>NZ_JAJSAR010000004.1:3472-5458 GCF_021729085.1 Pseudohongiella sp. O18 | reverse complement strand
GCTTGCAGGCATCAAAAACTGTGGCATAATGCGCGCCCCTGACAGCTGAAGGGCAACTTCAGCAGGCAGGCCCGGTAAGGAATTTTGATCGACGGTTGATCAAAAAATTGTTCGAAAAAAGCCTTGCCAGACTGATTCAAACGCGTATAATACGCGGCCTCTTAGCCACGAAGGCTTCGAGGAAAGGTTCTTTAAAAGACAGAGATTAAGTAATAGAGGTGGGTGCTTGCCGAGGTGTTTTTGCGTCATTTCGTAAAAATATCAAAGGTAAGCAACTGCGTTAATTATTGAGTTAATTATTTAAGTCTTATAGACAGTAGTTGTGACTTTGAGCGTGATTTGGCTGGGGAGTTATTCGGTTAAGTAGTACGAATAATGAAACCGGCACAAAACTTAAACTGAAGAGTTTGATCATGGCTCAGATTGAACGCTGGCGGCAGGCTTAACACATGCAAGTCGAGCGGAAACGATGGGAGCTTGCTCCCAGGCGTCGAGCGGCGAACGGGTGAGTAACGCGTAGGAATCTGCCTGATAGAGGGGGATAGCCCGGGGAAACTCGGATTAATACCGCATACGCCCTACGGGGGAAAGCAGGGGATCTTCGGACCTTGCGCTATCAGATGAGCCTGCGTCGGATTAGCTAGTTGGTAGGGTAAAGGCCTACCAAGGCGACGATCCGTAGCTGGTCTGAGAGGATGATCAGCCACACCGGAACTGAGACACGGTCCGGACTCCTACGGGAGGCAGCAGTGGGGAATATTGGACAATGGGGGAAACCCTGATCCAGCCATGCCGCGTGTGTGAAGAAGGCCTTCGGGTTGTAAAGCACTTTAAGCAGGGAGGAAAGGGCAACGGCTAATATCCGTTGCAGTTGACGTTACCTGCAGAATAAGCACCGGCTAACTTCGTGCCAGCAGCCGCGGTAATACGAAGGGTGCAAGCGTTAATCGGAATTACTGGGCGTAAAGCGCGCGTAGGCGGTTTGGTAAGTGTGATGTGAAAGCCCAGGGCTCAACCTTGGAACTGCATCACATACTGTCAGACTAGAGTACGGGAGAGGGGGGTAGAATTCCACGTGTAGCGGTGAAATGCGTAGAGATGTGGAGGAATACCGGTGGCGAAGGCGGCCCCCTGGATCGATACTGACGCTGAGGTGCGAAAGCGTGGGGAGCAAACAGGATTAGATACCCTGGTAGTCCACGCCGTAAACGATGTCAACTAGCCGTTGGGGACGTAATGTCTTGAGTGGCGCAGCTAACGCACTAAGTTGACCGCCTGGGGAGTACGGTCGCAAGATTAAAACTCAAATGAATTGACGGGGGCCCGCACAAGCGGTGGAGCATGTGGTTTAATTCGACGCAACGCGAAGAACCTTACCTGGTCTTGACATCCAGAGAACTTTCCAGAGATGGATTGGTGCCTTCGGGAACTCTGAGACAGGTGCTGCATGGCTGTCGTCAGCTCGTGTCGTGAGATGTTGGGTTAAGTCCCGTAACGAGCGCAACCCTTGTCCTTATTTGCCATCATTAAGTTGGGCACTCTAAGGAGACTGCCGGTGACAAACCGGAGGAAGGTGGGGACGACGTCAAGTCATCATGGCCCTTACGACCAGGGCTACACACGTGCTACAATGGATCGTACAAAGGGTTGCCAAGCCGCGAGGTGGAGCTAATCCCATAAAACGTTTCGTAGTCCGGATTGGAGTCTGCAACTCGACTCCATGAAGTCGGAATCGCTAGTAATCGTAAATCAGAATGTTACGGTGAATACGTTCCCGGGCCTTGTACACACCGCCCGTCACACCATGGGAGTGGGTTGCAAAAGAAGTGGGTAGTCTAACTTCGGAGGACGCTCACCACTTTGTGATTCATGACTGGGGTGAAGTCGTAACAAGGTAGCCGTAGGGGAACCTGCGGCTGGATCACCTCCTTAAACAGAAAGCGCAAGGCATCTCGGCCAAGTGCTCACCTCTATTACTTAATCCTG
>NZ_JAJSAR010000004.1:0-3372 GCF_021729085.1 Pseudohongiella sp. O18 | reverse complement strand
GTTCTTTAACAATCGATGAATGAAGACATAGTTTGTTGGTTAATCGTCTTTGCAGTTTAAAGATGATTGATCGATAGAATGTGTATGCTGTTCTTATACAAGCGCAAAAAATCTGTACGATGATCGAAGGCGAGTTTGGTTGTGTAGCGTTAGGCTTTTAAAGAGTCTGAGGTTATATGGTCAAGCAATTAAGCGTACGTGGTGGATGCCTTGGCAGCCAGAGGCGATGAAGGACGTGGTAGGCAACGAAATGCTTCGGGGAGCCGTCAAACAGGCTTTGATCCGGAGGTGTCCGAATGGGGAAACCCGGCCCACTTGTGGGTCATCCCTTACTGAATACATAGGTAAGGGAGGCGAACGCAGGGAACTGAAACATCTAAGTACCTGCAGGAAAAGAAATCAATTGAGATTCCCTAAGTAGCGGTGAGCGAACGGGGAAAAGCCCTTAAGCAACAGCAGTGTTAGTGGAACGGTCTGGAAAGTCCGGCGACAGTGGGTGATAGCCCCGTACACGAAAGCACTGCAGTTGTGAAAACGAGTAGGTCGAAACACGTGTAATTTTGACTGAAGATGGGGGGACCATCCTCCAAGGCTAAATACTCCTGGCTGACCGATAGTGAACTAGTACCGTGAGGGAAAGGCGAAAAGAACCCCGGAGAGGGGAGTGAAATAGACCCTGAAACCGCGTACGTACAAGCAGTCGGAGCAGGCATTGCGTCCTGTGACGGCGTACCTTTTGTATAATGGGTCAGCGAGTTAATGTCAGTAGCAAGGTTAACCGTATAGGGGAGCCGTAGGGAAACCGAGTCTTAACTGGGCGTTTAGTTGCTGGCATTAGACCCGAAACCGGGCGATCTACCCATGGCCAGGTTGAAGGTGCCGTAACAGGCACTGGAGGACCGAACCGGGATCTGTTGAAAAAGATTCGGATGAGCTGTGGGTCGGAGTGAAAGGCTAATCAAGCTCGGAGATAGCTGGTTCTCCTCGAAAGCTATTTAGGTAGCGCCTCGTGGAATTGACTGCTGGGGGTAGAGCACTGTTTCGGCTAGGGGGTCATCCCGACTTACCAACCCGATGCAAACTCCGAATACCAGTAAGTTTTATCACGGGAGACAGACGGCGGGTGCTAACGTCAGTCGTCAAGAGGGAAACAACCCAGACCGCCAGCTAAGGTCCCAAATATCAGTTAAGTGGGAAACGATGTGGGAAGGCTTAGACAGCTAGGAGGTTGGCTTAGAAGCAGCCATCCTTTAAAGAAAGCGTAATAGCTCACTAGTCGAGTCGGCCTGCGCGGAAGATATAACGGGGCTCAAACTGATAACCGAAGCTGCGGATGTGTGCTTAGGCACATATGGTAGAGGAGCGTTGTGTAGGCCGTTGAAGGTGAATCGAGAGGTTTGCTGGAGGTATCACAAGTGCGAATGCTGACATGAGTAACGATAAGGGGGGTGAAAAACCTCCCCGCCGGAAGATCAAGGTTTCCTGTCCAACGTTAATCGGGACAGGGTGAGTCGGCCCCTAAGGCGAGAGCGAAAGCTGTAGTCGATGGGAAATCGGTTAACATTCCGATACCGGCTGTTACTGCGATGGAGGGACGGAGAAGGCTAGGCCAGCGCGGCGTTGGTTGTCCGCGTTTAAGGTAGTAGGCTGGGATTTTAGGTAAATCCGGAATCCTAAGGCCGAGAGCTGATGACGAGCTTACTTTTAAGTGAGCGAAGTGGTTGATGCCATGCTTCCAGGAAAAACTTCTAAGCTTCAGGTAACAGACGACCGTACTGTAAACCGACACAGGTGATCAGGTAGAGAATACCAAGGCGCTTGAGAGAACTTGGGTGAAGGAACTAGGCAAAATGGTACCGTAACTTCGGGAGAAGGTACGCTCCTTTTGGTGAAGCATTTACTGCGTAAGCTAAGAGGAGTCGAAGTGACCAGGTGGCTGCAACTGTTTATTAAAAACACAGCACTCTGCAAACACGTAAGTGGAAGTATAGGGTGTGACGCCTGCCCGGTGCCGGAAGGTTAATTGATGGGGTTAGCTTCGGCGAAGCTCTTGATCGAAGCCCCGGTAAACGGCGGCCGTAACTATAACGGTCCTAAGGTAGCGAAATTCCTTGTCGGGTAAGTTCCGACCTGCACGAATGGCGTAATGATGGCCACGCTGTCTCCACCCAAGACTCAGTGAAATTGAAATCGCTGTTAAGATGCAGTGTACCCGCGGCTAGACGGAAAGACCCCGTGAACCTTTACTATAGCTTCACACTGGACTTTGACACTATCTGTGTAGGATAGGTGGGAGACTTTGAAGCGCTAGCGCTAGCTAGCGTGGAGTCGCCCTTGAAATACCACCCTGGTATTGTTGAGGTTCTAACTCAGTCCCTGAAACGGGGACGAGGACCGTGTGTGGTGGGTAGTTTGACTGGGGCGGTCTCCTCCCAAAGCGTAACGGAGGAGCACGAAGGTACCCTAAGGGCGGTCGGAAATCGCCCATTTAGTGTAATGGCATAAGGGTGCTTGACTGCGAGAGCGACGGCTCGAGCAGGTGCGAAAGCAGGTCATAGTGATCCGGTGGTTCTGAATGGAAGGGCCATCGCTCAACGGATAAAAGGTACTCCGGGGATAACAGGCTGATACCGCCCAAGAGTTCACATCGACGGCGGTGTTTGGCACCTCGATGTCGGCTCATCACATCCTGGGGCTGAAGCCGGTCCCAAGGGTATGGCTGTTCGCCATTTAAAGTGGTACGCGAGCTGGGTTTAGAACGTCGTGAGACAGTTCGGTCCCTATCTGCCGTGGGCGTTGGAGATTTGAGAGGAGCTGCTCCTAGTACGAGAGGACCGGAGTGGACGTTCCTCTGGTGTTCCGGTTGTCACGCCAGTGGCATTGCCGGGTAGCTATGAACGGACAGGATAACCGCTGAAAGCATCTAAGCGGGAAGCCTCCCTCAAGACGAGATCTCCCTGGGGCCTTGTGCCCCCTAAAGTGCCGTTCGAGACCAGGACGTTGATAGGCTGGGTGTGTAAGGGTTGTGAGGCCTTGAGCTAACCAGTACTAATTGCACGTGAGGCTTGACCATATAATCGCAGGTTTTTTAAAGGCGATTGTTAATCGAACGAGTTGTTCGATCAGACGTACAGACAGTTTGTATAACAGCGCATACACGAGAACAAAACGAACACAATCTTCATTCATCAGATTGTCAAAGGGTAAGCGGTGGTCAGCCAACAAAACGGCTGATGCATCCACGGTTTGCCTGACGACCATAGCGAGTGTGAACCACCTGATCCCTTCCCGAACTCAGAAGTGAAACCGCTCAGCGCCGATGGTAGTGTGGGGCCTCCCCATGTGAGAGTAGGACATCGTCAGGCATCAAAA
>NZ_JAJSAR010000003.1 GCF_021729085.1 Pseudohongiella sp. O18 | reverse complement strand
CAGAAGTGAAACCGCTCAGCGCCGATGGTAGTGTGGGGCCTCCCCATGTGAGAGTAGGACATCGTCAGGCATCAAAACGGGAAAATCCCCGGTCTCATCAGAGGCCGGGGATTTTTTTTGCTCCTCTGCAAAGCCTGCCGATGTCCGCTGGCTGCCCGCCAGGGATGACGGACGTGTCGGTTTTGCAGGAGCAAAAACCGGCCATAGTGATTCGGCCCATCCATGGGCCTCACCCCTGCGGGGCGCCGTGAACGGCGTCCAAAACGGCAGTCCTGCCGTTTTGTCAGGCATTAAAATAAAAAAAGGGTCACCCCGTCTGGGGTGACCCTTTTTTTATTTTAAGCTTTGCTGAATAGGCTGCTCTCACATGGGGTTCCCCATGTGGAGTAGGGTGAGCCACGATGCCCAAAGGGCAAAGCAAGCACTGCTTGCTTAGTGAGCGAACGACCCGCATCTGTGATGCGGGGCCGGGCCATCGTCAGGCATGCTGCGAGCTGCTGGCATTTAGTGATTCGGCCCATCCCTGGGCCTCACCCCATCTGGGGTGACCCTTTTTTTATTGCGCTCGTTTTTAGCTCTGGCCTTTCTTGACACAGGCTATGACGCTTGAGACAGTCCTGATTCCTGCTCCGTCGATCTGATGACTGCCCGCCAGGCCGTCTGAGTGCACTGATCCCGGAAAGACGCGTACACAAAAACAATTGGAGACAAGTCTCATGCGTGTTGCCTTTACTCTGTCAGCTCTGGCCTTTCTGATCGTAGGTGCAGCCACAGCTGCTCTTGCTCAGACTCAACCACCAGCTTCGCCTCCAGAACACTGGGGCCCAGTTTCGATCGATCTCAATGAAGTCGACTATCCCCATCCCGTTCAATATCTGGAAAGAGAGCTTGAGGGCGAGCGTGTTCGGATTGCTTACATGGATGTCATGCCAACCGGCCCGGCAAATGGCCGCACTGTCTACCTGACTCATGGAATGAGCTACTACGGCTGGTATTGGGGCGAAACAATAGCAGCACTGGCAGATGAAGGGTATCGAGTCATTGCCGAAGACAGACTTGGTTGGGGCAAGTCATCAAAACCACTGATTCCTTATAGTTGGCATCTGCACGCAGAGAACATGGCCGCTGTCATGGATCACCTGGGCATTGAGCAGGCGGCAGTGATAGGGCACTCAATGGGTGGACAGATGGTTTCTCGCTTCGCGCTTTTATATCCAGAACGCACAACGCACCTGGTAATGGTAAACCCCATCGGTTTGTCCGGTAGGAGCGGTCCGGCCCCGATGTCACCGGTGACAGGGGACGTACTTGAGCCTGACGACACACCAGAGACAGATCGCCAAGCCGTTTATGAACGTCATCTGCGTACTGAAACCCGTCGAGTCGTCGAATGGAAGCCAGAATTCCTGGAACATGTCCGTATACGGTTTGGCAATGATATCAGCGAAGGAGGCCCGCTCAAGAATGCCATACTGGCAGCCAACCGCACTGGCGACAGCATGGCTGGTGACTGGCCACTCATTCAGGCCAGGGCTCTGGTGATAGGGGGGGAGGACGATGGTGCAGGGTTCCCGGAAGCCGTTAGAAATGCGGCGTCTATTCTCCCGAATGGAGAGGCTCACCTGATACCTGGTGTGGGGCATAATCCACACCTTGAAGCACCCGACACGCTGAACCGTGAACTTGTCCGCTTTCTTGGTCGTTAGTTCTCAAAGACGCGCGCAGGAGTTTTGGTATTGCTCTCGTGCCGAAGCACAATCTGGCGCACGCTAAGCATTTCCAATCCAACGCGAGTCGATTTTATCTTTGTTGATAAAGATCGGGTGGCTTGATTGTCGTAGAATCGTGATGCAGTCACTCGCAGGGAAATAGCTCACACATGGCAAAAAACACTGATAAATCGATACCCGTAAAGCTTTCCAGTAGCGTTGATGTTACCACGGCTGCGTCAGTTTATCGCAAGCTAGGGCGTGTCCACATGCCCGACATCCTGAGTTCGCAGAGTGTCAAAAAGCTTGTCGAAAGTTTGAGTCAGGATATTCCCTGGAAACTGCACTTCAACAGCAGTGGCAATGTCTATGACCTGGAGCCTGCGCAGTTTGAAGCCCTGCCTGACTCAGGTAAAAAGTCACTGACTGACGCAATTCATGCAAATGCCAGGAGCAACTTTCAGTACCTGTTCGAGAATTTTCCAGTGTCTGACATGTATGAGTCAGGACACTTTAAACAACACTACGTGATGCGCATTTATGAATTTCTCAACTCAGAGCGGTTTCTTTCCTTTGCGCGGGAGCTTACCGGAAATGCTGACATCAGGCTGGTAGACGCCCAACTGACCCGATATCAGCCGGGGCACTTTCTGACTTGCCATGATGATCATGTTCCGGGCAAAAATCGCGTTGCGGCCTACGTACTGGGATTAACAGACAACTGGCGCCCTGATTGGGGCGGGGCTTTGAATTTCGTGGATGGGGACGGACATATTGCAGAGGGGTACATGCCCCGACTGAATGCCTTGAACGTATTCAAGGTGCCACAATTGCATTCAGTCGGGTGTGTCGCGCCATTTGCAGGCTCGCCTCGAATCAGTATCAGCGGGTGGTTTCGAACCTGAGCTGCTTGGGCTCAACGCAGTGCGATTCGCACGTCACCTACCCCGACATCTGCACTCAGATCCATGTCACCGTCGCCGGAGCCACTGGTATCGCTGCTGACGAGCACGCGCTGACTCTCAGTGTCAGATGCTCCTCTTACCCGAGTATCACCGACGCCGGCGCTGGCGGTGATGCGACCAGTTGATGCTCGTGAGGTCTCGATATCAATCGTGCCAACACCCACCTGAATATCGAACTCGCTGTTTATGTCGACAATTTCTACGGTACCGACGGCAAGTTCAATCGAAATGCGATCGAGATCCGGGATGCGAATTACCCAATCTGCGGACACGTCGTCGGCGTCCAGTCCCAGGTTCAGCTCGCGCGCGTGGATACGGCTTTCTATATCTATCTTGCTCAAATCAGGTTCGTCGTCAAACCAGCTCAGGCTCCAGCGGCCATCTTCGGCTTTGATGACGACTTCGACTTCGATAGATCCCGAGTCAGAATGTTCGATCAGCAAGGTTCCCACGTTGGTGTCGATGTCCAGTCGATCAATCTCATCGCTGTCGAACGTGTGGCGGCGAACTTCATCGGCGCATGCCACACTTATGGAAAATGCCAATAATAAAACAGTGCCCAAAGTTTTTACGTTGATCATCCCTTACTCCTGCCCAGTAGTTACTTTTTGAATTGGTTACGCAAGTAATTGCGCGTTGCAATAGGAATAGCAATAGTTGTGCCAATCAAAAATATTCTTTAGTAACAACAGGATAGAAAGTTGTGCTCAGTCTGGTATTGGCGGGATTGACTAAAAATGTGTGGCATTCAGTAAAAAAAAGGGGAGGCCTTTTACTGGGCCTCCCCCTTTTCATTCAACTGCACCTAAGGGGCGCAGCAGGAAGTTTTACTGACGGACGTAGCGCTTGATGCCGCCGACTGGGCCAACTTCTGCACCGTAGATCACACCATTGCGGTCTACAGTTACACCTTCAGCCGTACAGGTACCACGGCAATCAGGTTGCGGATCCGGGATCAGATAATGAACTTCACCGGTACGTGCGCTGCCGACGCGGATGCCACGAGTCCAGTGTCCCCACTCCGGCGCAACTGAGCCTGACTCGGAGTCTGCGGCGTACAGTACGTCATTCTCGTCGATGAACAGGCCACTGTTGCGGCTGAACTGGTACCAGGTGTCCAGCAATTCACCATCCTGTGTATAGATCTGAATGCGGTTATTGCTGCGGTCAGAGATAAACAGGCGGCCCTGCGAGTCCAGTGCCAGCGCGTGGGGTTGCATGAAGTTCTCGGGGCCTGTGCCGTAGGAACCCCAGGTCATGACCAGATCACCGGAAGGGCTGAATTTCAGAATACGCGCCGTTGAGCCTTCCGCGTTAGAGTGCCCTTCGGCCACAAAAATATGGCCATCTGGAGCTACCAGCACATCATTGGGCTGGAACAGATAGTTAGGGTCACGGCCACCACCGGGCATGCCCAGAGTCATCAGGTGATGACCATCAGGGCTGAATTTGTGTACCTGGTGACCGTAGACTTCAGTTTCTTCTACACCGTCGCCGCGGTTGTCGCGCGCATCAGTTACCCAGACGTTGCCCTGTGGATCAACCTCGATACCGTGAGGCCATGTGATCATGCCGGCGCCAAAACTGGTAACCATGTTGCCATCGGCGTCGAACTTCATGATTGGATCCAGATTTGAGTTCTGGACACAAGCGCCAACGTTGCCGCTGCAGCGTTCTGCGACCCAGATGCTTTCACCATCAACATCGATGTGAACGGCACTGGTTGAACCCCATTCGCGACCAGCAGGAAGCTTCAGATAGTTTTCCACGGTCTGGTAGGGGTTTGGCAGGTCATTGACTGGATCCATATCCGGATTGCTGTAGTCGGTCTGCGCGCTGGCAGCGATGGACATGGCGCCGAATGCTGCTGTAATGGTCAGCAGGACGGCCTTCAATGGCTTATTGCTATTGCTCTGACTGATGTATGACATGTGTGGAGTGATCTCCCTTCTGATAACTGTTATGGGGCCGATCAGCATAAACTACCTGTTACGCTAACTCAATGATTACCGGACGTTACCGGTTCCTCCTGAGGCCAGATCTGACTGGGCTGCAGCGGCTGCTGGTAAACGCGAGTGGCATCAAAGTTCGTCTTGTCGATGCCATAGACCTCGAACAGGGTCTCCAGGCCTGTGGCAGGCTGATCTGTTGCGCTGTTAGAGTTCAGGCTGGTAAGCCGGCCAGGGTCAGTTACGACGGTGGCGGCATGCATAAGGCCAGCATCACGGGTCCCTGTAACCAGCAGAAACTGATTGCCACTGGCGGCGGGCCATGAGGACACCAGGCCCAGATCCCTGAAGGGCTCGCCCTGTTCTGGCAGACCAGCTGTGCTCCGGTGCAGGCGTCCGGTACTCTTTTCATACAACTCGTCGAAGGTATCGCCAGGTAAAAGGCCAGATGCCGTGAAGTAAAGATTGTTAAGTTTGTCCATGGCGCTGATGTAGCCGATATATACGATGTGGTTGTTGCGCAGATCTGCGGTGGTGACGCGCGACATCATCTTGATTTGATGGCGCTTGCCCGACGCCTGAACTACGGGGCCTATATTCAACAGGGCTGAGGCGCTGCCTTCTGGCATGTAGGTCATGTCGAGGTCGCGGAAGTAACTCTGAAGCTCACTGTTCTGCATGAACAGGGTGACCAGATCCTCGCGCGAGTTGATGTAGAAATCCCGCACCATGCGTGCAATGCGACCCTGCTCGTCCAGCTCACCAAAGATATAGTAGTCGCCCATAACGACGAGAATTGGGATCTCATCATCCATCATGGCCGCCCAGGGTTCGGAGCTCAGCACGGCGCTAACAGAATCAGAGACAGACGGCCGGGTTCTATCCAGCCATTGCCAGACATTCGCCAGCAGCAATGCAACAACCAGGAGTCCCCAGGCAAGGTTTATGGCAGTCAGTCTGCGTTTGTGAACTGGCTGAGGCAGGCCGTCAGCCACTGCCCCGTGGTCATCTGGTTGGCTGGTGGTTACTACCATGTATTGTCCTTTAGGGATGCGCAGTTTAGGGTCTGCATCGGGGGCAATGGTCCGGTAGTATTTTTCGAGTCGAGTTCGCAGTTTATGAATATAAACGCGCACAACCGAGTCCCGGGCTACATCGAAGCTGCCATCCCTGCCAAGCACGTCGACGGCAATGTCAAACTCCTTGGGCTGGCGGGAGTTTTCAGAGCAGTCAATAAGGTAATCCAGCAGTTGCGTATAGACTGGAGAGCGCCCGAGTACGCCGCTGGCGACAACTTTGTCGCGGGCCTCTCGCAGGGCTGCTGTTGCTGTGTTGTTGTCGATGCTGCTTGGCATAAATGGGCCGGCTCCAGGTTCCTGGATAGCTGGTTTCTGGACTTGAGAGCCGATATTAAACCGCTGACTACGGTGTATGTCCAATAGCATCAGGAATATCGTATGAATGCGGGAATTTACGCGATGAATGGACTCATTCACTTTAATTCGGTGTGTTAATCTCGCCGTCTGATTTGGATCAATCCGATCGCTGGATTTGCGTGGGTAGCTGCGCTATTCTTCGCGGCACTATATACGGAGCGAACGACCGGTAAACGTGCCGGAGGGTTCACAGTGGGAGGTCAGCAGCATAATGAACGAATTGCTATATCAATTCGCAGAGTGGCTATATGCAACGCCATGGAGCCGTGCGATAGAAGAGTCGTTCTATCTTTATAACTGGATTGAAACGACGCATGTGCTGACAGTCATGCTCAGCCTCGGTATGCTGATTTTCATCGATTTGCGCATGCTCGGATGGGTCATGCCGCAAGTGTCAGCCGTGAAGATTGCCCAGCGTTTGAATACAGCCATGATGATTGGCTTCGTGATTATGTTCATTACCGGCATTCTGCTGTTCTACGCCAAACCAACTTACACCATTCAGAGCATCTGGTTCCGTATCAAGATGGTCCTCCTGCTGGGTGCATTCGTGAATGCTCTGTTATTCCACAAGCGTATGATGTCATCTGCCGGATCATGGGACATGGAACCCAAAGCACCCGCGCATTTGCGCCTTGGTGCGGCTTTGTCGCTGGGTCTGTGGGCTGGAGTTGTAACAACGGGGCGACTGATTGCCTATGACTGGTTTCATTGCTATCGGGACCTGCCAGCAGCGATGGCATGGGCTGCCGGTTGCGTGGCTGACTGAACAATGGGTTCAGCCGCGGTTGCGGAATGAGAGTTAACTGACGCCGACGCATAGCAGTCGGCTTGCGAGAGACAGGAGTACCCGATGGAACTTTTACCACTAGGATTCTTTGAATGGGCCGAGTCATCCTTCCTCGGATATATTGGCAAGACATATGGTGGCATCTACGCGACGCTGGGTCAGTCCGTGCATCTGATCTCGCTGGCTGTGCTGGGCGGGGCAGTGCTGGTCAGTGATTTTCGACTGTTGGGGTGGGTGCTGCGAGATGTGCCATCTGAGGTAGTCGCGGAACAGGCTCACAAATGGTTCAAGATTGCCCTGTTCACGATCATTGCCAGTGGTGTGTTCATGGCTGCGGCGATCGCTATCAAGCTGTATTACAACTCCGCCTATTGGGCGAAGATGTATGCACTGATCGCTGGTGTGTTGTTTGTATTTCTGGTGCGCCGTCCGCTTCTTAGAGGTGACCACTCACAGATCAATCCCTGGGTGCTCAAGCTCGTGGCTGTCGCGTCCATTCTGGTTTGGGTCAGCGTTGCAGCAACAGGCCGCTGGATCGGTTTTTCCTGATTGCGGCATTTCGGAAAAGAATTGGGAGTAAAGTTATGACAGAGCCAGCAAAGCTGAGCACAATTGAAAAGATTGCAGTCGCCAGTTCCGTGTTTATTATCGGTGCCGGTATTGTCTATTGGGGGCTTCAGGTTCAGAACGTCATGGAGCTGCTGGAGATGGCATACGGCTAGGTAACAGACGGGCAAAACCCTTGAGGTAAAAGCTGCAGGGGTAAAAAGCGGCGATCAATTGGGTATTTTCCAATGATCGCCGCTTTTGTTTTTATAGTATTTTCAGGTTTAAAAGATTCCCAGCTCCATCAGGAAGTAGTCGTCCATAAACAGTTCCGATACCAGCCGGTCCAGACCTTTGCCGATGGCTGCGCTGATGTCATCGCCTTCCGAGTCCACCCGGCTAAAGACGGAGGCCTGCCAGGCATTGCGGCCCTGGTTGTTCAGGCTGAGCTGGCAGCGAATCAGTACCTGCAGACCATCCGCAGTTTCTTCAATCTGCATTTCCAGCAGTTCACCCTGCAGCCGCAGATTGCCTTCATCTTCCGTCAGATTGGCTTCTGAGGCGGCAAGTGCCTGATTGAATGTCTGTTGGATCAATGCTGCAGGCGTCTGTTCGGACAGCGTTACATTATCCTGGCCGGGGCGAGCTATGTCTTGCTTGTCTGCAATGTCGCGGGCATCAGTGAACTCGCTGACGCTAATCGGGCCGCCGAACATGGACGCCAGGCTGACACCCGTGTCGCCTTTATATTGATAATCAACGGTAACTTCTTCGCCTGCCAGCGCCTGACATGCCAGCAGCATGGCGCCAGTCACAGTAAGCGCGCATAAAGTACGTAACTTCACAGTAAAACTCCCTCACTTCTCAAGATGGCTGTAGTGCAACTTGTTGTTGGTTTTAAACCAGTGTAATCAGTTGGATGGCCAAGATAAAGCACATTGGCGAACCTGACCTGACAAACAAAAGGGCCGCGGCGGTGAAGCGCGCGGCCCTTGTGAGTGCTCTTAAGTCGTTCAAGCTTACCTGGCTGACAGAGTCTGTCTTCCGGGCAGCTGTCTCAGACTTACAGAGTACCTTCTGGCCATGGCACACCTTGGTGGCCTGATGGTACAGACTTCATGCCTTTGAAGACGAACTTCTGAATACGCTTGCCTTCGTAGGTTTCAGTTGTATAGAGGTTGTTCTGCGAGTCAGTCGCGATGCTGTGTGGCGCATAGAACTGGCCAGGCTGACGGCCACCGCCACCAAAGCTGATCAGTACTTCCAGCGACTCACGGTCAATCACGTAGATTTTGAAGTTCTGGCCATCAGCCAGGTAGATGTACTTCTGCTCTGGATCGTTCGAGAAATCGATGTCCCAGGTAGAGCCCTGAGCCAGTGTCTCTGGAGCGATGTAAACTTCGCGAACATAAGTGCCGTCTTCGCGGAACACCTGGATGCGGTCAGAACCACGGTCACACACGTAGACCAGGCCGTCGTTCGACGGGATGGCGCAGTGAACCGGGCCACGGAACTGCTGCGGACGATCGCCGGGAGCGTAGTCAACACGGACGTCTTCCGGACGGTTGCCGTAGGCACCCCAGTAGCGCTTGAATGCGCCGGTGTTCAGGTCGATAACAGCAACCCGCTTGTGACGATAACCGTCAGCGAGGTAAACCTCGTTCGCTTCACCGTCGATCTCGATCTCAGCAACCTGGCCGAAGAATTCAGTGCTGTTGCTGTCTGGCTCGCTGCCAGGAATACCATATTCGGCAACGAACTGACCGTCACCAGTGAATACCAGTACGTGCGCGTCGCCGCCGCCATTGCCGCCGATCCAGACATTACCGTTGGGTGCCACTGCGATGCCGTGGTTGGACGCTGGCCAGGTGAATCCGTCACCGGGGCCGCCCCACGCGTTTACCAGGTTGCCTTCGGGGTCAAATTCAAGAATGGGTGGTGCAGGGGTGCAGCATTCGCTGACGCCCATTTTCAAGCCGATTTCGGTGATGCCGCCGAACATGGAGTCCTGATCGCGGTGAACCATGAATACATGGTCACGATCATCCACTTCAACGCCAATAGAGCGGCCAATGATCCAGTTGTTCGGCAGAGGTTTTGGCCAGAACGGGTCCACTTCAAAAGTGGGGGTCTCGACCATCGCGCCGGACTGTGCCACGGCGGGTTCTTCGGTGAGCCATTGGGCTCCCATCGCAGCAACTGCCAGCGTAAGACTTGCGCCAACAGCCAGTTTGATTCTTTTTGTCATTATGTAGCTCCCTCCAGGTTGGTTTCCGGGCATGTTGATCTTGTTGTGCCCAGAGTATACTCAGTAATCAATGCTCAGTATACTCACGTGTCCAAAAAAGTGATCCGCTGTCGTAGCTTGGGCTGAGGTAGATATGCAGAATAATAAGATGAGGGGAGTTCTGGCGGAATTCCTGGGGAGAATGCCGCGATTATTCAGGTGGCACTGGCTGGTGTTGATGGCGCTGATTTGCAGCGCTGGGGCTCAGGCTGATGAAATTCCAAGTCGCGTTGCCGTTCAGGCTTACGTCAAGGCAGAGGGCGACCGGCTCAACCTGCTGATGCGGGTGCCCATGGATGCCCTGCTGGAAGCACAGTTTCCGCTGCGTGGCGAGATAGGCTATGTGATCTTTTCACAGGCCAGGGGCGCCATGGAAGATGCTGCCTACAACCAGCTGTTGCAGTCTATACAGATGTTTGAGGGTGACCGGCTGCTGGAAAATCCGCGTCTGGACGCTGTGCGAATCTCCCTGCCATCCAATCGTAATTTCGTAGATTACCCGACTGCCATGCAGGCGGTTCAATCAGCCCCGCTTGATGACAGTGTCGACCTTTATTATCGCCAGGGCTTCCTGGATGTGCTCGCGTCCTATCCCATTGAGTCTGAGGATTCACGCTTTTCGATCGACGCGCGACTGGGCGGCCTCGGGCTGGAAACTACTACGGTACTGCGCTACGTCCTTGATGACGGTGCTGAGCGCTCATTCAGCTATATAGGCAACCCGGGGCGCGTCTATCTGGATCCGCGCTGGTATCAGGCGACGTTCAACTTCATCGCACTTGGTTTTGACCATATTCTTGAAGGTACAGATCATCTGCTGTTTCTGTTCTGTCTGATCATACCGCTGCGCCGCATCAGAGCGCTGATCCCGGTGGTAACCTCATTCACAATAGCGCATTCGATCACCCTGATAGCATCTGCGCTAGGGTGGGTCCCGTCTGCAATCTGGTTTCCGGCGCTGATTGAGTCGCTGATTGCACTGTCCATTGTGTACATGGCTTTCGAAAACATCATTGGTGTTCGGCAGCAGCATCGCTGGATTGTGACGTTCGGCTTTGGTCTGATCCATGGGTTTGGATTCTCTTTCCTGCTGACAGAGAGCATGCAGTTCGCCGGGTCCCATTTGCTGGCGTCACTGCTGGCTTTCAATATAGGTGTGGAGCTGGGGCAGATCCTGGTGTTGCTGATTGCTGTTCCTGTTGTTCATCTGCTTTTCAAGTATGTATTGCCGGAACGCGCCGGTGTTATTTTGCTGTCAGCAATACTGGCACATTGGGCGTGGCACTGGATGGAGGAGCGCTTTGCCGGCTTCTTCGCCTACCAGCTGAACATGCCTGCGCTTGATCGATATTTCTTTGTGGGTGTATTGCAGTGGCTGGCTCTGCTGGCCCTGTCACTGGCGGTTCTGTGGGGAATGCGGGGCTTTTTCTCGCGCTTCGTGGATGCGGGCGACAAGCAGGAAATGGGTGAGTCACGAATTGTAGGCTAGAGTCGTCTTGGTTGTGTGTCTCAAACGAAACTTGCTATGATTCGGCGCTGCCTCAAGCGCCTGCAAGGTTTGTCTTGATAATAATAAATCGGGAGTTAGTAGTATGAGCGGGATCGGAATTGTATTGTTCGGGATAGCGGGGCTGGCGTTTGGCTGGTTTGTATACTCCCGGTTTATCGCGGAAAAGATCTACCGTCTGGATCCGAATTTCCAGACCCCAGCACACGAGCTCAATGATGGTGTGGACTACGTTCCCACCAACAAATACGTACTGTGGGGTCACCATTTCACGTCAGTTGCTGGAGCGGCGCCCATTGTTGGTCCTGCCATCGCCGTATACTGGGGCTGGGTTCCGGCACTGTTGTGGGTTACCTTCGGCACCATTTTCTTTGCCGGCGTTCATGATATGGGCGCGCTGTGGGCGAGTACACGCAACAAAGGCAAATCAATCGGCGCGCTGTCCGAGAATGTGATCGGCAAGCGCACACGCTCACTGTTCCTGATTGTAATCTTCCTGCTCCTGTTGATGGTCAACGCTGTATTTGGTGTTGTCATTGCTACCGGCTTTGTGAACACCCCCGGATCAGTGTTCCCTGCCTGGATGGCGATTGTGGTAGCACTGATTATTGGCCAGCTGCTACGTCGCAACTACAGCCTGATGCTGCTGACCGCAGTGGGTGTTGTGATTCTTTATCTGTCCATCTGGGCGGGTACCTTCATTGAATGGTCGCTGCCGGAAACCATGTTTGGTCTGACAGCCAGCGCCAACTGGATCATCATTCTGTTTATTTACGCAGCCGTCGCATCAATGCTGCCGGTATGGATGCTGCTGCAGCCGCGCGATTTCATCAACGGTATGCAGCTGATTGTGGGCCTGGCTCTGCTCTACGGTGCAGTATTCCTTTCTATGCCGGAGATGGTGGCGCCCGCGTTCAATTCGCAGGTGGCTGAAGGTACACCGAGCATATTCCCGCTTCTGTTTGTGACCATCGCCTGTGGTGCGATCTCTGGCTTCCACGGAATCGTGGCCTCGGGCACCAGCTCCAAGCAGCTGGACAAAGAGACCGACGCGCGATTCGTTGGTTATCTGGGCGCGATTGGCGAGGGTTCCCTGGCGCTGATCACCATCGTGGCTGTATGTTCTGTGGCTTACGCGGCCAACACTGAACAGTGGCATGCGGTATATACCCAGTTCTCTGATGGTGGGGCGCCCGCATTCGTTGCCGGTGGTGCGGCGTTGATTTCTGGCTCGTGGGGCATATCTGAGAACTTTGCACAGGTGCTTCTCGCAACCATGGTGGCTTTGTTCGCTGGTACGACCATGGACTCGGGTGTGCGACTTCAGCGTTACATCATTCAGGAGTGGGGTGACATTTACGGAATCTCACTGTTCAAGTCTGGTCTGGTGGCCACGGGCGTCGCAGTTCTGGCGTGTTTGCTGCTGGCATTCGGCGCAGGTGGTTCCTCGGGTCAGGGTGGCATGATCATCTGGCCATTGTTTGGTGCAACCAACCAGATTCTGGCAAGCCTGACATTGCTGGTGATCACAGTGATGCTGCTCAAGATGGGTCGCCCGGCTTATTACACGCTGATTCCGATGATCTTTGTCCTGATTACCTCCTTCCTGGCCGGCATGATTCAGCTGGTGCAATTCTACGAGGCTGGTAATTACCTGCTGGTCACGCTCGACTTCATCGTGCTCGTGGTCAGCGTGCTGGTAATGCTTGAAGCAGCCTCGGTAGTCAGCAAGCTACGCAAGGAGCGAGCGCAGCTGGCTGAATAAGCTGCCGCATCGCCGAATCCGGCCCGTCACGCGGGTCGGATTCGAGCGATCGTTACAAATAATTGCAATGTGAATCACTGCATCATTAGTGTTGTGAAACTGATTGACTATAATCCGTATCGATAGCCGGAACGGCAGATTGAATGGAATTATGGTTGGAATGGTCCGAACCCTCGCGGTAATCCTCTGGTTGGCAATTCTGGCATGCGCCCCTGCATGGGCCTCCCGTGTGCCTGACTTTTCTCTGATCGATCAAAACGGCAGATTTCACCAGCTGAGTCGCTACAGTGACAGCGACATCGTAGTTCTGCTGACCTACCATAAGGACTGTGAAGTAAGCCGTAATGCGCTGACTGAGCTTGTTTCTCTTCATGAGCGGTTCTCCGGCAATGAGGTCAGATTTCAGGTGCTGGTTGCCGATCCGACAGAAACTCGGGCATCGCTCAGAGATCTGGCGGAGCGGCTCGATACGGATTTACCGTTATTGCTGGATGAAACGCAGCTGGTCACTGATGCGCTGGGATTTACTCACGCCGGTGAGGTGCTGGTTGTCGATCCCGAAATGAGTCAGGAGCTCTATCGAGGCGGTATCGGGCTATACGACGACAATCCCATGCAGCTTGCGCTGGCGGCCAGTCTGCCGGGTCTGAGTTCGCACCTGCATTACATCGTCCATTCTGAGCTGAACGGTGACCCTTTCATCCAGGAAACGATGCCGTTGACCGGCAATACCCTTGCGCTTGATCAGCTGGAACAGGCGCGTAGCGAGCCGGTAAGCTACGAGGAAGACATAGTGCCGATTCTTCAGCGCCGCTGCGTAGAGTGTCATCGCGAAGACGGCGCCGCGCCCTGGGTGATGGGCAGTCATCGAATGATTCAGGGTTGGAGTCCGATGATCCGTGAGACACTTCTGACACGCCGGATGCCGCCGGGTCAGGTGGATTATCAGGATGCAGCGCGATTTGAGGATGTCCATCATATGACCAATGATGAGATGATCGCCATGCTTACCTGGATTGAAGAGGGCGCCCGCCGGGATGAGGGTTCCGAAGATCCATTGCTGTCCCTGTCGCCCAGGGAGTCCAGCTGGGAGCTCGGCGAGCCTGATTTGATAGTGGATTTTCCGGCACACCAGATACCAGCTTCCGGCGTACTCGACTATATGTTCGTTCCCATCGAGCTGGGATTGCCGGAAGATAAGTGGGTGCAGGCCTATGAGTTTGATGTAGATGCGAAGACGTCACTTCATCATGTGATGCTATACACCCAGGACGAACGGCAGCAAAGACAGAATGCCAGTCGTGGAGGGAGTCGTACGAATTTTGGTGGCTACGCGCCCGGGCGCGAATATGTAGTGCTGGATAGTGATACTGGCATCAAGTTAACGCGTGACATGCGGCTTATGATCCAGTTCCACTACACCACGATTGGGCGTGAACTGACAGACCGGTCCCGCCTGGGAATATACTTCAGGGACACACCCCCGACTCACGAACTGGTGAGAACTGCAGTGATGAATGGCGAATTTGAAATACCGCCAGGCGTCAGGGAGTTTCCAGTGCAGGCAGAAACGCTGATCGATACTGACAGTTATCTGTATAGCTTTGCACCGCACATGCACTACCGGGGCAAACATATAAAGTTTGAAGCGCAATTTCCTGATGGCACCACGGAGTCGCTGCTGTCCATTCCCAATTTTCAGCACAATTGGCAAATGGTCTATCGGCTGAAGGAGCCGCTGTTTCTTCCATCTGGAACGCGCATAGTTGCCAGCGGTGCCTTTGATAATTCCATTCATAATCCGCTCAATCCGGATCCCCGTGACCGCGTTGTCTGGGGGGATCAGGTCTGGGATGAGATGTTTATTACCTGGATGCGGGTGAGTCCTGTTAAATGAACGTCGTCCCACTTCTCGAGTGCCTTGCAGACGGGCAGTACCACTCCGGACAGGCAATCGGTGAGCGTCTGGGTATCAGTCGGGCTGCGGTATGGAAACAGATGCAGGCAATTCGCGACCTGGGTGTTGTGATTGAGGCTGTTACAGGCAAAGGATATTGTATCCGGGGTGGTCTTGAGTTGTTGGACAGCGCCCTGATCGAGGCGCGACTTTACCCTCAGGTCCACGCAGCGCTGGGGACGCCCGATGTCAGATTTTCTACCGGCTCAACAAATACCGATGCGATGCAGAAGGCACTGACCGGTGTCGAGCGTTATCTGGTATTGGCTGAGCATCAGGCCGCTGGCCGCGGGCGACGGGGTCGACAGTGGGTGAGTCCGTTTGGGCGAAACCTCTACATGTCCATGTTGTGGACGTTTCAAAATGGTATCGCAGCACTTGAGGGGCTTAGTCTGGTCTGTGCTTTGGCGGTCAAACGCTCGCTGCAGGCCATCGATCGCGATATTTCCGTCAAGTGGCCAAATGACGTTCATCTAAATGGCAAGAAGCTGGCAGGCATCCTTCTGGAAGTAAGTGGCGATGTCGCAGGGCCTTGCCGTGTTGTTATGGGTGTCGGATTGAATGCAGCGATGCCGGCTGAGCATGCTGCCGCTATAGGTCAGCCTTTTGCCGACATTGCCTCAGACAGAGATGGCAAAATAAGCCGCAATGACCTGGCAGCCAAAGTCATCAACGAGTGGGTGGCAGTGCTCGCGCATTTCGAGAGCGAGGGTTTTGAACCCTTCCGCGAAGAATGGATGGCGTCAGACTGTTATCTGGGGCAGCGCGTTGAAATCCGTGCTGGTGAGCACCTGACTCTGGGTAGGCATGCTGGTGTTGATCTGTCCGGACGTCTTTTGCTGGACACTGATGTTGGTCGTATCACCGTGGCGGGGGGCGAGCTTATGCCCAGTTTGCGACCGGCGGCCGGTTGATGCGTCGGGTACTGGCTCTGTTGCTGGCAATCAATCTGTTGATCGGCTTGTGGCTGGGCTTGCGAGCTGAGTCAGTGTTTGAAGAGTCGGAGTTTTTACCTGCGTCGGCTGCCAGGCTGGAGCTGGTGTCGGACCTGCCCCCGGATGTCCGGGAAAGCCGTGAGCGATGTGCAGAGCTGGGGCCATTCTCAAACGAAGATTTGCTGCAAGAACTGCCGGCTCTGAATGAGTCAGTCTGGTCGCTTGGAACTGTTGTTTCTGGAGAGCAGTCTCTGTATCGCGTATACCTCGGGCCGGCCGCCGATCGCGCTGGCGCCCTGGCGATGTTGGCGGAAGTCCGGCAGCGGCTTGAGGAGGCTCGTCTCAATATCGACTCGTATGTAGTGGCAGAAGGTGTGCTTGATAATGCGGTATCTCTCGGCCTTTTCAGTAACATCGATAATGCCGAGCGGGTCCGCGATCAGTTGCTTCAGCTTGGCTACGATGTGCAGCTGGAGCCAGAGACAAGGCGCTCCGAAGTTCTGTGGCTGAGTGCAAAGCTTAGCGATATACCTGAAGGGCAGCTTGAATCCTGGCGTCCCATTCTGGCTGCAGACGGCGCCATTTCTATCTCAGAAAATCTCTGCGAAACGATTGCACATCGTAAATAATTCCCATAAAATGCCGCCTCTGCTTTAGAGACCCGGGAAAAAAGATATCCCGCAGGCTCTTCTGGGAGGGGTTCCCGAGCGGCCAAAGGGATCAGACTGTAAATCTGACGCGAAAGCTTCGGTGGTTCGAATCCACCCCCCTCCACCACTATATAGCCACTATATAAAGGTATATAGAAAAGGTTAGGAAGAGTCGCCTTGCAAGGGGTGATATCTGGGATTCTGGCGACAGGCGGGTATAGTTCAATGGTAGAACACCAGCCTTCCAAGCTGGATATGCGGGTTCGATTCCCGCTACCCGCTCCAATGCAGGGGCTCGGTCTCTGGCTGAGAATTTTGCTCGCATAGCTCAGGCGGTAGAGCACTTCATTGGTAATGAAGAGGTCACCAGTTCGACTCTGGTTGTGAGCACCAGATTTTGTAGTAATGTGCCGGCGCGATGTATGTGCCGAAATTTTTTTATTTGATGATCCTCTGCAGCGGTATGGGTCATTTTCAGGCATGCTTGGTAAAGAAAAGAGGCGGTCACAATGGCTAAGGGTAAATTTGAGCGTAAAAAAGTACACGTCAACGTGGGAACAATTGGTCACGTTGACCATGGTAAAACAACGCTGACAGCAGCGCTGACGCGCGTTTGCTTTGATGTGTGGGGTACTGGTGAATCGCGTGCTTTCGACCAGATCGACAATGCGCCGGAAGAAAGAGAGCGTGGTATCACCATCTCTACTGCGCACGTTGAGTACGACTCACCAAACCGTCACTACGCACACGTTGACTGCCCCGGACACGCTGACTATGTGAAGAACATGATCACTGGTGCGGCGCAGATGGACGGCGCGATTCTGGTAGTGTCAGCTGCTGACGGCCCCATGCCGCAGACGCGTGAGCACATCCTGCTGTCCCGTCAGGTTGGCGTTCCTTACATCGTTGTGTTCATGAACAAAGCGGACATGGTTGACGATGCGGAGCTGTTGGAGCTGGTTGAGATGGAAGTGCGCGAGTTGCTCGACACTTACGATTTCCCGGGCGACGACACGCCGATCATCATCGGTTCTGCGCTGATGGCACTGAACGGTCAGGACGACAACGAAATGGGTACCTCAGCTGTGAAGAAGCTGGTTGAGACTCTGGACGAGTACATCCCTGAGCCTGAGCGTGACATCGAGAAGCCCTTCCTGCTGCCAATCGAAGACGTGTTCTCGATCTCTGGTCGTGGTACGGTGGTTACTGGCCGTGTTGAGCGCGGTATCGTTAAAGTTGGCGACGAGATCGAAATCGTTGGTCTGAAAGACACCACCAAGACTACCTGTACGGGTGTTGAGATGTTCCGCAAGCTGCTCGACGAAGGTCGTGCAGGTGAGAACGTGGGTGTTCTGCTGCGTGGTACCAAGCGTGAAGACGTTGAGCGTGGTCAGGTACTGGCCAAGCCTGGTTCAATCACTCCGCACACCAAGTTTGAAGGCGAAGTGTACGTACTGAGCAAGGAAGAAGGTGGTCGTCACACGCCATTCTTCAAAGGCTACCGTCCGCAGTTCTACTTCCGTACGACTGACGTGACTGGTGCGGTTGAGCTGCCGGAAGGTGTCGAGATGGTTATGCCTGGTGACAACCTGAAGTTCCTGGTAACGCTGATTGCTCCGATTGCGATGGATGAAGGTCTGCGTTTTGCGATCCGTGAAGGCGGTCGTACTGTAGGCGCTGGCGTGGTATCCAAAATCATCGAGTAAGTTGGTCGCCGGAAAATCTGAGAAATGGTGCAAGCCGAAACGCCTGCTGGGGGTTTCGGCTTGTGCATCTTGAAAAAGTATAGGCCAGTAGCTCAATTGGCAGAGCGGCGGTCTCCAAAACCGCAGGTTGGGGGTTCGATTCCCTCCTGGCCTGCCATTTATGGCAGCGCTGAGACAAATAGTTATGTCTGACAAGTCTACTACGCAGGCACCGAAGCAGGATTTGCTGAAGTGGATTGCCGTTGCAGTTATCGTCGCCGGTGGCGTGTATGCCAATGCATACTTCGCTGCTGAATCTCTGGTATTGCGGGTGGTTGGGCTGCTCGTCCTGGCTGTGCTGGCAGGTTGGATTGCAGCTCAAACGGTCAAAGGCAGTGCATTCCTTAATCTGTGTATCGAAGCGCGCACCGAAATTCGCAAGGTGGTCTGGCCAACTAGACAGGAAACAACGCAAACCACGCTGATCGTGCTGGTAGTGGTGTTTATTGTTGCGCTGGTGTTGTGGCTGCTGGATACAGCGCTGGGTGCGATCATCTCGCGTATCATTGGATAGTCAGGAGATATCAGATGGCAAAGAATTGGTATGTGGTTCATGCCTACTCCGGCTACGAGAAGCGGGTGATGCAAGCCCTCAAAGAGCGCATTACCCGTTCCGGAATGGAAGACCTGTTTGGCGAAGTGCTCGTCCCAACAGAAGAAGTACTGGAGATGCGCGCCGGTCAAAAGCGCAAGAGTGAGCGAAAGTTCTTCCCGGGATACGTTCTGGTGGAGATGGAGCTCAACGATGATACCTGGCACCTGGTGAAAGAGACTCCAAGAGTGCTTGGCTTTATTGGTGGTAAGGCTGATCGGCCTGCGCCGATCACGACCCGTGAAGCCAACCGAATTCTTCAGCGCCTTGAAGAGGGGCAGGACAAGCCGCGTCACAAGATTATTTACGAGCCGGGTGAAATGGTTCGTGTCATTGATGGTCCATTTAATGACTTTACTGGCACCGTCGAAGAAGTGAATTACGAAAAGAATCGGCTGCGTGTGGCGGTGTTGATTTTCGGTCGCTCCACGCCGGTTGAGCTAGAGTTCAGCCAGGTCGAAAAAAGCTAACTGATTTTTAAAACCCCGTCGGGCCGCCAATTCCGACGGATTACAGGGGAGTTTCTGGCTGCTTTATGCTGTCGGTAACGCTCGAACCCACAGGAGAAGTACTATGGCAAAGAAAGTCACTGCATACATCAAATTGCAGGTTGGCGCTGGCAAGGCAAACCCAAGCCCGCCCGTTGGTCCTGCGCTCGGTCAGCATGGTGTTAACATCATGGAATTCTGTAAGGCCTTCAATGCCCAGACTCAGGGCATGGAAGCAGGTCTGCCAATTCCTGTTGTGATTACAGTATACGCGGATCGTAGTTTCACCTTTATTACTAAAACTCCTCCAGCATCTGTTCTGCTGCGCAAGGCATTGAATATTCCAAAAGGAAGCTCGCGTCCTAACACTGAAAAAGTGGCAAAAGTGACACGTGCTCAGCTGGAAGAGATCGCTGCCATCAAAATGCCAGATCTCACAGCAGCCGATATGGATGCAGCTGTTCGCACACTGGCTGGTACTGCCAGAAGTTCTGGTATCGACGTGGAAGGAGTGGAATAAATCATGGCTAAACTGACCAAAAAACAGCAGGCTATTGCTGACAAGATTGATCGTACCCGTGCTTATTCCATTGAAGAAGCCATCGCGCTTCTGAACGAGTTTGCATCACCAAAATTCAAAGAGTCCATTGACGTCTCTGTTAATCTGGGCGTTGATCCGCGTAAATCCGATCAGGTAGTCCGTGGCTCAACACTGCTGCCAAACGGTAGCGGCAAAACTGTCCGTGTTGCCGTGTTCGCTCAGGGTGAAAATGCTACCAAGGCAAAAGACGCTGGTGCAGACATCGTCGGTTTTGATGATCTGGCTGACAGCATCGCTGCTGGCAACCTTGACTTCGACGTAGTGATTGCAACGCCGGACGCAATGCGCGTGGTAGGTAAGTTGGGTCAGGTGCTGGGTCCGCGTGGCTTGATGCCAAACCCAAAGGTTGGCACAGTGACGGCAGACGTTGCCGGCGCAGTCAAAAATGCCAAGTCTGGTCAGGTTCGATACCGAACTGACAAGAAGGGCATTATCCACGGTGCCATTGGCAAGATCGGATTCGAAGCGGATGCCATCCAGGGTAACCTGGAAGCATTGCTGGCTGATCTGAAAAAAGCAAAGCCTGCCTCTTCAAAGGGCGTTTATATTCAGAAAGTTGTGCTGTCATCGACAATGGGCCCTGGCGTCCTGATCGATCACGCAGCCCTGAAAGTATAAGTATTGAGATTCGCGGCAGCAGATCTGTTGCCGCTACAGACTTTGGGGTTTTGGTGCGGGCATGTCCTGCACCAGAGCTGTCAAAGACCGTAGGTGTCAGCTGCAATACGGGGTGACTTAATGTCCTACGCAGATGGTGAAACCCGTTCCGGCCCGCCGGAGCATTCCACCAGTTAAAGGCCCACTTTTCCATCAGGTTGAGTGGGAGCAAAACAACAAGGGCTGTCTATGGCAGTCCCTATCAGGAGTAAAGCTAGTGGCTATTAGGCTTGAAGACAAAAAGCAAATCGTCTCGGAAGTCAATGAAGCTGCTAACAATGCTTTGTCTGCAGTGCTCGCCGATTATCGCGGTGTCACTGTGTCGAGCCTGACTTCACTGCGCAAAAAGGCGCGCGAAGAGGGTGTGTATCTGCGTGTTGTACGTAACACACTGCTCAAGCGTGCTGTAGATGGTACTCAGTATGAGTGCATCCGCGAAGTGCTGACAGGTCCGACCATTCTTGCGTTTTCAATGGAAGATCCAGGCGCCGCGGCTCGCGTGCTGAAGGACTTCGCCAAAGAGAACGAGAAGTTTGAGGTCAAGGCTTTGTCTGTCGGTGGCAAGTTGTTGGGTGCCGACCAAATTGATGCTCTGGCTAAACTGCCGACTTACGATCAGGCAGTGTCCATGCTGATGAGTGTCATGCTGGCCCCGGTTACCAAGCTTGTTCAAACCTTCAATGAGGTTCCGACCAAGGTTACGCGCGCAGTTGCTGCGGTACGTGACCAGAAGCAAGCAGCATAACTCTGAGATCGAAACGGTTTATTTATTCATTTTTTATTAGGAGATAAGAGTCATGGCTCTGTCTAAAGACGATATTCTGAATGCAATCGCCGAAATGTCTGTAATGGACGTTGTAGAACTGGTTAGCGCGATGGAAGAAAAATTCGGTGTTTCTGCTGCTGCAGCGGTTGCTGTTGCTGCACCTGCTGCTGGTGGCGATGCTGCTGCTGCAGAAGAAGAAAAGACTGAATTTGACATCGTACTGAAAGCTGCTGGTGACAAGAAAGTAAACGTCATCAAGGTTGTTCGTGGCATCACTGGTCTGGGCCTGAAAGAAGCTAAAGACCTGGTTGACGGCGCGCCTTCAACTGTTAAAGAAGCTGCCAGCAAAGCTGAAGCAGAAGATGCTAAGAAGCAGCTGGAAGAAGCTGGTGCTACGGTTGAACTGAAGTAATCCTTCTGTTCAAGTCAGGCAGTAAAATTGTATACCGACAGGGGTAAAACCCCCTGTCGGTATTCAATGTTTATAAGGCAGGCATAATTTAGTGCAAAACGGATTCTGATCGAATCCTATGATAGTGGGGTATATCCGGGCATCTCCAGCGCCACTTTCCGGATATCAACAGACATACTTGCTAGGAAAACATAATGGCCTATTCGTATACAGAGAAGAAGCGTATCCGCAAAGACTTCAGTAAGTTGCCGACTGCGATGGATATTCCATATCTCTTGTCAACCCAGATTGACTCCTACAGGCAGTTTACCCAAGCCGGCCTAGCCCCTGATGTACGTCAGGATGTTGGTCTGCAGGCGGCGTTCAAGTCCGTGTTCCCCATTGTCAGCTACTCCGGAAAAGCCATCCTGGAGTTTGTCAGCTATGAATTGGGTAAGCCAGTGTTTGACGTCAAGGAATGTCAGCTGCGTGGCACCACATATTCCGCGTCCCTTCGCGTACGTGTCCGGTTGATCCTTTACGATAAGGAATCAACTACACAGGCAATCAAGGACATCAAAGAGCAAGAAGTCTACATGGGTGAGATTCCCCTGATGACCGACAGCGGTACCTTCGTCATCAACGGTACTGAGCGTGTTGTTGTGTCTCAGCTGCATCGTTCTCCCGGTGTGTTCTTCGACCACGATCGTGGCAAGACCCACAGCTCGGGCAAGCTGCTGTACTCCGCGCGGATTATTCCGTATCGCGGCTCCTGGCTGGATTTCGAGTTTGACCCGAAGGACCTGGTATACGTACGAATCGACCGTCGTCGCAAACTGCCAGCCACAGTGTTGCTGCGCGCGCTGGATTTCACCGCAGAACAGATTCTCTCCATGTTCTTCGAGAACAACAGCTACCGTGTGGGCAAATCGGTCGAGGAGCTGATGCTCGAGCTGGTTCCGTCACGTCTTCGCGGTGAAGTATTGAACTTCGATGTCAAAGACAAGAAGGGAGAAGTCATCGTCGAATCGGGCCGTCGTATCACCGCGCGCCATATTCGTCAGATGGAAAAAGCCAAGCTTCAGGAGCTGCAGGTCAGCGCTGAGTTCGCCAGTGGCCAGTCGCTGGCAAAGGATATAGTCAACCCGGAAACAGGCGAGATCCTGTTTGAGTGTAACTCGCTGGTTACTCCGGAAATGCTGGACGCTATGATCGCGGCCGGCGTTGACAGTTTCGAAACAATTTACACGAATGACCTGGACTGCGGTCCGTTCGTCTCTGAAACGCTGCGAATCGACAGCACAACATCACGTCTTGATGCGCTTGTGGAAATCTACCGCATGATGCGTCCTGGCGAGCCACCGACCAAAGACTCGGCTGAAAACCTGTTCGGCAACCTGTTCTTCTCACAGGAGCGTTACGACCTGTCGGCTGTTGGTCGTATGAAGTTCAATCGTCGTCTCGGCCGTGAGGAAACAACCGGCGAAGGAGTTCTGAGCGTTGATGACATCGTTGATGTTCTCAAGACGCTGGTAGGCATCCGCAACGGCTTTGGAACCGTGGATGATATCGACCACCTTGGCAACCGACGTATCCGTTCTGTTGGTGAAATGGCTGAGAACCAGTTCCGTGTAGGTCTGGTCCGTGTAGAGCGCGCTGTCAAAGAACGTCTGAGCATGGCCGATTCCGAAGGCCTGATGCCTCAGGACATGATCAACGCCAAGCCGGTGGCAGCAGCTATCAAAGAATTCTTTGGTTCCAGCCAGCTGTCTCAGTTCATGGATCAGAACAACCCGCTGTCAGAAGTGACTCACAAGCGTCGTGTTTCTGCTCTCGGACCGGGTGGTCTGACTCGTGAGCGAGCAGGCTTCGAGGTTCGTGACGTACACCCGACTCACTATGGACGTGTTTGCCCGATTGAGACGCCTGAAGGTCCGAACATTGGTCTGATCAACTCCATGGCGACGTATGCTCGCACCAACGATTACGGTTTCCTGGAAAGTCCGTATCGTCGCATTATCGACGGCAAAGTAACCAACGAAATCGATTACCTGTCTGCGATTGACGAAGGTCAGTACGTGATTGCACAGGCGAGTGCGACGCTGGACGCAGAAAACCGTTTTGTCGACAACCTGGTGACCGTGCGTTACGCCGGTGAGACAACCTTGATGCCGAAGGAACAGATCAACTACATGGACGTGGCACCTCAGCAGATGGTGTCCGTGGCTGCGGCGTTGATTCCGTTCCTTGAACACGACGACGCCAACCGTGCATTGATGGGTTCCAACATGCAGCGTCAGGCGGTACCAACATTGCGCGCGGAACCGCCGCTTATTGGTACCGGTCTGGAGCGCAACGTCGCAGGAGACTCTGGCGTGTGTGTGGTGGCTGATCACGGTGGCAGAATCGAGAGCGTCGATGCATCTCGCATTATTGTGCGTGTGAACGATGATGAAACACAGGCTGGTGAAGCTGGTGTGGATATCTACAACCTGACCAAGTACACCCGCTCCAACCAGAACACCTGTATTACACAGCGGCCCCTGGTGAAAGAGGGTGATCGAATCAGCCGCGGAGATATCCTGGCTGACGGCCCATCGGTTGATCTGGGCGAGTTGGCACTGGGTCAGAACATGCGCATCGCGTTCATGCCCTGGAACGGTTATAACTTCGAAGACTCGATTCTTATATCCGAGCGTGTTGTCAGCGAAGATCGACTGACAACCATCCACATCCAGGAGCTGACCTGTGTGGCGCGTGATACCAAACTGGGCGCCGAAGAAATCACGTCGGATATTCCAAACGTTGGTGAGGGTGCCCTCGGCAAACTGGATGACGCGGGTATTGTTTACATTGGTGCTGAAGTTGGTGCCGGTGACATTCTGGTTGGTAAGGTTACACCAAAGGGTGAAACACAGCTGACTCCGGAAGAAAAACTGCTGCGTGCGATTTTCGGTGAGAAAGCGTCTGATGTGAAAGACACCTCGCTGCGTGTGCCTTCCAGTGTAAAAGGCACCGTTATCGATGTGCAGGTATTCACACGTGACGGTCTGGAGAAAGACCAGCGTGCCAAAGAGATCGAAAAGTCGCAGCTCGATAAAGTACGTAAGGATATCAACGACGAATTCCGTATCGTTCAGGGCGCAACGTTCTACCGTCTCAAGCAGGCCTTCCTGGGCAAGAAAGTTGCCGGCGGTCCTGGTCTGAAAAAGGGCGCAGAACTGACTGAAGAGTACCTGGATGGTCTGGGTGCTGACGACTGGTTCAAGCTGCGTCTGGTTGATGAAGAGCTCAACAAGCAGCTGGAGCTGGCTGAGGCACAGCTGAAGCGTCGTCGCGATGATCTGGATGAGCGTTTTGAAGACAAGAAGCGAAAGCTGGTGCAGGGTGATGACCTGGCGCCGGGCGTGCTGAAGATCGTCAAAGTGTATCTGGCCATCAAGCGCCGCATTCAGCCAGGCGACAAACTTGCGGGACGTCACGGTAACAAGGGTGTTATCTCCGCTATCATGCCGGTTGAAGACATGCCTTTTGATGAAAGTGGCAACCCGGTTGACGTGGTCCTGAACCCACTGGGTGTACCATCGCGAATGAACGTAGGTCAGATCCTGGAAACCCACCTGGGTGCGGCTTCCAAAGGCCTGGGTGCGCGTATCGACACGATGTTGCAGGAAAAGCGCAAGGTTGCTGAAGTGCGCAAATTGCTGGATGAGATCTATAACTCTGTCGGCAACAAGAAAGAGTCACTGGACGAGTTGACCGATGATGAGATTCTGGATCTGGCAAGCAACCTGAAAAAGGGTGTGCCGATGGCGACGCCTGTGTTCGACGGTGCCAATGAGACAGAGATCAAGCAAATGCTGAAGCTGGCGGGGATGGACGAAAGTGGCCAGGTCACACTGTATGACGGGCGTACCGGTGATGCTTTCGATCGTAAGGTCACGGTCGGCATCATGTACATGCTGAAGTTGAACCACCTGGTCGACGACAAGATGCACGCGCGTTCTACTGGTTCTTACAGTCTTGTTACGCAGCAGCCGCTGGGTGGTAAAGCCCAGTTCGGTGGTCAGCGCTTCGGTGAGATGGAAGTGTGGGCGCTGGAAGCCTACGGCGCGGCCTATACGCTGCAGGAGATGCTGACAGTCAAGTCGGACGACGTCGCTGGTCGAACCAAGATGTACAAGAACATCGTGGACGGCGACCATCGTATGGAGCCAGGTATGCCTGAATCGTTTAACGTGCTTCTGAAAGAGATCCGGTCTTTGGGTATTGATATGGATCTGGAAGTTTCCGGTAAATAACGAATCGCCGATATTGTGATGCCAGCTGCATGACAGCTGGCGGAGGAAAGTAGAATGAAAGACTTGCTGGGATTATTGAAGTCACAGTCACAATCAGACGAGTTTGACGCTATCCGTATTGGCCTGGCCTCGCCGGAGATGATCCGCGCCTGGTCGTTTGGCGAAGTGAAGAAGCCGGAAACCATTAATTACCGTACTTTCAAACCTGAACGTGATGGTCTGTTTTGTGCGAAGATTTTTGGTCCGGTCAAGGACTACGAGTGTCTGTGTGGCAAATACAAGCGTCTGAAGCACCGTGGCGTTATCTGTGAGAAGTGTGGCGTTGAAGTGGCGCTGTCAAAGGTCCGTCGTGAGCGCATGGGCCATATCGAACTGGCCAGTCCAGTCGCTCACATCTGGTTCCTGAAATCACTGCCGTCGCGTATTGGTTTGTTGCTGGATATGACGCTGCGTGATATCGAACGCATTCTCTATTTCGAGTCATTCGTTGTTACCGATCCGGGCATGACGACTCTGGAGAAAGGCCAGCTGCTGACCGATGAGCAGTACTATGAAGCCATGGAAGAATTCAGTGATGAATTCGACGCCAAGATGGGTGCTGAGGCTATTCAGCAACTGATGCGCGACTTGGACCTGCCCGAAGAGATCAACCGTCTGCGCGAAGAGATTCCCGCGACTAACTCTGAGACAAAGTTGAAGAAGCTTTCCAAGCGGCTCAAGCTGCTGGAGGCATTTGCTGACTCTGGCAACAAGCCGGAATGGATGGTCCTGACCGTATTGCCTGTGCTGCCACCGGACCTGCGTCCGCTGGTACCGCTGGATGGCGGCCGTTTCGCTACTTCCGATCTCAACGATCTGTACCGTCGCGTAATTAACCGTAACAACCGTCTGAAGCGCCTGCTTGATCTCAACGCACCTGACATCATCGTGCGCAACGAGAAGCGTATGCTGCAGGAAGCTGTAGATGCGCTGCTGGATAACGGTCGTCGCGGTCGTGCCATTACCGGCACCAACAAGCGTCCGCTCAAGTCACTGGCCGACATGATCAAAGGTAAGCAGGGTCGTTTCCGTCAGAACCTGCTGGGTAAGCGAGTCGACTACTCCGGTCGTTCGGTGATCGTGGTAGGTCCGACCCTTAAACTGCATCAGTGTGGTCTGCCCAAGAAGATGGCGCTGGAGCTGTTCAAGCCATTCATCTTTGGTAAGCTGGAGCGTCGTGGTCTGGCTACGACCATCAAGGCCGCCAAGAAAATGGTGGAGCGCGAAACTCCGGAAGTATGGGATATCCTGGCTGAAGTGATTCGCGAGCACCCAGTTCTTCTGAACCGGGCGCCCACGCTGCACCGCCTTGGTATCCAGGCTTTCGAGCCGGTCCTGATTGAAGGCAAGGCCATCCAGCTGCACCCGCTTGTCTGCGCGGCCTATAACGCCGACTTCGACGGTGACCAGATGGCTGTTCACGTGCCGCTGACACTGGAAGCCCAGCTCGAAGCGCGTACACTGATGATGTCGACCAACAACATCCTGGCGCCTGCCAACGGTGAGCCGATCATCGTTCCATCGCAGGACGTTGTACTGGGCCTGTATTACATGACGCGTGAGCGAATCAATGCCAAAGGTGAAGGCATGGTGTTCGCTGATGCGGCAGAAGTTAAGCGCGCTTACGATACTGGTCAGGCGCATCTGCAGGCGCGCATCAAGGTGCGTCTGTCGGACTACGAGCTTAACGAAGCGGGTGAGACCGAGAAAGTGCGTCGCATCGTCGACACAACTGTCGGTCGCGTCCTGCTGTACTCAATTGTTCCGTCTGGTCTGCCATTTGCAATGGTCAATCAGAAGATGACCAAGAAGCAGATTTCCGGCATCCTCAACGCCTGTTATCGAAACGTTGGCCTGAAAGAAACGGTTATCTTTGCTGACCAGTTGATGTACACCGGTTACAAGTACTCAACCGTCTCTGGTTCGTCCATTGGTGTTAACGACTTCGTTATCCCGGAAGCCAAAGCCAAGATCATTGGTCAGGCTGAATCCGAAGTAGAAGAGATCGAAAACCAGTACGCCTCTGGTCTGGTTACACAGGGTGAGAAGTACAACAAGGTGATCGACATCTGGTCCCGCGCCAACGACCTGGTTGCCAAGGCCATGATGGAAGGTCTCTCTACCGAGCCGGTGATCAATAAAGAAGGCAAGGAAGAGCGCCAGGAGTCATTCAACTCCGTCTATATTTATGCTGACTCTGGTGCACGGGGTTCGCCCGCCCAGATTCGTCAGCTCGCAGGTATGCGTGGTCTGATGGCACGTCCTGATGGCTCCATCATTGAGACGCCAATCACGGCGAACTTCCGTGAAGGTCTCAGCGTTGTGCAGTACTTCACCTCAACGCACGGTGCGCGTAAAGGTCTGGCAGATACGGCATTGAAGACAGCGAACTCCGGTTACCTGACTCGCCGTCTGGTTGATATTTCCCAGGATCTGGTGATCACAGAGGAAGACTGTGGCACACAGGAAGGCCTGTTGATGCGTCCAATCATCGAGGGTGGCGATATTATTGCCGCGCTGGGTGAGCGAGTGCTGGGTCGTGTTCTGATCAGTGATGTTGTGCATCAGGATACTGGTGAAGTGCTGGTTGATGCTGGCACGATGCTTGACGAGAAAATGGTTGAGCGTCTGGAAACCATGGGTATCGACGAAGTGCATGTCCGCTCTGCGATAACCTGTGATACGCGATTCGGTATCTGTCGTCAGTGCTACGGCCGAGATCTGGCGCGTGGTCACCTGGCAAACGTGGGTGAGGCTATTGGTGTCATCGCGGCACAGTCCATCGGTGAGCCTGGTACACAGCTGACGATGCGTACGTTCCACATCGGTGGTGCGGCATCGCGTGCAACCGCTGCTGATAACGTGCAGGTTCGTACCACGGGTACAGTCCACCTGCACAACATGAAGACAGTGACCAATGCCAACGGTGGCCTGGTTGTGGTTTCGCGTTCTGGCGAGCTGATCGTGAATGACGAAGCAGGTCGTGAGCGGGAGAAATACAAGCTGCCTTACGGTGCCGTGATTACGCTGAAAGAGGATCGCAAGGTTGAAGCTGGTCAGGTTGTGGCTACCTGGGATCCGCACACGCACCCGATCATTACCGAGGTAAAAGGTCGTGTTGCCTTTACCAATATGGAAGAAGGCTTGACTGTCCGTCGCCAGACAGACGAAATCACAGGCTTGTCCAGCCTGACCGTTATGGATCCGGCAGAGCGGCCGTCGGCAGCCAAAGAGCTGCGTCCGGCGATCACACTGCTGGATGAGAAAGGCAAGGAACTGCCACTGCCTGGCACGAATATGCCCGCAGTCTACTTCCTGCCGGCACATGCGATCATCGCTGTTCAGGATAGCGTTGATCTGTCGGTTGGTGACGTTATTGCCCGTATTCCGCAGGAAGGTTCGAAAACTCGTGACATCACCGGTGGTCTGCCTCGTGTTGCCGACCTGTTTGAAGCCCGCAAACCGAAAGAACCGGCTATTCTGGCAGAGATTTCAGGTACGGTTACCTTCGGTAAGGAAACCAAAGGCAAGCGTCGTCTGGTCATCACGCCAAAAGAAGGCGAGAGCCTGCCAGATGGCAGCACTCACTATGAGACGCTGATTCCGAAATGGCGTGCCATGACAGTGTTCGAAGGCGAGTTCATCGAGAAGGGTGAAGTTGTTTCAGACGGCCCGCCCTCTCCGCACGACATCCTGCGTCTGAAAGGTGTTCAGGCCCTGGCCGAATACATCGTCAACGAGGTGCAGGAAGTCTACCGACTGCAGGGCGTGCGCATCAACGACAAACATATCGAAGTAATTGTGCGTCAGATGCTGCGTAAGGTTGAGATCACCGATGCTGGTGACTCTTCGCTGATTCGTGGCGAGCAGGTCACGATCACGCAAGTGTTGGAAGAAAACGACAGGCTGCGTGAAGCTGGCAAGATAGAGGCGCGTTATCAGCGTCAGTTGCTGGGTATCACCAAGGCGTCGCTGGCGACCGAGTCGTTCATCTCGGCGGCATCCTTCCAGGAAACCACGCGTGTATTGACCGAGGCTGCCGTAACAGGCAAGCGCGATCACCTGCGTGGCTTGAAAGAGAACGTGGTGGTTGGTCGACTGATACCAGCAGGTACTGGTCTGGCCTACCACGAATCGCGGCGTCAACAGGCAGCGGCATCACGAGCCCAGGAAGAGGGTTCAGGTGTTACCGCCAGCGAAGTTGAAGCAGCGTTGACGGAAGCGCTGAAAACAGGTGGCTAAACCGGGGAAACCCGACTGTAGCGCCTAATTCAGTTGACTAGAGGATGCGAGGTCTTTAAACTCTCGCATCCTTTACTCTGGTGAGTGGTCTTTTGTCTGTGGTTCCACGGAATCGCAGTAATCGGCTGCACGCCGGAGTACAAGTATTTAAATGACTAGTTCAGGAGTAATGAATGGCAACTATCAACCAGTTGGTTCGTAAACCAAGACAGAGCAAAGTCGCCAAGAGTGACGTGCCCGCTCTGCAAGGTTGCCCGCAAAAACGTGGCGTGTGCACCCGCGTCTACACAACTACACCAAAGAAGCCAAACTCAGCACTGCGTAAAGTATGTCGTGTGCGTTTGACTAACGGTTATGAAGTCACCTCCTACATCGGCGGTGAAGGTCACAACCTGCAGGAGCACTCTGTGATCCTGATCCGTGGTGGTCGTGTAAAAGACCTTCCGGGTGTGCGTTATCACACAGTGCGCGGCAGCCTGGATACATCAGGCGTATCAGCACGTCGTCAGGGTCGCTCCAAGTACGGTGCTAAGCGTCCAAAGTCTTAATTTTCAAATAAATTTTTCCAGTAAGGCCGCGTGACATTCGTCGGTGACGGGTGTGAATCGTGGATTTACCTGAATAGTGAGGTGAGTTATGCCCAGAAGAAGAGTGGCAGCAAAACGTGAAATCCTGCCTGATGCCAAATATGGCAGCAAGGTGCTGGCCAAGTTCATGAACCACGTGATGGAAGACGGCAAAAAGTCAGTTGCCGAGAAGATTGTCTATGGTGCACTGGATACAGTGACCAAAAATGGCGGTGGTGATCCGCTGGAAACCTTTGAAAAAGCCCTTGAGCAAATTGCACCGATGGTTGAGGTGAAGTCTCGCAGGGTGGGTGGTGCAACCTATCAGGTTCCAGTTGAAGTGCGCGCAGAGCGCCGTACCGCTTTGGCAATGCGTTGGTTGGTTGAGCATGCACGCAAGCGTGGCGAGAAGTCCATGGCATTGCGTCTGGCCGGTGAGATTTCTGACGCATCTCAGGGCCGCGGCAGCGCGGTCAAGAAGCGTGAAGATGTGCACCGTATGGCTGAAGCCAACAAGGCGTTCTCGCACTACCGTTTCTGATAAATCATTAAATTCAATTTTTTAAGCATATAGGTGCGATTGTGGCCAGAAGAACCCCATTGAGCCGTTACAGAAATATCGGTATCTGTGCTCACGTAGATGCTGGTAAAACAACTACGACCGAGCGAGTCCTGTTCTACACAGGTATGAACCACAAAATTGGTGAAGTACACGACGGCGCTGCCACCATGGACTGGATGGAGCAGGAGCAGGAGCGTGGTATCACCATTACCTCTGCTGCCGTGACGACATTCTGGCGTGGTATGAGTCAGCAGTTCGATGAACACCGTGTCAACATCATCGACACACCCGGACACGTGGACTTCACCATTGAGGTTGAGCGTTCACTGCGAGTGCTGGATGGTGCTGTAGTAGTGCTGTGTGGTTCTTCAGGTGTGCAGCCGCAGACAGAAACTGTATGGCGCCAGGCAAACCGCTACGAAGTGCCGCGTCTGATCTTTGTTAACAAGATGGACCGTGCCGGCGCTGACTTCCTGAAAGTGGTCAAACAGGTCAAGAACCGTCTGGGTGCCATTCCTGTGCCCATGCAACTGGCCATCGGTGCTGAAGACAACTTCAAGGGTGTTATCGACCTGGTGAAGATGAAGAGCATCGTCTGGAGCGAAGCTGACCAGGGCGTGACCGTGGCTTACGAAGACATTCCTGCTGACATGCAGGCTGAGTCTGAAGAGTGGCGCGAATACATGGTCGAGGCAGCTGCCGAAGCCAACGAAGAGCTGATGAACAAGTACCTAGAAGGCGGTGAGCTGACTGAAGAGGAAATCAAGGCTGGTATCCGTATTCGTACGCTGGCCAACGAAATTGTTCCAACCTTCTGTGGCTCCGCATTCAAGAACAAGGGTGTTCAGGCTGTTCTGGACGCGGTAGTTGAATACCTGCCGTCACCGACAGAAGTGAAGGACATCGAAGGTACGCTGGAAGATGGTTCTGTTATCCGCTGTGAATCCAGTGATGATGAGCCATTTGCGGCCCTGGCGTTCAAGATTGCCACGGACCCGTTTGTGGGTACGCTGACCTTCTTCCGTGTTTACTCAGGCAAGCTCAATTCTGGCGACTCTGTCTACAACTCGGTAAAGATGAAGAAAGAGCGTGTCGGTCGTATGGTGCAGATGCGCGCCAACAACCGCGACGAGATCAAAGAAGTAATGGCCGGCGACATCGCTGCTGCCATCGGTCTGAAAGACGTTACCACTGGTGAAACTCTGTGTGATCCAAGCCGTATCGTCGTTCTGGAAAAGATGGACTTCCCTGATCCTGTAATCTCGGTTGCTGTTGAGCCGAAGACCAAGGCTGACCAGGAAAAGATGGGTATTGCTCTGGGCAAGCTGGCTCAGGAAGATCCATCGTTCCGTGTTGAGACAGATGAAGAGTCAGGCCAGACCATTATTTCCGGTATGGGTGAGTTGCACCTGGACGTTCTGGTTGACCGTATGCGTCGTGAATTCGGCGTAGAGGCCAATATCGGCAAGCCGCAGGTGGCTTACCGTGAAACCATCCGCAAGGCAGTTGAAGTGGAAGGTAAGCACGTCAAGCAGTCCGGTGGTCGCGGTCAGTTTGGTCACTGTTGGTTGCGCATCGAGCCGCTGCCGGCAGACGAAGAGTACCAGTTTGTGAACGAGATTGTGGGTGGTGCGATTCCCCGTGAATACATCCCTGCCGTTGATAAAGGCGTTCAGGAACAGATGAAAAATGGCTGTTTGGCGGGATATCCGCTGCTGGCCATGAAAGTCACAGTCTATGATGGCTCTTACCACGACGTTGACTCCAGTGAAATGGCGTTCAAAATCGCTGGCTCCATGGCGCTCAAGAAAGGCGCTCTGATGGCTGATCCGGCGCTGCTGGAACCAATCATGAAAGTTGAGGTGGTTACTCCAGAAGAGAACATGGGTGACGTGATGGGTGACCTTAACCGTCGTCGTGGCATGGTTCAGGGCATGGATGACACCTCCAGCGGTAAAGTGATCAATGCTGAGGTGCCTCTGTCAGAAATGTTTGGTTATGCAACCGACCTGCGTTCCATTTCGCAGGGTCGTGCGACCTACACCATGGAATTCCTGAAGTACGGTGAGGTGCCATCGAATATTGCTGAGTCCATCATCAGCAAAAACAAAGGCTGATTTTCTGAAAATATAGACTAGTTTCACGAGGTGATATTGTGGCTAAGGGTAAATTTGAACGTAAAAAAGTACACGTCAACGTGGGAACAATTGGTCACGTTGACCATGGTAAAACAACGCTGACAGCAGCGCTGACGCGCGTTTGCTTTGATGTGTGGGGTACTGGTGAATCGCGTGCTTTCGACCAGATCGACAATGCGCCGGAAGAAAGAGAGCGTGGTATCACCATCTCTACTGCGCACGTTGAGTACGACTCACCAAACCGTCACTACGCACACGTTGACTGCCCCGGACACGCTGACTATGTGAAGAACATGATCACTGGTGCGGCGCAGATGGACGGCGCGATTCTGGTAGTGTCAGCTGCTGACGGCCCCATGCCGCAGACGCGTGAGCACATCCTGCTGTCCCGTCAGGTTGGCGTTCCTTACATCGTTGTGTTCATGAACAAAGCGGACATGGTTGACGATGCGGAGCTGTTGGAGCTGGTTGAGATGGAAGTGCGCGAGTTGCTCGACACTTACGATTTCCCGGGCGACGACACGCCGATCATCATCGGTTCTGCGCTGATGGCACTGAACGGTCAGGACGACAACGAAATGGGTACCTCAGCTGTGAAGAAGCTGGTTGAGACTCTGGACGAGTACATCCCTGAGCCTGAGCGTGACATCGAGAAGCCCTTCCTGCTGCCAATCGAAGACGTGTTCTCGATCTCTGGTCGTGGTACGGTGGTTACTGGCCGTGTTGAGCGCGGTATCGTTAAAGTTGGCGACGAGATCGAAATCGTTGGTCTGAAAGACACCACCAAGACTACCTGTACGGGTGTTGAGATGTTCCGCAAGCTGCTCGACGAAGGTCGTGCAGGTGAGAACGTGGGTGTTCTGCTGCGTGGTACCAAGCGTGAAGACGTTGAGCGTGGTCAGGTACTGGCCAAGCCTGGTTCAATCACTCCGCACACCAAGTTTGAAGGCGAAGTGTACGTACTGAGCAAGGAAGAAGGTGGTCGTCACACGCCATTCTTCAAAGGCTACCGTCCGCAGTTCTACTTCCGTACGACTGACGTGACTGGTGCGGTTGAGCTGCCGGAAGGTGTCGAGATGGTTATGCCTGGTGACAACCTGAAGTTCCTGGTAACGCTGATTGCTCCGATTGCGATGGATGAAGGTCTGCGTTTTGCGATCCGTGAAGGCGGTCGTACTGTAGGCGCTGGCGTGGTATCCAAAATCATCGAGTAAGTCGGTGAAGGCATAAGAGAGGCGGTCGATAGGCCGCCTCTTTTTATTGCTTCGCTGTGTTAGGGTCAAAGAAGACTAAATTTGCTGTAACGAAATAGTTTTCTTGACATGGGGCTGTGTCAGCCTTAGAATTCCGCTTCCTTTTTTCCGGTCCTCAACTGGGATCCGGGTAACAAAAAAAGTAAGTATTTAATTTAAAAAGTGTTTGGAGAGCAGACTAGATGCAAAATCAGCGTATCAGAATTCGGCTGAAGGCCTTTGATCATCGGCTGATTGATCAGTCTACTCAGGAAATTGTCGATACTGCCAAGCGAACCGGTGCGCAGGTGAGAGGGCCAATCCCTCTGCCAACGAACAGGGAACGCTACACGATTCTGATATCGCCGCACGTGAATAAAGATGCGCGCGATCAGTACGAGATCAGAACGCACAAGCGCCTTCTTGATATCGTAGAGCCGACAGAGAAAACAGTGGATGCGTTGATGAAGCTGGACCTGGCGGCAGGTGTGGAAGTGCAGATCAGTCTTGGGTAAGGGCTGAGTGATCCAGAATTTTGTGTTAGGCCGGGTTTGTAGATAGAAGCGAGAATGGTTCAGTAATGGTTCAACTCTGAAACAACTGATAACAGCTGGCTTGGCGGGGTCCAAAAGCCCCCAGGCAAACATGGTGTAATGCGATAGCAGCCATAGCGGGTTAAAGCCCCGTACACGATGAGGTTCAAAAAATGTCGATTGGTTTGGTCGGTCGAAAAAGCGGCATGACCCGTATATTTACTGAAGCTGGAGATTCTGTTCCAGTGACAGTGGTAGAGGTCAGCCCAAACAGAATTACTCAGTTGAAAACTGAGGAAGTGGATGGCTACAGCGCCGTTCAAGTGACTGTGGGTGAGCGCAAAGCTTCCCGCGTTTCGCGCTCTTTGGCGGGTCACTTCGCGAAAGCTGGAACAGAAGCTGGTGCCGGCCTGTGGGAATTCCGCGCTGGTCAGCAGGAGCTGGCTGAGTTCGCCCCCGGTGCTGAGTTGACAGTTGCTCTGTTTGAAGCAGGTCAGCGTGTAGACGTAACCGGCACTTCAAAAGGTAAAGGCTTCGCTGGCGCCATCAAGCGTCACAATTTCCGCGCACAGGATGCAACTCACGGTAACTCACTGTCTCATCGTGCTCCTGGTTCAATTGGTCAGTGTCAAACGCCTGGTCGTGTCTGGAAAGGCAAGAAGATGGCTGGACACATGGGTGATGTGCGCGTAACGACTCAGTTTCTCGAAGTCGTTCGCGTGGATGCCGAAAATAATCTGCTGTTGGTAAAAGGTGCCATCCCGGGAGCTACTGGCTCACACGTGGTAGTGCGTCCTTCTGTCAAGTCAGCCGGATCCAGGGGGTAAGCAATGATGGAATTGAATCTTGCGCAGCCCGGTAAAAAGGCCGGAGCAGGCACTGTTTCTGTTTCAGAAGAAACGTTTGGCAAAGAATTTAACGAAGCGCTGGTACATCAGGCGGTCGTGACCTACATGGCAGGCGCCCGTCAGGGTACTGTTAAGCAGAAGACACGTTCCGAAGTTGCAGGTGGTGGTCGTAAGCCATGGCGTCAAAAGGGTAGCGGTCGTGCGCGTGCGGGTACCACTCGTGGCCCTATCTGGCGTACCGGTGGTGTAACCTTCGCTGCGCGTCCCCAAGATCACAGCAAAAAACTGAATCGCAAAATGTACCGCGGTGCAATGCGCAGCATTCTGTCAGAGTTGCTGCGTCAGGATCGTCTGGTCGTTGTTGAGCAGTTCAGCGTTGATACGCACAAAACCAAAGATCTGGCGAGCAAGCTGAAAGAGTTTTCGCTGGATAACGTACTGATCGTTGCTGATGAAGTGGCAGAAAATCTGTACCTGGCAGCTCGCAACCTGCGTCACGTTGATGTATTGGATGTGTCAGGTCTGGATCCGGTCAGTTTGATCGGTTTCGAGAAGGTGCTGATGACTGTTCCTGCGCTGAAAAAAGTTGAGGAGATGTTGTCATGAACCAACAGAGACTTTACACGATTATCGTTGGGCCGCACGTATCTGAGAAGGCTGCGCTGATTGCAGACCGCAACAACCAGGTTGCGTTCCGTGTTGCCAATGACGCAACCAAGCCTGAGATCCGTGAAGCGATTGAAACACTGTTCAAAGTGACAGTGGAAGATCTGCAGGTACTCAACGTCAAGGGCAAGACCAAGCGTACTGCGCGTGGCAAGCTGAGACAAAAATCAAACTGGAAAAAGGCTTACGTGAAGCTGGCGCAGGGTCAGGAAATTGACTTTGCGGAGATGGCGTAAGAAAGGGTCGCGGTTATGGCAGTTGTTAAATGTAAACCCACCTCGCCAGGGCGCAGGTTCGTCGTAAAAATCGTAAACCCTGATTTGCACAAGGGTGAGCCTTACGCTGGTTTGGTGGCGACCAAGTCAAAGACTGGTGGTCGAAACAATGCTGGACGCATCACTCGTCGTCATGCGGGCGGTGGTCACAAGCAAAAGTACCGAATTATCGATTTCCGTCGTGATAAAGACGGCATCGTAGCCAAGGTTGAGCGTCTGGAGTATGACCCCAACCGTACGGCCAACATTGCGTTGCTGCTCTACGCCGATGGCGAACGCCGTTACATTATTGCGCCGGCCAAGATTTCTGCTGGCGACACGCTGGTCTCAGGTGATGAGGCGCCGATCAAGACAGGTAACTGTCTGCCGCTGCGCAACATCCCGCTGGGTAGCACGGTTCACTGCGTTGAGCTGAAGCCGGGTAAAGGCGCTCAGATCGCGCGAAGCGCTGGCGGCTCAGTGCAGCTGGTGGCTAAAGAAGGTAATCACGTCACGCTGCGTCTGAAGTCTGGTGAGATGCGCAAAGTGCTGGCCGATTGTCGCGCAACGCTGGGAGAGGTTTCCAACTCTGAGCACAGCCTGCGCTCCCTGGGTAAAGCCGGTGCCAAACGCTGGCGTGGTATTCGACCGACGGTACGTGGTGTGGCCATGAACCCGGTTGATCACCCGCACGGTGGTGGTGAAGGTCGTACCTCCGGTGGCCGTCACCCTGTGACGCCATGGGGTAAGCCGACCAAAGGCTACAAGACCAGAACTAACAAGCGAACGACCAATATGATCGTCCGCCGCAGAAATGCTAGCCGATAAGGCCTGACAACAGAGGAAATTAAAGTGCCACGTTCACTGAAAAAAGGTCCCTTCATAGACCTTCATTTAATGAAAAAAGTGCAGGCAGCACGCGATGCTAATGACAAGCGTCCTATTAAGACCTGGTCACGACGCTCGATGATTTCTCCAGATATGCTCGGGCTGACGCTGGCTGTGCACAATGGACAGCAGCATGTGCCGGTTTTTGTGACCGAAGACATGGTTGGTCACAAGCTGGGTGAATTCGCGCTGACGCGTAACTATCGCGGTCACGCGGCAGACAAGAAAGCCAAGCGCTGATAAGTGGGGAAATTGAGATGGAAGTTGTAGCAATATTGCGCGGCGCTCGGCTCTCTGCCCAGAAGGCGAGATTGGTAGCCGATCAGATCCGCGGCAAGAATGTCGAAGAGGCACTTCAGTTGCTGACCTTCAGCCCAAAGAAGGGTGCTGATGTCATCAAGAAGGTGTTGAACTCTGCGATTGCGAATGCCGAGCATAATGAAGGGGCGGATGTGGACGAGCTGAAAGTCTCCACTATCTACGTCGACGAAGGTATGTCCATGAAGCGAATCCGTCCACGTGCCAAAGGCCGTGCTGATCGCATTCTGAAGCGTACCTGTCACATCACCGTTAAAGTAGCCGATAAGTAGGAGATCAGGATGGGTCAGAAAGTACATCCAACCGGAATTCGGCTTGGTATAGTTAAAAAGCACACATCAGTGTGGTTTGCCGAAGGCAAAGATTATGCTGAGCATTTGCTGGTTGATTTGCAGGTGCGTGATTACATCCGCAAGCAACTTGCCAATGCGTCTGTTTCACGTGTTGATATCGAACGTCCGGCGCAGACAGCCCGCATTACTATTCACACTGCCCGTCCAGGTATCGTGATTGGTAAGAAAGGCGAAGATGTAGAGACGCTGAGAACCGCTCTGATTGCCAAGATGGGCGTGCCGGTTCACATCAACATCGAAGAGATCCGTAAGCCTGACCTCGATGCGCAACTGGTTGCTGACAGTGTTTCGCAGCAGCTGGAGCGACGTGTCATGTTCCGTCGCGCCATGAAGCGCGCTGTACAGAACGCCATGCGCCAGGGTGCGGAAGGTATCAAGATTCAGGTCAGCGGTCGTCTGGGCGGTGCAGAAATTGCCCGAACAGAATGGTATCGGGAAGGTCGTGTGCCATTGCACACACTGCGTGCCGATATCGACTACGCGACTTCAGAGGCTAGCACAACTTACGGGATCATTGGCGTTAAGGTCTGGATTTTCAAAGGCGAGATCCTTGGCCACAAGGAAGCCCCTGCGGCTCCCCAGAAAGCGTCCAAGTAGAGGATAGGCCAAGATGTTACAACCAAAGCGTACTAAATTTAGAAAGATGATGAAGGGCCGTAACCGCGGTCTGTCTCATCGTGGCAGCAAAGTGGATTTCGGCGAGTTTGGCCTGAAAGCCCTGGGTCGTGGCCGCCTGACTGCGCGTCAGATCGAAGCTGCCCGTCGTGCCATGACTCGTCACGTAAAGCGTGGCGGTAAAATCTGGATTCGGGTTTTCCCCGACAAGCCAATTACCCAGAAGCCTCTCGAGGTTCGTCAGGGTAAAGGTAAGGGTAGCGTGGAGTACTGGGTCGCCCAGATTCAGCCCGGTCGTGTGATGTTTGAGATCGAAGGCGTAGACGAAGGTCTGGCGCGCGAAGCGTTTCAACTGGCTGCTGCCAAGCTGCCGTTTGAAACCACTTTTGTAAAACGGACGGTAATGTGATGAAAGCCAGCGAATTGCGAGAAAAGTCAGTTTCTGAGCTGAACGAGCAGCTCAATGGCCTGTATCGTGACCAGTTCAACTACAGGATTCAGAAGCGGACCGGACAACTGGCACAGACTCATGTGCTTTCTGCAGTAAAGCAGGATATTGCCCGGATTAAGACCATCATTACTGAAAAGCAGAAAAGTGGGTCCTGATTATGTCGCTTAATGAAACAGAAGCAGTACAGACCGGTCGCGTTGTGACCGGCAAAGTTGTCAGCGCCAAGATGGACAAGTCCATTGTTGTGCTGATCGAGCGTCGGGTTAAGCACCCGGTGTATGGAAAGTTCATAACTCGCTCTTCAAAAGTGCATGCGCACGATGCGAACAATGATTGTCGCGAAGGTGATCGAGTTACGGTTAAAGAAGTCAGACCGATCTCCAAGACCAAGACCTGGTCTTTGGTATCAATTGATGAGCGTGCAACGCAGATCTGATTCTGGCGGTAAATGGGTTTCTGGCGCCAGTCGGCGTTGTTGCTAAAGCGACAGTTTAAGGGTTCGGAGAGAATCGATGATTCAGGTACAGTCATATTTAGATGTGGCAGATAACAGTGGTGCCAAGCGAGTAATGTGTATCAAAGTGCTCGGTGGCTCACATCGTCGTTATGCCCGCATCGGGGATGTCATCAAAGTGACAGTGAAAGAAGCGATTCCCCGAGGCAAAGTTAAAAAGGGACAGGTGCTTTCAGCACTCGTTGTTCGCACGAAGAAAGGTGTTCGCAGAACTGATGGCTCGTTGATCAAGTTTGATGACAATGCCGCGATTCTGTTGAACAACCAGCAGGCGCCTATCGGTACTCGTGTGTTTGGGCCTGTGACGCGTGAATTGCGAACTGAAAAGTTCATGCGAATCATCTCCCTGGCACCAGAAGTGCTGTGACAGATATCGAGGCCGCGGAATATGCGTAAGATTAAAGCTAATGATGAAGTAATCGTCATCGCCGGAAAAGACAAGGGCAAGCGGGGAACCGTGACGCGCCTGGTCGGTGAAACCAAGGTGATTGTCGGTGGTATCAATATTGTAAAACGACACACCAAGCCTAACCCCAATGCGGGTATTGCAGGCGGTATCGTTGAGAAGGAAGCTGCGCTGGATGTTTCCAATGTAGCGATCTTCAATCCGGAGACCAACAAAGCTGACCGCGTCGGCTTTCAGGTTGAAGATGGAAAGAAAAAGCGGATTTTCAAGTCCACTAACAAAGTCATTGATTAACGGAAACTCAGGTCGCCAACATGGCTCAGTTGAAAGAATTTTACAAAAGTGACGTAGTACCCACACTGACCAAACAGTTCGGGTATGACAATCCGATGCGTGTACCCCGTATCACTAAAGTGGTACTGAATATGGGTGTAGGTGAGGCCGTCGGCGACAAGAAGTTGCTGGATAACGCCGTCGCTGAATTGACCATGATCAGTGGTCAGAAGCCGGTTATCACCAAAGCGCGTAAATCCATTGCCGGATTCAAGATTCGTGCTGGCTGGCCAATTGGCGCCAAAGTCACACTGCGCGGCGAGCGTATGTACGAATTCCTGGATCGTCTGGTTGACATCGCGATTCCACGTATTCGTGACTTCCGTGGTCTGAACCCGAAGGCATTTGATGGTCGTGGCAATTACGCTATGGGTGTGACTGAACAGATCATCTTCCCGGAAATTGAATACGACAAAGTCGACAAGCTGCGTGGTCTGGATATTACCATCACTACTACTGCACAGAACGACGAAGAAGGACGCGCCCTGCTGACGGCGATGCGCTTCCCATTTAAAGCATTGACCGGCAAAGCTGCCGCCAAGGAGTCGTAAAGATGGCCAAGACCTCAATGGTTGCACGTGAAGAAAAACGTACGCGCACAGTTGCCAAGTTTGCTGCCAAGCGAGCTGCCCTGAAAGCAATCATCGCTGATGTGAATGCCAGCGAAGATGATAAGTGGCAGGCGCAGATCCAGCTGCAGAAGCAGCCACGCGATGCAAGCCCTGTTCGTCAACAGAAGCGTTGCCGTATCACCGGTCGTCCCCACGGTGTATATCGTAAATTTGGTATTTGTCGTCACAAGCTGCGTGAAGCAGCGATGCGTGGTGATGTGCCGGGACTGACCAAGGCAAGCTGGTAAGCGGAGAAATTTATTATGAGTATGTCAGATCCTATTGCAGATTTGCTGACACGCATTCGAAATGCACAAATGGCCCGCTTGTCCCAGGTGAGCGCGCCCGCGTCCAAGCTGAAAGTTGCCATTTGCAACGTTCTTCAGGATGAGGGTTATATCAGTGGTTACTCAGTCAGTGACGATGTCAGCGCCAAGCGCGAGCTGGTCATTGATCTGAAATACTATCAGGGCAAGCCGGTTATCGAAGAAATCAAACGAGTCAGCCGTCCTGGTCTGCGTCAGTACATGGGCAAAGAAGAACTGCCCCGCAACCGTCAGGGACTGGGCATTGTGATTGTGTCAACCAACAAAGGGTTGATGACAGACAAGCAAGCACGTGCTGCCGGCATCGGTGGTGAAGTTCTGTGTACGGTATTCTGATACACACGATTCTTACTAACAGTTTATAGAGCACGATTATGTCCAGAGTAGCAAAAAATCCGATTTCGCTGCCCAAAGGCGTGGAGACAACAATCGCTGGTTCAGCGGTCACTGTCAAAGGCAGCAAAGGCAGTCTTAATCTTGAACTGCATGACTATGTGCAGATCGAGAAAGACGGTGAAGTCCTGCGCGTGTCCGCGAAGAACCAGTCTCGCGAAGCAGTTGCGATGGCTGGTACATTCCGCGCACTCGTTAACAACATGGTTGTTGGCGTAAGTGAAGGATTTCAGCGCAAGCTGCAGTTGCAGGGCGTTGGTTATCGAGCCAAGGCACAGGGCAACACTGTCAATATTACAGTAGGGTATTCTCATCCAATCGATTATCAGCTGCCAGCTGGTGTCACAGCAGATACACCTTCTCAGACCGAAATCGTACTGAATTCGGCTGACAAGCAACTGCTTGGCCAGGTAGCCGCTGAGATCCGCAAGTTCCGTCCACCAGAGCCTTACAAGGGCAAGGGTATTCGCTACGCGGATGAGAATGTTTACAGAAAAGAAGCGAAGAAAAAGTAGGGCGTGACATTATGAACGATAAAAAAGTAGCTCGTATCCGTCGCGCACGACGTACCAGAGCAAAAATAGCGGAGCTCGGTGTAAACCGATTGTGCGTGTATCGTACTCCGCGCCATATCTATGCGCAGATCATTGCCCCTGAAGGCAATGTAGTGTTGGCTTCTGCCTCCACAGTTGAAAAAGACCTGCGTGGTAAGGCAACAGGAAACGTTGAAGCGGCCGGCAAAATCGGCGCACTGATTGCTGAACGTGCCAAACAGGCTGGCGTAAGCAAAGTGGCGTTCGATCGTTCCGGTTACAACTATCATGGTCGAATCAAAGCGTTGGCTGATGCGGCACGTGAAGGCGGCTTGGAATTTTAAGGGTTTAGAACTATGGCACTGAGAGACGAGGCGAAAAAGAACGAAGAAGGTTTGCAGGAGAAACTCATCCAGGTAAACCGTGTCGCCAAAGTAGTTAAAGGTGGTCGTATTTTCGCCTTTACTGCGTTGACCGCAGTAGGTGACGGTAACGGTCGAGTAGGCTTCGGTCGCGGCAAAGCACGTGAAGTGCCATTGGCGATCCAGAAGGCCATGGAAGCCGCACGTCGCAACATGATTTCCGTGTCGCTGGACGGTAATACACTGGAGTATCCGGTCAAGGCGCGTCATGGCGCGTCCAAGATCTACATGCAGCCAGCATCCGAAGGTACCGGTATCATCGCCGGTGGCGCGATGCGTGCGGTGCTGGAACTCGCTGGTATCCAGAACGTTCTGGCTAAATGTTACGGTTCAACCAATCCGGTCAACGTTGTTAACGCGACGTTCAAGGGATTGAAAGAGATGCGTGCGGCTGAGAGTGTTGCAGCCAAGCGTGGTAAGACACTTGAAGAGATCCTGGGTTAAGCGTTATGGCCAACAAAACAGTTAAAGTTACGCTGGTTCGCAGTCCGATCGGCACGATGGAGCGTCATCGTCAGTGCCTGAAAGGTCTGGGTCTGCGTCGTATGCACCAGACTGTGGAGCTGCAGGACACGCCTGCTGTCCGCGGCATTATCAACAAGATCAGCTACATGCTGCAAGTTGAGGGTTAACAGATGCATTTGAATACATTGAGCCCGGCAGAGGGCAGCACCCAGTCTCCGAAGCGCGTTGGACGCGGCATTGGAAGCGGCTGGGGCAAGACCTGTGGTACAGGTCACAAAGGTCAAAAGTCACGCAGCGGCGGTACAGTACGTCCAGGTTTCGAAGGCGGTCAAATGCCTTTGCAGCGTCGCTTGCCGAAGTTCGGTTTCAGCTCACGTATTGGTCGTCTGACCGGCGAAGTTCGTACCAGCGAACTGAATGCCCTGGAAGGCAACGTTGTAAGCATCGAAACACTGCGAGCTGCCAACCTGATCAACGGTGGCATCAAGCGAGTAAAGATCATGCTTTCTGGTGACGTGACCAAAGCTGTTACTGTAGAAGGTCTGCGTGTCACTAAAGGTGCGCGTCAGGCAATTGAAGCGGCTGGTGGCAAGGTGATCGATCCTGTTGTACCTGAGTACGCAGGAAAGAAAAAAACCAAAAAAGCTAGCGCTTAATTTTGCAACTACCGAAAGAGCTGATTGATTAAAGATGGCAAAGAAACCCAATATGTCAGGTGAAGGGATTGGAGCGGGACTAGGTGAGCTGAAGGCTCGTCTGCTGTTCCTGCTGTTTGCCATATTTGTCTATCGTGTCGGCACGCATATACCGGTTCCTGGTATCGATCCAGCGCAGCTGGCTAACATGTTCAGTCAGAACGAAGGTACCTTCCTCGGTCTGTTTAACATGTTCTCTGGTGGTGCGCTGGAGCGTATGAGTATTGTTGCCCTGGGCATCATGCCGTATATCTCCGCATCGATCATCATGCAGCTTCTGAGTGCGGTAAACCCTTACCTGGCACAGCTGAAGAAAGAGGGTGAGTCGGGTCGTCGCAAGATCACGCAATACACCCGTTATGGCGCTCTGGCGCTGGCGATTGTGCAGGGTACTGGCATGGCCGTTGGCCTGCTGGCACCGATGGCTTACAACCCGGGTCTGGGCTTCACCTTCACTGCCATTGTGTCGCTGGTGACAGGTGCGATGTTCATGATGTGGCTGGGTGAGCAGATTACCGAGCGTGGCGTAGGTAACGGGATCTCCATGCTGATCTTCGCCGGCATCGTGGCAGGTCTGCCCGCCGCAATAGGCAGCTCGCTGTCGCAGGCGTACGAAGGTCAGATCAGCGGTTTGCTGTTGTTTGTGGTGGCCATAATTGCGGTCATCGTGATTGCCGGTATTGTGTTTATCGAGCGCGGGCAGCGTCGCATCACGGTTAACTACGCCAAGCGTCAACAGGGCAACAAACTTTATCAGGCACAGTCGAGCCATCTGCCTCTCAAGGTGAATATGGCGGGCGTGATTCCGGCGATTTTCGCAAGCAGTATCCTGCTGTTTCCGGCTTCCATCGGACAATGGTTTGGACAGAGTGAAGGAGCCGAATGGCTGCAGGATCTCGCGCTGTTGATTGGTCCGGGTCAGCCTCTGTACGTAATTCTGTTCAGCGCGATGATCATCTTTTTCTGTTTCTTTTACACCGCGCTGGTGTTTAACCCGAAAGATGTAGCGGATAATCTGAAGCGTTCGGGCGCATTTATCCCGGGTATCCGTCCCGGTGAGCAGACAGCCAAGTACATTGATGCTGTTCTGACGCGACTGACCATGTTTGGTGCGATCTACATCACTATCGTGTGTCTGTTGCCGAATTTCTTTCAGATGATGGCGAATGTACCGTTTAACCTGGGCGGCACCGCGCTGTTGATTGTTGTGGTCGTAAGCATGGACTTTATGTCACAGGTACAGGCGCATCTGATGTCGCATCAGTATGATTCTCTTATGAAAAAGTCCAATTTGGGTAGTTTCGGTCGAGGCCGCTAGGCCGTCGGGAACTTGAATTTAGAGCGTCTCGGGCGATACCCGACGTTGAATGGAGAGTAGAAAGTGAAAGTCAGAACATCAGTCAAGAAAATCTGCCGTAAGTGCAAGGTGATCAAGCGCAACCGAGTCGTACGAGTTATCTGCGACGCAGAGCCCCGTCACAAGCAGCGCCAGGGTTAAGCACTGGTTGATTTTTAATTCGCCAGAGTATATCCTTTGCGCCCCTGAATTTAGGGGTCCAGGTTCTCTGGTAAACGCGTAAATTAAAAGATTGGAGTCAAGCTATGGCACGTATTGCCGGTGTCAACATACCAGATAACAAGCACCTGGTTATTTCCCTGAGTTATATCTTCGGGATTGGTGCCACGCGCGCTAAGTTGATTTGTGAACGCGTGGGCATCGCTCCTTCGACAAAAACCAGTGCACTGTCACCGGAAGAACTCGACAATGTGCGTGCCGAGGTTGGCAAGTTCACTGTAGAAGGTGACCTGCGTCGTGAAGTATCCATGAGCATCAAGCGATTGATGGACCTAGGCTGTTTCCGCGGTATTCGTCATCGCCGGTCACTGCCAGTACGTGGTCAGCGCACCAAGACTAACGCCCGTACACGTAAGGGTCCGCGTAAGCCGATTCGCAAATAATATTTAGAGACAATACGCTTTAATCTTATTCAGGAATTTTCTATGGCTAAGCCAGCAGCTAAAGCAGCGCCTAAAAAGAAGGCAAGAAAAGCCGTTATTGACGGAATTGCATTCATTCATGCGTCGTTCAACAACACCATCGTTACCATCACTGACCGCCAGGGCAACGCTCTGAGCTGGGCTACATCTGGTGGTTCTGGTTTCCGCGGTTCGCGTAAGAGTACGCCATTCGCCGCTCAGGTTGCTGCGGAGCGTGCGGGTAAGACTGCCATCGAGCTTTATGGTCTGAAAAACCTGGATGTTAAGGTCAATGGTCCTGGCCCTGGCCGTGAGTCGGCAGTGCGTGCCTTGAACGCCTGTGGCTTGAAAGTGGGTGTGATCACTGATGTGACACCGATTCCCCACAACGGTTGTCGACCCCCGAAAAAGCGTCGCGTCTAAAGGCGAGAGTCGTAGGATCAGTAATAGCTTATTCCGGCTAATAACCGAGATTTAGAAAACAGGAGTCAGTGTATGGCCCGCTATCTAGGCCCCAAATGTAAACTCGCACGACGCGAAGGAACCGATCTGTTCCTGAAGAGCGGCGTTCGCCCGCTCGACAGCAAGTGCAAGGCGGAAACGATTCCGGGTCAGCACGGTGCACGACGCGGCCGTCTGTCTGACTACGGCGTTCAGCTGCGTGAAAAGCAGAAAGTACGACGCATCTACGGCGTACTCGAGCGTCAGTTCCGCACGTATTACAAGGAAGCAGCCCGTCGTAAGGGCGCAACAGGCGAAAACCTGCTGCAGTTGCTTGAGTCGCGACTGGATAACGTTGTGTACCGAATGGGATTCGGAGCAACTCGCGCTGAGTCGCGCCAGTTGGTGTCTCACAAATCGATCACTGTTAACGGTAGCGTTGTTAATGTGCCGTCTTATCAGGTTAATCCCGGTGATGTCGTTGCTGTTCGTCAGAAATCCAAAGAACAGCTGCGGATCAAGTCAGCGCTGGAGCTTGCCAACCAGCGTACGCCGGTTGAGTGGATCACTGTCGATTCGGGCAAACGGGAAGGTCAGTTTACCCGCAAGCCAGACCGTGCTGATCTCTCAGCGGATATTAACGAAAACCTGATCGTCGAGCTTTACTCCAAGTAAACCTGCTTAAACAGGCGTTATTCGGAAGTAGAGTTAAACATTACCGGGCTAATTGTTAAGGGTGACCCCATGCAGATTTCGTTGTCGGATTTTCTTACACCACAGTTGATCAAGGTAGAAGAGTTTGACAAGTATCATTCCAAAGTGGTGCTTGAGCCTCTTGAGCGTGGTTTCGGCCATACTCTGGGGAACGCATTAAGAAGAATCCTGCTGTCTTCCATGCCTGGTTGTGCAGTGGAAGAAGTTGAAATCGATGGTGTTGTGCACGAGTACAGCAGTATCGAAGGCGTTCGTGAAGACGTTATTGAGATCCTGCTGAACCTGAAAGGTGTTGCAGTGATTCTGAACGGCCAGGACGAGGCCGTGCTCAACCTGAGCAAGAAAGGCCCTGGCGTTGTCACAGCTGCTGATATCGAGACCGACCACAATGTCGAGATCGTCAATCCGGAGCACGAGATTGCCAACCTGAATGGGTCAGGTGAGCTGAACATGCGACTGGTGGTACGTAAAGGCCGAGGTTATGTTCCTGCCGATTCCCGACGTCATGATGACGATGAGACTCGCGCTGTTGGTCGTCTGCAGTTGGACGCCACTTACAGTCCGGTGCTGAGCGTTGCCTACTCTGTTGAGAGCACTCGAGTAGAGCAGCGTACTGACCTGGACAAGCTGATTATCGATCTGCGTACGAACGGTACAATTGATCCAGAAGAAGCGATCCGTCGCGCAGCAACAATCCTGCAGCACCAGCTGGCTGTGTTTGTTGACCTGCAAAGCCAGGAAGCTGCTGCACCGGAAGAGCCCGAAGACGAGATTGACCCGATTCTGTTGCGTCCGGTCGATGACCTGGAGCTGACAGTTCGTTCTGCAAACTGTCTGAAAGCGGAAGATATTTATTATATTGGCGACCTGATTCAGCGCACAGAAGTTGAACTGCTGAAGACTCCAAATCTGGGTAAAAAGTCGCTTACAGAAATTAAAGACGTATTGGCTACTCGTGGACTTTCACTGGGCCTGCGTCTTGAAAACTGGCCGCCGGCTAGCCTGCGTACAGAAGACAAGTAATACCGTCATCGGATTAAAATACTATAGCGAGTCAGCCGTGAGGCTGCGGTTGAAATAGGAATTGTAGATATGCGTCATCGTCATAGTGGACGTCAGTTGAACAGAAACTCTGCGCACCGTAAGGCCATGTTCCGTAACATGACTGCCTCGCTGGTTGAGCACGAAATCATTAAGACCACTGTCGTCAAGGCAAAAGAGCTGCGTATGGTTGCGGAGCCTCTGATTACCTTGGCCAAGACGGATAGCGTTGCCAACCGTCGTCTGGCTTTCAGCCGTCTGCGTAGCAAGTCTGCCGTCGGTAAGCTGTTCACGGATCTCGGTCCGCGTTACCAGGGTCGTCCTGGTGGCTACATCCGTATCCTGAAATGTGGTATCCGCGCTGGTGATAAAGCACCTATGGCTTATGTAGAGCTGGTGGATCGTCCGGCAGGTGTAGGCGCTGAGGAAGGCGCTGAAGACTGAAGCAAGCTGTATTGATGTCGCGGATAATTTTCTGCGTTCAAATACATAAAAGCCGGGACTGTGTCCCGGCTTTTTTGTTTGGGAGGAGCATATGACCAAGACATTCTATCCACCACACAGGGTTTTGATGGGGCCGGGTCCTTCTGATGTCAGTCCGCGTGTGCTGGAGGCTCTTGGCCGTCCAACTATTGGTCATCTTGATCCCGCCTTCATCGGATTGATGGATGATATCAAGCGGCTGCTGCAATATGCCTTTCAGACAGAAAATGAGCTTACTTTGCCCGTTTCAGCACCAGGTTCAGCTGGCATGGAAGCGGTTTTTGTAAATCTTGTGCAAGCAGGAGACAAAGTAATTGTCTGCCAAAATGGTGCTTTTGGCGGGCGAATGAAAGAAAACGTCGAGCGCTGCGGTGGCACTGCGGTAATGGTTAGCTCAGAGTGGGGGGCAGCTGTCGATCCCGGCAAAGTCGAGGAAGCCCTGTTGGCCAACCCGGATGCTGTAGCGGTGGCATTTGTTCATGCTGAAACGTCAACAGGTGTGCGCAGTGACGCAAAGTCACTGGCCGCGCTGGCGCATCAACATGACTGTCTTGCAATAGTCGACGCCGTTACCTCGCTGGGTGGCATCGAACTTAAAGTCGATGAGTGGGAGATCGACGCGATCTATTCCGGCACACAAAAGTGCCTGTCCTGTGTGCCAGGTATCTCTCCAGTCAGTTTTAGCCCCAGAGCAGTAGAGCGAATCAAGAGTCGACGCGAACGTGTGCAAAGCTGGTTCCTGGATATGAACCTGATAATGGATTATTGGGGGAGCGGGCAAAAGCGCAGCTATCATCATACGGCGCCAGTTAATGCCATGTATGCTCTCCATGAGGCTCTTAGCATTCTGGAGGAAGAAGGGCTTGAACAGTCCTGGGCCCGGCATGCGCAGCACCACCACACGCTGGTTGAAGGTCTGGAAGCGATGGGGCTGCAGATGGCTGTGGCAAAAGAGTCGCGACTGCCCCAGCTTAATGCTGTCAAGGTTCCTGAGGGAGTGGATGAGACAGCGATCAGAAATGCGCTACTGAGCGACTGGAACCTGGAAATTGGCGCAGGCCTGGGTCCGCTGGCGGGCCAAATCTGGCGTATTGGATTGATGGGGCACAGCGCGGACGCCACCCATGTGCGTTTGCTGATGGCCGCGCTGCAGGACGTGCTGCCTTAGAAAGCAGAAACGGACCAGTTCAGTTGGGGCCTGACAATTCAGTCCCTGTGCCAGAACAGGCCAATAAATAACAGAGGCCAAAGTCCGACGTGGATGAATACGTCGGCAGTATTAAAGACGTAGTTCCAGAATGGGATTGCGCGGATATCAATAAAGTCGACAACACTTCCGTAGATTAGCCGATCAAGGATATTGCTGATTCCGCCTCCGGCGACAAAGCCGAAAAATATGAACTCGTATTGGCGAACCTGTTTTCCTTTCACCAGGTACCAGCAAAGAACTGATATCAGTGCGATACTGAAAAGCGCAAACAGCCAGCCTTTGCCCTGCGCCATTCCGAAAACACCGCCCAGATTGCGCACGTGAGTGACATTAAACACGCCATCGACTACGGCCACACTGCTGCCAATAGACAGTGAGCTGTTTACCAGCCAGCTGCTTAACTGGGACAGAGACAGGCAGGTGACTGCGATCGCCAAGAAAATAAGCAATGCCCGGGGGCGAGTCGACGTCGCGTCGTTTATCAGTCGGTCCCGAAGGGATTGGGGTGAGGGTTTAGTGTGATTCAATTCGGTCTCGCGATTTTATGCCGTTGACGGTTGGCCAGAGTGTCCCGGTTGCCACCCTGCAGGCAGCAACCGGATCCAGCGGACAAGCCTACCGGAACTTCATTCAGAGTTCAGCAAAAAAAGCCCGCAGCCGCTCGGCATTTTTGCCGACGTCACTCAGACCAACGCGGGAAGTTGAACGAGCATCCAGTTCCGTCGTACCGTCCTCTGTCTCCTGAATCCGTATGACGACATCATCCTTGAAGCGGAACCAGAAGGTTGTATCAGTGGCCTCAATGCGCCCCTCATCAGGCACCTGAGACACCAGCTCCCAGCCCAATGCGTCGACTGCCGCCAATGCGCGTTCAAACACAACATCGACAGGCTCTGAGAATGTCTGAGTGCTCACATCTGGATAGGCTTCAAGTTGCAGTTCTGCATGCTGCTCAGGTGTGTAGTTGGGGTTGCCGGTGCCATAAACTGTCGGGTTGCTGTTGCTGCCTCTTAGTGGCAGCACATCAACAAACTGCGGCGGATTGGCCACATCCGTGCTGATGTCATGGATCGGAGGAATCGTACGACCCGCGCCCGGAAGATAGGACTGGGGAACGTACCAGGCGATTGCCGCAACCACTGTCGCAGCCAGGCAAATGGCAGTGTTTCGGCCGGCATTGCTGTCACTCTGCCGACGCCCCAGTCCAAAGACGATGACGGTCGCCAGCGCGCAGCCTATCGTTATCCAGGCCACCAGTGGCTGGGCTGAACGCAAAATGGAGAAACCCTGGCGGAAGTCCCAGGCCTGCAGCCAGACACCGACAGGTGCAGCCAGGGCGGTCAATCCCAGACCGATACCTGCAATGCCCGCTAATACCGTCAAGATTAACGGTAATCCGGCTTTTGTCTTGTTTTCAGTGCTCATTTTGAATCTCCACGGAAGGGTGTTCGTAAGGTTTGTCGCAATAGAGAGTTATACGACGACTGCCGTCGCGCTGGATTTGTATCGTACTGCGTGCACAGTTATGCATGGCAGGAGGTTGCCACAGATCAGCAAGGTCGCGGCCTTCGATTGCACACAGCAGCGATTTTATCCAGACGCCGTGGCTGACGATCGCGATATGTCCTGCCTCAGTTTCTGCCAGTATTTTTTCCAGTCTGCTCAGCGCTCGATGCTGGATGTCGGCAAAGGTCTCCGCACCGCTCAGCAAAAACGCATCAGGTTGATTCCAGAATGCATGATAGCGCTGCGGATCGTTTTTCTGGATGTCTGCATACAGTTGTCCTTCCCAGGGTCCCATATTGATTTCCCTGAGCAGGTCGCAATATTCCATTGGCACGTCTCGCTCGCTGAACGCGATCTCGGCCGTTTCGCGGGCGCGCTGACTGCTGCTGACAAAAACAGCCTGCACTGGAATGTCGCGTAATGCCTGTCGCAGTTGTCTGGCCTGCTCACGGCCAGTGTCAGTCAGAACAGATTCCTGCTGTCCCTGTGCGCGCCGCTCGCGATTCCAGTTTGTTTCGCCATGCCGAATAAGATGCAAGGTTCTCATGACTGGCTCCGGGTTCTGCGCACGGCGTCCAGCCAGCGGGCGTACTGAGCGTCGCGCCACTCTTTCGGCTGGGTAGGCTCGAACTGACGCTCCAGCTGCCACAGCACTGAAATGTCTTCGAGTGAGCCATACAGGCCAGCCTGCAGACCTGCTACAAAGGCGGCGCCAAGGGCGGTTGTCTCCGTGATCTGTGGTCGGTCGACAGGGCCGCCCAATAAATCGGCAAGTCGTTGCATCGCAAAATTGTTGTCTGCCATACCGCCGTCTACGCGCAGCATGGTTGGACGCTGACCATCTGACTCCATGGCCTTTTGCAGGTCCTTGGTCTGGTAGGCCACCGACATCAGTGCGGCAGCAACGATCTCTGGGATACCTGCGTCACGTGTCAAACCGAAAATCGCACCACGCGCATCGGCATCCCACCAGGGCGCTCCCAGGCCAGTGAATGCTGGCACCAGCATGACAGACAATCCAGGGTCAGCCTGATTGGCCAGGGCCTCAGTTTCTGCGGCTGACTTGAACAGGCCAAGTTTATCGCGCAGCCACTGCATGGTGGCACCTGCCATGAAGATGCTGCCTTCCAGTGCGTAAACAGGCTTGTCGTCAAGCCGGTAGGCCACGGTAGCAAGCAGGTTGTGGCGAGATTCCAGAATTTGTTCGCCGGAATTCATCAGCAGAAAACAGCCAGTGCCATATGTACTCTTTGCCATACCAGGTTGAAAACAGGCCTGCCCGAACGCTGCAGCCTGCTGGTCTCCAATCATGCCGCAGATTGGCACGGGCGCGCCCAGCAGCTCAGACGAGGTTTGCCCAAAGTCGGCAGCGCAATCCTTAACCTGAGGTAGCAATGAGGCTGGGATATCAAACAGATCCAGTAATTCTTCATCCCATTGCTGCGTCTGGATATTGAACAGCATGGTGCGAGAGGCGTTCGTGGCGTCGGTGCTGTGTTCCTTGCCGCCAGTCAGGCGCCACAACAGGAAAGTGTCGATTGTGCCAAAAGCGAGATGCCCTGCCTTTGCCGCGTCGCGTGCGCCGGTCACGTTTTCAAGCAGCCAGTGGATCTTGCTGGCCGAGAAATAGGAGTCGATAAGAAGGCCGGTTTTTTTCTGGACGAGATCGGGACGTCCCTCACGCTCAAGGCGTGATCGAAGCTTCTCACAGAAGGCTGCAGTGCGACGATCCTGCCAGACGATGGCTTTATGGATGGGTTTGCCGCTGCGACGATCCCAGATCAGCGTGGTCTCGCGTTGGTTGGTGATACCGATACCGGCCAATTTTGACGGCTGGATTCCACTGGCAGTGAGAGCCTCACGACAGCTCTGGACAGTTGTTGTCCAGATATCTTCGGCTTCATGCTCGACCCATCCGTCATTGGGGTAGTGTTGTGGGTAATCGTGCTGACCAACTGCGACGCGCTCGCCATTCCGCGTGAAAATGATGGCCCGACTGCTTGTCGTTCCCTGATCAATAGCCAACAGATAGTCACTCATAGGTGTTTTCCGTTTCCATCGCACCGGCCTCCTTTTTCGCTTATTGTTGCGTGCTACTATAACATACGTTCGATACGTAAACGGTGTACAGGGGGACAAAGTGCCGGATCAATCAGGCGTTATACAAACTGACTTGCTGGTAGTCGGAGCAGGTGTCAATGGAGCCGGCATAGCCGCGGATGCAGCAGGCAGAGGTCTGTCAGTGGTCCTGTGTGACCAGGCAGACATTGGCGGTGCGACTTCTTCGTCCAGTACCAAGCTCATCCATGGTGGTCTGCGATATCTCGAAACCTGGCAGTTCAAACTGGTCCACGAGTCGCTCGAAGAGCGCGAGGTGCTGCTGCGTGCCGCCCCTCACATCATCTGGCCGATGCGGTTTCGGCTACCTCATCACAAGCAGTTGCGCCCGGCCTGGATGATTCGCATCGGCCTGTTCCTGTACGATCACCTGGCTCGCCGTGTCACTTTACCCGGATCCCGCAGCATTTCCTTCAGTGACGACGGACCACTGCGCTCCGATTACCGGCGTGGTTTCGAATATTCAGACTGCTGGGTGGATGATTCACGCCTGGTCATTCTTAATGCCCTGCAGGCTGCCAGCAATGGGGCCCAGGTCCTGCCGCGCCATCGTTGTGTCAACCTGACAGCGCAGCAGAAAGGAAAACAAGGTCGCTGGCTGGCTGAACTTCTGAATGAGCGCAGTGGTGAGGTCACAAAAGTGAGTGCTCGCTGTGTGGTTAATGCAGCAGGGCCATGGGTAACACGTGTCCTCACACAATCAGGCACCGATAACCGGGCGGTGAGACTGGTGAAAGGATCGCATATTGTGGTACCAAGAATGCATCCTGGCGAGGAGGCCTTCCTGTTGCAGAATGCTGATGGCCGGGTAGTGTTTGTCATTCCCTACGAAGATGACTACACCTTGATAGGCACGACCGAGGAGGATTACGCCGGCGATCCAGCAGATGCCAAAATCTCGTCGCAGGAAATCGAATATCTGTGTGACGTGGTTAACCAGTACTTCAAGCGGAATATATCACCAGCCGATGTTGTTCATACCTACGCGGGTGTCCGGCCGCTGGTAGAAGAGGAAAGCGATAAGGCAGTCGGAAAGTCCGCCAGTAAAGTCTCCCGTGATTACTCGTTTCAGCTCGACAGGCGCGAGGCACCACTGTTAACGGTGTACGGGGGCAAGATCACAACCTACCGGCATCTGGCTGAGTCGGCACTTCGTCAGCTTCGTGAGATATTTCCCGACATGGGGGAGCCCTGGACCAGGACCGCCAATCTGCCGGGAGGTGATTTTACTGACCAGGCTTCATTGCTGAGCGTTTTGCAACAGGAGCACCCGGCTTTACCAGCTCAACAGATTGCCGCCTGGGTGAAACGCTACGGCACATCAACTCGAGAGTTACTTGATGGTGTGAATGGAGTGGCTGATCTTGGCCGGCAGTTTGGCCCGGGTCTTTATGCTCGCGAAGTGGACTACCTGATCGCTAAAGAATGGGCGATGACGGCCGACGACATACTCTGGCGACGAACAAAGCTGGGTATCCGTTTTACGCAGGAACAGGTTCTTGATTTAGAAGGTTACATGGCACGTGATACCTGATAAACGGCGTCTGCTCTGGTGATCTGATCTGCACACAGCTGGTGCGAATGCCTGATTCAAGTGTCCGCGTTGGTGCAGACTGGCTTGCACCCGGGAGTGACAAAAGCTCTCCAGGGGACAGCAGGTAGCGCGTTCGCTCCAGCCGGGAACCCGCGCAGATTGCTGTCAGTCTCAGCAAGCCCTCGTATTGTCGGCAAATTTTGCGTCGTATGCCATAAAGTGAGCGCGATGACACGCGAATGGCACTGAAATTGCTTCAGTCAATACTGTGTGATCGTGGCATCAGAAGCAGATATCAACAAGCAGTAGTCCACGGAAGGAGTTGCTAATCATGAAGTTTTTGTCGAACTCTCGGCTTCGCGGCAATATTGAACAGTCAATTGATGAACTTGCAAGGAATCTGGATCTCGGCGCTGGCGCCGGGGCACAACATGACGCTGCGTTGACTGCACTGAAACAGACTTTGCACAGCCGAATCAAACACTGCATTGAGGCTGCCGTGACCATCGCCTGTCAGGCGCCTGAAATGTCCGCCATTGCCAGTGACACGACGCGCACGGGACAGCAACTGGCGCAGTCGTCGGAAGCCATCGCCAGCAGCAGTGAGCAGGTTACCACTGCTATTGAAGCTGAACTGCTGCCAGCGACGCAGGATGTTGCCAAATTGTCGGCCGAAGTGGCGGATGCCATACGTACTTGTGAAGCTGACAGTAGCCGCACCCGATCGAGCATCACTCGCATCAACGCCACTGAAGAGCATCTCGGCAGTGTCATCGCGAGCCTGCAGCTGCAATTGCAGGAAGTCGTCAAGGTAATCTCGTCCATCTCCGATATCTCCAGACAGACCAATCTACTGGCCCTGAATGCGGCCATTGAAGCCGCTCGGGCCGGCGAGCACGGGCGTGGATTTGCTGTCGTTGCCGAAGAGGTCAGGGCTCTGGCCAACAACACAACAGATGCCACCAGCCAGGTTTCAATGATTATTGAGAATTTTACCGAGCAGGTGGCGGGTCTGGGCGTCGCGGGCAAGGAGATGCGTGAAGCAGTGACAGCAGGTTCGGATAGTGTGGAGCACATTGGCCAGGAGCTCTGCAAAGTCCGTGAAGCCATGGATAACCTTGATCAGCGATTTCATGGCATAGTATCCAGCACCGAGCAGATGAGTCAGGCCATGCAGGCGGTCAACCGTGACGTGCACACAGTCTCAAGTGTAGCGGCGGATATGAAGACCAAGGCGGCGCGCGTGAATGAGCTCGGACATGCAATTCATGTCCAGAGCGACTCGCTGCTGGAAGGTCTGGGTGGTTTCCGGTTGCAGATTCACAGGCTTGCCGGTGAGGTTATTGCGGAGCTGGCTGCGGCACCCGAGCTTGTCAGTCACGATCGTGGAAGCATGGAGTCCCGACTGGCTACAGCGCTCAACCAGCACCAACAGTTCGAACTCATGTACCTGGTTGGTGCCGATGGAATTCAGGTTTCCGAGAATATTTTTGCCGCTGATCTGTCGCCGACAGCGGACAGGGCATCGGCACGAGGTAAAGACTGGCGTTCACGGGAATGGTTCAAGCGGGTCGTTGACACCGGAAAGACCTATATATCCGATGTGTACCGTTCGTCGGCCACTGACGAGTTCTGTTTTACGGTATCGGTTCCGGTGTTTCAGAATGGCAAGCTGGTGAGAGTGCTGGGTGCAGACGCCCGGCTATCGGCATTGCTGTAGCGCCTCAGTTCGGGCGCGAAGCTTATTCCTCTGCCTGTGGGAGCCAGGTGTCCCTGATCCACTCCCACAGGTTTTGCCACTCTTTGTTGCCTTCCGGATCCTTGCCCAGCTTTTCGCCATTCCAGTAAAGGATTACACCGTCTTCCCTGATGCAGTAGCAACCCGATCCAGCCTGGCAAACCGGCAGCAGGTGGCGCGGCATACCTTCATTCCACATGATCGCCGCGACTTCAGGCAGATAGGTATGTGAGCGCGGATCGGTTACTGTTACCGGCTCAAAGGATCCGAGCACAACGTCGCTGGCCTCCAATAAGTAAACCCGCAGGTCGTCGGGTAATGACAGCAGCAGCTCTTCCTCAATCTCGACAAGCAGATCGTCATCAGGCAACTCCAGCGCAACTGGTACGTCCTCACTCAATTCATGCAATAGATCGATGATGTCTTCCATGGTGTTTACCTGATTAGATACCTGGGGGGCGATTACAGAGAGTCGGCCGGTTTGCGGGCACGCAGCAGGAACTGGCTGGTTCCACGATTGAGCATGGGATCAAAAATTGATCGACGCGGGTTGTCTCCATCAGTGAGCAGCAGCTCGCTCTCCGCCTCGATGATAAAGCCCGCATCAGTAATTACCTGCTCTGCATCGGACTGCACCATGCGGTGCAGTCGGCGGTTGTCATTGCCAGGTGCACCATGATGATCAATGATGCCGATAATGCCGCCTGGTCGAAGCAAACGATGCAGCTCGACCAGCAGGCTGTAAGCGCTCGCGGGGCTGCGGTTAAAGTAATCGTGCAGAATCTGCGATACCAGCACAAAATCTACAGAAGCCTCTGGCAGTCCCGAGTCCTGGATGCCGCGATCGATCCGCTCGACATTCTGCAACTGGCCGTCCCGTATCTTGTTGGCGAGCGCGTCGCCCTGACTTATGTCGGTGCGATCTTCGTCATAACGAAGCGCCCTCGGCGAGTTCTGCGCGTACACGATTCCAGCCGGGCCGACCGCTTTTGAGAGTATGTAAGTGTAATAACCACCGGCGGCATACACATCAAGCACCGTCATGCCTGGTTCCAGACCCAGAAACTGCAGTACCTCCACAGGTTGTCGGGCTGAATCACGCATTCGATCGCTGATGTCGCGATCACTGCCACTGATCTGTGCCTTGAGCGCCTCGCCGTCCAGGCTTTGCGCGAGCGCCCCGGTCATCAGACCAGCGAGAAGGCATACCGCGGTAAGCATGTGTGCCAGGTGCTGTGTCGACTTGTTCAGCATGGTTGTTCCTCTTGCGTGGTCGATTGACCCTAAAGTTTCCTATAATGTCGAAATTACCTAAATCAACAATTGAACCGCGAAGGATGCTTGATGACTAATTTGCCCGCGCTTGTCAGAGAAACCCGCCCGGATGGACACGCCGATGCGGCGGTTATATGGCTGCATGGCCTGGGTGCCGATGGCAGCGACTTTGTCCCCATTGTACCCGAGTTGCGACTTCCGTCTGACATGGCGGTACGCTTTATTTTTCCGAATGCACCATCGATCCCGGTATCCATAAACCAGGGGTATGTCATGCCGGCATGGTATGACATTCTGGAAATGGATGTCAGCCGGCGGGTGGATGAAACTCAGCTGCGCGCATCGGCTGCAGCCGTGCATGAACTGGTTGAAGCCCAGATGGCGGCTGGCATCGATAGTCGACGCATTATCCTTGCTGGATTCTCGCAGGGAGGAGCGGTTGTGCTGGAGGCGGGCCTTAGCTGTCCACATCCGTTGGCAGGTATCATGTCGCTGTCCAGTTACTTCCCGACGGCCGACACCGTGACAGTCAATCAGGCGAATCGAGAGCTGCCAATCAGAGTCTTTCATGGCACGGCCGATCCGGTCGTGCGAGAGGCGTTGGGACAGCAGGCAGTCGCTGCGCTGCAGGCCAAAGGCTACAAGCCAGAATACAGCAGCTACCCAATGCAGCATACCGTTTGTCTGGAGGAAATCAGGGATATCTCAAGCTGGCTTCAGTCGACGCTGAATACCAGGTCCGCCTGATGGTCGACTAGTATCCTATGCCTCTTGCCACCAGCCAGCCCAGAACCGGGGTCACGATAACCACTGCCACGGCGGCTTTTTGTAGTCGCGTGATGGCGCCGGGGGTGTCCTCGATGTGTTTGTCCGGTGTCAGTGTGTGCCGCTGACGCCAGAAGAATGCGGCAGGCCAGGCTGTCAACAGAATGAGCAAAGCAACCAGGGACAGTTTGGCGTGAAACAGTGGGTTGTTACTATAGAATTCTGCCGGTTTTCCAACCATCAGCCACAAGGTCAGTCCTGCAGTGATTGCTGTCAGCAAGGCGATTAATGTCCATTGATAGACTTTTACTATCCCTTTCAGGTCGTCGTGGCTGACAGCTTCACGCGGCGCCATGGCAACTATTAGCAAGCCGATTGCCCAGCCGAGTAGCGCGATGAGATGCAGGAAATCAATTGCCGCCGTGATCATGTCAGTTCATACCGTCAATTTTGCTGCCGGGCGACCAGCTGCGCATTAACCAGTTCCTGCAGTTTTCCACTCTGAGCTGCCTGCCTGGTCTCTGTATAGCCACCGATGTTATGTGAGGCTCCCACAAAAACCTGCGGCAGTGTCCGGCTGCTGGTCATTTCCAGCAGTTCACGCCGCATTTGTTGATGGCGGTCTGGGTTGGCGTACTCTCCGGTATCCAGCTCCACAGTGGTGTATGCAATTTTCAGATGATCCAGCAACTGTCTAACTGCGTGGCAATAGCTGCACCAGGACAGCGTGAAGACTGTCACTGGCGTTTTGCTGACACCCAGCAGGGCATTGATATCTGAGGTTTGTGGGGATAGATCGGTCTCACTCATTGCTTTTCCCGCGGCAAATAAACGCTATTGTGTCATAACTGAGTATGGTAATCTTTAGCGCCGTTAAATTACGGCAAGATAAATCAGGTGTTCATACATTGCAGACGACACTAAATTCCGGGCCTCGGACAAGGTGGTCGATATGACGGTAAACCCTGCCGACAATCCTGCGTTCGCAACCCTGGGTTTGCGTGAGCGCAAAAAGATAATCCGCTTGCAGCGGATCGTCGCGGCGGCCCGTATCCTTTTTGTCGAGAAAGGCTTCACCAATACCACGATTCAGGATATTGCGGCGGAAGCCGATGTCGGCCTGGGTACACTCTATCTGTATGCCAAGAGCAAGGAAGATCTGTTGGTGATGGTCTTTAAAGACGACATCATCAGCATGATTGAGCAATCCTATGCGGAAATTGAGCCAGATGCGCCATTAATTGACCAGTTGATGGTTTTCTTTGATGGGCATATCCGCTACCTCAGTCAGGATGAGGTGCTGTCCCGCACTGTGCTCAAGGAGCTGTCGTTTTCTGCGACAGAGCAACGCCGCGAAGATATCGATCAGATCATGAACCGCACCTACGCCAAGCTGATGAAACTTATAGAAAAAGCCAAGCGAGACGGGCGTTTGTCGAAGAATCTGTATACCGGTACCGCCGCCTGGAGCGCTTTCGCCCTCTACTATCACCTGCTGCAGGGTTATCTGTGCGGATTCCACTCAGAAACCGAGTTCCGTAAAAGCCTGCGCAACGCGCTTCACGCGCTGCTAAACTGAACAATCCGACCTGTCTATGGCTGTGGTCGCCAGGTGTGCTGTACGCCGGCAATCCAGCGCCTCAGAAAATGACTTTCGTCATTTGACTTTGCACCGCACGGTGGTACGATCAGAATCCTGAATAGACTCAGAATTATAGTTTAATCGCCTGATTTTCAATGTCTTAGTAACGCTGCGAATAAGCGGTATCAGTTAATCTGATAATGGTCGCCGCCCGAATGGACTAGCGGCTCAAGCGGGTCTTTTAAACTAAGGTTTGAATCGCATCAATTTTTGGCTCAGCCAGAGTGGTTTTGGCTAGCTGGTTTTAGTCGGAGGGGTAAAATGATCAGTTGGATTCGAAAGAGCAGCAGGATGGCAGCTGGTGGCGCCATCACTGCCCTGGCACTGGGTTTTAGCGCAAGCTTCAGCCATGCTGCCGATGAGCGGGTTGGGGATTTTGCCCTTCTCGATCACGAGGGTTATTACCACCACATGGCGTGGTATGACAACAACAAGGCCATCGCGTTTCTGGTGCAGGGTAATGGCGCCGAAGAAACCCGTGCGGCACTTGGCCAGTTCTCTGCCCTGAAAGCGGAATACGCTGACAAGGGTATTCAGTTCATGATGATCAACCCGTTGGGTGAGGCTCGTGACGAAGTGGCAGCAGATGTTGCCGCGCTGAATACCGAAATACCTGTGCTGATCGATGATGTTCAGGCTGTTTCCGAGTCCATGGGTATTGAGCGTTTTGGCGAAGCTGTCATATACGACCCCAAATCGTTCTCGGTTGTTTACCGTGGTGATGCTGGTCAGCCATTCGCTGATGCACTGGCCCAGGTTGCAGCCGGCAATGCCGTCAGCACCGCATACGTGGCAGCCAGCGGCGCGGAAGTTGAATATGTGGAGCGTGATCCAAGCTCAGTGTCCTACGAGAAAGACGTAGCGCCGATCATTGCTGAAAACTGTGCAAGCTGTCACCGCGAAGGTGGTGTAGCACCGTTCGCTCTTAATAGTCATGCGATGGTGCAGGGCTGGAGCCCGATGATCCGCGAAGTACTGATGACCAAGCGTATGCCGCCGGGCCAGATGGACCCGCATGTGGGTAACTTCCGTAACAGCTACGTTGTGCCTTTCGAAGATCAGCGCAAGGTGCTGGACTGGATTGCGGCAGGTTCGCAGAAAGATGGCTCCACAGATCCGCTGGCGATGATTGAGTGGCCACCAACCGAGTGGGCATTCGGCGAGCCGGACTACGTAATCGAGATTCCGGAGCAGCAGATTCCCGCAACCGGTGTCCTGGATTACCGCTATGAATTCATCCCGATCAATCTGCCGGAAGGCAAAGATCGCTACGTGAAGGCCAGCCAGTATATGCCTGGTGACCGCACTGTGCTGCACCACACGCTGAACGCACTGTTCAAGCCGGGTGTGCGCCCTAGCGGAAACGGCTTTGTAAGCACGCCTGATCCGAATCAGGCTTACATCACGCCCTACATCCCTGGTGCTGCGCCATACGTGGAAGAGCCCAATACCGGTGGTCTGCTGATGGACGGCTCTACCATCGCTATTCAGCTTCATTACACAACAACCGGCCGTGAGTCAGTAGATGCCAGCCGCATTGGTGTCTGGTTCTACGATGAAGATGAGATTCCGGAAGAGCGTATGACAGGCGAGTGTGCGTGTATCTTTACACCTACATGGACCAACATTCCTCCGTACGATCCCAATTTCGAGCAGCAGACCGAAATCGTGATCCCGGACGATGCGTATCTGCACAGCTTCCTGCCGCACATGCACTTCCGTGGCAAGTACATGCGCTTCGAAGCACACTACCCGGATGGTTCTACTGAGCTGCTGGCCAACATCGCCAATTACGACTATAACTGGCAGATGGAATACAAACTGGCTGAGCAAAAGCGTGTTCCCGCAGGTACTCGTATTGTAGTTACCGGTGCATTTGACAACTCAACCCAGAACAAAGCCAACCCTGATCCTGCACGTGAAGTGCCATGGGGTGACCAGAGCTGGGATGAGATGTTCTTCGGTCAGGTCTACTACAAGTTCGTAGACCAGAGCCGCTACCAGGCTCAGGCCGAATCAGACGACGCTAACCTGGTCAGCAGCACAAACTAAGCTGAGCAAGTTGCAGTAAGAGGGCGACCAGTCGGTCGCCCTTTTTTTTGCCGGAACCGAGGTGGATTGCCAGGAATTCTGCTCAGTCTGCTTTGCAGTCGCCAGCCAGCGGCGCTGGGCTGTACAGCACTTGCCGGGATCGATTAACATCGAAGCAGCTCAACACAGCAGTAACAGACCCATGCCGTGATCCGATTCCAATCTGGAAATGTGAATGAACATATTGTCAGCAAGCCGTCCTGTCCTGATCACTGCTTTGGTTGCACTGGTCCTGTCTTCCTGCGGGGGTGGCCCCAGGTGGCAGGCACCTTCCGCTGATGAGCTTCTCATCCCGGAGATTTCGGCAGACGGCACAAAGTTTTTTGTGTTTCAGCGTAACTATCATCGACCACAGCCCGCCACCGTCCAGACACCCGTTGATCCGTCGCGGCGACAACAGCTTCCAATCGGTGAATATGATGTCACAGAGCGTATTGATAACGTCCTTCTTCAGACTGAGTACTGCCGCACCGGCTTCTTTGAGCTGTATCGTGAGCAGGGTCTGCAGCATTTCGAAGTGCGAGGTGAGTGTCGAGAGGCGGCAACCGAGGAAGATCGGCAACGCTACGAAGGGCCTTTACCAGTAGACTCACTGGCACCACCGCCACAGTAAGACTGAAAGGAGATTCTCAGGTGTATTCTCTACGACAAACACTGCTCCTGGTGATGTGCCTGAGCTGCTTCTCTGCAACCTTTGCCCAGTCCCCGCCCTCTGCACCACTACCAGATGGACTGCAGACGATCAGCTTTGACAGTCCTGCCGTTGGCCGCCGGATGAAGTTCGATATCGTTTTGCCGCCTGACTACGAACAAAGCGACAGACGCTACCCTGTGCTGTATCTGCTGCATGGTTACATGCAGAACTATACTGTGTGGGGACGAAACCTTGGGGCTGCGTTCTACGCCCGCAATATCGGTGAGCTGATAGTGGTGATGCCAGATGCCGGCAATAGCTGGTATATCAATTATGCGGAAAGTGCAGGCGGGCAGCGCAATCACTGGGAAGATCATATTATCGAGGACGTTATAGGCTACGTCGATGCGAATTTCCGGACTCATGCCCGACGCGAAGGACGGGCGATTGCTGGTTTGTCGATGGGCGGCTACGGTGCGCTGATGCTGGCGCTGCGTCACCCGGACATGTTTGTGTCAGTGGCCAGCACCAGTGGTGCGTTGACTCATGCCAGACAGCGCGCAGACGCAATCGCACAGCAAAGACCAGCGCCACAATCGCGTACCGCAGCCGATTCGCCCGAGTTGGCGCGGGCAGACGCCGTCATATCCCAGATTATTGATATCCCTGGATTCAGCACGCAGGAAGAGCGAAATCCGCTAGGTGTGGACTTCGCCACCGTGGAGCAGGCGCGGGCCTACGACCCGTTTCAGATCATCTATAATGTGCCAAAGAGTCAGCTGCCACATTTTTATTTCGATGCCGGACTCAGTGATGGCCTGATCAATGACGCACGCGAATTCATGCAGGTACTGCTGCTGAACGACGTCCCATTCACCTACATGCAGACACAGGGCCGTCACAACTCCGAATACTGGCGGCGCTCAGTTGGGCAATTCATGCCGGTACAGAACGAAATCATGCAGCGTGCGCTGGGCAACCGTCCCTGAGTTCAAGGGCGATGACTGATCAGGCGTTGTTTTCAATCAAGAACCTCAACTGCAGGGTTACCAGCCGGTTGCAGTTGCAGGTGGATTTCTTCGAAATCCGGGAGGGCCAGCACTGGTGTCTGTTTGGTGGCAACGGTGCTGGCAAAACGCTGTTACTTGATGCTCTGCTTGGTAAACTCCCGCTGGCCCGCTCGCACATAATGTATCACGATGGTTTTGATCCGCGCGTCGACGTGTGTGTTGTGTCATTTGAAGAGCAGCAGCGTTTATGGCAGCGCGACAATCGATTTGATGTCAGTGAGTTTGAAGCCAGTGGGGCAGACAGTGGGACGACGGTCTGGGCGCTGGCCTCCGGTCTCGCTCGGGTCAACGACAGTGAGGTTCAGTATTACCTGCGAGCGCTGGGTATCCATGATCTTGCTGAGAGGGGGATTCGCTTCCTCTCCTCAGGGCAGTTCCGGCGTGCACTGATCGCCCGTGCACTTGCCCAGCGTCCGAGATTGCTGGTTCTGGACGAACCGCTGGAAAGTATCGACAGAGACAGCGTAACCGTCATCACTCAGGCGCTTACCGAATGGATGACGCCTGGAAATACTACCCTGTTGCTTGCTCGACGCGAGAATCAGCTGTTTTCCAGACTGAGCCATATGGCCCTCATTCGTGATTTGAAAATGATTACTGAAGGCGAAACAGGGCCTGTCAGCCAACACCCTTATTGCCAGCAGTTGTTGTCTCCACAGTTGCCCAGTGACATCACTTTGCCTGAGACGCCGACAATGACCGTCAGTAACCGATTAAAAAGTGCCATCTCGCCCAGTCGATCACAGCCATTGATTGAACTGAAACACGTCAGTGTCCAGTACGGCGATAAGCATGTGTTTCGTGATTTCAGCTGGCAGATGAACTGGGGTGACCACGTGCTGGTGGAAGGTCCCAACGGCTGCGGGAAATCAACACTTCTGGCCATGCTCGACGGCGACAACCACAAAGCCTACGGCCAGCATGTTGTTATGTTCGGCCATCGCCGTGGCACGGGCGAGTCTGTCTGGGATGTGAAGGCGCACTTCGGTATTGTTTCCAACGAACTACAGCGTCAATACGTCAGCGGTTGGCGGGTGCTTGATGTTATCTGCAGTGGTTTTCACGACACCGTGGGGCTGTATGCAGATATTGGTGCGACTCAGCGTGCTCATGCCAAAGCCTGGATGCAGGCCCTGGGGCTGATTGGTGCCGCTGAAAGTTTTTTCAGTGAGTTGTCTTTTGGTGAACAGCGGCTTGTGCTGCTGGCCCGTGCCATGGTAAAGCAACCACTGATCCTGATACTGGACGAGCCCTGCGTCGGCCTCGATGATGTATACAGGGCGAGACTGCTGCAGCTACTGGACCTGATCGCAGCACAAGGACAAACACATTTGATCTACGTGAGTCACACTGACGAAGATGCACCACGCAGTATCAATCACCATTTAATCTGCGCAATGGATGAGGAAGATTCAGTCGGTCGCTGGCGTAGCCGTCCAGCGTTCAATCAGGCGTAACAACTCTCTTTTACTGAACGGTTTGGTCAGGACATCATCCATGTCCGCCTGCAGGCAGCGTTGTTTGTCCTGTTCCAGGGCGCTTGCGGTGATGGCGACTATGGGCGTCCGTGGCCCTGATAGTTCCCTGATCTGGGCTGTGGCCGCATAACCGTCCATCACCGGCATCTGACAATCCAGCAGAATGAGGTCGAAGTCATGATTGCGGACGGCGTCTACTGCGGCTGCCCCATTGGGGACAATATCAAGAAGGCAATGACTGCTGGCCAGAAAAGCTTTGGTTAATTGCTGGTTAATGGGGTCGTCCTCGGCCAGCAGGATGCTTAGAGGGCGACTTTTGACGGGCGCTCCGTCGGCAGCAATATCTTCTGTGGCCTGGATGGCGGCGCGCGGTGCGCGCAACTGCAGCGTAAAAGTGGAGCCTTTACCTTTCTCGCTGGCGACAGCGATTGTGGCATCGAGTTTGTTGGCCAGTTGATGGGCTATTGTCAGCCCAAGCCCGGTGCCGGAGTACGAACGGCTATCGCGGTCATCAACCTGATAAAACGCGTCAAACAGGCGAGGTTGATCGGCGCTGGCGATACCAATACCGGTATCCGTCACACTGAACAGTAAATCCTCATCTTTAACCGTGGCACTCACGGACACAGAGCCCATACTGGTAAATTTGATCGCATTGCTGACAAAGTTGTGCAGTATCTGACGAATGCGCAAGGCGTCGCCGATTCGTGGCATGTGGCCAGAATCATCGAGATTCACAATCAGTTCCAGGCCCTGCTGTTTTGCCAGTGGCAAAAACATGCGACTCAGTTTCTCCAGAATATCGGCGGGACTGAACACGACCTTTTCGATGGTGATTTCATTGGCCTCAACTTTGGAGAAATCGAGAATGTCGTTGATGATCTCCAGCAGCGTTGCGCCGGCATCATGAATGGCATGTAAGGTCTGTCGTGACCGGCGGTCGTCGACATGCTCCAGTGCGATATCTGTCAAACCCATGATGGCATGCAAAGGCGTGCGAATTTCATGACTGACGCGTGCCACAAAACGTGATTTAGCCTCATTCGCAGCTCGCGCATCATTGGCCAGCCTTTCGGCGGTATCCCGCGAATTGCGCAGTGCTGCATTGGCCTCCTGCAGCGCTTGCTCATGACCCCGTCTGCGCTCGGCATTCACGAGCAGCTCGGCAAGCAGCTTGAGAATGGTGATATCAACTTCAGTCCAGTGACGTTCCTGGTGTACGGCATCAAAGCCGATGAATCCGGTGCAGCGATCATTGTCGATCAATGGAATGGTGACGATGGAACGAATCTGCTGGGGTTCGAGTATATTGCGCAGGACGTTGTCCTCAGGGAGCTCGGATACGCGAGTGCAATAGAATGGCAGGCCGCTGGTATGGGTGTTTACCCATAGAGGGATGTCATCGATAGGCACGTTCTGCAGGTTGTCTATTTCCGGCGTTATACCGTCCCGACACCATTCGTGGGTGTTGCGTATGATGCGCTCGTCAAACAGATAATCCATACGATAGGCACGGTCCGCACCAACAAACTGACCAACGTCGCGCAGAGCTTCGGTTGTCAGATAATCAATTTCCGTGGCATCGGCCCTGACCATTTTCATTGACAGCGTGATCAGCAGATTTTCCAATTGCGATCGGTAAAGCGATTGCGTGCGCGCCAGCTCAAGTTCGGTAATATCGTAGTTGACCCCAATGATCTGCGCTGAACCATCTTGCGCTGTCGTCAAGGAGGCATAACCTGCCAGCTTTTTAGTCACGCCGCCTGGCGTTGTGATGCGAAATTGATATTCGGCTGGTTCTTTGAGGTCCAGCTTGATCAGGTTGCCAAGCAGGGTAACCACATCGGCCGCGTCTGCTGGGTCAAGCCAGCGCCGGAAGTCATCTATACCGCCGCTGAACTGTGCCGGGTCGACCTCAAACAGCCTGAACATTTCCTCGTCCCAGTTCAGTGTCTGCGAGCTTAGTTTGTACTCCCAGACACCAATGCCACCAGCATGTGTGGCAAGCGACAGGCGGCGGCTGCGCTCGATTTCACCCAGGCGATTCTGCGACTGCTGCAGCGCGCTGCCCAGTTTGTCGAGTATGCGCATGAATTGGTGGCTGTCGGTCTCCGACAGTGACCAGGTATCACAATGAATAATCAGTGTGGCATTGTCCGCAACAGGAAAGTGGCGCATCGCAGCCGGTGTTTCATCTGCATGTCGGGACAAAAGCTGTCGTGTTGTTGAATTGTCGGGGACCAGGACAACAGCTTCGTCGCCAGGAACGTGCATGACAGGCTTTAGCTCGAGGGCAGCGTAGCCTTGAGCGCAGCGGACCTGTATGTGTTCGAAGAGAGTGGAAAGAAATCGTCGACATAACACATCGGCACGATCTTCAAGCGAAATGGCGAGTGCCAGGTCCAGTAACAGACGATGTGTTGACCCGGCATCATGTATTGGAGGAATGTTTTCAGTCACAGGGACATCTCACATTAAAGCCTCGCGCATTGCCTGACAGGTTGCTGGCCATGCCTCTTGCAGTTGAGCCAGCAACTGCTGGCATGTCTGGCTGTCTCCTCGTTCACCGTGTGTTTCCAGTTCAGCCATCAACTCAGCCACCCGTCGCGCGCCGATGCTAATGCTGGAAGCACGCACGCTGTGCGCCAGGCTGGCAGCCCGGGCCAGGTCCTGATCAATGTTAATGGCCTTCTGCAAAGCAAGGATGATCGCGGATAAGTGGGATTGATAATGCTCGTGTAGCGACTGCAGTAAAGCCTGTTCATCGGACTCGAGTTCCTGCGGGAGCCGTTTGGCATCAAACAGCGCTGAGGATTTGCTTCGAGCCGGAAGCGTATTCATGTCAGTCACCCCAGGGAGAGTTCATAACCTTCGCCACGCCGGGTACGAATCCTGAAAGACGGATCTGCCGTTGCCAGCTTGCGGCGCAGGCGGCTGATGAGAATATCGATAGATCGATTGCTGGGATCCATTTCATAGCCATAAAGGCTCTGAAACGCCCCATAGCGATTGATAAAATGCGGCTGCTGACAGAAGAACAGCTCCAGCAAGGCGGCCTCCTTCTCAGTCAGTGGTACGGATTTCCCATTATCACCGATAATACTGTGGCTCTGGCGGTCCAGCCTGAAGGTTTCACTGAGTGGGATGGTCATGGCCGAGCGTGCCGCGCCCTGATGGTCGGAGACCCGGGACAGTCGCTGTCGATTGCGATTCACTACCTCGATGCGTGCCACCAGTTCTTCCAGGTCGCATGGCTTGACGATGTACTGGTCGGCACCGCCGTTCAGGCAGGATACTTTGATATCTGTGGTGTCGTCGTTCGATAACATGATGACGGGCCTGTCCAGATATACGCGTATCTGCCGACATAAATCCAGTCCGGATTGCGACTCATTGCCCAGGTGGTAGTCCAGAATAAAGACATCGGGCAATTCACCGTCCGTCACGCCGTTCAGGCTGGAAGCCTGAGTGGACGGCAAAACTTGCGTGGCGTCATTACAGACGAGGCATTGATAGCCTCGATTTTTTAACTGATGCGACAGTATCCGGGTGTATACCGGGTCGTCATCAACGAGCATTAATACCGAATTGTTATTATTCATACCGTAAAGCAGGTAGCGTACATTTTTTTACAATGACTGTGAACTGGATCAACGACAAACGATGCCGTTTTTAGCACTATCGAAACTGCGAGCCAGATAATAACAGAAAAAAGCGCCGGAAATGTGGGGAGTATGAAACTGATGAAACAAGAATTTTGCGCGGTGGTGAAAGCCAGGCGATCCTTCGTCTTTGTGATGGCCGCCTGGCTGCTGACGCTGGGTGTTGTGCAGTTGCTGGGGCAAATCTAGCGCCCTGTCCTCAGTAGGGCGCCCCGGCGATGCTGCCATCTCCTGGCAGAAACAGCATGGCCTCGTCAGGAGCCTGGTAAAGGCGTGTCACCATCAGCAGGACACCCGGGACGTCAAGAAGCTCGGCGTCAGACAGCACCAGCTTGCCGCGGATCCGCTGCTGCTCCACGAAGGCCAGTCCATTCCGGGAGAACCGCAAGTGACTGAAGTATTCGCCGGAACGTCCCCACTTCGATGAAATCATTTCCTGGCCGACTTGCCCGTCCAGTCGCGCGAACGGATAAAACCAGCGCGCACCCTGCACACCTGCAAGGTAAGTAATAATATGCCCGTCAGGGTAGTACCACGCCTCCTGCTCGGTCCGGAAGCTGAACGTGGCAGGGTTTCCATTCGGCCAGAAAACGGTTTCTTCGCCGCGTGTCCAGCCATATGCCAGCAACTGACCATTGGGGTAGTAGATGGCTGAATTGCGGCCTGGATGTGTTGTGAAAACCTGGCCATTCGGGAAGTACCAGGCCTGATTGAACAGATCAATGGATACCTGGCGCCCATTGGCATAGGTGTTCTGATAGCGTGTCCCGCCATCGTGCACAACCGGCTGGCAGGCAAGGCGATTCAGTTCGCGCATTTGTTGACTGGCCAGCTGCAGTTCGGCGACATCATCATTGTTGGCAGGCAACAGCAGGTTCAGTGCAGTCATCTTCGCCATGAACTCAAGCGTGGCGCAGGCACTTGCAACATGCTCTTCGTCTGCATGACTGACACTGACCGGTATCAGCAGGCAGGCTGGCAGTATAATGCCGAACAGGCGTCGTATATAACGGTTTCGGATGGTCTTGACTTCTCGCTTGTTACTCATGCCGCTGCTCCTTCGCATTGCCTCTGACTGTGCCCAACTAGCGATTGGGCGCTTACAGAGACAGCCTAGAAGCCTGAGTATTAACCTTTGCTGAACAGCCTGAATTAACGGGCAGGAAGATTCAGAATGCCGCCCCGGATGTTGGCAACTTTGTCAAAGCCAGCGCTTTTCAGAATGCTGTAGGCCAGCGATGATCGTTTGCCTGAGCGGCAAAGAGTCACTATCGGTTTGTCGCCGGGTATTTCTGAAAGACGATCACGCAGCTGATTTAATGGGATGCTGATGGCGTTGCTGAGAATTGAAATATCCTGTTCAACCTCTTCGGCTTCGCGAACATCAATGATTGTCACAGATGGCTGGTTATGTACTACCCATTCTGGTGTTACCTCGGGGATGCCTGCGAAACTTATGCGAATATCTGCCCAGTCGGGTTCGTCAGGTAACTTGCCGTCTTCTGGTTTGCCACTTCGCATGTTCGCAGGAAGTGCCTCATCTATTTTTTTGGGATGAGGTAATTGCATGGCTTTCATGTATTGTACAAAATCGGTTTCATTTGCATTTCCCCCTACTCTGGGATTGTGCAGCTTTTCTTCCGCGACGGACGAGCGTGTGCGTCCATTGTAGTCATGGGCGGGGTAGATGGCGCAATCGTCAGGCAGTGAGAAAATCTGCTCGGTTATGGAGTGGTACAGGCGAGATGCATCGCCCTGCTGAAAATCGCTGCGTCCGCAGCCGCGGATCAATAATGCATCACCAGTGAATGCCATGCTGTAATCGTCCAGCACATAAGTCAGACAACCGGCGGTATGGCCCGGTGTGGCCCTGACTTCCAGCTTTACACCCTGCACGCCAAATTTGTCGCCGTGCTTTAGTGGCAGGTCAACGTTTTCGGCTCCGGCAGCAGCTGACGAGGCTATCCAGCAGCCTGTATGCTGCTTCAAAAGCCATGCTGCAGTAACGTGGTCGGCATGTGCGTGGGTATCAGCAACGATCTTTAGTTTGAGCTCCAGTTCTCTGAGCATGGCAAGATCGCGGGTCACCTGTTCGAATACCGGGTCGATCAGGATCGCCTGACCCGAGTGTTCATCTGCCAGTAGGTAAGTGTAGGTGGAAGATACCGAATCATACAGTTGTCTGAAGATCATGCTGCGTTCCTGTTATTTACCAAATTGTCATGATTTTGTCATGTAACAGTGTCATTACTATCCCTCATATCGAAACACAAATCATTGATAGGCATCAATAAAGCGTCAGTCTGAAGGCTGAGACCGGGAGCCGTGGATTTTTCGAGACTTGTCACAGTTCTGACAAAGAACTCGTTCAGTATACGGCCATTCAGGATTCTTGATTCCATCCCGGAGAGAGCTAAGGTATGAATATTAAAACAATCTTTGGTGTCAGTGTATTGGCCGCAGCAGTCGCAGCTTGCGACGGTGGTGGTGTCACGCTGGCTCCTTCCACAACGGTTTCAAACTCAAACAACACCACTAATAGCGGTGGCAATAGTGGTGGCGGTACAACCAATCCCTGCGCTAGTTACACCGTGTCCGGGCAGGCAGTTCAGGGAGCGTTTAGTGGTGGTAACTGCACGTACTCTAACACCTTTGTCAGCGATACACGCCCTCTGACCACCGACCTGGTTATCAATGAATTGCCAAATGGCGGCCTGCACATTTTTGAAGACAGCCTGTTCGTTGGTCGCGATGTTAATGCGAATTCTGCAGCGCAGGGTGTCCGTATTCCTCAGGATGGCGAGGGTGCAACCCTGACAATTGGCGCCGGCGCCAAGATTGCCTTCTTTAATGCGGAAGACTACGTCAGAATCGCGCGCGGTTCGCGAATCGTTGCCGATGGCACGCGTAGCAAGCCGATTATTTTCAGTGCGGTCCGTGACCTGCGCGACAACCAGGCTACTCAGTCTGATCGTGGCCTTTGGGGCGGCGTTCAGATCAATGGTAATGGTCTGACCAACAAGTGTACCGATGCTGATCGTCAGGCAACAGCCAGCAATCCGCACAATTGCCACGTGACCTCAGAAGGTCGTCCGGCCACTTACGGTGGTAACAACAACTCAGAAAGCTCCGGTCTGTTGCGGTACGTGCAGATTCGTCACGCAGGGTTTGAGGTGGTTGATGGTGACGAGCTGAATGGTCTGACTCTGAATGCGGTAGGTTCTGGAACGACGATTGAGTACGTGCAGACTTACACCACGCTTGATGATGGTTTCGAAATGTTCGGCGGTGCAGTTGACCTGAAGAACGTCGTGGCTGTCAACGTAGGCGACGATTCCATCGACTACTCAGAGGGCTGGGTAGGCGATATTCAGTTCGCACTGATTGTTCAGACCTCTGGCTCCAACCGTTGTATCGAAGCCGATAACACCGGCGACTCACAGCCCGATAATATCGCTCCTTACACCAAAGGCCGTGTCTCCAACATGACCTGTATCACCTCAAATGTCGATACCAACGCAGGTACTGCGCCTTCCTCCAAAGGTGATGCAGAAGGCCCGCTGTATCGTGAGGGCAGCTACTTTGAACAGTACAACTCGATCATTACCTCCAATGCCAGCGGCATGGCCAGTAACGAGTGTTTTGAAGTGGAGAGCTCACAGACAATCGCTGGTATCAACAGTGGTATCAGTGCTGCCAGTGGCAACGTGATCGCCTGTACCGAGTCACTGAAAGTGTCTTCAAGTGCCGGTCTGGACCTGCGCAACTGGTGGACAAGCAATGGCAACGCCGTCGTTGATGCATCAGCCAATCTGCCCGCTACGGTGCTCACTGGTCTGAGCCCGTCCAACCCGACGGCTTATGTCACTGCTCCCAGCATGACTGATGCCAACGGTGCGGCGATCAATGTGACTGTGTTCGATGTGACACGTCTGCAGGATAACTTCAGCGCTGACGCAGCGCCGGCTCTGGGTGGTTCCGGCAGCAGCTCATTCTTTGAGTCTGTGGACTTCATCGGTGCTGTGAAAGCGGGTGACGACTGGGTATCTGGCTGGACAACCGGCCTGTAACAGTCAGCGCAATCAAGCGCAGCCCAGAGCGGGGATGAGGCCGAACAGGACTTGTCCCCGTTCGGGTTTCCAGAAAGGCATAGATTAAGGTAAAGGTGATGAATATGATGAACTGGCAACCACGCAAACTGACGTGTGCGATTGCAGTCGTAATGTCAGGTGCAGCAACCGTTTCAGCTAAGGTCCTGGCGCAGGAAGAGGCTGGACAGGCTGCCCAGGTCCCGGCACCCCAGGTGGAAGAAATCATGGTCATGGGACGCCTGCGTGATGCGGCGCGCTCCATCATCATGGAGCGGGTGGAACAGCCCTTCGCTGCCGAAGTGGTCGGCGTCGAGCAAATCTCACGCGCCGGTGACTCCGATGTGGCCATGGCTTTGCGCCGCGTGACTGGTCTGTCGCTGGTGGACGGCAAGTTCATTTATGTGCGTGGTCTGGGTGAGCGCTACTCCAGCGCAACACTGAACGGTGCAGAAATTCCTTCACCTGAGCTGAGCCGCAACGTGATTCCGCTGGACTACATTCCTGCCTCGATTCTGGAGTCAGTGAAAGTTCACAAGGCCTATTCATCAGACCAGCCGGCAGCCTTCGGTGGCGGCAACGTTGATATTCGTACTCGTGGCACCCCGGATGACCTGGTATTCGATGTGTCGGTGGGTGCAGGCTGGAACACCGAAAACAGCGGTGACGGCTTGCGCAACCTGGGCGACCAGGGTGACCTGCCAGAAGGCATCATGAATGCGCTGAATACTTATCAGGGCGATATCAGTCCTTCCAATATCACGCGATTTGAGTATCCAGGTGTTGGTACGCCGACGGAAGCACAACGGCTTGAAGGCATTCGCATCAACCGCGAACTGCTGCGCTCAATTAACCGCGATGTTGATATCGAAAGCACAACGTCCCTGGATCCGGATACCAATGCGTCCGTGACGCTGGGCAATGCATTTGATATCAACAATGATCTGACATTTGGTGTACTCGCCAACGGCGCAATTGGTACTAGCCAGAGCAACTCCGATCAGTTCGAGCAGAGCTTCAGCAACCCGGATGAAACCTTCCGCAATATTCAGCGAACATTCACAAATGACAGTCTGACTGCTGCACTGAACCTGAGTCTGTCGTATCAGGACCGGCATACCATTTCCACCAACACCTACCTGTTGCAGGATGATGAAGATCAGGCGTCCATCGTGCTGGGCTTCAACCCCGATTTCCAGCAGGCCAGTGGTCGCCAGCGCAAGACTAATGTGTCGCGTCTCGAACAGCGCGAATTGTTCGTTAACCAGGTTGTAGGAGAGCATTCCCTGGAAGCCTACGACCTCGAACGTCTGCCAATGCGCAGTCTGTTCAGCTTCGTAAACGGAGTTGATCTGCGCTGGTTCTACTCAGACGCCCAGGCCAGCACCAATGTGCCTAATTCAAGCTCGGTACAGTCGACCAATATTCTCGACCCGGGTTCACAGCAGCTGATTTCAACCCAGGTCAACACTGGCTCGTCGGCTCAGTTTGCCTTCCTTGAACTGGAAGACAGTGTAGAAAGCTGGGGTTATCAGGCTGATGCACATTTTGACCTTGGTTTCACAAATGGCACCGTTTCTGGTGGCTACAACTACAGCGAAAAAGCTCGTGAGTACTACGGCTATACTGCCAACATCGTGATGGGCCCGACAGGTCGCGAAGGACTGCCATCGCAGGTTTTCAGCGATGATAACCTGGCGGATCTGGATAATGGCTTCTTCCTGAACATGGGTTCCAACTTTGGTACCGAGAGTTACGTTGCCGGTGAAAGCAAAATCGCTGCCTTCGGTATGGTGGACTCTTACTTTATGGACAACTGGCGGATGACGGCGGGTGTGCGTTGGGAAGATTTCTCCCGCGGCGTGATTCCATTGAACCTGCTTGACTACTCTGGCGACTTCCTCAATGAAGTAATCGAAGATATTAACCAGCCAGATAGCAATGCGCTGCTGCGGGATGATGATTTCTATCCGTCTGTAGCACTGACCTATATGCAGGATGGCCTGTTTGGTACAGATAATTTCCAGGTACGACTCGGCTATGGCAAGACGGTTGTCCGTCCTGACCTGCGAGAGTACGCAGACATTCAGTTCATTGACCCCGAGTTGAATGACCGTGTTCAAGGCAACCCGAACCTGAGTTTCTCGGACATTGATCATTTTGACCTACGCACCGAAATGTTCTTTGATAACGGTGACAACCTGACGGTTTCACTGTTCTACAAGGATATCTCCAGTCCGATCGAGCGAGTTGAACGACCAGGTCCACAGGACGCGCGTTTGCTGAGCTTTGACAACGCAGAGGCTGGCGAGATCTACGGTGTGGAGTTTGAAGGCCTGAAGAACATCGGCCGCGGCTTCTTTGTCAGTGGCAATCTGGTGCTCAGCGATTCCGAGCTGACATTTGACGCTGCCAGCTCGCAGACCAGCCTGGACCGTCGTTTGACTGGCCACTCGGAATATGTGGTCAACACGCAATTGGGCTACGACTCTGACAACGGCAGACACGCCGCGTCATTGCTGTACAACGTGTTTGGTGAGCGGGTCTTCTTCGGTGGCCGTAATGAGTCACCAGATGCGTTTGAAAATCCGTTCCACTCACTGGACCTGACGTACTCTTATTTTCCGACAGACCGCATTACTGTCAGATTGCGTGCGCAGAACCTGCTCGACGAAAACCGCGAATTCTATCAGGATGATGTAAAAATCATCGACGTTGCTACCGGTTCGCGTTTGCGTCTTGACCTGCAGTGGAAACTGTAAGGTTTATTCGGAGACGATGCTGAACAAACTTGCGCAAACCCGCCTGTGGGTGTCCGGACTTGCAGTACTGCTGACTCTGGCAGTGCTGATCTGGTCAGGATACTCGCTGGCGAGACTGTTCTGGTTGCTGGTTCCCGATGCCGCGGAAGGTATTGCGCCGCCGTCGGTAACGCGCGCCGATAATGTTGCGACTCAGTCCCGTTCTGTAGATCTTGCCCGCATAGCCCAGGCATTCACATTGACGGAAGCCAGGGGACTGTCTGCTTCAAACATGGTCAGTGAAACTGCTACTGCCGATGACACTCGCTTACAACTTGTGTTACGCGGAGCCGTACTCAGCACTGAGCCGTCCTCATCCCGAGCCATCATTGCCAGTGGTGACCAGCAACAGGTTTATCGGCCTGGCGACGTGCTACAGGGCACCTCCGCCGGTGTGACTCTAGAGCAGATCTTCAGTGATCATGTCACGCTGAACAACAATGGTCGGATAGAGCGACTTCGGCTTTACGATCCTGCTGCAGCCAATGGGGCGACTTCAGCAGTTGCACCAGTTACGACTGCCCAGTCGAGCTCCGTGAGTGAGGACACGACGGAACCAGTGTCCGGCATGGACCAGGCAGCAGAGTTGGCTCGCGTCATGCGGTTGCAAATGGTCAATCTGGAAGGAGTTGCTGGTCTGCGCATCCGTCATGGCAGTCGCGCCGATCTTCTGTCAAATGCCGGTCTGGCAATCGGCGACATCATTACTGCCGTCGATGGTACGTCCATCAATGACCTTGGTCAGCTGCAATCCCTGCTGGGTCAGCTGCAGCAATCACAAACGGTACAGCTGCAGGTGTCACGCGACGGCACCCTGCAGACTGTCAATCTGAACAGGGCCACGCTTGGCCTGCCGTGATATGAGAGAGTTAATGAAAGCGAATCCTGCCAATCTGCTTATCCGCAAGATCCAGCCTGACTGGATGGCTCCTTTGTGCCTGTCATTCATGCTGGCATTGTCATCCGTGACAGCCATTGCCCAGGAAGCCATGTGGACGCCAAATTTTCGTAACAGTGACATTCTCGAGGTTATTCGGGCTGTACAGGATGTGACCGGGAAAACGATGATTCTGGATCCGCGCGTGCGCGGCGAGATAACCGTTATCAGCAGCTCGCCTGTCAACGCTCAGGACTATTACCGTATCTTTCTCAGAGCCCTGGACATCACCGGGTTTACCGCCGTGGAAACCGGCGACAATATGGTCAGCATCGTACCGTCGCAGGAAGTGCGCTCGGCGCCGCTGCCATTCTCGAGTTACGACAGCAACGACAGCAGTCGCTATGTCACCGAGGCCATCCAGCTCGACAATGTGTCTGTTAATCAGGTGCTGCCAGTGCTGCGTCCACTGGTGTCGCAAAGCAACGGGCAGATGTCTGCCTACCCCGATGGAAATATGATCATTCTGGTCGACACGGTTGCCAATGTGCAGCGTATTCGACAGATTCTGGATCGCATTGATCAGTCTTCAGTGCCGGAAACCGAAGTCGTTAGCCTGCAGTTTGCGCAGGCCAGCGACATTGTTGCCCTGCTTCGCGAAATGAATGAAGACCAGGTGGCCGCTGATCAGGAACCGGTCACCTCGCGGCTGCAGATCAATGCGGATACACGCACGAACTCAGTGCTGGTGACAGGTGGCAAACGACAGCGGGACACCATCCGGGAACTCATTACCCTGCTTGATAAGCCGCGTGAGCAGACCGGCAACACTCGTGTTGTCTATCTGGAATACGCAAGTGCCGAGCGTGTTGCGGAGGTACTGACCTCGGTCATACGTAACACTTTTCAACTGGGTGGTGCGGCGCCGGCGCAGGGTGTCACCGAGGGAGCAGCAGCTGATGGTGCGCGCCGTGCCAGTGTTGAAGCTGACCCTGACAATAACGCGGTCATCATTACTGCAGACATGGACATCATCGATTCTCTGATGGATGTAGTGCAGCGGCTGGACATCCAGCGCGCCCAGGTTCTGGTCGAGGCCATTATCGTCGAGATAAATGATGATGTGGGGCAGAACCTCGGAATCCAGTGGCTGTTCAGGGACGAAAGTGGCGCGTTTGCCGGCAGCTTTGAGCCCGGCGCCAATCTGCAGCGACTTGGACTTATTGCCGATGGCGCACTCAATGAAGACCGCGAGGAAGGCCTGCAAAACCTGGCGGCTGGTCTGGCCAGTGCTGCCGGACAGACCATTGGTATCGGTCGCCTCGGCGGCAGCACCGACCTGCTGGCACTGATAGATCTGTTACAGGCCAACTCTGGCGCCAACATTCTGTCTACGCCAAATATCCTGACCACGGATAACACCGAGGCACTTATTACTGTTGGTGAAAGTGTGCCGTTCATCACGGGGTCCTACACCAGCACGGGCAACAGCGGTAATGTTCAGAATCCGTTCCAGACCATTACCCGACAGAATGTTGGTACCACCTTGCGAGTCACGCCACATGTCAATCGTGGTGACAAGGTGGCGCTGGACATCGCTCAGGAAATCTCCAGCATTTCCCAGAAAGCAGGTGCGGTGGACCTGATCACCAACGAACGCAAAATTGAAACTCGCGTAACGGTAGCAGATGGTGAGACCGTGGTGCTGGGCGGCCTGATTCGCGACAATGTGGTTCAGAGTGAAAGTCGTGTGCCGGTACTGGGCAGCGTACCAGGCCTGGGCCGATTGTTTCGTTCCACCTCCAGTTCGGTGCAGAAAACCAATCTGCTGGTATTCATACGACCGACTATCCTGCGCGATGACAACGCCCTGCGCGGCGCAACCGCTGAAAAGTACGAACACATCCGTAATCAACAGCTTCTGCAACAGCCTGTCCATGGTGGTATTTTTGGCGACTCACAAATGCCACTGCTGCCTGCCTGGGAGACGCTGCTGGACGCCCCTGATGCCGAGGCGCAGGAAGATCAGCCGTGAACCAGCACTATGTTCTGCCCTATGATTTTGCCAACGGCAAAGGTGTGCTGCTTGATGACGGCGAAGTGATCTGTCGGGGTGAACCTGCGCTGAATGTGCTGCTGGAACTGCGTCGCATCATGGGTCATGGATTCACGCCGGTCGTAATATCAGCAAACGAATTTCAGCAGCGGCTGACCACGCTTTATCAAAGTGGGGCAGATGACGCCCAGCGTGCGGCTGATGAGCTGGGTGGCGATATCGACCTGACGGCACTGGTTGATGATATTCCCGGCAACAGTGATCTGCTGTCTGATGCCGACAATGCTCCGGTGATCAGACTGATCAACGCCGTGTTGTCGCAGGCCGTTCGCGAACAGGCATCAGATGTACATATCGAGCCTTTTGAACAGCGTGTCGCAATCCGCTTCCGCGTGGATGGTGTTCTGCGCGATGTGCTGGCGCCACGCTCTGAGTTGGGACCTGTGCTGGTCTCGCGTCTCAAGGTCATGGCGCGTCTGGATATAGCCGAAAAGCGACTGCCTCAGGATGGGCGCATCAGTGTCAGGCTGGCGGGTCACGCGGTGGACATTCGCCTGTCCACCATTCCGTCTGCTTTCGGAGAGCGAGTGGTGCTTCGCCTGCTGGATCAGGCTGCCGGTCAGCTGAAACTCGAACAACTGCAGATGCCGGCACCCATTCATGCGCTGTTTGCCAGTGCACTGGCCAGACCTCACGGCATCATACTGGTCACAGGACCGACTGGCTCTGGTAAGACCACGACGCTATATGCAGGTCTGCAGCATATCAACAGTCGCGAGCGCAATATTCTGACGATTGAGGATCCAGTTGAATATGTGCTTCCCGGCATCGGCCAGACACAGGTCAACACCAAAGTGGATATGAGTTTTGCCCGCGGTCTGCGCGCCATTTTGCGACAGGATCCAGACGTGGTGATGGTGGGTGAAATTCGTGACCAGGAAACCGCGGCGATTGCCGTGCAGGCCTCACTGACCGGACACCTGGTGTTGTCGACCCTGCATACCAACACGGCGGTGGGCGCGGTCACTCGACTGCAGGATATGGGCATCGAGCCATTTCTGCTGGCGTCCAGTCTGCAACTGGTGTTGGCGCAACGTCTTGTTCGACGTCTCTGTAACGACTGCAAGCAACCGGTTGCAACCGATGCGGCAGAGCAGCAGCGTTTCGGATTTACGGAAGGGACGCAGGTATGGCGAGCCGCCGGCTGTGATCAGTGCAACCACACCGGTTACCGCGGCCGAACCGGCCTTTACGAGGTGCTGGAGGTGGACGCCACCATGCGTCGACTGATTCACGATCAGGCTGGAGAGCCAGCCCTGGAAGCCCATGTACGGGCGACCAGTCCTGCCTTGTCCGAGCATGGAAGGCAGCGAATACTGGCCGGCGAAACCAGTCTGGAAGAGGTGCTGCGGGTGACTGCCATGGGCACGGGGATCTAGGTCATGGCTTCGTTCCGCTACAAAGCACTGGGCGCCGACAGCAAGCCGGTGAGTGGTGTGCTGGAGGCTGACAGCGAGCGTCAGGCGCGTGCACGGCTGCGCAGCCAGGGCATGAAACCCATGACAGTTACCGTGACCAGTGCTGCCAATGATGCCAGTGGCGGTCAGTCTCTCTGGTGGCGACCGCGCCGCCTGTCGGTCGCCCAGCTTTCATTAATTACCAGACAACTGGCGTCGCTGGTGCAATCAGGCATGCCGCTGGACGAGGCACTGCAGATCAGTGCCCGGCAGTCACGGCAGATAAAAGTGAAAGGCATACTGTCTCAGGTCAGGTCGCGGGTTGTCGAAGGCCATTCGCTGGCACAGGCAATGTCAGAGCACCCGGCGGCGTTTGACCGAATGTATTGCGCCATGGTGCGGGCAGGTGAATCCGCGGGTTACTTGGGTCCGGTGCTGGAGCGCCTGGCAGAGTACACAGAAACAGGCCAGCAGGCGCGTCAGAAACTCAGCACCGCCATGATCTACCCTCTGGCATTACTGTCGGTCAGCCTGCTGGTAGTGGCCTTGCTGATGACCTTTGTGGTGCCGCGACTGGTCACCATGTTCGCCACATCTGGACGTGACCTGCCTGGTCTGACACAGGCTTTGATCAGCGTCAGTGAGTTTATGGGCTCACCATGGGCCTTGCTGTTGCTGTGTGCCATTGCATTAGGCGGGGTACTGTTTCGCTGGTGGCTGCAGGCTGTCGAAAACCGCCTGCGCTGGCATGGATTTTTACTCAAGGTGCCAGGTGTTGGTGAAAACCTGCGGCAGCTGGAAAGTGCACGTTTTGCTTCGACGCTGGCGATACTTCTTGGCTCCGGAGTGCCATTGCTGGAATCAGTCCGCATTGCGGCACAGGTTCTCAATAACGAGGTCATGCGCGCCGCGGCACGCACCGTGGCCACTGCAGTCCAGGAGGGTGGCAGCTTCAGCAAGAGCCTGCGTCAATGCGCGGCGTTTCCTCCACTCCTTGAGCAGATGGCCGCCAATGGAGAAGCGAATGGCAGCCTGGGGCGTCAGCTGGCCTATGCTGCCGAAAACCAGGAACGGGAATTGAGCATCAGGCTCAGCACCATGATGGCATTGATGGAACCGCTGACCATTGTGCTGATGGGCGGTCTGGTGACATTGATCATGCTGGCAGTTCTGCTGCCAATTTTTGATATCAACACATTGATATAACGAGTTCAGACGATGGGTGATTCTATGTTGGTTAAAAATGCTGCCGTTAACAGCACAAACAGCTCAGCTCTGGCGCTGCCAGAAGCAAAATCTATCAGGAAGCAACAAGGCTTCAGTCTCATCGAGATACTGGTAGTGCTGGTCATCATGGGCCTGCTTATCAGCATTATTGCGCCCAATGTTCTCGGCCGTGCCGATGAGGCACGAGTGCAGAAAGTGTTCGCCGATTTCAGCGCCATCGAAACTGCGTTGCGTATGTATCGCCTGGATAACTATGTCTATCCCAGCAGCGAGCAGGGGCTGCAGGCACTGGTAGACCGACCGACGCTGGAGCCGGTGCCGACAAACTGGAAGCAGGATGGCTACCTGGAAGCTCTGCCAGTCGATCCATGGGGGAATCCCTATCGCTATCTGAGTCCCGGTCAGAACGGACAGTACGATGTCTTTACCTTTGGTGCCGACGGAACGCGTGGTGGTGAGGGGCAAAACGCTGATTATGGCAACTGGCAGAATCAGGAACAGTAACCCGATGAGCCCTGGCGCGGCCCGTGGTTTCAGTCTGGTCGAGCTTCTTGTGGTGATGGCAATCGCTGCGCTGCTGGTCAGCACGGTGGCGTTCTCCGTGGGGCGGGGTTCAGACGCTGACGACCAGGCTCTGGATATCGCAGAGGATGTGAGCCAGCTGATTGGCCTTGCGTCAAATCGGGCAGTCGTCATGGCGCAACCGATAGGAATGCATCTGAGGGCACCTGAAGATTTGGCTGATGAAGGCTGGCAGCTCGTGTGGTCTCGTTGGCGTAACGGTCAGTGGCAGATTGATGACGACATGGAATTACAGGCTGAATTACCGCCATCCCTTCAGCTCGATTTATGGGTCGAAGAACAGCCTGTTGATCTGGCCCGCCGTGGGCTCCAATCTGGCGATGAATCAAATGAACCTGTGCTGGTCATGTATCCGACTGGCGAAACGACGCCATTCATCTTGCAGTTGTCAGTGCAAACGGCGAGTGGAGAAACACAGCTTGCTCGTGTCGCCACTCAGGAATCAGGGGTCATTGAAACACAGTGGTAGCGAAAAATTTCCACAGCCCGCTGGTTCGGACAGTTCAGCTAATGAGCCTGCAATGGTGAGCGCATGATGCACAATCAGCGATCGGAACAGCTCGGCTTTACCCTGATTGAGGTGATGGTGGCATTGCTTGTCGTCGGAATCGCGCTGCCGGCGCTGATGTTCCAGTTGGGCGCACAACTGGATGCTACCGACCGGTTTCGCCAGCAAACCATTGCCAGCTGGGTTGCTAAGAATCAGATGTCACATTTACAGCTGGATGCGGCGGCGGGAATCATGTCGACTGCAGCGTTCCGGGAGGGCGAAACTGAACTTGCCGGGCGTCGATGGTCATGGCAGTTGTCGGTGGAAGAGACACCTGTGCCGGGTCTGCTACGCCACCGGCTTGATGTGGCAGCCATGGAGCGGCCTGCCGACACGCTGGCCAGTCTGACCAGCTATCTGTCTGCTGCTCAGGCGATTGGCCCCTCAGCGCTCAGTGGAGATGCCGATGGTCAGGACTGAGGGTGGATTTACGCTGGTCGAACTGCTGATCGCGATGTCAATCACGGTCATGATTGCTGCAGTGTCCTATCAGTTTCTGGACAGCGCGATAGAAGCCCGTGAACGCGGCGATCAACTCATGCAGGAAATAGAGCAGATCGAGCGGTTCTGGCAATTATTGAACGGTGATATCGAGCACATTGCCAATCGCCCATTACCGATGCCGGCCACTGGGGTTGATCCGCTGCAGTCAGTGCTTGGTGACACCGATGAGCGGGTGGTAATGCTGGCAGTGCCACATAATGCGTTTTCTCTGGAAGCACTCAGTGGTCGACAGGGTGCCATGATCTGGTTCAGCAGACACGCCTGGCACAACCCAATGGCGTCTCCGCGATCGGAGCTGCAACGGGTGCTCTACCGCCTGTCACCTGACGGCACGCTGTACCGCGATTCTTGGCAGGAAAGCAATCAGGCGCTGGGCACACCTCCAATGCAGTCCATGCCACTGTTGCAGGCTGTAGAGCAGGTCTCCTGGCGGTTCCTGCCGGTTGGCGTCACTACCCAGGGCTCATCAATCGATGATGCGGGCTGGATATCGGGTTGGCCGCTCGCTGCTGCTGCCGGGGACAACGAAATTCTGCAGCGCCAGCGCCGCTTACCGGCGGCCATCGAAGTCAGTTTGCGCGTTTCGGGTCTGGGTGAGGTGCGCCGGGTGTTTGTGTTGCCGATGGCGTTTTCAGCGGGCGGAGCATCAACGTGAGCGATCAGCATTCAAAAGCTGCAAGCCAGCGTCTTCAGCAGACTGGTAGTGCACTCATACTGGCCATGCTGGTGACTGCCATGGTCGCAGTGCTGGCGACTCAATTTGCTGAGTCCTTCGTACGAAGCGCATCGATGGCGGAGGCAAGATTAATGCAGCAACGATTTGATACCTATCTGCAGGGAGCTGAAACCCTGGCTGCTCAGGTATTGCTTATGGACTCGCAGCGGGCAGGCGACAGGCCTGCAGAGCCGGTTGATCACCTTGGTGAGAGCTGGGCTGCGATGTTGCCCCCCATGCCAACCGACGATGGTTTTCTGCGCGTATTCATTGAGGACGCGCAAGGGCGGTTCAATATCAACAATCTGGTATACAAAACAGAAAATTTTGACGATCTGGGCGCATTGAGCTCAGTTCGTTTCAGTGCTGCACAGCGGCACTTTATACGCATGTTGCAGAGCCTGCCCGAAATGGCTGTCACCGAAGCGCAAGCGGTCGCGATCACCGAGGCTATTGTAGACTGGATCGACGAGGATGACCGAGTTAGTGGCCTGTCAGGCGCCGAGTCACTTTATTACACAGGCGCTGGCACGGTCGCACAGTCTGCGAATCAGCTCATGCATGATGTGAGCGAGCTGGCGATGGTGCGACACATCACGCCGCAGCTTCTGAAGGCATTGCGGCCACGTGTGGTTGCCCTGCCAGTTGCGACATCCATCAATATCAACACGGCATCGGCATCAGTGATGTCAGGCGTCAATGACGAAAACACCCTGACCTTTGCTGAGCAGGCCGTCGTGGACACGTTTTTGGAGCTGCGGGATCAACAGGCCTTTGTGTCTGTCACTGAATTTTTGCAGTCCGCGCAGCAGTCTGGCCTGCAGTCTGATCCCGGACAGTCAGGGGACGCCGCAGGTCAAGTGCCCACATACAGCGTAAGCAGCGAATATTTTCTGGCCTACATACAGGTCACAATCGGTGAGGTTTCCCGTTACCTGACATCACTGATTCATCGTGACGGGAGTGGCGTGACGACGCTGGCGCGCTATCACAACTCCTTTCACGAAAATCCGTTTGAAACACTGGTGAATTGAAAAATGAGTGTATTGATAATCAGGCCGGAATCGACTCCGGGTCATTATCGCTGGCGGCGATACGACCGACGCGCCGGTTGGCTGGCTGCTTCTCAGAAAGGATCACTGCAAACGCTGTGTAAGCAGCACCCTGGTGCTCAGGTCTGGCTGATGCTGGACGGACCACAGTTGGTCATGCGTCGCCTGCCCTACAGACCGGAGGAGAGAAAACATCTCAGTCGACTGATTCCGTTTGAACTGGAGTCAGACATTGCCGGTGATATTCAATCCCTGCATATTGCCATTGGTGCTGTTGAGCCGGAGACCGTCACGCTTGCCTATGTTGACCGGGAGTGGTTTGCAGAGCAGATAGAAGCCCTGGAATCAGCGGGCCTTGAAGTATCACGCTGTTTTGTTACCGGTCAGTTGATAGATGGCGATAACGATGACTGGAAAATACTGGTCACGGACGGAGCTGACGATGGTTGGCTGCCGACACAGCTCAGCGGTCTCGGGCTATCTGTTGATGTCAGTATGCTGCCTCTCGTTGCAGAACGAGTCCAGCGCGAAGCCGTTGCTGGAGCCAGCCCGGCGTTGCACGTGCCGGCGTTGCACGTGTTTGCGAGTTCACAGTCCGAAGCTGACGATATCGTCAGTATGTTGCCAGAGAGCATTCGGGGCGAAGTCCGGACGAGAGTATCCATTGTTAACGAGCCCTGGGATGCATTGACGTTTGAGATGCCGGGCGCCATCGAACTGCGTCAGGGACAGTTTGCGGCGCCGGTACGCTGGCAAAAACTGTGGCGACCGGCGCGGATTCCTGTCATTGCAGCGGCGGCAGCCTTGCTGATTTTTATGTTGTCCAGTTTTATAGAACTGCAGATCAATAACGCTGATTATCGCCGCATACAGCAGCAGGTGGAACAGGTTTACCGGACTGCCGTGCCGCAGGGTGTACTGGTAGATGCTGAGCAACAGCTGCGCAGCCAGTTGGCGCAACTTCGCGGCTCTGGTGCCAGCGCATCGGTGCTGCCACTGCTGGATCAGATCGCGCCGGTGCTTTTGCAGCACGGCGATGTGCGTGTACACCGTGTGAACTTCCTGGCGGCGCGCCAGGAGTTACAACTGGCGTTGACTGCGCAGAGCAATTCCCAGCTGCTCGCCTTTAGCGAAGCACTCGGAAATGCAGGGCTGTCAGCGCAGGCGCGCAATATCAGTCAGGCTGGCAGTCGGCAACAGGCCAATCTGCTTGTCAGCGGGGTAGCGCCATGAAACTGAGAGCATTGCAGGTCAAGTTGATACAGCGCTGGCAGCAATTTACCGGACGTGAGCAATTGTGGCTGCTGGCATGTGGTGCGTCGCTGCTGGTGTACCTGCTTTGGGCTGCCATCGTCCAGCCGCTGAATGCGGCCAGAGAGCTGTCAGAAAGACGGGTCACAGAGGCGCGCCAGCAGGTACTTGCTGTACAGAGTCTCGCGCAGGAGTTGATCGAGTTGCGCGATGAGCGCCAGCTTGGGACCGCGATGGCAAGTCTGCCGCAGTTTCTCGATGATGCGGCAAGCGCAACCGGCCTGCGGGTAAGCACACTGGAACCTGCGATTGATGGTCAGTCGGCCACCATTCGCATGGAGCAGGTGGCCATGAACAATCTGCTGCAGTGGCTGTCAGCAGTCGAGGCGGGTGGCCGTAACCGTGTCGAGAGCATGACCATAGTGCCATCAGCGGCCGCGGGCCTGTCTGTAAACGTCACAGTGAGAGGCCGTTGACGTGACCAGCACTCGCGTTCTATGGCTGGTGGTTCCAATGACGCTGGTATGGATCGTACTGCTTGCACCGGCGACTTTGCTGGTGGGGCCTGCCCAGGTTGCCGGCCTGCAATTGTTCGGTGTTGACGGCACATTGTGGCGGGGCGCAGTGGATCGAGCAATGCTACGGCAGCCACAGGTCGTGCTGGATATCGGCGAGCTGCAATGGCAATGGCTTCCATCCCGACTCATCCAGGGTCAATTGTGTGCAGATGTGCAGTCGCGTGCCCGCCCGATAGCCGGCCAGCTCCAGTCCGTAGACGCCCGCGCCTGCCTGCAAACCAACGGAACTGTGTTGCTGAGCCAGGCCTCCGCGGACATGCCCGCCGCCGTCCTGTGGCGGGAAGAAAGCGTCCGATTGCTGGGCCACCTGGCGCTGCAACTTGTTGAGCCAGTGGCCTTGCAGGCCGGGTCTGCGGTAGCCCGCGCACGTGGGCTCTGGTCGCAGGCTGGCATCACGGTGCTGGGGCAGGGGACGAGGGATCACATTGACGTTGGTGAAGTGGCACTGGACGTTGCTGTTACGATGAACAATGGTCAGGTTTCAGAGGTTCAGCTTCGCCTGTCGCCGATTGGTAATCAATCAATCACATTACCTGAGTGGCTGGCGCTTATGCTGGAACAGGATGAATCTGGCAGTTATCTGTTTAACTGGCAATCCTGATACCTTCCTCTCGCAAGCTTGTGACAAGACGGCTGGCGAAAAGCAGTGCTTCTGGTGTGTCGCCGTGCACACAAAATGTTTCGGCATTCACCGAAAGCCGCTGCCCCGTTACAGTCATCAGGTAACCATGTTTAATGATTGACAGGGCCTGCTTAATCGCGGCATCGGCATCATGAATTAGGGCGTCAGGCTGTGAGCGTGGCACCAGCGTGCCGTCTGTCTGGTAGCGCCGGTCCACAAACGCCTCCGCACGGGTTCTGATGCCAAAAACTCTGGCTGTCTGCAGCAATGCACTTCCCGCCAGTCCCACTACTGTCAGTCTGGTGTCGAACTCCCTTACCCAGTCGCAGAATTTTTCAGCCAGCGCCTGATCAGTGGCCATGTCATTGTAAAGTGCGCCATGTGCTTTGACGTGACAGACGCGAGCACCTTCAAATGAAGCCATGTCGCACAGATATTTCAATTGTCGCAAGATGCTGTCGCGCAGCTCATTTATCGGGATGTCCAGCGAGCGCCTGCCCATGTGTTCCCGGTCCGGATATGAGGGGTGAGCGCCAACGACAACACCAAACTCGACAGCGTTTTGCAGCGCGGCCCGGATACTGTCAGCGTCGCCAGCGTGAGCGCCGCAACTGATATTTGCAGAACTGATCAGCTGCAGCAGCTCTCTGTCATTGGGGGCGCCTTCACCCAGGTCTGCGTTCAGGTCTACCTGCGTTGCCTTCATCTTGCCTGCTTCCGGTACTGTATCTGTTGCCTGAGTATCTGCAGCTCATGCTGCCCGGCGCTATGTAGACCCTGCGCTTCAGCAACGCTTACTTCCGTGAAATAAAGAAGCGTGCCAGGTGTTGCATAAGCAAGCTGGTGGAAGTCGACCTCGATGACGCTGGCAATGACCGGATAGCCTCCGGTTGTCTGGGCGTCGCAGCCTAGCAGAATCGGCTGACCATTGCCTGGCACCTGCAACAGTCCGGGCAGCACTCCGGCTGACAGACGCAAGGTGTCTCCCTGATATCTCAGGGTGGGGCCTGACAAACGTAGCCCGGTGCGGTTGCTGTTGGCCTGCACTCGCCACGGAAACTGCCATAAAGCATTCTGGCTTTGGGGATCGAAATGCTCGTAGTCCAGCCCGCGTATGGCGCGCAGTGACATGGTGATGGCTGGTTGCCGAATGCCTCCGGAAGAAAATTGCTGATTTGCCGCTTCGCCAACGGGCAATCGATCTCCCGCCCGCAGGGCGCGCCCCTGATAACCGCCAAGCTGATTATTCAGATCAGTGCTGCGGGAGTTTAGTGTGGGGGCAACATCAATGCCTCCGGCAATGGCGAGAACAGCGCGTTGTCCGGGAATCTGAGGGCGGTTGAGTAGCAGTCGTGTTCCTGCGGGCCAGCGCATAATGAATCCTGGCGGCAGATAATTTTGCACCACGGTTTGCATATCGGCCTGCAATAGCTGAGCTGACATATCTGCGCCAGACAGAACAATATGCTGGTCCCGATCGCTCTGCAGGACCACGGGTCCAGCAGAAATTTCCAGACCAGCGGCCAGCGGATCATTCTCCAGTAGCAGGTTGGCCCGCAACAGGGCTGGGGCATCCATCATGCCGCAGCGAGGTACACCGAGATGGCGCATGCCGAATCGGCCCTGATCCTGCACGGTCAAAAGTGGCGCTGTGGTGATGACCTCTATCATGCCGGGAGCTCCTCATTGACCGCTACAAATCGAACCCAGTCGCCTGGCTGCAGCAGGCTGGGAAGCTGCTTCTCAGGGTCGAAGAGTTTGATGGAAGTGCGTCCGATGATATGCCAGCCGCCCGGACTCGCCGAGGGGTAAATGCCGGTTGTGGCGCCACCAATGCCAACGGCGCCAGGCATCACGCGGGTTGCCGGATTATCCTTGCGAGGTGTGGCCAGTGCCGGATCCATGCCGCCAAGATACGGGAAGCCCGGCATGAAACCCAGACACAATACAAAGTAGTCTACCGAACAGTGGCGCTGAATGACTTCGCGCGGGGAAAAGCCCGTGATTTCAGCAACCGCCAGCAGGTCAGGGCCATGGTCGCCACCGTAATGCACCGGAATATCATGTCGTTGACCTGCGCTGGCATTGAATTCTAGGTGTTGCCAGAGCTGCTCAGCTTCGCGCAGCACACGACGCGCCGCATGTCCGTCTCGCAGCGCCAGCAAAAGACTGCCTGGCCCCGGTACCGCATCGGTCACTAAGGGGCCAATCTGAAGGTGTGCCTGCAGGGTACTGGCCAGCTGACAGATTCTGGCCTGCAGCTCGACATCAACGCTGTTCAGCGAAGGTTCAGCGAACTGCAGGAGAATAGCACTTTCAGTAACAAAACTGATTCCAGGTTCTGATATGCTCATATCGCTACTTTGCTCACGATGACGGCTCATGGCTAAGGTCTAACTGGTTGATTGCATACGTGAGAATAAGTTCACTGTTATGGATGTCGAAGACTTAGTCAACAGCCAATCGTGACAGGCATGTTTTAGCTGGCAGAACCTGCAACTGGTGACGTTGTAAAAAAGCGACGAATGAAAGGAGTTTCATATGACTTTTCGCAAGGGGATAAGATTCACGGTAATGAGCGCCACACTGGCATTGCTGGCTTTGTCCGCAAATGCACAGCAATCAGTATTACCGCAACTGCCGGAGGGGCAGACGCTGATCAATCTGTCAGTCACAGAGCGGATCAACGTGGCTCAGGACGAGATTGTTGCCGATCTGCGAGTAGAAGTAGAGGACCGCGATGCGAGTGTTGTCCAGAATGCCATCAATGAGCAGATGCGTGAGGGGCTGATCGTGGCGCGTGCCGTGACAGGAGTAGATGCTGCGACAGGTCACTACAGCGTTTATCAGATCAATCGCCAGCCTCAGGGTGGGCGCGCTGATCCGGTCTGGCGCGGTTCCCAGAGCATCACACTGGAGAGCAAAGACCCTCAGACTTTATTGTCGCTGGCGGGTGAGCTGCAGGATATGGGTTTTGTCATGAGTCAGTTGTCCTATCGCCTGAGCACTGAACGTGCGGATGAGGTACGCGATTCATTGATGGAAACCGCCATCGCCAGGGCTCGTGCCAATGCCGAACGCGCGGCGGCAGCGCTGGGCCGTCCTGAGGTAGAGATCGCTTCATTAACCATCGAGACAGGCATGTCATACGCGGCACCGGTGATGATGCGGGCCATGGACACAGGCTCGCGCGAGATGGCAACACCATCTGCGGAGGCAGGCGAGTCCGAGGTTTCGCTGACGGTCAATGTGCAGGCAGTCGCGCGCTGATCATCACAAGCTGACCCCTCGTTACGGGTTTGGGGCACGTCAAAAGTCATTCATCGAGCGCCTGCTCTTGCCTTGCCGTGCCCCCCTGTTTATGCTCCGAAATCAAAGCACAAAAATAAGCAGCGGAGATTTCAGGTATGCAAACCCACAACCCACCGGCGTCGACCCCTTTTTTGCGCAAAAAACTGGCGCTGGCCATGATCATGTCAGGCGTGCTGCTGGCAGCATGTTCCAGTGAGGAGACGACTCCCCCGGTAGAAACCCTGAACGAAACCACAGGCAGTGCGTCCGTTGACCAGATGGCGGCCGATCGACCTGAGGATCTGCGGCCGGTAGATGCCAGCCGTATCATCAATGCGGGGAGCAACACTGCTGACTGGTTAAGTCATGGGCGGACCTATTCAGAGCAGCGTCATAGCCCGCTGGATACCATTAACCGCAGCAATGTCGAACAGCTGGGCCTGGCCTGGGACTTTGAACTGGACACGGATCGCGGCCAGGAAGCCACACCACTGGTCATTGATGGCGTAGTTTATTTCACCTCTGCCTGGAGCAAGGCGTTTGCTGTTGATGCGCGCACTGGTGAGGAAATCTGGCGTTATGACCCTGAGGTACCTGGTGCGAAGGCGGCTGATGCCTGCTGTGACGTTGTCAACCGGGGTCTGGCAGCCTGGGGTGACATGGTATTCCTGGGTGCCCTTGATGGCCGCCTGATTGCGCTGGATCGCGAAACCGGTGCCGAAGTCTGGTCAACCATGACCGTCGATCCGGAGGGTCGCTACACAATCACTGGCGCGCCTCGAGTCGTCGATGGCAAGGTTGTGATTGGCAATGGTGGTGGTGAGCTGGGTGTTCGTGGCTATGTATCTGCATACGATGCGGAATCTGGCGATATGGTATGGCGCTTCTACACGGTGCCCGGTAATCCGGAAGAGGGCTTCGAAAGCGACGCCATGGAAATGGCCGCCGAGACCTGGGCCGGCGAATGGTGGCGAATCGGGGGCGGCGGTACAGTCTGGGATTCCATGGCCTATGATCCAGAATTGGACCTGCTGTATATCGGCGTTGGTAACGGCAGCCCCTGGAATCATCACATCCGTTCCAATGGAGAGGGTGACAACCTGTTCCTGTCATCCATTGTTGCATTGCACGCTGATACCGGTGAGTACGCCTGGCATTTCCAGACCACACCTGCGGAATCCTGGGACTACACAGCAACGCAGCACATGATCCTCGCAGATATCGAAATTGATGGACGCATGCGTCAGGTGATCATGCAGGCGCCCAAAAACGGTTTCTTCTACGTGATTGACCGCACCACTGGTGAATTTATCTCCGGTAACAATTACGTTGAGATTAACTGGGCCAGCGGCCTGGATCCGGTGACCGGACGTCCGATAGAAGCGGAAATCGTGCGCTACGAGCGCGACCCTGCCGTGGTTATCCCCGGTCCCCTGGGTGGTCACAACTGGTACCCGATGTCATACGATCCCAATACTGGTCTGGTCTTCATTCCGAGTCAGAACACTTCCTATGTCTATTCGAACCCGGGTGACTTCGAAGAGCAGGAAGTAGGCTGGAACCTCGGTGTTGGTGGCGTCAATGCGCCACCCGCAAACCCTGAAGATGCGCAGCGAGCCCAGCAGCTACCGGCATCAGCCCTGTTGGCCTGGGATCCTGTTACACAACAGGAGCGCTGGCGCGTCGAATATCCCGTCTATGGAAACAGTGGTCTGTTATCGACAGGTGGCGGCCTGGTCTTCCAGGGCTCTGCAGATGGGCTCTTCCATGCCTATCGCACGGACAATGGTGAACGCCTGTGGTCCTACCCCGTTGGTGATGCCATTCTCGGCGGTGCAGTCACTTATGAACTTGATGGTGAACAATATGTGCTGGCGCTGGCTGGTCAGGGCGGTGCGATGCCATTGACCATGGGGCTGCTGTCTGGCAATTATCCGCGAGAGCGGAATGGTCGCCTGATGGCATTCAAACTGGGTGCTGAGGGCCAGATGCCAGAAATGGCAACGACCGAACGAGTGCCATTAAACCTGGAAGGCATCAGCAGCGATGGCAGTGTTGAGTTGGGTGCGGCCATGTATGGCGCTTACTGCTCTGTGTGTCATGGCCCAATGGCCCTGAGCGCTGGCCCGATTCCTGACCTGCGTTACAGCCCGATGCTGCTGAGCAGTGAAGCCTTCCATGGCATCGTGCTGGAAGGCACGCTGGAAAGCCGTGGCATGCCGAATTTCTCGGCTGACATAGGTGAAGCGCAGGTGGAAGGCATCCGGGCGTTTCTGCTACAGCGCGCCGCAACCGTGGCGGCTGAGTGACACTACTGTGATTCAACTCCTCCCATCGAGCTTCGATGGGAGGAGTACTGAATGTTGATCAATCCAGCAGGTGCTGATTGAACCATTCCAGGCGAGCCCGGTAATCATGTGGGTGCCACCAACCTGATGGGCAAGGCGTTGGGGATCGTCACCCGCTGTATCGTCACAGACCTGATCCACAGAGCCGGCTTCGCCCACAACACGGCCCGCAGCAGTCTGTTTGCCTTGCCCATAAATGTTAACGTTATGTATTAGGTCGGGCGGAAAAACTGGTACTGATTCCGGCCGGCGGCCTTGGCCTGATACATGGCGTGGTCGGCCTTGGTCACCAGTTCCTTGAAATCTAGGCCGTGATCCGGCGCCAGCGCTATGCCCATGGACAGCGCAGGGATCAGGGTCTCGCTGCGGATGGTGACAGGATTGGCGACAGCGCGGCGGACCTTTTCCAGAATAATCTCGACATCCGCGCTTTTGGAAATATCGGATAGCAGGATCAGGAATTCGTCGCCGGCGATGCGGACCAGTCGGTCGGACTTGCGCAGCTGCGAGCTGATGGTCTGGCCCAAATGGCGGAGCAGCTCGTCGCCCAGGTCGTGGCCATGTGAATCGTTGAAGGTCTTGAAGTTGTCGACATCAACAAAGACCAGACCCACACCCGCCGCTTCTCGCTGGGCGTGCTGCAAGAGCTCCTGAAAGTACTGCTCGGCCATCCGTCGGTTCGGCAGCCCGGTCAGATTGTCGTGATTGGCCATGTGCTCGGCCCGCAGTTTCGACTGAGTGACATCGTCCATTTGCACATGCAACGCGGCCAACAGCGCAAGCAGGTCTGAAGCCAGCACGCGAATAATGAAGGCCGCGGCAATCAGAATAACTCCGTAGTCGCCCAGCCAGCGATAGGCAGTGGCGTCTTCCAGGCCGGTTCGCCAGCCGTTTTGGGTGGCATATAGCAGAATTGGCATGTACACCAGCATGGCGATCAGGGCCATGTAAAACGTCCGTTTGCCAATCATGATCATGGCGAACAATAAAATTGCCGGGTAACCCATCAAGGCAGATGAACGCAAACCTGCACCTCCCCACATGGCCTGTGCCACACAGACAAACATGACTATTACGGTCAATGCGGCAGCCGCCTGCGGATAGCCATTACGTAAAAGCAACAGGGCAAGTAACAGAAATATGACAGTAAACAGCAGCGCTGTTACAACAACGGGTCGATTGTCCAGGAAGTTGACCAAGGAGAGGGTGATGATTGCCAACAGCATAACCATGATGCCCTGGCCTATACGTTTGGTGCGGATCTGTCGAATGGGGTCTGAGCGACGTGACGTGTTCAGCGGGTTGGGCAGGTTATTTTTATTCAGCTCTTGCATCCTTTGAGTCCCGGTTCATGCTACAAGCGTGTTGCTACGTTAGGAACTATGCAGTGGATCAACGGAGAAGGCAATCCCCGGTTTTGCCTCCTGCCAAAGTCATGTGGCAAAAATGCCGGAATCAATGACGAATCAGGCTATGACCAGGATTCAGGCACCAACAACAAGCTGGACCGACTGCGATGGACTGATCCCGGTTTGCCAGACACTTCTGGCCTATAATTGGACAGATCTAGGCCTGCGCCACTGTGGCGGCTGAGTAACTCTGCTGTGATTCAGCTCCTCCCATCGAGCGTCGATGGGAGGAGTACTGAACGGTGATCAATCCAGCAAGTGCTGGTTAAACCATACCAGGCGATGATCAATCCAGCAGGTGCTGATTGAACCACTCCAGGCGAGCCATGGCAGCTTCCTGCGCATCGTCGCCACGAAAACCATGCGCGCCGCCTTCGATTGTGATGAACTCACTGACCACGCCCGCTTCCTGCAGCGCCGAGTACATTCGCTCGCTGTGACTGATATTGACCAGTTCGTCGGCATCACCATGGATCAGCAAGACGGGCGGATCGTTTCGGTCTGCAAGCAGCAAGGGTGAGATACCAGCGGCCAGTTCCTGGGGAAAATCCAGGGCCGGGAAGCGGTCGTTCGGACCGGTCATTTGCCGCAGATCCACCGGTGGGAAATAGGCGACCACGGCGGCCACGCCATTGCCTGCCTGCATAATCGGGTCGTCGCTGTCTGCCATGCCATCATCGGCGTCCAGTCCCAGCATCAAGGATAGATGGCCCCCTGCGCTGCCATGATGGACAGCAATCACGGTATAGCCCTCGGCCAGCATGGAGGCAAAGGAAGCCAGGCGATTCTCGGGTTCAGTCCAGCGGGAGAACCATCCACCACTGACCATGTAGACAATCGCCGCGCCATTGGCGTTCTGTTCGGGTTGAAAGACGTCATAAATCAAGGCCATGCCGTCTTTGTGCCCGTATACCACATTCGGGATGATCCGGGCCTGCGCCTGCGCGCCTGCCGACAACATCATCAGGCATGTCAGCAGGCAAGCGGTCATTATTCTTATCGTTTTACACCTCAAAGTTTTTAATTGTTGTGTCAGGTAAACCCATTGTACTCGCCATTGCCTGTCGGCATAGCCCTTTCAGCCTGCCAGGCGTGCAGTCTGTCTGCGGTCAGGGCAAAAGTCTGCGCAGATAATGACCAGTGTGCGAGTGCTGGCTCTCGGCAATCGTTTCCGGCGTGCCCTGTGCGATTATCTCGCCACCACCACTGCCACCTTCCGGCCCCAGGTCAACAATCCAGTCGGCCGTCTTGATGACATCAAGATTGTGCTCAATAACCACAATGGTATTGCCCTGGTCCCGCAGACGATGCAGCACAGTCAGCAGTTGCTGAATATCGTCAAAATGAAGCCCTGTTGTAGGTTCGTCCAGGATATACAAGGTCTGACCGGTATCGCGCTTGGAAAGTTCACGTGCCAGCTTGACGCGCTGCGCTTCGCCGCCGGACAGTGTCGTCGCTGCCTGGCCAAGACGGATGTAGGACAGACCAACATCCATCAGGGTCTGCAGTTTGCGCGCAACGACCGGTACCGGATCAAAAAACTCACGGGCGTCCTCAATGGTCATGTCCAGTACTTCGGCGATATTGCGACCCTTGTATTTCACTTCCAGTGTTTCGCGGTTGTAGCGCTTGCCGTGACAGATGTCACATGCCACATAAACGTCCGGCAGGAAGTGCATTTCGACTTTGACAACACCATCGCCCTGACAGGCTTCGCAGCGTCCACCTTTAACATTGAAACTGAATCGGCCAGGGGTGTAGCCCCGTGAGCGTGCTTCCTGGGTGCCGGCAAACAGCTCGCGAACTGGCGTGAAGATACCGGTGTAGGTCGCCGGGTTGGAACGGGGGGTTCGGCCGATAGGGCTCTGGTCAATATCAACCACCTTGTCCAGTAGGTCCAAACCGCGTATCTCTGCATGCTCGGAGGGTGTCAGGGTGGTGGCACCATTCAGACGCGTTGCAGCGACCGGATAAAGGGTGTTGTTGATCAGTGTTGATTTACCCGAACCAGACACACCCGTGACACAGGTGAACAGACCCAAAGGAATTTCCAGGTTTACGTGTTTAAGGTTGTTGCCACTTGCGCCGATCAGGCTCAGCGTTTTGCCTTTTTTGGGTGTATGCCGACTGTCAGGTATTTCGATGCGGCGTTTATTGGACAGGTACTGGCCGGTAAGCGAGCGCGGTTCGGCGATAATATCGTCAATAGTGCCTTGTGCCACAATTTCACCGCCGTGCACCCCGGCGCCAGGTCCGATGTCAATCAGATGGTCGGCGCTGCGGATGGCATCTTCATCATGTTCGACTACGATGACTGTATTGCCGATGTCACGCAAATGGAACAACGTGTTCAGCAGCCTGTCGTTGTCACGCTGGTGCAGCCCGATGGACGGCTCATCCAGGATGTACATGACTCCGACCAGGCCAGCGCCAATCTGGCTGGCCAGGCGGATTCGCTGCGCTTCGCCACCAGACAGGGTGTCGGCACTTCGACTGAGCGTCAGGTAGTTCAGGCCCACGTCAATAAGAAACTGCAGGCGCAGTTCCAGTTCTTTCAGGATCTTGTCGGCAATGGTCGCACGTGCTCCACTTAATTTGAGCGAGCCAAAATAGTCCCTCGCCTGTGCGATTGTCATGTGTGTAATGTCGGGCAGGGTTGTTCCTTCGATATACACATGGCGAGCATCGGAACACAGCCGTGTGCCTTCGCAATCCGGACAGGCGTGTGAGTTCAGAAAACGCGCCAGGTCATCGCGGACGGCCTGAGATTCGGTTTCCCGGTAGCGACGCTCCATATTGGGCAGAATGCCTTCAAACGCATGGCGCCGGACCATGGTGTCGCCCCGGTCATTGGCAAACCTGAAGTCGATCTGTTTGCCCTTGCTGCCGTAAAGGATCAGGCTTTGATGGGCATCACTCAGCTCGGCAAATGGTGTGTCCACAGCAAATTTATAGTGCTCAGCCAGTGATGTGAGCATCTGGAAATAATAGAAGTTGCGACGATCCCAACCGCGAATTGCGCCTTCTGCCAGCGATAAAGATGTGTCAGTGATAATCCGCTGCGGGTCAAAGAACTGTTTGACACCCAGGCCATCACAGCTGCTGCAGGCACCTGCCGGGTTATTGAACGAGAACATGCGGGGTTCCAGTTCGCTGATGCTGTGGCCGCAGACGGGGCAGGCAAAGCGCGCAGAGAACATGATTTCATCGCGTTCTTCGTCCATGAAAGCGATCGTGACCGTACCGTCACTGAGTTGAATGGCAGTCTCCAGACTTTCTGCCAGACGCTGCTGAATATCATCCCGAATTTTCAGCCGGTCGATGACAGCCTCAATGGTATGTTTCTTGTTTTTCTCAAGCGCTGGCGGATAGTCGAGTTCGGTTACGGTGCCATCGATACGGGCACGGATGAATCCGCTGCTCTGCAGTTCCTTGAAAACGTGCAGATGTTCACCTTTGCGCTCCCTTATCACGGGTGCCAGTACCATGATCTTGCTGCCCTCGGGCAGGGCCAGCAGCTGATCGACCATCTGACTGACGGTTTGCGCCTGCAGCTTCTGATGGTGTTCGGGACAGAATGGTTCGCCGGCACGAGCAAACAGCAGCCGCAGATAGTCGTAGATCTCGGTGATGGTACCGACAGTCGAACGTGGGTTATGAGACGTCGATTTCTGCTCTATGGAAATGGCAGGAGAGAGGCCTTCGATATGATCAATGTCCGGTTTGTCCATCATGGACAGGAACTGCCGGGCATAGGTGGACAGCGATTCCACATAACGGCGCTGGCCCTCGGCATACAGCGTGTCGAATGCCAGCGAGGATTTTCCCGAACCCGACAGCCCGGTGATCACTACCAGTTTGTCCCTGGGGATACTCAGACTGACGTTCTTCAGGTTGTGGGTGCGCGCCCCCCGGATCGTGATTTTATCCATGCTGTTCCTGCTGCTCCCATCGCAATACAACAGCCCATTATGGTCAAATCCCTGTCCCAGCGCAAAGGGCACTGAACGTAAATCTGCTGTCGGCGCAGTCCCAGGAAACATGCTATGCTTAAACCGAACGTAACGAATTTATCTTCAGTCTGACAATAGACGGCAGAAGACGCCAAGGGCACGGGAGGATTAGAAAAGGTGGCAAGTCGCGGCATCAACAAAGTTATTCTGGTAGGCAATGTAGGCAAGGATCCCGAAACCCGCTATATGCCCAGCGGTGGCGCGGTCACCAACCTGACCCTGGCAACTGGCGATACCTGGAAGGATAAAAATACCGGGCAACAGCAGGAACGTACGGAATGGCACCGTATTGTTTTCTTCAACCGTCTCGCAGAAATTGTGAATGAATATGTCCGCAAGGGCAGCAAACTGTATATCGAAGGCAGTCTGCGTACCCGTTCATGGGAGCAGGATGGCATTACCCGCTATGCAACTGAAATTGTTGCCAACGAAATGCAGATGCTGGATTCACGTGGCGCGTCCAGTGGCAGTGACGATCGCTTTGGACAGGACATGAATCAGGATATGCCGTCTCAAAATGCACCGTCGCAACGCAGCGGCGGCCAGGCAGCCCAGGGCAGCTCGCGGCCGGCGGACTTCGATAATTTTGACGACGACATTCCTTTTTGATCCGTTGGGCGGGGAGTGAACTCAGTCGGTGAAGGTCTTAATTCTCGGGGCGGGCAGTGGTATCGGACAGGAGTTGTGCCGACTGTTCGACGAACGCCAGATTCAATGGGTTGCGGCTGATCACAAGAGTGTCAATGTAGATGACCCGGTTGGCGCAGCTCGGGTCATTACCCATGCTGGCGCGGGTCAGGTGATAAACCTGACCGCCTATGCGGCCGGCCGCCAGGATGCTCTGGAGCTGGCCGAAGCAGCACCCGACGATACAGATAAACAGAACCACCAGCTGGCCGACCTGTTATCACAGGTCTGTGATCATCTGCATATACCCATGATTCACCTCTCCACAGCGCAGGTGTTTGGTGGCGACAAGAAGCTGGCATATAACGAGCAGGACACCCCGGCACCGGTAGGTGTTTATGGTGCAGCGGCATTCGCAGGCGAGCAGGCCATCCAGAAAAACCTCAAGCAGCATATTATTATCCGTTCAGGATGGCTGTTCGGCCCGGGGCAGGACCAGGATCTGCGTCGCTGGCTGGATGAGCTGCGTGACGGCGACGGCAATGTCCGGGTGATGCGCCGCAAACTTTCACCAACGCCCATTGAGGACCTGGCGCGAGTCATTCTGGCGGTTGCTCTGCAAGTGGATTGTCATGCCGATGTCTGGGGTGTGTACCATTATGCGGCACTGGAACCGCTGCGTGAAAGTGAGTTCGTCCAGCATCTCGTCAAGTTTGCCGCGCAACATGACGAGCGCGTGTATGCGCTGCTTGACCACCTCAATATCAACCTGGTTCGCGTCGAAACGCCACATATTGCCAATAACACGCTGGCAACCAAGAAGATTTTCGAGACCTTTGGTATCAAGCAGCGACCCTGGCAGGGCAGCCTGCAAAAGCTGATCAAATCCTGGTACAAGGGACAGCCTGCGTAATGGCCAGCTCCGGCGCTTTCATGTCAACGGCCACCCTGAAACCCGTCGGGCAGGTTCGTGACCATATTCTGCAGGTGGCGCGTACTCGCCTAACGCGTGAAACCATACCTTTGTCCGAGGCGCTGGGCCGGATCCTCGCCACGGACGTGATTGCGGCAGTTGATGTTCCGCCGTGGGACAACAGCGCCATGGATGGTTATGCCATACGGGTTGCTGAACTGGCGGATGGCGATGTACTGCCAGTGAGTCAACGAATCACCGCAGGCAGCTCTCCTGTGCCACTGCATCCGGGCACTGCAGCCCGCATTTTTACGGGTGCGCCCGTCCCAGATGGCGCTGACGCTGTGGTCATGCAGGAAAACTGTGAGCAGTCAGGCGTCGAAACCAACACACAGTCTGTTTGCATTCTGCAGGTTCCGCAGGCAGGCGCCAATGTCCGGCGCCGAGGCGCCGACATTCAGAAGGGTGAGTTGTTGTTCGCGGCCGGCTACCGATTGCAGGCAGCCGATCTTGGACTGCTGGCGTCAACAGGGGTATCGCATATCGCAGTTGGTCGAATGCCCAGAGTGGCCATTCTGACAACTGGGGATGAGCTGGTTGCGCCTGGCGAGGAGCTGGCGCCCGGGCAGATCTACAACAGCAATGCAGTGACGCTGCAAGGCCTGCTTAACGGATTGGGTATAGTGCCGCAGCAGGTCAGGCACGTCGCTGACACTCTGGCACAGACTCAGGGCGTGTTACGCGAGCTGGCGCAGACCTGTGACTGTATTATCAGCAGCGGAGGTGTCTCGGCAGGCGAAGAGGATCACGTCCGTCGTGCACTTCAGGAAGAGGGCCAGCTTGATGTCTGGAAGCTGGCTTTAAAGCCAGGCAAACCATTTGCCTTTGGGCATCTTCACGATACGCTGTTCTTTGGCTTGCCGGGTAATCCCGTGTCTTCGTTTGTAACATTCGTTCTGCTGGTACGTCCAGCGCTGTTGGCGTGGATGGGTGCGGCCCGGCCGCTACCAACGTCCTGGCCTGTGCGCGCGGATTTTGAGCGCCCGGTTGCCAGCGAACGTGAGGAGTATCTCCGGGTAACATGTCATGAGAGGGACAGTCAGGTCTGGGTAACACCGCTCGCTGATCAGAGTTCCGGCGTATTGAGCTCAATTCATACAGCTGACGGGTTGGCGATTGTGCCCAGCGGCCAGACGCTGGCAATTGGCGATGCATTGCGATTTATCGCGTTTAGTGACATAGTTTAGACAAGTAATTACCCCCACTGTGAAGTCATCATGCATTACGCGCCCTTCTGTTTTCCGTCGCCTCACGTTTTACGGTCCTTTGCGAAATATGGAAAACAGGGTTTTGTCAGTCTGTTGTTTTTGACTGGAGCGATCGGCTGCACTGTGCAGCAGGCGCAACCGGCTCCACCGGCGCAGGAACCTGTCGTAGAAGTACCTTCTGACGATCTCGACAGTGTCAGCGCAGAAAGGGATGAAGCAGAACAGCAGCGACGAATCGTGGCTGATATTCTGTATAGCGGCATGCGAGCCCTTCGCGCCGACCGACTGCTGACGCCACCCGAGGACAGTGCCTATCGGTATTTCAGTCGCGCACTGGCTCTGGATCCGGGAAATAGTGTGGCGCTGGACGGCATGCAGGATATCGTCCTCCGCTATCTGCAACTTGCCGAGCTGTCATCGCGGCAGGGCCAGTTCGAAAATGCCGAGACCTACCTGCGCCGCGCCGCTCAGGTTGATCCCGGGCATGACGGGATTGTCGCTGCCCGCAACAACCTTGCTGCCGAGAGAGAGCGGACGCACAGCGTTCATACGCTGGATGGCCGCGCTCTATATGCCCGCAATGAGGCAATGGTGAACCAGTTGCAACAACTGGCACGCGTTGTTCACGAGACTCAGGCCTTTGTCTTGATTACAGCACCCAATGATGAACTGGGTCGCTGGATTTACGCACGAATGCAGGACGCCTTGACGGATTACCGTGTTCGCGGTGATATCGAGATTGGTGACCAGGCCACCGTCAGACTGGTCAGGACTGGCAACAGCTGAAGCCAGAAGTTGGTTTCCGCAATTTCGAATTCACTTCATCATACTGTCACACCTCATTGCTAGAGTACTCACCAGAACCGAATGCCAAGGTTGGTCCTGGAGTCGATTCTTTTTGTTCATTCAGATAGACCTTTTTGCTGTAAGTGGAATTCTCCCCGCCTACCACTGCCAGGCTTTTCGGCCCTTACCGAAAAGCCTGTTTTTTTATGCGGAAGAGGAACTACCTTTACATTTTGTGATGCTCTATTTAGGCTTGGCCCTCAATAATGAAAAGACATTGAGGTCATCAGACAGCTATGAGCAAGTCGATCGCCGCGCTATGGCAAAGCCTTTGGACATCCCACCGCCAGACCAAGAATGCGCTGCGAGGCAGGCCACCTGAGGACACTCCACCACAGGCCTATTCCCGCTCACAAATTGTCGGGCTACTGCTTGGACCGCTGCTGTTTATCCTGGTTATGCTGGTTTTTGAGCCACAGGGCCTGAGCTACGAAGCCAAAGCCGTGCTTGGTGTCACCTTGTGGATCGCGACCTGGTGGATAACTGAGGCGATTCCCATACCAGCCACATCGCTGCTACCTATACTGCTACTGCCGATTACGGGTGCCGTGGACAATGCCACGGTTACCTCAGCCTACGGTGATGACATCATCTTTCTGTTCCTGGGTGGTTTTTTTATCGCCACAGCGATGGAGAAGTGGAATCTTCACAAGCGGATGGCGCTGGCCATCATTGCCTACGTGGGTACCAGCACACAGCGCATACTGCTGGGATTTATGCTGGCCACCGCATTTTTGTCCATGTGGGTATCCAACACTGCCTCGGTGATGATGATGGTGCCGATGGCGCTGGCGATCACGGCGCAGGTTGCGCATACCCTGCGCGGCAAGCCGGGGGAAGAAGACATCCCGGTATTTGAAAAGTCACTGATCTTTGGTGTTGGTTATGCCGGAACTATCGGTGGACTGGGCACTCTGATTGGTACGCCGCCCAATATTATTCTGGCCGCCCAGGCGCGCGAGCTGTTTGGCGTTGAGATCAGTTTTGCGGGCTGGATGCTGATTGGTGTACCCATGGTCGTGGCCCTGCTGGTCATCACCTGGCTCTACCTGGGTCGTGTGGCGTTTCGAATGCATATCAAGTCACTGCCTGGCGGGCGTCAACTGATCCAGCAGGAACGCGACGCGCTGGGCATCATCTCTTTTGAAGAGAAGGCGGTGGCAGCGGTGTTTGCGTTTGCTGCCTTCATGTGGATCAGTCGAGGGTTCATCTGGGCCGATCTGGTCCCGGAAATCAGAGATGGCATGATTGCCGTTATGGCCGCAGTACTTTTGTTTGTCATTCCGTCACGTTCCGAGGCGGGGTCACGCGTGCTGATGTGGAAGGACAGCAAAGAAATCCCCTGGGGCATTTTGTTGCTGTTTGGTGGTGGCCTGGCGATAGCGGCAGGTTTTCGCTCGACCGGCCTGTCTGACTGGATGGGCAGTCAATTGACCATTCTTGACGGCGTGCATCTGATGGTGATGATCGCCACGGCGGCGCTGCTGATTCTGTTCCTGACCGAAATCACGTCCAATACAGCCACTGCCACCATGATTCTGCCGGTTGTGGCGAGTCTCGCCCTGGCGCTGAATGTGCATCCATTTGCCTTGATGATTCCGTGTGCCATGGCGGCCAACTGTGCCTTCATGCTACCTGTGGGTACGCCTCCCAATGCCATTATTTTTGCCACGGAAAAGCTGCGTATTGTCGAGATGATGCAGGTGGGTTTTCTGCTCAATCTGATAGCAACCGTGCTGATCACCTTGATGGTGTACTTTGGTGTGCCCCTGCTCTGGGGTATTGATCTCACTACAGTTCCTGCTGCATTCCTTCAGTAAGGCTTTGTTTTAATTTCAATAATCAGCGTTAACGATTTTCGTTAACGCTGATCGACAACCGTTTCGTAACTACCGGCTTCGTGCCACCAGCCTCCGATGCACCTATAGTGCAGCAACCGAAATTTCGCAGATTCAACAAGAACTGTATCGGGAATAATGATATCGACAGTGGCCGGCTTTAACGCCAGGCCGCTGCGCATTCTATTGCTACAAGGGGAAGCAGTTATGAACACCAGGCACGACGCTTACAGGTCCGCTAACGCGTCCACTCAATTGCAGCATGCAGTGTCCAGATCACTGCCCGCTGCAAAGGTCACCAGCACCTTGATCATTTCTGCCTCGCTGATGGCTTCCTGTCAGCTTGCCATGGCCCAGAACAGCGATGACCCGCAGATCCAGGAGATGCTGATCACCGAGCGCAGCATTGAGAACACCCTGCCGCTGGAGCTGGCACGCTATGGCGCTGATCTGGAGATTGTGACCGAGCAGCAGATCCGTAATCACGGTTTTGTGGATGTGGCCCAGGCGCTGGAAATGCTGGTGCCAGGTCTGTCACTGACGACTCAGGCTGGCGCATTCAGCTATGTGAATGTCGCCATGCAGGGTTCACGATCCAGCGATATCCTCTGGACCGTAGATGGCGTGCGGATCAATAACCGTCTGTACAACTCAACCAGTCCGGCCGACACACTTCCGTCCAGCATGATTGAGCGCACCGAAGTGCTGAAGGGCAGTCATGGCCTGATGTACGGTACCCAGGCCATCGCCGGAGTGATCAACGTCGTTACACGTGGTTTTTCCGAAACCCCGGACGGACAGATCAGCGTGGGTGCTGGCAGCGATGGCCTGATGCGCATTAACGGCTATGGTCGTGGCGCCATAGGTGATCACAAACTCGTCGGCTGGGCGTCACGCGATGAAAGCGATGGTTATGATATCTACGACAACTACCAGCCTACCTCGCAGTTTCGCAAGCGCGGCTACAAAGTTGACAGTGCCGGTGTTAAGTACGGCTACGACTTTACCCCTGATCTGAGCCTGTCATTGACTGGCATTCACACAGAAGGTCGTATCGACTATCCGAATGTGAGCAATATCAGCATCAATGACCGGACTGAAAACATCATCAGTGCCAGGCTCGACTGGCTGCCATCCGAGGCTGCCCAGTTTTTCCTGAAAAGTTATTACCACAGCTGGGACACTGACTATTACACGCCTGGCAACGCCTCAGACTACTGGGGATATGAAGACAAGGGCGTCAATGCCGCTGCAGTTTTCAAACCCGAAGGTTTTCTTGAATACCATGTGGGTTACGACTTCCAGACCTATACCGGTCAGGATGACTACCTGCTGATCGCACGTCAGCGCGAAGATGTGCACGCCGTATTCACTCAGCTGCGCAGTACTGACGATCTTAGTGATCGGGCACGTTTTTCTGCCGGGTTCCGTCGTGATGAGACCGGTGGCAACAGCTCCAACACCTGGAATGTGACCGGCGTGTATGAGTTCACGGACACCCTCTATGTAAAGGGCATGACAGGGACGTCCTTCATGTTGCCGAGTGCCGAGAACCTGTATCGTATTCATTGTCCCAGCGGCAGTGGCTGTACCCACGGCAATCCAAACCTGGCGCCAGAGGAAAGTTTTGCCATCAACGCGTCAGTGGGTGGTTTGCTGGCACTGGCAGAGCGCGAAATCGGCTGGCAGGTATCCGTGTGGGACCGCTCGGTGGACAACCTGATCACGCGTGCGCCCATACCGGCTGGCATGCCCAACCGACCGGGCCCCGAGTTCGACAACACCTTCATCAATATTGGCGAGGAGGTCGAAGTTCGCGGCGCCGAACTGTTGCTGAATGGTGAGCTGACCAGCACATTGTCCTACGACCTCAGCTACACCTACAGTCAAGAGGAAGTACGCAACACCGGGCAGCAGATACAGGATCGTCCACCGCGCAGCTACAAGGGTGCGCTGGCCTACAGCGCTCCCAGTGGTCGTTTTGGTGCCAACGTCGCCTTCAAATACATTGGTCGCAAGTCTTCCGATGTGAATGGTTTTGGGCTCCAGTACTATGGTGACAACCACGTGCTCGACATGGGTGCTCACCTGTACCTTGACCGGGATCAGCAACACCGCCTGACCCTGCGACTCGAAAATCTGCTGGATGAGGACTATGCCAGCAGCCTGGGCTCAGCGGTACTGGCCGGCTCCAACCCATCCGAGCGATTCCTATGGCAGCGCCTCGCACCACCACGCACGGTGCACCTGAATTACAGCTATAACTTCTGATAATGCGATATATCCTGATCACACACCGTTACCTGGCAGTTGCCGTAGGCCTCTTAATGAGCCTGTGGTGCCTGTCAGGCTTCGTGATGATGTATCAGGCCTTCCCGGAGCAGACCCTGGCGCAGCGCCTGCAGGGTCTGGCTCCCCTGGACCTGCAGGAATGCTGCGACCTGTCTTCCCTGGCGGCGGTGGATAGCAGTGTGGCACCGCCTTTCCGCATTGAAATGTTACTGAATGATCCGGTGATGCGGACGCCGGCTGCCGTTATCAATCTACGCACGGGCCAGCCCATTACACTGCTAGGTGATGCCGAGCTCATGCAGGTTGCGCGTCTCTGGGCGGAAGGAAACAATCTTCAGGATGCCAACCTGAGCTTGCAGGGTGAGCTAGAGATGGACCAGTGGATTATCCAGTCTGCGCGTCGCAACCGGCCAGTTCACCACGTGTTGATGGGCGATAGAGCCGGTACCGAGATCTACATTAACGGCAGCACAGGCGAGGTGTTTCAGAAAACCACCCGGCGCGAGAGAGTGCTGGCCTGGCTTGGCGTGATACCTCACTGGCTGTACCCGACTGCGCTGCGTCAGAACGGCGCCTTGTGGTCCGAGATTGTCATCTGGACGTCGATTGCGGGTACGTTTCTGACTGCAACCGGACTCTATGTCGGTATCGCCCGCCTGCGAACCCGACGTGCCAGACGTGACGCAGGAGCCCAGCCAAGAAGCCAGATATCCCCGTTCAGGGGGCTCTGGTACTGGCATCACATGCTCGGACTGGTGTTTGGCATTCTGACTCTCACCTGGGTGTTCAGCGGGCTGCTGACCATGAATCCATGGGGTGCTCTTGCAAGTGACGGAAGCTCCTACCGCCAGGATTTTGTGGGAGATGCGTCCTGGCAGCAGGTTCGCAATCTGCTCAGATCGGCAACACAGGCGCAGCAACAGGGCGAGCTACCGCAAAATATGGTTTCCCTGCAGTCAGGTGTTTTTGCAGGAGATTTGCATGCTTTCGTGGGTACCGCTGATGGTGAGCAGTCACTTCGAATTGACGCCACGGCACGACCCGCTGAGCCGCTGACCGAGAGTGTTATTCGACAGCATACTGCAGCTGCCGGAGTGCCGCTGGAGTCACTAAGGCTGCTGACTGAGGAAGACGCGTATTACTACGCGCACAAGAGCCCGATTGAGTTGCCTGTCTGGCGCGCGCAACTGATTGATTCCGATAACACTGCCATTTACATCGGGCCGGAGTCGGCCAGCGTGCGGGTAATGACCGAGACCAGTCGCACTTCGCGCTGGTTGAGGGTGGGTTTGCATCGCCTGGACTTTGCCTTCATGAAGGACAGGCCGCTGTGGGATATCCTCGTGATTATTCTGCTGGCAGGCGTTACCCTGTTATGTCTGACTGGAACCTGGATGAGCTTTCAACGCATTCGCCACGACATGCGATCCGCGCGGCAGCAAAAGCGCCGCGCATTTTAAAATTCCCAGCCGGGTTAGCCGCACCGGGAATTGCAGACTCGCGTGATCCGGTTCAGTTGCCTGCTGACAACTGCCGAACCGCGGCGAGTATCTGACGGCAGGTAATCTGTCCGACCAGCTGACCGCTGTCATTGACGACGGGGCGTCGCCGCTGCCCTTTTGACAGCATGTCGGTGGCGATATCAATGATGTGGTCGCCGGGCTTGGCGGAGTTGATGTTGGCTGACACCATATAGTCCTGCACCAGGCCTATCGAGCCCTGATCATAACTGGCTCCAAGAATACCCCTCAGGCAGTCCAGCTCTGACAGAATACCCAGCAGTTGACCCGTCTCGTTGACCACACACAGACCGGATACCCGGTTTTTGGTGATCAGATCGACTGCCTCGATCAGTGGTGTCTCAGGTGCGACCGTGATCGGCTTGTCGACCATGTAATCTTCCAGATTGACAGAACGCAGCATCGAACTTTCTCTTTTGATTATTGGATGAACAGTCTATCAGTCAAACGAAAACGCTGACAACAAATGCTGAGGAATGCAGACAAACACCTGCTTGCATCAAGATATATACTAAACTATATTTCGTTTTATGAAAAAAGCAGATCAAAACAGGAGTGTTCCGCATGAGCGCGGCGACTTCGTTGCTCCATGGATCCTGACGACGTCGGCGGGGGAAATTTCGCCGCGGCGGCTGGCCCTGCTGGAGGCAATTGGCGATTGTGGTTCGATCAGCGCTGCCGCGCGAAAGGTTGGCATTACCTACAAGGCCGCCTGGGATGCGGTCGATGCCATGAACAATCTGGCGGACTGCCCGCTGGTCAGCGCCCAGCATGGTGGCCGCGGCGGCGGTGGGGCAGAACTGACCGACGAAGGCAGGCAACTGGTGCGCGATCTTCAACAATTGCGCAACCTGCAGCAGGCGTTTATTGAAAGTGTGACCACGGGTAAGGACGGGGAATTTGATTTGGATGATTCATTGCGCATGCTCCGACGGCTGACAAGCAAAACCAGTGCGCGCAACGTACTCAGTGGCAGGATTGCCGGGGTCACGCATGGCGCTGTTAACGCCGAAGTGTCGATTCGGCTGGGTGGCGATGATCAGTTGATTGCGATCTGTACAGAGGAAAGCACACGGGACCTGGGGTTGGCTGTAGGTCGCGAGGTGCAGGCGCTGATCAATGCGTCCTGGATTATTCTGGCCGATGCAGACAGCACGGGCAGAACCTCTGCCCGCAACCGTCTGTGCGGAATTGTGCAGAGAATAACCCCTGGGGCTGTGAATGCCGAAGTTGTGATTCGCCTCGATGGTGGTAACACGCTAGCGGCCATCATTACCTCGGAAAGCCTTCAGGCCATGGAGCTGGAGGAGGGGAAGCCAATCTGTGCTCTGATTAAGGCGTCAAATATAATTCTTAGTGTACAGGAAGATTGAGCACACCTTGCCGCATCTCACGACAGGAACACTTATGATGTTTTTCAAACTGCCAACTGTCCGATTGCGACTCATCCTGCTTTTGGTTCTGACAGGCTTGCCGTCGGCCTGGAGCTGGGCGGAGTCAGCGACGGTTGCTGCGGCCTCCTCCCTGCGCCCGACTCTCGACCGGATTGCTGAAGCCTATATGGAGGCCAATCCAGAAGATTCGATCACTATCATATATGGCGCCTCCGGGAGACTGACCGCGCAGATTTTGAATGGCGCCCCTTTTGATGCGTTTCTGTCAGCAGACACTGCATATCCAGCGGCACTTTTTGAACAGGCGCCCGGCACCTCCGAGCCGGTAATTTATGCGCTGGGCCGTCTGGTGCTGTGGAGTGCCAATCATGACGTTACGGGCCTGGCGCTGACTGATCTGACTCAGGACAGATTCCGGCGCATTGCCATTGCCCAGCCGGCCATTGCGCCCTATGGCCAGCGCGCCAGAGAGGCTCTGGAGGCACAAGGGGTATGGTCAAAGATTGAAAGCCGGATTGTGTACGGGGAGAATATCTCGCAAGTTGCGCAGATGTCTGCGACAGGAGCAGCAGACCTCGCAATCACTGCGCTGTCGCTGGCCATGCAGGATGGTCTGGCGGAACGACCCTATGCCTTGATCGATGATTTGCTGCATGAGCCACTTGCCCAGTCGGTGGTGGTAACTGCGCGTGGACAGGATAACAATGCGGCGCGCCGCTTCGTTGAGTTTATGCGTCATGCGGTGGCAGCAGACATTCTCGTGCGGGCGGGATTCCAGATGCCGGTCCCCGGCATGGCAGCAGGGAGCTGACGTCAGGTGTTGGGATTGAGCCCTGAAGACTGGCAGGCCATTGAGCTTACGTTGCGGCTGTGCCTGTATACCACCCTGATACTGCTGTTGCTGGCGACACCGTTAGCCTGGTGGCTGGCCAGCGGACGCTCATGGCTGCGCACGCTGGTACAGTCGGTGGTGGCTTTGCCACTGGTATTGCCACCAACTGTGCTTGGTTTCTATCTGTTGATCGTCCTGGGACCGCGAGGTCCGATTGGCGCAACGCTGGAACAGATGGGCCTCAACCATCTGGCCTTCAGTTTTGAGGGAATTCTGCTCGCCTCTGTCATCTACTCCATGCCGTTTGCAGTGCAGCCACTGCATGAGGCCTTCTCCACGCTGGGCCGCAGGCCAGCAGAAGTTGCATCATCACTGGGCGCAGGCCCGATCGACCGGTTTTTCAGCGTGATTCTGCCGCTCACCAGCGGGGGGTTTATTGTCGCAGCCACGCTGACCTTTGCTCACACCATCGGCGAGTTCGGTGTCATTCTTATGCTCGGTGGCAGCATACCGGGAGAGACGCGCGTGCTGTCCGTGTTAATCTATGATCACGCCGAATCCATGAACTACGCGGCAGCGCACAGATTGTCGGCCATGTTGCTGATATTTGCGTTTGTTGTGCTGTTTGTTGTTTATGCCTTCAATCGTCGATTCCGGACGGTCAGATTCTGATGAGTAACTTTTGGCTGCACTTGACGGATGGGTCAACCCTTGCCCTTACTCAAGGAGTATTGCCATGCAACTGAGTATCAAGGTCGATTGGCGGCGCGAACAGTTTCTCCTGAACGTTGCGGAGCAGTTTGAAATGACGGGAGTGACTGCGTTGTTTGGTCGCTCTGGCTGCGGCAAAACCAGCCTGCTGCGAGTTATCGCAGGGCTCGATCGCGTGCGGGGAGCGGAGGTCCTGCTGGGCGAGTCAGTATGGCAAAAGGGCAGCGCATTCAAACCCACCGAGCAGCGTCGCGTTGGTCTGGTGTTTCAGGAGCACAGTCTGCTGCCGCACCTGAATGTTACCGACAATCTGCTTTATGGCTACAAACGGACCAAACCAGAACATCGTCGCCAACACCCAGAGCAGGTTTTCAGTCGCCTGGAGCTGGAACCACTGCTGGGTCGGCGCATTGATCAGCTGTCCGGAGGGCAGCGACAACGGGTGTCACTGGGTCGCGCGCTGCTGACCAGCCCTGATCTTTTACTGCTGGATGAACCTCTGGCAGCGCTGGATACCCAGAGCAAGCGCGATATTCTGCCCTTTCTGCTGGATGTGACCCGCGACAGCGAAGTGCCAGTTATTCTCGTGACGCACTCACCCGATGAAGTGCAGCGCCTGGCGGACCGTGTAGTATTCATGGATCAGGGACGTGTTACCAGGACCCTGGCAATTGAACAGGCAATGGCAGACCCGGCGTCTCCACTGTTCGCTGATGAGGGCCCGGCGAGTATCCTGCGGGGAACTCTTGATGAAGCGGATGCATCCGGCCTGCGGACCTTCACGACCGATAATATCTCCCTTTTGGTCCGAGCAGGATCCGCTCGCTCCGGAGAGGCGAGGGTTCGGGTGCTGGCACGAGATGTCAGCGTGGCGCTGGACGACCCTGGCCGCATCAGTATTCGTAACCAGCTGAGAGCCACTATCGTGGCAAGCACGCCGATCGCCGATCAGCAGCAATTGCTGACGGCCCAACTGGCAGACGGTCAGGCTCTCCAGATAGAAGTCACCGCCTGGTCTGCAGAGCGACTGGGGCTCAATGTCGGTACCGAAATATGGGCACTCGTAAAGTCGGTGGCATTAATGGAATAAAAGACTGAACCGATTCGTCTTACTTACCGTAATCACTGACAAAGCCTTGCTGGCAGTTCGCAATAGTTTGGTATGAGACAGTCTTGGCTTTCAGCACGTAAAGGAAGGTGTAAAGGTACAGTTCTCTCCCTTGGCCCGGCAGACCCGCTCTGCCGGGCCTTTTATTTGTCACGCAATTGTCACTGCTTGTTTACGGTTCTGTTATGTCCGGTTGTTAAGCTGTGCTTCCATCAAGATGGCAACAGGAGTTGTTCTGATGGAAAAGCGCAAACATTACCGCACAGTTTTCCTGTCTGATATCCACCTCGGTGATCAGGACTGCAAGGCAGAATTTCTGCTGGATTTTCTTAAGCACACTCGTATTGATCGCCTGTATCTGATCGGCGATATCATCGACATGTGGGCCATGCAGCGCCAGTTCATGTGGCCTGACAGCCACAATCGTCTGCTTCATAAACTCATCAGCCTCTCCTCAGAGGGAACCCAGGTCATTTACCTGCCTGGCAATCACGATGAACCGGCGCAAAAATATGACGGCATGGCACTCGGTGATGTCGAGATCCACCGGGAGTACATTCACACGCTGGCAGATGGTCGCAAATTGCTGGTGCTGCATGGTGATCAGTTTGATCAGGAAGTCTGTTTCGGGCCCTGGCATGCCTGGCTGGGCGACAAAGCCTACCGTATGCTGATGTTCATCAACCGCTGGTACAACCGTTACCGCGTCTGGCGTGGCCGCGACTACTGGTCGCTGGCAGGCTACATAAAACAGCGCATCAGTGGCGCCGGCGAAGCCATTGTGCGCTATCGCCAGACAGGATGCGCGCATGTCCGCAGGCGCGGGCTTGATGGCATTGTCTGCGGCCATATTCATCACCCTGAAATTACTGAGCTGGATGGTGTTCTTTACTGCAACGATGGTGACTGGGTGGAAAACTGCTCGGCGCTGACCGAGGACATGCAGGGCAATCTCAGCCTGGTGTTCTGGGCACGTGAGAGCGCGGTGTCAGCGCTGCGCCCAAGAGCAGATATTGCCGTAAGCGGCAGCAAACAGAAGGCCGCCTGAGCAGTCCTCAACACTGGCGGCGGCGATTGACCGCTGCAGGCCCAGGCGTCATGATAACCACTGTTTCAACATGAACAGCGGGGATCATGTCATGACTACCAGGACACACTTCGATATCGTGATTGTGGGTGCCGGCGCCGGCGGAATTTCTGTGGCTGCCAGTCTGCTAAAGCGCAAATCCGGTCTGAGCATCGCGCTGGTTGATAAATCCGAGAAGCATTACTACCAACCCGGCTGGACCATGGTCGGTGGCGGTATTTTTGACGCAGCCCAGACTGAACGTACAACTCCCTCACTGATTCCCGATGGCGCCAACTGGATAAAAGCTGCGGTTACCGAGTTTGAGCCTGACAATAATACTGTGAGGCTTGATGACAACAGCCAGTTGACCTATGAGCGGCTGATTGTTGCCCCGGGTCTGAAGCTGAACTGGGAAGGAGTCGAAGGCCTGACCGATACACTTGGTCTGAATGGGGTAACCTCCAACTACAGGTATGACCTGGCGCCTTATACCTGGAAGCTGGTGCAGGGTCTGAAATCCGGCCGCGCCTTGTTTACCCAGCCACCCATGCCCATCAAGTGCGCCGGCGCTCCGCAGAAAGCCATGTATCTGTCTGCAGATTACTGGCTGCGCCAGGGTCTCCTTAAGAACATCGATATTGAGTTTTACAATGCCGGAGGTGCGCTTTTTGGCGTTTCCGACTACGTGCCTGCCCTGATGGAGTACGTCAAACGCTATGAGGCAGAATTAAAGTTCAGTCACAACCTGGTGAAGATAGACGGCGAAGCCCGTAAAGCCTGGTTCGTGAAAAGCGATAGTGACGGAAACAAGGAAACTGTCGAGACAGAATTTGATATGATTCACGTCTGCCCACCACAGCAGGCGCCGGATTTCATTCGCAGCAGCCCGCTGGCAGACAGTGCCGGATGGGTTGATGTGGATCAGCAAACCCTGCGTCACAAGCGCTACGATAATATCTGGTCGCTGGGTGATGTCATCAACGCGCCCAATGCCAAAACGGCAGCGGCCGCCCGCAAGCAGGCACCAATTGTGGCCTGCAATGTTCTGTCTGACATGGGCGTGCTGAAGGGTCATGCGCATTACAATGGGTATGGTTCATGTCCGCTCACGGTTGAACGGGGCAAAATCGTACTTGCAGAGTTTGGTTACGGTGGAAAGCTGTTGCCCAGTATGCCGACATGGCTGCTGGAGGGCAGGCAGCCGACACGCCTGGCGTGGATGCTGAAAAAGGACTTCCTGCCCTGGCTCTACTGGAACGGCATGCTGAAAGGCAGGGAGTGGCTTGTTAAGCCCGATGTGGTGTGACTGCCCAAGGGCGTAAATTTATGAAGAACATGGAGTAAAGTATATGAAGGCAAAACAGGTGACTGACGAATTCGCGGTCGCGGAGCAATTGACAGCAGATGATGTCGACATGATGGCCGCTGCCGGCTTCAAGACCATCATCTGCAATCGCCCCGACGGTGAAGCGGCCGGTCAGCCGTTGCGCGCCGAGATTCAGGCCGTTGCTGAGGATCATGGCATGCAGTTTCGCTATATCCCGGTTGTGTCCGGGGAGCTTAGCCTGGAAGATGTGGCGGCTTTTTCCGAAGCACTGGACAACGCACCACGTCCGGTACTGGCTTACTGTCGCAGTGGTACACGATCCATCCAACTGTGGGGATTGGCATCAGGCCTGAAAGGCATGGCTCCGGAAGCTGTTGTCACTCATGGTGCGGAAGCTGGCTATGACCTGAGAGGGGTCGCGGGCTGGCTGGCGCAACAAAGCCAGGGTTGAACCGTTACCTGCCCATTCTGAACTGGGGCCGGCAATACCGCGCGGCCCAGTTCACTGACGATTTGCTGGCGGCCGTCATCGTCACGGTCATGCTGGTTCCCCAATCACTTGCCTACGCACTGCTGGCTGGCTTGCCACCGGAGATGGGCCTGTACGCCAGTATTTTGCCGTTGATGGTATACGCGGTTTTCGGCACCAGCCGCTCACTGTCTGTGGGACCCGTCGCGGTGGTGTCACTGATGACAGCCGCTGCGGTAGCCAGACTGGAACTGGCTGATGCTGCCCAGGTGATAGCTGCGTCAACGTTGCTGGCGATGATGGCGGGCCTGTTTCTGGTATTGCTGGGTTTATTGAGGCTGGGTTTTCTGGCCAATTTTTTATCGCATCCAGTCATCGCGGGCTTCATAACGGCGTCAGGTGTCATTATTGCGTTGGGGCAATTGCCGGGTATTCTTGGCATACAGGCAGGTGGCCAGACACTGCTACTGCTGGTGCCATCGCTTGTGGCAGGGCTTCAGTCTGCGGCTGGCAGTCTAAACTGGCCAACGATTACAGTTGGTGTAGGGACGCTGGCGTATCTGCTGTGGGCAAAACGTTACCTGGCGGCACTACTGGTTCGGTTTGGTCTCAATCAGCGTCTTGCCGTCATACTGTCGAGACTCAGCCCGATTGTCGCAGTGATTGCAACAGCAGTTGCGGCGTGGTCGCTGGATCTTGGCAGCAGGGGGCTGGCACTGGTCGGTGATGTACCGGCGGGGTTGCCGGCACTGTCCTTGCCAGTAATGGATTCTGAGCTGTGGCTGGCGCTGGCGGGTTCTGCAGCCCTGATTGCCATTCTTGGGTTTGTGGAGTCAGTTTCCGTGGCTCAGGGACTGGCCGCCAGGCGTCGCGAAAGGATTGATCCGGATCAGGAACTCATAGGTCTGGGGGCGTCAAACATGGCGGCCTCGTTCGCCGGCGGGTTTCCGGTGGCGGGCGGTTTCGCACGCTCGGTAGTAAATTTTGATGCGGGCGCAGCGACCCCGGCTGCCGGTCTTCTCGCCGCTTTACTGATGGGACTGGCAACCTTTTTCCTGATGCCTTTGCTAGCGTGGTTGCCAAAAGCCACACTGTCGGCAACCATTATTTCCGCTGTGCTGTCTCTGGTTGATTTCAGTATTGTAAAAAAGGCATGGCAGTATTCACGCGCCGATTTTCTCGCTGTCTGCAGTACCATTCTGCTGACCTGGCTGGAAGGTGTTGAGGCCGGCGTGGCTGCCGGTATCATCGTCTCAATACTTGTTCACATGTACAAAAGTTCGCGCCCGCATGTTGCCATCGTGGGACAGGTGCCCGGTACAGAGCACTATCGCAATGTTGAACGACACGAGGTCATCACCTATGACACGATACTGTCGCTGCGCGTCGATGAGAGTCTTTATTTCGCCAACTCGCGTTACCTGGAAGACCTGATATACCGTGAAGTGGCGGAGCGACCCGCACTGCAGCATGTCGTCCTGATGTGCAGTGCGGTTAATGAGATTGACCTGAGCGCGCTGGAGTCGCTTGAGGCCATCAACAGCCGCCTGGCTGACAATGGCATCAGGCTTCATCTATCCGAGGTCAAGGGGCCGGTGATGGATGCACTTGAGACCACGCATTTTCTGCAGGCCTTGAGCGGTCAGGTCTATCTAAGTCAACACCAGGCCATTAGCGATCTTCAGCGTTCCACGGCGATAGCGACGCCCTGACCACCACCGATACACAGTGTCGCCAGCCCGCGCTGTACATCCCGACGCATCATCTCGTGTATCAGAGTGACCAGCACGCGACATCCCGACGCACCAATCGGATGGCCAAGCGCGATGGCGCCTCCATTCACGTTGACCTTCTCCATATCCCACTGCAGTTCTTTGCCAACGGCGAGTGACTGTGCGGCAAAGGCTTCATTGGCCTCGATCAGGTCCAGCTGGTCCAGTGACCAGCCGGCCTTTTCCAGGCAGCGACGTGTGGCAGAGACGGGTCCGATCCCCATGATGGCCGGATCGACACCTGCATTCGCCCAGGCCTTGATACGCACCAGGGGCTCGAGCCCGTGTTTTTCTGCGGTTTCGCGGCTGCAGACAATCACCGCGGCTGCGCCGTCATTTAATCCTGAGGCATTGCCGGCAGTCACGGTGCCATCCTTTTTGAAGGCAGGTGACAGCCGCGCCAGGCGTTCGATGGTGGTGTCGGCTCTGGGGCCCTGATCCTGATTCACGATGATGGGGCTGGCTTTACGCTGTGGTACTTCGATGGGCAGGATTTCCCGGTCAAAATAGCCATGCTGCATGGCAGCGGCGGCTTTCTGCTGTGAGGCCAGCGCAAACGCGTCCTGCTCCTCTCGGCTGATCTGATACTTGTCGACCAGGTTCTCGGCAGTGATGCCCATGTGGTAGTGGTTAAACGCGTCCCACAGGCCGTCGTGCAGCATGGTGTCGATGGCCTGCCAATGACCCATTTTCTGGCCTTGCCGTGAGCCAGGCATCACATGGGGCGACTGGCTCATGTTTTCCATGCCACCCGCCACAACCATACCGGCGTCTCCAAGTGCAATGGCCTGGGCCGCCAGGTGGACGGCTTTCAGGCCGGAGCCGCAGACTTTATTCACTGTCATGGCGGGGGTTTTCACGCCCAGTCCGGCATTGATGCTGGCCTGGCGGGCGGTGTTCTGACCACAGCCGGCGGTCAATACGTGGCCCATGATCACTTCATCTATCAGCTCTGGCTTAATGTTTGACTTGACCATCAGCTGCTTGATGACTTCGCTGCCAAGCTGGGCGGCGGGAATGTCCGCCAGGCTGCCCTGAAAATTCCCGATGGCGGTGCGTCCCGCCGCTACAATAACGATGTCCTGCATATGCTTACCTGTTGACTCGGTTTTCGATCAGATTGTCGACCACGGAGGGGTCGGCAAGTGTTGTGGTATCGCCCAGCTGTGAGGTCTCGTTGGCAGCGATCTTGCGCAAAATTCGGCGCATGATTTTGCCTGAGCGGGTTTTTGGCAGGCCCGGGGCGAACTGTATGATTTCCGGTTTTGCAAACGCACCAATTTCATCAGCGACAAACTGGATGAGCTCGCGTCGCAGTGCGTCGGATTCTTCGATACCTGACATCAGTGTGACATAGGCATACACTGCATTGCCCTTGATATCATGCGGATAACCGACCACGGCTGCCTCGGCCACTTTGGGATGCAATACCAGTGCGCTTTCCAGTTCTGCCGTACCGAGACGATGACCAGAAACATTGATGACGTCGTCCACCCGCCCGATGATCCAGTAATACCCATCCTCGTCGCGGCGCGCACTGTCACCGGTAAAGTAATAACCCGGATAGGCAGTGAAATAGGTATCCACGCAGCGCTGGTGATCACCGTAAACCGTCCTTATCTGTGCTGGCCAACTCTGGGTTATGACCAGGTTGCCTTTGCCGGCACCCGTCACTTCTTTGCCATCAGCGTCCAGCAATGCGGGCTTGACCCCAAAAAACGGCAGGGTTGCCGATCCGGGCTTCAGGTCTGTGACACCCGCGATTGGACTGATCATGGATGAGCCGGTTTCCGTTTGCCACCAGGTGTCGACGATTGGGCAACGCTGTTCACCGACTACCTCGTAATACCACTCCCAGGCTTCGGGGTTGATCGGCTCACCAACCGAACCGAGCAGGCGCAGCGAATCTCGAGAGCTGCGTTTTACCAGTTCGTCACCCTGACCCATCAGCGCGCGCAGGGCCGTCGGCGCGGTATAAAAAATATTAACCTGATGTTTGTCTATGACCTGCCAGAAGCGGCTGGCATCTGGGTAGGTGGGGACACCCTCAAAAATAAGTGTCGTGGCGCCATTGCAAAGAGGGCCGTAGACAATATAGCTGTGTCCGGTCACCCAGCCAACGTCAGCGCTACACCAGTAGACTTCGCCTTCCCGGTAATCAAAGATGTAGCGGTGTGTCATGGCTGCCTGCAGCAGATAGCCGGCTGTGGTGTGCAGCACGCCCTTGGGTTTGCCGGTGGAGCCTGAGGTGTAGAGGATAAACAGTGGATCTTCTGCATCCATGGGTTCTGCAGGGCAGTCAGTGTCCGCTTCGGCAGCCACTTCGTGGTACCAGACGTCGCGCCCGACAGTCCAGTCGCACTGCGCATCGGTATGTTTAACAACAATCACGCTGTGCACATCGGGGCAATGGGCGAGTGCTTTGTCTACGTTCTGTTTCAGGGGAATCTTCTTGCCACCACGAACGCCCTGATTGGCAGTAATGACAGTGCGGCAGTCGCTGTCCTGAATACGATCGCGAATAGAGTCGGGCGAGAATCCGCCAAAGACCACAGAGTGGATTGCACCAATACGTGCACAGGCCAGCATGGCATAGGCTGCCTCCGGGATCATCGGCATGTAGATACAGACACGATCGCCTTTTTTGACACCACGCGCCTTCAGTACGTTGGCAAGTCTGCAGACGGCCTCATGCATTTCTGCATACGTGATTCGTGTGCTTGTATCCGGTTCGTCACCTTCCCAGATAATGGCGATCTGGTCGGCACGTTCTGGCAGATGTCGGTCGATACAGTTCCAGCAGACATTCAATTTTGCATCTGCAAACCAGCGGACATCCGCTTTTGCGAATTCGCCCTGGTACACGGCTGACCAGGGTTCAAAGAAAGACAGGAACTGTTCTGCCTGCTCGGCCCAGAAGGTCTCCGGTTGGCTGATCGATTGCTGATAGAGCTTTTTATACTGCTCAAAGTCGATCAGACTGTGCCGGTCTCTGGCGGGATCCACCGGATAGAGTTTGTCTTCAGCCATGCGATTCTCCTCACGTGTCGACGTATTGGGTCTCACTGATTATTGTTAGTGTCGACTTCAATGTTATCAATCAGCCGAGTCGACCCGGCGAAGGCAGCTGCCAGGATGACCAGCGGACGGTCGTTGTGCTGCCCGGGAGCAGCTGGTTGCAGGTCATCCTGAGTGCATATGACAAAATAGTCAGACTTCAGGCCCGACTTCTGAAGGAGCTGCAATGCACCTGACTCCAGCGCACGATAGTCGCGCTGACCTGACTGAATTTCTGCGGCCGTCTGACGCAGCACCTGACCAAGTGCCAGTGCCTGTGTCTTTTCGGCATCACTCAGGTAGGAGTTGCGTGAGCTCAAGGCCAGGCCGCTCTGCTCACGCTCGGTGCTGACGCCAGTCAGTGTGATATCAAAACACAGGTCTTCGACCATTTTACGAATCACCTGAAACTGCTGATAGTCTTTGAGTCCAAATACAGCATGGTCGGGCTGCACGATGTTGAACAGTTTGCTTACCACTGTTGCGACCCCGTCAAAGTGACCCGGGCGACTCGCACCACAGTGACGCTCAGCGATGTCCGGCGTATGGACAACCGTGTGATTACTCAGGCCTCTGGGATAAATCTCGGAGACCGGTGGTGTGAACAGGTAGTCACAGCCGGCTGAGGTCAGTTTTTCGATATCAGCATCTGGAGTACGCGGGTACTTGTCCAGATCTTCGCTTTGACCAAACTGCATGGGATTCACGAAAATGGTGGCAACAACGATGTCTGCCTTGGCGCGAGCCGTGGTCACCAGTTTGATATGGCCTGCGTGCAGGTTGCCCATGGTAGGCACCACCGCAATGGTCTTGCCCTGCTGACGAAATGGTTTGAGCGTGTCGCGCAACTCGCGAATGAGGTAACAGATCTGCATAGTGTCCGTGGTCCGCTTTATTTGGCAGTATTCCTTTTCAGTTGATGCTCAGGGTCGGTGAATAGAAGCGAAGCGCAGCATCAATCGAAACAGTGTTCCGGTGCAGGAAACTGGCCGCTTTTTACAGCTTCGGCGTATGCCTTGAGTGCCGCTGGAATACTGCTGTCGGATTCAGCCAGAAAGTTCTTCACGAACTTGGGTTTGATGGGTGAGATACCCAGCAGGTCATGCAACACCAGCACCTGTCCGGTTGTGTGTGGTCCGGCGCCTATGCCGATCACGGGGATGTCCAGCGCGTCGGTAATGCGTTTGGCCAGAGCTGTCGGCACGCACTCCAGCAGAAGGATGCTGGCGCCGGCCTGCTGCAACTGCAGAGCCTCTTCTACCATCTTGTCGGCCTGTGCCGGGTCCCGCCCCTGGACCAGATAACCGCCAAACAGATTGATTGACTGCGGTGTCAGCCCCATGTGGACGCAGACAGGAATGCCACGCTCGGCCAATAGCCGGGTGGAGCTGGTCAGCCAGGCGCCGCCCTCAAGTTTGACCATTTCTGCACCAGCCCTCATCAGGGCAGCTGCATTTTCCAGTGTCTCGATTTCGGAGGAGTAGCTCATGAATGGCATGTCGGCCATCAGGAAGGCGCGGCTGTTGCCACGTTTGACACATTCGACATGGTAGATCATGTCGCTCATCGTGACGGGTAAGGTGCTGTCATGTCCCTGAAGAACCATGCCAAGAGAGTCGCCCACCAGGATCACCTCTACCCCGGCCTCATTGACCAGAGAGGCGAACAGCGCGTCGTAGGCGGTCAGGCAGGCGAATTTGTCGCCAGCCTGGTGGATCTTGTTCAGAGTGGCCAGCGTCACGTGCTGGCGACCGGACTGTGTACTCATGTTTCCCCCTTGTTGATGATGAGCTTAGCCTGACGCTGTAGTCACAGCAAGGTGGGCTTAGGATTGAAATAGTGTACACCACGCAGCCCTGATTTGATCTGGTTGACCAGTTGTTCGTAGTCGTCATCGCGACCGACCAGGTCCAGGTCACTGCAATTAACGATCAGCAGGGGAGAGCGGTCGTAGTAGTGAAAAAAGGTGGTATAGGCGTTGTTGAGTCGCTCCAGATAATCCGCCTCAATCGCCTGCTCGGCAGCAATACCGCGTTTCTGAATGCGGGCCAGCAATACGGGTGTAGGGGCCTGCAGATAAATCACCAGATCGGGTACTGGCGCATCAATCGTCAGGTGTTGATAGACGGTTTGATAGAGTTGAAATTCATCCGGGTCGAGGTTCTGCTGTGCAAACAGCATGTCTTTCTCGATCAGAAAGTCGGCCACCCTGACCGGCTCAAACAGGTCATTCTGTTTCAGTCCCTGTAACTGCTGCGAGCGCTGGAACAGGAAGAACAGCTGGGTGGCCAGCGCATGCTGTTTGGGGTTGCGATAAAAACGTTCCAGGAAAGGATTGTCTTCGGGTTTCTCCAGCACTATATCGTAGTTGAACGATTCGGCCAGTCGTTTGGCGAGGCTGGTTTTGCCGACGCCAATCGGGCCTTCCACTGCGATATAGCGAGGCAGATAGTACATCAGTTGCTGGGCTCCGCGGGTTTACGGGGTTTGCGGCGTCGCCGTTTTGGCGACCGCGCCGGCTGCAGATCGCCAATCATGCTCTCCTGCAGGGCATGATCGCCATCCTGGAACCGTGTCCACCAGTCACCAATACCACCAAGATTTTCACCGGAAGCTTCTCGCAGCAGCAGGAAGTCGTAGGCAGCCCTGAATCGAGGGTGAGCAATCACACTCTCCACATTGCGCCGGCTTCGCGGCTGCAGACGCCACTGCAGCTCCCAGATTTCTCGCATCATGGCAGTGAAACGCTTGGGAATTGACGTGTACGTCAGCTGTCGACTGATAACTTCCGAAGCTTCGCGCTGAATAACCGGCATGGCCGGTGGTCTATTGCCATCCGTGTCCGTCAGCGCATCCTTGAGAGCGGGCCACAGCAGCGCCGAATACAGGAACGCGGGAGTGACTGATTTACCGTCTGCCAGTCTCTGGTCTGTGTTTCGCAGCGCCAGAGAGATCAGTTTGCTGTCGATGGAGTCCGCATCCTTGAGATAGGGCATGACCGGTTTGAAAAGGTAGTCGGCGACTCCATAGTGACGCAGCAGCGCAAATGTTGCCTCCGCCTTGCCAGTCGTAAACAGTTTGACCGTCTCATCGAACAGACGGGCTGGGGATATCAGTTTCAACAAACCTGCCAGTTCTTTAAGAGGTGCCTCGGTGGCAGCTTCGATCTGGAAGTCCAGCTTGGCGGCCAGGCGTATCGCACGCAGAATACGCACAGGATCTTCGCGATAGCGGGTTTCCGGATCGCCGATCATACGAATCAGGCGCGCATCAATGTCTGCCAGACCTTTGACAAAGTCCAGCAGCAAAAAACCCTTGGTTGTGTAATACAGCGCGTTGACGGTGAAGTCGCGTCGCATGGCGTCTTCGTTGATAGAGCCATAAACGTTATCGCGCAGAATCATGCCGCCGGTGGTGTGGGCCGAATCCAGGTCGCGGATATGTTTGCGCGGCTGGTCATCTTCCACTTCAATTTCAATCTCGTGGTGTGCGCGGAAGGTAGTGACCTCAATAATCTCCCGTCCAAAACGAACGTGAGCAATCTTGAAGCGTCGGCCAACCACGCGGGAATTACGGAACAGATCTTTGACCTGTTCGGGTGTCGCATTGGTCGAGATGTCGAAATCTTTAGGGTGGCCGCCCAGCAACAGGTCGCGTACGCCACCACCCACCAGAAAGGCCGGATAGCCGGCATCGTTGAGACGATAAAGCACCTTGAGTGCGTTGGCTGATATGTCCTTGCGTGAAATATGGTGGTCTTCGCGGGCGATGATGTCGACGTCGTGCAGGTCCATACCCAGCAACTTGGCAGGTGAAGTCTCTGCTACTGTTTTTGCGCTGGGTTTGCCGTGACGGGAAGTGGCCTTCTGTCGGCCCGGTTTCTCTGATGAAGGATGCTCCAGACGCCTGGTTTTGCGACTCTGGTCGTGTTGGCCAGCGGCACTGTCGGCACTGTTGGCACCATCCGTGATTCCCGTGTCTCGCCACGGGCGACCTGTCAAAAGGCGGGTTAGCTTTTTAAACATCTAGGCATCTGTGTCCGTTCACTGTATGACCCCGATCAGCCCTTATGGACTGTAAAGCACGCATGATGCACTAATACAGGATCTGTAACAAAGGCCAATAATACACTGAAGTGAACGAGGAGTGCAGGGTGAAATGCTCTGGGGGGTGACTCGACCCCCCCGCAAGGAAGGTATTTGATTATTTTTATTGTTATTTCTTTTTGTTCTTGTTTACAGGCAACTTTTGGATGCCTTTTGTTGTTGGTGACAGTTCTTTTCTGTCCAGTCACAGTGTCGGTAGTGATCAGCAAGACCTGACTCATTACCTTCCTGTCAGATTATTTTTATTATTTTGCACCATAAGCGATGCGAATTTTTATTGTTTTTAGCGATTTATTTTTATTGTGTCTTTTTATTGTTATTGCGCGTACTAGTGCACGTAGTGTGCCAACAATTAAATTTCTTTGTTTATCAGTTGCTTGTGAATTTTGTGACTGTTTGGTGACTGTGTAGATCAGGGAATCTGTTACCCCAATTCACACTTGACTGGGTAGTTGAGTATCGGTAACACAATCTCAGGCTTGTTTTTTCTTGCGCGGCAGGCCGAACCGCTGGCGGCGCTCCCAGAGACATTTGCGGCTGATACCCAGCTTCTTGGCGAGCTGTGTTTCATTCATCTGGTCCTGATGCTCAAGGACGAATTTCTGGAAGTAGTCCTCCAGAGAGAGTTCTTCGGCAGAATCATCTTCTTCGCTTGCCGTATGCTGAGTGCGCTCGGTCATCGGCCGAATGGCTTTTTTGCTGTTAAGGTCGATTGCCAGCAGTTCGGCACCTATTTCGTCGGTTTCAGCCAGCACAACAGCACGTTCGATGGCGTTTTCCAGCTCGCGGACGTTGCCTGGCCAGGAGTAGTCGGCAATCGCCTGGGTTGCATCCCGGGTAAACGTCAGCAGCGGCGACTTAAGGCGTCTGCAGGTGCGGCCGAGGATGGCGTCAGCGAGTTCCAGGATGTCGTTACCGCGCTCCCTGAGCGGTGGCAGAATCAGCGTCATGACGTTGATTCGGTAATACAGATCCTCGCGGAAATCGCCGTCGATAACCAGCTGCTTGAGGTCTCGGTGGGTGGCTGCCACCAGGCGAACATCGACCTTGCGCGACTGTACAGAACCCACTTTGCGAATCTCGCTTTCCTGCAGTACCCGCAGCAGGCGGGCCTGTGCGTCAAGCGGTAGTTCACCTATCTCGTCCAGGAACAATGTGCTGCCATTGGCAGCCTCGACCAGGCCGGTGCGGTTGGCTGTCGCGCCAGTGAACGCACCTTTCTCATGACCAAACAGCTCTGACTCGATCAGGTTTTCCGGAATGGCGGCGCAGTTGACCGATATCATTTCGGAATCCTTGCGGTCGCTGAGTTTGTGTATTGCCTGGGCTACGAGCTCTTTGCCAGTGCCGCTTTCGCCATTGATCAGCACAGTTGAGCTGGTCATGGCGACTTTGCGAATACGTCTGAACAGCTCCATCATCTGCGGGCAGCTGCCGATCATTCCTGGCACGGGTGGTTCTGAGATCTCCTGAACCGGTGCTCTGACGGGTGTCTCGGGGACTCTGGTGCCGTGATCTTTAATGATGCGGGCGACAGCCTGAAGCATTTCTTCATGCTCGAAGGGCTTTGGTATGTAGTCCACCGCACCCAGCTTCATTGAATCGATGGCAGAACGCAGGCTGGAGTAGCTGGTCATGATCAGGACTGGCGTGCTGGTGGCCTTGATCAGATCTGTGCCAGGTGCGCCGGGCAGACGCAGGTCACTGACAACAATATCAAATGTCTGCGCTGCCAGAAGTTCAAGAGCGTCTTTGACTGAGCCAGCCTCACTGACCTGATAATCATGACGTTCCAGCAGCCGGCGCAATGCCGTACGAATCACCTGTTCGTCTTCTACTACCAGAACCTTGTGCTTTGCTGTCATCGTCATACTCGGTTGGCGGCGCTCTTTAGTACTCAGGAGTTGGGAGCGTGTTGCGCATCATAACAGGGAAAACTCAGAATTACCTTAGCACCGGGGTTATCGGTGCGCGCCGAAGCATTCATTATATCAATATGTCCGCCAAGGTTTTCAACCAGGCTGTAAACCAGTGACAGGCCCAGTCCGGTTCCTTCTCCTGGCTCCTTGGTCGTAAAGAAGGGCTCAAAAATGCGGTCTTTGATGGAGTCCGGGATGCCTGTGCCTTCATCACTGACGCTGATCTGTACCGAGGCGGCTATACGCTCACAGTTAACGCTTATCGTACTTTGCTCCGGGCTGGCATCGCGGGCGTTATTGATCAGGTTTACAAGTACCTGCAGCAGCTGCTGTGAGTCCCCCAGAATAAAGGCCGGCTCATCGCAACGCACATCGAAGTTCATGTACTTGCCCTTCTTGTTAAGCGACACCAGCGTAATGGCCTCATCGATGCACTCAGATATTGATACCCGTTCTTTGCGCTGGTCAGATTTGTTGTGACTGCCGCTGTGAGCGAAGTTAACCAGCGACTGTACGATGCGCGAGGTGCGATCTGTCTGTTCGATGATCTGGCGGGCCATGTTTCGTATTTCATCATTCTGCGTTTCATCACGGACATTCTGTGCCAGGCAGGCAATGCCGGTAATAGGGTTGCCGATTTCATGCGCTACGCCTGCAGCCAGGCGACCAATGGAAGCCAGACGTTCACTGTGCGCGAGTTCTTCTTCTAGCAACTCGGTTTCCGTCAGGTCTTCCAGCAGAATGATCACGCCGTCCTGACGTATCCTGGGGCTGGCTGACTTTTCGATGACAGCCTTGTGCAGACTGACATAGCGTTTGCTGCCGTGGATGTTGACGGTGGCTTTATGCTGATGCGTGTTGTCGCCCGTTCTGAATTGATTGAGCAGCGAGAACCAGGGTTCACCGATTTCTCCCAGCTGCAGACCGGCGGCCTCGTCAGGAGTGATGCCGGTCAGGCTCTCCATGGCATGGTTCCACATAATGATCTGGTCTTCCGGTCCCAGTGAGCAGACGCCCAGCGGCAGATCCATTAGAATCTGGCGATGATAGCGGCGCAGGTTGTCCAGGTCGGCCGCCATGCCCGACAGATTGCTGCGATAGGCCTCAATTCGATTCTCGATCGCAGCGACGTCGGATGCGCCGGGTTCACTGTTGGCTGTGTAGGGCAGGAATCGATCAATCAGGTCATGTGCAATGGCGGGGCCGAGCAGACCCGACAGGTTGGCCTCCAGGCGGCCGCGCAGTAAACGCAGCGACTTGGGGCGTTTGTCTTTTTTATCCATATTGAGGTCGCGAAGAGCCTGCATGACCTCTCGTGTTGCGGTCCGCTCGCCCAGCGGTTTGGTGAGCTGGGATATGAACTCATCGGCCGAACCGGCGCTGACCCTGGCGCGTCGCTGGCGCCGCAGGTTGTCGACTGAGCAGATATCCGCAGACACTTTTTCTTCAGTCGAACTGCGTGTCATCAGTGACACGGTGATGAACAGGATGATGTTGCAGATCAGCGACAGGGCTATGATGACGCGTGTGTTCATGCCATCCAGCACCACCAGATTGAATCCGGTCGCCACCGGCAATACCAGCAAGGTCACCCAGATTACCGTGCCTGCCGCCACACCGGCCATGAAACCTTTTTTGTTGCCACGCGGCCAGTAAAGTAGCGCAATAACTGCCGGCAGAAACTGCAGGCTGCCCACCAGGCCAATGTTGCTGACGGCACGAATGCTCTGGCTGTCTGAGGGGATGTAGTAAAACAGGAAGCCACCCCATATCAGTGCAGCAATCAAGGCTCGACGTTTCCACAGCAGCCACCGGTAAATGTCCTGGTTTGCCCTAGGTTGCCAGATGGGCAGGATCAAGTGGTTCAGACACATCGTCGACAGGGCGAGGGTGATAACAATAATCAGACCACTGGCTGCTGACAGTCCGCCCAGAAAGCCGATCAGCGTCATCAGGGGTGTGTCGTAGTCAATACCCAGAGTGACTGGGTAGTACTCCATGGGTGTCAGGCTGCCCGAATTCAGACCTGCCCAGAGAATGGGCAGCACCGGCAGGCTCAACAACAGGAAATACAGGGGCAGACCCCAGCTGGCAACATTCAGTGCTCTGGGATGATTGTTCTCGTGAAAGGTAATGTAAAACATGTGTGGCGTTGCCACAGCAGCCGTAAAGAATATCAACATCTGGACCTGAAACGTGCCGGGAGGCGCTGGCTCTTTCAAGCGTCGCAGCAGTTCCGGCTGGTCCTGCAGCCACTCCTCCATGGCGGCGAAGCCTCCAAATCCCTCATGAACGGCAAACCAGCCGACCAGCAATACGGCCAGCAATTTAACCAGGGACTCGAACGCAATGGTCATGACCAGACCGTCATGACGTTCGCGGCCGGAGCCCTTGCCGGTGCCAAAAAATATCGCAAACAGCGTGATCAGCAGGCAGAAGGTCAGTGCCAGAGTGGTCTGAGTCGCGTCTGGTGATAAAAGGCCTACTGTATTGGCTACTGCCTGAATCTGCAGGGCGAGCAGTGGCATGACACCGATCAACATGATCAGTGTCGTCAGCGTGCCGGCCCAGGGGCTGCGATAGCGAAACGCCAGCAGGTCTGCGAGTGAGCTGAGCTGATAGGTCTTTGTCAGATTCAGAATGGGGCGCAGTATGAGCGGCGACAGCAGGAAGGCCAGGGAGATACCAATGAACGGAGCCAGATAGCCAAAACCGTCCCTGAAGGCATTGCCTGTAGACGCGTAATAGGACCAGACACTGGCAAACACACCGAGCGAGAGAACATACACGATGGGATGGCGCACCACGCGCTCGGGTATCCAGCCCTTTTCTGTAATGAAAGCGATGCCAAACAGAATGGCCAGATAACCAATACCCAGCGCGAATAATGTACTGAGTTCAAAGCTCATCGGAGTTCTGTTCCCGATATGCCCATGCGCCCGCGGCTATTACCAGAAAGCACAACACAAAGGGGCGATACCATGCGCCGTCCATCTGCATGGCCCATTCCACGCTGACCAGAAACACCAGGTAGGTGAACAGTATGACAATCAGTGTTGCAGGTGGCAGATACATGACGTTTCCGATTCTGGTTCGGCATTCAGCTCAACATGGGTGAAACCGGGATATTAGCCAACTTGGGCACGTGATGTATATCCCAATGCTCGACGGCCCAGTCAATCTGAATTGATGCAGCCTCGCTGGCGAGCTCAGTTGGAGGCTGTTGACCTAGAAATTCCAGCGCTTTATGAGTGGCCTGTCGAGACTCACTGGCCAGTAACGGTCGCGCAAAATGCTGCTTGCTGAGCTTTTGCCCGAGGTCGTTGGCGGCGACGGGAATATGAGCATACTCGGGCGTAGGGTAACCCAGCAAACGCTGCAGAAACACCTGGCGCGGTGTCGATTCAAGCAGGTCGTAGCCGCGCACAATATCAGTTACCTGTTGCCATGCATCGTCAACAACCACGGCCAGTTGATAGGCGATCAGCCCGTCGCGACGCTGCAGGATGAAGTCGCCACAGTGGTGAAGCAGGTTCTGTACGAAGTCGCCCTGAATCTGGTCGGGGATACAAATAAGTTCGTCACTCACTTTCACGCGTGTGGCAAAGTCATACCGTGGAGGGCTTTGACGCTGTCGACATTTGCCATCGTATACGCCCCCCGTGGCTTTAATGCGCTTGCGGGAGCAGGTGCAGGGGAAGGTAAGGCTCTGGCGCTGTAGTTGCTCGAGTGCCTCAAAATAGGCTGCCTGTCGCTGGCTTTGGTAGATTACCTGACCATCCCAGAACAGCCCGAATGCTTCAAGTGTCCGGAGGATCTGATCAGCAGCTCCGGGTGGCTCGCGGGCGGGGTCAAGGTCTTCCATGCGCACCAGCCATTGGCCGCGGTGCGCACGCGCATCAAGATAGCTGGCGAGGGCTGCCAGCAAGGAGCCGAAGTGGAGAGCGCCACTTGGTGAGGGAGCGAAACGGCCTATGTAGCCGTGTTCAGGCTCCCCACTGCTTTTCGCGGATCTCATCGAGTGTTTTGCAGTCGATGCATTTGTCGGCCGTCGGTCGGGCTTCGAGTCTGCGAATGCCGATCTCTATGCCACAGGACTCACAGTATCCGTAGTCATCCTGGGCGATCTTTTCGATAGTAGAGTCGATTTTCTTGATCAGCTTGCGCTCGCGATCACGGGTGCGCAGCTCGAGACTGAACTCTTCTTCCTGAGTGGCCCGATCTGCTGGATCCGGATAGTTCGCCGCATCGTCCTGCAGGTGATGCACTGTGCGATCCACTTCTTCCATGAGCTGATTGCGCCAGCTGCGAAGTATGGCCTTGAAATGTTCCTTCTGAGCCTCGTTCATGTACTCCTCGCCCTTCTTGATCTTGTAGGGCGTGAACGTTTTCAGAACCGAAGCACTGTCAGTTGCGATGCTCGTTTGTGTCTTGGACATGGTTAACCAGGCCTCGTACCCTTGCGGGTTTTCCATAATTTCGGTGCCGTCGCCGGTGACCGAAATCTGACTCTTAACAGTAGCGCGATCCTGCACGCTTGCCAACAGAATTACTGCCTGATCCCCGCGCATCCTGCTCTTATTGACTGGCAGAGCGTCCCTGACGGCGGTGTCGGATTCAGCAAGCGCAGTAAGCTACCAGATTATTATCGTCCAGGCTACAAAAAATGTTATGTTGCGATGCTGAATTTTGACCACTGCAAAGCAGGAAAAAAAGCATGACAAAACTGCCGTTTCAGGCGACCGATCGGGCCAAAAAAGTGAATCCATTCAGGGTCATGGATGTGCTCGAGCGAGCCATGCAGCTTGAAGTGCAGGGCCGTGACATCATTCATCTTGAGGTCGGTGAGCCTGACTTTACGACCTGCGACCCCATTGTTGCTGCGGGCGTTCAGGCATTACAGTCTGGCCGGACCAGTTACACGGCAGCATCAGGCCTGTCTGCTCTGCGCGAACGCATTGCCCGGTTTTACGCTGAGCATCACGAAGTAGATGTTGAACCATCTCGCATCATCATTACGCCAGGTGCCAGTGGCGCCCTGGTGCTGTTGTCCAATCTGCTAATCAACCCTGGCGATCATGTACTGATGCCGGATCCTGCCTACCCATGCAATCGGAATTACGTGCAGTTGGCTGGCGGTCGATCGGTGCTGCTTGCACCGGAAACACCTGGCCAGGCGGCGCCATCAATCAGTCAGCTGGATGCCATCTACACCGATAGTGTCAAAGGTCTGTGGCTGGCTTCGCCCGCCAATCCAACAGGCGCGGTCATTGAATCTGCTGCCTTGCAGGAGCTTAGCGACTGGGCGCAGCGGCGCGGTGTCCACCTGCTGGTTGATGAGATTTACCATGGACTGGACTTCACCCGCGCGCGGGAACAGAGCCGGCCCATGGGTGACCTGCCGACAGCTGTTGCCTTCGGTGAACAGAATTTTGTCATCAACAGTTTTTCGAAATATTTTGGTATGACCGGGTGGCGTGTTGGTTGGCTGGTCGTGCCGCAGAGCTTTGCTGCCACCGCCAATGTACTGGCTCAGAACCTGTTCATTGCTGCCTGCACAGCTTCGCAGCACGCAGCCCTGGCCGCATTTGATCCAGCATCGATAGAGATACATGAGGCCCGGCGCGAGGCATTCAGGCAGCGGCGCGACTTCCTGGCCAGTGCCCTGCCTCAACTTGGATTCAGCCTGCCGTGGCAACCACAAGGTGCGTTCTACTGCTATGCCGGAATTGATCAGTTTTCGGACGACTGCGAGGCGTTTTGCCAAAACCTGCTGGAGAACCATGGCGTGGCACTGACGCCAGGTACGGATTTTGGTGAGCATAATGCCAGACGTTATGTCCGATTCGCCTACACACGGTCACTGACCGATATGGAGCGAGCGGTTGAGCGTCTGGCCAAAGCCCTGCTGTCTGGCTGAAAAGCGCCTGCGGACCTCAGAGGCGACCAAGCAGGGCGACCTGCGATTCTTCAACCATCATGAAGCCATTGCCCAGCTCAAAGGGGATTGGTTTTAGCGACTTGCCTTTGCAGGGGCCCTGAATACACTGACCGTTCTCGATCTGGAACAGGGCGCCATGGGTGGCGCATTGAATAAAGACACCATCCGGATCGAGAAACTGATCCTCCAGCCATTCCAGTGGGGTGCCAAGATGCGGGCAGTAGTTGTAATACAGAAAAAGCTGCTCGTCTTTTTTAACCGCGAACAGCTGTTTGCCATTCACATCAAATCCCTTGGCGCGGCCTTCCTCGATGTCGGACTGGTGGCAAAGTGTAATCATATAGCCAACGCCTCTTCAAAATCGTGAATGAGGTCATCAATGTCTTCGATTCCCACAGACAGTCGGATCAGGTTGTCACTGATACCCATTGACGCGCGGCGCTCGGCACCCATTTCATAAAAAATTGTATGAGCAACCGGAATCGCAAGTGTGCGGACGTCGCCGAGATTGCTTGAAGCAACCACACAGGTCAGTTTGTTGAGAAAGTCGAAGCAGTCAATGCTGTCATCCAGTTCAATACTCATTAGAGCGCCGGGTTTGCGAAACAGCTCGCGTGTGCGCTCATGCTGCGGATGCGATGGCAGTCCGGGATAGAACACTTTATTGATACGAGAGTGCTGTTCACAGAACTGCGCCAGTTTCAGAGCGTTGTCGGCCGCCCGTTCAATGCGCAGGGGCAGGGTTTCTGAGCCTACCGCCAGGTGATGGGCAGCCTCCGGTCCGAGCGTGGCACCAAAATCCCGCAGGCCTTTTTTGCGAATCTGGGTTGTTCCCCATAGCGCCGGGTCACCTTTTTTGTAGGTGTCATCAATGCCCGGGTATTCCTGCCAATCATACAGACCTGTGTCGGTCAGCATGCCTCCAAGTGCATTACCGTGACCGCCTATAAACTTGGTGAGCGAGTTAATAATCAAACTGGCCCCAACATTGACCGGCTTAAAGAACCACGGCGAGGTCATCGTGTTGTCGACGATATAAATGATGCCGTGTTTGCTGCACAATTCGCCAATACCTTTAAGGTCGGCGACCTGGGTGACAGGGTTGGCGATCGTTTCCGTAAAGACAAGCCTGGTGTTGGGTTGAATCGCCGCCGCAACAGCCTCGGCTGAGGTTGTATCGACAAAGCTGACTTCAACCCCAAATTTTTTGAACGAGTTAAACAGGCTGTTGGTGTTTCCGAACAGGAATGCGCTGGAGATAATATGGTCGCCATGTTTCAGCAGGGCGAACATGGCCGAACCAATAGCCGCCATTCCTGTCGCAAATGCGGTGCTGGCAATGCCGCCTTCCATTTGGGTGACGCGGTCCTGCAGAGCATTGACCGTGGGGTTCTGTTGACGGCCGTAATTGAAGCCTGATTTTTTGCCCTGAAAGACTGCCGCCAGATCGCGTGCATCGTCGTAGCTGAATGCAACTGAAGTGTGCACAGGCTTGTGCAGCACACCGTGTTCAGGTTTGGCATTACGGTCGGCGTGCAGGTTTGCCGTGATGAATCCCTGCTTGTCTGATGTTGTCATGCTGAATGATCAGTCCGTGTAAACCGGCAAAGCCGCTATTAACTCATTGATATCGGAAAGCCTGCTATTGTAAACGTCGCTGCTCCGATCTACAAAGCGTTGCGCGAATTCCTCCTCGGTCATTCCGTCTGCATCGGTCCTTGGGGTGGGCATATAGTCGGTCTCGGCCTGCGCTGCAGCCATCCGGCGTTGCAGTTGCTGTGCACTTTCGGGCTGTGTGGCCGCCTCTCCCAGCGCCATGCCTGACAGATTGGCTGTCAGGTCGCTGAAACTGAAACCGCTGCGCTGTCGAGAATCATAGACTTCCTTGGCGGTTCCCAGAATGTCCGCCAGATCAACGCCGGCCGAGGCGGCTATCGCCGCCGCGGTGGTAAAGTGCAGACTGAGATCGTGACGGTAGAACATCATTGTGCGCAGATCAGTGACCCGGGTATCGGCCTCGCCGGGCTGAATGTCGGGTTGGGACCCCAGCAGGTCACTTACAGGCAGTTCATTGGTAAACATGGACAGGGTCAGCAGCAAAGCACGGTTCTCCGCGATAGCGTCGTCTGCCGAGTCGCTGCGCTCGACAGCCAGCGTGAACAGTGATGGCAGGAAGCGGTGCAGAGATACAAAGCGATTGTCGACGGCCTGCTGTTCCGATATGCGGACGATTTCCTGATAATAGGCACGCACTCGTTCACGATCTTCAGCGGAAATCGCCCACTGCCGCGCCTGGCTGCGCAAACGTTCCAGAGTCTGTTCGTTCCATTGCAGCCTGAGTTGCAGCTCGTCATTGGCCAGCGCAGTGTTGTCCAGATTGCGTCTTAACACCAGCAACTCTTCTCTTGGGGTGCCAGCCGCCTGCAGACGGCTGGCAAGCCAGGCTTGTGCGGCATTGGTGAAGTAGCGCGGTATTGGCAGTCTGCCGGCTCGCAGTGACGTCAGTTGAACGCTGTCACCCTGCTGGGCAAAACTTGCGCTCAGATTGAGATAAACGGTGCCGAAGGGGCCGAGAGTTTGCGGGATGCTGATCTCGCCATCAGCCGTTGCACCGCTGATTGCCACTTTCATTGCGGCTGGTTGCAGGCCGGGAACGCTGTTCAGCAGGACGTTGCCGAGCATGGTCAGCTCGTGGGCATTCAACGTCAGTTGTTGCTCGCCGCTGCCCCTCAGGCGGTTGGGGCTGTAATCGGCAATCAGCTGCTCGACTTCGCGGCGTTCTGCTTCATTGAGAGACCCATTTCCAGTCACATTCGGCGATGTGCTCAAGATAAGCGTGCCCAGGCCCAACAGACATGCCACTAGCAGACCGAGTATGAAAATGAAATGTCGTAGAAACGTTCTGGGCATGATGCACGGTATCGGTGAGTTGGCTCGTGGCCTCTGTGGCGCACTCGATTATAGAGTAAGTTGGTGGTCAACAGCCAATCTGGACTGAGCGCTGCTCAATAGTCTGATGGGTGTGGTAAAGTATGGAAATCGTTCTATTTGATGCGGCAAGCCCGCTTGCCTGTCCCTGATCAAGATTGAAGACAAGGGTATGAAGATGAATAGCTCAAACAAAGCATCGCTGCGCCTGTTGGTCGGAGCAGTGAGTTTATTGGCGCTGGCGGGCTGCGCGTCGCAGGCCGGGCATCAGGAAATGATGGAACAGCAGGCGGCGGTTCAGGCTGAGGCCAGAGAACTGGCGGTTCAATTTCAACAGGCTGAGCGCGCGCGACTTGAGGCTGAACGCAGCGAACGTGAATTGCGCGAGCAGCTGGCAATTATTCAGCGGGAACGTGAGGCAGCTGAGGCGGCCCGAGAAGAAGCAGAACAAAGAGCTGAGGAGCGGGCTCGCCAGGCAGCAGTGCTGCAGCAACAGCAAATGGCAGCCGAGCGGGCGCGCATGGCTCAGGCCGAGGAAGAGCGTATTGCTGCGATGGAACGGCAACTGGCCGAGTACGAGGCCCGCATCAGTCGGCGCGAACAGGCCAATGCACGATTGCGTGAGGCGATTACGGCCGCCGAGGAACTGCTACAGATGCTGGCAACCGAGCAGAGCAAGTACGACAATGTGGATGCCAATGGGCAGACCGCCGAGCCCCTCCAGAAGGCTCTTATCTCCGAGCTGGAATCGCGCAAGGACCGTCTGGTCAGAGAGGCGCAGTCGCTAAGCAACTAAGCAGAGCAGGTAATCTGCAGGTACATCAGTCGATGGGTAGCCGTTCAAAGTGGTACATCAACCATTGCGGGCCTTCTCCGCTGATATCCTGGTCGATGTTGTGCCAGTGTGCGCGAACGCTGCGTACGCACTGATAAATTCGAAATGAGCGGGTGTTTTCAATAATCAGACCACGCACCGACGGATTAAGCGTGTAGTTGGAAATTTCCACCAGCTTCCAGTCATCCTCCATGGTGCGTTCCACGCAGTCATTTCCGGCCAGAAGCTCCTGATAGGCAACCTGGGTCTCGGCCCAGCCGTGGGCGGGTACCGTCAGGTTCAACAGCAGCTCCGAGGGCGGCTCCTCCCCCGACTCATCTGTGAACACAACCTTTTTCAATTCGATGGCTTCGTCGCTCTGGTTCTGTGCAACGATGCGCAGGCCGGCATTGGTGCTGAGGTGCCATGCTGGGGAGTAGATTGCATACTTGACCGGGTGCTCGAAGGATTGCTGGGCATTGGCCAGTGGGTCGTTTCCCATGCTGGAGGGTTGTTCCTCAGCTGCGACTGCGATGCTGCCCAGCAGCGCGGAGGTCATGACAAATGCCACCGTGTGTCGTAAACAGTGTCTCAAGCCATAGCTGCTGCGGGCAGCCTGGCTGTTCTCGACTCTTGCAGTGTGTTTAACAGACGTTGTCATGATCCAACCAGATTTACCGGATTCTATTAATGTACGATGTCAAATAGAACATGGTTTTGCTGCCAATATCAAGACTGCAAGTGTGTCTAAGCGCAACAGCCTGCTAAACTCACGCCTCTTACAGTTACAGCAATTAAGCCAGGCAGTGTCTGTCTGAGCGGGAGGGTCGCATGGAGTCGCTGGCAACCATTAAACACATTATCTGTATTGCGTCCGGCAAGGGTGGAGTAGGCAAGTCAACGACTGCGGTGAACCTGGCGGTGGCGCTACATCAACAGGGTTATAAAACAGGTTTGCTGGATGCGGATATTTACGGGCCCAGCCTGCCGCTGATGCTGGGAGTTCCAGACGGAACACGTCCGCAGGTCAAACCTGGAAAAATCATGTTGCCACTGGTGGCCCACGGCATCGAGACCAATTCAATAGGTTTTCTGGTCGATGCGAAAACTGCCATGGTCTGGCGCGCGCCAATGATCGTTGGTGCCTTCAATCAGCTGCTGCTCAATACCCAGTGGTCGGCACTGGATTATTTGATCATTGATCTTCCGCCCGGGACCGGTGACATACAGTTGAGCCTGACGCAGACTGCGCGTGTCAGTGGTGCTGTGATTGTCACCACGCCTCAGGATGTGGCGCTGTCTGACGCTCGCAAAGGCATGGAGATGTTTCGCAAGGTGAGGGTTCCATTGCTGGGCGTGGTAGAGAACATGAGCCAGCATGTCTGTTCCAATTGTGGGCATATTGAGACGATTTTTGGCGAGGGCGGCGGCGATCGCCTGGCGCAGGACTTTGATACCCCGCTGATAGGATCCCTGCCGCTGGACAGGCTGATCCGATCACAGGGGGATGCTGGCACACCGGTGACAATAGCCCAGCCGGATGGTCCGATCGCCAGGGCCTATCATTCTCTGGCCGACGCATTGCGCGATCGCCTGGCGCGGCAGGTCGAAGCCAGACCCGCCGCGCCCACAATCGATGTTACGGATGATTGACTGCTGCGGGCACCGCGCCTGGTAATCGAATTTCCTCAACCATGTTCTGGATGTCACGCGGTGGCGCTGGATACAGGCGGCTGACAGTCAGTGCCACCACGGTATTGATCAGTGTGCCCAGGGTGCCAATGCCCTCTGGTGATATTCCGAACCACCAGTGTTCAGGTGTGCTGAGTTCGGGTACCACAAATTTGAAGGCGACAATGTAACCGGCAGTGAACAGGAAGCCTGCCAGCATGCCGGCGATCGCTCCTTCACGGTTCATGCGGCGGTAGAATATGCCCAGTACAATCGCCGGGAAGAATGATGCGGCAGCCAGTCCAAACGCGAAGGCGACTACCTCGGCGACAAACCCGGGTGGATTGATGCCGAAATAACCTGCGATCAGAATAGCGACAAAGATGGCGAGCCGGGCAAACAGGAGTTCCTGCTTCTCACTGATCCCCGGCATCAGGCTGCGTTTAAGCAGGTCATGCGAAACAGCCGTTGAAATGACCAGCAGCAGGCCGGCGGCCGTTGATAGCGCCGCCGCCAGCGCGCCTGCCGCTACCAGCGCAATCACCCAGTTGGGCAGCTGGGCAATCTCGGGGTTGGCGAGCACCATGATGTCGCGATTGACCTGCAGTTCGTTGGTTTCCGCATCGCCCGAGTACTGCACCCGGCCATCCCCGTTGCGGTCGTCAAAAGAGATCAGCTGGGTTGTTTCCCAGGTGCTGAACCAGGACGGCAGCTCTTCGTATACGGCGTTGTCAACGGTATTTAATAAGTTGGTGCGTGCGAATGCTGCAACTGCTGGTGCAGTCGTGTATAAAATGGCAATAAAGATGAGCGCATAGGCCGCTGACTTGCGCGCGTCCCTGACGCTTGGCACGGTGAAAAACCGGATGATCACGTGTGGCAGTCCGGCTGTGCCGAACATCAGCGCGGCAGTGATGAAAAAGACGTCCTGCGTCGCACGTTGACCTTCGGTATAGGTTGCGAAGCCCAGGTCCTGGCTCAAGCTGTCCAGGCGGTCAAGCAGATAGCCACCACCATACTCTGCAGTCAGTTCGGAACCAAAACCAATTTGAGGAATGGGGTTGCCTGTCATCATCAGCGAGATAAAGATGGCTGGCACCATGTAAGCGAAAATCAGTACGCAGTACTGAGCAACCTGCGTATATGTGATGCCTTTCATGCCACCCAGAACGGCATAGAAGAACACAATAGCCATGCCTATTATCACACCGGTAGTGATATCAACTTCCAGGAACCTGGAAAAAACGATACCTGCCCCCTGCATCTGGCCGCAGACGTAAACAAAAGACACCGAAATGGCGCAGAAAATTGCCACCAGGCGCGCGCTGCGAGAGTAATAGCGATCACCGATGAAGTCCGGCACGGTGTACTTGCCAAACTTGCGCAGGTAGGGAGCCAGCAGCAGCGCCAAAAGTACATAACCGCCAGTCCAGCCCATCAGGTAAAACGCACCGTCGCGTCCAAGAAAAGAGATAAGGCCTGCCATGGAGATGAATGACGCTGCCGACATCCAGTCGGCGGCAGTTGCCATGCCATTGGCGAGAGGGTGAACACCACCGCCAGCTACGTAAAAATCATTGGTTGAGGCGGCGCGCGACCAGACGGCAATGCCTATGTATAAACCGAAAGAGAGCGCAACAAAAATATAGGTCCACAGCTGAACCGTCATGACTGATCCTCCCTGGATACACCTTGCTCGCTATCGCTTCGGTAGCGCGCATCCAATCGGTCCATCAGCACAACATAAACAATGATCAGCACCACAAAAACGTAGATGGATCCCTGCTGTGCGATCCAGAAACCGAGCTTGAAACCGCCGAACCGGATTGCATCCAGCGTGTCGGCCAGCAGGATGCCACAGACGTAGGAAATGAAGAACCAGACAGACAACAGGCCCGCCAGTATTCTGACGTTGGCCCGCCAATAGGCTCGTGCGTGTTTGTCGCGCATAACACACCCTCAGTTTTTATTATTGCTTCGATGGTAGCACTCGTCAGTCAACCGAGGCCAGCCCCATTTCCGCCAGTGGTGCCACCAGCTCTCCCATGCGCAGCGCTCGCTCATTAGAGGCATTGCCGTCGAGGCCACGTTTGTAGACGCCCTGCAGAATTGCTGCCAGTCTGAAGAAGCAGAATGCCATATAGAAGTTCCAGTGTCGCGGTGAGGCTAGCTGGCGCTGCTGGCAGTACAGGTCAATCAGCTCCGCTTCTTCTGGGATATTCAGATCCTTCAGATTCTTGCCCTGCAGGCCCCGAATCTCGCCTTCGCCGGGCAGCCGAAGCGCCATCAGGTAGTAAGCAAGATCAGCCATTGGGTGTCCCAGCGTCGCCAGCTCCCAGTCCAGTACTGCGCGGATCTGTGGTGATCCCTTATGGAACATGACGTTGTCCAGACGGTAGTCACCATGAATGATGCTGCTGGCACCGTCATCAGGCGGCATATTGCGCTGCAGCCATGCAATCAGAGAATCCATGGCAGGCAGTTCGGTGGTTTGCGAGGCCTGATACTGTTTGTGCCAGCGTGTCAGCTGGCGCTCAAAATAGTTCCCTGGCCGGCCAAAGTCCTGCAGCCCGACACTCTCATAGGCGACATCGTGCAAGGTTGCTAGCGCGCCTATCAGCGAGTGATAGTACGCCGGCCGTAAAGCTGTCTCAGCATCAGGCAACGCCGGGTCCCACAATATGTCGCCCGGCTCGTAGCTCATCACATAAAACATGCTGCCAATCACGCCGTCGTCGGTACACAGTGCCAGGGCCTGGGGCACCGGCACGTCAGTGTGCCGAAGTGCACTGATAAGGCGATACTCGCGATCTACTGCATGAGCCGAAGCCAAAAGTTCGCCAGGCGGTTTACGCCTGAGGACAAACTGCTGACCTCCGCACTGCAGCAGAAAACTGGGATTGGATTGTCCAGCTGCAAACTTTTCAAGTTGATACTGGCCGTCACAGCCATCTATATGAGTGTTAAGCCAATTTGCCAAAGCATTATTGTTGTTCATGGTGCCAGTTCCGGTCGGGCTTTGCCGTCAAGTCTCATTTCGCTGTCAGAAGTCCTGCATTCAGGTGTAGGTAAGCGCGTGCAAGCGGTCGCGTCTCTGCAGGTGCGGCAGCGCGTTGAAAGTGGTCAGCTGAAAGCCGCGCTGACTGAAATGAAAATGGTGTATGCCGGTGTTGCGTGTCTGCATGTTGAGGTCGATCAGCGTATCGACTCCGCACCCCAGAATCTGTGACACGGCCATGGCCATTGCGCCGCCAGAACTGACAACCAGCACAGTTTCGCCCGATTCCAGGGCGGTCAGGGAATGCAGGCTGTTGTGCACCCGATCATGGAACTGTTGCCAGCGTTCCAGTGAGTGTGAGGAGTTGTCATTGTGGCTCGCATGCAGCTCATCACGCGACCAGGTATGCATGGCCTTGCGCAGCATCTGGAAAAACAGACGTCCACCATCGCTGACCGAGGGTACTTCCATACCGGCACTGTGGCAATAAACTGCGGCCAGGGTATGGAAGTCAAACTCATTAAAGCCGGCATCGATGGCAACGCTCAGAGGCTGGTCGGCGCCGAGCAGGATGCCCTGTGCTGTCTGCTGCTGACGCTTCATGGAGCCTGCGATGGCGCGGGTAAACGTCACACCCAGTTCGCGAAAATAATCACCAAGCCAGACGGCCTGCTGCTCACCCAGCTCCGATAATTGATCATAATTGTCGGCACCGAACGACGCCTGTCCATGGCGGACCAGATACAACTGACTCATTTAAATTTATCCATACTATTGATTTGTATTATTGCGGAATTTGAGTATCATTCACGAGAATAATACATAAAGCAGGGCAAGTCACACATAGGTCTCAAGCCTGGAAACAGCACAAGGACTGGCGACTGCGACAATAAAAGGGGGCCGTGCTCTGAAAAAGCTGGATCTTAATCTGTTTCTGGTATTTGACACGATCTATACCGAGCGTAATCTGACTCAGGCCGCGAAGGCTCTGTCGATCACCCAGCCGGCGGTCAGTAATGCACTGTCGCGGCTGCGACGAGTGTTCAACGACGAGCTTTTTGTTCGCACCTCGAAAGGCATGTTGCCGACGCCTGTAGCAGACAGTATTGCCCAGAACATCTCTGCTGCATTGGGGATGTTGAATGCGAGTGTTCTTGAGCGCGAGGACTTTTCACCGGATTCTGCAGAACGTACCTATCATTTCAGCATGACGGATCTGGCCGAGGCGGTCATCCTGCCCAGGCTGTTTCCGCATTTCGAGCAGCATGCGCCACACCTGTCACTGCAGAGCTACTATACCAAGCGTCACGAGATGGTACGTCAGTTGTCACGAGGTGAGCTGGACTTTGCTGTCGATGTACCCCTGATAGAAGATACCCAGGTGTCACACCAGTCCTTGATCAAGGATGACTATGTGTGTGCCATGCGCCCCGACCATCCCATGTCACAGCAGCCACTGACACTGGACGCTTACCTCGCCCTGAGTCATATCCATGTGTCGAGCCGTCGAAGGGGACTGGGGCAGGTCGATATGGCCCTGCTGCGCCATCAGGCTGAACGTCGCATCCAACTGCGAGTTCAGCACTACCGGGTCGCTGCCGAAGTGGTGCGTGGCACCGATCTGGTACTGACCGTCCCACGTTACCTGGCGTCCCAATACCAGCTGACATTGCGCAAACTTCCCTTCGAAACCATGCCCCTGGACTTGCACCTTTACTGGCACCGCCAGTCGGACAGCGACCCGTCACATCGCTGGTTGCGTGAGACCCTGCTGGCGCTGTTCAAGCACTGAAGGTGACACAGCATGGGGTGCGGGCATCATCAACCAGAGCATGTTCTGCTGAGAGTGCCGGGAAAGTACCGTCATAACGGCGCTGGCGCGATCGTGCTGCGGATCATGGCGCTTGCTATGGTGCTGCTGTCTGAATCCATCAGCGCACAGCCGACAGCCGACCCCTTTCGGTGGCTTGAGACAGATAACGGGCAAAGCCGGGCCTGGCGCCAGGCTCAGCAGGCACGCACCGTTGAAATGCTGTCCAGACTGCCCAGCCGTGAGCAATGGCAGCGATTGATGGCTCAAAGCTGGGACTATGCCCGCATTCAGGCAGTTGCTGTCGCCGGGCAACGTTATTTCTATTATTTCAATCCAGGCATGCAGGACCATTACGAACTCTACTGGTCTGAGCTGCCGGCACCCGGCGATGCATCCCGCAACTCATTTGATGTGGCTGCTGCTGGACAGACTTTGCCGCCAGTCGCTGGTGTGACATCTGACAGCTGGCGCTCGGTATCGGTGAATGCGAATGGGTCGGCAGTCCTGTTGCAACTGGCTGACGCCTGGCATGTTGGTTTTGTCGATTCGGGTGACAGTCTGGCATTGAGTGCAAACGGTCAGAACCCTGTTCTTGCCGCCTGGGCTGGCAGTCAGGACGGGGTCTGGAGCAGCGATGCTCAATCGCTTTATTATCATCAGCTGCGATCTACACCATCAGAGTCAGCAAACAGCGCGACGGTATATCAGCCTGAGGAAGGCTGGGTTATTGAGGCTTTGCTGCCGGTACCGCAGTCCGAGCGGGTCATTGTTGCTGAATCGCATCAAGGTCGCCATCGCCTGACACTGCTGGACGATCGCTCCGGCACTCAACTGGCGCGCTGGATCACCGGTATGCCCGTTCGAAGCGACGGGTTCTGGCAGGGCGACGATGTCGGCTTATGGTTTGCCGGCGCGATTGGCGATGAGTTTATTTTTTATCGTCGTGAAGGGCGTCGACCGGCTGGTGATCCTGTCATTTACGCGGCCTCTCTGGCGGATACTGCGCTGCGACCCCTGTCCTTGGATGCGCCACTCGAAAACGCCCAGCTGTCCTCCGTGCAGGTCGTGGGCGACGTTTTCCTTGTGGAATACCTTCGCCATGGACAATCGTTGCTCTACCAGCAACGCCTGGATGGCGTAATAGTGGGGCAGGTGGCACTGCCAGAACCGGTGCGACTTGATCGAATGCGCGCCATAGAGCCCCAGCAGTTATTGCTGGCCTATAGTGGTCTGACCGTGCCGCCGCAGGCGACCTTGCTGGACCTGAGCACGGGTAATACGAAGTTGCTGAGCCAGGATATGCCACCTGCCGCTGATCTGGATGTCAGGCTTGAATTGTCCAGCATGGGCCATTCAGCAGGCGAGAATGGCACTGTCCCGTACTTTGTGGTTTCCCCTGAGAAAGAAACGGATGCTGATTCGCAGATTCCGGACATCAATAATCATGTGCTGGTCGAAACCTATGGTGGTTTCGGTGCGCCAATCGAGTTGGGGTTCTCCATTGCTCGTTATGTGTGGCTGCTGGCTGGTGGACATTACGTCGTCGTGGGGCCTGCTGGTGATCTGCCTCAGGCTGTTGATGAGTTTGTCCATGTAGCGTCAGCTTTGCAGACGCAAGGGAACAAGGTATCCGCTATGGGGCGCAGCCATGGTGCGCTGCTGGTCACCATGGCCATGTTAAAGGCGCCTGATGTCTTTAGTTCGGTTGTTGCCGATTCAGGGTTGCATGACCTGCCGTCCTTTCTGCGACTGGGAGGGTCGCCGTCCTGGGTGGCGGAATACGGTGACCCCGGTGTTGAGCAGTCAAGAGAATGGCAGCTTGCCAATTCTTCCTACCACCAGGCACTGACTGGCGAGAGTTCACCGACTTCACTGCCGCCTGTTCTGACGGTCGCACGGCCTGGTGATGACATTGTTGCGCCTGCGCACAGTTACAAACTGATTGCCGCGTTGCAGCGTCGTCATGGTGACAAGGCTGCAGTCTGGTTATATGCCGCGGAGGGCGAGGGCCACTCGCCAGCGGGGGCTGTGAATGCCCTGATCCTGGAATACGCAGACAGATGGAGTTTTCTGGCATGGTCACCAGACGTCAGACAATGACCTGACCCAGGTAGTCGAAAAGGCGACGGCGGGCTTTTCTTGCGGCGACCACCGCATGAGAGGAGCTGTCTGCCTCCGGAGTGTTTTCCATCGCGGTCTTTGCGGAGCCAGTTTCCTCAGACGTTGACAAAGGTTTCACACCAGCATCGGTGCAATTTCTAAGTAATTGCCTGAGCGGCTGACGTTCGGCATGCTGCCATTCAGCCAGAAATGCCTCGACCGTCTCATCGTCGCCCTGCAGCAAACGCTCGCCCCAGGCTTCAATCTGTTGGGCCCGGCGCATTTCCTGACGATCAGGCGCACGCAGTTTGTCCAGTGCTTCACGGATAGCATCGTGGTCGGCGGCACGCATCAGTTTGCCAATGAACTGCATCTGTCGGCGTTTGGCTTCGTGGCGGTTAGGCAGGCGCTGGTATTCTCGCATAGCCGACAACAGATTCTCGGGCAGATCAATAAGATCCAGTTGGCGCTTGTTCAGAGTCATCAGTTCCGCACCCATTTTCTGCAGCTCGGTCATGCGCTGCTTGCGGCGGGTCTTGCTCTCTGTCTCGTTGTCGTCATCCCAGGGGGATTCGTTGTAATCAGTCACGCTATCGCTCACTCGCCTTCTTCAAATCGGTTGTTTACCAGCGCCACGATGTCTTCCAGTGCCGCTGATTCGTCATCGCCATCAACCACGATTCGCAATGTGGTGCCTTTGCCGGCAGCGAGCATCATCAATGACAGAATGCTGTGTGCATCAACAAGCTTTTCGTTGCCGATGTGCACCTTGCTCTGGTACTTGTTTACGACGCCAACCAGTTTGGAGGCGGCACGGGCATGCAGACCCGCCTTGTTACAGATAGTGATGGTCGATTCGATCATGTTGCGTTGGTGTTGTCCTGACGTCGTCGCAGCTCTCGATGGAGAACCTGCAGATTGTTGATCTTGTCGGCAAAAGCCAGTTTCAGCTGTTCACACAGGAATACAGATCGGTGCTGGCCGCCTGTGCAGCCGATTGCAACAGTCATATAGCTGCGATTGCTGGCTTCAAAGCGTGGCAGCCACCGATCCAGAAATGCCTCAATATCCTGCAGCAGTGCCTGCACATCCGGCTCATTGCTCAGGTAATCGGCGACAGGTGCATCCAGCCCACTGAGAGGGCGCAGCTGGCTGTCCCAATACGGATTGGGCAGGCACCTGGCGTCAAATACAAAGTCGGCATCAATCGGCACACCATTCTTGAAGCCAAATGATTCAAACATCACGGACAGCGATGAATCCTTTTTTTCGAGAATTCGTGAACGAACGACTTCACGCAGCTGATGTACCGACATTGTACTGGTGTCGATCGACAGCCCGGCCATAGCGGAAATGGGCTCCAGCAATTCGCGCTCCTGAATGATGGCCTCGCGCAATCCAACCGTGTTGCTGGTAAGCGGGTGACGCCGGCGGCTTTCGCTGAATCGCTTGATCAGCGTCGGGCTGTTGGCATCAAGGAAAATGATTTCAATATTGAGCGCCGACAGCTGCAGCTCGTGCAGGATCTGCGGGACGTTCTTCAGGTCTTCAGGAATATTGCGCGCGTCAATACTGACAGCAACGCGGGGCAGTTCGGGTGTGTCGCGGCAAATGCGCGACACAAATGCCTGTAGCAGGCTGGCAGGCAGGTTATCAATACAGTAATAACCATGATCCTCGAGCATATTGAGGGCGGTACTTTTTCCCGAGCCGGAGCGACCACTGATAATCAAGAGTTTCACGACGTCTCACAGCCTGCTTCAATGAATCGTTGAGTCAACTGTCAGGCTTAAGCCTGTTGTTCCTGATCAAATCGTACGGCGATGTCGTACAGTTCCTGATTGCTGCGAGCGCCCCGCAGAGCCTGACAGAATTCATCCTGATGGAACAGGCGTGCCAGTGCGCTAAGCACGCGCAGATGTTCATCGGTTTCCTCGGCCGGCACGATCAGTACAAAAAGCAGATCGACCTGTTGTGAATCGACGGCATCGAAATCGATGCCCTCATCCAGCTTTACCAGGGTACCGGTGATTGTTGTGCATTCGGAAACGCGACAGTGGGGAATGGCAATACCATTGCCAATACCGGTGCTGCCCAACTGCTCACGTGCCAGCAATGCGGTGTAGATAGCGTCAGCCGACAGGTTGGGCGTGGTTTCTGCGATGGTTTCACTGATCGTGGTCAGAAATCGTTTCTTACTGACACCCGGCAGGTTGCACAGGGCGCGTTCCGGGGTAAGTATGCTGCTTAATTGCATTGCTGTGTCCTGTTTTCCAGAGCCGCCATTCTAGTGCCTTGGGCAGGCGCTGGCAACGTGCGCCGAGCGGACTGGCAAGGTGTCAGACCAGCCGCTTGCGTTCATTGGAAGGGGGGATGGACAGGGATTCGCGATATTTGGCGATTGTCCGGCGGGCGACATTAATGCCCTGGTCTTCCAGCAACTGAGTGATTTTGCTGTCGCTGAGTGGTTTGCGCGGGTTTTCGCCAGCAACCAGCTTTTTGATCAGTGCGCGTATCGCGGTTGATGAGCATTCGCCTCCGCCAGCGGTACTGACGTGACTGGAGAAAAAGTACTTGAGCTCGAATATCCCGCGCGGCGTGTGCATGTATTTTTGAGTGGTTACCCGGGAGATGGTTGATTCATGCATCTCTACTGCTTCGGCAATGTCATGCAGGACCAGCGGTTTCATGGCCTCTTCGCCCTGCTCCAGGAAACCCTGCTGATGCTCGACAATGCGCGAGGCTACTTTCAGCAGTGTCTCGTTACGACTTTGCAGGCTCTTGAGGAACCAGCGTGCCTCCTGCAGGTTGTCGCGCAGATAGTTGTTGTCGGAGCTGTTATCGGAACGTTTGACCAGCGCTGCGTAATCGGCGTTGATACGCAGCTTGGGCGCTGTTTCCGGATTGAGCTCGACACGCCAGCGCCCGCTGCGGGTGTCTTTGCTGACAATCACATCAGGGATAACGTAGGTGGCGCTGGATGGTGCGATATCGGCGCCCGGACGTGGATTAAGTTTTTCGATGATGGCAATCGCATCGCGCAGCTCCGGCTCTTTCAAGCGTGTGAGCCGCATGATCTGGGCGTAGTCCCGATTGCCCAACAGGGCCAGGTAGTCCCGCACCAGTATCTTGGCGTGCCGCACGGGATCGGTCTCGAGTTCGGACGGGACCTGATTTAACTGGATCAAAAGGCATTCCGACAGGTCGCGGTAGGCGACCCCCACCGGGTCGAACTGCTGAATGCGATGCAATACGGCGAGTACCTCATCCTCTTCCAGCTCTTCGATATCATCCATCAGGCCTTCGTGAATGGCCTCAACGCTCAGCGACAGCTGGCCGTTGGCATCAATGGCATCAATGATTGCCATGCCAATCAGCCGGTCGGTATCCGACATGTTGGTAAGGTTCAATTGCCAGTTGAGGTGGTCCTGCAGAGTTTCTGAGGCGGAGTCACGTGATTCGAAATCATCCGTGTCTGCCATCGGGCTGCCCGTGGAGTAGGTGGTCTGGTAAATATCATCCCAGTTGGTATCCACAGAAAGCTGCTCGGGAATGTGTTCCTCCCAGCCGGCTTCGCCAGTATCGCTGTCGGTATTGGAAGGTGTGGCCGCAGTGACCTCGTCGAAGGCGTTCTGGCGCTCCTCGTAGGTGCGTGAGTCGGTTGCTTCATCAGCACCATTGGCCTTATCAGTGTTATCGCTGTTCTCGTAACGATCGCTGCTATCGCTGTCGGGAGACTCATCTACCTCCAGCATTGGATTTGATTCCAGTGCCTCGTGAATCTCGTTCTGAAGGTCAAGCGTCGACAGTTGCAGCAGGCGAATTGCCTGTTGCAGCTGGGGGGTCATGGTCAGCTGTTGACCGAGTTTGAGCTGGAGCGAAATCTTCATGACATCAGGCGCATCGCTAGAACGGGTTCGGTCTCGTGAATTACTGGGCCAGATGTGGGCCGGTTAATTAAAGCAAACATCATGCCGATATTGAGTGGGATTTTCAAGATTTTGTCACGACATTTGATGGTCAGATCTGGAAATTCTTGCCCAGGTACACATCGCGCACACGCTGGTTGGCAAGTATCTGTTGGGCGTCACCCTCGGCAATAATGCCACCATCGCTGACAATATAAGCTTTCTCACAGATGTCCAGCGTTTCACGAACGTTGTGGTCAGTCAACAGCACACCGATGCCACGATCCTTCAGGTGTTGAATAATGGACTTGATGTCACTGACCGATATGGGGTCAACACCGGCAAATGGCTCATCCAGCAGGATGAAGCGTGGGTCGGTAGCCAGCGCCCGGGCAATTTCAGTCCTGCGGCGCTCACCGCCGGACAGGCTCATGCCCTTATTGTCGCGAATGTGATTGATGTGGAATTCCTGAATCAGGCTTTCCAGCTTTTCTGCGCGCTGCTGGGCGCTCAGTTCCTTGCGTGTTTCCAGAATGGCCATGATGTTATCGGCCACCGTCAGGTTGCGAAAAATGGAGGAGTCCTGAGGGAGATAACCCAGCCCCAGGCGCGCTCTGGCAAAAATGGGCAGCCCGGTCAGGTCCTGATCATTGATGCTGATCCTTCCTTTATCGGCATTTACCAGGCCCACGATCATGTAAAAACATGTAGTCTTGCCTGCACCATTGGGGCCAAGCAGACCAACAATCTGACCGCTGTTTACAGTCAGGGATACATCCCGGACAACCTGGCGACCCTTGTAGGACTTGGCTAGATGGCTGGCGCTCAGCAGATCCATCAGTTGCCCGCCGAATCGTCGTCAGATGTTTCATCGGGTGCAAACACGCCGCTGCAGGGGCCGGGTGAGTCCGTTGCCGCTGTTTCAATGACATGTTTGATTTCCGAGCACTCCAGCGCCGTCCCGCCGCGGGTAAAGCTGGCGTCGCCCACAAATTCCACCACGGACAGCAGCGTCTCGACCGTGGCGCCTGGCTCGTTGTAATAGATGATGGTGTCACTGCTACCGGTGATCGTCTCCGACGCCAGTGGTGCTTCACGCGTGAAGCGCGCGGGTTCCCCGGCCACGGTGACGCGAATCAGCTCACCGGTTTGAGTGTTCTGTATCAGACTGGCTGTGTTGCCGAAGATCGTCACCATGCCCTGCTGGATGCGAACGTTCTCGCGCAGGGTGGTGGTTCTGACATTCCCTTCGGTTTCGATACTGCCACCGCCATCAGAGTGGTATCGGATGTCTTCACCACTGTCAGTGGGTGCCATGGCCGAAAATGCAGGCAGCATAAGTGTGAGGCACACGCCAAAGGACAGTGCTTTCACGCTGGAAAGCACAGCAGGCAGTCGCGACTGGCGTGCCTGTTTACGGTGATATGTCTGTAAAACGTCCTTCGACATCTGATAAAAATTCCAGTGAATCAAGTGAGAAATTGGCCCGCAGGCCCATAGAACGCTGTTCGATGCGATTGCCGTTGATCAGTACCTGCGCGTCGGTATACAGCCGCTCGGCCTGCGGTTCGACGATCAGCCAGGCAGTCTGCACCTGTATGGCATCATCGGCACCCATCTGGTGGCGCACCTGAACTGAGTCCCGAAGTTCCAGTTCCTGAATATCGCCGCCCGACGAGGCTCGAATTCTGCCTGATACCGCGGATATATTCCAGCGTTCCTGGCCCTGCTGAAACATGCGGATCATAGGGTAATCGAGCTCTGTCACCTCGTCTGTGTACAGGCGTTGGGCTTCTGCTCCGATCGTGTACTCCAGCTCGCCGCTGTCATTGTATACACGGCTGTGAATGTCACGGCCGAATCCCTCGTACTGTTCGCCCGAAGGCAGTTGCACCTGAGAGCTGCTCTGGTCGGGATTGGAAACATCCAGATCGCCAGTCATCAGCCATGCCAGCAGAACGGCTGGGGCCAGCGCCACCAGCCAGCCTTTCAGGCGCAATGAAATCAGTCGATTTATCAGGTATCGCAGCGCACGCATCAGGAATCCTGTCCGCTCTCGCAGGCAGCGATGATCGCGTCATACTTGCCTGCCGCCTGAAGCAGAAAGTCCGCTACCTCGCGAACTGCACCGGTGCCGCCGCCGCCGTCTGTGCAAAGGTGCGCGCGTTCGATAATGCTGGGATGTGCATTGGGGACAGTAATTGCCAGTCCGCAGCGCATCATGACCGGCAGGTCGGGCAGGTCGTCACCCATGAAAGCAATGTGTTCAAAGTCACAGGGGTGATCTGACAAGAGCTCGCGAGTGGCAGTCAGCTTGTCTTCGCGTCCGCTTTTGATCAGGGTGATGCCCAAAGCGCTGGCGCGTGTGGAAAGGGCCTGCGAGTGGCGGCCGGATACGATGCCGACACGAATACCATTGGCCTGCAACAGCTTTATGCCATGGCCGTCCAGCGTATTGAATGCTTTGAAAATCTCGCCCTGATCGCCAAAGTAAAGCTGGCCATTGGTCAGGATGCCGTCCACATCAAGCAACAGCAGCGATATGCTGGCTGCGCGGCGAGTGGCATCGGCAGAGTCGGTCAGAAACTTCATCGGTACTCCTAGACCACATTGGCCTGCAGCAGGTCGTGCATACGAATGATGCCGCTCAACTGTTGATTGTCATCCAGCACCACCAGTGTATAGATTCGGTTCTCTTCCATCAGTCTGGCAGCTTCAGTAGCCATGGCATCCACGGACACAGTTTTGCCGTTAACGGACATGACATCGGTGATAAGGGTGCGGGTAATGTCCTTGCCGGCATCCAGGGTCCGTCGCAGGTCGCCATCGGTAAAAACCCCCTGCAGCCTGCCACTGTCGTCAACAACCGTGGTCATACCCAGCCCTTTGCTGCTTATTTCAAACAGCGCGTCCTTCAGCAGGGTGCCAGCCTTGACCCTGGGGATACTGTCACCACTGTGCATGATATCCCTGACTTTGAGCAACAGGCGTCGACCCAGACGACCGCCCGGGTGTGAAAATGCAAAATCCTCTTCAGTAAACCCTTTGGCCTCCAGCAGTGCCATCGCCAGTGCGTCGCCAAGAACCAGTGCGACGGTCGTACTGGCGGTCGGGGCCTGTCCCAGCGGGCAGGCCTCCTTGGTCACGCTGGCATCAATATTGACGGTAGCGGTGGTTGCCATACTTGAGTGAGGATTTCCGGTCATACTGATAAAGGGAACACCCTTGCGTTTGATCAGCGGCAGGATGTTTACCAGCTCCTCGGTGGTGCCGGAATTCGACAGTGCCAGCAGCACGTCCTTGCCGGTAATCATGCCGAGATCGCCGTGGCTGGCCTCCGCCGGGTGCACAAACATGGCTGGAGTGCCCGTGCTGGACAGGGTGGCAGCTATTTTGCGGGCGATGTGGCCGGATTTGCCCATGCCGGTGACAACAATTCGGCCTTCGCAGTCGAGCATGATCTGGCAGGCGCGTGCGAAAGCCTCGTCGATGCGCGGCAGAAGTGCCGCGATCGCGTCATGTTCAATACGAATAGTGCGCAACGCACTGTCGATCAGTGATTGGGGGTCGGCCATGGAATTCTCGCCAGTCTAGTGAATCTGATAATACATTATGCCGAACCATGCCAGGTAAAGCATTATGAATGCCAGCCCGCTGAGGCGACCCAGCTGGCGCCGGGCGCGGATGGCCGGATAACACAGCGCGACCAGCAGGGCGGTCAGTACCATCATGGCAACGTAATCACGTGTCAGCAGGGAGCTGTCGAAATACCCGGCGGCCAGCAGGCCGGGGAATGGCAGTACAACCAGGATATTGAGGATGTTGGAGCCGATGATATTGCCAACTGCCAGTTCGTGGTGTCCACGCAGCGCACAGGTGACGGTCGCGGCCAGCTCGGGAAGACTGGTACCCAGTGCGACCAGCGTCAGGCCGATAATGCCGGAAGTGACACCGAGAATGGCGGCGATTTCAATGGAGGCGTCAACCAGATATTCGGCACTGACAATCAGCAGTGCCAGCCCCAGCAACAGGAACCCCAGCGCCTTGCCGGTACTGACATTGTCTGGAATCTCTTCCTCTTCAATCGCCTCTTCCTCGCCCTTGCGATGACCACGGAATAACTTCCAGATGAAAAACGTCACCACTGCAATCAACAGAAGTGCGTCGATGGGCCCGATATAACGATTGAACATCAGCAGGCCGCAAATAACACTGACCAGAATCAGCGCTGGCAGTTCTTTGCGGGCCAGCGATTTTGGTGGAGTAATTGGTTTGATGACAAGCGCTACGCCGAGCGCGATGCCTAGATTGAATATATTGGAACCGATAGCGTTGCCAATAGCCAGTTCCGGCTCGCCTGCCAGTGCAGATGCGGCGGAAGAAAAAATTTCGGGTGCTGAAGTGCCGAAAGCGACGATTGTCAGGCCGATGACCAGGGGTGGTATGCCCATATTGCGGGCGAATGCCGAAGCGCCGAAAACGAATTTGTCGGCACCCCATATCAGGCCGGCAAATCCAAGGCAGATTATCAAAATGTTTACGAGCATAGTTGAGCTTGCAGGATAGAAATTCCAGTTAAATGCATACTGTCCAGCTGCTGATGGCACCAAAAAACGATGAACGCAGGCTTTGTCTGGGCCGCCCATTAGACGGAGTAACACCCTGCATTGCAAGTAGTAATTTATAGTCTTTCTCATTTGAGGTACACTGCAACGCTGTGGAAAACGACCGTTACCACGCGTCTCGTCAGCCCGCACGGGCCAGGAAGGAGAACAGAGATGAAATCGAACATGCGTCAATATTTAATGTCACTGCTGACTGCGGTATCACTGGTAGCGCTGTCGCCAGCACTGGCCCAGAACGATCAGCTGTCTGCGGTTGAAGCTGCCGAGCAGTCGGTAAACGATCTTTTAGGGCGAGTCGAAGAACTAAGACCTTATTTTGAATCCGACCCGGCTCGTTACTACGCGGGAATTGAGGAGGAAGTCGGCAAGTTTGTGGACTTTCGTGAAGTTGCACGCGGCGTGATGGCTAGATTTTCGGAAGACGCCACTGACGCGCAGCTCACAGCGTTCGGAGAGAAACTGCGCAGCACCCTGACGCGTTTCTACGGTTCTGCCCTGGTTGAATACGGTGGTCAGGAACTCACTTATCTGCCACCTCAGGATCCACCGGAAGATCCCAATGCGCCGACCAACGTGCGCATGCAGATCAACTCCGAAGGAGCCCGGATAGAACTGCAGTACGCGCTGTTCAAAGACGATCAGGGCGAGTGGAAACTGCGCAACCTGTTTGTTGGCGGGATCAACCTGCGCAGACAGTACCATACCCAGTTTGCCGCGCTGATGGCGCGCAACAACAATGATATCGACGCAGTTATTGAGGCGTGGCAGTAAGGTCCCGACCCCGGTCACGCCGTTAGAGGTTTTCGAATGAGTTTAGATGCACAGTATATTTCAGAGCTGTTGAGTGCTGCCCTGCCGGATTGCCAGATCACAGTGGATGGCGGGGCAGGCAAGTTCCAGGTTATTGCGGTGGGAGACGTGTTCTCGGGTCTCGGCGCTGTAAAGCGTCAGCAACTGGTGTATCAGCATCTTAACCCGCACATTCAAAGCGGCGCGGTGCATGCGGTGACCATGCGACTGATGACACCGGCCGAAGCCGCTGCCGCCTGATCCAACCCTTTCCTCTTAACGGGACCTTTCATGGACAAGCTCTTGATTCAGGGCGGTGTCAGTCTTAGCGGTGAAATCCGTGCAGCGGGCGCCAAAAACTCTGCATTGCCAATTCTGGCGGCGACGCTGTTGACAGACGAGACAGTCAAAATCAGCAATCTGCCGCATTTGTACGATATCACCACAATGCTGGAGCTGCTGGGCAGCATGGGTATAGAACCCATGCTGGACGAGACGCTGACTGTAGAAGTCAATGCATCAACAGTGAGCAAACTCAGCGCGCCCTATGCGCTTGTCAAAACCATGCGGGCTTCAATTCTGGTCCTGGGGCCCATGCTGGCGCACTTCGGCCAGGCAGAGGTCGCTTTGCCAGGAGGCTGTGCCATCGGCAGCCGGCCGGTCAACCTGCATATTCAGGCCCTGCAGAAAATGGGTGCCAATATCGTCGTCGAAGACGGTTATATAAAGGCTTCGGTTGATGGCCGCCTTAAGGGGGCCAGAATTTTCTTCGATCTGGTCACCGTCACTGGTACAGAAAACGTATTGATGGCGGCTACCCTGGCCGACGGGCAGACGATCATTGAGAATGCCGCCAAGGAACCTGAAGTTGTTGATCTGGCCAATTGCCTGATTGCAATGGGTGCCGAGATCAAGGGGCACGGAACTGACACCATCGTGGTCAGCGGCAAACCCCGTCTGCATGGCTGCAGTTATTCCGTCATGCCCGACAGAATTGAAACTGGTACCTATCTGGTAGCCGCCGCCGCGACACGCGGCCGTGTGCGAGTCAAGGACACGGTGCCAGGCATACTCGAGGCGGTGTTGTTGAAGCTGGAGGAAGCGGGTGCCCAGATTCAGGTGGGCGAGGACTGGATTGAGCTCGACATGCATGGAAAACGTCCAAAAGCAGTGTCGCTGCGTACCGCTCCACATCCGGCCTTCCCAACCGACATGCAGGCCCAGTTTGCAGCGATGAACGCTGTCGCATCAGGTGTGGGGATCATTACCGAAACTGTTTTCGAAAACCGCTTCATGCACGTGCATGAAATGAACCGGATGGGAGCATCCATGCAGGTCCAGGGCAATACTGTCACCATCACTGGTGTTCCGACCTTGCGTGGCGCACCCGTCATGGCAACGGATCTGCGTGCCTCTGCCAGCCTGGTCATCGCTGGACTGGTTGCTGACAATGAAACGCTGGTAGACAGGATCTACCATATTGATCGCGGTTACGAATGTATTGAAGAAAAAATGCAATTACTGGGCGCGAGGATCCGTCGCCTGCCATAAGGAACGCATGATGAAAGACAACAAGGGCCAATCGCTGGTCATGGCCTTGACCAAAGGACGAATACTGCAGGAAACCCTGCCCTTGCTGGCAGCTGCGGGAATCGAGATGCTGGAGGATCACACCACCAGTCGCAAGCTGCTGTTCGAGACCAACCGCCCCGATTTGCACATCATGATCGTGCGCGGCTCTGATGTTCCTACCTATGTGGAGTTTGGTAGTGCAGACCTCGGTGTGGTTGGCAAGGACCTGCTGATGGAGCATGGTGAAGGCGCTTTCTACGAGCCGCTGGATCTGAAAATCTCGCGTTGTCGACTCATGACAGCTGCACCGGTTGGCGCGCCGGCGCCGACTGATCGAGTGCGTGTAGCCAGTAAGTTTGTGAACATTGCGCGCCGCTATTTTGCTGACCAGGGGCTACAGACAGATATCATCAAACTCAATGGCGCTCTGGAGCTGGCACCGTCCATGGGTCTGGCTGACTGGATCGTTGATATTGTGGATAGTGGCAATACGCTGAAAGCCAATGGCCTGGAGCCGCTGGAGCTGATCGCCAACATCAGCTCGCGGGTGATTGTGAACAAGGCTGCCATGAAAATGAAGCACGCAGCTGTCTCGGATCTGCTGGAAAGGCTTCGCGCGGCTGTGGAAGCAGGGGAAAAATCATGAGTGATGCAACTGAGCCAACATCGCTGAGTGTTCGCCGGCTTGATGCGGGTCAGGCTGATTTTCACGAGATCCTGACAGCGCTTCTTGACCGGCGCATGATTGAAGACAAAACTGTCAGTGATACGGTGGCCGAAATTCTATTGCAGGTCAGAACGCGTGGTGATGAGGCTGTGCTCGAATATACGCGTCGATTCGATCGCCGCGATGTTGGCAGCGTCTCAGATCTGGAAGTTAGCCGCGAGCAGATGCAGGCAGCTCTGGATGCTCTGGACACTGAACAGGCGGACGCGCTTCAGGTGGCTGCAGAGCGCATCCGTCGTTATCACGAGCGTCAGCGGCAACCATCCTGGCAGTACGAGGAAGAGGACGGTTCGGTCTATGGTCAACACGTCGTCGCCCTGGATAGAGCAGGTCTGTATGTGCCAGGTGGCAAGGCGAACTATCCCTCATCAGTGCTGATGAACGCCATCCCTGCCAAGGTGGCAGGCGTGGAAGAAGTGATTGCCGTTGTACCTACTGCCTACGGTGCAGATGCCGGTGGTGATGGCCGCCTGATATTTGCGGCTGCGGCAGTGGCCGGTGTTGATCGCCTGTTTACCATCGGCGGTGCGCAGGCAATTGCCGCGCTGGCATTCGGCACGCAGACCATACCGAGAGTCGACAAGATTACCGGGCCGGGTAATGTTTTTGTGACGGCTGCCAAAAAACAGGTTTTCGGTGAAGTGGGTATCGACATGATAGCCGGCCCATCCGAATTAACCGTGGTCTGTGATGGACAGACTGACCCCGACTGGATCGCGATGGACCTGTTCTCACAGGCCGAGCACGATGAACAGGCACAGTCCATTCTGATCAGTACAGACAAAGATTTTCTCGATGCAGTCAGCGCCAGTATCGCACGGCTACTGCCGACGATGGAGCGGCGCGACATCATTGCAACGTCCATGGGCAATCGAGGTGCATTGATCTACGCCCCGGACAAAGAAACGGCGCTGGCAATCTGCAACGAGATTGCACCTGAGCATCTGGAGTTGTCGGTCGAAGATCCGGATCAGTGGCTGCCGGGTGTACGGCATGCTGGTGCCATTTTCATGGGGCGTCACACGCCGGAAGCGCTGGGAGATTATTGTGCCGGACCCTGTCACGTCCTGCCGACCTCGGGTACCGCAAGATTCTTTTCACCACTGGGTGTTTACGACTTTCAGAAACGCAGTTCCATTCTGAAGTGTTCTCCACACGGTGCGGCAGCGCTGGCGCCGGTGGCAGAAACGCTGGCGCTCAATGAACGCCTGCAGGCGCATGCGCTGTCTGCCGCCTGGCGTATTCCTGGCCGCCATTCGTCCGATCAGTCTTAAGTCAGAGGCTGAGCGCCGGTGCCGGCGCACACCAGAAAGGCTGCCTTATTGTGAGTCCAGACGGGTCCGGTACTGGGCAGTGCCGGTTCCCAGCGTCACTGTTCTGTCGACAGACTCGCCGGCACGGTAAAGTGTCAGGACAACCTGTTCCCCTGGCGGCTTGCGGTTGATCTGCTCGATCGCGCCGATAACACTTTCAATGGCCTGACCATCGATATGTGTCATGACATCCCCGGCCTGAATACCAGCCTGTTCTGCGGGGCTGTTGGCGTCAACCTGCTCAATCAGCAAACCCTCAATATCTGGCGTACCGAAAAAGGTATTACTGGTTTCGTCATTGAGCAGCTCGCCGGTAATGACGCCAAGATAGCCAGGTGTAAATACGCCCTGCTGGCGTAGCTGCTCCACCACAATCATGGCTTTGTTGATTGGCACCGCGAAGCCAATACCGTCAGAGCCGCCAGATTGAGAATATATAAAGGAGTTGATGCCAATCAGCTCACCATTGGCATTTATCAGGGCGCCGCCGGAGTTGCCATAATTCATGGCCGCATCGGTCTGTATATATTCCACGATGGGAAGGCCGTCCCTGGGGATACCCAGGGCGCTGACAACGCCGGCGGATACCGATTTCTGATTCATCAGGTCGCGCCGCGGATATCCTATCGTCAGGACAGTGTCTCCCACATTGACGTCGTCCGAAGATCCAATCGGCACAGCAGGAGGCAGTTCTGCGCTATCCACCTGTAAAAGGGCAAGATCACTGTCAGCGTCGGCACCCAGCAGGCGAGCCCGGGCGGTGATGTTCCTGCCCTGGGAATTGTTGAAGTGGACCTCAATATCCTCGGCGCCTTCAATAACATGCAAAGCTGTGAGAATATGCCCCTGGTCGCTGATGGCAACGCCTGAGCCAAGGCTGTCCCAGAGACGTTCCGATGGCAGATTCTGCAGTAAATCACGTAGCGCCGCAGGCAATTCCTCGACAGGCGGAAGTTGAATCTGCTCGCGAATTGTTGAGTGAATGCTGACAACCGACGGTGATGCTTTGGCGACAGCACTGGCGTGAGATGTCGTCGACTGGGCGGGAGCAGGCTGAGAAATCTGTGCCTGGGACTGCAGTGCCAGTTCGTCGATTCGAACCGACAATTGGCGAATTTGCTGGTATTGCAGCAGCACAAGTGCCAGCAGTACACCAACGAATGTGGGCCAACTGATAAACTGCAAAAAACTTTTCATATAGTTGCGCATTATGCGAATAAAAACCCATTAAGTGAAGGTAAATCGTTATGCCGATAGATCGCCGCACCCTGCTCAAAGAACTGGACTCTCTGCTGAAGACGGACCAGTTCAATGATTATTGCCCAAACGGACTGCAGGTTGAGGGAAAAGACCAGATTCGGCATGTTGTATCGGGTGTGACAGCCAGTCAGGCAATGATCGAAGCGGCTGCCGCGGCCGGCGCAGATCTGCTGCTGGTGCACCACGGTTATTTCTGGCGTGGCGAGTCGTCTGTCATTACAGGTCTGAAACAGCGGCGGGTGCGCCTGCTGCTGGAACACGACATCAACCTGGTGGCTTACCATTTACCGCTGGACGCACATCCTGAGCTGGGCAACAACACAAAGCTGGCAGCCGTGCTGGGTTTGCCTGTCAGTGGCGAGCTCACCAAAATCAACAGACAACCGATGGGCCTGTACAGCGAGCTGGAGACCCCCATGACCGGCGAATCGCTGCGAGCGCGCATTCATGAAGCACTGCAGCGTGAGCCATTGCACATCGCGCCACAGTCTTTATTGAGCGGCGCCGGGCGGGATATGGCAGACCGTCCAATCCGACGCATCGCCTGGTGTACGGGCGCCGCGCAGTCGTATATCGAGAGGGCGGTTGAGATCGGTGCAGACGCCTTCATATCAGGCGAGATTTCCGAACCTACTGTTCATATGGCCCGTGAGCACGGTATCCACTATTTCGCTGCCGGACATCACGCCACCGAGCGCTATGGCGTCCAGGCGCTGGGCGAATGGATCGCCCAGCAGTTCGACGTTAGCCATCAGTTTATCGACATCGATAATCCGGTTTAGCGGCCGTTAAGAATACCTTTGTCGCGCATCATATCCAGCACCTGATCCAGGCATTCATCGACGCTGAGGCTGGCGGTATCCAGTTCCAGCTCGACCGTTTCAGGTGGCGAGTAAGGGAAGGAGATGCCAGGGATATCGGCTGATCCTGTTGCCTCTGCAGCTGCGTAGATACCGCTGGGGTCACGCTGCTGGCAGACCTCAATGGGCGGATTCAGATAGACGATGTAGCAGTTGTCCTTGCCAATGACACTGACCGCATGCTCACGTGAATCCGGGTTTGGCGCGACGAAAGCGGCACAGCAGATCAGTCCCGAGTCGTTTATGAAGCGGGCGATATGCGCACTGCGGCGCAGGTTCTCAGCGCGGCCCTCTGCGTCATGTGGCAGGTCTTTGCTGATACCCAGTCGCATGGCCTTACCGTCCAGCACCGTGCTGACCCTTCCCATGTCGAACAGACGACGTTCCAGGCCGTGAGCCAGTGTTGACTTGCCGGCACCGGAGACACCGATGAACATGACCGTTGCCGGTTTCTGACCGTAGCGTGCTGAACGCTCTTCACGGGTAACGTGAGTAATTCCACTGCGCTTGCGGCGTTTGGCGGCGGCCGCATCCAGATTGATCATGCCCGCGCCGACTGTGACATTGGTGAGGCGATCGATGACGATGAATGAGCCGGTATTGCGATTGCGATCATAACTGTCGATGCACACCGGCTGATCTACCGATACATCGCACACGCCGATTTCGTTCAGTTCCAGTGCCGGGGCCGGACTCTCTTCCAATGTGTTGACATCAATCTGGTGTTTGATGGTATTGACTCGGCCGCTGACCGTTTTTGTACCCAGTTTAAAGTCATACATCTTGCCTGGCAGTAATGCGTCTTCGGTCATCCATACTACCGTGGCATCAAACTCTTCGGCCACTGTAGGCATGTTGTCCCGATGCACGATCATGTCGCCGCGGCTGACGTCGATTTCGTCCTCCAGGGTCAGTGTGATCGCCATATCAGAGTGTGCCAGCTCCAGTTCTTCTTCAAAGGTCACAATCGATTTGATACGACTCTTCTTGCGTGATGGCAGCACTATAATCTCGTCGCCCTTACGAACGACACCTGACGCTACTGTGCCACAGAAGCCTCTGAAGTTAAGGTTGGGGCGATTGACATACTGAACCGGATAGCGGAAGTCTTCATAGTTCCGATTCTCGGTGATCTGAACATTCTCCAGCAGGTTCATCAATGTCGGGCCTTCGTACCAGGCCATGTTGGCGCTGGGGTTGACGACATTGTCGCCATCCAGTGCTGACATCGGTATAAAGTGAAACTCGGCCGGTTTCAGTTTTTCGGAAAACTTCAGATAGTCGGCGCGGATTTTTTCAAAAACGTCCTGGCTGTAGTCGACCAGGTCCATCTTGTTCACTGCCACAACGATGTGCTTGATCCCCAGCAGCGAGGTGATGAAGCTGTGGCGTCGGGTCTGAACCTGAACGCCATGGCGAGCGTCGATCAGGATGACCGCCAGGTCACAGGTTGACGCACCTGTGGCCATGTTGCGCGTGTACTGCTCGTGACCGGGCGTGTCGGCGATAATGAATTTTCGTTTTGAAGTCGAAAAATACCGATAGGCAACATCGATGGTGATGCCCTGTTCACGCTCTGCCTGCAGACCATCGACCAGCAGCGCCAGATCGAGTTTGCCGCCGGTCGTGCCGACTTTGAGGCTGTCTTTCTGAATGGCGGCCAGCTGATCCTCATAGATCATCTTGGAGTCGTGCAGCAGTCGACCAATCAGGGTGCTCTTGCCGTCATCAACGCTGCCGCAGGTCAACAGGCGCAGGAGTTCCTTGCGCTCGTGTTGCGCAAGGTATGCAGTGATATCAGTGCTAATCAATTCGGACTGGTGTGACATATCAGAAATACCCCTTGCGCTTTTTCTCTTCCATGGACCCTGCCTGATCCGAGTCGATCAAGCGGCCCTGGCGTTCGGAGCTGGTTGTTAACAGCATTTCCTGGATGATCTCGGGCAGAGTGGTGGCCTTGGATTCAACGGCACCTGTGAGCGGGTAGCAGCCCAGGGTCCGGAACCGCACCATTTTCTCCTGAATTTTCTGACCCTCGGGAATTGGCATACGGTCGTCATCGACCATGATATCCACCCCGTCGATGTTGACGATGGGCCGCTTCTTGGCGAAATACAAAGGCACGATGTCGATGTTGTTCAGGTAGATGTACTGCCAGATATCAAGCTCGGTCCAGTTTGACAGCGGAAAAACTCGAATGCTTTCACCCTTGTTGACCTTGCCATTGTACGTGTTCCAGAGCTCCGGACGCTGGTTCTTGGGGTCCCAGCGATGGTTCTTGTCGCGGAAGGAAAATACACGCTCTTTGGCGCGGGACTTTTCTTCATCGCGGCGGCCGCCACCAAAAGCGGCATCAAACTTGTGTTTGTCCAGTGCCTGGCGCAGGGCCTGTGTTTTCATGACATCGGTGTGTTTTTCGCTGCCGTGAGTAAACGGTCCGATGCCTGCCGCAACGCCTTCCTGGTTGGTGTGTACGATCAGGTCCAGACCCAGCTTCTTCATCTGGGTATCGCGAAACTCGATCATCTCCCGGAACTTCCAGGTTGTGTCTACATGCATCAACGGGAACGGCAGTCTGCCAGGATAGAACGCCTTAAGCGCCAGGTGCAGCATGACCGAGGAATCCTTGCCAATGGAGTAAAGCATAACCGGATTACTGAATTCCGCTGCGACTTCGCGAATGATATGGATGCTCTCGGCTTCCAGTTGCTTGAGGTGTGTCAGGTTGTAGTCAGCCATAAGTTCAGGTTCTAGGTTGCCGCAAGCCGCGGGCTCCCGGCCATGGCCAGGAGGCAGCATATTTGCTCATTGAATTTGGAGTGCTTTGCTTACGATGATGGGGAGGTCGCCGTGGCCTGATGGCCGCTGCGATTCACTCCTCTGCGCGAGACGTGTTTCTGTCCAGCCCGAACTCCTCAGACAGAGCGCCAGGGCCAGGCGACTTCTTGGGCGCGTAATCCTTCGGCGGCTCCAGTGTATCGTTCTGGTCAGCATCGCTGACAAACATCGTCTGCTCACCTGCCGGCAGCAATTTGCTGGCAACATCTTCGGTGCAAAGCTGTTGAGCGCCGGTGGCCAGATGCTGATACACATCGCGATAACTTTCTGTCATCTGTTGCACGAGTTCTGCCGTTGTATCGAAGTGACTGCTAACGTGCTCGCGATAATCGGCGTGGCTGCGCTGCAATTCCTGAATCTGTGCTTCTAGTTCAGCAATTCGCGTCGGGCTGCCGGTCTGTACTTTTTTACCAACAAGCAGTCCGGCTACCAGACCAACTGCCAGACACGCGATGCCTGTCAACCACAACATACGGATCCACCTTCGCTTAACGGCGATACAATAATGAAACTTTTAAAGCATGTATAGCTATATAAAAACATATACATATTGCTTTTTTGAATATAAGGATGTTCGTTCAGTCATGGCGATTCTATCACGATGCAATCGTTCTGTGTTGCCTGCCTCCGTGCTGCCTTTGTCTACAAACAGGCATTCGCTTAGAATGCCCGGCTTAACGTCAGGAGAGAACAGTCTATGAGCGGCGTACCAGTGTCGGGGATTTCTGCGCCAACAGCGTCGCCGCAGCAGCGCTATCAGAATGACCTAAAATCTGGCCTGCTGCAGCCGGACGTTGCGCAGGCCGCAGCCATCGAGGCGGTAGAGCGGCTATATAAACAATTGCTGGCGGGCGGGCAGTCCAATGGTCTGGGGCGCTGGGTGAACCCTATGCAGTGGTTCAGGGCTGCATCACAGGAGCCAGTCAAGGGCATCTACTTTTATGGCGGCGTAGGGCGCGGCAAAACCTACATCATGGATCTGTTTTATGAAAGCCTGCCGTTCGCTGACAAGCAGCGCACTCATTTCCACCGGTTCATGCAGCAGGTGCACACACGGCTTGCTGCGCTGAAGCATCAGAAGAATCCGCTCGAGCGGGTGGCTGAGGATCTGGCGGAAAGCACCCGGGTTCTCTGCTTCGATGAGTTTTTTGTCTCGGATATCGGTGATGCCATGATTCTGGGTCGGCTGCTGGAACATCTGTTTGAGCGCGGAGTTGTGCTGGTGGCTACTTCAAACATCCATCCTGATGGTCTGTATGCCAATGGATTGCAGCGCGACCGGTTTCTGCCTGCCATTGCACTGCTTCACAGGCATACGCAGATTATAGAGCTGGATGGCGGGGTTGATTATCGCCTGCGCGCCCTGAAACAGGCATGTCTGTATTTCTCGCCGTTGGGAGAAAAGGCTGATACAGCGCTGGATGACGGTTTCAATAGGCTCTGTACTGGTCATGAAGAGGTGTTGAGCGATGTTGATATTGATGTTCTGGGTCGACCGGTGCGTGCGCGCAGGGTAGCCGAAGATGTGATCTGGTTTGACTTCGACAGGCTTTGTGCCGGTGCTCGCAGCGCATTTGACTATATAGAGCTGGCCAAGATCTATCATGCAGTGGTGCTCGCGGATGTTCCGCAGATGGGGGTGGCCAGTGATGATGTGGCAAGAAGATTTGTCAGTCTGGTCGATGAGCTGTATGATCGCCATGTAAAATTGATCATCTCGGCAGAAGTGCCATTGCGTGATTTGTATGTTGGCCAGGAGCTGGCCTTTGTATTTGAGCGCACCCGCAGTCGCCTGTTAGAGATGCAGTCCGAGGAGTATCTGGCCCGCGAACATCGCCCCTGATCTGTTGGAAAGAAATACTCCATAAAATACTTGATGTTTAATAGGCTCTTCGGTAGTATTCGCGCTCCCTGAAGAATATGCCCTTTTCGGTGATGTTACATGAAGACTTTTAGTGCCAAACCACAAAATGTTGAACACAACTGGCTGCTGGTAGATGCAGAAGGCCAGACGCTAGGTCGTCTGGCGGCAGAGATCGCAACCCGTTTGCGCGGCAAGCACAAGCCTGAATACACGCCTCACGTGGATACCGGCGACTTTGTCGTGGTGGTTAACGCTGAGAAGGTCAGTGTGACAGGCAGGAAATCTGCCAACAAGATGTACCACCATCACACCGGCTACCCGGGTGGTCTGAAATCTTTCAGCTTCGAGAAGCTGATCGACCGTTCACCTGAGAAAGTGCTGAAGCTGGCCGTAAAAGGCATGCTGCCCCGCACTCCGCTGGGTCGAGCAATGTTTAAAAAGCTGAAAGTGTATGCCGGTAACGAGCATCCACATGCGGCGCAGCAGCCGCAGGCTCTGCAACTGTAAGAATTTTAAGAGGTTCACGGAATCCCCATGGCAACGACTCAATACTACGGCACCGGCAGACGCAAAACCGCAACCGCGCGCGTATTTATCAGCAAAGGAAGCGGTGAGATCACGGTCAACAACCGTTCACTGGACACATTCTTTGGCCGCGAAGTGGCACGAATGATTGTCAAGCAGCCCCTGCAACTGCTGGAGCTCGACAACCAGTTTGACATCAAAGTGACTGTCAATGGTGGTGGCAGCTTCGGCCAGGCAGGCGCTATTCGCCACGGCCTGACCCGTGCATTGATTGCCTATGACGAAGAGCTCCGTTCGCCGCTGCGTAAAGCAGGTTTCGTTACACGAGACGCGCGTGCCGTTGAACGTAAGAAAGTGGGTCTGCGCAAGGCGCGTAAGCGTCCTCAGTACTCCAAGCGTTAATCGTTATTTTTCTTCGCCGACTACGAGTTGGGAGGCGTTAGAATCAAAAAAGCGCTCTGTCTCGCGACAGGCGCTTTTTTTTCGCCTGGTGGAAAATAAATTTCTGTATTTTATTCAAGTGCTTAACTGTGTATTGGGTGATCGGGCGCTTGAAAAAAGTCGCCAAATTAACTACCATTCAGCCCGTTTGCCGGTTTGCGCCACTTCCGACTCATAAATACAGATTGCCTCACGATCTGATAACAAAGGCGAGCCCAGACAAGCGCAGCAGCATTTTGCAGATTTCGTCCGTGACATGGCTTATAACAGTCGTGCTGCGGTCTTGATTCTTTTTTGATAGACGACAAAGCTCAGGAGAATACACGGTGAGTGAAGACGGTACTGATTCTGGCCGCAGACGGTTTTTATTGGGGTCAACCTCGGTTGTGGGCGCAGCCGGTGTCGTAGGCGCGGTAGTGCCCTTCGTCGGTTCCTGGAATCCCAGCGCCAAAGCGCGCGCAGCGGGTGCCCCGGTTCGGGTTGATATCAGCCAGATAGAAGAGGGTGGTATCCTTGGTCCTATCCCGGCATGGCGCGGACGACCTATATTCGTGGTCCGTCGAACGCAGGCGGCGCTGGAAGCGCTTCCGACTATTGCTGATGATCTGCAGGATCCAGATTCTTCTCAGCCAGAACAGCCCGAGTATGCGCAGAATGCATACCGTTCGCGCGAACCAGAGATTCTGGTGCTGATCGGTCTGTGCCCGCACCTGTTCTGTTCTCCAACGCCTCGTCTGGAGATTCGTGCTCAGCCATTTGAAGAAAACTGGAAGGGTGGTTTTTACTGTCCCTGCCATGGCTCGAAGTTCGATCTGGCCGGACGTGTTTATGTCGGCTCTCCCGCATCCCGTAATATGGAAGTGCCGCCTTACTACTACGAATCAGATACTGTTCTTGTGATTGGTGAAGACGAGGTGGGTGCATAATGAGCGATACGAAGAAACAAGGCTGGATTGTGTCCTCACTCGTAGGCCTGCGCGACTGGACTAATGATCGTCTGCCGATCATGACCGCGTGGGAAAAGCACATGAGCAAGTACTACGCACCGAAGAACTTCAACTTCTGGTATTTCTTTGGTGTCCTGTCACTGGTCGTGCTGGTTATCCAGCTGGTGTCCGGTATATTCCTGACCATGCACTATACCAATAGTGCTGAAGGCGCATTCGCGTCCGTCGAATACATCATGCGTGATGTGGAATTTGGCTGGTTGATCCGCTATATCCACTCCACAGGTGCGTCCGCATTCTTTATTGTGGTCTATCTGCACATGTTCCGCGGTCTGATGTACGGCTCCTACAAAAAGCCGCGAGAGCTGATCTGGGTATTTGGCATGGCCATCTACCTGATTCTGATGATGGAAGGCTTCATGGGCTATGTTCTGCCCTGGGGTCAGATGTCCTACTGGGGTGCCAACGTGATTGTATCCCTGGTAGGCGCTATTCCGGTCATCGGTGAAGATCTGCTTGTATGGGTTCGTGGTGACTTCCTGATTTCCGGTGCGACACTTAACCGATTCTTTGCTCTGCACGTGGTCGCACTGCCGATAGTCCTGATCGCGCTTGTTGTACTGCACCTGCTGGCTCTGCACGAAGTGGGATCCAACAACCCAGACGGTATCGAAATCAAGAAGAACAAGGATGCCAACGGCATTCCTGTTGACGGCGTGCCTTTCCACCCGTACTACACGGTCCACGATCTGGTCGGTATTACCGTCTTCTTCTTCGTGTTCTGTGCAATCATCTTCTTTGCTCCGGAGATGGGTGGCTACTTCCTTGAGCCGCCAAACTTCCAGGAAGCAAACCCGCTGGTTACGCCTGAACACGTGCCGCCAGTGTGGTACTTCACGCCTTTCTACTCCATGCTGCGAGCAGTGACAGTGCCTCTGTTTGGCATTGACGCGAAGTTCTGGGGCATGATCGTAATGTTTGGTGCTATCGCCATTCTGTTTGTGTTGCCCTGGCTGGACAGAAGCCCGGTGAAGTCAATCCGCTACAAGGGCTGGTACAGCCGAATTGCGCTGCTGATTTTCATCTCCAGCTTCCTGATTCTGGGTTATCTCGGTACGCTGGGTACAAGCCCGGCGCGAATTGCCCTGGCTCAGTTCTGTACGGTGCTGTACTTCCTGTTCTTCTTCCTGATGCCCTGGTATACGAAGAAGGAGCAGGTGTTCCCTGAGCCGCAGCGTGTCACAGGGCGCTGGATCAGCAACAAGCAGCTGGTCATCACCCTGGCTCTGCTGGCGTTGCTGGTTGTTGTGCCACTGAAAGCTGTGGGTGCCGAGTCCTCCAACGTTCATCTTGATGAGATCGAGCTGGACCTGCGTGATGAAGCATCGCTTCAAAACGGCTGGAAAACCTACATGAACTACTGCCATTCCTGTCATTCGCTGCAGTACGCGCGTTACGAGCGTACAGCGACTGACCTGAATGTACCCAACAATCTCGTAATGGATCACCTGATCTTCGGTGATGCCGCTATCGGTGATCTGATGGAAAACGCCATGCCCGCGGACCGCAGCAACAACTGGTTTGGCAAAACGCCACCAGACCTGACGCTGATCGCCCGCGTGCGCAGCCCGGAGTGGCTCTACACCTACATGCGCTCGTTCTACGAGGATGAGGCGCGTGTATATGGTGTCAACAATAAGGTGTTTGCTAACGTTGGTATGCCCAATGTGCTTCACAGCCTGCAGGGTGACGTAATCTGCACGAATAATGCGGAGTCACCCGATCAGTGCGAACTGGCTCATGTCGAAGGAACCGGTGAGCTGACGCCTGAAGAGTTTGATACCGTGATACATGACCTGGTGAACTTCCTGTATTACATCGGCGAACCAGTGCGTCTGAAGCGTCAGGCCATCGGTGTCTATGTACTGGGATTCCTGGCATTGCTGTTCATCCTGGTTGTGCTATTGAACCGTGAATACTGGAGACGTATTCACTAAAAGCCCATGCACACGTGTGCAGGCTGACGGTATTATTTGAGGAAGCAATTTATGGGTGTTGTAGCTAAGCGCTCTTCCATGACGTTTTATTCTGATGGCAACAGTCAATACAGTCATCGAGTGAGAATCGTGCTGGCGGAGAAAGGTGTCACCGTTGAGACAATCAGCGTGGATCCAGCCAACCCGCCTGAAGACCTGTCTTCCCTGAATCCGTACAACAGCCTGCCCACGCTGGTAGACCGGGATCTGGTGCTGTATGAGGCGAACATCATGATGGAATATCTTGATGAACGCTTCCCGCACCCGCCTCTGTTTCCGGTCTATCCAGTTGCACGTGCCCAAAGCCGCCTCTGGATGTATCGCATCCAGCGCGACTGGTGTGCGGTGGTGGACGAGCTGTCAGTGGGCAAGGGTACCGCTGCGCAACAGGAAAAAATGCGCAAGGAACTGCGTGAAAGCCTGATTTCCATCGCTCCAATCTTCTCGGAAAAGCCCTTTTTCATGAGTGACGAATTCACCATCGTGGACTGCTGTGTCGCGCCGATTCTGTGGCGGCTTCCGTCGCTGGGTGTGGATCTTGGCAGCCACAAGGCTGTCCAGCCGCTGTTGGAATATCGCGCTCGTCTGTTCTCACGGGATTCGATACGAAGCAGCTTGTCGGATCAGGAAAAAGAGATGGTATAGGTCCGTTTATGGCCATGACTTCCAGTCGTCCGTATCTGTTACGCGCCTTGTACGAATGGATACTGGAAAACGAATGTACACCATACATCGTTGTGAACGCCTACGCTGAGCATGTGCAGGTGCCGCAGGAGTATGTAAAAGATGGCCAGATCGTCCTGAATATTTCTCCAGCTGCGGTTCATGCCCTGCAGATGAACAATGACGCAGTGGACTTTAACGGCCGCTTCGCAGGTATTCCGACGCCAGTATATGTGCCCGTTAGTGCGATTATGGGTATTTATGCCAGAGAAAATGGCCAGGGCATGGTATTCGAGACTGAGGTTCCATCGCCGCCGCCACCTGATGCGCCAGTATCGGATGACTCTGGTAAAGCCGGCAAAGCCAAACCCGCCGGCGCACCCAAATCAGAGGGTAAGCGCCCATCACTGCGGGTCGTCAAGTAAGCCTTTAGATTAGCTGTTTACAGGTATTCGAATACCGTCACCACGCGCTGAACACCACCTACACTGCGAGTGAGGCTGGCGGCGCGGTCTCCTTCTGAGCGATCAACAATGCCCATCAGATAAATCGTGCCGTTATTGGCGACCACTCGAATCCGGTTGGCATTCACATCGTCGTTGGCAACCAGCTGCGTGCGCACCTTGGTAGCCAGCCAGGAATCATTGCCTCGCGCCAGCATGCTGCGGCTGCCAGCTACTTCCAGTTCGTTGTGAACTCTGCGAACGTGCACGCTGGCATCGGCGGCGATGCGGGCGGCCTGCTCTTTTAGCGCCTCGGACTGGACCTGACCAACCAGCAGCACAACGCCGTTGTGACTTGTGACGTCAAAGCTGGCATCACGGAACTGTGGTTCCTGGGATCGCATATTGACCGCTACCTTGGTCTCAATCGATTCGTCTTCAACGATGGTGCCGGCGGTCCGCAGATACGGATCTTCCTGCAGTCCCTGGTCTCCCGTGGTTTGCGTCAGAATGGTTGTACAGGACATCATGCTCAGTATCAGGCCCATGCATGCAAAATGTTTAAGGCTCACAGTTCTTCTCCAAATATCTGAATATCGATCAAGTCGCAAAGGCAATGGCAAATAAGTACCTGAATCTCGAAACACCGGTGTGAGTGTCTGGACGGTGCCCGTATTTCGTACGACTCAGAGTTTAACACTTCGGCCAGTCCAGCGCTCTGCTCACCACTCAGCAGTATGACGGTCAAACTCCGGTCGTTGGCTGCAGTGATGGCCTCTCTCAGGTTGGCTGCCTCGGCATCGCCACCAAATATAACCAGGACATCCAGTGGCTGCGAGAGAGTCCGAATCTGTTGCGCGTAAACCGATGCCGAATCGTGGTTTTGGTACAGCCCGGTCAACTGTGTCGCATTGGCGCTCAGACAGATGGCAGGCAGGCCTGGCCGCTCGCGGATAAACCGGTTGACCAGTGCCTGTACAAAATACTGCGACAGTGCAGCGCCGCCGCCGTTGCCGCAAGCCAGTATGCGGCCACCCTGCAGTAATGCACCTGCCAGCGCCTCGGCCGCCTCGGCAATCGGGTTGGCCAGCATATCGTGGGCTTCGCGCAGTTTGTCGGTACCCTGTTGGAAGTGCTGTTGGATGCGTAGCTGCAAACTCATTGATAATACCCGGCGTCGATGGTTCTGATGTTAAGTCTGATGGCCGTCCTGAGCATTCTACCGGAATGTGCTTTCAAGGTGAGTCTCACGCAACAAGAAAATTGGTTCTTGAAGTAAATTACGTCTGGATTGCGTTTTTAATCCATTCAAACTGATAGTTGCCGGCGGAAGCGGACGAGATGCCCAGCACATCGATCCTGCATCTTGCTGAATTGCTTATCTTATTTCGTTGCAGATAATACAGGGCAGTTTTAATGATACGTTGCTGCTTCTTTCGATTGATACTGCTTATCGGATCAACGAAGCTGGTGCGGCTGCGGAAGCGGACTTCGATGAACACCACTGTGCCCTCATCCATCATGATCAGGTCGATTTCTCCAACCCGGCAATAAAAATTCTGTTGGACGAGTTGCAGGCCTTGCTGATCAAGCCAGCTGGCGGCGAGAGATTCCAGTTGGTGACCAGCCTGACGGCGGTCTGCAGGCTTAATAACATTATTTCTTGTGGCTGACATCCATGTCCTCCAGTATTGATTGGCGCTGCTCCGGGCGCTTACTCCATTAGTTGCTCGGCAGGTATGATCTGCGGAACGTTGTCGTCGAATTGTGCGACGACCAGGTCGCGCGCGATACTGCCATCAGCTCTCATGTGGAGCATTCCGGTTACGCCCTGAATGCGGGTTTCTGGAAAATTGGCGAGCTGGCCGGTGCGCGCGTGCAGTCTGAATGCATCAACTCCCATGGCGCGCAGTCGCTGCACAGCAGCCGGCGCACCTGGCCAGGTCTGTTGAGCCTGTCGATGGGCCGGGTCAGCCGTGCCCAGCATCCATGGTGCATCGATGAAGATGACATCATTGAGGTCCCGGTTGGCAACGGCGTTGAACTCGCCATTGAAGATTGATGGCATCGCAAACACCGGAAGGTCGCCAGCGAAATGAAAACCAAGGGTGGATTTAAGCTGTCGACCCTCGCTGGGGTTGCCCTGCATAAAAATGAAGTCTGTGTCCTGGCGCCGGCGGGGGATGAACTCCATGTCCTGCCTTGGCAACACACTCAGCAATCTTTCTGCGCGCGCCTCGCTGGCATCTATGTTCAAAAGCTGTCTTATGGTGTCTGAGTAGGAGCCAGGTCCACCATAAGTGGCAGAGCTGGTCACGCGTCCATTCTGTTGTTGCCACTGCAGCGTAAAGAACTCCCGGAAACGCTGGTACTCGGGCCCGGCAGGGGTGAGCAGGGCGGCTGATTGATGGCCGGCCATGGCGGCCAGTCTGGCGATCTGTCTGATTTCATCTTCGGGTGCCAGGCCGAACTGATAGAAGCCAGCGGGATTGATGACACCCTCATCACCATAATTTAGTGCCAGTGTCGGGATCTGGAGCGAGGCCTGCTGCTGCAGTTGTCGCACTGACTCTTTGCGCAACGGGCCGACCACCAGATCCACGCTGGCTTCAACTGCCTGCTGGTACAGAGGCAGCACGTCAACGACTCCACTGGTGTCAATCACGGTGACATCGGGGACCTGTTGCTGCTGGGCCACAGCCTCGTAATACGCGGCCAGAAAGCCCTCTGCGACCGCCTGACCGGCAGCCTCGGCCAGAGGTACCATCAGGGCGATACGCTGCGGTTTGTCACGGATTAACTGCACTGTATAGGCCAGGGACTCAGGCAGGCGGCCAGCGGCGCGGTGTTGGGTCCAGCGCGCCTGCCAGCGATTAACGGCTTCGACCTGTTCCTCTATATTGTCCTCGCGCGCGTTTACGACTGTGACCAGGTCGATCCAGCCGCGCAGCTCGTAGGAGTCGATAATGTTGCGCTGGGCGTTGAGGCTTTCCTCGGGTGCGGCCGACAGTATCTGCCAGATGCTGTCGATGTTCTCACCCTGTTCTGAGGCGGGCAGCATCGGCGCGACGCGGGTCAACTCCCTGGCGGCCGCCAGGTACTGGTTCAAAGTCAGGTAGAGATCGGCTCGACCGCGCATGAAGGCGATGCGCGTGTCAGTGGGCAGTTGGCTCACATCCTGTTGCTGTTCAAGCAACTGGGCAGCCGTTGCTGTATCGTTTCTGGCAAGCGCCAGGCGTGCTTGCAGCAGCAACTGGCGAGCTTGCAGTTGTCCGGACAACGGTCGAGTGTCAACAGCTTCCAGCAATTGCGCTGCAACTTCGCTGTCACCGTTGTCGAGCGCGTCGGCGGCAGCCTCCATTAACAGGATCTGAGCTTCTGGTCCGTCTGTCTGTGCTGCCTGTTGCAGAATGATGTCCAGCTCTCCCACTGCAGCTGGCATGGACGTTTCCGTGACAGTCTGTTCCGGCCGCGTATTGTCGGAGATCGGATCTGATGCACAGGCAGCCAGAATTCCGAGCGAGATGATCAGAAGGGGGCGGTGGGGTAAAAGTGTGCGGACAGTGACGGTCATAAATGCGGGCTGCTATGATAGGCGTTCAGAAAATTTAGTCGCTAGTGTCTCGAATAATGCGTTATATCTAGGCGTAAATAATCATAGCAGGCGCTGATGCCGGATGCGACATAACGCCTTCTCAAAAGTCAGGAGTTGCCATGGAAAACGCAAATGCTTCGGCAGTTGCCAAATCGACACTGTACGTCGTTGCGACACCCATAGGCAATCTGCAGGACATAAGTCAGCGGGCGATAAGCGTACTGCAGGGCGTGGATGTCATTGCCGCTGAAGACACCCGCCATAGTGCCCGCCTGTTGCAACACCTGGGAGTTTCCACCCGTATGGTCGCCTATCATGATTTCAGCAATGAAAGGCAGGAGGCTGCGCTGTTGCAGAGACTGGTAGAAGGGCAGTCTATCGCGCTGATCTCGGATGCTGGCACGCCGCTGATTTCCGATCCTGGTTACGGGCTGGTGATGCGCTGCCGGGAGCGCGGTATCGCTGTGGTGCCGATTCCCGGGGCAAGCGCGCTGATTGCTGCATTGAGCGTGGCAGGCGCACCCAGTGATCGATTTGTATTTGAGGGGTTTGCTCCGGCCAAGTCTGGCGCGCGACAAAAATACTTTGGTGCTCTGGCTGACGAAGCTCGCACGCTGGTGTTTTATGAGTCGCCCCACCGCATTCAGGCATCCATCAACGATATGGCTGCCGCGTTTGGGGGTGATCGCCAGGCGGTGATCTGCAGAGAGCTAACCAAAACCTGGGAGACCGTGCACGGTGATTCACTGGCGAATCTGTGTGACTGGCTGGCCGATGATGATAATCAACGCAAAGGCGAGTTTGTTGTCATTGTGCATGGAGCTCCCAGGCCTGAAGCTGCAGAAGTGGACGGGAACGCGCAGCGGGTAATGGGAATACTTGCGCGGGAGTTACCGCTCAAGCAGGCGGCTGCCCTGGCATCTGAAATCACCGGAGCCAAAAAGAATGCGCTGTATCAGGCGGGTCTGTCCATGGCTGCTGAATCGCAGCAGGACTAGCACCTGCTTATGGCTTTTTCACCCATTGCCCATTCGCATCTTCGACATAATGACCGGGCCGTGTCGCCTGCACCGCGCGCGCGTAAGCGAGCTGCGCGACTTCATTGACACTAATGTTGTTCTGTTGCGCGATTTGCTCGTAACGTTCGCGCCGTTGCCGATTGACGTTTTCAACCAGCGAGACCAGTTCGGGCGACACGCGCTCGGCGACAAAGCCGATATAACCATCGCTTTTTTCGCCAATCAGACCGTCGGCTTTAGCCTGGTCCAGTGTCTGTGCGCTGGCGATGCTGCCTACAGCTAGCAGACAGCTCATCAGTATCAGCTTCACAAGTATTTTCAAATGTCGGCGTGCATACATATTTGTGGCTCCAGTAAAGACGTGTGATCAGCAGCTGCAGTTATCAGAACAGATCGCTGTCTTCGGAAAAAATATCATCGAGTTCGCGATCAACCCGCACGCGTACCTCATGTTCAATGCGGACATTCAGGTTTATCGTGATCGGCTCTGTGGGCGCAGCGACCTGAACTGTCGGAGTGCATGCCACGGGCACGCCCAATACGGTGCCCGCAATCAGCAGGCTCATCCGGAAATTGCCGAGCTGGCGTGTAATCGCGCTGATATCCATGTTCAGATTTACCTCCGTTGCAGATGATCGCTTAGCGCATCCTGAACGGAACGCCCAGCCTGCAGGCTGCTTAATAGTTCAGGAACATTATCCGCTATGGTCAGGTTCAGATTAATACGTTGGCCGTTGTTGAGCAACGGGCTGATGCCCTGCAGGCTGATGTCCAGGTTCAGGTCGCCGGTTGCAGAATAGTTGATGGTGGCATCCAGCGAGCTGTAGTCGTAACGCTGCAATGCCTGATTGACCAGCTCCATATTCTGGTTGCTGCCGCCGAATCGCCCGCCCCGATAGCGAATGGAGCCGCCAGGCGGAATTGAGGTGACCTTACCGCCATTGATTACAGCGGTCGTATTGAGCAGTTCAACTGGAAGGCGGCCATCCAGGCGGCCTGTGGCCTGAACCTGTTGATAGGCACTCAGGCCCAGTATCCGGGCGACATCGATACGCTGCAGCTGAATCTCGAAGTGCTCGGGCGTGCCCGGCTGCCAGTTGATCTGTTCAGCGCTGACGATGCCGTCAAAAACCGTGGCCTGGGGGCGTATCAACTGCACGCTGGAATTGCGTGTATCCAGCGTAAAACGGGTGCTTAGATACTCCAGTTCAATACCGGGATCAACGGCGGTAAGGGCTGCAGAACCTGGCTCGCGGGTGCGGAGCTGCCAGTCAGGCAGCAGCTCTGCTTTCATGTAAACGCCCAGCCGTGTGAATACGGTATCGCCAAAATAACCACTGAGATTCTGTGCCTGAACATCGATCGGGCCCTGCAGTTCAAATTCGCCTCCAGCCGGGCGGAGCCACGTTAACTGTGCCTGTGCTGCCAGCTGACCGGCAATGATATCGGTTTCGTCTGGCAGCGAAACGAGAGCAGACAGGGGAAACAGTTCGGTGAAAACAAATCCATCCGTCGTGAATTGGCCGCTACCTCTGCCAGTGCTTATTTCGTGGCTGGCATTTATCTGCAGGCTTCGGTCGGCCGGCAGATGGGCGCTTGCATCGATCCGCAGTTCATCGCCGGTTCGGGAAACGGCCAGATCAAGCTGAACGGGCATCGATTGCAATGGCAGTGGGGGCAATGACAGGGAGTCGGCCTGCAGCGAAAGCGAGGCTGTGAATTGGCTGGCGCTGACCCAAGCTGCCCGGATCGGTTGTGTCCAGCCGAACCGCAGAGGGGTCGGATCTGATGAGCCCGGCAATAGAATCTCGGTATTGACCGAGCCGCCACCGTTCGCAACGATTTGACAGATGCCAGTGCGAGCACAGTCGACACTTACGCGGCCAGTTTGCAGGGTGCCTTCAGTCAGGCTGTCTTCGCTTTGCAAAAGCGTGACCCGGATGTCATCGATTCTGACAGCCTCAACGCGGCGCGCAATCAGGCTGGCCCAGCTGTAGGTCAGCTCAACCTGATTAAGAGTCATCTCAATTGCTGGCTCGCTCAGCACCACGCTTATGCTATCGATTGTGGCGTGTTGTGTGTCGGCGTTCAGTCCGGACATTGCAGTGATATGCGCCGGCTGGTTGCGAAGCGCTCTGTCCAACAAAGTGTTGGCGATTTCAGTCTGGTATTGATGGAGTAGAGCGCCGACGGCAATAAGTAGCAGCAAAGTGCCTGAAAGCGGGATCAGCCAGCGGCGGGTGGTCCGCCCTGTCGTTTTTGGTGTCTGGATATCCCTGTCGTTCATGCCAGTGCTCGAAGATCATCCCCTGGAATTTCAGTTTGCCATGCGGGAGGCGCGAAGGCTATGACATGCATATTGCGGTTCTGCCTTTAATTCCGCTTGAGTTTGCCAGGGGACTCACTTAAGCTGCGCTGCGAGTTGGCCAGACAGTCGCTGCCGTCATCCGCTTTTGCAATCGTGCAATCGATCGCAGAGGCCGCCGGTGGAGGAAAGTCCGGGCTCCGCAGAGCAGAACGCCAGGTAACGCCTGGGGGGTGAAAGCCCACGGAAAGTGCAGCAGAGAGTAGACCGCCGGTACGTCACTTCGGTGTCGAGCCGGTAAGGGTGAAAGGGTGCGGTAAGAGCGCACCGCGCGACTGGTAACAGTTCGTGGCACGGCAAACCCCGTTCGGAGCAAGGCCAAATAGGAACCCAATGGTGTGGCTCGCACTGGGTTCGGGTAGGCTGCTTGAGGTCAGTAGTGATACTGATCCCAGATGAATGACTGTCCCCGACAGAACCCGGCTTATCGGCTGACTCGTTTGTTTTTCCGCTTTTGCGGCCGTTCTACAGCACTGTAGAGCGGCTGCAGATGCCGGCCAAGGCCAATTCTGGCTGACTTTTGGAACTCCTGGTTACACGCCTTCCTCACAATCTACTTTAAGTTAATTTTATAGCTTTTTGATAATAAGTTTCTTTTGCTGAGACCTGCTCTCCCACTTCAGCTTCGAGTCATTTTTCCTTGAAATTTCAGGCGCTTCTAGCCGCCAAAAAGTACAAATAGTGCTTGCGCTGGGCTATTTGTGTGCATATAGTGTCGCAATGTGGAGTTTAGTGGGTCAAAGTGTGGTTCAGTGGGGAATTTTGCAGGTCCTGGATCGTTAGACTGATCTGACTGGCAGGAGCGAGCGGCGTGTTCAGAGGTGTGAATACAATCAACCTGGATGCTAAAGGGCGTATGGCGATGCCAGCGCGCTACCGCGAACTATTGTCTGACAAGTACGCCGGCCGGCTGGTGGCGACTGTGGATTTCTCGGGTCAATGCCTGCTGCTTTATCCCATTGATGAGTGGGATGTCATTCAGCAGAAGGTTGAGGGTCTGTCCAGCTTTGATCGTGCCAGTCGGCAGGTTCAGCGAATGCTGATTGGTCACGCGCATGATGTGGAAATGGATGGTAGTGGACGGATTTTGCTACCGCAGATTTTACGTGCCCGGGCGCAGCTGGATAAGCATGTGGCGCTGGTCGGTCAGGGCATGAAGTTTGAGATCTGGAGCGAAGAACGTTGGAACGAGCAGGCGGACAGCTGGTTCTCCGGTGATACCGGACAGGATGAGCTGCCGTCGGAATTACTTAGTCTGTCACTCTGATTGGTGTGATGGACATGATGTCTGAGCGGTGTGCTATGACTGCAGCGCAGGTACATGAAACCGTGTTGTTGCATCCGGCAGTGGATGCACTGGTGACAGACTGCGCCGGATTTTATGTAGATGGAACTTTCGGGCGTGGCGGTCATTCGCGGCTGATTCTAGAACGACTTAATGAAAACGGGCGATTACTGGGTATCGATAAAGATCCACGAGCGATTGAGGTCGGCAGGGATCTCGCTGCCAGTGACGCCCGTTTTGTCATCCGGCAGGGCACTTTTTCTGACATGGACGACTGGGTCAGTGAACTTGGTATGCAGGGAGATGTGGCCGGAATTCTGCTGGACCTGGGTGTGTCGTCCCCACAGCTGGATGACGCCGAGCGCGGTTTCAGCTTTATGCAGGATGGTCCGCTGGATATGCGCATGAACCCAAATGAAGGAGAAAGCGCAGCGCAATGGCTGGCGCGAGCGCCAATGGAAGATATCGCCAACGTGATGTATCAGTTCGGCGAGGAGCGATATTCGCGGCGAATTGCCAGAGCAATTGTTGAACAGCGCGACCTGGCGCCTATAACGCGAACGCTGCAGCTGGCAGAAATTGTGAAGAAAGCCAATCCAGCCTGGGAAAAGCATAAGCATCCGGCGACCCGCGCCTTTCAGGGTATCCGGATCTATATCAATCGCGAGCTGGAGTCATTGCAGTTACTGCTGGAGAAAGCGGTGGCAATGCTTCGTCCAGGTGGTCGGCTCGCAATCATCAGTTTCCACTCGCTGGAAGATCGGTTGGTGAAGCAGTTTATAAACAAGCAAAGCAAGGGCGATGACTACCCGCGCGGTTTGCCGATACCGCAGTCCGCGTTGAACCCTACACTCAAGAAAGTGGGGGGTGCGGTCAAACCGACAGCCCGTGAGATCGAGGCTAATCCTCGTGCCCGCAGTGCTGTTTTGCGAGTTGCGGAGCGCCTCGACTAAAACAAAAAAACAGACAGGAAATCCAAATAAAAGACACGATGTCATGACAACAGCAAACCAAAAAACAGCAAACCGGCAAGAAAAGGTTACTCCAGTGCAACGCTGGCTGGGCCTGTTTGTGCCTGCCAATCTGCTGGTGATGGGGCTGGCGACAGCGGTTTTATTGACGGCGCTGGCGGTTGTTGTCTACACGTTTGAATCCCGGACCGTCTTCTTTGCATTGCAGGAGGAGCGTGATCTCTACAACCAGCTTGATGTGGAGTGGGGGCAGTTGCTGATCGAGCAAAGTACCTTCGCGCTGGAAAGTCGTATCGAGCAGGTGGCCGTGGAGCAGTTGGGCATGAAGGTGCCTGACTGGTCACAGATTGTGGTTGTTCAGGATCGTTCGCTAAATGAGGTGGGCGATGAGTAATCCGGAACAAAAAAGCATCACTCAATCCTGGCGCATCTGGCTTGTCTGGATAGCGCTGGCTGTCGCCATGCTGGCAGTTGTCTGGAAGTTGTTCACGCTTTTGCTGGTGGACGGCGATTTCCTGCAGGGGCAGGGCGACGCCCGTACTATCCGCACCGAGCCGATTCTCGCGCACCGCGGGATGATCGTCGATCGCAACGGCGAGCCTCTTGCCATAAGCACGCCGGTATCCACTATCTGGGCCAATCCGCGCGAACTTTCCCCTGATGAAGCTGATATTCGGCGTCTGGCAGAAGCGGTCGGCATGGATGCAGAAAGCCTTGTCGCTACTGTAATGGACAATGCAGAACGAGAGTTCATGTACGTTCGCCGTCGAATGCCACCAGCAGAGGCGGAGGCCGTGCTGGCGCTGGACCTTCCGGGTGTCTACGCAAGACAGGAGTATCAGCGCTACTATCCGCAGGGCGAGGTCACGGCTCATGTCCTGGGGTTCAGTAATATTGATGATATCGGCCAGGAAGGTATTGAGCTGGCCTACGATGACTGGCTCAAGGGTGTGCCTGGCCGCAGGCAGGTGATCAAGGATCGTCGTGGCCGCATCATCAGTGAGCTGAATACAATCGAGCCGGCGCAGCCTGGAAAGACATTGCAGCTCAGCCTGGATTTTCGACTTCAGAATCTTGCCTATCGTGAGCTCAAAGCGGAATACATTTACCGACGTGCGCGTTCTGCTTCTGCAGTTGTTCTGGATGCCCGCAATGGTGAAATTCTGGCCATGGTCAATCAGCCGTCATTCAACCCACACAATCGTGGCGCCATCACGGATTTTGGCGCCTTGCGCAACCGTGCTGTGACGGATTTGTTTGAACCGGGATCGACCCTGAAAACATTTACCGCTGTGGCCGCGGTGGAGTCCGGTCTGTATGACCGCAACACCCTGATCAATACCAGCCCGGGTCGCATGCGTGTAGGGCGCGACTGGGTGGAAGACCGTGGTCTTAATTTTGGTGAGATTACACTGGAAGAAATGCTGGTCAAGTCCAGCAATATCGCATCGGCCAAAATCGCACTGGCGCTTGGCCATGAACCGCTGCGTGATGTGTTACTGCGTGTCGGATTTGGCGAAAGCCCTGCCAGCGGCTTCCCCGGTGAGCGCGTGGGTGTGATGCCCGATCATCGTATTTGGCACGACATAGAGGTCGCCACGCTGTCATTCGGCTACGGCATCTCCACATCCGCACTGCAACTGGCGCAGGCATATTCGGTTATTGCCAATGACGGCGTCCGGCGACCGGTTACCGTATTAAAAGACGGCAATAACGTTGATGGAGCCATTGCCGGGCAGCAGGTCATCGATCGCAATGTGATCGCTCAGGTTCAGGACATGCTGCGCTCGGTTGTCGACCCGGAAGTCAGTGGCTCCGACAGCTCGCTTGTACCGTTCTACTCTGTAGCCGGTAAAACCGGTACCGCCAGAGTCGTCGGGCCCAATGGTTACGATGCCAGTCTGCACAATTCGATGTTTGCCGGTTATGTGCCAGCAGATGATCCGCGCATTGTGGTTGTCATCATCATCAATGAACCGCAGGGTGCACAACGCTACGGTAGCCAGGTGGCTGCGCCGGTCTTTGCGCGGATCGCTAATGGCGCCATGAGAATTCTTGAAGTAAGTCCAGACAAAATTGATTCATCCAATGTCATGACGCTGACGGCCAGGTGATGTCATGAATACTCTACAGAAATCAATGAAATCGATAACACTGGGTGAACTGGTCGGCGATACGCTGCCAGCATACGAAACGCTGCTTGCTCCATTCGCGTCGATCAATGTGGAAGGCTTGACTCAGGATAGTCGTGCCGTCCAGCCAGGCCACATTTTTGTCGCCCTGTTTGGCAAGAATCACGATGCACGTGACTACATCCCGGTGGCTATCGATCGCGGTGCTGTTGCCGTACTGGCCGACGCTGGAGGCGAGTGGCAGGGCATTCAGACTATCGATGGTGTGCCAGTCATCGCCATCGACTGCCTGCGCTATCAGCTCGGCCGCCTGGCGGCGCGCTTTTATGGATATCCGTCGGATAAGTACACCGTTGTTGGTGTCACCGGCACCAATGGAAAAACCAGCTGTACGCAGTTTATAGCTCAGATTCTGACGGGCCTTAACGCCAGCTGTGGTGTTGTTGGCACTCTTGGTTTTGGTGTGTATCCGAAGCTGCACGACACCGGTTACACAACACCGGACGCGATTGCACTGCAATCAGCGCTGGCTGATCTTGCCAGTTCCAATGCCCGATTTGTGGCGATGGAGGTCTCATCGCAGGGCCTGCACCAGTATCGAGTGACAGGTGTATCTTTCCGCGTCGCGCTGTTTACCAATCTTACCCGTGACCACCTGGATTATCACGGCAGTATGCAGGCATACGCTGAGGCCAAGCGCCGACTGTTCGAGTATGAAGGCTTGCAGGCCGGCGTAGTCAACATGGATGACAGCTACGCGGTGATGATGCTGAACGCAATGCCACGACAGGCCCGCTGCATCACTTACAGCCTGGGAAATCGACACGCTGATGTTTACGCTGAAGCGCTGACTTTTACGCCTCAGGGTTTTGCTGCCCGGGTTCATACTCCATGGGGCAGCGCTCAGATTTCCGGCAGTCTGCTTGGTGCATTCAACTTCAGTAACGTGCTGGCTGCACTGACGGTGGTGATGACAGCGTCAGGCGAATTTACGCTGGAGCAGGTGGCAGCGCAGGTGGCAGCCTTGAAGCCAGTGAACGGAAGGATGGAACTGATTGGCAGTGCCGCAGGCGTTTCTGCAGTAGTGGATTACGCACATACGCCGGACGGCCTGAAGTCCGCCCTGGAGGCGATGCGTCAGCACGCCAATGGACGGATCTGGTGTGTTTTTGGTTGTGGTGGCAATCGTGATCAGGGCAAGCGGCCGCTGATGGCTGAAGTGGCGGATGAGTTGGCGGACGAGATCATCGTTACTGATGACAATCCCAGAAATGAAAATGCAGACGACATCGTGCGGCAGATCATGTTGGGCTTTTCTGACCCGGATAGTGTTCGTGTCGAGCGGGACAGGGGCAAAGCAATCAGCCTGGCAATTACTCTGGCCAAACCTGGTGATCTGGTATTGATCGCGGGAAAAGGTCACGAATGTTATCAGGATGTGGCAGGCCAGCGCATGGCATTCAGTGATGCCGCGCAAGTACGACTGGCCCTGCAGAAGCGCGCACAGCATACAACAGACACTAAAGGTAATCAGCCATGATTGGCAGCATTCGGTTATCAGACATCGCCACGCAGATGGATGCCCAATTGATTGGTGAAGACGTCAGTTTCACGGCCGTCAGCACAGACTCGCGTACCCTGAAAACTGGAGAGCTGTTCATTGCCTTGACCGGGGCAAGTTTTGATGGTCACCGATTCGTTCCGCAGGCTGTCGATCGCGGTGCTGTCGCAGTGGTTGTATCGGCCAGACAGAGCGTTGATCTGCCGCAACTGCTGGTCGACAACACGGAGAAAGCACTGGGTTTCATTGGCAGCCTGAATAGACAGAAGTCCGGGGCGACCGTGATTGCATTGACTGGTAGTCAGGGCAAGACCAGTGTCAAGGAATTCACCGGAGCAATTCTGAAGGCTGAGTTCAATGTGCTGGTCACCCAAGGAAACCTGAACAATACGATAGGTGCCCCACTGACCCTGCTGAGACTGGACAAGGGACATGATCGTGCTGTGATTGAGCTGGGTGCCAATGCCGCTGGCGAAATAGCGTGGACAGCCCGCATCACTGATCCGCACATTGTGCTGATCAATAACGCCGCTGAGACACATCTGGAGGGCTTCGGCAGTCTGCAGGGTGTCGTGCGGGCCAAGGGTGAAATCATTGATTCCGGCAAATCAACGCACACCGTGATACTCAACGCTGACGATGATAATTGTGAGGCTTGGTATGATCGCGCTATGGCAGCGGGTCGTCAGGTTCGCCTGTTTTCAATAGCCAAACCGCAAAAACCCAGGGTTGATTATCAGGCGCTCAATATTCAGGCTGATGCCGACGGATCACGCTATACGCTCACTACGCCCAAGGGATGGGTGGATTGCTTCATACCGATGCCGGGTCGGCATATTGTTGCAAACGCTGTTGCAGCTGCTGCGCTTGCGGTTGAGGCCGGCGCCAGTCTGGAAAAAGTCGCAGAAACGCTGGCATGCGTTAAACCCGTGCCAGGTCGACTCTATCCACTGATGGGTGTACAGGGAGCCCGCCTGCTGGATGATTCCTATAACGCCAGTCCATCGTCGTTCAAAGCCGCCATAGACGTATTGGCAGATGTTTGTCATGCCAGTCAGCGGCGGGCTGTAGTGATCATGGGTGACATGGCGGAACTCGGTGACAAGGCAGAAATGCTGCATGCAGAGATCGGTAGTTATGCCCGTGAGCATGGCGTCAATCAGGTATGGACTGTGGGTGCCTTCAGCGGTCTGGCGACGCAGGCGTTCGGGGACGGTGCGCATCATTTTGACAGTCAGGAATCGCTTTGTGTCTACGCTCGTGAGGCGATGGCCAACGATATGGTGGTGCTGGTGAAAGGTTCCAGAAGCGCAGGGATGGACGCCGTTGTGGCACAGCTGACAACAGGAGGACCGCACTGATGCTGGTACTGTTAGCCGAATATCTTATGCAGTACAACAGTGGCTTCGCAGTGGTGCAGTACATCACAGTGCGCGGCATTATGGGAATACTCACGGCGCTTATCGTGTCGCTGCTGGTAGGGCCCGCAATGATCCGCAGGCTGAACCGTTACCAGATTGGCCAGGTGGTGCGCACTGATGGTCCAGAGAGTCATTTCAGCAAGGCTGGCACGCCGACCATGGGCGGTGCGCTGATTCTGGTTGGCATAGCCTTCAGCACATTAATGTGGGCAGATCTGCGCAATCATTACGTCTGGGTCGTGATGGCAGTAACCCTGATGTTTGGTGCCATTGGCTGGGTCGATGATTACAGAAAAGTCATCCGCAAAAATTCGCGCGGTCTGCCTGCCAAGTGGAAGTATTTCTGGCAATCGGTGGCTGGCCTGGGGGCTGCGCTGTATTTGTATCTGAATGCCACTGACCCGGTGCAGACAGCCTACATCGTGCCGTTCTTCAAGGATGTCGCGATAGACGTAGGCCTGTTGTATGTCGTCATCACCTATTTTGTAATCGTAGGTTCCAGCAATGCAGTCAACCTGACTGATGGACTGGATGGACTGGCAATTCTGCCGACTGTGATGGTTGGCGGCGCTTTGGGCATTATTGCCTACCTGGCGGGCCATGCGGAATTCTCTGTTTATCTTCATATTCCGTTTATTGCCGGTTCTGGTGAGCTGGTCATATTCTGCGGGGCGCTGCTGGGTGCCGGTCTGGGATTCCTCTGGTTCAACACCTACCCAGCGCAGGTGTTTATGGGTGACGTGGGTGCTCTGGCGCTGGGCGCTGCACTGGGCATCGTGGCCGTCATCGCGCGCCATGAGATCATTCTGTTCATCATGGGCGGCATATTTGTCATGGAAACGGTGTCCGTCATTCTGCAGGTAGCTTCCTACAAAATGACCGGAAAACGCCTGTTCCGGATGGCGCCTATTCATCACCATTTTGAATTGAAAGGCTGGCCAGAGCCGAGAGTTATCGTGCGGTTCTGGATTATCACAGTCATGCTGGTTCTGTTCGGACTGGCAACTTTAAAACTCAGGTAAGGCCAAGAGGTCATGGCAGTGACATCAGCTCAGGTGGAAAAGTACAAGGTCATCGTCGGTCTGGGCAAGACTGGGCTGTCCTGTGCGCGTTACTTTCACTCCACTGGTCAGGCCTTTCGTGTTGTCGACAATCGCTTCAGCCCTCCCTGCCTGCCCGAATTCGAAGTCGAGTTTCCATTTGCTGAAGTCAGTCTTGGAAATTTTGATCAGCAGCTGTTGCTGAATGCTGAAGAGATTGTATTGAGTCCAGGTGTCGGCCTGAAAACACCAGAGATCGCCGCTGCTATTGCAGCTGGAGTGCCCGTTACTGGTGATATCGATATTTTCAGCCGCCAGGCGACAGCGCCGGTAGTTGCTGTAACGGGCTCTAACGGCAAGAGCACGGTCGTAACATTGCTTGCAGAGATGGCTCGCGCAGCCGGTATGGAAGTGGGAGTAGGCGGCAATCTGGATGGCAGGGCCAGCATGCCCGCGCTTGATCTGCTGCGACTGGGCCCGCGTGATCTCTATGTCCTTGAGTTGTCAAGTTTTCAGCTGGAAACCACACAGAATCTTCGCGCGGAAGTAGCGACCATACTCAATTTGAGTGAAGACCACATGGATCGCTACGAAAGCATGGACGAATATAAAGCTGCAAAACAGCGGATCTACCGTGGCTGCCACCAGGTCGTGGTCAACACCGATGACGCGGCAAGCGAGCCCGAAGGTGAGACGCAGTTCAGTCGTCGATTCACTTATGGTTTCAGTGAGCCCGCTGAACAGCAGATGGGTATCACCATGCATGAGCGCGAGCCATGGCTTGCGATGGGCGAACATCTCGTCATGCCGGCACGTGATGTGCGTCTGGTAGGGCGACATAACCTGGCCAATGTGATGGCTGCCTACTGCCTTGGCTTTGCTGCCGGAATACCGGAATCCGCCATGATCGCGACCCTGCGCGAGTTTGCCGGGCTGCCGCACCGCTGCCAGTTGGTCCGCTCCCTGCGCGGGGTCGATTACTACAATGACTCCAAGGGAACCAATGTGGGTGCCACCCTTGTGGCGATTCAGGCAATCGCCGAACGAACACGCGGTGAGTTGGTACTGATCGCGGGCGGTATCGGCAAGGACCAGGACTTTTCTCCCCTGCTGCCGTCACTGGATCGTTTCGTCAAGCGAGTCATCCTCATTGGCAAAGACGCGGACAAGCTGGCAAGCGTGATCGGCAGTGCCGTCGACATCATGCGTGCATCGAGTATGGAAGAAGCAGTTGCTGAAGCCGCTGAAAGTGCCAATAGTGGGGATGCTGTGCTGCTGTCGCCAGCCTGCGCCAGCTATGACATGTTCAAAGACTTTGCACATCGTGGCCGGGTATTTGCGGCCGCTGTGGAGGCGCTGTCATGAGTACGCTGATGACAAGAAGCCGCGGTGCCGTTCGGGTCGCTGCCAGAGAGCCGGCACAACCTGTCAACACAATGCTGTTGATGATGTTGATGCTGACCGGCATTGGCCTGGTCATGATGACTTCAGCCTCGATGGAAATAGGCAACAGTCAGATGGGTGACCCTCTGTATTTCTTCAAGCGCCAGGTGTTTTTTATTGTCGTGGGTCTTGGCCTGGTGGCTGTGGCGTTAAAAATACCGATGCGGCTCTGGTACCAGGCGAGCGCGCCGCTTCTGGCGGTAGCCATCCTGTTGTTGATTCTGGTGCTGATTCCGGGCGTGGGTACTGTCGTCAACGGCAGCGCACGTTGGCTCGACCTGGGGTTCTATCGTCTGCAGCCGTCGGAGATGACCAAAGTATTTATGGTCTTTTTTATGGCAGCCTTTCTTTCCCGTCGCCGGGAGGAAGTGCAGCTGAGCTGGTCTGGATTTCTAAAGCCGATGGTCATCATGGGTGGCGCAGTTGTCTTGCTGCACTTCGAACCTGATCACGGCGCAATGGTCATTCTGATGGCCACGACGTTCACACTGCTTTTCCTGGCGGGCGCCAAACTGCACAGATTCATGTTCCTGGTGATGCTGTGCTTTGCAGCATTTGCCTGGCTGGCGATCAGCAAACCTTACGTCATCAATCGCCTGACCTCGTTCCTCAATCCATGGGCGGCCGAGTATGTATATGGCGAGGGATATCAGCTGACTCAGGCATTGATTGCCTTCGGACGTGGTGAGTGGTTTGGGGTTGGACTTGGTAGCAGTATTCAGAAGCTGTATTTCCTGCCGGAAGCGCACACCGACTTCGTGTTGTCCATTCTAGCCGAGGAGCTGGGACTGGCGGGTGTTCTGGTCGTGCTGTCGCTGTTCTGCGTGCTCATTCTGACCGCATTCCGGGTAGGCCGCGCTGCCGAGGCGCAACAGAATTATTTCAATGCGTATGTGGCATACGGTCTGGCCATGATTTTTGCGACACAGGTGTTTATCAATTTTGGGGTGAATACCGGTCTGCTGCCAACCAAGGGGCTTACGCTGCCATTCCTCAGTTATGGTGGCAACAGCCTGTTGATCAGCTTTTTTATGATCGGGGTGCTGATGCGCATCGACTATGAGCTGACAAATGGCAGTTCTGTAATTGAACAGGAGGATGCTGCATGACGCACCCATCTGTTCTGATCATGGCAGCCGGCACCGGCGGTCACATTTTTCCAGCACTGGCTGTGGCCAGAATTCTTCAGGCCGAGCAGTACCAGGTGCACTGGCTCGGCACGCCAGCCGGCATGGAAAATGATGTGCTGTCAGGAACTGACGTGCAACTTCATAAACTGCCAGTCAGTGGTCTGCGTGGCAAAAGTCGCCTGTCGATGCTCAAGGCTCCTTTTATGCTGATGAGTTCCGTGTGGCGTGCTGTTCGATTGCTGCGTAGTTATCGTCCCTGCTGCGTTATCGGGTTTGGCGGCTATGTTGCCGGTCCTGGTGGTGTGGCGGCCTGGTTGACGCGTACGCCGCTGATCATTCATGAGCAAAATGCGATTGCCGGGACTACCAACCGACTGCTCGTACCATTCGCGAAAAGGGTGCTTGAGTCATTCCGCGGAACATTCCCGGGCAGCAGCAAGACGATATGCACCGGGAATCCTGTACGCGCCGACATCGCCAGGATGTCGGTCAGTACCGACCAGTACGACGGTCAGCGTGAGCTGAGGTTGCTGGTGTTGGGTGGCAGTCTGGGCGCCGCCTGGTTGAACTCGGTGATGGTCGAGTTTGTGTCGCGTACAGCCGATGCCAATATAAAAGTCTGGCATCAGTGCGGCAAACAGAAATTTGTGGAAACCGAGCAGGCGTACGCCAGTGCCGGACTTTCCGGATCTGATAGGGTCCGCCTGATGCCATTCATTGATGATATGGGTGAAGTGCTGCAATGGGCAGACCTGGTAGTCTGCCGCGCTGGCGCCGGCACCCTGGCCGAGCTTGCTATCGCTGGCCTGCCTTCGGTGTTGGTGCCGTTCCCGCATGCGATTGATGATCATCAGACAGCCAATGCAAAGCATCTGGTTGAAGCGGGCGCTGCCGTTATGTACCAGCAGAAAGATTTGAATGTTGACATGTTAGTGGCGCTTTGCCGCGAGTTTCTGGCGGAGCCTGCCCGTCTGGCGGAAATGGCAGTTGCTGCGCGACGTGCGGCTATGCCTGATGCAAGCCAGCATGTTGCTTCGATTTGTAAGGAGGTCTGTCATGGATAGTCATCGCTCGCGTTATTACCAGGTTCCTGAGATGCGGCGTATCAAGACCATCCACTTTGTTGGTATTGGTGGTGCCGGCATGTGTGGTATCGCTGAGGTGCTGCTGAACCAGGGTTATCGGATCAGTGGCTCCGATATCAAGTCATCAGCTGTCACGGATCGCCTTGATCAACTGGGAGCGACCATTTTTATCGGTCACACCAGCAGCAATGTCAAAGATGCCGATGTGGTTGTTTACTCCAGTGCTGTCAACAAGGAGAACCCCGAGCTCGTAGCAGCCAAGCAGAACGGCAAACCAATTATCCCGCGTGCAGAAATGCTCGCTGAACTGATGCGGTATCGTCACGCCGTGGCGATTGCCGGCACTCATGGCAAAACGACTACAACCAGCCTGGTCGCTTCCATCTTTGCGCAGGCTGATCTGGCGCCGACCTTTGTTATCGGTGGCCGACTGAACAGCGCAGGCGTGAATGCGGCGCTGGGTGAAAGCCGGTATCTGGTCTGTGAAGCTGATGAGAGCGATGTGTCATTCCTCCATCTGCAACCTATGGTGGCAGTTGTCACAAATATAGACGCCGACCACATGGGTTCCTATGACGGCGATTTCAACAAGCTGAAAAGTTACTTTATTGAGTTTCTTCACAATCTGCCTTTTTACGGTCTGGCGGTGCTCTGTATTGATGACCCGGTAGTGCGCGAAATTCTGCCGCGTGTCGCCCGCCCGGTGATTACCTACGGGTTCTCGGATGATGCGGACTATCGCGTTGCCGACTGGAGTCAGCAAAAGCAGCACACCCGCTTTGTGGTGCATCGTCCCGATGGTCACGATGCCTTGCCAATCAGCATGTCCATACCCGGGCGTCACAATGCCCTGAATGCTGCCGCGGCGATTGCGGTGGCGACTGATGAAGGTGTCGACGACGAGTCGATCTGCTCCGGCCTGGCTACCTTCCAGGGTGTCGGGCGGCGCTTCGACATTCAAGGCGAGTTCGAGATTGCCGGTGGTGGCAAAGTGATGTTGCTGGATGACTACGGTCATCACCCAAGCGAAGTCGCAGCGACCATTGCAGCACTGCGGGCTGGCTGGTCGCAGGCGCGTATCGTGATGATCTATCAGCCACACAGATACACACGGACCAAAGACCTTTACGAGGACTTTGTTACCGTGCTGTCAGAGGTCGACGTGTTGTTGATGCTCGATGTTTACTCGGCTGGTGAAGAGGCAATTCCGGGCGCTGATTCGCGCAGCCTGTGTCGCAGCATTCGGATGCGGGGCAAGATTGACCCGGTGTTCGTCAAAAGCGAGGGCAGTGTCCGGGACGTTCTTAAAGATATCGTCAAAGACGGTGATGTTGTGATTACACAGGGCGCTGGCAGTGTCGGTGCACTGGCCAGGGCTCTGGCCGAGCAAGGGTTGATGTAATGAGTGATATGAGTCGTTTTGGCAAAGTGGCAGTCCTGATGGGCGGCAAGTCGGCGGAAAGGGAAATTTCTCTTCTCAGTGGTCGTGCTGTGCTTGATGGCCTGGTGCGCGCTGGCGTCGACGCAATCGGCATTGACGTCGATGACAGCCTGCCTGCTCAGCTGCTGGATAAAAAGATCGACCGTGTATTCAATATTCTGCATGGCCGCGGAGGTGAAGACGGAAAGCTTCAGGGCATGCTCGATCTGATGGGTATCCCGTATACAGGCAGTGGTGTACTGGCATCTGCGCTGGCAATGGACAAAGTCAAAACCAAATGGATCTGGCAGCACAGTGGTCTGCCAACGCCAGCCAGTGCCGTCCTTGATGAGGCAACTGACTGGCAGGGACTGGTGGACAGTTTTGGAGAGCTGGTGGTGAAGCCCTCACATGAAGGCTCCAGTATAGGAATGTCCATGGTCGCCGATGCCGGCGCGCTGAAAGCTGCTTTCGATAAAGCCCGTGGTTTTGACACTGAAGTCATGGCAGAACAGCGTATCCGTGGCAGAGAGTTTACCGTCCCGATTATTCGTGGTGAGGTGTTCCCGGCGATCGAAATGTCCACTCATCACGAATTCTACGACTACGACGCCAAGTACAAGTCCAACGATACAAAGTATCGCTGCCCAGCGCCGCTGAGCGATGAAAAAAGCGATGAGCTGGCACGACTTTGTCTGAGAGCTTTCGAGGTGCTTGGCGCTAATGGTTGGGGACGCGTTGATGTCATGCAGGACGGCGACGAGAACTTCTGGCTGCTGGAGCTGAACACAGTCCCAGGTATGACAGACCATAGTCTCGTGCCACTGTCCGCCAAGACAAACGGGCTCAGTTTTGAGCAACTGGTAGTTCGAATTCTGGAGACTAGTCTGTGACCGGAAATCGTCGATCAACATCATTTTCTGCATACTCAGCCAGTGCTGACGTGCCGCAGGACTTTGCGCCAATTCGGGCAGAGAGTGCAGCCAGAGGAGCCTCTGCAGAGGTGTCGGCTGATGATGTGAAGCGTCGCAAACCATGGTGGTTGCTGGCTCTGGCGCTTCTGGGCTTGGCTGTGGTGCTGGCCAACCACTATCGGGGCATCATCTCCGATACCGTGGCGGAGTACGCCGCACTTGTGCCTGATTTGAATATTCCGGTGATCAACATGCCGGAGTTTGATCGCCCTGTCATAAACAGAACGATCAATACCGTGCGAATGGAGTCGCCACTGACAAACGTTACCGAGCAGGAGGTGCGAAGCCTGCTTGCACGATACACCGAGTCCGGATTTCTGGGGGTGGATGTTCAGGATTTGAAGCAGGAGCTTGAGCAGAATCCCTGGATACATCATGCCAGCGTTCGTCGGGTCTGGCCGGACGCGCTGGTAATTCGACTCGAAGAGGAGCAGGGAATTGCGCGCTGGGGTGAAAGTGACCTTCTGAATATCGAAGGTGAAATATTCAGTGCGCCGTGGCGCGGCGGAGAATCTGAGTTGCCGGGGCTGTCGGGTCCGCAGGGTATGGAGTCTCAGGTTTTGCAGCGCTACCGCCAGTATGCGGACATGTTGGCGGGTATTGGAATGAGTGTAGAGGCTGTTGCACTGGACGAGCGCGGGTCCTGGCAGATAGAAACTGCCGACGGCCTGACGCTGAAGCTGGGTAGAGCTCAGGCAGATGAGCGGCTGGCACGATTTGTCTCAATTCATAATCGGGGCATGGCTGCAGAAATAGCCGCAGCCGACATTGTCGACTTGCGGTACAACAATGGATTTTCAGTAAGTAAACGCTCGGCACCCACCGATACCGTGGCGAGCCGATAGGCAGGTAAAAGTTATGAGCGCTGCAGAGAACAGCAACATGATCGTAGGTCTGGATATAGGTACATCCAAGGTTGTCGCCATTGTGGGTGAGATCAAGGCCGATGGTGCGCTGAATATTGTTGGCATAGGCAGCCATCGCTCGCGCGGACTCAAGAAGGGCACGGTCGTCAATATTGAATCAACGGTTGAATCGATTCAACGTGCCGTGGAAGAAGCTGAATTGATGGCAGGCTGTCGCATTCACTCGGTTTACGCGGGAATCGCGGGTAGTCATATTCGCAGCATGAACTCACACGGAATTGTTGCCATCCGTGACCGGGAGGTCACTCGCGCTGATATAGACCGCGTCATTGATGCTGCACAGGCGGTTGCCATTCCGGCTGATCAGCGCGTGCTGCATATTCTGCCGCAGGAATACATTATCGACTCTCAGGAAGGCGTGAAAGAGCCGCTGGGCATGTCTGGTGTTCGCCTGGAGGCAAAGGTGCATCTGGTAACCTGCGCCATCAACGCTGTCCAGAATATCGAGAAATGTATCAAGCGATGTGGTCTGCAGACTGAAGAAATCATTCTTGAGCAGCTGGCGTCCAGCTACTCGGTATTGACAGAGGATGAGAAGGAGCTGGGCGTCTGCCTGGTGGATATCGGTGGCGGCACGACAGATATCGCAATCTTTACAGAAGGCGCCATTCGTCACACAGGCGTGATTGCTGTTGCCGGGGATCAGGTCACCAACGACATTGCCATGGCGCTGCGTACCCCGACTGATAACGCCGACGAGATCAAGATCAAGTATGCATGTGCGCTCACTCAGCTTGCCAGCGCCGGTGACATGATCAAAGTGCCAGGTGTTGGTGAAAGACCAGCGCGTGAACTTTCCAGACAGGCACTGGCAGAAGTAGTCGAGCCACGTTATGACGAACTGTTCACGATGGTGAAGGCCGAACTGCAGCGCAGTGGCTATGAGAATCTGATGGCTGCCGGTGTTGTACTGACTGGCGGTACCAGCAAGATGGAAGGCGTCATTGAACTGGCTGAGGAAATTTTCCACATGCCGGTCCGGCTTGGCATGCCGCAAAGTGTTAAAGGTCTTTCCGATATTGTACGCAACCCGATTTACTCCACAGGCGTTGGTTTGTTGATCTGGGCAATGAAACAGCAGCAGCACCAGGAAAGGAGTCACAAGCCGGTTCCGGTCAAGGAGCCGAAAATCAATGTGTTGAAGCGAGTCAAAGACTGGTTGAAAGAAAATTTTTAGAAATGAACGTTTTAAAACCGATAAATTCTTTTTGATGTAGAAATGGGGGCCAATATGTTTGAACTATTAGAAAGCGTTCCGCAAAGTGCAGTCATCAAAGTGGTTGGTGTTGGTGGGGGCGGCGGAAACGCTGTTCGCCACATGATCGCGAATCAGGTTGAAGGCGTTGAGTTTGTGTGTGCCAACACTGACGCACAGGCATTGACTGATGTGCACGCCAAAACACTGCTGCAACTGGGCAGTACGGTAACCAAGGGTCTGGGCGCTGGTGCCAACCCCGAAGTTGGCCGCCAGGCTGCACTTGAGGACCGAGAAGAAATTGCGGAGATCCTCAGCGGTGCCGACATGGTGTTTATCACCGCCGGCATGGGTGGCGGTACTGGTACAGGCGGCGCGCCGATCTTTGCTGAAGTCGCCCGAGAGCTTGGTATTCTTACAGTGGCGGTGGTTACCAAACCATTCCCGTTCGAGGGGCGCAAGCGTTCCCTGATCGCTGAACAGGGTATTCAAGAGTTGTCCCAGCACGTCGACTCGCTGATCACCATCCCCAACGAAAAGCTGCTGGCGGTGCTTGGCAAGCAGGCTTCGCTGCTGGAAGCATTCAAGGCGGCCAACGATGTGCTGCTGGGAGCTGTGAAAGGCATCGCTGATCTGATCATTCGTCCCGGTATGATCAACGTGGACTTCGCGGATGTGCGTACCGTGATGTCTGAAATGGGTATGGCGATGATGGGTACCGGCTACGCAACCGGTGAAGACCGGGCACGCGAAGCAGCTGAAGCAGCCATCCGCAGCCCATTGCTGGAAGACGTAAACCTGCACGGGGCACGCGGTATTCTGGTCAATATCACGGCTGGTGAGAACATGTCACTTGGTGAGTTCTCGGAAGTGGGCGACACCATCTCTGAATTCGCCTCCGATGACGCAACAGTCGTGGTTGGTACGGTAATCGATCCGAATATGACTGACGAAATCCGTGTCACTGTCGTGGCCACTGGTCTGGGTGAGATTCGCGCCGCAGAGCAGCGTCCTACCAAAGTGGTGGATAACACCCGTGCGGTGGCATCTGGCGCGAGCCAGCGCAGCGCGGAGCGGGCTCCAGAGCGCCCCATGGCAGCACGTTCGCGACCGGCAGCGACTGGTCACACGATGCCAGGCAGCAGCTTTGCCAAGGCTGTGGGTGCTGAGGATGGTATGGATTACCTGGATATTCCTGCTTTCCTGCGTCGCCAGGCCGACTAAGCCCGGATGGACCCGGGAGGTGGCTCCGCCCGGGTCCAGATTTGCGCCAATTCAACATTTGGGTTATTTGTTGATCTTTGCTATCATCCGGCGAAATACCATTCCCGGAAAAATTTCCCGATATGTTGAAACAGCGCACCTTAAAAAATGTCATCCGAGCCACAGGCGTTGGCCTGCACACGGGTGAAAAGGTCTATCTTACGCTCCGACCTGCACCGGTCGACACTGGCATTGTGTTTGTAAGGACAGATCTTGAGTCGCGCCCCCACATTCCGGCTCGCGCTGAGCTGGTCGGCGATACGACGCTGTCAACCTGTCTGGTCAAGGACGGGGTACGGGTTTCCACCATTGAACACCTCATGTCGGCCATGTTTGGCCTCGGCATTGATAACGCCTACGTTGAAGTCAGCGCCGGCGAAGTGCCGATCATGGATGGCAGTGCGGGCCCATTCGTATTCCTTATTCAGTCTGCTGGTATCGAAGAGCAGGATGCCGCCAAACAGTTTATCCGCGTGACCAAGCCGGTAAAACTTGAGGAAGGCGACAAATCAGTCAGCATCGAGCCATTTGATGGCTTCAAGGTAAGCTACACGCTGCTGTATGACCATCCCGTATACCGGCGCTATACCAAGTCCGCAACTATCGATTTTTCCAGCACTTCCTTCGTCAAGGAAGTCAGTCGGGCGAGAACCTTCGGCTTTATGCATGAGTTTGAAGAGCTGCGGAACCGTAATCTGGCGCTGGGTGCAAGTATGGACAATGCCATTGCCGTTGGCGATTACAAAGTCCTCAATGAAGATGGCCTACGCTACGAAGACGAATTTGTTAAACACAAAATCCTCGACTCTATCGGCGACCTTTACCTGCTGGGTTACAGTCTGCTTGGTGAATTCAAGGGCTACAAGTCAGGCCACTCGCTGAACAACAAGTTGCTGCGAGCCTTGCAGGCCAACCCGGACAGCTGGGAGCGAGTCAGCTTTGACTCGGAATCACAGGTGCCGATTTCCTACATCAAACCGGTGTTAGCCGCCTGAGCGACAATGACACGATGACACCGACCTCTCTATGAAACTGATTCTGGTAAACCAACGCTACGGACACAGCCGGACTATTGTGATCCGGGGATGGCTCAAGGGGCTGCTGTCGCTGTGCCTGCTTGGTGCGCCTGTAGCGCTGGGTTACCTGGGTTATCAGCTGGCGGTCAGTGATTCCGACGCCAATCAGCTTGTCAGCCAGGAAGCTACCGAAAAGTGGCAGCAAAAACTGGATGAGCAGTCCCAGACGCTTGCCCAGTTGAAACGTAACGCCGAAGTGCAGCTCGAAGCGCTGACCACCCGCCTGGCAACGCTGCAGGCGAGAATGCTGCGCCTGGACGCACTGGGTGAGAGACTGACCACGGTCGCAGATCTCGATACCAGTGAGTTCGACTTCAGCCAGCCACCAGCGGCCGGCGGCATCCTGATCAGTGATTCCGGCACGGTCTCGACCCCCGACTTTCTGTTTGCCATTGATCAGCTGGAAAATGATATTGCGCGTCGCAGCGAACAGCTCGAGACGCTGAGCCAGCTCATTAATGGTCAGCAACTCCTCAAAGAAGCGGAGATCGCCGGACGTCCGGTGCGCAGCGGTTGGCTGTCCTCGGGCTTTGGTCGCCGGGCCGACCCATTCACTGGTGCCATGGCCTGGCACAGTGGTGTCGACTTCGCAGGCGCTGCCGGTGGCCCAATTGTATCAGTCGGTGCGGGAGTGGTTACTTACGCTGGTGACCGCGACAATTACGGACTGACTGTTGAAGTTGATCATGGAAACGGTTACCTGACACGCTACGCGCATGCGAAAGAACTCAAGGTCGAAACGGGTGACATCGTTACCCAGGGCCAGACCATCGCATTGATTGGCAGTACCGGTCGATCAACCGGCCCGCATGTCCATTTCGAGGTTTACAAGAACGGTCGCGTCGTTGACCCATCCTCTTATATCCGCCGCACACACCGCTGACGCGGTACTCAGACATTCCCTTATTTAACAATGCCGTCGCCCCTTGATGAGCCGGCGCCGTATACCGTCATTTACGATTCAAGCAGGACACCATGAGTACATCATTTCTAAGCAGAATTTTTGGTAGCAGCAATTCCAGAAAGTTGAAGAAGCTGCAAAAAACTGTCAGGCAGATCAACAGCCATGAGTCGGAGCTGGAAAAACTGAGCGATGCCGAGCTGCGTGCCAAAACGGAAGAGTTCAAATCGCGTTACGATGGCGGCGCGTCACTGGACAGCCTGTTGCCCGAGGCATTTGCGGTGGTCCGTGAAGCCAGTAAACGAACACTTGGCCTGCGCCACTTTGACGTACAGATGATTGGCGGCATGGTGCTGAATCACGGCGATATCGCAGAGATGAAAACCGGTGAGGGCAAAACCCTGGTGGCTACGTTGCCTGCCTACCTGAATGGTCTGACCGGTGAAGGCGTCCACATTGTGACGGTCAACGACTATCTGGCCTCTCGTGACGCCAACTGGATGCGCCCGTTATATGAGTTCCTGGGTCTGACCGTTGGTGTCATCAAGAGCGGCCAGCCGCCTCAGGAAAAACGCGAGGCCTACCAGGCATCCATTACTTACGGCACCAACAACGAGTTTGGCTTTGACTACCTGCGCGACAATATGGCGTTTCGCGTTCAGGACAAGTTCCAGCGTCAATTGAATTTCGCCATCGTCGACGAAGTGGACTCCATCCTGATCGATGAGGCGCGAACTCCTTTGATCATCTCGGGTGCGGCAGAAGACAGCTCACGCCTGTACCAGACCATCAACTCTTTGGTGGACAAGCTTGAGAAAGGCGATGCTCCGGTTGAAAAGACACCAGGCATCTCCCTGGAGCGTGAGGAAAAGGTTGAGTCAGGTCACTTCATGGTGGATGAGAAGACCCGACAGGTGGAGCTGACCGAAGCAGGTCATGAACATCTTGAACAACTGCTGTCCGAGCGCAACCTGCTCAAAGAGGGCGAGAGCCTGTATGCGGCTGCCAACCTGGGCCTGCTGCACCATATCCATTCTGCGCTCAAGGCGCATTATCTGTTTAACAAAGACGTTGAGTACATCGTCAAGGAAGGCCGTATTGTGCTGATCGACGAGCACACTGGCCGCACCATGGAAGGGCGACGACTGTCTGAGGGTCTGCATCAGGCCATCGAGGCGAAAGAAGGGCTGGAGATCCAGAGTGAGAGTCAGACGCTGGCATCCACCACCTTCCAGAACTACTTCCGTCTGTATCAGAAACTCTCCGGGATGACCGGTACTGCTGACACGGAAGCGTTTGAATTCAAGCAGATCTACGATCTGGAAGTTGTCGTGATTCCACCCAACAAACCCATGCAGCGACGCGACATGAACGATCTGGTGTTCATGAGCATGGAAGAAAAATTCGAGGCGATTGTCCGCGATATCAAGGAATTCAGTTCACAGGGCGCGCCGGTACTGGTGGGTACTGCCTCAATTGAAACCTCGGAATTGCTGTCTGCCTTTCTGAAAAAAGAAAAGGTGCAGCACGAGGTCCTCAACGCCAAGTTTCACGAAAAAGAAGCGCAGATCATTGCGCAGGCGGGGCGACCGGGAGTCGTCACCATTGCAACCAATATGGCAGGCCGGGGTACCGACATTGTACTGGGCGGCAACTGGGAAGTTGAAGCGGCTGCAGCTGGGGAAGTGACGCCGGAACAGCGCGAGAAACTGAAAGCAGAGTGGCAGCAGCGCCACGACCAGGTGCTGGAAGCGGGCGGCCTGCATATTATCGGTACTGAACGTCACGAATCACGTCGAATCGATAACCAGTTGCGCGGTCGAGCTGGTCGTCAGGGCGACCCGGGCTACTCACGTTTTTATCTGTCGCTGGAAGATAATCTGATGCGTATTTTCGCGTCAGAGCGCGTGAAGAACATCATGCAGGCGCTGGGTATGGAGCGTGGCGAGGCGATTGAGCATGGCATGGTCTCCAAGTCCATTGAAAAAGCGCAGCGCAAAGTGGAAGGTCGAAACTTCGATATCCGCAAACAGTTGCTTGAATACGACAACGTGGCGAATGACCAGCGAACCATTGTCTATCGTCAGCGCAATGAGATCATGGCCAGCGACGACATCAGTGAACTGGTCAGCAACATGCGCGATGACGTGGCGGATGAAGTGATCAGCAGCCACGTACCGCCGCAGAGCATATTTGAGCAATGGGATATCCCGGGTCTGGAAAAGGCGATTGAAGCAGAGTTTGCCATTCACCTGCCGATTGCCCAGTGGCTGGAGGAAGACGAAAAGCTTTACGAGGAAACCCTGCGCGAAAAGATCAAGGTGGCGCTGGCGGATGCGTATACGCAAAAGCGCAATACAGTCGGAGAGAAAATGCAGTTGCTGGAAAAGCAGATCGTACTGCAGATTCTCGATACGCTGTGGAAGGAGCATTTGCAGGCGATGGACCATTTGCGCCAGGGTATTTCCCTGCGTGGTTACGCGGGCAAGAATCCCAAGCAGGAATACAAACGCGAGGCATTTGGGCTGTTCCAGAGTCTGCTGTCTCGCCTGCAGCACGATGTGATCCGCTTCCTGAGTCATGTGCAGGTGCGTTCGCCAGAAGAGATTGATGCGATTGAGCGCGCCCGTGAAGCAGAGCGTGCCAAAGAGAAAATGCAGTTCGAGCACTCAGAGGCGAATGCCATGCAGGCCGCAGCTGCCGCAGAAGGAAGGGCACAGGAAAACAATGATGACCAGCAGTCACCATTTGTGCGCGAAACGCCGAAGCTGGGCCGAAATGATCCCTGTCCCTGTGGCTCGGGCAAGAAATACAAACAGTGTCACGGCCGATTAAGCTGATAACCCAGGAAGGGTGCCCGCTGGTCGGGCTGATGATTGTGTTCACGAACAGAAAAAACGTCAGGGTGTAAGTTATGGCAACTGGAAGTCATGAGCTGGGTCAATTATTGCCGGTAGACGGCATCAATATCGCTACTGTCTGCGCCGGCGTGCGCTACAAGAACCGCCGCGACCTCGTGTTGTTTGAACTCGCCGAGGGCACTCGCACGACGGCTGTCTTCACGCTGAACGCGTTTTGCGCGGCACCGGTTACGCTGGCGCGTCATCATATCGCCAGCGCGAAGGGGGATATCCGCTATCTGCTGGTCAACACCGGCAATGCCAATGCCGGCACAGGCCCGCAGGGTATGAAAGACGCGGAAACCTGCTGTCACGCTGTTGCCGGGCTCACGGGCGTTGCGGATCATCAGGTATTGCCGTTTTCCACCGGTGTTATTGGTGAGCGATTACCGGCTGAACGCATTGTCGCAGCACTGCCAGAGGCCAGACAGTCGCTGGTGGCTGACAACTGGCTGGCAGCTGCCAGCGGTATCATGACGACAGATACGCGCCCCAAAGGCATCTCTACTGTTGTTGAACACCAGGGCAAACGCATAACCCTGACGGGTATCACCAAAGGTGCCGGTATGATCAAACCCAACATGGCGACCATGCTGGCCTTTGTTGGAACCGACGCGGATATCGAGTTGCCTCTGCTGCAGTCGCTGCTGCAATCGGCGGTCACCTATTCGTTCAATCGCATTACCGTGGATGGTGATACCTCTACCAATGACTGCTGCACACTCAGTGCCACCGGCAAGAGCGGTGTCAAAGTCAGTGAGGCAGATCCGGCACTGCTGGATGCGTTCACAACCGCGCTGCATGAACTTATGATCGGGCTGGCAAAACTCATTATTCGTGATGCAGAGGGCGCCACCAAGTTTGTCACTGTTGATGTTCGTGGTGGCGGCACGGTTCAGGAATGTCTCCAGGTAGCCTACGCAATAGCTGAGTCGCCACTCGTTAAAACTGCGCTGGCCGCCTCGGACCCGAACTGGGGCCGTATTCTGGCAGCCATCGGTCGGGCTGGCGTGGAGAGTCTGGATGTCACTAAAATCGATATCTGGCTTGGCGATGTGCAGATCGTTGAAAAGGGTGGTCTGGCGCCTTCCTATACTGAAGAGCAGGGGCAGCGCGTCATGAACCAGGTCGATATCACACTGACCATCAGCCTGGGTCGTGGTGACGTCAACGAGCAGGTATGGACCGCCGATCTGACAGAGGAATACGTGCGTATCAACGCTTCCTATCGCAGCTGATCAGTCAGCTGCGAGCAGGCAGTCATTCCTGCTTTCTGTACATACTGATGCCGGCGATGCCTCTGGCGCCAGCCTGCTTTGCTGTTTCCAGATCGGCTAACTGCATTCCCCCCATGGCGTATACTGCCGCAGGAAAATCGCTCGCCAGCTGTGAGAATGCCGGCCAGCCCGTGCCCGGCTTGCCGGGATGACTGGTGGTTGGCAACACGGGTGATACGATGGCAAAGTCCACCGCAAGTTCTGCAGCATGATGCAACTCCACTTCTGAATGGCAGGATGTGCCCAGTAGCAGATCGTCAGCCCGTTCCAGTTGATGCCCGACTGGTATCTCTTTCGCTGCATGGCTGTTCAGATAGAAGCCGGCGACATGCAGCGGAAACTTTTTCGCCAGCTGCAGCGTTTCGGGGTGACTGTTTAAATCGGTATCCAGCAGGAATCTGACAGGCTGCGTATCAGTTGCATTGTGGCTGTACCGCTGGATTAGTTTGCTCGCCATGGCGCAGTAGTTTGATGGCGACGGATCTGAGTCGGTTCTGCGCAATCGGACAAGTGCTGAGTTGGCCAGTGCGCCGGTCGGCAGCGGTTCTGCAGCAGGAGTGCCACAGTCGTAAATCATGACATGATCGGGAAGGTGCAATGCACGTATGATGGCTCGATTGGCGGCCGGAAACTGATCAGACCGCAGCTCTCTGCGGTCGAGCCAGCGCATAGGCTGGTTCTCCATGCCACGAGGTTCACCTTCAAATGCGATCACTTCATGCACATCAAGTAACACGGATTTGTCCGGGTAATGATGGGTAATTCTGCATAGAGGTTGATGGCTTATAACACGAATATTGAGTTCTTCGAGGAGTTCCCGCGCCAACGCCTGCCCAACGGATTCGTCGGGCTCTACTTTGCCCCCCGGAAATTCCCAGTAACCACCGAGATGCTGTCGCGCGTGCCGCTGGGTAATCAGGATTTTTCCATCCGTTCCCAATATTACACCGACGGCCACGTGAACGGTCGTACTGGTCTGTGCAGTTGCGGTGTCAGTCATTTCGCTCGGAGCTGAAACTGGCCAGGGCGTCAATCTGCTCAGGGTCTACAGGGTCACCGGCAATAGTGTGGCGCTCATTGGCCCACTCGCCGAAGTCAATCAGTTTGCAGCGTTCGCTGCAGAACGGCCGGTATTTGTTTTCCTCTTTCCAGACAACCATACTGCTGCAGGTAGGGCAGTTCACTTTGAGGATTCTTTCAGTCATTGTGTCATTTCCAGATATCTTTGGTGCTGAGCCGTTACAGCGTCTTTGAGTTGATTCAGGTCGCCGTCATTGACAATGATATCATCCGCGCGTTCGATCCTGGCGTGGCGTGCCATCTGGCTTTCCATGATGGCCTTAACGGTCGCTTCACTGCTGTTGTCTCTGACAATCGTGCGTTCGATCTGCAGGGATTCAGGCGCATCTATCAGCAATACGCGTGAGCACAGGCGCTGCTGATCGGTTTCCAGCAGCAGGGGTGAAGACAGCAGTGTGTACGGCGACGTGCTGGTGGTCAGACGAGAGATGATCTCCTGCCGGATTAACGGATGAAGCAACTGTTCAAGCCACTTTCTTTCATTGTGGTCATCAAAGATTCGCTGGCGAAGCTGACGCCGGTCCAGTTGACCGTCGTCCAGCAGCACGCCATCTCCGAAGTGCGCAACGATGGCCTGCAATGCAGGCTCGCCGGGTTTAACGACTTCCCGTGACAGCTCGTCTGCATCAACGACGGTGATACCCAGTTCGGAAAAGAATCGGGTCGCTGCAGACTTGCCGCTGCCGATACCGCCCGTCAGGCCTATAATCAGACGTTCTGATTCGAGAGTTTGTGTCATGTGCGCCTCCCAGCTTTTTTTAAGCAGCTTTTTGCTGATCGGTTTTTTTGCAGGACATTAGGCGCCCGCGACTGTCAAAAGGTACCACTGATTGATGGCATCGCCCCAGATGAGCGCAAGAAACCCGGCGATGGCCAGATAGGGACCAAACGGCATGGGTATGTTGCGATCCTTGCCGGCGATGACAGTCAGCGCAATGCCAATGACGGCACCTGCGAGTGATGACAGGATAACGATAGTCAATAGATGCTGCCAGCCCAGCCAGGCGCCCAGTGCCGCCAGTAATTTGAAATCACCATACCCCATACCCTCGCGACCAGTCAGCAGTTTGAACGCCCAGTAGATGCTCCAGAGACTGAGGTATCCGATGCTGGCGCCCAGGATCGCCTCAGTGGGTGTTGTTCCCAGCCCAGCCGGAGTCAGGGTCAGGACAAGACCCAGCCACAGCAGGGGCAGGGTAATATTGTCCGGAAGCAGTTGGTGATCAACATCAATGACTGTCAGGCTTATCAGACACCAGGTCATGACCAGCGCAGCAAGCATGGTGGCAGTCGGGCCAAACTGCCATGCAACCAGGCCGGACAGAACGGCAGTCACCAGCTCAACAACCGGGTAACGCCAATGGATGGGCGTCTGGCAATTTGAACATTTGCCTTTCAGCAATAAATAGCTGACAACTGGCACGTTCTGCCAGGGTTTGACCTGCTTTTTGCAGACGGGGCAGTGTGATGCAGGCACGCTCAGGTTGAAAACCTTGTGCTCTGGGGCCGGATCATTGATCTTGAGTGTTTCAGGGTCTGTCTGCAGAAATTCGCAGCACTGCTGCTGCCACTCGCGCTGCAGCATCAGCGGCAGACGGTAAATGACAACATTCAGAAAACTTCCCACCAGCAGCCCCAGCAGTGTTGTCAGCAGAATGGTTGCGAGGGGTGATTGGGCCAACAATTCAAGCAGCGTCATATTGCGCTTCCCAGTGTAAATACGGGTAGATACATCGCCAGCATCAAAATACCAATGACAATGCCGAGAAAAGCCATCAGGCACGGCTCAAGCGAAGCGGTAAACTGCGCGATACGCGAATCCAGCACCTGCTGGTAGTGGGCAGCGCATTTGTCCAGCATGGAGTCCAAAGTGCCTACCTCTTCACCGACCGTGACCATTTGCTCAATCATAACCGGAAACAGCCCTGTCTTGCGAATGCACGACGACAGCGTATTGCCCTGAGAAACCTGGGCAAGCAGTGAGTTCACGGCATTCTGATACACCTCATTGCCGACGGTCGGTGCACTGAGCTGCAGCGCCTCCACCAGAGGTAGCCCGCTACGCAGCGCCACAGTAAGCGTATTGCATAGTCGACTGATGCAGGCCGCTCGGATGGTGGGTCCGATCAACGGGGAATTAATGATGAGTCGATGCCAGGACTGCGTTCCGCATGTCGTCCGCCTGATTATCAGACTTGTTGAAACCAGCACCGTTGCTACGCCAACAGCGATCGACATTCCATGCCGGATGGCAAAATCTGAAACACTCATGACATGCTGAGTCAGCAAGGGCAACTCAGCACCAAACTGTGAAAAACTGTCTGCAAAACCCGGTACCACCTGTGTCAGCAAAATACCGCACACCGCGATGGCCGTCATCAGCACAATCGTTGGGTAGCGCAGCGCCCGCCTGAGTTGCTGGCGTGTGTGCAGCTGGTGCTGCGCAAGACTGACCACGCGCTCTAGCATGGCATCCAGCTGACCAGTCAGTTCACCGGCCTTTAACAGGTTGATTGTCAATCGTTCAAAGCACTCTGGATGTTTCTCCATTGTCTGATGCAGCATGCTGCCGTCTGTGACATCCTGATTCATTGTTCGCAGAATCTGCTGCAGACTCCCTTCATTGCAACTGGCAGTGCAAATCTGCAGGGCCTTGTTAATTGGCAGACCCGCCCTGGCCAGGCTGGCAAGTTGTTCCAGCATCACCATGGTGGCGTTAGTGTCGGGGCGCCGGCGCCAGGGGCTTGCGGCTTTTTCCTCGACACCCTTCAATGGGCTTTTCTGGCGAGACCTGGAAAGCACGTGGGCAGTAATGCCCTGTTTCAAAAGCATCACTTTGGCGTCGCTTGTTGAATCTGCCTTTATCTGGCCAGCCAGGCGGTTGCCCTGAGCATCCTCTCCCTGCCAGCAATATTGCCGACAGCTCCGCTTCAACATACGCGTTCAACCTCTGCCAGACTGGTTATACCAGCGGCGACCTTTTGCAGGGCGGCCTGTCTGAGGTTGATATGTCCTGACTGGGCTGCTGCCTGGCGTATGTCGATGGTACTGGCACCTGCGCTTATCAACGACTCTATATCCCCGGTAATGGGTAACAGCTCAAATATGGCTACCCGTCCGCGATAGCCTTTGTGGCAGGCATGGCAGCCAAGCGCCTCAAAAACGGTGGCGGACTTGATCTGTTCGGTGTTCATCCCCGCAGCAAGCAGCCTGTCAGCGCCATCCTGCCTGCCAGGGTCAATAGCCATCTTGCAGTGTTCACATAGTCGACGGCACAGGCGCTGGGCCACAACCAGCGACAGCGCACTGCTCAGGTTGTAGTGCGCCACGCCCATGTTGAGAAGTCGCCGAACCGTGTCTGCCGCACTGTTGGTATGTAATGTTGACAGCACCAGATGGCCGGTTTGGGCGGCTTTTACGGAGATGTCTGCCGTTTCCTGGTCACGAATCTCACCCAGCATGATGATGTCCGGGTCCTGCCGCAGAAACGCTCGCAGCGCGGTGGCAAAGCCAAGTTCGACGGCAGTATTAATCGCAACCTGGTTCGCGCCGGCCAACGTCATCTCGACCGGATCTTCCACGGTAAAGATATTCCGGTCTCGCTGATTGAGGTGCTGTAGTGCGGCATAAAGGGTTGCGGATTTGCCGCTGCCGGTGGGCCCGGTAACCAGAACCATGCCCTGAGAGCGAGTCAGCGCTTTTAGAAAAACACTGGTTTGCTGCTCATTCATGCCCAGGTTCCGACAGTCCAGTTGTTCGGGGTTGTCGTTCATGATGCGAATGACAATTTTCTCACCCCAGATAACGGGGATGGTGCTGACCCTCAGACCCACCTGTTGCCCCGGGCGGTAGTCAAACTGGATTCGACCGTCCTGTGGCTTGCGGCGCTCGGTGATATCGAGATTGGCCATCACCTTTATCCTGCCGCTAATTCGTGGCGCCAGATAAAGCGCGGTACTTTCGATTACGTGCAATAAACCATCGCAGCGAAAGCGGATGCGGTAGTGGTTCTTGCCGGGTTCCAGATGAATATCCGATGCGCCCGCGTCAATCGCCGCGCTGATCGTCCGGTCAATAAAACGCACAACCGGTGCCTCCTGGTCATCACTGCTTGGTGACTGGTCGCCGCCAGATAGGTGCCGGTCGTCATCCGGACGATCCTGTTCCTGCAGGCTGTTAACCGGGCTGAGCCGTTGGTGCAATTGATCATGGGCTACGATAACAAGCGGCAGTGGAGCGTGGCTGCGCTGCACAACTTCTTCAATGAATGTCACGCAGGCGGGGTCGAAGAAGGCAAGAGTGGGCGTTTCCGGGTGCAACAAAAGTGGCAGGATTTCATGCTGGCGCAATATGTTCAGACTGAGCTGGTATGGCTCAAGCTGACTGTCGTCAGAAACTGATGCACGAATGTTGCTCAGATCGACCCATGGCAATGCCAGTTGTCTGGCAATGAAACGTGCCAGAATATTGGCAGGAATACTCTGGTTGCGTGCAACCAGACTAAATAATGAGACATGCTCCGTTTCCGCCTGGTGCACCATCTCTCTGGCCGCTGCTGATGGCAAAAGACCTGCCTTTACCATGGAATTGGCAATACTCTGGTTGAACATCAGTTCGCCTGTGTGCTGATCGTGGTTCCCTGTTCAGTTGTATAGCAGGCAATCGTCGCGGCTGCTATAAATCGATGAGGAAGCGCTGGCGCTGTTCAGCCATTCCGGAGGTTTACTCGTTCATAGCAGACTTGGTCATCATGGAGGATGGAGTATGGATACAGGAACACTTAACTATTTCACGCGATGTCGTAAGATCATTCGGGCCAGGGGTTTTACCCTGATTGAGCTGATGATGGTGGTCGCCATCGTAGGCATTCTGGCAGCTGTGGCGCTGCCGTCATATCAAAGTTACGCGGCGCGAGCCAGTTTTGCAGAAGTGATCGCGGCTGCGTCGCCAGCGCGGGCAGCTGTGGATCTTTGTGTTCAGTCCCGGGGAGCGGAACAGTGCACGGATATACCTTCCCAGGATGGCTGGTCAGCATCCGGCGGTGTTGACTCGGTCGCTGTCTCCATGAACGAAGAGGATTTTCTGGTGACTGTCACACCTGCCGGGACAGCAGCTGGTATCGCAGCGACAGATACCTACATTCTTCTGGGGCAGGCCGCCACGGGATCGGTGCAATGGCAGACCCACGACGACTCAGGTTGTCTTGGCAGCGGATTGTGCTGAGTAGCTACCGCGTCGGCTGTATTTTTGCTACATTACGGCCTTCCTGAAGAATGCAGATATCTGTTAAGCAACGGTTCAGCCAGATGTTTCTATAGTGAAACTGTCAACGGATCAGACGAATCAAGGTCTACCGTGGTTTAACGGGAACAGAAGACGTAAAGACACAAAGGGTGTCGGAGTAGCAATTATGAATAAGTTCAAGTTTGGTATGTTGTCTGTAGTGTCAGCCGTGGCTGCCGTTGCCGCCTTTGGTCTGAGTGCTCAACCCAAGACAATTGCGGATGGTGTGTATACCGAAGAGCAGGCCGCAGCGGGTCAGCCGATATTTGAAGAGCGCTGCTCAGCGTGCCATAACGCGGACTTCTACAAAACTGCACTGTCCAACCGCAACAACCAGCCGCTGGTGTTCCTGTTTGAAGAAATTCTGGGCACCATGCCGATGGACATGCCCGGCTCGCTGATGGATGAGGACTACCAGAACGTGCTGGCTCACATCCTGCAGATTACCGGCTTCCCGGCTGGTGAAGAGCCCCTGGACTACTACGGTGGCAGCATGGAAACCGTCGTAATCATTCCGCCGGAGTCCTGATCCGCGATTCCAGCTAATGTCTCCGCCGGCCTGACCCTCGGTCAGGACGGCGGAGACAGCCTGATCCCAACCCTGGATAACCTGGCGTCAGCTCCGAGTCAGGCTCCCGATCTCCTGAGCGCCATCCAGCGCGGGCATCACATCTCCGATCTTGATCGCTCAGAATCTGCTCAAGACTGCTGCATCGTCAGTCGCATGGATAGATCAATCGCCCGCACATCCTTGGTCAGGGCGCCAATTGAGATGTAGTCAACGCCAGTCTCGGCAACCGTTACCAGAGTATCGCGGTTGATGCCTCCTGATGCTTCCAGCTTGCAACGCTGGTTTCCGCGATCCGCATTGCGGACCACCGCTGTGCGCATATCTTCCAGCGAGAAGTTATCCAGCATGATGATGTCGGCGGCCGCGTCGGTGGCCTGTCTGAATTCCTCCAAAGACTCCACTTCAACTTCAACCGGCCTGTCTGGGGCGATCTGGCGGGCCTGCTGCACGGCTGCGGCAATCGAGCCACAGGCACTGATGTGGTTTTCCTTGATCAGGAACGCGTCATACAGGCCCATGCGGTGATTCCCGCAGCCCCCTGTTCTGACGGCGTATTTTTGTGCGGTGCGCAGCCCCGGCAGGGTTTTTCTGGTATCGAGCAGGGTTACGCGGGTATGGGCTACCAGCGCGGCATACTGACGAGCAAGCGTGGCTGTGCCGGATAATGTCTGCAGGAAATTGAGCACACAGCGCTCGGCAGTCAGCAGCGCGCGCGCAGGACCTCTCAATGACAACATGGTCTCATTGGCCGCGATCTCATCACCATCCTGCTTGTGCCAGGTCGCCTTGATGTCCGGGGAGACCTGGCGCAGGGTTTCCTCTGCCCACGCAATACCGCAAACAACTGCCGGCTCCCGGCTGATCACTCGCGCCTGGGCGGCTGTACCGGCGTCAATGAGCATTGCCGTAATATCACCGCTACCGATATCTTCCTCAAGCGCTCGAGTGACGCAGCTGCTGATATCGCTGGGGAGTGTCAGTGAATCCAGACTCATGTCGATTTACCTGTCGGGTGCTATACTGGTGCGCGACTTTAGCATATCTGACAGGAGTCATGCTTGATAGCAGACCATTGGCTGGCGGATGTCACGCAGGTGCAATCGCCCAATTGCAGTGATCGCCCGGCAGGCGAAGAAATAAGCCTGCTGGTGATACACAATATCAGTTTGCCACCCGGTGAGTTCGGCGGTCCGTGGATCGACAAGCTGTTCACCAATGAGTTGCCACCCGATGCGCACCCGTACTTTGCAGACATTGCAGCCCTGCGTGTGTCTGCGCACCTGCTTATCCGGCGGGATGGGGCTATCATTCAGTATGTGCCGTTTAACAGGAAAGCATGGCATGCGGGACAGTCCTGTTTCGAGACGCGAGAAAACTGCAACGAGTTTTCAATTGGCATCGAGCTAGAGGGATGTGATGATCAGCCCTTCACAGATGAGCAGTACGATCGCCTGGCCACGGTGACGCGCTATCTGATCTCTCACTACCCGGCAATCGGCTCTGGGCGTATAGTAGGGCACAGTGATATCGCTCCAGGCCGCAAGACAGACCCAGGCCCCCACTTTGACTGGACACGTTATCTGGCCAACTGCCTATGAAATTCCTGACAATTCTGATCGTCCTGTTATTGAATCACTATTGGCGTCGCGATCGCCATCTGGCCGTGGATTCCTGGTTTGTCGCCTGGCAGCGCTGGCTGCTGAATCATCGCCATCGCCTGCCGGAGTGGCGGGCACTGATTCCGGCGATGGCGGTTATCCTGCCGCTGTTGCCATTGTTGCTGCTGATCTGGCTCGCCCAGAGTGTTTTCTTTGGCCTGCTGACGCTGGGTATCCATGTGCTGGTAGTGCTTTACTGTTTCTCGCGACATAACCAGGACCTCCTGGTGGAGCAGTACCTGGAGCTTTGGGAGGCGGGTGACTTCGAAGCCGCCTGCCAGATGGTCGAGCCGCTGGTGCAGGAGGCTGGTGAGCCCGCGGCTGATGACTACGCGAGAATCCATAGCCAGTTCATGACATACCTGCAGCGCACGGCATTACGAAAGCTGTTTGCCGTGCTGTTTTTCTACTTCCTGCTCGGGCCAGCCGGCGCGCTCGCCTATTGTCTGCTGGTGGCCATGTTCCGGGACGGTCGCCTGCTGGATGACGTGGACGAATTTGCCCTGTTCGAGCGCACGCTGGCGGCCGTTGAGTGGGTGCCGGTTCGTGTTCTGGCATTCAGCTTCGCCCTGGCTGGTGATTTTGTTGGTGCCTTCAGGGCATTGCGCAATCATTTCTGGCAGGCACCGGATCTGCTTGCCAATTTTTCGTTGCTGGCGGCGGCGACCGACGGTGCCGCGGGTCTGGATGACGTGGAGGCAACTGCTCAGGAATCGAGGCTGCGGGCTGCGCACCAGCTGAAGGCACTGCAGGATCTGTTGCTGCGCACTCAGGTCGTATGGGTCATTGTGTTGTCCATGCTGGTTTTTGTAGTCTAACTACAAAAATGCCGTGTCCGACTTGAAATCTGCGTCGCCAACGGGTAGCATTTGCCGCCAGATGTAATTGATTTACAAAATTGCCGGCATTTATTCAGAAGTGACCGGCAACCGTCACATAATCAAAACCAACCGACAGAATATGACGCATATGACCGACCTTAATGATGATCTGAACCCTACCGAAACCGAAGAATGGCTTGACGCCCTTGGCGCAGTGATTGAGCACGAAGGCTCCAATCGGGCACACTTTCTTCTCAATCGTCTGACCGATAAAGTATCTCGAGTCACCCAGACTCTGCCCTATGCTTCGGTTACCACGCCGTATCGCAATACCATCTCGTCCAAAGACGAAGACCGTATGCCTGGCGACATGTTCATGGAGCGTCAGATCCGCGGCATCATCCGCTGGAACGCGCTGGTGACGGTAATGCGCGCCAACCAGGACAATTCCGATCTGGGTGGCCACATTTCCACTTTCTCCTCATCGGCGACACTGTACGATGTAGGTTTCAACTATTTCTTCCGCGGTCCAACCGAGAATCAGGGCGGCGATCTGATTTACTTCCAGGGACACTCCGCGCCGGGTATCTACGCGCGATCCTACCTGGAAGGCCGTATCACCGAAGAGCAGCTGGACAAGTTCCGTCAGGAAGTGGACGGCAATGGTCTGTCTTCCTACCCGCACCCCTGGCTGATGCCTGATTACTGGCAGTTCCCGACCGTTTCCATGGGTCTGGGGCCGCTGCAGGCAATTTATCAGGCTCACGTCATGAAGTACCTGTCGGCGCGTGGTCTGCTGGAACACGAAGACCGCAAAGTCTGGGCATACCTTGGCGACGGTGAGATGGATGAGCCGGAATCACTCGGCGCGATCAGCAAAGCCGGTCGAGAAGGCCTGGACAATCTGATTTTTGTCATTAACTGTAACCTGCAGCGACTGGATGGCCCGGTGCGCGGTAATGGCAAGATCATCCAGGAACTGGAAGGTGTATTCCGCGGTGCCGGCTGGAATGTCATCAAGGTAGTCTGGGGTCGTCACTGGGACGCACTGCTGGCTGCCGATAAAGACGGTATTCTGCAGGCGCGCATGGACGAAGTCTGCGACGGTGAGTATCAGAACTACTGGGGGCGTGGTGGTGCCTACACGCGTGAGCACTTCTTCGGCAAGAGCCCCGAACTGCTGAAAATGGTTGAGCACCTGTCCGATGACGACATCATGGCGCTGAACCGTGGCGGCCATGACCCGTTCAAAGTGTATGCGGCGTACAAGCAGGCCGTAGAAACCAAGGGCAAGCCCACCGTGATTCTGGCCAAGACCGTCAAGGGTTACGCCTTTGGTTCGGCTGCAGAAGCGCAGAATGCCGCCCACCAGACCAAGAAGCTGGACATTGAATCGCTCAAGCGCTTCCGCGACCGTTTCAATATTCCGATTCCTGATGACAAGCTGAAGGATCTGCCTTACTACCGACCTGAGGAAGACTCGCTGGAGCTGCGCTACATGCGCAAAATGCGGGACGCACTCGGCGGAGCAGTGCCGCAGCGCCGGGCGCAGAGCTACGCGCTGCCGGTGCCGGATATCAGCGCATTCGACGCTCAGCTGAAAGGCACTGGTGAACGTGAAATCTCCACCACCATGGCCTTCGTGCGCATGTTGAACACACTGTGCAAAGACAAGGAAATCGGCAAGCGAATTGTACCGATCGTGCCTGACGAAGCTCGTACATTCGGTATGGAAGGCATGTTTCGTCAGCTGGGTATCTACTCCGCCGTGGGGCAGCTTTACGATCCCGCCGACTCCAATCAGGTCATGTACTACCGCGAAGACAAGAGCGGTCAGATGCTTGAAGAGGGCATTAGCGAAGCCGGTGCATTCTCCACATGGCTGGCGGCCGCCACATCTTACAGCGTCAATGATTACCCATTGATTCCGTTTTACATCTACTACTCCATGTTCGGTTTCCAGCGTATTGGCGACCTGGCCTGGGCAGCTGGTGATTCGCAGGCGCGTGGTTTCCTGATCGGTGCCACCGCTGGCCGGACAACATTGAACGGTGAAGGTCTTCAGCACCAGGACGGACATAGCCATCTGCTGGCTTCCACGATTCCGAACTGCGTGACCTACGATCCGACTTACGCCTATGAAATGGCCGTGATCATTCAGGACGGTCTGCGCCGGATGTACCACGAAAAAGAGTCCGTGTATTACTACATCACCAGCATGAACGAGAACTATGTTCATCCGGAGATGCCCAAAGGTGCCGAAGAAGGCATCATCAAGGGTATGTACGTGCTGGAGGACAGCAAGGCGAAAGAATACAAAGTCAGTGGCAAGGCCCTGACCGACAAGCCATTGCGCCTGATCGGCAGTGGCACAATTCTGCGCGAAGTACGTGAAGCTGCAGCAGTGCTGCGCAGCACCTACAAAGTGCCGGTCGAGGTATGGAGCGTCACCAGTTTCAATGAGCTGCGGCGCGATGGTATCGACGTCACACGCTGGAACATGCTGCACCCTGGCAAAAAGGCTAAAGTGCCTTATGTCACCAAATGTCTGCAGGACGGACAGGGTCCAGTGATTGCTGCCACCGACTACATGCGCATTTACGCTGACCAGATTCGCGAATACGTGCCGGCATCTTACCGGGTGCTGGGTACTGACGGATTTGGCCGCAGTGATACGCGTCAGAATCTGCGAAGGTTCTTCGAGGTGGATCGTAACTACATCGTGCTGGCAGCACTGACAGAGCTGGGCAAAGAGAATCTTGTCAGCGCCGACGTGATCAGCAAAGCCATCAAGGAAATGGGCATCGATACCGACAAGCCCAACCCGATGACGGTGTAATGGTCAGAAACAATAAGAATCTGAATTGAACCTAACGTTCAGGAGCATGCCAAGTGGCTGTAGAAAGTATAAAAGTCCCCGACCTGGGGGACACCAAAGACGTAGAAGTTATCGAGATACTCGTCAAGGCAGGGGACACAGTCGCGGAGAACGATTCGCTGCTGGTGCTTGAGAGTGACAAGGCAGCGATGGAGATACCGTCGCCGAAATCGGGTGTCATCAAGAGTATCACTGTGAAAGTTGGCGACCAGGTCAATGAGGGCGATGAAATCGTCACCATGGACGTCGAGGGTTCCGCCGATTCTGATGACAAAGGTGCTGAGGCTGACAAGGCTGAAGCTGCCAAGTCAAAAGATGAGTCCGGGAAATCCGAAGCCGCTGACAGTTCAGAAACCGCCGACGATAATGAGCCGGCTGATGAATCTGGAGGCAGTGACAAGCGCGTCGAGACAATCAAGGTGCCTGACATTGGTGGTGACAGCGATGTTGAAGTCATCGAGATCCACGTCAAGGAAGGCGATGAGATTCAGAAAGAAGACGCTCTGATCACGCTTGAGTCCGACAAGGCTGCCATGGATGTTCCGGCACCACAGGGTGGCGTTGTTAAATCGCTGAAGCTGAAGGTCGGTGACAAAGTTTCCGAAGGCTCCGCAATTCTGGAGCTGGAAATTGCAGGCGTTGCGCCGGCAAAGAAAGCCGAAAAGGCGGATGCCGACAAGCAGGACAAGAAGTCAGAGAGCAAATCGTCTTCAGAGCCGGTGAGCCAGCCGTCCAGCCCAAGTGGGTCGGGTGACAAGAGTCTGGCTCGCAAACAGGCGGAGTTCGCTGAAGAAGTAGCCAGCCGCAACGACGGTAAGGTTTATGCTGGCCCGGCGGTAAGAAAGCTGGCCCGAGAACTGGGAGTGGATCTGACCCAGGTGCAGGGCACCGGCGCTAAAGGTCGTATCCAGAAAGAAGATATCCACTCATTCGTCAAAGCACGCCTGAGCGCTCCCGCGTCTGCCAGCATGTCTGGTGGTGGTGCTGGCATTCCCGCGGTACCGGATATCGATTTCAGTCAGTTTGGCGAAGTTGAAGAAGTGCCAATGAGCAAGCTGCACAAGGTCACGGCGGTCAATATGCACCGCAACTGGCTGAATGTTCCTGCCGTTGCACAATTCAATGAAGCCGACGTCACTGAGCTGGAAGAATTCCGCAATGCCCAGCGCAAGGAATCTGACAAGCGTGGTGTCAAATTGACGCCGCTGCCCTTCCTGCTGAAGGCCTGTGCCAAAGTATTGGACGAATACAAGCAGTTCAATGTGTCGCTGCATTCCTCTGGTGAAAAACTGATTCAGAAGAAGTACATCCACATCGGTGTGGCTGTTGCCACCGAAGCCGGTCTGGTAGTGCCAGTGCTGCGCGATGTTGACAAGAAGTCGATCTGGCAATTGTCGGCTGAGTTGGCTGAGCTGACTGACAAGGCCAAGCAGCGCCGTCTGACCAAAGAAGACATGCAGGGTGCCTGCTTCACCATTTCAAGCCTTGGCGCATTGGGTGGTACGGGATTCACACCGATTGTGAATGCACCGGAAGTAGCAATTCTGGGTGTATCAAAAACCCAGGTCAAGCCAGTGTACATCAACAATGAATTCGTACCGCGCCAGATGCTGCCGTTCTCACTGTGTTACGACCACAGGGCGGTCAATGGTCTGGATGCGGGCCTGTTCGCAACGCGTCTGGCAGAACTGTTGTCAGATATTCGCCTTTTGATGATGTAAGACGGTAACTGCCAGAAAACAAAAAAGGGGCCTTCAGGCCCCTTTTTTTGATTGGGAGCGGCGCCCGTGGCCCCGTTCCCATCGACTCTATAGCAATCAGTCGTCACGACCTGCGTGCTCGCGTGCGATTCTCAGGTTAGCTTCAGTGCTGCCGGAGATACCAGCATCGCCCCAGTAGCCCACAGTGGGGAACAGGAAGCCCTGATCCAGTCGTGCCTGAATGTCGCTGGCATTGGTTGTGATGCCACATGGCACGTTATGCTGTATGCAAAGCTCTACGACAGAGTCAATCGCTGCCTGGACTTCCGGGTGACTGCTGGGCAGGCCCATGGACATGGACAGGTCAGCCGGTCCAACAAAGACCGCACCAACGCCAGGTGTGGTAATGATGTCTTCAGCGTTTTCTACGCCTGCGACTGATTCGATCTGCATGACAGCCAGCAATTCGCCCTGTGGGTTCAGTGGCCAGGTGTCAGCGCGCTGTACGTAGTCAGCTGCACCCCAGTACCATGAGGCAACACCCGGAGAGGAACCACGAACACCCGCTGGTTCCGCAATCTCAGAGCCGCGTGGCTGCGGATAGCGCATTGCCTTGACCGCACGCAGTGCCTCTTCACCGGTCTCGACGTAGGGGAACATGATGCCAAACGCGCCGATATCCAGGATCTGTTTTACCAGCCACTCTGGATCATTGCGACCATTCGCAGGCAGTCGAACGATTGGCGTCGTCCGCATTTGTGCATTGCCCTGACGGACGATCGAGAGTTTATCCGTCATGCCAAGCAGAAACTCCTGCAGAGTCTCCATGTCATGTGCCGTGTGCTCCATGTCGATAAGGATATAGTCGAGGTTGGAGCGTGCCAGTGCGCGCGCATTGGCCAGTGAAAAATTACCAGTGAACAGGCCGAAAACCGGTTCTCCGTTTTCCAGTGTCTGAATGCTGCGATTAAGTCGCACATCATCCTGGGCGAGTACTGGCGTTGCGGCCAGTCCAGCGACTGTCAGCACGGAAAAAAGCGCGGAGAGACATGTCTTTCTCATTGTTGGGTTCCTTGAATGTTACAGCTGTAAAGGTTTGTAATATTTTGAAATAACAACAATTTCTGTTGAATCGGCAGGAGAGTAAACCACACTGAGCGTTTAATCAATCATTCGCTGCAATTGGCTGGCTGGCGCCGGGACACAGTATCAGGCAGGGAAAAACAGACGCCGCTCAGGCGTGACAATCATGTCGACACGACACTCAAATGCGTCAGACAGAGTGGTGCTGTCGAGGACTGACGCTGTATCGCCAAATCGATACCCCCCTTTGCCATTGAGTAGCAGTACATGAGTACAAAATCGGGCCGCCAGGTTGATATCGTGGGTGGCCATGATCAGCGCGGTGTTATCCTGTGATACTCGCTCGCACAGCAGATTCAATGCCTGAATCTGGAATGCGATATCGAGGTGATTGCTGGGCTCGTCCAGCATGAATACCCTCGGTTGTTGTGCCAGCACGGCAGCGATCGCAACACGCTGGCGCTCGCCACCGGAGAGCGTGTGAATGTCGCGTGTCGCCAACGAGCTAAGATTCAGCAGTTTGAGTGACTGCTGCACAATGTCGTGATCCTGCCGTGACTCCCAATGCCATTGCCGGGCATGTGGCAGACGCCCCAGCATAACCACTTCATAGACTGTCGCTGGCATCGGTTCCGCCTCGTGCTGAAACAGCATGCCGCAAAGCCGCGCGGTCTGCTGACCAGACAGTTCCCTGAGGTCAAGGCCCTCGAAACTGACTGCCCCTGCAGTGACTGGCTGGAGTCCACACAGTGTGTGTAGAAGCGTGGTCTTGCCGGTACCGTTCTTGCCAAGAATTGCCAGTCTCTCGCCGGCATTCAATGACAGTGAGACTGGTTCGCAGAGAATGCCGCCAGGCGAGCAAAGTGACAGTTCTGATACAGTGAGCAGCGGACTTTTCATGATGTCTCCCGTCGGTAGCCCCGGTGCAGAATGACCAGAAACAGAGGAACACCTATCAAGGCTGTCAGAACACCTACCGGCAACTGCTGGGGCGCCACTATGGTGCGAGCCAGCGTATCAGCAAGCACCAGGAAGCTGCCGCCCAGGAACAGCGAGCCAGGGATCAGCCAGCGATGATCTCTGGCTCCAAGCAGACGCAGCATGTGTGGCACAACCAGGCCGACGAATCCGACAGAACCAGCCACAGTCACCGCAGTGGCTGTCATTAGCGCTGCCGAAAAATAAAGTATCAATTTTAGTCGAGCGACATTGACGCCAAGTGCTGCCGCAGAAAGGTCGCCGCGTGACAGAGCGTTCAGGTGCCGTGCCTGACTAAGCAGTATCGCCAGGCCACCGATCAGTATCAACAGGTGCCACAGGTTCGGGCGGCTCTGACTAAGATCTCCCATCAGCCAGAACAGCATGCTCTGTACGGTATTGGCCGTGCTCGTGGTCAACAGTATGTTGATCAACGCGCCCCATCCGGCTGATACCACAACACCGGTCAGCAGCAGCCGGGTTGATGACCAGTGCCGACTGCGGGCAGCCAGACCAAATACCAGCAGCACGGAAAACATGGCGCCAGCAAAGGCCGCCTGAGTCATCCACAATGCGGCCGCCCCCAGTGTAATCGCTATCAGTGCTCCCACTGCAGCGCCGCCGGACACGCCGAGAATATAGGGGTCGGCCAGCGGGTTGCGCAGCAGGACCTGCATAACGACGCCCGATAAAGCCAGCAGGCCTCCACACAGGAAAGCCGCAAGAGCCCGTGGTATACGTATATCCCAGACGATCAGGCTGCTGGCATTTCCGTCTGGTAGTCGCACCGCCTGCCAGAGTTCTGTCATCGATAGCGTCACACTGCCCGTGCCGACTGCGACCAGCAGACTGACCACGCTTAGCAAGATCAGGGCAGTTATCAGGTACATATGGCGCTTCACGCCTGGAGGAGACATCGGCGTCATGTTTGGTCCGCGCTTTTTTCAAGGGCCAGCACCTGATCCAGTACCGACTGGTTGCGGGGGCAGGGCAGATTCTGTGCGCTTGCCATCTCACAGAGGTAGCCGTTCAATTCACGAATTTCAGTCTGTCTGCCATGCCGAATGTCCTGATGTGTGGATGAGTGATTGCAGGCGGTAATGGTCAGCACCTGTTCGACGGCGCCGTACAGGTCGGCGACAGCAGGCGCCGTGTCGATGCGCACCAGCAATTGCGAAATTTCTGTGCAGAGGCTGTGCAGTTCCGCCAGATAGTCAGGGTTGGACAGCAATTCACCATTGCGACAGTTGTGGATAGCCGTCAGTCCATTAATCGCGCAGTTGATCGCAAACTTGCGCCACAGACGCTCAACAATCTGTTTGTCCGGGTGAATGTTCATTGACTGCCAGGGCAGGGGCAAGCTGTCTCTCGACAGGTAAGACGAGTCCTGGTTTGCCTGCTCCAGTGGCCCCACCCATGCCTCGCCGTGCCCGGCATGCACCACATGAAACGGGGCACGTTGCCAGGCACCGTGGCTGGTACTTAATGCGCACAGATTGCTGTCCGGGTACTGACTCATTATTTGCAGTTGCGTGCGGATGCCGTTCTGCAGCAAGACAATCGGAGCATCCTTCGCAATGGCGTGCCATACGCCTTTCAATGCACTGCAAGTTTCGTGTGCCTTGGTGGCCAATAACAGCCCTTTGATCATGGTGCCGTCGTCGGCCGACTGCTGATCCTTATTTACAGCACCAGGCCCGAGCCTTTCCGCCACTGTCGCCGTGACGGGATAATGCGTCGAGCGACCGTCGACTTCCAGCGTCAGGTAACCTTGAAAATCGGCCAGCGTTTCTTTATTGCGCACAATCATTTGCACGGACCCCGGCCCCAGCGTCTCAAGCAGTCGGCATGCCCATAAACAGCCCATGGCGCCTGCACCCAGGACGTGCCACTGAGGGGCGCTGCTGGTCTGGTCTGATGTGGGGAGGATATGGACTGGCTGCGACATGATGATAGTATAGGCGCCATTGTCGAGATTGTCGTGAGGACAGGGGTTTTTATGCCATCGTTTGATGTTGTATCTGAAGTGGATCTGCCGGAAGTACGCAATGCTGTTGACCAGGCGAGCCGTGAGGTCGGCACGCGCTTCGATTTTAAGGGTGTGGATGCAAGTTTCGAGCTTAAGGAAGCCGAGATCACACTGTCTGCTGAATCAGATTTTCAGGTCCAACAGATGCTGGATATCCTGAAAGGCAAACTGGTAAAGCGCAATGTTGATATCAAAAGCATGCAGGAAGGCGAAATCGTTGAAACCGGCAGAAAGGCCTCCATGCAGGTAACCATTCAGCAGGGGATTGACGCGGATACTGCGCGTAAACTCGTCAAACTGATCAAAGACGAAAAAATGAAAGTCCAGACTGCCATTCAGGGCGACAAGCTTCGAGTGACTGGAAAGAAACGCGACGATCTCCAGGCAGTGATTGCCATGCTGCGGGAAGCGAAGATCGATATTCCACTGCAGTACAATAATTTCCGGGATTAAGTGTTTAGTCGCCAATCCTCAGACGGTCAGGTGACTTCCATGCGGGAGTCCCTGGCCCAGTTGCGCGATCGACGTTTTATCGCGATCTTCCTGCTGGGTTTTTCAAGTGGTTTTCCCTGGGTATTGCATGGCTCGGTATTAACGCTGTGGATGCAAAGCGCTGGACTTTCGCGCTCTGCCATTGGTTACATCGGTGCTGTCGCGACCGTGTACGCCATCAATTGGGCCTGGGCGCCCATGGTCGACAAACTTCGCCTGCCCATTCTTTATCGATATTTTGGCCAACGACGCAGCTGGATATTGCTGACTCAGGCGGCCATCGCCTGCGCCATTCTGGTTCTGAGTACCGGCGATCCGGCGAGCAACCTTTGGCTGATCAGCATCAGCGCACTGGCTGTGGCGCTGTTTTCTGCTACGCAGGACATAGCGGTAGATGCCTATCGAATCAGTATTTTCAAACGCGAAGAAATGGACGAAAAAATGCCATTTGCCGCCGCCGTCACTACTACAGGCTGGTGGGCAGGCTATGGCTTTATCGGCGGGGCGTTTGCGCTGGCGCTGGGCGGAGAAACCATCGGTCTGGAGTGGCCGCAGGTGTATCGCACATTGCTGTTCTTGTACCTTCTGTTAATGGCCTGTGTGGTTCTGATCAGGGAACCCGATGAAGAAGTGGAGGCGTCTGCCAGGACGCTGCAGGCGCCCAGGGCCGCACCCTCAGCCTTGCGAGCACTCATTAACGGGTTTACAACCTACGTGGTGGGGCCGTTCAGGGAGTTCTTTGTTCGATGCGGCTGGAAGCTGGCCCTGTCGATTCTGGTGCTGCTGCTGGTGTTCCGGCTGGGTGATGCCATGCTGGGCCGTATGTCGCTGGTTTTCTATGTCGAGATCGGCTTTACCCGAGATCAGATAGCCTTTTATTCCAAGTTTTTTGGTGGCGTCATGACCGCCCTGTTCTGCCTGGGCGGTGCACTGATCAACACCCGTTATGGTGTCATCAAAGGGCTGATGGTGGGTGGTGCGGCCATGGGGGCCACCAACCTGATGTTTGCCTGGCTGGCGCTGGCCGGTCCAAGTATTCCCATTCTGCTGGCAACCCTGGTGCTGGATAACTTCACTGGCGCCTTTGCCACCGTCGCGTTCATATCATTTATTTCCTATTTCACCAGCCGGACTTACACCGGAACGCAGTACGCCCTGATGTCATCGGTGTCGAACTTTGGGCGCACCACACTGGCAGCCAGCAGTGGCCTGATCGTGGATTCAATGGATGGAAACTGGCCATTGTTCTTTGTGATGACAGCTGCGATGGTGATTCCCGGCCTGTTGATGTTAGGCTGGATAGGCAAGCAGATTGATCAATACAAAGAACGTCAGGATGCCCTGGCCGAAGAGAATGCCTGATGAGAATACCGTTTTTAGCGCTGGTCGTTGTCCCACTCGCCGAGCTTTACCTGCTTTTCGCAGTGGCTGACCTGATCGGCGGGCTGGCGACGCTGGCACTGGTGATACTGACTGCGGCGGTTGGCCTCAGCGTGTTGCGTTATCAGGGCTTCAGTACCCTGAACCGCGCCAATCAGCGTATGGCCGCCGGGCAACTACCGGGTCAGGAGATTGTTGAGGGAATGATGCTGGCGGTCGCTGGTGCGCTGCTGCTGACTCCCGGCCTGATAACGGATACGATTGGGTTTTTGCTGCTGACTCCAGTTGTGCGCAAGCGACTGGCGAAACGCGCGATCAGCAAAGGCAGCGGCTTTTTTGTTGGCGGCTTTACGTCCGGCACCCACTGGCAGTCCGGGCCCTCAAACAGTCGCGGCCAGGGCGACATTATTGATGGTGAGGTTGTGGACCGGGACGCGCCGCCGCGAGACTCGACGCTTGAGCACAACAGCGACGATGAACGCTTTCGCCATTAAAACCCCGATGCAAACCTGCGACTCCGGCCCATAAGCGTTACTCAGAAAAACCCGCAAAAAGTTTAAAAATTTTTTGCCCCAGCCATTGAAATCCTGCCGGTCATCCCCACATACGCTGTCACAAGGTAGTAAGTTTTGCCGGCCTGGCACCGCCAGTCTGGCGATTTTCAACATCGATAATCAATGTTTCAGTCAGGAGAGTACGAATAATGAACATTCGACCTTTGCAAGACCGTGTTGTCGTCCGACGCAAGGAAGAAGAGACCAAGACAGCAGGCGGTATTGTTCTGCCGGGTTCTGCAGCCGAAAAGCCGGCTCAGGGCGAAGTGCTGGCAGTGGGTCCTGGTCGCATTCTGGAAAACGGTGAAAAGCGTCCGGTCGACGTAAAAGTGGGCGATGTCGTGGTCTTTGGCAAGTATGCCAGCAACACCGTAAAGATCGGCGATGAAGAGCTGCTGATCCTCAACGAAAACGAAATTTATGGCGTGATTGAAGGCTAAACACCTGACTCAGAGGTACTCCTGAGTCACTCGCAATCACACTTTGTTTGTATTCTGGATTTAAAAGGAAACATAGAACATGGCTAAAGACGTAAAATTCGGTGATCCAGCCCGTCAGAAACTGCTGAAGGGTGTTAACGTACTGGCAGACGCAGTCAAGGTAACCCTGGGCCCCAAAGGCCGTAATGTGGTGCTGGACAAGTCTTTTGGCGCACCTACCGTAACCAAGGACGGCGTATCTGTAGCTAAGGAAATCGAACTGAAGGACAAGTTCGAGAACATGGGCGCGCAGATGGTGAAAGAAGTCGCTTCCCAGACCTCCGATGTGGCTGGCGATGGTACGACCACTGCAACTGTTCTGGCTCAGGCGATTCTCAACGAAGGCCTGAAGTCTGTCGCCGCTGGCATGAACCCAATGGATCTCAAGCGCGGCATCGACAAGGCTGTAAAAGCTCTGGTTGAGGAAATCGGCAAGATCTCCACGCCCTGCACCGACTCTCGTTCCATCGCTCAGGTTGGCACAATCTCTGCCAACTCTGACTCCGATGTCGGCAAGATCATTGCCGAAGCAATGGAAAAAGTGGGCAAAGAAGGCGTCATCACTGTTGAAGAAGGTTCCGGTTTCGACAACGAACTGGACGTGGTTGAGGGTATGCAGTTCGACCGCGGTTACCTGTCTCCCTACTTCATCAACAACCAGGACAACATGAGTGCGGAGCTGGAAAATCCGTACATCCTGCTGGTTGACAAGAAAATCTCCAACATCCGCGAAATGCTGCCGCTGCTGGAAGGCGTAGCAAAGTCCAGCCGTCCGCTGCTGGTAATTGCTGAAGACGTCGAAGGTGAAGCGCTGGCAACACTGATCGTCAACAACATGCGCGGCATCGTCAAAGTGGCTGCGGCCAAGGCGCCTGGTTTCGGTGACCGCCGTAAGGCCATGCTGGAAGACATTGCTGTGTTGACTGGCGGTACCGTCATCAGCGAAGAAGTGGGTCTGAGCCTGGAGCAGGCTGACCTGTCACATCTGGGCAGCGCCAAGAATGTCACGCTGTCCAAGGAAAACACCACCATCGTTGATGGCGCAGGCGACAAGAAGGCCATCGAAGCGCGTGTGAATCAGATTCGCAAGCAGATCGAAGATACCTCGTCTGACTACGACAAGGAAAAGCTGCAGGAGCGCGTGGCCAAGCTGGCTGGCGGTGTTGCGGTCATCCGTGTTGGCGCCGGCACTGAAATGGAAATGAAAGAGAAGAAGGCTCGCGTGGAAGACGCGCTGCACTCAACTCGTGCTGCGGTAGAAGAGGGTGTTGTTCCTGGCGGTGGTGTCGCACTGGTTCGTGCGCTGCAGGCCGTTGAAGGCAAGCTGAAAGGCGACAACGAAGATCAGAACGTGGGTATCGCGTTGCTGATGCGTGCTGTTACTGCTCCGCTGCGTCAGATCGTACGCAACGCCGGTGATGAGCCATCAGTTGTTCTCGACAAGGTGAAGTCTGCCACTGGCAACCAGGGCTACAACGCAGCCACCGGCGAGTATGTAGACATGGTTGAAGCGGGCATCATCGACCCGGCCAAAGTGACTCGCAGTGCATTGCAGGCTGCCGGCTCCGTGGCTGGCCTGATGATCACTACTGAGTGCATGATCACTGAAATCCCGGAAGAGAAGCCTGCTGCTGCTCCTGATATGGGCGGCATGGGTGGTATGGGCGGCATGGGCATGATGTAAGCCCGGCTTCCTGAGCCAACAAAAAAGGGCCAGCGCTTTTGCGCTGGCCCTTTTTTTTTGCCTCGTTGAAAAAGGCCCAGAAAGGGCCTTTTCGTTTATGGTTCGCGGGTTCCGTCGATTTCGACAACAACACGACGATCTGGCTGCAGACACTCGATGGTTGCGGCATTGCTGCCCAGACCACGGCAATCAGATGGAGACAGCAGGGATTCGTCGTTCGCTACCCCTCGAGCCGTGATGGTGCCTGCCGGAACACCGCCCTGTACCAGGTATTCGCGTACTGCTTCTGCACGGCGCTGGGACAGTCCAAGGTTATATTCACGGCTACCGATACGGTCTGTATGGCCGACCACAATCGCTGCGTCGTAATCCAGTTCGTTGAGCTGGCGCAGCAGAGCATCAAGCTCCTGACGTCCAGACGGTCTGATAGTTGACTCGTCAAAGTCAAACAGCAGGCTGGCGTCCAGTGTGATGCTTACAGGCTCAGGTGCGGGTTCAGGGGCAGGCTCGGGCCGTGGTGCGGGTGCAGGCGTCGGAGCGACAGGTGCTGGCGCCGGGGCAGCCCGTCCAAAGCGGTAAACCACACCAACAGTCGCCATATGGGCACTGTCGCCAATCATCTGGTTTGAAGGCAGCTTGTAGTAATCCAGCTCTGCGCGTGCGGACAGGGCATCAGTAAAGTCATATTCCAGACCAACGCCGGCCTTGCCCTCGAATTCACGATCGGTTCGGCCGTCAAAGCTGTTGGCAGGTGTAGATGGGAAACGGGAGAATGACTGCGCGACCGCAGTACGTGCCACACCGGCGCGGAGCAAGGCTGTCAGCCTGTCGGTTACCGGCATTTTGGTGACCAGATCGAGCCCGAAACCGTCTACATTGGCTCTGCCTCTCATGTTCTGAGCGGGAGCAAGTCTCGTGTTGAAGTCATAGTCGCCCAGACGAAAATAACTGAATTCGGCAGCGAAGATGTCGTTGATATCGTAGCCCAGCAGAAGTTTGCCGGCGCCGTCCTCATCATCCTTGGTCAGTGACAGTACCTGCCGCCCATTCGCCTGAAAGGTTTCTGAGACCTCTTCGCGAGACAGACGACCATAACTTTCGCCATAACTGCCGCCAATGTAAAAGCCGCTATCCTGAGCCATAGCAAATGAACTTGCCAGCAGCAGGGGGGCTGATACGATAGCAGCAGCGAGTGAGCCTTTAATCGGGTGGAATGGGTGTTTCATGTCTTTGAACTCCCTTGTGGGTTAGAATTCTCAGCTCATTCTTTATTATCAAGACAGTAAAAGCAAGGAATGCCCGCTCAGTAAGTGATTGATATCACAGTTGCCATGGTAGTTTCTGCGGATATGGCTCTCTAAGTCGGCGCGATTGAGAGGATAATGTGTCATGGGCTGGGATCCAGTCGTTCTGTTCTTTATTTTTGGCCTGGTGGCGGGCCTGCTGCGCAGTGAGTTGAAGCTGCCTCCTGCGCTATACGAGACGCTGTCCATCCTTCTTTTATTGGCAATCGGCCTGCACGGTGGCGTGGAGCTGGCCGCTCAGGCCAGTCCCGCCCTGCTTTGGCAGATGCTGGCGGTGTTATTGATGGGCGTGGCCTTGCCACTGATTGCCTTCCCACTTCTGCGCATCCTGCGCTTCGGGCGTATTGATTCTGCAAGTATTGCTGCGCACTACGGCTCTGTCAGCGCCGGTACCTTTGCCGTTGTGGTGGCCTATATGGTCACTGAGGAAGTTTTTTTCGAAAGTTATATGCCGCTGTTTGTAGCCATTCTGGAGATCCCGGCAATCATCGTCGGTATTATTCTGGCAAGAGGGCTTTCAAAACAGACCCACTGGGGCGAACTGGGCAGGGAAATACTGCTCGGTAAGAGCATCATGCTGCTATTGGGTGGTCTGGTTATAGGCGTGCTGGCGGGCAAAGAAGCGGTTGCACCTCTCGAGCCGCTCTATACCAGCATGTTCCCCCCGGTACTGGCGCTGTTCCTGCTGGAGATGGGGCTGATAGCCTCGAGGCAGATGTCAGCGCTGCGCTCCGTTGGTCTGCGCCTGGTGTTTTTCGCGCTGCTGATGCCATGGCTGGGCGCCGGCGTTGGTCTGATGGTAGGCGCAGGAATTGGCCTGTCGATCGGTGGCACGGCAATGCTGGCGACTCTGGGTGCGAGTGCTTCCTATATCGCGGTGCCTGCCGCCATGCGACTGGCCCTGCCTGAGGCCAACCCTTCACTTTCGCTGGCAGCGTCTCTGGGTATCACATTCCCGTTTAATATCCTGATTGGAATCCCTCTTTATCTGCAGGCAGCGCAATGGCTGCTGACTGGAGCATCATCATGAGCGAACACAGTGGCGCTGCAACACGGACATTGGTGACCATCATCTGCGAAGCGGTCCTGGAGTCCAGGCTGCTTAAAGACCTGGACGCGCTGGGGGCGCCCGGCTGGACGATCTCAGAAGCGCGCGGCAGTGGCAGTCGCGGCGTAAGGGCATCGGATTGGGACAACAACAGCAATATCCGGGTGGAGGTTGTCTGTGGTCGACCCGTGGCAGAAAAAATCATGCAGTACATGCAGGTGCACTATTATGCAGACTTTGCCATGATCTGCTTCCTGTCAGACGTGGAAGTGCTGCGATTGCACAAGTTCTGATATATACTACGCGCTTTTTCTTTCTGAGAGGAAATGCCAATGACCGCACCGGCAAAACCTTTGGTGGGTGTCATCATGGGGTCCAAGTCTGACTGGTCGACCATGAGCCATACCGCCCAGATGCTGGAGCAGCTCGGTATCCCCCACGAAGTCAAAGTCGTCTCGGCACACCGTACGCCTGATCTTTTGTTCAGCTACGCGGACACTGCCGCCGAGCGAGGGCTTGAAGTCATTATTGCAGGTGCAGGCGGCGCAGCCCACCTTCCCGGTATGTGTGCGTCAAAAACGCATCTGCCGGTGCTGGGTGTTCCGGTGCAGTCCTCCATGTTGTCTGGAGTAGACTCTCTTCTCTCAATTGTGCAGATGCCAGCGGGCATCGCTGTGGCTACTCTGGCTATCGGTCGCGCCGGTGCAGTCAATGCGGCGCTGCTGGCTGCCAGCATACTGGGTAACAAGTACCCCGAGTACCAGCAGGCACTCAAGGCCTTTCGGGACAATCAGACCCGGACAGTGCTGGACAATCCCGATCCAAGTCAGGCGTAACTGGCACAACGTGACGGTCAACTTATGAAAATAGGCGTGATTGGTGGTGGTCAATTGGGGCGGATGCTGGCTTTGGCAGGCACTCCGCTGGGGATGCAGTTTGTGTTTCTGGATCCAGCGTCGGATGCCTGCGCAGCCGCTCTGGGTTCGCACATCTGTGCAGATTACAACGACTACGATCATCTGCAGCAGCTGGCGCAGCAGGTTGACCTGGTAACCTTCGAGTTTGAGAACGTGCCAGCCGATACAGTTGCCTTTCTGTCGCAACTGGTGCCTGTCTATCCGGGTGCTGAAGCGCTGCGCATCGCACGCGACCGACTGCTGGAAAAGACGCTGTTCAGGCAGCTGGGTATTCCGGTTGCACCCTTCGCCGATATTCACAGCCAGGCTGATCTGGAAGAGGCTGCCAAAACCCTGGGTTTACCTGCGGTCCTGAAAACACGGACACTGGGTTACGATGGCAAGGGGCAACGTGTGCTGCGTCAGCCAGAAGACCTGCAGGGAGCATTCGCGGCACTGGGCTCGGTGCCCTGCATACTGGAAACCTTTGTGCCTTTCAGTGGCGAAGTTTCTCTGGTCGCTGTGCGCGGGCGCGATGGCGAAACCCGCGCCTATCCGCTGGTTCATAATACCCACACCGACGGTATCCTGCGCCTGTCCATCGCCAGTTCCGACCATCCCTTGCAGGCTCAGGCTGAGGACTACGTGAATCGCGTGCTGGAGCATCTGGATTATGTCGGGGTTCTGGCATTTGAATTCTTCGAAATTGATGGCGGGCTAAAAGCCAATGAAATTGCGCCGCGAGTGCATAACAGTGGTCACTGGACTATTGAAGGGGCCGAGTGCAGTCAGTTCGAAAATCATCTGCGGGCGATTACCGGACTGCCATTGGGTGATACCCGTAAAGTAGGCGAAAGTGCCATGATTAACTTCATAGGTGAAGTGCCCGACGCCAGCGCGGTTCTTGCCGAACAGTCATGCCACCTGCATCACTACAACAAGGCGTTTAAGGCCGGTCGCAAGGTCGGACACGCTACCCTTCGTTGCGACAGCATGGACCAGCTCCAGCAGACCCTGCAACGCATGCAACAGATAGTTTGACACCAGTCGCCAGCTGAGCAAGCATTGAGACAGACGCGATGGCCCGGACGCACCGGGCCGCGACAGGAGATGTCTGTATGTTGACCCGCAAGACCGTCAAACGTCGATCACTTCGATCACGCTTCATCAGCTGGTTTCTAAAGCGCAAATTCAAGCCCAAATTGATGGCCGACGGTTTTGACCCGATACGCTTCCGCAAAACTGTTGAGCGCGATATGGGGCAGGGGGGGCCGGCAGACGGTGTCAGCATCCGTGAAGTTGAACAGCCCGGCCTTAAGGGCGAGTGGCATGAGCCCGCTGATGCGGATCCGGCGCGATGCATCCTGTATTGCCATGGAGGCGGTTATCTGTTTGGTACAGCCGCCTCCTACCGTCCATTCACGACGCGACTCGCCAAACAGTCCGGTGCCAGGGTGTTTTCCCTGGACTATCGTCGTGCTCCGGAGGCGCCTTTTCCAGCGGCCGCGGATGATGCCATGGCTGCCTGGCACTACCTGTTGGAAACGTTTCAGCCAGAGCAGATTTATCTGGCGGGCGATTCTGCAGGTGGTGGACTGGTATTGTCACTGCTGCACCAGATACGACAGGCTGGTCTTGCCATGCCCGCGAAAGCTGTGGTGTTGTCCCCTTATGCTGATTTGAAGTGCACGGGAACGTCGCTGGACAGCAATGATCGTAGTTGTGCAATGTTCAGTGGCGACGCGATTCGTCGAGCTGCGGCGGGTTATTTAAATGGCGCTGATCCCAAAGATCCCCGAGCTTCACCGCTGTATGCGGACTACACAGGGTTTCCGCCACTGCGAATTTATCTGAGTGACTCAGAAGTGCTGCGCGATGACGGTATCAGGGTTGCGGAACGAGCCGCGGATGCTGGTGTCAGTGTCGAATTGCACACCTGGCGCGGCCAGCCTCATGTCTGGCCACTTTTTGTTCCAGTAATGCCAGAGGCAAACACCACGCTTCAGGAAATGGCTGATTTCTGCCGGACCTGATTTTTGCTCAGGATTCGCGTAGCACCAGTTCGACACGACGATTGCCAGCCCGACCCTCCGCGCTGGCATTGCTCTGCAGGGGTTGAGTGTCAGCGTAACCAATAGCGCGCATGCGTGATGGATCGATGCCATCACTTTCCAGAAAACGCAGTACAGAAATTGCGCGTGCGCTGGACAGCTCCCAGTTGGATGGGAAGCGGGGAGTGCTGATCGGTATATTGTCGGTGTGGCCTTCTACCGAGATGTCGCCACTGAATGCTTCAAGTACTTCAGTCAATTGGCTGATCAGAATCATACCCTCGTAACGCAGCTCTGCCTCGCCGCTGTCGAATAACAGGTTGTCGGCGATACGCAGGGTCAGTCCTTCTGTGCCAGGTGTCGCGTCGACGCCCTGCAGCGACAAAGCGTTGAGGCTGTCCTGCAGATCACCATAACGTTCCTCGTAATCCTCAATGCTCTGGTCGTTGGTACCGGTGGCGTCAGCATCGGGATTGGTCTCGCCAGAGTTGCCGGCAATTATGGCGTTGTACTCGGGTAAAACACCGATTCCTCCCGTCAAGACGCCGTCAGTGGCCGCCTGGACGCTGGTAATCTGATTCGGGTTAGTAGACGTGCTGCCAGTCACCAGTCCGTCGGCGCCGGGTGCTCCCGAGGTGACCAGGGTCTGGAGGACGGGCTCCTCTTCGGTTTTTGGTTCCGACATTGCCAGCAATAGCACAAAAAAGGCGATCAGCAGCGTCAAGACGTCCAGGTAGCTGAGCATCCAGGAATTATCCTGCTCTGGTGGTGCCCCGTCGTCGCCAACCTGGTCGACGGAATATCGACTCATTTCCATAACACAGTTCCAGTGCCGTCAGGCGTCCGCCCTCCGCTTCATGGGTGGCATGCCCTTGTCGCGAATTTCGTCTTCATAAGTTGCTGCAAAGCCTTTAAGCGTATCTTCGATGAAAGACGGCGGGCGGCGCTTGCTCATCATGGCGACGCCTTCGAGCACCATGTTCATCGCAATCAGGCGTTCCTCGGTTCGACGTTCCAGCTTGACGGCAATCGGCTGAAAAAACACGTTGCCCAGCAAAATACCGTAAAAGGTGGTCAGCAGCGCAACCGCCATCTGCGGACCGATCATGTCCAGGCTGCCTGAATCCATCACCGCCAGCATATTCACCAGCCCTACCAGCGTGCCTATCATGCCGAAGGCGGCAGCGTAGGTGGACATGGTTCGGAAGATATGCGCTTCGGCTTTCTCTCTCGCCTTCACGCGGGCGATCCGCCAGCGCATGGTGTCGATGATTTCCTGCTCGTCAGTATTGGCGATCACCAGCTGTATGCCATTGCGCAGAAAGGGGTTTTTTATCTTGACCAGCGCATCGTCGACATCCTTGATATTGCCTTGAAACCACAGGCGCGATACCTGCACCATCTCTTTGATGTCGTCACGCGTGTAGGTGTTTTCGCGCCGGAATACCAGGCCGACCAGTTTGAATACCCGCAACACCTCTTTCATGGGGTAGCTGATGAATGTCGCCGCCATTGTGCCGGTTATCACGATGGCCAACCCTGGCAGGTTCAAAAAGCTGGTCTCCGACTCAGCAGAAAAGAACAGTACGCTGGTCAGCAGCGCAACGCTGGACAGCATGCCGATGATGGTGGACGGATTCATAACAGGTCCTGGATTGCAGGTTAACTCCTTAAGTATCGGCTGGCGACGGTCAATCTTTAGTGCCAGATCTGCATGTCATTGAACCGTCATGTAAGTTACATCAATTGGTCACCAAAGCTTCATAGCATGGTCGCGAAAAATAAAACCGACAAATTCCCACATGCTTCTGGAGTTTTTTGATGAGCAATTCTCACGCATTCACATACCGCAAGCTTTTGATCGCCATGCTGGCTGTCAGCGGCGCAAGCGGCGCCAACGCACAGTCATCGGGCGAAATGGAAGAGATCCTGGTATTCGGCCAGCGCGCCGCCCAGAACAAAGCGCTGGATGAGTACCGTCGCGCCAACTCGATCACCAACTATATCGCAGCCGATGACATGGGGCAGTTCGTGGACCAGAACGTCGCCGAATCCCTGCAGCGTCTGCCTGGTATCTCTATTACCCGTGATCAGGGCGAGGGACGATTTGTCAGCGTGCGCGGTATTGATGCGGGACTGAGCACGGTCACCATCAATGGCGTGCGTATTGGCACACCGGAAGATGGTTCACGCGCTGTGCCGCTGGATGTGATTCCTACTGGCTCAGTTGATCTGCTGGAAGTCACCAAGGTACCAACTCCGGATATGCCAGGTGATGCCATTGGTGGCGCCGTCAATGTGCGCTCTGCGTCAGCCTTCGATCGTAACGAAAGGCAGATCAGTTATCGCGTACAAGGTTCCTATAACGAGCTGAGCGGTGAGACCTCTCCCAGAGGTCAGCTGGATTTCAGCGACGTGGTCAGCGCCTTTGGTGGCACCGAAAATCTGGGTGTGACCTTCGGCGTCAACTACACTGAACGCAGCATGGAGTCCGATAACATCGAGCCGGAGTACGACTTCCTGGATTTCAATGGCGAAGATGTCTTCTCACTGCTGGAAGTGAATGAGCGTAAGTATGCGCTGACCCGGGAGCGCATCGGCATGAACCTGAACCTGGAGTATCAGGCCAACGACCAGACCCGTCTGTATGCCAATACCGTTTATAGCGAATTTACCGACGCCGAAAGCCGCCAGCGTAATGTCTTTGTGTTTGAAGACGGCACCATCACCTCCTACGATGGTACCAACGTTACCTATGCGGACCTGCCGGAAGACAGCTTCCGCCGCCGTATTCGTTTCCGCACTAAAGACCAGGATACGCTGGCGTTCAATGTGGGCGCTGAACATGCCCTGCGCGCCTGGACGCTGGACTACAATGTCGGCGTCTCAACCACCAAAGAACGCGTGTTGGACGAGAAGGAAGGTCGCTTCGAGAAAACCGGCAGTGAGTTGGATGCGAATGTCGTGATTGGTCAGGGCATCGCGCGCTACACCTTTCTGGAAAACGGCTCGCCTGCCACAGCTTATCTGGATAATGCGATTTACGAGCTCGACCGCGTAGTGGTTGAGCCAATTCTGGTGGACGACGACGAAGTCAACTTCCAGCTCAACATGGAAGTGCCCTATGCCTTTGGTATGGAGTCACTGACATTAAAAGCAGGCCTGGATGGGCGCTACAAGGACAAAAAAACCGACATCAGCGAAATCGAAGAGCGTATTACACCCGATGTGATGCTGTCGCAGTTCACAACCACGGCACCATCCTACGGTCTGGGTAATCTGGGTCAGGGTATTGATGCGGGTGCGTTCATGAGCTACTACGATCAGAACCGCAACCAGTTTGCTGTTCGTCCTCAGGATCGGGATGAAACTCTGGTATTGAATACCGTTAACGATTTTGACGCTGAGGAAGATGTGACAGCCGCCTATCTGATGGGCACCTGGGCGCTGGACCGGCTGCAGATCATCGCGGGCGCGCGTGTCGAGCGCACCAGCTATAGTGCCGACGGCAATCAACTGGTGTTTGATGAAAATGAAAACCTCAGCGTCAATGCACGCTCGGTCTCATCGGACTACAGCAATTTGCTGCCGGGTCTGCACCTGCGTTATGAGCCGCTGGACAATCTGGTGGTTCGTGCGGCGTGGAGCAACACCATTGCGCGGCCCAATTTCAACGATATCTCGCCACGTTCACAGATCAATCGTGAATCACTGGAGATCGACATGGGCAACCCGGATCTGGATCCGTATGAATCCAGCAACCTGGACCTGCTGGCAGACTGGTACTACGGTGGGTCTGGTGTGATCTCTGCGGGTGTCTTTTATAAAGATATCGACGACTACATTGTTGAATTCACTACGCGTAACAGCACAGCATTCAACGGTTATGATGTCACCATGCCGATCAACGGCACCAAAGCATCGGTAACAGGTGTCGAATTCAATGCGCAGCAGGGGCTGGATGTTATCAATGCGCAATTGTCCGGCCTGCTGGTGGGACTTAACCTGACCGTGCTGGATACCGAGTTGAACGTTGCGGAACGTGCTAACGAAAACTTCATGCTGCCGCAGGCCGCAGAACGTTCAGCCAATGCCTATCTTGGATTTGAGAATGAGCGTTTAAGCACTCGTCTGAGTATTACGCATCGTGATGAGTACCTGGAAGAGATAGGTGACGACACTCGCTTCGACATCTACGTGGCGCCGCATACACAAGTGGATCTGACCGCGGCATATCGAATCAGCGACCAGCTTGAAGTAGTCGCGGAGTTGACCAACCTGACCGATGAGCCTTTGGAGCTGTATCAGGGAAGCAAGGCCTATACCTTCCAGTTTGAGGAATACGGCCCGACATTTGCCGTGGGTCTGAAAGGTCGATTCTAAGTACTTCTGGTCCAACGCAATAGCACAAGGCCCGGTTAACACCGGGCCTTTGTGTTTATGCCCCCAATTGAACCCGGCCGGTAATTACATTAATCTGCTGGAATACCGGGTTATTGTTATGAACGGGCTTCCAATCTATGGGTGACATCACACCTGTCCTGCCCTCACACTGCCTTAACTGTGACACTGAGTTGCAGGGGCAGTGGTGCCATCATTGCGGCCAGAAGGCCAGGAGCGAAGTCCGCCATTTTGGATCGGTTTTCACCGATATCCTCGACACTGTCTTTGAGTACGACAATCGCATCTGGCGAACACTGGTGCCCCTGTATTTTAAGCCCGGGCGTCTGACGCGCGACTATATGGCAGGCAAACGAGCTCGTTACGTATTGCCATTTCGGCTGTTCTTTGTCCTGAGTATCGTCAGTTTCCTGGCATTGCAGCTACTGGCATTGCCTGATGAAGTAACAGAACTGAGTGCCCGTGCGAATTATGAAATATTTGCGGAGCTCGAAACCGCAGACGCCGTTATCGCAGAACGTGATCGCTTGATATCAGAAATCCAGCAATCGCTCACTGAGCTGGAAGCCGGTTCGGTTGATGGCGGTGGACTTGCCGGCAACACGCTACGAAGTGCTAGAGACGGTATTGAAACTGCGGCCCGATCGCGGCTTGAAGAGCTTGGAGTCACAACTGAGCCGCCAGCTATTCCGCCGCCCGAGCCGGTGACGCCGCAGGAGCCAGCCGAAACCGGCCTGCCTGATACGACTGGCGAATCAGCAGAGGACAGCTTCCGCAGTGAGCTACAGATCGACTGGTTGCCGCAAAGTGCCAACCAGTGGCTGAATGCCATGGTCGAGCGTGGAGTCGGCAACCTGGAGCAGGTGAATCAGGATCCGGGCCGGTTGATTGATGCCATGTTCAGCCTGTTGCCTATCGTGCTTTTCTGCATGCTGCCCATTTTTGCGCTGTTGCTGAAGTTGTTCTATGTCTTCTCTGGCCGTATGTACATGGAGCATTTTGTGGTGGCTCTGCACAGCCACAGTTTCCTTTTCATGGCGCTGTTGATCGGTCTGCTTCTGAACTGGGTTTCCGGATTGCCGCCGGCTGGCTCGTTTCTGGACGGGGTTCTTTCCACCATCGGAAGGGTGGCTACAGTTTGGGCGCCGCTTTATCTTCTGCTGATGCAAAGGACTGTGTACGGGCAGGGCTGGGATATGACGGTAGCAAAATATCTGGTGATAGGGGTTCTGTACTTCATGCTGCTGGCAATGGCGCTGCTGACAGCGGCCTTGCTGAGTCTGGTCAGCCTTTAGCGAACGCTGTCAGGCTGACCTCCTCGAGATCACTGATTAAGCCAGGTTTTCGTTAGCGAAATCCCAGTTGATCAGGTTGTCGACAAAACTGTTCAGGAAGTCAGGGCGACGATTCTGGTAATCCAGGTAGTAGGCATGTTCCCACACGTCGCAGACCAGGATGGGCTTGGCGCTGGTGGTCAGCGGTGTTTCGGCATTCGGAGTCTTGACGACTTTCAGTTTGCCACCGTCTTCAACCAGCCATACCCAGCCGCTGCCGAACTGGCCGGCACCGCCATTCACGAATTCTTTCTTGAAATTTTCATAGCTGCCAAAATCAGCATTAATGCGATCGGCAATTGCGCCGGTTGGCGCGCCACCACCATTAGGTGTCATGCTTTTCCAGAAGAAATTGTGGTTGTACACCTGGGCGACGTTGTTGAACAGTGGGCCGCCTACTTTGGCTGATTCGCGGACCAGATCTTCCAGGTTATCGGCGTCGATGCCGGCGTCAGCCAGCAGTTCATTGCCTTTGACGACATAGGTGTTGTGGTGTTTGCCATGGTGGAAACTGAAGGTTTCCGCCGACATATGCGGCTCCAGTGCATTGGCCGCATACGGGAGTTCAGGTAGTTCTAATTTCATAGCATCCTCAGCTTGTTTTGGATTGAACTAGACCCAGTGAGCATAATGCACAAAGGCCGGTGATTCAAGGCAAGCCACTGTTGGACAGGCTTTGCTGGCAGCCCCTGAATGCGTCTACAATAGGCGGTAACCCTGTACTGAGGAATTGAGTGATGCGAGATAACGACGATATTGGTGATGATATTCCTTCGATGTCGGTGCCGAAGGATGAGGTAGCATCCCGCCAGAAAGGCCGTCGTCAGCCAGACCTGGTAAAAACGACCTCCTATGTCGAGCAGGTAAAGGTATCCACCTGGCCGGTACGCATCATGCTGGGTATATTGTCGCTGGCGCTGATAGGTGGTGCCTACGCCGGCTATACGGTTTATCAGGCCACCCTGCAGCAGCTTGATCAGGCAGAGCGCCGTATTCTGGACCTGGAAGACAGACTTGCCCTGGTCGGTGACAGCGCGGAGGAAACCACAGGCAATATCATTGAGCGTCTGGACTTTAATTTCTCGGAGATCGATAAACTGTGGGCGGCACGAAATGCCACCAACAGCAATGTCGACGATCTCACCGGGCGAGTTGCCAATGTTGAGACCCGTTCACAGGAAAACCTCACGGCGATTGAAGAAACCAACCAGCGAGTGGTCAATGTGTCCTCACTGGCTGAGGGCGCGCAGCGAGACATCGCAGCCGTGCGTCAGGAGACCAGTCAGGTGTCGCAGCGCCTGAATACACTGAACGGGCAGGTGCAAAACCTGCAGGGCGTGGCTCAGGAGCTGGTCAATCTACGCGCAACCATCAGTACTGCCGAGAATGCCTCAGGTGGTCTTAACGATCGCCTGATGCGCGTTGAAGAGGCGATTGAGGCGATTGATGCCTACCGTCTGCAGTCCAACCAGGCCCTGCAGCGACTGCAGCAGCAGATTGAAGCGGTCGCCCAGGATTAATCGAAACCAGAGCACTGGCAGAGCAGGCCGCGCCGCTATATAATGCGCGGCCTTTCTCAAGGCGGACGTGGTGGAATTGGTAGACACGCTGGATTTAGGTTCCAGTGCCGCAAGGTGTGAGAGTTCGAGTCTCTCCGTCCGCACCATTAAATAACTCACTTATCCTTCGCTCAGTATCTTTGCTTTTTCCCGTTACCCAGGACTAACGATTGATGCACGTCGTGCCTCAGTCATGTTCTGTTTGAAATTCAATGTGACCACACAGGGCTTTACATGTGTATATACACGGTATAAGATGCCCGCCATGAACAAAACAATCCTTGAAGACGTTTATAGCAATTGCGCCTGTTACCGTGCCCGGGCTGCCGCTCGCCGCGTGACTCGTGACTACGATGATGCGCTCAAGCCACTGGGTCTCAAGATCACCCAGTTTACGGTATTGGCCACTATCAAGGGACATAAACCCAGCTCTACGTCGAAGCTGGCCAATGGTCTGGCGATGGAGCGAACATCGTTGGTGCGCACACTGGAGCTGATGCAAACGAAAGGCTGGGTGCGACTGGGTCCTGAAGGTTATCGCCGCGAGCAGCAGATGGAGCTGACAGCCAAAGGTGAGGCGCTCCTTGAAAAGGCGTTGCCCGTCTGGCGGGAAGTGCAGACTCGATTTGAAAATCGCGTTGGTAAAGAACGCTGGGACGAGAACAAGGACTGGTTGCTGGATGTTGCTTTCGGTGACGATTAACAACCCCTTTTAATGACTGAAACGCCGGAACGGGGCGCAGTCCAATGAGAGGGGTTTTTTTATATATTACAAAGTGTATATACACGACATGAATAAAGAGACTGACGTAATTGGCAGCAAGCAGATGCTTGCTCAGCTTAAGGAGACAGACATGCAAGGTAACAGAGTGTTTTCACAACTGATTCGCTGGCGCTGGCCAACATTGATTATCTCGTTGTTGTTTTTTGGTGTATTGGCTGTCAATGCGCCAAAGCTCACTCGTGATACCAGTTCAGATGCTTTTATCGATCCGCTAGACCCGGCGCTACTGAATCGAGAGCGTGTAGAAGAGATTTTTGGTCTGGCGGACCCGATTGTCATCGCGGTTGTGAACGAAGGTAAAGACGGTATCTATAACCCGGGCTCACTGAATCTGGTGGCCTGGATTACGGATCAGTTGATGCGAGTGGGGAATATCGACCCGGACCAGGTGACGTCACTGGCGACCGAGTCGTCAATCACTGGCACTGCTTCGGGTATGGAAGTTGATGACTTCTTCGAGACCTTGCCAGTTGCCCAGGCTAATGTCGACCGCATTAAAACTGGCGTTGATAATTTCCCGTTGTATCAGGGGTCGCTGGTGGCAAGAAATGGAAAAGCGACAGTCGTGATAGGTGAACTGATCGATCCGGACCTGGCAACAGAGACCTACCAGGAAATCATGACATTACTGGAAGAGGCGCCGGCATCACCAGGCGACGCCCTGCATGTTACCGGTGAGGGCGCGGTAGCTGCCTATCTCTCTACTTACGTTGACAGTGATGCAAGCCGACTCAACCCACTGGCAGCCGTTGTCATTACTATTGTGCTGCTACTTGCGTTCAGAACACTGCGTGGCACCTTGCTGCCCAACCTGATTGTGTTGCTTACTGCCGGCGGTACGGTTGGCGCCATGGCTGCGTCAGGCGTGAGTTTCTATGTCATTACCAACGGACTGATTGTCTGCATGATTGGTATAGCCGTCGCGGATTCGGTACACATTTTCAGTCAGTACTACGAAGAAATCAGCAAAGACCCATTGGCAGATGGCAAGACGGTTACGCAACGTGCCATGTCTGCCATGTGGAAACCAGTGACCTTAACCACGCTAACGACCATGGCTGGATTTTTCGCTCTGGCTTTAACTACCACGATGCCGCCTATCTATTATTTCGGCATCTTTGGGGCCTGGGCCGTAGGGTTGGCCTGGCTGTTCTCAATGACGACTCTGCCTGCCATTCTCAGCATGTTGAAACCAAAGCAGAGCCGAAGTTTTCGTGCTGCAACCGAAGAACGAGGGCTGTCATTAAATGTGACTGGCCGCCTGATGCATCGGTTTGGTACTGCCGTAGTGAACTGGCCGCTAGGCGTTGTTGTGACGGGCACACTGATTGCTGTTATCGCCACTGTGGGTGCCATGTTTGTAGTGGCAAACGAGGAGAGGATTGACAGCTTTCGAACTGAGGAGCCCATCCATATCGCCGACAGGACGATTAATCGCCTTATGGATGGTACGTATTACCTTGACGTGATGATAGAGACAGAGCAGGCAGAAGGTGTGTTGGAACCGGCTGTGCTTCGACAGATTGATCAGACACAACGATACCTGGAAACGCTACCCAACGTGGGGGGCACGACATCTATCGTGGACTACATTAAACGTATGCATCAGGCGATCAATGAGGATGATCCTGACTACTACAGTATTCCCGATAATAAAAACCTTATCGCACAGTTGTTTCTGCTGTACTCAGCGTCGGGAGATCCTTCGGACTTTGAGGAGGAAATTGATGGCGAGCGGCGACTGGCATTGATTCGTGCCAACGTGGCTGTGAATCGCTATCAGGACAACTCTGTACTGGTTCAGCGTGTCACCGAGCACCTGAATGAGTCCTACCCGGTTGCCGGGGCCTCTGCAACATTAACCGGTGACTTGAACGTTGACTATCATTGGATTGATGGCATCGTGAAATCCAACCTGCTCAGTATCGTGCTTTGCCTGTCAGCGGTGTTTCTGATGGCATCTATCCTTTTTCGTTCTCTGGTAGCCGGACTGTTTGCCACCGTTCCGGTCAGCATGGCAGTGCTTTTTGTATACGCAGTGATGGGCGTAAGCGGTATCTGGCTGGGTGTCAGCACCTCCATGTTTGCATCCATCGCAATCGGCCTGGGTGTGGATTTTTCCATTCATACACTGCACAGCATGCAGGAGAAAATCTCGGCGGTAACGGGCTCATGGAACGAGCGCCTTGTGACACTTTATGCGTCCACCGGACGGGCGCAACTTTTTAATTTCCTGGCCATAGCCCTCGGGTTCAGCGTCTTGATGACATCCACGGTTCCGCCGCTGGTTCGCTTTGGTGCTCTGGTTGGAGTGGCCGTTGCATCCGCATTTTTGGCGGCGATGACGCTGTTACCAGCCATGGCATTGGTTTTTAAACCTGCCTTCCTGCATTCGAATCAGACTGAAAAGGAGTAACGACATGAAATTCTCCCTAACGATTTTGAGCCTGCTTACGGCATTACCCGTATTGCTCAATGCCGCCGACCTTGATGCATCCGCTCGTGGCATTATCGAAGCCGTTAATGCCAGAGAGGATGGGAATCATGTGACGCGAGATGCCACGTTCGAATTGACTGACCGTCGGGGAATAACCCGCGTGGAGAAAACCACGGGTTATCGAAAATATTTTGGTGATGAAAAAAGAACCGTCATTTTCTACACAGAACCCAGCAATGTTCGCGGTACTGGTTTCCTGACCTGGGACTATCCGGACGCAGGCACAGAGGATGATCAGTGGTTGTATCTTCCTGCGCTGGGAAAGGTGCGACGTATCTCTGCGTCTGACCGCGGTGACTACTTTTTGGGCACGGACCTGACCTATGATGAAATCAAGAAAGAGAACAAAATCGAAATTGACGATTATCACTATACGATAGTGGGTGATACGGTGATTGACGGTGTGCCGGTGACCGAAATTGAAGCAGTGCCCATCAATGAGGCTGTAGCTCGTGAGCTTGGCTATTCACGCATCGTGCTTTCGGTTGATCGTGAGATCCAGATGTCCAGGCACAGTGAATACTGGGATGTGAACGGCAATCACCTGAAAACCATACACAATGCCGGTATAGAGCAAATAGATGGTATCTGGACAGTAACCGAGGTCACGGTAGTCAATCACAAAACAAACCACAAGACCCGATTGCTGTTTGAGAATATCGATTACCAGACAGATGTGCCTGATCGCATTTTTAATCAGCAAATGCTGGAGCGGGGGCTGCGATGAAATGGCAGCTTTTGCTCAGTACCCTGTGGTGGAGTGTCAGTCCGGTGAGCAATGCAGAACTGGTCGGACCATGGACGAGTGTATGGTCCGGCCTTGATGCAGAATGGCGTGGACAATACAAGCTGCGTCTTACACAAGGCCTGGAAAACGTTGATCTAAGGGTTCTGCAGCACAGCCTGTTACCCGAACTCGATCTGACATTGCCGGGTGATCTACGTCTGCACATGGAAGGGCGATTGCGATTTGACGAACGTGATCGGCTGGAACCAGGTAGCACAAACGATAGCAAGTACCGTAGTGATTGGAGTCGCCGCCATGAATTCGGTGATCGCGGCGAAGCTGAATTACTAGAATTCTATGTAGATGGTTATGCTGGAGACACCTTCTTTCGGATGGGGAAACAAACAATTGCCTGGGGAGCCGCCATTGGCCTTGAGGTGCTTGATGTCGTCAATCCCGTCACTATGCGAGAGTTCGTGCTGCCAGATCGGGATGAAAGACGTATACCCTTGTGGGCCGTGAACATTGAAAGACCCGTCGGAGACTGGATGGCTTCCTTTATCTGGCTGCCGGATACAAGCTATGAGCAAATGCCTGTGCCGGGCGCTGCCTTCGCAATTCGTCCGCCTGCTTTTCTGATGCAACCGGATACACACTGGTTAGAAGCAGACAGGCCTGATGACCCGATATCCGATGCGGATTTTGGGACGCAGGTTACATCGTTCATCGCGGGCTGGGACGTCAGCCTTAACTACCTTTATCACTATAACGACCAACCGGTTCTGGAAAGGCAGTCGCATGATACGCACGTAAGTGTGAAACCCATCTATTACCGAACCCATACATTGGGAGGATCGCTATCAAACGCTTTCGGTGACTTCACCTTGCGTGCCGAATTCGGATACGACACCCGGCAGTATTATCCGAATGCCGATGAGTCAATTATAACTGGATGGTCCAGGTCACCAGAAGTCAGCTCGGTGGTAGGTGTCGACTACAGTGGTGTGAGTGACTGGTTGATTAGTACGCAGCTGTTTAGCAGTTACCTGCCTGACTATCGAAGCGGTCTGATCCGGGAGCGTCGGCAGGATCGGGCGACGCTGTTGATTAGAGGTGACTTGTTCGGGCATACGCAAACAGCAGAAATGCTGGTGATTCACTCACTGGATCAGCATGATGGGATTTTCCAGCTGGCCTGGGATTACAGGCTGCGCAGTCACATTACCCTTCAGGCCATGCTGGATATTCCCTATGGCCGCGCCTCAGGTGTTTTTGGACAGTTTAGACATCTGGATCAGTTCTCACTGGGGTTGGAGTACAGTTTTTGATGATCGCGTCGTCTGCCGGTGTTATCTTGAAGCGATTACATCTATGTGTCGGAAACAGCGAAGCCTGCGAGCGAGTAAATGAAAGTTAGCAATCTGTTTGCCAGGGTGCCTGACGGGACTGACGCCGAGCAGTTTGACGAAATACTCAATACGCCTGCTGTGCGCATCGAGCGCATCGTCTCTCGGGGGCACACATCTCCCACGGAAGGGTGGTACGACCAGGATGAACATGAGTGGGTCATGGTGCTGCAGGGCAGTGCAATCCTCGCCTTCGAAAACAGTCCAGATGTGCGCTTGGCTGCCGGCGACTACATCAATATTCCTGCACACTGCCGTCACCGGGTAGCGTGGACAGACCCGGAACACAATACAGTCTGGCTGGCGGTGTTTTATCGCTGACAGCGTGTCCTGTCGTTGCTTTCGCGAAGATCAACATGCAACCAGTCATGCGTGAGTCCATACCTGCGAGCGTGATCCCGATTTCCCATGCAATTCGCCCTGCCTGTTAAAAATTTAGCAATTAAAGCTTGACAGATTCTTTGCTGTGTTATTTTATTAGCACCATGCTAAATATTTAACAGATATGTTTGTAAACCGAACACCAGCCGGGAGCAACAGATGACCAAAGCCGACCAGTTAAGCCGCCGCGAGCGCCAGATTATGGATATTCTCTACCGGCTTGAGCATGCCAGCGTCAAAGACGTGATGGACCTGATGGAAGATCCCCCCAGCTATTCTTCGGTACGGACGCTATTGGGCAAGCTCGTGGAAAAAGGGCACATCGGTCACAAAGAGAGCGGCTTGAAGTACGTCTATTTTCCATTGGTAGCACGAGAGAAAGCCTCCCGGTCTGCACTGGGTAATGTGGTCAAGACCTTCTTTGATGATTCGCCTTATCTGGCGGTGAACTCCTTGCTGGATATGTCTATTGATGACCTCACAGACGAGGAGCTGGATGAACTGAAATCCATGATCCAGGCACACAAGCAGCGTAAATCCAAAAGCGGGGGAGATCAATAATGGAACAGATGATCTGGATTATGGACCTGGTCGGCAAGTCAGTCGTGCTGGTTGTGGTGTTTGCATTGGCAGCCAGTCTGTTCGCCAGCCGAAAAAGTGCCGAGAGTCACCACTTGTTGTGGCTTGGCTGCATGTTCTGTCTGGCCTTGATGCCGGTGATGCCGGTCGTGGTGCCGTGGATGTTGAGTCAGGAGACGTCAGCTGCTGCGGCTGGCGCACTGTTTGAACTCAAGATAACAAGTGGGGCTACTCAGCAAGGTAGTCAACTAACCCTTATTGACATGATGGCTGGCTTGTATGTGATTGTCGCGATGTTGTTGGCCATGCGTCTGGGAGTCGCCGCGTTGCGGCTGCGCCGGCTGACCCGCAGTGCCCGCATGGTAACTGATCCGCGAGTGACAGCAGAGACCGCCAGGCTTGCCACCGAGTTGCAGATTGCTCGACTGGTTAGTGTTCGTGTGGGCCGGGACCTGGACTCACCTGTTTCTTTTGGGCTGTTTCGACCTCAAATCCTATTGCCTGCAGCGGCCGACGACTGGTCGGAGGCCGTACTCAGGGATGTCTTACTTCATGAGCTCTGCCACATCAAACGTTTGGACTGGATAACGTCCCTGGTGTCCTATCTGATCGCGTGTGCGCTGTGGATTAACCCTCTGGTGTGGTTTGCCGTCAGGCGCCTGCATGAAGCCTCAGAAAACAGCTGCGATGCTGCTGTGCTACGTACCGGTCGGGCGGGCCCAGATTACGCAGAAAGCTTGCTGGGCGTGGCAACAGGCTGTATCCATGCCCGGCGTTCCAGACTCACCAGCCAGCTGCTGGTGCAGACAATGCACGATCGAAATACTCTCAAACAAAGAATAAGCCGAGTGCTTGAGGAGAACGTCATGAGTAGTCAGGAATCGAAACGCAGTGCACGTAGAACGCTGGCGGCAGTCGTCATGCTGTCCGTTGCCATGATGGGCATTGTGGGAAGCCATCAGGTGCTGAAGGCACAGGAGCAACCTAACCCGGACGCTCGTGAAGTGGATCAGGAAATGATTCCACTGAACACTGTAGAACCAATGTATCCAAAGCAGGCAGCCGATGAGGGGATTGAGGGTTGGGTGCATGTTCGATTCACCGTGACGGCGGATGGTATGGTGGACTCGGAGTCGGTTCGGGTGCTTGATGCGGAACCTGCTTACACATTCGATCACACGGCCGTGGCGGCCACTAAACAGTTCCGCTTTCGGCCGCGGGTGGTGGCCGGTCAGGCTGTGGACGTACCGAATGTGCAGTATGTGTTCCGCTATCAGTTGCAGAATCCTGACGCTGCACAATAATCGCTCTGTATTTGCGCAGCCCTGGTGATCACGGCCGGGCTGCGCTGCTTCGCTGCCTTTGTTATGCTGGGGCTTTACGGCGTTGAACACGTTGATGCCGGACACCCAGAGGCGGCGAATGAAAGATCTCAAGCAACTGATTGACCGAAAAAAGCAGTCAGTATCAGAACCCAAGGGCACTGTTCCTGCCAAACGTCCGGAAGTCAGCCAGTTCCTCCAGCAGGTCAAGTCTATGCCTCCGGTGAACACGAATGGCCGCAGCGGTCGTTTGATTTTTGCACTGGATGCCACCGCCTCCCGCGAGGCGACCTGGGACAAGGCCATGCAGCTTCAGGCTGACATGTTTGCCAGTGCCAGCAGCCTGGGCGGCCTGCAGATTCAACTTTGTTATTTCAGGGGCGTTGCCGAGTTTCGTGCCAGCGACTGGTACGGTGACTCCTCACAGTTGCTACCACAGATGACAGGCATTCGCTGCCAGGCGGGCATCACCAAGATCGAGAGACTGCTGGAGCACGTAAAGACTGAAACACGCCGTGAGAAAGTGCATGCAGTGGTATACGTCGGTGATTGCATGGAAGAGAGCATGGATGTGTTGTGCCAGCATGCCGGCGAGCTGGGCTTATTGCGTGTTCCTCTGTTTGTTTTTCAGGAAGGTCAGGATATTACTGCACAACGCTGTTTTGTTGAGATGGCGCGGCTTTCCGGCGGTGCCTATTCGCCCTTTGATCACGGCAGTGCGGAGCAGCTGCGTGACCTGTTGAAGGCCGTTGCGGTGTACGCCAGCGGCGGGATCAAGGCGCTGGAGGATTTCAGTCGTCGTGCCCACCCTTCAGTAAAATTGCTTGGCCAACAGCTATCCGGTTAAGCTTCCAGCCTGATTGTTCCACCTGCTGCTTAAAACGATTGGGAGACTGCATCGTTGTTGATTATTAGACTGCTGGGCCCGCTGTTGCTGATAGGGCTTGCCTGGTGGGGGCTGTTGCGCGTCAGGCAACATTACTCACTCACAAAACAGCAGTTTCGCTGGCTGGTTGCACTGACGTCGGTATTGGTGCTTGTACTGGCCCTTATCCTGATGGGACGACTGCCAGTGCAGGCAGTACTGGCACCAATCATATTCCTGCTTACATTCGCGATGCGCAATGCCCACTGGCTGATGCAGCTCGCGTCCATGTTACGTCTACGGCGCTCCTCGACGGGTTCAGGGCCTGCTGGCAGCGGTGGACGTCGCTCTGGCAGCTCTACAGTTAAAACTGACTGGCTGGCGATGGAGCTGCAGCACAGCACTGGGGCAATGGACGGGCGAGTCCTGCAAGGTCAGTTTAAGGGCAAGCGACTGTCGCAACTGGGTCTTCCGGACCTGTTGGAACTGGCGCAGGAGAGCCAGGACGACGCTGATACCCTGCAATTGCTGGAAGCCTATCTGGACCGGATGCATCCAGACTGGCGTGAGCAGGCCGATTCGGCTTCAAGCCAGACGGGCGGTGAACGTGCACATCAAGACAGCGATACAATGTCCGAGTCACTGGCGCTGGAAATACTGGGGCTTGAGGCGGGTGCCACCCGAGAGCAAATCGTGGCGGCCCACAGGCGCCTGATGCAGAAGCTGCACCCGGACCGGGGAGGTTCGCCTTACCTGGCGCAGCGGCTTAATGAGGCTCGTGATGTTTTGCTGGGAAAACGAGCCTGATTAATAACAGCTGGGCCAGTGGCTAAACCGGGGCTTATTTCTTTTTGTTAAGAAATGCCTGGAAAATCGCCTGGGCGTCAGGTGATTGCAGCAGTCGTGAGAATTGCAGCAGTTCAGCCTGAATTGTATCGTTCATTGGCGATGCCTGGTTGCGCTTTATCAATGCTTTTGAGGTGCGCACCGCATCGGCAGGCAGTTTCGCCAGTTCTGTCGCCTTGGCCATGGCGTGCTCCAGATATCCGGCCGAAGGCAGCACCTCATTCACCATGCCATACTGATGGGCTTTGGCGGCGGAGAAACGATCACCCAGCAACAACAGCTCGCTGGCGCGCTGGTGGCCCAGGATCTGCGGCAGCAGGGCACTGGAGCCGGCCTCTGGGCACAGACCCAGACGAGTGAATGGCAGCTGGAAGTAGGCATCCTCAGCCGCATACACAAGGTCACAGTGCAGCAGCATGGTGGTGCCAATACCGATGGCAAGCCCCCCGACCGCCGCCACAACTGGTTTGCCCGCATGTGCGATGGCCTTCATGAACTGAACAGAGGGACGCTCTGTGCCGACGTCAGACGATTTAACAAAGTCATTGACGTCGTTGCCACTGGTGAAGCAGTCCTCAGAACCCCGAATCAGAATCACCCGCGCGTCGTCGTCTTTTTCAGCAGCCGAAATGCCCTGAGCCAATGCCTGGTACATGGTCTGTGTCAGCGCATTCTTTTTTTCAGGGCGCTGAATCTGCATTACAAAAACGCCGTGTGTCAGTTGATAGCTAATATTCGGATCGGGTGATGTGATCATGGGTACCGCTCTGATAAATGAATGATTAGGCCAGCCAGACACCCGATTGTAGAGCAAGCAGTCAGCTATTGGTAGGGCTGGTGATACGCTCAAGGCGCTTGCGCACGTTGTCAGTCATAAGGCCCGCAGAGCTCATGTTCAGGCTGAGTTGCCGCAGCCTCTGGCGGGCAATTTCAGGGTGGCGAATACGGTATTGTCGCAGGTGCAGTCGGAGGTGTGCGGCATCCCAGCGACCTTCACGCGCCAGTACCGCGCTACTGTGTGTTGTATCGATCAGCAGCAGGGCGCTGTGTAGCAGATGGCTGCCCCTGAGTTCTCTCTCCTCTGCTGTGAGATCTGCAAAAGCTTCATGCAATGTGTCAGTGCCGAATTTCACATGCCTGGCTTCATCCTGCAATATCAGCGCAAGCCCCTGTTGCAGAGCCGGTATGCGGCTACTGCTTTTGAGCTCCCTGAATCTGGCCAGAGCCAGGCTTTCAATCAGGACCTGGCATACACTGAACTTATAGCGCCAGTCCGGGCTTTGCAGCGCGCCATGAATAAGCCTCGCGAGCTGATTGTTGGGCGCGGAAACAGGAAGCTTCGCCGCGACCATATACTGAATAAAAAAATCTACGTGACGGGCCTCATCTGAGACCTGACTACTCATGAACAGTCTTGCTGCTGGGGTGGGTACAACCGACAACAATTGCGCTGAAAGTAACAGAGCGGCCTGTTCGCCGTGAAGTATGTCGCTGAGCTCCATCGCATGACGACGCCAGCTCAGCGCCCGACGCCGTTCTCGGGAAAGTGACTGGTAAGGCTGGTAGGCGTCAAGAGGATCATCGCTTTTACACTCCGGAAAGGCAGAGCTGCGTTTCGACATGTCCCAGTTAATCTGTTGCTGCACATTCCACACCCGTGCGTTTGCCAACTCGTAAAGCATACGTTGGCGAGTCTCAGTGCGCGTTCCGGACGTGTCTGGGTTTTCATCAAGATAGCCCAAGAGGAATGAGCTTTGAAGCGAAGTTGAATAGCTTATATTTGTATGACTCATGGCCCTTTTATTGCTGACACTGGTGCCTGTGTACATATTGATTACCGCCGTCATTGCATAGATACCTAACCTGGATGTTAGACAGGAAGATGGAGGTTTGCCGGAAATTATTTTTAGGAAAATCTCAGATGCCTGTGCTTAAACTCTTGGTAACCATGGCGGGAATTGATAGTCACAAGGAACAGTGATATGCAAAATCGGCTTTTAACAACGGCAGACCATGACCGCACTGCAGAGTCGGAGACACTTCCGGGGTTATTGCGATGCCGCACGGCATCAGAACCTGAAAAACTGATATACACGTTTTTGAATGCTGACCTCAAACCGGAGTGTCAGATAACATTGTCAGGCCTGCTTGAGCAGTCGCAAAAACTGGCCTGTGGCATGCAGCGTATTGGCTTAAAGGGAACGCGGGTAGGCCTTATTTATACACATGGCCCGGAGTTCGTGCAGGTATTCTGGGCATCAGTGCTGGCGGGAGTCACGCCGGTACCGATGACAAAACCACGAGGCACATCCTGGACCGGGATGGCGGCGTTGCTAAGTAAACATGGTGTCCGCGCTGTGCTTACAGGGCAGACCCTGGCAGCCTTGATCAAGGTTGATCATGTACCGGTATACACACTTCAGTCGCTGCTTGAGTTCAGTCATGAACAGCCACAGCTTGAGCTGCAATCGCCACAGGCGTCCGACGTCGCTTTCATACAGTTTACTTCGGGATCCACCAGCCAACCCAAAGGAGTGGCAATCTCTCACAGCAACATATTGGCTAATGTCAGGCAGATTAGCAGTGCATTCCAATGCAACAGGGATGATGTCGGTCTTTCATGGCTACCGTTTCATCACGATATGGGCCTGATTGGACATGTCATCCAGCCAGTCTATGCGGGTATCCACAATTATTTTCTGTCGCCAAAGACATTTGTTGCCAGACCACTTAAGTGGCTTGCCGCGATCGACAAATACCGCGTCACCATTTCAGGTGCTCCAAGTTTTGCCTATCGTCGATGCCTGCAGCAGATATCCCAGTCTGGACAGCTGGACACGGATCTGGATCTGAGTTGCTGGCGCCTGGCTTACTGCGGCTCAGAGCGAGTCAGTTACCGGACACTCCGGGAATTTCTGATAGCACTGCGTCGATATGGCATGCAGGAACGGGCACTGTTTCCCTGTTACGGGCTTGCCGAGGCAACATTATTTGTCAGCGGAGTGCAAGGCTTGAAGGCAGACAGGGAAAGCCTCAATAAGAGGGATGATCAAGCCGTTGCTGTTGGGAGTAGCAGTCGAGTTATCAAGGTAGTGGATACCGTCAGGCGACGTTGTTGCGAAGACGGTCAGGAAGGTGAGATCTGGGTTAAATCGGCATCAGTAGCGCGCGGATATACCCTTGAAACTGAAAGTGATGGCAGGGTTTTTGGTCAAAAGCTTAACGACGTTTCCGGCAGATTCTTGCGTACCGGTGATCGCGGATATTTCAGAGCGGGACTGCTGTATGTCACCGGGCGAGAGAACAGTGTGCTCAAAGTCCGCGGTAGACCACTTTGTGCAGAGTTCATCGAGGGGCAGGTTGAACACAGGTTTACCAGACATGGCATTGGCAGATGTGCAGCTGTTGCAGTCAACTGTGACGGCTGTGAAACATTGGGGCTGGTTCTGGAAAGTACTCGGGCCATAGCCAGTCTCGACCTGCATCGGATTGTTTCCTTTGTGCTTGAGTTGACCGGGGTAGCGCCAGAGGGAGCGCACGTTCTATCAAGCGGACGTATGCCGTTGACGACCAGTGGAAAAATCAAGCGCGATCAGTGCAGATCGCTAATGCAGAGTCTGCTGGACAAGGAGGTCAACTGTGCCTGAGTCTCTGATAAGGGCCGGCATCGAGAATAAATTGCTGGAGCAGATTAATGTCACCGCGTCCCAATCAACTGGTAGTAAGGAGCCATGTCTGCAGTCCTATGACAGGGATATTCGCGTTGCCGACCTGGGGCTCGATTCCCTGAAGCTGGTAGAGGTTGTTTTTGAGCTGGAAGCTGAGTTCGGCATAGATGTGGATGAGTCCATGCTGATTCAGGTGTCTACTCTGGGTGACCTGGTGGAGCTTGTATTTTCCGCTATTCATACCGAGATTGCGACGTGATGCCTTGTGCCCGACCCAGAAAACAGCCAGCGGGGAGCGTCGGGCTGATGGCCTCCTGCCAGGACTTTCAACTCCGTTGTCAGCAGATTGAGGACCGCATGGCACAAAGCCTCCAGCTCAGGAGCCAGGCATTTATAGAGCACTCGATTCGTGCTGGGGATTTACCAGTCGATGGTTTGCGGATTCTAAGGACTGAGCGTGGAGCACAGGTCTTTGCTGCTTGCAGAAACGTCGAGGGTCCCACACAACGCGAAGAACATTTCGAGAAGTTGAAAGCACAGCTGAGCGTCATTGAAAAGCTGATGGCGCAGCCAATGAGTACTCTTGAGTGGATACATGTGTCATGTCGCAGGAAGTTACACGATTCGATAAAAGCCGCCATAGTTGAGCACCCGTTGCTGAGGGGGTACTTAAAACTCGTCAGCAATTGCACAAGCTATTCTGAGGCGCTTTTGAAAGAGGAACGTGTGACCAGGCAGCTGCGACGACAGATAATAGGTGTTCTGCTCGGCGAGCCTGAAAGGCGTGTGGCCAGGCTGCTGATTCAGCAGCAGCATATGACCGCGTTGTTTTACTGTTGGCGCCTGGCGCACTATCAGACTCGTAAAACTGATAACGCTCAGTTGAGCCGCTTCATCTGGCCTGAAGAAAGTGCCTATCAACGAATGATACAAGAGAATCAGGAATCTCGCGTACTGGTCACTATTCATATGGGAGATTTTGTGGGCGCCATGAAGCGGATAGCCACGCACGCATCTCCAGAGCGCAGTGTCATCACATTAAAACGTGAGCATGACAGCCCAGCACTGCAGCACCAGTTCCAGGGTGAAAAGGGTCAACATCATGTACTGCTGCATGGTCAGTATGACCCGGTGGAGATAGTGGCCAGAATGCGCCAAGGTAACCATACCCTGAACATTCTGTTCGATCTTGGTGACGATTTTGGAGAGACGACAGAAGTATACTTTTTTGGATATCGCGCGCGTTTCGTCAAGGGGCCCGCACTGCTGGCGATCATGGCTAAGGCGCCAATACTCCCGTTCTGCACATTCGAACAAAGTGGGGCAAGTTTTATTGACATGCAGGCGGAGATTGATGCCAGGCCAGTTCATGGGGAGCGTCTGGACGTCGCCTGTCAACGAATTACCCAGAAGCTTGCAAAACTGGCGGAGACATGGATACGACGCCATCCGGAGCAGTGGAAGTTTCTACCTGAGCTGCCAAGGTATCTGGACCGGCAATCTATAAGAGTTTGCAGTCAACAGCGTGCCGGAGGGTGACTGACATGTTGTTTCGGGAAGAAGCCCTGCAATTTAGTCGCGGTTCTCAATTTGGTGATGGAATACTGTACCAACCAGTCTCGGTGAGATTGATGGTGGCTGGTGCGCTAATGGCCTGTATTGTGTTTGTGTTGTTTGCCACCTTTGCGACATTCAAGCAGGTTGAGCGGGTGCGTGGTTATCTCAGTCCAGTAGTCGGCGAATCGAAAGTGTTTGCAAACACTGCTGGCACAATTTCGGCGATTAATATTAAAGAGGGCGATCTGGTAGAAGCCGGACAGGTGCTGATGACCATCAGCGCCCCGGGATTTGACGTCACAGGAAAGAATCAGCTGAAGGAACAGGTAATGCTGGTAGATAGCCAGATACAGCTTCTGAAGCAGCGTCAGATCAATAAAAAAGTACAGGCTCAAATAGAGCAACAAAAATTCCACAGCAGAACCCAGGGCCTGGTTGAGGAATTGAGGATCGCGGCGCAGGCGCATCAACTATTGAAACAGCGTCTTGAAATTATTGACAGCGATTACGAAAAACATCAGATACTGTTTGACCGTGACCTTATCTCACGACGAGAGCTGGATCGAATCAGATCCGAGCAGGTTAACTTGCAACAACAGAACATGTCATCTGAAGCAGAACTGCTCACCAGAGAGTCGGCATTACTGGACGCAACTCAGCAGCTGGAAATCTTGAAGGCACAGGCCCATGACCAGCAGTTGAGTCTCGCAGCTAACCTGCTGCAGCTGCAACAGCGCCGTGCTGAGCTGCAGATTCTGTCAGCTCAGAGCATTGTAGCTCCCGTATCAGGCATCGTGGATAACCTGATGTACGACGTGGGGGAGTCTGTGGACGCTCGCCTGCCGCTGTTGACTGTGCTGCCGGAGACTCAGGAACTGGAAGCTCATCTGTATTTGCCGTCCAGAGCCATTGGAGAGCTCAGGACGGGACAGGAGTTAATGATGAGTTACGACGCATTTCCCTACCAGTTGTATGGCACACACAGCGCCGAAGTAGCAAGAATATCAGGGACGGTGATCGATCCACGAGAGCATCTGATACCGCTTGAGGTGAACGAGCCCGTATACCTTGTGAGGGCCAGCACAGGCAGTGTCATCGAACATGCAGGCTCGCTGTATCAGTTACAGCCGGGTATGCAGTTCACCGCGGATGTGGTGACCGGTGAGGAAACCCTGATGCAACGAATAACAAGGCCGCTCAGTAGTGTGGAGCGTCGATTATGATCGCCTCACTGTTTGGCGGCAGGTTTCGTCTCCCCGTTATCTTGCAGTCCGAGCGTGCCGAATGTGGTCTCGCCTGTATTGCCATGATCGCCAGTTTCTTCGGTAATCGAATTGATCTCAATACTCTGCGTAGCCGTCACGAAATATCTGGTCGCGGAAGTCGCCTGTCTGATCTTTTGTCCATTGGAGAGTCCATCAGCCTGAAGGCCAGACCCCTGAAACTGGATATAAACGATCTGTCAGCAATTCAGCTGCCTGCAGTGCTGCACTGGGATATGAATCACTTTGTAGTACTCAAGAGCGTCAGTAAGCGCAGTATCCGCATACATGACCCGGCAGTCGGAGAGCGGCGTTACAGTATGGCCGAAGTCGGCAGGCATTTTACCGGCATCGCTCTGGAGATGACACCTGGCGCTGATTTTCATCAGGGCAGTACCAACATGCGATCGCGAATTTCTGATCTGTACCGACGCTACCCGGGTTTTAATCGCGCCGTTGTCCAGCTGTTTGTTCTGTCGCTGTTTCTGCAACTGGCATCGATAGGCAGCGCGTTTTACATGCAACTGGTCATAGACGAAGGCCTGTCCAGGCAGGATGCCGATGTGCTCAGTCTGCTGGCTCTGGCTTTTCTGATGCTGGGGCTGACGTCGGTAGCAATGACTTATGCCCGATCACAGGTGCAACTGTATTTTTCCAATCAGATCGGCTTTCAGATGGCTGGTAATGTTCTGACGCATCTATTGAGCCTGCCAGTCGCTTACTTTGAAAAACGTCATGTTGGCGACCTTGTCTCGCGCTTTGGCTCGATCAGGGAGATTAGACGCATTCTGACAGAGGATCTGATAACCGTGGTTCTTGACGGGGTTTTCGCGTTGATTACTCTGCTGGTCATGTTCTACTTTAGCGGCATGCTGGCGGTGACGGTGCTGCTGTTTGTCCTGGTGTCTGCCTTGCTTAAAGTGGTCTGTATTCCTGCCATGCAGTCTCTGCAGGAGCAGGTTGTGGTGGCAGAGGCCAAAACCAGCTCTCAACTGATGGAGAATATGCGCACCATTGAGGTCATCAAATTTTATTGCCGGGAGTTGACCCGACAGTTCCTGTGGCGAAATCGTTACGCTGAACAGATCAATGCCCAGGTACGGCTGGCAAGGTTCAATATCAACATTGACGCTGTTTACGGCGTGCTGACGACGGCGGAGCATGTGGTTGTGGTGTTTCTGGCAGCGACACTGGTACTGGATGGCAATATCACGCTGGGTTTCCTGACTGCCTTCGTTGCACTCAAGGGGAATTTCACCAGCGCCATCAGATCGTTTATCGAAAAGCTGGTTCAGATACGTCTGGTCAGGCTTCAGCTTGAAAGGGTGTCAGACATCACCTGCGCCGAGCGCGAAACCGAATCCCTGCATATGCCAGCAGTGCGCAGGCGTGTGAAGGGGCAGTTGACGATCGAGAACGTGTCTTACACCTATCCAGGCGCGACAGGTCCTGTTATCGATGGCATAAGCATTGAAGTGAAGCCGGGCGAGGTGCTGGCGATCTCGGGCGTTTCCGGCGCAGGCAAATCGACACTCCTGAAAATCATGGCCGGCCTGCTGAAACCCGATAGTGGCCGGGTTCTTATAGATGGCATCGATATCCTTCAGTATGGAGTCCGTGAGTATCGTTACGCCTGCGCGGGAGTCTTGCAGACCGATCAGCTATTGTCGGGTTCCATTGCAGATAACATCACAATGTTCGATGAGGCTGCAGATCAATCGCGTATGGAGTTTGCTGCTGAACAGGCTGGGATAAAATCCTTTGTTGCGAGCCTGCCAATGGCCTTCAACAGCCTGGTAGGTGATATGGGCTCGATGATGTCTGCGGGGCAGCAACAGCGTATCTTGTTGGCCAGGGCATTCTACAAAAGACCTGCGATCATGTTTCTGGATGAAGCAACCGCGAATCTGGATGAGGCGCTGGAGGAGGGGATACTCAAAAACCTTCGTGAACTGTCCTGCACTGTGTTGCTCATTTCGCATCGGCCTGTCGCGCTGAGAGCTGCCAGTCGAACCATAAAGTTCGGGCAGCTTTGAGCCTGGCGAAAATGCAAAAAAAACGGCGCAGCTGAATGGCTTCAGCGCGCCGCTTCTTGGATCGTCAATCTTGCGACCGACGACTCAGTAATACCTGTCAGGCAGTCATGGTCAAGGCACGCTTAACCAGATTGTCCATCAGTGGCATTTTGAAGTGGTTGCGTGTCAGAGGCTGTGCGCCCTGACTGGCCATACCGGCAACCATGTCGGCAGTCGCCTGGTTGCGGGGTTGACCCTGTATGGCACGCTCAACGTTTGTCATACGACGTGGCGTGCACTGGACAGCGCCTGCAACCATGCGTGAGTCAGCAATTGTGCCGCCTTCCACGCGCATTGCTGCCGCGATGCTTACCAGTGCAAAGTCCCAAACGTTACGGTCAGCGACCTTCTCGAAGTAGAACTCGGCATTGGCCCACTTGGCCGGGATGCGGACAGCGGTCAGAATGTCGCCTGGACGCAGAACGGTGGTGTTCTCGATATCAAGCGCTGGCCCAATCCAGAAGTCTTCTGCATCCACGACTCGTTCGCCACTTTCGTTGCGAATGACCATTTGTGCTTCCAGAGCGACCAGTGCAGGTGCCGTATCACTTGGCGTCACGGCTACACAGCGGCTGGCTTCGAACAGGGCGTGTTCACGGTTCTGACCATCAGGTGTGTCTGCGTAACACAGGTTGCCACCAGCGCGGTAGCAAGCCAGTCCGCGGCGGTAGTACCAGCAGCGTACGTCCTGAGCCATATTGCCGGCCAGGGTGCCGACGTTGCGGATCTGCGGGCTGGCAACCTTGCTGGCTGCCTGCGCAAGCAGGGCGTAACGCTCAAGGACGATAGGGCTGGTGGCCACTTCAGTCAGGGTAGTGAGGGCACCGATTTCGATGCCATCACTGGTTTCGCGAATACCGCGCAGAGCTTCAATTCCGTTCAGATCGATCAGCGCTTCTGGACGCTTGGCGCGGTCTTTGATCCATCCGTAGGTGTCCTGACCGCCACCCAGCAACCAGCCGCGATCGGCGAGTCGTGAGGCTAGCGCGAGGGCGTCTTCAACCTGAACCGGCTGATAGAGGCCCATTTCTGGCATATTGTCATAAGCTGGCATAGTTAAAACCTCAGAATGTGTTCGTTTTCAGTTCGCCGGTGTTGTACTGATCAAGCTGCGCTACATGATTCACGATCATGTCCGGAGTGATCGGCGCGCGGTTGAACAGGTGTTGCCCGCCAAGTGCATCGGTGATCGCACTGGCCAGCGCGGCTGCAGCACATCCCTGAGCTGGTTCACCCACACCACGTGAACCCATTGGGCTCTGTGGATCAGGGATATCCAGGCCAGCACTGTTACTTACGTGCGGGACATCCAGATAGCTGGGGATTCGAGCCTGATACAGGCCCACATTTGCTGGCAGGCCGTTCTGAGGATCATATACGTGACGTTCGTAACCGGACAGACCCACACCCCAGACGCCACCACCGTTCATACCCTGACGGAAGCCCAGTGGGTGAATGATCGTGCCGCAGTCGGCGACGCAGGTGTAATCCACGATGTCGTACTTGCCGGTATCCAGGTCCATTTCGATTTCCATGAAACCGATGGTCATGGCTGGCACCGTGCCAGAGTGACGAGAGTCCTTGGCAACACCAATCAGGCCGCTGCCTGCCAGACCCTGCACGGCACGCTTGGTGACGTCGTTGAGCTCTTCCGGGAACTCCTGGCCGCTGTATTCACCACCCATTGCCACGGCACGCTGCGCGGCTTCGGCGTAGGTCATACCCTGTTCCGGGTTGCTGGTCAGGAACACGCGCTGTCCATCGATGTCGTAGTCATCTGCATTGCCGCCCAGATCAGCGGCTGCGATGGCTTTAAGTTTGCGCAGGGCATCCTGGGCAGCCACATAGTTGGTACGAACTTCGGTGAACATGGTGTTACTGCCGGCCTGGTAGGTGCTGTAAGGCAGGTGCAGGTCAGTGTTGCCGCGTACGATCTCACAGTTGTCCCAGTCTACTTTCAGGACTTCTGCGGCGGTACGCACAACGGCTGCATAGGAGTACGTGCCGAGGTTACCGACACCAGTGTGCAGGTACAGCTTGCCATCGGTGCCGATGCGGCACAGACCGTCGTAACCGCTGGCGCCCGCTGAGTGATAACCCATGCCGATGCCGATACCAGTGACTTTGCTGCCATTACGCTGGCCGGAACGCTGTGAACGCTCGCTCCAGTTAAACATGTCCGCGCCCATCTGGATGGCCTGCGGGAAGAAGGCACTGGTCAGATCGCCGCGACGCGGACCAATCTTGTCTTCACTCACCGGCGCATTCAGGCGACGGACTTCCATACGGTCGAGTCCGGCTTGACGAATCGCTTTGTCATATATGGGTGCCAGTACAGCAGCCATCTCGTTTTGGCCTGGCCCACGCTGTGCACCACGCGGAGTGGTGTTAGTGTAGATGCTGACACCTCGGAAGCGCATGGCAGCGGGTTGCAGCATCAGTGTGATGTGCTCCGCAGCTGAACTGCCGCTGGCGCCACCGCCAGAACCGGCATCACCAACGATTATGGTATCGACTGCGCCGACTTCGCCATTCGGCTTGAGTCCCAGCTTGATCCAGCCCTGCATGCCCGCGCGTGCCGAGCCGATGTAAAACTCTTCTTCACGCGTGATTCGCAGCTGCACTGGACGGTTAATCTTGCGGGCCAGGTGACCGGTTACCGCCATGATCGGGTAAGGGAAAATCTTGCCGCCGAAACCACCACCAGTGTATTCGTTGATGAATACCAGGTTGGCCGGGTCAATACCCAGCATGCCGGCCAGAGGCGCGACTGCAATAGTGTGACTCTGCAGGGAGCCGTGGAAGTAGCAACGTCCATTTTCCCAATACGCCATACCGGTGCGCGGTTCCAGCGCGTGGTGCGGCTGACCGATAGTGACAAACGGCTCTTCAACGATGGTGGTGCACTGTGCGAATTCGGATTCGATATCGCCGTAGCTCCACTCGTCTCCGAAAGTGACGCCGCTGGGCTCGCGGCCGGCACGGAATGCGTTCATGGCATCGCGTGACCACTTGATCTCACCAACATCTGTACCGGCAGCGGTGGTACCTGCTGCGGCTTCGCCGGCGTTTCGGATCAGTGTGTTACCAGTCGGGTAGGGGTTTGGACCGCCCTCAACCAGTGTGTCCAGCGGGTCAGTGACGAACGGGCGACGCTCAAACTCAATGCGGATCTTCTCGATTGCGTTTTCGGCAATCTCTTCAGTGACCGCAGCGACCGCCAGCAGCGGCTGACCGATGTAGGTAATGTGATCGGATGCCAGCGCCGGGTTGGCGGGCGGTGGCGGCTGGGGCAGGTCAGCAGTAGTCAGAATGCCGACCACGCCTTCCATTGCTTCAGCTTCAGAGGTATCGATGCTGATAATACGACCTGCGGGTAGCGGGCTGGTCAGCAGGCGGGCGAATACCATGCCCTCTTTTTTGAAGTCTTCTGCGTAACGTGCAGCACCGGTTACCTTTGCTTCGATATCCGGCGGAGTGAAATTCTTACCGATATGCTTGTATGTCATGACAATTGCCCCGAGGCGCGCATCACGCCATTCAGATAGTGTTCATAGGCACCACAGCGACACAGATTGCCTGACATGGCCTGGCGAACTTCATCGCGGGTGGGTCGTGGATTCACTTTCAGCAGGGCAACAGCTGACATGATCTGTCCGGGGGTGCAGAAACCGCACTGGGGACTCAGCTCATCAATGAACGCCTGCTGGACGGGGTGCAGCGTGCCATCGGCGGCGCGCAGGCCTTCGACTGTCAGTACCGCACGGTCCTTGACCGAGTGGGTCAGCGTGGAGCACGCATAGTTGGTGACGTCGTCGATTGTGACCGTACAGGCACCACATTCACCGCGGTTACAGCCGATCTTGGTACCGGTCAGACCCAGTTTATAACGCAGGGTATGCGCCAGCGTCTCCTGGGGGGCTACGTCGACACGACGCGTACGACCGTTGATGTTAAGGGATATCAGGCGTTCTACGCCGCCGGCGGATCTTGAAGCAGCCGACGCGTAATACAGTCCGGCACCACTTGACGCAGCGGCCCCAACGAATATGACGCCCTTGATAAATCGTCTGCGGGTCAGTCTAGAGTTCACGGATGAATTCTCCACTTATTATTAAAAGATTGATGGAGGCTGGTTTTTGAGCTTGCTACTATAATATTTTATCGCCTGGAACACTAGGCTATGCCCGTTTAAAGCAAGTATCAAGTTCCAATACAAATTTGTCACAATTTGTGGTGATTTAGCTACATGCTGCGTGTGACCTGCGATCTCAGTCAGTAGTCAGGAAATCTTCAATCAAATCCGCCTTTTGGTCAATAAGATAGACACCATCCAGGTGTCCCCAGGGGCCTTCTATCTCTTCATAGGCACTACGTTTGCCCAGCCCGACGAGCGTTTCATGGGCCGTGCGCGCCAGGTAGGGTTGCAGCAACAGGTCGTTGCTGGCGGGGAGGAACAGTGTTTTTGCGGTAACTGGAGCCAAACCTGCGCCCAGCGTCTCCGAAAAACCGGCCATATACAGCTGGTTGGCCCGCACCAGATAAAGTACATGATTGGCGTCAGCAAAGCGCGTACGTGCCTCGGCGGCAGCACTCAACTGCTGCACCACCGTAAAGTCGGCACGAATATCCTGAAGCGGTGCAGTTTCCCGTGGGCCGCTGGCAGCATAGATCTGATTGAACATCATGGGGTGCATGGCCTGCAGAGTGACCATGCCAAGTGCCTGCCGTAGACCCACTAGTGGCGCATCGCCCTGGTAGTAGTCACCGTTGTTCCAGTTCGGGTCGGCGATAATGGGATTGGCCCACTGCTGCAGCGTGGCGATGGTCCATGGATCAACAGCACCCCCGCCAATCACTGAAATGACGCGCTGGACAAAGTCAGGATAGGCAGTCGCCCAGTCCAGTGCCTGCAGGGATCCCATTGATGCCCCAACGACGGCGTGCAGCCGGGTCACGCCCAGGCTGTCCAGCAGCGCCTTCTGGACATTCACAAAGTCACGAATGGTGACTACCGGAAAGTCCAGGGCGTAGGGCTGTCCTGTCGCGGGATTTATGCTGGCCGGTCCCGTTGTGGTAACCATGGGGTTATGCGGTTCCTGATTTACCAGGGTGTCCGAGCTGATGACGTAATACTTGTCAGTATCGATTGCTTTGCCGGGCCCGATGATGCTGTCCCAGTAGCCCGGCAGTGCGTCGTCTTGATCGTAGCGACCGGCGGCATGGCTATTGCCGGAAAAGAAATGCGTGATAAGGACAACATTGTCCTTGCGCTCATTCAGCTGACCATAGGCCTCCCAGCCAACACTGACCTCCGCAATACTGGCGCCGTTGAGTGTCTGAAAGTTCTGCGTTGTGAACACCTGTTTTGATACGATGCCAACTGAGCCCTCGTCTGCCGTTGTCGCCGCGCACATCAGGCACGCGATGGCAGCGAAAAAAAGGCGGATTTGCGCTGTGAATCTCGGGGTTCGGCTCATATTGGCAGCTCTCATCTTAATTCAATGGGGACGTTCGCTCTTACAGAAGAATATTTCGATACTGCTCGCGCAGCTCATTCTTTAGTACTTTGCCAGTGCCCGTCCGTGGAAGGGACGTCAGAAACTCAATACGGTCTGGCATCCACCAGCGTGCTATGCGCCCGTCCAGGAATTCACGGATGGCATCAGCATCAATGTGGCTTTTTGCCCGGGCTACGATAAACAGCACGGGGCGCTCATCCCATTTGGGGTGTCTCGCACCGATAACTGCACATTCACTGACGGCTTCATGTTGGCTGACAATATTCTCGATTTCCAGTGAGCTGATCCACTCGCCGCCGCTCTTTACCACATCCTTTATGCGATCGACCACCCGGAGGATCCCGTCCGCATCGATGGTGGCGATATCGCCCGTGGCCAGCCAGCCATCCGGAAACGCGCTCATGTCATCATTCTTGAAGTACTGTCTGCAGATCCAGGGACCGCGGACGCGAAGTTCTCCAGAAGCTTTGCCGTCGTGCGGCAGGGCGTGACCGGCGGCATCAAATATGCCCAGTTCAACGCCAAATGCCGCCCGTCCTGCGGAGGTCTGAAGGTCCAGACGTTTGTCATCCGGCAGGCTCAGCAGCCATGACGCGGGCGGCAGCGAGGTCGCCAGAGGCCCGGTTTCAGTCATACCCCAGATGGGTTGCCAGTAGACGCCATAGCGGCGGTGATAGGTCTCCACCATGCCACGGGGCGAGGCGGCCCCTCCAACGCAGACACGTTGCAGAGAGGTCTCAGTGATGTTCTGATCCAGCCAGTGATTGTGCAGCGTCAGCCAGATCGTCGGCACGCCCAATCCGACGGTCACATTTTCAGTGGCGATCAGCTCGGCCATTGAGGCGCCGTCCATACCAGCCCCTGGTAAAACCAGTTTGCAACCTGCCAGCGGTGCTGCGTATGGGGCGCCCCAGGCGCCGGCATGATACATCGCCACCATTGGCAGCAGCACGGTGTCAGTGTCCAGGTCCAGCAGCTCGCGCGAAGCCGTTGCCTGGGCATGCAATACCATCGCCCGGTGGGAATAGAGCACACCTTTTGGATTGCCAGTTGTACCGGAGGTATAGCACAGCGCTGCTGCGGTGTTTTCGTCAAACCGGGGCCAGTCGTAGCTGTCAGGCTGATTCTGCAGCAGGTCTTCGTAGCAGTGCAGCGGGCCAAGTGATGTCTCGGGCATGTGCGCGCGGTCGGTCATCACGACAAAACCCTTGACCGAAGTCAGTTGCTCGGCGATCGATTCAAGTAGTTCAACAAAACCCAGATCCACAAAGACGTACTTGTCCTCGGCGTGATTGATGACGTATTCGATCTGTTCACTGAACAGCCGCGGATTTACCGTGTGCAGCACAGCGCCGCGTCCGGAAACTGCGTAATAAAGCTCCATATGGCGATGCGTATTCCAGGCCAGAGTTGCTACGCAGTCACCAGATTTAATGTCCAGTTGTTCCAGAGCATTGGCCAGTTGTCCACTGCGCTGCCATATTTCCCGATAACTGCTGCGGTGGATATCGCCCTCCTGGCGACGCGATACCACTTGTTGATCAGGGTGGTGTCGTCTGCCGTGATCAAGCAGATCAATAATCAGCAGCGGGGAGTCCATCATATTGCCATGCATAAACAGTGTCTCAGAACAGATTGAATAACAGAATTGCGAGTGACAGCCCCATCAGCGGGACAACAACGGTGACAGCGCCAACTGCCCAGTAGGCATCCTTGTGCGATTCATTGCAGATGCCGCGAATGGTGGTTACCACGTAACCATTGTGCGGCAATGAATCCAGTGCTCCTGATGAAATAGCCACCACCCGGTGCAGCTGTTCCGGATTTACGCCGAGATCCAGATAGTGAGGGCCAACCGCGGGCAGGGCGATCACCTGGCCGCCGGATGCTGAGCCGGTCAGACCGGCAATGGCGCTGACCGCAATGGCTGCACCAACCAGCTCATTGCCAGGCAGCGAGGTCACGGCCGCGACTGCCAGATCAAACGCTGGCGTTACTCGGGCAACACCACCAAAACCCACTACGGCTGCGGTATTGCCAATGGCAATGAGCGCCCCGGTCGTGGCATTGCCCAACGCTGCCTGCAGGTTGGTAAAAAAGCGCCAGTTGATGATCATCAGACTGATCACGCCACCCAGCAGTGCGATAATCAGTGCGTTCTGCATCAGCGTGTCGTGATAGATGAATGATAGTCCCAATACCACAAGAAGGGGCAACAGTCCGGTTGCTGGATGTGGTAATTCCCGGTCGACGAGCTGAGGGTCGGAACTGCGTTCCTGGAAATGCTCGCCGCGTTTGACTGCGCTGTTGATGATGCGCTGCAGCCACCAGTAACCAAACACTGCCATGAAAACCGCGACGACCAGGCTGACTTCCCAGGCGGCGTAAGGTGTTGTGCCCAGGTATTCAATCGGGATCCAGTTCTGAATTTCCGGGGAGCCGGCAGAGGTCATTGTGAAGGTGACCGATCCAAATGCCAGTGCGGCAGGAATGAAGCGACGTGGCAGGTTGGCCTCCTTGAACAGGCTCAGCGCCATTGGGTAAACGGCAAATGCAACCACAAAAAGGCTGACGCCGCCGTAGGTTAAAACTGCACAGGCGGCCACAACGGCGAGCACCGCCCGTTGTTTGCCCAGTAGCCCGGTAATCCACGCAGCCACGCTGTCGGCTGCACCGGTATCCTCCATGAACTTACCGAATATTGAGCCGAGCAGGAACATGAAAAACCAGGATGCAATGAAGCCGGTAAAGCCGGCCAAGTAGTTCTGCACAAAATTGATGTCGCCGGTAAATACCGGGATGTTGCTGCTGAAGGCTACGATCAGTGCGCAGAGAGGCGCGCTGATAAAAAGATTCCAGCCACGCAGGGTCAGCACTATGAGCAGGGCCAGTCCTCCGACCAGACCGATTAAACTGATGACTTCCGACATGTGCCCCTCACGTTTTCTGATTATTGGCGTGAACTGATGGTTCCTCAGTGGGGGGTATTGTTCATCAATGCAACGGTGCAACCCATAGTACTATGGTACAGGTCACAAAGCTGACGACTTGGAGTAAGGTGGCTGCCGACCAATAAAAATCACGGGGGAGCCATTCCGATGCAACAGACAACATTCAAATACTCAGCCTGCGCCTTGGCCGTGTCAGCCGCGATCAGTGGCCTGGCTACCCCGGCCCTGGCCCAGGACCAGCAGGAACGTCAGCCCGAAGGCAGGATACTTGAGAGTATCGAAGTAACGGCGCGGCGCACCGTCGAGAACATGCAGCGTGTCCCGTTGGCCGTGACCTCGCTGGGTGAGGGCGAAATCGAAACGCGCGGTCTGGACACCATCCTTGAGGTTCAACAGTTTTCTCCCAACACTACCCTGCAGGAAAGCCGGGCCACTAACTCAACGCTGACTGCTTTCATCCGCGGCGTAGGTCAGGAAGATCCGCTTTGGGGATATGAATCCGGTGTTGGTATTTATGTAGACGATGTCTATCTTGCCAGACCACAGGGTGCTGTCCTTGATATTCTGAATATACAGCGTGTTGAGGTGCTGCGTGGACCTCAGGGCACACTCTACGGCAAGAACACCGTTGGTGGGGCGCTGAAGTATGTCACGCAGCGCATGAGTGGTGATGCCGAGCTCGACACGAAACTGACGGTTGGCAACTACGGCCAGCGTGACCTGAAACTGGTGGGCCAGGTGCCGGTAACCGACAAGCTTTATCTTGGTTTCGGCTATGCCGACCTCAATCGTGACGGCTACGGAAAATTTCTCGTCAGTGATCTGCCGGGCCAGGACCTGGAGAACTACAACAAAGACCTACAGGCGTTTCGTGTAACCGCTGAATATGCGCCGCTTGATAATGTGTTTATGCAGCTGGGTTATGATCGAACTGATGACAAATCCAACTCCAAGGGCGGTTATCGATTGCTCCCCAGTCTGTTGACCAATCAGGCGCCAGTCCCCGACAGCATTTACGACTCCTACACCAGCCTGCCGACTGAAAACCGGGTCGAGACCGAAGGTGTCAACCTGACCGTCACCTGGGATGTCAACGAGCGTGCGACGCTGAAATCTATTACCTCGCGCCGTGAGAATTACTCGCCGGTCAATATCGATTTCGACAACACACCACTGCGTATCTTTGACGTGCCGGCTATCTATGAAGACGAGTGGTTCACCCAGGAGCTGCAACTGAACTACCGCGGCGATAACTGGAATGTCGTGTCCGGAATTTATTACTTTGATTCAGAATCCTGTGGTGTATTTGACGCAATTCTGGAAAGGCTGGGACAGTCGTTGGGCGCGGCCGGTCTGACCCGTGAAGTGTCGGGCTGCAGCAATGGCACCAGCACAGCGGTCTACGCGGACGGTACCTACCGAATAAACGATCAGTGGAGCGTGAGCGGTGGCCTGCGTTATACAAAGGACGAGAAAGATGCCCTGGTACGCAACGGCCTGATCTTCGCGACCGTCTACCCTGAGTCTGGCTGGGTTCCCGGCTATACAAGGGCACCTGGAACCGGTACACCCGTTGTGCTGGATGACTCGGCTGACTGGTCCAAGGTGACGCCACGCATAAGCGTTGAGTATCAGGCGACAGAAGACACCATGTTTTATGCCAGCTACAGCGAAGGCTTCAAATCAGGTACCTTCAATCCACGAGCGGAGCGTGCCGAACCTGCAGCGGATCCGGAAGATGTGCAGTCCTACGAAGTGGGCGTCAAGACTGACCTGACGTCGACATTCCGACTGAATGCTGCCGCCTTTATGCTGGATCACAAGAACCGTCAGTACATTGCTGTGATTCCTGACCCCAACAACGCTGCTGCACTTAACCAGCGACTGGGTAACGTGGGTCAGTCAGATGCAACAGGCGCCGAATTCGAGTTTACCTGGCTGGCTACACAGAACCTGAGTCTGTTCGGCAACATCGGCGTGATCGATGCCAAGTTCAAGAATGTATTCAGCTTTGATGCCAATCTGAATCGTATCGATATCACAGACAATTTTGTGATCACAAATACGCCAGAGCGCACCATGAATGTCGGCTTTACCTACGATATGCCAATGGCGTCAGGTGATGTCGCGGTAACCGGCAACTACAGCTATCGCAGTAAATACAGCCTGACGGAATTGGGCAATGTGCTGGAGCAGGATGCCTACGGTGTGCTGAACCTGGGTGTCACCTGGACCAGCATGGACGATAAGTGGGCTCTCGGCCTGCATGGTAAAAACCTGACTGATGAAGAGTTCCTGGTGGGTAACTATGCGTTCCTGGGTGCTGCCAATGCGTCCCTGCCGAATGGATACGCACCGGGCCTGGGTGGCGACACCACGCTGATCGGATACTACGGTGCACCGCGTACAGTAAGTCTCTCTCTGGGATACCGCTTCTGACTGTGAGTAGTGGGTAGCTCCTCATGATCCTGGCCACCACGATAGCTTTCGTGGTGGCTTTTTTTTTGCCGCTGGTTTAGGTTTAACGTGAAAGCCGTATGTTTATCAGTACTGAAGCCCGTAACATGACAACAAGCCCACCTGAGTCTCTGGATGCCATCAAGGCAGTAATTGCCGATGATCACCCGCTATTTCGGGCGGCTCTTCGACAGACATTAAGCTCTACGCTTGCCGCCAGTGTGCATGAGGCGGCGAGCTTCACAGAGCTGATACAGTGCCTTGATCAGCATGCCCAGGTCGAGCTGGTTTTTCTTGATCTCAATATGCCGGGTAACCAGGGGCTGGCCGGGTTAACCGCCATCAGAAACCAGTTTCCTGACATCCTGGTGGTGGTTGTGTCTGCCAATGAGCAGCAGGACGTGATTGCGCGTGCCATGAGTTTTGGTGCCAGTGCCTATGTGCCCAAGTCTACACCACTGCCCGAAATTGTCATGGCGGTGGAGACCGTCCTGGCAGGCGACAGCTGGCTGCCCAACCATCTGCGCACTAGCTTGACGGATCAGTCGAATCGATTGCACCAGGAGTTCGCGATTAAACTGGGACAGTTGACACCTCAGCAGTTCAAGGTCTTGCGCTGCCTCGCAGATGGCCTGCTGAACAAGCAGATTGCCCATGAGCTGGATATTCAGGAAACAACGGTAAAGCAACATGTTTCTGCGATCCTGCGCAAGCTGGGGGTGATCAATCGTACTCAGGCTGGTGTGCTGTTTCACGATATGCTGCGTGCGGATGATGAAGACAATAATCCAACCGAAAGTATGTCTTAAAGCGTGTTTTTCAATAGCCGTTTGAGCGCTGCCTGTTTCACCGGTTTCGGCAGAAACAGGGCATTCACTTCTATTACCTGTTCACGAATATGTTCGTCAGGATCAGCTGTACTCAAAATAGCCGGGGTGTCTGCCCGGAAATGACGTCGCAACTGCCTTATTGCCTCCGTGCCAACTTCCTGATCAGACAAGTGGTAGTCAACGAATAACAGGTCGGGACGGCGATTCATCTGTAGTGCATCCTGCAGCGTCACAAAAGCATGGACCTCTGCGCCCCAGCCATTAAACAACGAGGAAAGTGCTTCACGTATATTGTCGTCGTCATCGAGAATAAGCACCCGTGTGTTGTCAGGAACCGACCAGCCTGCTCTGTCTGGAGGCGCTGTGCCTGGTCGCAGTGTCGCCGTGTTGGTTAGTCTGCTTGGCCAGTGGCTGACAGGCAGCGTAATGCCAAAACAGGTGCCTTTGTCCAGGGTGGAGTGCAGCCGCAACGGCAGATCCAGCAGTTTGCACATGCGATCAACTATCGCCAGGCCAAGCCCAAGGCCGGGGTTGTGATCCTGCTGATCCAGTTGTTTAAACTCCATGAATATTTCCTGAAATTTTTCAGGCGGGATGCCGCGGCCTGTGTCCCACACCTGAAGTTCTACGCGATTGCCAGACCGGCGCCGAACACCGCAAACAATACGACCACTGTTGGTATAACGTATTGCATTGGTAAGCAGGTTTTGCAGGATACGCTGGAGAATTTTCTGGTCGGTGTGGACCACTGCCTGTGTATGGTGCATGCACAGCGTAAGGCCTTTTTCCTGGGCCAGCATCTGGAACGATGCCTGCAGGGGTTCCATGATGTCCCAAAGTGCGATGTCACGCTTTACAGGTTGCAGATTGCCTGACTCCAGCTTGGTCATTTCCAGCAGCATGGTCAGCAGCTCTTCGGCATTCTGCAGGGATTGCTGTATCTGCAGCGCCAGTCTGGCCTCGTCGTGCTGCACGCGCTGCAGGAGCATTTCGCAGAACAGACTCGCTGCGTTGAATGGCTGCATCAGGTCATGCCCGGCGGCAGCGAAGAATTTCGATTTGCTCTGATGGGCCTGCTCTGCGGCTAGTTTGGCTTCTGACAAAGCCTGCGTGCGCTCAGCCACACGGGCCTCCAACTCCTGGTTAATGCGGCGCAGCTCGTTCTGAGCGTTGACCAGTTCTGTGATATCCGTGTAAGTGGTGACAAAGCCGCCATCGGGCATGGGATTTCCCTGCAGTTCAATGATCTGACCTGAAGGTTGCTGTCTCTGGTAACGATAGCGGCTGCCGGTTCTTAGATGCTCCAGTCGTTTGGCTACTTCTTCCTCAATGTTCGCATCGGGCGCGCCAAACAGGCCGCGACTGGCATTGAAATGCAGAATCTCTTCAATCGCGACACCGGCACGTATCAGTCCTTCCGGATAATCAAAAATCTCCAGATAACGACGGTTCCAGGCCACCAGCCGTAGTTCTTTGTCAATCACGCTGATGCCCTGCGGAATGTTCTCAACGGATGCCTGCAGCAGCTCACGATTGAAGCGATATAACTGAGAAGCTTCCGACGCCCAGTCGACCACCTCGTCGACCGCTACCGGCGATGTCCTGGCAAGACTGCTGATCAGCAGGCGGCTGGCGGCACTGCCGATTGCGCCGGCCAGCTCGCGCTCAAGCCGCGAAAGTAGTGCCGGATGTACCAGTTTTTCGTCGGGCAGATCGGCAATAGTCAGACCGAGGCGTTTGTCGAGACCGCCGGCGTCAGCCGGGTCAACAAAACGGGCCAGTACTGCCCGCAGTTTTCCCCAGGTTACCTGCTGCATTTCGTCCACCGGAGCGGACTCATTATCTGGCCGGGTAAATTGCTGAGCCTGGCCGCGTTCAACCGCACTCTGTCGAGTCAATATGGAAACCATTATGTAAATCAGTATATTGACGGCAAGACTGCTTACCACTCCGTCACTGATAGCCCGGTCGGAAAGTGTTCCTGACGGATTCAGGGAAGGCAACAGCAGCATAACTGTCCATACCGCTGTTCCGGACAAGAGGCCGGCCATGGCTCCATGCCGGCTGGCACGCGACCACAACAGGCCACCGAACATCGCCGGCGCCAGTTGTGATACCAGGGCCATGGCAATCAGGCCGTTACTGACCAGCGGGATGCCACCCTGAGTCAGCTTGTGGTAGACGTAGGCCAACAGGATGATGATCACCATAGTGAGTCGGCGCGTCAGCAGAATGTCGGCGGGCATGAGATTGGAGATCAGGTTGCCGGCTCGTCGGCTGCGGATCCATAACGGTGTAATCACGTCGTTGGAGATCATGATGCTCAAGGCCAGAGTCGCCATGATGACCATACTGGTTGCGGTCGACAGACCGCCAATGAACGCGATCAGGCTGATGTCCGGGCGGTCGGCCAGGATGGGTAGTGCGAGCAGAAAGGTATCCTGGTATTGTGCTTCAGGCACCAGCAGCATGCCGCCCATGGCAATCGGCAGAATAAAAAAGTTGATGGCAAACAGGTAAAGCGGGAAAGCCCAGCGAGCCTTTTTCAGCTCTTCCGCACTGTTGTTCTCAATAAAATTGACCTGAAATTGTCTGGGCAATACAAACATGGCCAGCGCACCCAGCAGCATATGAGTGACGTAGATATACACCCCGTCCTCTTTGGGCTGCAGCATGCGCTGCGCGATCGGGTCAGAAGCCGTTTTGATAATCAGGTCATTGATACCATCAAACAGCTGGTAGCTGACAAACAGGCCCACTATGGCGAAGGCCCCCAGCTTCACTACGGACTCGAAGGCAACTGCATCCATCAGGCCAGGATGCTGTTCGGCCAGACTCAGTCGGCGGGCGCCGAACAGAATGGCAAAGCCAATCATGGCCAGTGCAACCGCAGCGGCCAGGTCTACGAACCAGGGGGCAAGCGAGGGCTCTATACTGGTAACCGCTGCAAAGCTGGCGGCCACAGCGCGTAACTGCAAGGCAATGTAGGGGATCAGTGCGACCAGGCAGATCAAAGCAACGGCTGCGGCCAGGGTCGGAGACTTGCCGTAGCGTGACCCAATCAGGTCGGCGATAGACGTCAGGTTCTGTTGCTTGACCAGTTTCAACATTTTGATCTGAAACTGATGAGCAAACAGAAAAACACAGATGCCGCCTAGATAGGTTGGCGCAAACCACCAGCCGTAATTGGCGGCCTGGGTCACTGTGCCATAAAAGGCCCAGGTGGTGCAGTGAACGCCAAGCGCCAGGGTGTAGCGCCAGGGTCGCATCGTGTTACTGGTTCGCCTTTCACCGCGTGAGGCAATGCCAAACAGCAGGGTCAGGTAAATCACTGCCGCAATCAGTACGGTAGAAATCGATAGCATCGCTAGGGCGTCGTTTTGTTGTCTTTATCGATCCCATGGTATCACCCGCCAAACAAAAAGCCGACGATTCTGGTTGCATCTCCTGCAATCATCATTGCCACGCCTACCCACTGTTTGGTAGGCATCTTTTCTCTTAGCCCGGACTGAATCCATGCAACAGTCGGCCGGGAGGGAGTCACAAATACTGCAACTCCTGAAGACATGAGTGCACCCAGCCAGTCAGACTTCAGAGAGTGGGTGACTACATTAGTCGAAGAAACGACAAGCAGAAGTAACAATATCGCTTTTATGAGTGCCGAATTGATCATCTGCCTGCGCTCCAGGTAGGTTTTATTTACTTTCAGGATGAGTGGCCGTCGACAAAATCCTGCAGACCGAGCATATCTGATCCGTGACTGTTGATTGCTCCGGAATAGCTGTTCCAGGCACCCTGAGCCCAGTGCATCGTCTGATCAAAGTCTCTGACAATAGTGAATACTGTGTATCCGATTGTCAGTGGTCCCCAAAAATTTCCGCCGCCAACGCTGTTGGTCTCTTCATCGTTGAGCTCTCTCATAAAAATCTCCATTTTCTCTGTTAATTGACTTGCTGAGATCCGTCTCCATTCAATTAGGTTGTAGTCGTTACTCGACAGCATTTCCTGTATTTCACTTGATTGCTGAATTGTGCCCCATGGGCCGCCACGCTGAATGTGGTAAAATGCCGCCGTTTTCAGCGTCAGCGCCATACGGCCAGATGCACATGTCCCGTCAAGACAGGAATCACACATGACTGTAATCAAGCAAGACGACCTTATTCAGAGCGTGGCCGATGCGCTGCAGTACATCTCTTACTACCACCCTCTGGACTTTATCCAGGCGGTCAACGAAGCCTACGAGCGCGAGGAGTCACAGGCAGCCAAAGATGCCATGGCGCAGATCCTGATCAACTCCCGGCTGTGTGCCGAAGGCAAACGGCCAATCTGTCAGGACACCGGCATCGTGACCGTATTCATCAAAATCGGCATGAATGTCCAGTGGGAAGCGAACAGCAGCGTGGCTGACATGATCAATGAAGGGGTGCGTCGTGCCTACCTGCACCCGGACAACGTCCTGCGTGCCTCCATCCTGGCCGATCCGGCCGGCGCCCGTAAAAACACCAAGGACAACACGCCTGCCGTTATTCACATGGAAGTCGTGCCAGGAGATAAGGTTGATGTCATTGTGGCTGCCAAGGGCGGCGGCTCCGAGAACAAGGCAAAAATGGTCATGCTGAACCCCAGCGACAGCATCGTTGACTGGGTCGTCAAGACAGTGCCGACGATGGGCGCCGGCTGGTGTCCGCCCGGCATGCTGGGTATCGGTATTGGCGGGACTGCCGAAAAGGCTGCCGTTCTGGCCAAGGAAGCGCTGATGGATCCGATCGATATCCATGAGTTGCGCGAGCGTGGTCCACAGAATCGTGTTGAAGAGCTGCGACTGGAGATCATGGACAAGGTCAATGCGCTGGGTATCGGCGCCCAGGGCCTGGGTGGCTTGACCACCGTTCTTGATATCAAAATCAAGGATTACCCCACACACGCAGCGTCCCTGCCGGTAGCGATGATTCCGAACTGTGCGGCGACGCGCCACGCACACTTTGTGCTGGACGGATCGGGACCCGCACACCTGCAGCCGCCAAAGCTGGAAGACTGGCCGCAGATTACCTGGGACGCAGGCCCTACGGCGCGTCGGGTAAACCTGGACACAGTCACCGCTGAAGACGTTGCCAGCTGGAAGCCGGGTGAAACGCTGTTACTGTCAGGTAAGATGCTGACGGGTCGCGATGCTGCCCACAAGCGTATGGTGGATATGTTCAATCGTGGTGAATCGCTTCCTGATGGTGTCGACCTGAAGGGACGCTTTATCTACTACGTGGGCCCGGTCGATGCAGTTCGCGACGAGGTGATTGGGCCGGCTGGTCCGACCACAGCGACTCGCATGGACAAATTTACCGATACAATTCTTGAGAAAACCGGCCTGCTGGGCATGATCGGTAAAGCCGAGCGTGGCCAGGTGGCCATTGACGCCATCCAGAAACACAAAGCGGTCTACCTGATGGCGGTTGGTGGCGCAGCCTACCTTGTGTCCAAGGCAATCCGGGATGCTCGTATCGTTGCCTTCGAGGACCTGGGCATGGAAGCGATTCATGAGTTTGTGGTCGAGGATATGCCGGTGACGGTTGCTGTGGACGTCAATGGCAGCTCCGTGCATCGAACTGGACCTGCCGAATGGCAGGCAAAAATCGCCGAAGCCAGACCTGTCAAAGTAACTGGCTGATCTGCAGGTCTATCAGACAGGCTTCGGGAGACCCGAGCAATAGCGGTCTCCCGAAGCTCCAGTCTTTCTGGCGCTGCAATATTAAACATCCTGACTTTCTGTACCTGCCAACCGCGTTTCCCTCTGAACTTTTCTAATGCCATTCCCGCCTCGGGATAAGTTGATAGTGCTTTTTTTTGAGAAATCTCGAAAAGTCGCGACGGATTCTCGCGTACTACCCGTATCACGCTATGTAAACAGGCATATACTGGCCGAGCCAGAATGGGAGACTTATTATGATTAGACAAATCTATTGCATAGCACTTACCGCGTTATGCGCTGCAGGCGCATTGCAGGTATCAGCGCAGGAAACAGGTCAGGGTCATGGCCAGGGGCATGGCCAAGGGCAAGCACAGGCGCAGGCACAGGCACAGGCACAGGCACAGGCACAGGCACAGGCACAGGCACAGGCACAAGCTCGCTTTGAGGAGCTGGATGTTAATGGCGATGGCAATCTGACGCTTGAAGAATTCGCAGCGGCACCGATGGCCAACTTTCAGCGCCAGGACACCAACGGTGACGGTGCCATCAGCAGGCAGGAGGCTCTGGAGCGCGCGTTTCAGCGACTTGATCAGGATGGTAACGGCCTGATTTCTGCGGATGAAATGCGTCCACAAAGAGGCATGCAGCAGATGGGTGAAATGAGCCCTGAACAGCGCCGCCAGATGCGGGATCGTATGGGTGAAATGAGCCCCGAGCAGCGCCGTCAGATGCGTGAGCGGATGGCGAACATGACAGAGGAACAGCGAGCTGCGATGCGCGAGCGTATGGAAGAGCGACGTCAGGCAGGTCCAAATGGTGAGCAGCAGTCGGACCACACGGATCATTGATAGAGTTCTGTTTCCGCGCGCGGCAACTACTGCCAGGCAAGACATATGTCGATTGAAGAGCAGATGATGCAGGCAATCGTTGCTGGACGGCAGGATGCCTATGCCCGCGCGGTCCATCAGTATGGTCGTCTGATAGCTGCTTATGCTTACCGCTTGCTGGGCAGCCAGGCTGAGGCTGAAGATGTTGCGCAGGAGACCTTCCTGAAGTTATGGACCCAGGCAGCGCGCTGGGATCCCGCACGGGGCAATGTGTCCGCCTGGCTGCACCGTATCGCGCACAACCTGTGTGTCGATAATCTGCGGAAGCGGTCAGCGCAGGCAATTGACGCAGACCTTGATAGCGTTATTGATACCGGCGCAGCAGCTGCCGACCAGGGGCTGGCTGCGCAGCGTCAACACGAACGGTTGCAGCAACTGATTGGCGGACTGCCCGAGCGACAGCGCAGCGCTCTGATTCTGGTCCACTACCAGGGCTTATCGAATCAGCAGGCAGCCGATGTGCTTGATGTATCGGTTGATGCGCTGGAGTCCTTGCTCGCGCGTGCGCGCCGAGCCCTGAAGAGTCAAATGTCCGCGGAGGATAAATAATGTTGTCGAGAGATCGACTGATCAGTCTGATTGACGCCTACGGTGGAGACCTGCAGCGATGGCCAGCGGCCGAGCGCGAGCTCGCCGAGCAGTGCCTGGACAACTATCCCGAGCTGCTTGCTGAGCTGAAAAATGCACAGGCTCTGGACAGCTGGTTAAGCGATTCGCAGACTCCGGCATTTGCGGGTCTTGAGGCGCGTCTGCTGGCTCAGCCCTTACCGCCTCGTCGACCAGGCATTCTGGGGTGGGCAGGGCACTGGCTGATGGCGGTTACCTCAGCTGGTGTAGCTCAATGGTGGCGACCCGCAGTGCTGGCGTGTATTCCCCTGATGCTGGGTCTTTATGTTGGCATGCAGTTGAATCTGGACAGTGATGCGAACACCTGGCTGACCACCGATGAGGAGTTGTACTGGATGGCGCTGGGTGAATTAGTTGAGGAAACGCCATGATGCTTTTACGAAAGAACATGTTGGTCGTCGCCTTGCTGGTGTCGACAGGCGTGAATCTGTTTCTGGCAGGTGTAGTAGGTGCGCAGCTGTTCGACGGGCCAGAGCCGCCGCCTGCACCTGTAGGCATGATGTGGATGAATCAGTCACTGGATCCGCAGGCGCGCGATAGAGTGCAGTCGCAGATGCGGCTGGCTAACGAGGAGTTACGACAGGTGCGGCGTCAGATGCTTCAGGCGCAACGTGAAGTAAATCAGTTGCTGGTTCAGGAACCTCTGGACAGTGAGGCGCTAACGGGCGCTTTTGCAAGACTGCGACAGGCCAGTGTGGCGTATCAGGAGCGCAGTCACGGTCAATTGGTCGATATGATGAGCCGGCTGACGGTTGAGCAGAGGCAGCAGGCGTTGCGTCGACTGAGCGCCAGGCGTGGAGATGAACGACCACCTGTTGAAAGACGTCCGCCTGCGGATGCCCCATTGACGCCGCAATAGTGCCTGACTGAGGCGCTGGTGCCGTCAGTCAAGCATATCCCCGTAAGGCGACTGGTGGCGGGTTGATATTTCGTGTGTGTGTCCTGGCACCTTGATGGCATCACGGCTGATTCCCAGCTCTTCGCCTCCGAGTACATTGTGGTCAAATCGATAAATGACCTCGGCAGTATTGCGTCGAACCGACTCGTCATAGTCAGCAATTTTCTGCTTGACTGATTCATTGCGTTCGGCCCAGGCCGCGGTCGCCGACTTGCCGTGCCGCTTCTCCAGCATTTTGCGTGTCTGCTGTGGCGACAGCACGGAGGCAGTGGCATTGTTGCCGCCGAAACCTTTGGCATTGATCAGCACAGCATCCATCGCATCCGCGCCAACTTCAGTGTGGTTCAGCAGAAAATTGAGGTGGCTGCCATGTACATCGTCGGCAATTTTATCCACCGTGGTGATGCCCGGAATGATGCCGTACTGCCACACACCCAGGCTGGCTACCAGCTGGTCGCCGGATGCAGACGCCAGAGAGTGTCCGACATAGGTCTTGAGTGCAGTGACAGGCCAGTTTTTAATGCCCCAGGTTTGTGCCAGCGTGTTGAAGATATGAGACTCGGTCACGCGATTCTGAGGGGTGCCAGTGCCGTGTGCCTGCACGTAACTGCGTTGCTGCAGGCCCTGTTCGCCAATAACAGCCGCGGTTGCCGCCATCGCCTTCGCCATGGTGATGTAGTTACCGGCGCCCGGGCTGGATATGGATTTCTTGTAGCCGTCGGCATTGACGAATACATCGTTGACTGACCCGTAAATATTGGCGCCCAGTTCCAGAGCCAGTTTGTCGTCACAAAGGATGACAAACTGTGCTGACTCACCCAGTGTGAATCCAGCATTATTGCCAAACGGGCGGCAGGCCCGGCGATGATCCGGGGCACTCAGTCCTTTGTCAGCATCCAGTGCCAGCAGCGCTGCATCGTCCACCAGGGCGCCCATGGTGTGGTAGCCATCCATCACCTCCGGTACCAGTGGTGCTTCGGCGGTGCCGACAATAACCAGTCGGTGGGTACCGTTTCGAATGTCGCGGATACCCTGGCGCAGGTTATAGAGGAATGTAGCACACGCTGCTGCGTTAGTGCCGGTTGTCCCTAAATTGCCCAGTACATAGGCATTGATAAAGTCAGCTGGCATTTCAGCAAAACCCAGGGCCAGTTGCTTGGAACTGACTTTTTTGCCAAGCAGACGTGCCTGCAGCAGTCCGCCGTTGCCGTCATAGTCGAGCTGGCTCATGCTGCTGCCGGCGTACACACTGATCTGATCAGCTGATACATGCTGGAGTACGGTCTGCCAATCTACACCCAGTGACTGTATCGCATCACTGGCGCCGAACACCGTCATCTGCAAACCGCGCGGATGATTGCGCGACTGATAGAGCGCCCGCGGATCAAATCCGCTGGGCAGCTGGCCCGCAGAGTTGACCGCAGATTTACGTGTGTTCTCGGTCATGATCTCCAGCGATGTGGGGATTTCGACATCAACCAGCCCATTGCCGGCATCACTCAGCAGCCAGTCCATTGGTATTCGATCTGGCAAGTGCTGGCGCCGCATACGGAACCGGATCGGGCTGGTATCGCTGGCGTTCAGCACGGCCTTTTTGTGGTAGGGCAGGCGAGCGGGATCAAACAGATTGTTTTCAAGTTTCCGGATAAGTGTGCCGTGCTTCAGCTGTGCATCAATGCTCATCAGGTAGGGTTCGAGCTCGACGGCTTTGTTATCGGTCGGATTGAACCAGCGGCCTTCGTGCCATTGCAGCAGCCCCATCAGGCTGGCCAGGCTGGCTCTGGTCTGCATCGCATCCTGCGCGGCCAGCTGATCCATTATCATGCGGCGATACCCATGATGTGAGGAACTGCGGCCTGCCGGGTTGATCCCGCCGAAGCCAATAATCACGGGAAGTGCTGTCATCCGATAATTCTCCTTTACGCTATGACGGCCAGTGCAACGACTGCTACGATATGAGTAATATAGCTAAACACCCTTTGTGCAATTATGTCGTTACAGTCAAACAATATGGCATTTAAGACACCTGTCTCGTCAATTGACGAGCTACAGTCCTTGTTTGCCCGACTGGGGATCCCGGCCGATTACCCCACTACTTCGGGGTTGCCGTTTCATCCCGAGCCAGATCGGCTGGTTGATGCGGGTCATGACATGTTCCAGCGTCCCGTGCAGTTGACGCCAGTGGCCTTGCGGGCCTGGCAGGCCATGCAGGCAGCGGCTGCGCGTGACGGCATTACTCTGCAATTGATCTCGGCATTTCGCAGTGTGGCTTATCAGGCAGACCTGATCAAACGCAAGCTTGCCTCTGGTCGGACGCTTGAAGATGTCCTTGCCTACACTGCGGCCCCCGGTTTCAGCGAGCACCACACCGGGCGTGCCATTGACATCGGCACACCGGGCAGCAAACCACTGGAGACAGAGTTCGATAGTACAGCTGCTTACGCCTGGTTAACGGCCAATGCGGAGGATTACGGATTTTTGTTGTCCTATCCTGAGGGAGGTACCGGAATGATCTGTTACGAGCCCTGGCACTGGTGCTATCACGAGACAATCGACGCGCATCTGTTAGACAAAACTGAATTTAAGGAGTAGGCTGAAATCATCATGGGAGTATGTGTTTGATGACTCGATTGTGGTTTGGTTTGACCCGAATGGCATGTGTGACGATAGTGGTCCTGTCATTCGCTGGATGGAAAGTTAGTGCCCAGTCAGACAGTGAAGTCGCTGCTCCTGATCCCGAGTTTCAACAGTGGCTGCAGCAGCTAATCGCCGAGGCAAGAGAAGCCGGCATCTCCGAAGATATCATCGATCAGGCGCTGACAGGGTTGGCGCCCATCCCTCAGGTTGTAAGCAACGACCGTAATCAGGCCGAATTTGTCGAAACGCTGGCTCAGTATCTAGACAAGCGTGTGACGGACTGGCGCATCCAGACTGGCAGGACGCGCATGGCGCAGCACCGCGATGTGCTAAACCAGGTGGCTGCCGAATATGGTGTGCCGGCCCGCTTTATCGTCGCCATATGGGGTATCGAAACCAATTACGGCAATTTCACAGGTGGCACGGACGTGATTCGTGCCCTCGCCACGCTGGCCTACGACCCGCGCCGCGCTGCCTACTTCCGGGGTGAGCTGCTGTCCGCACTGCGCATTCTTCAGGAGGGTCATATCGACCATCCGAACATGAAAGGCTCCTGGGCTGGCGCCATGGGACAAAGCCAGTTCATGCCCTCCAGCTTTATCAACCACGCGGTAGATTTTGACGGCGACGGCCGGGTCGACATCTGGACGACCGAGGCTGATGTCTTTGCGTCTATTGCCAATTACCTGCGTAATGCCGGCTGGCAGTCTGGTGAGCGCTGGGGACGGCAAGTCACACTGCCTGCCGACTACCACGATCGCGCCTCGCAGTGGAGTCAGGAGAATGTCAGCTACTCATGCAGTGTGCTGCGTCGCCATACTGTGCAGCGTCCGGTGGACGAGTGGCAGCTTGAGGGCGTGCGCCAGGCTGATGGCAGCGACTTACCGACTTCAGACATCGCAGCATCCATTGTGTTGCCAGATGGCGCCGATGGGCCTGCATTTTTGACCTACCAGAACTTCCGTGCCCTGCTGAGCTACAACTGCGCGAATAACTACGCGCTGGCGGTTGCCAGACTGGCCGACAGTTTCTGATCACGTCCGCAAACTGGCTGATACAGCCGAGGAGGAGTTGACCTATAAAGTGACCAAAAAAATAGAAAAGTGATCACCGTTAAATCAGGAGACAAGTGATTATGTCCAATGAATTTCAGGTAGTGTTTCACAATCTCGAACAAACAGAAGCTATTGTTGACGCCGTTAACAAGCGAATCGATAAATTGCGTCGCTTCTGCAGTGACATCATAGGTGGTCGTGTGGTTCTTGATTCGCCCCACAACAACCACCACAAGGGTAAAGTCTATTCCGTGACCCTTGAATTACATACCCCGAACAAGCCTGTGGTTGTTACGCAGGAGCAGCATGACAATCACGCACACGAAGATCTCTATGTGGCGATTCGCGACGCGTTTAATGCCGCCGAGCGCCAGTTGAAGTCTGTCGACAAAAAACACCGCAAAGAAGCCATCCACAAAATGCCGGAAGCCGTTGATGACGGCATGGGCGATCTGGCCGATGACGAAGAGCCGGAATACACCAGCGCTACCGGCTAACGACCACGGTCGATCGTCAATGTGACGGGGGAGGTCTGCTGCGGCGGGCCTCTCCTGACAGAAAGTACGAATTTTCAAGCTCAGAACCCGCCACCGAACTTCGCTCGCAACCACCTTTCAAGTTACACTTTCGACTATTCATGAATAGTTGAGGTTAGTGTTTTATGTCTGATGCAAAAAACGACGTGCTGCGAACAGAGCTTGAGGCAGCCGCATTCCGGCGACTGCTGAGACACCTGGATGAAAACAAGCAGGTACAAAACATCGATTTGATGGAGCTGGCCGGATTCTGTCGTAATTGTCTTGCCAAGTGGTATGCGGCTGAAGCGCAGGAGCGGGGAGTTGCCATGGATTATGAGCAGGCAAGGGAACGGGTCTATGGCATGCCCTACGCTGAATGGAAAGAAAAATATCAGACACCTCGTTAGCGTGGGCTGTCACCCTTCCTGGTGCACGTTGAACACCTTGTTGCGCACCAGTCGTCGGTAAGCATTTGGGGTTACCCCCTGCAGACGCTTGAATAGCCCCGTAAAATAACTGACGTCCTGGTAAGCAACAGCAAAGGCGATTTCCGCAATACTGAGGTTGCTCTGTTTGAGCAACTCGCGTGCCTGGTCAACGCGAACTTCCTGCAGATACTGCATGGGCGTCTTGCCGGCCGCAAGGCGAAAGCGACGATTGAACGTGCGGCTGTTCAGACCGAAGCGTTTTGCCACCTCGGTGAGGTTGATCGTTTCCGCGTAGTGTTTCTGCAACCACTCCTGAACCTTGATGATCTGCTCGTCGTGATGGCTGTTCTTTTGATCAGTCGCCAGCAGCAGGGCTTCGAATGAGCGTTTGAGTTCGTGTGTGAAATGGCGCGCCACTTCGTCCGCGATCTGCGCATCAAACAGTACTTCGACAAAATGCAGCATGACATCGCGCACAGCATTGACGCTGCCCGTGCAATACAGCCTGTCCTGGTGTGTGATAAAGCGTTTTCGCTGGAGATTGACGCGAGGATACTCTCTGGAAAAATCGTCAAAGTAGCGCCAATGAGTCGTCGCCGTGCGATCGTCCAGCAGTCCCGCCTCTGCCAGGAAGTAGCTGCCTGTACCGACGCTGCAGAAGGTGGCGCCTCGCTGATATTGCTGCTGCAGCCAGTCAACCATCTGCGCATGGCGCCGCACTGCCGCGCGCGGATTGCCCCACAGCGCAGGAATGAAAACCAGATTGCTTTCCGCTACCTGGTCAATAGAGGTGGTCGGCGTCAGCGAGATGCCGGCGGTCATGGGCAACGGTTCTATGTGCTCGGCAACAATATCCAGTTGCAGCTCTCGCTGGCGTCGGTGCTGCCGCAGCCCGTGAATCGTGTCGGCAGCACTCATCATCTCCAGTGGTATGGATACGCTGGAGGCCAGAGCCTCGGGCAGGGCCAGCATGCAGACACGTTTCATGGCTGCATGTTATAACGAATTGAGACAATCCAGTAGCTGGCGCGGCCAGTAGGGGAATTGATTGTAACTTCATCGTCAAGCTGGCGGCCAAGCAGCGCTCGACCCAGAGGTGCATCCATGCTGATGTAGCCGTCATGGTCGCCGACTTCGTCGGGGCCAACGATACGGTACTGATTCACGTCGCCGGCCTCATTCTCAAGCTCCACCCAGGCGCCAAAATAGACTTTGTTCGTGTCATCGGGGGGGCGGCGGACCACCGTGGCGGCCTCCAGTCGTTTGCGTAAATAACGCACCCGCCGGTCGATTTCACGCAGCCGTTTTTTGCCGTAGATGTATTCGGCATTTTCGGATCGATCACCCAGTGCAGCTGCATCACTGACCTGCTGTGTGACCAGGGGCCGTTCCTCACGCCAGAGGGTATCCAGCTCCTGCCGCAGTCGGGCTTCGCCCTCTGCGGTCAGGTAGTTGGATTTTGGCGGGGCAGGTGGTCGGTAGCGGCTCATCCGTTCTGCTGAGCAAACTCCTTCATGAAGTCTGCCAGTGTCTGGCAGCCTTCCAGTGGCATGGCGTTATAGATTGACGCCCGGATGCCACCTACCAGACGGTGGCCCTTCAGCGCGTAGAGGTCACGTGCCAGAGCCTCATCCAGGAATTTCTTGTCGAGCGCGCTGTCTTTCAGGTTAAAGGTCACATTCATGTGTGAGCGATGTGCCTTTTGAGCAGAGCCGATGTAGAAATCATGGCTGTCAATCACATCATAAAGCAGCTTGGCTTTTTCCGCGTTAAGCTGTTCGATAGCCGGCAGTCCGCCCTGAGCTTTCAGCCATTTGAGCATCAGATTCATGATGTAGATGGCGAATGTGTTGATGGTGTTGGGCATGGAGTGATTTTTTTCGAAGGTCGCGTAATTGAGCAGCGACGGCGTCTGCGGCAGCGCGTGACCAATCAGGTCTTTGCGGACCAGTACCACGGCCATGCCTGAGGGGCCCAGGTTTTTCTGCAGGCCAGCGAAAATCAGGCCAAACTGGTCAAAGTTCAGTTTGCGTGACAGCAGTTCTGAAGTCATGTCGGCAACCAGTGGAATCTTGCCTGTGTCAGGGAACTGATTCCAGCGTGTACCGAAAATTGTATTGTTGCTGGTCAGGTGGACATAAGAGGTATCCGGGTCCAGCGCGCTGACGTCAAGCTCGGGAATATGGTCAAAGTTGCTGGCCTCGCTGCTGGCGGCGATGGTGATATTGCCGAAGCGGGAGGCTTCTTTGCGGGCGAGCTGCGCGAAATTACCTGTCTCTACGTAGGCTGCCTTGTGTGCTGGGTTCAGTCCCAGCAGGTTGAACGGTACTGCCGCGAACTGCATCTGGGCGCTACCGTGCATGTACAGAATCTCAAAGTTATCGGGCAGGCCGGATACTTCCCGGATCAGCTCGTCGGTTTCCGTCAGCAGAGCCTCAAACTCCTTGCTGCGGTGGCTGATTTCTACCACAGAGATGCCCATGCCGTTCCAGTCGAGCATCTCATCACGCGCCTGTTCCATGACTGACGTTGGCAGCATGGCCGGTCCGGCCCCAAAATTGTACACACGTTTCATAGCATTGGTTCCTGCAACTAATTGACTCAGTAGGTGTTTATAAACGGGTCACTCTGATGACATCAGCGGTATTGGCAATTGCAGCCACAGCGGCGTCAGAAGGCGCGCTGGCGAGGTCTATCAGGTTATAGGCAATCTCGTCCCGGCTCTTGTTGATCATGTCCACCACGTTGATGTTCTGGTCAGCAAGCACAGACAGGATTTTTCCCAACATGCCGGGGACGTTTTTATTGGTAATGGCCAGGCGGGTACCAGCATCGGCGCCAGGCACCCGATCCAGGGTCAGGAACGGGAAATTGACCGAGTTCCGGATATTACCATTCTCCAGAAAATCCTTCAGCTGTTCTGCTGCCATAATGGCGCAATTTTCTTCGGCTTCGGCGGTGCTTGCGCCGATGTGCGGCGTCAGGATCACATCTTCCCTGCCGATCAGTTCATGCCGCGGGAAGTCACTGACGTACAATCGCAGCTGCTTGCTGTTCAGGCCGGCAATGACTGCGTCGTGATCGACGATCTCGTCGCGGGCAAAGTTCAGCAGACACAAGCCCGGTTTCATCGCCGACACCAGGTCTGCATTGATCAGATTGCGCGTGCTGTCCAGTACCGGCAGGTGCAGACTGACAAAGTCAGCATTGGCCATCAGCGCGCTCAGGTTCTCGATTTTGTGAACCTGGCTCGGCAGTCGCCATGCGGCATCAACGGACAGGGCCGGATCGTAGCCAAGCACTGTCATACCCAGATCGATTGCCATGCCGGCCACCATGGAGCCGATGGCGCCCAGGCCGACGATACCAAGTGTTTTACCTGCCAGCTCCTGGCCGGCGAAACGCTTCTTCTCGGCTTCCAGCAGTTTGGACATTGCTGCGTTGTCGGTCATTTCATTAAGGGTGTCTACGAAGGCCATGCCCGGCAAAATGCCGCGCGACGCCAGCAGCATGCCGGTCAGAACCAGCTCCTTGACCGCGTTGGCGTTGGCGCCGGGTGTATTAAAGACAACAATACCTCGTTCAGTGCAGTGGCTGACCGGCACATTATTGACGCCTGCGCCGGCGCGGGCGACAGCACGGACTGAGTCATTCAGTTCTTCAGGGGCGAGTTTGTGGCTGCGCAGCAGGATGGCATCGGCCTGGTCCTGGATACCGCCTACCTGATAGTGCGACGACGTGAATCGATTTATGCCTTTTTCCGAGATCTGATTGTAGGTTGTGATCTTGTACATGTGTCTCTGCCCTGCATTATTTATTGTTGTCGATGGCCCTTTCCGGTCGCAATCCTCGGGGACATTAACCTGACGGCCAAAAAAGGAGCCATTTATAGCGTGAATCGTCGGTGAAAACCACCCTGGCCGGGTCTGTCCGCGTGACATGGTCATGAACGGGTGAAGCCGTTATCATTGGCGCTCTTGCAACTTACTGGCACAACATGAGCATGGATAATTCCCGATTTGTCGTCGGCAGGCCGACTCTGCTGCGCGACGGACTCCAACCCGGCGAGGTGCCCGTGCACCGGATTCTGTGCCCCAATGCCAGCACCATGACCGGGCCGGGCACCAATACCTATCTGATCGGTTCGGAGAGCATGGCGCTGGTGGATCCAGGCCCGGCGCTCCCAGAGCATATTGCCGCCATTGAGGCGGCGCTCGAGGGACGGCCGCTGGAATGGATTTTTGTCACTCATACGCATGGTGACCACTCGCCGGGGGCCATGGCACTGCACCGGGCTACCGGTGCGGAACTGATCGGTCTGGCAGCACCACCGGAGGCGGCCTATCAGGATACCGGGTTTCAGCCATCCCGCATCTACAAAGACCAGGAGCGTATCGAATGTGATGGTTTTACCATGCGCCTGATCAGCACACCTGGACATGTTTCCAATCATCTGTGTTTTCTGCTGGAGGAACAATCGCTGCTGTTCACCGGGGATCACATTCTGCAAGGCACGACGCCGGTCATACTGCCGCCTGATGGTGACATGAAGGACTATCTGGACTCGCTGCAGCAGTTGCGTAGTCTGCCGCTGCAGTATCTGGCGCCCGGACACGGAGAGTTGATGAGCGACCCGGAGCAGATGATCAGCGCCCTGATTCGTCATCGTCAGCGCCGCGAGCTGAAAATCATCACTCATCTTGCAGACATTCAGCCAGTCACGCTGAAGCAGCTGGTGGTCCCGGTGTATGATGATGTTCCAGCCCATTTGTTGCCATGGGCTGAGAAGACACTGCTGGCACATCTGCTGAAACTGGAAAGAGAAGGTCGCGCCCGCCAGCAGGGCAGTCAGCAGAACAGCGCTGCCAGCGACGATTCAGCTCTGTGGAGTCTGATCGGTGGTCAATGATGGCTGGCATGTCTACGTGGTTCGCTGCGGTGACGACAGCCTATACACCGGTATCAGTACCGACGTCGCCCGGCGCTTCGCCGAGCATCAGGCACAGGGTGCCCGGACTGCACGTTACCTGCGGGGGCGTGGTCCGCTGGAGCTGGTCTATGTGACGCAGAGCGTTGATCAACGCACAGCACGGCAGCTGGAATATAAAATCAAACAACTGAGCCGCGCAGAAAAACTGCAACTGATTGCCGGCCAACTGCAACTGGATATCACATCATGAACGAGCACCAGCATCAAAAAATCCCGGTTGGCATCAGTGCCTGCCTGGTGGGCGAAGAGGTGCGCTTCAACGGGGGCCACAAACAGCACTCCTACATTCAGCGCACGCTGGGACAGTATTTTGAGTTTCGCACCTTCTGTCCGGAGGTTGATATTGGCCTTGGCATTCCCCGGCGTCCAATCCGGCTGGTCAAGCGGGAAGACGAAGTACGCTGCGTTGATTTTGAGGACGATACCCTCGACTACACGGACAAGCTGACCGCCAGCGCTGATGCCCAGGCCCATTGGGTGGGTGAGATGTGCGGGTTTATACTGAAAAAAGATTCACCCAGCTGCGGTATGGAGCGGGTGAAGGTGTACGGTCCGGGGCATGCGCCTCGCGAGGGCGCCGGCATATTCGCAGCACGTATGATGGAGCGTTTTCCGGAGCTGCCGGTGGAAGAGGAAGGGCGACTTGGTGATGCCGTGTTGCGGGAGAACTTCATTCAGCGGGTCTACGTGATGAATCGCTGGCGACAACTGGTGGCTGATGGGTTGTCAGTGGCTTCCCTAACGGATTTTCATGCACGTCACAAACTGATACTGATGAGCCACTGCCAGAAAGCCTATCGCCGTCTGGGGCCGCTGGTGGCCAGCGCGCGCAAGGACAACGTCTTCGAGGTGGCCAAACAGTACCTGCCTGAGCTGATGCAGGCGCTGAAGGAGCGTGCTTCACGTGGCGATCACGTTAATGTGCTGCAGCATATTCAGGGTTATCTGAAAGAGCAGCTGGATGCGCAGGACAAAGAGGAATTACGCGAGATGCTGGAACGGTATCACAAAGGGCTGTTGCCCCTGATTGTGCCCATTACACTCCTGAATCATCATTTTCGCCGCAATCCGGTCGAGTACATTGAGCGTTCCTGGTACATGCATCCCTACCCGGCGGAAATGGCCCTGCAGAATCACATCTGAGTGCGCTATAATGCGCGCCTTTCCAAACTTTTCACTGCGGATTCATTCAAATGAGCGATATCGCGGCCTACATGGACAAGGTAGGCTCACAGGCCAGACAGGCGTCCCGTATCACTGCGGCGGCGACTACCGGCCAGAAAAACCAGGCACTGCTGGCAATGGCCGATGCTATTGAAAGCAGTCGCGCTGAACTGGAGAGTGCCAATGCGCGCGACCTGGAAGCCGGCAAGGCCAAGGGTCTTGATGCGGCCATGCTTGATCGCCTGGCCCTGACACCGGCCAGAATTGATGGCATGGTGGAAGGCCTGCGGCAGGTTGCGGCGCTGCAGGATCCAGTGGGCGAGATCAGCGACATGCGCTATCGCCCCAGTGGTATCCAGGTTGGCAAAATGCGCGTGCCGCTTGGTGTCATCGGTATCATTTATGAATCTCGACCCAACGTGACCTGTGAGGCTGCCAGTCTGTGTCTCAAATCAGGCAATGCTGCCATTCTGCGCGGCGGCTCAGAGGCGCTTCACTCCAATCAGGCGATCGCGGCCTGTATCCGCCAGGGGCTGGCAGCTGCTGGTCTGACCGAACATGCCGTGCAGGTAATTGATACCACTGACCGTGAAGCGGTCGGCCGGTTGATCACCATGCCGCAGTACGTCGATGTCATCGTGCCACGCGGCGGCAAAGGCCTGATTGAACGCATCAGCACCGAGTCTCGTGTGCCGGTCATCAAACATCTAGACGGCAATTGCCATGTTTATATTGATGACCGCGCTGATCTGGAGAAGGCGGTAAAAATCACGCTGAATGCCAAGACACAGCGTTACGGGACCTGCAATACACTGGAGTCCCTGCTGGTTGCCGAGGCGGTTGCCGCTGAGGTTCTGCCGCAGCTGGCTGAAGCGATGGCGCCGCACCAGATCGAGTGGCGCGCCTGTTCGCAGTCACTGCCATTGATTCCCGGTGCCGGAGAAGCCAGCGCTGCCGACTGGGACGAAGAGTATCTGGCGCCCATTCTCTCGGTGAAAATTGTCGCTGGTCTGGATGAAGCGATCGAGCATATCAATCTCCACAGTTCGGCTCATACCGAGTCAATCGTGACCGAGGACTTCAACCGTGCGCAGCGATTTCTCCGGGAAGTGGATTCCAGCTCGGTGATGATCAATGCGTCGACTCGATTCGCTGATGGATTTGAGTATGGCCTGGGTGCAGAAATCGGCATTTCGACCGACAAACTGCACGCGCGTGGTCCGGTTGGGCTGGAAGGCCTTACTTCGCAGAAATATATCGTGATTGGTGACGGTCACATCCGCACATGATCAATACCTCGGCGAGCATGCGACTGGGAATCATGGGTGGCATGTTCGACCCGGTGCACACTGGACACCTTCGGGTGGCGCAAACGGCTCAGTTGAAACTGAATCTGGACCAGGTGCGTCTGATTCCCTGTTCTGTTCCGGGGCATCGCGCGGGCGCTAACACCAGCGCTGAGCACCGGCTGGCCATGATGGAAGCCGCCATCGCGGACTATCCGGGCTTTGTTGTAGACACGCGAGAATTGCAGCGACCAGGTATTTCCTACATGGTCGATACGCTTGGCAGTCTGCGCGCGGAATTTCCGCAGGCAGCCATGGTCTATATTATGGGCATGGACAGTTTTCTGTCGCTGCCCAGCTGGCACCGCTGGCGGGATATCCTGGACTTGGCACATTTGTGTGTGGTCAGCCGTGATGAACTCTCGCAGGCGAATGCAGAACCAGCACTGCAGACGGAGCTGGCGGCACGTCTGGTGTCGAAACAGGAAGATTTGTTCGACACGCGGGCTGGCCGAATTTTGTTTGTAACAGGAATCAAACTGCCCCAGTCATCAACACGAGTTCGCCGGGATGCACGGCAAACCGGTACCATAGCGATTGACGATTTGCCAACAGTCGTCGCCGACTACATCAAAACGCATAAACTATACAGATAACCGCATGCCCACGGGCAGGAGATTGCAAGCATTGGAAAACAAGCAACTGATTGAAGTCATCAAAACGGCGCTGGAGGATATCAAGGGTCAGCAGATCGAAGTGTTTGACGTGGCTGACCTGACACCTTTAACGGACGCCATGGTGATATGTACAGGAACATCCAGTACCCATATCAAGGCACTGGCGGATGAGGTTGTGGTCAAGGTCAAACAGGCAGGCGCGCCGGTAAACAGTGTCGAAGGCCGGGAACAGGCCGAATGGGTGCTGGTTGATCTGGGCAACGTGGTCGTGCACCTCATGCTGGGTGCCACCCGCGCGCTGTATCGACTGGAAGACCTGTGGAGCTTCCGTCCGCAATCAGCAAATGACAAGCGAGCCGCCGACAAAGAGTGAACATCAATCTGATATCTGTGGGTACCCGCATGCCTGACTGGGTCAGTCAGGGCGTGCAGGAGTATCAAAAGCGGCTGCCAGCCGATTTTGCCCTGAACCTGATTGAAGTGCCAATGGCGCGGCGCAGCAAAAATCTGAATGTGGAGCAGATGATGGAGCAGGAGGCAGACAGTCTCCTGGCCAAAGTCGGCACACGTGACTATCTGGTTGCGCTGGATGTGCAGGGCAAAGCATTAAGCACAGAGCAGATGGCTTCACGGGTATCTGATATCCGTGACAATGGTTCTCATCTGAGTCTGCTTGTGGGCGGGCCCGACGGACTGTCACCCAGATGCCTGCAAAAGGCATCGGAAAAGTGGTCGCTGTCGGCACTGACGCTGCCTCACCCGCTGGTTCGAATTTTGATCGCAGAACAGATTTATCGTGTCTGGAGTGTGATCAATGGTCATCCCTACCATCGCGCCTGAAATTACGTGTAAACTAATTGATAAATAGCCTGTCTACTTAGGTTTCCAGGGCATGATGGCCCGGACGAGCGCTGACACCAGGACACTATGGCACACAAATTCCGTTTGGATGAGCATAAACAAGAGATACGGGTTTTTCACGGTCGATTGATTTTCGCGGCCGGGTTCGTGACGCTGCTGGTATTAATCCTCGCGGGATGGATGCTCAACCTGCAGCTTTTCAACCATGATTACTTTTCAGCGCGTTCTGATGGCAACCGACTCCATTCCCAGTTCATACCTCCCACGCGCGGACTGATCTACGATCGCAACGGCAGTCTGCTGGCGGACAATCGGCCAATTTTCAACCTGACGGTAGTTCGAGAGACGGCTACTGATTTTGAAAAATCACTGGAAGTGGTTCGCGACTTCATACCGCTCACCGATGAGGACCTGGAACAATACCGGGAGCGACTGCAGAGACGGTCCGTACCTCACACGTCAGTGCCATTGAAGTTTCAGCTGAATGACGAGGAAATTGCCCATATTGCGGTCAATCAGCACAAATTGCCTGGTTTTGCTGTCGAGGCGCAACTGCTGCGTTATTACCCGTATGGTGAAGCCACAGCGCACTCGATTGGTTATGTCTCGGAGATTAACCGTGACGAACTTCAGGCCATGAATGAAGAGCAATCGCGAAACTATCGTGGCAGCAATCACATCGGCAAGATTGGCATTGAGAAGACTTATGAGGAACACCTTCACGGTACTGTAGGCTTCGAAACCGTCGAGAAGAATAATCGGGGTCGCGTCACGCGCGTATTGGGGCGAACCGACCCGGTACCCGGGCTGGATATTCAGTTGCACATGGATATTCAGCTTCAGATCGCGGCAGAGGCTGCCCTGGGTGACCGGCGGGGCGCTATTGTCGCGATCGATCCTGCCACAGGAGGCGTGCTGGCCATGGTCAGCAAACCAGGTTATGACCCCAATCTGTTTGTGACCGGTATCAGTCGTGATCAGCTTAATGAGCTTAACCGGTCACGTTATTCGCCCATGTTCAACCGTGCGATCAACCCCAGAGTACCTGGCTCCACGATCAAGCCAATCGTAGGGCTTGCCGGTTTGTATCATGGCATTGTGGATAAGGAATTTACCATTCAGGACCCTGGCTTCTATCGACTGCCCGGACGTTCCCGGCCTTACTATGACTGGACGTGGTGGGTGGATAAGTCAGGACACGGCACCATCGATCTGGAGCGCGCGATTTATCAGTCATGCAATACCTATTTCAGTCATATCGCGGTTGAACTTGGCATTGATACGCTGCACGACTATCTGCTGACCTGGGGTTTCGGCAGCAACACTGCGCTGGATATTCCCAATGCCAATCCCGGCCTGGTGCCATCACCAGAGTGGAAGCGCGAGGCACGCGGCGAGCCCTGGTATCCGGGCGAAACGCCGCCTGAAGGTTTCGGCAATGGCATGTTCCAGGCCACCACTCTGCAAATGGCCAGCGCGGCGGCGACGATTGCCAACCACGGGGTCTTTAAACGCCCCCGCATGCTAAAGGCTGTCCAGAATGGTGTCGATGGCGAGTTTGCGGACACTATTTTTGCGGATGAGGACGTGCTGCAGCCGCTGCTCCCTTCAGCCGAAGACGTGGCCTATGTGCGACAGGCGATGGAGCATACCGTCAGCAAACCTTACGATCGCGAACACCGACGTCACGAGGGCACCGCCTATCCCTACGTGCACGGTGCAGAGCCACTGGCCTATCCGATGGGGGGCAAGTCGGGAACGGCGCAGGTGGTGGGGGTTCAGGTTGATGCACGGGGCAATCGCATGGATCCTGAAACCGTCAATGAGGATCACCTGAATCATGCGATGTTCATTGCGTTTGATGCATCCCCCAAATCACGCATCGCGGTGGCGGTGTTCATAGAGAATGGCGAGGGTGGCAGCTCGGTTGGTGGCCCATTGGCCCGGGAAGTGCTGGACGCGTATCTGCTGCCGATCATTGAACAAGAGCAGGTGGATGACGGGTCCCTGTTACTGACAAGCAGTGACTAACACGTTAGTATTGCGGGTCGCATACGATTGAAACAAAGGTAGTTCAGGTGATATGCGATCAGCCAGAGGCACAATAGTGAAAATAAGAATTTTTGTTGTAGTTGTGCTGGCCGGAGTGCTGGCAGCATGCGGCAGCACATCTACCCCGCGTGGTGACAGCAGCAGTTCACAAAGTGGCCGCTACAGTATCAGTCAGGACCGTGCGCCGACAGCACCAATGGATCCGGCGAGTATTCGCGAGGTTGTGCCTGAACCGCTGCAGAGAACCATGGCCGGCAATCGGTCGCCCTATACCGTCAATGGTCGAAGCTATCGAGTCATGGCGACAGAAGAGGGCTTTCAACAAACTGGTCTGGCATCCTGGTACGGTGAGAAGTTCCATGGCCATTTGACGTCCAATGGCGAAATCTTTGACATGTACCAGATTTCGGCGGCGCATACCGCGCTGCCCATCCCCAGTTTCGCCAGAGTCACCAACCTGGAAAATCAACGCAGCATCATCGTTCGTGTTAACGACCGTGGTCCCTTCCATAACGACCGCGTGATTGATCTTTCCTACGCCGCTGCCTGGAAGCTGGGTTTTGCCGACCAAGGCACGGCGCTGGTGCATATCGAATCCATTGTGCCTGGACAGCAGCTGCTGCTGGCAGCCAATGATGCTGGCAGTGCAGTCACAACATCTGCCAATAACGTCGCTGCAACGGACCTTGTAGCACAGACTGCAGGGAAGTATTTGCAAGCTGGCGCGTTTTCCAGTCGTAGAGCAGCTGAACAGCTGTCGGCGCGACTGCGCGACCTGACTTCTCGCCCGGTGTTTATTCGCTCTGTTCAGAGCAATCAACAGGAGCTGCACCGGGTTCGAATCGGGCCGATTATTGAGCAAAGCGAGATACAGCGCCTGACTGACCTGATGATAGCTGCTGACCTGGGTCAGCCATTTACCGTCGAAGAGTAATTAGTTCATGACAATACAGATTTCAAAAACAGACGCACAATCAACCACATCCGCTCATTCAGGACTGACGCGCTGGCGTCGCCTGGTTGCCGTGTTGACCACTGCCAGTCTGGTGCTGGCCTCGGCAATGCCGGCTGCGGCTCAGAACATTATGCCCAGAGCGCCGGAAATAGCCGGTAGCAGTTATATTCTGCTGGATGCCAAAACTGGTCATGTCATCATGGAACACAATGCAGACGAGGCGTTGCCGCCCGCCAGTCTGACCAAGATGATGACCTCATATATTGCCGAGGTGGAAATCGACAATGGCAATATGAGCTATGACGATCTTGTTTTTATCAGCGAGAAGGCATGGCAGACCCAAGGCTCCAAAACCTTCGTCGATGTAAACAGCCGCGTGCGTGTTGAAGATCTGCTGCGGGGCATCATCATTCAGTCCGGCAATGACGCCAGTGTGGCCATGGCGGAACACATAGCCGGCAGCGAAGCTGCCTTTGCGGACCTGATGAACCAGCACGCCCAGTCTTTGGGTATGTCCAGCTCCTACTTCATTAATTCCAGCGGCCTGGATGATGGCGCCGAAACCAACCTGATGTCGGCGCGCGATCTGGCGACGCTGGCACGCGTCAAGATCATGGAGCACCCTGATCATTACGCCATGTACTCGGAGCGTGAATTTACCTTCAATGGCATTACCCAGGCCAATCGCAATACATTGCTGTTTCGCGATCCGACTGTTGATGGCATGAAAACTGGCTGGACCACGGCTGCAGGTTACTGTCTGGTCGCTTCTGCCGAGCGTGATGGCATGCGCCTGATTTCTGTGGTGATGGGTACTGCCAACGAAGAGGCGCGCGCAGTAGAGACCCAGAAGATGCTCAGCTATGGTTTCCGTTTCTTTGAAACTCACAAACTTTATGATGCCGGCCAGGTTATCAATAATGCCCGCGTCTGGGCCGGGGCGGCCAACAGTGTTGATCTGGGCATCCAGGAAGAAGTGTTCCTGACCATTCCTCGTGGCAGGGCCGAGGATCTGGTGGCAACTCTTGATACAGAAGAGGTGATTCGCGGCGGTTTTGAGGCCGGTGAAGTGCTTGGTCAGGTTAACATCACGCTTGATGATGAGGTGCTGTACACCGGCGATGTCGTGGCAATAGATGCCGTGGAACGTGGTGGCTTCTTTAAGCGTCTGATCGATGCGCTGACGCTGTTCTTCATGAACCTGTTCAGGTAACAGACCATGAGCGAACCGAAAGCACCGAAAATCGAATTTCCCTGCCAGTATCCGATCAAAGTGATGGGCGAGGCGGTCGAGGGGTTTGAGCTTGACGTGCTGGAAATCGTCAAGCTTCACTCGCCCGGGGTGAGCGCCGACAACATGAATACCCGCGGCAGCGCCCAGGGCAACTATCTGTCCGTAACGATCGTGATCGAAGCTACCGGTGAAGAGCAGCTCCAGGCCCTGTTCGCGGACCTGAAAGGTCATTCGGCGGTCAGACTGGTTTTATGAGTCAGGCTCTGGTTCTTCGGCAACTGGGCTTGCAGCCTTATGTGCCGGTCTGGCAGGCAATGCAGACCTTCACATCCGAGCGGGACCAGACAACACCGGATGAGATCTGGATACTTTCGCATCCACCCGTGTTCACTCAGGGGCAGGCCGGCAAAGCCGAACATCTGCTGGCGCCTGGTGATATTCCGGTGGTGCAAATTGATCGCGGCGGTCAGGTCACCTATCATGGCCCCGGACAACTGGTGGTGTACCTGCTGATCGACATACGACGATCAGGGACGGGCGTCAGGGATCTGGTCAGTGGTATTGAGCAGGCCATCATCGAAACCCTGTCATCATTGAAAGTTAACGCACAGACTCGAACTGGAGCACCAGGCGTGTACGTCGGGGATGCCAAGATCGCCTCGCTCGGATTGCGTATTCGCAGAGGCTGCTCTTATCACGGCCTCAGCCTGAACGTGGCCATGGATCTGGAGCCGTTCTCACGAATCAATCCCTGTGGTTATCAGGGGCTTGCAGTCACTCAGGTGACTGAACTGGTGAACGGTGAAGAGCTGGGCCTGAAGACAGAAGCAGATTACATGCACACGGTAGAAAAACTGCTGTTGCAGGAGTTGATCACCCGCACAGGGGTGTACGGTTGGATTGACGTCAGGCAGACATTGCCGACCTGACGATGACAGGAGATTTTATGCAGGATTCGATGAATACACGCCGCCACAAGCGCAGCTTTATGCAACGAACGCTCGTCGTTCTCGCAAGCTGTGGCATGCTCGTCACGACCTCGGCGCTGGCCCAGACCAATACGCTGGTGCGTGTGGCCACTTCCTATGGCGACTTTACGATTGAACTGTTTGATCAGCAGACGCCCAACACCGTGCGCAATTTTCTCGGCTATGTGGATCGCGGTGACTACAGTGGGTCTGTTTTTCACCGCTCGGTAGACAATTTTGTCATTCAGTCAGGTGCCTATCGCTGGCTGGGGAATTGCCCGCAGGGTGCCAGTCCCGGAATCAATTGCAGTGCGCAGCGAATCACCCAGCGTGACGCCGTAGTTAATGAGCCGGGGATTTCCAATACCGCGGGTACACTGGCAATGGCTAAACTGGAAGGAAACCCGAACAGCGCAACCAGCCAGTGGTTCATTAACGTTTCCAACAATGCGGAAACACTGGACAATCAGAACGGCGGCTTCACAGTGTTTGCGCGCATACTTGGGGAAGGGCTTGAAGTTGCCGATGCCATAAACGATCTGACGGAATATGCGATTGGTGGTGAGGCGCAGGCCATGCCTTTGCGCAGCTCAGAAGGGGCGCCATTGCCCTCGAACGGGATTCCACCCGTGACCGAGAACCTGGTGTTGATCAATATGCACCGGGTACAGCGGTTCAGCTCTGCCATGCACGTGTTTGAATACCAGACGGGCATACTCAGCACGAAGGTCAATGCCGGGGACGAGCTCGGACACATGAGCATGCTCCTGCGTGTGGTTGCCGGGGACGATCCCGCCCAGACTTATTTTGAGATTGATCCACGCAGTATGGTGGATCTGGCGATCAACCCCGAGGGTATGGCAAGCTTCAGTACCAGCGATCAGCGGCTGCGTATCCCGCAAGTCGAGATCAATAATAATGGCAACGTCTCTCTGGTGAATAATGTCGTACTCAGAATGGTAGACGAGGCCCGGCTTCGTTTTGTTCTGGAATCCTACGAATGAGTGCACCGCGCGGCGAGTTTAGTTCACGTTTTGGTTTCTTGATGGCAGCCTCAGGCTCAGCAGTGGGGCTGGGCAATATCTGGGGATTTCCAACCAATGCGGCGAGTAACGGCGGCGCGGCATTCCTGTTTACCTATCTGATACTGGCGTTCGCGCTGGCTTACCCGGCATTGATGGCTGAACTTATCATCGGACGTCATGCCAAAGCCAATGCGGTCACTGCTTTGAGAGGGCTTGCCACCAGCCAGGCAAGCCGTGCACTGGGCACCACGGTTGGTTTCGCTGGTATGATAACGGTCAGCTTTATCCTGAGCTTTTACGCCATAGTCAGCGGCTGGATGATGGCCTACATGCTGGCGGCTGGTGCTGATATCGTTGGCGCAGATGCGCTTTCCTCCTGGTTGCAGACCCCTGGGCTGACACGCGACTCTCTGTTCACTGTTGTATTCATGATGCTCACTATTGCGGTAGTAGTGGCTGGCGTTAAACACGGTATCGAGAAGTGGGCCTCGCGCCTGATGCCATCGCTGGTTGTCATCCTGGTGGCGCTTATTGCCTATGTGATGACACTGGACGGCGCCATGGATGGATTGCGTCTGTATCTGGTGCCTGATTTCAGTCGTGTCGCAGATACGGGCTTGCTGCTCAGTGCCATGGGGCAGGCTTTCTTTTCACTGTCTCTTGGTGTCGGCACCATGCTGATTTACGGCTCCTATATCAGCAAACGGGAAAACCTGCCGGCGCTGGGTGGTATGGTCACCCTGCTGGATATTGCAATTGCGGTAACTGCCGGATTGTTGATTCTGCCGGCGATGATGGTGGCGCTGAACAATGGTATTCAGATTTACGACGATCAGGGTGGCCTGGTCGCTGGTCCGGGACTAATCATTGCGGTATTGCCTGCATTGTTTGAACAGATGGGCGGCGCTGGCATGCTGGTGGCGCTGGCCTTTTTTGTATTAATGACCATCGCATCGCTGACCTCATCCATATCCATGCTTGAGGTGCCGCTTTCGTATCTGGTTGAGACCCGCTCGGTATCACGACGCAGGGCGGGCGTTGTGCTGGGTGCTGGTATTGCGGTCATCAGCTTGATAATTGTTTTCAATTTCAACGTATTGTTCGATCTGGTGGTAAGCCTGACCACCGAATACAGTCAGCCGCTGCTGGGATTCTTCTTTGCCATATTTGCTGGCTGGATATGGAATCGCAATGGCATACTGACTGAAATCAAACAGGGCTGTGAAGGCGCGGAATACGGTCTGTTCTGGCGCATTTGGCCGTTTTATATCCGTTTCATCTGTCCGCTGGCGATTCTTGCGGTTTATGTTCAAATGCTGTTTGCCTGAATATCTGACCCCAGGCTCAGAGCTCAGGCAATAGCCTGTTTAACCGCGTTGCAGAACCGAGTAATTTCCGCTTCGGTATTAAAATAGTGTACGGAAGCGCGATTGATATCGCCCAGCCCCCGTTCCTCAAACTCAAGACGTGTATTGCGCTGGCGCAATACAGAGCTATTGATGCTCTGCGCCTGCAGACGCTGTTGCAGCGTCTCTGCAGACAGTGGTGTGTCGAAGGTGACGATGCCTCCCAGGTGTTCACATTGGCTCGCTTCTGCCATGAAACCCGGATCGTGAATACGCACGCCTGAAATACGCGACAGCTGCTGGCGCAAGCTGTGCCCAAGACGCTGGATGGCAGCCGAGGTTTCGGCGATGTTGTTGTCGAGGGCGTACTGCGCAGCAATGGCCAGGCCGATCTTGCCCGCCACATAGTGTTCAAATAGTTCGAATCGCCTGGCGTCGTCCCGCCACTCAAAATGATCGCGCTGCAGCCAGCTGATTGCACTCAGGTCCACGGTAGCCGGTTTCAGAAAGTCCAGAATGCTGTGGCGCACATACATAAACCCCGTGCCTCGAGGTCCTCGCAGGTATTTGCGGCCGCTGCCGGTCAGCATGTCGCAGTGGATCTCATTGACGTCCAGTTCAGTCTGGCCCGCGGACTGGCAGGCGTCCAGCAGAAACAGTATGCGGCGCTGCTGGCAGAGTCTGCCCACTTCGGCAGCGGGGTGAATGACACCTGACTGACTGGGTATGTGTGTCAGCGCCACCAGTCTGACATTGTCGTCCAGCGCAGCCTCCAGTTTTTCCAGGTCAATCTGACCCAATTCGTTGTTTGGCACGATATCGATAATCACACCCTGTGTTTTTGCAAGGTGCAGCAAAGACAGGTAATTGCTGGCGTATTCCGAGACACCGGTAACGATATGATCGCCGACCTCAAAGGGGATTGCCTGCAGCAGGAGGTTCCAGCCGCGCGAGGCATTCTCGACATAAGCGATTTCACGAGGGTTGCAGTTCAGCAGGGCAGCAAAGGCTGTATAGAATCGTTCACTGGCGTCGGCGTTTGCCTGCGCAGCCTCGTAGCCGCCCACTGTTTGCTCGAGTAACAGGTGCTGCACAACCGCGTCCGTCACTGGACGCGGCTGCAGCGATGAGCCGGCGTTATTGAAGTGGAGCAGCTCCCGGCACGCCGGGGTGTCACTTCTCAGCAGCTCGATTGGCTTCATGCTCAGGCCAGCTTGATGGCGCGGCCGTGGTTGTATACTTCCACCAGTTGCTCATGCATGGCTTTTATCGCCGTTTCGAAGTCATCTTCGTCCAGCACAAACTGCATGTCGACCTGCCGCATACACTGATGTACACCCTGAATATCAACGCCAGCATCCGCCAGCGCCTTGGCTGTACGAGCCAGCATGCCAGGAATCTTCAGGTCACTGCCAATCGCAGAAACGATACACACCTTGCGCACGTTTATTTCGGCGCCGGGGAACAGATCAGCCAGTGATGCCTGAATGCGCTTGACGGTTTTCAGGTTGGCAGACAGGTAGTGAGTAATAGTGTTGGCATTGAGGTCTTTGTTGATTACCTGTGCCTTGTATCGCGTAATTTGTCCCAGAAACTGTTTCTCGTAATGTGATAGGTCGCCCACCATGTCCTGGTCAAACAGCTCAATGGCATACACACCTTTCCGGCCGGCGATGATTTCAACGCAGGCGGACTCACTGACGTAGTCGCGCGTGATCAAGGTGCCGTTGTGTTCGGGCTCAAATGTATTCTTTACACGCAAATGGATGTTGCTCTGTCGCAGGCCTTTGGCGGCCCGGGGATGGATCGCTTCCATGCCAAGGTTGGCCAACTGGTCTGCCACGTCATAGTTTGTGCGGCCAATCGGTACCGCTTTGTCTTCGCCGACAATGCCCGGGTCGGCACTGCTGAGGTGAAATTCTTTGTGGATGACCGCTTCGCGAGCGCCCGTCAGCACGGCAATCCTGCTGAATGTCATTTCGCTGTAGCCACGGTCGAATATGGCCATCAGGCCGCCATCACAATGGCTGTAACCGGTTGCAATCGGCAGCTCATTGCTTAGATCGATACCTTCAAAAGCTTTGGTGATATGGTCGTCCAGCGACAGATGTTTGGTACTGGCCCAGCCTGACAAGTCGACGAGACGTGCGTTCAGTCCGTGCAGCCGCAAAAGTTGCGCGGTATTGGAGGCGCTGTGCATTTCGCCCAGACTTGCCAGCATTTCGCGAACCGTCTGCAGGTAGTCGGACAGCGCAAAATGGCCGTGCTGACAGAGACTGGAAACGTCCTCCAGAACACTTTCCGCATCGTTCAGGCGGTCCAGAATGAAGCTGTCGGCCTCTTCTTTCTCGCTGGCTGCGTGCGGAGCGAATAAATCGGCATTGATCTCCAGCATGCGATCGCGCAGCGCTTTAAACGCATCACGCCAGCTTTGCTGCTCTTCAGCGTCAGAAAAAAGTGCATAAATGCCGGGCTGTCCGGTTTTTTTGTGCTCCAACAACATGTTGGTGATGCCGGCATACGCTGATACAACAAAGATTCGCTGGTAGTAATCGCCTTTGAGCGCGGGGTTCATGAAGATATTCTGTCGAACGGCGTCAAATTGACTCATGGAAGTGCCGCCGATTTTTTCGACGGTGTGCTTCTTGTCATTGTCTAGACTACTGGCGGCAACTGATGCATTGGCGTCTGTCATTTGTCATCCTGTGGTGATGAATGGGAATATCAAAGCCGCAATATTATAGCGTATCGGCAACAGGATTTCATGGCAGTGCCCCGGGCGCGCCGGTAGCCGCTTAGTCGAGGATGTGGAAATAGATGTATTGCGCGTCCGGATCCTGCGGAATCGGATGGTCCTCGCGCGTAAGCGGCAGTGGAGTGAACAGCGACTTGAAGCCGTCGCACAAGGTGTTAAATATCACTTCCTGAATGATCAGGATATTGTAGTGTCGCAGCCCCAGATCATCTGCACGTGCGTGGATGGCTTTATGGATGACGGGGTGCTTTCGTAGTTCTTCATAGCGATAGGCCTGTACCAGTGCATCACCAAAAAGATCGTAAGCGCGAATACCACTGCTCTGAAACGTGCCCTGTACCGAATTGTAGGCTAGCCCCATAGCCGCCTTGATTGGATAGCCATAGGCGAATTTGTCGACCTCCGCGTTAAACGCTCTGAACATCAGCAGGGCAGTTTCAACAGCATGGTCTGCAAGTGTGTGTTTCTGATCAGTCAGGAATGGATAGCCGACCGCACTGATGAAGCCGTCGCCTGTCTCCTTGAGTCGGAATGCGCGTGCCTGTAATGGGTTATGTTTGTAACCCATCATGCATATCTGCGAAAACGCCCGAAACACCTCAAGGAAAAAATCCTGAGTTCGTTCATGTTTTATGTTGCTTGAGTTCTGGATATCAAAGACGTTGATAATGGCCTTGCTCTTCTCAACCGGCATGGTGGATTCGAGCTGATCGCCAGCCTTGATTCGCTCCAGCTGGTGAGGGTAAACCAGTTTGGACAATTGCTTGTACAGATGCTGACGGGTGTCTGCGTCAATGGATTTGTAGTAAAAGCGTGTCTGTATTCGGCGGAAAAACAGCCAGCTGACAATGATGCCGCCCAGATAACCCTGCACCAGCTGTATCGCGTTGATGGCGAGGAACTCCGGATTGATCAGGAATATCAGAAGGGCGGCGAGCAGAGCAAATATAGTATTGCGCAGCAATGTCAGTGCAAAACTTATGTGGTACGAAAAGGCGGTGGTCATCAACACCACAAAGTTGATCTGGCCAGACAGCGCCAGGAAGGCGTCAGACTGATAGCTCTCTGAAAGGTTGGGCTCAAACACAAAATGCAGTGTCAGGCAGAACCCCCCCAGAATACTCAACAGGAAGACGTCGAGAACGCTGCGCGAATATTTTTCGAAGCCTGCAAACAATAGCGTCAGTAGCGGATACAGAAACACCAGCGCGATGGGCGGAGCATAGGCAAACATACTGTGCAGTGCGTAGGGATTGCCGCTTTCCTGCAGGTTGCTCCAGGTCAGCATCGAAGACAGGGCCAGCAAAACGGCTGCGGCTTTCCCTGGCCAGTTACGCAATGCCTTGGCAGCATCCTCGCGCATTTCGTCCCTGAATTCTGCAGCGTGCTCTTTACAGTACGCCGCGTATTTGTCTGTTTTCATAGTCGCAAAGTCATGATGCGGGCCTGATTCTGTGTGTGTGCCGATTATACATAATTGGTGCCAGTCGGCAATTGCGAACACGCGGACTGGAGTGTATAACAATGTCAAAGTTTCATCATACTGCAAAGGGATTGTGTCATGCTGCAAATGGCGGTTTTTTCGCTATATCTGACTATTGTGCTGAGCCTTGTCTGGGCTCGTTTCCGTTTCTTTACCGTTAATGTTGGCACTGGCCGACTACGCGCATTGACGTATGATTTTGCAGTCGCGATTCAAATGCTGTCAACCGCATGGCATTTTTATAATGTGACGGATATCACAAAACCAGAGCTGATCATTTGTGCGCTCTTGTACAGCCTTTCGCTGGTGATATTCTGGTCAGCGATAAGCACCGCCAAGTCACTTGACTTCGCATTTAGTAACCATGTCGGAAGTATTGTGACATCAGGTCCGTTTGGTGTTTTTCGTCATCCATTTTATGTCTCATACATGATTGCCTGGTTCGCCAGTACGTGGCTGTTCGGTACGATATTGTTGTGGCTGAGCTTCGTGTATCTGATGGCGTTTTATGTGATGTCTGCTAGAAAGGAAGAACGCATGATCCTGAATAGTGATCAGGCAAGCGAGTATCAACTTTACCAACAACACGTAGGCATGTTCCTACCGAGGATAAAACGATGGAAGCGATCAAATTCAAAACTCTGACCCAGGAAAAAGATATCGAGTATTTTTTGAGCCGTTTTGAGGGCTACGTCGGTGTCAAGCTGCCTTATGACTATGCGCAGCGCAGCACGTTTGTGGCTGGCTATAAGGGTGACGAGATGGTTGGTGGATACATGCTGGTTACCAAGCCGGAGTTCAGAAGTCTGATGTTTGTTCCCGATGACGTCAGGGAATCTCATGAATTCTTCCGTAACGAAGCCTACGACATGATGGAAATCAACGGTGTCTGGATGAGTGCGTCGCTGAAAACAGCTTCTGAACAGTTCAGTATCTGGTTAAAACTGATACTTGACGCCTTTAAGTGCCGCAAACAGTTTGTCCTGTTGATGGCGAATCAGCGTAATATCAATATTCGACACGTGCACGCCATGACGGGAGCCAAGGATATTTATGAAGGCGCTCCGATGCTGATGTCAGGCGACAAGAGCCATTCAACTATTCGTGTGAGCTACACAACACGGTGGTCACTGCTGTTGAATGTGCCTCGTTACTGGTTTGAGTACAAGAGCCGCGAGCGTCGTTTCCACCGTCGTCTCAAGCAGCGTGCCTACTCTCGGGTCGCCAGCAGAGCGAGCTGATAGGCGCGACAGGAAATACCTCGGTGGCTTCACATTGAGCAGGACCGGTTGCACCGGTTCTGCTTGTGCCGACCTTTGACTGGCATTAACATGTATTCATTCACGATGGAGGAATACGTGTGAGCCAGGAAAGAATCAGGCAGTTGCTGCAGGAACTTCAGTCGGAGCTAGCCAAAACAGAGGATCTGGATGACGACACGCTGGCACTGGCGCGCCAGCTTGATGACGATGTTGATACGCTGTTGGAAACATCCGCGCGAAACAGTCCGGAAATGGATAATGCCATCGCGCTGGAGGCGCGCTTCGCCGCGACACATCCCGTCGCCGAGCGACTGATGCGTGAGATTATTGCCACCTTGAGTCGGATGGGAGTTTAAGCGCCCGGCCACTCAGCCGAGCGACCAGCTGCTCCAGCAGTTCCCATGCAGACAGATGGGTCAGGCCCTTGACGCTGATGTCGATCTGTCTGGCCAGCGTCAGCTGTTTTCTAAGCGCGGGTTCGCTTAAACGGTTTAACGCAGAGCTCATCAGCGCCTGTCTTGACTTCCAGACCCGCTGGGACTGTATGACGCTTTGTGCCGACAGACCTCTCTGCATTTGACAGGCCATGCCATGCAGAGTGCGGAGCTCACGGGCCAGCATGGTATTGATCATCAGGGCCTGGGCGCCTTCGTCGCGCATACGTCGCAGTGTTCTTATCGCCTTGCCACCTTCGCCAGCCAGGCAGGCATCAATCAACGCAAACACATTGAAGCGCGAGCTGTCCGCGACGCTGCGAGCGATCGCTGCCGCGTCAAGATGTGTACCTGACCCGAACAGCAGAGATAGTTTTTCAATCTCCTGGTCAGCGGCCAGCATATTACCTTCAACCCGATCTGCAAGCAGTTGGCAGGCATCAGCATCGGCACTCAATTGACGCTGAGAAAGGCGTTGCGTGATCCATGCTGGCAGGCGTGATGCCTCAACCGGATAAAGCTGCACTACGCCAAGCAAGGATTCGAGCTGCTTGTACCACTGGGTTTTGGTCGCAGCCCCTTCGATACGGGGGCTCAGGATAAGCAGCAAGGTGTCTTCCGGGGCTGACTTGAGATACTCAATCAACAGTTTTCTGTCAGCGTCGGCGATCTTGCTGGAGCCCAGGCGCAGCTCGATCAGCTTTTTGTCGCTGAATAATGACATGCTGGCACCTGCCGAGGTCAACGTTCGCCAGTCAAACTGCCGGTCTGCCTCATAGACTTCGCGTTCGGTATAACCCAGTGTTTTGGTGGTCTGCCTGACAATATCTGCACAGTCACGCATCTGCAGGGGTTCATCTCCAGCCAGCCAGTAGCCTGGCATCAGTTTGCCTGACTGAAAGTGTCTGGCTAACTGATCGGCATACAGCTTCATAATTCCACGGCCTGCAGGCGTCGGACTATGTTGTCGGCGAGTTCGCGCCGCATGTCATTTAAAGTCAGCTCCAGCCCGCTGTTGCTGCCACTGATGTTCGCAGTGTCTTCGTAAAATGTGCCCCGCACTTGAAAGGTCTCGGGGCCAGCGATGACCTGACCGCCCTGTCGCAAAGCGGCATCGACACTCAGCATCAGTTCGTACTGACCCGCCCCGGCTCGCGTATTGATGCTGATTGCACGCCGCTCCAGTTGCTCCGCAGACAGAGCAAGCTCCAGAACCTGCCCGTTGCCATGAACAATTTCGACATCGCTGGCCTCCAGAGTGTCTTCCAGTGCTCCCTGCAAAGGGTAGGGGCCTGATGGCACGGTCAGCGCCATCTGCTGCATCGGCAACACGGCTGTCTGGGCGCCGCGAAGCGCGAAGCCACAGCCAGACAACGCCACAAGCAGCGAGATCAGCAACAGACGGCGTAAAGCGTTCATCAGCCCACCACGATGTTGATCAGCTTGCCCGGCACAACAATCACCTTGCGAACGGTCTTGTCGGCAATATGCCGTTGTACGTTGTCATCGGCCATGGCCAGTGCTTCCAGCTTGTCCTTGCTGGTGTCACGCGCGACGGTCAACTTGCCACGCAGCTTGCCATTGACCTGTATGACGACCTGAATCTCATCCTGCACAAGAGCGGTCTGATCAACTGTCGGCCAGGGCTCATCAATGATGGCGCCCGGTTTTCCGATACTTGCCCACAGAGCGTGGCAAAAATGCGGAACTACTGGCGACAGGCCAAGCAGCACAATCTGCAGAGCTTCTCCGATGACTGCATTATCCTGCTCACTCAAATTGTCAGCGCGGTCATCCTGGAAACGGGTGATGCTGTTAACCAGTTCCATAATGGCTGCGATGGCTGTGTTGAATGTCTGCCGTCGCCCATAGTCGTCACTGACCTTTTCCAGTGTCGTATGCGTTTTGTAGCGCAGCTGCTTCTGCTCACTGTCCAACTGGGTCTGGTCCGGCGATTGCGAAGACGCAGTGCTATGACCGTAGCCTGTTACGACGCGCCAGAGTTTGCGCAGGAACCTGGAGCTGCCTTCCACGCCGCTGTCCGACCATTCAAGAGACTGGTTGGGCGGTGCTGCAAACATCGTAAACAGTCTCACCGTGTCTGCGCCATACTGCTCGATCAGTTTGGCCGGTTCCACGGTGTTGCCTTTGGACTTGGACATCTTGCTGCCGTCTTTGAGAACCATGCCCTGAGTCAGCAGGCGTTTGAAAGGTTCGTCCGAGGAAATGAGACCCTCGTCGCGCATCAGTTTATGGAAGAAACGCGCATACAGCAGGTGAAGAATGGCGTGTTCTATGCCGCCGATATACTGATCCACAGACAGCCAGTAATTTGCGCGCTCGTCCAGCATGCCAGTCTTGAGGTCAGGGCAGCTGTATCGGGCATAATACCAGGACGATTCCATGAAGGTATCGAAGGTGTCTGTCTCGCGCTCTGCATCTTTGCCACAAGAGGGACACTTGACACTATAGAATTCCGGCATTTTCTTTAATGGAGAGCCAGAGTCCGTGAAACTGACATCTTCTGGCAATACCACTGGCAGATCCTGCTCAGGCACCGGTACAGCGCCACAATCCGGGCAGTTGATGATCGGGATAGGGGTGCCCCAGTAACGTTGCCGGGATACACCCCAGTCACGCAGGCGGAAGTTGATCTGTTTGCTGCCAAGATCCCGCTCGCGCAGCCATTTTTCAATCGCCTCAAAAGCGGTTGCCGAATCCATGCCATCAAACTGGCCGGAATTGATAAGAATGCCTTTGCTTGTAAACGCCTGCTCTTCAAGCTTGCAGACTTCGTCATCGCTGCCGGGTTTGATCACCTGCTTGATGGGCAGCTGGTACTTGCGGGCAAATTCGTAATCGCGCTGATCATGGGCAGGCACGGCCATCACGGCGCCAGTGCCGTAGCTCATCAGGACAAAATTGGCGACAAACACCGGTACCTGTTCGCCACTGATCGGGTGAACAGCCTTGAACCCGCTGTCCATGCCTTTCTTTTCCATCGTAGCCATGTCAGCTTCTGCCACTTTGATGTGGCTTTGTTCTTCAATGAAACGTGCAAGCTCGACGTTCTGTTCAGCCGCCTGCAAGGCCAGTGGATGCTGCGGTGCGACAGCGACATAGCTCACGCCCATCAGGGTGTCCGGGCGGGTTGTATAGACCGTAAGCCTGGTGTCCTGGCCTGCCACTTCGAAGCTAAGCTCCACACCTTCGGATCGACCAATCCAGTTGGCCTGCATGGTTCGCACTTCGTCTGGCCAGCCATCCAGTTTGTCCAGGTCGTCCAGCAGTTCCTGTGCATAGGCCGTGATCTTGATGAACCACTGAGGGATCTTGCGACGCTCCACCAGGGCGCCGGAACGCCAGCCGCGTCCGTCAACCACCTGCTCATTGGCAAGCACAGTCTGATCGACAGGGTCCCAGTTCACTTCGGCTTCTTTTTTGTAGACAAGGCCTTTCTCGAACAGACGCGTAAAAAACCATTGTTCCCAGCGGTAATAGTCCGGATGACAGGTTGCCAGCTCCCGGCTCCAGTCATAGGCATAACCCAGCTGTTTGAGCTGCTTGCGCATGTAGTCGATGTTGCTCCAGGTCCATGAGGCCGGCGCGATACCGCGCTGCATGGCGGCATTTTCCGCAGGCAGGCCGAACGCGTCCCAACCCATGGGCTGCAGCACACTCTTGCCCTGCATTCGCTGATAGCGGCTGATGACATCGCCGATCAGGTAGTTTCGTACGTGTCCCATGTGCAGGTGGCCACTGGGATACGGGAACATCGACAGGCAGTAGAACTTTTCCCGGGTCGGATCTTCGCTGGCCTTGAATGACTGGTGTTGCTCCCAGTATTGCTGTGCCTGTGCCTCCACTTCTTGTGGATTGTATTGGGTTTCTTCGCTGTTGCTCATGGCTGGTAAGTTGTCTCGAATAGTCGTCTGTTTGGGGCAGTATTGTTTTCGGTTAGTGTTTGCGTCTGTCTAGTCAATGTTTTCTGCCGCGCCCGGAGGCAGCGCGGTCAGTTTTAGCAGACGTATCTGGCGACTGTCGGCGTTCAGAACCGTGAACTGGTAGCCGCCCAGTGCAACTGTCTCATCGCGTTCCGGGATATGCCGCAGCTCCTGCAACAGCAGGCCACCAACGGTGTCGGCATCATCTTCGCTGAACTCGCTGCCGAAGAATTCATTGAACTCTTCAACCGGGGTCAGCGCCTTGACGATATACTGCTCATCGCCTAGCGGTTTGATGTAGCTCTCGTCATCGACGTCGTATTCGTCATCGATCTCACCGATGATCTGTTCCAGAACGTCCTCAATGGTGACCAGCCCGCAGACCATACCATATTCGTCAATTACGACTGCCATATGGTTGCGTGTCTCGCGGAACTCACGCAGCAGAACGTTCAGTCGTTTGCTTTCCGGAACACAGGTTGCCGGTCGGATCATATCTTTCAGGTTGAATCGTTCGGCGTTATCGCCCAGCGCCAGTGGCAGCAGATCCTTTGCCAGCAAAATCCCAATCACCTGGTCTGGGTTTTCACCCGTCACCGGGAAGCGGGAGTGCGCAGCTTCGACGACGACGTCGAGAATTTCGGCGAGCGTCTGTCGCACCGAGACCGTCGTCATCTGCGAGCGCGGGATCATGATCTCGCGCACCTGCATGCTGGATACCTGCAGGGCACCTTCAATGATGCTCAGTGCATCAGCATCCAGCACCTGATCCTGCTCGGCATTGCGGAGCAGATTCAGCAGGCTTCTGGTGTCGGTTGGTTCATCAGAAAACACCTGCGCGATGCGCTCGAGCCAGGACTTTTGCCGCGGCTCGCTACTGGGAGGGTCGTCGGTCATGCCGGTATGTTGCTCCTGTCGTAATAGGGGTTGGCAATATTGAAGCCTTCAAGAATGCGTATTTCCAGCTGTTCCATGAGTTCTGCTTCTTCGTCGTCCTGATGATCCAGTCCGCAAAGATGCAGGACGCCGTGCACAATCAGGTGCGCCCAGTGGTCAATTGTCGACTTGCCCTGTGCCTGTGCCTCTTCGATAACGATATCGGCACACACGACCAGGTCACCCAGCGGATATTCGTCCAGTTGTGCTGCAACGGTACCGGGAATGTCGGCAGGAAACGAAAGAATATTGGTTGCATAGTCTTTCTGGCGATATTGGTGGTTCAGTTGGGCTGCCTCGTCGCGATCAACGATCCGCACACTGATGACACAGGGTTGGCCGCTGCGCTGCTGCTCGTGCAGGGATTCATTGGCAGTCTGATGTGTCAGTGCGGCAGTACACCAGGACGCGATGCTGTCGCTGTCCGGCGCATTGAGAGATGGATGCTCACAAATGACATCAACCGTCACGTTCATGGCTGCCGTCATCTTTACTCAGCGATTTGATGGTCGTCTGTCTCTCGTAGGCGTCGTAAGCTTCGACGATGCGCTGCACGAGTGCATGTCGCACCACATCTTTGGAGTCAAAAAAGTTGAAGCCGATTCCTGGCAGGCCGTTCAATACCTTCAGGACGTGAACCAGGCCGGAGCGTGTGCCTGAGGGCAGGTCGATCTGGGTGACATCACCGGTAATGACAGCGGTGGAGCCGAAACCGATTCGCGTCAGAAACATCTTCATCTGGGAAATGGTGGTGTTCTGACTTTCATCCAGAATAATAAACGAGCCGTTCAGGGTGCGTCCGCGCATGTAGGCCAGAGGCGCCACTTCGATAACGTTTTTTTCGATCAGGCGGGTAACCCGCTCAAACCCGAGCATTTCGTAGAGAGCGTCGTAGAGAGGGCGCAGATATGGATCGATTTTCTGGGACAGGTCGCCAGGCAGGAAGCCCAGTTTTTCGCCAGCCTCGACGGCGGGTCGCACGAGCAGCAGTCGTTTGACCTGGTCCTGCATCAATGCTTCGACGGCACAGGCGACGGCCAGATAGGTCTTGCCGGTGCCTGCCGGACCGATACCAAAATTGATGTCCATCTGACGGATCGACTCGACGTACTGCCGCTGATGTCGGCCGCGCGGTTTGATTGAGCTGTGCGGGGTCTTTATCAGGACTGGCCGGGTGCTGTCTTCGGCGGACTGAACTGCCTGTGGTGTGGCTGGCGGTACAGGCGTAAACCCTGACTCCTTGAGAGTCAGGTGAATAAGGTCGGGGCTGACATTGGTGCCATCAGCAGTCACGGCATAGAGCGACTCAAGCACTCTGATGCCCTCGCGGACGGCATCAGCTTCGCCAGACAATTCAAATTCGCTGCCGCGTTGCCGAATCTGCAGCGCCAGTGATTTTTCGATCTGGTGGATGTGCTCGTTCAGATGACCGCCCAGGTTCGCCAGGCGATGTGTGTCTTCCGGCGTCAAAGTGAGCCGTTGAGTGCTTTGTTCAGTAGCCATGCAGCTGGGGTACTACCTCCACCTCAAATGTGAGACGTCATATTTTCAGACTGGGCAATCAGTATAGAGCAATCCGTGTGATGGGCAAAATCTGGCCACAATTATCTCCGCAACTGCCCGCTACAGGTCCAGATGCTGTTGCTTAGAGCTCTCCGGCCAGGGAGTTCGGATAGGCCTCGCGGATGCGGACATCTACAAACTGCCCGATCAGGCGGGTGTCGTCACAGTGGAAATTGACCACGCGGTTGTTCTCGGTGCGGCCCTGCAGGCTGCTCAGGCCACGTTTGGATTCGCCGGTGACCAGCACGCGCTGGGTGCTGCCCACCATTGCCTGGCTGATAGCGGCTGCCTGCTGGTTGATCTGTGCCTGGAGCACAGTAAGCCGGTGCTTCTTTTCCTGCTCACTGGTATTGTCGGGCAGGTCTGATGCCGGCGTGCCTGGTCTGGGGCTGTAGATGAAACTGAATGATGTGTCGAAACCGACATCAATAATCAGGTTCATGGTGTCTTCAAAATCCTTCTGTGTCTCGCCAGGAAAGCCAACAATAAAGTCCGACGACATACTGATGTCGGGGCGAATTGCCTTCAGTTTGCGAATGATGGATTTATATTCCAGAGCAGTGTGTCCGCGTTTCATGGCGGCCAGGATGCGATCCGAACCGCTTTGCACTGGCAAGTGCAGATGGCTGACCAGTGCCGGCACGTGACGATAGACCTCAATCAGATTGGCAGAAAACTCTGTCGGGTGTGACGTCGTAAAACGAATGCGGTCGATTCCGTCCAGCGCCGAGATGTAGGTAATCAGGGTCGCCAGGTCAACAATCTGGCCGTCGTGGCTCAGCCCGCGGTAGGCGTTGACATTCTGACCCAGCAGATTGATTTCACGCACGCCCTGTGTTGCCAGATGCGCTGCTTCTGCCAGAACGTCATCCAGCGGTCGACTTACTTCCTCGCCGCGGGTGTAGGGCACGACGCAGAATGAACAGTACTTGCTGCAGCCTTCCATGATGGTCAGAAATGCCTGGCAGCCTGCGACACTTGGTTCCGGCAGGCGGTCGAATTTTTCGATCTCTGGAAACGTAATGTCTACCAGCGGCAGTCCGCGGCCGGAGCGGTTCAGCATTTCAGGCAATTTGTGCAGTGTCTGGGGACCAAAAACAACATCGACATAGGGCGCGCGTTTTCCAATTGCTTCGCCTTCCTGGCTCGCCACGCAGCCACCCACAGCTATTTTAAGACCGGGTTTGGCTTCCTTGAGACTGCGCCAGCGGCCCAGTTGGTGAAAGACTTTTTCCTGGGCTTTTTCACGGATCGAGCAGGTATTGAGAAGCAGAATGTCGGCTTCTTCTGGTGTTTCCACCAGGTCTGCACCTTGCGTCTCGCGCAGCAAATCCAGCATGCGTGACGAATCATACTCATTCATCTGGCATCCGTGGGTCTTGATGTAGACTTTTTTGCGTGTGCCGCTGGCTTGCTCGTTGGTGCTCATGACAATTCGGGCTCGTTGTGGAAATAAAGCTGCTGAATTACAGAAAGGCGCGGATTATACCAGTTCTGACGCTCGCGAATAAGTCTGAATGGGCTTCAAAAGAAGCCTGACTATCAGTCAGCTGTATTCCGGGCAGGGGTTTGCGTTACAATACGCGCCTCGCTCCCATTCCCAGTAGTCGTCCACGAGAGTCTTATGGCCAGTCGTCAGGAAATCTATCGCATTACATTCCTCAACAAAGGGAAGGTCTATGAGCTGTTTGCACGTCAGGTGTATCAAAGCGAGCTCTATGGATTCATTGAAATAGAGGAATTCCTGTTCGATGAGCGCAGTCAGGTGGTGGTCGATCCCGGCGAAGAGAAACTCAAAAACGAGTTTCAGGACGTTAAACGCAGCTTTATTCCCCTTCAGGCCATCATCCGCATAGATGAAGTCGAAAAGACTGGCGTCGCCAAGATTTCCAGTGGCGACAACGTCATGCCTTTCCCCATACCCGGATTTGTCAGTCAGCATCAGTCTGAGAGCTGATCGTCCCACCGTCGTTCAGTCTGCATTCAGGCAGGTAGCGCTATAACGGTACCGAGCATGTGCAAACGAGGAGGGCAGGTGATGAAGTTCTATTCAAGAAAGTATCGTATGGTGATGCTGGCAGCGGCTACATTAATGCTGGCATCAGTCAGCACAGGCGCGCTCGCAGATCGCTACAAGCGAGTGACGGTCTACGAGACTATTCACAAACCGATCACGGTGGTTCACTCGCCAGTTATTGGCTCTGTTTATATCGGCACTACCGTATATCGAGCCGACTATGGTCATGGGCGTCATCACGACAACCGTAAACACTACCGCAAACACGGTCATCATGATCGGGGATATCACGGCAAAGGACATCGCAAACATGACCATCATCGCCATGGTCACGGCTATAGTGGCCACTTCCAGGGGCATGACATCTGGCGTGGCGGCAGTTACCACGATCGTCACCAGCACAACGCGCGCGGCAGCTGGGAGACTGATCGCCGCCACGGCACTGTCTATGTCAATGAAAGAGGACGCAAGGGCTCGACCTATCGTCAGGTCGAGCGCAACAGCGTGGTGATTCGCCAGCGGGGCCGTTAGGCGGCTTCCAGGCTGGCCAGCTCCACACACAATACAAACACCGCCATGGCTTCGTCGATCTCCTCAAGGCTGGGGAAGGACGGTGCCAGGCGGATGTTGCTGTTGTTGGGGTCTCGCTGATACGGCCAGGTTGAGCCAGCCGGTGTCAGCTTGACGCCTGCTTCCGCGCAGAGTTTGACTACCTTGTCTGCCAGTCCTGGCTGGGTATCGAACAGCACAAAATAGCCCCCCTGCGGGCGCGTCCAGTTACCCAGTGGCTGCCCGTTAACGGTCTTGCCTGCCAGACTGTCGTCAAGATGTTTCAATACCCGCTCGAACTTGGGCTGCAGAATGGCGCGGTGTTGCTGCATCAGGCTGCGCAATCCGTCCATGTTCTTCAGGAAACGCACATGGCGTAACTGGTTGACCTTGTCCGGGCCGATGGTTGAGATACCCAGATAGTCAGCAAACTGTTTGATATTGGCTTCCGATGACGCGATAAACGCCATGCCGGCACCGGCAAAGGTGATCTTGGAGGTTGAGCCAATGACGATGGCGCTATCCAGGGTGCCCTGTTGTTCACATAGGCTCAACAGGTTTGCCAGCTCGGGCGGGTTGTCGACCAGATGGTGCTCGGCATAGGCGTTATCCCACATGATACGGAAATTGGCGCCAGCGATTTTTGCCAACGCCGCAAAACGGCTGACCACAGCGTCAGAGTAAACGACACCGTTCGGGTTGGCATACTTGGGCACACACCAGATGCCCTTGATCAGCGAATCGCTTTTGACCAACTGCTCGACCTGATCCATGTCAGGCCCTTCCTCTGTCATAGCCACCGGGATCATCTCGATGCCGAGCGCCTCGCAGACCGAAAAGTGACGGTCGTAGCCGGGTGCCGGACACAGAAATTTGACTTTCTGGCCGTCACGCGCTTCTTTGCTCCAGGCAGAATCTGCGCCTTTGACACCATTGATGTGCGCATTGGCAACGTACTGATACATAAGCTGCAGTGAGCTGTTACCGCCCACCATGACCTGCGCAGGGCGTGTTTCCAGATAATCTGCAGCGAATTGCCGGGCTTCAGGGATTCCCAGGCCGCCGCCGTAGTTTCGGGCGTCAGTGCCGTCAGCACAGCGGTAATTGCCTTGCAGGGTGCCGTCCAGGGCATTGCTCAGGTCCAGTTGCGCAGTGGCCGGTTTGCCACGCGTCAGGTCCAGATTGAGCTTTCGGGCCTTGATCTGTTGGTAGGCAGACTGTAATTCCTGAAGACGCGCTTGTGCGTTAGTCATGCTGACGATGTACTCCTTGCTGGATGTGTGGTGAGTGGCTTGCATTGTTGGTCTGCGACGGTGTTGTCAGGCCGGGCGTCAGACCAGAAAAACCGCGTCGACCAGAGACGCTGGCCGAAAACAGTCGACTGAAACCAATGCGGGTAGGCATTTTACAGTATACTCGCGGCAAACTCGATCCACAGGCCGCAATTGATGAATGAAACAAGCCAGTCCAGCCACCCGTATCAGTCGCTGGGCCCAGATCAGGTGCTGGATGCGATTGATGGCCTGGGTTTACAGACCAATGCGCGCGTATTTGCTCTCAACAGCTATGAGAACCGCGTGTATCAGGTGGGCATGGAGGACGGATCCTATCTGGTGGTGAAGTTTTATCGACCCGATCGCTGGAGTGACGAACAGATCCTGGAGGAGCACGCGTTTGCGCAGGAGCTGGCAGATCTGGATGTGCCTGTGGTCCCGCCGCAGCGCATCAATGAGCAGACTTTGCATGCCTGCCAGTGTGGAACCCAGCAATTTCGGTTCGCATTGTTTCCCCGACTGGCGGGGCGGGCCCCGGAGCTGGACAACCCGGACAACCTGCTGGTAATGGGCAGGTTCATCGGCCGGGTCCATCTGGTTGGTTCTCAGCGCAGCTTCGCTAATCGACTGCAATTGTCAGTCGCCACTCATGCCGTTGCCAGTCGTGAGTTTCTGTTGCGGCATGATTTTATTCCCGCCTCTTTGCGCACCGCCTATGAGACGCTGTCGGGTCATCTTGTTGAACGATTGGATCGGGTATTTGCAGATCAGCCCAACCTTCAGCAAATCAGGCTGCACGGCGACTGTCACCCTGGCAATGTACTCTGGCGCGATGAGAGGCCGTTTTTTGTCGATTTTGATGACGCGCTGACCGGGCCTGCCATGCAGGACCTGTGGATGATGCTATCGGGTGAACGTGATCAGCAGCAGGCACAATTGCTGGAAATAGTGGAGGGCTATGAGGAGTTCTTTGATTTTCAGCCACGTCAGCTGGCACTGATTGAGCCGCTGCGGACCATGCGACTTATGCATTACAGCTCGTGGCTGGCGCGGCGATGGGATGATCCGGCGTTCCCGATGAGCTTTCCCTGGTTTAATACCGAGCGATACTGGTCAGAACATATTCTGGAGTTGCGCGAGCAAATGGCTGCGCTGGATGAGCCACTGTTGCGTCTGTATCCATAAAGAGTCAGTGAAGCCATGGCTGCAGGGCACCCGCGGCCATTCACCGCTCTTCGTTGAGTAACTCCACCAGCGCCTGTTCCAGCAGTTCTGTATCGCCTTCCCGAAACCCTTCGTGCACTTTACGAATTACGCCTTGCCGGTCGATCAGGAATGAAGTCGGCATGCCGAACACATCGTAGGCATTCATAACGTCAGTGGTTCGATCGGCGACCAGATGGTAGGCCAGCGGGGTTTCAAGATCGGCCAGGAATTCGTGGGCATCCTCGATAGGGTCATCGATTGTGATGGCTACCACTTCGAAGCCCTGGTCACGATACTGTTCGTAAAGGGTATTGATCTGAGGCAGTGAGCGCAGGCAGGGCAGGCACCAGGATGCCCAGAAGTCGACATAGACTATTTTTCCGCGCAGATCTTCAAGTGCCACGGCGCTGTCCTGGTCGCGTACACCCGGCAGTTCAAATGCCGGAGCGGTATCGCCTGGCTCAAGAGCAGATACAGAGCTTGCCAGCAGGCAGAACAGACTGGCAGCCAGCGCTACGCCGCGTACCGGGTTTTTGCCAAGCAGGAGCTTCACAGAGTTCAACATGATGCGATCAGGCCGCCGAAGCTTGCTGGTTGGCAAAATTGTGCATCAGATCCTGCCATCGCTGACGCTGCAGCTTAAGCTTGTAACGGACCTCACGGTAACTGTCGCGCAGTGCCAGACGATCCCACTTTTCGTGAATCTGGTCGTGCAGCTGCGTTGTTTTAGCCTCATACCATTCCTGGCGATGCTTGGCCCAAAGGTCCAGCGTCGATTTCAGTTGCTGGTACTCTTCTTCCAGTTTAGCTCGCCACTTTTCGGCGTTCGCCAGCGTGCTGCAGCGTTCGGAGGCGTGTCGATATTGCATCTCCAGGCGGGCTGTTTCGATGCTCAGTGGAGACACTCGTTTCAGGTCGCTGGTCAGACCCAGCCACTCACAGCTTCGGATCAGCCATTTAGTAGGGTCGAAGTGCCACCAGCGGATGCCGTTGCGATAGTCCCACTGAAAGGTGTGGTGGTAGTTGTGGTAGCCCTCGCCATAAGTGAGGAATGCCAGCAGCGAGTTGTCACGGGCTGAACTCTTGTCGCTATAGGGTTGTCGCCCCCACATGTGTGCCAGTGAGTTGATCAGATAGGTGACGTGCTGACTGAGTACAAGGCGCAGCAGACCACTTAACAGCAGGCCAGCCATGATGCTGCCACCAAGGTAGCCGATAAATGCCGGAACGGCGATGTTCATGAACAGCACAAGGGCCAGGTAGTGTTTGTGCTGCCATTGCAGAATGGGGTCTTTCTGCAGATCCTTGATATTGGAGAAGTCCTGCACGCCACTGGGGTAGTGACGCACGATCCAGCCAATATGCGAAAACCAGAATCCGCGGCCGGCGGAGTAAGGGTCGCGATCATTGTTGTCGACAAAAGCATGGTGTCGGCGGTGGTCCGATGCCCAGTTAAAAACGTCATTCTGCAGGGCGCAGGCACCACCCAGCGCAAAAATGAAACGCAGCACCGGATGTGCTTTGTACGCCTTGTGTGACCAGAGTCGGTGGTAACCAGCGGTAATTGAAATGCCGCAGAAGCCCATCATCAGCACGAACATGACCCAGTCGTATACCGAGTAACCGTAAACGAACCCGAACAGGGGAACGAGAATCACGGCTAAGATCGGTGTGCTGGTAAATAGCACCATATTGGTCCAGTTAATCGGGGCATGCTCCTTTGCCGCTGCTGAGTCTGTGTTACCTGGCTGGGAAAGCTGCTTGTCTTGCATATGTCTATAACTTCCTGAAAAACCGAATGAATACTGCTGTTAACGTGGCCTTGCGGTGGATTAACCCCTGGAATGGACTATTGAATGAACTAAGACAGGCCAGAGGTCTGGAATATTACACGCTTAGGCGTGCAAATAGAAATATGACAGCCACGAATCGGAGTACAATACACCTGCCATTCATGCGGCAATGATACATTGGGCAGCCCGGAGCTGGGCTCAGGGGGTAGCGTAATGATGACAGATGATCAACTGGTGGACCTGCAAACACGGATAGCGTTTCAGGAAGACAGCCTGTCGACTTTGAACGATGTGATTGCCAGGCAGCAGCAGCAGATTGACGCTCTGGAACGCGAGCTGGCGCTCCACCGCGACAAGATTACAGAACTACTGGAAATCCAGGCAGAGCGGTCAATCAGTCCCGGCGCGCAGGAAGAAAAACCACCGCATTATTGATTGTCATGCGCCGGCGACGATGCGTGCCGGCGCAATCCGTATGCGGGACGGGCGGTCAGACAATCGTAGTCAGTCTCATTGCTGCTGGCTCAATGCAACAACGTCATCTGCCTGCAAGCCTTTGTCACCTTCGCTGACAGCAAACTCGACGCGTTGTCCGTCACGCAGAATACGATGTCCTTCGCCGCGGATTGCTCGAAAATGGACGAAAACATCGTCCCCACTATCACGGGTAATGAAGCCAAATCCTTTGCTGGCATTGAACCATTTGACGCTGCCCTGCTCGCGTGCGGCATTGCTGCTGGATCGATTCTGCTTTGGCTTGCGGGAACGTTTTTTCCTGGGGCTGCTTTGCAGGCGACTGGCAAGCAGCGAACTGAGCAATGTTGCCAGCAAAATCAAGACCAGTAAGCCGGCCATCTGATTGACGGCGGGCACCAGGAAGTACAAAACGGGTGCACTGATAATAGTTGCGACTACTGCCGCGATGACTGTATTGCGGAACATGGGCTCTCTCTTGGGGGAATACTTTAGGCGGCGCTCTGGGCCTGATGGTCGAGAGGGGGCTTGCCCGCGCCGGCAGTCGGGCAATTTGATGCCTCTTGTTGCCAGCCAGTATTCCTGCATCCTGATTGTTGTTGTTAATATCCGGGCTGGATTGTACCCGTATCGCGTCAGGATTCAAACTCTCCGCAGCCTGAATCGATTGCAGGCGTCGTTAAGTTATCGTTCAGCTGATTACCGCTATTCTGCACACGTCAACCAATGGACGAGGTGCAAAATGAACATCCACACGCAAGCAAAAAAAAGATCAATGCTGGCGATCGCGCTGTCAGCCGGTTTCTGGCTTTCGTCATCAGTCGCGTCTGCACAGACTCAGTATGTTTACGCTGACGTTATTGATACACGGCCTGTTTACCAGTCGGTCACGATTTCAGAGCCTCTTGAAACCTGCTGGAATGAGCAGGTCCTGGTAAAGGAAGACCGCCATGGGCAAAGCCGTACTCCAGTGCTGATCAGCACCATAGTCGGTGGTGCTATAGGTAACGCGCTTGGCACCAATAAATCGAGTCAGCGAGTTGGTGCGGTGGTTGGCGCTGTGTTGGGGCATTCTGTAGGCCGTGATATAGTGAAAGCCAACCACAAACCGCAGCACGCCCGGTACCAGACCGTGCAGCATTGCGAAGTGACAGAGTCCTACCGCGATGAGGAGCGCCTGACCGGATACCAGGTGCGCTACCGCTATAACGGCGAGGAATACACGGTACACACGGATCACGATCCCGGCAGAAAAATTCGGCTTCGCGTCGACGTTGCGCCGGTGTTTTAACTCTCTCCGGCAAGCTGCTGATGAGCCCGGTGGAGTGATTCCGGCTGTATCCTGACGGCAGTTTCGACATATGGAGAGACATAGTGAGTATGGTGACGTTAATGAGGGGCCGGCGCAGGAATCGATTGCTGATAGCAGCCATCGTATCCTGGCTGGCTCTGGCCGGAAGCGACGTGGTCGCGCAACCTCCGGCTGATCAGGCCGAGCAGCAACAGAACAGTGGTCGGACGGTCAATCAGCGACAGGCACTGGATATCGTCAGAGCCCAGTTTCCTGGCGAGGTCATCAGCATCAATGAAGTCAGGCAGGGCGACCGGGTTCGTTATCGGGTCAGACTGGACAATGAAGGAAATATTTACACTGTCTATGTCGACAAAGCGACAGGTGCCATCAGCAGGGAGTGAGCATGCGGGTATTGGTTGTAGAAGATGCCAGCCTGTTGCGGCAGCAGCTTAAACTGGGTCTGGAGCAGGCCGGATTTGTCGTCGATGATGCCAGGGACGGACGCACAGGCGTTTACCTGGCCGTCGAAAATGATTACGACGCCGCCATCATTGATCTTGGCCTGCCAGAACTGGATGGCATCAGCCTGATTCGCCAGATGCGTGAGGCGGGGCAACGCTATCCAGTACTGATTCTTACAGCGCGCGGTGATTGGCAGGATAAAGTCAGTGGCCTTGATGCAGGCGCCGATGATTACGTCGTAAAACCGTTTCGCATGGAAGAAATTCTTGCGCGCCTCAATGCCCTGATGCGCCGCGCCGCTGGCTTCGCCAGCCCGATCATCACCTCGGGATCCATCCAGCTCGATACCAGTGCCAAACGCGTCAGTGTTAACGGCACTGGCGTGGATCTGACCGCCTACGAGTACAAGACACTTGAGTATCTGATGTTGCACCCTGATCAGGTTGTCTCCAAGACGGAACTGACTGAGCACCTGTACGCACAGGATTACGATCGTGACAGCAATGTGCTGGAGGTGTTCGTTCGGCGCCTGAGACAGAAGCTTGATCCGGATCAGACGCTCAATCCTATTGAAACTGTGCGGGGCCAGGGTTACCGCATGCGCGTCATGGATTGATGCCAGGTGTCCAGGCCCGGTTCCTATTCGCTGCAGAGCCGACTGCTGGTCTCGGTCAGCATTCTCCTGGCGGTGTTTCTGGGTTTGACGGGAGTGGTGCTGGACAGGGCGTTCAGAGCCAGCGCCGAGGCCGGCATAGCCGAACAGTTACAGGTTCAGATCTACGTGCTGCTGGCGGCTGTCGATCAAAGCGACGGCGACTTCTATTTCATTGAAGATCTGCGCGAGCCGCGCTTTTCTCAGCTCAATTCCGGGCTTTACGGCCTAATCAGAGATGCTGACGGACAGGTGTTGTTGCGCACTCCCTCGGCGCTTGAACTCGCTGTTAATGAGCTGGCGCTGGGACGTGAGCTGTCACGTGGCGACACGCAGTTTCGTCGTCTGGCCGGGGCATCAGAACTGGAATTCTTTGTTAGCAGTTATGCTGTGACCTGGGAAAATCGACCCGCGCCTGTCATCTTTACGGTGCTCGAGGATACTGCCACTTATCAGTTGGAGGTGAATCAGTTTCGTCGCAGCCTGTGGTCCTGGCTGGGAGGCCTGGCCGCGCTGCTTTTATTGTTGCAGCTGGCGCTATTAAGATGGGGGCTGGCACCGTTGAGAAGACTGGCCCGGGATCTGGTCAGCATCGAAAGAGGTGACAGCGAAACCCTCGGAGAAGACTATCCGCGCGAGTTGAACGCAGTAACAACCAACCTCAATCTTTTGATTCAGTCAGAGCGCAAACAGCAGCAGCGCTATCGCACCACACTGGGCGATCTGGCGCACAGCCTGAAAACACCACTGGCCGTTATTCAGGGCGAGATGGCCGGCCTCAGGTCCGGACCCGATCACGCGGGTGCGACCGCGAGCGATACAGTGCGTGCCGATGTGATTCAGGAACAGCTTGATGCCATGAACCAGATTGTGGGTTATCAATTGCAGCGTGCCGTAAGAGGGGATAACACCAGTGCGCTGGCACGTCAGGTCAACCTCGCCGAGGCGACCGCGCGGGTAGCGCGGGCGCTGGAAAAGGTCTACGCCGACAAATCGGTAAAGATCACACAACAAGTGGACGAGCAGACCTTCTTCCTGGGAGACGAACGGGATCTGATGGAGGTTCTGGGCAATCTGATGGACAACGCCTGCAAGTATGGTCGGGGCAGGGTACTGGTGTCTTCATCCTCTGTTGGCACTGATTCCGGTGCTGCGCAGCTTCGTGTGGAAGACGATGGCAGTGGCATACTGCCTGAGGCAAACGAGCTGGTACTGCAGCGAGGAGTCAGGCTGGATACCTTGCCGCAGGGGCAGGGCATAGGCCTGGCAGTTGTGGCAGATATCGTGCACAGCTATGGAGGTCAGATCCAGATAGAGCGGAGCAGCCTGGGGGGCGCCGCAGTCATTGTAACCCTCAACAACATCCGGGTCAGCAATCTGCGCGAAAGTACCGCTCGCTAAACTTTTCCAGTCTCAGCTGGTGTCGCCCGGTTTATCTGCGCAGCCGTCGATCAGAAAACCAGTGCAGCGCCGCAGGACACCAGCGTCATCGCGAACAGGAACCACTTGATGGTGCTTTGCTGCACGCTGATGGCAAATTTTACGCTCAAGTGACTGCCCAGCATTGTTCCGGCCGCAAGTACAAGGCCCGGCAGCCAGCGCACCAGATCGAACCAGAGGAAGATGGCCAGTGAAACGGCTGTAAAACACAGCGTGCAGACCATTTTCAGCGCGTTCGCCCGGACCAGGTCGTAGCGCAACCCGCCAGCCAGGGCGGCCAGCAATATAAAACCGACTCCCGCCTGCACGAAGCCACCATAAACTCCGGCCAGGAAGAGACCTGCCCATGCACCGGGACTTTCACCCGGCGTCTTTACGGGGGTGCCTGGAGGCGGCGCGATGAAACCCGGGCGCACCAGGATGATGGCTGACATCAATAGAATTGTTCCCAATAGCAGCGGTTTGAGCGCCACATTCGGCAGCAGCGCTGCAATCAGTGCACCGATGGCGCCGCCAATCAGATTGGGGACCAGAATAGGCCAGATTGACTGAGTATCCAGTCGCCCGTATTTGTGAAACCCTTTGACCGCAACGACGCCCTGCAAGATGACGCCAACACGATTGGTGCCGTTGGCCACGTCGGGTGGCAGGCCCAGCAACATCAGGGCCGGCAGGGTCAGATTGGATCCGCCTCCGGCAAGGGTGTTTATCCACCCGGCGATGAGACCTGTCAGGGCCAGCAGCATGAGAAGCAGCAGATCGTATTCCATGCCCGTGAGTACCCGATTCATTGCGAAGCGCGGATTATAGGTAATTTACCCGCTGCCGCCAAAACTATCTGCTTTTTTATTGAGCATTGACGGGGATTCATGACTACAGTCTTGGTGGAGTCGTGAAATTTGCAGGGATGGCAATTATGCGTGCAACAGGGTCGTTCAAGATCCTCTGGAAGAACCGTGGTGTCGCCACACTAGAGCTGCTGCTGGCGGGCCTGCTGGCAGGCAGTGCCATCTCCGTCTCAGGGCTGATGCAGATCCACAGTGATGACGCCCTGTCGCGGGCCCTCGCTGCGCATCAAGCTTCAGTGCTGCTGGAGGAGTGGCTGGCATTACATGAGTTGTCGCCAGAACTTGCCTGCGCTGCCGAACGGACAAACTGTACGGCATTGAATAGCGGGAACACCGCGCTTCTGGACCATGATCAGGCAGTGGAGCTACTTGATCAGTGGGAGCAGCAATTGATAGACGCTGAGGCAGCAGAAATGTTCGGTCATTTTTCACTGCATGCCGCTGAAGACTACACGTCGATTTGCTGGCAACAGCCAATGCGCGCCACAGAATGTCTGATTCGGGTGGCATCCGCTCAGGAGTCGGATGCCTGATGAAGTTGCTCGCGAACATGCGATCAGGGCATGGTTTCAGTCTGCTGGAACTCCTGCTTGTCATCGCCTCAGGCGCAGTCATCAGTGGGTCTTTATTACAGGTCTACCTGTATGGACATCAGGACCGCTTAAGGCAGCTCGAGCGGCAGCAGTCTCTGGATACCTCGACGGTGGTGCGTCGGATATTTGGTGAGGACCTGCGACTCGCGCTGGATATGGCAGAAGCATTGGCACGCGCAGGCGCCACTGGATTGGTGCCCGTTGAGAAATGGCATGCTGGCGCGTCGTTCAGCCGCCCGTCCACAGCGGTCAGCGGCAGCGATGTTGTTATCGTCAGGCACTATTCCGTCACCGGTCTCTTCGAGAGCAGCAACCTGTACTACCTGGCACATCGTGGTGGTCGCCGAGACCAGCCCGCCGGGCTTTATCTTCGGAGAAGTCGACCGGAAGGTGGCTTTTATAGAGGCGAGGAACTTGTGACTGGTTTGAGTGATCTGAGGGTCGCAGTTTGTCAGCGGCGCTGTGATAGCACTAGCCGAGTCGAACATGGGAATCTGACTGCAGTCCGCATCCGCTACCGAGTGGCTGAAGATTCAGGCCTGATGCGGGGTCTGCTGACGGTGCCGGCAGGTATCAGTGACACCGAGCCGGCAGTGCTTAATGAGAGCTCCCCGTGAGCCCGAAAAACTGGCATCGGCAATTCCACTCCCGCAGGCAGCTGGGCGCGGTGTTGCCGCTGTGTCTGATCCTGAGTCTAGCCCTTGCTTTGATGGTTCAGGCAACTCTGGCATCGGCAGTCCTGACCCACCGTAAAGTGTTCAACCTGTTACATGCCAAAGGGTTCTGTGTGGTCGAACTGGCTTCTCAAGATCATGGCGAAAGAGGCGAGAACATAGCCGGTGAGACCCCGTGGGAGGCCGACAGCTTTGTGGCTAATCGTGAGGCCTTGCTGTCTGAAGTCCTGGTGAAATGTAAAGCCGCTGGCGTTAGCAAGCCGTAGCGGAATCAACAAGACTTCGGTCAGACATCGTCGCAATCGAGTGGATTGCCAGCACCATCCTCGCGCCAGCCGTCGCCGTCTGAGTCTTCTGCCAGTCGAATGCGACCTGCGCCGTTTATTACCAGCTGGTGAGGAGAGCCGGCATCAGTTTGGAGCGGACACCACATCAAACTGCCATTCTGATGAAGCAGCGCACCTGTTGTATCAAACTCCAGACGATTCGACGCACCGAAGCTGCGCCAGTGAACCGTGCCGTGAACTGCCGTCCAGTCCTGTCTGTGCACCTGCTCACCGTCGGAAACCAGTACGATCCCCAGGTTCCAGTCAGCTCCGCAACCTTCAAACCGTGCAGGGCACAGCGTGACAGCCAGGTCGGAACGGATGGCATGGCTGCGTGCCAGCTGTATCATCTCGGCAGCCTGCGAAATCACTCTCTCGCTCTCATCTCTCAGAAGCCATTGTGAGGCTGGAAGGGAAAACTGCAGCATTATTGTTATAATCACGGTGCAGATCATGATCTCCAGCAGGTTTACGCCTGATTGTCGAAACTCAATCGCGTGACGCCGGTACACCCGGCTGCAGTGGGTCCTCATCCATGAACTCCCGGCATGACTAGTATGTGGTCAAATAAAACTATAGCAGCTCTTCCGCAGATCGATGGGTGGTGCTGTGTCTGATTTTCTGATTTGCGGAGGCGGCATATCCGGATTGCTGGTTGCGCGTGAGCTGGTACTGGCAGGTGCGACCGTGCATCTGGTGGAGCGCGGCCGGATAGGTGCAGAGGCATCCTGGGCTGGTGGTGGTATCGTTTCACCACTTTATCCATGGCGTTACGAGGATGCGGTATCGGCTCTGGCCAATCAGGCCCAGGACGCCTACCCGTCACTGGCTGGCAGTCTGTACGCAGAAACCGGTATTGATCCGGAACTCAATGAGTGTGGACTGCTGATGCTGGACGCCGAGGACCACGTTGAGGCACTTGATTGGGCCAGTCGATTTGGGCGGCAGATGAGCCTGTGGCAGGCAGATCACGTTTATCGGCACGAGCCCGCACTTGCCGAGGGGTTCACACAGGCGCTGGCAATGCCAAAGGTGGCCAACATTCGCAATCCCCGGCTGTTAAAAGCCTTGCATCAATGGCTTCGGCAGCATGCCTCGGCAACCATAACGGAGAACTGCGAAGTGCTTGGCCTGAACCACACCGGCGGCACAGTTCAAAGTGTAAGCGCCAACGTGGGCGGACAGAAGAAGTCTCTCACGGCAAGCCACGTTGTAATCACAGCAGGTGCCTGGGCGGGCTCACTGCTCAAGGCTGCGGGCCTCAACGTTCCCATCGAACCGGTCAAGGGTCAGATGATGCTGTACAGGGCAGATCGGCAGCTGCTGAGAGGTATCGTTCTGAATCAGGGACGCTATCTGATTCCCCGGCGCGACAATCATATACTTATCGGCAGCACGCTGGAGGCAGCAGGCTTCGACAAGACAACCACCCAGCAGGCGTATGAGAGTTTAAAAATCTCAGCAGAACGGATGTTGCCCGCGCTTGCCGATGTTCCGATCGTAAACCACTGGGCCGGCCTCAGGCCTGGGGCTCCGCGGGGCGTTCCGTTTATTGGTGCATTGCCCGGCTTCAAGAATCTCTCGATCAATGCTGGCCACTACCGTAATGGACTGGTTCTGGCGCCGGCCTCGGCGGCTTTGCTGGCGGACCTGGTAACAGGCAGGCGACCAAAAATTGACCCGCGTCCCTATGACCCGGCTCATCGCCTGGCAAACACAAGTTTTGCCTCGCATTCGATTATCGCTGACAATAGCGCGCAACCGCGAACACAGCACCGTTAGTACCCCGGAGACAGGCACGATATGGCAAGACAGCTCAGGCTGGTAATGGCCCAGTTGAATTTATTGGCAGGCGATATCGCCGGCAACGCTGATCGCGTTCTGGATACGGCAAAACAGGCGATTGCTGAGCACCAGGCCGATGTTGTGGTTTACCCGGAGCTGGCGCTGACCGCATACCCGCCGGAGGACCTGCTGTTGAGGCCCGCGCTGGCGACGCGTGTTGATGATGCCCTGGCGAAAATATGTGAGGCAGCCCTGCCGGCCTGGCTGGTGATCGGTTTTCCGCTTTACGAGCAGGGGCGGTTATTTAATGCGCTTGCTGTCATTCACGGTGGTGGTATCCAGGCCATCTATCGAAAGCAGTGCCTGCCAAATTATCAGGTGTTTGACGAGCGGCGCTACTTCAGTGCCGGTGACGCCCCCTGTCTGGTAGACATAGAAGGTGTGAAAACGGCATTCACCATTTGTGAGGATATCTGGGAGGCGGGACCTACCCGGCAGGCTGCGCAGGCGGGTGCGGCTCTGATGATCAATATCAATGCCTCGCCATTTCATCTGGACAAGATGGAACGCCGGCTGGCCTTGCTGGCAGATCGTGCTGCCAGCGCGGCGATGCCGATCGTATATGTCAATCAGGTTGGTGGGCAGGATGAGCTGGTATTCGACGGCAACTCCATGATTGCTGACGCGTCCGGCGAGGTTCAGGTTTGTGGTCCGGCATTTGCTGAAGCGCTGATCCCTGTGGCCCTTAATGTTGAGGCCGATGCGGTCACGTTCGCCAATCCACTGACGGCAACAACTGCACTGCCAGGCATAGAAAGTCGATGCTATCAGGCGATGGCGCTGGGGCTGCGTGATTACCTGCGCAAGAATGGCTTCAAAAAAGTTTTGCTTGGACTCTCTGGGGGTATCGATTCAGCACTCACGCTGGCTGTCGCGGTTGACGCGCTGGGAGCAGAGAATGTCAGCGCTGTGATGATGCCCTACGATTATACTTCGCCACTGAGCCTGCAGCTCGCCGAGCAGCAGGCCACACGGCTGGGTGTGGACTATCAGATCATTGCCATCAATGACATTTACCGTGCGTTTGAAGCCGCCCTGGCAGCGGAGTTCGCAGGTATGCCTCCCGACCTGACGGAACAGAATATTCAGGCGCGCTGCCGCGGCACTTTGCTGATGGCGATTTCAAACAAAAAAGGTGCACTGGTGGTGACTACCGGCAACAAGAGTGAGCTGGCGGTCGGTTACTGCACGCTCTACGGAGACATGGTGGGCGCCTTTAGTGTGCTGAAGGATGCCAGCAAGACGCTGGTATACAGACTGGCCCGCTATCGTAACGAAGTGGCTGCAGAAGCAGGGGAGACTGACATCATTCCCCAGGGGGTCATCGATCGTCCTCCGTCGGCTGAGCTTGCTCCGGATCAGCGCGACGATGATAACCTGCCACCTTACGATCGACTGGATGCGATCATGGCCATGTATGTGGAACAGGACATGAGTGCGGAGGCCATCATTCGCAGTGGACAGGATCGTGATGAAGTCTATCGTGTGCTCCGCCTTATTGATATCAATGAGTACAAGCGCCGTCAGGCGCCAATTGGCGTACGATTGACGGAGCGTGCGTTTGGACGGGACAGGCGCTATCCACTGACACACGGCTGGAAAATTGGCGATTGATGCCTATTCGCGCTGGCCAGCGGCTACAGACCACTCACCAGGTATGACAGGTAGACACTGCATATGCACACGATAATCCGTGACACCCTGACTGACTCTCAGGCTTATCTGGGAAACTTTCTTTCTGATGAAACCAATATTCAGGCAATTGCGGATGCCGCAGAAGTGCTGATAGCTGCACTGTCGCAGGACAAGGCGATCTACAGCTGCGGTAACGGCGGGTCAATGAGTGACGCCATGCATTTCGCTGAAGAGCTCACCGGGCGCTACCGTGATAATCGGGCGGCGCTGTCAGCTACGGCGATCAGCGATCCCGGGCATATCAGCTGTGTGGCCAACGACTTTGGGTATGAACATATTTTTTCCCGATATCTGCAGGGACGTGCTCGATCCGGCGACTGCCTGCTTGCGATCAGCACCAGTGGCACCAGCAAAAATGTCATCCGTGCGGCGGAGTACGCAAGAGAGTCGGGTATAGCTGTGGTCAGTCTTACCGGGAAGCCCGGTTCAGTACTGGGCACACTGGCCACGGTTGATATCAGCGCCGGTGCCAGTCGCTATGCGGACCGGGTGCAGGAAGTTCACATCAAGATTATTCACATCCTGATAGAACTGATTGAACGCCGTTTCTTTCCGGAAAACTACCCGTCAGCTCAAGGCTGACCGGGAGTCCCAGGTACGGGTTCAGAAGGTGTGCCGGGCGGTGGCTCGGTTGGCAGCACTCGCTCGTCGGCGCCGCGTCCGAAGCGTCCAAACGTCAGAATATTCAGCAGCGAACGACCAGACTCCAGTCCCGTCGTGTCTGGCTCAATAGAACGCTGGGGGCGCTGCGTGGGTGCTAGCGGTGTGTCATCGACGTTGCTGCCGAGCAGACCAAAACTGACCATGTATAGCAGTGAAGGGTCTGTGACATGATTGCGGACTATAAAGTCACCATCGCTGTCCAGCGATGCATGATCCGGGAAGTTGGTTCGCAGCAGCGCGAGTGAGGTATCAGCAAGGTCGTTCAGGCCAAGACGCAGGTAACACTCGACCATAATGGATACGGCATCGGCTACCGCCGGTGAGCCCTGAAAGTTCTCAACCACATATCTGGCGCGGTTAAGCGCGGCAATGTAGGCACGACGCTCAAGATAATAGTTGGCAACGTGGATTTCATGGATAGCCAGGTTGTTGCGCAAATAGATCATGCGCGCCCGGGCATCAGCCGCATAATCACTGTCCGGGTAAAGCGACAGCAGAATGGAAAACTCGTTAAATGCATCGCGAGCCCGGCTGATATCCCGCTTGGACTGATCCGTTGGCAGGAAACGGCTCATGAAACCGGTGTTCTCAGAAAAGCTGGCGACGCCTTTCAGATAATAGGCGTAGTCTATGCTGGGGTGATCGGGGTGCAGACGTATAAATCGATCCGCGGCAGCCCTGGCGCCTTCCAGATTACCACTTCGGTAATGCGCGTAGACCAGCTCCAGTTGGGCCTGAGAGGCAAACTGGCCGAACGGGAATCGCGACTCCAGCGCCTGGTAGGTGCGCACGGCAGCGCTGAAGTTGGAAGAGTTCAGCTGCCTGTTGGCGGTGCGATAGAATTGCTCTTCTGTCGACAGATTGGCAAACTCGTCACGTTCCTCGCTGTTAAACAGGGAACAGGACGCCAGACTCAGAAGTAACGTAAATAGCAGCAGGACTCGCACGCGGTAGACACCTCAAAAACATTCAAAACAGACTATAATGTCTGGTTGCAGTCGACTATTTAACCACATCAGTGCCACAGAACCCAAGGGCGCAGAGGCCTCAGTTTTACCATGACCGATACAATTAATCTTAGCGCCACCGTTCCCGAAGAGCTTGATGGCTCCCGCTTGGACCAGATTGCTGCGAATTTGTTCAATGACTATTCGCGGGGTCGACTGCAGCAGTGGATCAAGGACGGCGTGCTGCGCGTCAACGGACAGGAGCGTCGATCCAAAGACCGGCTGCTGACTGGCGATGTGCTGGAGCTACGCGCTGAGCCGGTAGCAGAGGAGGCCAGCGAATGGCAGGCTGAGCCGATCGAGCTCAATATCGTGTATGAAGATGAATCAGTCCTGGTCATCAACAAGGCCGCAGGCACCGTGGTTCACCCTGCTGCCGGCAATCGCTCCGGCACCCTGATGAATGGTCTGCTTCACCACTGCCCGGAACTGCACAATATCCCGCGTGCCGGGATTGTGCATCGACTGGACAAGGATACAACCGGGCTGATGGTGGTCGCCAAGACCCTGCCGGCACATCACCGGCTGGTCAGGCAGTTGCAGCGCCGTGAGGTGACGCGCCAGTATCAGGCAGTTGTCTGCGGTGTGCTGACAGCCGGCGGCTGCGTTGACGAGCCGCTGGGACGTCATCCGGTGCACCGGAAAAAACGCGCAGTAACCGAAAGTGGCAAAGAGGCCGTCACACACTATCGCGTGATTTCAAGATTCAAAGCGCACACCCATGTGCAGCTGCAGCTGGAAACCGGCCGTACCCACCAGATACGGGTACACATGGCGCATATCCGTTATCCGCTGGTTGGTGACCCACTGTATGGTGGTCGTTTGCATATACCATCCGGCGCGACACCGGCCCTGGCCGAGCAGTTGCGCGGATTCCACAGACAGGCCCTGCATGCAGCCAGACTTGGATTCTTACACCCCGCCAACGGTGAAGAAGTCAGCTGGGAGGTGCCATTGCCCGAGGACATGCAGATACTGATCAACACCTTGCAGGAAGATGCGCGTGGCAGATGATGACCGGGAGCTCTGGCAACACAGTGAGGACGGCCAGGTTTGCTGGCTGGTGCCGCAGTGGCCAGCGCCCGACTCAGTCTGTGCGCTGGTAACTTCGCGACAGGGCGGTGTCAGTGTTGGGCCGTATTGCGGGCTTAATCTTGGTACTCATGTTGATGATGATCCTGTACACGTGTCAGCAAACCGGGACCTGTTGGCGGAACAACTGCCGGCGGGATTGCGGCTGGGCTGGATGAAACAGGTGCACGGCACGCGTGTTATTGACGCAGCCACTATCGATGATGAGGTTCCGGAGGCTGACGCAGCGTGGGTGTCGACACCTGGCGCGGCGGCACTTGTAATGACTGCGGATTGTCTGCCGGTGTTCATAGCGGATCAGCAGGGCTCGGTCGCAGCGGTAGCGCACGCAGGCTGGCGCGGACTGCTGGATGGGATACTGGAAAATACTGTCGCCAGCCTGCCGGTGGATCCAGGCAAACTTCTGGCCTGGCTGGGGCCGGCCATCGCTGCCTGCCACTTTGAGGTGGGCGACGAAGTAAGAGAGGCCTTTCTGGGCCGGGCCGAAAGCACCACCCAGCGCTCTAAGATCGCGGACAGCTTCTTACGCAGCCCGCAGCACCCCGACAAGTGGATGATGGACATATACCAGGTCGCCAGAATCAGGCTACGTGCTGTTGGCGTTGAAGCCGTCCATGGCGGCGGTTTGTGTACCGTTTGTGACGATACCCACTTTTTTTCCTACCGTCGCGATGGTGTCACCGGACGCATGGCGAGTGTGATTTACATCAAACAATCCGCTACTTGACGCTTGTTGGGGAGCGGCCTACTTGAAATTCCCCCGTGTCACCGCAATCTTTATTGGCAACGAAGTTAGTAATCCGGCGTGCCCAGCCTCTCGCTTCCGCATGCCAATCGAGGTGATGCTATGAGAATGGATCAATTAACCAGTAAATTGCAGGCTGCCCTGGCGGATGCGCAGTCCATGGCCCTGGGCAATGACAACAATTTCATTGAACCCGTACATCTGATTTTGGCGCTGCTTGATCAGCGCGGTGGTTCAGTGCGGCCGCTGCTGTCGCAGACCGGTTTTAACATTCAGGAGTTGCGTGATGGTTTGCAGGCCATCGTCAAACGCCTGCCGACAGTGGAAGGCACCGGCGGTGACGTTGCCATGTCCAACGAGCTCGGGCGCCTGTTGAATCAGGCCGACAAGATATCGCAAAAAGGCGGTGACAAATATATTTCCAGTGAAACCGTCCTGCTTGCTGCCATGTCCGATAAGGGCGAGATGGGTAAACTGCTGAACAGCTTTGGCGTCAGTGAAAAAGCACTTGAAAATGCAATCCGCAATCTGCGTGGCGGCGATAAAGTGACGGATGCTGGTGCGGAAGACGCATTTCAGGCGCTGCAAAAATATTGTATCGATGTCACCGAGCGTGCCGAGCAGGGCAACCTGGATCCGGTGATTGGCCGTGACAGTGAAATTCGCCGAACCATTCAGGTGCTGCAGCGACGGACCAAGAACAACCCGGTGCTGATCGGTGAACCCGGCGTCGGCAAAACTGCTATCGTCGAAGGCCTTGCCCAGCGAATCGTCAACGGAGAGGTGCCGGAAGGTCTAAAAGACAAGCGCATTCTGGCACTGGACATGGGCGCCCTGATTGCAGGGGCCAAGTTCCGCGGCGAGTTCGAAGAACGTCTGAAAGCAGTGTTGAATGAGCTCTCCAAGCAGGAAGGCTCTGTCATTCTGTTTATCGATGAAATTCACACCATGGTCGGCGCCGGCAAAGCCGATGGTGCCATGGACGCAGGCAATATGCTGAAACCGGCGCTGGCACGCGGGGAATTGCATTGCGTCGGCGCGACAACACTTGATGAGTATCGACAGTACATTGAAAAGGACGCCGCACTGGAGCGACGCTTCCAGAAAGTGCTGGTCGAGGAGCCTTCCGAGGAAGACACCATTGCCATTCTGCGCGGGCTCAAGGAGCGCTACGAAGTGCACCATGGCGTACAGATTGCGGACGCAGCCATCATCGCCGCAGCTCGGCTGTCGCAGCGCTACATTCCGGATCGTCAGTTGCCCGACAAGGCTATCGACCTGATCGACGAGGCGGCCAGTCTTATCCGTATGGAGATTGACTCCAAACCTGAGGAAATGGACAAGCTGGAACGACGCCTGATCCAGTTGAAGATCGAGCGCGAGGCTCTCAAGAAGGAAGAAGATGAGGCGTCCAGGAAGCGACTCGAAAAGCTGGCTGACGATATTACCAGGGTAGAGAAAGAATACGCCGATCTGGAAGAAATATGGAAAGCGGAGAAAGCTTCTGTGCAAGGCACTCAGTCCATCAAGAGTAATCTGGAAAAGGCCCGGGCTGATCTGGAAATCGCCCGCCGGGCGGGCGACCTGGCGCGCATGTCTGAATTGCAGTACGGCATCATCCCCAATCTGGAGAAGACGCTGGATATGTCGACCCAGGCGGAAATGATGGAGATGAAGCTGTTGCGCAACCGCGTGACGGAAGAAGAGATCGCGGATGTCGTGTCGCGCTGGACCGGGATCCCTGTCTCGAAGATGCTGCAGAGTGACAAGCAGAAACTGCTGGAAATGGAGCATGCTCTGCACCGTCGGGTGATTGGGCAGGAGGAGGCCATATCTGCCGTCGCCAATGCCGTGCGCCGCTCCCGATCTGGTCTGTCGGATCCCAACCGTCCGAACGGTTCATTTCTGTTCCTGGGGCCGACCGGTGTTGGTAAAACCGAGTTGTGCAAGGCGCTGGCCGAGTTCCTGTTCGATACCGAGGAGGCGATGGTCCGAATCGATATGTCCGAATTCATGGAACAACATTCAGTTGCCAGGTTGATCGGCGCGCCGCCGGGGTATGTGGGTTATGAAGAGGGCGGTTATCTGACTGAAGCTGTCCGCCGCCGACCCTATTCAGTGCTGTTACTGGATGAGGTGGAGAAGGCGCACCCTGACGTATTCAACATCCTTCTGCAGGTGCTGGATGACGGACGCCTGACTGATGGACACGGTCGCACGGTGGACTTCCGAAATACGGTAATTGTAATGACGTCCAATCTGGGTTCGGATCGCATTCAGGAGATGCTGCTGGATCCGTCGGACGAGAACGCCTATGAGCAGGCCCGGCATGAAGTCATGAATGTGGTGACGCGACATTTCCGCCCGGAGTTTGTGAACCGCATCGACGAAACGGTGGTTTTCCACCCCTTGCTGGCCTCACAGATCAGGGGCATTGCGGATATCCAGATTGCCTCACTGAGCAAGCGGCTGCAGTACAACGACCTTGGACTCGAGGTGTCGCCAGCGGTGCTGGACCGGATTGCCGAGCTTGGTTACGACCCGGTTTACGGTGCGCGACCGCTAAAGCGAGCGATTCAAAACTGGATCGAGAACCCGCTGGCGCAGCGTGTGATAAAGGGTGAGTACCTGCCAGGTGACCGGATCACGATTGATGTTGGCGCCGACGGGTTCACATTCGGCAAGCAGGGGGCAGGCAGTCTGCACTGATGACTGCCCCTGTTGAAAGTCTCCTTGCGCCTTGACAACAGGCGGAATCATGGGACAATTGTCTGCTCACAACCGGCGCTCCACTCTGAGTGTCCGGTTGCTGCAGACTGAGAAGGTAACCCCCTCCCCGACTCTGCAAGACAGGCCACAACAATTATTGCCGACAGCCTGTCGACCGGTGTGCCGCAATCGGCGCCCACACCGGTTCCTCATAGGTGACTGACAAACCACCTATGGCTTCAAAGTGTTACAACGCAAGAAGCCGCTCATCTTTTGATATAAACTAGCGCCGGATTATCGCGACCTCGCGGTATTCCTTCGATGTCATTGCGACATGGAAAATTGGATTCAATAGAGGCTAAGACTGTGGAATTGCTTTCTGGTGGTGAAATGCTGATTCGTGCTCTGCACGACGAGGGCGTTGAGCTTATGTTCGGTTATCCGGGCGGCGCAGCGCTGCATATTTACGATGCGATATTCAACCAGGACAAGGTGGATCACATTCTGGTACGACACGAGCAGGCGGCGACGCACGCTGCCGACGGTTATGCCAGAGCCACCGGCAAGCCTGGTGTGGTGCTGGTGACCTCGGGCCCTGGTGCCACCAATGCCATTACCGGTATCGCAACTGCGTTTATGGACTCCATTCCGATGGTGGTGATCTCCGGTCAGGTTGACAGCTCGCTGATCGGTTCCGACGCATTCCAGGAAACCGACATGGTGGGTGTCTCTCGCCCCATCGTCAAACACAGCTTCATGGTTCAGAAAGCTGAAGATATTCCTGCCGTTGTCAAAAAGGCGTTCTACATTGCGACCACCGGCCGGCCTGGCCCGGTTGTCATTGATGTCCCGAAGGACGTCACAGATCCGGCACGCAAATTTGAGTATCGCTATCCTGAATCAGTGAAGATGCGCTCCTACTCGGTGCCCGCGAAAGGTCACACCGGGCAGATCAAAAAAGCAGTGGAAATTCTGTTGGCGGCCAAGCGTCCGGTTATTTACGCCGGCGGTGGTGTTATACAGGGTAACGGCTCAGAGCTGCTGACCCGCCTGGCGCAAACACTCGGGTTTCCGATTACCAATACATTGATGGGTCTGGGTGCTTACCCGGCTACGGACAAACAGTTTCTCGGCATGCTGGGTATGCACGGTACCTACGAAGCCAATATGGCCATGCATTTCAGCGATGTGGTGCTGGGTATTGGTGTTCGCTTTGACGATCGTGTGACCAATGCTGTCAACAAATTCTGCCCGGGGGCCAAGATTCTTCATGTTGATATCGACCCAGCATCGATCTCCAAAACCGTCGCTGCTGATGTCCCCATCGTGGGTTCGGTCACCAGTGTTCTGGAAGAAATGCTGGAGTTGATTGGTAGCGCGGACGCCCGTGTCGACAGTAAGTCGCTTGAATTGTGGTGGCAGCAGATTGAGGGCTGGCGGGCCAAGCAGTGCCTGAAAGTCAAATCTGCAGAGGGTGAAACCATCAAGCCTCAGCAGGCGGTTCAGAGTGTTTACAAGGCAACGCGAGGCGAAGCCTATGTATCCTCTGATGTGGGTCAGCACCAGATGTTTGCCGCGCAGTATTACCATTTCGACAAGCCACGCCGCTGGATCAACTCCGGCGGACTGGGCACCATGGGTTTTGGTTTTCCTGCCGCGATTGGCGTGCAGCTGGCCTATCCTGACGCAATCTCAGTCTGTATCACAGGCGAGGGCAGTATTCAGATGTGTATACAGGAACTGGCTACCTGTCTGCAGTATGGTCTGCCGATCAAGATTGTGTGTCTGAACAACCAGGCGCTGGGTATGGTCAAGCAGTGGCAGGACATGCAATACGGTGGGCGTCACTCGCACAGCACCTATTCTGAATCACTGCCTGACTTTATCAAGCTGGTAGAGGCTTACGGGCACGTCGGAATGCGCATTGAGAAACTGTCCGAGCTGGACAGCAAAATGGAAGAAGCATTCGCGCTGAAGGACAAGCTGGTATTTATCGATGTGGCAGTGGATCAGGCTGAGCATGTTTACCCGATGGCTATCAAAGGCGGGTCAATGAAAGACATGTGGTTGAGCAAAACGGAGAGAACATAAGATGCGGCACATAATTTCCATACTGTTGGAGAATGAACCTGGCGCCCTGTCTCGTGTTGTCGGTTTGTTTTCTCAGCGTAACTACAATATTGAATCACTCACTGTGGCACCAACTGAAGACCACACGCTGTCACGATTGACGATCACCACCATTGGCGATGATCGTAAGATCGAGCAGATCACCAAACACCTGAACAAACTGATCGATGTGGTGAAACTGGTGGATTTGACGGAGGGTTCGCATATTGAACGCGAACTGATGTTGATCAAGGTGAAGGCCACCGGCGCTCAACGTGCCGAGATCAAGCGCACCACGGATATTTTCCGTGGACAGATCGTTGATGTGACCAGCACGGTTTACAGCATTCAGTTGACCGGAACCTCTGACAAGCTTGACAGCTTCATCGCTGCTCTGGGCAATGCAGCGGTACTGGAAGTGGCGCGTACCGGTGTGACCGGTATTTCAAGAGGTGAGAAAGTACTGAGCCTGTGAAGGCTCAGTTATCCCGGTGTGGTGAGCCGCGGACATGCTTTATTTAAAGTATGAATGCGGCTGATATGTGATCTGTGCCGAATGCACTGAGGAAAATAAGTAAACGTTAGCGAATCTCAAATCTGCATTATCTTGATTGACGTGAGCACCTGCGCCTGGAAGGGCACAGGTGACTCACTATCACAGAGGCGATTTAGATCGCCTTTTTCATCGCAGTCATGTAAGAGCGCAGACGACGACCTACAATCTCGATCGGATGGTTACGGATAGACTGGTTCACAGCAATCAGTGCCGTGTTGTCGACGTTGTTGTCGCTCAACTGCAGGCCCTTGCCGATTACGTCAGTGTCAACTTTCTGCATGAAACCTTCCAGCAGCGGCACTGCTGCGTGTGAGAACAGATAGCAGCCATACTCAGCAGTATCTGAGATCACCTTGTTCATTTCATACAGCTTTTTACGACCGATCAGGTTGGCGATCAGTGGTGTCTCGTGCAGTGACTCGTAGTAGGCGGACTCTTCGATAATGCCTGCGTCCGTCATGGTCTCAAAGGCCAGCTCTACACCGGCTTTCAGAAAGGCGGCCATCAGAATGCCGTTGTCGTAATACTCCTGTTCAGAAATATCCATGTCACCGGCAGTCGACTTTTCGAATGCTGTCTCACCGGTCTGTTCGCGCCAGGTCAACAGGTTCTTGTCGTCATTTGCCCAGTCTTCCATCATGGTGCGTGAAAACTCACCGCTCATGATGTCGTCCATATGTTTCTGGAACAGTGGTGCCATAATTTCTTTAAGTTCCTGGGCCAGTGAGTTGGCAACCAGCTTGGCAGGATTGGACAGACGGTCCATCATGTTGGTGATGCCGCCGTGCTTGAGGCCTTCAGAAATAACTTCCCAGCCATGCTGGATCAGTTTGGATGCATAACCGGCTTCGACACCTTTCTCGATCATGCGGTTGTAGCAAAGAATGGAGCCGGTCTGCAGTACGCCACAAAGAATGGTCTGCTCACCCATCAGGTCGGATTTTACTTCCGCAATAAAAGAAGACTCCAGAACACCTGCACGATGACCGCCGGTAGCAGCCGCGTATGCCTTGGCCAGTTCCAGGCCTTCGCCCTGCGGATCGTTCTCCGGGTGAACCGCGATCAGGGTCGGTACACCAAAGCCACGTTTGTACTCTTCGCGGACTTCTGAGCCCGGGCACTTGGGCGCTACCATGATGACGGTCAGGTCGTCACGGATCTGCATGCCTTCTTCAACAATGTTGAAGCCATGTGAGTAGGCCAGGCAGGCGCCTTTTTTCATCAATGGCATGACCTGCTTGATAACAGAGGTATGCTGCTTGTCCGGTGTCAGGTTGAGTACCAGGTCGGCCTGTGGAATCAGGTCTTCGTAAGTGCCGGCGGTAAAGCCATTTTCTGTGGCGTTTTTCCATGACTGGCGCTTCTCGGCAATAGCCTCAGCGCGCAGGGCGTAGCTGATATCCAGGCCGCTGTCACGCATGTTGAGGCCTTGGTTAAGGCCTTGTGCGCCGCAACCGACGATGACTACTTTCTTGCCCAGCAGACGGTTGACGCCATCAGCGAATTCGGCTGTATCCATAAAACGGCATTTGCCGAGTTGCTGCAGTTGCTGGCGCAGTGACAAGGTGTTGAAGTAATTCATAATCCGGTCCTTTATTGCAATCAGGTTGAATTTGGTCAGGCGGCCATACTAATAGGTGAGCATGCTTGCGTAAAATGATATATTGTCAATTTCGTATTGCGAAAATTGCAATAAAATCGACTGGCGCGCCAGAGAGGCACGGTATCTTGGCATGGATATCAGAGATCTAAAAATGTTTTTGGCTTTGGCGCGCACGCTGCATTTCGCCAAAGCCAGTCGCGAACTTCACATCAGTGCGTCGGGGTTGACGCGCGCCATTCAGCGACTGGAGCAGGAGCTCGGGGTGGTTTTGTTTGAGCGTGATCGGCGCTCGGTCAAACTGACGGCCGAGGCCTACCTGGTCAGGGATTTTGCGAACGATGTCGTTGATCGCTGGCAGCTTCTCCAGGCAGGGCTGCAATCCGACGAAGTGGTGCGAGGGGCTTTGAGTCTGTTCTGTTCGGTGACCGCGAGCTACAGCTTTCTGCAGGCCTTGATGCAGAGGTTTCGTGCCGAATATCCGCAGGTTGAGCTGCAATTGCACACAGGTGATTCGGCGCAGGCCCTGTCACGCGTGAGCGATGAGCTTGATGCTCTGGCAATAGCAGCGCTTCCTGAGCAGCTGCCTGACAGTATGGAGTTTCTGCCACTTGGCCATTCGCCACTGGTGTGTATCGGACCCACGATCGACTGCCCGTTGCGCCAGGCCTTGCAGCGGGCTGAGCAGATAAATAAGTATGATTGGGCGCAGATCCCGTTGATACTCTCTGAAACAGGCCTGTCGCGCCAACGCCTTGAGCAGTGGTTTCACCAGCGTGGTATTAAACCGCAGGTTTATGCGCAGGTATCCGGACATGAAGCCATGGTCAGCATGGTCAGTCTTGGCTGTGGTATTGCCGTGGTGCCGCGGGTTGTCGTTGACAACAGTCCATCGAGTGCGCACATTGAAGTGCTTCCGGTCATGACTGAGCTGGAGCCATTCACAATCGGCCTCTGTGCGCTGAAGCGCCGCTTGAGCAATCCGCTGATCAACGCTTTCTGGAAAGTGACCGAATCATTGTCCGACCGGCATGAGCGCTCACTGCAGCGTTTTGACAAGCGTGTATAATCGGGTGTACCGAGTGTGGTAAAGAATCACCAACAACAGCGAGTAATACATGAGCGATAAGTCGCAGCAAGACAACAACTCACAGGATGACAGCGACAGCTTTATTCCGATCGATGAACACGAAGAGTTTGTGTCAGAGGGCGGGCGCAAGATCAGCCGCAAAGGCATTTATCTGCTGCCCAATCTGCTGACGCTGGGCGCTTTGTTCGCGGGTTTCTACGCGATCATAGCTGGTATGAATGGCAATTTTAATGCGGCTGGCTGGGCGATTCTGGTGGCCGCCGTTATGGACGGGCTGGATGGTCGCGTGGCCCGGTTGACCAACACCCAAAGCGCCTTCGGTGCGCAGTTCGACAGTCTGGCAGACATGGTGTCCTTTGGTGTGGCGCCGGCGCTGATCATTTTCAGCTGGACGCTGTCCTCACTGGGCAATGCGGGCTGGGCCGCGAGTTTCATCTTCATGTCCTGTGCGGCGCTGCGGCTGGCGCGCTTCAATGTGCAGCTGGGCACCGTCGACAAACGTTTTTTTGTTGGTTTGCAAAGTCCGGTCGCGGCTGGGCTGGTAACATTCGTGGTGTGGGTTGCGTATAAATACAATATTCAGCCAGGTTACTGGACTGCGATCGGTGCAGCATTGCTGACAGCGATTACCGGTTTGTTGATGGTGTCAAATTACCGGTATTACAGCTTCAAAGAGATACACTTCAAAGGGACTGTCCCCTACGTCGTATTCGTGATGGCAGTAGTATTGCTGGTGGTGATCGCGCAGCGCCCGCATGAAGTGCTGCTTACCATGTGCGTAGTTTACGTTTGTTCCGGTCCTGTTATTGGAGCATACAAGAAGTTAAAGCTGCGTCGCGAGCAAACCGGACAGTCGGCTGAACCGTAATGACAGTCAGGCCAATGAAAGCACCTTAGTTTCAGACACCCAAGTCTCAGGGAGTGCAGTTATGTTGATCAAGACCAAACGAGAAATACCGTCATCAGAGATTACACCTGAGTCAGTTTATCGCAACCGTCGTAAATTCATGACTGATGCCTTGAGTTTTGGGGCGGTGGGTGCTTCCGGACTGTTGATGCCTGGTCTGGCGGGTGCAGCCTCTGGCGATGGCCTGCGTGCCAGGGCGCCGGCGGACCTTGAGCGATCAGCGCCGGCGCAGTGGTGGGAAGATAAGTTCAGCAATATTGAAGCAGCGGAGCGGGGCGGCCCGTTCTGGACAGACGAGTCTCTGACGCCTTACCAGGATGTCGTGACTTACAATAACTTTTACGAGTTTGGCATGGACAAGGAAGATCCCTACCGTAACTCGCAGTCTTTTAATGTCGACCCCTGGTCTATTGATATCGGGGGTGAATGCGCGAAACCCGGCGTGTACCATCTGGAAGACCTGGTGCAACCTGCGCAACTGGAAGAGCGAATCTATCGCCTGCGCTGTGTAGAGCGATGGTCGATGGTGATTCCCTGGGTTGGCTTTTCGCTGGCTTCCCTGATCGAACGAATGGAGCCGACCTCAAAAGCCAAATATGTCGCCTTTGAAACGCTGGTGGACCCTGAGCAGATGCCCGCTCAACGCAGTCGTTTCAGTATCGTCGACTGGCCCTATCGGGAAGGGCTGCGCATGGATGAGGCGATGAATCCGCTGACTTTCCTGGCGGTAGGTCTCTATGGTAACTACATGCCACCTCAGAATGGGGCGCCGATCAGGCTGGTAGTACCCTGGAAGTACGGCTTCAAGAGCGTCAAGTCCATCGTCAAGATCCGATTTGTTGAAGAAGAGCCGCCCACCACATGGAATATGATGCAGCCAAATGAATATGGTTTTTATGCCAATGTGAATCCGAATGTTCACCACCCGCGCTGGCGTCAGGACATGGAAACAAGGCTGCCGCGTACCCTGTTCAGCCCGTCGCGTCAGGAGACCCTGATGTTTAATGGCTATGGAGAGGAAGTGGCGCATCTGTATCAGGGTATGGACCTGTCCCGTTATTACTAGGCCCGTTATTACCAGGAGAAAGGATTGACTGCGCGAGCTGCGCCGGACTGGCGACGCAACCCTTCGCTATGGCGTTGGATCAGGTGGGGCATCTGGGGTTTGGCCTGCATGCCTTTCCTCTATTTGTTGCTGGGTGCGATACAGAATACCCTCGGGGCTGACCCTGCTAAAGAACTTGCTCTGGAAACGGGTCGCTGGACTTTGCGTTTTCTGCTGATGAGTCTGGCAATCACGCCAATGCGAGAACTGATGGGGCTTACCGGAGCGGCTCCGCTGCGCAGGACCCTGGGCCTGTTCGCACTGTTCTATGCCAGTCTGCACTTTGTAGTGTATGTCGTGTTTCTGCTCGAGCTGCGCTGGTTCGAGGTCGGTGACGATATTCTGGAGAGGCCTTATATCACGGTCGGCTTTGTATCTTTTCTGATTCTGGCCGCCATGGGAGCAACATCTCCCAAGCGTATGGTGCGTCTGATGGGCAGGCGTTGGAAACCGCTTCACCGACTGGTTTATGTTGCCGCTATTCTCGGTGTATTACACCTCACCTGGATTTTGCGTACAGATGTTTTCGACGCAGTATTTTATGGTACACTACTCGCCCTGCTTTTGGGGTACCGACTAGTGCAGTATCTTAGGCGACAGGCCAGGCGATCAAATCGCGCCGGCGCATCGTCAGTTTCGAGTCAGTAACCCAGTCAGGTACGCAGGTTTCAATCGCACACTGGTGCGTAATATTGGGACCTCGTCAGGGCTCGACAAAACTTCTTAACAAATTTTTGTCAAAGTGCTTGCAGGCATCAAAAACTGTGGCATAATGCGCGCCCCTGACAGCTGAAGGGCAACTTCAGCAGGCAGGCCCGGTA
>NZ_JAJSAR010000002.1:1059444-1434114 GCF_021729085.1 Pseudohongiella sp. O18 | reverse complement strand
CAGAAGTGAAACCGCTCAGCGCCGATGGTAGTGTGGGGCCTCCCCATGTGAGAGTAGGACATCGTCAGGCATCAAAAAAGCAAAAACCCCTATCGGCGCTGCCGGTAGGGGTTTTTTGTTTTTAATCCAATTCGATTTCTCATTTCGTATAAAGTTAGTTGCTGATTCTGGTTGGATTATTTTACTAAGGACGTTTATCCTCGAGAATCGTTCAGGTGACATACAGGCTAAATCCACGCAACGTGAACATCCAGATTACTGGACCACGATCAATGGGGAACGCTTATGACCTCTGGAAGCACTAACAAGACCATTAGAGAAGCAGTGGCAGTATTCTACGATGGTGAACAACTGAAAAAGACCGTAAATGCCTTGTTTGAAGCTGGTTACACCAACGATCAGATTGGTTTGCTGGCAAGCGAAAACTCCATCAAAGCCTCCCTGGGCGATTTTTACCACAGAACCAATGACAGTCAGGATGCAGGTCAAAAGCCTGTCACTGCCTTCGTCGGCAAGAAAGACGGCGAGACAGAGCAGGGTTCTTTTGGTGGCAGTCTGTTCTTCATAGGTACCACAGGTGCAATGGGCGGGGTTGTCGCATCTTCCGCTGTGCTGGGCGGTGCCTTGATGGCGGCTTTAAGCGGCATCCTCGCCGTTGGTCTGGTGGGAGCTCTTGCCGGCAAAATTATCCATCAGAGTGACGCAGATTATCTGCAGCAACAGATTGATGAGGGACATATATTGCTGTTTGTACGGATAACCGATGAGGACAGTGAGAGAGAACTAAGTAAACTGCTCGAATCAGAAAGCGGTGACAAGGTTCGTATCTGTGAGATTAAGGTTTGAGCCTGAATCACTTTTCTGAACCGGGTCGGCTAGAAATGCTCAGCTACTGAGCCGGCCCGTCAGCCATATCCTCCGTTCCTGCAATACCTTTCAAACCATCCTTCCTGACGCTCTTTATCAATCTTGGCTCGCTATTTGCCTGATTATTGGCTAGTAGTCCTTTCGTACGCGCTGCGCATTGGCTGTCAGTCCGTACCTGGTCTCTGGTGTATCAGTACCTGTCACACTCAGAGAGTAATATTCTGCGCGGGGGGTCGTTATGATCTGTGACATGTTAGTTATTGGGGGCGATGGGGATCTGGCTTACAGAAAACTGTATCCAGCACTGTATCATCTGCACGTCGCCGGATGTCTGTCCCCCTGTCTGAAGATTGTCAGTGTCTCCCGTACTCAGGACAAACACGACTCATTCAGAGATAAAGTGCTGGAAAAGCTCTCAGAATATCTGGATGTTGAGGCCGTAGACTCTAAACATGCGCAAAATTTCGCATTGCGTCTATTCAGTTATGCCGTTGATGCAACCAGCGAGACTGAGCTGCGGGTTCTGAGCCGGGATGTGTTTACTGATACAAAAAGGGATTTGATAGTTTATCTGGCTACCCCCCCAGGAATTTTCGCGCCTGTCTGTCAGTCACTTTGGGCCGTAGGGTTGGTACGCCCCAATATGCGTCTGGTGATAGAGAAGCCCCTGGGACATGATCGTGAAAGCTTTCTGGAAATTAACGAAAGCCTGATGGGGATCTTTGATGAGTCACAGATTTACCGGATAGATCATTATCTTGGTAAGGAAACTGTCCAGAATCTTCTTACATTGCGGTTTGCAAACGCACTTTTTGAGCCCCTGTGGAACCATACTTACATTGATCATGTGCAGATTACCGCCGCGGAAACAGTCGGTGTGGGCGGTCGCTGGTCTTTTTACGATAAAGCCGGTGCGCTACGTGATATGGTCCAGAATCATTTGCTGCAACTGCTTTGTCTTTTGGCAATGGAGCCGCCGGCGTCACTCGACCCCCATGCAGTACACGACGAAAAACTCAAAGTGTTAAGAAGCCTGGCACCAATGAAAGGCAAGGCGGTCGCTGAGCACACTGTCAGGGCTCAGTACAGCCAGGGTTCGATTGGCAACAAGATCGTTCCTGCCTACCTTCAGGAAGAGGGTGCAGAAGGCAGATCCGCCACTGAGACCTTTGTGGCCATCAAGGCGCATATCAATAACTGGCGCTGGGCTGGCGTTCCGTTCTATCTGCGCACCGGGAAGAGGCTGGCTCGCCGTTACTGCGAGATCGTGGTGCAGTTCAAAGAACTTCCGCATGCGATCTTCCCGGATCAGACTGGGGCAGGAAATGCGAACAGACTGGTAATACGACTTCAACCTGAGGAAGGTATCCGTTTGCATTTACTCAACAAAGTGCCAGGGCTGGACGAACAGAATCCGCTTGAGCCGGTGTCTCTTAACCTTTCGTTAACTGAAGCATTCACGGACCGCAGACTGCCAGAGGCGTATGAAAGGCTTTTGTATGATGTGATGCGAGCCAACTCTACATTGTTCATGCGCGCGGATCTTGTGGAAGCCGCGTGGTCCTGGGTTGACGATATTCGCAGTGGCTGGCAAAGCAGCAAACAGAAAACGGTTTTCTATCCGGCAGGTAGCGTGGGTCCCACGGAGAGTGTGGCACTGATAGCACGCGATGGCCGCTACTGGCAGGATTGATGATGAGCTGGTACCTGCATGAGTTTTCTAACAACGACAGCCTGGTCACAGAGTTGACCGATCGTGTCGTACGGCTGATCAAAACCGCCGCCGCTGCACATGGTCATGTATCTTTAGCGGTGTCTGGTGGCAGGACACCCGTGCCGCTTTTCGAGAAACTTTCTACTCAGCCACTGCCCTGGTCTGATGTGATAGTAAGCCTGGTGGATGAGCGCTGGGTGGACGAAGACCACGCAGATTCCAATGCTGCGCTGGTGCGTCGATCACTGCTCAGCGGAGCAGCCGGCGAGGCGCGCTTTATTCCGATGAAGCTGTCGACAACGGATGCTCACGCCGCTCGGCCGCAGCTGGATGCATTGCTGCGCGTGCATGTCATGCCGCTGGATATCGTGCTGCTTGGCATGGGCGAAGATGGCCATACTGCATCATTGTTTCCGTCCGCCAGGGGGCTGAGTGAGGCATTGGATATTTCCCGGACAGAGTTCTGTAGCGTCATCGAAGTTGAGGGCATGGCCTATCCGCGCATGACTTTAACACTACGAAGTCTACTGACGGCTCGTTACCGGTTTCTTTATGTAACCAGTCAGCGCAAGCTCCAGGTACTTGAGCAGGCGTTCCAGCCCGGCGCCGTAGAAGAGCTACCGGTGAGAGCCATCCTGCATTCTCCGGGCATCACAACACATATCTTCTACACTCCAGAAGACTGAAGGCACAGGGGGTTCACCATGGTGACGATTCATCCGGAAGTCGAGGCTGTAACAGCAGATATCCGTCAGCGCAGCCGAGAGCAGCGGCAACGTTATTTGAACCAGATGTCAGAAACGATGAAGCGTTTGCCTCCGCGCAAAGGCTTGTCCTGTGGAAATCTGGCTCATGCCTGGGCGGCTTGTGCCTCGCATGAGAAACAGGTGCTGGCCAGCATGCAGCAGCCCAACCTGGGGATGGTTACGGCATATAACGATATGCTTTCCGCACACCAGCCTCTGAAAGACTATCCAGAACGGATCAAACAGTTTGCCGCTGAAATTGGTGCCACGGCTCAGGTAGCTGGTGGTGTGCCAGCCATGTGTGACGGCGTGACTCAGGGACAGCCCGGCATGGAGCTTAGTCTGTTCAGTCGGGATGTGATCGCCATGGCTACCGCAGTAAGCCTGTCGCACAATATGTTTGATGGGGTTTTGTGTCTCGGCGTCTGCGACAAGATTGTTCCGGGTCTGCTTATTGGTGCACTGCAGTTCGGCCACCTGCCAGCGGGATTTATCCCGGCTGGCCCAATGGGCTCGGGTATTCCGAACAAAGAAAAGGCCATGGTTCGCCAGCGCTATGCGCAAGGCAAGGCAGACCGCGAGGAGCTGCTGGCTGTAGAGTCTGGTTCATATCACAGTCATGGCACCTGTACTTTCTACGGCACCGCCAACAGCAATCAGGTAATGGTTGAAATGCTGGGAGTACAATTGCCGGGAGCTTCGTTTGTGCATCCGGACGACCCTCTGCGTCATGCTCTGACCCGGGCCACGGTGCAGCGTGTGGTCGCTGCTTCAGCCAACTCTCAGCACAGTCGACCACTCGCCGCGCTGGTGACGGAGTCATCGCTGGTCAATGCTGCCGTTGCACTGCTGGCAACGGGTGGCTCTACCAACCACACTCTCCACCTGTTGGCGATTGCCTCCGCTGCGGGTATCACTCTGCGCTGGTCGGATCTTGACCGTCTGTCGCGTGTAACACCCTTACTGGCTCGCGTGTACCCCAATGGCGAGGCGGACGTGAATACATTTCAGGCAGCTGGCGGCATGGCTTTTCTGGTTAGAGAGTTGCGCGGCGCAGGTCTGCTGAATGAGGATGTTGTGACCCTGATGGGAGAGGGTATGGCCGACTACGCCAGACGTCCTGTATTACAGGACTCAGGGGAGGTAAGCTGGGTTGACCACGAGGCAGCGAGCACGCGCCATGACGTCCTGCGCCCGATCAGTGATCCCTTCGTGTCCGAAGGCGGATTAAAAATGCTGCAGGGAAATCTTGGCGAAGGAGTGGTCAAAACCTCAGCAGTGGCTGAGCAGCATAGGCGCGTGACGGCGCCCTGTCGTATATTCGACTCGCAGGAGGCGCTTGGTGCAGCGTTCAAAAACGGCGAGTTGACCGGCGACCTTGTGGCCGTTGTTCGCTTTCAGGGGCCACGCGCCAACGGAATGCCCGAGCTGCACCAACTGACACCAGTGCTGGGATCGCTGCTCGACAATGGCCAGCAGGTTGCGGTTGTCACAGATGGAAGAATGTCTGGCGCCTCCGGCAAAGTGCCTGCAGCAATTCATGTGAGCCCTGAAGCGCTGGACGGCGGTCCACTGGCAAGACTCTGCGACGGAGATGTGCTGACCCTGGATACCGTGACAGGAGAGCTTAAAGTGCACCTGGATGATCAGGAATTGGCGCAGCGACCATTGGCGAGCCCGCCACCAGAAGATCTCTTGCAGACCTCCCTGGGCAGGCAGTTGTTTACCAATATGCGGGCAGTGGTCGGTCCAGGCAATCTGGGCGCGAGCAGCCTGTAAACGTTGTATCAGCATGCTTGAACAGGAGTATGGCAATCATGGTTTACCTTCGTGAGCAGCTTGATGGTGTACGGGTGCTGCCGGTTCTGCAGGTCGAGTCTGAGGAGCAGGCAGTTGGTTTGTGCCGGGCGTTGCAGGCCGGTGGATTGACAGGTGTTGAAATCACATTAAGAACAAAGGCTGCGCTGGCAGCCATCAGCGCGGTAAAGAAAACCCTGCCTGATCTCATGGTTGCAGCTGGTACTGTCAACAGTACTCGCGATATGGAGTCAGTCGCTGCGGTGGGTGTCGACATAGCCGTCAGTCCGGGCTTGACGCGACTGCTGTCCGACTGCGCGCGAGATCTGAGCATGCCATTTCTGCCGGGGGTCAGCACGGCTTCGGAAATCCTCGGGGGGCTGGAGCTTGGTTATACGACATTCAAGTTTTTCCCCGCGGAAACCAGTGGCGGCGCCGCAGCACTCAGCGCTTTTGGTTCCCCATTCCAGGGAGTCAGCTTCTGTCCAACAGGAGGCATAAATCGGGAGAACCTGGCAGACTATCTGAAGCTGCCCAATGTCATCTGTGCCGGCGGCTCCTGGATGGTGCCAAAGGATCTGCTGGCGGACCGTGACTGGCAGGCCATTGAAACTCGGGCGCGACAACTGGTTGAGTTTCTGGATCAGCTTAATGTGAGGAAATCCTGATATGTCCGCTCCAGTACTACTGGCCGATATTGGCGGCACACATGCCAGGCTAGCGTTGTTCTATCCGCATTCCAGGCCACAGGAAGATGCTGCTGCCCAGCTATGGTGCGTCGAGAAATTGCGTTGCGCTGATTTTGGGCGAATTCAGGGCGTTATTAATGCCTATCTGACACTACCCGAAGTCAGGAAGCATACTGCGCCTGAAAAAGCTGTGCTGGCGGTAGCGGCGCCAATCGACCAGTCAAAAGTAAAATTCACCAACTCCGCCTTTGAATTTGATACCGTTGAGTTGGCCGCCGAGCTTAAGCTATCGGTCAAGATTCTTAATGACTTTGAAGCTCAAGCCTACGCACTTGCATGGATACAACATCTGCCCGTGCGCTGGTTACAGGAAGGTGCTCAGTCTGCATACGAAGGACTTCGCACCACCGCGGGCCCGGGTACCGGTTTCGGTGCCGCAAGCCTGAGTCGTGGTGGCGAGGTGATTAGCTGTGAACCCGGACATGTCGCTTTCGCCCCGCAGAATCAGCAGCAGGTCAGGCTCCTTTCCCAGTTGTGGTCGTGGTATCCGCGGGTCACTGTAGAGCATCTGGTTTCTGGCCCGGGGATTGCAAATATCTATGCAGCACTCAGCACCCTTGGAGGTCAGCCAATGACGCCGCGCGAGGCTCCGACTCCGGAAGCCATCAGTTCGCAGTTTATCGACGATAAACAATCTGTCGACTCGACCTCCTTTGCTGTAAACACCATGAGCATGTTCAGCTCAATTCTCGGGGCTGTATGTGGCGATCTGGCATTGGCGCATGGCTGTCGAGGAGCCTTTCTGGTCAGCGGCCAGCTGATTGCCTCATTGGGTAGAGGCTTCGATGAACGACTGTTTCTTGAGGCTTTTCATGACAAGGCTCAATATGCAGACTGGTGCCGGGCGATCCCGGTAGGCCTGCTGCAGTCTGACTGGCCTGGTCTTCAGGGTTGCGCGGCCTGGTATTGTCTCAACCGTTGAGTCAAAGCCCAAGGCGCGGGATGGTGAATAGAATCACCACCCCGCACGTGTCATGTTTACTGCTTTCGAAACGCGTATATGGCGCCCAGTACGACCGCAATCACACCGCCAATCAGATACCACATTGTTTCATCCGTGAAGCGACCAGTGACTGCCTCTGTTACTTGCTCTCCCACAGACTGGGATGACTGCCAGCCAAAAAATAACAGCAGTACACCGAGGACCAAAAGAACAATACCGATAACCTGTTTGCTTGGCATAAAAAAACCTCCGCAATTGATGGTTGGAATCTGAATTCATGCTGCTGTAGGTGCTGTCGTTTCCTCCCCTTTGGCCGACGGGTGTCAGTGTTCAGGCCCGCGTTTCGATAATGCGAACCCAGTGAATTGGCAAATTTAGCTGGCTGGCGGCGAGTTTTATGCATACCAGCAATGGTACGGCGAGCAGGACGCCGATAAAGCCCCACAGCCAGCCCCACATGATCAGCCAGAGCATCAGGACCAGAGGGTTCAGCCGCATATGCTTGCCAAGAATTGTGGGCGTGACAAACTGAGCTTCCAGACCATTGATGGCAAAAAAGATCAGTGCAGGCACGACCGAGAATGCCGTGAATCCATATTGAGCCAACCCAGCCAATGTGAGGACAGTCAGACTGATGAACATCCCTACATACGGTGCGAAGTTGAACAGTCCAACAAGAACTCCCCAAAGCAGCGCATCTTCTACCCCAATTATCCAAAGCGCGGCAGCAGTCGTTAATCCGAGCAGGGCGTTGATGATACTCACCGTCAGTATGTAGCGGGACAGCTCAACTTCGATGGTGTCCACCAGGCCGTGTGCGGCATCTTTATCGCTCACTTGTGGCAGGTATGTGATGGCAGAATCGAACAGTCGAGGGCCAAACACGAGCAGAAATATCGTCAGGGTCAGGCAGGTTATCAGCTGCGCGAGAAAAACCGGGGCTACACCGAGCAGGTAGACCACAATTTCTACGCCACCCTGTGTGATTCTCTCTGTCACCGCGCTATTGCCGTCGTCCTCAGCGCCTTCTTCGTCTGCGTCATCACGTCCGAACAATCTGGAAAAAAAATCCCGGGAGGGATCATTTTCGCTGGACTCCTGTGTCTCGCCTTCAAGCGCGGAGGTCAATGTGTCTATCTGTTGTGTGAAGTGCGCAGACAGTTCTGGGACTCGCTGGGCCCACTTTTGCGCCGGTTCAGCCAGTTCCATGCCCAGCAGCGTAAATGGGACCGCAAGAATACAAAGCAGTGAGACCGCCGACACCACACCTGGTACATGGAAGCGTCGCAGGGCCTTCACGGCTGGGCCGAGCAGCAAGGTAAGCAGCAATGCAACTACTATCGGAACCAGGAGGGTTTTTGCGAAATACAGTGTGTAAATAAATGCCAGTGCAGCGAGTAACTGCAAAGACCTTGCGGTTATCCGCGAGGGAGACATTCGTCTGCTGGACGGTCGCTTTTTGTCCGTTGCATCCATGAGTAACGGGGGTCCTAAATTGGGTTGATAATCCTTATCAGCAGCGGCTGTAAACGCTTGGCAGTAATTACTGCTGATAAAAGTGCTGACAGTCGTGCGCGTCCGGTTGCTTTACTGGCAATCAACCCTGCCGCTATTCCACCGAGAGGAGCCAGCCACCCATAATGACGGTGGATCAGCTGCAAGGGGCGCCGGCCTCCAATCCAACACTGCGTTCTGGCGGCCAGAACCTGGTACTCAAGAGTCCTGATGTGATCCTGTCGGTCTTTGCGGTTCATTTGAGAAGTCCTTGCTCATCTCGCGGATATGTTTGCGTGTCACTGGAAGAGAAAGTGAGCGACGGTACACCGAGATCAATCGTATCAGTAACAACGCAGTCAGACACTGGATCAGAAAAAAGCTGAGGAAGCCGACCCAGGGTGCCTCAAAATACGAGTAACTTAGCCATGATAAAAATATAGATAAACCCAACCAGCTCAACAGAACCAGTGGAATTAACAGGAAGGCGCATAACAGCAGACGGCTCAGATCACCGGCGGCCAGCCGAAGTTCTGCTTCGAACAGGCGCGCCAGTGTGCGTGCGAGAACAATAAGCTGATTCAACCAGTTGAACCAGATGTCGATCTCACTGCGCTGTGTCGCGCGCGCCTGGGCCTGTTCGTCTTCCGGCGAATCGCGATACTGATCGCTCATGCGCGTATGCGCCCTAGCGTTTGAAGAACACTTGAGATAACAGGTACCCGCCGATGAACGCGAAGGCCAGCGCATTTATGGGCTTTTCGCGAGCGTAGTCGCTGATAGACTTGGCAATATCCTCGGCTTTTTCGCTACCTTTGATCAGTTCATCAAGAGCCTCTTCTTTAAGCTCTAGTCCTGCCGAACGGGCAGCTTCCCGAAAATGCGCTTTCGCCTCCAGCAGCTTTTCAAATGCTTCGCGTGCCTCAATCTTGCTCACGCTGATGTCTGCTTCCGATCCTTGCTTCTTGGCAGTCGCCATAACAGCTCTCCTTTTGCGAGTTGGCGTGGATGTAGCCTCAGACTTGTTTCTTCATACTAATTAAACTCGGGACAACTGGCAAATCAGTGTCTGCCTGGCTATCACTAGATATTGATCAGTATCACGTACAGCAGGGCGCCCGTCATACCGAAAGCCAGGAATGCGAGCAGGCCATCTCTTGAAATCAATGCCAGCCCAAAAGCCATCCAGATGGTTCCGGCTATGTTGGCGCTAAACGGAATGAATTCCAGTGCTGGTGTTGTCATCGCCACCAGAATACTGATGATCGCAATGATATAGGCGGCGACGCCGTGAACCAGCAGTGTGAATCTGGGGCGCAGCACGCTGTCAATGGCATTGGCGGGGCGCTTGAACCAGCCAATGGCTTTGGTCAGTTTGTCTGCGGAAATCGAGCGCTGCAACAACCAGTCTGGCAGCCAGAAATGCTCTGACCTGAATAAAACCTGCCCGATCATCAGTATGACAATCAGACCCATGGTGATGGGTACGCCCGGTATGTCGCCGACAATCGGTGCCATCGTAATCAAACCTGCCAGCAGCAGGACTGGGCCGAAGGTCCGGGTACCTATCACATCCATGGCATTATCAACTGAGACGACCTGCCGCTGTTGCGCCATCGTCTCAAGGCACTCCAGCATGTCCTTCAGGTCATGGATGTCCGGTGATTGCTCGTTAGCCTCAGTAATGGCAAACCTCCTGTTAACGAGAAAAACCTGGCGTCTCCGGTATGGTTCTAGCCTGGCATGGGGCTGACACCGATCAGGTAGACATGCAGATACATGGCAAAAACCGCCCAGGACACGATGCCGATAACGATGGTCATGATGTCGCCTTTCAGCGTACCACTGCTATAAGTCACTGCGTTGACACGATCGCGACGTCGCAAAATCACGAACCCCATCACAGCCCATGCCAGGAAGCCGCCGAAGAGCAGGATATCCGCGAGTGAGCCGTTGGCCAGCAGATGCGCCAAGGCCCAGAACTTTACACCCAGCAACATCGGGTGCCCGATTCGGGCTTTAATTCGATTGGCAGGTACGTAAGTCGCAACCAGCAAAATGAATGCTGGCAGCGTCAGCAGCAGAGCCAGGTGCCGCAAGCCCGCTGGCGGCTGCCAAAGCCAGAATGGCGTCTGTCTGGCGATACCGTAACCGTAGACAATCAGCACCAGGGATACAACTGACAGCACGGAGTAAACGCCTTTCCAGCCGCCAGCGCCCATTCGCTCGATCATGCGGCTGCGCAGCGACGGATAGAGAATTGAGGCGGAGTGCATGGTCAAGAAAATCACCAGGCCCGTTATTAGCATTATCATGTTGGCTCATCCTGTGTCTGCTGGGTATCCCGTGCAGAATATCGAAGTCGTGGGCGACTGCGCAATGACGCAGCGCCTTTAAATCGCTAGAATGCGGACAAAACTACAAAACTCTGGGGGAATGACATGTCTGATTTAATGATGGAAGGGCTGAACCTGGCCCTTTATGGCATGGGGTTCGTGTTTGTATTTCTTATTGTGCTGGTCGGCCTGACCACTGCCATGTCTGCCATCGTAGCCCGCTATTTCCCCGCACCGGTTGTTCCGGTATCCCCCCGAAGTAGTGGACGTAAGCCCGCTAAAGGCAATAAATCCAGCGCATCGTCAAATGATGAGCAGCAGCGCGTAGTGGCGGCTATAAGCGCCGCCATCAAACAGCACCAGAACACGCGGCGCGGATAGTTGCGCACCCATCATTTAAAACAATCGTGAAAATAATAAGCTAAGGGACAGATTCAATGAGCCACTCCAGCCAACCTCTTGCGATAACCGACGTCATCCTGCGTGACGCCCATCAATCCCTGCTGGCAACCCGGATGCGACTGGATGACATGTTGCCGATCGCAGACAAGCTGGACCGCGTTGGCTTCTGGGCAGTCGAGTCCTGGGGTGGCGCCACATTCGACGCCTGTATTCGTTACCTGGGTGAGGATCCCTGGGAGAGAATACGCAAGCTCAAGGAAGCGATGCCCAATACGCGCCAGCAGATGTTGTTCAGGGGACAGAACATTCTGGGTTATCGACATTATGCCGATGACATTGTGGATCGGTTTGTAGAGCGTGCGGCCGTGAATGGCGTGGACGTTTTCCGGGTGTTCGACGCGATGAATGACGTTCGTAACCTGGAAATGGCAATCAAATCTGTCAAAAAACATGAAAAGCATGCTCAAGGCACCATGTCATATACGGTCAGTCCCGTGCATACCCTGGACAGCTGGCTGGAGATGGCCCGGCAGATTGAGGAGATGGGCGCGGACTCGCTGTGTATCAAGGATATGGCAGGACTCCTGGCGCCGTACACCGCGTACGAGTTGATCAGCGGACTGAAAAAAACGATCTCCATCCCGGTGCACATGCAGTGTCATGCCACGACCGGTCTGTCGACAGCCACTTACATCAAGGCGGTCGAGGCGGGGATTGATAATCTGGATACTGCAATATCGTCAATGAGTCTTACATATGGTCACACACCCACAGAAACCATGGTCGCCATGTTGCAGGGGACCGAACGGGATACTGGGCTGGATATTGGTCTGTTGGAGGAAATTGCCTCCTACTTCAGACAGGTCCGCAAGAAGTATGCAAAATTCGAGGGGGCGCTGAAGGGGATAGATTCACGCATTCTGGTGGCGCAGGTGCCTGGCGGGATGCTGACCAACCTGGAAAATCAGCTGCGAGAGCAGAACGCTTCGGACCGGCTGGATGAGGTGTTGGAAGAAATTCCGCGCGTTCGTGAAGATCTTGGTTTTATCCCCTTGGTAACACCGACTTCACAGATCGTGGGTACCCAGGCAGTGCTCAATGTCCTGTCCGGAGAGCGCTATAAAAACATCACTCGCGAGACGGAAGGGGTGCTCAAGGGTGAATACGGAGCAACACCGGCAGAGGTTGATAAAACGCTGCAAAAACGCGTATTGGCTGGCAAAGAGCCCATCACCTGCCGTCCTGCTGACCTGATTGAGGCAGAATTTGAAAAACAGCAGACTCAGCTTCTTAAGATTGCAAAGGAAGAAGGATTTGAGCTGGTCAACGATATCGACGATACATTGACCTATGCGCTGTTTCCCCAGGTGGCTCTTAAGTTTTTCCGCAATCGCAACAATCCTGACGCGTTTGAACCGGTGCCAGAAGCCGAGCAGCCAAAAACCGAATCCAGCAAGTCTTCTTCTGGTCAGAGCAAACAGACTGGCAAAGATAGTGGTGTCTACACCGTCGAGGTGGATGGTCGCAGCTATGTGGTCCGGGTCTCTGAAGGTGGTGATGTCAGCGCTCTGGCTGAACGCAAGCAGTCGGCCGACTCGCAGGCCGCGACGAAACAGGAAGCTGCAAAGGCATCAGGCGGTGAAACACATGACGTGTTGGCGCCATTGTCAGGTACCGTGCACAAGCTGATGGTAGCTGAAGGAGATGAAGTGGCTGACGGCGATGTACTGCTGGTTCTTGAGGCCATGAAAATGGAGACAGAAATTCGCAGCAACCACTCCGGTGTGGTCCAGGAGATTCTCGTCGATGAAGGCGACAGCGTCGGTTCCGGCGATGTCCTGGTCACGCTGGAGTAATAGCCATGTCACAATTGATCGAGCTGTGGCATTCCACAGGAATTTATCAAATTGAGCTGAAGCAGTTCATCATGATCCTTGTGAGCCTGGTGCTGCTTTATCTCGCAATCGCCAAAAAGTTTGAGCCACTGTTGTTATTGCCGATTGGCTTTGGGGGCATGCTTGCCAACATTCCGGGCGTTGAAATTGCAGTTGGTACCGGCGTGCTGGCACAGTTTTACGCCATGGGCCTGCAGACCGGTATTTTTCCGCTCCTGATTTTTCTGGGGGTTGGCAGTATGACCGATTTTGGTCCTTTGCTGGCAAATCCCAAAACACTGTTACTGGGTGCAGCCGCCCAGTTCGGTATCTTCGCCACCGTACTTGGTGCCTTATTGCTGAGTGATCTGGGGCTGTTTGACTTCAGCTTGCAGCAGGCCGCTGCGATAGGAATCATTGGTGGGGCAGATGGCCCAACCGCCATTTACGTCGCCGGCATACTGGCTCCGGAACTACTGGGTGCCATTGCGGTATCGGCATACTCTTACATGGCACTGGTACCGCTGATACAGCCGCCCATCATGCGAGCGCTGACCTCAGAAAGCGAACGGAAAATCGAGATGAAACAGCTACGGCCAGTGTCGCAGCGCGAGAAAATACTTTTCCCGCTGGTGCTTCTGGTACTTGTTGCGCTCGTCATACCAAGCGCTGCGCCTCTGCTGGGCATGTTCTGTCTCGGCAATCTGATGCGAGAGTGTGGTGTTGTTGATCGACTTACCAAAACCGCCCAGAACGCGCTTATCAACACGGTGACCATATTGTTGGGACTTGCTGTTGGCTCGCGCCTGATTGCAGATGAGTTTCTGGTGCCCAGTACACTTGGTATCCTGGCGCTGGGCATCGTGGCATTCTCGATTGGTACCGCGTCAGGCGTGCTGATGGGAAAACTCATGAACAGATTATCTGCAAGCAAGATAAACCCATTGATCGGGGCTGCCGGCGTATCTGCAGTGCCGATGGCTGCACGAGTGGCCAACAAACTGGGCACAGAGGCCAATCCCCACAACTTCCTGCTGATGCACGCGATGGGTCCCAATGTCGCAGGTGTCATCGGGTCGGCCGTGGCTGCCGGTATTCTGATTCAGATTGCTGGCTAGCGCACTCCAGTAAATCTTTACGTTCATGCCTTTGAGGATTACACACGCTTGTCTGGTGTGGAATCCTCTGTCACACTGGTGTCAATTTGGCAGTTTAGTGTCAATCCCACGAACTCATGACCGAGACATCTGCTGTGCCACTGCGCGCTATTTACTACGTACTCGATACAAATGTTCTGATACACGATCCCACCGCTGTCTGGAATTTCGACGAGCACCATGTGGTCATACCCATGACCGTCCTGGAAGAACTGGATAATCTGAAAAGTGGTCGCGGTGCTGTGGCCGCCGACAGTCGGCAGGCCATTCGCGAGATTGACCGTATCCTGGGCGACGCTGCACCTAAGGCTGTGGAGAAGGGAGTCCCCATCCAGCGTGGTGGTAAACAGAGTGAACCCAGCGGCATGATGTCGGTTCTGACCGGCGAAACACCAATCGATCAGCAGATACTGCCGCCCCACCTTAACGACAATAAAATTCTCAATGCGGTCGCGCTGCTCAAGCATCTGCATCCAAAGCGCAGCGTGGTGCTGGTAACCAAAGATATCAATATGCGGCTGAAGGCCAGGGCCTGCGGCATCGATGCGGAAGACTACCATACTGATCATCTGGTCACTGACATCAACGAGCTCTACAAGGGTTACCTGGAATTCGGTGCGGGGTTCTGGTCCCAGATTGGCGATGTTGAAACTGAACAGACTCACAGTGGACAGACCTTCCATCGTATTCCGCGCAGTAGCATCAATCATGATGTGTTTCCCAACCAGTTTTTCCTGGATGACGCCGGATTCGTTGCACGGGTCGTGGCTCTCACAGACACCCAAATAGTCCTGCAGCATCTGGATCGCGAACGGTTGATGTCACAGGAAACCTGGGGCCTGAAACCCAGAGATATTTACCAGGCCATGGCATTGAACCTGTTGCTCGATCCGGATGTGCATCTGGTCAACATGACGGGCTCGGCCGGTTCCGGCAAAACAATTCTTGCGCTGGCAGCGGCTATCGAAATGACGCTGACCGACAAGCTGTATCGACGCATCATTGCAACTCGCAGCACGCAGGGACTGGATGAGGATATCGGGTTTTTGCCTGGCACCGAAGCAGAAAAAATGGAGCCATGGCTGGGCGCAATTACGGATAACCTGGAGGCCCTGCACATGGACGATGAGAATAGTGCGGGCAGTATCGACTATGTCCTGTCGCGAGTTCCTCTGCAGTTCAAGTCATTGAACTACATTCGTGGTCGTAGTTTTCAGCACAGTCTTATCCTGATTGATGAATCTCAAAACCTTACACCTCACCAGATAAAGACGATTGTAACGCGGGCGGGCAATGGCTCCAAAGTGATCTGTCTGGGCAATCTGGCGCAGATCGATACACCTTACTTGACGCCCATCAGTTCGGGGTTGACCTATCTGACTGAACGGTTCAAGCATTTTGCACACGGCGGCAACCTGCAGCTGCAGGGAGTGCCCAGGTCGGCACTCGCAGCCTATGCGGAAGAGTATCTGTAAGACCCGACGCTACTCGCTTTCAACAAGCTGGTTCATTGTATGAGACGGGTTGTCGGGACAGGGTTTGCCGATGTGATGTGCAGGTACACCAACAACTGTTGTATGCGGCGGAACATCCTTTAGAACAACACTGCCAGCGCCGACCTTGGCGCTGCGTCCGATTTCAATATTACCAAGCACTTTTGCGCCTGCCGAAATTAGTACACCAGATCGTATCTTTGGATGGCGATCACCCTTTTCGTTGCCAGTGCCACCCAGAGTGACCGACTGCATGATGGAAACATCATCTTCAATGACGGTTGTTTCGCCGATCACGATTCCAGTCGCGTGGTCGAACATGATGCCTTTGCCAATAATGCAGGCCGGGTGGATATCCACGCCGAAGACTTCCGAGTTGCGACTTTGCAGATACAGTGCTAGGTCTTTACGGCCGCTTTTCCACAGGTGGTGGGCAACGCGGTGTACCTGTATTGACTGATAGCCTTTCAGGTAGAGAATGACCGGCAAATAGGCACTGGTGGCGGCATCGCGCTCATATACTGCTTTTATATCCACTGCGGCGGAATCCACTATCTGCGGGTTGTCCGCAAATGCACGATCAAACAGCTCCCGAATCGCGACAGCGGACATCACATAATTTGCCAGTTTGTGTGCGAGCAGGTAGCTGAGTGATGAGCTGAGGCTGTTGTGGTTAAGTACGCAGGCATAGACGTAACTGGCCAACAAGGGTTCCCTGGCGATCAGCTCACGCGCCTCCGCCTGTAATTCGTTCCAGATCGTATCAGACATAGATAAAACCGCTTACTTTGCTCTATTGGTGGATGTGTGGCGTGTTTGCTCAGCAGATCCGCGCATCTTACACGTATTGCAGCTCGAGCGTATTGCTTGCCTGCTGCAGGTGAGCCAGCTCAATGCCAGCAGCCTCCGACTGAGAAGCGATAGCCGCTGAGCGGCGCATCAGGGTATTGATCACCCTGGGTACTCCGTGGCTGAGTGAATAAATGCTTTCGATCACTTTGGTGCTTAACCATTCGCCTTCAGGAGTAAATCCCGCCAGCGCGAGGCGGGCCAGGATATATTGCTCTGTTTCCTCTCGGGTCAGTGCCCGCAGATGATAACACTTTTGCAATATTTCGCTCAGTCTGGCCAGTTTGGCAGTCGCCAGCCTTTCCTCCAACAGTGGTTGTCCAAACATCAGCAGCGATAAGTTGTCATTTTTGGCCAGGTGTTTGCTGATTACCAGCAGTGCATCGTTTGAAACGGCCTGAGCTTCGTCGATAAGGATCACGGAGTGGCGGGAGTCGCTGAGTCCGGCCAGGCGAATTTTCAGCTCCGCGGCTTCAATGGCAGGATAGGGAAGCAGATCGACGTCATATCGGCTGGCATGCGCTTTCAGACTGAAGAACATCTTTCTGCACAGCAGTGTTTTACCGGTGCCAGCGTCAGCGATTACCTTTAACAGCGGGGTGCGCTCATTGAGTGCCTGGATAATGTCCGCGTAGATAGCTTTTATCTGCTCCGATTGCCAGAGCAGACGCACGTCCGGCGTGTCACCAAAGACTTCTGCCGTTTCAGTCAGCGTAACCGGTTTCATGATGTGCCCGATAAGGCTGCCATGTTTTTGGTCCTTAAAATATCGCTAATGTTTCGCAGCCAAATGCCGTTAACTGACAATAATAACACCATTAGTGCCCGTGTCAGCGGGCCAGGCTCAGTAAGGCAGGAGTTCTCATGTTCAGTAAATTCACTATTCGCTCTCGTATCGGTCTTATCGTCCTGATCAGCGTTCTCTCGATTATCGGCTTGAGCGTGTCAATGCTCATGCAGGCGCGCGAGCAGTTCATGGGACAGCTACGCACAGGTAGTGTTAATCAGGTCCAGATGGTCATTGATGCCCTGGAAGGCCTGAATCAGCAAGTGTCGCAAGGCGTCATGACCGAAACCGAAGCCAAGCGCATGGGACGTTTCCTGATCAACAATACCATGGTCAGTGAGCGCAATTATTTGCTGCTCTACCACGAGCTGGGCGTTATTCTGGCCCACCCACTGCGTAATGTCGATGCTGCCCTCGACACAGAGGCTCAGGTGCGTGCAAACCTGGCGTCGACGGCAACCACGCCTGAACAGCGCATGCTCGAACTCGGCTATCGCGAACCAACCCCGACAATGACAGAAATCATTCATAGTTTCACGGGGGACAGCTACACTGGTTTCGCTGAATACCTGTATTACCCTGAGCCAGAGTTTGGCCGCAGGTTCCTGACCTACACCGATGATCCTCTCGCACACCCGCTGGCGGAAGTAAAAACAGTCTACTCAGAGCTTTTCGAGCCCTGGGGCTGGGTGGTCATCCATGGCCTGTTTGAAGAGGACGTCAATGCGATGTTCATGGAGTGGGTGGTCACTGCAGCCATGATGGTCATAGTGATTCTGGTCATTCTGATCGCGGCGGCATACTACCTGTCAATTTCCATTACTTCACCGCTGGTCAAGGCCAAGAGCTACATGCAGGATATCGCCCAGGGTTCTGGCGACCTGAGCCAGCGTCTTGCCGATGACGGCAGAGACGAGATTTCAGAGCTGGGCGCCAGCTTTAACACCTTCGTCAGCAAGCTGGCGGGGATCATCGGACAGGTTCTGTCGACCAGCGCCGAGGTAAGTGGCAAGTCTGCCCAGTTCTCTGACATGATCGAGCGTACTGCTGGACGTTCTGCGGCCCAGCTGGAGGAGACTGAACTGCTGGCATCCTCGACCACTGAGTTGTCATCTTCGCTCGCGGATGTGGCGGACGGCGCCCAGGCAAGTGTAAGCGCGGCAAGCGAAGCCAACGGTGCAACACAGAAGGCAACTCAGGTTGTGTCCAAGACCCGCTCCTCTGTTGAGCAGCTGGCAGGCTCCCTGGCGCAGATTCAGCAGCAGGTACATGATATGCGCGATCACAACGAAAAAGTGCATTCAGTTCTTGAGGTGATACAGGGTATTGCCGAGCAGACCAACCTGCTGGCGCTGAATGCCGCGATTGAGGCAGCACGTGCCGGTGAACAGGGTCGTGGTTTCGCGGTGGTAGCTGACGAAGTCCGCAGCCTGGCGCAGAAAACTCAATCTTCCACGCACGAAATTAACACCATCATTCAAAACCTGCAGGACAACACGGCTCAGATCGTCACAGCAATGGATGGCGGTGTCAGTCTGTCAAAAGAGTGTGTGGGCACGGCAAACTCTGCGAATGAGCTGCTGCAGTCAGTATTGTCTTCAGTGGCGCTGATTACCGACCGCAGTCAGGATATTGCCAATGCCGTCAAGCAGCAGTCTGAAGTAACCGATGGCATTGCCAAAAGCAGTGTCAAGATTGCAGGTGACGGCCGCGCCAACACCGAAGACTACCTGCAGTGCAAGCGTTACAACTCGGAGATCAACCAGTTGCTGGCGTCGCTGGACAACCTGGTCAGTCAGTTCAAACTGGGTTAATCGTCAATTCTCGATCCGTATCCGGCGTATGGCAGCCAGCTCACGCTGCCCGATGCCGGATACGGTTTCCACCGCCAGCTCATATTGCCCGTTCGCAAACTCCCTGGTATCCAGTTCTACGCTGAAACCCAGCAGGGGGGCCTGCGGGTCACTGCCGCCATCGGCGATCTCCACAACATCCTCGCGTGATATCTGTCTTTCAGTCTGTGCTGCTATTTCACGGTTCAGCAGAACATTGACAAGCTCAACGCCGTAACCCGGCGCCACGGCCCAGCCCGAGACGGTTACGGTGCCACTGAGGGTCGCATTCGCAGCAGGGCTATCAAGCCACACACTTGTCGGCAGCGGGCAGGGCTGGCCGGCGTCTTTGTCTGACCCAAGTGACGGGACATAGTAATAGCTGAAGCGTTTGTCTCCCTGATACAGAGAAAGCTGGTCAATAAATACCAGACTGCCCAGGGTCTGGCAGGCACGTGTCATGACTGCTGTTTTCTCGTTGATATCCAGAGTGCTGTCTTCAGTGACCAGCACTGCCGACCGGCCCGTGTGACTCGCCAAGAGCCCCTGGGTATCCAACTGCCAGATTGCATATTGTGTGTAGCGACCATCGCGAACGGTTTTATCCTCATCAATGGTGTAGGTGGAAGTGTCGGGCAAGGCAAAGCGTATCTGCGCCTGGGTGTAATAGTTGTCTGTTACGATCAGCGAATTTTCTGCGATTGCATGGCGTTGATGCAGTGTCCGCAGGTCATCCGTCAGCGGCTGCCAGCCAGCCATTTTGTTGGACAGCACGTTGCTGCCAACAATTTGCTGTAACTGGTCATTAAAACCCTGAGAGCCAATACCGGCAAGAACCAGCATGGAGCCAATAAAGCCGGTCACCGGGATAGCGTAAACGGCGCGTCGGGCTGTAGATTGCTGCCAGTGCCCGCAAAGTGAGGCGAACAACTGACGGGCAGCCAGAGGCATCGCAACCAGTAGCGGCAGATAACCCGACAGGGGCCAGTGCAGGGTTGTTCGTGTGGTATCACTCCAGGGCGCCAGAATCAGATAGACTCCCAGGTTACACGCCGAGAAGCTCAGCAGCAGGCCTGCACGGGAGTCGCCTTTACGAGCCAGCCGGAACAGATACCAGAGCGTGTACCAGCAAAACGCATACATCAGCGGGGTGACGACCGCTGCCTGGATGAACGGATGCAACAGCCCTTCAGTCTGAAACTGCCACGGATGCCGGTCAAGCAAATGGTAGTCAAGCCCGCTCAGCTCATTGGTCAAATTGAAACTGAGTGCCGGATACAGACCGGCCGTCGCAATCAGGGCTGCCAGCCAAACAACTGGCTGGCGCCAGACCCACCATTGGTTTTTGCTTACTAGCAGAAACAGGGCAGCGGCAGCCGGGTACAGGACAAATCGATAGTGACTGCTGAGCCCCAGCGCTGCCGCGATACCCGCCGCGAGCCAGAAGCCTTTTCTGTTGGTACGCGTAGCACGCTCAGTAAACCCGATGAACAATATGCCCCAGAAAATCAAAGGTACATCTGGCACTGCCAGCAGCCCAAGAAAGGCAGCCATGGGCAGGCACAGCGTCAGAATGGCGGATTCGAGTGCGCGTCTGCTGCCGGTTACAGGCTGTGCCAGCCAGAAAATGAGCAGCGGCAGGCTGCTCCCCATGACTAGAAAAAATATACGAACTGCCCAGGCATGATTGCCGCCCAGGTCGGCTCCCAGTCCTGCCAGCAGGGCGGTCATGAAGGGCAGATCGCTATATGCCAGCGCGGGAAACTGAGATGCCTGCCAGTAGAATATCTCATCGCTGTAGAGCTCAAGCCGAAAAGCCAGTGCCAGTTTGGTGGCCAGAATGCTGCCTGTCAGGGCGATCAGAACGAGTAACAGAGTTGGTTTGGCTTGGCTTGATTGCATTGTGAGTGTTCCGGTTGAGGCTGCTTGGCTAACGTGCTTTAATCACCGCTGTTTGGAGGCAGAAAACCAGCAAATGTACGCATGCATTGACCTTGGGTCCAATAGTTTCCACCTGCTGATTGCCAACTGGCACGATGGTCGGCATGATATCGTGGAGCGCTTCAGTGACAAAGTCCAATTGGGTGAGGGTCTGGCTGACGGCGGCAGGCTGACTGATGACGCGTTTGCTCGTGGTTTGCGCTGTCTGCATACCTTTCGACATGCTCTTGATCGCTACCCCATCCAGCACTGCTGGGCAGTTGGTACCAACGCATTGCGCATTGCCTCGAATGCCGATGAGTTTCTCAAAGCGGCATCTCAGCTGGGTATCAATATAGACATCGTCAGTGGGCTTGAAGAAGCAGCGCTGGTCTATGCCGGTGTTACCTCAGCATTGCCTGAATCGCCCGAACCTCGCCTGATCATTGATATCGGTGGTGGAAGCACGGAGTTGGTCATAGGCCAGGACGACACGCGACTGCAGTCGCACAGCATGCCAATAGGTTGTATCAGCTGGCGTGACCGCTGGTTCGCCGAACAGCCTGCAGACGCGAATGAGCTGGAAAAACGTCTCGATCTCGCACTGCAAAGTGCTGAACAGGTCTTTGCTCAAGTCACCCAGGCGCTGGCTGCCAATCCGTGGTCAGACGTTTATGCGTCATCCGGCACGGCCAAGATGCTGGCCGGTGTCTGCGCACAGCGAATGGGGAGCTCGTCGCCGAATTCAGTTGACCTGCCACTATTGAAGTCTTTTAAACCCGACATTCTGCAGGTGGCCTGTGACCCGACATATGTGCTCCCCGGTCTGAAAAATGGCCGACGCGAGCTGGTACTGCCAGGCTGGGCGGTCTTGTGTGGATTCATGCAGGCGACAGGTGTGCAGTCGCTGCGCTTCAGCCCATCGGCTCTACGCGAGGGCATGCTGCACTACATGGTCAAAGCTGCGATCAGCGGCGATTCACCGTTGCATGAATTGAGAGCGAATTAAGCAGCTGGTTCTGCACCCCGTCGCCGACTTCCTCGACACCGTCAACATCCGGGCGCAGGTAGGTGCCATCCGATTGTAATTCCCAGGTCTGTCGCTTGTCAGACAGGTGCAGTTCCATTTCCTCTACGATGCGGTTGATCCACTTCTTCTTGAGAATCGGGAAGGCGACTTCGATTCGTCGGATAAGATTGCGCTCCATCCAGTCCGCGCTTGAGCAATAGAGCGGGCAGGTCGCATTTGAGAAGTAATAGACTCGAGAATGCTCCAGGAATCGACCGATGGTAGACACAACCCGTATATTCTCTGAAACGCCGGGTACACCTGGTTTCAGGCAGCAAATGCCGCGTACGATCAAATCGATTTTCACGCCACTCTGAGAGGCGCAGTACAATTCGCGAATGATGGCAGGGTCGGTCAAGGAATTGATTTTGGCAATGATTCGCGCCGGTTTGCCATCCAGGGCTGCCTGTTTCTCCTGCGTAATCAATTGCACCAGACCCTTCATCAGTTTGAATGGCGCGTGCAGAATCAGGTCAGGAGAGATCTTTTTTCCCATGCCAGTGATTTGCTGGAACACCTTGTGAACATCGGCGCACAAAGTTTCATCGCAGGTCATCAGGCTGTAGTCAGTGTAGATCAAGGAATTTTTGCGATGATAATTGCCGGTGCCCAGATGCGCATAGCGCTTCAGTCGACCGCTCTCACGTCGCACAATCAGAAGCATCTTGGCGTGTGTCTTGTAACCCATGACGCCGTAAACCACTACGGCACCAGCTTCCTGCAGGATGCTGGCAAACTGGATGTTGTCCTCTTCGTCAAATCGGGCTCGCAATTCAATGACCACGGTAACTTCTTTGCCATTGCGAGCAGCCTCGGACAGCGCCTCTACCAGTTCTGAAGACTCATTGGTTCGATACAGTGTCTGTTTGATGGAGATGACGCCGCTGTCTCGTGCCGCCTGACGAACCCAGTCTATAACGGGAATAAATGACTGATATGGATGCAGCAGCAGTTGATCCTCACGCGTCACCGCAGTGAAGATGCAATTATTCTCCTCCAGTGCCGACGGCAGCCCTGGCGAAAACGGCGGGAATTGCAGGTCGGGGCGGTTAATCATGCTGTTCAGTGCCATCAGTCGCTGCAGGTTGACGGGGCCGTCAAGTCTGAACAACTCTTCTTCAGTCAAATTGAAACGTTCAAGCAAAAAGTCCGTCAATTCGGCAGGACAGCCAGATCCGACTTCGAGTTTTGCGGCGGCGCCAAAGCGGCGCATGTGCAGCTCTCCCTGCAATGCACTGGCAACGTCTTCAACTTCCACATTACTCATTTCCAGGTCCGAATTGCGTGTGACCCGGAACTGGTGACATTCCTTGACGCGCATGCCCGGGAAAAACTCCTCGACATGGGCATGAATGACCGACGAAAGGAATATGAAGTTGTCGCCATCAGGCATGATATGTGATGGGACCTTGATCAAACGTGGCAGCGCGCGCGGGGCTGGTACGATAGCCAGCCCACTGTCACGACCAAAGGCATCTTTGCCTTCCAGTGACAGGATAAAGTTCAGGCTTTTATTGACCAGCCTCGGGAAGGGGTGCGCCGGATCCAGACCAAGCGGACTGATGACAGGCAGAACCTCATTGCGAAAGTACTCCTGAGTCCATTCTGTCAGGCTGGTACTCCATTCATGGCGGTACAAAAAACGAATATTCTGACCTGCCATGGCAGGCAGTAGTTCTTCATTCAGTATTCGATACTGTTCCTGCAGGGCCTGGCGCACCGTAGCGTGAATTTCGCTGAGTACTTCCTGAGGATATTTTCCGTCGGGACCAGGTCGCTGGCGGCCAAATCCCAACTGCTTCTTCAGACCAGAAACGCGGATCTCGTAGAACTCGTCAAGGTTGGAGCTGAAGATGAGCAGGAACATCAGTCGTTCCAACAGCGGATGCCTGGTATTGCGCGCCTGATCGAGGACGCGCAGATTGAACTGCAAATAACTCAGCTCGCGATTCAGATAATAGGCACTGTCATCCAGATCAATATCCTCGGCGATAGCAGGACAGCCAGTCGATTCCGGTGCATCGGGCAGTGGTTGTGGCTCTATACGTTCACTTTGATCGCGGGTACTCATGCGTACTTCCTGAAAGGGCTTACCAGGTGGCGTTTAACGATGTATTCTAACGTAGTGGGCGATCAATACACACTGTTACGGTGTGACAGTTTTTTGTCAGTCGTTGTCACATAAGTGTCATATTTCAGCGTTATAGTGCGGTGCAAACTGCAAGGATCCCTATCATGAAAACCGATGCCGGCGTTCACAGCCACCATATTTCCCAACAATTCAATATTGAGCTGGAAGAAATCAAGAGCAGTATGCTTGAGATGGGCGGCCTGGTGGAGAAGCAATTGGCCGATGCCCTGGTTGCCCTGATTACCGCCGACAGCGATCTGGGTCATACGGTGCGTGAGACCGATGACGTTGTCAATGAGATGGAGCTGACAATCGACGAAGCCTGCAATCGTATTCTTGCGCGTCGCCAGCCTGCTGCCAGTGATCTGCGACTTGTCATGGGTATTATCAAGGCGGTCAACGACCTTGAAAGAATTGGCGACGAGGCCGCTAAAATTGCCAGGCTGGCGATGGAACTGGCCTCACAGGATGAATCTTCAAAAGGTTACGTCGAAATCCGTCATATTGGCGAACGCGTCCGTCACATGGTCAATATGGCACTTGACGCCTTCGCGCGCTACGACGCCGAGGCGGCGCTGGCGGTGGCCAAGGAAGACGTCAACGTTGACATGGAGTACGGCAGCGCCATGCGCGAAATGATCACCTACATGATCGAAGACCCGCGTAGTATCACCCGTGTGTTGAATATAATCTGGGCATTGCGTTCGCTGGAACGTGCCGGCGATCACGCCAAAAACATTGCTGAGCACGTGGTGTACATGGTCATGGGTACCGACGTACGTCACGCCGGCCTCACCGGTATGGAAGAGCAGGTCAAGTCAGAGCTCTGATTTGCCTGCACTCCGGTTTTCCCGCCCATCCTGAAATCCGATTCAACCCTGAGGTTTCTCGGGGTTTTGCTCGCTGCCATTACTCAGGCGTTCGATGGGGAAATGACAGATAAACTGACTGCCTTTTCCAACCTGGCTTTTGATCTCCAGCGTAGCATCGTGGCGTGCCAGTACGTGTTTTACGATGGCCAGGCCGAGGCCTGTGCCACCCGTGTCAGTTGAACGGCTTTCGTCGACGCGATAGAAGCGCTCAGTCAGCCTGGGAATATGATGCGGTGCGATCCCCGGACCGTCGTCAGCAACGCTGACATCCAGCCCGCGTTCTCCCATGACGGCTGTCAGACTGATCTGTCCGCCCGGCTGAGTATATTTGGCGGCATTAAGCACCAGGTTGGACACGGCGCTGTACAGTTCATTCAGATTTCCGCGCAGGTAATGTTCATCACCACAGTTCAGCGAAAAGGTCTGGCCTTTCTCGGCAAACACCTGTTCGGCATCCTGTTTTATATCCCGCAGTAGCGACAGCAGGTTGATGGCGCTCTGTTGTTTGGATGCTGAACGGGTCTCCAGTTGCGAAAGGGTCAACAGGTCACGGATTATGTTTTCCATCCGGTGTGACTGTTGCGCCATTTGTTCGATTGGGCGTACCCAGCGTTTTGGCAGATTGTCTCTGTCGTCCAGCATGGTTTCCAGATACCCGGTAATGACCGTGATGGGGGTGCGCAGTTCGTGCGACACATTGCCCACAAAGTCCTTGCGCATCATCTCCAGTCGATGCAGTTGGGAAATATCCCGTACCAGCATCAGTCGTTCACCTTCGCCAAAACTGGTGATCTGGAATTCCAGCATGACGGACGGTTTCACTGGGGAGTTCAGCTTGAGGGGGGTCTTGTAGAGTCCACGATTGAAATACTCAATGAACTGCGGCTCGCGAATCAGGTTAGTAACCGGCTGGTGACGATCCTTGGGGCTTTGCAGACCCAGCAGTCGGTTGGCAGCGGGGTTCCACCAGACCAGAGACCCTTTGCCGCTTATCATGATTACTGCCATTTCCAGCGCTGATGTCGACTCCTGGGCTTTGTCGATAATGCTCTTTTGCTCCAGCAGGGCTTCGCGCTCACGTCGCTGCAGCAGGTACATGGCGTCAAAGACATAACCCCAGATACCTCGGCCCTCAGGGGGTGGTGAGGGTTGTGCGCCTTCATTGCGCTTAAGCCAGTTGTAAAGTCGACGCAGTTGCAGCAGGTGATAAACGAGGTAAATCAGTGTGCCAACCAGCACCACCAGTGCTGGTTGGCCAATCAGCCAGCCAGCCAGCAGCAATGCCGAAAAAATCAACAAAAGTCGACGAAGTGCGGAATACCAGTCGGAGAACAAACGTTACATCCAGTGATTGTTTTAAATGACTGTAAAGCGTAGGCGCTTATTCGGGTTTTGTCGAGAAGCGATAGCCGGCGCCGCGCACGGTCTGGATAAGACCAGCGTAGTTGATACCGGGGCTCGAAGCTGACGTCAGCGCTTTGCGAAGGCGACCGATATGGACATCAACGGTGCGTTCTTCGAGGTACACATTGGCGCCCCAGACCTGGTCCTGAATATGGTCGCGGGAAAACACTTTTTCGGGGTGTGTCATGAAGAAGTTCAGCAATCGATATTCAGTGGGCCCCATGTCTACTGCTTTTTCTTCGATGGTCACACGATGACTGGCTGGGTCGAGTTCGAGGTCAAAAACGCGAATCGGCTTGTCACGCAGATTGCCGGTGCTTCGGCGCAGCACCGCTTTGATGCGGGCGATCAGCTCGCGCGGCGAGAAGGGTTTGGTAACGTAGTCATCAACACCCACGTCAAGTCCCTGGACTTTGTTGTCTTCACTGGTCTTGGCCGTCAGCATGATGATTGGAATGTCAGCCGTAAGCTCCTCGCGCTTCAGTCGGCGGGCGAGCTCGATGCCGCTGCCACCGGGTAGCATCCAGTCGAGCAGCACCAGATCGGGGCGTTTATCCACAATGTTGACGTGGGCTTCCAGCGCGCTTTCAGCCTCCATGCTGTTAAAGCCGGCCGTGTCCAGAGCAACGCCGATCATGTCGCGTATGGCGGCTTCGTCGTCAACTATAAGAATGGTGGGCTCGGTCGTCATCTGATTCGTCCTGCAATCTATTTGTGATGCCGGCATTGTAGACATTGAAATATTACAATTTTATGACGGAGTAGTGGCAAATATTCGCCAACACGCTGGTAAAACAAAGATTATTTGTGAGTTGAAGCGTAAAAACGATACACAGATGTGTATTAGATATTCTGCTGATATATAATGCCGGTCCGGATTTGCACCGATGCAGATCCACCATTTTATGTACGAAGTGCCCGGGGGGCAGAGGAGAAGTCATGATTACAAAACCACTACGAGCAATTGGTCTGGCAGCCGCGATGGCGTCAGGGCTGCTTGCGCTCGGTGTTCAGTCTGCTGCTGCAGATGAGGGGCGATTCTACATCGTGCCTGGCGTTCAGTGGATGGACTTCGACAGCACGCGTCAATCGGATCACGAAACTGGATACTCACTGGGTGCCGGTTATGGTCTGTCAGAGCATGTGTCAACTGAGCTGACTTACTCCCGTATCAACATGAACACTCTTGCCGGACGTGATCGTCTGCGCGCGCTGCGACTGGATGTCCTTTACAATGTCAGCAATCAAATCGGTGATTTCTCTCCGTTCTTCGTAGCTGGCCTTGGTGATACCAAGTTCGACACCAACCACGACACCACGGCAAATCTTGGCGCCGGTGTAAAATACCGCTTCAGCGATCGCGTCGAGTGGAGAGCTGCAGCCCGCACTTTCTACGGTTTTGACGACAAGACTTACGACTTCGGTATCGACACAGGTCTGGTGTTCCATCTGGGTGCGGCCCCTGCGCCGGCCACAGTAGAGCCTACCCCGGCACCGGTTGAACGCGACTCCGACGGTGATGGCGTTCCAGACAGCCGTGATGACTGCCCGAACACCCCGCGCAACTACGCTGTGGATGACCGTGGCTGTCCGATCATGCTGGAAGAAGTGGCGCGAATCACGCTTGATGTCCAGTTCGACTTTGACATGGCAGTCGTCAAGCCTGAATACTTCGACGACATTCGCCAGGTGGCAGATTTCCTGAGCGAGCACGATGATGTGATGGCAGAGCTTGGTGGCCACACTGACAGCGTTGGTACTGACGAATACAACCTGGGCCTGTCTGAGCGTCGCGCCAATGCTGTGCGTGACGTGCTGATTGAACGTTTCAATGTCAATCCTGCGCGTATCTCGGCTCGTGGCTACGGCGAATCACAGCCTGTTGCGACCAATGACACCTCAGCTGGCCGCGCAGAAAACCGTCGCGTTGAGAGCGTAATGTCGACAACAGTTCAGCGTCCGCAATTGCGCAACTGATTGTCAGGCAAACATGATATGACAGCGAACTCCCTGCTACCGTCGACGCGGTGGCAGGGAGTTTTGCTTTAGCTGAGCAGATGCCGTGCAGGATGTTCTAAAGCACAGGCCCTTCAGGGCCGACCTCAATCAGGCCTGGCGGCCAATCCAACAATGCCTGCCCGGTCCCGATGCCTTCTGGCGTGACTGGTTGCTCGAATCAGGCTCACTGACACGCCGTCTGCAGGCTGTATCTGATGATACGTTTCAGGTCAGGGTGCTTGCGGAGGGCTGGATAAGAGGCAGCAGCCATCAAATGCAGTTGCTGGGCAGTCACAGGCCGGGGCATTGGCTCTGGAGCCGGCACGTCGAGTTATGCCTCTATGGTAAAGCCTGGGTTGCCGCGCATTCATTGATTCCCTATAACAGCATGCGCGGTCATCTGCGACAGCTGTCACGTCTTCGGGACAAGCCATTGGGTGGATTTCTTTTCGAACAGCCTGACCTGTCGCGACAGCCACCAGAAATTACGCGATCCAGTGAATGTTGGGGACGTCGATCCCTGTTTTCTCTGCAGCAGCGCCCGTTACTGGTCGCTGAATTCTTTCTGCCAGAAATGCGCTATCATCTTGTCAACATGGAGATTCAGTAAATGGGCACCCTGGATGGCATCAAGATAATCGACCTGACACGTGTTCTGGGTGGGCCTTATTGCACACAGGTATTGGCCGATCACGGCGCCGAGGTTATCAAGATTGAACCTCCGCAGGGCGATGAAGTGCGTGACTGGGGGCCTCCCTTCCATGGTGAGGACGCTGCCTACTTTATAGGTGTCAATCGCAACAAGCGCGCCATGGCGCTGGATCTGTCCAGCGAGCGCGGCCAGCAGCTCTTGCTCGAACTGCTGGCCGACGCAGATGTCCTGATAGAAAACTATAAACCGGGATCGATGGAGCGCTGGGGCCTTGGATACCATGAGACCCTGAGTAAACGCTTTCCCCGTCTTGTTCATTGCCGTATAAGCGGCTTTGGTGCGGATGGTCCATTAGGTGGATATCCGGGGTACGACGCCATAGTGCAGGCGATGGCTGGCTGGTTCAGTGTCAATGGTATCAAAGGCGGTGACCCGACAAGACTGGGCGTAGCCATGGTTGATATGGGAACCGGCTTGTACGCCGCGGTTGCCATACTGATGGCTGTCATAGAGCGTCAGCGATCCGGGCACGGCCAGTATATTGATATGACGCTATATGATTGTGCGGTGTCGCTGATGCACCCTCATGTCGTCAATTACGCCATGTCGGGCAAAGTGCCTGAGCCTACCGGTAATGCACACCCCAACATCAGTCCCTATGAAACCTTCCGCACGCGCACTGTCGATATTTTTATCGGCGCAGGCAACAACCGCGCCTTCGATAAACTTTGCTCCGCCCTGGACGCGCGCGAATTGCTGGATGATGGCAGATTTACCAGTAATGCCAGTCGCTGTGAGCACCGCGAAGCACTCAAGGTCGAGCTGGAGTCGCGACTGATGCGAATCGATGGTGCAGCTTTGGCTGAAAAGCTTCTGAGCCTGGGCTTGCCGGCAGGACCGATATACAACACTGCGCAGGTGGTTGAGCATGCGCACACGCGCCATCGCCAGATGTTTATCGATAATGACTGGTATAAAATGACAGGAATACCGATCAAGTTTTCGCGGACCCCAGGTTCTGTTCGGGAATTGCCTCCTGTCTTCAGTCAGCACAGTCGTCAGCTGCTGGCCGCAATTGGCTATTCGGATTCAGAGATTGATGAGCTTCAGTCAAGCGGTGTTGTGCCGGCGCAACGAAAGCGCTGAAAGCAGAAGACCTCGGCCAGACCCAAGGCCGGGTTCCGTATCTGATCAATCCTGATTCAGGCTGATCAGGGTCAGTCGAACATTTTGCCGTCGCTGAGCTTCGCCATCAATCAGGACTGGTCTGAACTGCAGGCTTCGTAAAGCATCCCTTCCCTGAATACGGGCACCAGTCGTGTCCGGTGTTGCGTCGATAATGTCGATGTTCTCTGCCTGTCCATTGATACCGATACGAAACTCCAACAGGGTTTTGACGCCGTCCGTGGTCATTTCACGCTGGGTCTGTGGCAACTCTTCGTAGGCAAATGCAGGCAATGCGCCCTCTGTCATGACGACGTTGTTAATCGTCATCAATGCATCTTCATCAGTGATCTCACAGTGGCTGCTCCCGGTTGTCAATTCAAGTGACAGCGTTTGCAGGGGCAGCAGAGCGGGGCAGGCAAAGTAGGCATTTAGCTCTGAGTCGCTGTACCCGGCCTCTTTGAACAGTTCCCAGGCGTCTCGATAATAGGTTGCGGCGTTACCTATGTTGTTGCTGCCCCGTGCATCGCTGATCAGTGTGCCGGTGCGTAACTCGTATTGCTGGCGCAGTAACACCGAGTCGCCAAGATACAATTTCAGCATCGCCTGAACTTCGGGTTCCTCTGACTGTCGCTCACCAATTTCTTCGATCAACTGATAGTGACGTGTCATGGCGGATCGATGAGCGCGCTCAATGACGGTTGTCGTCCGCGAGCCGTACATTGTTTCCAGGTCACTGACAGATGTTATGCGTTGAAGTGGCCGCAATGGCGTCGTCGACGGAATGCCGTGTTCTTCATTAATCAGCGCCTGGCTGGTGTCTGTGGTTGTGACCATTGCCAGTCCAATGTACAGCTCGGCAAGCGCCAGGTCGTATTGCAATGCGTCTATCTGTTCTGTGTTGCCTGCATCCAGGGCCAGTTCGAGGGCCTGTTCACGCTGTTCCCGAAGCTGAAGCAGGTAACGGGCTTCGCGCTCGCGCGGGCCGTGCAGTAATGCAAAGCGCAGGCGTTCATCTGTCTGCTGCAGAACAGTGAGCTTTGTTTCCAGCGGCATCTCTGGGGCGCGCGGCAGCATCCAGTGGATATAATCCAGGCGATCAGAAACTTCCTCCCATTGCCGCTGGCCAGCGAGCACATCCACTATCTGCAGCAGGACCGGAATCTGTGCGTCTGAATAGAGTCCGTCGTGTACCTTGATAATCTGCAATTGTTGATCCAGAGCTTCAAGCGCCTCACCTTCTGCCCTCGCCAGCAGCAGGGTCTCTGTCAGAGATTGCAGTAGAGCCAGCATATCATCGCTGTTCTGGCCAAATGTGCCCTGTTCCTGTTGCATGGTCGCAAGTGCGTCTCGCTGCTCATTAAGCTGAGCAATAAGAGCCTCTGTGTCAGCAGGGTCGACTGTTTGGGCGGCAATGGGTATGAGTGTGCTTAACGCGATAGCTGATGCTATCGAGGCGAAAGAGTGCGTGGCCCTTTTGGTTCGGGTCAAGCGCGATTGTCGACGGGCTGGTAATCGTGTCATCACAAAGGCCACCTGGCAGGTTTGCGACACAGGTTGTCAGGTTTAATGTACTATTTTCCTTAACACAGGGCTACAGGCGTATGTACACAGTCCACTGGTTTTAAATAGAATTTATTGACAAGTTCGCTTCAGATCAAATACAGTCCCGCGCCTGGACTTACCTAAATCAGACGTTTAAATGACCTCTTTCAGCTGTTTCATGCCCGTCTCTGCAACTGTTGCCCTGGCAGCAGCGGCACGTCGTGCGCGTGCGGCAGCGCGTGCGCGTATGCCAGTGGCACCGGGGTTGAGGATTGCAGCATAGTCGATTTAAGTAGTTAAAACCAAAGACTGACTAAGCACCAAAAACCTCCGGGGCCATAGGCCCCGGAGGTTTTTTTTTTGCCTGTCCAGAGGTGACTTCGTCAGGACTCAAACCTGTAGACGAGGAGAAAAAGCATGAATGTTCAAGAAGTTGAGGATTATTACGGGCTGTCTGTGTGCCGAAGACAAGCTCTGGTTGTGGAGCGCGGGCTGGGGGTCTGGGTGTGGGATCAGGATGGCCGTCAAATACTGGATTTTACCTCCGGATGGGGTGTCACCTGCCTCGGTCACAGTCATCCTGTGATGGTAAACACCATCGCCGAACAGAGTGCCAAAGTAATGCAGAATCCCAATTCAGGGTTCACCTATTCGCCAGCGCGCGCAGCCCTTATGCAGGAACTGGCCAAAGTCCTGCCGGAGGGACTGTCCAAAATGTGGTTTGCCAACAGTGGTGCGGAAGCCAATGATGCCGCACTAAAACTGGCCCGAAAGGTGACGGGGCGTCAGGCGATTGTGTCAATCGGTGGTGCTTTTCACGGGCGGACTCTGGCCACTTTGTCAGCATCAGGAGGCAGCGACAATGCGGCCCGATATCTGCCAAGACTGCCCGATCATCGATTCGCCGAGCTCAACAACATCGAAGAGCTCGAGCAATTGATAGATGGCTCCGTTGCCGCAGTAATAGTGGAGCTGGTTCAGGGGGAGGGTGGTGTCCGCCCACTTACCTCGGACTATATCAACGCCCTGCAAGAAAAATGCAAACAGCACGGCTGTCTGCTGATAGTTGATGAAGTGCAGACCGGCTTTTGCCGGACTGGCCATTTCTTCGCTTGCGACCGCTTTGCGCTGACCCCGGACATGATGACCCTGGGTAAAGGCATTGCGGGCGGTCTGCCATTTGCTGCACTGGTGATGCGTCCCGAGATTGCTGCCCGTGTGCAACTGGGCGACCACGGCGGCACGTACTGCGGTAACCCACTGGTGTCTGCTGTCGCAGCGGCTGTCGTGAAGTACTTGCGAGAAGAGCAGGTGTCCAGGCGTGTCGCCAGGCTGTCGGAACGGGCTCTGGCAGATCTGAAACGACTCAAGCAGCAATATCCGGATCTGATCCAGGAGGTCCGTGGCGAAGGTCTGCTGTTGGCACTGGAGCTGACTGCTTCGGTGGATGTCTGGACATTCTCAGAGCAATGCCTGGATCAGGGTCTGCTGGTAACGCCGACGCGAAATGGTGTTGTTCGATTGATACCTTCGCTGCTGATCACGAATGACGAGTGGCAGCAGGGTGTCGGGCTGCTGGAGCTCGCGCTGGGAAACTTGTGGGCTCAGGGTCAGTGGGCTAGTATGCGGTCAGCCTGAAAATCACGATTCATTGGGAGCAGTTATGAAAAATCAGAAAATGTTAATGGCCAAGCGCCCCTTGGGCGAGCCAGCAGACGAGTGTTTTCGACTGGTTGAGGAAGACGTTGCGCCGCTCGCCACGGGGCAGATTTTGATCAAGGTTATCTGGCTGTCCCTGGATCCTTACATGCGCGGTCGCATGAATGACGTGAAGTCATACGCAAAACCGCTGGAAGTTGGCGACGTCATGACAGGTGAGTCGGCAGGTATCGTGCTTGAATCAAAGTCTGAGCGATTTAAGGCAGGTGACTATGTTACTGCTCATATGGGATGGCAGTCCCTGATTGTTGCTGATGATGATGAGCCGCGCCTGATGAAGGTCGATCTGAAAAACGGCACCCTTTCCGCGCATCTTGGGGTGGTCGGAATGCCCGGCAGGACGGCGTATTTTGGTTTAATGGAAGTAGGCAAGCCACGGGCAGGAGAAACACTTGTTGTGGCTGCAGCGTCAGGCGCAGTAGGCTCGGTAGTGGGTCAGATTGCCAAACTCAAGGGGCTGCGTGTCATAGGCATCGCAGGCGGTGCTGAAAAGTGTCAGTACGTCAGGGAAGAACTCGGCTTTGACGAATGCATTGATTACAAAAACGAGGATCTGTCTGCGCGGTTAAAGGAATGCTGCCCTGACGGTATCGATATCTACTTTGAGAATGTGGGGGGGGATGTTACCCGGGCGGTCGCGCCATTGTTGAATGAAGGTTCACGTGTGCCGATCTGCGGCTACATTTCCAACTACAACGACCAGGATATCACCAAAGCAGAAACACCGTTCCAGATTCTCAAGTCTGCCAGGCACGTTCCTGAGCATCGGTTTTTTGTGGTTACCGAGTGGCAGGACCAATGGCAGCAGGCGACGGAGCAGCTTGGCGCATGGGTCAACGCTGGCAAAATCAAGTATCGAGAGTCTGTTGGTGAAGGCCTGGAGAATGCTCCCGAGTTGTTCAGGGGGCTGCTCAAAGGGCGCAATTTTGGCAAGCAACTCGTGAAAATCGCAGATGAATGACATGAACAGCCAGGATTTGAGTGTAGCATCGCTGTTTTCGGTAAAAGGCAAAACAGCGCTGGTGACCGGTGGCAGCAGTGGGCTTGGTCTCATTATGGCTGAAGCTCTTTTGCGCGGCGGAGCCAGGGTCATGATTGCCTCGCGCAAACAACAGCGTTGTGATGAGGCGCTGGCCATGCTGGCGCCGCTTGGCGACTGTCAGGCAGTAGTGGCCGATGTGACTGCGGCAGATCATCGGCAGCGCCTGGTGCAGGAACTCGATTCATGGTGCGGTGAGCAGGGCCTGAATATTCTGGTCAACAATGCAGGCGCCAACTGGGGGGCGCGCATCGAGGACTACCCCGATGAGGCCTTTGCCAAGGTCATGAGCACTAATGTCAATGCGGTATTTTCTCTGACGCGTGATCTGCTGCCGACACTGCAGCGCGCGGCGCACGAGAAGGATCCTGCCCGCGTTGTCAATATTGGCTCAATGGATGGGCTGCATGTCCCGATTGTTCAGCGTGTGCCGACATTCGCCTATTCGGCAAGTAAAGCTGCGCTGCATCATTTGACGCGTGCTTTGGCTGTCGACCTTGGGGCGCGTCATATTACGGTGAACGCCGTTGCACCCGGCTTTTTTCAGTCCCGCATGACAGACTACGTTCTGTCTGAATATGGTGATGATATCGCCGCAGACAGCCCGCTTGGCCGGGCAGGGCAGGCTGAAGAAATTGCCGGTGTGCTGCTTTATCTGGTCACACGAGCTGGCGCTTATACGACAGGTGCAGTTGTTCCTGTGGACGGCGGAACGCATATAAGCAAAGGCAGCAGACCATGGATGCATGAAGATGTCTGATCTGTCATGCGGGTTGTCTAGCTTCCTTGTAGAAAAATGTGCCTTTGAATCCGCGTGAGGTCTGACTTATAATCCAGGGTGGTTATATTCACTTTGTTTATAATGTTGTTGGCGCTCAGATACTTGTCACAACGGGCAAGCAATAAAACTAAAATCATGTTGGAGGAGGTGGCAAAATGGAGTTGTTCGATCTGACCGGAAAGGTCGCCTTGATTACTGGCTCAACCAAGGGCATCGGCAAGGCAATCGCGGAGCGAATGGCTGACGCGGGCGCCAAAGTTGTTATTTCCAGTCGAAATCAGGATGCCTGTGACGAAGTGGCAGCCGAGATCAAGGCTAGCGGTGGCGAAGCACTGCCAATAGCCTGCAACATTAATTACAAGGAGCAGCTGCAGGCGCTGGTAGACAAGACTCTGGCGCACTATGGCAGTATCGATATTCTGGTCATCAATGCAGCCCTGAATCCTTTTTATGGAAAATCTCAGGATATTCCCGACGAAGCCTTCGACAAAATCATGAGCTCGAATGTTGGCAGCGCCCATCGCCTTTGCCAGATGGTGCTGCCAGGCATGGCCGCCAATGGCGGCGGGGCGGCGATCATCGTGTCTTCGATCGCCGGACTCAAGGGCAGCGATGTGTTGGGAGCGTATGGCATTTCCAAAGCTGCCGACATGCAGATAGCACGCAACCTTGCCGTCGAGTGGGGTCCGAGCAACATACGGGTGAACTGTATAGCACCCGGCCTGATTCGAACTGATTTTGCGCGCGCCTTGTGGGAAAACCCTGAGACCTACGAAAGAACGGTATCCAAATATCCGCTACGGCGAATTGGTGAGCCTGATGAAATCGCCGGAGCAGCAATCTTCCTGGCCTCATCGGCCGGCAGTTTTACGACTGGCCAGACAATCGTCATAGACGGCGGTGGCACCATTACCGGTTAACCACCCGAACAAACAAATAACACGACTATCCAATCAAGTACTGAGGAATTGACCATGAATCTGGGCCTGTCCGAAGAAATGCAGGAAGTGCGGGAGAAAATCCGCAATTTTGTTGAACAAGATGTAGCCGCTGTAGAAAAAGAATACCAGGCTGAGGTCAGTGTCGGTGACCGCTGGTCGCACACGCCAAGACAGGACGAAATCCTGGAAGGTCTGAAAGAAAAAGCACGCTCTCTGGGCCTGTGGAACTTCTTCCTGCCAAAAAGTCAGGGCGGAGCCGGCATCAGCAATCTCGAATATGCTCACCTGGCAGAGATCATGGGCCGCAGCCGATTGGCATCTGAGGCGTTTAACTGCAGCGCACCGGACACTGGCAATATGGAAGTTCTGGAGCGATATGGTTCCGAGGAACAGAAAGAACAATGGCTCAAGCCACTGCTGGCGGGCAAGATACGCTCTGCCTTCGCAATGACAGAGCCGGCCGTTGCCTCATCAGACGCCACCAATATCTCAACCAGCGCTGTGCTGGATGGCGACGAGTGGGTCATCAACGGTGAGAAATTCTACATCTCCGGTGCTGGCGACGCGCGCTGCAAAATCATGATCGTGATGGTGGTAACGGACCCGGATGCGCCCAAGCACAACCGTCAGTCCCAGATCCTGGTGCCTATGAATACACCCGGAGTAGAAGTGCTGCGGCCAATGTGTGTATTCGGGCATGATGATGCACCGCACGGCCATATGCACATCCGTTTTACTAACGTGCGTGTGCCAAAAGAAAATATCATCCTCGGCCGTGGCCGTGGATTTGAGATCTCTCAGGGACGTCTGGGGCCGGGTCGCATTCACCATTGTATGCGTTCGATTGGTGCAGCTGAAAAGGCGCTGGAGCTGCTTTGTAAACGCGCAGTTGATCGGGAAGCATTTGGCAAGCCGCTGGCCGAGCTGGGCGGTAACTACGATGTTATTGCAGATAGCCGTATCGAAATAGAAATGTGTCGTCTGCTGGTATTCCGCGCTGCCTACCTGATGGACACCATCGGCAACAAAGCTGCACGTGATGCCATTTCCCAGATCAAAGTGGCCGTGCCCAACATGGCGCTGCGCGTCATTGATCGCGCTATCCAGGTACATGGCGCTGCAGGTGTGTCACAGGACTTCCCGCTGGCAGCATTGTGGACATCACAGCGTACGCTGCGACTGGCCGACGGCCCGGACGAAGTGCACCGACGCGTTGTGGCCCGCAAGGAGCTCGCCCAATACCGCGACTAAAGCACCGCGATTGACGCCCTGACCACGCGCGTTGGTGCGTGAATAAAGAAAACCCGGCGGTATTTACCGACCGGGTTTTTTTGTGCCGCTAGTCCAAGCTGAGATTTGTGACGTATCCATCGAGTCGCCAGAATTACAAGGAATGCTGCGTTGAAAATTGCCATTATTGGGACCGGTATCGCCGGCCTGACTGCCGCTTACAAGTTAAACCCAAATCATGACGTGACGGTGTTCGAAGCCTCCGACCGTATCGGTGGTCACACCGCGACCATTGACGTGGAACTTGATGGTCAACACTACCAGGTAGATACCGGGTTTATCGTCTTCAACGACTGGACTTACCCGCACTTTATTGCGCTTATGGACGAGCTTGGGATCGCCTGGCGCGAATCAGACATGAGTTTCGGGGTGCAGTGTCAGCAGACGGGACTTCAGTATGCAGGTGTCACTGGCAGGTTCGCCATGTACAACGGTCTGTTTGCTCAGCGCAGCAATCTGTTCTCACCCGCCTATATCAAGATGCTGCTGGACATACTGGCATTTAACAAGGCGGCAATTGCTGATGTTGAAAACCACACAATTCCGGACATGACACTGCTTGAATACCTGAGGCATATCGGTATCGGTGATCGCTGTCGTGATCAGTATCTGGTGCCAATGACATCGGCCATCTGGTCGACACCGTTTCTGCAGATGTACGAATTTCCAGTGCGCTTCATGTTGCCATTCATGTATCGGCACGGCTTGCTGAATGTGCACAACCGACCGCGCTGGCGGACACTGGTGGGTGGCTCGCAGGCCTACCTGAAGCCAATGTCAGCGCCATTCTCGGATCGTATTCATCTATCCACACCCGTCACACAGGTGCGTCGCTACGAGGGAGGCGTTCTGGTCAGCAGTGCTCGCGGGCAGGAGCATTTTGATCATGTTGTTTTTGCCTGTCACAGCGACCAGTGCCTTGAGATCCTGGGAGATGCCAGCTCTGCTGAGTCAGATGTGCTATCGGCGATCCGCTATCAGGCCAATGATGTTGTACTGCATACCGATGTCCGGGTGATGCCGGACAATCGGCGCGCCTGGGCCAGCTGGAATTATTATCTGCCGGCACAACCAGAAGGGCTGCCAAGAGTCACCTACGATATGAACCGTTTGATGGGCATCGATGCGCCCGTGAATTTTCTGGTGAGTCTGAATGACACGGACCGGATAGACGAGACGCAGATTCTTGGCCGGTATGATTACGCACACCCGGTTTTCACCCGTGCTGCGGCTGATGCACAGGGACGCTGGGAGCAGATCAATACCGCGACCACATCATACTGCGGGGCATGGTGGGGCAAGGGGTTTCATGAGGATGGGGTGGTCAGCGCGCTGCGCGTGGTGACGAGACTGAGTGAGCGCCAATCGGCGGCTCACGACGCGACAAGTCGCCGGGCACCTGAGGCCGTCGTCAGCTAGGCAGGTATCAGGTCAACTTTCCACTCTGTTCAGGTTCATGCAGCTGCACTGGTGTTACCGGTTTTCGGTATAGTTCGTGCAGCGCGAGCGTTCCCATATCGAGCAGCATCAATCGCTTGTATGCCGCGTCACTGGCTTCCAGCATCTTGTTGACGACGGTGAACAGGATGCCGTCACCCAACGGAGACCATTGCATTGATGTAATCTGTTCGTCTGTCGTGAAGGCGACCCAGGTTTCCGTTGATTCCGCAAACGCGGGTTTCAGTTTGAGGCTGGACACACCGCCCTGTTTTTCCACATAGGCCAGAATATGTCCATCCGGTGCCAGCATTGTCAGCTGGTGTAAGGCATCACCCTCGATCGCGAAATCATGTTGATCGCTTTCCCACAGAAGCGGGGATGGAGAAAGATGCAGCGTCGATGCGCCTGATGCAAGCTCACTGCCTGTCATGGTGGCCGTTGCCGCTGAATCGATCATCGACGCAGAGCTTGCCTGGGCTGGCAATGACCGATTGCTGCGAACTTCGTCGAGCATGCCGGGTGATGTTTCACCTGGCACCACTTGCGCAGGCTGTCCGGAGGCCAGCGGAGCAACCGGGTTCTGGTTCGACTGAGAGAACAATTCCAGCGCAATGTTGCCTGTCAGGAGAACTGCCGCTGCCGCAGCCGGCAACCACCGCCAGACCCTGCTGCTCAGCAAACCAACACTAAGGGCGTGGCCAGTGCCTGCCAGATTGTTAACGGTTTCGCTGCTGCCGTTGTCGCTCCAATGCCCGGCAGGGATACCCTGATTGGTATTGTTTGGCACGACGACAGTGCCAGACAGGGAGTACCCGCGCTTGGGGACGGTTTCAATCCGCACTGGCCGGGTATCCGCATCAGCATTGACAGAGGAGTCAGTGACCGATGCGGTCTGCAACGTCAGCGCTCTGCGCAGATCGGAGACTGCCCGGGTCAGAGAATTATCATTGACGATGACGCGGGGCCACAGGTATTCGACCAGTGTCTCGCGACTGACCACACGACCAGGCTGTTCTGCGAGGCGGCACAGCAGTTTCATCAGGCGTGGTTCAAGTGTGCGTTCACACAGCACCTGCAGGTCGCCGAAACCTTGAGCCGATGCTTTGGCACCGCCAGTCACCAGCGTCAATGTACGGTGCTCGGGTGCCACCCACCAGCTGTTCAGCCAGAAGCCTTCAAGGTCGCACAGGCGCGAATTCTGTGAATTCATGCTGTTGTCTACCGAGCTGTTTTCCAGGTGGCTGATATTACTCATAGTACTGCTTAGGCATTGACCATGCGGCAAAGTTCCTGTTGTGAATATTTGTAACATAACGGCGATTATTTTGGCAGTCCTTCACCTGCAATCGCTGCAATTTCACATTTTCTGGATGTTTTTTTCCGCTTTTCCTCAGTTATTTACTGATGGCTGTCCGTATTCTGACAAGCGTCGAAATATCAACGGGAGACGCAATTCATGGTCAAAGTGAAGTCAGTAGCAAATATCAGACATTCAGGCGTCGCAACACTAGTACTGTTCGCACTGCTGGTGGTCGGCCTGGGAGTCACCACGCCATCACGTGCAGAGCTTGATGTACAGGGTCGCGTGGCAGGCCCCATGCCATCGCTTGCACCCATGCTTGAACAGGTCACACCAGCAGTCGTCAATATTGCTGTGGTCAAATCCCAGCGGCTGCCCGAGTCTTTCAATTTCTTCGGTGGTCCTTCCGGTGAGCCTCCCGTGCGTCGATCGCGCGGTGCCGGTTCTGGCGTCGTGGTTGATGCCGAACAGGGACACATCATTACTAACCATCATGTAGTGACCGGCGCGGATACCATCAGTGTTGCACTGCAGGACGGCCGCGTCTTTGAAGCGGAATTGATCGGCAGTGACGAGCGCACCGACATCGCTCTGCTACAGGTTGATGCCGATGATCTGCAGGCACTGTCCTTCGTTTCCGAAGATGACTACCGGGTTGGTGACTACGTAGTGGCTATCGGTAATCCGTTTGGCATCGGCCAGACTGTGACCTCGGGCATCATCAGTGCGCTGGGTCGCGCCGGCATTAACAATGAGAACTACGAGGACTTCATTCAGACCGATGCCGCCATCAATGTCGGTAACTCCGGCGGTGCGCTGGTCGACCTCAATGGACGGCTGGTGGGCATCAACACCGCAATCATATCTGGCTCGGGCACCAACTCAGGTGTTGGCTTTGCTGTGCCAGCCAATATGGTCAGCACGGTCATGGACCACCTGATTCGAGATGGTGAGGTTCGCCGCGGTCAGATTGGTGTGATCATCCGCGACCATACCCCGGTACTGGAAGAAGGTCTGGGGCTGGGTGCCGAACAGGGCGCGCTGATCATGCAGATCGCCCCGGATTCTCCGGCGGCGCGTGCAGGCCTGCAGGTGTCGGATCTGGTGGTGGCCATTGAAGGTCAACCGGTGGCCAGCAGTCGTGATCTGCGCAATGCTGTCGGACTGGCAGGTGTTGGACGTGAGCTGACCCTGTCAGTGATTCGTGATGGTCGTGCCCGTGATGTGGTGGTTGCCATTCCGGGGGGCGGCAGTGCGATCGCCGACAACAGCGGTGGTGATGCCGACCAGGGTCGCGACCTGAATGACAATCGCTTCTTTGGTGCGCTGCTGGATGAGACATCGGACGGCGTTCGTGTGGCTAATATTGATCAGCGAAGCCCGGCATTCGCCGCTGGATTGCGGCCTGGTGACCTGATCACTGCTTTCAACCGTCAACCGGTGGACGCCCTGTCTGACATTAACGAGTTGATCAACGCTGAACCACGGGTCATGGCACTGACAGTAGAGCGTGACGGTCAGCAGATTCTGGTGATCATGCCCTGACAGGCAAGCTGAATCCCGCAAGAGGCACGTTGTGATGGGCATATAGCAGCGTGTTGATAGATGCTCTCTGCCCGTTTCAGGTCAGTCGGTCTGCCGCCGACTGGCCTTTTTTTTGTGACTGTCAGGCACCCCAAAATCGCCCCATTCGCAGCCTCACACTTGCAATATTTGCTTGTCATGGTATTTTCCATGGCAACTCGATTTCGCCCGGCAGGTTGGTATTTTGTTTTTGCCCCGAAAACCGTTCCATCACATTTCTGCGAATAATCCGGGCTCAAGGCGCGGCCGAACGCATGGCTCGGCGCGACTGCTGGCGTCAGTGATGCTGACAGCGGTTGCCGGCCTCTCCATCTCCGGGATGACACACGCTGAGGAACTTCCAGGCACCGGTAACTATCGCCCGGCCACGTTTCAGCAGTTATCGCCAGGGCAATTACCACAACCCGTATCGCCGGCCGAGCAGCTGGACTACAGTGCCTACAAAAACTGGTTACAGGCCCAGGTCAATGAGCTGGAAATCCCGGGTGTCGCTCTGGCAATCGTTTCTTCGCGAGGGCTGATTGATGTCCAGACGCTTGGCGTGCGCAGTGTTGCAGAAAATGAGACAGTAGACGCCCAAACAGTGTTCCGCATCGCCTCGGTGTCAAAAACCTTTGCCGGTACGGTGGCCTCACAGCTGGTGAGCCATAATATTTTCAGCTGGGATGACCCTGTCGCTGGTATTTTGCCGCAATACTCGATTGGCACCGATCCTGCCACGCAGAGTATGACCCTGCGTCACGTCCTAAGTCATTCAACTGGGCTGATGCCGCATGCATTTTCCAACATGCTTGATGCTGGCGTGGCCTATCAGAAGATTCAGGAAAAATTTCACGAGATTCCCACAGTCTGTGCACCCGGGGAATGCTACGGTTATCAGAATGTGGTGTTCTCGCTGGTTGCCGATGTCGTAGAAGCCAGTCTGCAGACCCACTATGACGATTTTGTGCGTGAGAATATTTTTGCGCCGCTGCAGATGCGCTCGGCCTCCATGGGCTACGAGGACTATATCAATAACCCGTATGCCAGTGAGCCGCATCAGCGTGGGCGAGGCGGTTGGCGCGTCAGCACAACCAATCCTGCCTACTACACAGCCGGCCCGGCTGCCGGTGTAAATGCCACGATTGTTGATATGGCGCGCTGGGTCCAGGCCAATCTGGGCGGCGTACCGGATGTTTTATCCCCGGAGCTGCTGGCCATGCAGCATACTCCGGTTGTGGAAACCCCCTACGGCAACTATTTCAACCGCTGGCCAAAGGTACAGAAGGCCTGGTACGGCCTGGGCTGGCGCATCATGGACTACGATGGGGTGAGGATTGTGCACCATGGCGGTGGTGTTCGCGGTTTCCGTTCGGAAATGGTGTTGATCCCCGAATACGACGTCGGCATGGTCGTGCTGTTTAATGCCACGACCTCACTGGCCAATGACGTTGTGCCCCAGTTTCTTGATACCGTTCTGGCAGAAGTGACATCACAATGAATGCAACCATGGAATTGCTGCAGGCGCATCGCAGCATACGAAAATTCAAAGATCAGCCTTTGGCCGATGGCCTGCTTGAGCAGATCATAACGGCCGGGCAGTGCGCGGCAACATCAAGCTTCCTGCAGGGTGCCACCATCATTCGCGTCACCAGCCAGGAAAGCCGTCAGGCGCTGGCCGGTTACGCCGGCAACCAGCCTTATGTCGCTGCGGCGGCAGAGTTTCTGGTGTTCTGTGCCGACCTGCGTCGCGCCGGCAAATGCTGTGAAAAGTACCAGAAGCCATTCTCGGGCGAATATACCGAGCAATTTATCATCGCAACGGTTGATGCTGCCCTGTTCGCACAGAATGTTGTGGTAGCCGCTGAATCGGAAGGGCTGGGCATCTGTTATATCGGTGGTTTACGTAACAACCCACGTCAGGTGTCGGACCTGCTGAAACTGCCACGCGGAGTGTATCCGGTTTTTGGCCTGTGTCTCGGATATCCGGATCAGGACCCTGAAACCAAGCCTCGTCTGCCTCTGCCAGTGATCCTCAAGCAGGATACCTACGACGACAGTGAGGACGCGGCGCTTATTGATGATTATGATGAGGCGGTTCGCGAGTATTATCGTAACCGCACGGGCGGTGGACACGGCATTTGCTGGAGCGAGCAGGTTTCAACACTGCTCAGCGAAAAATCCAGGCCGCATATGCGAGGATTTCTGGCTGAGCAGGGTTTCGACTTCAAGTGACAGCGACAGTTGTCTTGCTGATCAGATAACCCGTTTGCCACGTAGCTCGTCAATCTGGGCAGCATCATAACCCAGAGAAGCCATGATCTGATCAGTATGCTCGCCCAGCGTCGGTGCGCGGCGTTCCACTGATGGTGGCGTCGCGGAGAGACTGAATGGCGTCTTCATGACTGGCGCGGGCTTATCTGCCCCCGGATAGCTCAGTTTTTCAAACATCTGTCTTGCTGCAACATGCGGGTCGTCCAGCACCTGCTGGGGTGACATGACCGGCCCGGCAGGAATACGCGCCTTTTCCATGGTCTCGAGTACTTCGGCCGATGTGCGCTCAGCGCACCAGGCTGCCAGCCGCTCGCTGATCACCTCACCGTTGTTGCCACGGCTGATGTCGTCCTTGAAGCGGGGATCCTCCAGCCAGTGCGGTTCGCCCATCAGTTCGACCCAGCGTTCAAACAATGGCCCGCCTACTGACTGCACCAGCACCCAGCCGTCCCTGGTACGATACGTGTCTGCGGGTCCGGAGGTCTGCGAGCGGTTGAGAGTGGCGACGCGATCGGGTGCAATCATGGCCTGTTCGATCAGCGTGCCATTCATCATGGTCAGGGCCGTATTGAACAGCGAGGCTTCGACAACCTGGCCACGACCGGTCTTCTGTCGCTCTAGCAGGGCTGCCATGGTTCCGACAGCGCTCAGGCTGGCGGTGCCGAAGTCAATAAATGGCGCATAGGACTTAACCGGCTGATCAGGTGTACCTGACATATACATCGCGCCAGACATGGCCTGGCCCAGTCCGTCAAACCCTACCCGATTGCTGTAAGGGCCACCGGTACCGAATGCGGAAATCATGGTCAGAATGATATCGGGCTTTACTGCCTTCAGGCTGTCGTAATCCAGCCCCATGGCCTGCAGAGTATCGGGGGGCAGATTCGCGACTACAACATCGGCACTGGCGACCAGCTTGCGGACAATCTCGCGGCCATCCGGTTTCATCGGATTCAGGGTCATGCCCAGTTTGTTGCGGCCCATCTGCATGAACAGGGCGCCGTCACCCGCATCTGATACTGGCGACAGGAAGCGGTCCTCGCTGCCCTGAACTTTCTCAATGCGGATGACCTCCGCGCCCATATCGCTCAGCAGGCTGGCACAAAAGGGCCCTGCAATATAGCGACCGAAGTCCAGTACACGAATACCTTCCAACACCTTGCTCATGATTTCTTCTTCCTCGGCTGTGGTTGACTCGAATGGTCATAAGACAAGCGCTCGATTTTACAGCTGACTTTCATGGCAAGTCCATGGCTGTCTGTGCGGTATCTCGTCAGAGTCCTGGCTGCGTTAGTCCGGCGATTGCATTACAATCAGGGTCCGGTTCACACAGGAGTATTGCAAATGAAGAGACTAATCGCGCGACAGATGGGCATGTTTGCGCTGATCGCTGCCGGCCTTCTTGCCGCGTCAGCCCAGTCAGCGGAACACCCGGGTTATGAGCACGATCCAGGCCGAAGCCAGGGCGGAATCGGCAAGTTCTACATGGGACGCGAGATTTCCGGTGTGATGGGGCATCAAGGGGCCGGCTGGCTGGAGCGCACCCAGCGCACACACGAAGAAATGCCAGATGAAGTGGTCGCCAATATGAATCTGGAACCCGACGATGTGGTGGCAGACATTGGCGCTGGCACCGGATATTTTTCCTTCCGCATGGCACAGCAGGTACCACAGGGCAAGGTGATCGCTGTGGATATTCAGCCAGAAATGCTGGCCATTATCGAGCAGCGCAAGGCAGAAACGGGGCTGGATAATGTGGAAATGGTACTGGGTGAAGTGGATAACCCGCGCCTGGAACCCAATAGTGTAGATGCTGTGCTACTGGTTGACGCCTACCATGAGTTTTCGCACCCGTTTGAAATGATGCAGGTTATTTATGACGCCATGCGTCCGGGTGGTCGTGTATTTCTGGTTGAATATCGCGCGGAAGACGATACGGTGCCAATTCGACCACTTCACAAGATGAGTGTGGAGCAGGTGGTGCGGGAAATGAGTGTATTTGGTCTGGAATGGGACGACACGCTGGACTTCTTGCCCTGGCAGCATATGTTCGTATTCTCCAAGCCAGAGTCCTGATTCGGTTTGGCGCTGCACCTGAGAGTTCAGCGCCGCAAGGCCCGTCTGCTTGCTCCGGTTCTGAACCACAGGATCAGAACCGGAGCATTCTTCAGAACGTTGTTCTTACCTTCAGCGCCAGTTTCTGGCCAGCACTCCAGCAGGCGTCCTCAAGTTCGCGGATCTGGCCGGACGCTGTCGTACCATCATAGCGAACCCGGTTACGACACCATTCGTCACCCAGTGTGTTGTTAGATTCCAGACGGAACGTTACATCATCAAACATCACGGTGGATACAAACATGGTCAGGCTGGTCGGATCGTGTGACCAGTCAATGCTGCTGATGTCGACATTGCGATTGCCGCCATTCAATGGCATGCCGTAATTAAAGCCGTAATTGAAATTCCAGCGTGTAACATCATGCTGGAATCCCAGCTGAAAACGCCCGCGCCCATTGATGCGCTCTGTCGTGCCAAGCAATGCGTCGGTCACTTCCGAGTCAAACAGATACAGGCTGGTGGAAATCAGCGCATCTGGCAGGCCCAGCATGTTCAGCCGTGTGCTGCCATCGAGATAAACACCCCAACGTTTTGCGTCACCGATATTGCCGGCAGCAGAGATCGGCGAGCTGGGGTTCACGGTCGCGTCAACACGGCCGATCTGGTCTTCCAGGTCTCTCAGGAAAAAGCGTGAACTGACAACGCCTGTTTCATTGGGCAGGCGATACTCAAGCGTCAGTTCATAGCGAACCTCTTGGGTCGGGACCAGATCAGGGTTGCCAGCATTGGCGTCCTGCTCGTTGTCTGAGGTGTTGGCAGTGGCCGAGAAATTCTCAAAACTAAGCTGCTGCACTTCCTTGCCAACAGTCGCACGCAGCTGCAGTGCCTCAGTGATATTGAAACGATAGTCCACAGAAGGCTTGATAAAACTGAACTCGCGCGAGTTGCTGGCGCTGCCGGACAGAGATATCTCAGAAGTCTCATATTCAACACTGCTTTCCAGTGTCATACGGTCATTGAGTGTCCAGTTGTGAACGGCAAAACCCTCGTAGCGCATTTCTTCGACGGTAGACCCCAGGTTGGAGACACCCAGTGCCGGGCGCAGGCCCCCGAATTCTGGTGATGGCGCCGTAGAACCGCTGTCGCGACCGATCAGCAGAGCTGAATCGAGAATGGTCTGAGCCCGTTCAACCCCCACTTGCATGTCCTGCGTATCCGTCAGACCCCAGTTGTAGGTTGTCTGCACAATGCGTTCCTGAGTCTGTCGGTCAGAGTCGATAAACAGCGTCTTGCGTTCTTCGCCATCAATCTGGCCGGGTGCGTCGTTGTCAAATCGATTGCGTGTGTAGTCATTAGTGTCGCTGTTCACGATGAACAGAAGCAGGGCACGCGAACCGTCGTCGAAGGTATATTCGTAGTCGCCACCGACTTCCCAGTTGTTGTTTACGTTGTCGAACTGCTCCCGCTCCAGGCGTGTCAGTTGATTATTGGTGCCTGGGGCAAAATAACTTCGGTCCACATCGACGGGGTGGTCTGCGGTGGCGTACAGCGCATTGAGCTGCATGCGGTGCTGGTTCAGCTGGTAGCCCATGATGGCGCTGGTCTGATAACGCATGCGATCACGGACTTTGTCTTCTTCCATCAGCTGGGTGGGTGTCAGGTCTGGCGCAAAACTGCGCTCTAGACGCTCTTCATGCCAGTACTGCGGGTCAGCTGCAGCGCTCAGCATGACGCTGAGGCCGCCACTTTGACGGCTGTGTGAAATGGATCCGCCGGGCTGCAGAGAGCCGTCAATCTGGCGATCAGTACTAAGCTCCACGGAGGTGGAAGCACGCGCTCCACTGTCCTGTAGAACAACGTTGACCACCTGGCCAGAGCCACGAACCGCGAGTTCGCCAGAGGTGCCACGAATAATTTCAATACGTTCTACTTCACGTGCCGCAATACGGCTAAGCTGATCTCTCGGAGAATTGTCCTTGCCAGCCAGACGCTGACCGTTAATCAGCAGGTCGCCGCCACTGCCAAGACCCCGGCCGCCGGAATTGCCACTGATGCTTACACCGGGTATCCGGTCTATCATGTCGTTGACCGACACTGGATTGTAGGGCTGAAAAAATGAGGCGGGGTAAATAACGGTGGACGATTCGTCCTGTGCTTCGAGATCTGGATTCTGTTCGGTGGCGTAGGCAAGGTTAACCAGCGCGCCCAGACTGAATGCAACCAGACTGAGTGCACTGGCACGAATTAGAGGCGAGATAATGATCTTGCGCGTCATGAATACTCCAAAAAGATGCGGCTATTCGGGTTAGTCGTGGATCGAATCTACGGGGTGTAATTTAGAATAATCCGAATATTATCAAAAAAATGCATCGCACTGTTGTGACAATTTGTGAGATTCTGAGGGCGAATTGCCATAATGTGGGCATAATTCTGGCAAGCTGCCTGAGGCGGCAACGGAGGAATTTGAATGCGGATTCTGATGACAGGCGGCACTGGTTTTATAGGTCAGGTGCTGGTTCGTGAACTGCTTGCTGCGGGCCACTCACTGACCATTCTGGTGCGCGATTATGCGGCAGCCAGAGTCAAACTGGGTGCTGGCCCGGAACTGGTTCGCAACCTCGATGAGCTGGGGCAGGACGAACACTTTGACGCTGTCATCAATCTGGCGGGAGAAGGTATTGCGGCAAAACGCTGGACAGCTGCGCGGAAGAAGGTTTTGATGAATAGCAGGCTGGACACAACGCGAGAGGTCATTCAGCTGCTTCAACGTCTCGACCACAAGCCCGAGTGTCTGATCAACGCCTCCGCCGTGGGGTATTACGGGACCGAGCGTGATCGACCGCTGACCGAAAGAGACAGTGGAGGCAGTGGGTTCTCGCATGAGCTGTGCAAGCGCTGGGAAGATGAAGCCCGCAAAGCGGAGTCGCTGGGAGTGAGAGTCTGCCTGATGCGCTTTGGTGTGGTACTGGGAGCTGGTGGCGGTATGCTGGCGCGTCTGTTGCCGTTTTATCGATTCTGGTTGGGTGGTCGCCTGGGGCACGGTGAACAGATGCTGTCCTGGATTCATCGAACTGACCTGATAAATGCGCTGCAATGGGTTCTGCAGGACCACGAGCAAACAGGTGTATTTAACGTCACAGCGCCGCACCCGGTCAGCAACCGTAAGTTTAATGATACTCTGTCGGATCTGCTGCGCCGTCCAGCTGTGTTCCACCAGCCTCCCGCCATGGTACTGCTGATGTTTGGCGAGATGGGTGACCAGCTGCTGCTGAAAGGGCAGCAGGTTTTGCCGGCACGGCTCGAACATGCCGGTTTTACATTTCAATACCCGGAAATCCATGGGGCGCTACAGGCCTGCCTTTGCGATTTAGGGTTGAATTAAGGATAATACGCTGCCCATGTAAGGGCCATCACGCGTAATGCCGCGAAAGTCAGGGGGAGTGAGTTTATGCAGCGCGAATCTATGGAAGTCGATGTCGTTATCGTAGGAGCGGGTCCTGCGGGTCTGGCGACTGCCTGCCGGTTATTGCAACTGGCACAGGAAGCAGAGAAAGAGATATCGGTTTGCGTTCTGGAAAAGGGCTCTGAAGTCGGTGCTCACATTCTGTCAGGTGCGGTTTTCGAACCTGCAGCACTGACTGAACTGTTTCCAGACTGGAAGGAAAAAGGCGCGCCCTTGCATACCGCCGTCACAGGCGATGACATATATTACCTGCCCGGAGCAGAGAAATCCGTGCGTTTTCCTGACATGATTGTGCCCAAACCCATGCGCAATCACGGCAATTACATCATTTCACTGGGTAATCTGTGCCGTTGGCTGGCTGACCAGGCCATGGAGCTTGGCGCCGAGGTGTTTCCCGGATTTGCCGCTGCCGAAATTCTCTACAATGAAGATGGTTCGGTGAAGGGTGTCGCCACGGGTGACATGGGCGTTGACGCGAATGGCGAAAAGAAAGACGCCTTCGAGCCCGGCTTTGAATTCCACGCCAAGTATACAATTTTCGCAGAAGGCTGCCGGGGACACCTGGGCAAAGAGTTGATCGCCAAATTTGAGCTGGACAAGGACAGCGATCCACAGCATTACGGTATAGGTCTAAAAGAAGTCTGGGAAATTCCGCCGGAAAAACACAAGGAAGGGCTGGTCGTGCACACCGCCGGCTATCCGATGATCGGTGACAGCTATGCTGGTTCCAGTGGCGGCTTCCTGTATCACGCGGAAAATAATCAGGTTTATGTGGGTCTTATTGTCGATCTCGGATATCAGAATCCGCACATCAGCCCCTATGACGAGTTTCAGAAGTACAAGCTTCACCCTGTCATCAAACAGTACCTGGAAGGCGGCAAACGCATCAGCTACGGCGCGCGTGCCCTCAACAAGGGTGGTTTGAATTCGCTGCCAAAGATGAGCTTCCCGGGTGGTCTGATCATTGGCTGTGATGCCGGCACTCTTAACGCTGCCAAAATCAAGGGCAGCCATACAGCCTTGCGTTCTGGCATGCTGGCCGCCGAATCGATCATGGAATCGCTCAAGCAGGATGAAGTTGCAACCGGTCAGGACCTGACTGAATACGGCGAACGCTTCCGCAAGTCCAGTCTGCACGACGAACTGCACAAGGCCCGTAACTTCAGCGCTGGTTTCCACAAGTTCGGTTTCTGGATTGGAAGCAGTCTGACCTTCATCGAGCACAATATTTTTGCTGGTCATTTTCCGATGACCTTCCATGACACGACACCGGACTATGCCCAGCTGAAAAAAGCCGATCAGTGCCGCAAGATTGAGTATCCCAAGCCGGATGGTCAGATCACTTTCGACAAGCTGTCTTCCGTGTTTCTCTCGAATACCAACCATGTAGAGGATCAGCCCTGCCATTTGCAGCTGATCGATCCGGAAGTGCCAATCAAGCACAATCTGCCGCTGTATGACGAACCAGCGCAGCGCTACTGCCCGGCCGGTGTCTACGAAGTTCTGGAGGAAAGCGATGGTACGCGCCGCTTCCAGATCAACGCGCAGAACTGTGTGCACTGCAAGACCTGTGATATCAAGGATCCGGCGCAGAATATTCGCTGGGTAGTCCCTGAGGGCAGCGGCGGTCCAAGCTATCCAAACATGTAGGCCGTCGCATCACTTGCGCCAGGCTTGCTGGAATGAAACTTCAGGATTGACGGTCTGATATCAGAGCGTCGAGAATCGCTTGACTATGGGGATGGCCATGGCGGGACGCCATGGCCGGGGCGGTTTTCATCGACCCGCTCTCTGGGGAGAGAGGCGGGAGGAGAATGAAGTTGCTAGCATCGTTGTCACTACCAGGTCCATCCGCGCTGACCGGGCGCGTCCTGAAATCTGTTGCCATGGCAGGTTTTGCTGTCTCATTGGCTGCCTGTCAGGTATTCAACCTCAATCCTGATTTCGAACCCGATCCACAACTGGAGCGGCGCATTCTGGGTGATCAACCCCTGGATGTGCCCGAAGTGGGGCTGCTTGATATGGACCCGGCGCTGCAGGCCTATCTCGATGAACATGTAGACGAGAGGCTTAGGGGCTGGGATCTGGTCAGTCGCCTGCAGGAGTTGCTGTTCGACCCAGAGTATCTGAATATCCAGTACGATGATGCAGCCAATCTGACGGCTGCGCAGGCCTTTCAGGAGAGACGCGCAAATTGCCTGTCACTGGTTGGGCTTTACATCACCATGGCACGGCACTTTGGTCTGCAGGTGAGCTATCAGACAGTGCAGGTCAGACCGGTCTGGGACCGGCGGGGCGAGATTCTGATACTCAGTGAGCACGTTAATGCACTGGGTCGGCTGGGTGTTTATGACCACTACATTGTCGATTTTACACCGCAGATTCGTTTGCAGCGCGACACCGCCCAGCAGGTCAGCGATGAAGAGGCACTGGCGCTGTACTTCAACAATATGGCAGTGGAGAGTCTGCTGGAGAACGACCTGCAGCAGGCTCTGCAGTATGGCCGTTACGCCATCGTCACTGACCCGGAGCTGGATATCGCCTGGAACACCCTGGGCAGTATTCTGAACCGCCAGGAAGCCTTTGATCTCGCTGAATACAGCTATCAGCGCGCAGCATCACTGAATCGCAGCAGCGCCAGTGTCATCAACAACCTGGCCCGTTTCTATTCCATGCAGGGTAATGAGGATGAAGCCGAGCGGTATCGGCGCGCAGTGCAGGCCTACAATCAGCGCAATCCCTACTTTCACTACGTGCAGGGGAATATTGCATTCGAGCAGGAGAACTTCGAGCAGGCGCTGACCCATTTTCAGCGCGCCATTCGGCGCAATGATCTGGAGCCAGACTTCTATTTCGCACTCGGCAGCACCTACCGGCAACTGGGTGACGAGGAGACGGCCGAAGAGGCGATACAGCTGGCAACCGCCATCCTGGAGCTGGGGGATCAGACCTACCGGTCAACCCAGAGCCGGGTGCGCCGCCTCGATGGTCGCACCATTTTGCGCTCGAGCAGTGCCGGCATCCGCATCGAAGTCGCCAACTGATCAGGTGTTCGCGAAGTCACTCCGAAGGCCATTGTAAGTCTCGAGCAGTGCCTGTGCGGCTGGCTGCTGGGTGCGGTCATCGAGCGTCACGCTGGCCAGCATGCCTTTTTTGCCATCCATTCGCGCGCTGACACTGGCATTGATACCTTCGCGCTCAAGGTGTTCGGTCAGCACGATTGAAGTAATCTTCTCCCGTAACGCGGGCCGAAAAATCTTGCCGACGGCGGTGATGGGCATGGCCTCAATGATTTCCAGGCGTTTGGGGATAGCGGCGCGCTCCTGAATATGAGCTTCGCTGTAGGTCAGCAGCTCTTCAGCTGTTGTCTCGCTGCCAGGTTTCAGTACAACAAATGCCATGGGCAACTCACCGGCATACGGGTCAGGCATACCGATCGCGGTAGCGCTGACAACATCGGGATGACCATTCAGTGGTTCTTCGATGGTCTCAGGGTCGATGTTGTGCCCGCTGCGGATGATCAGGTCTTTCGCGCGTCCAGTCAGGTAAAGGAAGCCGTCTTTGTCCAGATAACCCAGATCTCCAGTGTTGAACCACTCCCCATCAATCCACGCTTCGGCGTTATCCGCCTCGCTTTTGTATCCAGCAAACACCTGTGGGCCTTTGACCAGTACCACACCGCTTTCTCCCAGTGGACAATCCTTCGTGACCTGGACTCCGTCCAGATGTGCAATACGAATTTGCGAATAGGGCAGGCGCAGCCCGACACTGCCGGGCGGCTGCTGATCCGGGGCACGGCTGATCAGGGATGTTGTTTCGGTCATGCCGTAACCATTGGTGACAATCACATTGAAATTCTCTTCAAAGCGCTGTTCGAAGGCGGGTGACAGCGGGGCGGCTCCGGAATTGATGCGGCGCAGCCTGCTGATATCTTCGTCGCCTACGGGAATCTGCGACAGCGCCGCGAGCACAGTTGGCACGGCAGAGAAGCTGTTGGCCTTGAATCGGGCGACATGATGCCAGAGGTTCTTGATTACCTCGGGATTACGAAAGCCAGAGGGTGTCATCAGCACAATGCGATTACCCGCCGAGAACGCTCCGATACCCAGAATAATGACGCCAAAGATATGAAACAACGGCAGACCGCACAGTACCGTCTGTCTTCCCAGATGGGCGTTGAGGACACGGGCTAGCTGGCCCAGATAGGCCATGTTGCCATGTGTAAGCTGAGCTATTTTGGGCTTGCCAGTCGTGCCACCGGTGTGGAAGCAGGCGGCGATGGTGTTTTTGTCAAGCTTGCGGGCGTGGGTCAGTGAGTCACCCTGCTGCGCCGCAACCGCGCTGTTGTAGTCGATGGTCTTGACGTTTCCGGGCAGGGCCGTGCTGGCATGCGGGTCGGTCAGCCCCGGGTGGTGAATCACCAGTACCGTGTGCACCTGAGGCAGAGATGGCAGTATGCTGCTCAGCTTTTGCCACAGATCGCTGTGTGGTGACGGGGCCAGGCATGCCACCATGGTGGCGCCTGCCGACTGTATGATCTCGGCGATATGGGCTGGCTCCAGCAGTGGATTGATCGGGTTGGCGATACCCGCGACCTGGCTTCCCAGTATCAGTGGGTGAGACTGCGGCAGGGTCGGCAGAATGATGGATACCGCCTGATCTCCCTGTAAGCCCAGATGGCCCAGCAGATTGGCCGTTTTCCGGGTCTGGCTTAGAAGGTCATTGTAGCTGAGGGTGACCGACGGATCGTCGCGACGTCCGGTGAGGATGAAATCTATGACAGGATCACTGCCATACTTTTCAGCGCTTTCCTCAATCAGGGCGAGGGCATTGGTCAACGGGAAGCGCTTAGCCAGGGGTTGTTTTTCGAATTCGATTATATCTGCCAGGGTGTCCAGCATGGGCCGGGTCATGTTCTTATCATCTCCTTTTTTCCGGGTCCTGTAGTCCAGGTGTCGGGACGCGGGCGATCAGAAATGATTTAACATACCTGGCCGTGAAAAACTACTGTTCAGTCAGGTAGTGTTCGAATATGGCTCAGTTGACGCGGGCTACGGCCATATCACACATGGTGAGCATGGCGTCACGATAGTCGGACGCTGGCAGCACGGACAGTTGTGCACGTGCCAGATCGGCCTGCTCATTGGCTAGCCGGCGGGTATATTCCAGAGCACCGCTTTGCTGGATGATGCCGATGACCTCTGTCAGATGCTCACTGCCACCGCTCTGCACCGCCTGGCTCAACAAAGCCTTCTGATCCTCGGAGCAGTGTTGCATGGCGTGGATCAGTGGCAGGGTTGGCTTGCCTTCCGCCAGGTCGTCGCCGACATTCTTTCCCAGATCCTCTGCGTTACCATCATAGTCCAGTGCATCGTCGACAAGCTGGAAGGCCAGTCCGAGGTGCAGGCCGGCACTCTTCAGTGCCTGACAGCTTGCTTCCGGCGCATCGGCGATCAGTGCGCCGCAGTGCGCCGCCGCTTCGAACAGCACAGCTGTTTTATCGCGGATCACCCGCATGTAGTCTTCTTCGGAGGTTTCAATGCGGTGCTTGTTCAGAAGCTGCATGACCTCGCCTTCCGCAATGGTGTTGGTCGTATCGGCAATCACCTGCATGATCTGGTGGTGGCCGAGAGCAACCAGGACCTGAAAAGCGCGCGAATAAATGAAATCACCGACCAGCACGCTGGACGGGTTGTTCCATTGTTCATTGGCGGTCGGGCGACCACGACGCATGGCGGACATGTCCACCACATCATCGTGCAGCAGGGTGGCTGTGTGAATGAACTCTATGACGGCGGCCAGCTTCACCGGGCGGTCGTCCTGGGCTCCACAGGCCCGCGCTGCCAGTAAGACCAGCAGCGGGCGCATACGTTTGCCGCCGGCGCCTATAATGTAGTGGCCAATGTTCTCTACCAGGTCTACCCGGGAGTGCAGTTGTTCGACAATGAACGCATTGACGGCGTCAAAATCGTCTGCCACAGTTGCGCGAATCTGATTGTGCATGGGTATGTTGCTTTTGAATTGCCTTGCTGTTGAAGTGCCGGGATGCGCCGCAATGCTAGGGGGGCTGCCATGCGGTGTCAAGCAACTGCAGTGGACAAAAGCGGATTGACGCGCCTCAATCCCATAAAGCTGCAATTAATGCGGCACAAACACTTGCTTGCAATCTCCTATTCTCGTAAAATGCCCGCCCTTAAAGCATCAGGCCTGAAGTTTCTGCCGGGCCCGGCGTGACCAAATTCTGGAGTTAATTATGTACGCGGTTATTGAGAGTGGTGGCAAGCAGCATCGAGTCGTTGAGGGCGAAACGCTGAAGCTGGAAAAAATTGAAGTGGCAACCGGCGAATCAATCGACTTTGATAAAGTGCTGATGGTGGGTGAAGGCGAATCTGTAAAGATCGGCGCTCCCTACGTTGAAGGCAGCAAGGTTACTGCGGAAGTCGTCGCTCAGGGCCGCGCCAAGAAAGTGACCATCATCAAGTTCAATCGTCGTAAGCACTACCGTAAGCGTCAGGGCCACCGTCAGTGGTTTACGGAAGTTCGTATTACAGGTATCAAGGCCTGATTGGGCCGGGAGTAGAAAATGGCACATAAAAAAGCAGGCGGCAGTACCAGTAACGGTCGCGATTCCATTTCCAAACGCCTGGGCGTCAAAAAGTTCGGCGGTGAACACGTTCTGGCTGGAAACATCATCGTGCGTCAGCGCGGTACACGTTTCCATGCTGGCAAAAACGTAGGCATTGGCAAGGACCACACTCTGTTCGCAACAGCGGAAGGCAAAGTGCAGTTCGAAGTCAAAGGCTCGCGCAGCCGGAAGTTTGTCAGCATCGTCACTGCCTGATAGGCAGTCCTCATGCTACGCTGCCAGTCGGGCGGTGTAGCAGAGGTTTAGCAAGACCAGTGGCATGATGCGTCACGGATAAAAGCCCTGTCACTCGACAGGGCTTTTTTATATGGGTAGATTTTTCCCCACAAGCGAATGGGACAGGAAAACACGTGAAGTTTGTTGATGAAGCCGAGATAACCGTTGAAGCCGGCAAGGGTGGCAACGGCTGCATGAGTTTCCGTCGAGAAAAATTCATCCCCAAGGGTGGTCCCGATGGTGGAGATGGCGGGAATGGTGGCAGTGTCTACCTGGTTGGCGACGCCAATCTCAACACACTGGTCGACTTTCGCTACCAGCGGCGCTACAAGGCCGAGTCAGGACAGCAGGGCATGGGCAGTAATTGCACCGGTAAGGCGGGTGAAGACCTGTATGTGCGGGTGCCAGTCGGCACCTCGGTAGTCGACAAGCATACCGAAGAGCTTATTGCTGACATCGCTGAAGCCGGCCAGACCGTTATGGTCGCCAAGGGTGGTTTTCACGGCCTGGGTAATACCCGGTTCAAATCCAGCACCAATCGTTCCCCTACCAAGGCAACCAAAGGCACCGAAGGCGAGCTGAGAACGCTGCAGTTGCAGTTGAAGGTTATCGCCGATGTCGGGCTGCTGGGGATGCCAAATGCCGGTAAATCGACATTGCTGCGCGCGGTATCAGCTGCGCGCCCCAAGGTTGCCAATTATCCGTTCACGACTCTGGTTCCCGGGCTTGGTGTTGTTCGCATCGAGCTGGAGCGCAGCTTCGTTATGGCAGATATCCCTGGCTTGATTGAGGGGGCTTCCGAAGGTGCAGGGCTGGGTATTCGATTCCTCAAACATCTGGCGCGCACCCGCGTTCTGTTGCATATGGTTGACGCTGCGCCGCTCGACGATTCGGATCCGGTTGAGCAGGCGCGTGCGATTGTTGACGAGCTGGCCAGTTTCAGCCCGACACTTGCCAGCAAAGAGCGCTGGCTGGTGCTCAATAAAACTGACCTGGTGGCAGAAGAGGATATTCTGGCGTTACAGCAAAGATTTATCGATGAGCTGGGCTGGGATCTGCCTGTCTACCGTATCGCCGCAATCAGCGGCACTGGCTGTCAGAAGCTGTGTCATGACATCATGCTTTCCGTCGAAAAACACCGCGAACTGATGCAGGGCGACGAAAGTTATCGAGAGCAGCAGGAAGAGCGCGATCGCGCCATGGAGCTGGAAATTCGTCAGAGCGTCGAGCGGGCTCGCGCGCAGCATGCGGCAGCACGTCAAAGTGCTGAAGACGATTTCGACGATTTTGATGATTATGACGACTGACGTGAATGAGTATGCAGCAATCTGAATCGATGGTTTCGCGCCGCTGGGTTGTCAAAATTGGCAGCTCCCTGATTACCAATAATGGCACTGGCCTCGACCGCAAGGCCATAGGTGAGTGGGTTGCCCAGTTGGTGGGGCTGCAGAAGCAGGGAATAGAGGTTGTGCTGGTATCTTCCGGCGCCGTGGCAGAAGGTGTTGCCAGACTGGGGCTGAAATCACGTCCCAAGGAAGTTCATCTGCAGCAGGCAGCCGCTGCTGTCGGCCAGATGGGGCTGATCCAGACCTATGAAACCAGCTTTCAGCAGTATGGAGTCCACACGGCCCAGGTACTGCTCACTCATGATGACCTTGCTCATCGACGTCGTTACCTGAATGCCCGAAGCACATTGACCGGCCTGGTCGAAATGGGTGTGGTGCCTGTCATCAATGAAAATGACACGGTTGCGACCGCTGAACTGTGTTTCGGTGACAATGACTCGCTTGGCGCTCTGGTTTCAAACCTGCTGGGTGCAGATACGCTGGTTATCCTGACCGATCAGAAAGGCCTGTATGAGGCCGATCCGCGCACTCAGCCAGATGCCCCTTTGGTCACCGAGGCCATGGCTGATGACCGTCGCCTGCTGGCCATGGCTGGAGGCAGTGGCAGTCTTGGTCGTGGTGGCATGGCCACAAAAATCACTGCGGCCAGACTGGCCGCGCGCTCCGGAGCACGCACCATTATCGCCTCTGGGCGGGAAGACGACGTTTTATTGCGCCTGGCGGCCGGTGAGTCGATTGGTACGCTATTGTTGCCTAAAAAGCAGCCCATGGCCGCGCGCAAGCAATGGCTAGCAGGACAACTGAAAGTAAAAGGTCAGCTGACCGTTGATGCTGGTGCCGAAAAAGTTTTACGGGAGTCAGGTCGCAGTCTGCTGCCAGTTGGTGTGGTTGCGGTGCTGGGGCACTTTGACCGCGGTGAGGTGGTCGCCTGTGTCAATGAGACTGGTCAAGAGATCGCGCGCGGGCTGGTTAACTACAACAGCCGCGAAGCCGAACAGCTGGCGCGTCAGCCGAGCCGTATGATCGAGACCTTATTGGGGTATGCCGGGGATCCCGAGATGATCCATCGGGATAACATGGTCATCACAGACAACTGACAGACAAGACACGGTCTGAATATAAAACGAAATCGGGACGCTGCCGGATACTCTATATTGAGTGCCGGAGGCGTCCCCGATGCTGTTCTGCAAAGCTGGTTTTTAAGCTTTCAGAGCCAGGATGGCAGAGTTCAGACGGCTCTTGTGACGAGCAGCCTTATTCTTGTGGATGATACCTTTATCGGCCATGCGGTCGATGACAGGCACAGCCTTGTTGTATGCGGCTGTGGCGTTGTCATAGTTGCCTTCCTGGATGGCAGCAACTACTTTTTTGATGTAGGTGCGAACCATGGAACGGAAACTGGCGTTGTGACGGCGTGCGGTTTCATTTTGCCGCGCGCGTTTACGGGCTTGTGCAGTGTTGGCCAACTGATGCTCCTTACGATACTGTCAACGTGTGGCAAAATTCAAGACGCGGTACTATGCCGATTCAGCTTCCGATTGTCAAGGCCGAATTCACGCTTATCAGGCTGGTCTCATATGTTAAGCTACCAGACAAGGTGTGTGATTTCACAGAACCCATGACCCAAGGAGTATGATTCATGAGTAAAATTGATATCGGAATCAAACAGGCTGACAGAGAGAGTATTGCAGACGGTCTCAAACGCCTGCTGGCCGACTCATATACCCTTTATCTGCAGACACACAACTTCCACTGGAACGTGGAAGGACCGTCGTTTCGTGAGCTGCACCTGATGTTCGAAGAACACTATGTGGAGCTGGCGCAGGCGGTAGATGATATTGCCGAGCGTATTCGCACGCTCGATGTACCCGCGCCAGGTACGTATAAAGAGTTTGCCCGTCTGAGTTCTATCAAGGAAGTCGACGGTGTTCCGTCAGCCAAGGAGATGGTTGATCTGCTGACCAAAGGACATGAGCAGGTCGTTAAAACCTGTCGGGAAGTCGTCAAGCTGGCGCAGCAGGGCGATGACGAGTCATCCGCGGCTCTCGCGTCCGACCGTATGCGCATTCACGAAAAAACTGCGTGGATGCTGCGCGCTCTCAATAAGTAAGCAGGCATTTGTTCTGCGGCGTATGGTACCTGTTCAGAAGAACAGGTACCAGGCCAGATAAACCAGCGCAAAGCCCGTCAGATACACCATACCCACCCAGGCCAGTACATTCATACCGCTGGAAATTTGATTCCGTCTCACCAGACTGAAGTTCAACCAGGCAAAGAAAGGCGTAGTCAGAAAGGCCAGTGTCATTGCAAAGGTGAGCATGGGGCTCAGCGCAGTCTGAAAAAACAGAATGATGGCCATGCCTGCGGCGGACTGTCCAACAATCCAGGCGCTCAACGGCCAGCGAGGTCGATCTTTGTCTTTGCGACTGAGCAGGTAAAATGACTCGTTCAGTGTGCGGGCATAACCATCCAGCACCGCCAGCGTGGTACCAAACATGCACATGAACGCGATGAAGGCGATAAACAGCCGTGCCCAGTCCCCGATGGTTGCCGAGTACATAGCCACCAGCTGCTGCGCGAACGCCGCTCCGGCCATCTGAATTTCCTGCTCGGTGCCGTGTTGCAGCAGTGCTCCCAGCGCCAGGAAAACCACAGCCAGCACTATGGCAACCGCATATCCCAGGTTAAAGTCAAAGAGTCCGTCGCTCAGGCTGACTTTAGCCAGCCGTTGCTTGGAACGCAGCCACATCGAATTGATCGCCGAGAGCTCGATGGGTACCGGCATCCAGCCCATGGTGGCAACAATAAATGCCAGTGCCGACAGCTGCCACGGTGATGGGCTGACATAATCTGGCGGCGCCATAGGTCCGTTCTGCCAGGCAATCGCCAGTGCCACGAAGGTACAGACGGTGAGAACCAGCATCAGCACACGTGAGAGCCCATCCAGCACCCGGTAATGACCCGCCAGCAGGATCAACAGGCAGATCGCCAGCAACAGCAGACAGAGCAGCGTCAGCGACAGATTGCCCGGAATGAAATATTGCAGCAGGCTGGCCGTCAACAGCAGGACACCGGCGGTATTGACCACGGCCGCCAGCAGGTTCAGCAAGGTGAAGGCGATCAGCCAGCCACGACCCTTGCGCAGGTATCCTTCCACCAGGCTTTCGTCATTCAGCAGGGTGTATTGGACTCCAAAGCGGAAGAAAGGATATTTGAGAATGTTGACGGCAACAATCAGCCACAATAGCTGCCAGCCAAACAGCGCGCCAGACTGGGTTGAGGCGACCAGATGTGAAGCACCAACCGCGGCCGCCGCCATCACCAGCCCTGGTCCGGTTGCACGCCAGCGTTCCAGTATTCGAGATGTATCCATAGTTATTGTTCTTTAATGTTTCCAAGTCGTCATGTTCAGCGCAGATCGTGGGTGCGCCGGAGTGTCCGGCAGTGCGATAATGCGCCAGACGCAGCATAATGGAATGCCGAGCGCCGGTACAGACCTAACAGGAACCAGTAAGCTTTGACTGAACAACCGCCGTCCCAGTCGCAGGGGACCTCACCGCCGAAGAAGCGCGGACTGCTGCGCTCAAGCGCCGTCACCGGCAGTATGACCTTTGTCTCCAGAATTCTGGGGCTGGTGCGTGACGTGGTGCTGGCCCGTGCATTTGGCCCCGGCGATGGCGCTGATGCCTTCTTTCTGGCCTTCAAGATTCCCAACTTTCTGCGACGGCTTTTTGCCGAGGGTGCTTTCAATCAGGCTTTTGTGCCGGTGTTGTCGGAGTATCGCAATCAGCGATCACGTGAAGAGATTCGGGAACTGATTGATGCCGTCGCGGGTTATCTGGGCACGGTACTGCTGCTGATCACAGTCGCCGTGGTGGCGGCTGCTCCCTTCGTTGCCTGGCCAATAGCCTACGGGTTTACCTCTGATCCCGAAAAATTTGATCTGTTTGTGCACATGCTGCGCATCAACTTTCCCTATCTGCTGCTGATATCTCTGACGGCATTTTGTGGCGCAATACTTAACAGCTACGACCGTTTCGCTGTGCCAGCTCTGACGCCAGCGCTGTTGAATCTTTCCCTGATTGGCTCGGCACTGCTGCTGAGCCCCTATTTTGCCCAGCCGGAAGTTGCGCTGGCATGGGGGGTGCTGCTCGCAGGTATCAGTCAGCTGCTGTTCCAGTTGCCATTCCTGGTAAGAATGCAGTTGATGCCGCGCCCCCGCCTGATCCGTCACCACGAGGGCGTGAGCCGGATCGTCAAACTGATGATACCCGCCATGTTTGGCGTGTCAGTCAGCCAGATCAATCTTCTGTTCGACACATTCATAGCCTCCTTGCTGGTGGCCGGCAGTGTCTCCTGGCTGTATTTTTCCGAGCGCCTGATGGACCTGCCGTTGGGCATATTTGCGGTGGCAGTGGCGACAGTTGTGTTGCCCAGCCTGTCCCGCCGACATGCTGATCGTTCTGTTGAGGATTTTGCGGCTTTGCTGGACTGGGCATTTCGCCTGATTCTGCTGATCGCAGTACCGGCCAGTCTGGCGCTGGTTCTGTTGGCAGAACCGATCATCATCACCCTGTTTGGCAGTGATAACTTTAATACCAATGACGTCATCCAGGTGACCAGTAGTCTGCAGGCCTACTCATTGGGACTGGTCGCCTTCATGGCTATCAAAGTATTTGCGCCGGGATTTTACTCCCGCCAGGATACCCGCACACCAGTGCGAATCGGCATTGTTGCGATGGTCGTTAACATGGTGCTGAATGTCATTTTGGTGTTCGTCTTTGATATGGCCCACACAGGTCTGGCGCTGGCGACATCCCTGGCTGCTTTTCTCAATGCCGGACTGCTTCTGGCAGGCTTGCGCAAAGAGGGGGTGTTCCAGTTCCAGGCAGGGTGGCTGGTCTTTGCGCTGCGCGTAGCGTTTGCCAACACAATGATGTGCCTGTTTCTGGTCTGGCTGGCGGGTGACTGGCAGCAGTGGCTTGTGTGGAGCACCTGGCACCAGGCGGGCGTGATGGCCTTATTGTGTTTTGGCGGCATGGCGTTATACGCACTGATGTTGTTTATGACCGGGATGCGCGTGGCGCATTTTCGTCGTCACGCCTGATTCACGCGCTTGAAACAGGCCCCACCTGCCTTCATTATTGGCAAAAGACAACTATTTGCTTGAGAGTCCAACATGTCCAAATCCGCAATTCAGGTCGAAAATCTGCATATCATTGCCAGCGAGGAGCTGCCGACGCCAGCGCAGTTGAAGAAAGAAATGCCACTGCAGGGCAGGGCGCTCGATACGGTGCTGTACGGGCACAAGAGCGTCAAGGATATTCTGGACGGCAACGACCAGCGATTGCTGGTGATTGTTGGCCCCTGCTCAATTCATGACACTAAGGTGGCGATGGACTATGCGAGACTTCTCAAGCCACTCGCCGAAGAACTGAAAGACACACTGATGATTGTGATGCGCGTCTACTTCGAAAAGCCGCGCACAACCGTGGGCTGGGAAGGTCTGATTTACGATCCCTATCTTGATGGCAGTCATCGCATCGAGCATGGTTTGCGCATCGGTCGACAATTGATGCTGGATATCAATGAACTGGGACTGCCTATTGGTGTTGAAGCGCTTGATCTGATCTCCCCGCAGTATCTGCAGGATCTGGTGAGCTGGACAGCCATTGGCGCCCGTACCACAGAATCGCCCACTCATCGCAAGCTCTCCAGTGGTATCTCCTCAGCCGTGGGTTTCAAAAATAACGTTGATGGTGGTCTGACTGTTGCCGTGAACGCCATTCGCGCAGCGTCTGCCATCAACACGTTTATCAGCGTTACTGATGAAGGCAAGGTGGCGGCGTTTCGGACCTCAGGCAACCCGCATTGTCATGTCATACTTCGTGGTGGCAAGCAGCCCAACTACCAGGCTGAGCATGTGCAGGCCTGTGAGCAGGAGCTACGCAAGGCTGCGATCAGAGAAAACATCATGATTGACTGCAGTCACGGAAATTCCAGCAAACAGCATGAGCGTCAGGTGTCGGTGCTGGAGGATGTAACGAAGCAGATCGTGGATGGTAACCAGTCCATTATCGGTGTGATGCTGGAAAGTCATATTCACGCAGGTAATCAGCCCATTCCCGATGATCTGGAAGAAATACGCTACGGCGTTTCAATCACCGATGCCTGTATCGACTGGCCAGCAACGGAAGCTGCCTTGCGTAATCTGGCGGCAGCGCTGAAACCCGTATTGCCAGGGCGTCGATAACCGGCCCTGGCAAACAGTTCCTGACGCATCCCGGATTCAGCCAATTGCATTTCCCAGCAGCGTGGAAATGGTAATAAGCATCACCGCGACCAGTGCGATAGTACCAATAGCGATGCCCATGTTGCGCAATACAATCTTGTCTTCCATTTTTTAACTCCGGTTAATTGCCTGTCGGTGATGTCATATTGATACCACCGAGGACTGCCGGAATTGATCTGGATCAACGAGTTCAGCAACAGATTTGCAGGAACGCTGCAAAAATTGATCGACCTCAAGCTTTTCACTATGATGAAGTTACACCTCAAAGGGTGGACACTTAAAAAAGGAGAGCAGACATGGCTGGATACAAGAAAGTACTGATTGCCGTCGATGGTTCCGATGAATCAGCCAGGATCGTGGACAAAGGCCTGGCTATTGCTGCCGACAGTAATGCGCAGGTCGATGTTGTAATGGTATTCGAGCCCCTGCTGGGCAGCTACTCATTCGAATTGAACATGGCAGACTTCGAAAAAGTCCAGCAGGACCACCAGGCTCAGGTGGCTGAGAAAATGACTGCCGAGCTGGCTGTTCGCTTTCCATCCGTCAAGGCAGATCACATACACTTTCTGCGAGGGAAACCAGCTACCGAAATCAAGGCGCTGGCTGAAAAGCTGGGCGTTGATCTGGTCGTAATTGGCACCCACGGCCAGAACCCGGTCAGGGCCATGCTGGGCTCAACCGCAAACGCCGTCCTGCACGGCACACCCTGCGATATCCTGACCGTCCGCGTCTAAACAGCCCAGCAGTCCTCGACTAAACAGTAAGTAGCTGCTGGATTGTGCTGGCTCGAACTTATCGAGTCAGCACCTCTGCGATGCCACGAGTCAGGTAGGCAAGATTGCTGTGGTTGATGCCAGCGATATTGATACGGCTGGAGTCCACCAGGTAAATACTGTAATCGTCAATCAGGCTGCGAACCTGCTCAACGCTCAGCCCCAAAAACGAGAACATGCCCTTTTCGCGTTCGATGAAACTGAAATCCCGGTCTACGCCCTCTGCAGTCAAAGCGTTGACCAACTCGGAGCGCAGCGCATTGATTCGCTCACGAACCTCTTTCAGTTCCAGGTCCCAGTCCTGTTTCAGGGCAGAGTCCTGCAGTATTGTTGTGACAACTGCTGCGCCATGGTCCGGTGGCATTGAGTAAATGCCGCGGGCGGTTGCCGCAATCTGGCTGGCAGCGGCGCGGGTGGCGTCGGCATTGTCTGTGATTACCGTCAAGGCACCGGTGCGCTCACGGTACAGGCCAAAGTTCTTTGAACAGGAGTTGACCACGATCAATTCCGGCAGCCGCTCAGCCATCAGCCGGACACCAAAACTATCGGCATCAATGCCGTCGCCAAGGCCCTGATAAGCCAGATCGATAAACGGTGTGAAGCCGTTCTTTTCTGCCAGATCGGTGACACTGCGCCACTGATCCTGATCCAGATCTGCCCCGCAGGGATTGTGGCAACAGCCATGTAACAATACCAGGTCGCCCGGGCCGGCTTTTTGCAGCGCCTGCATCATGTCGTCAAAGCGAATCGCGTGTTGCTGGTAATCGTAGTAGGGGTACTTCTCAATCTGCAGGCCGGCTTCGCCCAGCAGGGGAATGTGGTTGGCCCAGGTTGGATCGCTGACCAGGATATTGGCGCCAGGTTTAACCTTTTGAATGAACTCGGCACCAAGGCGCAGACCACCGCAGCCTCCCGGCGTCTGGAATGTCACGCGTCGAGCGCCCAGAGATTCGCGCAGGCTATCACCAAGCACCAGACCGGCGGTCAGGTGGTTAAATGCTTCCTGTCCAGCCGGGCCAACATAGGATTTGCTGTCCTGGGTTTCCAGCAGTTTCTGCTCCGCAGCCTTCACGGCACGCATCACCGGCGTGTTGCCGTTCTCGTCCTTGTAAACGCCTACACCCAGATCAATCTTGTGTGAATTGCTGTCAACGCGATAGGCGGCCAGCAGGCCAAGAATCGGATCTGCGGGCAGGCTTTTGGTGTTTTGGAACATGATGTGGTCCTTAGAACTGGCCGCGCAACTGTTGCGCCTTCAGGGTATTTTGGAGCAGGGATGCCCGGGTCATCGGGCCGACGCCACCGGGCACGGGAGTGATAAACGAGCATTTTTCACTGACCGAGGCGAAGTCGACATCGCCAGTCAGCCGGAAGCCGCGCGGGCGGGTTTCGTCTGGTACACGGGTTATGCCGACATCTATTACAACGGCGCCATCCTTGACCATGTCGCCAGTTACAAAATCCGGCTTGCCAATGGCGACAATCAGAATGTCAGCGCTACGGCATACCTCAACCATGTTCGGTGTGCGGCTGTGCACCAGTGTCACTGTGGAGTTACCCGGATTGCTGTTGCGCGACATCAGAATGGACATGGGGGTGCCAACGATATTGCTGCGACCGACCACCACGCAGTGCTTGCCACTGGTTTCGACCTTGTAGCGCTTGAGCAGCTCCATGATGCCATTGGGTGTCGCCGAGATAAACGTTGGCAGACTCAGGCACATACGACCCACACTGGCCGGAGAAAAGCCGTCTACGTCTTTGGCAGGGTCGATGGTCAAGGTGACGCGAGTCTCGTCGATATGGGCGGGCAGCGGTACCTGAACAATGAATCCATCGATGTCATCGTTCTCGTTCAATTTGGCGATCTCTGCCAGCAGAGCTGCTTCAGAGACATCTTCGGGCAAGCGAATCAGTGTGGAATCAAAGCCCACCTGTTCACAGTCCAGCACCTTGGCATTGACGTAGGTTTCGCTGGCGCCATCATTGCCGACCAGAATGGCCGCCAGGTGGGGCACTTTTCCACCCGCTGCCTTGATCTCGGCGACCTGCTGCGCGATCTCGGCTTTTATCTGCTCAGCTGTCTGTTTTCCGTCGAGTAATTGCATGATTCTGCCCCTGGCCGTTGACCCATCTTTGAAAGGTCGCAATATTAAACGAGCACTGCTTTCGTCTCAAGCTGGCAAGTGCCTGAATGCACTTACCATTTGCCGGTATTTGGCATGCTTTCCCAGGGCTCCGCCAAAGGCAGAGGCTCGCCTGCCTGCAAAAGCTCAATGGAGATGTTATCCGGTGATCGAATAAAGGCCATGCGGCCATCCCTTGGTGGACGGTTGATGGTGACACCCTGATCCATCAGTGACTGGCACAGCTCGTAGATGTTCTCTACCCGGTAGGCGAGATGGCCGAAGTTGCGACCCTCGCCATACTCCTCCGGATCCCAGTTCCAGGTCAGTTCGATCTGAGCATCTTCATCACCGGGTGCGGCCAGAAACACCAAGGTAAAGCGGCCTTTTTCATTGACCTTGCGTTGTATCTCACGCATGCCCAGTTTGTTGCAGTAAAAGTCCAGCGACTCATCCAGGTCGCTGACGCGGACCATGGTGTGCAGGTATTTCATAGTATCAACCTCAAACGTCTCGGTTTGCTTTGGTATCAGTCTGCTGCTGGTGTCAGGCGAAGCGGGACATATTCGCCAGACTGGCTCCAGTCCCCCTCAATCGCAAGTACTTCGGTGCCAGCATCATTCAGAACCAGGTTGCCATAGAATTCAACCTGAAGAGCTGGGACCCTAAGCGTAATATTGTTTCCGCGGGGCGAGAATGGATTAACCGGCACACCGGCCTGAAACTGCGAGGGGATGTCCAGGGCGCCGGTGTACTGGTCATCTGCCGAGGTGGTGATGGTCAGTATCAGCGGTATCGGCTGATAGCGCGCCGCAACAAGCTCTCCCTGCCAGCGGCCTTCCAGCGATGGCAGGCCTTCGTCAGCGATGCCAAGGCTGCTCAGGGTCAGCAATATCAATGCAGTCACGTGTCGGTGATATTTAAATGTGCGAGTCATGTCTTGCGTCCTGATTGACAACAGACCGCAAGCATAGCGTGCGACAAGGCATAAAAAAAGGCTGCGGTGGATGCCGCAGCCTTTTTGACAGGCCCCGATACACTTACTTTTTCAAGTACTCGTAAGTGATGTTGTAGGACTGGTTAACAGTGACTCCCGATGACGTGGTGGTTGCCTTGAACTGCGCACGGAAGAAGACACGGTTGTCGCCAACGCTGATTTCGCTGATCTGGAAGTCAGTAAACGTTGCAACATCCACGTTCTCGACTTCCTTAAAGGCATCCTTGACATCCTTCTCAAGTTCCTCGACCGTGGTTGAGTCAGGGGCTTCAATAGAGTCGATGGTCAGACCAAAATTTGATGATGTGGTAACACCAAACACGGTGGCACCAACAACACCGGAGATGGTCAGTTTGTAATCACCTGAGGGAATGTCAACTTTGGGTTCTTCAACCGGCGTCACAGGCTCACCAGTCACCGTAGAGATCAGTTGTGCACGTGTGTTAGCGACGGTACCGATTGTGACTGGCTGATTGCCAAATTCGCCGCCGAGCACATAAACAGTGCCGTTGCGTATGCCAATATAAGTGCCTGTTGAGGCATAGCTGCGGGCAATAAATCCGTCGATAATCTCAAAAGTGTTATCCACTTGGGCGTTCGGGAATAGCGATGCATAGGCCTGTTCAGCATATTTGAAGATATCGGCAATCGTGCTCATGTCGGGTGGTGTGCCACCCAGCATGGCGCAGCTGGTTTCGTTGCTGACTTTGGAACCACTCAGCTGACCCAGGAAAGCGTCAGAAGATGACATGACGTTGAGTTCGTTGAAGCTGCCGCTCTGAATGTTGGACAGGCGCAGTTTCAGACCCAGCGCTGCTGAGGTGTAGACAGCTTCTGCAGTGGAGTTGTCTGCCTGCACTGGATTAGAGAACAGGTACTCGGCGATGCAGATGGCGCCGCCCGGAGCGATGACCATGGTGGCCGTGGTGCCGTTGGTCAATGGCGCGCCCGGCTGTGCGGAGCCGAATGTGACATTGTAGGTGCCCTGCATGGACGCGGGGATAGTGGCAGCAGTCTGAGCCAAGGCGGCACTGCCACTAAGCAGCATGGCCGCGGCGACGAGAGATCGGTTGAACAGCTTCATTACGTTAACTCCAGAATTCCTAAGTGTAGTGACGACATAGCGTAAGGAATCGCACTGATTGCCGGCACCCCCTGAAAAGGGGGCGGAAAACGGGGTAAGTTTCATCGTCTGCAAAAAATGCTACTATTCGCGGCTGCCCCGAAAACGAGTAGATTTGAGCAAGATGAGCATAGATGACCGCCACAAATACGTATTGACAGTTTCCTGCCCCGAAGCCAATGGCATAGTGCGTGCCGTCAGTGATTTCCTCTATCAGCGGGGGGCAACAATCAGCGAGGCAGCACAGCATCGAGATCCTGTCATTGATCGCTTCTTCATGCGTGTTGAATTCGAAGAGGTCGAGGTAGATCTGCCGTCATCAGAAAAGCTTGATGAAGACTTTTCCGAGCTTGCCGCCCGGTTCGACATGCAATGGAGTTTTTTCGACCTCAGAAAGCGGCCCAGAGTCCTGCTGGCTGTTTCCCAGCACGGGCACTGCCTGATCGATATGCTGCATCGCTGGAGCAGCGGGGCACTACCGGCAGACGTGGTGGGTGTGGTATCCAATCACGATGACATGCGAGGCATCACCGAGTGGTATGGCCTTGATTATTATCACCTGCCTGTGACCGCTGAAACAAAGCAGCAGCAGGAAGCCGCGATTCTCGACATCATCCGCGACAAGTCGGTTGATCTGCTGGCGCTGGCGCGCTACATGCAGATTCTCTCACCAACCATGTGCGAGGCCATGGCTGGTCGGGCCATCAATATTCATCACTCGTTTTTGCCCGGATTTAAAGGTGCCAATCCATATCGTCAGGCTTATATGCGAGGCGTCAAGATAATCGGCGCGACGGCACACTACGTCACCACCGAACTGGATGAAGGTCCAATCATTGAACAGGCGGTTGAACGCATTGATCACAATTTCGACATTGATGAATTGATGCAGATCGGCAGGGATGCAGAGTGTGCGGCATTTGCCCGCGCAGTAAAGTGGCACTGCGAGCATCGCATTATCGTCAACGGCAACAAGACCGTCGTGTTCAAATAGGCAGCAGGCTTTCCAGGCTGGCAGGTTTAATGTCCGTCGGCCCGCATGGGCGCCGACAGCGGCAGAATAATTTCAAAGCAGCTGCCCGTTTCGCTGGGTATAAGGCAGATAGAGCCGCCCAGCAAATCTACAACTCGCGTGTAAGCGATATGAAGCCCCAGGCCGCTGCCAGCGGCTGCCTGCGTGGTGAAAAACGGCTCGAAAATGCGATTGTGCATTTCTGCAGGAATGCCGACACCATCGTCGGCAAAGCGCAGGCTCACTGACTGGCGTTGCAGCTCTGCGGACAGAGACAGGATGCCTTCAGCCTTGTGTCCGGGGGGATAGGCGTGGACCAATGCATTGCCTATCAAGGCACTGAGCACCTGATAAAGCGCGCCCGGATAGCTGTCCAGTATGATATTGCCCGGTACATCAAGCTGCAATTTAAGCTTATTGGTCTGCAGCCCCGGCCCCAGCGTTTCTGCCAGTTCCTCTATCGCTTCAAGCAGATTGAAACTGCGTCTTTGTTCAGTGCTCTGGTCACTGGCAATGCGCTGAAACCCATTCAGTATCACTATGGCCCGTCGCACATTCTGGTCAAGCGCGGTCAGTGCGCTGCCTGTTTTTGAGTCACCGGCCAGGCGCTGCTCCAGCTCTGTGACTGTTTCCCGTATCTGGTTGATCGGCCTGTCGAGTCCCTGGGTAACACCGCTGACCAGTTGTCCCAGGGCTGCCATTTTTTCTTTCTGCAACAACTGGTGCTGTGTCTGTCTGAGCTCTTCAGTACGCTGCGATATTTGCTGATTGACCACTGCTCTTTGCTGCAAAAGGGTGTAGAAAACCAGGCTTAAGAGCATACTTATCAATATACCGCCAAAGAGCACAAGATAAGCCTGGCTGATATCAATGTCAGGTGCCTGATCGGCGTCAAACAGCCATTCCAGTTGCCAGATATCCAGGCCGACTGGTACACGCACAGTATGTCGATTTTCAGCCTCGGTACTCAGCGGCGGCAGATTGGCGTGATTCACACCTGGCGTCAGTGGGTGGTAGATGTTGACGGTTGTGTGACCGTTCAGTACATCACTCATGACAATAGACAGCAGTCGACTGAAGTCCAGCAAAAGCATCAATACACCGCCAGTGTCGCCGTTGCTGGCAGTCAGCACCATTGGCAGATAGCTGTCGCCATCTTTCCGTATCGGAGCATGAATCACCACAGCGCCAGGCATCATCCTGGCTGCGTCGACAGCTGCCCGCAACTGCGTGTCCAGCGGGCTGCTGGCGCGAGTTGGCAGCAGTGCCAGCTCGCCGTTTGCCTGCTCGGCCAGATAGTCTCCGTTTTGGTTTGTGACGAATGCAACGGAATGGGCGATCTGGTTATCCGTTGTCTCTAGGATAAGTTCATGCGCAGCAACAAGTTCGCTTTGGGTAACGTCGTCGGAACCGGAGTAAAGGCTTGCGATGGCTATCAGTGGTTCGCGATTAGCGAGAATCCGGAATCTGAGTTCGGCACTCAGGCGTTCGGCATTGGTTACAGACTGCAGCTGCCAGAGACGCTGGTCGTTGGTGGATACCTGCCAGGCGGCCAGAGATGAAATCGCCAGCCCGGTGAGCAGGAGCACCGCGCAAAGGAAGAGGTTCCACAGATCGTATCTGGACATAAGTGCCTTGAAGACGTCAGCCCGGCCTTCCAATCTATACCAGTAGGGGCGAGGCTGGCAATTCCCGGATGGCAGCGAGTACACTGGTGACCACAGTTGGCGCCATACTGAGACAGGGATAACGATAGGATGTTGGTGACACTAGGGACATTGCTGGGCGGCCTGGGTATTTTCCTGTTGGCCGTGTCGATGATTACGGATGGTCTTAAGCTGGCGGCAGGACGGGCCTTGCGAGATATCCTGGCGCGTTCGACGCGGACACCAGTCAGAGGTATAGCATCGGGATTTCTGCTTACCAGTGTGGTGTTGTCATCCAGCGCAGTGACAATTGCCACCATAGGCTTTGTCAATGCCGGGCTGCTGGGTCTCAAACAGGCGATGAGCATTATTCTCGGGGCTACCATCGGAACCACCATGATGGGCTGGCTGGTGTCGATTGTTGGTTTTGATCTGAATATTGCCAGCTTTGCGCTGCCGATGGTGGGGCTGGGCATGATGATGCGCCTTTTTGGACCCAGCAGACGGCTGGGCGCAGTAGGGGAGGCGGTGGCAGGCTTCGGCCTGTTTTTTATCGGGGTCGATTTTCTGGGTGATGCTTTCGAAAATGTGTCGGCCAGCATCGACCTCGAGTCCCTGCGTCCCCAGGGACTGATGGGCATAGCAATGTTTGTGCTGATTGGGCTGGTAACCACCGTGCTGACACAATCCTCTGGCGCCGCAATTGCTCTGGCGCTGACAGCAATGGCAGGTGGTCTGATTCAGTTCCCGGAGGCGGCGGCCGCCACCATCGGGGCTACTGTGGGCACGACTTCCACTTCGGCGCTTGCGGTGATCGGCGCCACACCCAATGCGAAACGGGTTGCTGCCAGTCATGTGTTGATCAACAGCTTTAATGCCATGGTGGGACTGGCGTTGTTGCCACTGGCGATCATGGCGTTTAATTCAGGCGGCAGCCTGTCAGGCAACCCGGCCATGGCAGTTGCGCTGTTTCACACCGTATTCAATACCCTGGGCGTCATTCTGCAGCAACCCCTGAGTGGACGATTCAGTAACTGGCTGGCGAGACGTTTTACAAACTTTGTGGAACAACTCGGAAGGCCTCAGTATCTTGACCGAAACGTGATCGCTTCACCCAGCCTGGCCATGGACGCGTTTTTACTGGAACTGCAGCGTATGGCTGCCCTGACCCGACAACACGCGGCGATGGCAGCCAGTCATCAGGCCAAGGACCTGGAGTCGCTGCAGGACCAACATGACGGTCTGCGGCAGTTGGCCCAGGCCGTGGAGATGGCTGTGACACGGCTGGAAACTGACCGCCTGCATTCTGATATTGCGCGTCAGTTGCCGCAGGTGTTGCGCATTGCCGGATATATTGATGAAGCGGTGGCGCAGGCACAGGAAAACGTCGAGCACCATGAGGATGTAAAGGTTTTGCTGAAGGGCGTCATGCGTGACCAGGTGATCGACTATCAAAAGGCGGTCGTCGCCATGATTGAGTACTGTGATCCGCAACTGCCAGGTTTTGATGTCAGCGACATGGAAGCGCGTTATCAGTCGCTGCGCGAGCAGTGGCGGGCGCTCAAGACAGAGTTGCTGGAGGCTGGGGCCAATCGGCAACTTCCGGTTGCAAGTCTGAACCCTGCGATTGATAATCTGCGCATTCTGCTGCGAGTGGCCGAGCGTGTAACGCGCATTGCCAGCCGCATGCGGGAGCTGGCGCAGTCGCTGCCGGAGGTCCGTAAATCCGGCCGGGATGAAACGCAGCTTGCTGGTAGTGATCAGGCTGGAAAGTGATCGCTGCGTAACAATGCTGTCACATAATTGTCATAAGCAGTCGGTATAGTCCGAGACCGAAATTTGTTGGATTCGAATCCACAACGGAACGGAGAATTGACGCATGACCCCTCTGAAATTTGCCCCACTGAAAAAACTGTTTGCTGTTGTCGCATTTGCCGGTACCGCGACATTCTCAGCATCGCTGTTGGCCGACGTAGATCCTGCTCTGTCGGATTACGAACGCGCCTCAGGCGTGTCTGGCAATCTGTCGAGCATCGGTTCAGATACCCTGAACAACCTGATGACGCTGTGGGCAGAGGCTTTCAACACCTACTACCCTAATGTCAACGTGCAGATTCAGGGTGCCGGCTCTTCCACTGCGCCGCCCGCTCTGACACAGGGCACTGCCATGCTGGCGCCAATGAGCCGTGGTATGCGTCAGTCCGAGATTCAGGAGTTCGAAGCACAGCACGGCTATCGGCCGACAGAGTTGCCGGTTGCAGTCGACATGCTGGCGGTTTTTGTTAACCGGGATAACCCCATCGAATCATTGAGCCTGCCGCAGATCGACGCTATTTTCTCTGCGACCCGTCGTTGTGGCTTTGCTGAAGACATCACCCGTTGGGGACAACTGGGTCTGGGCGACGCCTGGGCGAACCGTGATTTTGCACTGTACAGCCGTAACGCGGTATCAGGCACCTACGGTTTCTTCAAGGACAACGCCATGTGCGGAGGTGACTTCAAGTCCAGCATCAATGAGCAGCCCGGTTCCTCATCTGTAGTGCAGGGTATCAGCGAATCTATCAACGGTATCGGTTACTCCGGCATCGGTTATCGTACCTCGGGTGTGCGCGCACTGCCGATAGCTGCAAGTCACGGTGGCCAGGCTTTTGAGCCGACGCCAGACAACGCCGCGACTGGTGATTACCCGCTGGCGCGCTACCTGTTTATCTACATCAACAAACACCCGAATCGCGAGCTGGATCCCCTGACCCGCGAGTTCATCAAGATGGTCTATAGCAAGCAAGGCCAGGAAATTGTTGATCGCGATGGCTTCGTGACACTGCCTGCCGCAGTAGCAGATCGTTACCTGGCTGAGCTGGGAATCGAATAAGACAGTTTTGTCATAAAACGGTCACAATACTGTCGTAGACTGCGCGCCGTTGAATAAATGCCTGGCTGAATCGTTCAGCCGGGCATTGCTTAAATAAGAATCAGAGCCTTTACAGACCACCTGCACAGGACCGCGTTCACTCATGTCTGACCTTGCCCCGGATATCCCAACTCCCGACAAACCCAGGGTCAGTCTGTTGCCCGGCGCGGAACAACGCCAGCGCATGCGTCAACGGCGTGCGCGTCGTGACAAGCTGTCCAAGTGGGGCATTACGGCCGCGGGTTATGGTGTCGTGCTGGCACTGGCTACCATCTTCATATACCTGTTTTACGAGGTGGCACCGATATTTCGCGGTGCCACCGTCGACGCAGGTGCTAGCTATCAACCTGCGGTATCCGAGGCTGAAACACGTCAGCTGTTGTTGGAGCGTTATCAAACCATGGGTGTGCAATACACCGATGATGCTGAAGTTGTCTTTTTCGATTCTGACACGGGTGCAACCCTTCAGCGTTTTGCCGTGCCATTGCCAGATGGCGCGCAGCCAACCAGCTTCTACGCTGCCGAGCCCATTTCCAATATGCATGCGTATGGTCTCAGCAACGGCCAGGCTCAGGTCGTTCAGCATCAGTTCGATATCAGTTTCCCGGTAGACGAGCGTGTTTTGACACCGCGGCTGGCCTACCCACTGGGACAGCAGCCCATTACGGTTGATACCGAAGGGCAGCCACTGGATCTGGTGGCCGTGGAAACCAACACGCGAGGCGTCACGGCCAGTGCGTTGGCTGCTTACACCCGTGACGGGCGCATGCTGCTCACCTCGGTGAGTTCCCGCAACAACCTGTTGACCGGACAGGTGCAGATATCGTCAGTGACCTATGAGTTGCCTGACCTGCCTGCAACGCCACAACAACTGCTGCTGGATAAGTCACTGCGCAATCTCTTTGTCATCGATACCACCGGTAGTGTTCACTACTATGATATTTCCACACCAACAGCGGCACGACTGGTGCAGACAGTTGATGCAGGAAACGGTGAGCGTATTACAGCGGCGGCATTTCTGGTTGGCACGGTGTCGCTGATTCTGGGTACCGAGAGCGGTGAATTGAGTCAATGGTTTCTGGTCCGCAATGAGCAGAACAATTTTCGGCTTGAAGAGATTCGGCGCTTTGACTCCCATGGAGCGGAAATTACCGCCATCGCCCCGGAACACACACGTAAGGGATTCATTGCTGTCGATCGTGCCGGCCAGATAGGCATTCACTACGGAACCTCGTCGCGAACATTGCTGCTCGACGAATTTTCAGATGTACCCCTGACTCATGTTGCTGTTTCCCAGATCAATCAGCGCGTTCTCTACATGGACGAGCAGGGCACGGTCACCGAAGCCGAGCTGTGGAACGAACATCCACAACTGTCCTGGGCAGCCATGTGGAACCGGGTCTGGTATGAGGGACGTGAAGATCCGGAGTTCATCTGGCAGTCGTCTTCTGGTTCTGATGAGTTCGAATCCAAGTTCAGTCTGGTGCCTTTGAGTCTTGGAACACTGAAGGCTGCATTCTACGCGATGCTGTTTGCCATGCCGCTGGGTATCGCAGGGGCCATCTATACCGCCTACTTCATGACGCCCAAGCTACGTGGAGTGGTCAAACCCAGTATTGAAATCATGGAAGCACTGCCCACCGTCATTTTGGGTTTTCTGGCTGGTTTGTGGCTGGCGCCATTTGTGGAAAGCAATCTGCCGGCTGTGTTCAGTATACTTTTCCTGATGCCGGTCATGTTGCTGGTTTTCGCCTACGCCTGGTCCAGATTGCCTGTCAACATCCGCAGTCGGGTTCCTGAAGGCTGGGAAGCAGCGCTGCTGGTGCCGGTTATCCTGATTTTTGGATACCTTTGTCTGGCTGCCAGCCCCTGGGTGGAAGTCTGGATGTTCGGCGGCAGCATGCGTCAGTGGTTTACCAATATTGGTATCAACTATGATCAGCGCAATGCTCTTATTGTGGGGATTGCCATGGGCTTTGCCGTCATCCCCACCATCTTTTCGATTGCTGAAGATGCTGTCTTTACAGTACCCAAGCACCTGACTCAGGGGTCTCTGGCGCTTGGAGCCACGCGTTGGCAGACTGTGGTCGGTGTCGTGCTGCCGACAGCCAGCCCCGGTATCTTTTCCGCCGTCATGATGGGTTTTGGCCGCGCTGTTGGTGAAACCATGATTGTGCTGATGGCAACCGGCAACAGCCCGGTGGTGAACTTCAATATCTTTGAAGGCATGCGCACACTGTCTGCCAATATAGCAGTGGAGCTTCCGGAAACCGCGGTGGGGTCCTCTCACTTCAGGGTGTTGTTCCTGGCAGCACTGGTTCTGCTGGCGCTTACCTTTGTAGTAAATACACTGGCAGAAATAATTCGACAGCGGCTGCGGCATCGTTACAGCAATCTGTAAGCGCGCGCTGGTCTGGCTGAACGACGACTGAGAGACAATTGCATGAAACAGTGGTTTAAAAGTGGCTCACCGTGGATCTGGCTGAACGCCGGTGCCGTGTCCCTGTGTATGATCATGGTGGTTGGCCTGATTGGTCTGATCGCCATCCGGGGCTTTGGACACTTCTGGCCGGCGGATGTTGCGCAAATCACCATGGTCGGCGCCGATGGCCAGCGACGGGAATTGATTGGTGAGCTGGTTCGCAGTCAGACCGTTCCCGCCGCAGTTGCCAGAGACTCTGGTGAAGTGGTACCGGAATCGGAAGAGCTGGTTGTTCGTCACCTTATCAAGGTGGGTAATCGTGACCAGACCGGCCAGGATTTCGTCTGGCATCTCGACCTGTACATGGAACCCTGGCAGTACCCGGACAATATATTTGTAGTCGAACGTCGCGAATGGGGTAATTTTTACGGGACACCTGTTGCCCTGCTGCAGGATGGTAATGTTGTCAGCACGCCATCAGATGATGCATTCTGGTCATCACTGCAGGCAGCCATTGATCGCAGTCTGCAGATCTATGATCGAATCCATGAGCTGGAACGTGGAGAGATCGGTCGCATCAATACTGCGCTGGAGCGGCTTCGCCTGGATGAGCGGACGCTTGAACTGAATCCGCTCTCGCCAGAAATGGAAGCTCTGGAGCGCGCGCGAATCGCCACCGGTCGTTCCCAGCTGGAAGCCGAATATGCATTGCTGCGTCAGGAACTGGACGCGCTTTACGACTCTACCGAGCGTGACACACTGCGCATGCAGACCAGTCAGGGCAATGAGGTCAATATTTCTTTTGCTCACATCATGCGTGTGACTGCACCCAACACCATGTCGGTGTTCCAGAAGTCAGTGCAGTATGTTGAACGCCTGTGGGAGTTCATGACCGACGAGCCGCGTGAAGCCAACACTGAAGGGGGTATATTCCCTGCCATCTTTGGCACCGTCACCATGGTCATGGTGATGTCTATCATCGTGACACCGTTTGGCATTCTGGCAGCGATTTATCTGCGCGAATACGCCAAGCAGGGCACCATGACGCGCATCATCCGTATCTCTGTGTATAACCTCGCCGGTGTGCCGTCCATTGTTTATGGCGTATTCGGTCTGGGCTTTTTTGTCTACTTTCTGGGCGGCAACATTGACCAGTTGTTCTACGAGGCATCATTGCCCGCACCAACCTTTGGCACACCAGGCCTGTTCTGGGCATCGCTGACGCTGGCGCTGCTGACCCTGCCCATCGTGATAGTATCCACTGAAGAAGGGTTGTCGCGTATTCCGAGCACCATTCGCCAGGGTAGCCTTGCACTGGGTGCGACCAAGTCAGAGACGCTCTGGAAGGTGATCGTGCCATTGGCCACGCCTGCGATGATGACTGGTCTGATTCTGGCAATCGCACGTGCTGCGGGTGAAGTGGCACCTTTGATGCTGGTAGGCGTGGTCAAACTGGCACCGACACTGCCGATTGATGGCACGTTCCCGTTCATTCACCTGGAACGTAAGATCATGCACCTGGGTTTCCATATTTATGATGTGGGTTTCCAGAGCCCCAACGTAGAAGCTGCCAGACCACTGGTTTATGCCACTGCGTTGATACTGGTAATGTTGATTGTGATTCTGAACCTCACTGCGATCAGTATCCGCAACCATCTGCGTGAGCGTTACCGCAGTGCTGGTGACTAAGCAGTCCTATGCGTAGCAATGTAAACCACGGCCAACCCGATTCAAAGATGACAGGATCTACAAACATGACAGCAGAAAACCCAGGCACCGCCGATAGCAGCATTAATCGTACGGAACGGCCAACTGTGTCTGCAGCATCCGCGCGTTCAGTGACCGAGCGCGAATCCTATGCGATCGAGGAGGAAACGCCGAAGATCACAGTCGACAACCTCAATCTTTATTACGGCAATGACCAGGCGCTGCACAATATCAATCTGACCATTCCGGAAAAGCGGGTAACCGCTTTTATCGGGCCCTCAGGCTGCGGTAAATCGACGCTGTTGCGCTGTTTCAACCGTATGAACGATCTCGTTGATATCTGCCGTATCGAAGGCGAGATTCGCATGGACGACAAGAATATCTACGACCGCGATGTGGATGTGGCCGATCTGCGCCGCAGCGTCGGTATGGTGTTCCAGAAGCCGAACCCATTCCCGAAATCAATCTATGAGAATGTTGCCTACGGCCTGAGACTGCAGGGTGTGAAGTCACGCCGTGTGCTGGACGAAGTTGTCGAGAAGTCCCTGCGTGCGGCAGCACTCTGGGATGAGGTCAAGGACCGTCTGCAGGATAACGCATTCGGCATGTCAGGTGGTCAGCAACAGCGTCTGGTTATTGCCCGTGCAATTGCCATCGAGCCGGAAGTCATTCTGCTGGACGAACCGGCATCGGCACTGGACCCGATCTCAACGCTGAAGATCGAAGAGCTGATCAACGAGCTGAAGCACCAGTACACCATCATCATTGTTACCCACAACATGCAACAGGCGGCACGTGTCTCTGATTACACTGCGTTTATGTATATGGGTAAGCTGATTGAGTTTGGTGATACGGATACGCTGTTTACGAACCCCAGTAAGAAGCAGACTGAGGACTACATCACCGGTCGCTACGGCTAACCGAAGCGTTCAATGCGTCTGGCACCGGAATCGGGTTCAACGCTTCCGGCACCGGAACTAAGGGGGCAGTCCTCCTCAGGTTTTCGTCGCTCCTTGCCCCCTTATCCCCGGCGCCTCGATTAGACCGTGTTGCCACTTCCGGCACATCGATTAGGCCGTATAGCCGCTTCCGGCGCCGGGTTCTGGTTCAGTGCGTCTAGGGTTGACGCTGGCACAAGGGGAGGGAGGTGGGTATCAGAATTGAGCCCAATCAGGTCGCGTTTATACTTTTGCCTGTCGCCCGATCAGCGGGAGGACTGTCTGAGTCCCGAGCACGCGTAGCGTGCGAGGTCGAGTTCCGCCCCGCCGGGCGACAGGTGAAAGTATGCGATCCGGGCGAGATCTGATACCCACTTCCCGGACCGTCCTGGTAAGAATGTAATCCTGATGCCGGAAGCGACAAGCAGCCAGCGTGTATTCTGCGATTCAAGGGAGTGGGTTACTGACCCATCACGGCGCGGCGGGTGCGGGTTGAGCTGAGGGTGCTGTCAACGACATTGATGTTGTCCTGCACACGCGCTCGCGATTCGCTGAACTCCTCACCGGTTTCAACGGGCTCGGTCGGCAGTGGTATTGCGAACAGCAGGGCGGCGGGGTGTTGTTCGGCGCTGGCGAAATCGTAGTTCGGATCTTCATCACCGCAGTCGATCAGTTCGCTGAAGCGCTGCCGTGTATCGCAGTCGATGTTGTTGTTATGTCGAATGGCTTCGCTGCGCTGCACTGCGCGGCGAATGTCCGGCATGGTGGGTGCCAGCAGTCTGGGTGCATCTGAGGGCTCGGGCTCGCTGATGCTTGGTACGGATTCGACAACTTCAATCGTTGCTGGTGGTTCCGCAGCTGGAGCTAGTGGTGTTGGCTCTGATGCAATTTGTTCTGTCGGCTGCTCCACTGGGGCAGCTTCGGCAGGCGCCGGGATGGTCGCTTGAGGCTCGACCGCTGCCTGTTGTTCAGGCCCAGGCGCGGGTGCTACAAGCGTGATCTGAATGCGGTTGAAAGATTCGGTCTCTGGAATCGATGATGGGTTCAGGCCGAAGCGCAATGACAGACCTATAAGTGTTGCGTGCAGACAGACACTGATCAGTAGCAATCCCAGAAAGCGACGGTCTCTGACGACTGATAATCTGTCGTTGCGCTCATCAAAATCCCAATCCTGATCGCCACTCGACCCGATGTCGGGGAGCTGCAGCGTGGGGAGTTGGCGATCATCCATAAAACTGGCCGAATGCGGGGAAACAGCTGAGTTTGACCTGCCTTTCGAGTTTCAGTTCCCGATGCAGGCTACTACTGTTGGCCTGCCCATCGCAACAGAGCGTCCCCGAGTTCCTGGCCAGTGCCCCGGTCGGCGCCCGGGTGATTTACCAGTGCTGCGACCACATAACGTTTACCCGACGCGCCCAGCACGTAGCCGGTGACTCCGGCGACGCCGTTAAGTGAACCTGTCTTCACGTGAATTCTTCCGGTGGCAGACTCATCGGACAGTCTGTCCCGCATGGTGCCGTCCAGGCCGGCCAATGGGAGCGAGGCGATGAACTCAGGCATGATGGGCTGCTGCCATGCATGCAGCATCAGGTCAGCCAGCAGCCTGGCCGACAGTCTCGTGTCGCGCGAGAGACCGGAACCGTTCGCAATGCTCAGTGTGCTGCGGTCGATTTGCAGCTTATCCAGGTAGTCGTTAATGGCAGCGATGCCTTTGTCGACTGTGCCAGGCGGAGCGCTGTGATGAAGCCCCAATGTCAGCAGTAGTTGCCGGGTCATCATGTTATTACTGTACTTGTTGATGGATGTGACGATATCCCCAAGTGGTGGTGACTGCCAGACCACCAAGGGCTCTGCCGCAGGTGGTGATTCGGTCGATGGCAGTTCCGACAGTCGATAATTGCCGGCCAATGTGCCGCCCAGCTCGGCCCAGAGCTGCCTAAACAGTTCGTAGGTATACGTGGGCGCATCCATCACCGCGCGTGTCATCGCATATTCATCGCATCGCGACGGAAACGAGCCACTGAATATCACCGTCTGGTTACTGCGATCCTCACTGAAACTGATGCCGCGTTGAAACCCGGTACAGGCACCCGCCTGCAAACGCAGGCGATTGTCGATGTTCAGTCCGGGAAGGGGTGGGTCGGCCTCGACACGCACGTCCCGGCCGTTGGCAGCCGGATAAAAATAAAAAGTCACGGCCTGGAAGTTGGTGATGGCGGCATGTGGGAGCACGTTATAGGCGCGATTGGATTGTGCATCCAGGCTCTCTTCCTGTGATACCGAAGGATCATAAAGTGAGGCATCGATCAGCAGGTCACCGGAGATGTGTTGAACGCCGCGACGTTGCAGTGTCTTCAGCATGCTGCGGAAGTGCTCTTCAACCAGGAAGGGATCGCCACCGCCACGCAGCAGCAGGTCGCCATTAAGCGTGCCGTCAGATATGGCACCCAGCGCGTAGAGTTCAGTGCGCCAGGTGTAAGTGGGTCCCAGTATGTCCAGTGCCGCCAGCGTTGTCAGTGTCTTGATGGTTGATGCCGGATTCAGCGGCAGCTCTGCATTGACAGACAATAGCGGCGTGTCGCTGCCGATTTCCTGGACCAGTAGTGCATAGGCATCGCTGGGGAACTGGTGACCATCAACGACGACGCGCACCGGGCCAGGCAGTTCGGTTGGCTGCGCGTGCGATGTAAAGGTAAGTATGGTCAGCAGGCTCAGTAGCGACAGCTTTGCTGTGGCATGTTTTATAGAGCTAATCATTGGGCAAAGTTTCATATCAAAAAATGGTCGCCGTCCAGGAATAGAAGCTCGTCTGTCCGGACAGTGTATGCTGAAAATCGCGTGAGCTCCAACGGTGGCGCAGGGGCGGTACTGCCCAGCTGCGCCAATGACTCAGTCAATGCGATTAAAGCGGCATTTCCGCCAGGTAGCGGCCGGTATGCGATCGCTTGCTGCGAGCCACTTTCTCAGGTCTGCCCTGCGCTACCACCTTGCCGCCTTTGTCGCCGCCTTCCGGTCCCATGTCAATGACCCAGTCGGCCTCGGCAATCATGTCCAGGTTGTGCTCGATGACAATTACCGAATTGCCTGCGTCAACCAGGCGGTGCAGCACGCGCAATAGCTTTTCGACATCGGCCATGTGCAGGCCGACGGTCGGTTCGTCCAGCACATAGAGCTTGTGCGGCGGCTTGCTGCCGCGCAGACTCAGGTGTGGTTTGGCCTTGGCCAGCTCGGCGACCAGTTTGATGCGCTGGGCCTCTCCGCCGCTGAGTGTCGGACTCTGTTGGCCCAGGGTCAGATAGCCCACGCCAACATCCTGTAGCAGCTTCAGAGGGTGATGCACGGACGGTACTGACTCAAAAAAGTCGACGGCCTCGTCAACATTCATGGCCAGTACTTCGCCGATATGTTTGCCCTTGTATTGCACCGACAGTGTTTCATCATTGAATCGCCAGCCACCGCAGGCTTCGCAGTCCACGCGCACATCAGGCAGGAAATTCATCTCGATTTTCTGCATGCCATTGCCGCTGCAGGTCTCGCAGCGCCCGCCGGAAACGTTGAATGAAAAACGGCCTGGCAGGTAGCCGCGCAGTCTGGCATCGACAGTGTCAGCGAACAGTTTGCGGATTGTGTCCCAGATGCCGATATAACTTGCAGGGCAGGAGCGCGGTGTCTTGCCAATCGGCGTCTGATCCACCTGCAGCACGCTGTTGATACCCTGCCAGCCGTCAATGGATTCGCAGCCCTGCCAGCTGCTCTTGCGTTTACTGCCTTTGGCCTTGCCACGTTTATTGTTGGCGATTACCGGATCACGCAGGTTGTCATACAGAACACCACGAATCAGTGTGCTCTTGCCACCACCACTGACGCCACTGACCACCACCAGTTGTCGCAGTGGGATATCGATGTCGACATTCCGCAGGTTGTTCTGACTGGCGCCGCGTATCTGTAGTGTTTCTTTTTCCTGCTGCTGACGCAGCGTGTTATCGCGCAGATCAGGCAAAGGGTGGCGCATGGGATTAGCCAGAAACTGCCCGGTCAGCGACTTTTTATTCTTCTTGAGCTGATCGAGCGTGCCGGTTGCCACAATCTCACCGCCATTGACACCAGCGCCCGGGCCGACATCGATCAGGTGGTCCGCTTCGGCCATGGTGGCATCATCGTGCTCAACAACAATTACGGTATTGCCGTGTTGCTGCAGTTCGCGCAGCGTCGCGATCAGCAGGGCATTGTCGCGGGCATGCAGACCGATAGTGGGTTCATCCAGAATGTAACAGACGCCCTGCAGGTTGGAGCCCAGCTGTGAGGCCAGCCGGATTCGCTGTGCCTCGCCACCACTGAGCGTGGGCGCGGCACGATCAAGGCTTAAATACCCCAGTCCGACTTTCTGCAGAAAGTGCAATCGACCATTGAGCTCGGGCAGTATGTCACGGGCGATGGCCAGCTGCTTGGTATCCAGTTTGATTTTGAAAATGTGGGTGGCAGCCGCATCGACGGACAGCCGTGTCAGTTCAGCAATACTCTGGTTCTGGAATCGTACCGCCAGCGCAGTCGGGTTCAGACGGCTGCCGTTACAGCTGCGGCAGACTTTGGCGGGTTGCGCATTGTCGTCTTTGTCCAGGAAGTTTTCTTCTTCACCAGTCAGCTCTTCATTAAAATCGGCCAGTTGTTCGCCGGTGCCAAAGCAGGATGTGCACCAGCCATGCCGGGAATTAAACGAGAACAGTCGGGGATCCAGGTCATCAAAGCTGCTGCCACAGCCAGGGCAGGCGCGTCGCGTCGAAAACAGGGCATCGGCTTTGACTTTCTTGCGACGCTTTCCGGTCGTCACTTCGGTGACGCTCAACAGACCATTGCCAACGGCCAGCGCTTCACCGATCAGGCGGTTTAATTCGGCTTCGTTTTTCTTGTCGACAGCGCAGTCGCCTATCACGACTTCGATGTCGTGTTCCTTGTAGCGATCCAGGACGGGCCAGTCGTTACTGGGCAGTATCTTGCCGTCGGCGCGCAGATGGGTGTAACCCTTGTTGGCGGCCCAGGCAGCCAGTTCCTTGTATAAACCCTTTCGCCCGACCACAACCGGGGCCAGCAGGGTGACCTGACGCCCCTGCCATTCGGACTGAAGTCGTGACAGAATCATGTCCTGACTCTGAGGTTCTATGGGTACATCACAATCCGGGCAGTATTGTGTGCCCAGCTTGACAAACACCAGGCGCAGGAAGTGATAAATCTCGGTCAGTGTGGCGACAGTACTCTTGCGACCGCCACGGCTGGTGCGTTGTTCAATGGCAACAGTAGGCGGGATGCCATGGATGGCATCCACATCAGGTTTACTTGCTGGCTGTACAAACTGCCTGGCGTAGGCATTCAGAGATTCCAGATATCGGCGCTGGCCTTCAGCAAATACAAGATCAAACGCCAGTGTGCTCTTGCCACTACCGCTGACGCCGGTGATGACCGTGAATTGATTCCATGGCAGGCTGACGTCAATATTCTTCAGGTTGTGTTCGCGGGCATGGTGAATCTGGATCGACTGTACTGGCTTGGTGCGTTTACTGGTGCTTGATGTGCCCGATAGTGTTTTTAAGGCAGTGCCTCGCTTTTTGCCGCTACCCTGATTGCGTTTTAACTCGGCTTCGTAGTCTCTCAGCGCATGAGCTGTATGGCCTTTGCCGCTGGCTATGAACTGTTTCGGTGTGTCCGCAGCAATCAGCTGCCCACCCTCAGCGCCACCTTCCGGGCCAATCTCTATCAGCCAGTCTGCTGCACGGATTACGTCCAGATTGTGCTCAATGATCAGCAGTGAATGGCCTGCGTCCAGCAGTTTGCGAAACGCTTTCAGCAACACATGGATATCGTGGAAATGCAGCCCGGTGGTGGGTTCGTCAAACAGGAACAGAATGCCTTTTTCTGATGTCTTGTTTCCAGAGGGTTTCTTGCCGGCAATCGTTTTGCTCGCAGGCTTTTTGTTACTAAGCTTTTTGTGACTAACTTGGGCCAGATGTCCGGCCAGTTTCAGGCGCTGTGATTCACCACCACTGAGCGTTGGTACCGCCTGGCCCAGTTGCAGGTAGTGCAGTCCGACATCAAGTAGTGGCTGCAGGCAGTTCTGCACCTCGGCATCACCGTCAAAAAACGCCAGTGCTTCTTCAACTGTCAATTCCAGCACATCGGCAATGGACAGGGCACGGCGACTGTCATGCGGGTCCAGCAGTGTCACCTCGAGAATTTCCCGGCGATAGCGTTTGCCATTACATTCGCTGCAGCGCAGGTAGACATCGCTGAGGAACTGCATCTCCACATGTTCAAAACCATTGCCAGCGCAGACCGGACAGCGACCATTGCCTGAGTTAAAACTGAAAATGCCGGGTTTGTATCCGCGCTCGCGTGCCAGAGGCTGATCAACAAAACGTTTGCGAATAACGTCAAACGCACCGACATACGTGGCCGGGATTGAACGTGTGGTTTTACCCAGCGGGCTTTGATCGACAAACACAATGTTACTGATGTGTTCATAACCGCTCAGACTGTCGTGCACACCCGGTGCTTCGGTGGCAATACCAAATTCACGACAAAGACCGCGGTACAGAATGTCGCGCATCAGGGTCGATTTGCCAGAGCCGCTGACACCGGTCAGGCAGACCAGGCCATGCAGGGGAATGTCAACATCAACGTCCTTGAGATTGTTCTCACGTGCGCCGCGAATACAGATTAGAGGAAGTGTTGAACCTTGTTGCCCAGAGCTGACGCGTTTTTTAAAATCGTACACTGCAGCAGGCTCAGCAACCGCGTCGAGGGGCTCATCAGCTGCTTCGGCCACCAGCAACTCGCTGCGCAGGTACTTTGCTGTCAGTGAATCTTTGTGTTTGAGCAACTGTGCCGGTGTACCCATAAACCGTACTTCACCGCCACGCTTGCCCGGGCCGGGTCCGATGTCGATGATCAGGTCGGCGGCCAGCATGACCTGTGGGTCGTGTTCAACAACGATCAGGGAGTTGCCGGCGTCACGCAGGCGATGCAGTATCCCGACCATGCGCTGCATGTCGCGAGTGTGCAGCCCGATGCTGGGTTCATCCAGCACAAACAGTGTATTGACCAGCGATGTGCCCAGCGCCGTTGTCAGGTTGATACGTTGTACCTCGCCGCCACTGAGTGTGCGTGATTGACGATCAAGCGTCAGGTATCCCAGTCCAACATCGAGTAAATATCCCAGGCGAGACCGGATCTCTCCGATCAACAGTTCGGTGGCCGCATCCAGCTTGCCTGGCAGTCGCAGTTTCTCGAAAAAGTCAGCACAGTCCTGTAATGGGAACTGCATAAGCTCATTGATGGTGTAGCTATTGTCAGGAATCCCGGTTTCTCCGGCCGCCTGCGGCTGCTGATGCAGGCGCCACCACAATGACTCAGGTTTCAGACGCGCGCCGTGGCAGGCATGGCACTCGGTATAGGCACGGTAACGTGACAGAAGCACGCGCACGTGCATCTTGTAGGCACGGCTTTCCAGCCAGGCAAAAAAGCGCCGAACGCCGTACCAGACATCTTTTGCCCAGTCTCCTTCGCCTTCCAGTACCCAATTCCGGTCGGCAGCAGTCATCTCCCGCCAGGGGGTATCCAGCGGAATGCCGCGCTTGCGGGCGAGTTTCTCCAGGTCAAACTGACATTCCAGAAAGCTCTTGCTCTGCCAGATTTTGATGGCGCCTTCACGCAGCGTTTTGTTGTGATCGGGGATGACCAGGTCAAAATCCACGTCAATGATGCGACCAAATCCGCGGCAGGTCTCACAGGCACCTATTGGTGAGTTGAACGAGAATGCACCGGCGCCTGCATCGTTGAACTCGCGTTCGCAGTCCGGGCAGTGCAGGTGGCTGGAGAACGCTTTGATCTGTTGCTCAGGCTGATCGGGTTCGGCGTAAACCAGCACATGCCCGCTGCCATGATGCAATGCTGTTTCTACCGCTTCGGCCAGGCGAGCCAGATTGTCACTACGCAGCCGCAGACGATCCTGCACTACATGTACCTGATTCTCGTGACTGGCCTGAATGCGGGTGTAACCCTGCTGGTTCAGCCACTGGCGCACTTCCTGTTCACTGAAATTATGGGGCACCGATGCTGGGAAGCAGACATGCAGCCTGGTCTCGGCGGGCAGGCTGGCCTGCAGTTCGGCAACTATGCTTTGTGTAGAGTCTCGTTTGACCTCGCGCCCGCAACCTGGGCAGTGCAAATGTGACAGCCGTGCAAACACCAGCTTAAGATAATCGTTCAGCTCGGTCATCGTGCCGACAGTAGAGCGTGAGGTGCGCACCGGATTGGTCTGATCGATGGCAATGGCAGGTGGAATGCCTTCTATGCTGTCGACAGCCGGTTTGTCCATGCGATCCAGAAACTGCCGCGCATAGGCAGAAAAAGTCTCCACATAGCGGCGCTGGCCTTCGGCGTAGATAGTATCGAAAGCCAGTGTGGACTTACCCGAACCGCTGACGCCAGTGATCACAATCAGTTTGTTGACCGGCAGCTCCAGGCTTAAGTTCTTCAGGTTATTCTGGCGGGCACCGCGCAGGACAATCGAATCAATCACCGGTGATTTGTGTCTGGCGGACTTGGAGTCAGTTTTGGGCATGGAAATCGGGTCTGGATTAAGTGAGAAACTGTGAATTTATACAGTATTGCTGCGATTGTGTCCATCCAGCGTTTTCAGGCTAAATATGACGACCGCGTTTAGGTCACTATGCCCTCGGACAAGTGCCCGGTTCAAGGTAGAATCACATGATGAGCAAAACAATTCTTTCAAACGGGCGCGCCCTGATACTGTTGTTGCCCCTGTTTTTAATAAAGTCGCTGCCGGTGCAGGCGGCACTTCCGGAACGAATCCTGACGGACAAAGGCGCCGTGACAGGTATGGCGTTGCCGACCCAGGATGGTACCGGTGTCCACGAAGATGTCATGAGCTATCGTGGTATTCCCTATGCGGCACCACCTGTCGGCGAGCTGCGTTGGCGTCCTCCGCAAGCTGCGGCCGCCTGGCAGGGCGATCGCGATGCGACCACTTTCAGTGCGATGTGTGCACAGAATTTTCCCTCTGGTCGTGGCAATGACAGGATTCAGGAGTCCGGCATGAGTGAGGACTGCCTGTACCTGAATGTCACCTCGGCAGCGCAGTCGCCGGAGGCCCGTCAGCCGGTGCTGGTGTGGTTTCATGGGGGCAGTCTGACCTCGGGCTGGGGGAACTCCCATGCGCCCAACAGCTCACCTTTGCCTCGCAAGGGCGTCGTGGTGGTGTCCGTCAACCATCGCCTGGGGCCGCTGGGCTACTTCTCACACCCGGCATTATCAGCGGAATCGCCACTGGGTGTGTCTGGTAACTACGGCAGTCTGGATACCATAGCGGCGTTGCAATGGGTGCAAAACAATATTTCCGCCTTTGGTGGCGATCCTGATCGGGTCACCATTGCCGGCGTATCGGGCGGCGGTGAAAAGGTCCTGTTCCTGATGGCCTCTCCATTGGCAGAAGGCCTGTTCCATCGTGCGCTGGTCATGAGTGGTGGCATAGCCAATGTGCCGCTTGAACGAACCGAGCAGGCCGGGGTGGATCTGCTCAGCAGGATTGGCATTGACAGCAGCGAGCAGACCCTCGAGCGCATGCGGGCAACAAGCTGGCAGGACCTGGTCACCACCGCAGCCAGCCGCGAAGGGCGATACCGCTCGGTGTTTACATTGGACAACTGGTCACTCCAGGGACTTGCTGCGCAACATGATGTGCCAATCATTCTGGGGCTGATGGGCAGCGAAAAAGAACCTGATACCTCGCCTCCGTATATTGCCAGAGCCCTGACCCCAGCCGTTGAGCCGCTAAGCGATGTCTATGCCTATGTTTTTACCCATCTGCCTTATGGCTGGGGCAGCAACGGCGGCCTGGCGTATCATGGCGGTGATGTCAGCTACCTGTTTGGAGTTCTGGAAAACATAGCGGGCCACTACGGCAACCTGTTTCGTCCCGGTCCGCGTCAGGATATACCTGCCGATCCTGGACTGGACTATCGCGACGACTGGGTGTCCGACGCCTTTATGTCAATACTGGTAAAGTTTGCTGAAACCGGCGATCCCAATCTGGATGAAGCGGCTTTCGAGCGACTCGGCAGATCCTGGCGCTGGCCGCGCCTGGATAACAATGATCAGTATCTCGATATTGGCATCAAACCCATCGTCAAAACCGGCTGGGTGAGGGCGGGGAGTAATCAGCGTCGTCCCCGCTACGAAGAATGATCAACGTTGAAAACAGTGTTATAAGTCCATGATACCGCCGCGCGTCGATGCCAAACGGGGAGAGAATTTTGAAGAAGTTGAGTAAAGATCTGTTGACGGGCCTGTCGCTGTTGCTGCCCATTGTGCTGTCGATACAATTATTGATCTGGGTGTTAACAACGGTTGAAGAATGGCTGAAGCAGGTCTGGGATCTGGTGCTGCCGGCCGAGTGGTATATTCCGGGCCTGGCGATTGTGAGCTTTCTGGCGCTGGCTGTGGTCACTGGCATCAGTTTCCGTGTGCGCATCATCAAACCACTCTGGCTATGGGGACATCGACTGATCGATCGCATTCCCGTTCTTAATTACCTCTATAACACCATCAAGGATTTCTTTGACCTGATTGGCGGGCAGAATTTCAGTGACCAGAAAGTCGTCTGGGTAAGAATGCCCGATACGCCTTACAAATTATTGGGGGTCGTGACAAAGCAGGGTGACGACGAACGCTCGCGCCTGGGGCAGATGATCAGCGATCAGGAAATTGCCGTGTATCTGCCGATGAGTTACCAGGTCGGTGGCTATATGGTGGTATTGCCCAGAGACTGTGTCGAACCCGCCGATATAGACGCGGGTGATGCGCTGCGTCTGATCATGAGCGCGGGACTGGGTCAGAAAAAATCGAAAAACTGACAGCCGTTAAGCGCCATGACACCTGATATAAAATACCTCGCTAAAAATCAGATTTGCCCCTGCGACAGCGGTAAACGTTACTCTGTCTGCTGCGGCAGCCTGCATGCTGGCAAAGAATTTGCGCGCACTGCAAAACAGTTGATGCGCTCGCGCTACAGCGCCTTTGCGATTGGCGGACTGGGAGACTATCTGCTGCAGACCTGGCACGTGGATACCCGCCCAGCTGTCAGCGCCGAACAACTGGGCGCAAAGGACACAGACTGGATCAGACTGGAGATACTGGACGCAAATCAGTCAGGCGACTCTGCCATGGTCGAGTTCAAAGCGCACTGGCGCGACGAAACCGGGCAGGTTCAGATTCACCACGAGCGCTCGCGCTTCCTGCGCATCAAGGGCCGCTGGTTCTACCTGGATACTGAGGGCTGACTACAGCCCCCGTTGCCATTCTTCACGCAAGGGTATTTGCCCTGGCTGATGAATAGCAGTGCGCACAATTCGCAGCAAGCTGTCCTTGTCCTTGCCCAGTACACCTTTCAGAACAAGATAGTTCGACGCATGATCGCTGCGGAAGATGGTGCTGTTAAGTTCCAGGTGTTCCAGAAAGACTTCCATTTCGCGAAACAGTTCCAGCTTGCCCAGCTTGCGCCAGCGATCACCAAAGTGTTTTGTAAAGCGCTGTGTGCCATTGGGCAGTTCCACCACCAGCGTTGAGAGATAATCAGGCTGGGCGGCGTTCATCAGTCGGGCGCTGTTGATAGCGTGGCGCTCACTCAGTTCAGGGCCACCCAGGCCGTTGAGTACCATGACCGAGCTCTTGATGTCAGCCGCTTTCATCTTCTGCAGGGCGTCCAGTGAGCTGTCAAAAGTTTCGCCTTTCTCTATCAGTTGCAGCAATTCGTCGTCGCCGGTCTCGCAGCCCACGTAAAGCAGACTAAGGCCTTTTGCGCGCAGCTCTCGCAGATCATCCACCGTCTTGTTGCGCAGATTGCGCGGCAGGCAGTAAGCACTGATTCTTGGTTTGTGTGGCAACCATCGATTGAGCATGTCCAGTATTTCGTTCAGGCGGCGCATTGACAGCGTCATTGCGTCACCATCAGCCAGAAAGACCCGGTAGACAGGCAGGCCGCGCTCAACGATGTCACGCACCTGTGACTCAAGGGCCTCGATTGATTGGGGCTGAAAGCGTTTCTGCGGGGCAGTATACATGTCGCAGAAAGTGCATTTATTCCAGGAGCAGCCGTTGGTCACCTGCAGGATCAGGGACTTCCATTCACTGGGTGGGCGAAAAACCGGTTCGATATAGGACATTGGATACATGGGGCGGGATTATAGCAGAGGCGGCATAACAGGCGTAGAATACGCGGTTTTTCTTATAGTCAGTGGCGCCTGCAGCTGAGCTGAGTCAGATTCTGGAATCCTTATGGACATACTGATAGCAATCGCACTGGTTTTTGTCGGTGCCTACGTACAGACCGCCGTTGGTTTCGGCCTGGCTGTGATTGCTGCGCCAGTGCTGTTCTTCGTGAATCCCGCCTATGTACCGGCGCCCGTGACGGTCTGCGCACTGGTGCTCTCGCTGATCAATGCCTGGTATTTCCGTGAAGGAGTGTCTCTGAGCGGATTGAAGGCGGCGGTGGTCGGGCGTGTCCCCGGTTCTCTGGCTGGCGCCGGGCTGCTGTTGTGGATGGACAAGAACATGCTGGCGCTGTGGATAGGGCTCTCGGTGTTGTTTGCGGTGGCGGTCAGTCTGAGTTCGTTGCGCTGGAGTCCTACCAACGGCAGGATGGTTGCTGCTGGCTTTCTCTCGGGCTTCATGGGCACCAGCACATCCATCGGTGGACCGCCCATGGCGCTGCTTTGGCAGCATCAGAATGTCGCATTGATACGGGCCAATCTGGCTGCGTTTTTTGTCGTCAGCTGCCTGATCTCCCTGCTTGTGCTCGCGCCGGTTGGACATTTCGGCTGGTCCCACTTCATGCTGTCCTTGCCTCTGATCCCCGCAACCGTCGCCGGATTCTGGGTCGCACGACAGACCATGGGCCGTCTGTCGCCTCAGGTCATCCGCGGTGGCTCGCTGATATTGTGTGCGATATCCGGACTCTACGCCGTGATCAGTGCGTTGGTGAACGGCGGCAGCTTGGTGTAAACTGCTGTGCTATCCATTCCAGATGGCCTTACGGGCCGGAAATAACAATAAACCAGGGCAGCGAATCGAAAGCGCGAGTTGACTGGCACTGAACCTCGAACAGAGGGTGCCCAACGACAGCAGCGTTGCCTGCATTGATCAAGGAGTGACTGCGCATGTCAGGCGTGTCAGAAGACAAGCTTAAAGCTGAGTGGCCGCACAATACTTCGCTAAAAGCGTTCAAACAGGCTTGGGTGCTGGAAGGCGAACCATTGTGGGAACGAGTATTCGCTGTTCACCACGAACGCATGCAGATTAAAAATGGCAAGACTGCCTTGCGTAATCTCCAGAAGATTTTTACCTGCACATTCCGTCTGGCCAACAGCCAGGGTTTTCATTCCATGAGCCTCCGTGACCTGAGCCGAGAGACTCAGATCAGCATGGGTGGTTTGTACGCATATATTGGCAGCAAAAGCGACCTGGCATCTGCGATTGAATCGGTGGTGCGGCAGTCTATTGATGACGTCATGTCGGATATTCACAGTCACAATCTGCCACCTTACGAACACCTCCGGGCTGTACTGTTTGCAGACCTGTACATGAACGACATCATGCATCAGTGGTACTACTTCTGTTTTATCGAAGCCAAGGGTCTTGATCGCAGCCAGCGGGAAGCTGCCATGCAGATGGAGCTGAAGTTTGACCAGCGGCTGCAATCTATTTTCCAGGATGGCATTGATGCGGGTGTGTTCCGTTATCAGGGCGACACGGCACTGCTGTCGGCAGCAACCACTGCAATACTGCAACAATGGTATCTCAAGCGCTGGAAGTTCCAGCACCTGAAATCAGACATCAATGTTTTTGCCAATTTTGCGTTTTCACATGTGTTGAGTGCTCTGGATTACCAGGCACCTGCCAGTCAAAACTCAGACCAGGCGGAGGCCTCTGACTCGGTCAGTCAGCATTCTCTGGCCTGATGCCTTTTTTGGTGGCGTAGAACTTTCGAATTTCAGCCATATCGACCGACAGATCTCCGGTCGGATAAAAGAAGTCGGCCAGGCCAGCTTCTTTTTTATCTGCGTCCAGATAACCCATCAGAATCGGAACTCCGGCGTTATTGGCGATATGGTAAAACCCGGTCTTCCAGTCCTTGACCTTGGCCCTTGTGCCTTCGGGTGGAATCAGAACCACCAGCTCCGGGTTATCTCTGTACTGCTGAACAACCTGATCGACCATGCCGTTGTGGCGGGAACGATCTATCGGGATGCCACCCAGCCAACGCATCAGCCCACCAAATGGAAACTTGAACAGTGAGTTCTTGCCCATCCAGTGCAGGCGCAGCTTCAACTTCAGGACAACCAATAGCATGATGGGGAAATCCCAATTGCTGGTGTGTGGCGCGCCGATCAGAACAAAGCGCTGGTCGTTGAGCGGTTTGCCTATAGGCCGCCAGCCAATTATCCACAGAATCATCGTCGCCAGGCCGCGTAACAGAGCTGTCAGTAAGGGCGTGCAGAAGACTGTGGTCTTGCGAATCTGCATCGTGTGAGCTTCGGTGGCTTGAGTCATTTACCACTCCTGGAAAAAGTCGATCAGTGCCTCTTCGCGCACGCTGCGCACGGGGCCATCGATGCTGCCGAGATATAAAAAACCGATAATCGATTCGTGGGCTTGCAAGCCCAGCCCCTCGCGCATCACAGGGTGGGTCGCCATTGGCCCGGTGCGCCAGATTGCGCCAACATCCAGTGCGTACGCCGCATTAAGCATATTCTGCATGGCCGCTCCGGCGGCAAGGTGTTGTTCTGCCTCGGGGACTTTGGGGTGGGCTTTTGGGCTGACAATGCCGACTACAATCATTGGCGCCCGCAGCACTTTTTTCTGCGCGGACAACACATCTGCTTCCGTCATCTCGGGATTATCAGCCTTGCTCGCCTTACCCCACAACTCGCCCAGGCGGTGCCGGGACTCACCTTCAATGATCAGAAATCGCCAGGGTCGCAAGAGGCCATGATCGGCGGCCCGCAGCGCGGCACGAAATATCGCTTCACGCGTGGCCTGATCCGGAGCCGGATCGCTGACCCGCGATACTGAAACCCGCTGGTGTAGTACCTGCAGGGCATCTTTGTAGCTGGAGGTAATCTTGCTCATCGGGTGGACCAGAACTGCCGCACTGCTGCATCAGCAGTATTGGCCGTGCGACTGGTTAGGCTGTCTGCCATCGTCTGTTTAGTCATGCGGAATCCCCTTTTATGTGTTTTTCCGAAGCATAAAACAAAAGCCGCAGTGGGCAAAGGGAGGATATGCCTGCCCGGGCTTCAGCTGGCCGGTTGCATGTGGGCCTGCTCGGCGGCCAGTACACGCTGGAATGTAAGCCAGGAAACGATGGCCATCAGCAGGTTGCCCGTAAATGCGCCTATAAAGAACCCCGGTAAACCGTAGAGTTGACTGCCAACCCAGGCGAGTGGCACATAAAATACAAAAAAGCGGGCAAAGCTCAGATACAGCGCCACCATGGGTTTGTGCAGGGCATTCAGCGCAGAGTTACAGAGGATGATCACGCCCTGCATGCCGTAGCTCAACGGCATGATCCACAGGTATAGACGAATTATCCCGGCGACCTCCGCGTCGCGGGTAAACACCCAGGCGATCAGCGATGCCCCGAGTGCCATGACTATATAGATCAGTAACTGCCAGCCCTGCACAAAGCGCATGGAAAGCCGGCATGCCTCGCGAATGCGTTCGAGCTTGCCGGCGCCCAGATTCTGGCTGACAAACGGAGGGAGGGTGCTGGAAAGCGCCAGGATGACCAGACAGGCAATTGATTCCAGACGCGAACCGACACCAAACGCAGCAACTGCGGTTTCTCCGTATGAGGCTACGATGGCAGTCATGATGCCGGCAGCCAGCGGCGTCATCATATTGGCGCCCGAGGCGGGAATACCAATGCGCAGCATTTCGCGCGCTGAGTTCTTGAACACCGGACCCGTGGGCAGGCCGCGATAGATCAGTTCATGGCGAATGGCCAGGTAATAGAACAGAAAGCAGACACCGGCTATCCATGAGGCCAGCGTTGCATAAGCGGCACCCTGAATGCCCATGGCAGGAATCGGTCCCAGACCGAAAATGAAAAGGGGATCCAGTGCCGCATTGATCAGACCGGCCGCCGCCATCAGGATGCTGGGCGTTCTCGTGTCGCCATTGGCGCGCAGCACGGCGTTGGCACAAATGATGGCGACCAGCAGCACACTGGTGGGTAGCCAGATGTCCATATACTCGCGAATCGCCGGCAGCATGGGTTCTGGTGCACCCATCAGCAGAAAAATGCTGTCCATGAAAATATAACCGACAATCGCCAGCACGCCGGCCAATGCCATGGCGACGTAGTTTGTCACTGTCGACGCCTGCTTGGCCTTTTCTGTTTCACCGCGACCAATGTATTTGGCGACCACGGCAGATGTGCCGATGCTCAGACCGATGGCCAGACTCATGATGGTGAAGGTGACGGGGAAAGTAAAACTGATGGCAGACAGTGGCTCGGTGCCGAGCATACTGATAAAGAAGGTATCAACCAGATTGAAGCTGAACATCATGACCATGCCAACAATCATGGGCATGGTCATATTGATGAGGGTTTGACCGATGGGGCCTTCTGTCAGTTTGTGGCGATTACTGCGTCTGGGTTCTGCCATGTCCGACCATCGGTTCTGATGAGTTATTTTGTTGTTTTAGCTTGTCAGGGTCTGGCGTATTTTCAGGAGTTGTTTGAAGCATTTGGGATTGCTGAAAAGCAGCTCTTTGCTCTGTTGTACCTGCGGATTGCCCTGAGGATCTCCCAGCAGAGCACCAGACTCAAGAAGAATCAGGCGGGCGGCAGCAATGGCGGTTTCCGGCTGCTGTGCGCACCAGGCAGCATCCAGTCGTCCGGATGCGACATGCGCCATGTCCAGAGCTGGACATCCGCTGATCTGAACCCACGCCGGCAGCGCCTGCAGGCTGGCCAGGAGTTTCTGCATGATGACGGTCTCGCCCTGAGGGTCACCATCCAGCGCGATCATGGACTGCTCAAGCTCACTGGCCTTGCCAACCCGGATACGTGTCGCATTCAGCTGGGCACCGTCGCCCTTGCTGGCTGTGAATTCCTGATTGGTAGCCGGATTGACGAGTACGCCCTGAGTAATGCCCTTGCTGGTTTTCAGCGCTACGGAAACGCAGAATGCTCCTACGCCACGATAGAAATTACGGTTGCCCACGATAGGGTCTATCAGCCAGGTGTTGGCACGATCTGCACCCTCGCTATAACCACTGATGCGCGATTCGACACTGAAATCAGGGTAAGCCTTGCGCAGGTGATAGAGGATGGTTCGCTCCGCATCCAGGTCCATGCTGGTCACCAGGTTGCCGCCATGGTCTTCAACAACATTGACGCGATCCAGGCGGTCGCTGACATGGGCGATTTGTTCGGCGGCGCTGCGGGCGGCGCGGAGGGCAATATTGATAACTGGGTGCATAGTCTCGACAATCGGGAGTGAATCAGCCGCCAATGATAGCAAAACGAGAGCAACGCAGATAGTTTGTTATCAGGCTGTTATAATCCGGACCCATTTTATAAACATCAACGGACGCGGAGAGATCTTTGAGCCTGCCCGAATTTTCCAATATCCAGGTCGTGCTGGTTAATACCTCACATCCCGGCAACATCGGCGCCGCCGCGCGCGCCTTGAAAAATATGGGGATTCCCAACCTGCGCCTGGTCGATCCCAGGGACTATCCCAGTGATACCGCAACCTGGCGTGCGGCATCGGCCACTGACGTGCTGGATAGGGCAGAGGTGTTTCCCGATCTGCAGACGGCTGTTGCGGATTGCGGGCTGGTGATTGGCGCCAGTGCCCGGTCACGCCGGATGCCATGGCCAGTGCTCAGCCCCCGACAGTGCGCGAATCATGTGGCAGCAGACGCCGGTCGCAACAAAGTTGCGCTGGTGTTTGGCCGTGAAGACAGCGGTCTGAATAACGAAGAGCTGCAGCTCTGCCATTATCACGTACAGATTCCCGCCAATGAAGAGTACAGCTCGCTCAATCTGGCGGCGGCTGTGGTGGTGATCTGTTATGAGGTGCGGGTTGCCATGCTGGATGCGCTGTCGGCAGGTGAGGCGGCACAACCGGTTCACAGTGGTGATTTTTACGATGCCAGCGTTGAAGATGAGTACTGGGATGTGCCCAAGGCAGATAACCACCAGTTGGAACTGTTCTATGCCCACCTTGAGCAGGTGCTGACTGACATGGACTTTCACGATCCCAAAAACCCGCGCTTGCTGATGCCACGTATGCGCAGGCTGTTTGGCCGGATACGTCCGGACGCCATGGAAATCAACATACTGCGCGGCGTGCTGACCTACATTGATGATCACGTTAAACGTGCCAATCGCAATGATGCCGGGGATGACTCCGCTGCGTAGTGACCTTTTGACTATCGAACCCCCAACACAACAACCCAAAATCAAGTGCAGGAACCCTATTCAGTGTTAACAGCGATGTATGAACAGATTGCCGCGGAGATCGGCGCGAAAGCCCAACAAGTAACTGCCACTGTTGCCATGCTGGATGACGGCGCGACAGTCCCGTTTATTGCCCGCTACCGGAAAGAAGTGACCGGAGGCCTGGATGACACACAGCTGCGCAAATTGCAGGAGCGCCTGGTCTATCTGCGTGAGATGGAAGATCGACGAGAGGTCATTCTCAAGAGCATCTCCGAGCAGGAGAAGCTGACGCCGGAGCTGGAAGCTCAGATCCGCCAGGCGGATACCAAGACTGCTCTGGAAGATCTCTATCTGCCCTACAAGCCCAAGCGCCGCACCAGGGCACAGATTGCCAGAGAGGCGGGCCTGCAGCCGCTGGCCGACAGCCTCTACGACAACCCGACGCTGGACCCGGAACTGGAAGCTGAGAAATACATTGATGCCGACCAGGGGGTCGCCGATGCAAAAGCAGCATTGGACGGCGCCCGTCACATTCTGATCGAACAGTTTGGCGAAGATGCAAATCTGCTGGGCAAGCTGCGGGACTTCTTCTGGGGGCACGCGCATATGATCTCGGAGCTGGTGCCGGGCAAGGAGCAGGAAGGTGCCAAGTACCGGGATTATTTTGAATTTTCGGAAGCGGTTACGACCATTCCCTCGCACCGCGTGATGGCCCTGTTCCGTGCCAGAAACGAGGGCATCCTCAATCTGAAGCTGGATATCCCGGTCGACGAAAACGCACCACCAGCGCGTCACGCCTGCGAGGGCATGATTGCCTCGCACTGGAAGATCAATGATCAGGGCAGGGCAGCTGACAAGTGGCTGGCAGATGTGGTGCGCTGGACCTGGCGCGTCAAGGTACATACACACCTGCAGACGGACTTTCTGACTCAATTGCGTGAGCAGGCGGAAGAGGGCGCCATCGATGTGTTTGCCCGCAATATCAAGGATCTGTTGCTGGCGCCGCCAGCTGGCAAGAAAGTCACGATCGGTCTTGATCCGGGTCTGCGCACCGGCGTTAAACTCTGCGTTGTGGATCAGACTGGCAAAGTGCTGGACCACGGTGCAATTTTTCCGAACGCGCCTCAGCATCGCAAGGCGGAGGCGGCTGCCGTATTAAAAGCGCTCTGTGATAAATACCCGGTTGAACTGATCAGTATCGGCAATGGTACCGCGTCGCGTGAAACCGACCAGTTTGTGGGTGATTTCTGCAAACAGTTCCCGCAGTTCAAGCTCAAGAAAGTCATGGTCAACGAGGCGGGTGCATCCGTGTATTCAGCTTCGGAGTTTGCCTCACAGGAACTGCCGGATCTGGACGTTACCATCCGCGGCGCCGTGTCCATTGCGCGCCGACTGCAGGATCCTCTGGCCGAGCTGGTAAAGATCGAACCCAAGTCGATTGGTGTTGGTCAGTACCAGCACGATGTCAGTCAGGTGAAGCTGGCCAGAAGTCTGGACGCAGTGGTCGAAGACTGTGTGAACGCAGTGGGTGTGGATGTCAATTCAGCGTCGGCTCCATTGCTAAAAAGGGTGTCCGGTCTCAATCAGTCGCTGGTCAGCAATATTCTGGAATTCAGGGACCAGAATGGTCAGTTCCGGTCGCGTGAACAATTGAAGAAGGTGCCCAGGTTCGGGGATAAGACATTTGAACAGGCAGCTGGTTTTCTGCGTGTCCATGAAAGTGAGAACCCGCTGGATGGGTCCGCAGTGCACCCTGAGTCCTATCCGCTGGTTGAGGAAATCGCACGTCGCAACAATCGCGACGTGAAGTCACTGATCGGTGACGCTGCGTTTCTGCGCGGCCTGAAGGCCCAGGATTACGTCAGCGAGAAATTCGGTCTGCCCACTGTTCAGGATATCCTCAAAGAGCTGGAGAAGCCCGGTCGTGATCCGCGTGGCGAATTTAAAACAGCGGAATTGAAAGAAGGTGTTGAGGAAATAAAAGACCTGGTGCCGGGCATGATACTCGAAGGCACTGTCACCAATGTCACCAACTTCGGTGCATTTGTTGATGTAGGGGTGCATCAGGATGGCCTGGTGCATATTTCAGCCCTGTCAGACAAGTTTGTTAAGGATCCGCACGAAGTGGTGAGTGCCGGCCAGATTGTCAAAGTCAAAGTGCTGGAAGTTGATCGTGAAAGAAAACGAATCGCCATGACCATGCGTCTGGATGATCCCTTGCCGCAACCTGGCGAGAAAAGCGATGGCAGTCGTTCCTCGCGTGGTGGCGCCCGGGCTGCAACATCCACCCGTGGCAAGAAGGACTTTGGAAAAGCGGCTGACAACAAGCGTCAGACCGGTACGATGGCGGCGTTGTTTGAGCAGGCTCTCAAGAACAAGAAATAGCTTGTGTTACTTTTTGGACAATGAGTCTGAATAAAAAAAAGGCAGCTCAGTTGAGCTGCCTTTTTTGTTCGGTAAACACCTGGGAGTTGATCAGAACTCGTACAGGAAACCAACTGACGCGGTACGAGCCTTGTTCGGGCGCGCGCCGTCGGGATCGCGTGAAACAATCTTCTGTTTGTCGAACAGGTTTTCTACTTTAAGGAATAACTCAACACCGTTATTGATGGTGTAGCGGCTGATCAGATCGGTAACGAACAGAGTGTCAGTTCTAGCGTATGGGCTGACCGAGTTGTTACACCCGATTGACACACACATTTCATGTACCAGCTTGCCGACGATGTAGTTGTTCCAGCCATTGGCCAGCTCCAGACCACTACGGACACTGAAGATATTACGTGGTACGTCTTTCAGCTCGTCACCCTTGTTCACACCAGCCGTTGCATCAGTACGTGTGATCTCGGCATCAGTCAAGGTGTAACTGAAATCGAAGGGCACAGACGCGTCGCCTACCGCAAACCGGTTGCCAAACTGAACTTCCAGGCCCTGAATCACTGCTTCACCAGTAGTGTAAGAGCCACTGGTTTCGCCGTTGCTGCAGGGGCTGGCCAGTGAGCAGTTCTCACTCTTGTTCGAGAAGTCGCTGTAAAAACCGATCAGTTCAGCGAACAGGGTGCCGCTCTGGTAACGGAAGCCGGCTTCATAATTATCGCTGGTTTCCGGGTCTTCGTTAGGTTGTGCGCCTGCACCCAGTGGAGAAAATCCGCGATGCACGCCAGCCAGGATCTGGAAACTGTCGCTGATCTGATAGGTCAGTGACACGCCTGGCAACCATTCGCTGGCTTCGTTGTTGGTAATACGGTTCAGCGAGCTGCGGTCCAGAGTTGCGTAACGATGTTCGCTGGTGGTGACGTTTTCGTGTCGCAATGCCGCGTTGACGGTCAGCGCGTCCGTGACCTGCCAGGTATCCGTCAGCCAGACGGTCACTGCATCTGCAGAACCTACACGATTGTCGCCGGAACCTGGCTGGATGCGGCGGTCGTAGATCAGTCGTGCGCCGGCCTGGTTGTAAACATCAACGGGCTGGAAGCGGTCTGATTCGTCTTCGTGAGTGCGCGCACCGAACTCGATCAAGTGATCGCCCTGGTTATGCGTCAGATTAACTTCAACACCGCGTGATTCGTAACTACGATTGTTGTTCTTGTAACGCAGTCCATTCACGTTCCCTGATCCGTCCAGAATTGCCTGGGCACGCTCATCGCCGCGGTTGGCAGCATCAATGTACGCACCACCGCCGTCGAGTTTGAACCAGTTACGTTTGAAATTGTTCTGGTAGGCATTCGCGCTCAAGCTTGTGTTGTCGCTTAGCGCCAGAGCATAGCTGAGCTGGATCGACGAGTGACGATTGCTCATATCATCAATGGATGACAGGCCGTATCGACGGTTGGGGTTGGCTTCGAAGTCGGCATCGGTCAGACCCAGATAGGTTTCCAGAGAGGTTTCCTCTGAATACTGCAGTTTTAGCAGCAGGCTTTGCGCCGGTCCTTCAGTGGATTGCCAGCCAAGCTTGGCAACGTAATCCTCAATACGATAGTCGCCGGCATCGTTGCTGCGATCGGTGTCCTTAAAGCTTTCACCATCGCGCTGTACGGTTTCCAGCAACCAGCCCATGGATTCGCCCTGTCCACCTGCCCAGGCATGCAGATCGACGCTGCCGCGCTCATCAATCACGGTTTGCACGCTGCCAGCACTTTCCTGCGGAATGGGCGTGCTGACCAGATTGACTACGCCACCGGTGGTCTGAGGACCATAGCGAAGCAGTGGCGCGCCTTTCAGGACTTCAACGGTGGACTGACGGGTCGCGGTAGGGAAGTAGTAGGCTGACGGGTCGGCGTAGGGCGCCGGTGCCATCATGATGCCGTCTTCCATGATGGTGACTTTGCTGCTGCGCTCGGATGTGGCGCCGCGGATACCGATATTCGGGCGCAGTCCCAGGCCTTCTTCTTCACGGATGTAGACACCCGGCACGGTTTTCAGAAGCTGGTTGATATCTGTGGCAGCTTCAATGCGAATCTGTTCTCCATCAATCACAGCGCCGGAGCCGGCCACGGTGCGGGCGTCTTCACGGCTGCCAATGATCAGGAATTCCTCGACATTCGAGGCGTGGGCGCCGACAGTTGATCCCATGATGATGGCGGACACAGCAAATTGCAGACGCTTGTTGCGAATCTTCATATAACTCCCCTGAGGATAGTATCGTCCTATGGTGTTGGCGCATTGCCTGCGATTTCTTTGAGCGCATGACGAATGCAAAAAATTGCGCCAATCATAGTGTTAATCATTCTCGTTAGCAACGTAAATCGCATTTGAGAATGAGCCTCAGAGGGTTTCCAGGATCAGTGGATACGGCGTTTGACGGACTTTCTGCCCGGCTTGCCACCAGCAGTGTGTCGCCGTCCACCTGCGCTATGTCTCGCCGCAGCGCGCGGTGCGGATTTTCCACCCCTCGCGGGTTTGTCGTCCGGCACCAGGCAGTGTGGCGCGCTGCCGATAAGGTCGTCACGTCCCATTTTGCGCAGGGCCGTGCGCAGCATCGGCCAGTTCTTGGGGTCGTGGTAGCGCAGGAAGGCTTTTTGCAGTCTGCGCTGCTCGATGTCCTTGCTGACCGTGACCGATTCACTTTTGTAGGTCACTTTCTTAAGTGGATTCTTGCCGGAATAGTACATCGCCGTAGCCAGCGCCATCGGTGATGGATAGAAGGTCTGCACCTGGTCGGGCTTGAACTTGTACTTCTTCAGCCAGCGCGCCAGATTCATCATGTCTTCATCATCGGAGCCGGGGTGGGCAGCAATGAAATAGGGAATAAGGTACTGTTCCTTGCCAGCCTTGGCCGAAAAGTGATCAAACATGCGTTTGAATTCATCGTAGGCGCTGATGCTGGGTTTCATCATCTTGGAAAGCGTTTTGTCTTCGCTGTGCTCCGGTGCGATCTTCAGGTAGCCGCCAACATGGTGTGTCACCAGTTCTTCAACGTATTCCGGATCCTTGATGGCCAGGTCATAGCGCAGGCCTGAGGCGATCGCCACACGTTTTACCCCGGGAATGGCGCGCGCCTTGCGGTAAAGTTGTGTCGTAGGGCTATGGTCCGTATTCAGATGCTGACAGATGGTCGGATAGACGCATGACAGGCGTTTGCAGCGCTTCTGGATCTCCTGGGACTTACAGTTGAGTTTGTACATATTGGCAGTCGGGCCGCCAAGGTCGGAGATCGTGCCGGTGAATCCAGGCACCTGGTCGCGAATTTTTTCAATCTCGCGAAGAATGGAACCCTCTGACCGGCTCTGGATAATGCGTCCTTCGTGCTCTGTTATCGAGCAGAAGGTACAGCCGCCAAAGCAGCCCCGCATGATATTCACCGAGGTTTTGATCATATCGTAGGCAGGAATACGGGCATTGCCATATGACGGATGCGGGCGACGCTGATAGGGCAGGTCGAACACCCCGTCCATTTCGTCTGTTTCCAGCGGAATCGGTGGTGGATTGACCCATACGTCCAGCGTACCGTGCTTCTGAACCAGTACCTTGGCATTGTAGGGGTTGGACTCCTGGTGCAATACCCTTGAGGCGTGCGCATACAGTGCAGGGTCTTTTTTCACCTTGTGGTATGGCGGCAGCCGGATATATGTGCGTTCAGGATCGCTGTCGAACTGTCGGTGCAGCGGCAGCGGTATGATGCGGACCGTCGTTACGGTTTCAGCATCAGGCACAGGCGCTTTGACTGCTACAGCGTCGCCCCCGGCCATGCTCACAGTCTGCCCGGCTTTGGCGAGTTCGCGTGTCTTGGTGTCGGTCGCCTGGTCGTGTGGCACTTCGTAAGGGTTCGGAATATTGTCGATGCGGCCTGGCCAGTCGATGCGGGTCGAGTCAATCTCGGTCCATCCAGCCGGTACATCTCTGCGCACAATAGCCGTACCACGCACATCGGTCATCGTCGCCAGATCCCTGCCATTTGCGATCTGATGAGCAACCTCAACCAGCGCCCGCTCAGCGTTGCCATAGAGCAGAATATCGGCGTTAGAGTCGATGAGTATGGACTGGCGAACCTGGTCGCTCCAATAGTCATACTGTGCTATACGGCGCAGGCTTGCCTCTATGCCACCGATGACGATAGGCGTGTCGTAGAATGCCTCACGGCAGCGCTGACTGTAAACGATCACCGACCGATCGGGACGCTTGCCCGGTTCTGCATTCGGTGTATAGGCATCGTCGCTGCGGATACGCAGGTCCGCGGTGTAGCGGTTGATCAGCGAGTCCATGTTACCGCCGGTGACCCCGAAAAACAGATTCGGCTTGCCCAGGGCTTTAAACGGCTCTGCACTTTGCCAGTCGGGTTGCGCAATGATGCCCACCCGGAAGCCCTGAGCCTCCAGCAAACGTCCAACCACAGCCATGCCAAAACTGGGGTGGTCGACATAAGCGTCCGCGGTAACGATGATGATATCGCAGCTGTCCCAGCCCAGCGCATCCATCTCCGCCCGTGACATGGGCAGATAGGGAGCGGTGCCAAAGCACTCGGCCCAGTAACGCGGATATGAAAACAGATGTGGCGGTTTGCTTGAGTCGGACATGACGGCGCGGGATACCTGAGAAATTCAGCGCCATTCTACACGATTGTGGCCCTGACATGAATGATAGCCTGAAGCTGGCGCTATGCTGTATTGCGCACCTGACCGGAGAACTGCGTCGCTTATTGCGCGGTACCTCAAATAGGTCTGTCGGTACGGTCATTATTCGCCATCAGCCGGCCCCACACTGAGTCGCAGTGACTGTCCGTTAACCGTGACGGCGCCATCAATGACAGATATATGGCTTAGCGCACGGCCATTGCTGATGCGAGTCCAGCCCTGTAACTGAATGATCTGCAACAGGTCTTTGCCAGCCCCGGCGCCCAATGCCTCGGCATCGGCATCGAGGTAGAGTTGAAGGTTGCCGGGTATCGGTTCGTCTGCAGCGCTGGTCAGAACCGCAGGGAGCGACCAATGACCACGTGATTCCAGCCAGTGTTCACCGCCGAGGGCGCTGAATCCTGCGATACCCCGGAGCGCGGCAATAGTGGGCGACTCCATGGTCAGCACCGCTGACCCGGATAAATGCGGTGTGTCCGGCCCGGTAACTGGATCGAGGTTGATCAATTGAAATTCCGCAATTGCCAAAGGCGTGTCACGCAAGTGCCGGATAATTGGGCCGTGAGTGACTGACAATTGTGTGCGTTGCGTGGCGGTTTGTGAGCCATCAGCGGACAATACAGGCCCCGCAATCGTCAGGTAGTAATTGCTGGTGAACCAGCCGGGTTCAATCCTGTCCAGATGCACGGACAGCAGGGCGCTGTATGGATTGCTGTTGGTCGCCGCAGTCAACAGCGCTGACATCTGATGACGCACGCCCAGACCAATCACCCCGGGTAATGAAACAGCGATCAAGCCTGCCAGCAATGCGATGGTCAGTATAAAGTTGCGAATTTTTCTCAATAGTTTGCTCAATTTTGTTTCCGGTCCGCTCATTCTGTCGCCTGGGCGCTGCGCTATTTAAGGTCATGATCATCAGACCGGTTCAACACGCAAAGATCACAAAGGATGATAGGCAATATTCTCAGGTTTTATACAGGATAAAGCGACAATTTTCGCCGTTAATTCGTTTGCAATGCATTGGGGGTTTGGCTATCGTTGAAGCGCTTTTCTCAGTGGTACCGTGTGTCTTTTCTCTGCCTGTTGCTGGCCGAAGACCCGGTTTAGTTCTGAACGGCCTAGTGAAATCAGCAACATGTAACCGCTGTTTAGGTTTTTTACATAACAATAATGAGGAGTAGTCTCTCATGTCCAGATGGCTTGTCAAAAAGAGTCTGGCTTGCGCGATCGCTGGCTTGACAACAGGTGCTGTTGTTATGCCCGCTTTTGCCCAGCAGTCAGATGAAGCACAGGAAGTTGAAGAAGTCGTAGTAACCGGTTCTTACTTGCGCGGCAGTCCGCTTGATGCGCCATCCCCCGTGCAGGTCGTCGACAGAACCTCTATAGAATCCCAGGGCGCGGCCCAGATATGGGACGTTGTCAAGAATCTCGAAATCAACTCTGGCTCCATTTCCAATGAAGGCGCAGAAGGCAGTAACGCAGCGCTAGGTACCCTGTCCGGCACCGCCAACATCAACCTTCGCAACCTGGGCGAAAATTCCACACTGACTTTGATCAACGGCAAGCGCCAGGTCGCTGCTGCAACAACCACCCCATCCGGTGGCGAATTTGTTGATATCAACACAATACCTCTGGTAATGGTGGAGCGGCTGGAAGTTCTGACCGACGGTGGTTCAGCACTCTACGGTTCGGATGCCGTGGCCGGCGCAGTGAACATCATCATGCGCACAGATTTCGAAGGACTTGAGGTCTACGGTGATATTCAGGGTATCGAAAAAGCCGGGGACAAGTTTGACAAGACCGGCAGTGTGATCTGGGGCTGGGCGAGCGAGACCGGTGCCACCAATTTTGTTCTGGCAGGTGAGACATTCCGCCGTGATCCGGTCAGCGTCGAAGATGCCCGCTACTTTGATGAACGCTCTGAGTTCTCAGCGACAGTCGGTGGACTTGGCACCATCATCAATCAGTCTTCTTTTGGGGCCAGGCTGAACAGAGACTATATCAATCAGGCGGCGATCGATCAGGCAGTTGCCGAGGGCGGTGACGCCTCGCTTCGCTACACAGATCCATTGTGCAGCGAATTAAGCTCTGCAGACGGCACACCGTTTTTTGTCGGAACCAACACTGCGCCGCGAGGTGAGCCCAGCTCAAGCTGCCGCGAGTATTCCTACGAGTGGAACCTGCTGGCGGTGGGCATGGAGCGAAACAGTATTGCGGGTGCCTTCAGTCACAGCTTCAGTGAGAAGGCCGAATTCTATTCATTCATGCAGTGGTCACACAGCGACATTGAGCGCTCTGACTCTGGTGCCGTAAGCTCCCGTGGTCCCACAGTGATGCTGGCGCAGCCGGGAGCGCATCAGGGCAATCCGCTGATTCCGCTCGGCGCACCTGCCAATTACAGTATCGGCCGTTATGCCGAGCTGGGCTCCATGGCACCTCTGATCGGTCTGGATGCACCTGCTTCCATACCCAATGCGCCGATCGCAGGCTATAACGGCGGGCCCAATGTGCCGATGTATGCCAATGTCAATATTGGCAATGCGCCTCGCCTGGGCGGCAATAAAAACCGCAATGAAACCGAGACTGTCGGAATCCAGGCCGGATTAAAGGGTGAGTTTTATGCTCTTGGCGACCGTCGCTTCAATTACGATGTTGGTTTCTCCTGGAGTGGCACGAGCTTTGAGCTGGAGTACCAGACTTTCCAGCGTGACCGCGCCGAACTGGCAGCAAACGGCCTTGGTGGTCCCAACTGCACTCCCAACGGACGCGCAGATTTTGATTTTATCAGCGCGGGTGCGCAGCACCCCGCCGCGTTTCAGGCCGCCAATGCCCTGGCTACCCGGCTTGGGATAGCGCCTCAAATCCCGACTTTCTGGGGAGCCTACGGAGCCGGTCTGACGCAGACCTTTTTCCCAGGATTCGTATTGACGACTCGCGAGAGTCTGTCGCTGGCGCTAACCAGTAACAACCAGGGGCAGGACGGCTGTCAGTTCTACAACCCGTTCCTGACACAGATGACTGACAGTAATCTGGCCAACTCTCAGGAACTGGTCGACTGGATGATGCCGACCGTCAAACGTGCCGACAAACGTAACCAGCTTGCGGTATTTGATGCAGTAGTCTCCGGCGAAATGTTCGAAATGACAGGTGGTACCGCGCAATTCGCGGTGGGTGCACAGCTGCGCAAGCAGAACAATAAATCCAATGCACCAGCCATCAACCTGCCCGGTATCCCCAATGCGATTCTGGGGTATGACGAAAACGGCGTGCCGGATGAGTTTCACTACGTCAGCAATAACTACGAGTGTTCTCAGTGTATTTTCAATTACGACACCGATCGTGATGTCAGTGCCGTATTCACAGAGCTTTCACTGCCGATTCTGGCCGACGTTGAAACACAACTGGCGCTTCGCTACGAAGACTATGGCGGTTCCATCGGTGGCGAGCTGACGCCGAAAGTGGCAGCAAGCTGGCGCATCACAGATGAGCTGCTGCTGCGTGGTTCTTTCTCGCAGTCGTTCCGTGCGCCCAACCTGGGTGTGGTCGAGGCGGGCCTGGAGGCTGGCGAAATCACCTTCCGTGATCCGATTCGAAATCAGGCGGTGCGCGCCGGACTGCGGCCTGCTACCAATGAATTCGCCGAGCCAAACACGACCTATTCAGTGGGTGCACCAGCGCCTGATGTTGGTAACGAGTCAGCCAATACCTATAATATCGGTTTTCAGTGGACACCTTTTGGTGCCCTGGATGGCCTGTCGGTAGGCGCTGACTTCTGGCGTTTTGAGGTGAAAGACCGGGTATTGCCACAGCCGGGTATTTCGTCAATTGAAGGCGAAATAGCTGCTTTCGAGCAAGCGGCCCAGAATCCTGCCAACTATGTGTTCAACAGCTCACTGGGCAGTGATGCCGCCGTGCGCAACGTGGCCTGCGATCCTGCGGCGCTGGAAGCGGAGTGGGGCAGTAATCCGGACAATTCACGCAATGCCGCGGGCGGCGTCATAGAGGGCTCCCGGCTTGACTGCGTCGTTGACCCGGCTACCTATGTCGTACCCAATGTTGTTCGATCGGTAGGCAGCACTACGGCTGCGCTGATAACCATTCAGAGCTCCACAATCAATGCCGGTGAAATAGAATCGGATGGCGTGGACCTGAAGCTGGCCTACGACTGGCAGACTGATGTCGGTCGTTTCCGTGCCAGTTCTGACTTTACCTACGTCAACAGCTACGAGCTGATTGATGTGCCTGGGCTGGAGCTGGGCCTGATGGAGACCGGCGTATTCGACGCGGCAGGTACTACAGGTGATGGCGTGCTGGTCCGCTCGCTGCCGGACCTGAAGGGCAATGTAACTGTGGGCTGGTCAAGCAACAGCCTGGCGCACAGTGTTTCGGTGATCGGCCGATTTATTGGCTCTTACGATGATCTGGCCTATGCGAGCACATTCGAGGCAGGCAATGACTATGTGCGATCGGTAGTGCAGGAGAAAGTCGACAGCTACAGCAGTGTTGACCTGCAGTACAGCTATCGCCATGAATGGGCCAACCCCGATCTGGGCAGTGCCACGCTCACCGTTGGTATGCTGGACGCATTCAATGCTGAGCTGCCATTCCGCTATCAGGGCGCACTGAACTACGACGCCAGTGTTTTTGATGGCCGGGGTCGTCGATTGTACGCCAGGGCATTGCTGCAGTTCTGATACAGCCGCCTGGCAATCCTTTAAAAAAACGGGCCTGAGACAAGGCCCGTTTTTTTATGTCTCATGACTCTTATATCAGTCTTGTTAATGATGAATATTGTTCTGCTTTATCAGAGCTGGGCAGGAGGAGCTCCAAAATAATGAAGTGATTCAATTTTGTTTGCATTGCCTATTTCAATTGGCTAAAGTCAACGGAGATTCCCTGAAGTACCGGTCCGTTCTCAAGGAAGTGGGTCGGTGTAGTATCGAATTGACTGCGCAGGATGCGTATAGCGCAACATTCCGATCTAACAATAAGAATCACGGGGGAACAGTCCATGTCTGCAAGACCTGGTTTCCGAAAGAATTCTCTACTCCTGGGTATCATATCTGCAATTTCTTGTGTACCTGCCTTTGCCCAGGATTCCGAACCTGAAGTAGAAGAAGTGGTAGTCACCGGCTCCTATCTGCGTGGCAGCCCACTTGATGCTCCATCACCTGTACAGGTAGTAGACCGTGCGTCCATCGAGGCCCAGGGTGCGGCGCAGATCTGGGATGTTGTGAAAAACCTGGAAGTCAACTCCGGCTCGGTGAGCAACGAAGGTGCCGATGGCGGTAATGCCCTGATGGGTAACGTCTCCGGTATGGCCAACATCAACCTGCGTAACCTGGGTGAAAACTCAACACTGACATTGATCAACGGCAAGCGCTTTGCGCCAGCTGCCACAGCTACGCCTACTGGTGGCGAGTTTGTGGATATCAATACCATTCCACTGGTTATGGTTGAACGCCTTGAGGTCCTGACCGATGGTGGTTCGGCTCTGTACGGTTCTGATGCGGTGGCAGGTGTTGCCAACGTCATCATGCGTACCCAGTTTGAAGGCTTTGAGCTTTACGGCGACGTGCAGGCCATCGAAAAAGAGATGGAAAATCAGGACCAGACACTCAGTGCCATCTGGGGCTGGTCAAACGAAACCGGATCGACGCACTTTGTGTTGTCTGGGGAAATATTCCGCCGCGATCCGGTCTCGGTCAGCGCTGCGCGTTACTTTGATGATCGCTCTGAGTTTACCGGTACGGTAGGTGGGCTGGGTACACCCATTGCCAATGCAGCTTTTGGTACGCGTATCAATCCTGCCTATTTGAATCAGGAAGCGGTTGCGCAAGCCATCGCAGAGGGAGGTACTGCCGACCCTCGCTACACTGACCCGCTGTGTTACTCGCTGACTTCGGCCGATGGCACTCCTTATTTCACAGGCACCAGGACGTCTGAGCGCGGTGACCCCAACACCAGTTGCCGTGAAAACAGTTTCGAGTGGGACCTGCTGAATGTAGGTATGGAGCGCGACAGTGTTGCGGGTGCCTTTGAGCATGTATTCAATGATTCCGTGGAGTTCTACTCATTCGCCCAGCACTCCAGCAGCGACATCGAACGTTCTGACTCAGGCACTTATACCAGCCGGGGTCCGACCATGTTTCTGGCCCAGCCCGGCGCACATCAGGGCAATCCGGCCTGGGGCGGCTACTCAATTGGTCAGCCCATGGAACTGGGTTATTTCGCGCCTGCGATAGGCCTCGCGCGGCCCACCGCCGCAGACATTACCAACGCACCTACCGATATTCGCAATGGCGGTATCAATGCGCCGAGTTATGCCAATATGAACATCGGCAGTTCCCCGCGTATGGGTGGTGGCAACCAGATGAGTCACACTGAGGCGACCGGGGTACAGGCGGGCCTGCGCGGTGAGTTTACCGCGTTCAATAACCGCCGCTTTAACTACGATGTCAGCTACTCATGGAGTGGTACCAGCTTTGAACTGGAATACAAAACCTTCCAGCGCGATCGCGCACACCTGGCGGCCAATGGCCTTGGTGGGCCCAACTGTACGCCCAACGGCGTACCAGACTTTGACTTTATCAGCGCTCGCGGACATATCTCTCCGTTCATACCGACTGGATGGGATTTTGTTGGCAGCAGCATGACGCAGTTGTTCTTCCCCGGTTTCGTATTTAATACCTACGAGTCGCTGTCTTATGCGTTGACCAGTAACAACCACGGCAAAGGTGGTTGTGAATTCTACAACCCCTTCCTGACGCGCCAGTCCAACCCGGATCTGGCCAATTCCCAGGAGCTGATCGACTGGATGATGCCGACCATTCGCAGGGCAGACAAGCGCAACAAGCTTGCCGTATTTGATGCCGTCGTTTCAGGCGAGATGTTTGAGATGGCCGGCGGCATGGCCCAGTTTGCTGTGGGTGCGCAGCACCGGGAGCAGAACGCGGCGTCGATTGCGCCGGCGATGAACCAGCCGGGTCTAAATGCAATCGCTGGCTTTGGCCCCAACGGCGAACCGAACGAATACCGCTATGTATCGAACAACTTTGAGTGTTCCGAATGTATCTTTAACTACAATCACACGCGAAGCACCCGTGCGGCATTTATGGAACTGTCGCTGCCCTTCCTGGACAGCATCGAATCCCAGATTGCTCTGCGTTATGAGGACTACGGCGGCCGGATTGGCGGCGAGCTGACACCAAAAGTTGCGCTGAGCTGGCGTCCGACTGACGAGTTGTTGTTCCGCGGATCCTTCTCTCAGTCGTTCAGAGCGCCTAACATCGGCATTCAGCTGGAAGGCCTGGAGTCGAGCTCGGTGACCTTCCGTGATCCGATCAGCAACCAGGCGGTGCGCGCCAACATGGTGCCTGCCAACAACGACAATGCTGAGCCGGAAACTACCTATACGGTGGGTTCTCCAGCACCGGATATCGGCAATGAGTACGCCGATACCTATAGTGCCGGCTTTATCTGGACGCCTGCCGGCGCCCTGCAGGGTCTGAGTATCGGTGCTGATTTCTGGCGCTTTGAGGTGGAAGACCGCGTGATGCCGCAACCGGGTATTTCCGCGATCAGCGGCGAAATTGCCGCGTTCGAGGCGGCGGCAGCGGATCCCAACAATTATGTCTTCAACGGCACTGTCTCAAGCAGTCCGTCTGCGGCCTACGGCGGCATGAACCCCTACACTTCCTGTGACCCAAATGCACTCGAAGCGCAGTGGGGCAGCAATCCGGACAACTCGAAGACGCCTGCCGGCCAGGTGATTCCGATGTCACGTCTGGATTGTGTGGTGGATCCCCGTCTGTACCAGGTATCCGGTGTGGTTCGTGCGGCAGGCAGCACAACAGCCAACCTGATCACCATCAGTTCTGCTGCCATCAACGCCGGTAAAGTGACTGCTGACGGTGTTGACCTGAAGGCCAGCTATCAGTGGGATACCGATCTGGGCCGCTTCCGCATTGCCTCTGACTTCAGCTATGTACGTCAGTACACATTGTCTGATGTACCGGGCCTGGAGCTGGGTCTGCGCGAAACCGGTATCTTCGATGCCGCTGGCACCACTGGTGATGGTCTGCTGGTGCGCTCACTGCCCGATGTCAAAGGCAATATCACGCTGTCCTGGAACAGTGCCGATACACGACACTCGGTTGCGGTAATCAACCGCTTCGTAGGTCAGTATCAGAACCTGTCCTACCAGGACACCTTTGACAACGGTAACGACTATGTGCGCTCCATTGTCAATCGTGACATCGACAGCTATCACAGCGTCGATATTCAGTACAGCTACGTGCATGAGTGGGCCAATCAGAACCTGGGCACTACAACACTGACGGTAGGTGCGCTGGATGCCTTCAACGCAGAGCTGCCGTTCCACTATGCAGGCACACTGAACTACGATGCCTATCAGTTTGACGGTCGTGGCCGTCGACTGTATGCACGGGTTCTGATGCAGTTCTGATCCACGTAACAAAGCCGCCGGACACAAGCTTATGTCCGGCGGCTTTTTTGTGGGTTTTTTCACCAACTTAAGGCTGGCTTGTTGCAGGGGATCAGGCGGAGTTCGGGCGGGGGGTTAATAAAGAGATCTAATCAAAAAGTTCTGCGGGCACCTGCGGCAGCTGTTCAAACCCTGGACGTGCGAAATAGTAACCCTGGAACAGGTCCACGCCGGCTCCTTTCAGCCACTGATACTCTTCACGTCTCTCGACACCCTCAGCCAGTACACCGATGCCAAGCTTGTTGCAGGTATGCAGTACGCCATCAACGATTGCCTGTTTGACGGCGTGCAGATCTATCTGGTCGATCAGTACACGATCGATCTTGATGTAATCCGGCTGAAACTCTGCAAGCAGATTGAGCCCGGAGAAACCGGCGCCAAAGTCATCAATGGCAGTCGTGAATCCGAGCTTTTTATAGTAGGCGAGAATGGTAGTCAGGTGGGCCTTCTCGCGGACCTCCTCGCTTTCAGTGACTTCAAAATGAATGCGCTCGACAGGAAAACCGTATTTCTCAGCTGCTTCCAGCGTCGTGCGTATGCACAATTCCGGACGATATACAGCATTCGGGGAAAAATTAATGTTCAGGTCGACCTGAAGACCAAGTCGTGTCGCCAGTTCGATTGCCCTGACGCGACAACGCTGATCGAAGTGATAAAGATTATCGTCATTCAGTTGCGCAGCCACGTGCGCAAAACCCTGGCCCTTACTTCCTCGCGCTAAAGCCTCGTAAGACACGACCGTTCGTGTGGAGGCTTTTACAATCGGCTGAAAGGCAAAGCTCAGGTCAAATTCTGTAGCACTCTTGCGGCATTGGCCACAACCCGTAGCGCCCTCGTGCTGCTGGGCTCTGACAATTGTTTGCAATGTAATACGTCTCCTATTGCGTAACCCGCAGCCTATCATGCTAAAGAGGGGTGTCAATATAGTCGTCTCTGTCATCGGCTGGCAAAGCAATATGTTTAATAGATTGTATCTATTTGTTAATTCGCCGGGAGTCTCAATTCATAAATTTGTCATGCACGCATGACACTATCTTGTGTCTTTTCTCCAACGCAGGTCTGTAGTCAATCCATGTCAGTTGCCCAGCAGTTTGAAGCTCTGCAGCAGGTGCTTCGCGAAGCCGATATCAGTGTCATGTTCCAACCTATTGTGTCGGGGCTGGAAAAGAAGATCGTTGGGTATGAGGCTCTGAGTCGTGGGCCGTCCAACAGTCCATTACACTCACCATTGACACTTTTCTCGACGGCCAGATACTTTGGGCTGTTGACCGAACTTGAGATGCTGTGCCGTGCCAAAGCGATTTTTGCATTCGCGCAGCATCAGTTTGAGGGATTGTTGTTTATCAATGTCTCACCGGAGAGTCTGCTGGAACAGCAGCACCCGTCCGGTCGAACGCTGGAGCTGGTCAAACAGGCGGGCATGACCGCCAACCGTCTGGTTATCGAATTGACCGAACATGCGCCAATCGATAATGTGGGTTTGCTGCAGAACGCATTGCATCACTATCGCAGCATGGGTTTTGCCATTGCCATTGATGATTTAGGGGCAGGCTATTCGGGACTGAGGCTGTGGACTGAGCTGAAACCAGAGTACGTCAAAATCGACAGACACTTTATCAACGGCATTCATAAGGACACCGTCAAGCGTGAATTCGTTGGTTCAATCCTGAGCATGGCAAAAGCCTCGCGATCCCACATCATTGCCGAGGGTGTGGAGCATTCTGAGGAATTTAATACGCTGTCGGAGATGGGCGTGGAGTGGATGCAGGGCTACTGGTTCGAACGTCCCTCGCACTGCCCTCAATTGACACACGAAGCGCTTGGTCAGCAGCTTGATGCTGTGGAGCGTAGCGACGGGCAGGCTGGCGGGCTTCATAGCCTGGTGATTCCTGTTGCGGGTGTGCATCATCGTGAGAGAGTGGTCGATGTCTTGCAGCGCTTTCAGCGTCAGCCCAGTCTTAACAGTCTGGCGGTGCTGGATGACAATAACGTGCCATTGGGGTCTGTTCACTGTCACGCGCTGAGTCAGGTGATGCTCAAGCCCTACGCGATGGAATTGCATGGTAGAAAACCCATTGCCCAGATGCTTGCGTCAGATTCCCTGATAGTAGATGTCCAGCAGAGTCTGCAGCGCGTCAGTAGGCTTTTGACCAGCCGTGCCCGGCAACGCCTGGAAGAAGATTTTATCATCACCGATGCAGGTCAATATGCCGGACTTGGCCGTGTGATTGATGTTCTTCGACAGATTACCGAACTTCAGGTGAGGCAGGCGCAATCCGCCAATCCCCTGACTTTGCTGCCGGGTAACGTGTCCATTCATGAGTGTCTGGATCGATTGCTAAAAGGAAAGCTGGCGGCGCGACTGTGCTACATCGACATCGACTCATTCAAGCCCTTTAATGATATCTATGGTTACGGCAAAGGAGATGAAATCCTGCTGGGCCTTGCTCAGATACTTAAGTCTATATGTGACCCCGATTGCGACTTTGTGGGTCATATTGGTGGCGACGACTTTATGCTGGTGTTACGAAGCGACGACTGGCAAGAAAGACTGGACACACTGAACATTCAGTTTCAGCAATTGTGTCGACGTCTGTATCGCAGTGAACACCTGACAGCAAACGGGTTTGAGGCGCCTGATCGCGACGGAAACTGGCGCACTCATCCGCTACTCAATCTTTCCATTGGTGTGCTTGATCTGACGAATGAAGAGGTGCCAGGTGTAACAGCAGAGTTGCTGGCGGAGTATGCCTCAAACAATAAACACCTTGCCAAAAAGCGTCAGGGCTTCAGTGTAGAGATCAGCCCCCTGCAGGGGGCTGACTCTCACAGGGGGCATGGCATCAGGGTGTCGCATCCGCACCTGGTTTGACCTGCGCCGACTGTACCGCCGTGGCAAGCAATAGCTTACGTACGGCAAGTATCAACGGCAGCATCACTGCAAAAAAGCTGACTACCAGCATGACGCCGACAGCATTCAGCGCAACAGCGACACCGTGATCCTGCGCCAACAGTCCCATCAACGGTCCGGCCACGATAAATCCAAACCGGAATATCAGGCTGTTCAGTGAATTGACTGTTGCGCGGAATCTGCCCGGGATTCGACGATTCAGGGCATTTACCAGGATAACCTGGCTCAGGCCTCTGGATAAAAACAGGACAAAGCCGAACAGAATTCCGACCCAGCCACTCAGCCAGGCCATGCCAAATATTCCGATGATCGGCAAGACCCCCAGCGTGCAAAGCGCTGCAACCGGTCCGGCTCGCCTTTCCAGCTCGTAACCCAGTTTGCTGGCGATGGCCACCGTCATGCTCTGTGCAAACCAGAGCATCCCGAACACTGCCAGTGACAGGCCCATGCTGTCCCAGAAGGGCTGCACCAGCCAGGCGACCAGTACCGTAGCCAGGTTGTATACGGGCAGGGCGAAGAAGACCATTTTTAATATCGGATCACCTTTGGCCAGGTGTCGCCAGATATCCGCCAGACTGACGACACGTTTTCCGTTGCCATCTTCTTCAGTGACAGGTGGTTCCGTAATGGTGAGTGCCATCCACAGACAAACCCAGGCTGTCAGTGACTGAGCCAGAATCATCACATCGAACGACACCATGGCCAGGGCGCCGCCCAGCAGCGCACCCAGAGCTTCGGCCGTAGACTTCATGAACCCCAGATGGGCAACGCTGTATATGTGATCGTTGTCTTCTGCAGCCAGCGCCTTTTCACTGTCGTACAACAGGGCCAGATCGGCGCCTGATATCATACTGACTGCAACCGCCATCAGTATTTCAAAGTACAACAGGCCCCAGAAGTCAGTGGCAAAATTCAGCCAGATGTATCCCAGTGCATGCGCAGCAGCACCAATGATCAATACCAGTCGGCGACCCAGAAGGTCGGCAAGATACCCCGATGGCGCTTCCAGCACCACAATGAATGCAGCGTAGATTGCCTGAAGGTAAAATACCTCTGCCAGTGTCAATCCACGACTCTGGAACAATGGCACCAGCACCGGCACAATCAGCATGAACATGTGAAAGAATGCCAGTGCATACACGACCTTGATATTTCTTCGTAATTGATTTTCCATCATCAATCTCTTCTTATCCTGAACTACCGTTCATTATTTTTATGGCCAAAAAAAAGGCCCCTGAATCGACTTAACTCAGGGGCCTTTCTGTTGACCGTTGGTCTGAAGTGTTATCAGAACTACGTCGTCGGGCGGACCTCCCGGCTAATCTTCATCGTGCGCACACACGCCAGTGGCATGGACAGCAGATTGCGCTGTGCACGGCGAGCATGTATGCGGTTGGAAATCTGGGATTTACTGAACCAGCACGCAGCAGGCAGCAGCAGGACTTCCTGCAGGCGAGCGCTATAGTGATTGCGTGTGGCGTTCATGAAAGGTATTGCCATTACTGGATCTGTTGATGCTGCGCATTTTATGCCGGTAATTTTTTCTGTCAACAAATGCGTGACGCAAGTTCCTATGGCAATTCATTTGTGTGATTGCAATCACTTTCCAGTACAATGCCAGCCCCGATTAATCTGGAAAGAAAGTAGGACTGGGTTTCATGTGGTTTAAAAATATTCGTCTTTATGCACTGGCTGATGACTTCACACTGGAGGCAGTTGCGCTGGCAGAAGCTGTCTCGCAACATGCCTTTCGCCCGTGCAGTGCCGGTGAGCGCAGCGCTGCTGGCTGGGTAAACCCGGTTGCTCCCAACCGTGATGATGATAGGTCGGCTGTGCTGACTCATGAACTCGGTAACTACGTGCTGGTCTGTCTTCGCAAGCAAGAGAAAATACTGCCTGCCGCTGTCGTCAACGAGGAAGCCGACAACCGCATCCAGGAGATTGAAACTAGAGATGATCGCAAGGTCTATCGTAAGGAAAAGTTGCAGATTAAGGATGATGTGGTGGCGGATCTGTTGCCGCGTGCATTCAGCCGACATCGTGTGCTGCATGCCTATATTGACCTGAAGCAGCGCCTGTTAGTTGTTAACACCAGCAGTGCTGCCCAGGCTGAGGAGCTCATCTCTTCGCTGCGTGATGCTCTGGGATCGTTTCCGGTACGTCTGCTGGATGTTAATGAATCACCGATGGCAGTCATGACCGGCTGGCTGCGGGACGGCCATGGATCAGACGGTTTTCAGATTGATCAGGACTGCGAGCTAATCAACCCACTTGAAGATGGCAATGTCATACGCTGTAAATCTCAGGACCTGACGGCAGAGGAAGTAACTGTGCATCTTGAGGCAGGCAAACAGGTTAAAAAGCTGGGTGTAGTGTGGAACGAGGCGGTGAGTTGTCATGTATCAGCGGATCTGACCCTCAGTCGGGTCCGGTTTGAGGATATGGTGCTCGAAAAAGCCCGAGAGGCTGATGCCGAGGACGCTGCCCAACAGTTTGATCAGGACTTTGCCGTGATGACTCTGGTTGTCAGCGACCTGAGTCAGTCACTTGTTAAGGCCTTTGGCGGTAGTAAACAGCAGTAATCGCGAGAAGTTTACAGTCTGGCGCGCGAAAAAGGTTGTTCATCGACTACAGGACTTTTGGCACTGGTATACGAATAAACAGTGGTTGTAGTGTGTATCATCAATACTTATGGGTAATTGTCACCCCTGCAGAATTCGCGGTATAAGGGTGTGACATCGCGCAATAACAATTCCAATCGCATCGCTACTCGCAAGTTCACCGAATTCAACTCTATAAGCTATTCAGTTTTCAGGACCTTGCTCTATGAATGAACCTGCCGTTTCCAATCAATCGTTGTGGCTGCGACGCCTTTTGCCGCCAGTCATAGTGGTGGGAGCTATTGCGCTGGCAGTAGCGCTGGTGTCCTTGCGTCCTCAGCCAGAGAGTGTTGCTGCTGAAGAGCGGGTTGTGCCGGTGCAGACCATGACGGTCGCGCGCAGTGACCTCCCAATCGTCATCCAGTCGCAGGGTACGGTCATACCCCGCACCGAAACTACCCTTGTCGCAGAAGTTTCCGGCATGGTGCGATCGGTGTCCGAAAAACTTGTATCAGGTGGCTATGTGCGCCAGGGAGAAGTGCTGGTCACACTGGATGATGCTGACTATCAGGTAACCGTTTCTCAGGCAGAGGCGAATCTGCTCTCGGCTGAAGCGCAGCTGACCCAGGAACAGGCCCAGGCTGATCAGGCGGCGCGTGAGTGGGACCTGTCGGGCCGCCCGCGTGAAAACGCGCCATTGCTCGCGCTGCGTACGCCATTTCTAAAAGAAGCTCAGGCACGTGTGCTGCTGGCGGAATCCGAACTGGCACGGGCACAGCGACAACTGGAGCGGACACGGATTCGCGCGCCCTATGATGCGTTGGTGCGGGAAAAGCTGGTGGACGTAGGCCAGTACCTCGGCGCGGGTTCTCAGGTGGCCGAGGTATTTGCCACCGACTACGCAGAAATCCGCCTGCCACTCAGTGCAAATGACCTGGCATGGCTGGATTTGCCGATGCCTGGCCAGTCACTGATTGGGCAGAGCGTTCCCGTCGAACTGCGTGCTGAGGTTGCCGGCGAACAGCAGAAGTGGCGTGCGAGCATCGTGCGGACTGAAGCTGTCGTCGACAGCAGCAGCCGAATGTACTACGCCGTTGCCCGTATGCAGGATCCTTATCGTCTTTCATCGGGTGGCACGGGTACTCCGCTGCTGGCAGGTACCTTTGTCAGTGCAAGCCTGCAGGGACGTGTACTCTCCGGAGTCTACCGGGTGCCGCCTGCTGCGATGACCAATGACAACCAGGTGATGGTCATGGATCAGGAGCAGCGTTTGCGTCTGCGCCCGGTCACGATCATTCATGCCGATACTAACTGGTTGTATGTGGAAGAGGGCATTCAGCAGGGTGACCAGGTCATTGTGTCGCCGGTGCGTGTCCCTGTTGATGGTATGCGTGTCAATCCAGTTCAGGTTGCATCATGAAATCAATCCCTGAAACTGAACACAAGGGGATGATTGCCTGGTTCTGCGCCAACAGCGTAGCTGCCAATCTGCTGATGCTGTTTATTCTGTGTGCCGGTGTCGCATCGGTATTTTTTATCAAGATTCAGGTGTTTCCCGAATTTGAAACCCGCACCATCAATGCATCAATGGCCTATCCGGGCGCAGCGCCAGAGGAAGTGGAGCTGGCGATTGTCATTCCCATTGAAGAGGCAATCCAGGATCTCAGCGGCGTAAATCGACTGCGCTCCACGGCCCGGGAAGGATCGGGTAATGTCTCGATTGAGGTCGCCAGTGGTTACGACGTGACCGAGCTGCTGAACGAAGTCAAAAGCCGCATTGATCGAATCTCGACTTTCCCCAATGGTGTCGAACGCCCATTCGTCCGCGAAATTGAAATGGTGCAGCCAGTGCTGCAGATTTCCGTATCCGGCGACCTGGGCGATCGCGCGTTGAAAACGCTGACACAATCGATTCGCGACGATGTCCTGCTTTTGCCAGAGGTCAGTCAGGCACAGATACAGGGTGATCGCGACTATGAAATAGCAATCGAGGTCTCTGAACATACGCTGCGGGAATATGGTCTGACGCTGGCGCAGGTCGCTTCGGCAGTTCGCGCCGGGTCAATCGATGTGCCGGGCGGCGCCATTCGCACCGAAAACGGACGCATTCAGTTGCGTACCCAGCAGCAGGCATATACCGGACGGGAGTTCGGCGAGATCGTGCTGCGGACCAACCCGGACGGCAGCCGCCTGCTGGTGCGCGATATTGCCACTGTGACGGACGGCTTTGTTGAGACAGAAAACTTTTCGCGCTTCGATGGTGAGCGTGCCCTGAACATTCAGGTCATGGTCACGCCCGAGCAGAGCGTACTCGAAGTAGAGCGCGCGGTGATGGAGTACATTGAACGCAACGAAGGGACCTTCCCACCCGGCGTCAACATCGATACCTGGGGCAGCAATGCCTTTTACCTGAAAGGCCAGCTCAATATGATGCTGGGCAATCTGGTGATGGGTGCCGTACTGGTGTTTCTGGTACTGACTACCTTCCTGCGCCTGAACATAGCCTTGTGGGTAATGGTGGGTATTCCAGTGGCGTTTTTTGGCGCCATCTGGTTGATGCCGCTCGGGCCTTTCCCGGTCGATATCAACATGATCAGTCTGTTCGGGCTGATACTGGTACTGGGTATCGTTGTTGACGATGCCATCATTACCGCCGAGAGTGTGCATTCCGAGGTGTCGGAGAACGGACACTCTCTGGACAATGTAGTGGCAGGGGTCAAGCGGGTGGCTGTTCCTGCCACTTTTGGTGTTCTGACGACCATCGCAGCATTCGCGCCCATGCTGCTGGTTGGGGGGCAGGTCGCTCCATTTTTTGAAGCGATTGGCATGGTAGTGATCCTGTGCCTGCTGTTTTCACTGATTGAATCCAAGCTGATTCTGCCGGCCCACCTTGCGCATTCAAAGATCGGTCGCAAACCGAAGAGTAAACGCAGCTGGCTGGAGCGATATCAGGAGTGGGTGGCAGCCGGCCTGTCCCGGTTCATCAGTAATGTCTACCGTCCGGCTTTGGAGAAAGTGCTTGCAGCTCGCTATGTAGCGGTGGCTGGTTTTCTTGGCCTGCTGATCATCAGCGGCGGAATGATTGCTGGCGGTGTTGTGCGGTTTGAGTTTTTCCCCAATATCCCCAGTGACTTCATTCAGGCTGAGCTGACCATGAATGAGGGTGCCTCGTTCCAGGCGCGTAATGACGCACTGACGCGAATGGAAAGCGGCATACTTGGGCTCAACGACGAGTTTGATGGCGAGCGGCCAGTGGATCACGTCGCTGTGTTTACCAGCGGCGATCTCGGCGGCTCACTGCTGGTTGAACTGACAAAGGCGGAAGAACGCTCTGTGTCGCCGATGGAAATTGAGCAGCGCTGGCGTGAGCGGGTAGGTGAGATACCTGGCGCTCAGGAGATTCGTTTCTTCTCCAGTACCAGTGCTGGTGGTGGTACCCCCATCAATCTGCGGCTGACCGGCACCGACTATGAACAGCTGGAGCTGGCAGCCAATGCACTTCAGCAAAAACTATCTGAATACGCCGGTGTGTTTGACGTCAACAATTCCTATAGCCGCGGCGGCAATGAAATTAAACTGCAGATCAAACCCGGTGCGGAGCAGCTCGGGCTGACCGCCAATACCATGGGTACGCAGGTGCGGCAGGCGTTTTACGGCGAGGAGGCTCAGCGCCTGCTACGTGGCCGTGACGAGCTTAAAGTCATGGTGCGCTATCCGGAAGCGGAGCGTACATCAATCGCGAACCTGGAGAACATGCGGATTCGTACCCAGGACGGCACGGAAGTGCCGTTCAGTGAAGTGGCGGAAGTGGATGTGGGACAGGGTTTTGCCACCATTACGCGAATCGACCGCGAACGCACAGTGACAGTTACCGCTGATGTCGATCCTGAAGTCGCCCAGTCCGGGACCATCATTCGCGATGTCATGAGTAATTACATCCCTGAGTTGTTGCGCACCTATCCGCAGGTCAACTTTGGGCTGGGTGGTGCCAGTGAGGAACAGGCTGAGTTGATTCAGCGTATAGCTTTGTTCTTCATGGCGGCAATGTTCCTGATTTTTGCGCTACTGGCGATTCCATTGCGCTCTTATGTGCAGCCCCTGATCGTTATGTCAGTGATTCCGTTTGGTGTCATCGGTGCGGTGATTGGACACCTGGTGTTTAACGTGACGGTCAGCATGATGTCACTGTTTGGTCTGGTTGCGCTGGCGGGTGTGATTGTCAACGACAGTCTTATCATGGTGGACTTTGTGAACCGGGGACGGCGTGATGGTCAATCAATCATTCAGGCTGTGCTGGATGCTGGAACCAGTCGCTTCCGTGCCATCCTGCTGACGACACTGACGACCTTCTTTGGTCTGTTGCCCATCATGTTTGAAACCAGTATGCAGGCTCAGCTGGTCAAGCCCATGACACTGTCGCTGGCATTCGGTATTGCTTTCGGCACCATGCTGACACTGTTCCTGATCCCGTGTCTTTATCTGATCCTGGATGATCTGACCCGCTGGTACTACGGGCGGCGCGCCTATCGCGAGAAAGTGCTGGGGTACTCGCCCGAGCAGGCCCGGGCGGGTCAATAGGCAGAGTCATCTGTGCGTCAGGTGTTGTTCCAGCGCTGCCATTCAGCGATGAGCACACCGGCACAGTCTGCCGCCACGCGCTCTGCATCGAATCGTCGCGCCGGGCTGTCGGCCAGTCGACTCTGTTGCCAGATCAGCCTGTGGGGGCCCGTTGACTCCAGTTGCCAGTATTCCAGTGAGGTCGAGTAGGTCACTTCGTTGTCCTGCTGGCGGGCCTGCAGGGCGCAGACCAGATAGTCGCGGCTGGCTGCCTGGCGACGAATGCCCGCCTCAGCAAGCTGCTCCTCAAATTCTTTCAGTGTCGACAGGCGGAAAGCTGTTTGATCCTGCTCGATATCAACCCAGTCCAGAATCTGGACATACATGTCAAAGCGGTCAACGTCGGCCAGTGCCAATCCATTACCGCGTGGAAACAATTGTGCGCTGGCAGTTTGCAGCGCTGTTAAAGCGACCAGGCTGGCGGCCAGCGCAGATGAAATGAGACTTCGCTTCATGATCGATGGTTCTCGGGCTCTATTTTCGAAACGCGCATCATAGCCCAAAACCCGGTAAATCGGTATGTGACGCCCATGCACCGGTCTCGCCTGTAAAGCTATCGATCTCAACCACAGCCAGGTCGACTATTTTAATCTTTTAAAACAGTTACTTAGTATCCTAAGGTCGTGACGTGCAAAGACTTTTTATAGAACTCATGAATTTTTAACGTCAATGCTATAAATCTCTTCTATTTCTTGTAGCTGCTAGCTACAATCGACCGCAGTTTGACGTAATTCTCTCTATTTTCCGGCGCCGTTATGGTGCAGTAGTAGTGCCGAATTGCTAGAGCTAAAGCGGCGTTAAGCAGCAGTCACGCCTCCCAAAATAAGAATCACAGGGAGATATTCCATGGCAAAATCGCCTGGTTTCCGTAAGAAGTCCCTGGCTTTAATGATCGGTGTCGTGTCGGGGGCTACCTGCCTGCCTGTCATGGCTCAGACCCAGAACAGCCAGAATAGCGAAGTCGAAGTAGAAGAAGTTATTGTCACCGGCTCCTACCTGCGTGGCAGCCCACTCGATGCGCCTTCCCCCGTCACCACTGTAGATCGTACCTCCATCGAAGCCCAGGGCGCGGCCCAGGTCTGGGATGTCATCAAGAATCTGGAGATTAACTCAGGTTCATTTACCAACGAAGGCGCGGGCGAGGGTCAGGCACTGTCCGGTACCGCCAACGTCAACCTGCGCAACCTGGGTGAAAACTCAACACTGACACTGGTCAACGGCAAGCGCCAGGTATCCGCAGCTACCGTTACCCGCAGCGGTGGCGAGTTCGTCGATATCAATACGATCCCGCTGGTCATGGTTGAGCGGGTAGAGGTTCTGACTGATGGTGGCTCGGCACTCTACGGTTCGGATGCCGTAGCAGGTGTGGTCAACGTCATCATGCGAACCGAGTTCGAAGGCCTGGAGATTTACGGTGATGTGCAAGCTCTGGACAGCGCCACCAATCGTCAGGACCGCACGGGTAGTGCGATCTGGGGTTGGGCCAGTGATAGCGGCGATACCCACTTTGTGATTTCAGGCGAAGTCTTCCGACGTGATCCAGTGCCAGTAAAATATGGACGTTTCTACAATGAGCACGTCGAATACACAGGTGTGGTCGGTTCAATGGCTGGCAACATCAGTGCCACCATGGCCAACCCTGCATTTGGTTCGCGCATCAATACCGCTTACCTGAACCAGGCAATCACCCAGCGCAACATCGCCGAGGGCGGCAGCTCCAATACTGTGCTTACCGACCCCCTGTGCGATGACCTGACTTCTGCTGATGGCACTCCCTTCTTTACCGGTACGCGAACGGATCGTCGCGGCTCAAACAGTGGCACCTGCCGCGAGTTTACTGACGACTGGGAGTTCCTGCAGGTTGGTTCCGAGCGTGACAGCATTGCCGGTGCCTTTAACCATGTGTTCAGTGACAAAGCAGAGTTCTATTCATTCTTCCAGTATTCCGATACCACCATTGAGCGTTCTGACTCAGGTGCTAATGGGTCGCGTGGTCCGACAGTCTTTCTGGCGGCCCCGGGCTCTCATGCCGGCAATCCGGCGTTTGGTGGATATGCCATCGGTATGACGGCAGAGCTTGGCTACTATGCAGGGAAAGCTGGCCTGACACGTCCGACCAGCATCCCGAATGCACCCAACGCCCTGGCCAATGGCGGTCTGAATGTGCCGTTCTACGCCAGCGTGCAACGCGGCAACACGCCACGCATGGGCGGCAATTCCAACATCACTGAGACCCATACGCTGGGTGTGCAGGCTGGTGTGAAAGGCGAGTTTTATGCCATGAACGACCGGCGCTTCAACTACGACGTCAGCTATTCCTGGAGCGGCACCAGCTTCGAACAGGAGTATCAGACTTTCCAGCGTGATCGTGCCGAGTTGGCTGTGAATGGCCTGGGCGGCCCCAACTGTACGCCGAATGGTATATCCACTTTCAACTTCCGTGATGAGCCAGGCCCCTTCGGCGGCGCTATACCGACCATGTGGAATGTCAGTAACCAGGCCTATTATAAAGGCTACACGCAGACATTTTTCCCGGGCTTCGTCTTCACCACGCGTGAAAGTCTCTCGCTGGCTCTGACCAGTAATAACCAGGGCAAAGATGGTTGTATGTTCTACAACCCCTTCCTGACGTCCATGACCAACCCAGCACTGGCCAACAGTGATGAGTTGATGGATTGGATGAACCCGACCATCAAGCGTGCCGACAAACGCAATAAACTGGGTGTGATTGACGCCGTGCTGACCGGTGACCTGGTGCAGATGAGCGGCGGTATGTCCCAGTTCGCGGTGGGTGGTCAGTACCGTATGCAGAACAACAAGTCGAATGCGCCGCTGATGAACCAGCCAGGCTTGGCAAACGCGATTCTTGAGTGGGGCCGAAACGGCCAGCCCAATACCACGCATTATGTAAGTAACAACTTTGAGTGTTCGGAATGTATCTTCAACTACAGTAACGACAGAAACGTTTCTGCTGTGTTTGCCGAACTGTCGCTGCCTGTGATCGAAAATGTCGAAACTCAGATCGCGCTTCGATATGAAGACTACGGCGGCAATATCGGCAGCGAAATCACGCCAAAAATTGCAGCCAGCTGGCGACCACTGGACTCCCTGTTGCTGAGAGGCTCGTTCTCCCAGTCTTTCCGTGCCCCTAACGTGGGAATCGTGGAAGAGGGTCTGGAGTCTTCAAGCAATACCTTCCGTGACCCGCTGCGTAACCAGGCGGTGCGGGCGGGCCTGTTGCCGGTCAGCAATGAACATGCGCTGCCCAACTTTACCTACACCCTGGGTGGCCCTGCTCCGGATGTTGGTAATGAGTACGCGGACACCTTCAGTGCCGGCTTTATCTGGACGCCAGGCGGTGCCCTGGAAGGACTCAGTGTAACCACCGACTTCTGGCGTTTCGAGTTGACCGACAAGGTACTGCCACAACCGGGTATCTCGGCGATTGCTGACGAGCTGGAGTTGTTCAAGCAGGCCGCAGCCGATCCGAAGAACTATGTACTTAACGGAACCATCCCCTCCGGCCGCACTGGTCCCTGGGCTAACCTGGAACAGCTGACACCTTGTGATCCTGTGGCGCTGGCTGCCCAGTGGGGTACAGACCCGAACACCCAGGGCAATCCGGGTGGTCAGACGGGCTTTACCGACGTCAAGGCCGGCTCGCGTCTGGACTGCGTAGTTAACCCGGCCGCGTACCAGATTGAGGGCGTCGTGCGTACATTCGGTGTGTCCACAGGCGCGCTGACAACAACGCAACTGTCGACCATCAATGCCGGCACCATCATCTCTGACGGTGTTGACTTCAAGGCCAGCTACTCCTGGACCAATGACTGGGGTCGTTTCCGCGTGGGTATGGACTACACCTTTGTCAATCAGTACACACTGAAAGATGTGCCCGGTCTGGAACTGGGTCTGTTGGAGACAGGTGTATTTGACGCTGCAGGTACAACTGGCGACGGCAACCTGGTTCGTTCGCTGCCAGACCACAAAGGAAATGTGGCTCTTAGCTGGATGAACAACAGCGCCAATCATGGCGTGTCGATCATCACCCGGTTTATCGGATCTTATGAGGATCTGGCTTACGACAACACCTTTGCTACTGCCAATGATCAGGTTCGTGCTGTCATGAGCCGTACGATCGGCAGCTACAGCAGTGTTGATCTTCAGTACAATTACACCCACGAGTGGGCCAACCAGAACCTGGGAACCACCATCTTCACTGTTGGTATGCTCGATGCCTTCAATGCACCGCTGCCGTACCGAGAGTCAGGTGCCATCAATTATGATGCTGGTGTGTTCGATGGTCGCGGTCGTCGCCTGTATGCACGTGCACTGCTGCAGTTCTAATCGGTGTAAGTGACACAGCCAGGTGTCTGAAGTTAAAAAAAGGCCCGTTGCGACGGGCCTTTTTTATTGCGGGGCAAGAACTATACGGTCGCGCCCGCTGCGCTTTGCTTCATAGAGTGCGTCGTCTGCGCGCTTCAGCAACTGGTCGCTGGATTCGGATGCACGCCAGGTCGCGATCCCAAAGCTGAGACTGATCTGCAAAGCGTGTGGCAGGGAAGCGTCTGCCGTAGCCCTGCGCAGCTTGTCTATGATCGTGTGCGTGGCGTCAGTGCTGGTGTCCGGGCAGATCAAGAGAAATTCTTCGCCACCCCAACGACCACTGTGGTCAGTTTTTCGCATGCTCTCGCGGATCAAGGCGGCTGTTTCGACAAGCACCTGATCACCTGTCAGGTGTCCGTACTTGTCGTTGATGCGCTTGAAATGATCAAGGTCACAAAGGACCACTGACAGCGGCTGACCACTGCGCTGATGCCGATCGATTTCCTGTTGTAGCACGGTGTCCAGCCGGCTGCGGTTCAGAAGGCCGGTCAGCGGGTCGGTTGTAGATAGATGTTCTAGCTCCGCGAAGGCTTCAGCGCGCGACCTCTCATAGAGGCGAAACAGAAACCAGTGCGCGGTCAGTACTTCGATAATGTTCAGGAGGCTGCCAATAGTCACTTCGGCAGGCGGCCAGTAAGGCAATCGCAGATACACAAAGGTGCAGACATACGTAAATATCAATCCGCATATCCACGCACCGGCATGACGACCAAGCAGAAAAAAGGTGACAGGCGGCAGCAGCGTTACCCACATCAGCGAATAGGCACGCCCATCGGCCATATGTACGAAGCTGAGCATCACGGTAATCAATACCCCGACAACCAGCCAGGAAGCGACTGCGAGTTGTGTACTGCGGTGAAAATACACAAGCACAGCTGTCACTGCGACTGCGCCAGTGTAATCCAGAGCGGCGACAAGATAGTCCTGGAAGACCACTACGTTGAGCGTCCCGATCACGCTGAAGTAGAGCGTCATCAATATCAGCACAACATAGATCAGGCGAGCCTGATGACGGCTGGCGCCAGTGAAACGTCCTGTCTGTTTCAACATAATAAATCTACTGCATGTCGAATAAGTCTGTAATGTAACACATTGAGTTGATGAGTCTGCCTCCGTCACGAATTCGTCATGTGGTCTTTGCTAGCATTGCCAGCTATATTTTTGGGGCAGGAGCATTTGTGGTGATTATGATTAAAAGGACAGCTGCGACATTTAAGCCAGTTCGTCGAGCTCACGGAGAAGTCAGAAAACTGCCCCGACAGCTGGCTCATATGGTTCTTGCTCTGGTGTGCGCGATTGGCATAAACAGTTGTCAGTACTCATCTTCCCAATCGACAGTAGGCGAGCCATCTGCTGAGCTGCGTGTTCTGGCCTCCCGTTATCGAATTGATTTTGATACACCTCTCAACAGCGCTACAGGCTGGGCTGCGGCAGAGAATCAACCGGCTGAGCTTTTTTACGATTATCCTTTTCGTCTGCGAGTACAAACAGTCGCAAAAACGGCTCCGGATCATGGTCACGAGTTGAGACTCCAGTATCGAAGAGGCAATGGTCAGTGGTTGCCAGTTGGCATGGCTGAGTTTCCCTACCCGGCGTTTGCCACACCCATGGTCTCTACCCTGTCAGCGACTGCCTATCAGGCTGGTGAGGAGACTGAGCGCTTGTTGGGCGACCCTGAGCTTGAATGGGATGAAGCAATTGCATTGAGTGCAACTGCCGTGACGCCGGTCTGGCGTACAACAGGTGACGCGCTGGAATGGGAGTGGCCACTGGTCATTCGTCGCTTTTCCGACGGACCCAGCTTTGCAGAGGATGAAGAGCGTTTTGAGTTCAGACTTGTGGACGGCATGGGGCAGGTGCTGGGAGGCAGGCAGCCCGCGCCGGTCATACTTCGCTCCAGGGCCGGTCATTTAGGCGGTACCTTTGTAGAGACACCGGCACGTCTTGGACCATACCAGTCTGCAACGGGACACCTATATTTCATTATGGAACCATCCGAAACAGACAATCGCTTCATGATGGTCAAGTCGGTCGATGACGGTCGCAGCTGGTTCGAAGTGGACGGCGACTCACGGCCGTCGTTGGGCGATCTGGAGGGTGTTGGTTCCGTGCAGGTCGGCAACACCATCCACATTATTCATCAGACCAGTGATGAAGTTGTTCATCATGCCTTTGAGATGAGCGATGGCCTGGCTAAGCCTGACACCTGGGTAGTGACCACCGAAACCATTGCTCAGCCGTCTGAGCCACCGACGCAGGTCGCAGATGTTGTCGCCCGCAGTGACGGCAGCCTGGTAGCGGTGTACGGAAGCGCCACTGGGCTCTACTGGCAGGTGCGCTCGTCGACAGGAGAATGGCAGCCAGCAAACCCCGTCAATCCCGACGCTGTCGGTATGCCTGTGTTCTCGGGTGCGGTCTTGCTGACTACTGCCAGCGATTCAGTGGTCCTGGGATACACGTCTGCCGATGGGCGGGCTTTTGTCCGCGTACTGGATAACCAGGGGCAACTATCGGTGCCGCAGCGGCTTTCAGATCAGATCGGCACGCGTGAGCGGGACGTTGGTGCCATCCTGCCGCTGGTCGCGATGCCTGATGGTGACGTTGTTATCGTTTATCGCGAGAGTTCTGGGCTGTTGTACGAACGACGACTGTCAGCATTACAAGATCTGGGCCCTGCCGTTCGCGTGACTGAGCGGGCTGTTGTCAGCGGCGCAGTTGATTCCGACCAGGTCGGTGCTGATGTGATACAACATGAAGGCACCCTGCATCTGATTTTTATCGATGAGACAAGCCGGGACATCTACCACACGCGATCATCACAGCCTGGGGAGTGGAGTGCGCCAGAGCCTATAGTTGAGGGAGTCGACGCTGGCTGGCTGCGTGGTTCGGTGCATCGTCAAGGCAGTCAGCAGGCTGTCTACGGCTTTGTCTATGACGCTGGATCGCAGGGCGGATCAGGCTTCAACCGCTATCTGGCGCTGCCACTCTAGGGCTATAGTCACTTGCACGACACGTGTTAGGATGCTGGACAGATAGTCTGGTATCCGATTACGTGCAGCAGAAGCACGTGCCGGGAAGGCAGGTGTTAGAAATTGATCAAAATACGGCCGTTGCAGATTGCCAGCGTGCTAAGTCTGATTGCGGTATTTGGGCTGGACTCCCAGACACCGTTGGGATTTGCGCACGGTGATCTGTATCTGATTGGCGTGCTACTGGCTGCTTTTACTGGTAGCCTCAGATTCATGTGGACGCTGGCCGGTCTGTCGATCGCACTGACTGCGCTGGGTATCTGGTTGTCGCCAGAAGGCCTGCCGATGCGCTACTGGCTGACCAATCGTCTGATGTCCATCACCGAGCTAGTAGCCCTGACAGCGCTGACATCATACGTCATAATTCGTCTGCGGCGCAGTCGTATGGAAAAACATCAGTGGCGCAGGGAATATCGCAACCTGAAAAAGTTGACGCCATCTCCGGACAACCCACTCTCACCATTTCAGTACAGCTCACAGTTTCAACTGTTTGCCGATGCCATTCCGCAGACCATATGGACTGCTACCGCAGAAGGTGGCATCGATTTTGTGAATCGGGCCTTTGCACGCTACACCGGTCGCCAGCGAGAAGATCTGATCAACCACGCTGGCTGGCTTGGCAGCGTTCATCCCGACGATAAACCCCTTGTCATGGCCAAGTGGCCGGAAGTCATTGCAGAGGGCAAGGAATATGAACTGGAGGTTCGCGTCCAGCGACACGACGGTAAGTGGCGCTGGTTATTGGTGCAGGGTACGCCAGTGAAAGATGCGGACGGACTGATCATCAAGTGGTGTGGTTCGGCCATTGATATAGATGATCTCTACCGGCTTGCCGAACGTTTCGAACATGTTGCCAGTACAACTGTTGATGCCATCTCCGACTGGGATATTGTCAATAACGTCATCTGGTGGAATCAGGGTGTCAATACGCTGTTCGGTTATGAACGTGAAGACATGATGAGCGATCCCACTGTGTGGACCTCGCACGTGCATCCTGAAGACCGTGACAGAGTACTCGACACGCTGTGGGGTGCCGTTCGCGGTGATACGGAAGAATTGATGATGAACTACCGGTTCGTACGTCAGGACGGCAGCATTGCGGAGATTGAGGAGCACATGCGCGTTGTGCGGGATCAGAGTGGTCAGGCATTGCGCCTTGTTGGCGGTATGAGCGATGTGACAGAGCGCAATGAAATGGCCGAACAGTTGGGTCACGCGCAGCGCCTGCAGACAGTGGGTGAACTGACCGGCGGTATGGCGCATGATTTCAACAATCTGCTGACTGTGATTCAGGGTAATAACGAGCTGCTTACTGAAGCGCTCAAAGATAATCCGGAACTGGCCGATATGAGTGACATGATTCGTCAGGCCAGTGAGAAAGCTGAAGCTCTGGTGCAGCGATTGCTGGCATTCGCGCGCCGTCAATCCCTGGAGCCTCAGGCCACGGATGTGGTGGATCTGATCAACAGTATTCAACCACTGGTCCGGCGAGTGATCCCCGCTCGCGTCAAGTTAGAGCTGGTCATTAAGGATAAAATACCAGCGGTAATGATAGATCCCGGCCAGCTTGAACATGCTCTGCTCAACTTATGTCTGAATGCCCGCGACGCGATAGCTGACAATGGGTGTATCAGGATCGTTGCCAGCTCTGCCAGTGCGGAATCAATGACTTTGGTAAAAAAAGAACTTGATGCAGAGAATTGGGTGGCAATAGCGGTTGAGGATGATGGTCAGGGTATGACAGAGGATGTAAGGCGCCATGCGCTCGATCCATTTTTTACAACCAAGCGAAATGGCGAGGGTTCAGGTTTGGGGCTGAGTATGGTCTACGGATTTGTAAAGCAATCCGGGGGATATCTGGACATTCAGTCCAGCCCCGGGGTGGGTACCGTGATTCACTTGCTGTTACCGGTAGCAGATATTGATGCAATTGGTCTTGACCAACAGCAGAAAAGGCTACAAAGTGGTAACTCACCTAAAGTAGCGGAACGTAAACCGGTCGTGCTGGTTGTTGAGGATGACGAGCTGGTCCTGCAGTACGCCGAGCGTCAGTTTCGCGAACTTGGTTATCAGGTTTTGTCGGCCAATCATGGTGAACAGGCGCTGGACGTGTTGAGGCAGCGTTTGGCAGCAGGTACGCCGGTGGATCTGTTGTTCACTGATGTCAGGATGTCTGATGGGATGAACGGCCCCGAGCTGGCACGAGAGGCTATCAGAATTCGACCCGACCTGCCTGTGCTGTTTACCTCTGGCTACACAGAAGATGCGTTCGATCAGGAGTCCGGTGCCCCAGGGCAATTGCCTGCCGGAACATTATTATTGAGCAAGCCCTGGCGACGCGCTGATCTGGCGCAAAAACTGGATGGCTTAGTGAACGCAGAGGGGTCGAAGTGGTGACACGAAGTATCCGACTATTGATTCTCGATGACGATCCGCTGACAGCGAAAACTATTGTATCCATCGCCAGCTCAGTCGGTGTCGAAACTCGAAGCACGGACAGTCCCAGTGAGTTTTTCGAGATAGTGCAGCGGTGGGCGCCTGATTATATTGCTCTGGATCTTGTGATGCCGGATATGGACGGCGTTCAGGTCATGGTTGAGCTCTCGCGCATGGGATGTGAAGCGGATATTGTGATCACCAGTGGTGTTGGTGGGCGAGTGCTCGAGGCCGCAGCAAGGTCTGCCTCTGAGCACGGTCTGCGGATTGCGGGTGTGCTTCCGAAACCGTTCTCGGCCGCCAGTCTGACATCCTTCCTGAAGGCTCCAAAACGCCAAGACTGGCACGAGAATACTGAACCCGGGAGCAATCAGGGGGCTCAGGAAAATAAGATCAGCGTCGACGACCTGCGCAATGCAATTTCCCAGGGCCAGATCTACGTGGTTTATCAGCCCAAGGTTAATTGCCGCAACAGCACACTGGCGGGATTTGAAGCACTGGCACGCTGGCAGCATCCAGATCGTGGAACAGTAGGTCCAGATGAATTTATACCGCTGGCTGAGCAATATGATCTTATTGATGAGCTGACTGAGACCGTCATGCAGCAGGCGCTCAGCTGGCTGGCTGCACTGCCTGGCACGCTTGAAAAAACGGCTGACAATGATTACCTGCGCCGACGCCTGAAGAACGTTACGCTGTCTCTCAATATTTCTGCCAGTTCCCTGGGTAATCTGAAGTTGTTTGAACAAATGGACGATTATTGCCAGAGTCTGGGTATTGCACCCGAGCGAATAATTCTGGAACTGACCGAAACCTGCGCCATGGACGACCCAATCAGTTCTCTGGATATCCTTACCCGTTTGCGGATGAAGGGTTTCCACCTTTCGATCGATGACTTTGGTACGGGCTACTCCTCCATGGTCCAGCTGGCTCGCCTGCCGTTTTCTGAGATCAAGATCGACAAGTCTTTTGTGATGACGGCTGCCAGCTCCAAAGAGTCGCGTACCGTCATCAAGGCAATCATAGAACTGGGTCACGGCCTGGGGCTCTATGCGTCCGCAGAAGGTATTGAAACAGCTGAAACACTTGAGTATCTGCGCAATATGGGGTGCGACCTGGCGCAGGGCTTTCATGTCGCGCGCCCGATGCCCGGTGATGCGGTATTGGATTGGCTGCGTGCGGGGCGTAATGAGGATGAAGCCTATCGTTTGCAGGTTTTGAGGTCACTCAAAATACTGGACAGCGAAGAAGATGAACGAATCGACAGGGTGACGGCATTGGCTGCACGGCTGTTTGATGTGCCGATTGCCCTGTTCAGCCTGGTAGACAGTGAACGCCAGTGGTTCAAATCGTCACACGGTCTGGAAGCGCGCGAAACTCCTCGCAGCGTTTCCTTCTGCTCTCATGCTATCTGTGGGGACGATGTGATGGTGGTTGCCGATGCCACGACCGACGAGCGATTCCAGGGGACCGCACTGGTTACCGGCGAGCCTTACATACGCTTCTACGCGGGCAGCCCAATTCATGCGGGCAGTGGCGCCAGGCTGGGTACACTGTGTCTGATCGATCGTAAACCGAGAACACTCAATGAGGGTGGCAAGTGGAAGCTGGAACGACTGGCACAGATGCTTGAGAATGAGCTGACCTCAGACTATGTGGCGCACCGTGACACTTTGACAGGCCTGTTAAATAGACGCGGCTTTAATGCGCGTGCGCGCGATGTGCTGGCGCTGGCTCAGGATGCCGGTACTCACGCTACTTTGTTTTTATTTGATCTTGTGAACTTCAAGAAATTCAATGAGGATCATGGTCCAGTGGCAGGTGACAGAGCTTTGTTGGAGTTCTGTCGCGTGCTCAAGGACACATTCCGCAAGTCAGACCTGATGGCCCGCTACGGAGATGATGATTTTGTAGTATTGATGGTTGATGTTTCACCGCCCGATCATCATCGACTGTTGGCCCGTGTCGCCATGCATCATAGAGTCAGCGTGCAGGAGCACACCATCGACTACACAGTGGGGTGGTCTGTTCTGGATGGTGCTGATACCGTTCAGGAGTTGGTCCTGCGCGCTTCAGAGGCCGCTCGAGTGATCCGTAGCGAGTAGCGTGATGCTGTTTTACATTCTGGATCTTGTCGGCATTGCAGTCTTCGCCGTCAGCGGTGTCCTGGCTGCTCGGGACCGCGCCCTTGATATCCTGGGTGTGATCGTTGTTGCGACTATGACCGCAGTTGGCGGCGGTACCTTGCGCGACGTCCTGCTTGATCGGCACCCCATCTTCTGGATTGCAGATGTCAGTTATTTGCTGGTGATCATTATTTCCGCATTGCTTACCGTTGCCTATGTAAGATTCCGCCCACCACCGGTAATGAGCCTGCGTGTTGCCGACGCCTTTGGTCTCGCGCTGTTTGCACTTTCAGGCGCCAGGCTTGCCGAGCTGGCAGAGGTGCCTCCACTGATTGTCGTGCTGATGGGCACAATGACGGGAGTCGCCGGCGGTGTTCTGAGAGACGTGGTAACCGCGCGTATTCCATTGATCCTGCAACGTGAGATTTATGCATCAGCCGCCATTGCAGGCGTGAGTCTGTATCTTGTTTTGCAGGCAATTGGTGTGTCACAGCAGATTGCGTTTCTGGTCGGGGGTGCGCTGGTAGTTGTGCTTCGTATAGCAGCTTTGCGCTGGGATCTGCATTTACCTACGTTTCGCTAGACTTTTGACCAGTAATTCATCGTTTTGTTCCAGGAAGAAGCGGGAGGGCAGCTGGGCACATTCGAGTTGTAACAGAATTTTTCGAAGATTTGACAATGAGAATATTTCTTGTAAGGATTTTTATTGACAAACCATTAGTTCCAATAATCGTTTAAAGACGATAGGAGGTTGTCATGAAAAATTTTAAGCTAATGAGTGCTGTTAGTGCCCTTATGTTTTCTGCTGCAGCTGCAGCCCAATCACAATCCCCTTATCTGCAGCCAGACGACACCTGGATCAGCCTGAGTGGCACGGTCGAGTCAGTCACTGCAGACTCATTTCTGCTGGACTATGGGCGCGCTTCTGTCACAGTAGAAATGGATGATGGTGATCGTGATGCAGATGGGTACAAGTTGATGGAAGGCGACAAAGTAGTGGTCAATGGCCTGATTGATGACGATTTCTTTGAGATGACCACAATCGAGGCAAGTAGCGTTTACGTTGAGTCTATAAACTCCTATTTTTACGCCAGCCCAGTTGATGAGGAGTCATTTGCCTTCTTTGACCCCATTGTTACTGTCGTAGACCCGATCATGGATGGTGACGCGACCATTCAGGGCACCATCACTGCGGTTGAGCCTCTGGAGGAGGAAATTGTCCTGAACTCTGACGGTCGTTTGATGATCGTCGAAGTTGACGAGCTGGGTTATGACGCTCTGGATAATGTGGGTTATCTTCAGCTCGATGTTGGCGATGAAGTTGTCATCAGCGGCACGATGACTGAGGAAATGTTCGAAGATCATTTGTTCGTGGCCGAGAACATCGCTACGATCAATAATTCATAAGCTTCAACACTGCTGCCCGGCGCCCCTTGGCGTTGGGCAGCATAGCCCTTAGGTATTGTCAGTAAATGAATCGCAAGCCCAATAGGGGTAGTAGACATGATGACTGGTAATGATAAGGATAGTGATCTTGGCCGCCAGAAGTGCGAGCCCTGTGAACGCCAGACGGAAGAGATGGACCTGACTGAAGAGGATAAACTATTCGGTGACCTGTCCGGCTGGAGCAGGGAGCCTGAGTCAGGCGTGCGAAAGCTCGTCAAAACCTACCGATTCGGGAATTTTGTTGAGGCGATTCAGTTCGCTAACTACGTAAAAGATATCTCAGAGAAAGAAAACCATCATCCTTCGCTGCTGATAGAGTGGGGCAGGGTGACAGTGTCCTGGTGGACGCACACTGCTGGTGGCTTGCGCCGGAATGATTATATTATGGCTGCCAAGACTGATTTGGTTTATTCGGGCGGAGAGGGGACTTAAGCAGGCTGTAAATGAGTTTATTTCCAAGGCAGGATTGACTCGCACCATCCTTGGTGCTCGCCCTTCGGGCGGCTTGCAGCCGTCCAAAATTGTCCCTGACAATTTTGTGATTCGGCCCATCCCTGGGCCTCACCTTCCGGGCGCATACGATTGCGTCCAAAATTGTTCCAGACAATTTTGTGATTCGGCCCATCCCTGGGCCTCACCCTCCGGGCGCATACGATTGCGTCCAAAATTGTTCCAGACAATTTTGTCGAACCGGCAGGTTCTCGTCTGCTACCCAGAGCACAAACAAAAACGGGCCATCCAAATGGATGACCCGTTTTTATTTGGTGCCCCGGGCAGGATTCGAACCTGCGACCTGCCCCTTAGGAGGGGGCCGCGCTATCCAGCTGTGCCACCGGGGCGAGTTCGGTTTGGTCGGCGGATATTCGATAGCGGGCGAAGTATAACATGGAGTTCGGGCGCGTTGGCCTACATGGAGGAGGCGGCGGCTGGCTCAGGTGTTTCCGGTTCGGCCCAGCGCTCTTTTATCTCCAGGAGTTCCGGTAGCTGCTGCAGGAACAGCTCGACCAGCTCGGGGTCGAAGTGCCGTCCAGCTTCTTCGCGAATCAGCGCGACGGCTTTTTCCACTGGCCAGGCTGGTTTGTAGGGGCGGGCGCTGACGAGTGCGTCGAACACATCCGCAATCGCAACGATACGAGCTTCGACGGGTATTTCTTCGCCTTTCAGGCCGTGTGGATATCCTGATCCGTCCCATTTTTCATGATGATAAAGGGCGATCTGACGCGCTGTGTGCAGCAGGCCGGTGGATTGTTCGCCAATAATGTGGGCGCCAATAACGGGGTGCTGTTTCATGACGTCCCACTCGGTTGCGTCCAGTTTGCCTGGTTTGGCCAGAATAGCGTCAGGTATGCCGATTTTGCCGATGTCATGCATGGGGGCAGCGTGCAGCAGCTCTTCCTGTGCCGCCTCAGAGAAGCCAGCCGCTCTGGCCAGCACTCGGGAGAAGTGGCTCATGCGGATGACGTGCAGGCCAGTTTCGTTGTCTTTGTACTCGGCTGCCAGGCCCAGACGCTGCACGATCTGCAGGCGTGTCTCGCGCAGTTCGTTGGTGTGTACCAGTGATAAATGAGTCTTTACACGCGCCCGGACAATAGCCGCGCTGATGGGTTTTGTGATGTAGTCCACAGCGCCACAATCAAAGCCTTGTGTTTCGTCGGCTTCGTCGTTCAACGCGGTGACAAAAATGACGGGAATTCGTTTGGTCTGCGAATTGGCCTTCAATTGCCGACAGGTATCGAAACCGGTCAGTCCGGGCATCATCACATCCAGCAGAATAAGCTCAGGCTGTTCGCTTTCAGCCAGCTCCAGCGCCTTTCTACCGTCGCGGGCAAACAGTAATCGATAATCCTGCTGCAGAACCTGTCTAAGGACCTGTAAATTGACGGGTTCATCGTCAACCAGAAGCAGGGTCGGTCGATCGGCAGAGATAGTCATGATGCAGTACCGTGCTGATTCATTTCGGTATTCAGGATTTCAACGGCTGTGTCGAAATCAAAGTTGTCCAATGCAGTAGTTAACTGACGTTGCAGCGACGCATTTAATCCCTTCGTGACTTGCTGCACGCTGCTTTCATTCAACTCGCCACGACGTAGATCGTCGAGAAGCGTGCTGATTGCCTCAAGATGTGTAGCAGTGTCCAGCCCCGATTTCTGGGAGTCTTCAACCAGAGCGGCTGGTTTGGGTTTCTCAGCGGTCTCAGGTGATGTAGTGGCTTCGCTCTGCGCCGTTGTTGCAACTTTTTCCAGCTCGTCTGCAATCTGGTCCATGATCTTTTGCTGATCGCCTTCAGGAGCCGACTGCGCTGCTGAGAATTCCAGCTTGTGGCACAGAGCGGACAAGGTCTCCAGTCCAAGATTGCCCGCGCTTCCTTTGAGCTTGTGCAGCAGCATCGAGAGCTTTTTTTGATCGCGGTGCTGGAGCAGGTGCCGTAGCATTTTACTCACTGACTGGTGGTTACTGACAAACGATTGCAATGCTTTGCCCAGTGCTTCATTGGAGCCCCAGCGCTGCCACGCAGCTTCTCTGTTGAAGTGACGCGTCTCAGGTTTGTTGCTGGCCTGAATGACATCGTTGTTTAACTTTTCAGCTGATCGACCTTGCAGATTGTTGTTAAGGCCAGCGTCAGTTCCGAGTCCCATTACTTTTTCGATTTCATCGTTCAGTTGCGCACGATCCAGCGGTTTGGAAGCGAACCCGTTCATGCCTGCGTTGCGGGCTGCCTGGCGATCGCGGTCCATGACGCTGGCGGTGAGGGCGATAACAGCAGTGGGCTGTTGACCCGTTTCACTTTCATGTTCCCGAATGGCTTTTGTGGCCTGCAGACCGTCCATCACTGGCATCTGCACGTCCATCAATACCAGGTCGAATTTAATCTGTTTATACGCTTCAACAGCCTCTGCGCCATTACTGGCAGTTACCACTTCGTGCCCGGCATTGCGCAATGTAATTTTCAGCAGTTCCAGATTCTCAGGAACGTCGTCAACGGCCAGCACTCGCAATGATTGACTTTGGCGATCTAAGCTACGCGCTTCAGCCTCGGGCAGGCTGGCCTTCGGCAGGGGTAGTTTGACTGTGAACGTTGAGCCGGTGCCTGCGGTGCTATCGGCCATAATGTCGCCGCCCATCAATCGCGCCAGTTGCAGAGCGATTGTAGTGCCGAGGCCGGTACCACCAAAGCGGCGGCTCATGGTCGCATCGGCTTGCGCAAACGGATCGAATATTGCCTCCAGTCGATCTGAAGCAATGCCTATGCCCGTATCCATGACACAAAGCGACACTTCTTTTTCCGTGCTACTCACAAGCAGGACTACGCCGCCTTGCTCGGTGAATTTGACTGCATTGCTCAGCAGGTTCAGCAGCACCTGTCGGACACGCAGCGGGTCGCCCAGGTAAACGTCGCTGGACGCCTGGTACTGCAGCTCCAGTGTGATGCCCTTATGTTCTGCCTGTAGAGCAAGGACTTCGGCCGTGTCCTCACACAGCTGTCTTAAAGAAAATGCCTGAGCTTCCAGCTCAATGGCGCCGCGTTCAAGTTTAGCGGTGTCCAGGATGTCGTTGAGCAGACGCAATAGCGAGCGTGCTGAGCGATGCACGGTTCTGGCATGGCGATACTGCTGCTCGTCCAGGGGCGTATCCAGCAGCAATTCGCTGAAGCCGATGATGGCATTCATTGGGGTGCGGATCTCGTGACTCATGTTGGCAAGAAAGGTGCTTTTCGCCTCTGCAGCTCGCTCGGCCTGATCGCGTGCGCTGCGCAGATGCTGTTCGAGTATCTTGCGCTCATCAATATCAGCCAGCAGTCGGGCCTCGCTGTCCTGTACCTGATTTAATAGGTCGCGATAACGAAGGGCACCATTCGTGGCGGCTACAACTACGGTCAGTGCCAGCACGGCAAAGCCAATGCCGAGTGCCAGCGGTGTATTGTCTGCAGTCACGCCCAGTGTCAGTTGCTCATGGCCAACAAAACGGGCGGCCAGCATTCCGGTGTAGTGCATACTGGTAATGGCAAAGCCCATGCCAATGCCGCCCAGGATCAGTGATGTGCTGGTCGCGAGATTCAAGAGTCGGCGCAGGCCGTAATGCAGCCACAGTGCCAGCATGGCCATCACCACCGCTACAATGATTGATACACCGAACAGAAGTGGATCGTAGCGAAGGTCTGCCTCCATCCGCATCGCGAACATGCCGACGTAGTGCATTGCGCCAATCCCCGCTCCGACCAGCAGGCCGCCGAGCAGGATGGTGGGCAGCGTCTGTCGTGAAGCGGAAAGGATGGACAGCGCGATGGCTGAGGCAAGCAAAGCGGGTAAGACGGAGGCGAGCGTCAGGAAAGGATCGTAGCTGACGGATATTGGCAGCTGGAATGACAGCATACCGATGAAATGCATTGCCCAGATGCCGAAGGCGAGTGTGACTGCACCTGACAGCAGGGCGATGCGCGCACTGGCTGGACTGGGTGCGTTGCGACTCATGCTGGCGAGTTGCAATGCGAAGCCCGAAGCCAGTATCGCAACTACCAGGGACAGCAGCATCAGGCCAAATTGATGGTGACCCATCAGTAGTTGTGACCGCTGATCGGCTGGGATGGAAAACAGACTGAGCAAAACAGGCTCCGGATAATCCAGAAACAAAACTCACACGATACTATAAAAATTACGTCGGCAGACGTATCGCAAAGTTTAATCTGGAGGAAAAACGCTCAGACTAGTCTGAATTCCGCAGGGTGTAAATCCGGAGCTAGCGGGCGGCTGCGTGGCAGGCCATGTGCTGTATGACGCCAGGCTTCTGACAGGCCAGTTTGCAAATGCGGTACTGGTACTGTCGGGCACTGGGATCGAGCTCGCTGGCTTCATCAATAGCCGCTTCCAGGTCGGCTTGGGCCGCTCTGCGGGTCAGATAGGGGCCGGAGATGTTGACCTGAAGTGCGGGTTCTTCGGGGTCAGTCGCTACGATATAAAAATTTTCCAGATTCATCGCTACTACACGTTGTCTTTCATGAAGAGAACGGCTGCAAAGCCAATTTATTTCGGTGTGGCTGGCTTGTGGCCGGCGACCGATAATGGCGCGGTATTATCCGCCTTTATATTGCCTTCGCATAGCCCTGTTACACACTTTTTTGCTGATTTTCTTTACAACACCGATTATCAGCATCCGGTCCTGAACACAGGCTGAATCACCCAACGGAAATCAGCATTTACAGCCGCTGCGTGGCAGAGTAATCTGCGCGGCGTGTCTGCGATCAGTATCATCATTCCGGTATTCAACGAGTCACTGGCTATACGTCGCCAGCTTCCTGCTTTGTATCGGCTGAAACAGGCGGGTCATGAGTTGATAATTGCCGATGGTGGCAGTCATGACGACTCCTTGCAAGTCGCGGGCGATGTTGCTGATCATATAATTGTCACTACACCGCCAGGTCGTGCCCGACAAATGGCAGCAGGCATCGAATTAGCCAGCCACGACATCCTGTTATTCCTCCATATCGATACAATTTTGCCGGAAGCGGCAGCGCAGCTGATTACCTCAGGGCTGCAGAGCAGTGGCCGGCTTTGGGGCCGGTTTGACGTGCATCTCGATGGTCAGAGCAGGGGCTTGCCGATGGTTGCATGGCTGATGAACTGGCGGTCGCGGCTGACATCAGTGGCAACGGGCGACCAGGCCATCTTTGTCAGGCTCGAGCTGTTAGATCGTGTCGGAGGCATGCCTGATCTGCCCTTGATGGAAGACATTGCCCTGAGCAAGCGGCTGCGCCGATTTGGCAGGCCCTTGAATATCAAGGCCAGAGCCATCAGCTCAGGGCGCCGATGGGACCGGCATGGGTTCTGGAAAACCATCGGATTGATGTGGTGGCTGCGCCTGATGTACGTATTGGGTGTCTCACCCGCAAGACTGCATCAGCGATATTACGGCCAGATGCGCCGTCACGAATGTGATCGCGCCAGGTTATTGGTATTTGCCAAGACGCCACGCCAGGGCCAGGTTAAAACACGCCTGCAGCCATTACTGGGGGAAGAAGGGGCGCTGCGTCTGCATCAGCAGCTGATAGCACGGGCCTGGCGGGAGCTGGGCCATCAAACCCTGCTGCCGGCACAATTGTGGGCGTCTGAACCGGGGCAAGAGGCGTTCTTTGAGGGGCTGGGAGCTGCGGGATTTGTTTTTTATCAATCCGGCGCGAGTCTGGGCGAGAGAATGGCACACGCTGCGCAGCACACGCTGGCGCACATGGAAGCAGTGGTGATCGTGGGTTCGGATTGTCCGTCGGTTGACCTGCCATATATCAGGCGGGCACTGGACTGCCTGAGACAGGGTGTGCCGGTTGTGCTGGGACCCGCCGAGGACGGAGGCTATGTCCTTATCGGCTTGGCGGCACCGCTTGCGAGTGAGACGCTGACTGCACTATTTTCAGAAATCACGTGGGGAAGCGGTCAGGTTATGGAGCAGACCCGGCAGCGATTGAAGTCGGCAGGGATATCATGGGCCGAGCTGGAACCGCGCTGGGATGTCGATCGTCCTGAGGATCTGCCGAGGTTGGAGGCGCTGCTGGCTGAAAGCTAATCGACGATACTGTTGCGTTGCAGCTGGGTGACAAAGCGGTTAATGCTGACCTGATCCTGGCGGCCCAGATTCCCGAACTGGAATCCACAGATAGTCTGATTGGTTTCCTGCGCGAATTGTGAGTAAACCGCCTCGACGGGGCAATCAAGGGTATGTTCAACCAGAGCCAATTCCATTTTCGCCTGCATCGACTCCAGCATTTCAAAGTCTGGCTTGAGCCTTCCTTCCACGACAACCCGGAATCCGGTGGCCGACATGTTCTGTAACCGCCCTTTGACCTTGGGAAGTTCATTTTTACGAGTCAAAACGACGTCTGTTGACATCGTTGTCGGGACCCAGGCACGGAATGCATCACGTCGCTGCAGATAAAGCAATCGTTCCGGAAATGCGACTTCGTAGAATTCACCGTCGCGATCGACGCCAACCCGTTTGACCACCAGGTCCTTGGCGTGAACACGGATGCCATTGATGGAAGCGTAGATTGCAAATGGGTCACCCTCAATTGCCCGCTTGTGTGCAACCGGCAGTGAAAATTCATCGAGGTGAAATACTTTTTCGCGCAGATTGACGTGCAGTACGATAGTGCTGAACGGAGTCGTCAGTGACTGGAACTGGATATTGATGGGAGAGCGGTCAGCCTGCAATGTCCTGAGCACACTAAAAATATCGCCCGCCGAAGTGTAGTATCGTTCACTGCCTGTCATGGTATGTCCGTTGTTATTCAGGCATTGCCAAGATCGCGTTTGATGGTGCTTGAACCGGTGGTGCCATGGCTATTGTAAACATTCTCCAGCGGTTGGGAGCCATGAAGGATCGCCAGTGCACGCTGGGTATTAAGCTTGCTGCGGTGCACGATTATTTTGTTCGTTTCACTCAATTCGCGGCATTGTTGCAGCCGGTGCTCAATTGCATCAAGCAGGTCAACCGCGTGAGAACTGTTCTGTTTGAGCAGTGCTTTAAGCTGGGACAGGCTGGTCTGGCTGGCAGGCAGGCCAGCCTTCTGTAGCAGTTGCCGGCGTCGGAAATCATTGTTTTCGATGGCACCCAGCAGCGTTTGTTTTTTCTGCAGCAGGCTGTTGAGTTGATCAAGGTCCCGCTTTTCCAGACAACTGCGCTCCGCCTGAAGTACTTCGTACAAGGCATCCAGTTTTTCGCGGTCATCTTGCAGCAGGTGCTGCAGTTCGTTGTCGCTCATGCAGCCCGTTTACAGGTTTTTCTCGAATGCCAGAATCTTGTCAGCAAGCCGGAGGCTGTCAACTGAATAGTTACCGGACTGAATCTTGTCACGCAGTTCACTGACACGCGCCGCGTCAGTATCTGGCAGTGCACGAACGCTGCTTTCCAGCGCCTGCAGGTCAGCGGCACGGCTGCTGATCGAAACAGCATCCACTGCCTGGCTTTGAGCTTCGCCCTGAGAGTCGGTACGGCTGTGGCTGGTGTTGGCGCCAGTGGCTGCCTGACCGTCAGTCTGCTTGACAGTTGAGCGACTGTCCGGAGCAGATGAAGAATTGCCGATCGATGAAATAGCCATAATCAAATACCTGTAATTAGCTGTCAGATGCTGTCAGGAGACAGCGTTTAACGAGCTTCTCAAAAAGAGTATTACCTTCCTGACCAATGTAACGGCCGATAAATGTCTAACTTTAGTCTTTTTGATGTGTTTTTGTCGTGTCGCGTCAAAAAACCACCTCTGCCTCGCCCTCAGCGATCACGATGGCCTGTACGACACGTCCCGAGCGGTCATTGCGGACGGGTATCTGCCGCCCCTGCTGTCCATCCTGCATCGCCGTGCCAGTATGACGAATGCTGACGCTACCCCGGCTTGCCGTGAGGACTACGGTCTCGCCGCGCCTGACCAGCGTCGGGGCCTCTAATATGTCCAGCGTCAACGCATCGCCCGGGCGCAATGAACGCCGCAATACCTGTCCAACTACAGGCTCGGTCGATTCGAGTATCTGGCCGCGAATCTGGCTGACATCCCGCTCTTCCAGCACGACGTCCGGCGGGTTGATGCGCACACCGCGTTCCAGAGCTCTCGAGCTTACAGCGATTTCTCTATAAACCTTTACCTGCGCCGCCACATGGCGCGTCCATGGGGCGTTGTCACTACAACTAACCCTGACGGTCACCCGGCCTCCGGTGTTTCCGGAACCCAGCGAGTTGAGACTGCTCTCCAGAGGTACCTGACACACTGGAATCTGCAGCCTGGGATCAATGGACGCCATTTCGATTTCTACACGATCGCCCTGATCCGACCAGTTTGACTGTAATGCCTGATAGGCAGCGTCCAGCAGCTGCTGTGCCCCCGATGATGTCTGCGCCAAAGCTGAAACTGGCACCCAAAGCAGCATCAAGGCGGCAAATAAGTGCCGCGCCACTGCGTTAATAACGGCAGTATGCGAGAAAAAATTAGTGCTAACAAGCTTCATACTGTCAAAACCCTGACGCTTTTTGTCATCGACGGCCTGAAAAGGGCCGTAATTGGTCTGATATTGCTTTCTGGAGTAAAGAAAGCAAAAAACATGCCGCTAAGCATTGCCGGGAAGAGCAGGGCAACCAGCCTGTGTGTGGTTTAACCAGGCCACAGGCATTGTCAGCAGCTTCATGGCGTGTATCAATTTTTGCACTTATGAAACTCGACATCCTGTCGATATAAAGAAAAGACAGGGCTCAGGCCCGCTACATTAGCGAATCTACACCGCAGGAGACTGAGATGGCAGGCGTATTGGACAGTGTTAACCAACGAACCCAGCTGGTTGGCCAGAACCGTCTGGAGCTGTTGATGTTCCGACTCAACGGCAGACAGGTCTACGGCATCAACGTATTCAAAGTCAAAGAGGTGCTGCCTTGCCCACCGCTGAGCGTGCTGCCGCACAGCAGTCATGTGGTGCGCGGCGTTGCTTACGTACGTGGCCGCACCATTTCCATCATGGATCTTAATGCGGCTACCGGTGGACGTCCGCTGCAGGATGTGGACAAGTGCTTCATTATCATCACTGAATACAACAATTCGGTGCAGGGGTTTCTGGTGCAGGGAGTCGACCGTATCGTCAACCTTAACTGGGAGGCCATCTGTTCACCCCCCAAGGGTTCCGGTCGAGCGCACTACCTGACAGCGGTTACCGAGGTGGAAGGCAAGCTGGTCGAGATTCTTGATGTAGAGCGCATCCTGGCCGAAGTATCGCCTGCCACCGTGGGTCTTAGCGATGCCCTGATTGACAGTGGCAAACGCGGAACCGAACTGAATACGGTGCTTATTGTTGATGACTCCAGCGTTGCCCGCGCGCAGATCCGCAAATGCTGCGAAGCGCTGGGTCTGCAGACGGTGGTACTCAATGATGGCAAGCAGGCGCTTAATCATCTGCGTGGTCTGATCAACGAGGGGATCAATCCCATTGATAAGTACATCCTGGTTATTTCCGATATCGAGATGCCGGAGATGGATGGCTACACGCTGACGGCCTCAATCAAGAACCATCCGGACATGGGCAAACTGCATGTCATGTTGCATACATCACTCAGTGGTGTGTTTAACCAGGCCATGGTGGAAAAGGTAGGCGCCGACGATTTTCTGGCTAAATTCCACCCGGATGAGCTTGCCAAGCGAGTTCTGAAGCAACTGGAGCTGCGCCAGCCAGCCGCCTGACACACGATGACGCACGAGTCACCACAGTTCAGTGATGCCGACTACCAGGCTTTCAGGACCTTTCTCAGTCAGGCCTGCGGCATCGTGCTGGGCGAAAACAAACAGTACCTGGTCGCCAACCGCATGCGCCGCATCATGGAGCAGCATGGTTTCGCCAATCTGACTTCGCTGGTGTCACGCATCCATCAGGGTACTGTGCCGCATCTCAAGGAGGCGGTTATCGATGCGATGACCACCAACGAAACCTTCTGGTTTCGCGACATCGCCCCATTTGACACACTTCGGGATGTCATTCTGCCGCGGCTGGTGCTTGAAGAGAAGCGTCCCAGTCTGCGCATCTGGTCGGCCGCGTGCTCGTCCGGGCAGGAGCCGTATTCAATCAGCATGATCATTGATGAATTCAAGGCAAGGAATCCGGGTGCACTGATGCGCGAGCCCGAAATTATCGCTACTGATATCTCCATGACCGTGCTGAACAGTGCCCGCCTGGCCGAATACGACGGTTTGAGTGTCAGTCGTGGATTGAGCGAGGCGCGTCGGCGGCAGTTCTTTGATGAGCTGGCGGGCGGGCGGTACAAATTGAAGGATTCGATTCGACAGCGCGTCTCCTTCAAACAACTCAATCTGCAGGATAACTATGCGGGCCTGGGGCGCTTTGACATCATTTTCTGTCGCAACGTGCTTATCTATTTCGCGGCTGACTTCAAGGCCGACATCCTGCGGCGTATGCATGGGTCGCTGAATCCCAACTCCTATCTTATGCTCGGTGCTTCCGAATCGCTGCCAGGTGCTCTGAACGGTCTCTACACGATGGAACGTGTCAGCACCAATACCAGCGTTTACCGTAGTTGATCGTCACTCAGTGATTTAATTCACCAACTCCTCGATTTCCTCTTCCTGGCCGACATCTTGCCGCCAACCGGCAAAGCTGTTGGGCAATGTTTTGCCGTTACTTCGGCAATAATGATTTAAGTGTCTGTAATAATTAAAAAATAATCTCTGGCACGGGATTTGCTCACACTAGCTCCAGAAAAGCCAAATGCAATCAGTGGAGCGACCCATGGCCATCAATTTTTCAAATGCCCTCGGCATGCACGAACAGGCGCTTACCTTGCGCAGCCAGCGTACGGCGCTGCTTGCCAATAACATAGCCAATGCCAACACGCCCGGATACAAAGCGCGTGACATGGATTTTTCCGCACTTCTGGCCGAAGCCAGTGGCGCCGGACGCAGTGTAGACATTACCCGCACCCACAGCCGCCACATCAGCGGGCTGCCCGCCATGGCTTCTGCTGAGCAGATGTACCGCGTTCCATCACAGCCTTCTCTGGACGGCAACACTGTTGATGAACAGGTCGAAAATGCTGCTTTCGCCCGCAACGCTCTGGAGCACCAGGCTTCATTCCAGTTTTTGAACAGTAAATTCACCGGGCTGCAGAAAGCCCTGAAAGGAGAATAAGCATGAATCTGACGCAGGTGTTTGATATCGCCGGCTCAGGCATGAGCGCGCAGTCACTGCGGCTGAACACAACAGCCAGCAACATGGCCAATGCCAACAGCGCCGCCAGCAGTGCCGACCAGACCTATCGGGCGCGCCATGCCGTGTTTGCACCGATGATGACTGCCGCCATGCAGGACCCGTTTGGTCCGATGAACAGTCAGCAGGCAGCGGTCGGTGTTCGTGTTGCGGGTGTGGTTGAAGACGCCCGTCCGCTGCAGGCCCGCCATGAGCCAGGTCACCCAATGGCCAACGAAGACGGTTATGTCTACTACCCCAATGTAGACATCGTTGAGGAGATGACCAATATGATCTCCTCCTCACGTTCCTTCCAGCTTAACGTTGAAGTGATGTCAGCCGCGCGCACGATGATGCAGCGCGTGATGACGCTGGGTCAGGCATAAGGAGACGATGATGGAAATCAATGGTGCCGGTGGCAATGCGCTAAACAAAATCCTTTCTGACTATGGTCACCAGGAAGAACCTAAAAAGAAAAATGAGATGGGCCGCGATGAGTTTCTCCGATTGCTGATTGCTCAGCTGGAGAATCAGGATCCTACCAACCCCCAGGATAACGGCGAATTTATTTCCCAGCTGGCGCAATTTTCCTCTCTGGAAGAAGCCCAGAAGATGACACAGAGTTTCGAGCAGTTCTCGTCTGCTTTCCAGTCCACCCAGCACCTGCAGGCAACGTCGCTGGTAGGTCGTCCTGTGCACGTGAAAACAAACACCACGCAGTTGGGTGAAAGCGGGGCAATCAGTGTCCTGGCTGATTTTGATGGCGGTGCCCAGTCAGCCACGCTGCGTGTTTACGATACGCGTGGCAACATCGTTGATCAATTCGCTCTCGGGGAACAGTCTGATGGTCGGCAGGAGTTTTTCTGGACGGGTACAGATGCCAACGATGAACGTTTCCCGCCCGGCAAGTACAGTTTTGAATTAAGCGTAAGCCGTAACGGCATAACAGAGCAGGTACCCACCTACCTGAGTGCCAACGTCAACAGCGTCACGATAGAAAAATCCGGTTCACTGACATTGAACCTGGCCGGCGTCGGCCCGCGGTCGATGTCCGAAATTTTGCAAATCAACTAAACGAACAGTAATTAATCAGCGAGGTGTCAGATGAGCTTTAATATCGGTTTGAGTGCGCTTAACGCCGCACAGCAGGAAATTAACGTCACCGGTAACAACATCGCCAACGCCGGAACCAACGGCTTCAAGAGTTCCAAGGCGGTATTTGGTGACGTATACGCAGCATCGGTTCTGGGTGGCGGCGGCACTCAGCAGGGTAGTGGTGTTACCTTGCAGGGTATCCAGCAGAGTTTTAACCAGGGCAACATCAGCTTTACCGAAAATACACTTGACCTGGCCATCAACGGCGAAGGCTTTTTTATTCTGTCAGGTGAGTCAGGTACTGCCTACACGCGAGCCGGCGCATTCGGTACTGACCGTTTTGGTTACGTCGTGACCAATACCGGTGAACGTCTGCAGGGCTTCGCACCCTCTGAATCCGGTCAGGCAACGGGCGGTGGTCCGCTGACCGACCTGCGCGTAACAACTGGCGAACTGCAGCCACGCGCAACAACGCTGGTTGAAAGTGAAATCAACCTTGATGCGGCGGCCATGCCGTCTGCCGTTATCGGATCTACCTACATCTCCAATGGCGGAAACAGCAGCCAGCCGCGATTGAACGGTGCCATGATTTCCCCAGACAGCGATCCCAGTGATCAGCTTAACCCTTACACGGCGACCAGCCTTATTGTCCGCACGCCCAGTGGTGAAACCCAGCAGCTTGATATTGCAGCTGGTGCATCGGCCAACGCTGTGGCACAGCAGTTCGCTGGCGTAGAAGGTGTGGCGGCTGTGGGTACCACAGTGGGTTATATCAGTAACCTGCAGGACGGCGCGGATGCGGATGGTCAGATGCGTTTTGCCATCAATGGCCGGGATATTGTGGTCGATCTGACAGCGACCAACCCGCTTCAGGATCTGGCCAACAAAATCAACGCCCTGTTGAATAACCTGCAGGCCACAGTTGATGGTACACGCGTGCGGGTAACGCATTCTACCGGTGCTGATATTCGCATCAACGCGGGTGGCAACCCCAGCGGTGCGCTGAGTTTTGAAGGTTCCACACGCGATGCAACAACCGGCGCGTTCTCCCCAGTCGGCGTACCTACAGTGGTCAACCTGTCAGCGAACGACATCATGACCATGGGTGGTTTTGTTGAGTTCACACTGGACGAAAACGTATCACTGCGGACCACCGACGAAGACCTCGAAGGCAACCCGGTTGATCCATCAGATGCCTTCACGATTTTTGGTGATATTTCTGCCGAAGATGCGCTGACAGGAACCGCATTCGAATCCAACCAGTTCGATCCACGAAACCCGGAAACCTACTATCGCTCCACCGCGATTTCGATTTACGACTCGGTAGGTACCCAGCACTCGCTGGCCATGTACTTTGTCAAAGAGCGACCGGATGATACGGGCGACACCAACCTGTGGAGTGTCTACTTCCAGATTGATGGCCGCAATATCGGCTACGATCCAAACTCCTCCACGGGTGACCCGGTACTGGCGCGTTTTGATCTGCGCTTCGATGACACTGGTCGTTTCGACCCCAACCAGCAATTTATCGAAATTACCAACTGGTACCCGGTAGATCAGTCCGGTCGTCGGATTGGTGCCGGTCCGGTCCCAGGCAACGCCAACGTGTCTGATCAGACCACTAACTCCAACTTCCGAATTGACCTGTCCTCCATGACAGCTTTCGGTGGTGACTTCTCGGTTCAGTCAAACAACCAGGACGGTTTCTCCAAGGGTCAGTTGACAGGTCTGGAAGTCAACACACGAGGTCTGGTGTCTGCACGATTCTCCAATGGTCAGTCACAGGTACTGGGTGAGGTGGCACTGGCCAATTTTGCCAACGCCAGCGGCCTGGCAAACCTGGGTGGCACGAAGTTTGCTGAGACCAGTGAGTCTGGTGCCGCTTCAGTGTCGGGTGCCGGCACAGCAGGTCTGGGTGCGATTCAGTCAGGCGCGTTGGAAGACTCCAACGTTGACCTGCCGACCGAGCTGGTACAGCTGATTATCTCTCAGCGCAACTACCAGGCGGCAGCGCAGATCATCTCTGCCACCGATGACGCAACCCAGACCATCATCAACCTGTAATTACTGGCAGTAAAGCCTGAAAACCGGAGATTGACATGGACAGAGCACTTTATCTGAGTATGACTGGCGCCTCGCAGGCAATGCAGGCGCAGACCATTCATGCCAACAACCTGGCTAATGCCAGCACCACCGGTTTTCAGGCAGATCTGGCGCAGGCGCGCTCCATGGCAGTCTACGGGCCTGGCATGCCGTCACGGGTTTACAGCATGACTGAAAATCCTGGCACTGACTTTACCCGCGGGCCACTGCAGCAGACAGGCAATTCGCTGGACATGGCAGTGAAAGGAGAAGGCTACATTGCCGTGCTGGCACCAGATGGTAGTGAAGCCTACACACGCGCTGGCGACCTGCAACTGGGTGTGTTCGGTGAGCTGCTGACCGGCAGTGGTTTGCCGGTGCTGGGCAACAATGGTCCCGTGGTATTGCCGCCGCATGAGAATGTTGAGTTTGGTGCCGATGGTACGGTCTCGGTTCGTGAACTGGGACAGGGTGCACAGGTTCTTGCTGCGATCGATCGCATCAAGCTGGTTAACCCTCAGCCGCAGGAGCTGGTCAAGGGGACCGATGGTCTGATGCGCCGCATCGATGGCGGCGATACGCCTGCAGATGCGCAGGTTGAGCTGGTCTCAGGCTATCTGGAGGGCAGCAACGTCAATGTGGTTGATTCCATGGTTGAGATGATCAGCCTGGCGCGCAACTACGAGATGAATGTGAAGTTCATGCAGACAGTTCAGCAGAATTCTGAAAGTTCGGCACGGCTTTTGCAGATACAGTAATAGAAAAGTAACGACGCGCTAAAGACGGCAAAAAAACGGCAGTAACGCCAGCGACAGAATACGAGCACAACGGGCCCACAGGGGCGACAGCTCAGGAGTAAACAACATGCACGCAGCACTTTATGTTTCCAAGACCGGCCTCAGTGCCCAGGACACCCGCCTGGCCACTGTATCGAATAACCTGGCCAACGTTGCGACCAATGGTTTCAAAAAGGATCGTGTGGTTTTTGAAGACCTGCTGTATCAGATCCAGCGTCAGCCAGGTGCCAACTCTACACAGAATACCGAACTGCCATCTGGTCTGCAGATTGGTACCGGTGTCAAGGTTGCCGGCACCCAGAAGCTGTTCAGCCAGGGTTCCCTGCAGACTACCGGTGAGTCGCTGGACGTGGGCATCAATGGGCGTGGTTTTTTTGAAGTCATCATGCCTGATGGCAGCTCGTCCTACACCCGTGATGGCCAGTTCCATATGAATGGCAACGGTGAACTGGTGACCTCACAGGGCTTCCTGGTCGCGCCAGGGATCACCATTCCACAGGATGCGCAAAGCCTGACCATTGGTGACGATGGTGTTATCAGTGTGCGACTCCCGGGGCAGGCAACCACCTCTAACATCGGCAACATGAATCTGGTGGACTTTGTTAATCCGGCCGGCCTGCAGGCGCTGGGCGGCAATCTGTATGCAGAGACTGTTTCCAGTGGTAACCCGCAGCAGGCAGCACCAGGCCAGAACGGCATGGGTACGCTTGAGCAGGGCTCACTGGAAAGCTCCAATGTGGAAGTGGTTGAAGAGCTGGTCGACATGATCACGACGCAGAGAGCTTACGAAATGAACTCAAAGGTTATTTCTACTGCTGATCAGATGCTGCAGTTCGTCACGCAGAATCTGTAAACCGTTAATGTTCAGGGCTTGAGAGAAACGCTATGAAAACACATCGTCTGATAGTTGCACTGTTTGCTTTGATGGCACTGAACGCCTGCGTGGTTCAAATGCCACAACCACCGGCACCGGACGATCCACGCTACGCGCCTGTCTGGGTAGGCGAGCATCGTGAGCAGGCACCTGTCAACGGATCAATTTATCAGGCAGCCACCGCGACAAACCTGTATCAGCGCCGCGCCTACCGACTGGGTGATGTATTGACTATCAACCTGAACGAATCAACCACAGCCAGTAAATCTGCCGGCACCTCCTTCAGCCGTGACAGCAGCAATACAGTGGCAGACATGACCCTGTTTGGCACCAATATAGACACTAACTCATCGCTTGGAGGCAGTGCTGAGTTTGATGGATCTTCAAACAGCGATCAGAGCAACCAGCTGTTTGGCAATATCACAGTCACAGTGACTGATGTGCTGCCAAATGGTTTGCTGGAAGTGCGTGGTGAAAAGTGGCTGCAACTGAACCGCGGCGCTGAATACATCCGCATCAGTGGGCTGGTTCGCAAAGAAGATATCGCTTCAGACAACAGTGTGCCCTCAACCCGTATCGCCGATGTACGCATTGCCTACAGTGGCACAGGCACACTGGCCGATGCGAATGAACCGGGCCTTCTGAGCAAGTTTTTTGTCAGCAAGTGGTGGCCGCTCTAAGCGGTGCCTGAAACAGACTCTACAGGACTAAGCAGACCATGTTGCTCACACAGATTTTTACAGACAGGAAGGCAGCTGTGCAGACAAAACGTACTAAAAATACTCTGGCTCGTATCAGCCATGTTGCGCTGAGCCTGGTGATTGTGCTGCAGACAGTTATGGTAGCACCGGCGCAGGCCGACAGGCTCAAGGATATTGCCGACCTGCAGGGCGTGCAGGCCAACCAGCTGGTAGGCGTGGGTCTGGTGACTGGCCTTGATGGTACGGGTGACCAGACGACACAGGCACCGTTCACTGCTGAATCGTTTCGCGCGTACCTTGATCAGTTCGGTATTCCAATTCCGCAGGGTCAAAACTTTCAGCTGGGCAATGTGGCGGTGGTGTCCGTTCAGGCAGAGCTGCCCCCGTTCGCCAAGCCCGGTCAACAGATTGATGTCACTGTTTCGTCCCTGGCCAATGCCGATAGTCTCCGTGGCGGCACGCTGGAGCGCACCTTCCTGATGGGCATGGATGGCGAAGTGTACGCCACTGCTCAGGGAAATCTGATTGTTGGTGGTCTTGGTGTCGAGGGTGCTGATGGTTCACGCATCTCCATCAATATCCCCAGTGTGGGACGTATTCCTGGTGGCGCCATGACGGTCAAAGAAGTGCAGACCGCGTTCAACAGTGGCGATCACATCACCTTTAACCTCAAGCGCGCTGATTTCACCACGGCGCGACGTGTATCCAAGGCGATCAACGACTTCATGGGGGAGGGCACTGCTTCTGCCATCGACGCCGTATCGATTCAGGTGCGTGCACCCGCTGACAGCCAATCTCGTGTGGCCTACATGTCAGAGCTGGAGAATATTCAGGTGGATCAGGGCGACGCGCCGGCGCGTGTGATTGTTAATTCGCGTACAGGTACTATCGTGATTGGTGAACATGTACGTGTGTCACCTGCTGCTATCACACACGGTAGCCTGAGCGTCACTATTTCTGAAGGTTTCGCCGTCAGTCAGCCCGCTCCCTTTGGTGATGGAGAAACAGTTGTTTTGCCCCAGTCGGACATTACCGTTGAGCAGGAAAACAACCGCATGTTCCTGTTTGATGCCGGCACTACGCTGTCAGACATCGTGCAGGCCATCAACGCCGTGGGTGCGGCGCCAGGAGATCTGGCGGCCATCCTGGAAGCCCTGAAACAATCCGGCTCACTGCGCGCCGAACTGGTCGTGATCTGAGGGCCTGACATGACCGCCATGAACCTGTCAGATGCATCGGTTTTCACCAACCTTAACGGGCTGAATGCCATCAATCGCGTGGGCAAGGAGGATTCTCCCGAGGCCCTGCGTGCGGTCGCGCAGCAGTTTGAAGCGATGTTCCTTGGCATGATGCTCAAGGGCATGCGGGCAGGAGAGGATGCTTTGTTCTCTGACAACTTCATGAACAGTAACGAAATGAAGTTTCACCGCGAAAACATGGACCAGCAGGTGGCACTGCATATGGCAACCAGCGGTGGTGTTGGTCTGGCCGACGCACTGCACCGTCAAATGATGGAACGATATATCCCTGACGCAGCCAGGACCGCTGAGCAACCTATGAATGACGACTGGCGCCGCCGTGCTACTGTTGAGCCTGGAGTGACTGCTGCCGCTAATCGTGAGCTCCAGACGCCGATCGCCATGTCTGTGCGTGAACTCAAACCAGCGGTGAGCGCAGCTACCGTCAAGGTTCCGAGTGCACCGGCCCGGTTTGACAGCCCGGCACACTTCGTTGAGACCCTGATGCCGATGGCCCGCAAAGCGGCTGCCCAGCTGGGTGCCGATCCGCGTGCGCTGATTGCCCAGGCTGCTCTGGAAACAGGCTGGGGTCAGAAGATGATAACCGGCGCTGATGGCAAGCCAAGCTATAACCTGTTTGGCATCAAATCAGGTGGCAGCTGGTCTGGTGACTCAGTGTCGGTCAGCACTCTGGAGTTCCGTGACGGTGTCATGCAGCGGGAGAATGCTGGATTCCGCGCCTACAACTCGTATCAGGATAGTTTTGACGACTACGTACAGTTGCTTCAGGCCCAGCCACGCTATCGTCAGGCGGTTGAACATGCTGCCCAGCCAGAACGCTTTGTACATCACCTGCAGGAAGCCGGGTACGCTACAGATCCTCTGTACGCTGACAAAATTAATCGCGTCATGCAAAGCCCGGTGCTGAATGTGGCTTCCTATCGTGCTTCGTCATCCTTTGAGGTGAACGCAGAATGAGTACGCTGCTGAATACAGCCATTACCGGTATTCGCCTGAACCAGACCGCCATGTCGGTCACCGGTCACAATATTGTTAATGCCAACACGGAAGGCTACAGCCGCCAGTCGGTCAATCAGTCGACGAATCAGCCCATTCGAACAGCCGCCGGTTTTATTGGTACAGGTGTCGCTGTCGATGAGATCGTGCGTAATTCGCAAAAGTATCTGGTGGATCAGGTGCTGCGTGATGTTGGCAGCCTGAGCGACTCGGAAACCTATCTGACCAATGTAACCCAGATAAACAATCTGCTGGCCTCCGAACAGACCAACCTGTCCAGCTATGTGAATCAGTTCTTTGATGCCTTGAATGAGTCAGTCAATGAGCCCGGTTCCATGCTGGGACGTGAGCTGTTGCTGACGCAGGCGCAACAGCTGTCAGCGGGCTTCAAGTCAGTTGACGCGCGACTTCAAGAGCAGAAGATTGCCGTGAACAAACAGCTGCAGGGCGCGGCAGAAAACATTACCGCCCTTGGACGTCAGATCGCGGCCCTGAACCAGTCAATTGGTGATGCCACTTTTGAATCTGGTGCGCCCAATGATTTGTTGGATAAGCTGGATCTGCTGGTGCGCGAGCTGGGCTCCTATGTCAACGTGACAACCTCAGCCAGACAGGGAGGCGGTCTCGATATTTACATAGGTCAAGGGCAGCCACTGGTTGCTGGTACCAACAGTTTTCAGCTACGGGCAGTACCCGGCGAACCTGACCCCACGCAGTTCGACCTGGCTATATCAAATAAGGTTGACTCCCAGAACATTACCTATCTGTTGAGCGGAGGCAGTGTCGGTGGATTGCTGCGTTTTCGTGAGGACGCACTGCAACCAGCGCTGGGCTCGGTTGGTCTTTTGGCTACCGGTCTGGCGGCAAAATTGAATGAGCAGAACCAGCTTGGTATGGATCTGGAGGGAAGTCTCGGTGGCAACATTTTTACCGATATCAATCATCCGACTGTTGCAGCCGGACGCGTCGTGGCTTCACCTGAAAATCGCCCACCCGCGGATCGTGAGCTCAGTGTCACTATTGATGACGTCAGCAAACTCAACAGCAGCGATTATGAACTGAGCTTTCCCGGTTCCGGTCGGCAGTATGTGCTGAAACGTCTGTCTGATGACAAGGTGATGATGTCAGGCATGCTCAGTTCGACGTTTCCGCAGGTTCTTAAAGTGGATGACGGGTTCAGCATCAATGTTGATGGTGGAACCTTCCAGCAGCGCGACAGCTTCCTGATCCGACCTGTCAGCAACGCTGTTAAATCTTTTAACGTACAGATTGCGCGAGCAGAGGAGTTCGCCTTTGCCTCGCCCGTGAAAACCAGTACCTCAGTTGCAAACCGGGGCGGCGCAGAAGTAGTTGCTACTCTGGTAAATTCGATAGACACACCGTCATTCACAAAAGGCGGCTCATTAAGCCCGCCGATGATGGTCAGATTCACTTCAGCAACAACCTATGATGTGCTGGATTACTCTGACCCGGCGAACCCGGTGCCGCTTGACCCGCCATTAACCAACCTGACGTTTACGCCAGGCGCCAACAATGTGATGCTGCCGTCGACACCCGATGGCACTACCGTCGTTTCACAGGGCGCTGCGACGGCACAACTACAGCTTGGCAGCACCAATAATGGCTACCCAGGTGAAACACTTCGGATTCAGACAATAGATCCGGATACTGGATTCATTAAAGAGCAACAATTGTCGCTGGCAGTCAACGAGTCAGCCGCAAGCATCGCAGCACGACTGTCAAGTCTGAATGGTGTCGAGGCTTCGGCACACACCTATATTGAATTGACAGATTTTCAGTCAGGCACGCCGGGCAACCCCCTGCGGATCAACTTGAATGGTGCCGAGCTGACAGATGTCAACTGGACCGCGCCAGGTGCAGCACAGCCGGTAGCTGTTCCTGATCCGTTGACGCCAGATTTTCTGCGAGACCGAATCAACAATGATCCAGCTTTGCAGGCGCAGGGCATTTATGCAAAAAGCGATGGCACTTCATTACGCGTCTATGGCACCAGCGGCGAGGACTTTGATTTTAATGTTGATGGCACCGGCTCGCTGCGAATGGGAGAGAGTGCCGCGTTGGTCGCGCCTGCCGGCACACCTGTTGATGTCACCATTGGCGGTACGATAGAAGTTCGGCTGGATGCCAATACCGAGCTGACCTCAAGCCAGGCCAATGGATTGTTTGGACTGGCACCGGAAGCCAAATCCAACTACTCAGGCATTCAACTGGTTATGACCAGCGGTAACGGTCCCGGAGGGCAGCCTCGGGCCGGCGACCGGTTCATGATCGCCTACAACAGTGACGGTACAGCCGATAATCGAAACGGCTCTCAGATGCTGTCACTGCAGGATAAAACCATACTGGGCAATGGGACACAGAACTATCAGAATGTATACGGTCAGCTCGCCGAGCGTGTCGGTATTCTGACCAGCCAGGCACGCGTTAATGTGGACGCCAGTGAATCCATGCTGCGCCAGTCCATGGATGCTTCTCTATCAGTTTCTGGCGTTAACCTTGAGGAGGAGGCCGCCCGATTGATTCAGCTGGAACAACATTACAACGCGTCAGCACGTTTGATTACTCTGGCCCGTGACCTTTTTGATACATTGTTGGGAATGTAATCATGAGCTATCGATTATCAACCGGTCAGTTGTTTACGCGGGCGCTAAACCCGATGCTGGACGTGCAGAAGGCGGTGAGCAAAACACAGGAGCAAATAGCCACGCAAAAACGCGTGCTGACACCAGCTGATGACCCGATTGCTTCAACCAGGATTCTGCAGTTAAATCAGGAGCTGGCGGGTCTGGAGAAGTACAACAACAGCCTTTCAACGTTAAAAAGCCGACTGGAGCGAGAGGAAGTCGCACTGGGGGGTGTCAGTAACTTGATTCAGCGAGCGCAGGAACTGGTGGCTTCAGCTGGAAATGGCGCTATCAGTGCGAATGAGCGTGGATATATCGCCACTGAGCTTCAGTCAGTGATCGACGCCATGGCGCAGGAAATGAATGCGAGAGATTCCAACGGTGAGTTTCTGTTTGCCGGCTATCAGGGCAAGACACAGCCGTTTGTAAAAGGACCTGACGGTCGCTTTGACTATAAGGGTGATCAGGGGCAAAGATTTATTCAGGCGGGTCCGGTCACTTCGATAGCCGCCAATGACTCCGGCTATCAAGTATTTATGGATGTGCCGGGGGCAACTCCTTCTGCAGTTTCCCGCGCTGGAGAAGGCAACCAGGCGCAACCACCTGCCTCCATCAGCAAGCCATTGATTGTTGATCAGGAGCAGTTCAACAGCTTTTATCCGGAAAGTGTCACCATTGAGTTTCGACCCAATAGTGAAGTGGTGCCACCTGGCATGAATTACACTGTCAAACAGATTTCTGATGGCCGAGTCTTGAGTCAGAATGTGCGGTTTCAACCTGGGCAGGCCATCAATATTAAGGGCGCTCAGGTGATAGTCGAAGGCCGCCCCTCGGTTGGTGATACATTTCTGCTTGAGTCAACCGCCCGCAAAGGTTTGTTAGAAGGGCTTGAAGAGTTTGTTGAGGACTTGGGTAGATTGAGCGATAGTTCGAGTGATCGCGTCATACTGGCGAGCTCCATTGAGAACACAATCGCCAATCTGGGTAACGCGCAGGAAAAGCTCTTGAATACGCGGGCTGCCGTTGGTTCTCGCCTCAATCAGGTAGAGGCAGCAAAGTCGAGCAATGCAGACTTTGAATTAGTGGTACGGACTACCTTGTCCGAGCTGTCAGACCTTGATTACGCGGAGGCTATCAGTCAGTTGACACAGCAGACCTTTGTGCTGGAGGCGGCCCAGGCCACATTTACTAAAATTACACGGCTGTCGTTGTTCAATATGCTCTAAGGCCGCGAGATTCGCCTTCACGACTCCTAATATTATCCCAGACGCCCGGCTGTTCAACTCCTGAATCAGCCGGGTGCTAAAGTTTTCTGTTATCCGCCGATAGATACTCGTTAAGGCGCCGTTTCATCTGGTTCAGATTACGCGCTTCGTCACCCAGTGCATCTCGCTTCGATTCCAGCAATTGCACGATGTGGCGATCCTGTTCCTGAATTTTTTTGATGTCTTGCTGGATAATTTCTACCAGTTCGACGGCAATCGTCTGGCTAAAAAATCGCTCCAGTTTTTTGTCGCGCAACGTGTGTAATGTATCAAGTTGTTGCCAGTTATTCTGCTCCGCGAGAGACAGCAGTCGGCTCGATATGTCGAGTATGTCGTGCCATGCAAGCTTTTGTTTCTTAAGGTCTATTTCGTGCTGGCTGGTCATGTTGAGTAGTGGGCGCTGACTGCGATTATTGGGCTCTGGCGTAGAGGTGGGCACAAGGTTTTGTTAACACCATTCACAATAACAGAAAAAAATTCTAAAGAAAAAAAATTTCTGTCGAACCCGAAAAATTTGTTGAATAGTGCCTAAAGCTTTGTTTTTCCGTGTCGTTAAACCGGGTAACGCATAGCAGTGAGCGGTTTGAACGCGGTGATATGCGGTCCGGTTTTAATGTGTAAACTCAGGAGTAAACAAGCATGGCTCAAGTCATCAATACCAACATTGCTTCACTTAACGCGCAGCGAAACCTGAATAGCTCACAGGCTGGTACCAACCAGGCTCTCGAGCGTCTTTCTTCAGGTCTGCGTATCAACAGCGCAAAAGACGACGCCGCCGGTCTGGCGATCTCTACGCGTTTCACCTCACAGATCAACGGTCTGAACGTTGCAGTACGTAACGCAAACGACGGTATCTCTCTGGCGGAAACTGCAGAAGCCAGCATGGGCTCCATGACCGACTCACTGCAGCGTCTGCGTGAACTGGCAGTACAGTCCGCTAACGGTTCCTACTCTGACGCTGACCGTCAGCTGCTGAACGAAGAAGCCCAGGCACTGATCGCTGAAGTAGGCCGTGTTGCTGACACTGCAAACTTCAACGGTGTAAAGCTGCTGGACGGCTCTTACAACTCCAACTTCCAGGTTGGTGCCAATGCTGGTGAAACAATCAATGTTTCCATCGGCAAGCTGACTACAGACACCTTGGGTGTATCGGACAAGAATGGTGTGACCGCGACAGCAACTGACAATGCATTAGCTGTTGGTGACCTTACTATCAATGGTGTGGCTGTTGGGGCCAGCAAAGCGTCTGACGACTCTCTGTCAACGTCCGGCAACTCTGCCAGTGCCATCTCTAAAGCTGCTGCAATTAACGCAGTGTCTGCACAGTCTGGTGTTACTGCGGTGGTCGATGAAAACCTGGTCGCTGGTACTTCCATGACTGGCGCTAACGCGTCCGGCAGTATCTCAATTAACGGCACCTCCATCAGCATTACCACAACAACAGACACAACTGCGACGCGTGCTTCCGTCGTTGAAGCCATCAACGCTCAGTCCGGTCTGACTGGTGTGCGCGCTGTTGATACTGGCGAAGATGCCGAAGGTGTTCAACTGGTCGCCGACGATGGTCGTAACATTGCATTGACGCTCACTACCGTGACTGCAGCAGCTACCGGCCTGGCGTCGGCTGCTACCTACGAAGGTGGATACACTCTGGTAGCAAATGCTGGCGTGGATGAAATCACCATCGGTGGAAACAACGCAGCAGCAAATGCAGGCCTGAAGACAGGCACTTACGATGCATCTGTGGCTGCAACAAGCACAGAGACACGTCTTCAGACAGGTGCTACCAGTGCTGCCACCACACTGGAAGCTGGTGACCTGGTCATCAACGGTGTCGGTATCGGCGCTGCTGTTGCCACCGATGACACGTCTTCGGTTGCTGCTGCTAGCTCCAGCGCGAAAGAAGGGTCGGCTATTGCAATTGCTGCTGCGATCAACAGGTCTTCTGCCGAGACTGGTGTCACTGCTGAAGCCAACGCAAACGTCATCAAAGGCACCAGCGCATCTTACAGCGCAGGCAATGCCTCCATGGAGCTGAATGGCGTGGCGATTACGCTGACAGACGGCGGTACTGCCGAAGCCAACCGCGCCAATGCCATCAGTGCAATCAATGCGGTTGCTGGATCTACCGGGGTCGTGGCAGAAGATAACGGTTCTGGTCTGACTCTGACAGCTGCTGATGGTCGCAACATCGTCATGGCTTACGATAACGACACTGGCGTAGGTATCGACGTATTCGGTATCGACACTGCCAACGCAGAGGGCGTAAGCGACCTGACCGCGGCTACAACCGATGGTTATACAACTTACAGTACCGTAACTTTGAAATCAGCTGGTGAGTTCACTGTCGCTGGCGGTACCAACGGTAATGCGGCACTGGAATCTCTCGGCTTTGAAGCTGGTTCCTTCGGTGGTGCCGAAGCGGGTCAGTTCCTCAATGAAGTTGACCTGTCTACACAGCAGGGTTCAACTGACGCGCTGGCGGCCATTGACAACGCGCTGGGTTCAATCACCCAGGCACGTTCCGAGCTGGGTGCGGTACAGAACCGCTTCGCAGCCACTATCGAGAACCTGTCAGCAACTTCCGAGAAGTTCTCAGCTGCCAACTCTCGTATCCAGGACGCGGACTTCGCGGCTGAAGCAGCTAACCTGGCCCGTAACCAGGCTCTGCAGCAGGCTGGTGTATCCATGCTGGCCCAGGCTAACGCTTCCAGCCAGCAGGTTCTGCAGCTTCTGGGTTAATTCTCAAAAAGTAAGCTGAGACCCTAAAGTCCGCCCGGTGACTACCGATAATACGGTAGAAGCCGGGCGGACTTTTTTGTGCCCGGGTAACGTAAAGGACGTGGAGCGAGTTTGGGAGATGTGCTGTGAGTGAGATCAGTATTACCCGATTCCAGCCCGCTTTGGTGGCCAGGGATAAGGTCAAGTCCGTGGAAACGGTGGACAACGACCTTGATGCCAACCCTTCCCACAACCCGTTGCAGGACAAATACGACGAAGAATCTTCTGGTCAGCACAAACGTCAACAGGAGAATCCGTCCGGCCAGCAACACAATACTTCAAGAGACAGCGAAAATCGCTCCCAGAGCCGTCCAGCAAGGTCGACAGACCCATCTACAGCTGATGAACCACTTGCCGACGATGAGGCATTGGAACGCGCTGTCACGCGCCTTAATGAGTACGTGCAGACGGTAAAGCGCGATTTGATATTTGATATCGATGCAGAAAGTCTGGAGCCCTCGGTGACTGTGGTTGATCGTGAGTCACGCCAGGTGCTGCGTCAGTTTGATTCGCAGGAAGCCCTGGAGCTGGCGCGCAAGCTGGACTCCGAAGAGTCCATCTCGCTGTTTAAAACCCAGGTTTGATTTTCATTTGATCCCGGTCGGGATACTGATTAGTGCGCCGGGGCGGCGGCAGGGGACCTCAGTCCTCCTGCGCAGCCTCGCGTTCTTCCTGTTCTGCCAGGCGCGCGCCTGCCAGTGTACCGGCCAGGGCATAATTGCCTTCGTGGCAGGCGTACTCGTACAGCGGGTCATCATACGCAGTCAGCGCCAGTTCACCGGTGAAGCTGGACTCGAACACGGTCGGATCATCCACAGTGAAAGAGTAGATGATCTTGCCATCGGCAACCCGTCGGAAGCGTTCCGTCACCTTCAGATTCTCTGAGGCACCACGGAAGCTCTGCCAAGGGTTAAAATGCTGGGTCTCTACTACCAGCGTGTCACCCTCCCAGCGACCGATGGAGTCGCCCATCCACTTGTCCATTACTTCAGCATGCGGATCATGGTCATCCTGGATGGGGATGATACGCGCATCGTGGACCATTTCTACAACGATCACTACATAACCTGGAGACTGAACGATCTGGTAGTGGCTGTTGTACATCACCGGCAGCATGGGTGGCCCGGAGTTGGAGCCAAATGCCAGCAGGCAGCGCTCGCCGACACCGCGTCCTTCGGGACCATCAAAGGGATCCGGCCCGGTAGCCCGTTCGCGGGCGCGCTGCGCCATGAATTCTTCAGTGTATCCGGGCAATTGACCATCGGGTGGATCAATGATGATGGAGGTGCGGTATTCGCCGTCGATGGTCGGCATGAACATGCCCCGATCCGTCCAGAACAGGTCGTAGTTACCGACAGGTGGCAGGTCCTCAGCCGGAGGCGGCGGGCGATTGGGATCCAGGGGTTCGTTATCTTCTTCAACTTCCTGCTGCGCAGCGCGCTCCAGCTGGAAGGCTTCCTCGCGGGTGTAGGCACGTCGTTCGCCCAGCTCGCGGGGACGGGTCAGCGGTGTGACAGTGGCGTTTCGCCAGACACCCTGCAAATCAGGTGCGCCATCCCAGGTGCGCGGTACCACATAATCATCTTCCTGCGCCAGGGCGCCGAAGGGCAGCAGTGCAGCACACAATACCGCAGTGCAGGCGAGGGTGTAGGGTCTATTGAACATAGCTTCTTCTCCTAGGTCGAGGCTGAGATTCTAGCCCTATGTGGATTCAGTCACAATCCCTGACTGTCCTGCCTGACCAGCACATTGACCTGTCAGTTGGCGGCAAGGTTTTGCCGCTACCAAGGTCAAGATTCTCCGCAGCAGGTCGACATAAGAAGTAATTCGCCTGTGTTGGCGGGCCTGAGGCAGCTGGCGTGAAATTTGCTTTGCACGACTCAGGATCAACAAACGCACCGCAATTAAAACGGCTTTGTACATATGGCAACAATTCAGTCTCTGGGTATCGGTTCTGGACTACTCACCAGCGATCTGCTGGATCAGCTGGTCGAGGCAGAGCGCGCGCCTGCCACTGCACGACTGGATCGCGACCAGGACATTGCCGAAGCCAGGCTGTCGGCATTTGGCGAGGTCAGCAGCATGCTGGCCACCTTCAATACCTCTATCAAACAGCTCAACAGCGTGTCTGCCTTCAACGCCAGCCAGGCCGTCAGCAGCAACGAATCGGTGCTCACTGCAACCGCCAGCAGTGTCGCGGCGGATGGTAACTACAACATCAATGTACAGAAGCTCGCCCAGCAGCACACACTGGCAACCCAGAGTTACGCATCCACCACGGAGGCTATCGGGGTAGGTAGCCTGACATTCCGTTTTGGCACAACAGAGTTCGATGGGGCAAGCGCCTACCAGAGCTTCACAGTCAATCCGGCCAAGCAGTCCCGCTCGATCACCATCGACAGCAGCAACAATACACTGGCAGGCATCCGTGACGCGGTAAACAAAGCCAAAATCGGTGTTCAGGCGACCATAGTTGATGATGGCACAGGTTTTCGTTTGCTGTTTACATCGAGCGACGGCGGCGCCAACAACAGCCTTGAAATCACCGCCTCGGGTTCCGCTTCTCTGGATGCCTTCAATTACAACCTGGGCAGCCAGGATATGCAGCAGACACAGCTGGCCCAGGACGCCGAGTTTACGGTAAACGGTCTGGCGATCACCCGCAACAGCAACCTCGTGGGTGGTGTCATTCCTGGTGTAACGTTAAACCTGAAGGGCGTCTCTACTGGCCCGGCCACCCTGTCGATCAGCAAAGACCCGACAGAGTTGATGGACAAGGTGCAGGGCGTTGTCGACAGCTACAATGCACTAAAAACCATGACGGATGTGCTGACCGCTTTTAATCCGGATGCCGGTGAAAATGGCCAGGGCAGCGTATTGACGGGTGATCGTGGAATCCGCACCATCATGAGCCAGGTCAACTCTACACTGCGTTCGTTTACGCTGGGTTCCACCTATGGCTCTCTGGCCGAAGTCGGTGTGACCACGAATCAGTTCAACGAGTACATGATGGAGTTTGACCGCTCCACCTTCCAGGACGCGTTCCAGGCAGACCCCAAGGCAATCACCGCTCTGTTTGCCACAACGGGCATCCCCAGCGACGAAAACGTCTCCTACGTCTCGGCCAGCAGTGCAACCCAGCCGGGAAGTTACAGCCTGGAAATTACGCGCATGGCAGAGGCCGGACGCTATCAGGGCATAGGCGTATCAGCTCTGGCGGCAGGCAATATCGACATTACTGATGCCAATAACAGCTTCAATATTTTTGTAAACAACCGTGAAGTCAGCATCGATCTGGCCGAGGGCACTTACGCCACGGCAGAACTTCTGGCTGAGGAACTGCAACGCCAGATAAACAGCAGCAGCGACCTGATTGACTCTGCGAATTCGGTCACCGTCACTTACAATAGCGATGAATCTCGCTTTGAAATGACCTCCAACCGTTTTGGCAGTGAGTCGGTCATCCGCATTATTGAGGTTGACTCGGCTACAGCTGCAACGCTGGGCCTTGTCAAAGAGGGGCAGGGTCCCTACCAGGGGCTGGAGTTGAGCTCGCTGACCACCAGCGATGGACAGAGCAGCTCTATGTTCAATACGCCACTGTTGGTGGACAGCGAGACCCAATACAGTGTCACGATCAATGGAGCCACTACCGGTGTGCTGACCTTGCCTGGTGACGCTGGTACGCCAGTCACCTACAACACCCCGGATGAATTGACTGCCGCGCTAAAATCCCAGATTGATGCCGCGCTGGCCGGAGATGGCATTACGGTCAATGTCAACTATGTATACAACAGTGATGACGACACTGCTCGACTGGTGTTCTCGACGGCAAGCGCTGGTGATGAAATCAGCTTTAGTGATATCAATCTTGCCAGCGCGACACGTCTGGGTTTATTCGAAGGCCGCGGGGAACCGGTTACCTCTATCCGTGGCACAGATGTCGCGGGTTTGATCAACGGTGTCGAAGCGCGGGGTTCTGGACAGGTGCTGGTTGCCTCAACCAGCAAAACGCCTGAGACAGCCGGCTATTATCTCAATACCGCGCATGGAGACCTCTCTACCAGCACGTCTGCCGACAAGTTCCGGTTGCGAGTGGATGGTGTGCTGTCCGGTGAGATCACGCTGGGGGTACTCGCCAATACCAGCAGCACGTCGGTTGCCAACACGCTGCAGACAGCGATCAACAATGATCCCGCGCTGATAGCTGCGGGCAAGTCAGTGTCAGTGACGTACGATAACGACACGGGCGGCTTTAGAATGACATCGGGAACTCGGGGCACGAACTCTTCAGTGACCATTTCCACGCTGGAGGGCAACGCAGCGGCGGTGTTTGGATTTGCAAGCGGAGCCGGAGCAGCGGGCCAGAGCGGCGCTGCCGCCAGCGGAGACGCCGATCCTGCCTCCGGGCTGCGTATCCGCATAACCGATGGTGATGTCGGCGATCGCGGCACGGTTGACTACTTCAGAGGCGTCGCTAGTCGACTGACAGCACTGATTGATTCCATGCTGGGTAGTGATGGGGTGCTGACAGGTCGAAGTGATTCGTTGAATGCCGAGCTTGAGCGCATCGCCGAAAAACGCGTTGATCTTGCGGAGCGACTGGCGCTTACCGAGCGCCGCCTGCAATCCTCGTTTCTGGCTAACGACATCATTATCTCGAATTTCAACAGCACCGCCAGTTTTCTGGAGTCGCAGTTGCCAATGCTGGAAGCGTTGGTGACCCCAAATCGCAAAAAATAACCTGATCTGACCCGACGAGGATGGAATAATGTATTCACCCAATAGCGCAATCGCCCAATACCAGCGCGTCAACAATGTTGGCTCCGTAGAAGGGGCCAGCCCACATCAGCTGATTCTGATGTTGATGAACGGTGCACTGGAACGACTTGGCAAGGCCCGTGGCGCGATTGAACGGCATGATGCCGCCCTGAAGGGAGGCCAGCTGGGCAAAGCAATCAATATCATCGGCGGCTTGCAGGGCAGTCTGGATCGCAACCAGGCACCGGAGTTCGCAGAAAACATGGACCGTCTCTATGACTACATGCAGCGCCGTCTGCTAGAAGCCAACATCAAGAACGATATTTCCATCATCGACGAAGTCAGTGACCTGATGCGAAATGTCAAAACAACATGGGAAGAGATTGATCCAGTTCGCAAAACTGCTTATTGATCCCCCAATCGACCCCTTATGATGTTTGACGTCGAGTAATCGCTCAGTGTCTAATTGCTCTGGGAGAGCAATTCACACATGAGATGATCTACAAGGCCCTTGCCAAAGTACAAAGAGTACTGATCTTTTTGCTCTTGGTTGTGGCAACCGGGCCGGTGCATGCATGACTCAAATATTGTTAATAGAAGATAGCAAGAAACTCGGCCACGATCTGGGCATCGTACTGGAGTTTCTGGGCGAGCAGCCCGTTCACGTGCAGCGGGCTGGCTGGACCCAACAGGTAGAAGAGTTGCAGGTCAGACCCGAAGCGCTGAAGCTGGTGCTGGTCGGGCATTACAAGCCGAGCTTGATGGAGGTACTGCTTCAGGAGTTGATTGATTGGCATGAAGGCTTGCCAATTGTGCTGCTCGGTGACCAGACCATGCCTGACCTGACCGAATCGGTGTCAAACCGGGTCGTCGCCACCATACCCATGCCCCTTAGCTACCAGCCCATGCTGGATGCCCTCCATAAAGCACAGGTTTATGGCGACCACTATAATCGCCTGCGTGAGATAGGCAACGTTCGCGACTACAACATGTTTCGCAGCCTGGTAGGAAGTAGTCCGGCTGTGCAGCGAATCCGCCAGATCATGTCGCAGGTGGCGAACACCGAAGTGACTGTCCTGATTACCGGCGAATCAGGTACGGGTAAAGAGGTTGTTGCCAGGAACCTGCATGCCAATTCCCGGCGCTCCAGCAAGCCTTTTGTGCCGATCAATTGTGGTGCCATCCCGCCTGATCTTCTGGAAAGTGAACTGTTTGGTCACGAAAAGGGGGCATTTACCGGAGCAATCTCGACACGGGTCGGCCGTTTTGAACTGGCTCAGGGCGGCACGCTGTTCCTGGACGAAATTGGTGATATGCCCCTGCCGATGCAGGTCAAACTGCTGCGCGTTATTCAGGAACAGTGTTTCGAGCGTGTCGGTGGCACCAAGACCATGCAGACTGACGTACGCATTCTGGCGGCCACCCATCGTAATCTGGAGACGATGATCAGTGAGGGGACATTCCGCCAGGACCTGTTCTATCGTCTGAATGTATTCCCGATCGAAATGCCCTCACTGCGTGAACGTTCCGCCGACATCCCATATCTGTTAAATGAACTTATCTCGCGCCTGGAGAACAGCAAGCGAGGCTCGGTCCGTTTCAATTCGGCTGCCATTAAAGTGCTGTCTTCCTATGCCTGGCCAGGCAATGTGCGTGAACTTGCCAACCTGGTAGAGCGCATGGCGATATTGCACCCGCATGGTGTAGTTGGCGTTCATGATCTGCCTCACCAGTTCCGTGACAGTCAACTGATGGACGAGGTGCTGGCTGAGGAAACCGCGCTGTCCGACGAGCAAAAAATCTCAGTTGCAGAGGCGGTGTCAGAAGAAATTGCGGCGATCCCCGGCATCAACGGCGCCGATACGCATCTGTTGCCGCTTAACGGCATGGACCTGAAAGAGTACCTGAACAATCTCGAGCGCAGTCTGATCGAGCAGGCACTTGATGATAGTGGCGGGGTGGTTGCGCGTGCCGCAGACCGACTGAATATCCGGCGCACGACCCTGGTCGAGAAAATGCGCAAGTATGATCTGCAACGCTGACAGCCGATAAGTTTTTCTGACTGACTGAGGCCGCCCTCTCGGACAGCCACAAGGGCTCAGGGGTCCATCGTAATCGATGTCAGGGCCAGCTCCGTGCGTGTCCCATCTTCAACCTGTTCCAGTCTGGCCAGGGCAAACTCATAATCAAGAGCAAGCCACAGGACAGTGCTTCGATCACTGTCTGGTTCACGCACCCGCTCCAGTTTCAGTGTCTGCAGTTCTCCCACTGGTGTTGTCATAGTCTCCAGAGACAACAGGGCATATTCATGCTGGTCGATTTCACGGCTGTCGATCATGGTGAAATGCAGTGATGTGCCCAGTGCGGATTCGATGCCATCGCTTTCAGCCAGACGCTGCAGTTCGGCGCTCATTTGTGCGGTCACGCTCAGATTATCCTGAATGCCTGCAGGCAGACTCAGTTGCTGGCGATTTTCATCGCGGCGCAGTTCGGCAGAGCCTGCCGCCCAATCGAAGCTGATGCTTTCGTCGCGGTCGCGGATACCGCCCTGCTGATAGCCGTAAGCCAACGGCACGGCGCCCCGATCTGACCATTCGAACAATGTGCTTTCTTCAACGCTGATCAGTGTTGCACCCAGCACAGACAGATCCAGTCCGTGGCGCAGGTTGTAATTGCCATTCTCGAGCTGCCGAAGCTCCCGGTACGCATCGGTGCTGAGACCCATCGAGCGGGCTCGGTATTCGGCGGTGTAGGGGGTCGGAGCTGGCAGCGGTGCCTGTGCAAGGGCCAGCGAAGATGTCAGCAACAGACCTGAAAGGATGGTCGATACACGCAAGCACCATGTGGCACCGCCAGCCCTGAGCTGCACAGCCCCCGGGGCTTGAGACAGTTGATGTTCCCGGCCGTCGAATCGCATAGATCTAGCTCCCTCAGACTAGTTGGGTCGAATTACTGACGAACTCCCTGTGGCGGCAGTCTGTTGCCATCCAGTGTGGCGCAGGAATCTGTCATTGTCAGGCGTCCACTTGCATACCAGCCGACGACCTCAGGATAAATGCGATGCTCCTGCTCGGCGATCCGCTGCTGCAGCGTCTCGACAGTATCCTGAGAGTCGACCGTGATGACTGCCTGTCGCACGACAGGTCCGCCATCCAGCTCTTCGGTTACAAAATGGACACTGACGCCATGCTCCCGGTCGCCTGCCTCCAATACACGCTTATGCGTCTGCGTGCCTTTATAGGCTGGCAGCAGCGACGGGTGGATATTCAATAGTCTGCCTTGATAATGCTGAACAAAGGCTGAACTGAGAATTCTCATGAAACCGGCAAGAACAACAAGATCAATGTCCATCGCGTCGATGACCCTGATCATCTCCTGATCAAAGGCTTCGCGGCTGTCGAACTGTTTGTGATCAATTACCTGCGACGTCAGGCCGGCGTCTTTGGCGCGCTGCAGGCCATAGGCATCAGCCCGGTTGCTGATGACGCCAGCAATCCGGTAACCGTGTTTTAGTTGCTGATCAATCAAGGCTTGCAGATTGCTGCCATTGCCTGATATCAGGACAACAACATGACAGACCTGTTCTGAATTGTGCTGCTGGCTCATGCATACTGGCCGCTGGCAATAACTGCTGGTTTCTCAGCCTCGGCTTTTGTGATTTTGCCGATGACGGTTGCACCGCGCGTCATTGAGTTTAGCAGTTCGACAGCAGTATCCGCCTGCTTCGCCGGCACGCAGACAATCATGCCAATACCGCAGTTGAAGGTACGCAACATTTCGCGTGATGCGATATTGCCTTCTTTCTGCAGCCAGTCAAAGATGGCCGGGCGCTGCCAGCTATCAGTGTCGATATGCGCTTCGGTGTAGTCAGGCATGACGCGTGGCAGATTTTCGAGAATGCCGCCGCCAGTGATATGTGCCATGCCGTGCACGGACACTTTCTGCTGCAGTGCCTGCATGGCTTTAACGTAGATCTCCGTGGGTGTCAGCAGAACTTCGCCCAGGGTGCTCTCGGCAAACGGGTCATCCAGTTTAGCGCCGCTGACTTCCAGAACTTTGCGAATCAATGAATAGCCATTGGAATGTGGGCCTGATGAAGCGATACCGATCAGACAGTCACCGACGGCTACCTGCTCATTGGTGATGATTTCATCTTTTTCTACAACGCCGACGGCAAAACCGGCCAGGTCATAATCGCCTTTCTGATACATGCCGGGCATTTCTGCTGTTTCCCCACCGATCAGTGAGCAATTGGACTGGCGGCAGCCCTCGCCAATGCCTGCCACGACCTGCGCCGCGATTTCCACATTCAGGCCGCCCGTCGCATAGTAATCAAGGAAAAACAGAGGCTCGGCACCACAGACAATCAGGTCATTGACGCACATGGCCACCAGGTCAATGCCGATCGTATCGTGTTTGCCCATGTCGATCGCGAGCTTGAGTTTGGTGCCAACACCGTCAGTGGCAGATACCAGCACTGGCTTGCGATAACCCTCGGGCAGCTCGCATAACGCGCCAAAACCGCCCAGACCGGAAAGCACCTCCGGACGTCGGGTAGACTGGGTGACGGATTTGATTTTCTCAACCAGAGCATCGCCGGCATCAATGTCGACACCGGCGTCCTTGTAGCTGAGGCCAGTGTGTTGGGAGTCGGAGCTGGGGGTCTTTGTGTTCATGATAAGCGTCGCAATGTCCTTGCTCTAGAGTAGAGATAGTGACCGAAAATGCCGGCAATCATCGGTTGCCGGCCGGATAACTGCGCATTTTAACAGCTGGTAAACACTTCGTCAGTCGATTATGTCAAACGCCGGGGCGATCGGTTATGATTGCGCCATGAAAAATGCCCTCGGTCCATTATCTAAAAAGCGTAATCTTCAGCGCCCGTCCCGCTACGTCGTGACATGGGCAGGCGTGCTGTTGCTGGTCTTGTTGAGCACACAGGTCTGGAGCCTGCCAGTCAGTGGTCTTTACCAGCGCCAGATAGAGGTTGAAAACCAAAGTGAGGCCGAGCGGCAGCGGGCCTATCGTGAGGCATTGACCGACGTTATTGTCAAAGTCACTGGTGAGCGCCGCTGGCTGCAGCAGCCAGCCATTCAATCCGCCATTGCGCGCGCAGGCGATTACATTTCCGAAGTCAGTTATCGCGCAGCAGCCGGCGCTGCATTCATTCAGGTGGACATCGACCAGTCGATGCTCAATGGTCTGCTCAATCGAGAGAATATTCCGGTTTGGGACAATAATCGGCCATCGATTCTGGTTCTGATTACTGTGCAGGGCCCGGACGGCAGGCGCCGGATGCTTGGGTCGAGCACCGAGCATCCGTTGCTTGACCAGTCGCGCATGTTTGCCGAGCAACGCGCGGTCCCGGTGCTTTATCCGATTCTGGACCTGACCGACCGCCAGCTGATCTCTCCAGCCCAGGCCTGGTCACTGGACAGTTCGGCACTGCAGGCACTTGGGGATCGTTACGGGGCTGACAGTGTTCTGGCCGCCCGAGTGCTTGAAGTCGGTGATGGTCAGCTGGTAGGGCTGTGGAAATTTCTGTTTCGTGATACCGAAGACATTTTTGACCACCTGGCCACGGAGGAGGGCGACTACATGGATCTGCCGCTGGACCGTGTTACTGCCCAGCTGGCCAGCCATTTTGGACTGCTGCCAAGTGCGTTTGCCAGAGAGAGTGACGTGAATATCCGGGTGGATGAAATTACCGACCTCATCAGCCACACGCAACTTGTTCAGTATCTGCGCTCGCTGTCGGTAGTTCAGGACGTACAGGTACGAGTGCTGCGCCCGGATAGTGTCGATCTTTCGCTGCATGTCGTTGGCGGCCAACAGCTGCTCAGTGAGTTCATCAGCCTGGGTCGGGACCTGCAGCCGGTGAATTTCAATCCCGGCGATCAGGTGTCTGGAACCTTGCGCTTTCGTTGGACCAGATAAACCGCATGACTGACCCGCAAAGTTCACAGGCGGCAACGCCACGGCAACTCTCACTGCGCGTCGGTATGGACGACGATGCCAGACTGGATAACTTCTTTGTACCGGACGCCGAGTCCACCGCGGCGCGCGTACGCGACTACCTGCAAGCAAACATCCTGCGTTGGCGTCAGTCCGGGCGTGCGCCTTGCGGCAGCACACGAGTCATAGATTTTTGCTGGTTGTGGGGCAGTGAGGGTGCGGGCTGCAGTCATCTCCTGCAGGCAGTCTGTCACGCAGCCAGCAGTGAAGAAGCCGTTCCTGACCAGCATGCGCTATCGGCGTTTTACCTGGATTTGAGCCTTGGCGATCTGCATCCCGATATTCTCGATGGCCTGGAGTTTCAGGACATTCTGTGTCTGGATCATCTGCAAAAGGTTGTTGGGAAGCCGGAGTGGGATGAAGCGCTGTTTCACCTTTACAATCGCCTTGCACATCACGGCGGTGCTCTGCTGGTCGCAGCAGACAACAGTCCGCAGCACGTGCAGGTTTCCTTGCCGGATCTGCGGTCGCGTCTGCAGTCAGCAGCCGTATTTCAGCTGCCGGTACTGGAAGACGTCGACAAAGTGGCAGCTTTGCAGATGCGTGCAAAATTGCGTGGATTCAATCTGGGTGATGATGTTGCCGAATTTCTGGTGAGGCGCAATCAACGCAGCATGGCTGCGCTGTTTGGTGTGCTGCAGGCGCTGGACAGGCATTCGCTGGAAACCGGCCGCCGGGTGACCATACCGCTATTGAAATCCCTGATGGGCTGGTAAGGCCGCTGCAGCCGGTTACTGCAGTGTCATGCCCAGGTGTTTGCGGGCAGCGCGGATGTACAGCACGAGCGTGCAGAAAATCGACACACACAATAGACAGTACAGCAGGCCATACAGTCGGTCCCCGGGAATAAACGCGACATTCACCGCATGCATGAAATAAAGCATGATCGCAAAGCTCAGCCAGGCGTAAGTGCGCAAATGGTTGCGGCGCAGTCCCGGCAGAAAAATAAACAGCGGCGCGACACGCACCAGCCACAGAATCAGGGCGACATACCAGGGCGCGCCCTGCAACAGGCTGACCAGCGCATCGCCGGTAAAAAGCCCGATCAGGCCAAAATAACTGGCCATGGCTGCCATGCGGGTTCGCTTGACGATTGCCGGCACAGGTTGCCAGGTGTCAGTCATAGTTGTTCTCTCCAGAATTATTCTGACAGGCGAAGTGCCAGTTCGCCCAGTCGCTTGCCCAGCGCCAGACACAGTCTGGTTTCGTCATCGCTAAGCGGCAGATCGCTGTCTGGTCCGGCCAGGTGGCTTGCGCCGTAGGGTGTGCCGCCACTGCTGGTGCGCATCAAAGCCGGCTCACTGTAAGGCAGCCCGCAGATCACCATGCCGTGATGCAACAACGGCAGCATCATGCTCAGCAGAGTACTTTCCTGTCCGCCGTGCAGGCTGGACGTGGACGTGAACAGCGCTGCCGGTTTATTGATCAGCGCACCCGTGGCCCAAAGTGCGCCAGTGCCATCGAGAAAATACTTCATGGCTGCTGCCATATTGCCGAACCGGGTCGGGCTGCCCAGCGCCAGACCAGCGCAGTGGCGCAGATCATCTTCTGTGCAGTATACCGCACCCTGGGGCGGCACAGCCGGCTGCGACGCTTTGTGATCCGGAGAGACTGATGGCACGGTGCGCAGGCGTGCCTCAACATCTCCCGCCTGCTCGACTCCGCGCGCGATCAGGGCAGCCATTTTTTCGGTGGCACCGGAGCGGCTGTAATACAGCACCAGCACATAGGGGGTGGAATTGCTCATCGTCAGTGCAGTCTCTGTTACTTGATCAGGTCAATGACATTCTCGGGCGGTCGTCCAAGCACCGCGCGGATTTTTTTGCCGTCACGTCGGACCACGATGGGGCGTTCGATCAGGCGTGGATGCTGCTGCATGGCATTCAGCACATCAGTATCACCCAGAGCTTCATTGCCCAGCGAAAGTTCGCGGTATTCAGTTTCACCTTTTCGAAGCAGCTGGCGCGGCGCGATACCGAGCGCTTTACACAGATCTGAGAGCGTGTCGACAGTGGGAGGATTTTCCAGATACAGGATCTGTTCCGGTACTATCTGATTTTCCTGAAGCAGTGCCAGAGTCTGGCGCGATTTTGAACATCGCGGGTTGTGATAAATAAAATACTGGCTCATGGTTTCTCTTCTGATTCGGTTTCTGTTGGGCTTGTCTGTGAATGTTGTGACAGCCGCGGACGTTGATGTTGTTCCTGCATCAGCTCGGTAAAAGTCTGACCTCCACAGTGGCGATTCCCGTCATGCTCCACGGACTCAAGAAAGCGTCGTATCTGTATCTGTTCGGCAACAACACTGCGCGTATTCAGGCGGTCGCGTGACCAGCTGCGCAACTGCAGTCGCAGGTCAGCGATTCGTGTCGAATCGACGCTGTGAGAAGGCAGATACCGGGGGGGATTCTGATCGGTGCAGCGAATGAAGTCTATAGCTGACAGAGTTGCCAGGCTCGACTCCAGTACCGGCGCGCCCAGCTGTGTGTAGGACAGCAGTTCATCAAGCGTCCACGGCGGTTCATTCTGTTGAAAGCGTTTTATGATCAGATAGGCAATGGTCAGGTTCAGCTCTTCCTGCGCCTGCAGGCTAAGGTGCAGGGGTTTGCGACCAGTACGTGCTTTGGACGGATGCTGGTGATAAAAGGCGACCGAGGAGCCAATCAGCAGCATCAACCAGCCCAGATAAATAAACAGCATCAACAGAATGACAGCAAAAAATGCCGCGTAGATGATTGCATTGGCTGAGTATTCGGTGATGAAGTTCTGGAACACCCAGCCCATGGTTTTCCAGGCCAGCGTGGTCACAATGCCGCCAGTCAGAGCCGAGCTGAACTGAACTCGCGTGTTGGGAATAAAACTGAAGGCCAGCGCGAAAGCCAGCGACATGAACACCAGCGGCATGACTGCGCCAAGCGCCTGCAGGATCACGGCACCAAACGCCAGCCCGTCGAGCAGGCGCATGAACAGGTTGGTATTTACGTAGGAGGCAATGCCCACCGACAACAGAATAAGCAAAGGTGCGACAATGACCGCAAACAGGTATTCGCTGACGCGACTGGCAAGGCTGCGTGCCTGTGAAACTGCCCAGATGTCATTAAAGGCCAGTTCGATGCGCTGCATCATGGTGAGCACTGTGTACAACAGAACGCCAAGACTGACAAAGCTGAGCACATCGACACGGACGTTGTCGACAAAGCTAACAACATTGCTGGTTATCTGCTGGCCATAGTCACCGAGAAATGGTTGTAAAATGCCGAGCAGCATGGGCTCCATGGCGTTGTGCACGCCCAGACCCTTAAGCACTGCGAAGGTCAGTGCCAGCAACGGAACCATGGCAATAACCGTGTAGTAAACCAGACTCATGGCGCGCAGGGACAAGTGACCTTCGGCTATATCCCGAACCACAGCGTAGCCGATACGCAAGGCGCGCATGGCGTGCCCACGCCACGAGGAGTTGGCGGCCGGATCATCCTGCCACAACACATCATCAAGATACTGCTTCAGGTCGTCCAGTGATCGAACCTGCATGACTTCTCCTGTCTGTGTTGCCTGACTGATCGAGCTCAGCGTGCGATACGGGTGCTCAGGAACTCTATAATTGAGTCACGTGGCACAAGTTCCGGGTCGCTGGCGCGTCGAGACTTGTATTCTATCTGGCCGGCTTCCAGGCCACGATCGGAAACCACCAGGCGATGTGGTATGCCCATCAGCTCCATGTCGGCGAACTTGACGCCCGGGCTGGTCTTTTTGTCGCGATCATCGAGCAGTACCTCGTAGCCGGCGGCTTCGAGTTCGCTCATTAATTGTTCACTGACGTCGACCACCTGCTGCGATTTATGAGCGTTGAGCGGAATAATGGCGATCTGGAACGGCGCAATGGCGTCTGGCCAGATGATGCCATTGTCATCATGATTCTGCTCTATCGCGGAAGCGACGATTCGGCTGACACCAATACCATAACAGCCCATGGTCATCAGTACCGACTTGCCATTCTCGTCCAGCACGGCTGCATTCATGGCCCGGCTGTATTTGGTACCCAGTTGAAAGATGTGACCGACTTCGATGCCGCGTTTGATGGAGAGTGTGCCATTGCCATCAGGGCTGATATCGCCTTCCTTAACCTTGCGGATGTCGGCCACCGCAGTGTACGTGCAGTCTGTCTGCCAGTTGGCATCACGCAGGTGTTTGCCATTCTGGTTGGCGCCACAGATGAAATTGCGCAGGGCCGCCGCACTGCGGTCAGCAATTACCGGGAAGGGCAGTTTGATCGGGCCTAGGCAGCCGGGCTGACACCCCACTGCCTGCTTTACCTCTTCATCCGATGCAAAGGTCAGCGGAAGCTGAATTCCTTCCACTTTTTCAGCCTTGATGTCATTGAGTGACTGGTCGCCGCGCAGTACCAAGGCCATCAGCCCCTGTGGGTTGCTGTCTGATACTTCGGCCTTGACGATCAGGGTCTTGATAAGCTGGCGAGCATCTACCTGCAGCATTGCTGCGACGTCTTCAATCGTGTGCGCCGTGCCCGTATCAACAAGCTCGGACTGCTCGGCTGGTGTCCAGTCACTGGCGTAACTCAGGTCGGGTATGGTGCCGTCTGCCAGCTCGATATTGGCCGCATATTCTCCGCTGGAGCTGAATACAATGTCATCTTCACCGGAATCTGCCAGTACGTGGAACTCGTGTGAGGTGCTGCCGCCGATGTTGCCTGTGTCTGCCAGTACGGCACGAAAGTCCAGGCCCAGCCGAGTGAAAATACTGCTGTAAGTCTGGTACATCACTTCGTAAGTCTCTGCCAGAGATGCCTCATCGATATGGAAGGAATATGCATCCTTCATCAGAAACTCGCGGGCTCGCATGACACCAAAACGCGGGCGTCGCTCGTCGCGGAACTTCATCTGGATCTGGTAGAAATTGGCTGGCAGTTGTTTGTAGCTGTTGAACTCATTGCGAATCAGGTCCGTGATGACTTCTTCATGGGTCGGTCCCAGGCAAAAATCGCGGTTGTGACGGTCAACAAAACGCAGCAGCTCAGGTCCCATCTGGTCCCAGCGGCCAGACTCCTGCCACAGTTCGGCCGACTGCACGACCGGCATGGATACTTCCATGGCACCAGACCGGTCCATTTCCTCGCGCACAATGCGAGTGACTTTCTGCAATACCCGCAATCCCATCGGCAGCCATGTATACATGCCGCTGGCCAGCTTGCGTATCATGCCGGCGCGCAGCATCAACTGGTGGCTGATGACTTCGGCGTCGGCAGGGGTTTCTCTGAGGGTTGCAATCAGGTATTGGCTGGTGCGCATGGAACTTCCAGTAATCAGGCAGTGGTCGGGTATCGATGAAAATGCCCGCGACACCCGATGGCGCCGCGGGCACTGAGTCTGTCTTGGGGCAACTGTCAGGTCAGTACAGTACTTACTGAGCAAACTCTTTGAGTTTTTTCAGCGGCAGCACTTTGACGCGCGTGCTGGCCGGCTTCTTCGGAATGTCCATGAACTCGCCCGGACGGAACGGGTTGGGCACGTTCTTGCGAGCTGGTTGTGCTGGCTTCTTGACGGCCTTGATCTTCAGCAGGCCGGGCAGTGTGAATTCACCGCAGCCGCGCTTCTTGATATGTCGCTCAATCAGATCGCCCAGCTCATTCAGCACTGCATCCACCTGCTTTTTGCTCAGATCTGTATTCTGGGCAATTTCAGCCAGAATGGCTGTTTTGGTGTATTTTTCGCTGATTGCAGTGGTTTTTTTGGCGGGCTTGCTGGCTGCTTTGGCTGCCGCTGGTTTCTTGCTCGTGGATCGGGTCGCTGCCATGCTGTTTCCCTTCTTGTTTATGTCAATGAATTTGAACCGTCTTGCGGTGATTGCCCAGATAATCTGAAACGGCTTACAAGCCGCTATTTATAAAGGATTGGTCGCGCTCTCGCAAGTATTGACATCCTGCGCCGTCAAGGGTTCACGTGGCTGGTTTGATTTACCACAAAAAATCCTGGCTGCAGGTGATGAAATAGTATAAAGCGGTTATAATCAGCGCCCTTTTATTGATCTGCTTTTGTCACGGTCTATTTTTTTCTGGTGTAGTGAGGTTTAACCGTTTATGCCGATTTATGATTATCAGTGTAAAGCCTGCGGCCACCAAATGGAGGCAATTCAGCGAATGAGCGATGCGCCGCTGACCGATTGTCCCGCCTGTCATCAGCCGGCGCTGAGCAAGCAGGTGACTGCTGCCAGCTTTCGTTTGAAGGGCAAAGGCTGGTACGAGACCGACTTCAAAACCGGTAAGCGCAAGCATGGTACCCAGGAATCCTCCAGCAGTGGTGGGGGAGACGCGAAAACACCCGCGGCCTGATCGGCCTGTAGCAGAAGCCCCGGTGGCGCCGGGGCCGAGCAGATTAATGAGTCACAGCCACATTAGAGTAAGACAACAGGATTGAATATGCGCAGTCATTATTGCGGACAATTGAATGAAGCCCGGATTGACGAAACCGTCAGTCTTTGTGGATGGGTCCACCGTCGCCGTGACCACGGGGGCGTTATTTTCGTGGACCTGCGCGACCGCGATGGACTGTGTCAGGTCGTGTTCGATCCCGATCGCGCTGACACCTTTGCGCAGGCTGAAACACTTCGCAATGAGTTTGTTGTTCGCGTCAAAGGTCTGGTTCGGGCCCGCCCGGAAGGCACTGTCAATCCTGATCTGCCCAGCGGCGCGATCGAAGTACTGGCTCATGAGCTGGAAATTCTGAGTGTGGCTCGCACACCTGCCTTCCAGTTGGATGAGCATGCCTCCGTCAGTGAAGACGTGCGCCTGCGGCACCGTTACATCGATCTGCGTCGCCCGGAAATGATCGACCGACTGCGTTTCCGCTCCAAGGTCTGTAATTCTATCCGCAACTATCTGGACGACAATGGTTTCCTGGATATCGAAACCCCGATTCTGACACGTGCCACCCCTGAGGGCGCACGCGACTATCTGGTCCCCAGCCGCACACACCCGGGCGAATTTTTCGCATTGCCGCAATCACCGCAGCTGTTCAAACAGATTCTGATGGTGGCAGGCATGGATCGCTACTACCAGATCGCCAAATGTTTCCGCGACGAAGATCTGCGTGCTGATCGGCAGCCGGAGTTCACCCAGATCGATATCGAGACATCCTTTATGGATGAAGCCGGCATCATGGCCGTGGCAGAAAATATGATTCGCCAGATATTCCAGCGCCATCTGGATGTGGACCTGGGTGAGTTCCCCCGCATGACCTGGGGTGAAGCGATGCGTCGCTTTGGATCCGACAAGCCTGATCTGCGTATCGATCTGGAATTCACTGACATTGCTGATCTGATGCAGGGCGTTGACTTCAAAGTGTTCGCTGGCCCGGCCAATGATCCTGACAGCCGTGTCGTGGCTCTGCGCGTCCCCGGTGGTGCCTCCCTCAGCCGCAAGGAAATCGACGACTACACCAGGTTTGTCGGTATTTATGGCGCGAAGGGTCTGGCCTGGATCAAGGTCAACGACCTGGATGCTGGCATTGAAGGCCTGCAGTCACCTATCATCAAATTCATGCCTGAAGATGTGGTGAAGCAGGTGCTTGACCGCCTGCAGGTAGCCAGTGGCGACATCATTTTCTTCGGCGCAGACAAAGCCGGTATTGTTAATGAGGCAATTGGCGCGTTGCGCCTGAAAGTGGCCGCCGACCTGGGTCAGGTCAAACCGGGCTGGGCACCGCTTTGGGTCGTCGACTTCCCAATGTTCGAACGCGACAAGGAAGGCAATCTCAACTCGCTGCACCATCCGTTTACCGCCCCGTCATGTACACCGGAGGCGCTGCGTGACAGCCCGGACAAGGCGCTGTCGCGCGCCTATGACATGGTGCTGAATGGTACCGAACTGGGTGGTGGCTCCATTCGTATCAACCAGCCGCAGATGCAGCAGGCCGTATTCGATCTGCTGGGTATCGGTGAAGAGGAGGCCCAGGAAAAATTTGGCTTCCTGCTCAACGCGCTGTCCTCGGGCTGTCCTCCGCACGGCGGTCTGGCCTTCGGCCTGGATCGTCTGATCATGTTGATGACGGGTGCCAGCTCGATTCGTGAAGTCATCGCCTTCCCGAAAACACAGTCGGCCGCCTGTCCGCTGACCGATGCGCCTGGGCCGGTCGCAGCAAAACAATTGCGCGAGCTGAATATCCGACTGCGTGAGCAGCCGGGCACTGCAAGCACCGACTGATGACGCTGATCCTGGGGATTGACCCTGGCTCAAGAGTCACCGGTTTCGGTGTTATTGAGTCAGTGGGCAATCGCCTGCGTTACGTGGCATGTGGCTGTGTGCGCCCGACGCCCGGTGACCATCCTGATCGTCTGCGAGAAATTTTTCGTGGCATTACCGAAGTGGTTGAGATGTACTCCCCACAGGAGTGCGCCATCGAAGAAGTGTTCATGGGTAAAAGTGCAGGCTCTGCACTGAAGCTGGGGCAGGCACGCGGTGCCGCCATGGTGGCCTGCCTGCAGTTTGATCTGCCCGTGGCGGAATATCCTGCGCGTACCGTCAAACAGTCGGTAACCGGTTCCGGCGCCGCCGACAAGACCCAGGTTCAACACATGATCAAAGTGCTGCTGGGCCTGCAGGGACGTCTGCAGGCCGATGCGGCCGATGCGCTCGCAATTGCCATCTGTCACGCCAACACGCGCAGTAGTATGATTCGCGTTGGAGCGGCAAAATCTTTCAGCAGGCGCAGGTTCCAGTAGCAGCAATAGCATGGCATAGTGCTGCTGTGACAGGATCGCAGTCTGACTAAGCGTGAAGATTACCCCGCCAAACCGCTGACTTCTTTATCGGCGCAGACATTACCCAAATACCGCAAACAGGACGTAAAACGTGATTGGTCGCATTGCTGGAACACTTATCGAGAAAAAAGCTCCCGATTTATTGATTGATGTTGGTGGCGTTGGTTACGAGGTGCTGGCGCCGATGAGTACGTTCTATCAGTTGCCAGCCCCCGGGCAGGGCGTCATTCTGCACACGCATCTGGTCGTGCGCGAAGATGCCCATCAGCTGTATGGATTCGCTGAAGGGCGTGAGCGTGAGTTGTTTCGTGCGCTGATCAAGGTTAATGGCGTAGGTCCCAAAGTCGCACTGGCCATTCTGTCAGGGGTGTCTGTCAGTGACTTTGTACGACTGATTCACAATAATGACGTCACTGCCTTGACCCGGGTGCCCGGTATCGGTAAAAAAACAGCTGAGCGACTGGTTCTCGATATGCGCGACCGTCTTGGCGGGTGGCAGGATGACGGGGCCGGTGCGACCGAGTCTCTGCAGGCTTCGCTGCAGGATGACAGCGCCTCGGTCAGCGAAGAAGCGGAAACCGCATTGATAGCACTGGGTTACAAACCGGCCGAGGCGGCGAGAATGGTCGTCCGGGCGCTCAAGGACAATCCGGCTGCTGAGCGGAGTGAAGAGATCATCAGATTGGCGCTGCGTGCGATGCTCTAGAAACTGGCCACTGAATTAACAGACGATTGATTACTGACAGGACAAGCGCACGCAATGATGGATAATGACCGTTTGATCTCACCCGACCTGGCGCCACAGGAACAATCGGTTGATCGTGCCATCAGGCCACTGGCTTTGACCGACTATATCGGCCAGACGGACGTCAAGCAGCAAATGGAGATATTCATCAGCGCTGCCCGTAACCGCAACGAACCGCTCGACCACACGCTCATTTTTGGCCCGCCCGGTCTGGGCAAGACGACCCTCGCCAATATCATTGCCAATGAACTGAATGTGTCCATAAAAACGACATCTGGCCCTGTGCTTGAAAAGGCAGGTGACCTGGCAGCGCTGCTGACCAACCTGGAGCAGGGCGATGTGCTGTTCATCGATGAGATTCACCGGCTGAGTCCGGCCATCGAGGAGATACTGTATCCGGCGATGGAAGACTATCAGCTTGATATCATGATTGGAGAGGGGCCGGCGGCCCGCTCCATCAAGCTGGAGCTGCCCCCGTTCACCCTGGTCGGTGCCACAACGCGCGCCGGCCTGCTGACCTCGCCGCTGCGGGATCGCTTTGGCATTATCCAGCGCCTGGAATTCTATAACCACGAACAGCTCAGTGAAATTGTCAGCCGCTCGGCACGAATCCTGGGTTGTGTCATCGACCGGGAGGGCGCCTATGAAATCGCCCGGCGCTCCCGCGGCACGCCGAGAATTGCCAATCGCCTGTTAAGGCGCGTGCGCGACTTCAGTGATGTCAAACATGCTGGCGAGATAAGCCGCGAGATTGCCGGTCAGGCGCTGGATATGCTCAGTATTGACGACAATGGATTTGATCACATGGATCGCCGCCTGCTCCTCACCATGATCGAAAAGTTTGGTGGTGGACCGGTCGGCGTTGACAGTCTGGCAGCAGCCATCAGCGAGGAGCGGGACACCATTGAGGATGTGCTTGAGCCCTATCTTATTCAGCAGGGATACATGATGCGAACGGCCCGCGGACGCATGGTTACACCTCATGCTTACCTGCAGTTTGGAATACCTGTGCCGGAAGAACGTTAGCAAAGAAACGAGGAACGGCTCGCAAGCCACAATTTAGCCATATTTTATCAGCCTTATGACATCGGGGGCTGTATAAGAACTTGAGAACTTACTTTATAATACGCGCGTTTTACATCTGTAAAACCTGCTCGGAGAGCTACTGGTGCACGAAACAATGAATGTCTGGAGCCTGATCCTGGATGCCACCTTGACGGTGAAGCTGGTCATGCTCACATTGCTGCTCGCCTCAATCATTTCCTGGGTGATGATCATACAGCGTTATCTGGTCCTCAATAACGCCGAACAAAGTATGTGGAGTTTTGAAAAGCGCTTCTGGTCCGGCATGGATCTGAGCCAGCTTTATCGTGACGGCAGCAGTCAGCAAAAAGAGAACAATCCCACCGGTGGCATGGAGAATATCTTCCGTGCCGGCTTCAAGGAGTTCATGCGCCTGCGACAGCAGGGTGGCGTCAGCTCGGAAGGCATCATGGCCGGTTCCCAGCGTGCCATGCGCGTAGCCTATTCGCGTGAAGAGGAAAAGCTGGAAAAACATCTGCCGTTTCTGGCCACAGTAGGTTCAGTAACGCCCTATATCGGTCTGTTCGGTACCGTTATTGGTATCATGAATTCGTTTATCGGTCTGGCACAGCAGAGCCAGGCGACACTCCAGGTGGTAGCTCCCGGTATTGCCGAAGCCCTGATCGCGACCGCGATGGGTCTGTTCGCAGCGATCCCGGCAGTGGTGGCCTACAACCGTTACTCTGCGCGGGTGGATGCCATCGCCGGCAACTACATCACATTCACTGAAGAATTCGCCGGTATTCTGCATCGGCAAGTCGTCAGCGTCAGCAAATAATTCGTTCAGCCGGAGCGGCTAATGGAAATCGTACGCAAAAAACGCAAACCCATGTCAGACATCAATGTGGTGCCATACATTGATGTGATGCTGGTATTGCTCATTGTGTTCATGGTGACCGCGCCGCTGCTGACCCAGGGCTTGCGGGTCGACTTGCCGGAGGCGAATTCAGAGCCGCTGGAACTGGATGAAGAAGCGGAAACGCTGGTCATTGAACTGACCGCTGATAACCAGTACTTCATCAGTCTGGGCGTGACCGCGGAGGGCGAGCAGCAGGCAGTTGAGCTGGCCATGATAGGTCGACAGGTGGCACAGATTGTCGAGGTTAATCCGGGCATTCAGATTTTTGTGGAAGGCGATGCGCAGGCTGGATACGGCCCGTTCATCAGTTTGATGGAGGAGTTGCGCGCCGCTGGGGTTAACAGCCCCAATCTGGTAACCAAACCCGTGGAATGATGCTGTGACTGCGTTTAACGGTTATCCAATTTCGGTTCTACTGGCGGTGCTGTTGCATGGCCTGATCCTCGGCTCGCTGTTTATTATGCAGCGCGCCGACTCGGAAGTGCTGGATGTTGTGCGGCCGCCCGCCGTCAAGGCGCTGTTGGTGGAGGAGAATCCACAGACGCGGAATCAGCAGGTGCAACAGCAACAGCTGGCAGAACAGCGCCGCCTGGAGCAGCAGCGGCAAGAGCAGGCGCGTCAGGAAGAGGCCAGACGTCAGGAGCAAGCCAGGCAGGAAGAAGCCCGGCAGGAGGCGGCACGTCAGGAGCAGGAGCGACAGGCGCAATTGCGGCGCGAGCGCGAACAGCAGGAACGCGAGCAGCAGGAACGGGAGCGTCTGGAGCGCGAAAGACAGGAACGCGAAAGGCTGGAACAGGAGCGTCTGGAACAGCAGCGGCGCGAGGAACAGCAGCGACTGGAGCAGCAGCGTCAGCAGGAACAGGCGGCCCAGGCAGCCGCAGCGCAGGAAGTCGCGGAAACAGAAGCAGAGCAGGTCATGGCATATACCGCCATTATTCACGACCTGGTCCAGCGCAACTGGTCTCGACCGCCAAGTGCACGAAACAATATGACGGCCGTACTACGAATTCGGCTGGTACCGACGGGTGAGATAGTGGATGTGGAGATCGTCCGATCCAGTGGAGATGCAGCGTTTGATCGCTCGGCAGAAAACGCGGTGAGGGCTGTACGACGTTTTGAGCAATTGCAGGGGATGCCGCCGCGCATGTTTGAGCGCAGCTTCCGTACGCTGCTACTAACATTCAGACCGGAGGACTTATTAAATTGATGATGCGCAAAGTGATGACTCTGGTGCTTGGCCTGCTGGTGTGGAATGCTGCACAGGCCGCCGAGCTGAATATCGAAATTACCCGTGGTGTGGATAACCCAATCCCCATCGCTGTTGTGCCATTTACATGGGGTGGCGGCCTGCCACCTGATGAAGATGTTGCACAGACTATTGCCAATAACCTCGCCCAGGTGGGTGAGTTCAGGCCTTTGCCAAGAGCTAATATGCTCAGCCTTCCGGATGAAGAGGCTGAAGTGTTTTACCGGGACTGGCGTATTCTTGCGCAACAGTACCTGGTGATTGGCAAGATCAATCCGGTGCCTGGTGGCCAGATGGTGGAAGTGCAGTGGGAATTCTTTGATATTAACCGTGAACGTAAAGTCATGGGTGAAGTGCTGACTGGCAGCATTACCCAGCTGCGTGATATAGCCCATGAGATCAGTGATGTGATTTACGAGCAGATCACTGCGCGCCGGGGCGCTTTCTCGACAAAAATCATGTACGTATCGGCAGAAGGCAATATTGGCGATATGACCTATCGTCTGCACATGGCCGACTACGACGGCCGTCGTTCACAGATTCTGCTGGAATCTCCCGAACCCATCATGTCGCCGGCATGGTCACCTGATGCCAGTCAGATCGCTTATGTGTCATTCGAGACCGACCTGCCGCGCATCTATATACAGACGCTGGCGACCGGGGAGCGGCGGCAGGTTACCAATTTCTCTGGCATCAATAGTTCGCCAGTCTGGTCACCGGATGGCAGCAAGCTGGCCATGGTGTTGTCCAAAGATGGCAGCCCGGACGTCTATGTACTGGACCTGGCGACTGACCAGCTGCGCCGCCTGACCGATCATCCGCGCGCGGAAACCGAGCCGGCCTGGTCACGTGACAGCCAGAGTGTCCTTTTTTCGTCTGACCGTACTGGTCAGCCACAGATATATAAGGTGGATGTTAATGGCGGTGGTTTCCCCGAACGCCTGACATTCGACTGTTTTTATTGCGCCAAGGGCCAGTTCCTCCCAGACGGTGTGAACCTGGTCCATATTCGTCGGGAAACACGGCAGGATAATACCTACAGTGTGGCCATCATGAATGTGGAAACGTCTCGGGTTATAACCCTGACGGATACGGCGCTAGATGAATCTCCCAGCGTGGCTCCAAACGGAAGCATGATCATGTTCGGTACTACCTACAATGGGCGCGGCGTGCTGGATGCCGTCTCCATTGACGGACGTGTGAAGTTCCGTTTACCATCCCCGCAGGGCGATGTACGGGAGCCGTCCTGGTCCCCGTACCTGAATTGAGGCTTTGCACACACTATCTTGCTAGCTTGTCTATTGGAGGACACTACATTGGGTACGCAGATGAACACAATTTTAAGAACAACCGCTCTGGCCCTGACCATTTTCGGTCTGGCAGCCTGTAGCTCTACAAGTGAAACAGAAGACATGACCCCGGTCGCCCAGGAGTCTCAAGGTGAATCAGCTGCAGCACGTGCAGCCCGCCTGGAGCAGGAGCGTCTGGAGCGTGAGCGTCAGGAACAGCAGCGCCGCGAGCAGGCTGCCCTGAACACAACTGTTTTCTACTTTGATTTTGACGTGGCTGAGTTCCAGCCTTCAGATCGTGAAACTCTGGTTGTACACGCACGCAACCTGGCCTCCAACCCGAATAGCCGTATTCGTCTGGAAGGCCATGCTGACGAGCGCGGTACCCGTGAGTACAACCTGGCTCTGGGTGAGCGTCGTGCCAACAGCATCCGTGACTTCCTGATCGTAAATGGTGCATCACGCAACCAGATCGAAACAGTAAGCTACGGTGAAGAACAGCCCGCCGTCCGCGGTCAGACTGAACAGGCTTACAGCCAGAACCGTCGCGTGGAAATCAAACCAGCCGGTTAATAAAAAATGAAACCACTGCTGACCATTATAGCTGGTGCATCCCTTGCCTCCGTGCTTAGCACGGGGGCTTTGGCACAATCCAACGATGCCATGTCGCTGTTACTTGACCAGATTCGCGAACTGCGAGCTGAGGTCCAGACGCTGCGTGGCATGGTGGAAGAGCACGGCTATGATATTCAGCGAATGCAGCAGGACTCTCTGGACAGATATACGGACCTGGATTCCCGCATCAGTACATTGTTCGAAGAACTGGATGGTGTGAGCAGCAGTGCTCCGATGTCCGTCCCAGGCACTGCAACAGCGGCTGGCGGTAATACGGCAGCCGATTCAGGCGTGGCAGGTAATATTTCCAGCATATCACCTATCGCGAATGATCCGACAGTTGTCAGTTCCTCATCAATGCCTGCGACCCAATCACCTGCTGCAGGTGTTTCATCATCGACCTCTGCGAACCCGGCGGCACCCACAATGCAGCCGGGTTTGTTGACTGAGCAACAGCTATATGAACTGGCGCTGGATGCATTGCTGCAGCAACAGGCCTATCAGCAATCGATCACCCAGTTTGACCAGTATCTCCAGCAGTATCCCAGTGGCCGCTTTGTGACCAATGCGCATTACTGGAAAGGGCAGGCCTATGTGAACCTGTCCATGTTTCAAGAAGCGCGTGGCGCATTTGAAACCATCATCAATGACTACCCGGATGGTCGCAAGATCGAAGATGCGATGTATTCACTCGGTACGGTCTACCATCAACTGGGCGATATAACACGCGCCCGTCAGATGCTGCAGGATGTGAGAACGCGCTTCCCGAATACCTCAGCAGCCAATCTGGCAGATATCTATCTGCGCACACTGAACTGATACAGTGAACCTGCGAATTAATGAAATATTTCACTCCTTGCAGGGTGAAAGCAGCACTGTGGGTTTGCCAACCACCTTTGTCCGTCTGACCGGTTGTCCGCTTCGATGCGGGTACTGTGATACCGAATACGCCTTCCATGAGGGGCAGCAGAAGAGCCTGAGCGACATACTTGAGCAGGTGAGTGCCAATCGCGCCAAACATGTTTGTGTAACTGGCGGTGAACCTCTGGCGCAGCCAAATTGTCTGCCTCTGCTGACGCTGCTTTGTGATAATGGCTTCACAGTATCGCTGGAAACCAGCGGCGCCATGGATATATCTGCGGTCGATCAGCGCGTTAATATCGTCATGGACCTCAAAACTCCGGGCTCAGACGAATGTGACCGCAATCTCGAATCCAATATTGCTCATCTTAAATCAAGCGACGAAATCAAATTCGTGATCTGTGACCGGCGCGATTACGAATGGGCCAAAGCCAAGATTGATCAGTATGATCTGCGTCATCGCGTACGCGAAATTCTGCTGTCGCCATCCTATGAGCAGGTGAAATACGCCGAGCTGGCACAGTGGATACTCGAGGACAAACTCGCGGTCCGGATGCAGGTACAATTGCACAAGATTATCTGGGGTGAAGAGCCCGGTCGATAACATCACCCGGTACTTACAGCCTTCAGACAGGCAGCAGCGGAGCAGGCTAGTGGAACAGCATCCGACAACGAAAAAAGCAGTCATTCTGGTCTCTGGTGGGCTGGATTCGGCGACCTGTCTGGCGCTGGCCGCCGAGCAGGGTTACGAGTGTTATGCCATGAGCTTTGATTATGGTCAGCGCGCCAGCAGTGAGCTGGAGGCTGCCAGACGCCTGGCGGAGGCGGCCGGTGTGGCCCGTCATCTGGTGATACCGATCGGTATGGGGCAGATGGGTGGCTCAGCCCTGACAGATCACTCCGTAGCCATGCCTGAAGATGGTGTTAAAGACAATATCATTCCCATCACCTATGTGCCTGCCCGCAACACCATATTTCTGTCCTATGCGCTTGGCTGGGCTGAAGTGCTGGAAGCCAGGGCAATTTTTATCGGCGTCAATGCGCTGGATTACTCTGGATATCCAGACTGTCGGCCCGAATTCATAGCAGCATTTGAAGCATTGGCAAATCTGGCAACTCGCGCTGGCGTTGAAGGTCAGTCGATAAAAATCGAGACACCACTGATCTCCCTGAGTAAGGCGCAGATCATTGAAACAGGGAACCGCCTGGGTGTTGATTACGCCCTGACTGTCTCCTGCTATCAGGCTGATGCGCAGGGTCGCGCCTGTGGCCGCTGTGACAGTTGCCGACTGCGCCGCAAAGGATTTGAGGACGCAGGTGTTGCAGATCCGACACATTATGCGTGATGCTTTATGGGGCAATTTTTTTGCAAAAATACTTGAGTTTTCTGTCACGCGTAGTATGATGCGCACTCTCTTTTGGGGCGTTAGCTCAGTGGTAGAGCAGTTGGCTTTTAACCAATTGGTCGATGGTTCGAATCCATCACGCCCCACCACTTCATCTGTGCGAGCATTATGAGCCAATCGTCACAGCCAGATGACAAGCTGATGTCCGATACTCTGCTGGTGAGGGAGTATCTGGAAAACCTCCCTCATAAAGCAGATCTGAGTGAATCCCAACGTGTCGAGTATCGCGATGCGATCAAGGCATTATTGCGCGAGAAAAACGCCACTCTGGTCGCACATTATTACACCGACCCGGAAATCCAGGCGCTGGCCGAAGAGACTAATGGTATTGTAGCCGACTCTCTCGAGATGGCGCGTTTCGGTCGCGACTGTGACGCCGATGTGCTGGTGGTCGCCGGTGTACGTTTCATGGGCGAGACGGCCAGTATTCTGAGCCCGGAAAAAACCGTCCTGATGCCAACAACCGAAGCAACCTGCTCACTGGACATCGCCTGTCCCATCGAAAAGTTCGCACCGTTCTGCGATCAGCATCCCGACCACACCGTGGTGGTTTACGCCAATACCTCGGCTGCTGTAAAGGCGCGTGCCGATTGGGTGGTTACCTCCAGTATTGCGCTGGATGTTGTTGAGCACCTGAAAGCAAAAGGCGAAAAAATTCTGTGGGCGCCCGACAAACACCTGGGGCACTATATCGAGCAGAAAACCGGCGCCGACATGTTGCTGTGGGACGCTGCCTGTATCGTGCATGAGGAGTTCAAGGCAAAGGGTCTGTTCGACATGAAAACCCTTTACCCGACAGCGAAGATTCTGGCGCATCCGGAGTCGCCGTCATCCGTACTTGCGATGGCTGATGTGGTGGGTTCAACCAGTCAGTTGATCAAGGCCGCCTGCGACCTGCCGGACGACACGTTTATTGTGGCGACCGATCAGGGCATCTTTTACAAGATGCAGCAACTGGCCCCCGAAAAGAATTTTATTATCGCCCCGACTGCCGGCAACGATGCGACCTGTAAGAGTTGTGCCAGTTGTCCCTGGATGGGAATGAATTCATTGCAGGCGATGTACCAGTCGCTGAAAGACGGCAGTAACGAAATCAAAGTCAGTGCTGATCTGGCGCGTAAGGCGATGATTCCATTGCAACGTATGCTGGATTTTTCTGCCCAGCACAAGCTGGCCGTGAAAGGTAAAGCCTGATTCTTGATTGACTGCGCGAGCTAGCGCTCCTGCAGTTCGCGCTGCATCCGTTCCACTTCCCCAAGCCGCTGACGCAGACGACTGATTAGCGGAATATTCTGTTCACGATCGGTTTCAATCCGCAGAGCGTAATTGAGCTGTTCGCGTGCGCTGCGGAAATCCCCGACCAGAATAAAGTATTCAGCTCGTGCCTGATGCACTTTGCTGATATCGCCAACCTGACCCTGGGTCTCCGCAATCTGATACCAGAGGTTGTGATCTTCCGGTCGATTGATGGCATGTCGTTCCATGATTCGCGCCGCCTCGGCGTAGTTGCGCTGTTCGATCAGGGCGTCAACACGTGTCATCGTCAGCGGGTGGTTTTCCGGGTTGATACGGATATGTCGATCCAGAAAGTCCAGCGCCTGTTGTGGCTCGCCGCTCTGAGTCAGAATGTCGGCGCGCGTTACCACGTAGGTGATACGGTTCGGGTCACTGGCCAGGAGCAAATCAATGGATTCCAGCGCCTGACCATATTGTTCAGCTTTCAGCTGCGCCAGCGCCAGGCCGTAGGTGGCAGTTTTGCGCTCCTGTTCTGAGCGTGCACTACGCGAACGCTTGTTGAATTCTTCAAGCGCTGCTTCGGGGGAGTTCGCATAGTGCACCTCGATGCGTGCGCGAATCAGGTGGTATTCCAGGGTGTCGCCGGTCGCAGAAGGACGATAGGGAATACGATTGGCGCGACTGCGTGCGTCGGCGATACGGGCTTCGGTCACCGGGTGGCTCAACAGAAATTCGGGTGGGCGGCTGCTGAAACGGCTCATATCCATCAGTCGCTCAAACAGGCTGGCCATGTCGGCCGGATCGTAGCCTGCCTCCACCATGGTCCGCAGGCCAATGCGGTCAGCCTCTGCCTCGTTCTGGCGGGAGAAGCGCAGCTGGTTCTCGATAGAGCGACCCTGCGCTGCCATGACTGCCGCCGGCCCCGCCGAGCTGCCAGAACCCATCAGCACGATGCTTGCCAGCAGTGTTGCCAGTTCCGGAATGCGTCGGCGCTGCGCGTCTTCCACGCTGCGCGCAAAATGGCGCTGGCTGACGTGGGCGATTTCGTGAGCCATCACCGAGGCAAACTCGCCTTCGGTGTGTGCATTCAGAAACAGGCCGCCGTTGACGCCGATGACGCCACCTGGTGTTGCGAAAGCGTTAAGGGCAGGGCTGTCCACGACAATAAAGGCGAGCCGATAGTCCTGCAGATCACTGTGGACAGCGAGATTATGCGTAAAATTAACGACGTAATCGTTGATCAGCGGATCGCTGATGGTGGGTGTCGTGCGTCGAACCGAGCGCAGAAAGTCACGCCCCAGCTTATATTCCTCATCCAGAGAAAAAATGCCGGAAATGCGATCCCCGAGAGTCGGCAACTGACTTTGAGCCAGCGCTGCCGGGCTTTGACAGCTCAGGGCAATCGCCACCGAGAGGGCGGTACTTTTAAGGATGCTGCGCATAGAATTCCACTGATTGCATTCCCGATAATAGACCGATATTAACACAAATAATTCCGCAAACCGGGGGATGTCTCCGGGAGTAAATGTGCTTTTGCTATGCAGTGCCTGGCAATGCTTGATAAAATGCCCCGCATGGAACCTGTCGCAGATCAAGAGTTGGACGTTAGCGGATTACAGTGCCCCATGCCTTTACTGAAGGCCAAGCTGGCACTGAATGCCCTGACATCACAGCAAGTGCTGAAAGTCGTTGCCACGGACCCTGGCTCGGAGCGTGACTTTTTTGCGTTTGTCCAGCAAAGTCGCCACGAAATACTGGCATTTGAAAAACAGCAGCAATCCTACTGTTACTGGATAAAAAAAGGCTGAGTTCCCATGCGAAGATTTTTCCGGGCTTTCCTGGATCGCTATTTTCACGATGAAGAAGCCATCATTTTCACGCTGATCCTGATATCAGCGCTGCTGGTTCTACTGACGATCGGCTCCTTCATAGCCCCGCTTATTGCTGCCCTGATCATCGCCTATCTGTTACAGGGTATGGTCAACACCCTGCTGCGACTGAACGTATCCTACCTGTTGGCAGTGGTGCTTGTTTATACACTTTTTATCAGTGGTTTCATGGCTTTGCTGCTGTGGATCCTGCCTCAGGCGTGGAGTCAGCTGGCCAGGCTGATCAATGAGCTGCCGCGCCTGATCGGCGAGGGTCAGAACTTATTGATGCTGCTGCCGGAAAACTATCCGGATCTGATGACGCAACAACAGGTTCAGGACATCATCCGCACGCTGCGGGGTGAGCTGGCCATGTTTGGCCAGTATGTGCTGTCTTATTCCATCTCCAGCCTGCCCAATATTTTCTCCTGGATCATGTTCCTGATTCTGGTGCCAGTGCTGGTGTTTTTCATGATGAAGGACAAAACGACCCTGGTGCACTGGGTGGCCAACCTGTTGCCACGACACAGACCGCTGATGCGCAAGATCTGGCAGGAGATGGATGTTCAGGTAGCCAACTATGTGCGCGGCAAGTCGCTTGAGATCCTGATTGTGGGCGGCACCAGTTATCTGGCCTTCACGATACTGGGCATGAACTATACCCTGTTGCTGGCTGTGCTGATGGGTCTCTCTGTCATCGTACCTTTTATAGGTGTGGCGGTGGTGGTGTTTCCGGTGATGGCAGTTGCCTATGTGCAGTGGGGTCTGGGCAGTGAATTTTTTACCGTTCTTGCGGTCTATACCGTGATCCAGCTGCTGGATGCCAATGTGCTTGTGCCGATCATTTTCTCGGAAACCGTCAACCTGCACCCGGTTGCGATCATTGCCGCCGTGTTGGTGTTTGGCGGTCTGTGGGGACTGGCTGGGGTGTTTTTTGCCATCCCACTGGCCACCTTGATCAAGGCCATTGTCAACACCTGGCCCACCCACGCGCCACCGGATGATGAGGCTGTCGGGCCGGATCACGAAGCAGCCAGGATCATACACAACGATTAATACCGGTCACAGGGTATAATGCGGTTTTTGTCAGAAGGTTGCAGTGTGATAGAGTCTGCAGCCTGAGCAAGTCCGAAAACTATAGAGGTTATGCATGATACAGGGCAGTATTGTTGCCATCGTCACTCCCATGTTGCCAAATGGCGACATCGATTTTGAAGCGTTTGATCGCCTGCTGGAGTGGCATATTGAGAGCGGCACAGACGCCGTGGTTGTTGTTGGTACGACTGGTGAGTCGCCAACGCTGACCATGGAAGAGCATTGTGCAGTCATTGCGCGTGCCGTCAAAACGGTTGCCGGGCGCATCCCTGTCATTGCCGGTACTGGCTCAAACTCTACCACTGAGGCAATTTATTACACCCACGCCGCCAAGGAAGAGGGTGCCGATGCCTGTCTGCTGGTGACACCTTATTACAACAAGCCTCCGCAGGAAGGCCTCTATCAGCATTTCAAGAAGATCGCTGAAGAAGTCGATATCCCGCAGATTCTTTATAATGTGCCTTCCAGAACAGGCTGTGACCTGTTGCCGGAAACCGTGTCACGGCTGGCGGATATCAAGAATATTGTGGGTATCAAGGAAGCGACTGGCGATCTGGATCGTGGCCAGCAGGTCATCAGCCTGTGTGGTGATCGCATTGCCATTTACAGTGGTGACGACGCTACTGCACTGGATCTGATCCTCGCCGGCGGTAAAGGCAATATTTCCGTGACAGCCAATGTTGCGCCGGCACAGATGCACGAGATGTGTCGGCTTGCGCTGGCCGGTGAATACGAAAAAGCCAGCCTGCTTAACGCGCGTCTGGCGGGTCTGCACAACTCACTGTTCCTGGAAGCTAATCCGATTCCGGTTAAATGGGCGCTGAGTGAACTCGGACATATCAAAGCGGGCATTCGCCTGCCCCTGGTGCCACTTAACAAGGCATACCACATTCCGTTGCGTGAGGCGATTCGCCACGCGGGACTGGACTAATACAGGCAAGGTCGAAAGAGTATGCTTCCAATACGCAGTCAGTTCTTTAACGCATCCCGGCAGATTTCGCCTGGGTGCGGAACTCCCGGTGCTTTCCAATCAAACACGTTCAAGCGAGGTGTTATCCTGAAACCTGCAGTAGTACTGAGTATGGCAATGCTGGTTCAGGGCTGTTCCTGGTTGGGAATCGGCGGGGATGAAGGCTGGCTCAGAGATCGCGAGGGTGAATATCTGGAAGCCCGGATAACACCGGTCATGGACATACCCGCTGAGCTCGACAGCTACACGATCGACCAGCTTTACTATATTCCGCCGGAAGCGCCAGGCGAACGTGAAGTCTACGTCGTGCCTCCTGCACCAAAACCCATCGACACGCGGGTCCGCGAGGGTGTTGTGATTCAGCGCTTCGGCGACCGTGCCTGGATTGTGGTGGGAGCCACTCCGGGTCAGGTGTGGCCGACGCTGCGGGACTATTTTGCGACCGAGGGCCTGCCTGTCGCCAGCGAAGACGCTGTCGCTGGTGTTGTTGAGACCGAATGGGTGCCGCAGGACGATAGCGATGTCCGCAATCGCTATCGTGTCCGCGTCGAGCCTGGTCTGCACGCCGGCAACTCTGAGGTATATATCCTGCAGGTTGATGATGAGGGTGAGACTGCCGAGGGTCAGGCGGTTACATGGCCTTCTGATTCCGAAAACCTGGAGCGTGAAGCTACCATGCTGGCCTCACTGTCCATGTACCTGGCTGACCGCACCGATATTTATCGTGGCTCATCCGTGTCAATGCTCGCGGGCAGTATCGAGGCGCAGGGCAAGGCGCGACTGGATGACAGTGAATCGGGCAGTACCAGACTGGAGCTGCGCATCGATTTTGATCGTGCCTGGAGCCAGGTCGGTCAGGCGATCGGCAATGCTGAAATCGAGCTGCTGAGCTCTGATCGCGACGAGCGACGCTACATCGTGTCGTTCACTGGCACAGAGAATCAGGAAGAGCCAGGCTTTTTCGGGCGACTGTTTGGCCGCGACGAAGAAGTCGAGGCCCGCCAGTTTGATGTTACGCTCAGCGACACTGCCGATGGGATTCTGGTTGAGGCAAGAGTATCCGACGGAGCCCCGGCGCCTTATCAGCAGGATCTGCTGGTGCGTACGATCAACGACAATCTGATCTGACCCTCGTGATGACGGAGCTGGTGCCGCTTTGGTATGCATTGTCTGCCGGCGGCATTGGTCTGTTTGGCGGTGTGCTGCTGAGCCTGCTCTGGAGTTCGCGCCGCGCGGCCGCCTACCGGGAGCACATCGTCCATTTGCAAACTCGCCTGGACGAAGAGCAGCGTCAAACCCTGGAAAAAATTCAGCTTCTGCAGCAATCCCGCGAAGAGCTTCGTCAACAGTTCCAACTGCTGGCCAATGATGTGCTGGATGACAAGAGCCGGCGTCTTGCCGAAGCAAGTCGTCAAAGTCTGGGTGAAATACTGCGTCCACTGCAGGAAAAAATCAGCGGTTTCGAGAAGCGGGTTGAAGAGACCTACAATCGCGAGGCCAGAGAGCGCTTTGCACTGGAGAAAGAAATTCGCCAGTTGCAGCAGCTCAATACACGCATCAGCGATGATGCCGTCAACCTGACCAAAGCGCTGCGTGGTGAGAACAAAACGCAGGGCGCCTGGGGCGAATACATCCTCAGTTCCATCCTGCAGGCATCCGGCCTGACAGAGGGACGCGAGTATCAGGTTCAGCAGAGTTTTCGCCAGGCCGATGATGATACCGGGCGGCAACGCAGTCAGCCCGATGTCATAGTGCAGCTGCCCGATAACCGGCAGATTGTCATAGACGCCAAAGTCTCAGTGACTGCCTATGAGCGCTACTGCAGCGCTGATGATGATGCCGAGCGAAACAGCGCGCTGAAACTTCATGTGCAGTCACTGCGCAATCATATTCGCCAGTTGAGTGACAAGCGCTATCAGGATCTGCCCGGTATTCAGTCACTGGACTTTGTGTTGCTGTTCATGCCGATTGAGCCCGCGTTCTCCGCCGCCCTTCAGCAGGAACCAGAGATATTTAATCAGGCCTTCGAACGCAACATCGTGCTGGTCAGTCCAAGCACATTGCTGGCCACGTTGCGCACGATTCACAATATCTGGCGCTATGAATATCAAAGCCGCAATGCGCAGGAGATCGCGCGGCAGGCGGGCGCGCTGTATGACAAATTTGTTGGTTTGCTGAGCGATCTGGATGATCTTGGCCGCAAGCTGGAGGCGGGGCAGAAGAGCTACGAATCGGTAGTCGGCAAACTCCAGACTGGCAAGGGCAATCTGATCGGGCGCGTCGAGCGATTAAAAACCCTGGGCGCCAGAGCCAGCAAGCAGATTGACGCGGACCGATTGGCCGAGGCCGACGAGCAGTTGCCCGCCCTGGATGATGATGAGAATTGAAATGAGTGCCACCGAAGAACTGATTGCATTTTTACCGTGCCGAACACCTCAGGCCTGGCTGGACTGGGCGCTGCAGAATCAGGACCTGCTGCTGATTGATCATGCCAATTGTGAGAAAAAGGCAGCCTCCAACGCCATGACCCTGATGTACCGTTATGTCAGCCATACCGAGCTGTTGACTAAAATGTCACAACTGGCACGTGAGGAGTTGCTGCACTTCGAACAGGTGGTCAACATCATGGCGCAGCGTGATATAGCCTATCAACGCATAGGCCCGTCACGCTATGCGGCCGGATTGCGGGAACATATGCGGACAGATCGCGACGGCACACTGATCGACGGACTGATTGTTGGCGCGATTGTCGAGGCACGCTCCTGCGAGCGCTTCGCCAGTCTGGCGCCATTGCTCGATGACACGCTGGCGAAATTTTACCGCAGCCTGTTGCGGTCCGAGGCACGTCACTTCCGGGATTATCTGTCTCTGGCTCAGCAATACAGTGATACACCGATTGATGAACACGTGGAAAGATTTCTGGCGGTTGAAAAACAGCTGATTGAATCAGTCGACGATCAGTTTCGTTTCCACAGTGGCGTGCCGGCTGTCACGACTGGCAATTCTCCGGGCTGATCAGGTTCTGCGCCAGTCTTTCTCTTAATGTTTCAAGCTGGTCGCAGGGAATTGCGGGGTTGCCAGTCAGCACTGCGCTGGTCAGCGTATCAATGACAAGCAGGCCGGAAATATCCTTCAACTGGTTGTCGGGCGCGTTGACAGAGGTCAGCCGTGGCAGCCGCTGCAAAGCATCAAGCGTTTCCAGCTCATTGCCAGAAAGGTCGATAAAGCGCAGACCCTCCAGAGCTTCTATACCTTCCAGGCTGGCAATCTCCAGTAGCGGGCAGGCGATCACACTGATCTGCTCTGGGTCGTTGAACTCATTCTGTCGCATGGTGACATTGATACAGCTTTGCAGGCCCGGGTCCGCGACTCGAACCACGCCACTGTAGGGTCGGGGGTCGTACAGCGTCTGCTGATTCACGCTGACCGAAAACTGCCTGCTGCAGGCGCCGAGCAACAGGACGCCAATAGCCATCGAGGTCAATAGCAAAGGAGATTTGGCCGCCCGCAAACAGCTGGATAACGTTGAGACCATAACGGCCGACTCCTGGGTCAGATGTTGAGCGCTTTCGGTGCGCTGTAAACCGGGATAAGTGCACAAGCTTAACGCATGCCCAGCCCCCGCGAAAGCACACTGGTAATCCATTCATAGTCAGTTTAGACTGCTCGGCGTACTTTAATCACCGCAACAGGAATCGTTTTATGCAAACTTTACGCGCCTCCAGCCTGGGGCTGGCAGTATCGCTGCTGATGTTCAACGCACCAGTGCACGCGCAGGACATTGACCTGACCGACCAGGATACCCAGATCAGTTACAGCGTTGGCGTCAACATTGGCCAAAACCTGATGATGCAGGGTCTGACCGACCAGATTGATATCGACGCTTTTATCGCGGGTCTGCGTGACATGGTCAATGGCGAACCGCAGATGACCGAAGATGAAATGATGAACGCACTGATGACCTTCCAGCAGCAGCTGATGGACGAACAGCAGGCGCAAGTCGAAGCATCGCGTGCAGAATCTGAAGCCTTCCTGGCTGAAAACGCCCAGCGCGAAGGTGTGATGACCACTGAATCGGGTCTGCAGTACGAAGTACTGGAGCGCGGTGATGGCAGTGGCGTATCTCCCACTGCAACTGACACTGTGACCGCCCACTACGAAGGCCGCTTTATCGATGGTGAAGTGTTCGACAGCTCCATCGCGCGTGGCGAGCCCGCTGAGTTTGCCCTGAACCAGGTCATACCTGGCTGGACCGAAGGCTTGCAGCTGATGCAGACAGGCGACACCTATCGTCTTTATATTCCTAGCGATCTTGGCTACGGTCCGGGTGGTTCAGGTCCAATCCCACCGTTTGCCACACTGGTGTTTGATGTTGAACTGTTAGAGGTTAACGGTCAGTAAGTGGATAAACAGCGATTCAATGACGGCTTGCTGCGTTTTCTGCAGCACTCGCCAAGTCCCTTTCATGCCGTCGAGACCATGCTGGCGGCATTGCAGGAAGCCGGGTTCGAACGCCTCAACGAGGAAGACGCCTGGCAGTTGCAGCCAAATCGTGCCTATGTACTGACCCGCAACGATTCGTCGATTATTGCCTTCGTGACGGGCGACGGCGATCCTGCTGAGTCAGGCGTCATGATGGCCGGTGCTCACACCGACAGCCCCTGTCTGAAAGTAAAACCTAACGCAGTGATGCGCAATGCCTCGGTTCTGCAGTTTGCAGTAGAGGTGTACGGTGGTGTGCTTTTGGCGCCATGGTTTGACCGTGACCTGTCTCTGGCTGGCCGGGTTGAATTCAGACGCAGGGACGGCACACTGGACGCGGCAACATTGAACTGGCAACGACCGATAGCAACGGTTCCCAGTCTGGCCATCCATCTGGATCGCGAAGCAAATCAGAACCGCAGCATCAATCCGCAAAAAGAAATGCCACCGGTGCTCGCTCTGTCAGCCGGTGACGGCAAATCCATCAAGGATTTTGACTTTGACGCGTTTCTTGTTGATGCACTGGCTGAGCAGCAGGGCATCAACGACGTAGACGCTGTGCTGGCACATGAGCTGTTCTTTTACGACACGCAGCCGCCTGCCCAGATTGGCCTGCACAATGAGTTTATCGCCTCGGCGCGACTGGACAATTTGCTCAGTTGCTATGTGTGTCTGGATGCAATCATTGAAGCAAAAAAATCGGGCAATGGTTTTGCATTGATGGTCTGCAACGATCACGAAGAAGTTGGCAGTGCGTCAGCCTGCGGCGCGCAGGGTCCCTTCCTGCGATCCGTGCTGGCAAGACTGTCAGCCCGCTTCAGTGACCGTGACGGCGAAACCGCAGGCAGTGCTGAAAGCATCGAACGCATGATTCGTCGCTCACTGTTCCTGTCTATAGACAACGCACACGGTCTGCATCCCAATTTCACAGAGAAACACGACGCCAACCACGGTCCCGTCCTTAACAAGGGGCCAGTGATCAAAATCAACGCCAACCAGCGCTACGCTACCAACAGTCGCACGCAGGCCAGATTCACGCAGTTGTGTGATGAGGTCGATGCGCCGGTGCAGCGCTTTGTTGTCCGCAGCGACATGGGTTGCGGCAGCACGATCGGGCCGATCACGGCGTCTGGTCTTGGGGTGGAGACGGTTGATGTGGGTGTGCCTACGTATGGGATGCACTCGATCCGGGAGCTGGCTGGCAGCGATGACGGCTGGCACCTCGCCCGGGCCCTGCGTCGCTTCTTTGTTCGTTGATCGTCGCTTTCGCCCTCGCCTGAGTTACTGAGATCTTGTATCTGTTGGGAGCGGCCCTTGTACCAAACGTCAGCTTCATCAACTCCGATCATGAAATTTCAGAACCGCATGCGGCAAATCGGCTAAGTCCTGGCCCTAGGTCTGAACTGCTGCCCCCGAAATTGCGATACGATGTCTTACGCTTATTGATTAGGGCATTCTTGCAAATCGAAATACGTTAACTCAGCCGCTGACTGTTCGCCATGGTCAACGTAGGCACAAGGGCAGGGAGGGGGGTATCAGCATCTCGCCCAATCAGGGCGCGTTTTATCCTTTTGCCTGGCGCCCGATCAGCGGGAGGACTGTTCGAGTCCCGAGCCCGCGTAGCGAGCGAGGTCGAGTTCCGCACCGCCGGGCGCCAGGTGAAAGGATGCGATCCGGGCGTGATCTGATACTTCCCTCCCGGACCGAAGCGCAATCACAGCGCTGGGTTCAGTTGCGGCGTTTGCGGAGGCGGCGGATGAAGCGGATGGGGTCTACGCAGTCGGCGGCGTCTTTTGGGAGTGGGCTGGGTTCGTTGCAGATCAGCGCAGCGAGGTGTTCCGCTGCCATGGGACAGCTGACCGTACCATGTGACCCATGACCGATGCTCATATACAGCCCTGGCAAGCGCTTCTCAGGCGCTTCTGTCTGCAGATGCCGCGTACTGCCGTATTGCTCCTCGGGCAGAACCGGATCGGGCACCTGGCCGATCAGCGGCATGAAGTCCAGCGAGCTGCCACGAAATGCCACCCGGCCCGCCAGAGGTGAGTCCTTACCGAGATCCAGCTCGCTGGCGATGACACCCAGTTTCTCCAGGTTCTCCTGATGTTCGGTTTCTGACAGTTCGGACGAGTCACTGTTTTTGACGTAGCTGGCGCCAACGCAATGCACGCCGTCAAACGCGGGAGCAAGGTAGCGCTCTGAACAGACAACACTGTTCAACTGGTTGCTGGTGCTGCTTGCCGGAATATGGCTGACCTGGCCCCTTAGTGGCTGGACCGGATAAAGCCCGGTCTGTTGCAGTGCGGTGGCGGAATAGCTGTTGGCGATGACCACGCAGGCGCTTTCGGCAATGAGATTGTTCTGGTCGTCATACAGTTGCCAGCGCTGCGTGTTCTCTGAAAACTGCAGCGCCGCTACTGAGGTATCTGTTTTTGTGCTGATCAATGGGTGATCCATACAGATCTGGCAGCTGGCTGCCGGGTTGATCCAGCCGCCGCCAGGCAGCCAGGTTCCGCCCTCATCAAGCGCGACACCGCCAAGTTGTTGTGTCTGTGCCGCCGTCACGGTCTGCAGGATCTGGGGCGAATAGTGTTCGTAAGTGTCGCAGCTGCTGTCGGAGCCGCGTGTGTTTCTGTAGGCACTGTCCAGAGTCAGCACGCCGCAGGGATTCCAATGCACCGCATTGTTGCTGGCGTTTGCCAGTGACTGATAGAAGCGCAGGGCATATAGATAGCTGTGTGTATTGAATGACCACAATTGATCCTGCTGCTTGTTGCGTCGCAGTTGCACTACGGCCTGCCGGTTGCCTGATGCGCCGCTGGCGGTTTGTGACTGTCTTTCCAGGACAGTTACTTTGACTCCGCGCGTGGCCAGCGCGTGGGCAACGGTGGCGCCGGCCAGTCCACTACCAATCACGATCGCTGATGCGGGCTTGCTTGATTCCTTCGATTGTCTGGCTTCGACGCTGTCCGCCTGACCTTGATACGCGGCAAACAGCATTTGCCGCTTGCTGCCAAAGCCGGGGCGTTTTTCCACACCAAAGCCCAGTTGCCGCAGATAGCGCACAACCCGACCGGTAACGCTGTAGCTGCTGAGTGTTGATCCGGGCCTGCAAAGGCGGCCTATGGTATCGAGCAAAGAGTCACTCCACAGTTCCGGGTTGCGCGTGGGGGTAAAACCGTCCAGAAACCAGGCGTCGACGCTGGCGTTCTGGTTGCTCTGCATGTTAAGCGCAGTCAGTGCGTCACCGTAGTACAGGTCAAGTGTGATATCAGTCAGCGGAAGCCTGTGATACCCGGCAGTGTGATCGGGGTACAGTGGCAGCAATTTATCGCGCCACTCCGCCAGCTCGGGCCACTGTTGCAGTGCTTTTTTTAATGCGGACAGAGTCAGCGGGTGTTTCTCGCAGCTGATGTAGTGAAGCCGCAGATTCCTGCAGTCCGCCTGCTGCCAGAGTCGCCAGGTACATAAAAAGTTCAGTCCGGTGCCAAAACCCAGTTCTGCGATGACAAAAACGGCTTTTTCTCCGCTGCGCTTCAGCTCCGCATCCTGCCGCTGCCAGCGCCCGAGCAGGTCATTTGCCCGCAGGAATACGTGATGGGTTTCGGCCAGTCCGCCCTCACGGGAAAAATAAACGTCAGCGTACTCAGGAGAGTACGGAGCGCCATCTTCCTGCCACTGAAGCTGTGCGTTGGAAAGCGTGCTGTTATCGGTTGTGGACTGGTCAGACATGGGCGGTCGTGTGAGGATTTTTGTCGGGTGATTGCGGTAAAGGGGGCTATTGTACTGGAAACAGGCACGATTGGCCGACAATTAGGTTGACGCTGAAGTGTGTAAACAGGGGCTCAGTGGTGTAAAATGCGCCTCTTTCCCAAGATACACGACCCGCACTTACGATTCAGCGACAGGATGACCAATGGAAATCAACCCCTTGCTCCAGAAAATCAAAGACTTCACCGAGCGGACCAATACGCTCAGGGGGTATCTTTGACTACGATACCAAGAAAGAACGCCTGACAGAGGTTGAGCTGGAGCTGGGTGAATCGGCTGTCTGGGACAAGCCGGAATACGCACAGGAGCTGGGGCGCGAGCGCGCCAATCTGGAACGTGTTGTAGGTACCATAGATTCGCTGTACACGGGTCTGTCTGACAATAAAGAACTTTTGCAGCTCGCCCAGGAAGAGGGCGACCAGGACCTCTTTACTGAAGTTGGTAATGAACTGGGCCGGCTGGAAACAGAACTCAATGCGCTGGAATTCCGCCGCATGTTCTCTGGCAAAATGGATCCCAACAGTGCCTTCCTGGAAATTCAGGCTGGCTCTGGTGGTACCGAAGCTCAGGACTGGGCCGAGATGCTCATGCGCATGTATATGCGCTGGGGTGAAGACAAGGGCTTTAACGTGGAAGTCATGGAAGTCTCCCCGGGTGAAGTGGCTGGTATCAAGGGCGCGACGCTGTTTTTTGGTGGTGAATACGCCTTTGGCTGGCTGCGCACGGAAACCGGCGTGCATCGCCTGGTTCGCAAGTCGCCGTTTGACTCGGGTAACCGACGCCATACTTCCTTCTCGTCAGTGTTTGTGTCGCCGGAAATCGACGATGACATCGAGATTGATCTGGACATGTCGCAGGTCCGTGTCGATACCTACCGCTCCAGTGGCGCCGGTGGCCAGCACGTTAATACCACTGACTCCGCGATTCGACTGACGCACCTGCCGAGCGGCATCGTGGTGCAGTGTCAGAACCAGCGTTCGCAGCACAAGAACAAGGATCAGGCGATCAAACAACTGAAAGCCAAGCTCTATGAGATGGAAGAGCTGAAACGTCGTGAAGAGGCGCAGGCGGTAGAAGCCGAAAAAGCCGACATTGGCTGGGGCAGTCAGATCCGATCCTATGTTCTTGACCAGTCACGTATCAAGGACCTGCGTACCAACGTGGAGAACACCAACACCGGTGCCGTTCTGGACGGTGACCTGGACCGCTTTATTGAAGCCAGCCTGAAAATGGGACTGTAAACAGATGAGTGATAGCAACGATCAAAACAATGCCGCCAGCCAGGCTCAGGCTGCACAGGAAGAAAACAAACTGATTGCGCAGCGCCGTGACAAACTGCACGCCATTCAGCGCAGCCGCAATGCGTTTCCAAACACCTTCCGTCGCGATGCAATGGCCGCCGACCTGCACCAGCAGTACGCCGAGAATACCCGCGAAGAGCTTGAATCACTGGCCCGCAAGGTCAAGGTTGCAGGCAGGTTGATTCGCCAGCGTGGACCTTTCCTGGTGATTCAGGACGCCAGTGATGCCATTCAGCTTTATGTCAATCACAAGGCCCTGCCGGCAGAAATGATGGCCGAAATCAAGGATCTGGATCTGGGTGATATTGTTGGTGTGAGCGGCGAAATGTTTCGTACCGGTAAAGGTGAGCTGACAGTGAACGTTGAGTCGCTGCAGCTGCTGACCAAGGCGCTGCGCCCCCTGCCTGACAAGTGGAAGGGCCTGACGGATACCGAAGTCCGTTATCGCCAGCGTTACGTTGACCTGATTGCCAACGAAGAGTCGCGTCGCACATTCATGTTGCGCTCAAAGCTGATCAACAGCATGCGCAACTACTTCCAGAAGCACAACTTCATGGAAGTGGAAACTCCAATGATGCAGGTGATCCCCGGTGGCGCCACGGCCAAGCCCTTTGTCACCCATCACAATGCGCTGGATCAGACCATGTACCTGCGAATTGCACCGGAGCTTTATCTGAAGCGACTGGTCGTTGGCGGTTTTGAGCGGGTTTTTGAAATCAACCGGAACTTCCGTAATGAAGGTCTGTCGACACGCCACAACCCAGAGTTCACGATGGTCGAGTTCTATCAGGCCTATGCCGACTATCACGATCTGATGGATTTTACTGAAGACATGCTGCGTACGCTGGCTGTCGAAGTGCTGGGTACAACCGAAATCGAGTACCAGGGCCTCAAGATCAATCTGGGCGAGCCATTTGCGCGGCTGCCAGTAAAAGACTCAATCCTCAAGCATTGCCAGGGCGTTACGGCCGAGCAGCTGGAGTCCCGTCCAGCGGCCGTCGAGCTGGCGAAATCATTTGGCATCAAAGTCGATGATGGCTGGGGGCTGGGTCGCATCATGATGGAAATATTCGACGAGAAAGTTGAGCACCATCTGCTGCAGCCAACCTTTATCACCGAATACCCCACTGAGGTGTCACCACTGGCGCGTCGCAATGATGATAACCCCGACGTCACCGATCGTTTTGAACTGATCATCGGTGGTCGCGAGCTCGCCAATGGTTTCTCCGAGCTTAATGATGCCGAGGACCAGGCCGCACGCTTCCGTGAGCAGGTTGAACAGAAAGATGCCGGTGATGACGAAGCCATGCACTACGATGCGGACTACATTACGGCGCTGGAGTACGGACTGCCACCAACAGCGGGTGAGGGCATCGGTGTCGATCGACTGGTCATGCTGTTTACTGACGCACCATCCATCCGAGATGTGCTGCTGTTCCCTCACATGCGACCTGCCAAGGACTGATGACTGGCATGACTGAACAGACTCGCGACATTCAGCTGGAGCCCAGTTGGAAGGACGAGCTGGCAGGTGAGTTCGACAAACCCTATATGCAATCCCTGCGGCAGTTTCTGCTGCAGGAAAAGCAGCAGGGGCAGCAGATATTTCCACCCGGCAACCAGATTTTTAATGCGTTGAACACCACGCCGTTTGATAAAGTCCGCGTGGTGATTCTTGGTCAGGACCCCTATCATGGACCTGACCAGGCGCATGGTCTGTGTTTCTCGGTCCAGCAGGATGTTGCGGTGCCGCCGTCTCTACAGAACATCTACAAAGAGCTGCATGCGGACCTGGGTTTGCCAGTGCCTTCACACGGTAATCTCATGCAATGGGCAGAGCAGGGTGTGCTACTGCTTAATGCGGTTCTGACAGTGCGCGCCGGTCAGGCGAATTCGCATCAGGGCAAAGGCTGGGAGCACTTCACGGATCGTATTGTTGAGCTATTGAATGAGCGCCGTGAGCACCTGGTATTCATGCTGTGGGGCAGTTACGCGCAGCGCAAAGGTGCGATGATCGACAGGAAAAGACATTTGGTACTTAGCTCGCCACACCCGTCGCCGCTTTCGGCGCATCGCGGCTTTCTGGGGAATCGACACTTCTCAAAAGCCAACCAGTACCTGCAACAACAACAGTTGGCCAGTATCGACTGGCAGATTCGCTAAGCCAGAACGGAGATCCTTATGTCAGAAGCACTCGCCAGCAATCACTGTATCGTCATTGGTGCCAGTCATGCGGGATCACAACTCGCCGTTCATCTGCGTAAAAGTGGCTGGACTGGAAAGATCACATTGATCGGGGATGAGCCCCAGCTGCCGTATCACCGTCCGCCGCTGTCCAAGGCTGTCATGTCCGGAGAAAAAAGTGCAGAGCAGATTCTTTTGCGGCCCGAGCAGATGTATCAGGCGCAGAATATCGACCTGCGATTGAACACTCGTGTGGCGGCCATCCTGCCTCAGGAGAAGCGTGTCCAACTGACAACGGGTGAATCACTGGCTTACGACAAGCTGGCCCTGTGCACCGGCGCAAGACCCATTCATCTTCCCCTGGGGGATGGGCTGGATGGTGTCTGTTACCTGCGCACGCTGGCCGACGTTGAGGCGATTCGCGCCAGGCTGGACCAGGTGGCCGATGTCGTGGTGATCGGAGCTGGCTATATCGGTCTGGAAGCAGCCGCAGTGCTGCGCAAACTGGGTAAGCAGGTAACTGTGCTGGAACGCGAGAGTCGCGTGCTCAAGCGGGTGACAGGCGAGCAGATGTCAGACTTCTTTGCCAGGCTGCATGAACAACACGGCGTGCAGCTGCGCTGCAATGCCGAAGTTGTAGCCATCAACGGTCGTGGGCAGGTGGATTCCGTCAGTTGTGCCGATGGTCGCACCATCAAGGCGCAGATGGTAATCGTCGGTGTGGGTGTGGTGCCCGAGACGTCTCTGGCCGAGTCTGCCGAGCTGCGCATAGAAAATGGTATTTATGTTGATGAACATTCGCGCACCAGCGACCCTGATATTTTTGCTGCGGGCGATTGCACTTCGCATCCCAGTGAGTTGTATCAACGTCGTGTCCGGCTGGAGTCGGTGCAGAATGCCAATGATCAGTCGCGCGTGGCCGCTGCCAATATCTGTGGTGGCACTGAAGTGTATCACGTGACCCCATGGTTCTGGTCAGATCAGTATGATGTGAAGCTGCAGTCAGTGGGTCTGTGCCATGGCTATGATGAGGTGCAAACCGATGGGGCGCCGGATACCGCAGTGGAAGAGGGGATGGTGGTCAAGTATTACAGGGAAGGCAAACTGATCGCTGCGGATTGCATAAATCGCGCGCGCGACTTTATGGCGATCAAAAAGGAAATGGTCTGAACTCAGGGTCGCTCTTTAAAGCGATGAGACAATTCAGCCTTGATGCGCCAGTGTGTCCGCGGGACTTTAATCTCTACTAGTCAGCGCCATTATAGATGCAGCCACTGGTGCAGGTTTCGCGTATTTCCACACGCACCAGTTGCGGTAGCGTCGGGCGAAGTTTTCGCCAGATCCAGCGTGCAATATTTTCACTGGTCGGATTGTCGAGACCAGGAATGTCGTTGAGGTAATGATGATCGAGTTGTTCCCAGACAGGTTTGAATGCCGACTTGATATCACCAAAGTCCATGACCCAGCCACTGCGCTCACCAACTGGCCCGGCGACGACCAGCCTGACCTGAAATGAGTGCCCATGCAGGCGCGCGCATTTGTGTCCCTCGGGGACATTGGGCAGCCGATGGGCAGCTTCGAAGTTGAACTCTTTGTAGATTTCCATGGGTCGGGTATGGCCGATTGACGTAAAATTTTTGAGGGCCAAAATGGTACCGTTAACCGCCCGGAATTGATAGACAGAAAATCTTAAATTTTATTTGACATGCCAGCTCAAGTCGGTAAAATGCGCGTCACTCAACACAGCGGGTGGTTAGCTCAGTTGGTAGAGCGTCGCCCTTACAAGGCGAATGTCGGGGGTTCAAATCCCTCACCACCCACCAGACAAACAGTGACGTTGTCTGATCATTCGCAGTGTTGTGTGTCGCGGACCGGTAGTTCAGCTGGTTAGAATGCCGGCCTGTCACGCCGGAGGTCGCGGGTTCGAGTCCCGTCCGGTCCGCCATTGAATTCCCAAAAAAGCCGTTGCCTGCCAACGGCTTTTTTATTGCCGGTCCATTAAATCTTGCCGGTCAGCCATGATTGACTCCCCCGATTTCAGCCAGGTTCCTGTTACCCAGATAAACGATGCACGATTGCTGCGTCGCGATGTGCAGTTGCGCCTGTTCAGACTGGATCTTGTTGACCGGGTTCTTGGTGGCAACAAATGGTTCAAGCTGTATCAGAATCTGACGCAGGCCCGTCAGGCCGGCGCGACGACGCTGCTGAGTTTTGGTGGCGCCTGGTCCAATCACCTTTGTGCGCTTGCCGAGGCGGGTCAGCGTTACGGGTTCAGGACTATTGGCATTATCAGGGGCGAGTTGCCCGACTCACTCAATCCGGCTCTGCAGTTTGTCATTTCCAGAGGCATGCACCTTGTGCCTGTCAGCCGCACAGACTACCGACAGCGCCATGATCCTGTCTTCATAAAACAACTTCTTGATCAGCATGGCCCCGCCTGGGTGATACCTGAGGGAGGCGCCAATCTGGCGGGTGTCGGAGGCTGCAAGCGCCTCGCGAGTCTGCTGCTTGAACAGGTCGCCGATCTCGCTGGCAGTGAAATCTGTCTGGCCTGCGGCACGGCAACTACGCTGGCGGGTCTGGTAGCCGGTCTGCAGAGCAGCAGTCTGTCGCCGGCCACAAAGATCACCGGGCACGTGGTGCTCAAAGGGGGCGAACCGCTGACCGCCGAGGTTGCTGGCTGGTTGCAGCAACTGGGTGCCGATCCTCATGACGCAAACTGGTGCCTGGATACGCAGGATGCTCATTTTGGTGGATATGCCAAACAGCCTCAGTCGCTGCTGGACTTCATCGCGGACTTTTCGGCACAACATGACGTTCCTCTGGAGCCTGTCTACTCCGGACGGCTGCTGGCAGCCATATTCACCAGGTTGGAGCGGGGTGATTATCCGCCCGGTACGCGCCTGCTGGCACTGCATACGGGTGGTCTGCTGGCTGCCAATGTGCCCCGTTCGACAGATTAGTGGAAAATTTTCCCACGCCGGGTTAAGCTGCCCCAGATATGCGAAATGGCGTGTTAATTATGGCAATCAGCCACCCTCAATCAGTTTCCGGCAGGACGCTCAGCGTTCCGGACCAGTGCAAGGCACGGTTCCGTCGCGCTGTGCTGTGTGTTTGCGGTCTGTCTCTGCTGATCGCGGGCCTGCTGCTGACACCCGTGGCGCCGGCCCTGGCGGATACCACTCCAGAGGATCACAGCCTTACTTTTCCGGTTGCTGATCTGGAACTGCTCAGAGAAGGAAGTACTCTCGAATTTCGACTGCCAACACACGAACAATCACTGGCAGTGCTTATTGAACAGGACCAGCACTACATCAATGGTGACCGCGTCATCAGCGGACACGATGCCGGTAACAATGCCAGCCTGATCATCACGCTGAATCGCGAAGTGGCATTCGCCGAGATCCAGATCAATGACGAACGCTGGCTGTTTGACGGCGCGCGAGATAACGATGTTGTGACGGGGCGCTTTTACCAACCGGACGAGGCGCGACTGGCGGCCACGCATAGTGACTTCGTGGTGCCGGGCAGACACGATCTGGCGCCGGTACATCGGGTTGCCCGCGAGCCGCAGGCAAATCCTAAACCAATGACCAATGCAGGTGACAGCGCCGGACCCACACAGGCCAACAGCACGCAGCAGGTCGAAATCTCCCAGCAGTTCAGCCGTGATGTTGTATTTGTCGGGCAGTCGGCGGAGCTGGAAGTGACATTAACGCTCACCAATCGCAGCAACCGCAGCCTCAATGGCCTGGAAGCCGACGTCTATTTTATTCTGGAAGATGCACAACTTGTGCGGGCGCCGGCCTGTCAGTCCATCTGGACCCGCGCATCGCCCAGCCAGCACATCCTGAATTGCCGCCTGCCAGACGCGCTGGCACCCGGTGCGTCGCGCTCACTCAGTTATGTGGTGCGCGTTGATGCCAAAGCGCAGCCAATGCGCCTGCTAAGCACCGTCTATGTAGGACAGACGCGTCAGGATAGCTGGATTAATGTGGTCAACGATGTCACTGGCGGCGGTAACGGTCAGAGCGCATTTAACGCCGCCCTTGCTGGCCGCGTGCCCGAAGACCCGCTGGGGCACGTCGTGGTTGATGTCATGGCCCTGTTTACCCCGGATGTGGTTGCCCAGTACGGCGCCAATGCCGCTACTCGAATCAATCAGATGATCAGCGTTGCCAATCAGATTTACCAGAACAGCGGCGTTGGCATCACGCTGCGCCCGGTTTACCACGGGCAGGTCAACTACCCGGGACGCGAAGTGGACTTCCATACCCAGCTGGAACAACTGACGAATGGCAGTCATTCTGCATTTGCTGAGATACCACAGTTGCGTCAGCGCTACGGCGCTGACCTGGTGGTTCTGTTTCGGCCAATGACCTCACGCGGCGAGCTCTGTGGTCTGGCGAACCTGGGTGGCTACAGAAGCTATGGCGATATGACAGCCTTCGCGGATCGTGACTACGCTTTTTCCCTGGTGGGCATTGATTGCCCGGTCAGCAGTGTCCTGGTACATGAAATAGGGCATAACATGGGTCTGACACACTCGCATCGGCAGGACGGTGAGGGCGGCACTTTCCCCTATGCCACCGGTCACGCGGTAGAAAACCAGTTTGCGACTGTCATGGCCAGCCCGTCTCTTTTCGGCAGCGCCAGGCGGGTGTCTCTGTTCTCCAGTCCGACTCTTGATTGTGGCGGCGGCCAGCCCTGTGGTGTTGACCATCGTGACCGGCAGCGTGGCGCCGATGCCGTTCGAGCCCTGAATCTGGTCCGCTACCAGATTGCTGACTACATGCCGGTCACCGTGCCGGAGCTGCCATCCAGGCTGGTTGCCAACCTCAGTGGTCGCGAGACCTCAGCCCGGATTGCCCTGGCAGCCACCGTCGACAAAGGTCTGAATTACACCTACCGTGTGACGCCCAGCCAGCGCATGGATGTCACTGCTGATTTTTATATTGATCCGGCTCACGTCGGGCGTGCCGGCCAGTTCCACATGGTGGCTGACCTGAGCTCGGCCGGTTTTGGTATTGTGCAATTAAACCAGAAGGGCGAAATATTCGACTGGGACGGCAGTGCTGCAGATCTGGTTGCCTATCGTGAAGCTGAGACTCTCAAGCCGGTAGAGTACCTGCGTGTTCTGCAGGACTTTCAGCCGCTGCCGGAGCTGGTTGGCCACCCGCTGGTAATCTTTATGGCCTATCAACTGCTGGACACCGGTGAGGTCATCTATACCGAAGAGCCGCTGGTCGTCCATATTGATCCGGTGCCCTGAGCTCACGCCCACCGCCGGTCACGTGTGTGTCCTGTATCCCGTGTTATACTCCGGCGCAGATTACACTTAGCGCGGAATCCAACTTATGCCAACCTTTACCAAGCTGGGTCTGATGGGACGTCCCGGTCACGCCGGCGTGGTGTCTACGCTGCATCGGCTGATCGAGTTTCTTCAGGCTCGCGGCCTGCAGATTGTGCTTGAGCAGCGAACCGCTGAACTGGTGCCGGAACTGTCGCTGCCAGAGTGCCGCCGACATGAACTGGGCGGCGAGTGTGACCTGGTAGTGGTTGTGGGGGGCGATGGCAGCATGCTCAATGCGGCCCGGGCGCTGATCAATCACGATGTGCCGGTGCTCGGCATCAACCGCGGCAGACTCGGTTTTCTCACCGATATTCTGCCAGAGGAGCTGGAGTCCGCGCTGGATGCCGTGCTGGCCGGCAATTATCGGGAAGAAAGCCGGTTCATGCTGGAATTCTCGGTACTTCGGGATGATGAGACGCTTCCCGGTGGAACCGCTCTGAACGATGTTGTGCTGCACCCGGGCACCGCGGCACAGATGATTGAGTTTGAGCTGTTCATCGACGGACAGTTCGTTAACTCACAGCAGTCGGACGGTCTGATTGTGGCAACTCCGACTGGCTCAACTGCTTACTCGCTGTCCGCTGGCGGGCCGATCATGCACCCCAATCTCAATGCACTGGTGCTGGTGCCCATGTATCCCCATACACTCAGCAGTCGCCCGCTGGTGGTAGATGCTGATCTGGAAATCCGGATTGTGGTGGTAAAGCAGCGTGCCATATCACCCCTGGTCAGTTGCGACGGAGCTGTGCGCTTTCACACTGAACCTGGCGATGAAATCATTGTCAGGAAAAAGAGCAGTGCGCTGCGACTGATTCACCCGCTTGATTACAATTATTACGAAATCTGTCGCAGTAAACTCGGCTGGGGCAATCGGCTGGTTCGTGACGATGCATAGAGCGGTTTCGGTCTCTGCAAGCCTGGATCTGCGTCCGCTGGTGGCCATTCTGTCTGCGCACGGTGTGCCACATCACATCACAGAGGAGTCCGGCAAGCTTGTTGTCTGGGCCCGCTCTGAGCCCGAAGCCGAGCTGATCAGCGAGTATTTCGACGCCTGGCAGCAAGGCCGTCTGCAGCCGCCAGAGGGTGCTGCGATTGCGCCATCGGAGCTGCTGCCAGTCAAAGGAATGTTGCAGAATCTGGTCAATGCGGCATGGCTGGCGCCGGTGACAGTGATTCTGATCGCTGCCTGTCTGGTGGTGGCGGTGATCAGTAATCTGGGCGCCGATGCCTACGCAGTCCGCGGCCTGTTTTTTCCCGAACTGAATCAGTCCGGTGGCCTGTCCGGTCCGCTGTCAGTACTACAGCTGTTTACGCCGGCACTGTTGCATTTCGGTGCCGTGCACCTGATTTTTAATACCCTGTGGCTCTGGTATTTCGGTCGAGTCATGGAGCCTGAGCTCCGCTCCTGGCGCTATTTGCTGATAATGGTCTGGATGGCTGTAGCTGGCAATGTAGCCCAGTATATGTGGACAGGTGCCTCGAACTTCGGAGGCATGTCGGGTGTGGTATATGGCCAGCTTGGGTTTATCTGGGTATGGCAGAGTCTGCTGCCCAACTCGCAATTGCGATTGCCACTGGGCATGATAATGTTGTTTCTGGTGGCGTTGGTACTGATGGAAGTGCTGGCGTCCGGATATATCGCATCAGCCGCCCATGCCGGTGGCCTGGTGTCAGGTATGCTGGCTGGTGCTCTGGCTGCCTTAATATACAGATCCACGAGGTAGGGGAATGTCGGACAACTCGATTCAATCGATACAGGACATTCTGGCGATGATGACGCCGGAAGTTCACGAAAACCTGAAAACAGCTGTCGAGCTGGGGAAGTGGCCGGATGGGCGTAAACTTACTGCCGAGCAGCTTGAGTATTGCCTGCAGGCCATCATTGCTTACGAGCAGCATCTGCCGGAAGAGGCTCGCGTTGGTTATATCGATCGCACTGGCCTGAAGAAGTCCCATTGTGATGACGACGACGCTTCCAAACCAGCGCCAGTCACCATTCTGCCGCCTGGTACAACGCGTCACTGATCTCACGACAGTTCCAAACCAAAATTCCTGCGGAGAATCGCGACAGTGCAAATCCTGGCCTGCGGCAATATACAAAAACTACATAGCCGGCTGGAACAGCCGGTACAATACAGCCTGCCGGTGGGAGATACTCGCCTGGCGCTGAATCCACTGATTGGTTCATCACTGCGCCTGCGTTTTACCGGCACCATCAACTGTGTGCATTGTGGTCGCAACAGCAACAAGAGTTTCAACCAGGGCTATTGCTATCCCTGTTTCCAGAGTCTGGCACAGTGTGACAGCTGCATCATTCACCCCGAAAAGTGTCATTACGATCAGGGTACCTGCCGCGAGCCCTGGTGGGGTGAGGCATTCTGCATGCAGGATCATATTGTGTATCTGGCCAATTCCTCTGGCATCAAAGTGGGTATCACACGTGCCACGCAGATTCCGACACGCTGGATAGATCAGGGTGCCGTGCAGGCCCTGCCGATTCTGCGCGTGCGCAGCCGCCTGCAAAGTGGTGTGCTGGAAGTGATGTTCAAACAGCATGTCGCCGACAAGACAAACTGGCGTGACATGTTGCGGGAAGGTGACCAGATCATTGACCTGCCTGCAGAACGCGATCACCTGCTCGAGCTGTGCAAAAAAGACATCGACGAAGCGCAGCAGCGTTTTGGTTTTCACGCCATCAGTACCATTAACGGTGTGGATCCAATAGAAATTAAATATCCGATATCCGGTCATCCTGAGAAGATTGTGTCCTTCAATTTTGACAAGGACCCACTGGTCGAAGGCAAGTTGCTGGGTATTCGCGGTCAATACCTGATGTTCGACAATGGCGTCATCAACATGCGCCGTTTTGGTGGCTACGAAATTGAAGTGGCCCAGTAAACAAAAGAGGTTTGAAACACCATGAGAGATGCACAGTCGCGTACCGTCTATCTGAAGGACTATCAGCTGCCGCCGTTTTTGATTGACAGAACCGAACTGCGATTCGAACTGGGTGATAATGAAACGCTGGTAAAGTCACAGCTGACCATGCGCAGAAACCCGGAATGTGGAGACAGCAGTGAGCAAAACCTGACATTGAACGGGCAGGACATGGAGCTGCTGAAGGTCGCCATCAATGGCCGGCAGCTGACCCAGGATGCCTATCAACTGGAAGACGAGACGCTGACGCTGCTGTCACTGGACAGACTCCTGGCGGGAGACAGTGATGCGTCGTTTGAGCTGGCCATCGAAACCCGCATCCGGCCGCAGGAGAACACCAGTCTGGAAGGACTTTATCGTTCCAGCAGTATGTTCTGCACACAGTGCGAGGCCGAGGGTTTTCGCAAGATCACCTATTACCTGGACCGCCCTGATGTGATGTCCAGCTTTGTCACAACTATCGTTGCGGACAAGACAAAGTATCCGGTTCTGTTGTCGAACGGCAACGATATCGCGCGCGGAGAATTGCCTGATGGTCGGCACTGGGTGACCTGGGAGGATCCGTTCCGTAAACCCTGCTATCTGTTCGCGCTGGTAGCCGGTGACCTCAAGTCAATTGATGATACGTTCACTACCTGCTCTGGCCGCACAATTGACCTGCGTATCTTTGTTGAAGAAAAGGATCTGGACAAGTGTGACCATGCCATGCAGTCACTGAAGAATGCAATGCGCTGGGATGAGGACGTGTATGGCCGAGAATACGATCTGGACATTTTCATGATCGTTGCCGTCGACGACTTCAATATGGGGGCCATGGAGAACAAGGGACTGAACATCTTTAATACCTCCTGTGTGCTGGCCAATGCGTCGACCACTACGGACACGGCATTCCAGCGTGTGGAAGCCGTTGTTGCTCACGAGTATTTCCATAACTGGTCTGGCAATCGCGTCACCTGCCGCGACTGGTTCCAGCTAAGTCTGAAAGAAGGCTTTACTGTTTTCCGGGATGCCGAGTTCTCTGCAGACATGGGATCACGGACCGTCAAACGGGTCGAGGATGTCAGCTTCTTGCGCACTTTGCAGTTTGCTGAAGATGCCAGCCCGATGGCACATCCTGTGAGACCCGACTCCTATATGGAGATCTCCAATTTCTATACGCTGACCATTTACGAAAAAGGCGCAGAAGTGGTGCGTATGATACGTGAGCTGCTGGGGCCGGAGATGTTCCGCAAAGGATCTGATCTTTACTTCGAGCGTCACGACGGTCAGGCAGTTACGACCGAAGATTTTGTAAAAGCCATGGAAGATGCCAGCGGCGTCGACCTTACGCAGTTCCGGCGCTGGTACAGTTACGCCGGCACACCCGTGCTGAGTGTCTCTGGTGCCTATGATGCAGAGAGTGAGGTCTACAGCCTCACCGTGCGGCAGAGCTGCCCGCCAACTCCCGAATGTGCAGACAAGCCGGCATTCCACATTCCACTCCGTATTGCACTGTTGGACGATCAGGGACAGCACCTTCCGCTGCGCCTGAAAGCTACCGATCAGCAGCCAGCAGACGAACTTGTACTCGATGTCACAGAAGAAGAGCAGATTTTTGAATTTGTCGGTCTCTCGCAGCAGCCTTTCCCGTCTTTGCTGCGCGGTTTTTCAGCGCCGGTCAAACTGAAATTTGAATACACGCGTGATCAGCTGCTGTTTCAGATGACACGCGATACCGATGGCTTCAATCGCTGGAATGCAGCGCAGGAACTGGCCACGGGTGTGATTGATGATCTGCTCTCTGCCCGGCAGAAGGAGAAGTCGGCCACGCCGGATCAGCGTCTGATCAAGGCCTATGGTGATATTCTTGCGGCGGCCATCAGCGATGCGGAAAGTGTCATGGAGCTGGATCAGGCCATGGTTGCCAGGATTCTCGCGTTACCCTCTGAGGCCTACCTGGCCGAACAGTATGAAACGATCGATGTGGACGGTATCCATGCTGTCCGTGAGGCGCTTGCCGATACACTGGCCATTGAACATGCCACTTCCTTCGCCCGGCTTTATCATTTGTGTCAGTCTGATGAGCCGTATCAGCCAACAGCAGATGCCATCGCCCGCCGTGCACTGAAGAACCTGTGCCTGGCGTATCTGATGCGCCTGCAGGGTGGCAAGGGTGAAGAAGCCCTGCGGATCTGTCACGCGCAGTTTGAACAGAGCAGCAATATGACGGATATCGATATGGCGCTGCGGCTGCTGGTCAATGGCGAGCAGACTGGCATTGATGAAATCCGCGAAAAGGCACTTGCCGCGTTCTATGACAAGTGGCGCCATGAATCGCTGGTCGTGAATCAGTGGTTCACCATACAGGCTACGGCCACCCGCGCTGGCGCACTGCAGCGGGTTGAAGCGCTGATGAAGCATGCCGCGTTTGATATCCGTAACCCGAACAAGGTGCGAGCAGTCATTGGCGCGTTCTGCAACGGCAATCCGGTCAATTTCCATCAGATTGATGGAGAAGGCTATCGATTCCTTGCTGATCAGGTTATCACTCTGGACAGGCTCAATCCCCAGATTGCTGCGCGACTGTTGACGCCGCTGACGCGCTGGCGCCGATACGACGCTGATCGCCAGCCATTGATGAAGGCCCAGCTGCAACGCATTGCCAGCCAGGCCGACCTGTCCAAGGATGTGTACGAAGTGGTTACCAAAAGCCTTTAACAGGCTTTTGGTAACCGGCAATTTTCGGCACAGTCAGACAATGTCATGATCAGGGCGCGGTTGTGTCGGCCGGGATGACGTTGTCTTGCTGCAAGGTGAACTGCCCGCTGAACTCACCGTTAACCTCGTAGGTGTAGGTGCCGGCTTCAAGGCCGTAAACGGACAGTGGTATAACTTCTGTAAAGGGTCTGACTGCCTGGGTACACAGCACAACGGCCGGATTCTCCAACCACAGGTCGTTCAGGTAAAAGATGCTGACGTTGATCTGATTATCAGAGCGTGTCTCGCGGACGTAACCAATCTGACCGCATCCAGTGGGAAACTGACCATCTATACGCAGCAGCACCTGCGCAGGAGTTTCGTTACTCTGAACGGCCGTCACTTCAGTGATGACGTCCAGCAATTTGCCTTCCTTGAACTCAGTAAGCTCCCACAGGTCTTCGCCAGCAGGCACCAGTTTGATGTCCTGAAAGTGGCCCGGTGTGCCACTGACATCCGCCATGGGGACGGTCAGTTCACCGGTTCCTTCAGCATATAATGGCACGGGTCGATCGGCTGCGCTGGCCGCACAGGCGACTCCCAGGCCAAGAACAGCGGATGCAATGACAGGTGAATGGAATTTCATGGCTAACCTCCTGTTAAATACGCATAGAATGAATTCCACGGTTGATGGATAACAATTCGTGCGACATGAGGTCAATAGACAATTTGTGAAATTTCACTGCGTGTGACGCCAGCCACACGCAGTGGGAAGGTCGGGGATGCGTTTAGTTGGCAGGCGTTATACGCAGAATGCGGTCGGGCTGCTCGCGCTGTTCTGCAGTCATCTGCCGTCCATCGTGATTGCTGGTGCCCACGTAAAGAGCGCCATCAGGGCCAATTGCCAGCGCGCGCAAGCGACCATAGACACTGTTGCCGGCGCCGTCATTGAACCAGCGTTCAATTGCTGTCGGGCGCGAGGGGTCCTGAGGATCCTCAAACTTGATACGCATCAGGTTCTGGCGGTCCTGGGGCTGAAAACCCAGCACCGACACAAACAGGTTGTTTTTCAGTTCTGGCATCAGATCACCGGTATAGAACAGCACGTCGCCCGGTGGAGACGACGGTATAAAAGTCAGAATAGGGTCAACATAATCCGGTGAGTTCATGGCACCTACACCTACAGGCCAACCGTGATGTCGACCGCCTTCCAGAACCACGATGCGATCATGTGCCATCAGCTGGTCTTCGCCGGTTGGACCATGATCGCCGGTGAACAACTTGCCGGTGCCAGGTTGCCAGCTGAGGCCGTGTGGATTGCGCATGCCGTGTGCCCAGATGGGGTTGTCCGGCCAGGGATTATCAGCTGGCACTTCACCCTCTGGTGTAATCCTCAGCACCGCACCGCTCAGATCTTCAAGATCATTTGAGCGCTGTCGTTCGAAAGCATCACCGGTAGCCACATACAGCATGCCATCGGAACCAAACTGCAGGGTGCCGCCGCTGTGACTGCCGCCTCGTGCCTGCGCGGCCAGCTTGTCATACAGGATGGTTTCTTCACCGGCCTTGCCGTCGACTTCTGTAAATTGGCTGATGCGGTTGTACGGGCCCTCATCGCTCATATAGGTGTACATAACGTAAACCCAGGGCACGGCGGGGTAGTCCGGATGCAGGGCCAGTCCGGTCAGGCCACTCTCGCCCTGGAAAAAAATCTGATCTTCCAGAGAAAGCCATGGTTCAGGCTGCATGCTGCCATCGGGTGACAGGATGCGGACACGGCCGGGGCGCTCTGTGACGAATATACGCTCGCCATCCGGTGTAAAACGAATGGTCCAGACTACCTGAAGATCGCTGGCAAATTCTTCGACCTGATAACCCTCTGGTGACTCGATCCAGGTAATCTCTGGCATGGCGGGGATTTCGCCACGGATGATTTCGTTTTGTGCGGTGACATGCAGTGATGCAGTCATCAGAGCGCAAGCCATTACGGACGGCGCTATGGTTTGTTTAAGTAGGCTGGCTAATCGCGTCATAAAAAATTCCTGCTTTAAAGGACGGGTCCTTGAAGTGCCGGTTAAGGCGGCGTTCATCGCAGCAAGTATAGGATCAGTCCGCCAGAGCGTCATGTCCATCTGACGTGTCTATCGCACGCCGTGTCCTGTCTGCTGGCATTGACACTCCAGGCTGGTACCTGAAGCGGTCGCGCAGTCGGCAATGATTTGGTGGCATTTATCACCAACAGATGGTGGCTAAAACGATCAAGTTGTGTAATTGGCCACATGACTTTTTGAGTTTGAAAATAAATGTATATAAAAATCAATTATCTATGTTTCTTTTTTGCGCTGGCATGAAATCTGCTTTATCCACCTTGACCGGGGCAGCAATAAAGCTGTTGGCAACAGTGAAAAAAGAACAGGGATTCTGGAGGGACTATGTGGAAATTATTGGGCGTGGCAGTACTGTGTTCTGGGCTGATGGGATGTCTGTTTGTAGTGGATTCCAAACAGAGCCAGTCACAGACACAGTGGCATTCGGCGGACCGGGAACGATTGGTGACAGGTGAAACAGAAAGCGAGTGGATCAGGCAGACATTTGGCAGCCCGGATCGCGTTTCCCGCTACGACGACGGTTCGGAAGTGTGGCGTTATCGCAATACGCAGTCGTCTGAGTCAGAGATCGGTCTGTTCCTGCTGTTCCACATTGACGTGGAGCGCGAAGAAACCGAAACACTGGCTCTGGAAATTAAAGATGGCGTCGTAGTCGATCACTGGGTCGAGCGCCGCTGACAGGGTTATGCGCGGCACCGCTGTCTGGGTAAGTCTGCAGAGCAACAGGTTTCCAGACACGGTGTCGTGCATTACATCAGAGTTTTCGCTGAACCAGCAGCTCCCGGCCGGCCTTGCGCACATCGGTACAACCGGTCAGTGACATGGCGACCTTGAGTTCGGCGCGCAGCAGGCTGAGCATCTTTGCCACTGCCTGCTCACCGCCAGCAGCCAGCGGATAAGCCCAGGCTCTTCCCAGCAGACAGGCATCGGCACCCAGCGCCAGGGCCCGCAAGACATCCAGCCCGGACCGGACGCCACCGTCCATCAGTACGGGTATTTTGCCATCAACAATTTCGACAATATCGGGGAGGGCAGTGACACTGGCGGGGACGCCGTCCAGTTGACGCCCACCGTGATTTGACACGACCAGCCCGTCGACTCCAGCCGCGATAGCAGATCGCGCATCTTCCGGGTCCAGAATTCCCTTGATCACGATGGGGCCTTTCCAGCGCTCGCGAACCCAGGCGATGTCATCCCAGGTTACGGTCGGATCGAAGTTGCGTTGAACCCAGCCAGCGAACGAGCCGAAGCCGCTATTATCGGGCACCGCATCAACAATATTGCCAAATACGTGGGGGCGACCATTGAGCTGTACATCCCAGAGCCAACGCAGGTGCGTGACGCCTTGCCAGACCCGCCGCAGACTGGTCATCAGACCGGGCGCGGATGACATGCCGGAATGCACATCACGGTAGCGGGCGCCGGCTACCGGCAGATCCACGGTAAACACCAGAACCGGGCACCCACAGGCGGCAACCCGCTGCAGAAGCTGCTCCATGTAACCGCGATCACGGATCATGTAAAGCTGGTACCAGGGCGGGACGGGAGCCTCCCGGGTGACTTCTTCTACACTGCAGATTCCCACTGTCGAGAGACAGAATGGTACGCCGGCGCGGGCGGCCGCTTTTGCAGCCTGCACTTCTCCGCGTCGCGCAAACATACCGGCAAACCCGATAGGCCCGAGTGCCAGTGGCAGGGCCAGTTTCTGGCCAAACAATTCAACTTCAGTGGACAGTTCGGAGACATCACACATGACACGCTGACGCAGCGCCAGTGCCTGCATGTCGGCGACATTGCGCGCCAGGGTCAGCTCGCTGTAGGAGCCGCCGTCCAGATACTCGAAAAAAAGAGGTGGCAATCGCCGCCGGGCAGCCCGGCGGTAGTCGGAAACCGTTACAGCAACCATATTGCCCCCTGATGGTGGATCATTAAGACATCGCCAGAGGCACAGTCATTCTGTGCGCTCTGGCGCATGGTGTTGCTGGCAGTGGCTACGCTCAGGCAACCTCAACCACGTTGGTGACCGGAATCGCCTTCTGACGCTCCGCTGCTTCCATGTACTCTTTGATCTCATTGAAGTTCAGATAGCGATAAATGCTATCCGACATGGTCTTCACCTCACCCATGTAGGACATATATTCCTCCATGGTTGGTATCTTGCCCAGCGCTGCCGCCACAGCCGCCAGTTCGGATGAGGCCAGATACACATTGGCACCATCGCCCAGGCGGTTGGGGAAGTTACGGGTTGAGGTTGAAATCACTGTTGAGTTGGGTGCCACTCGCGCCTGGTTGCCCATGCACAACGAGCAGCCGGGCATCTCGGTCCGTGCGCCGGCGACGCCAAAGACGCTGTAAATGCCCTCTTCGGTGAGCTGGTGCTGGTCCATCTTGGTGGGAGGAGACACCCACAGACGCGTTGGCAATGTGCCCTTGACCTGCTTTAACACTTCACTGGCGGCGCGGAAATGACCGATGTTGGTCATACAGGAGCCGATAAACACCTCATCGATTTTGGCGCCCTGCACATCAGACAGCGTTTTGACGTCGTCCGGATCGTTCGGGCAGGCCAGCAGCGGTTCTTTGATCTCATTGAGATCGATTTCGATAATCTTGTGGTACTCGGCATCGGCGTCCGGCTCCATCAACTGCGGATCTTCCAGCCAGGCTTCCATGGCCTGCGCACGACGCTCCAGGGTGCGAGGATCGCCGTAACCTTCACTGATCATCCAGCGCAGCAGGGCAATATTGGACTTGAAGTATTCAATGATGGGTTCTTTGCCCAGGCGGATGGTACAACCTGCGGCAGAACGCTCCGCCGATGCATCTGACAGTTCGAAGGCCTGCTCGACTTTCAGATCTGGCAGACCTTCGATCTCCAGGATACGGCCGGAGAAAATGTTCTTTTTGCCTTTCTTGGCGACCGTCAGGTCACCACTTTGAATGGCAGCGTAGGGAATGGCATTGACCAGATCCCGCAGAGTAATGCCAGGCTGCATCTCTCCCTTGAAGCGCACCAGCACGGATTCCGGCATATCCAGCGGCATGACGCCGGTGGCGGCAGCAAAGGCCACCAGACCGGAACCGGCCGGGAAGGAAATGCCAATCGGGAAGCGGGTGTGCGAGTCGCCGCCGGTGCCCACGGTGTCAGGCAACAGCATGCGGTTCAGCCAGCTGTGAATGATGCCATCACCCGGGCGCAGCGCTACACCACCGCGGGTCTGGATGAAATCAGGCAGTGTGTGCTGGGTATCGATATCGACGGGCTTGGGGTAAGCCGCCGTGTGACAGAAGGACTGCATCACCAGGTCGGCAGAGAAGCCCAGACAGGCCAGATCTTTCAGCTCGTCGCGAGTCATCGGACCGGTGGTGTCCTGAGAGCCGACCGTGGTCATTTTGGGCTCGCAGTAGCTGCCCGGACGAACGCCCTTGGCACCACAGGCTTTGCCGACCATTTTTTGAGCCAGCGTAAAGCCTTTGTCGGAGTCAGCCACGGTGAAGGGCTTGCGGAATACAGTCGAATGCGGCAGGCCCAGCGCTGTGCGTGCCTTATCCGTCAGTCCGCGGCCAATAATCAGAGGAATCCGGCCGCCGGCACGAACTTCGTCCAGCAGTACATCGGTTTTTAATTCGAATTCGCATACCAGCTCGTCGCTGCCATGCTTCAGTACTTTGCCCTCATAGGGATAGATGTCAATGACATCACCGGTTTCCATCTTGTCCACATCGCACTCGATGGGCAGGGCGCCGGCGTCTTCCATGGTGTTGAAGAAAATTGGAGCAATCTTGCCGCCAATACAGATACCACCATCACGCTTGTTGGGAATGTAGGGGATATCATTGCCGATATTCCACAGCACAGAGTTGGTGGCGGATTTGCGTGACGAGCCGGTACCCATCACATCGCCGACCAGTGCCACCGGGTGACCTTTTTTCTTCAGCTCGGCAATCTGTTCGGCTGCATTGGTGACGCCCTCGCGAGGCATCTTGTACATGGCCAGCGCATGCAACGGGATATCCGGACGGGACCAGGCATCAGGAGCAGGCGACAGGTCATCGGTATTGGTTTCGCCGGGGACCTTGTAAACAGTGGCAGTCAGCTTTTTGGGGACTTCGGGACGGTTCAGGAACCATTCGGCCTCCGCCCAGGACTCGATCAGTGCTTTGGCGTGGGCATTGCCGGCCTGCATTTTTTCTTCAACGTCATGAAAGGCATCAAACATCAGCAGGGTGTGTTTCAACTCTTCAGCGGCTGCTTCGGCCAGATCGGCATCGTCCAGCAGTTGCACCAGCGTGGTGATGTTGTAGCCGCCGAGCATGGTGCCCAGCAGTTTTACCGCGTGCTTCCTGTCGATCAGAGGGGATGTGGCTTCACCCTTGGCGATGGCCGACAGAAATCCGGCTTTAACATAAGCTGCCTCGTCCACACCCGCAGGGACGCGATTGGTAATCAGATCGAGGATAAAGTCTTCTTCGCCAGCTGGCGGTACTTTCAGCAACTCAACCAGCTCGGCAACCTGCGCCGCATCCAGAGGTTTGGGCACGATACCCAGTTCAGCCCGTTCGGCCACGTGTTTACGATAGGCTTCTAACACAGTAATCCCCTTCAGGTAATGGTGAAACAAATAGGGTAAGCGGTGAAAAATGGGCCACGATTTTAGTGTAAAATGCAGAAAATTTCCAGTTCGCAGTCACTTGCAAGATACCGCATAACTCGATGACAGGATCACTTAATGCCTGAACAGCCCGTTAAAACCCCGTGTATTGGCATCTGCTCCACAACATCAGTGGGCGATACCATCTGCCGTGGATGCAAGCGTTTTGCCTTTGAGGTCATTGAATGGAATGCCTTCACTCAGAGTCAGAAGCAGGCTGTTGTTGATCGGCTGGAGCAATTGATCCAGCCCATTGTGGAAACGCGCTTTATTATCCGCTCGCCCAGCACGCTGGCCATGGGCCTTAAACGTCACGGTGTGCCCTACAACGCGACCCTGTCACCGAGCTGCTGGTTGCACAACCTGCTGAAAAAGCGTCATCAGGCAGTAACAGACTTTGCCGAATTTGGCGTGGAAGTGCGCGATGACTTCAAGCAACTGTCGCCTGCGCAGCTGGCTGAGGAGATGGACAGCCAGCTATTGCTGCTTTGCGAGGCGCATCAAATGCGCTACTTCCCAGAGCTGGTGACGTGAGGCAGTGGCTTCAGCTCATAGCCATCCGGCGTAAATTCCAGTACCCAGGCTTTCTGGTCCCAGGCGCCAAGCACAATGCGGTGTGCTTCATCGCGGCCATTTATCGGATCGGGTAAACGGATGGTGTGGATGCCGGGGCGGTGTGTGTGCCCGTGTATCAGCAGGTTGACCTGAAGTTTATCCAGTTGACGGACCACTTCCTCGTGGGTGACATCCATGATGTCGGAGGCCTTGTTGCTGTTGGCCTCCTTGCTTTGCTGGCGCATCTGCTGCGCAACCATCAGGCGCTCCAGCAGTGGTCGCGCCAGAAAATTCTGCTGCCATTTGGGATCACGCAACTGTTCGCGAAACTTTATGTAGGCAGTGTCGCGCGTACATAGACTGTCGCCATGCATCAATGCCACTTTATGGCCATAACAATCTATGATGGTGGGATCCGGCAGGATGCTGGCACCACAGCGACGTGCGTAATCCTCACCAATGAGGAAGTCGCGGTTACCATGCATCAGGAATATCCGGGTACCGTCTCCCGCCAGGGCGCTCAGGGCGCTGGCCACCTTGTCGGCGGCCGGGTTTTCGTCGTCGTCGCCGATCCAGGCCTCAAACAGATCTCCCAGAATATAGACGGCATCGCAACCCTTTGCCCGCGTTTTCAGCAGCTGCAGAAAGGTATTGATGATGGGACCTTCCGGGGTTTCTATGTGCAGATCCGAGATGAACAGCGTTTTTTTGCCGGGCTGGTCACCGTTTGGCTGCTCATGGCTTGCCTGTACGTCAGTCATAGCATTCCCTGGGATAATTATTATTTCCTGGTCGAGCGTATCACGACTCCGGGTAGGTGACCTCGGTGCTGGTGATGATTACTTCGTCCAGCGGCACATCCTGATGACCGGCAACATAACCAGTGCGACAGGCCTTGATGCGATTAACCACATCCATGCCGTCAGTCACCTTGCCGAATACTGCATAACCCCAGCCCTGTGGAGTCTTGTTCTTGTGATTCAGAAACCCATTGTCGGCAACGTTGATAAAAAACTGGGATGTGGCAGAGTGAGGGTCGGAAGTGCGCGCCATGGCGACAGTGCCAACATCGTTGCTGAGGCCATTGTCAGCTTCATTCTGGATGGGGCTGCCGTTGTCCTTTTGGCTCATGCCTGAAGTGAATCCACCACCCTGAATCATGAAGTTGTCGATGACGCGGTGGAAGATGGTACCGTCATAAAAGCCGTCGCGGGCGTACTTCAGGAAATTGGCCGCGGAGGCAGGGGCCTTGTCGAAATCCAGTTCGATCTGAATATCACCGTAGTTGGTCTTAAAAACAATCATAATTCACGCTACTCGTCGGTTCTGCTTAATGGTCAGAGCCGCTATAATAATGACTTTATGTCCTTCGAGAAAGCAGATTCGCCACTATGACCGCAAGCAGCCCGCCAAACGCTAAGCACGGAAACGCTGACAAGAGCCACAATTCCGCAGAAGCCGCCGGAAAGTCGCCGTCGCACTTCATTCGCCACATGATCGAGCAGGATCTGGGATTGGACAAACACAATGGTCGGGTGCAGACGCGTTTTCCACCTGAGCCCAACGGCTTTTTGCATATCGGACATGCCAAGTCCATCTGCCTGAACTTTGGTCTGGCACAGCAGTTTAAGGATCGTGCCCGAGCGGCCTGCAACCTGCGTTTTGACGATACCAACCCGGCCAAGGAAAGCCAGGAGTTCATCGATGCCATCAAGGCTGACATTGAGTGGCTGGGATTTGAGTGGAACGGCGAAGTACGTTACACCTCGTCTTATTTTCAGCACCTGTATGATTTTGCTTTGCAGTTGATCCGCAATGGCAAGGCCTATGTGTGCAGCCTGACACCCGATGAGGCTCGCGAGTATCGCGGCACCCTGACCGAGCCGGGTCGCAACAGCCCCTATCGCGAGCGCAGTGTTGACGAAAACCTGGACCTGTTCCAGCGCATGCAGGCAGGCGAGTTCGCTGATGGCGAGCACAGCCTGCGCGCGAAGATTGATATGGCATCGCCGAATATCAATATGCGTGACCCGGTAATCTACCGAATCCGCAAACTGCGCCACCACCAGACGGCAGACAGCTGGAATGTCTATCCGATGTATGACTACGCGCACTGTATTTCCGATGCGCTGGAGCACATCACACATTCCTTGTGCACGCTTGAATTTGAGGATCATCGTCCGCTTTACGACTGGATTCTGGTTAATCTGGAACCGGAGTCATTGCGAAAGGCCTGCCATGCACTGGGCAATATGGGCGCTGATGAGCACTACGTACTGCCCCAGCAGACCGAATTCGCACGCCTGAACATCAACTACACCGTGATGAGCAAGCGTAAATTGAAGGAAATGGTAGAGCTGGGCCTGGTTTCAGGCTGGGATGATCCGCGTATGCCCACGCTTTCGGGTCTGCGCCGGCGTGGTTATACGCCGGCCGCGATTCGTCATTTCTGCGACATTATCGGCATGAGTCGCAGTGAGAGCATTGTTGATGTTGGCATGCTGGAGCACAGCATTCGCGATGATCTTGATACCAATGCACCCAGAGCCATGTGTGTACTGCGGCCGTTAAAGGTGACTCTGACCAACTATCCAGACGATAAACAGGAAACGCTGTCACTGCCATGCCATCCCAAGAATGACATGGGGCACCGTGAAATTCCGTTTGGTAAAACGCTTTACATTGACCGCAGTGATTTTGAGCAGGTGCCGCCGCCGGGGTTCAAACGTCTGAGCCCCGAGCGCGAGGTCCGTCTGCGCGGTGCCTATGTCATCCGCTGCGACGAAGTTATTACCGATGACAGTGGTGAGGTTGTTGAGCTCCACTGCCATGCGGACCTGGATACGCTTGGCAAGAACCCGGAAGGACGCAAGGTCAAGGGTGTGATTCACTGGGTGCCAGCGGAATCCGCATTAGCTGCCGAAGTCAGGATTTATGACAGACTGTTCAATAATGAGAATCCGGACGATAAATCGCTCGGAGACTTCAAGAACAGCCTGAACCCTGACTCGCTGCAGATCCTGACTGGCTGCCTCGTGGAGCCGTCACTGGCGTCTGCGGCACCGGAAGCCAGTTTTCAGTTTGAAAGGGAAGGGTATTTCTGTGTGGATCGCCACGACAGCCGGCCTGACAGACTGGTATTCAATCGCACAGTGAGTCTGCGGGACTCATGGGGAAAACAGAACGGATGACTTTACCTGAGATTACGCTTTACAACACGCTGACCCGACGCAAGGAAGTGTTCAATCCGGCCGAAGCCGGAAAGGTCCGCATGTACGTCTGTGGTCTGACCACCTACGACTATGCACATATTGGCCATGCGCGAATGCTGGTGGCCTTTGACGTAATCCAGCGTTATTTCCGTTACTGCGGTTATCAGGTTACCTATGTCCGCAATATCACCGATATTGACGACAAGATTCTCAGGCGCGCAAAAGAGAACGGAGAATACTTTGCGGATCTGACTGAGCGCTTTATCGAAGCGACGCATGAGGATGAAGCCGCACTGTTTATACAGCCACCCGATCAGGAGCCCAGGGCGACTGCGCACATCGGTGAAATCATCAGCATGATCGAACGCCTGATTGCCGCTGACTACGCTTATCGGGCGGAGAACGGCGATGTGTATTATGCAATCAGTCAGTTCAAAGCTTACGGCAAACTCTCCAACAAGAATCCGGAAGAGCTGCTGGCCGGCGCGCGAATCGAAGTGGGTGAGCTGAAGCGTGACCCACGTGACTTTGCTCTCTGGAAAGCCGCCAGCGACGAAGAGGTGGGCTGGGACTCGCCATGGGGATATGGTCGTCCGGGCTGGCACATCGAGTGCTCTGCCATGTCCACCTGCTGCCTGGGTGACAGTTTTGACATACATGGCGGCGGCAGCGATCTGATGTTCCCTCATCACGAAAATGAAATTGCTCAGTCAGAGGCGGCGACCGGAAAACACTTTGCCAGCTACTGGATGCACAACGGAGCAGTTCGTGTCGATAATGAAAAAATGTCCAAGTCGCTGGGCAATTTTTTCACTATTCGTGATGTGTTGCAGCGCTACCCGGCCGATGTTGTCCGTTATCTGCTGGTCGCCAGCCACTATCGCAGTCCTATCAATTACTCGGATAAAGGACTTGATCAGGCAGCCTCTGCTTTGGAGCGTCTGTACCTTGCGGTGCGGGGTCTGGACACCGACCATGCCAACGATCTCGTCAACAGCCAGTTCGAGAAATCGTTCCGGGAGGCGATGAATGACGACTTCAACACTGCTGAGGCAATCAGCGTGCTGTTTGATATTGCCAGAGAGATAAACCGAGTCAAGGAGACCGAACCGGCGCAGGCTGCCAGGCTGGGCAAGCTGATGCTGAAACTGGCCGGGGTAATGGGGCTGATGCAAGGCTCTGCCGAGCAGTTCCTGCGTCGTGGCGAGGATCAGGTTGACGCCGAATTGATAGAATCGCTTATCGCTCAACGCAAGCAGGCCCGTGCGGACAAGGACTGGGCGCTGGCCGATCAAATCCGCGATCGGCTCAATGAAATGAAGGTGGTTGTCGAAGACGGGACCGATGGCAGCCGCTGGCGCATAGAAAGGTAGATTCACTGCAATCAATCGTTGACGGAGACGGCCCGCATGAGTATTATGCCGTCCTCGCGGTTGGGGGACGTCTGTAAAACGACGATCTGACAATAGGCGATTGTCGGGGTATAGCGCAGTCTGGTAGCGCGCCTGCTTTGGGTGCAGGATGTCGGGAGTTCAAATCTCTCTACCCCGACCACTTTTTTACCGCGGATTTATGGTGGCTGTAGCTCAGTTGGTAGAGCCCCGGACTGTGACTCCGGTTGTCGTGGGTTCGAGCCCCATCAGCCACCCCATATTCAAAAGCCTGGCGGGTAATACTCCGCCAGTGCTGCCCCAGCAAACCAGTATCTGCCGCGGCAGGACCAGTTCCGCGCCCGTAGCTCAACCGGATAGAGCATCGGCCTTCTAAGCCGAGGGTTGCAGGTTCGAGTCCTGCCGGGCGCGCCAAATCAAAAAGGGTCACCCGCAGGGTGGCCCTTTTTTATTTGCTATGCCCGGCAGGACGAGAACCTGCCGCACCTACCGACAGTGCTTCCGAAGGTGGGAGTGTTCCTCCTCAGGTTTTCGTCGCTCACGCTCCCACCTCCGAAAGCACTGCCTGGAATGGGCCGCAACAGGCACCTTCGTCCATCGAGGCATCAGGAGTAGCGGGACAAGGAGCGAGGGTGTACCCGAGGACTGTCCCGCTGATCGTGATGCTGGAAGCTTCTAGCCGAGATCTGTCCCGCGACGGCTGGTGCCGGAAGCTCCAATTCGGGTTTAAGGGGACGGAGGAATTTAGCCCGCTAAATCCCTCCGTCCCCTCAACCCCCCCAATCTCACGTATACTCCCTATCACCCAATACCCCCACAGGACCCCACCCATGTGCGGACGCTACAACATCGTCGACAGCCTCGAAGTAAGAGCTCTTCTCACGCTACTAGGCGTTGATCTCGGCAAAGGCTTCCGCTTCTCTCCAGACATTGCTCCAGGCGCAACCGTCAGCATCATCCGCGAAGTGGGTGGTGAACGTATCGTCAGCGACGCCACCTGGTGGCTGCTGCTGGATCCCGCGACCTTGAAGCCCAACTACAAGTACGCGTCTTTTAATACCCGCTCTGACAAACTTGATGAGCCCCGCGCGGCCGGCTTTAAACCCTACCGCGAGTCACGCTGCATAATCCCTGCTTCCGCCTTTGTGGAGGGGCTGGGAGACAGCAAGACTTACCACAAGCTGGAACCCGCGGAAGGGGCGCTGGCGTTCGGGGGACTGTGTCGTGAGTGGGTGAACAAAGACACTGGAGAAACGGCGCTGTCAGTCAGCATTATTACCTTGCCGCCATTGCACGACGCCTACTGGAAAACGCATGTGCATCCTAAATCCATGCCTTTGCTGCTGCCAACACAAACTGATGTGATGGACCCCTGGCTGGATAGAGGAGAAAAAGATGTTGAGCAGTTTCGCTGTCTGCTGGAGCCCAAATTGCGCGCGCCGCTGGTTGCGACACCAATCGACAGGCCATCTACCTGGCGCCCGATTGGCAACAGTAAGAAGTTATTGCCAGAGGATTAGAATTGAGGGGCCCATCGGGCCCCTCAATTCTGCATAAAGATCAACGCTTGACGCGTGCCTTGTATTCACAGGCGATGGTGTCGATTTCGATCAGGTCGCCGATGTCGCAGAACTCGGATACTTTCAGTTCGTAGCCGGACTTCAGTCGAGCGGTCTTCATGACTTTGCCTGTTGTGTCACCGCGAGCAGAAGGCTCAGTGTAGGCGATTTCGCGAACAATGGTTTTAGGCAGATCAATGGAGATCACCTTGCCATTGTAAAATACGGCCTGGCAGACATCTTCCATGCCATCTTCAATGAAGTCGATGACGTTTTCCAGATCGTCTTTCTCGATCTCGATCTGCTCGTAGTCGCTGTCCACGAAGACATACATGGGGTCGGCGAAGTAGGAGTAGGTAACTTCCTTTTGTTCCAGGACGATCTGTTCCAGTTTGTCGTCAGATTTGAACGCAGTCTCGGTGGCAACACCGTTGAGCAGGTTCTTCAGTTTCATCTTGTTGACGGCAGAGCCGCGGCCAGCGCGATGAAAGTCGTTCTTCTGAACTTTCCAGGGTGAGCCGTCAATCATGATGACCTGTCCGGCACGGATTTCCTGAGCGGTTTTCATAGTTAAACACTCTGTAAGGCAAAACAATCGGGTTAAGTTGCAAAGCCTGTAGCGCGCACGAGACTTGAGGTCAGATCGGGCAACTCTGCCAGTTTTTGCTGCCAGTTCCGGGCATGGCTGTGTAGCGCCGGAAGGTGGGGGCGCAGATCATGCCACAAATTTTCAATTCCGTCACCACAATTCCATCGAAAATTCAGCGCCTGCCAGCAGGCCAGCGCTGCTGCCTCTGCCCCTGATTTGGCCGGGCCTGCCTCACCAGCGTAGAGGGACTGAAAAGCCTGCAGTTTGTCCAGATGCACGCCATCATCCTGCGGGTAGATGTGCCACAGCAAGGGTTTGCCGGCCCACTGGGCGCGGACGAAGGAGTCTTCGCCGCGAACGATGTTGATGTCGCAGATGCTCAGCAGCCGGTCATAGTCCGCCTGGCTGACAAAGGGGTGAACAATAAACTGAATGTTGCCGTGGGTCAGGTATTTGCCAGGTGCCGGTTCGCTGGATAGGCCAAGCTCGCTGGCCAGCTGATTCGCCAGTTTGCCGGTCGGGATAATACAAACCGCAGGTTCCGCATCCTGAATGAGGGCTTCGACAAGGTTTGCCAGCGAGTTGCCCGAGTAACAGAACAGTGATAGCCACAATGAGGGGTTGCTGTCCAGGCCGTAGGCATTGTTGAGCTTGTCACGCAGAACTTCCTGCTCGTTCTGCCAGGTCTGATGTTGCGTAATCAGTGGGCGCTCGCGAAGCAGGCCGCCGGTGTTGTCAGTAAATCCGGGCAGGAAAAACTGTTTTTGCAGCGTGACTGTCTGATCGGCGCCCTGAATGGTCTGTGGAGAAGGCAGTCCATGCAATTCCGCAACCCAGTCTTCGGCACTGAGATATTCGAGATTGATCCAGCAGGGGTGAGGTTGTTGCGCAGCCATGCTCCGCAGGGTCGTTTCCGGCAGCTCACAACCAAACATTTCGACAATGACCGCCGCCTGGGCTGCTTCGACACATGACTGTTCATCTTCTGGCCAGTGACGAATGCAGACGCCCTGCAATTGCAGTGCCTGGGACGCGATATCGGGTTCACTGCCCAGCAGCGGATCAAGAAAACGCATCGCCGCTCGCCAGTCATCAACCCACAGCGTAACGACAAACCCATATTCAGTTGCCAACTGCTGGCATAACCGCCAGCTCACGCCAATATCACCAAAATTGTCGATGATGCGGCAGAACACGGACCAGCATGTCCTGGAAGAAAGATGTGACACTGTATTAACCAGCCTGTGTTGTCTGACACGAACCTGCAGTACGCAAATATTGGCACTCCTGATTCCTATTGACAATGCCGCCCGACCAGCCAGTAACTGACGGTGGTCGCCACAATTGCCCGTCTGCGTTTATACTTGCCGGCAAATTTACTGAGGAGTACAGGGGCATGCTGGCGGTTATTGGCGGGAGTGGGCTAAATTCCCTGACAGGGTTGCGGGAGCTTCGCCGCGAACAGGTGTCGACACCCTATCAACAGGTACCGGTCTCTGTATCAGTGGCAACACTGGAAAATGGCAGGGAGCTGGTGTTTCTTCCCCGACATGGTGAAGGCCATGTGCTGCCACCGCACAGAATCAACTACAGGGCAAATATATTCGCCCTGCATAAGTTGAATGTGTCAGGCGTCATTGCCGTTAACGCGGTGGGTGGTATCTCGGAAAAAATGGCGCCAGGTGTTATTGTACTTCCTGACCAGATCATTGATTACACATGGGGTCGTGATCATACCTTTTTTGACGGCGATCAGACGGGGCTGCTGTCACCCGACCAGTTTACGTCGACGGTAGCGCATATTGATTTTACCCGACCCTATGACGACGACCTGCAGACACTGATTCTGCATGCTGCGGGCAAGCTGCGCCTGTCAGCAATCGCCGGTGGTGTTTACGGCGCCACCCAGGGGCCACGACTGGAGACCCCGGCAGAAGTCAGGCGCCTTGCACAGGATGGTTGTGATCTGGTGGGAATGACCGGCATGCCGGAAGCGGCTCTGGCCAGAGAAATCGGCCTGCCGTACGCGTGCCTGGCGCTGTCAGTCAACTGGGCAGCAGGGATTACGGATGAAGTCATTACCATGGACGGGATTCGGCAGGTACTTTCCGAGGGGATGGATCGTATCCAGCAAATCGTTCTGGCTGTTGCTGCAGAAAACTGACACTGCCTGTCAAACGAAAAAGGGGGCTGCTCAGAACTGCGGATTCGCCAACGAAACGGCCGGCGGTACTTCGTAAGGAAACACCTGAACCAGAATGCCTACCACCGGATGATCCAGATAGTGAAATTCATTGCTTCGCATGTCGCGTGAACTTTGCACCGGGATACGGCGGGTGATGTTCTCACCGGCAAACTGATTAAACCAGAGAGCCGATTCCAGCACGACACGCGTCTCATTGCGATTGAAGAAAAGCCTCAGGCTGCCCTGCAGTTCATGCGCGGTTTCACCAAACTGCCGACCACCATTGATGATGATGGGCGTTGCACGACTGGCCTGCGTCATCGGCTGACGCCAGGCGGCATGATAAAGCACTCTGTATCCCGACGCGCGTTCCAGTGCCTGATTGGTCTGCCGGAAATCGTGCTGTTCAACTGGTAATTGCAGAAACGCGTCACGGCTAAGGTCAGGCAGGCGAAATGCTTCATCCGCATTGCGCTGCTGTACCGCTGCTTCCGCACCTTCGCTGTTCGCCAGCGCCAATGGCGCATCGGCCAGCCGGTCCCAGTCTGTCAGTGTAAGCACGTCCAGCATGGATGACAGGGCGCGGGCGTTCCCCGGCACAGCAAAGTACGCTTCTTCCTGCAGCCAGTTCTCCTCATCAAAATTGCCAGTTTCGTGCAGGAACAGCGTCACTTCCACTTGATACCAGCGTTCACCACTCTGCGCCATTGAGTCAGAGGGTGATGCCAGCAATGTCAGGGCCAGCAAGCCCATTGTCATAATTGGCAGTCGTAATAAGTTTAATGCGTGAGACATGCGTCGGGATCCAGATGCAGGTGCCGTAACGTAGAATTCGGTATTCTTGCGCAGGGCCCTGGCGGAGTCAATGTAAAGCGCCGGGCCAGGGTCAATCGGGCAGGACAGCGCTGCGGTGAGCTGTTAAGCTCCGTTAGCAGTGCCCGAACATAAAACGGAGAACAACATGGACGCACTTGCACAGAGCCTGCAGGCCCTGTCCGGATTCCTGTGGGGAATGCCGCTGATTTTCCTGGTCGTGGGTGGTGGACTGTTCTTTGCCTTTTACAGTCGGTTTCAGCCCTACCGTTATTTTGGCCACGCGATTGCCATCCTGCGCGGCAAATACGACAAAGACGATGATCCTGGTGACCTGAGCCATGCCCAGGCACTGGCAGCCGCGCTGTCCGGAACGCTGGGTATGGGCAACATCGCCGGTGTGGCCCTGGCCATTGGTATCGGTGGACCTGGCGCCGTGTTCTGGATGTGGGTGACGGCAGTAGTAGGTGTGGCTACCAAGTTTTTCACCTGCACACTGGCTGTCATGTATCGCGGACCCGACAGCAACGGCCACATTCAGGGTGGTCCCATGTATGTCATTCGCGAGGGGCTGGGGCCGCGCTGGCGCTGGCTGGCGGTGATGTTCGCACTGGCCGGGCTGTTCGGAACACTGCCTTCGGTGCAGATCAATCAGTTGACCCAGGTGGTGCGTGAGATGGTCTTTGTGCCCGCAGGGCTGGTCGATCCAGCTGAGCCTTTTGTCTTCAATCTTGTGTTTGGGCTGCTTGCCGCAGCACTGGTCGGCGGTGTGATTTTTGGTGGTATTCAGCGTGTGGGTTACACGGCTGTGCGCCTGGTGCCGGCCATGGTTCTGCTTTACATGAGCATGACCTTGCTGGTGCTGGTCGCCAATATCACTGAGCTGCCGCGTTACCTGCTGCTGATTGTCACCGACGCTTTCAGTGCGGCATCGGTTGGCGGTGGTCTGGTCGGCGTCATCACCATTGGTGTAATGCGTGGCGCGTTCTCCAATGAGGCGGGTATTGGTACTGAATCAATGGCGCACGGCGCAGCCAAGACCACAGAACCTGTGCGGGAGGGGCTGGTCGCCATGATGGGGCCGGTGATCGATACACTGATTGTCTGCACCTGCACTGCGCTGGTGATATTGCTGACCGGTGTCTGGGAAAGTGGTGATGCCGACGGCGTCAGTCTGACTGCGATGGCATTTGCCGAAGTGCTGCCAGGTAGACTGGGTGCCTATGTGGTTTCGTTTGTTGTGTTGATATTCGCATCCAGCACCATGTTCACATTCTGGTATTACGGCGCCAAGTGTCTTGGTTTCCTGATTGGTGCCCAGCATCAGCATCACTACCGCTACTTCTACATACTGCTTGTGGTGCTTGGCGCCATCGCGCCACTGGAGGCAGTCTTCGGGCTGATTGACAGTGCCTATGCCTTGATGGCGATACCGACCATGGTCTCCACCTTCATTCTGGCACCCAGGGTAATGGCGGCCGCACGCACTTACTTTGCGGGTATGAACAAAGACGCTGATCAGCAATCCGACCGCTCGGCATAGGTACTCAGCGGAGCAGGGCTCAGCGTTTATCGGAGCTGAGCCGCAGCTGATCCAGTGTCTTGTTGATAAACTCAATGCGCGCGGCAGCTTTTTCCTGGCCATGCGTGAATCCCAGCTGGGTTGGGCCGGACATTTTGTAGATGCGGCTTTGTTTCTGGATCAGCTGAACGATTGATAAGGGGTCGACTTTGGTGTGCTGGCCAAACACAATGCGGCCGGTCTGGGCGCTGGCGTCGATCTTGCTTATACCATAAGCCTCGGCACGTAATTTCAGCTGTGTCACCGACAACAGAATCTTTACCGGCTCCGGCAGCAGACCAAAGCGGTCGATCATTTCGATCTGCAGATCCCGCAGCTCATCATCATCCTCAGCGCCGGCAATACGCTTGTACATAATCAGCCGGGTATGGATGTCCGGCAGGTAGTCGTCCGGTATCAGTGCCGGGACGCGCAGATTGATTTCACTGCCACTTTGCAACACCAGATCAATATTGGGCGTGCGTCCTTCCCGCATGGCCTTGACGGCTTCGTCCAGCATTTCGGTGTACAGTGTAAAACCAATCTTCTGCATATGGCCGGTCTGTTCTTCGCCCAGTATTTCACCCGCACCACGTATCTCCAGATCGTGACTGGCCAGTGTAAAACCGGCACCCAGCGTGCTGGCCGCGATGATGGCTTCCAGGCGTTTCTGGGCGTCGGTGCTCAGAGCCTTGGGAGGCGGCGTCAACAGATAGGCGTAGGCCTGGTGGTGTGATCGTCCGACGCGGCCACGCAACTGATGCAGCTGTGCAAGGCCCAATTTGTCTGCACGGTCAATAATAATGGTGTTGGCATTGGGTATGTCGATGCCGGTTTCGATGATGGTCGAACAAACCAGAATATTGTGCCGCTTGTGGTAAAAGTCGGCCATGATGCTTTCCAGTTCGCGCTCGGGCAACTGGCCGTGAGCCACAGACACACGCGCTTCTGGCACCAGTTCACGAAGCTGCTCTGCGGTACGCTCGATAGTTTTCACTTCGTTGTGCAGGTAGAAGACCTGGCCGCCTCGCAAAAGCTCACGCAGAATGGCTTCCTTGACCAGACTGTCCTGGTGTTCGCGCACAAAGGTTTTAACTGACAGGCGTTTGGCGGGTGGCGTTACTATCAACGACAGATCCCGTACGCCCGACATGGCCAGGTTCAGTGTGCGCGGGATGGGTGTTGCCGTCATGGTCAGTATGTCGACCTCTGCGCGCAGAGCCTTGATGCGCTCTTTTTGCTGAACACCAAATCGATGTTCTTCGTCGATGATGAGCAGGCCCAGATCTTTATACTTGATCGAGTTCTGTAAGAGCTTGTGGGTGCCAACGATTATGTCGGCCTTGCCATCGGCGATGCGTTTCAGGGTCTCTTCCTGTTGCTTGCCGCTGCGAAATCGTGAGATCAGTTCAATGGTGACAGGCCAGTCGGCAAAGCGGTCGCGGAAACTTTCAAAATGCTGCTGTGCAAGCAGAGTAGTGGGGACAAGCATCACCACCTGTTTGTTGTTCTGTACCGCAATAAAGGCGGCGCGCATGGCAACTTCTGTTTTACCAAAACCCACATCACCGCAAACCAGCCGATCCATGGCGCGTGCCGATTGCATGTCTGCAATCACACCGTTGATGGCATCCAGCTGATCTGGCGTTTCTTCAAACGGGAAGGTGTCGGCAAATTGCTGGTAGTCGATATCATCAACCCGGTAGGGGAAGCCTTTTTTGGACTCGCGTTTGGCGTAGATATCCAACAATTCAGCGGCAGCGTCGCGAATCTTTTCAGCCGCCTTGCGCTTGTTTTTCTGCCAGGTGTCGCTGCCCAGTGTATCCAGTGGTGCCAGCTCCGGATCAGTGCCGCCGTAGCGACTGATCAGGTGCAGGTTGGCGACAGGCACATACAGCTTGGCGGCGTTGGCATATTCCAGTGTCAGGAACTCAGTCTGCTCATTTTCAATGGTCAGGTTCTGCAGGCCCACATAGCGGCCAACACCATGATCGAGATGCACAACCGCCGCGCCAGGACGCAGCTCGGTCAGACTCTTGATAATAAAATCGGTGTTGTCCTGCGCTTTACGCTGACGTCGACGGCGCTGAGCGATCTTGCGGCCCAGCAGCTGCGTCTCGGTGATCATGATGAGCTGCTGATCCGGCAGGATCAGGCCTTTGTCCAGCGAGGCGACGGTAATCGCGGGCGATATCTGACTGTCGGCGAATGCCTGCCAGCCGTCTACCTCCTGAACTGGCAGCGGAACAGTGCGCAGCAGTTCGGTCAAGACCTCGCGTCGGCCAGCTGTTTCGGCACAGAACAGCACTCTGTGTCTGGGATGATCAGCCAGAAAGTGTTGCAGCGCCTGCATCGGGTGGGATGCCTGAGGGTTATTGTCCAACTCAGGAAACATCGACGGGGCGGCCGCTTCCAGCGTTATGGTGGCGAATGGCTTGATGTGCCGGAATACTTCCTCTGGTGTCAGAAACACCTCTGCCGGCGACAGAACCGGGCGCTGCCGGTCGTAACGTCTATCCTCATAGCGCGTTTCGATATCCTGCCAGAAGCGTTGCGCAGGCTGCTCAAGCTGGCGACTGCGGACAATGACAGATTGCTCGGGCAGGTAGTCAAACAGGTCGCTGAGCGTGTCGAAGAACAATGGCAGATAATATTCGGCACCAGTCGCCGCGATGCCGTCACTGATGTCCTGATAAAGACTGCAGTTGCGGGTATCGACGTCGAAGGTTTCGCGAAAGCGCTTGCGGAACTGGGTGCGGCCAGCTTCGTTTAACGGAAACTCTTTGCCCGGCAGCACCCGCACTTCGTCCACTTTGTCCAGAGACAATTGTGTCTCCGGGTCAAAAACCCGAAGTGACTCTATCTCATCGTCGAACAGGTCGATCCGGTAGGGATGTTTGCTGCCCATCGGAAAAATATCCAGGATGGCACCGCGCACCGCAAACTCACCGTGTTCGTAAACCGAGTCCACGTGCTGGTAGCCGGCAGCTATCAGCCGCTCACGCAGCGATTCGGTATCCAGCGTCTCGCCTGTTTTCACCATCAGACTGTTGCCCAGCACGTATTCGGCTGGCGGCAGTCGGTGCATCACACTGTTGATCGGCACGATGACAATGCCGGCGCGCATCGCAGGCAAGTGATAGAGCGCGCTCAATCGTTCGGAGACGATATCCTGATGCGGTGAGAAGCTGTCGTAGGGCAGCGTCTCCCAGTCTGGGAAGGTATAGATTGGCAGTGCGGCATCACTGCCCGCAAAAAATACCAGCTCGCGGCGCAACTGCTCGGCTTCTTCACTGCTGTTGGTCAGCATCACCAGGGGTGCTGAGCGCTGCTTTGCCAGCTCGCGGGCGGCATGCACCAGAGCCAGCGACAACTGGCTGTCTGACAGGTCACGCCACTCCAGGGAATGGGCAATATCTGGGATGGGTGGATTACGAACCGGAGTTGGAGCCATGTGAGTCAGGTTGGATAGCTGTGGGCGACTTTATCGCGCGATTGTTGGGGGCGTATTCTGGCATAGTCCGGATAAAGTTGCACCGACGCGCCAATCACAAGATAATATGCGCCCTCACACTTTACTCAATCCACATGACAGACAGGTAACTTACGTGAACCGACCCAGCCCGGATGACTATTTCAGCGATTGGAAAGCAAGGGAAGCCCTGGCCCAGGAGATGATTCCTGTGGTGGGGCGGCTGTACAGTGAGCGCAATGTTGGTGTGTTCATATACGGTCGTCCGCTGCACAACCGCTCTGTGACCAATATCATGAAGTCACATCGATTTGTGCGTCAGGTAGGCCGCAATGAAATGTCAGAATTTGAAGCCCATCCCGTGCTGATGGCACTGGCCAAGCTGGATCTGTGGCATTGCCAGATCGACCTCGGCAAGCTCACGGTCAAATATATGGAGCTTCAGCAGGCCAACAAGGCGCCATCTGTGGATGAGTACGTCGCTGCCGAACTGGGTTCGCTGGTAGGTGACAAGACCCCACCCAGCAAGAAGTCTCAGGATGTAGTGCTTTACGGTTTTGGCCGTATTGGTCGTCTGATCGCGCGTCTGATGATTGAGCGCACCAGTACCGGTGAAGTCATGCGGCTGCGCGCTGTTGTCGTCAGACCTGGCAAGGAAGGGGATCTGATCAAGCGGGCCAGTCTGTTCACCTCAGACTCAGTGCACGGCACATTCCAGGGCACGGTTCGGATTGATGAAGAGAACAACTGCCTGATCTGCAACGGCAACAAGGTACAGTTCATCTACGCCAGCAATCCGGATGAGATCGACTACACGCAATACGGCATCGATGATGCGCTGATTATCGACAATACAGGCAGCTGGCGCGACGAGGCCGGCCTGTCGCGACACCTGAAATCAAAGGGTGCCAGCAAGGTCATGTTGACGGCGCCGGGCAAGGGCAATCTCAAGAACATCGTTTACGGTATCAACGACCGGCAGATCACGCCTGATGACAAGATCATCACGGCGGCATCGTGCACGACCAACGCCATTGCACCAGTGCTCAAGGTTCTGAATGACGAGTTTGGTGTGGTCAGTGGTCACGTGGAAACAGTCCACGCCTATACCAACGACCAGAACCTGATCGACAATTACCATTCAGGCAACCGTCGTGGCCGCAGTGCGGCGCTGAACATGGTGCTGACTGAAACGGGTGCGGCCAAGGCAGTGGTAAAGGCGGTTCCGGAACTGGCTGGCAAACTGACCGGTAATGCGGTTCGTGTGCCGGTCCCCAACGTCTCGATGGCTATCCTGATGCTGAATCTGGAGAAAAGCACGACCAAGGAAGAGATCAACGAGTTCCTGCGACTGCTGGCACTGCACTCACCACTGCAGAACCAGATCAGCTATACCCAGGATCCCGATGCAGTGTCCAGCGACTTCGTGGGCACCCGGGAAGCGGCCACTGTCGACTCAACTGCCACGATTGTTGAAGGTAATCGCTGTGTACTGTACCTGTGGTACGACAACGAGTTCGGCTACTGCAACCAGGTAGTGCGCATGGTTTACCGCATGGCTGGCGTCAACTATCGGACCTATCCGGTAGAAGGCTGATGGTTCCGGGGGCGGGGTCGCGACTCCGCCCCCCTGGTTCCAGCCTGCGACGGAAGTCCGCCGTTCCCGACCTTTTGGCGCTGTTCGCGCCTGTCTGTTGTGCTTCTGAATGCCTTCATAAAAATTCAAAAACCGGTGGTAAATCAGACCGCTTATCTCTATAATTGTGCGCGTTTTCACGGCGCCAGCCGATACCAGGCTGCCACACCGGGTTGCCAGCGCTGACCAGCCTGGGCGTCATGTCCAGAATCACGATCCAGCCAGCTTGAAGGCGCAAGATCGACAGTGCAGGTAACATCTCTCAAAAGCGGCGCGAGGCCGCAGTGGTGCTGTAAGCGTACGCTGAATCAGAATGGCGTGAAATACGTAACAAACAAACGTTTATCCTGAAATCTAAGACTAGGCCTGATGAATGATCAGAATTAAGCGCGGTTTGGACCTACCCATCAGTGGCGCTCCTGAGCAGACAATCGCAGAAGGCCGGGCCGTAAGCTCGGTGGCGATTCTGGGGAGAGACTACGTGGGCATGAAGCCCACCATGGAAGTCAGCGAGGGCGACAAAGTGCGCCTCGGTCAGCTACTTTTCACAGACAAGAAAACTGAAGGCGTAAAATACACAGCGCCCGGCACAGGCACTGTGCGCGCCATCAATCGTGGCGAGAAGCGCGTTTTCCTGTCTCTGGTCATCGATCTGGATGAAGATCAGTCAGACCAGGAAACCTTCGCCAGCTACAGCGACGCCGATATCGCAAGCCTGGATCGCGAAAAGATTGTCGAAAACCTGGTTGAATCAGGTCTCTGGACCACCCTGCGCACGCGTCCCTTCAGCCGTGTGCCCAGTCCCGAGCAGACACCCGCTGCGATCTTCGTCAATTTGATGGACAGCAATCCGCTGGCCATGGATCCGGAGCTGGTGGCCCGCGAGCACTCTCAGGATCTGGTGCGAGGTGTCAATCTGTTGGCACGGCTGACCCAGCGCAATGTTTATCTTTGCCGCCGGGCAGGCAGCTTCCAGGGCCTGGAAAATGAAGCCTTTGCCAGCAATGTGTCTGTCAATGATTTCGCCGGTCCGCATCCTTCCGGTTTGACTGGAACGCATATCCACTTCCTGGATCCGGTCAGTCTTAACAAATGGGTCTGGACTGCAGGCTTTCAGGACGTCATCGCCTATGGCAAGCTGTTTGCCACCGGCAAAATCTGGAACGAGCGCGTAGTGGCGCTGGGTGGTCCGCAGGTCAAGCAGCCGCGTCTGCTGCGCACCCGTGTTGGCGCCAACCTGAACGAACTGCTGGCCGACGAGCTGCATGACGGTGAGAACCGGGTAGTGTCCGGTTCGGTGCTTGCCGGTCGCAAGGTCGCAGATCCTGAAAACTTTCTGGGCCGCTACCATCAGCAGATTACTGTGTTGAAAGAAGGCCGCGAGCGTCCGCTGTTTGGTTACCTGTCGCCAGGTACCAATCGCCACTCGAACCTGGGCATCTATCTGACCAGTCTGTTCAAGGGCAAAAAGCTGGACATGACCACAACTACCAATGGTAGTGAACGCGCAATGGTGCCAGTCGGGTCCTATGAAACAATAATGCCCCTGGATATTCTGCCGACACAATTACTGCGCTCGCTGATCGTCGGAGACATCGAAACTGCCATGAGTCTCGGCGCACTGGAACTGGACGAAGAGGACCTGGCACTGTGCACCTACGTGTGTCCGGGTAAATACGAATATGGTCCGATTCTGCGTAGCAACCTTACGCGTATCGAAAAAGAGACTTGATGGAAAGCTGAAACATGAGTCTGCGTAAATATTTAGATGATCTGGCGCCTCATTTCGAAAAAGGCGGCAAATACGAAAAGATGTATCCACTGTACGAAGCCGTGGACACCATTTTCTATTCTCCCAGCAAAGTGACCGTCTCCGGTTCGCATGTGCGTGATGGTATTGACCTCAAGCGCATCATGATCACCGTCTGGTTTGCTACGTTCCCTGCCATGTTCTACGGTATGTACAACGTGGGATACCAGGCGAACATGGCGATGGCCAGCATGGGTATCGAGTCAGTCGAAGGCTGGCGTGGCGCGCTGATTGGCCTGCTGGCCGGGCATGACCCGAGCAGCATCTGGGACAACTTCTGGCACGGCGCTGCCTACTTCCTACCCATCTACGCCACAGTGTTTATTGTGGGTGGTTTCTGGGAAGTGCTTTTTGCCGTCAAGCGGGGGCACGAGATCAACGAAGGTTTCTTCGTTACCTCCATCCTGTTCTCATTGATCGTGCCGCCGACACTGCCACTGTGGCAGGCCGCACTGGGTATCAGTTTTGGTATCATTCTTGGTAAGGAAGTGTTTGGTGGTACTGGCAAGAACTTCCTGAACCCGGCGCTCACAGGTCGTGCCTTCCTTTACTTTGCTTACGCACCGCAAATCTCCGGTGACTCCGTATGGACAGCGGTAGATGGTTTCAGTGGCGCGACTGCGCTGAGTCAGGTTGCGTCTAACGGTCTGCCGGCAATGATGGCGGCGACCGGCGAACAGCTGACCTGGCTGGATGCATTCTTCGGTCGCATGCAGGGATCCATGGGCGAAGTGTCGACCCTGGCTATCCTGATCGGTGCAGCCATTCTGCTGATTACCCGCATCGCCTCATGGCGCATCATCTCGGGTGTTTTCCTGGGCATGGTGATTTTCTCGACCTTCCTGAACCTGGTAGGCTCTGAGACCAACCCGGCGTTCGCAACGCCCTGGTACTGGCACCTGGTGCTGGGTGGTTTCGCCTTCGGTATGGTGTTCATGGCGACTGATCCGGTTTCCGCATCGATGACCAATACCGGCAAATGGATATTCGGCATACTGATAGGCATGCTGACGGTCATGATCCGGGTTCTCAACCCGGCCTATCCTGAGGGCATCATGCTGGCTATCCTGTTTGCTAACCTGTGTGCTCCGCTGATCGACTACTTTGTCGTGAAAGCCAATATCAAACGGAGGATCGCTCGCAATGTCGTCTAACATCAACTCCGTTGCCAATACCATCAAGGTGGCTCTGGGCCTCTGTGTGGTCTGCTCCATCGTGATCTCCAGTGCGGCTGTCATGCTGAAACCGATGCAGACGGCAAATGAACTGCTGGATCGCAACAAGAATATTCTGATTGCGGCTGGCATGTTTGACCCCGAGGTGCACAGCAACGCCGACGTGGATGCCATGTTTGAGCAGTTCACACCGCGACTGGTCGATCTGGATGAAGGTCGCTACCTGACCGAGGAAGAGCAGCAGCAGCTCGGCATTGATCCACAAACTTACGATCAGCAGACAGCACGCAATGATCCGAGCATGTCGATAGCACTCAGTGGTGCTGACGATGTTGCTTCCATTCGTCGTCGGGCTGACTACGCAACGGTCTATGTGATACAGAACGAGACAGGCGGTTATGAGAGCGTCGTGATTCCGGTCAGCGGCTACGGTCTGTGGGGCATCATGTACGGATATCTGGCGCTGGAAAGCGACGGCAACACCATTCGCGGTATCGGTTTCTACGACCACCAGGAAACACCCGGTCTGGGCGGCGAGATCAGCAACCCGCGCTGGCAGGCCCAGTGGCCTGGCAAGGAAGTGTATGGCGACGATGGTGATGTAGCTTTCCAGGTAGTTAAAGGCGGTGGTTCTGGCGAAAGCCAGGTCGATGCGCTTTCTGGCGCGACGCTCACCAGCCGTGGTGTAGAAAACATGATGCGATTCTGGCTGGGGGAGAACGGTTTCGGGCCCTATCTGGATAACGAAGTACGGGGCTGACGAGGTTTATTATGGCAACGGCAAGCACTAAAACGATTCTGATCAAACCGATCTTCATGGATAACCCGATTGCGCTGCAGATCCTCGGGGTCTGTTCGGCGCTGGCGGTTACCACGAGTCTGCAGGTAACGCTGGTCATGTGTGTGGCGCTGACCACCGTGACAGCATTCTCCAACCTGTTTATCTCGATGATCCGCAACTACATGCCCAGCAGCATCCGGATCATCATTCAGATGACCATCATTGCCTCGCTGGTAATTCTGGTGGACCAGGTCCTGAAGGCTTACGCCTTTGAGATCAGCAAGCAGCTCAGCGTGTTTGTGGGTCTGATCATCACCAACTGTATCGTCATGGGCCGGGCGGAAGCCTTCGCCATGAAGAACCCGCCCATACCGTCATTCATGGATGGTATCGGTAACGGCCTGGGTTACAGTGTGGTGCTGATTGTGGTGGGTACGCTGCGCGAGCTGTTCGGATCGGGCACCCTGCTGGGTATCACCATCCTGCCAACAGTGGCCAATGGCGGCTGGTATCAGCCCAACGGTCTGATGCTGCTTGCGCCAAGCGCCTTCTTCATCATTGCCTTTTTCATCTGGATACTGCGTAACAAGTACGATGAGCAGGTTGAGAAGAACGAATTCGAAATGAAGCCGCACACCATCGAGAAGGGGGCCCACTAATGGAACATTATCTGAGCCTTTTCATCAGTGCCGTTTTTGTCGAAAACATGGCATTGATGCTGTTCCTGGGGATGTGTACCTTCCTGGCGGTATCCAAAAAGGTGGATACAGCGATCGGTCTCGGTATCGCCGTTATAGTAGTGCAGACCATCACGGTACCGGTCAACAACCTGATCTATAATTACCTGCTCAAAGACGGCGCGCTGGCCTGGGCTGGCATGCCTGATGTGGATCTGAGCTTCCTGGGTTTCCTGTGTTACATCGGTGTGATTGCAGCGATGGTGCAGATTCTGGAGATGTTCCTGGACAAGTTTGTCCCGGCGCTCTACAACGCACTGGGTGTATTCCTGCCTCTGATCACTGTGAACTGTGCGATTCTGGGTGCCTCACTGTTCATGGTAGAGCGTAGCTACACCTTCCCGGAGAGTCTGGCCTACGGTGTAGGTGCGGGCGCAGGCTGGGCACTGGCCATCGTGCTGCTGGCAGCCATCCGCGAAAAAATGAAGTATAGCGACGTGCCAGCCGGTCTACGTGGACTGGGTATCACGTTCATGACCACTGGTCTGATGTCGCTTGGCTTTATGTCCTTCAGCGGTCTGACACTTTAACCGACGTTAATTCACCACTTTGAAGTGAGAAGGTTTCAGAAATAATGGATATCACAACGATTGTTGCCGGCGCATTGATGTTTACCGTCGTGGTCATGCTGCTGGTCGTGTTGATCCTGGCTGCCCGTTCGCGTCTGGTCAGTACTGGTGATGTGAAAATCGAAATCAACGGTGACCCCGAAAAATCCATCACCGTGCCGGCCGGCGGCAAACTGCTCAACACGCTGGCTGATGCCGGCATTTACCTGTCCTCTGCCTGTGGCGGCGGCGGCACCTGTGCGCAGTGCAAGTGTAAAGTCGTTGATGGCGGTGGCTCTATGCTGCCAACAGAAGCGGGCCACTTCACCATGGGTGAGGCTAAAGAGCACTGGCGTCTGTCGTGCCAGGTGGCCGTCAAACAGGATATGAAAATTGAGGTTGATCCGGAGTTCTTCGGCGTCAAGCAATGGGAATGCGAAGTCATCTCCAATCACAACGTTGCGACCTTCATCAAAGAGCTGGTGCTGAAGATCCCTGAGGGCGAGAGTGTAGATTTCCGCGCTGGTGGTTATGTGCAGCTGGAAGTTGGTCCTCACGAAGTCGAGTTCAAGAACTTTGATATCGAAGAGCGATTCCGCGGAGACTGGGAAAGATTCGGGCTGTTCGATCTGAAATCGAAAGTCAGCGAGACAACCGTCCGTGCCTACTCAATGGCAAACTACCCGGATGAGAAGGGCATCATCAAGTTCAACATCCGTATTGCCACGCCTCCGCCGCGGACCAATCATCCGCCGGGTATCATGTCATCCTACGTCTTTAACATGAAGCCGGGTGACAAGATCAAAGTATTTGGTCCCTTTGGTGAGTTCTTCGCCAAGGAAACCGAGAACGAGATGGTGTTTATCGGTGGTGGTGCCGGTATGGCGCCAATGCGCTCGCACATCTTCGATCAGCTGTGTCGTCTGAACAGCAAGCGCAAGATCACTTTCTGGTATGGTGCACGAAGCAAAAAAGAAATGTTCTACGTAGAAGATTTCGACATGCTTGCCAAAGAGCACGACAACTTCGAGTGGCATGTGGCCCTGTCAGAGCCGCAGCCCGAAGACAACTGGGAAGGCTACACAGGTTTCATTCATAACGTCGTGCATGACCATTACCTCAAGGATCATCCGGCGCCTGAAGACTGTGAATACTACATGTGCGGTCCGCCCATCATGAACGCCTCTGTGATCAAGATGCTCAAGGATCTGGGTGTCGAAGACGAGAACATCGCACTGGACGAGTTCTCCTGATTCCAGGATAAAGGTTTCAGCAATAAGCAAAACAAAAGGGGAGCCACGATGCCGACTATCGGCATGGGCTCCCCTGTTAGTTTCTGGATTGGCTTTTCTGGAGTGACATCGGGGTAGTTGATGGCAAAACTCGCTGGATGGTTGTCTCGTTACAGCTTCACGCTAGGGTTCCTGGCATTATTTTTTTTGTGGGTCTGGCTGCGTCCGGAGCCGGCTGCCCAGGTCTATCAGCTTACTGGCGCCACCATGGGTACCAGCTATCAGGTAATGGTGGCCGGATTTCCGGACGGCCTGTCGGATGCCGAGCTGGCTCAGGGTATCGAGCAGCGTCTGTACAGGCTGGACAGGGAGCTGATGTCCACCTATGCGCCGGATTCAGAATTGTCCCGCTTCAATCGCAGCGAGCCGGGCGACTGGTTTGATGTGTCCCCGGAACTGGCATTTGTGGTCAGCAGGGCGATCGACTTCAGCCAGATGACGGATGGCTATTTTGATGTCACCGTGGGACCCTTGGTTGATCGCTGGGGATTCGGGCCGGATCAGGATGGAGCGATGCAATGGTCACGGGTGCCGGATCAGTCAGAGATTGAATCCTTACAGGCGCAAACGGGATATCAGCATCTGCAGGCTTCATTGCAACCACCGCGTCTTTTGAAGACAGCGCCTGTCAGAGTAGACCTGAGTGGCATAGCCAAGGGATATGCCGCCGATGTCATCGCAGCATATTTTGCAGACGTGGGTCAGGTTGACTATTTTATTGAGATTGGCGGTGAGCTGCGGATTCAGGGACAAAAGCCCGATGGTTCGCCCTGGGTACCGGCCATTGAAAAACCCACTGATGGTGCACCCGAAGTCTGGGCCATCATCGACACGCAGGGCGAATCAATAGCCCTGGCCGGCTCGGGTGACTACCGCAACTATTTTGTGGAAGACGGTCTGCGCTATTCGCATGAGATTGATCCGTTTACCGGGCGGCCTATCACTCACAATCTGGCTGCGGCCTATGTGATTGCCGACGATGCGCTGACTGCAGATGCGCTGGCCACGGCGTTTATGGTCATGGGCCAGGTGCGGTCACTGGCATTAGCCGAACAGCTCGGACTGGCGGCCTACTTTATAGTAAAATCGGCAGACGAAGACGGATTTGAACAGGTTCATTCGTCGCAGTTTGCCCAATATCTGGAGGAAACACCATGAGTACAGTGCTGGCAAGTTTCGTAATTTTATTACTGGTGGTCGCCGGCATGGCCATTGGCGTTATTTTCGGTCGCGAGCCGATCAAGGGCTCCTGCGGCGGCCTCAACAAGGCAGGTGTTGATGAAACCTGTGAGCTGTGCGGTGGCAATCCCAACAAGTGTGAAGAGACCGCCCGATGAGCAAGGCTGCCAATCGATACGATATTATAGTGGTTGGCAGTGGTCCGGCGGGCGAGTCGGCCGCAATTAACGCTGCCAAGCATGGAAAGCGGGTGGCATTGATCGCCGATCGCGACAAGGTGGGCGGTAACTGCACACACCTTGGCACCATCCCGTCCAAGGCACTGAGGCATTATGTCAAACAGGTCATGCAGTTTCGCTCCAACCCGCTGCTGCGCGAGTTTGCGTCACTGCACAAACCCGGCTTTCAGGAGATCATGTGTCACGCCAATCGCGTGATCGAAGAACAGGTCTACCTGCGCGCCAATTACTACGAAAAAAATGATGTCGAGGTCATTCACGGGCATGCACGGTTTCTCGATCCGCACACCATCAAGCTGGGCACGAAGGGCCCGACTCTGACTGCCGACTACTTTGTCGTAGCAACCGGCTCACGCCCCTATCGTCCGGAAGAAGTGGACTTCGATCACCCGCGTCTGTTTGACAGCGACAAGATTCTGAGCCTTGACCACACACCCAAAAAAGTCACGGTAATCGGTGCCGGTGTGATCGGTTGTGAGTACGCTTCGATATTTGGTGGCCTGGGCTGCAAGGTCGAGCTGATCAATCCGGCGGAGTCCCTGCTGTCATTCCTGGATTGGGAAATTTCCGATGCCCTGAGCTACCATCTGAAAGATATCGGTGTTCGCAGCCGCCACAAAGAATCATTCGCCAAGATCGAATACCACGATGACTATGTGGTCACGCACCTGGAGTCAGGAAAAAAAATAAAAAGCGACATCATACTGTGGGCTAACGGCCGCACGGGCAACTCAGACGGACTCGGATTGATTGAGCTGGGCGTAAAAGCCAATAGCCGAGGCCAGATTGAAGTCAATGAGCGTTACCAGACTGCCATCGAGAATATCTATGCCGCTGGAGATATCATTGGCTGGCCATCTCTGGCGAGTGCCTCCTATGATCAGGGCCGTGCCGCCTGTAACGCGATAGTCGACCCTGAGGAGTTTGTTGCCATCAACCGTGTCGCTTCCGGTATCTACACGATCCCCGAGATCAGCACACTTGGCAAGACCGAGCAGGAGCTGACGGCAGAGCAGGTGCCCTACGAAGTCGGTAAAGCCTTTTTCCAGAACACCGCCCGCGGTCAGATCACGGGTGAGCAGGTGGGCATGCTCAAGCTGATCTTCCACTTTGATACGCTGGAGATTCTGGGCATTCACTGTTTTGGCGACCAAGCCTCGGAGATTGTTCACATTGGTCAGGCCATCATGGAGCAGCAGGGCTCGGCCAATACCATGAAGTATTTTCTGAATACGACATTCAACTACCCCACCATGGCGGAAGCGTATCGAATCGCTGCCCTGGACGGCCTGAACCGGGTATTTTGACCAGCTGACAGATAGCAAGGAGAGTGTTTGTGCCAACCCAGACAGTATGTGTGCTTGGTGGCGGCAGTTTCGGCACCGTGCTGGCAAATATCGTTGCCGGCAATGGATTCCGGGTGAACTTCTGGATGCGCAATGAGGCCCTGGTCGAGCAGGTTAATATCCAGCGCGAAAACCCCCAGTATCTGCCCGGCTACCGACTGCATGATCAGGTCACCGCGACCCATGATATTGAAGCTGCTGTGGCCGGCAGTCGTCTGGTGTTTGTAGCTGTACCCAGTGCCTACTTCCGCACGGTGGTCCGCAAAATGAAACACGCGGTCACCGATGACACCATGCTGGTCAGCACCACCAAAGGCATTGAAGCAGGTACATTCCTGCTGATGAGTCAGGTGATGAGAGAGGAGCTGCCAGACGCCCGTATAGGCGTGCTCAGCGGCCCCAACCTGGCGGGAGAGATTGCCAAGAAAAGCCTTACCGGAACCGTAATCGCCAGCGCGAGTGAGGCCGTGCGTGAACGTGTGCGCGAAGTGCTGCGGTCAGAATACTTCCGCGTTTACACCAACGATGACATGTTTGGTGTTGAACTGGGCGGCTCCCTGAAAAACATCTATGCCATCATCGCGGGTCTGGCAGCGGCCATGGGTATGGGGCAGAACACCAACAGCATGCTGATCACCCGCAGTCTTACCGAGATGGCGCGGTTTGGCCGTGAGCTGGGTGCCGACCCCATGACATTTCTTGGTCTGGCGGGTGTGGGCGATCTTATCGTGACCTGTTCTTCTTCGCTGAGCCGCAATTTTCGTGTAGGCTTTGCGCTTGGGCAGGGAAAATCGCTGAAAGAAGCGGTGGCAGAACTGGGTCAAGTTGCCGAGGGTGTCAACACGCTGAAACAGGTCAAGGAAAAGGCCGACCAGTTGGGTATCTACATGCCACTGGCCACGGGGCTTTATCGCATCGTGTACGAGGGCATGGCCGTAGAGCAGGTCATTGCAGCACTGATGCACGGCGAAGGTGCCCTGGATGTCGAATATGAAGCCAACCAGAGCAAGAAGCTGACAGGAGCGCGAGCATGTCCGACGACGTCGTAGATAACCTGAAAGAATCATCCACCTGGGTGCGCATACTGCTGATGGCGGGATTCGCAGTCGCCCTTTACGTGACCGGTGTTGTGCTGCTGGTGATCACACTGGCACAGATACTCTTCTCGCTGATAACCGGTGACAGCAATGCCAACCTCCGCCGGGTAGGTGCCAGTCTCTCCGAATACGTGGTACAGATTCTTGCCTTTCTGACCTATAACTCTGAACTGCGGCCGTTTCCCTTTGCCGCGTTTCCCCAAATCAATGATCAAGAGGTCAATGATTCCGAGTCAGACGATGCGGACATGCCAGCTACCGAGTTCACCGGCAGTGAGCAGCCAGTCGCCAGTCCGGCCAGTTCGTCAACACCTTCAGAAAAAACCAGTACTGCAGAAAATTCCACTACTGCGGCAGCAGACAAGAAGAAAGACGATGCAGCTCCAGTGGACGCAGCCCCTGTGAATGGTGACGAATCTGCGTTGACCAAAACGGTAAAAGCGGCCAAGGTAGCCGATGCCGCTAAACCAGCGTCTGCACCTGATTCAGCTGCGCCAGCCAAGGCCAGCAAAGCTGCCAGATCAACAAAAACCAGTAAGGCGGTCAAGGCTGAAAAAACAGCCGCTGCCAGTGGGCAGGCCAAAACCAGCAGCAGATCCAAGGCCACCCAAAAACCGCGCAGCAAAAAGACTGCGGCAGAATCCACCAGCACTGCGGCAGCAGCCCAGTCAAGCTCTGAAACAGGCGCCACGCCGGATACGCCAAACAGTGATAGCTGACGTGCGTGTAGTCCGGCATAGATGTTTATGGCTTGTTGCCTCGCTGCTGATTCTGTGCAGCGGTTCGCTGACTGCCGATGTCGCCGGTTCCTCCGACTATGCAGGTTTTCAGCGCTTTCCAGGTTCGGAAATCGTTGATTACCGAACCGAGAACAGCACAATCTATCCGCTGGCGCTCGGCCGCATGCAGCGAGTGACCGGTTCGGTGTCTGCCAGCGAATCAGAGCGGCTGCAGGGGCATTTGCGCCGGATAACCTATGCCATTCCGGACGGGTTTGGCGCCGAGGAAGTCTACAACCACTTTCGCAGTCAATTGCTGAGCGCTGGTCAGCGCGAGCTGTTTGCATGCCAGGGGCGGGGCTGCGGCAGCAGCAACTACTGGGCCAACGATCACTTCAATAATCGCATACTTTATGGGCCGGAGGCCGGTCAGTACTACATGGCCAGCACCTTTCAAAGCCAGAGCAATGGTGAGGAGGTGCTGGGTTACGCTGCGCTGTACGTGGTGAGGCGCGGTAACCGCCGCCTGTATGCACACCTGGATTTTCTGGAACTGGCGGGAGCTCAGGCCGAACAGCAGCGCGCCGATGTGCTGACCACCGCACAGGCCATGCAGCTGCGCCTGGAAGACAGTGGCGTCATTGTGATTCCGGGCATCAGCTTTGATGACAACGATGTGCTGACCGAAGACCAGGGATTGACCCTGCTGGCCGATGTGCTTCAGCGCGACGCACTGCTGGAACTCCACCTGGTGGGACACATGCAGGAGGAGGGAGACGGGCAGGGACAGCTACAGTTACTGCAGCAGCGCTCATTACAGCGCGCCGAAGCAGTGCGACAGCGACTTGTTGAACTGGGTGTCGACGAGGATCGCCTTGAGGCGCACGGCGTGGGGCCACTGGCACCCTACTGCCGACCGGGGCCCTGTCAGCAGCGTATCGAAGCCGTAGTGCGTTAAATCCGGTCGTACTAGCGGTGCACCAGTGACAGGAATTCATTGCGGGTGCTTTGACTGGTACGGAAGCCACCCAGCATGCACGATGTGGTCATCACCGAATTCTGCTTCTCAACCCCGCGCATCATCATGCACATGTGCTGAGCTTCAATGATGACGGCAGCACCGGCGGCACCGGTTTTCTGGATGATCACCTCAGCAATTTCCTTGGTCAGATTTTCCTGAATCTGCAGTCGTCTGGCGTACATGTCGACGATGCGGGCGATCTTTGACAGACCAATGACTTTGCCCTTGGGCAGATAGGCCACGTGACATTTGCCGATAAACGGCAGCATATGATGCTCACACATGGAATATAATTCGATGTTTTTGACAATCACCATCTCTTCGGATGAAGACGGAAACATGGCATTGTTGATGACTTCGTCAATGTTCTGCTGATAACCCCGCGTCAGGAATTGCATGGCTTTGGCCGCACGCAGCGGAGTATCCCGTAGTCCGTCGCGATTAAGGTCTTCACCGACGGACTGGATGATGTCACGGAAGGCCTGCTCCATGTTTTCCAGGGGGGCTTTGCTCATAACGGGGTACTCTCGTTTGGGTAAGCTAAAAAGGGACGCTCAAAAAAGGACCGCTACGGTACGATATTGGTAGGCGGGCGTAAAGCGAAATTCCAGACAATTATAGGCTTAAAACGAAAGATAAAGGAGTGTTGAGTGACTTTGGGTGATTGTGTGGCTTATGCGGCCGAGCAGTTTGATGGTGCCGGGCTGTTTTATGGGCACGGGACAGATAACGCCTGGGATGAGGCCGTCTACCTGATATTCTCGGTGCTGGGGCTGCCCTTTGATCGAGAAGACATTGACCCTGAACAGGAGCTCAGCGCAGCGCAGCAGCAACAGATCGAGCTGCTTGTGGCACGCCGGATCGAACAGCGTATACCGGTGGCCTACCTGGTTGGCGAGGCCTGGTTCGCCGGTCTGCCGTTTAATGTTGATGAAAGAGTGTTGGTGCCGCGCTCGCCGATTGCCGAGTTAATTCACAACGGGTTTCAGCCCATGCTGGATGCATCGCCGCGTCGCGCGCTTGATCTGTGCACCGGTAGCGGCTGTATCGGTATCGCCACTGCACTGACCTTTCCGGACTGTCAGGTCGACCTGGCTGATATCAGTCAGGATGCACTGGCCGTGGCTGACAGCAATATCAGGCGCCACGGTGTTGAAGATCGCGTGCGTGTCATTCAGTCCGATCTTTTTCAGGGTATGACAGGTAAAGGAGTCCGCTACGATCTGATTGTCAGCAATCCACCCTATGTATCCGCGGAGGAAGTGGCCGAGCTGCCAGCCGAATATCATCAGGAGCCCGCGCTGGGTTTGTTGTCCGATGACGACGGTCTGGCCATTCCCCTGCAGATTCTGAGGCAGGCACCTGACTTTCTCTCTGAGCAGGGCGTGCTGATTCTTGAGTTGGGTTATAGTTGGTCTGTACTGGCCGAACGTTACCCGCAACTGCCCGTGACCTGGCTTGAGTTCGACAATGGCGGGGAAGGGGTACTGGCAATAGATCGAGCCAGCCTGATTCGTGCCATGGATGTGATTCGTGTATAATGCTCGCCTTTTTACTAGGTAATGGAAACCTGAGCAATGGCCGGCAACACCCTGGGAAGTCTGTTTACTGTGACCAGTTTTGGCGAAAGCCATGGCCTGGCCCTGGGTTGCATCGTTGATGGCTGTCCGCCGGGCCTGGAGCTGTCCGCCGAGGATCTGCAGCGCGATCTGGATCGCCGCAAACCGGGTCAATCGCGTTTTACAACGCAGCGCAGAGAGGCCGATGAGGTTAAAATTCTGTCGGGCGTGTTCGAGGGCAGGACCACTGGTACACCTATTGGTCTGCTGATTGAAAATACCGATCAGCGCTCAAAAGATTACAGTAAAATCAAAGATATATTCCGGCCTGCTCATGCTGATTATACCTATCAGCAGAAGTACGGCATGCGCGATTATCGTGGCGGTGGTCGCTCCTCGGCACGGGAAACTGCGATGCGCGTGGCGGCTGGAGCAATTGCCAAAAAGTATTTGCAGCAGCATTGCGGTGTGCAGGTACGTGCCTATCTCAGCCAGCTCGGTCCCATCAAGGCAGAGACCCTGGACTGGGATCAGGTCGAACAGAATGCATTCTTCTGTCCGGATGCCAGCAAGGTGGCGGAGATGGAAGCTTACATGTCGGCGCTGAACAAGGAAGGTAACTCCATTGGTGCCCGCATCTCTGTGGTTGCCAGCGGTGTGCCGGTAGGTCTGGGTGAGCCGGTTTTCGACCGACTTGACGCGGACATCGCTCATGCGCTGATGAGCATCAATGCCGTCAAGGGCATAGAGATCGGTGCCGGCTTTGAATCGGTCACCCAGAAGGGCACCGAACACCGTGATGAGATGACACCCGGTGGGTTCCTCTCCAACAACGCTGGCGGCGTGCTGGGCGGTATCTCCAGCGGGCAGGACATAGTTGCGCATATCGCGCTGAAACCAACGTCCAGCCTGCGATTACCGGGCCGCTCCATTGACGTGGATGGCAATGAAGTCGAGGTGGTGACAACCGGCAGGCATGATCCCTGTGTGGGAATCCGTGCAGTGCCCATCGCCGAGGCCATGCTGGCCATCGTGTTGATGGATCACCTGATGCGGCATCGTGCACAAAACGCCGATGTGCGTTGCACGACTCCAAAAATTTAGTAAATTCATATAATTGTAGGCAGATCTTAACAAGGCTTCCTGATCCGGGAAGCATGCAAGGCGGGAATGATTCATGGCTGGAAAAACTCTGTACGACAAGCTCTGGGATTCGCACCTGGTCAAACAGCGCGATGATGGCACGGCGCTGATCTATATCGATCGGCAACTGATACACGAAGTGACCTCGCCGCAGGCCTTCGAGGGGCTGCGCCTGGCTGGCCGTAAACCCTGGCGTGCCGATGCCAATCTGGCAACGCCGGATCACAATATCCCGACCACCAAGGCGGAGCGCAGCCGGGGTCTGGAAGGCATCATCGATCCGGTATCACGCATCCAGGTAAAAACCCTGGACGCCAACTGCCTGGAGTTTGGTATTACCGAGCTGGACATGAACGATATCCGTCAGGGCATTGTGCACGTCGTGGGCCCGGAGCAGGGTGCAACCCTGCCCGGCATGACCATTGTCTGTGGTGATTCGCACACCTCAACGCACGGTGCGCTGGGTGCACTGGCACACGGTATCGGGACCTCGGAAGTCGAGCACGTCATGGCAACCCAGTGTCTGATACAGCGCAAAATGAAGAACATGCTGATCCGTGTCGACGGTCAGCTCAACCCGGGCGTGACTGCCAAAGACATCGTGCTGGCCATCATTGGCGAAATTGGTACGGCTGGTGGCACGGGCTACACCATTGAATTTGGTGGCGAAGCGATTCAGTCACTGAGCATGGAAGGCCGCATGACAGTCTGCAACATGGCTATCGAAGCGGGTGCGCGTGCCGGTCTGATCGCGGTTGATGAGACCACCGTCAACTACATCAAGGGGCGTCCGTTTGCCCCGCAGGGTGAGATGTTTGATCGTGCCGCCGACTACTGGCGCACGCTGGTCAGTGATGCTGATGCGCACTTTGACCGTGTGGTGGTGCTGGACGCTGCTGACATCATCCCTCAGGTCACCTGGGGAACCTCACCTGAGATGGTTGCCCCGGTTACTGGCGAGGTGCCAGACCCGGATCTGGAAACTGACAGCTCACGTGCCAGCAATATTCGCCAGGCGCTGAAGTACATGGGTCTGAAACCGCGCACACCGATTCGTGATATCAAGCTGGAGTACGTCTTCATTGGCTCCTGCACCAACTCACGCATCGAAGATCTGCGCGCTGCGGCGGCTGTGGTCAAAGGCCGCAAGGTCGCCAGCAATATCGAGCTGGCAATGGTTGTACCGGGCTCTGGTCTGGTCAAGCAGCAGGCGGAAGCGGAAGGCCTGGACAAGATTTTCATCGAAGCAGGCCTTGAATGGCGTGAGCCGGGCTGTTCCATGTGTCTGGCCATGAATGCCGACCAGCTGCCTGCTGGCAAACATTGCGCGTCTACCTCCAACCGTAACTTCGAAGGTCGCCAGGGTTTCGGTGGGCGGACCCACCTGGTCAGCCCGGCGATGGCGGCTGCGGCGGCCATCCACGGCCATTTTGTCGACGTGCGTGATATTCTGCTGGAGCACTGATCATGAGAGCATTTACTGTACACACTGGATTGGCCATGCCACTGGATCGGGCCAACGTAGATACTGACTTCATCATCCCGAAGCAGTTTCTGAAGTCCATCAAGCGCAGCGGTTTTGGTATCAACCTGTTTGATGAACATCGCTACCTGGACAAAGGCGAGCCTGATGCGGACAACAGCAAGCGTCCAATCAACCACGACTTCGTGCTGAACCAGCCTCGTTATAAAGATGCCAGTGTGCTGCTGGCACGCGACAATTTTGGCTGCGGATCAAGCCGCGAGCACGCCCCCTGGGCGCTGGATGATTATGGATTTCGCGTACTCATCGCACCTAGCTTCGCGGACATATTTTTTAATAATTGCTTTAAGAATGGCATATTACCCATTGTTTTAGATAAACAAACTGTCGATCAGCTGTTCAAGGAGGTTGAGGCCAATGAGGGCTATCAACTGACGGTTGATCTGCCTGCGCAAACCATTACCAAGCCCGATGGCAGCACCATCAGTTTTGACGTTGATGCGTTTCGCAAGCACTGCCTGCTGAACGGTCTGGACGATATCGGGCTGACGCTGGAAGATGCCGACGCCATCAGCGCGTTTGAATCCCAGTGGCGTGAGAAATCGCCCTGGTACTTTGGTACACCAGCGAAGTCCTGAGCGTACAAGTGATAGCCGAAGTGCCAGCCGCTGACAGCTGGCACTCAGGCAAACGCAGACCTGACAGCAATGATCCTCACCACTGAAGGGAGATGATATGAAAAAGTTCAATGTGGCCGTGGTCGGAGCCACCGGCGCCGTCGGCGAAACTCTGATCAGCATTCTGGAAGAGCGTAATTTTCCGGTAAACGAACTGTTCCCATTGGCCAGCGAGCGCTCTGCGGGCAGCACGGTCATGTTCCATGGCAAGCCTGTGACAGTTCAGAATCTGGCCGAGTTTGATTTCAGCAAGGCGGATATTGGCCTGTTCTCAGCTGGCGGCAGCATCTCCGAAGTCTACGCCCCCAAGGCGGGCGCAGCAGGCTGTATCGTGATCGACAATACCTCGCAGTTCCGCTACGACGACGACATTCCTTTGGTGGTCCCGGAAGTCAATCCGGAGGCGATCGCGAACTACACCAACCGCAATATCATTGCCAATCCGAACTGCTCCACCATTCAGATGCTGGTGGCATTAAAGCCGATTCACGATAAAGTGGGCATTACCCGTATCAACGTGTCGACCTATCAGGCAGTTTCCGGCACTGGCAAAGAGGCCATCGAAGAGCTGGCGGCCCAGACAGCTGCACTGCTGAATGGCAAAGAAGCAGAATGCAATGTGTATCCAAAGCAGATCGCCTTTAATGCGCTGCCGCACATTGATGTGTTCCTGGAAAACGGTTACACCAAAGAAGAAATGAAGATGTCGTGGGAAACCAAAAAGATCCTCGACAAAAGCGTTGAAGTGAACGCAACCTGCGTCCGCGTTCCAGTGTTCTTCAGCCATTCCGAAGCGGTGCATCTGGAGACTCGCGAGCCCATCACTGTCGAGGAAGTGCGTGAACTGATCAGCAAGGCACCTGGCGCCAAACTGATGGATGAGCGCAAAGACGGTGGCTACCCGACAGCGGTAGGCGACTCCGCTGGCAAGGACGAAGTTCTGGTCGGTCGTATCCGCAAAGATATCTCACATCCTAACGGTATCGATCTGTGGGTGGTGGGTGACAATGTCCGCAAAGGCGCGGCATTGAACTCCATCCAGATTGCTGAAGTGTTGATAAAAGACTATTTATCATAAATACTTGAGCCTGTTTCTCAGCACGCTGTCGAAAAGGATGCAATGATGGTAAAACGGCTGCTCCCACTAATTACCGCGCTGGCACTGCTGGCAGGCGGGCGGGCGGCAGCCGTTGAGCTGGGTGATCTGACACTGACCAGTAACAGTGACGAACCGCTGGTCGCCACCATCAGTCTGCTGGATATCGAAGGTCTGGATGCAGAGGCCATCCGGGTTATGGTGGCGGAATCCGAGGATTTCGAACGTCTGTCCCTGGAGCGCGACCCGGTCCTGGACAATCTGCAGTTTGACGTCAATCTTAACGCTGCTGGCGGACCAATCGTCACGCTGAGCGCTCCCGTTACGATTGATGAACCCTTCATCAGCCTCCTGTTGGACACCCGCTGGCCCAGCGGCCGTGTGCTGACCGAATATACCCTGCGACTGGAAGCCCCGGCGTTCACCGCCCAGACCGGCAATATATCCGAGTTTTCGCCAGTCCGTTCCGTGGTGCTGGATGTGCCGGAAGAGGAATCACAAGCTCCCGTCGAAGACTCCGCGGAGCAGGCCGAAACCGCTCCGGCTCAAACCCTTGCTGAGACATCCGGCACCGTCGAGACGGCTGCTCCCACTGATGCTGTCGCACAGCCAGACGAACAGACTTCTGCCAATAACGTAAGCTCAGAGCCAGCGACACCAACATCAAATGCGGCCAGCACACCCGATCCGGAACTTCTGGCCAACGCCAGCACCCTGACAGTCAATGCGGGCGATACCTTATGGGAGCTTGCACTGCGAGCGCGTCCCGACAGTTCGGTCAGCGTGCAGCAGACCATGCTGGCACTGCAGCGACTGAATCCTGAAGCCTTCATAGGCGGCAATATCAATCAGGTGCAACGTGGCGCCGTGTTGCGCGTGCCCGAACTGGACGAGATACGTCGTCTTGCCAATGCCGAGGCGGTGCAGGAAGTTCAGCGCCAGAATCAGGCGTTTGCCAATCGGGGAACCGCGCCTCAGCCGACGCAGCCGGCTACGTCAACGGCCAGCGGCAGCACCAATCAGGGTGAACTGCGCGTGGTCGCCGTCGATGAAGATGAAGAATCCGATGATCAACCTGACACCAGTGCCGCCGGAAACCAGGATGCTGAGCGGGAACGTCGTCTGAATGAGCTGGAAGATCGACTCGCCGTTCGTCAGGAAGAGCTTGACGAACTGGACTCAGAGAATCGCGAGCTGAACGCGCGCCTGGACATGCTGCAGCAACAGATTGCCTCCGCCCAGGAAATCATTCGCCTGCGCGACCTGGAACTGGCGCAATTACAGGAGTCACTGGCCGACCAGGACTCTGCACGAGCCGATGAGGCGGATCAGCCGGATACGGTTGTCACCATGGCGCCAGAGGGCGGACCGGTTCAGCAGTTCCTTAATATGATGATCAGCAACACCTGGTTGCTGTTGAGCCTGCTGGCGGCACTGGTGCTGTCGATTGTGGCCTTCCTGGTATGGCGCAACCGGGCCGCAAGGGCAGCTGAGCAGGAATCACAGCGCAGCAATGACGAGATGAAGCTGGGCGATGAGGATTCCGATGAAATGCTGTTTGCCGGTGTCGCCGCCGCGGCAGCCGAGGCGGATGCCAGCCGGCAGGCCGACTCAGTTGTTGACGCTGATGGCGAAGCGGCAGCCGAACAGGAAGACAGCGATGATGATGACGATGGTGTTGTCTACACGCCCAGTACCGCCGCGGCAACCATGGCGCAGGCCTATGAAGAGGTCGAGTCGGAACAGCAGGAAACTGACCAGGCTGACAGCGACCCGTGGCAGACCCCAGAAGAAGACACCGACGAGGCTATGGTCTTCGATGACGAATCGGCACCAGAAGACGCCATCGCCCAGTCACAGAGTTCAGAAACCCAGGTTTTCAGTGGCGACGACCTGAGTGATGCGGACAGCGCCTGGGATGATACTGATGCGTCTGCCTATGACCTCGATGATGAATTCGACCTCAACCAGCCTGATGAGTCGACAGTTGAGGCCGAGCCGGCGTCGCCGTCGGAGTCCGACTTCGAGTCAGAACTTGATGCCGAGCTGGAGTGGCCGGGGCAGGAGCGGGAGCAGGAGCAGTCGTTTGAGTCCGAGCCGGAGCCTTTCGCTGAGCCAGAACCGGAACCCGAAACTGTCATGGAGCCAGAGCCAGAGCCAGAGCCCGAACCAGAGCCTGAGCCAGAGCCAGAGCCAGAAACAACTGCCATTGCAGATGACTACGACCTCAGTGAGCCGGACGTCAAAGCTGATGCCAGCTCCACCAGTACCGATGAGTTTGATGATCTGGCCTTCATACCCAGTGAAGAAATGACCGAAGACGATGCGGCGGAAGACGAAGACGACTTCCCGCTGCTGTCGGACAGCGATGAAGCTGCAACCAAGCTTGATCTGGCGCGTGCCTATATCGACATGGGCGATGAAGCGGGTGCCAGAGAAATTCTGGGTGAAGTGCTGGAAGAGGGAACTGAGACCCAGCGCCAGGAAGCCCAGTCATTGCTTGACCGTCTGGAATAATCTGCAGGAATCGAATTGACTACCCGTATTGCTCTGGGCGTTGAATATAATGGCGCCCGCTTTTCCGGCTGGCAGCGCCAGGCCTCGCCACCACTGCCGACAGTCCAGGGCCAACTGGAAACGGCGCTCTCGCGTATCGCAAACCAGCAAGTGGCGATCAGCTGCGCGGGCCGCACTGACGCCGGTGTCCATGCCACGGGCCAGGTTATCCATTTCGACACAGCCATAGACCGGGGCGCCAAGGCCTGGGTAATGGGCACCAATACCCATCTGCCGCCTGAGATTCGTGTGCAGTGGGCCACGCCGGTTGATGATAATTTCCATGCCCGTCATTCGGCCCGCAGCCGCCGCTATCGTTATGTCATCTATGATCAGCCAGTCAAACCAACTGTGCTTGTGGGTCAGCTGACACACGTGCGTCAGCCTCTGAATGTTGCGATGATGCATGAGGCGGCCCAGCATCTGCTGGGCGAACATGATTTCAGTTCGTTTCGGGGCTCTGGTTGTCAGGCCAATTCACCGTTCCGGGAGATTCGCTCAATCGCGGTTTACCGGCACAACCGTTTTATCATTGTTGAAGTCGAGGCAAACGCCTTTCTGCTGCATATGGTTCGCAACATCACGGGTACATTGTTGCAGGTGGGCTTCGCCAGACAGCCCACAGACTGGGTGCGCGACGTGCTGATGAGCCGGGACCGCAAGAAGGGTGGCGATACGGCACGTCCCGATGGCCTGTTCCTGGTTCATGTTGGCTATCCCGATTATCCGGATCTGCCGCAGTTGCCGCTGGGGCCATGCTTTCTGTAGATTCTCGCCTGTGGCGCTGGCTGCAATTGCGCTGACGCAAAGTGTACACAGCAACATCCCTTGAGCATTTTTCCCCTCAGTCCCGGTTATACTCACACATGAACGCGTGTTCTCTGGTAAAATCCGGGCCCCTGCCTTGTGTCGAAACAGAGCTTGATGCAATCAGGCAGGACCTGAATGACGGCGCATGGCAGCGTCGATTTGCTCCCGGAAAAACAACTGAACGACCCTCAGGATGAGCATGACATTGCGAACACGCGTAAAAATCTGCGGCATAACCCGTCCTCAGGATGCCGTGCTGGCCGCCAGACTGGGTGCGGATGCACTGGGTCTGATGTTCTATGCCGGCAGTAAACGCGCCATCACACTGAGGCAGGCTGCCGAAATTCGCGCCGCAGTGCCAGCATTTGTCAGTGTTGTGGGTCTGTTTGTTAACCCGCAGCGTATTGATGTGGAGTCCACCCTGCAGGCGGTTCATCTGGACTGTCTGCAATTTCATGGCGATGAGGACCCCGCGTTCTGTGAGTCATTTGCCATACCCTACATCAAGGTTGTGCGCGTGCCGGCAGAAGCTGACGAGAGCGGCCACGGGAAGCTTCTGCAGCAGGTCGAAAAGCAGGCTGAGCAATTTTCCGGGGCCAGTGCCATATTGCTGGACACCTACGACCCGCAGCAGCGCGGCGGGACAGGTAAACAATTTGACTGGATGCTGGCGCGGCGCTGTGTAGAGCAGATTGCCGCACCGGTTGTCCTGGCCGGGGGGCTGAGCGCTGACAATGCCGCCCGTGCCATCAACGAGGTTCGACCCTGGGCGCTGGATCTCAGCTCCGGGGTGGAAAGCGAGCCGGGTATCAAAGACCCGGATAAACTGCAGGCATTTTTTGAAGAGGTTAACCGTGTCCGTATCTGAGTCAGAACATGTTGCCACTACGGCAACCGCGCAGGATCCGTTCAGTGGTCCCGACCTGACCGGCCATTTTGGTCGATTTGGCGGGATCTTTGTTGGCGAAACGCTGATGGCAGCTGTAGAAGAGCTCGATCGCGTCTATCGTCAACTGTCTGGCGATCCGCAGTTCTGGCGTGACTTCGACTACGACATGGCGCATTACGTTGGCCGGCCATCGCCGCTGTATCACGCTGAAAGACTGAGCGAACATGCCGGCGGCGCAAAGATCATTCTCAAGCGGGAAGATCTCAATCACACCGGTGCGCACAAGATCAACAACACCATCGGGCAGGCACTGCTGGCCAAATACATGGGCAAGCCGCGCATCATCGCCGAAACCGGTGCCGGTCAGCACGGAGTGGCCAGCGCCACGGTAGCGGCCCGGCTGGGGTTGGAGTGTCATGTCTACATGGGAGCCGAGGACGTCAAACGTCAGGCAGCAAACGTCTACCGCATGAAACTGCTGGGAGCCAATGTTGTGTCTGTGACTTCCGGGTCCCGCACTTTGAAGGACGCCATGAATGAGGCACTGCGCGACTGGGCAACCAACGTAGATAACACCTACTACATTATTGGTACCGTGGCCGGCCCACACCCTTATCCCATGCTGGTCCGAGATTTTCAGGCCATCATCGGTCGCGAAGCCCGTGAGCAGTCGCTGGCCGAGTACGGTAAATTGCCGGACGCGCTGGTTGCCTGTGTGGGTGGTGGATCCAATGCCATTGGTCTGTTCCATCCCTTCCTGCGCGACAAAGATGTGGCGATTTATGGTGTCGAAGCTGGTGGTGACGGCGTCGAGACCGGCCGTCATGCGGCGCCGCTGTCGGCGGGCAAGCCCGGCGTATTGCACGGCAACCGTACCTACATCATGAGCGATGACAACGGTCAGATTCTGGAGACGCATTCGGTTTCAGCCGGTCTGGACTACCCGGGTGTGGGCCCTGAACACGCCTGGCTGAAAGATGCCGGTCGCGCCAACTATGTGTCGGTCACAGATACCGAAGCACTGGATGCATTCCGCTTGCTGACACGCAAGGAAGGCATCATCCCGGCCCTCGAGTCGGCGCATGCGATAGCCTATGCTATTAAGCTGGCAGCGACCATGTCGCCTGATCAGACGGTTCTGGTCAATCTGTCCGGTCGAGGCGACAAGGATATCCATACGGTTGCCGGCATTGATGGCATTACCGTCTAGCAGAGCACAGGGAGAGGCAAGCGAACATGAGTAGAATCAGCAAAACGATTGCGGCCGCCAAACAGGCGGGCCGCAAGGTTCTGGTACCTTATCTGGTGGCTGGTGACCCCGACCGGGACACCACGGTGACCCTGATGCACCAGCTGGTCAGCAACGGCGCTGACATCATCGAGCTGGGTGTGCCATTCAGCGACCCATCCTCTGACGGTCCGGTGATTCAGCTGGGCGCCGAGCGCGCGCTGCGCCAGGGCGTGGGCATGAAGACCGTGCTGTCCATCGTCAGCGAGTTTCGTCAGAAAGATGACAAAACGCCAATTGTGCTGATGGGTTATCTGAACCCACTGGAAGTCATGGGTTATGAGAACTTCGTCAGCCAGGCCAGCTCGGCAGGCGTTGACGGCGTGCTGGTGGTGGATCTGCCGGTCAGTGAGGCGAAAGAACTGCTGGCACTGACGCAACCGGCCGAGATGGATATCATTTTCCTTGTGGCTCCCACGACAACCGAAAAGCGCCTCCAGGGTATCTGTGAGCACAGTTCAGGTTACCTGTACTATGTGTCGCTGAAGGGCGTCACCGGGGCTGCCATCACTGACGCAGACTCAATTGCCGAGCGTGTTAAAGCGCTTCGCGAGCGCACTGAGCTGCCTGTCGTGGTGGGCTTTGGCATCAAGGATGAGGCCAGCGCAACATCAATGGCAGCTATCAGTGACGGGGTTATCGTGGGTAGTGCACTGGTCCAGAAAATCGGCGAGCTGACTGACTCTGGCGCCCGTGATGAGGCCGCTGTAGCGCAGGCCTGCGAGCTGATCGGGCGTCTGCGCAAGGCGCTTGACGCATAGATTGGCGGAAAATGTTATAGTACCCGACCCGAGGCCATAACTTGGGCTTTAAACATCAGGAATCGATTGACAGGAATCAGGTATGAGCTGGATTAACAAAATCCTTCCCTCCATTCGCAACAGCAGTGCGGCGCCCGATGGTGCCAAACAGAAATCCAGTGTGCCCGAAGGGCTCTGGAAGAAATGCCCACGCTGTGAGGCAGTCCTGTATCGTCCCGACCTCGAGCGTAATCACGATGTCTGCCCCAAGTGCGACCATCACATGCGTATTACCGCACGGCGTCGTCTGGACCTGTTTCTGGACGATGACAGCGCACAGGAGCTGTTCGAGGATATCGAGCCCGTAGATATCCTGAAGTTCAAGGATCTCAAAAAGTACAAAGATCGTCTGTCCGCCGCGCAGAAAAGCACCGGTGAGAAGGATGCCCTGGTGGTTGTGCAGGGCAAGGTATGCGATGTCGAGGCAGTTGTTGCAGCCTTCGAATTCGGCTTTATTGGTGGTTCCATGGGTGCCGTGGTGGGTGAGAAATTTGTGCAGGCGATCAACACCTGCATCCAGCAGCGCCTGCCGCTGATCTGTTTCTCCACCAGTGGTGGCGCCCGTATGCAGGAAGCACTGGTATCCCTGATGCAGATGGCAAAAACTTCTGCTGCGCTGGAGCGTCTGCGTGGCGAAGGTCTGCCGTTCATCTCCGTGCTGGTCGATCCAGTTTACGGCGGTGTCTCGGCCAGTCTCGCGATGCTGGGTGACATTAACGTCGCCGAACCTCGCGCTCTGGTAGGTTTCACAGGTCCCGACGTGATTCGTCAGACGGTTCGCGTCAAACTGCCGGAAGGTTTCCAGCGCAGCGAGTTCCTGCTGGAGCATGGCGCTATCGATATGATCGTGCATCGCAAGGATATGCGCCGCACCGTCGCTGGTCTGGTTTCCAAGCTGATGCAACTGCCGCCGGCTGCCTGATAAATGACGCAGGCCGCCACCCTGGCGCAATGGCTGGACTATATCCAGCGTTTACACCCTTCTGAAATCGACATGGGCCTGGACCGGGTGCGTGAGGTCGCGCAGCGACTTGGCGTCACCCGACCGGCGCCTACCGTAATCACGGTTACCGGCACCAACGGCAAGGGCAGCCACGTGGCGGCGCTGGAGGCGCTATCGCTGGCCCTGAAGCTCCGTGTCGGTACTTATACCTCCCCGCACATCCTGAACTACAACGAACGTGTGCGACTCAACGGTCAGGACATCACTGACCAGCCATTGATCGATGCTTTCGAGCGCATCGAGCAGATGCGCGGTGATATCTCTCTCAGCTATTTTGAGTTTGGTACGCTGGCAGCACTGATGATTTTTCAGCAGTCGCCGCTGGATGTCGTGGTATTGGAGGTCGGTCTGGGTGGTCGACTCGATGCTGTGAACATCATCGATGCCGACGTCGCCATCATCAGCAGCATCGGCCTGGATCACCAGGAATACCTGGGTAACAGCCGCGAATCAGTGGCGCGCGAAAAAGCAGGCATCATGAGAGCCGGCAAACCGGTTGTTTGTGTTGATGCCAATCCGCCAGCCAATCTGCTGGAGATAGCCGAATCGCTGGCTAGCCCGCTTTATTTGATTGGTCGGGAATTTAATGCGATCGACGACGGTCCCGTGTGGCGCTGTGAATTGACGGTTGCCAGCACGCACTCTGGCGTCGCCGGCACGGCGGCAGACTCCCTGACGAGTGCAGGGGGTGAAAGCCGCGTGAGCGGGCCCCGGTGGCAACTGAACAATCTGCCCATGCCACGCCTGCAGACGCGCAATGTTGCTGGTGCTTTGCAGGCCGCGGTGCTGAGCGGCTTGATTACTGACCAGGAACAGCTGAACTCAGTCCTGCTGTCCATGTTGCCGACGCTGCAACTGGCCGGACGACTGCAGTACCTGACAATTGCCTTTGATCAGACCACAGATCCGGCACAAAACAAAAGCAGAACAGTACTGCTGGATGTGTCCCACAACCCCCAGGCGGCACTGTCGCTGGCAGCAGAGCTGGCGAGCTGGCGCAAACGGGATGGACAGGCGGGGCAGGGTAGCGAGACACCAGCGGTCGGGCACAGCCCCAGCATCCGGGTGATTTTGGCGATGATGCAGGACAAAGATCATATTGGATACGTTTCGCCTTTAGAAAAGCATGTCGATTTCTGGTATATTGCGCACGTCGATATGCCGCGCTGCATCGGTGCCGAACAACTCGCCGGGCGGCTGCGCGAAGCGGGTATTGGTGAGACCGCTGATACCGCCAGCATTCGTGCCTTTACGGATGTCGGCAGTGCACTCGACTCAGCCTGTCGTGAAGCGTCGCCGCATGATCTGCTTGTTGTATGTGGTTCTTTTTTCACCGTATCCGATGCGCTGCACTGGTTATCGCCGAAGACCTGATCAGCGTCGCCCGGAACACAGAGACAGACAGTGACAGCAACTGTTAAAAAAGAGGCCCTGCCGCTTTGAATCAGAACACCCGTCAACGACTGATTGGCACGCTGGTACTGGGCCTGCTCGCCCTGATATTACTGCCGATGATTTTCGACGGCGAAGGCAGTTACCAACCACCACTGCAAACCAATATTCCTGCAGAGCCAGCTCGTCCCGATGTTACCCGGGAGATGCCGACTCGACCGGTGATTACGGCCGATACGGATGCCATCCGCATAAGGCCACAGACCGAGCCTGAACAAGAACCCGCCCAAGCAACGGACGAGCCAGCTTCAGCCAGCGAACAGACTGAAGCGGGCACTGACAACGCAGGCCTCGCGCAGGCTGACTCCGGCTCAACAACGAGCGACACCGCCGAAGCCGAGCCGCAGACTGCTGAAGCCGCTCCAGAAACTGCACAGGCCGCTGCTGAAACTACACAAGCGACACCGGCCGATCAGCAGGCAGAAGTGACGTCGGCGCTTGATTATCGAGGACTGCCCGAAGCGTGGAGTGTGCGACTGGCATCGTTTTCCAGCCAGGCTAATGCCAGCAATCTGTTGAACCGCCTGGTGGGAGATGGGCATCGTGCCTACACACGGCAGATCGATTCAAGTCAGGGGCCGTTGACAGCTGTGTTTGTTGGGCCACTGGTAGACCGTGCCGCAGCCCAGAGTCTGCTGGAAATGCTGCGCTCCGATTACGAGCTCAATGGGCTGGTGGTGCGCTACCAGATTGAGGAGTAACAGATGCTGAACTGGGTCGATGTAGCAATCCTGATCGTGGTGAGCATCTCCGCAGTCTTTGGTATCTCGCGCGGATTTGTGCGCGAAGTACTGTCCGTGCTGGCATGGATCGCCGCCATCGTCGTGGCGCGGCTTTACAGCCCGCATCTGGCACCGTTTTTTACAGTTACTGACAATGAAACCGCCCGTTACGCGCTGGCCTTTGCCGTGCTGTGTCTGCTTACTCTGATCGTCGGCGGCATCATCAATCATTTCATGGCGCGACTGGTCAGCATGGTGGGTCTGCAGATGACCGACCGGTTGCTGGGCACTCTGTTTGGGGTGGCGCGCGGTGTGATCATTGTTGCCATTGTTGTCTATTTTGCTGCCAGCTCCTACAGCCTGGAGCTCTGGTGGCAGGAGTCTGTTGCCATTCCTTACATTGAACGTGTTATCGAATGGGGACAATCCATGCTCGGCAGCGATCCTGCCGCAGTCTGATTTTTTACGCTGGTTTATGGAGTATTTTGCATGTGTGGTTTAGTTGGCATCGTTGGCAACTCAGATGTGGCCGTTTCACTCTACGATACACTGACGGTGTTGCAGCATCGCGGTCAGGATGCGGCAGGTATTGCAACCTGCGATAACGGCAAGCTGAATTTGCGCAAAGACAACGGCCTGGTTAAAGATGTCTTTCGAACCCGACATATGCGGCGCCTGACCGGCAAGATGGGTATTGGCCATGTCCGCTATCCCACCGCCGGCAGCTCCAGTCCGGCGCTGGCGCAACCGTTTTATGTAAACTCTCCCTACGGCCTCTGCCTGGCCCATAACGGCAACCTGACCAACTCCGCCAAACTCTCCGAAGAACTGTATTCCGAAGACCTTCGTCACATCAACACCGATTCCGACTCCGAAGTCCTGCTCAACATTTTTGCCCACGAACTGCAGCAGGTTGGCCGCGTTGCGCCGACTGCTGAAGATGTTTTCCAGGCAGTGGAGGGTGTTCATCGTCGCTGTCGGGGTGGTTATGTCGCACTGGTCATGATCACCGGTTACGGCATTGTTGGTTTCCGCGACAAAAACGGCATTCGTCCACTGGTGTTTGGCAAGAAAGAAGTGGCAGGCGGCCAGACCGAATACATGCTGGCGTCAGAGAGCGTCGCGCTGGACTCGCAGGGTTTTGACCTGGTGAGAGACGTGGCACCTGGTGAGGCCGTGTACATCGACTCCAAGGGCAATCTGCACACCCGTATCTGCTCCGAGCCCGCGCCCTATGCCCCGTGTATCTTCGAACATGTCTATTTTGCGCGACCTGACTCCCTGATGGACGGAATCTCGGTTTACAAGGCACGTCTGAGAATGGGTGAGCGCCTCGCCGACAAGGTCAAACGCCTGCGTCCGGACCACGACATCGACGTGGTCATTCCGATTCCCGACACCAGCCGCACCTCCGCGCTGGAACTGGCCAACCATCTGGGCGTCAAATACCGCGAAGGTTTCGTCAAGAACCGCTACATCGGCCGTACCTTCATTATGCCGGGTCAGAGTGAGCGTCGTAAATCCGTGCGCCAGAAACTCAATGCCATCGAACTCGAATTCCGCGGCAAGAACGTATTGCTGGTCGATGACTCCATCGTGCGTGGCACCACCTGTCGCCAGATCATCCAGATGGCCCGCGAAGCCGGTGCCCGCAAAGTGTACTTCGCTTCTGCAGCACCACCCGTGCGTTACCCCAACGTCTACGGAATCGACATGCCGGCAGCCTCCGAGCTGATCGCTCATGATCGTACCGAACTGCAGGTACAGGAACTGATCGGCGCCGACTGGCTGGTTTTCCAGGACCTGCCCGACCTGATCGCGGCTGCCCACGAAGGCAACCCAAAGATCAAGCAGTTTGAATGTGCGGTCTTCAACGGTGAATACATCACCGGCGATGTCGATCAGCAGTACCTCAAGGCCCTGGAAGCCGCCCGCAACGACGCTGCTAAAAAAGCCCGCGCCAACACCAAGGCCGAGCCGGCTAACGATGAGGCGTGACGCCGATCAGCGACCAACTGATAAACCATCTTTCTTGCTCGAAAATCACCTCCCTTTACCCAATTGGCTAATAGGGAGGTAGTTAGTTTCGGGCTAAGATTCAGCGAATTGACAACTATAGCCTATAAAGTCCTACTGTGGTTTGGCAGTGATTAGAAAAATTGGATCTATTCTCCGTATACTGATTCTAGACCTTCCCAGTCGGGATCGGCCTAACAGAGTTTTGTTTGTTGGGGTAGCTCGCTTAGTTGGGTTTCTCTGTTTCATCATCGTGTGGCAAAACTTCCTCAACTTGATAAATGGGAACCCTACACCGGATGAAGTAGCTAGCTATAGCGGTGTTCTCTATGATGCAGGCGCGTCACGGTATGGTCGGTTTGTTGTTATTGATGGCGATGAAGGCTTCAAGTATTTTGAAGCTTTTTTACCAATCCGTTCAACCGATGGTACGCCCAGTATTGAGACGCTCCAAGGGATGCTAGGTGTGGAGGTCGACGTACTGTATGAGGTTAGATTTGGTACTTTTTTTGAGCAGGAAGTCCTGTTGAGACGACTGCAGATCAAAGGAACCGACTTATATGATTACTGGGATTTTGAAGGAAGATTTGTAACACGGACCGTACTTGGCCGCTTGGGTGCAATATCGGCATTACTACTATTTCTGATTGCCGTCTTTATATACATAACGATAACTAAATCACGGAGCGATCATGGGGTTACTACTGTTTCATAAAGGAGTAGACGAAGAAAAATATTTTAACTGCGTAAAGTAGTGCTCAGGTCGTGCCCGATCTGAACGCCGCCGCCCACGAAGGTAACCCCAAGATCAAGCAGTTTGAATGCGCGGTCTTTAACGGCGAATACATCAGCGGTGATGTCGACGAGCAATACCTCAAGGCCCTTGGAGCCGCCCGCAACGACGCTGCCAAACAGGCACGTGCCAATACCAAGGCGGAGCCGGCTAACGAAGAAGCATGACGGTCACGCTGTTTGTGATATAAGAGAGTTTCTGCTGACAGGAGCTCTCGATCATGCAACCAACGACGCAACGCATCGAAACACTGGACGTCCTCCGTGGCCTGGCGGTTCTGGGTATTCTGGTCATGAATATCCAGTCCTTCGCCATGCCCATGGCAGCCTATCTTAATCCTGCGGCTTTTGGCTCCCTGGAGGGGATCAACGGACTCGTCTGGTCGATCGGCCACCTGCTGACCGATCAGAAGATGATGGCGCTGTTCTCCATGCTGTTTGGCGCCGGCATTCTGCTGTTCTGCGAACGCGCTGAGGCCTCCGGGCGATCTGTTGCCAAATACTATTACCGTCGAAATCTATGGCTGGTGGTCTTCGGTTTATTGCACGGTTACCTGCTGTGGTCTGGCGATATTCTGTTCCTTTACGGAATCTGCGCCTGTCTGCTGTATCCGCTGCGCCGCAAATCGGTGCGGACCCTGATAATTCTGGGAGTGCTTGCGCTTTCAATCTCATCGGCGCTGTATCTGTTGACGGGAGTCGCTCTGAACGCGATGCCTCCCGAAGAAGTGACGACCACGATCCTGCCTGGGTGGCAACCCGCCCCACAGCAGATGAGCGAAGAAATTGCTGCATTTCAGGGTAACTGGGTCACTCAGATGCAGGCCAGAGTCCCGGCAACTCAGGAGATGCAGGGGCTGGTGCTGATGATGTGGGGATTCTGGCGCGCAAGCGGCATGATGCTGCTGGGCATGGCACTGTACAAAACCGGCATCATAACGGGCAGGGCAGAGCGTGTCGTTTATTTGCGACTGCTGTGGCTGGGTCTCGCGGCAGGCTTGCCACTGGTTGCCTTCGGCATATTCTGGAACTTCAGCAATGACTGGCAGGTTTCCTCGATGTTCACCGGCTCCCAATTCAACTACTGGGGCAGTGTGCTGGTCAGCCTGGGCTGGATGGCGCTGATCGTGCTGACGCTCAAGGGCAAGCGACTGACTGCCCTGACTGACAGGCTGGCGGCTACCGGTCGCATGGCGTTCAGCAACTACATCATGCAGACGCTGATCTGTGGTTTCATTTTCTACGGCCACGGGCTGGGACTGATCGGTCAGGTGGAGCGCTGGGGGCAGATCCTGATTGTGTTTGGGGTGTGGGTGCTGCAGCTGTGGCTATCGCCTGTCTGGTTGCGGCACTTCCGGTTCGGTCCGCTGGAATGGCTCTGGAGATCACTCACCTACGGCCAGCTGCAACCGTTCCGGCGCTCTTAAGTACTCTTGATTCTGGAGCGGGCCGAGAGGTGGGTGTCAGATCGCGCCCGGATCGCATCCTTTCACCTGGCGCCCGGCGGTGCGGAACTCGACCTCGCTCGCTACGCGGGCTCGGGACTCGAACAGTCCTACCCGCTTATCGGGCGCCATGCAAAAGGATAAAGCGCGCCAACCGCCATGGATGGCGGGAATGCAGGTTTTGCAGGAGCAAAAACCTGTCTGATGGAGATGCTGACACCCACCTCCCGGCCCTCGTGCCGCATTTTTAGCTCAGAACAAAAATCGCACTGACGCCGCTGCACCGGCTTCAATGCCTCGGGGGTCGCTTTCGAAAAGGCGATGCTCCTCGCCAGGTTTTTCTCGCTCGCGTTGCATCGACCGTAAGCGCATAGTGCTTTTACCGATCTATAGTGTGGCCGACGCTAGCACAAGGGCAGGGTGGCGGGTAGCAGATTACGACCAATCAGGGCGCGCTTATCCTTTTGCCTGTCACCCGATCAGCGGGAGGACTGTCTGAGTCCCGAGCCCGCGAAGCGCGCGAGGTCGAGTTCCGCCCCGCCGGGTGACAGGCGAAAGGATGCGATCCGGGCGATGATCAATACCCGCCTTCCGGACCGTAGCTGAAAGCGCCGATGCTCAGCCGCCGGCAATTTTGGCAGCGATGCCGCGTTCGGCCAGGAGTTGCTGGATCAGTGTGCGCTGGTCGCCCTGGATTTCGATTGTGCCGCCCTTGACTGCGCCGCCGCAGCCGCAGCGCGTCTTTAAATCTTTAGCCAGCTTCTCCAGATCTGATGCATTCATCGCCAGTCCCTCGACAATGGAGACACCCTTGCCCTTACGGCCTTTGGTTTCGCGGCGGATTCTGACCCTGCCGTCGCCCAGTATCTGTTGGGAGGCGGTTTCGGCACAGCGGCAGTCGTCGAGTGGCATCTGGCACTCAGGGCAGAGGCGTCCCTTGTCGGTGCTGTAGACCGAGCGCGTGGAGAGGCCGGCAAGTTGTTCCTGCAGCGTCTTCTTCATAACTGGTGTCAGTTGCGGTAGAGCGGGGGCAAAGCGTAGGGTGCGGCCTGGCGCTCCGCGCGGCGTTGCTGCGCGTTCTGGTCGCGGTAACGTGTCAGCAGATCAAGCAGGCGCTGGCGTTGCTCACTGGTATACGCGTCTTTGCCACTGTTGCCGCTGTACAGGGATGCCTGCAGCTGCGTAAAGGCATCACGTATGTCTACACTGTCCAGTCGTGCCGCCAGGTCGTCCAGGTTGTAGAGACCGGCGTCCATGAAGTACTGACGTCCCCAGGCAATCAGTTGCAGGCGGATCTGCTGAGCGTCGGCATTTTTCAGGCGGTTGCCCAGTTCAGTAAATGCCTGTTTCTCCTGGCCGTCTTCGATGTCGCTGGCGTAGGCTTCAGTCTTGTGAATGACAGGTACTTCTGTCTGCTCATTGCGCTGCTGCTGACGTCGCCACAGCCACCACATCATGCCCAGTACCACAACAATCACCAGAGCCATCAGATTCAGTATCCAGGCCGGCGTCTGAACTTCGCTGATCAGTTCATCCTGCAGCGAGTCGAGAGAGGCCAGGGTCAGATCGCTGCCTTCCTGGCCGGCTTCAACGGCCTCTTCTGCAACACCGCCCACAGGCGCGATGCGGATAAACGACGACGGTATGACGGCCTCGCGCTGTTCATCTTCGTCTGTATCCCACCAGGGCAGATTGATTTCCGGAATGACCACTGAACCGGCCTCGGTTGCTACCAGCTCGTAGCTCTCTACCCGAGTACCAACAACATTGCCGTCGATAACCGTGCGCTCGATGTCAGCCGGTTCCGGGTAGACATTCATGCCTTCGATTTCGTTTTGCGACAGTGGCGGCAGGGCGGCACCATCGAGGCCACTGGCGACCACGGTGATGGTACGCCGAACTGAATCACCGGGCTGCATGGTGGTGATGTCGCGACTCCAGTTTTCGGTAATCTGTATGTTCTGGGCGGGCAGCCAGGTGTTCTCCGGGAAGCCGGCAGGCCTTTCTTTCACTTCCACCGTGTAGCCATCGGCGAAGGCGGTGATCGGGCGCATATTGGGGTTGCGGAACACAAAGTTACTGGAGCCGTCGGTCAGCTCGCCGCGGAAGACAATATCGGGGATTTCCAGTTCGCCACTGCGCTGTGGGAAGATCACATAGTTGATTTCGTAAACGCCGTAACGCGTGCCATCGATCAGCCGCTCATATTGATGGGGTGGACCCAGCGTCTGGACCACAGCACCCTCCGGAGCGACTTCCGTAAAGTTGGGATTGCGGATGCCGGCAATCGTGTAATACAGGCGGATTGTGTAGAGCAACTGCTCCTGAACATAAATGGAGTCTTTACTTAGCACTGTCTCCATAAACACATCCTGGCCGTTGCCAGGGCCGGTGCCGGTTGGCTCGGTTACAGTGATTGTGTAGGAAGGGGTCTGTTCGCCCGCGACAGCGATAGGGGGTATTTCCTGCTCACCCAGGTTGCGGGGAAACAGTACCAGTCGGTAGTCAGTCCAGGATTCGATGCGGTTATTGACCGAGCGCAGATGGCTGGCAGAGCGCGTGGATACGACTTCAAAGGAATCGCGCAGTGGCTCCAGGTCAATCTGCACGCCGCCTTGCTGGCCATGCACGCGAACGGTCAAGGTGACGGTTTCGCCGCGCACGAGCTCGGTGCGGTCAAGCTGGGTTTCTACCCGCGCCTGTTGCCCCAGTGCAGTGGCACTGAACAGCAGAACCGTCATCAGGACGGTCAGTAGGCTTGTCAGGCTAAGCAGACGTTTCATAGTTCACCGTGTCATGTGTATCGTATTGTTGCAGGCATCTCACTGGCTTGCCTGGCGACGTTCCAGCATGCGACGTCGCGACTCGAACTGGAACTTGCGCTGCAGCAGTTCACCAGGATTGTCTTCAATGCGCCGCAGGAACTGTTCAAGAGACTCCTGGTCTTCCTCAAACTCGGTGTTCTCGCTGCGCTGATTCTTCTGCGAATCGTCAGTCTGGGCGTCTTCAGTTTCTTGAGGCGGTGTTTCCTGCTCCTGGGGTTCCTGAGGCTCCTGCTCCTGAGGCTCCTGTTCATCCTCCAGCGCAGGCTCGGCTTCTTCCTCGTTCTCTTCGCTCTCAGCCTCAGCCTCGGACTGCTCCTGCTGTTCCTGTTCCTGCTGTTCCTGCTCCTGTTGCTCCTGCTGTTGTTGCAACAGTTGTTCTACAATTTCTTTGTTGTGCAGCGCATCGGCGTGATCAGGTTCCTGGGCCAGGACGCGATCATAGGCGGCGATGGATTCTTCAAAGCGCTCCGCGTGAGCCAGGGCATTGCCGAGGTTGTAAAGAGAGCGTACGTCGTCTGACTGGCTGAAGCCTTCAATGGCGGCCTGGTAGTTACCGGCTTTATAGTTAGCCGCTGCACGCCAGGCCTCATTCTCGAACAGCATGGCTGCCGCGGCCGGGTTGTCTTCTTCCAGCGCGCGGGCGGCGCGCTGATCGCTGTTCAGATAGATGGCACGCCAGTCAAACTCGGGCGGGCCAACCGGCATCTGCATGTCCTGTGGAGCACCGCCAATACCCATTTCCTGGGTCAGACCCTGAACCTCGTCTGGCGTGGGCAGTTGTGTCTGGCTTTGCGTTTGAGTCTGCACCTGGGTCAGCGGATCAGTTGAGTCGGGCTCCTGCTCATCCTGCTGTGCCATCACAGGTGTCGGCTGCGCCAGGGTGGCCAGCAGGCCGGCAGTAAGCGCCACTTGCAACACCCAGCCGCGACGGAAGCACAGCGCGCAAAGTGGCAGCATCAACAGCAGCAGCCAGGGCCCGGCATCGCGCCACAGCTCAACTTCTTCTTCAGTTTCCAGGAAAGTATCGTTTTCGCCACGACGCAGGCTCTCTGCCAGCACGGTTTCCAGATCGTTACCGTCAACGGTGATGTCATGATAACGGCCACCCAGTGTCGCGGCGACATCCTGCAAAGCACCGCGATCCATGGCGCTGATCACTACCTGACCATTGCTGTCACGCAGGAATTCACCGCCAGCGGCTGGAATTGGTGCGCCCTGACGGGTGCCTACGCCGATGATATGAACGGGGTAGCCACCGGTACCGGCGTCACGCAGCGCGCCGACTTCGTCAGCCGGAACACCCGAGGTTATCAGCAGGATTCGGCCATTGGTGGTGCCGGCTTCGCGCATCAGGTCGTTGGCCATTGAGACAGCCATCGCCGGATTGTTGCCAATCACGGGCATGATATTGGGGTTAAGGGCGGGTACCATGGCGCGGATACTGACACTGTCGTCCGTCAGCGGTGTCACCAGGTGAGCTTCGCCGGCGTAGACCAGCAATGCCGTCTGACCTTCACGGCGGATATCTAGGATATCCATGATCTTGCGGCGCGCCACGGTGATTCGGTTGGGTTCGAAATCATTGGCGAACATGCCCAGGCTCAGATCCAGCACAATTACCAGTGCGTCCTGGCGCTGCTGTACTGGCTGGGTCTGTTTCGACCAGGTAGGGCCAGACAGGGCAACAATGCCCAGTACCCATACTGCCAGCAGCAGGTACAGTGGCAGTCGCTGCGAGGTGTTTTTGCTGGCATTGAGCAGGTAGGGCAGCAGGCTCTGATCAATGACCTTGTGCCAGGCTGAACCCTGCGCGTCCAGTTTCCACAGGCGACGGAAAAAAAACAGGGCCGGAATCAGGGCCAGCAGCCACAAGGGGCGCAGGAAATGGAAATCGGCGATCGCCTGTGCGAGTGTCACAGATTCGTTCATGCAGACTCTCCACCGGGGACTGAGTCACGGCTCTGTCCCGCGTTCATTGCTGGCGGCATGGCACGCAGCGCCAGCAGGAAGCTGAGCAGCAGTGCCGCACCCAGCGGCCAGTGGAAAAGCTGCGTTTCCGGTCGGTAAGTCTGCTCGTCCTGCTCGATCGGTTCCATGGCATCGAGTTCGTCGTAGATCTCTACCATGTCTTCCAGCGTGCGGGCACGGAAATACAACCCTCCGGTCAGCTCAGCTGCCTCGGCCATGGCTTCATCGTCGATCTCGGAGACCAGGGCGCCGGGCCGGCTGCCGCCAAACATGGAGCGCTGCGCAAACTGATCTGAGGCGACACCCACAATGTGCATCTTGATGCCTTCGGTGCGCGCCAGTTGTGCGGCCTGCAGTGGAGCCAGTTCACCGGCATTGTTGATGCCGTCAGTCAGCAGGATCAGAACGCGGTTGTTCTCTGGCTGTTGGCGCAGCTGTTTAACGCTGAGACCGATGGCATCGCCAATGGCCGTGGCTGATTCGTCGATCATGCCGATCTCCAGCTCCTCGACCATCTGCTGAACGGTTGCCAGATCATAGGTCATCGGTGTCAGCATGTAGGCGTGTGCAGCAAACAGGGTCAGGCCGAGCCGGTCACCGGTGCGCTTTTCCACAAAGTCGCCAATAACGGCTTTCATGACCTGGAATCGCGACAGCTGGGTGTTGTTCAGGAACATGTCCCGCGCTTCCATACTGCCCGACATGTCCAGGGTCAGCATCATGTCACGCCCGGTGGTGGGAATCTCGATCGGTTCGCCGACCCATTGTGGGCGGCTGGCGGCAATCACAACCAGCGTCCAGATCAGACCGCAGAAAATCAGCGTCAGCAGATTGCGGGTGTAGTCATGCGTTGTGTCAGTGTGCAGTTGGACCAGCTGGCGATAGAAGGGCACGCGCAGCGCTGCGTCCTGGCGTGGTGCCCGAGGCATGAACCAGTAGATCAGCAGTGGCAGTGGCAGGGCCAGAAAAACCCAGGGCCAGGAAAATTCAAGCATGATGTGCGCTCGCCGTGCTTGTTGGTTGCTTGCTGCTTTCGATTCTAGCCATATACATGCCCTTTATCCAATGGGCGGCCATCTCGTGCAGCGCGTCGATATCCACGTCACAGCGCGGTGCAAAACGCCCCTGCGCCAGTGCCGTGGCCAGTTGTGGTGTCAGCAGTCCGCGTGAGTCATGTCGGCGCAGGAAGTCGACCCAGGCATCGCCGCTCAGACCAGCTACCTGGTCATGCGGGAAGTGCGCCAGTGCCACACGGCGCAGTACGCTGTTGACGTTGTTTACGTAAAGCAGCCGTTGCTGCATGTCATCACTACCAGCGCTCTGCAGTTGCTGGTGATACTCGTTCAGTGCCTGCTCGGCCTGTTTCAGGCGGCGAGCGCGCTGCATTCTCAGCATCAGGCGCCACAGTCCATACAGTGCCAGTGCCGCCAGCAGCACAATCAGCACCCACCAGCCCGGAGCCAGCGGCCACCAGCCAACCGGTTGCGGGTTGTGTATGTCTGCCAGCTGGCTTAAAGCTTCTGCGATGTCCATTGATGTATCCGTTCGACGACTGGCTCGTCAGTTCTGAATGTCAGCAGTGGTATCTGCAGTTTGTTCATTTCGCCCTGCAGAAAGTCCAGCCGCTGCTGAAACACGCTGCGATAGCTTTCCCGTGCCTTTTTATTGAATGTGTTGAGTGTACCTTTGTCCTGGCCATCGGTAATACTGTAGTAACCGGGCACGGGCAGGTTCTCTTCCAGTGGATCGTAGACAAAGCAGCAGACAACATTGTTATGGCGGGAAATCTGCGACAGATACTGAAAACCTGCATCATCGATGCTGGTGAAATCACTGATGATGTAAAGCGTGCTGCCCGGTTTCGTGATCCGGCGGATTCGGCCCAGCGTGGTCGCCAGACTGCCTGCCTCAGGGTCAGTATTGGCGGCGCGGCGTGTCGCCGAGGCTGCCAGTTCCATATTAAACAGATGCACCTGGTTGAGCAGGTGCAGGGCAGAACGCCGGCTGCGCTTGGGGCGCACCAGACTGAAATCATCGTCTCCGTATACCAGGCCGCCGACACGGTCGCCGTTGTCGATGGCCATCCAGCAGAAAATGGCTGCCGCCTGGGCAGCAACAACTGATTTAAAGGCGGTCTTGCTGCCAAAAAACATGGTGCTGGACTGGTCGATCGCAACCAGCACCGGGCGTTCGCGCTCTTCTCGGTAGACCTTGGTAAAAGGCTTGCCGATGCGGGCGGTGACGCGCCAGTCGATGGTACGGATGTCGTCACCAGGCTGATAGGGGCGAAATTCTTCGAAGTCGATGCCGCGGCCGCGCATCTTGGACATATGCAGGCCCGAGATGCCCGCCACTGAGCGTTTGTGCGAGGCATATTCGATGGTACGCGCCGCGTAGCGCTGCAGCAGCAGATCCTGCAGCGTGATCACGGCGCCGTGAGCCTGATACAGCTCCTGGTGCGGCAGAGTGCTGGCTGTTGGACTCATAAGGTCTCCAGAGACAGGTCGGCAGATGCAGCGTCAGTCAGACAGATCATGACTGCGTTCAAGCCGACGGAACTCGCTCCAGAATCGTGCTGAGAACCTTATCGGGCGTAATGCCGCTGGCTTCCGCCTCAAAGCTGAGCAGTACCCGGTGGCGCAGCACGTCGAACATCACTGCCTGCACATCGTCGGGGCTGACAAAGTCCTTGCCCTTGATCCAGGCATGGGCGCGGGCACAGCGATCCAGAGAGATCGTACCCCGTGGGCTGGCACCAAAGTCAATCCAGCCGGCCAGGTCGTCGCCGTAGGTGGCCGGGTTTCGCGTCGCCATGATCAATTGAATGATGTATTCCTCAACAGCCGGCGTCATGTGCATGGCCAGGATCTCCTGACGTGCAGCAAACAGATCTTCCTGGCTCATCACCTGGGGCGCTTCCGGCGCGACATGGCGAGCCTCTTCGCGGACCAGGTGCAGAATGTCACGCTCTGCTTCGGTGTTGGGGTAACCTATGGATACATGCATCAGGAAGCGGTCAAGCTGGGCTTCCGGCAGCGGATAAGTACCTTCCTGTTCGATCGGGTTTTGGGTCGCCATAACCAGGAACAGGGGTGGCAGCTGGAAGGACTCACGTCCGACAGATACCTGATGCTCGGCCATGGCCTCCAGCAGTGCTGACTGCACTTTGGCCGGAGCACGGTTGATTTCGTCAGCCAGAACCAGGTTGTGGAAAATCGGGCCAGGCTGGAATCGGAAAGATCCATCTTCAGGGCGGAAGATCTCGGTACCGGTAATGTCGCTGGGCAGCAGGTCAGGAGTAAACTGGATGCGGTGGAAGTCGCCTTCAACAGCGCGGGAAAGATCTTTAATTGCCTTGGTCTTGGCCAGGCCAGGAGCCCCCTCTACCAGCAAGTGGCCATCCGCCAGCAGAGCGATCAACAGACGGTCAACCAACTTCTCCTGTCCGATGATCTGCTGCGTCAACCAGGTCTTTAATGCTGTTATTGTATTGTGGTGGCTCATAAATTTTCCTGTAACGTGCTGCTGCTTAAACTTGGCGGAAGTCAGCGATTGTAACCAATTCAAAGTTTATGTCTAGCAGCCCGGCCAGTGAGTTTGTCGCAGAGTGTGGCAGCCATGTGACGGCGATTGGCATCGGCTTGAGGCGCCTAGCTGGTTTATAATGATGATTTGCGTTCCCCTGGAGTAATAAGTCGATGTACTCATTGATGCGGTCTGCGCTATTCGCGCTGCCGGAAGAAACGTCTCACAGCGTTGCCCTTGGCAGCCTGGATCTTGCCAACTCACTGCATTTGAGCACGCTGCTCGGCGGCGCCCGCGCCGGCAGGGGCAAGCCGGTCAGCGTCATGGGTCTGGAGTTTCCCAACGCGCTTGGGCTGGCGGCAGGACTGGACAAGAACGCCGATCATATCGACGGGCTGGCGGCGCTGGGTTTCGGTTTTGTTGAAATTGGTACCGTGACACCGCGCCCGCAACCCGGCAACCCGAAGCCACGTCTGTTTCGACTTACCGCGCAGCAGGCCATCATCAACCGCATGGGTTTTAATAATAAGGGTATCGATTACGCACTGTCGCGGATTCAAAACAGCCGCTTCAAGGGCGTGCTGGGCATCAACATCGGCAAGAACTTTGACACGCCGGTCGAACAGGCTGCCGAAGATTATCTGATTGGACTGCGCAAGGCATGGCCACTGGCCAGCTACATCGTGGTCAATCTTTCCTCACCTAATACGCCGGGCCTGCGCACGCTGCAGTATGGTGAAGAGCTGCGACGATTGCTGACGCTGTTGAAGGAAGAACAGCATCGTCTGGCCAGTGCCGACGGTCGCCAGGTACCGCTGGTCATAAAAATTGCACCGGATCTCAATGACGAAGAACTGGGTTTGATTGCGCGGACCTTGCTCGAGTTTGCGGTCGATGGCGTCAGCGCCACCAATACCACGCTGTCGCGCGATGGGGTACAGGACAATCCGCGCCATGCCCAGGCAGGCGGTTTGAGTGGTGCGCCATTGCGCGATAAATCCACACAGGTGATTGCCGGACTGCACCGCGAACTCGATGGTCGCCTGCCCATCATAGGCATCGGTGGAATTGGCTCGCTGCAGGATGCACAGCAGAAACTGGCAGCCGGTGCATCGCTGGTACAGATATACAGTGGATTTATTTATCACGGACCGGCACTGGTGCGCGAGATAGTTGAAGGGCTATGAGTCAGCAGTCTGACAACAACGCCGGGACACCGGCGATACTTTTGTATACCACCGCAGGTTGTCATTTGTGCGAGCAGGCCGAGGCCTTGCTGGAGCCTGTTGTCAGGCTTAACAAGCTGCACTGGCGTCCGGTGGATATCGCAGAATCCGAGCAGCTGGTAGAGCGCTACGGTTTGCGTATTCCTGTCATTCGCGTCGATGGTGCCAGCCAGGATCTGGGCTGGCCGTTCGATGAGCCGCAATTGCTGGACTATCTGTCACGTCACCTTTGAGGTCGCTGGCGATCAACCCGGCAGTTTAAACAGACGCCGGGCGTTGGCAGTGGTCTCGGCAGCCACCTGATCAACGGGGCGCTGGCAATGCTCTGCCACCACACGCAGTACCTCAGGCAGCCAGGCAGGTTCATTGCGCCGCGTTTTGGGTCGCGGGCGCAGGCTGCGCGGTAGCAGATAGGGCGCATCAGTTTCCAGCAGCAGTCGGTCGGCCGGAATATCCCGGACGAACTCATGCAGGTGTGCGCCGCGCCGCTCATCACATATCCAGCCGGTAATGCCGATATGCATGTCCAGATCCAGATAGTCATACAGGGCCTGCCGCTGGTCAGTAAAGCAGTGCACCACGCCGCCACTCAGCTGATCGCGAAACTCTTTGAGAATGGGCAGGAATCGATCGTGGGCGTCACGCTGGTGCAGAAATACCGGTTTGCCGGTGTCGACTGCCATGGCCAGGTGTTCAGCAAACACCCGTTCCTGCGATGGGCGCGGTGAGAAATCCCGATTAAAATCCAGTCCTGTCTCACCAACTGCCTTGACCAGTGGGTCACCAAGCAGCTCACGGATGCCGGCAAGGACCTCCGCGTCTGCATGCTGCGCTTCGTGCGGGTGAATACCGGCCGTGGCTGACATGTCAGGCCACTTTTTACACAAGGCCAGCGCTTTTTGAGAGGCAGGCAACGTGGTACCTGTCACCAGGTGATGAACAAGCCCGGCAGCATGCGCGCGTTGCAGCACGTCTTCCAGGTCGTGGTCGAATGATTCGTGGCCCAGGTTGGCGCCGATGTCGATTAGCTGTAAATTCATGGCGCGCGATTATAGCAGTGGTATGCTGGCAGATTAAGCGGCTATCTAGGATAATGGCGCGCATGCCAGGCCGCTTGACCGCGAAACACACCGAATAGCATTGGATAGCAGCACATGAATCAGCAACACCTGCCAGAGAAAAAAGCACTCAACTGGGCCGAACTGGGATTTCAGTATCAATCTACCGAGTATCGGTTTCGCGCCGTACACCGCAACGGTGAGTGGTCCGAGGGCGAACTGATTACCGATAAAATGATCAGTGTGCATGAAGGTGCACCGGCATTGCATTACGCCCAGCAGTGTTTTGAAGGCCTGAAGGCACAAACGGCTCCTGATGGCCGTGTATTGTTGTTCCGTCCAGACCTGAATGCAGAGCGTATGCGACAGGCTGCCGGTCGCCTGCTGATGCCGCATGTGCCTGAAGAGCTGTTTATAAAAGGTGTGGAATCAGCTGTGCGCGCCAACTATGCATGGATCCCGCCACATGGCTCCGGTGCTGCCCTGTATATTCGCCCGATGCTGATCGGGGTGGGCGAGAACCTGGGGCTAAAAACTGCCAAGGAGTTTGAATTCCGCGTGTTTGTATCGCCGGTCGGACCCTATTACAAGAGCGCTGGTCTGGCGACGATTTCACTGGCGGTGTCTGATCTGGATCGAGCCGCACCGGCAGGTACAGGTAATTATAAAATCGGTGCCAACTATGCTGGTGGTCTGCTGGCCACCCGTCAGGCGCAGGAGCTGGGCGCCAACGAGGCGCTGTTCCTGGATGCGCGCGAACGCCGTTATATTGATGAGGCCGGGTCTGCCAATATCGTGGTTGCCATGACCGGTGGCCGCTTTGTGACGCCTGGCTCCAGTGCAGTGCTGCCCAGTGTCACACGCCGTTCCATCATGGCGCTGGCTGAACAAGAGCTGGGCCTGAAAACCGAGCAGCGTGGTATCGATCTGCGCGGTGAGATAGCCGATTTTGAAGAAGTGGCAGCCTGCGGAACCGCAGCCGTGATCTCTCCGGTTGGCAAGATCCTGGTGGATGGAAACTGGCATAGCTTCTATGGCAACGGCGAAGAGCCGGGCCCGATCACCCAGAAACTTTACGAGCTGCTGGTGGGTATTCAGCGCGGTGAAATCGCTGACAAATACCACTGGACACACGAAGTCAGTATCTGACTGAATTCGCAGTAAAGCTTGACCCCCAGCGACCGAATCTTTATATATGTCGGCTTCATTGCGCGTGTGCTGCATAGTCAGCGCACCCCAAAAGCCACGGCGCCGATGTATATCAATTTCAGGAAATCAGTATTTTAATGAGTAAATCTCTAGTCATAGTCGAGTCCCCCGCCAAGGCCAAAACCATCAACAAATATCTGGGCAGCGAGTTTGTTGTAAAGTCCAGTGTTGGCCATATTCGGGATCTGCCGGTATCAGGCAGCGGCAATAATACTGACCCTACCGAACGTGCCAAAGAGGCCGCCAAGACGCGTGCCATGAGCCCGGAGAAGAAAGCGGCCCACAAGCAAAAGAAAGCGCGTGAGCAGTTGATCGCGCGCATGGGTGTGGATCCGGAACACGGCTGGAAGGCGCGTTATGAGATTCTGCCCGGCAAGGAAAAAGTGGTCGCCGAGCTCAAAAAACTGGCCAAGAACGCCGACACTATCTACCTCGCAACGGACTTGGATAGAGAGGGGGAGGCCATTGCCTGGCACCTCCGCGAAGCTATTGGTGGAGACGATACCCGATACCGCCGTGTCGTGTTTAACGAGATCACCAAAAAGGCCATCAACGAGGCATTTTCACATCCCGGCGATCTGGACATGCGTTATGTCGAAGCACAGCAGGCACGGCGTTTTCTTGACCGTGTGGTCGGGTTTATGGTGTCGCCGCTGCTGTGGAGCAAGGTCGCCAGAGGCCTGTCCGCCGGACGTGTGCAATCAGTTGCAGTGCGCCTGATCGTTGAGCGTGAACGCGAAATTCGCAAGTTCATCCCGGAAGAGTTCTGGGAGATGTATGCCGACACGCTGACGACTCACAAGGACGAGCTGCGGCTGCAGGTTAACAAGCAGGCGGGTGAAAACTACCGCCCGGGCAGTGCCGATGAGTCCGCCCGCGCCGAGAAAGCGCTGGAACAGGCCCGGTTCATTGTCAGTGGGCGTGAAGACAAACCCACCAGTTCCAAACCGCGTCCGCCGCTGATTACCTCAACACTGCAACAGGCCGCAAGTACGCGACTGGGTTTCGGCGTCAAAAAAACCATGACGCTGGCGCAGCGACTGTACGAGGCTGGTTACATCACCTATATGCGTACCGACTCAACTCACCTGAGTGCTGATGCGCTGACCATGTGTCGTGACTATATCGAAGACAATTTCGGCAAACGCTACCTGACCGAGAAACCGGTGCAGTACAGCGCGCGTGAAGGGGCGCAGGAGGCACACGAAGCCATCCGCCCGACTGATGTCAATACAGCACCTACCCAGCTCTCCAATATGGAGCGTGATGCGGAGCGTCTTTACGCACTGATCTGGGCGCATTTTGTAGCCTGTCAGATGCCACCAGCACGCTATCTGAGCTCCGTCATCACAGTTACAGCAGGTGACTTCGAGCTGCGCACCAAAGGGCGTATCATGCAGTTTGATGGTTATCTGAAAGTACTGCCGTCCAAAGAAGAAGACGTGGTACTTCCAGATGTCAGCAAGGGAGAGGAGCTCAAGCTCAAGGCGCTGGATCCCAAGCAGAACTTTACCAAGCCGCCTGCGCGCTACACGGAAGCCAGCCTTGTCAAAGAGCTGGAAAAGCGAGGTATTGGCAGACCATCAACCTATGCCTCTATTATTTCCACAATTCAGGAGCGTGGCTACGTCAAGGTAGAAGGCCGCCGTTTCTTTGCACAAAAGATGGGTGACATTGTCACCGAACGCCTGCATGAAAGTTTCACCGAGCTGATGGACTACGACTTCACAGCGCGAATGGAAGACTCGCTGGATGAAGTCGCCAACGGCGATAAAGACTGGAAACACCTGCTGGACGATTTCTATCAGGATTTCACTGGCCAGCTGAGCAAAGCCTCGTCATCTGATGACGAAGGTATGCGTGCCAATACGCCCACCGATACGGACATCAAATGTCCGGACTGTGGCCGTCCCATGCAGATTCGTACCGCATCAACCGGTGTCTTCCTGGGATGTTCTGGTTATGCACTGCCGCCCAAAGAGCGCTGTAAAACAACCATCAACCTGACGCCCGGCGAAGAAGCCATCAATATTGATGACGAGGAAGAGGCCGAAGCGCTGGAGAACCGCCGTCTGCGCGAGCGTCATCGCTGCAAGTTGTGCAACACCAGCATGGACAGCTATCTGATTGACAGCACACGCAAGCTGCATGTGTGCGGCAACAATCCGGACTGCCCGGGTTACGAAGTCGAGCAGGGCAGCTTCAAGATCAAGGGCTACGACGGTCCTGTCATTGAGTGTGACAAGTGCGGCTCTGACATGCAGCTGAAGACAGGCCGTTTCGGCAAGTATTTTGGTTGTACCGGCAGCGAGTGCAAAAACACCCGCAAACTGCTGCGCAGCGGCGAACCGGCGCCACCCAAGATGGACCCGGTACCCATGCCCGAGCTGGCCTGTGAAAAAGTCGACGACCATTACGTACTGCGCGATGGTGCTGCCGGTATATTCCTGGCCGCCAGCAAGTTCCCCAAGAACCGCGAAACACGTGCGCCGCTGCTGAAGGAATTACTGCCGCATAAAGATGAGATCGACAGCAAGTACAGCTTCCTGTTCAAAGGACCGCTGGTCGACGGCGATGGTAATCCCACCATCGTGCGCTTTAGTCGCAAGGCGAAGGAGCATTATCTCCTTACGGAAGTGGACAAGAAAGCCACAGGTTGGAAGGCGGTATATAAAAACGGCAAGTGGGTCGTGGACAAGTAGTCTGTGGAAGGCGCAGTGCCGCGCCATTGCTTCGTTAAAAGCCGCTCAGAATGCTCATTTACTTGAACTATTCAAAGCGCATCAGCCTTGGCATTACGTCGTTAAAAACAGGCTCGGAAGGATCATTTACGAAATTGTAAACTCGGCTTTGGCATCCTGCGTCGCTCTAACTCCTGCATCCATGCAGTCGTCACCTCCCTCGCCTGTTTTTGCCTAGTACTGCCGGCGGCTGCTACGCTTTTCGCTCAGTGCTTACAATTTGAACTTAGCGAAAAGCCGCCATCATGCAGCCATGCTGCAAATCAACTATGTCTTCTAATGACGCCGACACTGATCCCTTCAATCGTAAAGCTGTCGCGGCGTAAATCCACTTCGATCGGTTCGTAGTCGTCGTTTTCGGGCATCAGTCGCAGGCGGTGGCGTTCGCTGGTTTCTTCCAGGCGTTTGACGGTGACATCTTCTTCCAGGCGGGCGACGATGATGTCGCCGTGGCGTGCTTTGCTGGTCTTGTGTACGGCCAGCAGGTCGCCTTCAAAAATGCCGACGTTGATCATGCTGGTGCCTTTGACGGTGAGCAGGTAGTCAGCGGCGGGGCTGAACATGGCGGCAGGCACATTGACGTATTCATCAATGCACTCCTGGGCCAGTATCGGGCTGCCGGCGGCAACCTGGCCAACAACCGGCAGACCCTGATTGGCGGCTTCGTCCTGATCGGCCAGGTCTGGCAGGCGGATGCCGCGCGAGGCGCCCGGCACGATTTCAATGGCCTTTTTGCGAGCCAGCGCCTTGAGGTGTTCCTCGGCGGCATTGGCCGACTTGAAACCCATTTTCTGGGCTATCTCCGAGCGTGTCGGCGGATAACCGGTATCCTGTTGATATTCGCGGATAAACTCAAGAATCTGTGCCTGTCTTGGGGTCAATGCCTGCATGGTACCCATCCTGTTGATCCATTCAGCCTGTGATTATATACAGTTATGCGATCTGAACAAGCCTTTTGTGGGATTGCTGGCGATAGGCGATAATGTCACACGTTAACAATCCCAGGATTCGAGAGGCCCCGATGAACCCCGCCAAGCAAGGCCCAGGTGTGCTGATGCTGGACCTGTCAGGTCAGACACTCACCGATGATGAACGTGCGCTGCTGCAACATCCGCAGGTCGGCGGCGTGATCCTGTTTTCACGCAATATTGCCGGACCGGCCCAGGTTCAGGCCTTAACCGCAGACATCCGTGCCTGCCGCCCGGACATTCTGCTGGCTGTGGATCAGGAGGGTGGCCGCGTTCAGCGCCTGCGTGATGGATTTTCCAGGCTGCCGCCGATGTATGCCCTGCATACGCTGTTCAGCAAGGAGCCTGAGCAGGCGCGTGTCATGTCCCATGACCTGGGTTGGCTGATGGCTTCCGAGGTGCTGGCCGCAGGCTTTGATATCAGCTTTGCGCCGGTTCTGGATCTGCATACCGGGATCAGCGAAGTGATCGGCGATCGCGCATTTTCCTCGCGTCTGGATACGCTGGTAGATCTGGCGACAGCATTCATGGCTGGCATGCACGAAGCTGGTATGGCGACGACGGGTAAGCACTTCCCCGGACATGGCAGTGTGGCAGCCGATTCCCATCTGGATCTGCCTGTCGACGACAGATCGCTGTCGCAGATTGAAGAGCAGGATCTGCAGGTTTTTGTGCGGTGCCTTCCGTCACTGGATGCTGTGATGCCGGCGCATGTCGTTTACCCCGCGGCCGATGCGCACTGCGCAGGCTTCTCAAGGTACTGGCTGCAGACGGTCCTGCGTGAGCGACTTGGGTTTGATGGCGTCATTTTCAGCGATGACCTGGTGATGGCGGCGGCCGGTGCGGCAGGTGATATGTCGCAACGGGTTAACCAGGCCCTCAAGGCCGGCTGCGACATGCTGCTGGTTTGCAATGACAGGGCAGCAGCACTGGACGCATTGCGAGCGCTGGACGAAGCGAGGCCCGCTCCATCGCCGCGCCTGCAAGGTATGCGACGCCGCTGTTCGCAGCAGCCAGACCTGGTAGCGCTGCAATCAGATGCCCGCGTGATCGATATCCGCAACCGAATTTCCATGCTGTAAACAATCAGAGTTTTAAACGCTATGCAGACCGAAAACATGCAGGACGTGCTGGACAAGGCTCAGTGCCTGTTCAGCGAATCCGAAATTGCCACTGCGCTGGACAGCCTGGCCAGCGAAATCACCGCGGCTGTCGGTGACAAGACCCCGCTGGTGCTGTGTGTCATGAACGGCGGCATCGTCTTGACGGGACATCTGGCACCACGGTTGAAGTTTCCGCTGAACCTGGACTATATCCACGCGACTCGCTACCGTGAGCAACTGACCGGCAGTCAATTGCACTGGCGTGTGACACCTGCCTCATCCCTGCAGGACCGGGTCGTACTGGTGCTTGACGATATCTTTGACGAGGGCGAAACGCTGGCCGCCATCGTCAGCTGGTGCCGGGAGCAGGGTGCAGCGGAAGTCTACAGCGCTGTGCTGGTCGACAAACAGCACGATCGCAAGACGGCCGATCTGAAAAAGGCGGACTTTACCGCTCTGTATGCCGAGGACAAATACCTGTTCGGTTACGGTATGGATTACAAAGGTTTCTGGAGGAATGCACCGGGCATTTTTGCGGTCGACTAGTCAGACGGGACACTACCTTACCCAGGAGGTCAGATGAGCAGCGCCGAGATCAAGACTGATAATCTGTTGAAGCACATCAAAACCAATCGGGGCCCGGCACCGGTGCACGACTGGGATCCGCCGTACTGCGGCGAGATGGACATGCGCATTGCAGCCGACGGACGCTGGTATCATGAAGGTTCGCCGATCGGGCGCAAGCGCCTGGTGCAATTATTTTCCTCGATTCTGCGGCTGGATCCGGATGGCTTTCATTATCTGGTGACGCCGGTGGAGAAAGTGCGCATCCAGGTTGACGATTGCCCGTTTGTAGCGCAGCTCGTCGATGTCGTCGAGCGCGATGGGCAGCAGGTGCTTCGGTTTACCCTGAATACTGATGAAGTTGTCGAAGCCGGGCCCGATAACCGGATCGAAGTCACTTTCGACGCTGATCAGCAGCCTCATCCAGTGCTGGAAGTGCGTCATGGGCTCAAGGCACTGATCATCCGTTCGGTTTTTTATTCGCTTGTGGAAGTTGCCGAGACGAGCCCTGTGGATGACAAAAAAAATAACAAAAACAACGATATGGAGAAGGTTTTGGTCGTGTCCAGTCAGGGCTGCAAGTTTGAACTGGGACGCTTTCAGGGGTAAACCCGGGCCGCGGTTTTATTGACGCGCGCGCTCAAAAACGGCATTATTGTCAGCCTTTTTGGGGCCGCAGGCATTTACCACTGGCACCCACAAGCCATTTTTCTAATCAGTAAAAGTTGGAGAATCCATGAAGATTCTGGTAGCGATCAAACGTGTAGTTGATCCATATGTGAAGGTTCGTGTTAAAGCTGATAACAGTGGTGTGGATCTGGCCAATGCCAAAATGGCGGTCAATCCTTTCTGCGAAATTGCCGTGGAAGAGGCAGTGCGTCTGAAAGAGAAAGGCATCGCCGAAGAAATTATTGTTGTCTCCATTGGCGAGAAGAACTGTCAGGAACAGATCCGTACTGCACTGGCGCTGGGCGCTGATCGCGGCATTCACGTAGAGGCACCCGTTGATGTGCAGCCACTGCCGGTGGCGCGCATGCTGCAGAAGATTGTGGAGAAAGAAGGCGTTGAAATGGTCATTCTGGGCAAGCAGTCCGTCGATTCGGACAACAACCAGGTTGGTCAGATGCTGGGTGCGTTGACTGGCATGCCACAGGGCACATTCGCCTGCAAACTGGAAGTTGCTGACGGCAAAGCGAAGGTCACCCGTGAAATCGATGGTGGCGAACAGACCGTTTCACTGAAGCTGCCGGCCATCGTAACCACTGACCTGCGTCTGAACGAGCCGCGCTACGCTTCTCTGCCAAACATCATGAAAGCCAAGAAAAAGACGATTGACTCCCTCACACCAGAGGAGCTTGGTGTCGACGTCAGCTCTGGGTTGAAGGTTATCTCTGTTGAGCCACCACCCGCTCGCTCTGCCGGTATCAAGGTGGAAAGTGTGGACGAGCTGATCAGCAAACTGAAAACCGAAGCAAAAGTTATCTAAGGGGTAGGGCAGAACATGAGCATTTTGGTAATAGCAGATCACGATAACGCCGCCCTGAAACCGGCGACCCTGAATACAGTTACAGCCGCCAAAGAAATAGGCTCAGATATCACAGTGCTGGTAGCCGGCTCCGGATGCGATGCGGTGGCCAAGGCCGCTGCAGCCATCGATGGTGTCAGCAAAGTTCTGGTGGCCGATAACGAAGCCTACAAAAACCAGCTGCCGGAAAACCTGGCCGAGCTCGTGGCTGAAGTTGGTAAAGATGCCAGCCACATTCTGGCCCCGGCAACTACCAGCGGCAAAAACTTCATGCCACGCGTTGCAGCCCTGCTGGGTGTTGCACAGATTTCAGACATCACCGCTGTAAAATCAGAAGACACATTTGTGCGACCAATTTACGCCGGTAACGCACTGGCTACTGTGCAGTCTTCTGACAGTGTGAAGGTGATTACCGTACGTGGTACAGCCTTTGATGCGGCAGCTGCTGAAGGCGGCTCAGCCAGCGTGGAGACGACTGACGTGGTCAAGACCCAGGAAGTTGCTGAGTTCATCAGCGAAGAGCTGACCAAGTCTGAGCGTCCTGAATTGACCGGCGCCAAGATTGTCATCTCTGGTGGTCGCGGCATGCAGAATGGTGAAAACTTCGCCATGCTGGAAAAGGTTGCAGACAAGCTGGGCGCAGCCATCGGCGCATCACGCGCAGCGGTAGACGCGGGCTTTGTACCGAACGACATGCAGGTCGGTCAGACTGGTAAAATCGTTGCCCCCGAGCTGTACATTGCTGTTGGCATTTCTGGTGCCATTCAGCACCTCGCCGGCATGAAGGACAGCAAGGTAATCGTGGCGATCAACAAAGACGAGGAAGCGCCAATCTTCCAGGTAGCAGACTATGGTCTGGTCGCTGACCTGTTCAAGGCGGTACCCGAGCTCGAAGAGAAGCTGTAAGTCTCACACGCTTTAAGCGCTTACAAAAAAAGGCAGTGGTTTTTCAACCACTGCCTTTTTTGTTGTCTGACATTTGATCCCTGACAGCATCACACGGCCGTCAGGGATCCAGTTCAGTCTTACTGCTTGTTGCTGTCCTCTGAGTCAGTCTGGCTGTCAGATTCAGCCTGCTTGCGAGCCTTCTCTTCTTCCAGGCGACGGCGACGAATCTCCCGTGGGTCGTTAGGCGCACGTCCGCCGCTCGCTGGCGCAGCCTGGGCGCTGGACTCAGGCTTTGATTCAGGCTGCTGCTCTGGAGCAGCAGCTTGCGCTGGTTCAGCCTGCACAGTTTCGGCTTTTTCAGGTTCTGATTTAGCTGGCTTCGCTTCTTCGGCCTTCTCAACTTTCTGTTCTTTCCCGGCCTTCTCGGCTTTCTCAGCTGCAACAGCTGCCTTGGCAGGCTTGTCGTCAGCTGCTGCTTTGGGCTCCGCGTCAGCGCTGGCTGCTTCCTCCGGTTTGGCGGCCTGCGGTTTCTTCTCGCCAGAGTCCGTCTTTTTAGACTCTGAAGTCTCTGCCGGCCCGACAGCCTTCTCCTCAGCTTTTGGCTCAGTCTTTTTGGCTGGTTTCTCGATAGCTGCTTTTTCAGCGACTGTTGCAGATTCAGTCACATCGGCTGCATTCTCAGAATCAGCTGAATCGGTTGAGTTGTCGTCCCCCGTAGACTTGTCAGCGCCTGCCTTGTCTGCGCTGGACTTGCCGCGACGCGAACGACCGCCACGACTGCGGCGTCGTTTGGGTTTTTCAGACTGTTCATCGGCATTCTGAGCCTGTTCGTCAGAGTCCTGCGTAGCCTTCGTCGACTCGCTTGCTCCTGCGTCTGCAGGCTGCTCAGCGGCAGCAACTGCCTGCTTGTCCTGTTTGTCCTGCTTGTCGGATGTTGCGCTGGCAGCAGTTTCTGCTTCATTGCCGGCAGTGTCTGTCGCCTGTGCGTCAGCAGCGACCTGCTGATCGTCTGTGCTCTCGGTCTGACCGTCGGGATGCGGGCCGCGCTTGCGCTTGGTAGTGTTGCGCGGCTTGCGCTCGCCCTTGGGTCGACGATTGCTGTTGTCCTGCTGATCGCCAGACTGCTCGTCACTGCTGTCAGACGATGACTTGTCAGCACTGCCACGATCCTGACGGTTGCCGCCCTGGCTGTCATCATCAGAGCGGTTACGGCCGCGACCGCCACGACGACGGCTGCTGCGCTGAGGCTTGTTGTCTCCGTCCTTGTCGTTGCTCTTGTCCTGGCTCTTGTCAGCCTGGGCTTTGCCGCCACGTTCGTCTGATTTCTGTTCTTCGCGCTTCTGGTCGTCACGTGGTGCGCGTGAATCGTCCCGGCTGCGTGAGTCGCCACCGCGGCCGCGATTGCCGCGATTGCGATTGCGGTCACTGCCACCGCTGCGCGAGCGATTGCGATTGTTGCCGCTGCCGCGCTGTTCGGTTTTGTTTTCTTCCTCTTCTTCGTCGTTGGCAGCGCCAAACAGCTCCCCAAACACTGACAACAGGGAGCCAAGGAAACCTTTTTTGGCGGGTGCTGACTTGCCTGCCGGCTTGTCACGTGACTCAGTGGCGCGTGGTGCCGGTGCGGCTGGCACTGTGGGTGCCTGCACTGCAGCCTGCTGCACGGGCAGCGGCTTCTGCGTCTGGCCGATTTCTTCGACGTGATCGTGTTCGGTTTCGATTTCAAAGCTGGCCAGCGCCACGCCGCCATCCTGGGCGCTCAGGCTCTGGATTTCGTAGTGGGGAGTCTCCAGCGACGGGCTGGGGATGATCAGCAGGCGGGTCTTGCTCTGCTGTTCGATGGCAGCCACCGCATTACGCTTTTCATTCAGCAGATAAGAGGCCACGTTGAGTGGCACAATCGCACGAATCTCGGCGCTTTTCTTCTTGTTTGCCTCTTCCTGCAGAATACGCAGGATGGACAGACACAGTGATTTCACATCACGGATCGTGCCCTGACCGCTACAACGCGGGCAGACCACAGCATTGGTTTCTTCAAGTGACGGACGCAGGCGCTGACGTGACATCTCCAGCAGGCCAAAGCGGGAGATACGGCCAACCTGAACGCGTGCACGGTCGGCTTCCAGCGCATCGCGGACGCGGTTTTCAACTTCTTTCTGATTCTTGGTGGAGGCCATATCGATAAAATCGATGACCACCAGGCCGCCCATGTCACGCAGGCGCAACTGACGGGCAATTTCATCTGCCGCTTCCAGGTTGGTATTCAGCGCCGTTTCTTCGATGTCAGAACCGCGTGTGGCACGCGAGGAGTTGATATCGATGGAGATCAGGGCTTCGGTTGGATCAATGACAATGGAGCCACCGGAGGGCAGTTTAACTTCACGCTGGAAGGCGGATTCGATCTGGTTTTCAATCTGGTAGCGATTGAACAGCGGCAGCGGATCCTGATAGTGCTTGATACGCGCTTCGTAGTGCGGCATCACCTGACGCACAAAGTTCAGGGCTTCTTCGTAGGCTTCCTGGGTGTCAAACAGCACTTCGCCGATGTCCTGGCGCAGGTAGTCACGGATGCAGCGGATGATGACATTGCTTTCCTGGTAGATCAGGAAGGGGGCTTTTTTCTGGTCGGAGGCATCCTTGATGGACTGCCACAGCGACAGCAGGTAATCGAGGTCCCACTGCAGATCTTCCTGGTTTTTGCCAACGCCGGCGGTGCGCACGATGATGCCCATGCCGTCCGGAATATTCAGGCTGTTGATGGCTTCACGAATCTCAGAACGCTCATCACCCTCAATGCGACGTGAAATGCCGCCAGCGCGGGGGTTGTTCGGCATAAGAACCAGATAGCGGCCGGCCAGACTGATAAATGTGGTCAGCGCTGCGCCCTTGTTGCCACGCTCTTCCTTCTCAACCTGAATGATGACTTCGGTGCCTTCGGCAACGGCTTCCTTGATGTTGACGCGGCCGCCGTCAGATTTGCCGGTGAAGTATTCGGGAGCGATTTCCTTGAGCGGCAAAAAGCCATGACGCTCAGCGCCAAAATCGACGAAGGCGGCTTCAAGACTGGGTTCTACGCGGGTGATGCGGCCTTTGAAAATGCTGGCCTTTTTCTGAATGCGGGTGCGGTTTTCGATATCGAGGTCGTACAGTTTCTGGCCATCGACCAGCGCAACGCGCAGTTCTTCTTCCTGCGTTGCGTTTATTAGCATTCTTTTCATAGTGAATTCACATCTCTGTTGAACCAGATCGGTGAATCCAGGTGCGAAACTGACAGGGACCTGTGGCGGGCAGGAACCAACGCGGGGAGCTGCCTGATTCAACTAGTGAATCAGAAATCCTTTTGGAACAATGGCTTGCAGTTGTTGTGCGGCTGCTGTGCTACGGTATTCAGTCAGCCTCAGGCGACAATGCATAACCGTCATTAACCATGTATCCCATCGCTGCGCAATGTGGCGCGCGATACGTTTGTTCGTGCCGCGGTCAAGCCCCGGCCTGCCCGAACCCCGGCTCAGTTGTTGTTGGAAGCCAGTCGGGTAAGGGCTGTGGTGCGCGCTCGTTGTTAACGGTTGCCACCAGCAAAAAATCGCTTTCTGGACTCCGCCCGCTGTGTTGTCACGCGGGTTCCGGATCCGGTTACTTAAGTTAGGTTGATAACGCTCTACTTAGTAACGTTGTTGTCTTACTGTAAAAACTTGCGTACAAAAATCTTAACAGTTCATCGCCATCGCAATGGCGGAATACTTTAAAATCTGGCTGCTGGCCTTACATGCAGAACAAGCAGCTCCGCGACTATAGCAGTAAGATTTGCATTGTTCAAACATTATGTTTTTATCGAACGGTCGCTGGGCAGCCCTAAACGTCTGGTTTGTTTTAAATTTCCGCCTCGACTAGAATCCGGGCATGAAAATTTTTGCCTACCAGAGACTCAGCAGTTTCGAGCAGGATGACGACGCAGTCGGATTCAGTGATCCGCGCGAGCGCGAGCAACTGCTGGACTACTGTCGTCGGCAGGGCTGGCCGGAGCCGCGCTGGGTGCGCGAGGTCAGCCATGACTGGAGAGAGGGCTTCAGTCAGCGTCTGTTGCCTGATTCGGAGGGTACGCACGATGGCTGGCGACCCCCACCGGGCAGCGATCTGCTGGTGGCCAGTCTGCGCCGACTGGTCAACGGTGCGCAGGATCTGGAACAGACGCTGGAGTGGCTGCGCGGCAATGATATCTGCCTGCATGTCGTCAGTCTTGATGCTGAGCTCAGCCAGACCCGGACATTAAAGCGTACGCGGGTGGATTTTGATGCGATCCTGGCAGAACTGGCTGTCATTGAAGGCCGGCGCGGTGCCCAGCGTATGCTCAAGGTCAAACATGAGCAGCGCAGCAAGGGTCGCTTCCTGGGCGGCAGCAAACCTTTTGGTTATATGATTCACAGTAATGGCAAACTCATCGAAAACCCGCTGGAGCAACGAGTGTTGAAACAGATTCGCCAGTTGCGCTCACAGGGGCTTTCGCTGCGGGCGATCGCCAGCCGTGTCAGCACGCCAATCGCACCGGTCAGCTTCAAGACGGTCCAACGGGTGCTGCAACGCGAACAGCAGGAGCAGGACTGATCATGCGCAAACCCCTGGCGCTGTTCATTGGTTTACGCTTCGTTCGCGCTCGCAAGAAAAATCAGCTGGTTTCCTTTGTGTCACTTATCTCCATGCTGGGCATTGCGCTGGGTGTACTGGCGCTGATTGCCGTGCTTTCTGTGATTAATGCCTCTACAGGCACCATGCGTGAGGAAACACTCAAGGCAGTGCCGCATGCAGCGGTTACGTTGCCAGACGATCTGCTTGACTGGCGGGAGGCAGCTGACAGCCTTGCAGCCGCGCCAGGAGTGATTGCGGTGGCGCCATTTCTGGAAAGTGAAGCCTGGCTGCAGTTTGATGGCCGCGGTGAGTTTGTTAATGTTCGTGGCGTAACACCGGAGACAGAAAAACAGATTCTGCAATCGCCAGACAGTCAGCTGCAGGCGATGCTGGATTTCCTGGCGGAAACACCCGATGGCATTATCCTGGGCACCCGGCTTGCCGGTCAGCTGGGCCTCTACCCGGGCATGCAGATGTCGGTCACGCCGCTCAACAGCCTGCTGCAGCGGCGTACCGAGGATGCCCGCAGTTTCCAGATGGTGGGTGTTGCAGATTTTGGATTCTATGACAATGACGCCATGGCACTGGTCAACCTGCCAGTCGCCAGCCAGTTACTTACCGGCCGCGACGACGCGGTTCCGCAATTACGGCTGCGGGTGGACGATGTCCTCAATGCTGGCGTCATCGCGCGTGAAGCAGTTGCTGGCCGGTGGCCGGTAGCAAGCTGGAACGAAACCCGTCGCAGCCTGTTTGATGCACTGCGCATGGAGAAAATCCTGACCGGCTTCATGCTGCTGATGATTGTGGTCATTGGCGCCGTCAACATCGTTGCAACACTGGTGATGGCGGTGGCTGACAAAAACGCCGATATCGCCATCCTGCGTACCATGGGGGCCAGCCGGGCAACCGTCATGTCAGTGTTTGTGATTCAGGGCTTTGCCGCGGGGGTGCTGGGCACGCTGCTCGGCGCCGCCGGTGGTGTGTTGCTGGCAATGAATCTGGGGCAGATCACGCGCGCATTCCAGGGCGCACTGAATGCGATGCTGGCGCCAGGTGATGTCTACATGATTGCCCATCTGGATGCGCTGATTCTTTGGTCTGATGTCGTGCTGGTCTGTCTGTGTGCTCTGGGTGTCAGTCTAATGGCCACCCTGTATCCGGCGTGGCGGGCTTCCCGTGTGCAGCCGGCGGACGTACTGCGCTATGAATAAGGTGTCGCCACCAAACATTAATGGAGAGAGTCGTTTTGGAGCAAACCGCTAACGTCATCAGTTGTCGTCACCTGCGCAAGTCCTACACCCAGGGACCTCAACAGGTGGACGTGCTGCTGGACATCAACCTGAATGTCCGTCCCGCCGAATGTGTGGCTATTGTTGGCAGCTCCGGCTCCGGTAAAACAACGCTGCTTAATCTGCTGGGCGGGCTGGATGCGCCCAGTGGCGGTGAGATTTCCGTTGCCGGGCAGGATCTGTCCAGACTGTCAGAGTCCGAGCGCGGTCAGCTGCGCAACCGTTATCTGGGATTTGTTTATCAATTCCATCACCTGCTGGGTGAGTTCAGTGCGCTGGAGAACGTTGCCATGCCTTTGCTTATTGGCGGGCAAAGCAGCCGCGAGGCCTATCCGCGCGCGTCGGAGTTGCTGGGTGAAGTGGGTCTGAGTCACCGTCTGAATCACAAACCCTCAGAGCTGTCCGGCGGTGAACGGCAGCGGGTTGCCATTGCCCGGGCGCTGGTCGCCTCACCCAGGTGTGTTCTGATGGACGAACCCACCGGTAATCTTGACCGTCGCACGGCTGAAGGCATCCACACGCTGATGCAGACACTGAATAAATCACTTCAGACCAGTTTTGTGGTTGTGACGCATGACGAGCGTTTTGCAGCGAGCCTGGATCGGGTACTGGTGCTGAACCAGGGCACACTGGAAGCTGAGCATGCTTGAGCAGGGCGATTCAGCACCGGCTGGTTTTCTTGCCTCATTCAAGCTGGCCGCGCGTATTGCGCTGCGTTATGTGGGCGCACGCCGACGGCAGGCAGGGGATGCGGGCGGGCAGAGTGGCCAGCTGGTCAACTTCATGTCACGGCTGACCATCAGTGGACTGGCCCTGAGCGTTGCCATACTGATCACTGTACTGTCGGTGATGAACGGTTTTGATCGTGAAGTCAGGGAAAATGTATTGGGCGTGCTGCCGCATGCAGCGATACAGACCGAGGACAGCGTCAGCGCCGAGCGCTGGCAGTTGCTGGCGCAGCAGATCGCGGCTATTGACGGTGTTATTGCCACTTCACCGGTGCTGGAGGTCAATGGTGTGCTGGCGCGGGACAACAACAGTCGTGCGGTACTGGTCAATGGCATCGACGTAGAACAGGAACTTCAGACATCCGCGCTGGGCAGCTTCATGCAACAGGGTTCGCTGCAGGCCCTGACCGAGCGCCGTTTCCAGATCGTGATGGGTCAGACGCTGGCGCAGCAACTCGGCGTTGGACTCGGAGACGACGTCAATCTCTACAGCCTGGACATTTCCATCAACCCGATCGCACCTTTGCCGGTGCAGCGTCGCTTTACGGTCGCTGGAATCTACCGGGTTGGCACGCAGGAGCTGGATGAGCGACTGGTGATGATCGCGCTGCCGGATGCCCAGGCTCTGTATCGCGAGCCGCAGCGATTCAACGGTTTGCGTCTGCGCACGAATGATGTGCTGGCGGTGAATTCCTTGCGAGCACCTGTGCAGGAGCAGCTGCCACAGGGCTTTTACCTGCAGACCTGGACGCAGTGGTTTGGTGCCATCTACGAGAACATACAGCTGTCTCGCACTATCGTTGGGTTTCTGCTTTGGCTGCTGGTAGCTGTCGCCGCCTTTAATCTGGTTGTCAGCCTGATCATGATTGTGCGCGACAAACGCAGTGACATCGCGATCCTGCGCACCATGGGTGCCTCACCGGGAACCATTGCCCGCATATTTCTGCTGCAGGGCTGCCTGATTGGCCTGGTCGGCGCCGGTATTGGCCTGCTTGCCGGCTCACTGCTGGCCCTTAATGTGTCGTCACTGTTTGCGCTGTTTGAACAGTGGAGTGGGACCCAGCTGTTGAGTGCAGACGTTTACCCAGTCGACTTCCTGCCCTCCCAGCTGATGCTGTCTGACATTGTCGCCGTAAGTATTGGCGTACTGGTGCTGTGCCTGCTGGCCAGCGTCTATCCGGCCTGGCGTGCTGCGCGAGTATTGCCAGCCGAAGCGCTGCGTTCTGCAGACTGACCCCAGAACAGCTATAACCCCAGCATAGACGTCAGCAATTCTTGGGGTGAGCAGGGATGCGCACAGCACTGGCCCTGTTCTGCCTGGGTATTTATGCCATCAGTTTTATGCCGCGACTGCCCGAGGTCGGTTCTGGCCTGGTAGTGCTGCTGACTGTACTCCCGCTTTTCACGCTGATTGCCATCTGGTGGCGCGCCCCAGCCAGCACCTGGAAAATCACTGCCTGCCTGTTGTTATGCCTGAGCCTGGGTGCCGGGCGTGCGGTTTATCACGGACTGCTTATTACAGAAAGTCGTTTGCCTGCCGCGCTGGAAGGCCGTGATATCTGGGTAGAGGGACAGGTTGAAGGGCTGCCAGAAGGCGCTTCGGCGGAGACTGTTACATACCGTTCTGGCGGACAGCAGACTCGTTTCCAGTTGCGCGTGGACCACAGCTGTCTGAGCTTGTTGCCAGAAAACTGTGAGGAGAGTGCGCCGGTTCTGATCGGTCATCTGATTGCGCTGAACGCCTACGGTTCAGTCACTGGTGAGTTTGATGGTGACGCTGCGGGTGTACCGCGAAGCGGGGAGACATGGCGCCTGCGAGTTCGGCTCAATCGTGTACATGGATTCGCAAATCCGGGCGGATATGACTTCGAGGCAGCTCAGGCTCAGCAGGGAATCGTTGCCCGTGGCTATGTGCGGGCAACCACCTTCAACCGGCGGCTGCAGCCGGCGGGCTGGTCGGTTGATCAGTGGCGCATCGGAATCCGTGAGCAACTGTACGCCACCGGATCACTGCGGTACCCGGGGTTGCTTGCGGCGCTGACGACGGGTCTGCGCAGCGGGATCAGTCACTCACAATGGGACACGCTGAGTGCCACTGGTACCAACCATCTGATGGTCATTTCCGGGCTGCATGTGGGTCTGGTTGCCACCGCCTTCTACTGGGTATTCAATCTGCTGTCACGCATGTCTGCGACCTTGCTGGAACGCATGCCAGCACAGCGCTTCGGTGCGTTGGCAGCTGTTCTTGGTGCCTGGCTGTACAGCGCCATGGCCGGATTTTCGCTGCCAACGCAGCGTGCGGTAATCATGATCTCTATGCTGATGCTCGCCCAGCTGTTGGGCCGGCAGGTGTTGCCCAGCTATCGTTTGTTGCTGGCCATGGCGGCAGTGCTGGGCTTCGATCCGCTGGCAGTCACCCAGGCCGGCTTCTGGCTGTCTTTTGTGGCGGTTGCGGCGCTGCTGCTGTTGTTTGCCGGCCCGCAGCAACTGGGACCGCCGGCCAGTGCACAATCCAGTCGGTCGCGTTGGGGGCAACATGCCTGTCTGGTCTGGCTCAAGCCGCAATTTGCCGTCAGCATTGCGCTACTGGTTCCGCTGCTGTTATGGACGGGGCAGGTGTCATGGATATCACCGCTGGTGAACCTGCTGGCAATTCCGGTTGTCAGTCTGTGGGTTGTACCGCTGGCGCTTGTCGGCATCGTGCTGCTACCTGTGTCGAGCGAAGCTGCGCGGTGGACGCTCAAGGGGGCCGACACAGGTCTGGTCATGCTGATGCAGGGGCTGGAGTCCGTTGCCAGCTGGCAGCCACTATGGCAGGGGCCGGCGATTTCGCCACTGACAGTGCTGTGTGTATCAGTTGGCTGTTTATTGTTATTGCTGCCTCGAGGTCTGCTGCCGCGCTGGCCGGCACTGCTGCTGATGTTGCCATTACTGGCACCGCCGCGACCCGATCGACCGGGCCCTGGAGAGCTCTGGCTGCAGATGCTGGATGTGGGTCAGGGCCTGGCCGTTTTGCTCCAGACTCGACACCACAGCATGCTGTTTGATACCGGGACGGCACTGGGTCCCGACTACGACGCCGGGCGCGCGGCTATTCTGCCGGCCCTGAAACAGGCGGGAATACGACAGCTGGACGTATTGATCATCAGTCACTGGCATCAGGACCATTACGGAGGCCTGAGCTCAATACTCGGTTCAGTGCCGGTGACGCGCCTGGTCAGCAGCGCTCCTGAACGGTTCCGGGATTTCAACGGCGTGCAAGATGCCATGATGAAGCCCTGTGGCAGCGGCGATTACTGGCAGTGGGATTCTGTCGAGTTTCGGGTGCTGCATCCTGACCCGACGGAGCGGGGCGGTATTGCAGGCAATCCCAATAACGCCTCATGCGTATTGCATGTATCGGCAGGCTCGCACGCACTGCTGCTGACTGGCGACATAGAAGCGCCGGTCGAGCGCAGATTGCTCGCGCAGCAGGGCGATTTGCTGGCTGCCGATGTTCTGCTTGCAGCCCACCACGGCAGTGACAGCTCCAGCACCGAGGCCTGGCTGCAGCAGGTATCGCCAGACTGGCTGCTGGTCTCGGCCGGTTATCGCAATCGGTTCGGTCATCCGGATCCGGCAGTGCTGCAGCGGGCCCGGGCATTGGGCATCGAGGTGCTGCGTACCGATCACCATGGCGCAGTCACGATGACACTGGGTGGGCCGGGCGAAGCAGAATTAAAAGGCCTGCATAGACACGAACAGCGGCGTTTCTGGCATAACAACCCGTCTGGCGAATATGGTAAAGTAGCCGGCAAATCAGCGGGAGATTAAGCTTGTGGTAGAAATCGTAATGGCCGGTGGCTGGTTGATGCTGCCAATTATCCTGTGTTCGATTCTGGCAATAGCCATCGTCATCGAACGATTCTGGACACTCAGCAACAATCGCATTGCGCCGCGTTATGCGGTTGGCCAGGTCTGGACCTGGATCAAAAACGGCGAGCTGGACTCCAACAAAATGCGCGAACTGCGCATGGGCTCTCCGCTGGGTCAGATTCTGGCAGCCGGTCTGCTGCACGCCCGCCAGGGCCGACAGGCGATGAACGATGCCATCGAACAAAGCGCCGCGGCTGTCATCCATGAACTGGAGCGTTATCTGAGCACGCTCGGCACCATCGCCGCCATCACCCCGCTGCTGGGCCTGCTTGGCACGGTAGTTGGCATGATCCGGGTGTTCACTGAAATCATGATTCAGGGCACCGGCAACGCCAATGCGCTGGCCGGTGGTATCTCCGAAGCCCTGATTACCACCGCCGCCGGCCTGACGGTGGCCATCCCGGCGTATGCATGTCATCGCTACTTTGTCCGCAAAGTGGATTCGCTGGTGCTGTCGCTGGAGCAGGAGTCTGCCAAACTGGTAGAAGCGCTGCACGGTGATCGCCGCGTAGACATCAAGGACTTTGTGACACTGCCCGAAACCAGCGCTGCCCGCGAGAATGCACAGCAGCAGGCGGCTGCCAGTGTTGAGGCAACTGGCTCGTGAAGTTTCCGCGTCGCACGCTGGAAGACCCCGCCATCAATCTGACGCCACTGATTGATGTTGTCTTCCTGCTGTTGATCTTTTTTATGGTGACCACCACGTTTACACGAGAGACCCGGCTGGCTGTCAATCTGCCAGAGGCGGAAGCGACGGCCGCCGAACCCGCACCCGACCAGATCGAAGTGATGGTCAGCCAGACAGGACGCTACAGCATCAATAATGTGTTGCTGGCCGATAACACCAGCGCCACATTGCAGGCACAACTGCTGGAAGTGGCCGCCGGCAACCGGCAGCAGACCATCCTGCTGGTGGCTGATGCAGAAGCCAGCCACCAGGCCGTAATTACCGCCATGGATGCAATAGGCCAGGCAGGATTCAGTGGCTTCAGTATCGCAACCCGCGAACCCGGTGAAGAGCAGGGTGCCGACAGTACTGTCGAGGGGGGCGGTGTCAATGAGTGATACCCAGCCACAACAGGCGCCAGGCCAGTCGCCGACATCCGGCCCCGAAGCCGCTGCGCTGATGACCGGTGCACAGGTATACGCGCGGCTGCTGCGATACATCCGACCCTTCCTGGGCTATTTTGCGATCAGTCTGCTGGGTTACATTATTTTTGCGGTCACCACGCCGGCTACTGCTGCCTGGCTGGGCTGGACAATCGATCAGATCGAAGCCAATAACGCCGACGCGCGTATCATCAGTCCCATTCTTTGTGTGCTGATTGTGCTGGCGCGCGGTGTTGGCGGGTTCCTGGGACACTATTCGCTGGAACACACTGCCAATCACGTGGTGCACAAACTGCGCTGTGAGGTGCTCGACCAGCTGTTGAATGTACCGATAGCCTATTACGATCGCAACACCATCGGCCGCCTGGTATCCAAAGTCACCTACGACGTCATGCAGATCAAGGGTGCGGCCACAAACGCTATTACCGTTGTGCTTCGCGAAGGCCTTACCGTGATTGGCCTGCTGGCCTGGCTTTTCTGGGTTAACTGGCGCCTCAGCCTGGTTTTCCTGCTGGTGGCGCCGTGCATGGCACTCATCGTTCACATGGCCACCAAACGCTATCGCCGCTACAGTCGCCAGATGCAGGACTCCATGGGTGATGTCACACAGATTGCCAATGAGTCCATCAAGGGCCAGAAAGTCATTCGTACCTTTAACGCTGGTGAATATGTATCGGAGCGCTTTCTGCGCTCCAGCGAGCGCAACCGTCGCCAGAACATGAAGATGGTGGTTACCGAAGCCACCGCCACACCACTGATCCAGTTGATCGTCGCGATGGCCATGGCCATTCTGATCTGGCTGGCGCTGGCGCCGGAATTTCTCGGCGGGGCATCAGCAGGGGAGGTGGTGACCTTCCTGACACTGGCCGGCATGCTCAGCAAACCACTGCGACAACTGTCCGGCGTCAATGCCATCATCCAGCGCGGTATCTCTGCCGCCAGCAGTATCTTTGAGCTGCTCGACAATGAACGCGAGCGTGACACTGGTACGCATACAGCGGGCCGCGTCAAAGGTCTGGTGGAGTTTGATCAATTGCAGTTTGCCTACGAGTCGGCCAAGCCCGTGCTGAACGGCATCACGCTGCGTGTCGAACCGGGTACCACTGTCGCGCTGGTGGGCCGCTCCGGCAGTGGCAAGTCCACGCTGGTGAATATGCTGCCGCGCTTCTATGACTATCAGCAGGGTGAGATCCGTCTCGATGGCGTTCCAATAACAGAATACGCCCTGAATAATCTGCGGCAGCAAATGGCCATGGTGACGCAGGATGTCGTGTTGTTTGAAGGCTCCGTCGCCGAGAATATTGCCTACGGTCTGGGCGAGGAAGTCACGCTGGAAAAGGTACAGCAGGCGGCGCGCAATGCACATGCCGACGAGTTCATTCAGAAACTGCCGGGTGGCTATGATGCCCAGGTCGGTGATGGTGGCGGACTGCTGTCGGGTGGGCAAAGACAGCGGCTGGCAATTGCACGCGCCTTCCTGAAAGACTCACCGGTATTGATACTGGACGAAGCAACCTCGGCACTGGATACCGAGTCCGAGCAGCATATCCAGCAGGCACTGGCAGAGCTGATTCGCGGCCGCACTACCTTTGTCATCGCACACCGCCTGTCCACCATCGAGAACGCCGATCTGATTGTCGTCATGGATCAGGGGCGCATCGTTGAAAGTGGCACGCATAAAGAGCTGCTGGCGCTTGATAAACACTATGCACGTTTGCACCGCATGCAGTTCAGTGAGTCGGGCCTCATGAATCCGCTCGACAGTGACAGTGAAAGTCAAGCCAGCGAGTCTGCGGGCTGATGTGGCTGGTCGATGCCTGGTATCGTGGTGCCTGGTGGCTGCAGCTGCTTCGCCCGTTATCCTGGTTGTTTAACTTGCTTGCCGCGGCACGCAGGGGACGTCTGACAGCACAGCAATGCACATCAGCCTTGCCTGTCATTATCGTTGGTAATCTGACAGTGGGCGGCGCTGGCAAAACTCCCGTTGTGCTGGCGCTCGGTAGTGCCCTGCGACAGCAGGGATGGCGGGTCGGCGTGCTGAGCCGGGGCTACGGTGGTCAGTCCCGCCACTATCCACTGTTTGTTGGGGCAGACACAGATGTGCGCGCCAGTGGTGATGAAGCACGACTGCTGCGCCGCCATCATCGCGGCCCTCTGGTCGTCGATCCTGACCGTTGCCGGGGGCTGCGTGCACTGGAGGAAAGCGGACTGTGTGATGTCGTCGTGTGTGATGATGGACTGCAGCACTATCGACTGGGGCGGGATATTGAGATTGTAGTGGTGGACGCCGAGCGTGGTTTCGGCAACGGCCTGACACTGCCTGCTGGCCCGCTGCGCGAGCCTGCGCAGCGACTTGCCGGAGTGGATGTTATCGTGTTGAATGGCAAGCAGGCAGAGGCTCAGCTGGCTACCACCTTAGCGCAACAATCCGCCCCGATCGGTTCCGTGCACTTGCAGCCAGCCGCGTGGATCAATGTAAAAACCGGACAGCGTGTCAGCCTGCAGAATTTTCAGATGGTGAAACTCTCCGACGAGAGTGATAAGCGCCAGGTGTATGCAATAGCAGGAATAGGCCATCCGCAACGCTTTTTTGATTCGCTGTCGGCGATGGGGATCACCGCTCACTGCGAGGGTTTTCCGGATCATTACGCCTACCGTGCTGCCGATCTGTCCTTCGCTGGCAAGGACCTGCTGTTGATGACAGAAAAAGATGCGGTCAAATGTGAACGCTTTGCCCAGGACAACTGGTGGTATCTGGCCATAGAACCACAACTGGACAAGGATGTGCTGACTGCCGTGATAAACAGACTGAACACCATTCGCAGCACGTCTGCGAACATGGGAGACAAGGAACATGGATAAAAAACTGTTGAGCATACTGGTCTGTCCCGTCTGCAAAGGGCCGCTGGACTACAAACGCGAGCAGGCCGAACTGATCTGTTACGCAGACGCGCTGGCCTACCCGATTCGCGACGACATTCCGGTGATGCTGGAAAGCGAAGCGCGGACACTGACCGAGCAGGAACGCGAAGATCGCTGACAGTAAGTGTGCAGTCATGCGGTCGCAAGATTCAGGAAAGCGGGGGTAAGACAATGAGTTTTGTAGTTGTGATTCCAGCACGGTTTGCGTCGACACGACTGCCGGGAAAACCACTGCTGGACATCGTGGGCAAACCAATGATTCAGCATGTGTACGAGCGCGCCTGCGAGAGTGCGGCCAGTGCGGTTTACATTGCCACTGACGATGAGCGTATTGCTGAGGTTGTGCGCGGTTTTGGTGGCGAGGTGGTGATGACACGCGCCGACCATCAATCCGGTACTGATCGTATACAGGAGGTTGCCTCACTGCTGGGCCTGGATGCCTCGGCGATTGTCGTCAATGTGCAGGGTGATGAACCATTGATTCCTGCAGCCACGATCAATCAGGTGGCAGAAAATCTTCAGAACAACGCTGATGCGGGCATCAGCAGTCTGTACCACGAGATAGAGGATTCGCATGAATGGCGCAATCCCAATGCCGTGAAAGTTGTCACCGATGGCGAGGGTTATGCGCTGTACTTCAGTCGCTCCCCGATTCCCTGGCAGGACGGTGAAAATATTCAGGCCAAACGTCATATCGGCGTCTACGCATACCGGGTTGCAACATTGAATCAGTTTGTTGGCTGGCCACGTGCCTGGCTGGAAATCAGCGAGCGGCTTGAACAGTTGCGTGCCATGCACCACGGAGTCCGAATTATCATGGACAAAGCCGTGCAGCATGTTCCCGCCGGTGTCGACACGCCCGAAGACCTGGAAGCGGTCCGCCGCTTCCTGTCGGATACAGAGATCTGATGAGCGCACCAGCGCACTGGCGAGCCAATGCTGATCTAGCCGGACTGACGACGCTGGCACTGCCGGCACGCGCCCGCTGGCTGGTGCGAGTTGAGCAGGAAGATGAGATGCCTGGTGTCCTGGCGCACGCCTCGCGCATGGACCTCCCAGTCATGGTTCTGGGCGGCGGCAGCAATGTGCTGTTCGCCAGAGACTACCCTGGTGTGGTCATTGTCATGGACCTGATGGGCCTGCAGTCGTGTGCCGATGGCAAAGATATGCTGGTGACCGCCGCTGCGGGGGAGAACTGGCACCAGTTTGTGGAGTACACGCTTTCCCGGGGCTGGTTCGGGCTTGAGAATCTGGCCTTGATTCCAGGTCGCGTCGGAGCTGCCCCGGTGCAGAATATCGGTGCCTACGGTGTTGAGCTGGCACAGCGTTTTCACAGCCTGCGCTACCTCGACCGCGAAGGTGGTCAGGTAGAAACGCTCACAGCAGAGCAGTGCGAGTTCGCCTATCGTGACAGCATCTTCAAAAACCGTCTACGCGACAAAGCCATTATTCTTTCCTGTACTTTCAGGCTGTCTCAGCAGTTTACCCCGGTGCTGACGTATCCTGCTTTACGCAATGCCTTGCAGGTGGCTGGCCTTGATTCGGACAACAGCAGCATTGCAGAGTCACACGAAGAAATCAGCGCACAACAGGTTTTCGATGCGGTCTGTGCAGTGCGCCGTAGCAAACTGCCGGATCCGACAGTGCTGGGTAACGCGGGCAGTTTTTTTCGCAATCCTGTTGTCAACCGGCAGCACTATCATGAGCTGAGCCAGCAGTGGCCACAGCTGCCACTGTTCGAGATCCCCGGCGATCCATTGCATGTCAAACTTCCTGCGGCCTGGTTGATTGAAAAGGCCGGCTGGAAAGGTCTGCGCCGCGGCAATATCGGCGTCCATGATCAGCAGGCGCTGGTGCTGGTGCATGATTTCCGTGCCGATGCCGGTCCTGTTCAGCCAGGTCAGGCGCTGATGGAGCTGGCCGCTCAGATTGCACAGGATGTCTGGCAACGTTTTGCCGTGCATCTTGAGCCAGAAGTTCAGATCATCAACGGAATCTCATGAGCGATATCATCAATCAAAATACCAGTGGTTTCGATGCCAAGGCCGCACTGGCGGTGATGAGCCAGCGGCCCGGCGTCTACCGCATGCTGGATGAGAAAGGTGAAGTTCTTTACGTAGGCAAAGCCCGCAATCTGAAAAAACGGGTCAGCAATTATTTCCGTGCCAGTGGTCTGGATGCCAAGACCATGGCGCTGGTCTCACACATTGCCAATATAGATGTCACGATCACCAACAGTGAAGCCGAAGCGCTGCTGCTTGAACAGAATCTGATCAAGAAGTATCGTCCGCCATACAATATCCAGCTGCGCGACGACAAGACCTATCCCTACATCATGCTGACGCACAAGGATGCCTATCCAAGACTGGCGTTCTACCGTGGCAGCCGCAAACGTGACGCTACGTTTTTCGGGCCATTTCCCAGTGCCAGTGCAGTACGCGAAAGTCTGGCGTTGCTGCAGAAAGTGTTCCGCGTGCGCCAGTGCGAGGACAGCTATTTCCGCAATCGCAGCCGGCCCTGTCTGCAGTACCAGATTGGCCGCTGTACCGCGCCCTGCGTGGGGTATATTTCACCGACGGACTACGCGCAGGATGTCCGCGATGCCACACAGTTTCTGCAGGGCAAAAGCGATTCACTGGTGCAGGAACTGGGACGGCGCATGGAGCAGAAATCTGCGGCACTGGAGTTCGAGAGTGCCGCCAGACTGCGCGACCGCATCAGTGACCTGCGTCGTATCCAGAGCGAGCAGGTTGTCTCCGGTGGCGGCAGTGATGCCGATGTCATGTCTGCCGTGCTGGAGGGCGCCTATACCTGCGTTCATGTGATCACTATTCGTGGTGGGCGCATCATCGGCAGCCGCAACTTTTTTCCCAAGGACAAGCTCGCAGAAACGGCGGCTGATCTGCTGGCATCATTTATCGCGCAGTACTACCTGCGGGATGGTGTCACCACCGGCTCGGGTCTGATCCCGGCGGAAATCATTATTGCACCTGCCATCAAGGGCAGTCAGAGCCTGCAGGAGGCGCTTGGCACCGCTGCTGGCAAACAGATCCGATTGACCGCCTCGGTACGGGGTCATCGCGCCCGCTGGCTGGCCATGGCCACCGGTAACGCCGAACAGGCCATTCAAAGCCATATCAATAACCGCCAGACCATGCTGCAGCGCTTTGAGCGACTGCAGGCCGAACTGGAGCTGGATTTTATCCCGCGGCGCATAGAATGCTTTGACATCAGCCACACCATGGGTGAAAGCACGGTCGCCTCCTGTGTGGCCTTTGACCACAACGGTCCGCTTAAATCCGACTACCGCCGCTACAATATCAAGGACATCCAGGCTGGCGATGATTACGCAGCCATGGAGCAGGCGCTGTCACGTCGGTTCCGGGTAGTGGCCGAGAGCCTGCTCGAAGATGCGCCTGAAGGGAGTGAGCAGGCCGCTGCGGGCGAGCAGGCTCCTGAAGTAGGGGATACGGACGTTAAAGGGGACGGAGTAATTTTGCGCGAGCGCAAAAAAACTCCGTCCCCTTTAACCCCAGACATTCTGCTGATTGACGGCGGCAAGGGCCAGCTTGCCCAGGCGGTGGACGTGCTCAATCGCCAGCTCTCGCCCGAGCTGCTGGGTCAGATGCTGCTGATTGGTATCGCCAAGGGCATCAGTCGGCGGGCAGGGCAGGAGACGCTGTTTCTGGCCGTCGGCGACAGCTATCAGGAGATTGCCATCCCGGCGCACTCACCCGCCCTGCATCTGCTGCAGCAGGTGCGCGATGAAGCCCATCGCTTTGCCATCACCGGTCATCGTCAGCGCCGCGCAAAAACCCGCACGCAATCACCGCTGGAGCAGATTCCGGGCCTGGGCCCGGCACGGCGTCGGGAGCTATTGAAGTATTTTGGTGGTCAACAGGAGGTAATGCGCGCGAGCGAGGCCGATCTGGCGCGAACGCCCGGCATCAGTAAAAAACTGGCCGCTGTTATTTATGAGTCACTGCATAATGAGTAGAATGCGGCGTCTCCGGGAAGAAGGTGTTACAGATGACAAGGAATAAGCCATGAATGCTGCCAATCTGGTAACCATGTCACGCGTGCTGCTGGTACCAGTGATTGTGATGGTGTACTACAGCGGACAGCCGTGGAGCCAGCTTGCCGCTGCCGTGCTTTTCACGGTTGCAAGCCTTAGCGACTGGCTGGATGGTTATCTGGCCCGACGACTGAATCAGACATCAGCCTTCGGTGCATTCCTGGATCCGGTGGCGGACAAGCTGCTGGTGGTCATGGCGCTGGTTCTGCTGACCGCCAACTTCCCCAGCCCCTGGTTTGTGCTGCCGACCGCTGTCATCATTGGCCGCGAGGTGTTCATATCGGCGCTGCGAGAGTGGATGGCGAGTCGCAATCAGCGTGATGCGGTGGCTGTAGCCTATGTTGGCAAATTGAAGACAACCGTGCAGATGATCGCCATCATCGTGCTGCTGGCCTACTCACCAGAATACCCGTATTGGCTCTTGCAAATCGGGTACGGATTGATATATCTTGCCGCCGCTCTGAGCCTGTGGTCGATGGTGATTTATGTGAAGAATGCATGGCCATCACTGAAGTAAATTAGATAAAAATTTACGGTTTCGGTGCTTGACATCGTAACGAATGGCATTAGAATAAGCGCCTCTTTCGCAGTGATGCAAAAGACGCAGTAAAACCAGTTAAAGCGGGAATAGCTCAGTTGGTAGAGCACGACCTTGCCAAGGTCGGGGTCGCGAGTTCGAGTCTCGTTTCCCGCTCCAAACTTTAGGCCACTGGCCAGTCCGGGTGTTATCTGTCTGCCAGGTAGGTCCCGAAACAATCAAGGCTGGGTGGCAGAGTGGTCATGCAGCGGACTGCAACTCCGCGTACGCCGGTTCGATTCCGACCCCAGCCTCCAACTTCCCTGATTTCGTTCAATCTCCACAAAATTCCTCGTCCAGTCAGCGCGCCCTGTTTAGTGACAGCTTTTTCGTATGCGGTTATTCTGCCGCTATGAAAACAACAACAGCTGGTCACTTCATGAAGAAATTTCCCTCGATCGCCATGCTGATGATGGCATTGGCAGGCACATCCCACGCCCAGCCCTCAGGCGACTGGCAGATGATGGTTCAGGCCCTGGAAACTAAAGTAGCGGCCGCCAGCCGTGACAATATTCGTCTTTCGATTGGAGTCGCCGGTCTGGCAGGCGTCAATAGTGGCGCCATGACTCTGGTTGGTTCCACTGAATCGTATCCTCCCGCGTCCACCATCAAGATGCTGCTGATTGCCACGCTGATGCAGCAGGTCGATTCAGGTATGCTTTCTTTGGAAGATACCACTGTCGTTGAACAGGACGATATCGTAGGTGGTTACGGCGAGATTCAAAATGAGCCGGTCCCCAACGAAGTGACGCTGGGCAGACTGGCAGAGCTGACAGTGACCGTCAGCGATAACACCGCTACCAACGTGCTGGTCGATGTGGTTGGGTATGAGGCCATGCACAGGGTGGCGGATGAACTGGATCTGGCCACCATGCAGTTTGGCCGCAAGATGTTCGAGTCGGCCGAGCCGCCTGCCAAAGAAAACTATATCAATGCCGAAGACAGCATTTTACTGCTCAAATCGATTTATGACGGCAGCTTTCTGAGTCAGTCGTCCCGACAAACCATCATCGACTGGATGTCTGCCCAGACGGTCAAAACCAAGATTGGCGCTGGCGTGCCCGACGGCGCGCCCATCGCCCATAAAACTGGTGAGAATGCTTCGGTAACCCATGATCTGGGGTATATTTTGTGGCCGGGTAATGAGATGGCTGTCGCGATTTATGCCCAGTCAATGGTCACTGATGATTTCGATACGGTGCAGGCCATCGTGAACCCGGTGGTGGCAGAGACGGCAGGTATCATTTACAGACACCTCAATCCGTCATCCTCAGAGTAGTCTTTTTCGATTAGTCATTCGTCGCTGATGCGATTGATGGATCAAAACGTCAATTTAACGCCACCATTGATTACAAAGCCGTCCAGTGGCGCATAAATGTCGCGGAACTCGGGATTCTGGATTGGGCCGCCATAAATGGATTCGAATCGTGTCTGGCGCGTGTCAGTGAAGTTTTCAAAATTCAGAAAGACCGAAGAATCCTCGTTGATGTACTTCTCCATCATCAATCCATAAATCCAATAGCTTTTACTGTCGCTGCCATCGTTCAATGTCTGTGGTCCGTAATAATAAGCTTCAAGCCCTACGCGAAGATCGCCGTGTCGCTCATAGACAAGCACGTTATTAAGACGGCTCCGAGGTACCAGCGGATAGTCGCGAGTCTCATTGACTCGATGCTCCTGTACGTCGGTGTAGGTGTAACCAAGAAACAGCTTAAGGTCGCCCCAGGTAAAACGAGCGTTAATCTCGGAACCTCTGGTGTCCAGCCGGTCATACGGTTGTGCAAACGCATAGGTATCATCAGCTTGCCGGAATAGCCGCAGAGGGTCGTCGACACGCGTGTAGAACAGCAATAGATTGACATTCAGGTCGACCCCCTGTTCCAGCTCGAATGACCGATTGATATCCATATTGACCCCGGTAGAACGCTCCGCGTCCAGTCGCGATGCCTGTAAGGGTCGCACGTTTTGATAGTGAAGGTCTTCAGCGTCGTCGCTGAACAGTGACGGCGTGCTGTACCCCAGTCCGCCACCCAGTCTGAGTGTCGTTGCGTCATCAAGCTGATACATCAGTGATACACGTGGCAGCAGAAAGTTACCGTAGTTGGAGCTGTGGTCGATCCGCAGACCGGATTCCACACTGATCGTATCCGTAAGCGAAGTAGTGCCCTGGAAGAAGCCTCCAAATGTCGAGTGACTGAAATCATGATTGAAGTCGTTTGCCGATAAGGGACGATGGTCAAAATCTTCTGTCTGGACAGTGACACCTGCTACCCAGTCAATGCCTCCGAGATAGCCAAGCACATGCGCTTCGCTGAAGCTGGAGAGTTGTACGCCAGAGAACTGCCAATCGGGTAAGGTGAGTTCGCGATCGAAGCGACTGATACTGTTGCGAACCACCAACTCACTGCCCGACGATAATTGAAGGCTGTAGTCAAACTGGGAGCTCAGTCGGTTTGTTTCGCTCTTTTCAAAAAACGCGGGTGTGCTTCGGTTGCCATTGATGAACGCCATCTCGCCGCCCAGTCGGTCCTCAACAACTGCACTCAAACCGATATTGCCTCGAGAACGTTCACCTTCAAAGAATAGTTTAGGTGCCAAAGTCCATCGCTCGAATTCGGGGATAGCGCTGAGTCCGTTATCAGCCGGGTCATAGCCTTCGCTTCGGTTAAAACTTGTAAAAACAGTGCCGCCGAGATCTCCGCGCCAGCCGGAACTGAACGCACTGGCATCCAGTCCGCGAGCAGACGTCGCATTCAGCAGCACTGAAGTTTCCGGTTCGTCAGCGGGTCTTTTGGAAATCAGGTTTACCAGTCCCGAGATCGCGCCACCACCATAAAGTGTCGAGTTGGCGCCCTTGATTACTTCCACCTGTTGCAAGTCGAGCGGTGCAATCTGCAGAAGACTCAGGCTGCCAGAGAAACCTCCGAACAAGGGCATTCCGTCCCGCAGCAGTTGCGTATATTTGCCGTCCAGTCCCTGAATGCGGATGCTGGAATTGAAGCTGGTCGGCGAGGTCTGCTGGACGTGAATGCCTGTGCTTTCGTTAAGCAACATACGAATGTCGCCCGGCTTCATGTTTGCCTTTTCGTTTATCTCCTCACCAGCCAGCACCTCGACTCGGGTAGGTTGATCAGCGAAGCTGCGACGATTCCGTGTGGAGCTGACAACAATTTCTTCGATCTCAGCGTGTTCGTCATGCTCTTCGTGCTCATCGTGATCCGCCTGTTGTGCCAGCAGTGTCGCTGGTAGCGTGAAAGAGGTGATCATTACCATGCGGGCAAGGATTGAGGGCAGAGGTTTTTTCTTGGCCAGCGTCATTGCAGTTCCAGTTGTAAAAGTGACAAACCATAAGCAAAAAACGCGGCACAGGCAATGTAAACGCAAGGGGCTGCCTGTAAAGTGCTGAATATTAGGGTCTTATCCTTCGGTGATCGGTTTGGTGCGGTGGCGTAACTCAGCAGGGCGACGAAAAGTGCAGGTTATGAATTTTGGTGAGCTTGATATACAATGCGCGCCTCGAATGGGTCGAGGCCTCTCGACGCCCCCATTCAAATTGCCTCCCATGCCCGGGTGGCGAAATTGGTAGACGCAAGGGACTTAAAATCCCTCGGTGGCAACACCGTACCGGTTCGATTCCGGTCCCGGGCACCAACTCAAGTCGCTTTTCAGCGCATTCTACGCTTTCAGTGGCACTACCGGTTCGATGAGCTCGCCCTGCGGGCTCGGGCTTCGCCCAGCCTGCGGCTGCGCAGTTGCGCAAGCGCAACAGTCCGGTCCCGGGCACCAACTCAAGTCGCTTTTCAGCGCATTCTACGCTTTCAGTGGCACTACCGGTTCGATGAGCTCGCCCTGCGGGCTCGGGCTTCGCCCAGCCTGCGGCTGCGCAGTTGCGCAAGCGCAACAGTCCGGTCCCGGGCACCAACTCTAGTCGCTTTTCAGCGCATTCTGCGCTTTCAGTGGTACTCCTATCTTAATCGTAGTTAAAACGTAGGAGGCCAATCCATGCTGATTGCACCCGTAGGGTGGTAGCGTGCCTTGCGCGACCCACTTCGTTCTCATCCAGTGCGCTAATGATGTTCTGGCACAAAGATCTGAAAAGGCCAGCGCACGATACAAATGTTATATGCCAGAGAGCACGAAATCGACAGCAGCGATAATTTCAGATCGGTAAAGTGCAAGATCGCAAAATTCACGGCCAAGCTGTTTACGATCTATGCCAGCCATATCTTGCACCATTGCTGTAAAGCGGTTGCCATTTATATCTAGCACAGGATTCAGCTTCGAAATGGTGATATTAGCGACTGACTCCGAAGGACTTAGTGGCACTACAATGGTAGTACGCAGATCATCAAGCAGGTTGCTTTGGATATCCAACAAGTAAGGGAACTGCTCGCAGCTATTGGGATTCGGGTTCTGGTACGCAACGAATTGAGCCATCAGAACTTCCTTGCAGAGTCGCTAAATGTGCCATTCTTTTCGACATGGTCGTTGTAGGCCTGGATAGCTGAAGCGTTTTCCTGGCGCCATTGAGCCCTCCGCTGTGCACGCAATTGTTCGGTAAGTGCTTGTTCAAGTGTCGCAGACAAATTGATTTTCAGGCTTCTTGCTTGGCTAAGTAAGTCACTGTTTATACTGACGTTAGTCGGTTTTTTCGGTGCTTCAGCATTGTAGAAATCGGCCATAGTGCGAGCCCTGCATAACAAATGCGCATAGTTTATGCGCATAATAATTGCCGTGCAAGGCATATAACAATTCGATTAACTACACGCCCAATCTACTGCCAGCTTTTCACCAGTTCATCATAGTCCACTGTCAGAGGTGTGGGTTTTTCATTGGCCAACGGCGGCTTGGGCGCCCCTGGCTGGGCGAACCAGTATTCACGACTTTGCGGTTCGTTCAGACGTGGTCCGCATTCCCCCAGCACATTGGCCCGCTCCAGGCGCTGCATCAGACGATCCTGGGCTGTGGCCAGGGCAGTCATTGCCTCCTGGGGAGACTTGGCGCCCGATGCGGCATCGCCAATGTTCTGCCACCACAATTGAGCAAGGCGTGGATAGTCAGGCACATTGGTTCCGGTGGGCGTCCATTGCAATCGTGCAGGTGAGCGATAGAATTCAACCAGTCCACCCAGTTCTGCAGATCGCTCGGTAAAACTTTCGTGGCGAATATCCGAGTCCCGGATGATGGTCAGGCCCACGTGGCTTTTCTTCAGTGATACGGTCTTTGAGGTCACAAACTGGGCATAAAGCCACGCCGCACTGGCCCTGTCTACCGGTGTTGATTTCATTAGTGTCCAGGATCCGGCGTCCTGGTAGCCCAACTTCTGACCCTCTTCCCAATAGGCCCCGCGCGGAGAGGGCGCCATGCGCCATTTGGGAGTTCCGTCCTCGTTCATTACCGGCAAGCCGGGACTGACCATGTCTGCGGTAAAGGTGGTGTACCAGAATATCTGCTGGGCAATATTCCCTTGGGCCGGGACCGGCCCCGCTTCGCTGAATACCATGCCGGCAGCTTCCGGTGGGGCGTACTTTTGCAGCCAGTCAACATACTTGGTCACCGAATACACGGCGGCTGGTCCATCGGTTGCACCACCACGCTCCACACTGGAGCCGACTGGGCGACAACCATCCACACGAATGCCCCACTCGTCAACGGGCAGGCCATTGGGGATGCCGACATCACCGGCCCCGGCCATCGACAGCCAGGCATCGGTAAAACGCCAGCCCAGGGAGGGGTCTTTTTTACCGTAATCCATGTGGCCGTAAACACGGCGCCCATCGATGGTCCCGATGTCATTGGTAAAAAACTCGGCGATATCCTCATACGCCGACCAGTTCACCGGTACACCCAGCTCGTAACCGTATTTTTCCTGAAACTGCGCCTTGATTTCCGGATCGGTAAACCAGTCATAACGGAACCAGTAAAGATTGGCAAACTGCTGGTCAGGTAACTGATAGACCTTGCCATCCGGCGCGGTGGTAAACGACAGCCCGATAAAATCATCCAGATCGAGCGTTGGCGAGGTGACATCACGACCTTCATTGACCATCCAGTCGGTAAGATTGCGCACCTGCTGATAACGGAAATGGGTACCAATCAGATCAGAATCATTGACGTAGGCATCGTATATGTTTTCGCCGGACTGCATCTGTGTCTGCAGCTTTTCCACTACATCACCTTCGCCAATCAGGTCATGTGTCACTTCAATTCCGGTGATTTCGGTGAATGCCCGGGCCAGCGTCTGGGCCTCGTATTCGTGTGTGGTCAGGGTCTCGGAAACAACCTTGATTTGCATTCCGCGGTAAGGCTGTGCCGCATCAATGAACCACTGAAGTTCGCTCATCTGCTCTTCACGACTGAGGGTGGAAGGCTGAAACTCGTCCAGCCAGCGCTGCGCCGCTGCGGTGTCTGCCAGCAGCGGCGATGATGAGAGCAACAACAACGGGCTGGCGGCGCCAATCAGGGCAGCGAGGGCAGTTTTTTTGTGGAACATGAGTGATCTCCGGTTATTGTTATCAGACAAACAAAAAAACGAACAGGGCAAACAGTAGACAGGCTCCCAGTGCCCACCACAGCGGTGGGCCCGCGAACATCAGCCAGGCCATATTGATAAAAGCACTGCCCAGCAGGCTTACAAAAAGACGATCCCCTCGCGTGGTTTCAAACTGCAGGATCCCCTTGCGCGGCGCGCCACCGGGACTGACTGCTTCCCAGGCGCACATCAGTACCAGCAAGCCAGCAATCACGGCAAAAAAAATTGCTGTTGGTGTGGTCCACGCCATCCATGATAGATCCATTGATTACGTCTCCTAAACGCGACCCAGTGCAAAACCCCGGGCGATATGGTTGCGCACAAAATAGATCACCAGCGCTCCGGGGATGACAGTCAACACGCCTGCTGCCGCCAGTACGCCCCAGTCCAGACCCGACGCTGATACGGTACGGGTCATGATTGCCGATATGGGCTTGGCCTCTGTCACTGTCAGAGTGCGCGCAATCAAAAGCTCCACCCAGGAAAACATGAAACAGAAAAACGCCGCTACACCAATCCCTGAGGCAATCAGAGGCATGAAAATTTTGCCAAAGAATCGCGGGAAGGAATAACCATCGATGTAGGCGGTTTCATCGATCTCCTTGGGTACACTGGACATGAAACCTTCCAGAATCCACACCGCCAGAGGCACATTGAACAGGCAATGGGCCAGCGCGACCGCGATATGGGTATCAATCAGGCCAAATGCGGAGTACAACTGGAAAAAAGGCAGCACAAACACCGCCGGTGGCGCCATGCGGTTGGTCAGCAGCCAGAAAAACAGATGTTTGTCACCCAGAAACCGGTAGCGCGAAAACGCGTAGGCCGCCGGCAGGGCCACGGCCAGAGAAATCACCGTGTTCATCACCACGTAAATCATGGAGTTGATATAGCCGCTGTACCAACTGGCATCGGTCAGAATGGTCCGGTAGTTCTGCAGGGTAAAGTCCTGCGGCCACAGCGAAAATGTCGAGAGAATCTCCTGATTGGTTTTGAAACTCATCATCAGCAGCCAGTACAGCGGCAGCATGAGAAAAAGAATATAGAATGTGGGTAACAACCAGTGTTTGCTGGTGACAGAACCTCTGACCGCTGTCATTGGTGATTCCCTCCCTGACGGCTGTCGGTGACCGAATCACTGTCCTGATGTGTCATGACCGTGTAAAACACCCAGCTTATCAGCAGGATGATCAGGAAATAGATCAGCGACATGGCGGCGGCCGGCCCAAGATCAAACTGGCCGATCGCCATCTGCACCAGATCTATGGAAAGGAAGGTGGTGGTATTGCCCGGTCCGCCGCCCGTCACAACAAAGGGTTCGGTGTATATCATGAACGAGTCCATGAAGCGCAGTAGTACAGCAATCACCAGTACACGCCGCATTTTCGGCAACTGGATGTAACGAAATACCGCCCAGCGTGAGGCACCATCAATACGCGCAGCCTGATAATAGGCATCCGGTATGGACACCAGCCCGGAGTAGCACAGCAGCACCACCAGGCTGGTCCAGTGCCAGACATCCATCAGAATCAGGGTCACCCAGGCATCAAAGGTGTCCTGGGTATAGTTATAGTCTACGCCCAGCGCAGCCAGGGAATGTCCCAGCAGGCCGATATCGACCCGGGCAAATACCTGCCAGATGGTGCCGACCACGTTCCAGGGAATCAGCAGCGGCAGGGCCATCAGTACCAGGCATACCGATACTCCCCAGCCGCGCCGGGGCATGGCCAGTGCGACTGCAATGCCCAGTGGAATTTCAATCAACAGGATGAGGCCGGAGAACAGCAGATTGCGCATCAATGAGTTGTGGAAACGCTCGGACGCCAGCACTTCCTGGAACCACTCCAGCCCTACCCAGTAGAACTCGTTATTGCCGAAGGAGTCCTGAACCGAATAGTTCACGACGGTCATCAGCGGGATGACGGCGCTGAAAGCCACCAGCAACAGTACCGGCAGGACAAAAAACCAGGCCTTGTTGTTCTGTGTTTTCATGAGGGATGCTCCCAGCCCAGCAACTGTGAGTTCTGATAAATGTTGATTCGTTTGTTATCGAACAGAACACGAGGGGCGGTGGGGATGGTCTGATGCTCCGGGACAATGATGTCCAGGGGATGACTGCCCAGCATGGCCCGAACGATCCGGTGCCGCCCCACATCTTCAACGCCTGTTATCTGTACCGGCAGACTCTGTTCACTGTCGTCAATGTAAACAAACTCCGGTCGAATTCCCAGTTCAATCACACCTGTCAGGGACGGGTACTCGCGCGCCAGGGTCACCCGGTGTGCGTCTATCAGGGCCTGTGTGCCCTGCAGCTCACAGGGCAGGATATTCATGCCCGGTGAGCCGATGAATTTGCCAACAAATGTATGTTGTGGTGAATCGAACAGCTCCTGTGGCGTACCTGTCTGAAGCACTTCACCCGCGAGCATCACAACCACCTTGTCGGCAAAGGTCAGGGCTTCGGTCTGGTCATGTGTCACATATATCATGGTGTGACCAAACTGCCGGTGGATCTGCTTGAGCTGGGTCCGTAATTGCCATTTCAGATGCGGGTCGATCACTGTCAGTGGTTCGTCAAACAGAATGGCATTGACATCGGTGCGCACCAGTCCCCGGCCCAGTGAAATTTTCTGCTTGTCATCGGCGCTCAGACCACGGGCCTTGCGATTGGCCATGGCCTCAAGGCCAAGCATGGTGATCGCCTGTTGCACCCGCTGCTGAATTTCCGTATTCGACAGCTTGTCCGGGCCACGCCTGTTGCGCAGCGGAAACGCCAGGTTTTCGGCCACTGTCATGGTGTCGTACAACACGGGAAACTGAAAAACCTGGGCAATATTGCGCTGCTCGGTGGGCAGGGTGCTGACGTCCACATCATCAAACAATAATTGACCTTCGCTGGGTTGCAGCAGTCCGGAGATGATATTCAGCAACGTTGTTTTGCCGCAGCCTGATGGCCCGAGCAGAGCATAAGCGCCGCCGTCATGCCATTCATGCGACATAGGCTTGAGTGCATGACCACTGTTGCTGTCGTAAGAATGTGCAATATTGTTGAGTGTTATTTTTGCCATGTCAGTCTGCCAGACTATCCGGCGCCAGTACCCGTTCCCCGGACGCATCAAACAGGTAGATATTTTCAGCCGAAAAATAAAGTGGGATTGTCCGTTCCACATCCAGTTGCCGGATGCCGTGACTCAGGCTCACCCAGGGTTGTTGTGCCACTTGTAGATGGACATAGGTTTCCGACCCGGTTATCTCAGTAACGCTTACCCTCCCTTCGATTGCGCTGAGGCGTGCCGCAGACTCGATCTCCAGGTGCCAGGGTCTCAGGCCCAGGGTGTAGTCACCATCGGGCAGTGAGGCCTGTCTTTCTGACAGACCAATCACAAAACGCTCCAGCATCAGTTTGGTCCCGCGCTTGGTAACGGGCGCTGTATTAAAGGGCGGATCAGAGAAAATTCTTGCTGTGACCAGGTCTGCCGGCCGCTGAAACACATCAATGGTACGTCCAAACTGAGTAACACGCCCCTGATGAAGGGTGGCGGTATTGCCGCCAAGCAACAGGGCTTCGGAAGGCTCCGTACTGGCGTACACCAGTATGGCGCCAAGCTCGCTGAATATACGTGGCAATTCCTGGCGCAGCTCTTCGCGCAGTTTGTAGTCAAGATTGGCCAGTGGCTCGTCGAGCAAAACCAGTTGTGACTCCTTGACCAGTGCGCGGGCAATGGCCGTGCGTTGTTGCTGGCCACCAGAGAGTTCCGCAGGGCGTTTGTCCAGGAATTCAGTCAATCTGAGCAGTTCAGCGGCATGACGCACTTTTTTGTCAATACTGGCTTTTGCCACTCTGGCAACGCGTAGCGGGGAAGCGATATTTTCGTAGACACTCAAGGTGGGATAATTAATAAATTGCTGATAGACCATGGCGACCTTGCGTTTCTGGACCGGAATGCCCAGCACGCTTTTACCGTCAAGCAGAATCTCTCCCGATGTGGGTTGATCCAACCCTGCCATCAGGCGCATCAGACTGGTTTTGCCCGACAGGGTAGGCCCAAGCAGTATGTTCATCGATCCGCGTTCCAGCTTCAGGCTGACATCACGGATATGATCCTCGTTGCCCAGCCGCTTGCTCACGCCTGCCAGTTCAAGCATCTCCTGTCCTTGTTGTCGTTGTTTTAGTCAGTTTTGGACGGATGTGTCACTTTGCCCCCGTATTTCTATCACATTAAACTGACGTTTTGCAGTAGCTTTGTTGGGAAAGTATGCTGGTTGTGCCTAACCAGCCTTTACAACGTGGCGACGGATCACGGCCGGCACCGGAAAAGGTGCCAAATGGCACATCAGTTCGCATTCGAACACACGCAGACTGATGGAAATATGGCCGACTGCACTCTTGACTGGCATTACTGACGTTAAACGGGAAAAGACTACCGTTTAGATGGACAGCTAGTAGTGTGGCATTTAAGCTGGACAGATCCGTTTCCCAGACGAGAGGTTAGCAATGACCACTATCCTGTATGTGCTGCGCTGCTTCGGGGCGCCCATCTCCCGTGCCCTGTTGCTGATCCCCATTGGTCTCTGGTCTTCCACTGCAATGGCTGCAGATGAACAATCTCTGTTCCTTGATGGCCTGGAAGCGCCGGTGGAGATTCTCAAGGACGCCTGGGGTGTGTCCCACATATACGCTGAGACGGAGCGGGATCTGTTTTTCGCCCAGGGCTACAACGCGGCCCGTGACCGGCTGTTTCAGCTTGAGATGTGGCGGCGCCAGGCCACCGGCACCATGGCCGAGCTGATGGGCGAACGTATGCTTGATCATGATATTGGCGCGCGGCTGATGCGCTTTCGTGGCAACCTGCAACAGGAAATGAGACATTACCACCCGCGCGGCGACCAGATCATCCCGGCCTTTGTTGCGGGCATAAATGCCTATATAGACCACGTGCTGGCCAATCCGTCGCAATTGCCTCTGGAGTTCCGGCTGATGGAGCTGGAGCCACAGCACTGGACACCAGAAATCGTCATCTCCCGTCACCAGGGTCTGGTTGGCAACATACGCGAGGAACTGAATCTGGCACGAGCTGTGGCGCGGACCGACAGCGAAACCGTGAAAGAGCTGATCTGGTTCCATCCTGGCGAGCCGGAACTGAGCTTCGATGAGTTTATTGATACCGAACTGCTGCATGATGATATTCTGCGGTTCTACAACGCAGCTCGCAGCAGTGTATCGTTTTTGCCACAGGACATTGTGGCGCAGTACCGGGCCACCGATACAGCCAGTCGTGAGCAGGTGGTCGATCGCCTCAATGATCAATTGGCGGCAGCCCAGACCGAGGTGTTGGGGCGCAATCATGACATCGGTAGCAACAACTGGGTCGTTAATGGCTCACTGAGTGAAAGTGGTTACCCGATCATGGCCAATGACCCGCACCGAGTGGCAGGCGCCCCGGCGCTGCGGTACTTTGTACACCTGCATGGACCGGGCTGGAACATTGCCGGTGGTGGCGAGCCCTCGCTGCCGGGTATCTCAATTGGTCACAATGGATTTGGCGCCTGGGGCCTGACCGTGTTCCAGGTCGATAGCGAAGATCTGTATGTCTACGAAACCCATCCCGATGATCCGAACCGTTACCGTTATCAGGGCCGCTGGGAAACCATGCGCATCGAGGAGACCGAAATTGCCGTGCGTGGTGGTGCCACGCGAACCGTGCAATTGAAATTTACCCGGCATGGCCCGGTGGTTCACGAAAGACCTGACCGTCAGGCGGCATTTGCCCTGCGCCTTGCCTGGCTGGACATCGGAGCCGCGCCCTATCTGGCGGGACTGCGCATGAGCCAGGCGCAGTCCTGGGAAGAATTCCGCGAAGCGGCAGCTTACAGCCGTATACCGGGTGAGAACTTTGTCTGGGCTGACCGTGACGGCAATATCGGTTATCAGGCTGTTGGTGTTGCACCCCTCCGAAACAACTGGGATGGCCTGTTACCGGTTCCCGGAGATGGTCGTTATGAATGGGACGGTTATCTGCCAATCATGGCACTGCCCAATGCCACCAATCCGCAACAGGGATTCTGGAACACATCCAATGAAAATCTGGTGCCGGACAACTACCCCTTCCGAAATGCGGTAGGCTGGACCTGGACCGATCCCTATCGCAGCAGTCGGGTACGTGAGGTACTGGCCTCGGGCCGCAAGTTCAACCTGCAGGATATGGCGCAACTGCAAAATGATTCACTGTCCATCCCGGCGCGCACACTGGTGCCCCTGTTGAACGGTCTTGAGCACAGTAACAGTGCTGTGGAAGGTGCTCGCCAGCAACTGATGAACTGGGATTACCACATGGCGATTGAGTCGGTGGGGGCCGGTATCTATATGGCCTGGGAGCGCGAATTGCGGGCGCGCGTTTCGGCGCTGCTCATACCCGAGGCTGTACAGGACTACATCGGTCTGTTGCAGATGAAACCGACCATCGACCGTCTGCTGTCTCCCGATGGCCGCTTTGGCACGAATCCCACCGCTGATCGCAATCGCTTGCTGCATGATGCGCTGATGGCGGCTGTGGACGATCTGAGCGAGCGCTTTGGCAACGATATGGCAGATTGGCAATACGGCCAGGAGGGATACAAACATGTGCGCCTGCGTCATCCGATGAGCGAAGCCGTCAACGATGAGCTGCGCAGCTCTCTGGAAGTGGGACCAGCGCCGCGGCACGGCTATAGCTATACCGTAAGTAACACCGCGTACGGTGACAATCAGACCAGCGGAGGCACATTTCGCATGATTGTAGATACTGAAGACTTTGATCGCACGCTGGCCTCAAACTCGCCCGGGCAATCCGGTGACCCGGACAGTATCTTCTACGACAATCTGTTTGACGAGTGGGTCGATAATCGCTACTTCCCGCTGTTCTATAGCCGTGACAAAGTGGAGTCGGTTACTGCCGAGAGACTGCGGCTGATGCCAGGCGAATGATGCCAGGCCTGGGGCAGCGCACGATCGTATATCTGCGGTGTCGCACAGCAAGCCATTGTCACGGAAATGTCGTTAAATTGTCTTAATGTCACGAGACTGTCATATATCTGTAATAAAGTTGCGCCGTTCACTGAAATGAGGCCAGAAACCTTCTTTCAATCCGGATTAATACCGGCAATTTGGAGATAAATGTGACTACAAAACCTACCTGGATCAAACTTTCGCTAGCAACAGCAATCAGCGTCGCGGCAACCGGAACTGCCTGGGCACAGCCTGAGTTCGACCTGCGTGGACGTGCTCATTTCGATGCAGCCTTCGTCGACGCCGACCAGAATCCGGAACTGGGCAGTGGCGCTTTACTCCGTCGTGGCCGTCTGGGCGTCGATGGTGATCTCAACGATGACTGGGATTTTCAGATCGAATACGATTTTGCTGGCGGCAGCGCGACGGCCAATGACGTTCGCTTGCGCCGCTCTTTGGGCCCAGGCCGATTGATCATCGGTCAGGTGAAGGTTCCAATGGGACTGAACGAACTTGCAAGTTCCAACAATATCACTTTCATCGAGCGTTCGGCTCCCAGCAATCTGGTGGTGGATTCACGACGTCTGGGACTCAGTTACCACATGTCGCAGGGACCAGTCACCTTCCAGAGTATGGTCTACACCAAAGCCATCAACCAGAGCACTGCTGGCAACGACCCGGTAGGCGTGGCGGGGCGCGTGGTCTTCAATCCGGTTAATGACGGTGGCAATGTAATTCACCTGGGTCTGTCGGCCGCGGTCGAGGATCTGGGCACGAATGGCAGTGTTCGCCTGCGCGAGCGTCCCGAGTCTCGCCCTGCGAATGGGGTCCGGGTCATCGACACTGGCACCATCAACAATGTCAGTTCCACGGCCAAGTTTGGATTGGAACTGGCCTATCAGGCTGGTCCTTTTTCAGCCGAGGCAGAGTACCTCAACGTGAATCTGGATCGCGCCGGTGTCAGCAGCCCAAGCTTTGGTGGTTACCACGTGCAGGCCAGTTATGTGCTGACGGGTGAATCGCGCAGCTATTCGGGTGGTGTTTTTGGAGGCATCAGCCCGTCGGGCAGTAAGGGCGCATGGGAATTGGCAGCCCGCTACAGCAGTGCAGACCTGGATGACAGCGGCATTGTCGGCGGGGGGATGGACAACATCACTCTGGGGGTGAACTACTATGTTTCGTCCAACCTGCGCTTTATGGGTAACCTGATCTTCTCCGATGTCACCGATGGCCGGTTTGGCGACGAGAACGTTAATATTTTCCTGATACGCGCCGCCTACAGCTTCTGACGTAGAAGTTTCGTATCGCCGGGGCCAGGGTGCCATTGCTGATCAAGTGCAATGGCACTCTGGCCCCATTCAATTCGGCCCGGACATGCTCATATGATGCTGCATGCCCATGGCGTCGCGGGATCGGTTACGCTCCGAGCCCATAAGCTCTCCGATGGCCGGACCGCCCTGATTGTAGATGCCGCCGCGCAGCGCTGACAAAAGGTAACTCATGTCATCGGTGGCGATATCCCTATCCGTAAACTGCGCCACTTTGGCCAGAATTGCCTGCTCTCGGGTCTGCGCATCCAGCCCCGGATAGGCGATGATATCGGTGATGGCAGCATCCAGCATGTTCAGATTGTCCACGATGATCGCGGCCTCAGGTGCCAGGGTGTACAGCGTCGGCGCTATGGTCGGTACGGTGGGCATTTCCACGGGTGCGGGGAACATGCTCATGCCACTGCCCGAACCCAGTTTGTTGTTGTAGCGTGCCAGTGTCTCTCCGACCTGGCCCTCAAACTGAGGGTCCACCTGTCCACGAATCATGGCTTCCAGAGAGGCCAGGTGCAGCCATTGATTGGACCAGAGCAGGCCGCTGACGCGCGGGTAGACACGCTTCAGGCTGCCCGCATAGGCATGATCAAGATACAGGGAGGCTGGCTTGGGGCGCGCGGAAACGGTATACATGTCGTCACCCGTTAGATACGTCTCGATAACTGCCTGCGTCGCCAGTAATTTGGCGTCGATGTCCAGGTCAGGATCGGCCCAGAGCTGCCACAGCTGTTCCTCGAATTGCCGGCCCCGGGCCAGCACCATTGCAGCGTGGCGGGGTAAGTCAGCAACATTTGAATAAGCTTCGGCGGCTTCTGCGTCGCTATGATCCCCGCGGACCACCCGTGCCAGTTCGACCCGCATCCCCAGGTCCAGCTCGTCCATATCACTGTTGTGTGCATGACTGGTTTCCGGAGCCGCTGTCATGCCATGAGACATCATCTGTCCGTGATTCTGGTGGCTGGGGCCCTGGTCCTGCATTTGTTTCAGCTGCAAACGCACCTCTGCCTGCGCCTGAGCAAACCGGGGATCCCTGTCAACCTCCGCGATAGCATTCAGCGCGGCGGCATGGGTGACGGTGAAGGCGTTATAGAGGCGGGCCAGTTCGGGGCTGGCCTGACCGAGTGCGGCAGCCGGTATCAGCAGGCTCAGGATCGAGAGACTCACGAACAAGTTGACGGCGGGCCTTAAAATGTTCAGTTGTTTGCGGGTCATAGCCCAATCCCCAGTTGTTATTCAGTGACGAGGACGCGCAGATAGGCGTTGCTCCAGCAACACTGGTCCAGCGCATCGCTATCGGAGGCGCGCCAGTTGTCGAGACGGGCTCGTATCAGGTACTCACCCGGTTCTGAAAACGAGGCGGTTACCCGTGCTGGACCCACACTTTCTTTCACCGCCACGGCATGCTGCGGCGGCGCGTTGCGGCTGAGCGGCGAGGCAGGGCGCGTGTCCAGAAACGGCATCGACACATGGGCGGTAAAGCTCACTTCACCAGGCCCCTGGTGCCGGTACCACGACACGCGGGTGTCCAGTGGTTTGGCATAGCGTGGATCGTTGGGGTCGTGTTTGGATGGGTCATTGGTCCAGACCTCAAGCGTAATGGGCTGATCGACAGGAGTCTGCAGTACCTGCTCCGAGATGATGCCCTCCGGACCACTGCCGTGGGGTCCGCTCTGGCTGAAAGCGATCAGTGGCTGAACGCTTCCCTGCGGACGCGGATTCCGGTCCAGTTCGTAGGCCGTGGATCCCCGTTCGCCGGGCACCTTAAGCTCTTCGCCTTCGGAGATCAGGTGCCACCAGATCGTAATGTCCTCCATTGAGGCGGGGATGGTGACTGCAAACACACCGTGGTGTCGCCCCGGTAGAAAGTACTCTGGCTGCATGCCGCCCAGCGCTTCCGGTTCAATGCGATTGTTCTCTCCAATCGGGATCAGGACTGGCTCCCGATTGCGGTTTTGATAACCGTAGGACACCGTCACCGAGCCGTCCTCATTGGCATACCAGCCTTCCATAAAGGGAATGACAGGTGTCCCGGCGCCAGGTGCCGGTCGCAGCAGGCGATCAGTCTGTTGCGCGCCCAGGCTGGTGATCATCAAGGCATTCACCAGTAAGCACAGCGCCAATCGCAGCGCATGGGAATTCACTATTCGCATGTAACCGCCCTCCAGTCTTATTATTAGAATCCGCTCTTCAATCTGGCGGGCTCTGAACCTGCCGGCCCGGCCTGGAATCAGTTGTTCGCCGTCGCAGCCATGGCCCTTGCTTCACGGGCTTCGCGCTCGGCCAACAATCGCTGATAGGTTTCATCATCCAGATGGGAAACGGCTATCCAGGCATGCGTCATTTCATCGGCGGTTCGCTGGCCCCAGGCGACCCACTGGCGAGGATCCGGGTTGTTGGGGTTGTCGGCGGTATTGTCATACCACTGCTTGATCACCAGGACGGCGCCGGCCGGCAGCAGCGGGGCAGCATCGGGCTCGAACAGATGGCTGTGATGCCAGGTCGCGCTCCAGTCGGAAATAGAGCTGACGACCTCGGTTTCACCCGTTTGCGGATAAAAAATCTCCAGCGACGCAGCGTTCATGCGCAGGTGGCCATGAGGCTGGAAACTGTCAATCCGGACCGGATGGTCAAATGTGTGGAAGCCCTGCGTCATAATCCTGCCATGGGGCGGAATGAGCAGTTCTCCCTGATCCAGTTGATACGCTGACAGGTCCTGGATGATGTCGGCCTGGTAATCCTCGTCGTGAAGCCAGATGCCCAGCTCGACAACGTTATCCTCGATGACCCCACCGGGAGCGGTCGCACCGAGCCCGCCCGGATACAGATGGATGTCCCACTGTACCAGTTTGCCGGCTGTGGCTTTGCGGCAGACACCTTCGGGAATGATCTCGCCCCATTTGCCCATGGCGTACTCGGTCAACGGGCTGCGGGATACGTTCCCGTTTTCGTCAACTTCTGCGAAGTAGGTGTTGGCATGGTGCACCACTGACTTGGCGTCCCCGCGCGGCTTCACCTGCACGGCCTTGATGCAGCGATCCGAGGTCAGCCCGCTGTCGACAAAATGGATGTCCCACAGATCATTGCCGCTGGCCGGCACATCTGACGGGTTGGACGCCAGCACAATATCCGGCTGGCCAAACTGGTCAGCAAAATTCCATTCGGCCAGATCCGGCAGATCCGGCATGGGTGGTAGTTCGTTGAGGTTACCGGATTGGGAGCCGTTCTCTACCCAGGCGACAATGGTGTCAATTTCGTCCTGAGACAGCCGCCAGTCGCCCTGCAGGTCCTGGATGCCTATTCCATGGTCGTAGGAGTAGGGGGGCATCTTGCGACTGACCACTCTGTCCTGGATCAGAGGTGCCCACGGGCGCACCTGTTCATAGCTGGTTAACTGCATGGGCGCGATACCACCTTCGCGGTGGCAGACTACGCAGTTTTCATTGATGATGCTCGCCACATCGGCGGCATAGGTGGGTGCAGACATGGCCGTGGTGGAGCTGTGAGCGCTGGTTTCCTGGGCCATGGCATCCAGCGACAGACCGGCGACGATCAACGCCGTGAGCATCGCGGGGCCTGCGTGAGTCTTGTGTAACATGCCGGGAGTGAGTCTTGTTTTCATTCTGTTCTCCTCGATTAATGCAATGGGTCGACCTGAACACGCTCCTTTTGGGAATGGCTACAGCTTCAAAAGACTAAAATATTTACTTAAATAAACAGTACAATAATCATCAGCACAATAGAAGCCGGTATTACACCAGAATTACCAAAATATTTGTGCCCCAGACACGGCCTCACCGTATCAAGGCCGACCAGTCTCCGTACTCGCCGTTCACCGGCCCGCGCGGAATTGACGCCACCACAATTGCCGCCGCCATGGCCAGCGTGAACAGCTGAACCAACAGTGTGCCCTCAAGTACAAAGGCACATATCGCCAGAGCCATGGCCATGATTATGTTCAGCAAGCGCAGCGGACGACCGACCTCGGCCAGGGCCGATATAGAGACGGTGATCATCAGCGCACCAATAAGATGATGGGTGTCGGCCATGGCGCCCTCGGCACCCGGCAGCAGGCGGGTGAACATCAGCACCACACCCAGTGCTACACAGATCCATAAACCGGTACACCAGCGTACGCCGCCGGTAAACAGCATACGCATGACCTGCAGCGGCGGCTGTTCGAAGTGCTCCTCTTCGTACACCTGTTTATTCTCTGGCATGTCGTCCGTGTCACCGAAGATGAATGTGCGCAGCAGGGAATGTCCCTGCCGTTTGCGGCGCGCCAGGAACTGGCAGGTGGCAAGAATCTCATCCAGCGAGAAAGGAATCTGCAACAGCATCGCAGCAGCCGCCATCAGACACAGGGTGCACCAGGTGTCGAGCAGAATAGGCTGAATGATGATGAAGGTAATCGAAACCGTGCCTAGTGGTACAATCAGAATGCCGAACAGTATTGTCAGCCAGGGCATGGTTCGCCAACGACTGGATGAACCAATCAGTCCGACAAGAATCTCCAGCAGGTAAACCATTGCGCCGGCACCGGCATCGGGTACAGGCCAGGCCTCAGAAATAGAGGAGGTGATAATCTCCCCGGTACCGTTTTTACCGTCCCCATTTATGGCGCCCACAAAGAATGGATCCCATACGGTGTCGATGTGCCCGAGTTGGTAGGCTGCCATGTAGGCGGAGATAAAAAACCCGATTAGTGCCAGGATAATAATCGGCAGACGCTGCGACCAGGTCGACGGCGAATACTGCCAGCCCGGTGGAACTGTCGGGCCGGTCATCACGGCAACTGGCGACACCCCGGGGGCAGGGCGTAGCGCTACCGCAAAACCGGCAACCAGGGTGCCCACAATACAGCCGTTAAGGTAGGCAGCAGGAGATGTACTCCAGAACACGAGCGGTGCCGACATTACCCACAGACCGACGATGGCCGTAGCCCATCTGGCGACCGGCAAGCGCCAGGACATAGATAATAGCGACAGCATGATAATGGCCGCACCGGAGATCATGTCGCTGATCACCATAGCCTGGGATTCGTAGGCAAGCCGTGGCACAGAAAACAGCAGCCAGCAGCCCAGGAACACATTGATCATGCTGCCCCATAAGTTGCGGGCGTGTTCGTCCCGGTACCACTTCTCGTGTGCCTTCAGCAGTTTGTCTGGGTCATCAACCTGTTCGTCGGCGACTGCCAGCGTGTCCGGCGGTCGCATGCCGTTGCGCTGATACCAGCCAACAGGATCTTTCTCCAGATTTTTGACCATGGCTGGCAGTTTTTTGCGGATAGAGTGTTTTGGTTTCCAACCAAGCATTTCCTCAGCCTTGCTGATATCAAGCGCGTAGTGGTCAGCCGCCAGATCAATAAGAAAGGGACGCACGAACGGCTTTTCGCCGTGGTCAATGGCATCGGGTATTACCGGCTCGCTTTTTTCCTGCAACCAGGCGCCGGCTTTGGCAAGCGGCTGTGGCAGATTGACAGTGGTCCATTTGTCTTCTCCATGAATCAAATTGCCCAGTGTGTTCTGCAGCTCCGAGTAGCTCATCACCTCGGGTTCGCCGGCCAGAATAACGCAGTCATCAGGCATCTTGTTGCGGCGATCAACACAGCGTTTAAAAAGATCCAGCATGTCATCCAGATGAATGAAGGACTGGCCAGCTTCGGTATCGCCAGCATACAGATGTGATTTGGGGTGGCGCTCATAGATCCAGGCGATTTGATGCGCCAGTGTTGGTACGGCGCTGCCATCGTCATACAGACCTGCCAGGTGCAGAAATGTGCATGGGATCTTGCCACGTTGTTCGCGAATTTTTGCCTCGGTATCCGCTTTTGATTGAGGGTAAGCCCAAGCAGGCTTCAAAGGTGTGAGTTCGTTGATCGATTCACCGGGTGAGCAGGGCTGATGGACCAGCATGGTGCCAGAGTAGATGAATCTTTCGACGTCAAAATCCCGCAGCGCATTGAGCAGCCGTTCCGAGCCGCGCACATTAACTTCATCGTAAAGTTTCGATTTGTCACCGCTAAAGTCGAAGTAGGCGGCCAGGTGGATGACGGCAGCAATTTTCTTACCGTGTTTCTTGCGAAGCTGTCTAAAGGCTTCCGCCATGGACTCGTCCGACGTCAGATCAGCCTGCACATCAGCAGGCTTGTCCCGGTCCAGGCCTATCACATGATAATCAGATGAGAGTGACTTGCCGAGCGCCGTCCCGATGTTGCCGTTGGACCCGGTGATCAACACCAGTGGTTTCGACTGTCTGGCCATGGCCGCGCTCCTCCTGTCTTGCTCCTCTTCAGCTTGCTTCTGAGCTTACCGTAACACTTTCACGACGCCATTTCATGTGATGCTGCTTTTCGTACGTAGCAATTATGGACTGTATGGTGCTGAAATAAAGCCACATTGAAGTTGTCAGTAGCCAGCTCTATTGCGGTTCCAATGTTGCAAAAACATCTTTGAACTTCAGGCCATGCCTGTTGTCACATTTAGTATGGTTCTTCATTTCACCAAGCGAATTTGTTGCGGCTGCCTCTGCCAGTCATATCGCTCAGGTCGCAGCTGCCAACGCAGCACTACAGGACGGCAGCAGTGAGATCCGGGCCTACGCCAGTGAAATGTCTGAAGGCTTCGCCGAGATCAACGCTGAGTTGGGGGCCATTGCCGACGAATATGATCTGCAAATGACTGACGCCCTTGACGCCCAGCAAGTAACCGGCAGCTGAGTCAGCGATCATCACATCATCCTGTTTTTCCATGAACGAGGGTAGTCTGCTCTGGTGCTGCCGTCGTATGCCCTGATAGTCTGGGTTGAATCAACCCTCGAAGTTATGGGTAAAGCAAAACGTAAATGGAGTGCTTTCATGGAAAACATCAAACAATACCCCGACACGATCAGGCCCGATTTTTCGGCACGCGACATGCTGCCAGGCGTTGATGAGCTGATTGCCCGGCGCTGGTCGCCGCGCGCTTTTGCCAAAACTGAAATAGCCGAGGCGGATGTAAAAACGCTGTTCGAGGCGGCACGCTGGGCCCCATCGTGTTTTAACGAGCAACCCTGGCGGTTCTACGTTTCCACAGACGAAAATTTTGACGACTTCCTGGGTCTTTTGCTCGATGGCAATCAGGCATGGGCTAAAAATGCCTCACTGCTTGGTTTCGTCGTGGTAAAAAAAACGTTCAGCAGCAACGGCAAACCCAATGCTTACGCCGAGTTTGACGCAGGTGCTGCCTGGATGGCGATGACACTTCAGGCGCGCCAGATGGGGCTGTACACCCACGGCATGGGGGGCATCAAACATGATGAGGTCGAGCGCTACCTGAAACTCGATGATGATTACAAGGTTGTCTGTGGACTGGCCATTGGCGTGGCGGCTGAACCTTCAGTGTTGCCTGAGGAAGTCGCGGCGAAGGAAAAGCCCTCACCGCGCAAACCTCTGTCTGAAGTTGTGATACGCTAAGCGGCGCTTAGTCGGGGACGGGGCTAAAGCTCCGTCCCCGCCTCAATTTTACGGAGAACCTCTGACATGGCAAAAGTACTCAAAGGCGACGACAAGGATCTGGGCGGATTCTCCGTCTCGCGTGTACTGCCCCATTTTGATAAGAAAATGGTCGGCCCGTTCATCTTCTTCGACAACATCGGTCCTGCAAAATTTCCGGCAGGCAAGGGCATCAATGTGCGGCCGCACCCCCACATTGGCCTTGCCACAGTCACCTACCTGTTTGCCGGCAGCATGCTGCATCGTGACAGCCTGGGCTCGGTTCAGGAGATCTTCCCCGGTGACGTCAACTGGATGATTGCCGGCAATGGGATAGTGCATTCCGAGCGTGAAACCCACGAAGTACGTGCGACCGAGCATCCGCTGCACGGTCTGCAGCTTTGGGTGGCGCTGCCGCCGGATCATGAACGTATCGACCCGGATTTTTTGCATGTTGGCAAAAACGATCTGCCCTGCATTTACCGTCCCGGTTTGATGATGCGTCTGATTGTAGGTGCAGCCTACGGTCGCAGCTCGCCGGTGCGTACGTTCTCGCCGATGTTTTATCTGGATGTGCTGGCCGACAAGGACAGCGAGCTGGAGCACCCGGCACGTGATCAGGAGGCTGCCATCTGCATCATTTCTGGCGCTCTGGAGATTTCTGGCCAGCGTTACGAGAAGGGTGATTTCGTCCTGCTCGACAGCGATGACACGTCTTTCACAGCGCTGGAGAATTGCCGATACGTCATCATTGGCGGAAAACGCTTTGAACGCATCCCGCACATACACTGGAACTTTGTTGCCTACGAACGTGCGACCATCGACGAGGCCCGCAAGCGTTGGGACGCAGGCGAGTTCCCGTCAATCCCCGGTGATGACGAAGAGCATATCCCACTGCCATGAATACCTTACAACTGAGTAAAGGGCGCGAAGCGTCGCTGTTGCGTCATCACCCCTGGGTGTTTTCCGGTGCTGTGGCGCGTGTCACGGGCAACCCCACACCTGGCAGCACCGTGCAGGTGGTGGCGGCCGATGGCAAACCGCTGGGCTGGGCCGCGTATTCACCGGAGTCCCAGATTCGCGCACGAATGTGGGCGTTTAACGCTATTGTGGGTGACAATTTTCAGGTGGATGCAGCCAATATTGCCTCGCGTGTTCAACGCGCGCTGCAACGGCGTCAACACCTGCTGGGTGAACGCCGCACGGCGATACGCCTGATCTATGCAGAATCCGATGATCTGCCTGGCCTGATTGTTGATCGTTATGGCGACTACCTGTCCTGTCAATTCCTCAGCGTCGGCGCCGAATTCTGGCGTGACACCATCATCGCGGCACTCAATGAGCACTCGCCCAATCGTGGCATCTACGAACGTTCAGACGTGACGGTACGCAAGCATGAGGGGCTGGAGTCCCGTAAAGGACTTATCAGTGGTGAGGAGCCGGCAGAATTCATCACGATCAATGAGGCCGACCGGCTGCTGGATGTCAGCATCACCGAAGGCCACAAAACCGGTTATTACCTGGACCAGTACGACAATCGCAGCCTGGTTCAGCAGCTTTGCACACAGGCAGGGCGCCCGCTGAAAGTGCTGAACTGCTTCTCCTACACAGGTGGTTTTGGCATCGCTGCGCTCAAGGGTGGCGCAGAGCACGTCACCAACGTGGACTCATCCGGGCCAGCGTTGGAGCTGGCGGGCCGTAATCTCGAACTGAATGGATTTGACCCGGATCAGGCGGAGCTGGTGCAGGCCAATGTGTTTGATTATCTCCGCGATCTCAAGCAGCAGTCGGGCAGCCGCTACGACATGATCATTCTGGATCCGCCCAAGTTTGCCGAGACCAAACATCAGTTCAAACGGGCGTCCCGCGCCTACAAAGATATTGCGCTGCAGGCTGGTGCGCTGTTGAATCCTGGCGGCTGGCTGGTCAGCTTTTCCTGTTCCGGTGCCATCGATCCACCGCTGTTTCAGAAAATCACGGCAGATGCGCTGCTCGATGCAGGAAGACAGGGACGAATCACTCACCATCTGCATCAGTCCTCCGATCATCCGGTGGCTTTGCCATTCCCGGAGGCACTGTATCTGAAAGGTCTGGTTTGTCATGTGGACTGATGGTGAGCTGGCGGCCAGACCCAGGACGACAATGTCGTGTCACTTTACCGGCAACGGCGCTTATGCCAGGCCGCAATTCAGTTTATAATCGCGCCCCATGACCCAAGCAGATTCCTTCCAGCTAGCCGTGAATGGCCTGATCAGCGCTGGCCAGCGTATATGGCAACAGGGCTGGTGTCCTGCGACGAGCAGCAATTTTTCGCAGCGCCTGGACGACAGCAGCTGCGCAATCACCGTATCTGGTCGTGACAAGGGGCAATTGAGCGCCGATGACATCATGCGCGTGGACCTTGATGGCAGGTCCCTGGATGGCAAAAAGCCGTCGGCCGAGACCCTGCTGCACACCACGCTGTATCGTCGTGACCCTGGTATTGGAGCGGTGCTGCATACCCATTCGGTCAAGGCGACGCTGGTCTCCATGCATGCCGATGGCCCGGTAGAGTTCAAGGGGCTGGAGCTGCTGAAAGCCTTTACCGGCACGGTCACACATGAGTCCAGCCTGTCGCTGCCGGTGTTTGATAACAGCCAGGACATCGCCGCCCTTGCAAAACAGGTCGATGACCATATGAATGAGACAGGTACCGGTCACGGTTATCTAATTCGAGGCCATGGTCTTTATACCTGGGGTCCGGATTTGCCGACAACACTGCGCCACCTTGAAGCGCTGGAATTTTTACTGGATTATTACTGGCATGCCAGCCGCTGGCAGCCAGCCGAAGCACGCGAGGTCGACCGATGAGTGAACTGAGTATCTTTGCCGACAACAAGCCCGATCACGAACTGTTGCACAGCGCCGATGCCAGCGAGATCGCGCAGGAGCTGGCCAAAGTCGGCATCCGATTCGAGCAGTGGCAGGCTGGTCAGGACGTCAAGGCCGGCGACAGCAGTGAGCAGGTACTGGCAGCCTACCAGGCCGACATCGACAAACTGGTCGAAGAAGAGGGTTATCAGACAGTCGACGTGATCAGCCTGGATGCCACCGATAATCCGGACGTACAGGCAAAAGTGCCTGAGCTGCGTCAGAAGTTTTTAAGCGAACACCGTCACAGTGAGGACGAAGTGCGCTTTTTTGTCGATGGACAGGGTTTATTCAGCCTGCATCTCAACGATAAAGTGTACGAAGTGCTGTGCCAGAAAGGCGACCTGATTTCAGTGCCCGCCAACACTCCGCACTGGTTCGACATGGGGCCAAAGCCCCGTTTTGTAGCGATCCGGTTTTTTAACAACCCCGAAGGCTGGGTAGCCAACTACACCGGGAGTGCGATCGCCGAGTCGTTCTCCAGACTGGAGTCATAAAAGGACAATGAAGCCAATCGCGATCGTTACCGATATCGAAGGTACCACCAGCTCCATCCGTTTCGTCAAAGACATCCTGTTTGTATACGCCGAGCAGTTTCTGCCCGACTTCGTTCGCAAGCACAAGGAAGAGCGTGACGTGGCCCGCCAGCTGCGCGCCATGTCCGAGAGCACCGGCATCCCGCTGCGCAACACCGAGGCACTGATCGCTCAGTTGCAGGAGTGGATGCGGCAGGACAAAAAGGTGACCGAGCTCAAAGCGCTGCAGGGAATGGTCTGGGAGCAGGGCTACCAGCGTGGTGAATACCAGGCGCACCTGTACCCCGATGTCCCCGAGAAACTGCGTGAATGGCAGGAGCAGGGCATCAATCTGTATGTCTACTCATCAGGTTCCGAAAAGGCCCAGCGCCTGTTCTTCCGCTACACCACCCACGGCGACCTGCGTCTGCTGTTTGCCGGCTACTTCGATACCACCATCGGCGCCAAGCAGGAAGTCGAATCCTACCAGCACATCGCTGACTGGATAGCGCTGCCGCCCAAGGACATTCTGTTCCTCTCTGACATCGAGGCTGAGCTGGATGCGGCGGCGGAGATCGGGATTCAGACGATACGCGTGGTCCGCCCGCAGGAGGGTGATGCTGACGTGGACTCGAAGCACCGGTTGGTTCACTCGTTTGCGGAAATCACGTTCGATTGATGTAATCGCATCCGACACCGAAATTCGCAACTCTTTCAAAAGCGGGCCGGAAGGTGGGTGTCAGATCACGCCCGGATCGCATCCTTTCACCTGTCACCCGGCGGGGGGGAACTCGACCTCGCGGCAATGCCGCTCGGGACTCGGACAGTCCCGCCCGCTTTTCGGGTGACAGGCAAAAGGATAAACGCGCCCTGATTGGGCGAGATTCTGACACCCACCTCCCGGCCCTTGTGCCAGCGTCGAGCGCGAATCGTAATCTGGTATTATCAAGTTAATACAATAACTGTCATCCAATTGAAACGGGATCAGTCGATGGCTTAAAGATAGCAGCCTGAAAGATCGAGGTTATATTGATCAACAAAGCGCTTTTCCCTCTCATGTTCCTGTCGATCACCTCTGCCGTTGTTGCAGGCCAGGAAAGTCAGATCATCAACGGTGTAAGGTTTTCCGCGCCAATGAGCGCCGAAGAACAACAGAATGCCATCGAGCGAAAAATTGCCCTTGATACTGCCATGAAGGACTCACAGATTGTGGTTAAGTCCTACATCCCGCAGCTGCTTTATCCGGATAACGCTGATAAGCCACATTTGCAAGAGCAGCTAGCTTTGCCAGGGAAGCGTTTACTCATCTCTCCCCCGATGCTGTCGCGATCAGTGATGGAACAAAAGTTTTGGTTGAAGAAGTCGGCTCAACCGTTTTTGTAACTGTAGAGGCATTTGTCCCCGAGGGGTTTACCGGCGCAGATTTTGCCGCGCAAGTTACACTAGATAAGGAATCGAAGGCGCTAATCTCAGTGCTTGGTAGCAGGTAGCATTTCAATGAATGAAATCGCTACAGAGGCGACTCTGGCTAGAATTTTCTGATTTGTTGCGAATACCAAAAATCTGTTGTTCACGGTTTTTCTGAAGCCGCATTACCAGTCGATCGGGGCAGTTCATATCAGGTTTTTGTCGCTTGTCGCCAAACTGTCTTCAAGGCGTCGATTAAGCATTTTGTCGCTTCCCGAAAGGGAAGGTGTTCGACGTTGGCACAAGGGGAGGGAGGCGGGTGTTACTTGTCGCCCAATCAGGGCGCGTTTATCCTTTTACCGGACACCCGATCAGCGGGAGGACTGTCTGAGTCCTGAGCGGCGAAGCCGCGAAGTCGAGTTCCGCCCCGCCGGGTGTCCGGTGAAAGGATGCGATCCGGGCGCCAAATAACACCCACCTCCCGGACCGATCCAGAACGGAATCATCAGCGGTGGCGTTCGGCGAAGGATTCGTACTCGCGCAGGGATTGCGGATTTGCGAGAGAGTCCTGGTTTTTGACAGGTCGGCCGTGGATCGCTTCGCGGACTGCCGTCTCAGCGATCTTGCCGTTCAGCGTGCGCGGGATGTCGTGCACCTGCTCCATCAGCGCCGGCACGTGCCTGGGTGAGGCACCGTGTCGGATGATCTGGCGGATGCGGGCCTGCAGAGCTTCGTCCAGCGTGGCTTCGTCCCGCAGGCGCACAAACAGCACGATACGGATGTCACCATCCCATTCCTGACCGACCGCAACGCATTCCAGTACTTCATCCACCTGCTCCACCTGACGGTAAATCTCGACCGTGCCAATCCTCACGCCGCCCGGGTTCAGCACTGTGTCCGATCGGCCGTAGATGATCCAGCCGCCATTGGCTGTCTGTTCTGCGTAATCGCCATGAGTCCAGACATTGTCAAAACCTTCAAAGTAGGCGGCGCGGTATTTCTGCTGATCCTCTGTGTCATTCCAGAAGCCGACCGGCATGCTGGGAAAGGACTGTCGGCACACCAGTTCACCTTTTGCGCCAACAACAGGCTGGCCCGCCTCGTTATAGACGGCCACGTCCATGCCAAGACCCGCACCCTGAATCTCTCCGCGGTGCACTGGCTGCCAGGGGTTGCCCAGTACGAAGCATGAAATGATATCGGTGCCACCTGACATTGATTGCAGATGGATGCCGGGTTTGATGTCGCGCCAGACGTAGTCAAAGCCTTCTTCGCTCAGTGGCGAGCCGGTCGACATCAGTGCGCGCAGTGCGCTCAGGCGATGTGTTGTCAGTGGTTTGACACCGGCTTTCTCGGCGGCAGCCAGATACCTTGCAGAGACGCCCAGCAAGGTGATGTCGAGCTCGTCGCACAGATCAAACAGTATGTCCGGTCGCGGGTGAAACGGCGAACCATCAAACAGCACCAGCGTCGCGCCGGATGCAAGTCCTGTCACCAGCCAGTTCCACATCATCCAGCCACAGGTGGTGAAGAAAAACAGGGTGTCGTCGCGAGTCAGCTGCAGGTGCAGGTGGTGTTCCTTGCGCAGTTGCAAAAGCGTGCCGCCTGTCCCATGAACGATGCATTTAGGCACACCCGTGGTGCCCGATGAGTACATGATAAAAAGCGGATGATCAAAGTCGGCGGGGTAAAAGCTTAATGCTTCGACCTCTGTCGCCCGGCTGTTCGAGCTACTGCCTGAGCTGAATTCCACGCAGCTCTGCCAGTCGTGGACTTTGCAATTGTCTGAACCTTGGGGTTGCTCACTGGCATCGTAGAGCTCTGGCAATACGATCAAGGCTTTCAGTGAGGGCAGAGCGGTAGTCAGTCTGTCCAGGGTGTGGTGGTGACTGTGCTGCTTGCCGGCGTAAACATGGCTGTTAACAGCAAACAGTGCCACGGGCTCGATCTGCGAAAAACGATCCAGCACACCATTAACACCAAAATCCGGAGAGCATGAACTCCATATCGCGCCCAGGGAAGTGGCAGCCAGCATCGCCACCACGGTCTCTATACGATTCGCGGCAAAACCTGCAACCCGGTCACCGGCCTGCACACCCTGATCCCGAAGCCAGGCGGCGACGTGTGTCACCTGTTCTGCGAGTTGCGCGTAGCTCAGTGTCTGCCGATTGCCGCGCTCATCGGCAAATATCAGCGCTGCCTGATCATCGCGGTAGCGCAACAGATTTTCGGCGAAGTTGAGCTGAGTGCCTGGGAACCAGCGATCCTGCCAGATGTGCTCGCCACGCTCCAGCGTCACATCGCCCAGCGTGTGGGTGATGATGCCAGTGGTGGCGAGGCAGGCGCGCCAGAAGGCCTCGCGTTGAGTGATACTGTGCTGGTGCAGCGTGCTGAAGGGGACGGGCGGAGTAAACGCAGCGAGCTGCCTGTTGTGGTCGCTGTCCGGTTCCGGGCTGTGTGATGGCGTATTGTGAAGTTGTTTAAGAAGCTGCCGGAAATCGATGTCAGTGCTCATGACTATGCTTCCATTGCCTGCGCAACTTTGGAGCGGTTCTGACATTCCAGCTGCCCGCAGATCCAGTGACTGACGGCGACCAGTTGCTGGAGGTCTACACCGGTGTCCATGCCCATGCCGTGCAGCATGTAAATCACATCTTCTGTGGCTACGTTACCACTGGCACCTTTGGCGTAGGGGCAGCCACCAAGACCCGCCACTGAGGCGTCAATGGTGGTGATATCCAGTTCCAGCCCGCTGAGCAGATTTGCCAGCGCCTGGCCGTAGGTGTCGTGGAAATGCATGGCCAACTGCGCCGGGGATGCAACCGACAGGCAGGTCTTGAGAACCTGCCTGACCTGTCTGGGTGTACCGACACCAATCGTGTCGCCCAGTGAGACCTGATAACAGCCCAGTGCCAGCAGTTCTTCGATGGCCATGACCACATCAGCCTCAGGTACTTTGCCCTGGTAGGGACAACCCATGACAGTGGACACATAACCACGTACCGGAATGTTTTTGTCGCGGGCCGCTTCGCAGACCTGGGTAAAACGCTGAATGCTCTCGCGGATGCTGCAATTGATATTCTTCTGACTGAACGCCTCTGATGCAGCGGCAAACACTGCAACTTCATCAGCGCCCGCTGCCACGGCCCGCTCAAAACCCTGCATGTTAGGGGTCAGCGCAGAATAGGTCACTCCGTCCTGCCGCTTGATCAGACCAAACACGGCCTCCGAGTCAGCCATCTGCGGTATCCAGCGCGGTGATACAAAACTGCCCGCCTCAATATGCTGCAGACCGCTCTGCGCCAGTCGATCAATCAACTCGGCCTTGACGGCGGCTGGCACCATGACCGGTTCGTTCTGCAGCCCGTCGCGTGCTCCCATCTCATACAGTGTAATCATGCGTCCAGCTCCATCAGTAACTGGTCAGGCTGTACCATGTCACCCTCATTGCAGTGCAGCTCGGCAATCACGCCATCGTGAGAGGCGCGGAGCGTATGTTCCATCTTCATGGCTTCCATCACCAGCAGTGCGGAGCCGGCTTCCACTTTGTCACCCGCTTTAACCTGCAAGGCAATCACGCGGCCGGGCAGGGGTGCCTTGATGTGCCGCTGAGCCTCGCCTGCGTGGCCGGCACCGGACAGGGCCTCTGGCAAAGTGGCCGGTGAGGGGGTGCCACCAGCAAAACGCGGTGACAGATAAAGTGCATCCAGATGGTAACGGCGCGAAGCTTCTGACTGCTGCGTGCGCCAGGCGTTCAGTGCGCCCCAGTCACCGGCGTGGTGTCCCGCATGTGATGCCAGACTGGCAGTGCCTGATGCGGCATTGTTAGTTTGTGGCTGTGACATCGCGCGTGTTGCCAGTGACGCCGCAATGGCCTCATGGTGTTTCTGCAAAAACGCCGTCGTGACTTCACCACGGCGAAAGGCAGCCGTATCAACGATGGCACCCAGATAACTGGCATTATGGTCGATGCCCACAATGGTCAGTTGCGCCAGTGCTGCGGACAGACGCGCCGCTGCTTCTTCACGACAGCTGCCATGGCAAATGATTTTGCCCAACAGGCTGTCGTAATAGACGCTGATACGATCGCCGCTGCGAAAACCCGCGTCGACGCGAACCTGCTCGTCCTGCGGCCAGGCCAGGTGCGTGATGGCGCCTGTTGATGGCAGAAAATCCGGAGCGCCTGTCTCGGCATTGATGCGGGCTTCCATGGCCCAGCCCTGGCGTTTGATCTCGTCCTGCTTCACAGGCAGGGCTTCGCCACTGGCCACCCGCAGTTGCCATTCAACCAGATCCAGACCGGTGATGAACTCGGTGACCGGGTGTTCGACCTGTAGTCGGGTATTCATCTCCAGAAAGTAAAACTCGCCATCCTGATAAAGAAACTCAACCGTGCCGGCGCCGCTGTAGTTAATGGCCTTTGCCGCGTTAACCGCGGCCTCGCCCATGGCCTGACGTGTTGCTTCTGTCAGTCCTGGTGCCGGTGCTTCCTCAATCAGTTTCTGGTGGCGCCGCTGGATGGAACAGTCACGTTCATGCAGGTGAATACAGTTGCCCTGCGAGTCGGCAAAAACCTGAATTTCCACATGCCGGGCATTGGGAAGATATTTCTCCAGCAATACCTGATCATCAGAGAAAGCCGCTTTGGCTTCGCGCTTGACGCTGGCCAGTGCTTCGGCAAACTCACTGCTGGACTGAACCACACGCATGCCACGACCACCACCACCGGCACTGGCCTTGATCAGCACCGGGTAGGCAATTTCATCCGCCTGCTTCTGGAGAGTAGCAGTGCTCTGATCAGATTCATGATAGCCCGGCAGGAGTGGGACACCTGCCTCTGACATCAAGTGTTTGGCCTGCGACTTCGATCCCATGGCGGCAATCGCATCAGCCGAAGGACCCACAAAGATCAATCCGGCCTCGCTGACTTTACGCGCAAACCCGGCGTTCTCCGACAGAAAACCGTAGCCTGGGTGTATCGCCTCGGCGCCCTGCGCTTTGGCGATTTCGAGTATCAGCGCCTGATTAAGATAGGTGTCAGTGGCGCTAAATGCCTCCTTGCCGACCGAATAAAGTGGCACTGCTTTGTCGGCCAACTGCACATGCAGTGCCTGACGATCGGCCGCCGAATAAATGGCGATGGTGCGAATGTTCAGCCGGCGGGCGGTACGAATGATGCGGCATGCTATTTCGCCGCGGTTCGCAATCAGCAGGGATTTGATCATGGTCAATTCCCACCCTTGCCTGTGGGCTGTTTCTGGCTGCTTGCAATCCAGGGCGCGTCAGCCTTGTCGAAGAATGCCTGCAGACCACCCTGTGCCTCTTCAGCAGCGCGTACCCGTGCGATCAGCTCGCAGGTGTACTCAGTCACTGCCGCATCTTTGGGTACCGGCACCAGATAACGGATCAGGTTTTTGGTGTCGGCCATCGCGCCAGGTGCATTGCGCAGCAGTTGAGCTGCCAACTCGTGCGCGCGTGTCATCAGGGAAACAGCCGCCACGGTTTCGTGGATCAAATGCACCGCAGATGCTGCTTCTGTATCAAACACCTCTGCAGTCAGGAAATAACGACGCGCCAGGTGCGGCCCCATCCGACTGATTACAAAAGGACTGATCACCGCAGGTACCAGTCCGAGTTTGACCTCACTGATGCTGAAGCGGGTATTCTCGGCCGCCACTACCAGGTCCGAACAGCAGATCATGCCGGTGGCGCCGGCGAATACGTTGCCATGCACCGCAGCAATGATCGGTTTCGGGAAGTCATGCAGCGCCCGCAACATGGCCGCAAGCCGGGCCGCATCGGCCACATTCTCTGCATGGCTGTAGTTCACCATGGACTTCATGTACTTCAGGTCAGCGCCAGAACAAAAACTCTTGCCACGGCCAGCGATGATCAATACACGCGTGTCCGCATCAGCGGCCAGTCGTGTGATGGTCTGATGGATGCGCGCGATCAGTTCGGGATTAAATGCGTTATGTTTATCTGGCCGGTTCAGCCACATTTCTGTAATGCCGGGGGCAGGGCGCACAATTTCCAGAATGTCGGTGTCAGCACCCTCTGTCAGCGATACCTTGTCCGTGTTCTTCTTTGCTGTAGTCATAGTGTTTAGCCTGTTCTGATCCGCTATCCGAATGCAGCTCTGTTACATACGGAAAATGCCAAAGTCAGTTTTGTTCTGTGGCGCGTGACGCGACGCAAACAGAGAGAGTCCCAGAATCTGACGCGTGTCAGCCGGTACCACAATGCCGTCGTCCCAGATTCGGGCGCTGGCGTAGTAGGGGTGCCCCTCACGTTCGTATTTTGCCTCTATTGGCGCCTTGTAGGCCTGCTCCTCGTCCGCGGTCCAGGCCTGTCCCTTTGCCTTAAGCATGTCGCCACGCAGTTGCCCGAGCACGCCTGCTGCCTGCGCGCCGCCCATTACCGAAATTCGGGCATTGGGCCAACTCCAAAGGAAGCGCGGATCAAAGGCGCGTCCCGCCATACCGTAGTTGCCGGCCCCAAAACTTCCGCCAATCAGCGTGGTAATCTTTGGTACGCCGGCGGTGGACACCGCGTTGACCAGCTTGGCACCGTTCTTGGCGATGCCTTCATGCTCGTACTTGCGACCGACCATAAAACCGGTGATGTTCTGCAGGAACACCAGCGGAATATTGCGCTGGCAACAAAGCTGAATAAAGTGAGTACCCTTCAGGGCACTTTCAGAAAACAGAATACCGTTGTTAGCCAGAATGCCGACGGTTTGACCGAAGATTTCTGCAAAGCCACAGACCAGCGTGGCGCCGTACAGCGGTTTGAACTCATCGAAATAGGAACCATCCACGATACGCGCGATGACTTCACGCACATCATAGGGGCTGCGAACATCCGCCGACACGATGCCGTAGATTTCGTCCGGATCATAAGCGGGTGCAGCTGCTGACACATCAATGGCAGGTGAGCGGCGACCCAGCCTGGCGATACTGCGGCGCACCAGTGCCAGTGCGTGCACGTCATTATCCGCCAGGTGATCGGCAACGCCGGAAATTTCCGCGTGAACACGGCCGCCACCCAGTTCCTCAGCAGTGACTTCCTCGCCAGTGGCGGCTTTTACCAGCGGCGGACCGCCCAGAAAGATGGTGCCCTGGTCGCGTACGATGATCGATTCATCGGCCATCGCCGGTACATAGGCGCCACCCGCTGTGCAGGAGCCCATCACCGCAGCTATCTGGGCGATACCAGCAGCGGACATGCGCGACTGATTGTAAAAAATACGACCAAAATGATCCCGGTCCGGAAACACTTCTGCCTGATGCGGCAGGTTGGCACCACCGGAGTCCACCAGATAAATGCAGGGCAGGTGGTTCTCCATGGCGATCTGCTGCGCACGCAGATGTTTCTTCACCGTCAATGGATAATACGTGCCCCCTTTTACCGTAGCGTCATTGGCCACGATCATGCACGCCTGCCCCGAGACCATGCCGATACCGCTGATCATGCCGGCGCCGGGTATATTGTCTTCGTAAACCTGGTAGGCGGCCAGCTGCGACAGCTCCAGGAACGGAGAGCCGGTATCCAGCAGCGCTTCAACGCGTTCGCGTGGCAGCAACTTGCCGCGAGACACATGGCGCTCCCGTGCTTTCTCGTCGCCACCCAGAGCCAGCGTGGCTGTCAGCGCTTGCAGTTCGTCGCGCAGCGCGGTGTGGTGGGCGTGGTTGCGTTTGTACTCCTCAGATTGCGGGCTGATCTTGCTCTGCAACTTATTCACGCTGTCTGCACTCCTCTTGCCTCGATACGTAGTTCAACGCATCCGGTGCTGGAACCAATGTGGCAGTCCTCGTCAGGTTTTCCTCGCTCCTTGCCACATTGTTCCCAACACCTCGATGAACTGTGGTGCTGCATCTGTATGCAGGCTGTTTGAGGTCAAGCGGTTTCACGGAAGAGCTCCCGTCCGATCAGCATGCGTCGGATCTCCTGGGTGCCGGCGCCGATTTCGTAGAGCTTGGCGTCGCGGAGCAGGCGGCCGGTGGGGTAGTCGTTGATGTAGCCGTTGCCACCGAGGATCTGGATGGCATCGAGCGAAAGTTTAGTGGCGTATTCGGCGCTAAAAAGGATGGCGCCGGCGGCGTCTTTGCGGGTGGTTTCACCGCGGTCGCAGGCGCGTGCCACAGCGTACACATAGGCGCGCGAGGCGTTCAGCGCAGTATACATGTCGGCGACCTTGCCCTGTATGAACTGGAACTCACCGATCGCCTGACCGAACTGTTTGCGGTCATGCACGTAAGGGACGACGACATCCAGGCAGGCCTGCATGATGCCCAGCGGGCCGCCAGACAGCACCACTCGTTCGTAATCCAGGCCGCTCATCAGCACCTGCGCGCCCCGGTTTTCACCGCCCAGAATATTGGTCGCGGGTACCCGGCAGTCGGCAAACACCAGCTCGCAGGTGTTGGATCCGCGCATGCCCAGTTTGTCGAGTTTGGGGGAACGGGAGAATCCTGGCGCGTCGCGTTCGACTATAAATGCAGTGATGCCGTGCGGCCCGGCGCTGGCGTCAGTTTTGGCGTAGATGACATAGACGTTTGCATCCGGACCGTTGGTAATCCACATTTTGCTGCCATTCAGTACAAAGTGATCGCCGTCGCGTTTGGCGGACAGCTGCATGCTGACCACGTCGGATCCGGCATTGTGCTCACTCATGGCCAAAGCGCCCACGTGTTCGCCGCTGATCAGTTTCGGCAGATATTGCGCCCGTTGTTCGTCGGTGCCATTACGATAGATCTGATTGACACAAAGATTCGAGTGCGCGCCGTAGCTGAGGCCGACGCTCGCAGACGCGCGGCTGATTTCCTCCTGCACCACCACGTGCGCCAGATAACCCATATCAGCGCCGCCATATTCATCAGACACGGTGATGCCCAGCAAACCCAGGTCACCCATTTTGCGCCAGAGCTCGGCAGGGAACTGATTGCTGCGATCAATCTCGGCCGCCATAGGTGCAATCTCACGTGCCGCAAACTGCTGCACCTGTTCCTGCAGCATGCGCAGGCTTTCGTCGAAGTCGAAGCTAAGTTGGGGGTAGTGCATGGGTGCGCTCTCATTCTAATTTTAGTTCGGGCTTGTCCCGATTCTAAACCAAAACTGAATGGATTCACACAAGGCTGCTGAACGCCCAGCGGGATCGCTTCCTATTGCAGATCGGTCCGGAAGGCGGGTATTGGTCATCGCCCGGATCGCATCCTTTCGCCTGTCACCCGGCGGGGCGGAACTCGACCTCGCGCGCTACGCGGGCTCGGGACTGAGTTCATCGCTTCCGGCCTCGGAACTAGGGTGGCAGTCCTCGTCAGGTTTTCCTCGCTCCTTGCCACCCTATCCCCGAGACCTCGATCTGACCGCAGTGCCAATCCCCCACAAGGCTCAGTTCGGAGTTCAACTAGTGATTGCCCGGACGGACCTTAAGGATAGTGTGGGTTTCCATCAACCCAGAAAGTTGTGTCTTATTAGACTTTGGCACAAGGGGAGGGTAGCGGATTGCAGAATTGCGCCCAATCAGGGCGCGTTTATCCTTTTGCCGGTCACCCGATCAGCGGTAGGACTGTCTGAGTCCGGAGCGGCAACGCCGCGACGTCGAGTTCCGCACCGCCGGGTAACCGGTGAAAGGATGCGATCCGGGAGCAATCTGCAACCCGCTGCCTGGACCGTAGCTTAATACGAAGCACTGCTTTCGGAGCCGTAAGCGCTGAGGTTTCAGTTGGCAGAGCGGGCAAAAAGAAGCCGGAAGACAGACGATACTACATTGCCTGCCGACCGGCTTGAGGAGCGATCAACGCGATGAAAACTGACGAACAAGCTCATGCATGGCAGAAATATCCTGCGCCAGACGCTTGCTGGAGTCCGCAGTCGAACGCGAGGCCTCGCTGGTGCGCTCCGACTGCGTCTGAATATTAACGATATTGCGGTTTACCTCTTCAGCCACCGCACTCTGCTCTTCCACAGCTGTTGCCACCTGGAAGGTCATGTTGCGGATATCCGAGACTGCCTGGCTGATGGCACTGTAGGCATTGCCGGCGTCCTGGTTGTACTTGACGCAGTGCTTGGCCTTTTCCTGCGCGCTGGCAATCGAGTCCACGCAGCTTTGCGTGCTGCCCTGGATGCGGTTAATGATGTCCTTGATCTGTACGGTGGAATTCTGGGTGCGCTGTGCCAGAGTGCGCACCTCATCGGCTACCACTGCGAAGCCCCGGCCCTGTTCACCGGCGCGAGCAGCCTCAATCGCCGCGTTCAGAGCCAGCAGGTTGGTCTGCTCAGCGATACCGTTAATCACCTCGATGACAGAGCCAATCGCGTTGCTATCATTACCCAGGTCCTGGATCATGCGGGTAATATCGTCGATATTCGCGGCCAGTTGAGTCGTAGCTGACAGACTCTCGTCAATCGAGTGGCGACCTTCTCCCACACTGTGGTCTGCCTGTTCGGCCGCAGTGGAGGTGTTGGAGGTGTTGCTGGCCACTTCATGAATAGCGCTGGACATCTCTGTCACAGCTGACGACACAGAGTCGATTTCTGCCTGCTGCTGTGCAATGGCCTGGTTGGTCGTAGCAACTGCCTTGTTCGCCTGGTTTGCCAGGCGGTCGAGGCTGGCGGCCGACTCGTCGACACGTTTCAGAATGGTAGTGACTTCTGAGCTAAGCTTTTTCATGGCCAGTTCTACGGTGCCAAGCTCATTCTTGTGGCTGGTGTACACGGCCCGCGAAAGTCTGTCGCTGGCGATTTTTTCGGCAGCGTCGATCAGCGGGTTCATCTGAGCAAGCAGGACTGCGCCGGCTGCGACACCGCCTACAGCGCCAAGGGCTGCCAGAGTCCAGCCCAATACGCCACCCAGCGCTGGGAACGTCAATCCAGCAATCACGACCAGCAGACTGAGAACCTGAGCTGCGAGTATGCTTTGACGCCACCCAATCACGGCATTCAGGCGAACGGACGCACCACTGCGCAGGCGGGCGTAGAGGCTGCTGGCAGCTTTTACGTGCTTCTCGTCTGGCACTGAACGGACTGACTGGTAGCCGGTCACCTTGCCATTTTCAAAAACTGGTGTGACGTAAGCATCCACCCAGTAATAGTCACCGTTCTTGCAGGCGTTTTTGACCATACCCATCCATGGTTTGCCGCGCTGAACAGTTCCCCATAGCGATTTAAATGCTTCTTTGGGCATATCCGGATGGCGCACGATGTTGTGCGGGGAGCCGATCAGCTCCTTCTCGGAATAGCCTGATATTTTAATGAATTCTGGGTTTGCGTAACGAATATAGCTGTTCAGGTCAGTGGTGGAAACCAGCTTTTCGTTAGTGGAGAATAACTTGCGTTCGGCCATTTTGCGTGTCTCGCTCTATGACAGGGATTGTCAAAATAGCTAGCGGCATTGGCCTGCAAAACTTGAATAATATCCCTACAAATTTTGTGTTTGTTTTAGGTACCAGCTTACAAACTCATCAGACGGCACTGGTCGATGATAGAAGAAGCCCTGAATCTGATCGCACTGGTACCGGCTTAGCAATGCCAACTGATCCGGTGTTTCCACACCTTCGGCAACGACTGCCATCCCCAGTGTCTTGCCCATGGAGATGATGGCCTTGCTGATCGCCTGGTCTTCCCGGCTGTTGGCCAGGTCGCGGACAAAGGCGCGATCGATCTTGAGGGTGTCGATAGGGTAGTGGCGCAACTGGCCCAGCGATGAATAGCCAGTTCCAAAATCATCCAGCGCGAAACGCACGCCGGTAGCTTTGATCGCCTTGATCACAGCAATGGCATGCTCCGGATTCTGTATCATCAGGCTTTCGGTGATCTCAAGCTCCAGGCGCTGTGGGTCAATGCTGGCGGCGCTTAAAGCGTTGATGATGAACTTGCCAAGCTCCGGGTAATTAAATTGTCTGGCCGACAGATTGACCGCCAGATTCAGCGGCGGCAGATTCAGTGCGTCCCATTCGTGAAGCTGTTTTATGGCCTGCGTGATAGCCCATTCACCGATGGGAATGATCAGTCCGTTATCTTCGGCAATCGGGATGAACTGGCTGGGAGACACATCGCCCAGCTCCGGGTGATGCCAGCGCAGCAGTGCTTCTACACCGACCGCCTGACCAGTGTTCATGTCCAGTTTTGCCTGGTAGTTCAGACTCAGCTGATCGTGCTGCAGCGCCTGGCGCAATTGCAGTGACAGCCCGGCTCGGCGCTGGGTGTGCTGATGCAGCTTGGCGGAGTAGCAGTGCACGTTGTTGCGGCCATCTTCTTTGGCGGCATACATGGCCGTGTCTGCGTGATTCATCAGTTCTTCTTCATTAAACGCATCAATGCCAAACAGGCTGACACCAATGCTGCAGCCGACCATGAATTCGCGGTCATCCACTTTCACGGGCTGTGAGAAGGTCTCAAGAATATGGTTGGCAGTGGTCAGCGCCAGTCCGCGAGCACTGACCTTGTGCAGCAGGACCACAAATTCGTCGCCGCCCAGTCGGGCTACTATGTCGCTGCTGCGCAGTGGCTGTCGAAGTCGCTTGGCAACTTCCACCAGTAGCCGGTCGCCGGCGTGATGCCCGTAGGTGTCATTGACTGTCTTGAAGCGATCAAGATCGATAAACAGGACAGCAAAGGCATTATCTTTATAGCGGCTGGCAGTGCGGGTTGCGTTGCGCAGCAGCTCGGTGAACATCACGCGATTGGGCAAGCCTGTCAGGGTGTCGTGAGTGGCCAGATGACGAATGCGGTTGTCAGCGCGCTTCTTGTCGGAGATGTCCCGCGAGATGCCGCGATACCCGGAGAACCTGTGCTGATCATCAAAAATGGGTTCGCCTGCCAGCGACAGGTGATAAATCACACCCTCTGCGTTGGTGAACGAAAATTCAAAGTCGCGGAAGGCTTTTTCCTGGCGTAACAATCGGCGAAACTTGCGCCAGTTCATGGTGTCAGCGCGTACACCCGGCATATTCCACAGATGGCGCCCAATCAGCGTACGGACGGCCTTCTGGTTGCTCTCACCAATAATGCGTCCCTCGTACTGGATAAAGTGCAGGCTGGCATCCATCTCCCAGTAGAAATCGGAGGTCAGGCTGGTCAGGCTGCGAAAGCGTTGTTCATTGCGCCGGATGGCTTCCGCTGCCCGCTGTTGTTCTTCGTCGGCGGCAAAACTGTCCAGGGCAAAGGAAATATTGTCGGCCATACTCTGCAGAATGGACTGATTCTGCGCGTCAAAAGTGTCAACTGGCCCGGCGTAGAACAGCATCACTGCGATGCACTGCTTGCGCTCGAACAGTGGGTAGGCGGCGGCACTGCCGATGTCGAACTGCCGAGCCAGGTCATGCCATGGACTGGTGCGCGGATCAGTTTTGAAATCGTTGCTGCTTTGCGCCTTTCCGCTCCGAAAAGCCTCACTGGTCAGGCCGCGACCCTCCGGTATGTCGGGCGTCGTGGTGACCAGTACCTTTTCGGGCTGGCGGGTATAGTTGCCGGCATTGGCAATGGCCTTGAAGCGACCGCTTTTCAGGGGAGCCAGTATTGATGTTGTCGTGAACAGGCCGGATGACACGGCGGCTGCACAGACATCCTCAAACAGGTCCTGGCGACTTTCCGCGCGCAGTATGGCCTCGTTGGTCAGGCTCAGCGCCGAGAAAATACGCTGCAGTCTCAGTGCACGATTTTCTGCCTGCTTGCGGGCAGTGATGTCACGGCCCACACCAATGATCACCCAGCGTCCCTGAATCTCCGTGGCACGGCTGTATATCTCGATAATGGTTTCGCTGTTGTCAGAGCGCCGCAGGCGACGTTCGATTCGGCTGCTGACACCCTGTTTGATCAGTCGGTCATAACGTTCATTCAGCTCGGCATCAGAGAAGCCCATCACTTTGCCAGGGCTTTGAGAGATAAGCTCCTCACGGCTGACTTCCAGGCTCAGGCAGGCAGTGTCGTTCGCATCAATAAAGGTGAGTGTTTCGCGATCGACCAGAAAAATCATGTCAAGCGACATGTCCATGGCGGCGCGAAAGCGTTCCAGGTCGGCATCGTGGCTGCGTACGCTGGTGATGTCGACGGCCATGCATTCGTAGTGGCTGAACTTGCCACGCTGATCCATCACCGGCGTGGCGGCGATCTGCAGATAGCGGTGGCCCTCTGCTGTATTGACGCGGCATTGCCAGCGCCTGAAGGTATTCCCGCCATGCAGCTGATGGAGCCAGGCTTCCCGGTCTTCAAGGGCGATCAGCTGGTCAAAGCTGTGCTGTCGCAACTGTCTGGCCACAGCGTCTGTGCTGGTTGAGAAACTGGCCACCTGATGGCAACGGCCATCGGCGCCCTGGCACCAGTACAGGTCGGTGCAAAGAGAAAGCAGAGTATGCTGCGGTTGCAGGGCAGGGGTCATCAGGTCTTATTTTTATGTTGTTGGTTTATACCTGCACTGTCGACCACATTTCATGTAACAGACAGATGGGCCTTGTCACAGTTTGTGACAAGGCCGCTAATCTAGCAGGGAAATATTGATATGCCAAGCGTACGTTCGATATTTAGACGGGCAGGCTGGCGCAGGCTTTCTCGAGTGAATTCAAGGCCTCATCGATTTCCCGAGGGCTGACCACCAGAGGTGGCAACAGACGTATGGAGTTGCCCCCGGCTTTCACCGCCAGCAGGTGATTTTTCTGCATGGCCTTGATCAGGTCGGCGTTGCTGGCCACGCAGCGCAGGCCCACCATCAGGCCCAGGCCGGTGTGTTCGGCCAGCACTTTGGGATAACGTTTAATCAGCTTATCCAGCCCGGCGCGCAGCTGGGTGGATCGTTCGGTGACCGTCTCCAGAAAACCCGGGTCGGTCAGCACATCCATGACTGCATTACCGACGGATGTTGCCAGCGGGTTACCGCCGAAGGTGCTGCCATGGGTACCTGCCGTCATGACCTCAGCTACCCGCTCGGTCGACAGGCAGGCGCCAATCGGGAATCCGCCACCCAGCCCCTTGGCGGACGCCAGCACGTCAGGCGTCACGCCCAGCGCCTCGTGTGCAAACAGGTAACCGGTGCGGCCCATGCCAGACTGGACTTCATCAAACATCAGCAGAATGCCATGTTCGTCACACAGGGCCCGGACCGCCTTCAGGTACTCGGCAGTGACGGGGCGAATGCCGCCTTCACCCTGCACCGGCTCCAGAATCACGCCAGCGGTCTGTTCCGTTACGGCCTGACGCAGGGCCTCCAGGTCACCAAACGGCACCTGGTCAAAACCACCGTCACCAACCAGGAAACCCTCGGTGTGCAGCGGATTGCGGCAGGCGGCCACCGGGGCCAGTGTACGGCCATGGAAGGACTGCGCCAGGGTAATGATGCGCACGCGCTCCTTGCGACCGTGATGATAGTGGAAGCGGCGCATCATCTTGAAGCCACACTCAACCGCTTCGGTGCCGGAGTTGGCAAAAAACACGCGATCGGCAAAACTTTTTTCAACCAGGCGCTTCGCCAGCCGCTCAGTGGGAATATTGCTGAACAGGTTGGAGGTGTGCCACAGGGTTTCGGCCTGGGTTTGCAGCGTGGATACCAGGTGAGGGTGACAATGCCCGAGACAGTTCACAGCAATACCGGCCGTAAAATCCAGATAGGCATCGCCGGCTTCCGTATAAAGATAGCATCCCTGACCCCGGCTGAACTGCAGGTCGGGGTGTCCGTAGTTGGCCATCAAGGCAGATTGATTCTGCATAGCTGAGGTCATTCGCTGTTTGTCCTGTAATCGATTCCTGTTTTCAGACCCATTCACTGGATCTTGTGTTCGGTTCAACTCATGGCTGGGCACCTGAGTATGGTATTCTAGGCAGCCTGCCTTCAGATGTATAGCAGGGGTGCACACCCCGGGAGTATGTAATCATGTGGTTCAATGACAAAACCAGAATGGTAACGGCCGATGCGGCGCTGCCGGGTCGCGATAAGCCACTGGAGATTTCGGGGCGTCACACCGTTACTGGCAATTCCATGGTGCCACCGCTGCCGGAATCACTGGAAGAGGCCGTGTTCGGTCTTGGCTGTTTCTGGGGAGCCGAGCGGGTTTTCTGGCGTCAGCCGGGTGTTTTCAGCACCGCTGTTGGTTACGCCGGGGGCTTTACACCTAACCCGACCTACGAAGAAGTGTGCAGCGGACAGACCGGGCATACTGAGGTGGTCCGGGTGTTTTTTGATCCGGCCAAAGTAAGTTATGAAGAACTGCTTACTTTGTTCTGGCGCTCTCACAATCCAACTGAAGGTATGCGCCAGGGCAATGACCGTGGCACGCAGTATCGCTCAGCCATCTATACCGTCAATGACAAACAGCTCGAAGCTGCCAAAGCCAGTCTGGATGTGGTTCAGCAACGTCTCAGTGCTGCCGGTCATGACGCCATCACTACAGAAATCAAGCCACTGGCCGATTTCTATTATGCCGAAGAATATCATCAGCAATATCTGGACAAGAACCCCGCTGGCTACTGTGGTATCCGCGGGCTTGAGTGTCTGATCTGACAGTATTTGGCGTTTGTCATGATAGTGTCATCTAATTGTAGATAATGCGTCACGAAACTGTCGTGTGACGTATAATTTACGAATTCGTGACACGCAGCCATTCGGTCAAGAATCGCGCGATCAGCATACGTGCTGACGCGCGATTGTTTACTAGTTTTTAAAAGGGGAGATCCTACGTGAAGTATACCTGTTGGGCACTGAGTGCAGCGGTGGCAGCTGCCATCAGTTCATCTGCGCTGGCGCAATCCACCGAATTTTCCGGTGACCTGCGCTTTGGTTACTATGCTTTCGACCGTGACGAACGCAACGGTACCAACCGTGACGATGGTCAGTGGCGACTGCGCGCCCGCGCAGGTCTGCTTTGGACCATCAACGACACCTACAGCGTCAAAGGCCGATACGCCGCTCGCGTCCACCATGAAGATAACGACAGCGAATTCCGTCTGTACCGCGGTCTGAATGGCGGCAGCAGTATTCAGCCCGGCCAGAGCACACTGGACGAGCTCTACGTACGCGCCCGTTACGGCAACTGGGATCACCGCATCGGCCGTTTCCAGAGCAACAACCGTCTGGTTGGCGTGGCGGCAAAGTCATTCAGCCGTACCAACTCCACCAGCTGGGATGTGGGCTGGACCGACGGTATCCAGAGCACCTGGCGTGGCCCTAATGGCTGGAACCTGACCGGCATCATCGAGCGCAACGACAAAGAAGAGGGACCGACCAACCTGCGTCGTGCCCCGCTTGGTTTCGACAAGTCAGAAAGCCGTGCCACCTATTACCTGGCACTGGACAGCCGCGAGACTGATGGTCTCTGGGCACAGCGCTCAGTGGACATCACCTACATTCCTTCATCGCTGTACTACAACGGCTATGCAGCGGGTCTGACAGAGGATTACCTCGGTATCACCGGTCGTCTGGCCACTCAGGTTGCCATTCGCAATGAGATGACGTTGGTAAGCGGTGTTGAGCTTGCCTACGCGCCTGACACCCCACGTAATGCCGTGATGAACCTGCCGGGTGCTGGCGATGCAGATGGTTTTGCCTGGCAGGTCTCCATCAACCTGATGGACATCGTCCCGGGGCATAGCTTGGGTTTTGTGCATGGTGAAAACGATGCTGGCTGGCTGCTGTCCACCGACTTTGGCAACAACGCTTCACTGACCGAGGTGCGTTATGCCTGGCGCCCCATGTCGGGCCACCTGCTTGAGGCGCGTGTCCGTCAGCGTGAAGACCTTATTCAGCAGCGCACGGCTCTACGCAAACGTTCCGAGCAGGACTTCTACGTGCGTTACAGCATCAGCATCTAATGCCTGGGAAATTCTGCTGAAAAAAAAGCCCCCGTCAGCTGAAACTGTCGGGGGCTTTTTGTTTCTGAGGCGGACCGGGGGGGGTGGGCTGGCCGGAAGAGTCTCCAGCCAGCACTGCCATCAGTTCACGCCATAGAACAATTGGGTTCCAGTGGCTGAGATCACTTTGTAGTCCATTTTACCGTCGCCATTCACATCCATGGCCTGGTAGGCCAGGCCAAAGCTGTCCTTGTTGGCATCAAAGTAAGTCACTTCGGCAGCGGTGCGCGGGCTGACAAAGAAACTGGGCTTCAGGACACCCACGCCGCTGACCGTGATGAAGCCAGAGCTGCGGTCTGCATTCACGCTCAGGCCGGCGGCCGTCACACTGTCAATGAACGAAGTGTTGTCCGGATAAGGTACCACACGCTGAGTGGTGCCATTGGCGCATTTCACACCAAACGCATACTCGGCTTTGTTAACCTCAGTCGTCGGTTCAGTAAAGCTGACTGCGCCACAGTTAGTGATCGTCTTTCCGCTCAGGTTGTCGTAAGCGAAGGTACCGGAGAAGGTATTGCCGGCGCCCAGATTCAGGCCAAATGAGCCATTGTCTCGTCCCGAGAACTGATAGCCGGCGGTTTCAGCCGCTGCACCGAAGGAGAGCACATCAACTGCCATCGGCGCCAGCTCTACCGCAACACCATCCGTCACAATCACGGTGTTGCCGTTGCGACGCACCCGGATACCGTTGGGCACAGTTGCAGGAACCGACTTAACAGCCACGATCGCGCCTGCATAGGTTTCGCCGGGCAGGATGACTTTCACCGCACCGGTCACGTTATCCACTTCAATGTCTGCCTGGGTGGTGTGGGTGGTGCCGGCGATACCGCCAAAGCGACCGGTTTCGTCGGTAATGGCCAGGCTAAAGCCTTGAGTGCCGCTGCCACGGAACAGATTGCGCAGTCTGTCGAGAATGTTGACGCCGTTAACAACCACCGAAGTCGGCACCACAAAGTTGTCACGGGTGGCATCGGCAAGTCGTGCGCGCTGCACAGCATTCAGGCTGGCAGTCGCCTGGGCGTTATTAACTTTTTGCTGTCGTTCAGCTGACGTTTCAACCACGGCTGGTGGAATTGGCAGGGCCAGGTTTAATACCTGCTCGGCCAGACCCTGGTTCTGCTGAAGCAGGGTGGTGATTTCAGCCTCTGACACATTGGCGCCTGCCACGGCACGAATTGCAGCAGTCGCGATTTGCGCGCTCGCGTTGGAAACCGCGGTCACCAGTGCCGTATCGGCAGCTACGTTAAGGCGCCGGTTGGCATTGATGGCCTGGGCTGCGGCGGCTGCGGCGGCGCGGATGTCTGATGTAGAACTGGACTGCGTGCTCAGAGTTGATGCTGTGGACAGCAGGTTCGTCGTTGCCGTTTTTACCTGAGTCACCTGAGTCGCAGAAAGTGTCGGCGTGCTGCCACTCTGCGTCTGGCTGGCCAGTGTTGACAGCACGTTGGCTGTGGCGTTAAGAACGAACCGGGAAGAGGCAAGCTGTTCCTGTTTCGCATCAGCATTGGACGTCGCAGTGGCCACGGTTGCACCCGTGCTGCCTGCTTTAGAGGCTAACAGAACAGTGTTCAACAAGTTGTTGGTATCGACAGCGCCACCTTGTGCCAGTGTGGTACCGACGCGGAGAATATTATTCGTAGCATCGTTTGTCGCCAGTATGGCCTGATTAACGACATCCTGTGATGCCTCGCCACCCGTGTTGATGACCTGGTCAATCACATTAGACAGATTGTCTACCACCTCATTCTGCTGGTTCAAGGTCTGTTCATCAACAACGACTGTGCCGCCTCCGGTATTACCACCACCCGTGCCCCCGGTTTCCACCGCGCAGGTCTCGGTAAAGGTCGACAGCGCAGCCGTAGAGGCGCTCTGTCCGACACCAAATTTACCCTGTACCGCGTAAGCCAGTGAAAACTGACTGTTAATGCGATAGCTGCTGTTATTCACGGTGCCCAACAGACGGAAAACGCCGCTGTCGCCGCCGAGCTGGGAGGATGGTGCGGCCTCGCAGGTGGTCTGCACACGCGGGAAGGCAGTAAAGGTGTTGTTTACCACGCGCCCAAAACGGTTGGAAGGCGACCCGGAGGTTTGCTCCATGACCACACGGAAAGTGTATTGCCCGCCAGCATCGAAGGCGTTCAGTATGGTCTGAAACGCCGCGTTAGCACTCGTCAGTCGATTCACCAGATTGGAACCACTGAAGGTCACGCTGCCGCCACTGATGGTGACTGGCCCGTTGGCAGCACCGTTATTGCTGATCACAGCGGTGGCATTAACGGCGCCATCGCGGGCAATCACAATCAGATCCTGGTTGCCGGGGATCGTGCCGGTGACGGTGCTGCCATTGATATTCAGTGTCAGATTGCCGATGAAGGCTTCAAAGCGACGGTTGCTGTTGGTATCGCTGGAGATTGCCACGCCCACTTTAAAATTATAAGTGCCGTTGGTCGGTGTGGTCGCCGAGTTGACCAGATCAAAGCTGAAGTTTGGTATACCAAAACTGTTGCTGGCCGGGACGTTGTTGACCGACTCCAGAATGCCGTTAGACCCGACAGTGACTGTCTGTGAGAACGTGCCGTTGCTGATGGTCAGCTGGCCATTATTGATGCTGAAATCATTCGCCAGTGCCTGTGCGCTCACGCCGGCAATCAGCGAGGCTGCAACATACTGCGCAAGACGTTTTTTCACAAAGCCTTTGTTGTTCTTCATTGTAGACCCTTGTCATAAGAAAAACTGGAGTAGTCAACGCGTCGATTAAAATATCAGACGCCCCAGGTTTCCACAATCGGCCCGAATGAGAAGTTTTTTATACAAGGCGATCAGTAAGGGAGGCCGGAATTCGTGTCAGGCGACGAACAGTCATCGCCGCCTGACAGAATCGCGGTACAGCATTGTGATTAGTTAGCGCTGTACAGCACCTGGGTTCCGGCGGCTGAGATCACCTTGTAGTCCATTTTGCCATCCGCGTTAACGTCCATGGCCTGGAAAGCGATGCCGTTGGCGTCCTGATTAGCCGTGCGATAGGCCGCTTCGGCTGCTGTCGACGTGTTGACGAAGAAGCTCGGCTTAAACGTACCTACGCCGGTGACCGTGACAAAACCGGTGTTACGGTCTGTTGTCACGTCCAGGTTGGCAGCCGTCAGGCTGCTATAGAAGTTCGCTTCGTAAACATACGGAAGAATGCGCTGACTGGCGCCATTGGCACAGTTCATCACAAAGGCGTACTCTGGGCGATTCACTTCTACGGTTGGCTCGGCGAATGTTACCTGGCCACACGTGGTGCGGTTAATGCCAAAGTGGTTCTCAAACCCAAACGTGCCGGAGAAGCGTTGACCGCCCGCCAGCTCCAGCGAGAACGTGCCATCATCGCCCCGAGTCGTCAATGGGAAGTTCAGCGCTTCAATGCCCGCTACAAAGCTGACCGTATTAATGGCAGCTGGCGCCAACTCAAAGGCAGCTCCTGTGCTACGGATGACCAGTGCACGGCCGTCATCAGTAAACGTCACAGAGTCGTTGGCACCGGCCGGGATCGATTTCACACTCAGCGTTGTGGCCAGATAGGTCTCGGTTGCAAACTTAATCGTTGCTGAGTTATCTGCCTCAACAAAGTCCACGCCCGGCGTCTGCGTGCTGCTGCTCAGCGCACTGATACCGCCACTCCTGCTTAGATTGCCAGGGTTAAAACTACCCGTACCGAAAATCTGCGCGAAGCCAATAAAGTCATTGGATGCCGTCACGAATTGACCACTTGGCAGTGTACGCTGGGTGCGCGTCAAGTCTGAGGAGTTACTTTTCAGGGAAGCGATCGATCGAACGGTGTCATCGGTTATCTGAAAACCAGAACCTCCAAAATTCTGGATGTTCTGGCGAGACTCTGAGTCCGTAGGGAAACTGGTTTGTGGCAGGCCCGCCAGGGTCAGCGTGCTTTTGTATACCTGACTATTTCCAGAGTTAAACTGCTGAACAATATTCTGATCCGTGACTATGGCGCCAAACTTAAGTTCAAAATCCTTTTTAAGGATATCTCGTGAGGCGTTTGACAGCGTCGTCACCGTATCATTATCCACAGGCGTCTGCAGACGAATAAGATCCTTGCTGAAGTTGTTCAGGGATCGGTTGATATCCGATAGATCGTCAGGATTGGTCAGTTTGGTTGTTATCTGGGCAGAGCCGCTAACGACATTCTTAAAGGTATTAGCAACCAGAGTTTTCTGAACGGAGCTTAACACCGACTGAGTAGCGTCCTGGACCGCTTTCAGGGTAAGTTGCCTCATAACGTCCGTGGTGCCCGTGATCAGAGTCTTGGTCTGCGCTACCAGCTGGGTAGTGTCCGCATTGGTATTGGCCGCCGCTTTGCCCGAAGTGCTGACGGCATTGGACGCTGTTGACAGTGCATTCAGGGCGTTGTCGGTGTTCACCGTGGTGCCGGGATTGTTAAATGCGTTCAGTACCGTTGTGACCTGGTTGTTCGCATTACTTGTGGTCTGAGTAACGGTTGTCACGGTGGACTGAGAAACGTTACCAGTTGAAATCTCATTGTCGACAGTAGTCGTCACCTGAGTGACCGTGTTGCCCAGGTTGGTAATATCTTCGGGATTAACCGGGTTAACAGGCTGGTTGGTGCCACCGCCCGTACCTCCACCGCCCGTGCTGCCGCCACCCGAGCTACCGCCGCCACCACTGCCGCCAGTGTCAACCACACAGGTTTCGGTAAAGGTTGAAAGCGCACCCGTAGAAGCGCTCTGACCAACACCAAATTTACCCTGTACCGCATAGGCCAGTGAGAACTGGTTTTCAATTTCATAGGACTGGTTGTTGACAGTGCCCAGCAATCTGAACACACCGTCGTCGCCACCCAGCTGTGATGAAGGCGCTGCCGAACAGGTCGTCTGTACACGCGGGAAAGCTGTGAACTGACTGTTCACCACTCGTCCGAAGCGAGTAGAAGGCGATCCGGAGGTCTGCTCAATGATAACGCGGAAGGTATACTGACCACCGGCATCAAAGGCGTTCAGAATGGTCTGGAAGGCGGCATTGGCGCTGGTCAGGCGATTCACCAGGTTGGTACCACTAAAGGTCACACTGCCACCGCTGATTGTGACCGGACCATTGGCTGAACTGTTGTTGCTGACCACAGCCGTAGCATTCACTGCTCCGTCGCGAGCGATGACGATCAGGTCCTGACCGCCGGGAATCGTACCAGTCACAGTGCTGCCGTTTACGTTAAGTGTCAGGTTGCCCAGATAAGCCTCAAAGCGGCGATTGCTGTTAGTGTCACTGGAAATGGCAACGCCTACTTTAAAGGTGTAGGTTCCGTTACTGGCTGATGATGCCGAATTCACCAGATCAAAGCTGAAGTTCGGTATACCAAAGCTGTTGCTGGCCGGTACGTTGTTAATCGACTCAAGAATGCCATTGGACCCCACGTTCACTGTCTGTGAGAACGTGCCGTTGCTGATAGTCAGCTGCCCGTTGTTAATAGTGAAATCGTTTGCCAGTGCCGGAGTGCTCACGCCGGCGATCAGGGAGGCAGCAACATACTGCGCAAGACGCTTTTTCACGAAGCTTTGGTTGTTCTTCATTGAGGATCCTTTTACATCGGGCGGGATTGAGAAAAAAATTCGGGCGCTAAAGTAACAAATGCACCACAATATCTCAATCGACCTGTGTGCAAAATTCTTTAATTACAAGATGATAAGGAGGGAGGACAGGACGCCTGTCAGGCAATATCAGACTGCCTGGCCGGCACGAGCAGTAACTACCGCATTGGGGTCAGATAGATCACAAATTCTGTCAGGAAATGGTGTCAACGTGCCGTTGTTGTTCGTCGGTGTTCAGCTTGAGTACACGTTTGGACAGCTGCAGATAAATCGCAAACACGGCCAGGAACAGCGCAAACATCAAGGACTCGGGCGCGCCAGTGAAGTGGCCGATCAGGCCGATGCCACCCATGCCCAGCGCTGTGCCATGAATGATCAGCACGGTTTTGCGGGGGCTAAGGCCAGCGTTAAGCAGACGGTGGTGCAAATGATCGCGACCGGGTGAGAAGGGCGAGCGGCCCTGGAGAGGGCGGCGGATCAACAGGCTCACTGTATCAATCAGGGGTATGGCCAGGAACCACAGTGCGTAAACGGGCGCAATAAACGCATTGCTGCCCTGACTCGCGGCAATCACCAGCCAGGCGACAATAAAACCAAGCAGTGTGCTGCCGGCATCACCCAGATAAACCAGGGCGCTGCGTTTCCAGATCAGCCGGAAGTTAAAGGTCAGAAAAGCCAGCACGGAAACAATCAGAATCTGGCTGAAGCTGAGCATGGCACTTTGACCGGCACCCATAGCCGCTATTGATAATAGAATCAGGGCAATAACGACCAGTCCGCCGGACAGACCGTCCAGGCCATCACTCATGTTCACCGCATTAATCACGCCAACCGTAGCGAACAAGGTGACTGGTACGGCCAGCAGACCCAGTTCAAGTGGGCCCATAAACAGTATGTCGCCGAAAGACGTTATCTGCACACCTGCGCTGACTGCCATGACCCAGGCGGCGACCGCATGCACGGCCATGCGCACTGATGCACGTATGTCATACAGGTCGTCAATAACGCCCACTACTAGCACAAAGCCCGAGACTGCAAGAAGAATCTGATAGTTTTGCATCACTACCGGGGAGAGGAGACAAATGGCGACAGTGCCCAGGTAAATACCCAGGCCACCAATCATCGGTGTTGGCTGCTGATGGCTTTTGCGACCACCCGGCATATCCAGCAGGCCAATTCGACCTGCCAGAGGGCGGAGCACCACCAGGCAGAAGGCCGTCACGAGAAATACGCTTGTTAGAGCTGCCAAAGTCATTTTTTGTTGCTATCCCTGATCTGGTGTTGCAATTGGAACCCGCCAGTCAGCTACGGCCTGGGGCCGACTGACGGGTTCGCATTCCAGCGTCGATGTTTAATTAACGCCGTAGAACAGTTGCGTTCCTGTCGCTGAGATCACTTTGTAATCCATTTTGCCATCGGCGTTGACGTCCATCGCCTGATAGGCGAGGCCGAAACTGTCCTTGTTGGCATCATAGAAGGTGACTTCAGCGGCAGTCCGCGGGCTTACAAAGAAGCTGGGCTTCAATACACCAACACCGTTGATGGTGATAAAGCCAGAGCTTCTATTGGTAGCTACCGTCAGCCCTGCTGCTCTCACACTGTCGAAGAATGACGTGTTACTTGGGAAAGGCAGGACGCGCTGAGTGGTGCCATTGGCGCAATTGATGCCGAAGGCATAGTCAGCTGCGGTCACTTCGCGGGTTGGCTCCGTGAAGCTTACAGTGCCGCAATTGCTTACGTTTGCACCGGTCAGGTTGTCGTAGGCAAAGGTGCCGGAGAAACTGTTACCACCGCCGAGATTCAGACCGAACGAGCCATTGTCACGTGTTGAGAACTCGTAACCGGATGACTCAACAGCTGCACCGAAGGCCAGCACATCCAGGGCCATGGGCGCCAATTCGACAGCAACACCATCGGTTACGATGACAGTACTGCCATTGCGACGGACGCGGATGCCGTTGGGAACGGTCGACGGGACGGATTTCACTGACACAATCGCACCGGAGTAGGTTTCACCGGGCAGTATCACCTTGACAGTGCCCGTTACGTCATCCACTTCGATGGCGGCCTGAGTGGTGTGGGTGGTACCAGCAATGCCGCCGAAACGACCGGTTTCATCGGTAATCGCCAGGCTGAAGCCTGTCGTACCAGTGCCTCTGAACAGGTTACGCAATTTGTCGAGAATGTTCACACCACCAACAACCACTGATGTGGGCACCACGAAGTTGTCCCGCGTTGCGTCGGCAAGACGGCTGCGTGCGGCGGCGTTGAGGTTGGCAGTGGCAGAGGCGTTGTTGACCTTGTCCAGCTTTTCCTGCCGGGATTCAACCTGGGCCGGAGGGATTGGCAGTGCCAGGTTCAACACCTGCTCAGCCAGGTCCGGGTTTGACTGCAGTGCAGCCGTAATTTCGGCGTCGTTCGCGCTGCTATTGCCCAGTGCGGCACGAATGGCTGCCGTCGCGATCTGCGTGCTGGCGTTAGAGATTGAGGTCACCAGCGCTGCGTCAGCCGCCACGTTAAGGCGTCGGTTGGCGTTAATGACTTCGGCGGCTGCGCGGGCTGCCGCAGCAATGTCCGTCTGACTGGTCGATTGTGTGCTCAGTGTCGATGCAGTGGACAGCAGATTGGTGGTTGCCGTTTTTACCTGAGTGACCTGCGCGGCCGTCAAGGTTGGGGCAGTACTACTTTGGGACTGAGCAGCCAGCGACGTAAGTGCTGTCGCGCTGGCATTGAGAACAGTTCGCGAGTTGGTGATCAGCTGTTCTTTAGCAGTTGCGTCGGCGGTTGCGTTGGCTACTGTCGCACCGGTACTGCCTGCCTTGGCAACTACCGAGATGGTGTTCAGCAGGTTGCTGGTGCTGACAGTGGTACCAGTATTGATGCTGTTGACCACATTATTGATATTGGTGACCGCGGTATTCGTGGCTGTATTTGTCTGGGTGACGGTCGAATCCGACACAGTACCACCACCGGAGAGCTCCTGCTCGACCGTGTTGTCCAGATTGTCCAGCTGCTGATCCTGCTCGTTCAGTTCGTCTTCGTTAACGACGACAGTGCCACCGCCAGTATCACCGCCACCACCACCGTTGCCGCCACCACCGCCGGTGGTCTGCTCGGTACAGTCTTCAGTGAACGCCGTCAGGGCGCCTGCCGAAGCTGCCTGCTGCACGCCAAACTTGCCTTGCACCGCGTAGGCGTTCGACAGCAGCGTTCTGATCGCGTAGGGCGCATTATTCACGGTTCCATTGAGCGTGAAGACGTTGCTCAGCTGGGAGTTGGTGGCCAGCGAGCACACAGTTTGAACACGAGGGAATGGTGAGAATGTGCCATTCACAATTCGACCGAACCGGGTTGCCTGGGCACCGGTGGTCTGCTCAATTGCCACAGTGTAGGTGTAAGAGCCACCGGCGTTAAACGCATTCAGAATGGTCTGGAACGCAGCATTGGCATTAACCAGACGGTTGACCAGGTTGGAGCCGCTGAAGGTCACGCTGCCGCCGCTGATGGTTACAGCGCCATTGGACGCGGAGTTATTGCTGATCACCGCGGTAGCGTTCACAGCGCCATCACGGGCCAGTACCACCAGGTCCTGATTGGGAATTGTGCCGGTAACTGTGCTGCCGTTGACTGTCAGAGACAGGTTGCCGAGGTAAGCCTCAAAGCGACGATTAGCAACACTGTCTGACTGGATGGCCACGGCCACTTCAAATGTGTAAGTTCCGTTGGTTGCTGTCGCCGCAGAGTTGACCAGGTCAAAACTGAAATTCGGGATGCCGAAGTTGTTACTGACAGGCACGTTGTCAACGGATCCTACGATGCCGTTGGCACCCACGGTGACGGTTTGCGAGAAACTGTTATCGTTACTGATCGTCAGTTGACCATTATTAATCGTGAAGTCATTAGCCAGCGCCTGTGTGCTCATGCCGGCGATGAGCGAGGCTGCTACATATTGCGCGAGACGCTTTTTCACGAAGCGTTGATTGTTGTTCATTGCGTGTCCCTCAAAATGCGATTGCAATCGAAATATTTCGTGAATTTAAAAGTGTTTCAATGCCTTACGTCACAAGCCTGCCATGTTGGATTAGATAGCGGCGAAAGCACAGATTTAGACATATCAGATTCTGCCATAGATATGTGTCAAAATGTTAGCGCATTCTGAAATAATTCTAATTACTTTTCGTGACTTAAGCTCGCGACCTAAGCGCAAATTTACAGGCAGTCTGCCATTTTTTGATCGCAGGTTCGATTAGCCGGATGGCTAATCGAACCTGCGCACCACTTAAATGCACGTGCGCACGCCCAGGGTGCAAACTTGTCCCGACGTGCCGCTTCCAGCCTGCCTAAACCTGCACCAGCTGTCCCGTTACTGTAGCGCTGCAAATTTTACGCCAAGCGTCAATTCCAGGTGGCCGTAGGTAATGTCTGAAAAACTGCCACTCAGCGGATTGTTAAAATGCGGCATGATGCCGGTGTACTGGTTGCGATACAGCTTGCCAGATATCCCGGTATAGATATGCGGGCTGATCCAGAAGTTCAGTGACCCATACAGTGTGTGATTATTGTCCGCGCTGGCATTCAGATTGCTGCCGCGCAGGAAGCCCGGGACCAGCGGACTGCTGCTGCTGTTGATCACAGCATCCCGGTTACGGATGTTGATGTATTCGTAGCCGATCTGAAGCGGCAGACGGGGCGTGATCTGCCAGTTCAGGCTGACACCTGCGGTCAGCAATTCCTCTGACACATCAAAGGTCTGCAGAAATGCATTTTGCAGCGACGTCTGCTCGATCTCGGTACTGGTACCGGAGCTGGAGTCCTGCTCACCATAACCCGCCCAGTAGCTCAGCGCCAGGCGATCACCCATACCATGGGTGAAAATCAGCTGGGCCTGCCAGCCGTCATCCTTCAGGCGGTCCAGGCTGAAGCGCTGTGGTGGATCGAGTTGAATCGTAATATTGGCGTCAAAGCGCAGGGTTTCCAGAAAGCCGCCAAAATCGTCGCTTTCATTTTCCGTGTATTTCACCTGCAGTGCGGCGCTGGTCCAGGGTCGCTGCGGCACCGGATTGGCCGTCTGATAAAACACAAACTTGCCGCCCCAGGAGGTACTGGTAGTCTGCAGCTTCTCATCCAGATCCGCGATGTCCACGCGAGAGTTGGGCGCAACTTTCAAGGTCAGATCCTGTTGCTGGCGGTTGTAGAACAACTCCATGCCGCGCCAGATGCCTACGCGCAGGTTGCCGCGCGAGCCTTCCAGGTCGCCGCTGTTGCCAGTCAGTCGGTTGTTATTGGCCAGCACTTCCTCACGCAAATCGAGGAAATCAATGGTGTCATCTACACGCAACAGGCTGCCGCTCAGTTCAAATTCGCCTGCGCCCAGCGTGTAGGCACTGGTATGGCCGTTGCCAATCCAGCCGGAGGGTTGTTGTGCCTGCGCCAGTCCTGAGAGAGAAAGCGTAGAAAGGGAAAGTGCGGTAGCCAGCAGCGTGGTGCGTTCCATAAGTCCGGGTCTCGTTCTGAAGGTCCTTGCAAGCCCCAAAGCTTAGCAGTTATCACTAAAAAAATAATCCCTCCGGCTCGGCTTTTTAAGCTACACTCTCCCGTTGATAACAAATACACAACAGGACGTTAGAGTAAGCTTCACAACATGCGCTTAAAAAGTATCAAGCTCGCCGGTTTCAAGTCTTTTGTGGATCCCACCACGGTCAACTTTCCCAGTAATCTCTGTGCCGTCGTTGGCCCCAATGGCTGCGGTAAATCCAACATCATCGACGCCGTGCGCTGGGTGATGGGCGAGAGTTCCGCCAAAAACCTGCGCGGCGAGAACATGACCGACGTCATCTTTAACGGCTCGGGGGGGCGCAAACCAGTGGGCCAGGCCAGCATCGAACTGGTATTTGATAACAGCGACAACCGCATCAAGGGCGAGTACGCCAAGTTCAGCGAAATCTCCATCAAGCGCAAAGTGACCCGCGACGGTCAAAACGTCTATATGTTAAATGGCACCAAGTGTCGTCGTCGTGACATCACCGATATTTTCCTTGGCACCGGTCTGGGTCCGCGTAGCTACTCCATCATCGAGCAGGGCATGGTTTCGCGTCTGATCGAGTCCAAACCGGAAGAGCTGCGTATCTTCATTGAGGAGGCAGCAGGTATCTCCAAATACAAGGAGCGCCGACGCGATACCGAAAACCGCATCAAGCGAACCCGCGAGAACCTGGAGCGCCTGACCGACATCCGCGAAGAGCTGGACCGTCAGCTTCAGCATCTGCATCGTCAGGCGCAGGCGGCAGAAAAATACAAGGAATACAAGGCTCAAGAGCGTGATCTTAATGCGCAGTATAATGCTATTCGCTGGCGTGCCCTGAATGAGGAAGTGGAGTCCAAACAGTCCGTCATCAAGGATCTGGAGCTGCAGATTGAGGCTGTCATCGCCGAGCAGCGTGCGCTGGACGCCCAGCATGAACAACTGTTGCTGAACCAGACCGACCTGAACGACAAGCTCAGTGAAGTGCAGGGCCGCTACTATTCCATTGGTGGTGATATCGCCCGTATCGAGCAGTCCATCGAGCATCACATCGAACGCATGAAACAGCTGCGCGCTGATCTTGATGACAATCGTCGCAATTTCTCCGAATCACAGGCAGAGATGGATGTCGATGTGCAGAAAATGGACACGCTGCAGGATGAACTGGACGGCCTGGAGCCCGAGCTGGAAATGGCCGAAAGCACTGCCGAGGAATCTGCCATTCAGCTGGAAGAAGCTGAAGAGCGCATGCAGAACTGGCAGCACGAATGGGACACCTTCAGTCAGCGCTCGGAAGAGCCCCGTCAGACTGCCGAAGTTGAACAGTCTCGTATCCAGCAGCTGGAAAAGATTGTTGAGCGCGGCATAGAGCGGCGTGCACGATTAAAAGAAGAGCGCGAGACCCTGGGTGAAAACCCCGAGCAGGATGCGATTGATGAGCTGTCCATGCAGGTGGCTCAGATGGAAGACACGCTGGATGCCGAACAGACGCGCAATTCCGACCTGGCTGGCAGCATCGAACAGGAGCGTGGTCGTGGTCAGCAGCTGTCGCAGTCGCTGGATCAGACCCGCTCTGAGTTGCAGAAATACAAAGGGCAGTTCGCCTCGCTGGAAGCGCTGCAGCAGGCCGCACTGGGGCAGAAGAATGACAAGCTGAACAAGTGGCTGGATCAGCGCGGACTGTCGCAGCGGCCGCGCCTTGGCGAGCTGGTTCGTGTCGCCGAGGGCTGGGAAAAAGCGGTTGAAGCGGTGCTGGGTGACACATTGCAGGCTGTCTGCGTAGAGGATCTTGGCGGGGCGATCGGCTCGGACGTGGCTGATGTGCCCAGCGTGACGCTGGTCGGCGAGGGAGCTGGCTCCCAGTCCTCGTCAGATGCCGCCAGTCTTGCCAGCAAGATTAGCGGCAAGATCGACGTCGGCCCCATGCTGGCGGGTATTCTGGTTGCCGACACGCTGGAACAGGCCATGGCGCAGCGCGCCAGTCTGCGCGATGAGCAGTCCATTGTTACGCGCGACGGTGTCTGGCTGGGTCGCAACTGGATTCGCGTGCGCAAGACTGTGGATGCCAGCGAAGGTCTTTTGGCCCGTAAAGGTGAGATGGCCCGTCTGAGCGAGCAGATGGAAGAACTGCAGGCGCGGGTCGATGATCTGGTCGAGCAGCAGCAACAGAGCCGCGATGCATTGCGCGACCTGGAAGCGCAACGCGAAGATGTGCAGCGTCAGATTGCACAGTTGAGCCGCGAATACAGCGACCTGAAATCGCGCCTCAGTGCAAAGATCATGAAAGAAGAGCAGACCAACCAGCGCCGCCAGCGTGTCCAGCACGAGCTGGAAGAACTGCAAAAGCAGCTGGAGTTTGAACAGGACAATATCACCCAGTCGCGCGAGCGTCTGCAGGCCGCACTGGATACCATGGAGCAGGATGTGGAACGCCGCGAGCAGCTGCTGCAGCAGCGCGATGATCTGCGCCAGACCCTGGATCAGGTGCGCCAGAAAGCCCGTCACGACAAGGATCATCATCATCAGATCAGCATGCGTGCGCAGCTTCTGAACTCACAGATCAGCTCATTAAAAGACACCATGGCGCGCATGAATACCCAGGTGCAGCGTTCCCGCGAACGTATTGAATCCATTGAGAGACAGCTGTCCGAGTCCGACTCGCCGCTGGAAGGCAAGCGTGCCGAGCTGGAAGAGCTGCTGCAAAGACGCCTGGAAGTGGAAGAGCAGATGAACACTGCCAAAGCCGCAGCCGACGACAACGAACATCAGCTGCGTGCCATGGAGCAGCAGCGTGCCGGCTTTGAACGTCAGGCTGCAGGCTTGCGTGAAAAGCTGATGGAGAACCGCCTGAAAACAGAAGGCGACCTGGTCAAGCGTGAAGCCCTGTCGGAACAACTGCGTGAGGCGCGCTATGACCTGGATACCGTGCTCACCAATCTGCCCGAAGATCTGACCGCCAGTGGCTGTGAGCAGGAACTGGAGTCACTGGGTCAGCGTATAAGCCGGCTGGGTGCCATCAACCTGGCAGCGATTGAGGAATACCAGCAGCAGTCCGAACGTAAAGTCTACCTGGACGCGCAGAACGAAGACCTGGAAAAGGCACTGCTCACGCTGGAAAACGCTATCCGCAAGATTGACCGCGAAACGCGTACCCGGTTCAAGGAGACCTTTGACAAGATCAACGCCGGCCTGCAGGAGCTGTTCCCCAAAGTCTTTGGTGGCGGCCATGCCTACCTGGACATGACCGGTGACGATCTGCTGGATACCGGTGTCGCCATTATGGCGCGCCCGCCGGGCAAACGTAACAGCACCATTCACCTGCTGTCGGGTGGTGAAAAGGCCATGACGGCCATCGCGCTGGTATTCTCGATCTTCCGTCTGAACCCTTCGCCATTCTGTATGCTGGACGAGGTTGACGCGCCACTGGATGACGCCAACGTTGGACGCTATAGCCGGCTGGTCAAAGAGATGTCCGACACGGTACAGTTCGTGTTTATCACGCACAACAAGCTGACCATGGAAACCGCCAATCAGCTGCTGGGTGTCACCATGCATGAACCCGGTGTCAGCCGAATCGTGGCGGTAGATATTGAAGAAGCAGCCGAACTGGCTGCGATGTAAGGCCCGTGCGCTTAAAGGAACTGCAAAACAATGATGTTACGGGAATTTCTCATTTTGATTTTGATTCTGGCGATCATCGTCGTGCTGCTGCGTGGCATTTACGTGGCCATGCGTCGTCGCAAAAACAAAATCAAATTCCAGCTGGAAAAAAACATTCCCGAGTATGACCTCGAAGAACTCGAGCTGCGCGAGCTGCCCAGCGGTGGTGCCAGGGTTGTAGAGCGTTCCTTTGCCGAGGTGATGCGCCAGCACGGTCTGCCCAACGACCGTATTCCGGCTGCACGTGGCCCCGGCAGCCTGTCATCGCCGACCAAGACCTTCCCAAAAAAGACAACGGATACCTTCGCGCGTGCAAAGGGTCATTTAAAAGAAGGCCAGCTGAAAAATACTACAGCAGCGGCAGCGGGAGTTGCTGCCAGTACCGTGGCAAGCCAGGAATCCACATCTCCTTTAGTCGAGGAAGAGGGCAGCTGGCAACCGACAGAGCCGTATTCCCTCGAGCCAGAATTAGCAGTTGAGCCGCAAGCAGAAGAGCCTGCTGCCGAGCAGTCGCAGGATCATCAAACTGCCGAGGCAGCGGAACAAGTGGCTGACTCAAACGTTGGGCCTGAAGAAGAACCTGTACATGAGCCTATAGAAGAGGCAACAGACCTGGCCGCCGCCGACGCTGATACTGATACTGATCAGGAGTGGGGTGCCGCGGTCGATCGTGCCTCGGCTCACAGTTATGACGACGACAATGACGACTGGCTGGATGATGTATCACCAGTAAGGGAAGTGAAAGTGGCGGCTGATAGACGCTCCGACGAAACAGCATCACGAACCGAACCAACCTTTGACGCCAGTGCATCCGGGGACTGGGATACTGAATTTGCTGAGACTGATGCGGATTCCACTGATGATGAGCTGGTTGAAGATGAAGCGGTGGATGCGGAATCAGAGCTTCAGTATGAGCCAGAGCCAGAGATTCAGCCTGAAGCTGAGCCAGAGCAGTCCTATCAGGACATGCAAGAGAGTGAGACTGGTTTTGATACCGTAATGGAGCCAGTCACTGAAGAAGACCCGGAAGACAGTGAAGACGCTGATTCCGACACAGAATTTGAGTTCTCCTCAGCAACATCGTTCGGCGCTCAGCGCGGAGCCGACGATGAAGTGAACATGGATGAGCAGGTCGCGGACGACAGCAGCGACAGCTGGGACGGTCAGGGCTGGCAGGACTCTGATCTGGAAGAGCTGGAGTCTGACCTTCATGAATCTGAACTGGATGAACTGGATCCGGAAGAGTCCGGTCTGGATGAACCGGACTGGTCTGAGTCCAATCTGTATGAGACAGATGAGGATGACGAAGCAGAGGTGAACGGCGCTGGTGATGCCGAGGAATGGCATGCCGCAGACGAAGAGCCGCCGGCAGAACAACCGCGTCGCCGCGCTGAGCCAGAAGAATTGGATGATGTGCTTGATGAACTGCTTGAGCAGAGCGGTGTCTCAGTTCATGCTGCTGTCGAG
>NZ_JAJSAR010000002.1:0-1059344 GCF_021729085.1 Pseudohongiella sp. O18 | reverse complement strand
CCAGAGCCAGAGCCAGAGCCAGAGCCAGAGCCAGAGCCAGAGCCAGAGCCAGAGCCAGAGCCAGAGCCAGAGCCAGAGCCAGAAGTGGAAGAAGTAGATGAGGAAGATGATATGCCGAAGAACTTTGACTCAGAGTATGAGGCAGATCCAGAACCGCAACCCACCGACGACGACACCTTTGCTGCCATGAAGCCAGAGGACGATATCGACATACTCTTCGATGACGAAGACAACGCGCGTCGCCTGGAAGCACTGGAAGAAAAAGAAGAGCCCGCCTCCAGGCGGCTGTTTGGCTGGGCCGGCGACACCTTCAGAAATCTGACGGCCGGCATGGCGGCCAGTCGCGCCAAGGCTGCGGCCAATGCAGAAGCCAAGGCGGAAGCCGAACGCCAGGTCAAAGCCGAGCGTGCCCGCCAGTTGCAGCTGGAAAAAGAAGAAGCCGAGCGCGCCGAAATAGAAGAGCAGCTGCGCCGCCGTGAGGAGGCTGAGCGTCGTGCCGCCGCTGAGCTGGCCCGGCAGCAGGAGCAGGGATACGATCAGGATCAGTTTGCCGACGAGGACTTTGCTGAGCAGTCATTTAATGCAGATGACCAGCCACATGATGAGTTCTATGACGAACCACCCCGCGCCGCGCCGACGCCAGAGCCGCGCAGCGCTCCCAAACGCAGCGCCAAAGAAAATCAGCTGGCCTTTGATATGAGCCGCGACGAAGAGGATGATCAGGAAGATCCGGGCTATAGCGAAGTGCTGGTCATCAATGTGATGGCGCGCCCCGGAACCGAGATTGCTGGTGATGAGCTGCTGCAGGTGCTGCTGGGCGCCGGCCTGCGCTTTGGCAACATGTCCATTTTCCATCGTCATGCTGATCGCCGAGGCGGCCCGGTGCTGTTCAGCGTGGCAAACGCCCTGAACCCTGGTACTTTTGATCTCAACGAGATTCATGAGTTCACCACAAAAGGTGTCTGCTTCTTCATGACGCTGCCCAATGTGGCCAACAACATGCTGGCCTTTGAACAGATGCTGGCCACTGCCAAACATGTACAGTCAACGTTGGATGCGGATCTGAAAGATGACAACCGTTCTGTGATGACGGCGCAGACGATTGAACATTACCGTCAGCGCATCCGCGACTTTGAGCTGCAGCAACTGAAACATGGCAAGCGATAATCAAACGAGCGAACTGAGTCGGGAGAGGGCTCAGCAGGAGCTCGCAGAGCTTCGGCAGCTGATCAATCACCACAACTCTCTATATCACCAGTATGACGCGCCGGAGATTCCTGATGCCGATTACGACAAGCTGTTTGATCGACTGATTGCCATCGAAGAACAGTTTCCCGATCTGGTGACACCTGACTCGCCTTCGCAGCGCGTGGGCGACGCACCGCTTGAATCCTTCAGGCAGGTGACACATGACACACCCATGATGTCATTGTCCAAGGTCTTTAATGATCAGGATCTGGCTGACTTCGAGGCGCGCATTCTCAAGCGCCTGGATTCGGAAGAAGTGCCACGTTACAGCTGTGAACCAAAGGTTGATGGTGTGGCCGTGAGTCTGCTGTATGAGCATGGTTTGCTTGTGCGTGGCGCCACACGTGGCGATGGTGTGACCGGCGAAGACATTACACACAACGTCAAAACCATTCGCAATATCCCGCTGCGCCTGAACAACAGCAAAAAGCACCCTGTGCCGGATCGGCTGGAAGTTCGCGGCGAAATCGTCATGACCCGGTCTGGTTTCGCCGCCATGAATGAAAAAGCCAGCAGCATTGAAGGCGGGCGCACCTTTGTGAATCCGCGCAATGCCGCTGCTGGCACGCTGCGCCAGCTGGATCCACGCATCGCGGCAGAGCGGCCGCTGCATTTTTTCTGCTACAGCGCGCATGTCAGTGCGGGTGATGGCACTGACTCAAACAGCGATCTTTCCTGGCCGGACTCCCACAGCGGCAGCCTGGAATTGCTGGGTAAGTGGGGCCTACCACTGAACCCGGATCGTGATGTGGTCACCGGCTACCATGCCTGTCTTGACTACGCCAACGAATTGCTCGGCAAGCGCGACGCACTGGATTACGAAATCGACGGCGCGGTGATCAAGGTCGACAACATCCGCCTGCAACAGGAACTGGGCAGCAATGCCCGCACACCCCGTTGGGCCATGGCTTACAAGTTTCCTGCTGAAGAGGCATCGACTGTTGTTAACGATGTGGAATTCCAGGTTGGCCGAACCGGGACCATCACGCCGGTGGCGCGTCTGGAACCCGTGTTTGTCGGTGGTGTCACGGTCAGCAACGCCACACTGCACAATATGGATGAAATAGCCCGCCTGGGCCTTCGTATCGGTGATCGTGTCATCCTGCGCCGCGCTGGCGATGTCATACCGAAGATTGTCAAAGTGATGGACGGGTCGCTGACGACGCAGTCTGATGCCGTCCCTGGTGCAGCGAACACGGCAGAGCGGCATGAGATCATAATGCCCAGCAACTGCCCGGCCTGCGACTCGCCAGTCGAGAAAGACGGCGAGGTGCTGTACCGCTGCACCGGCGGTCTGGTCTGTCCGGCACAGCGCAAGGAATCACTGCGGCACTTCTGCTCGCGCGCTGCCATGGATATTGAAGGTCTGGGTGAAAAACTGGTCGATCAGCTGGTCGAGGCCAACATGGTTCACACAGTTGCCGATGTTTTCACGCTCAGCAAAGAGCAGCTACTGACGCTGGAACGTATGGGCGAGAAGTCGGCAGACAACCTGCTCAATGCTATCGAAAAAGCCCGATCAACCACGCTGCCCCGGCTGCTCTATGCACTGGGTATCAGGGAAGTAGGGGAGGCTACCGCGCTGGCCCTGTCCAGTCATTTTGGCAGTCTGGAAAAACTGATGCAGGCCAGCGAAGAAGCGCTGGTCCAGGTCGAGGATGTCGGCCCGGTCATGGCGGCTCACATTGCACACTTCTTTGCCAATGGAGAAAACGACAAAGTCATCGCCGACCTGCGCGAGCGTGGTGTGACCTGGCCCGAGCATGAGGCGCAAACAGTATCGGACGAACTGGCCGGACAGACCTGGGTGCTGACCGGTACGCTGGAGACGCTGACCCGTGACGAGGCCAAAGCCCGTCTGCAGGCTATGGGCGCCAAAGTGTCCGGCAGCGTCTCCAAAAAAACCACTGTGGTGGTTGCCGGTCCCGGCGCCGGCTCCAAGCTGGATAAGGCCACAGAGCTGGGCGTCAAAGTCATTGACGAGCAGGAACTGCTTAAACTACTAGCTGAATAAGCGCCAGAACCAGTTTTTGCTCAGCTCCTCCCGACAATTGGCATACTGCACTCGATAACGTTCCGCATTGGCATCCACGGCATTGGCCGTACCCAGCAGCCAGCGTTTATCCCAATAGGTGCCGCGGTTATACCCTGTGTGTCCCTCATGATAGGCCAGGTACAGATTGCGGGCGTCATCCAGCGCGATCTCGCTGCGTTGCGGTGAAAAGTGGTTATACCAGCCGATAAAATCCACGGCGTCCTCAAAATTGCTGCGGCGCGCAAAGCGGTTGCCGGACTCACGCTGATATTCTGCCCAGGTGGAATCCAGCGCCTGCGCATAACCGCGCGCGGTTGAGGGACGAGTCCACGGGATAAACCCCAGCAAACGCGTGCGCTGCGGGCGTGCCCGGGCATGAAACGACGACTCCTGATAGATGAACGCCATCGTTACATGCACAGGCACACCCCAACGTTGTTCGGTCCGCTCGGCGGCTTTATACCAGTCACGCCGCTCCTCAAACATATCGCAGACGTTGGACACATTGCTGGGTCTGGTGGCGACACAGGCAGACAGACAGAGTGCGGTTACCAAGATAAGGAATCTCATGGTCTTTAGTGTAACACTCGAAAAGGACGGTGCAGGAATTTAACGCTTTTGGTTGCCGCGCCTGTTGTAGACGTAATTCGTCCCCCTTTTAGTCCCCCAGCATACCCAAATGGACTAGCCAGAAACTACAGCATATGCTTAAAAAATGGGCTACAATGCCGGGGTTTTTCAGGAAAAAGCTTTTAAAAATAAATCAGTACGCTAGAGCCACAGAATGATTAGAACCGTATGCCGTATTACTTCGCTGTTAGTCATGCTGACCGCCCTGACTGGCTGTGTGCTGGTTCCCGGTAGCAACATCGACCCCGACCAATACAGTACCGAAACGCAGGCTAACTGGTTCGAAGTCAACCGGGGTGTCTGGTTCCCCGGGCTGCGGGGTATCGGTCAGGCTGATACCGAAGAAGATGTCGCCGCTGTTGAGCGCACCGTTGATGTTGTGGCCATTACCTCCGATCTGATCGCCGATCAGAATCGTCAGCAGATGCTCAATAATGCGGTTGCTGCCGCGATGCCGGCGCGCCTGCAACAGGAGCTGGCAGAGTATCAATACCATGTAGGTAGCGGCGATGTGCTACAGATTACCGTTTATGACCACCCCGAGCTGACCAATCCCAGTGGATCCAACAATAACAACGCCGAGTTTTCCGGCATCATCGTTGAAAACGATGGCAGCATTTATTACCCGTATATAGGCAAGGTACAGGTCGCTGGCCAAACTGTAGACGAGATTCGAGAGGCAATCGCCACGCCACTGGCCGAGTTTATTACCGCCCCGCAAGTAGCAGTCAGAGTGCTCAACTACAACTCCAAGCGTGCTTATGTCACAGGGCAGGTAGGAGACCCAGGGCCACTATCGATTACAAATGTGCCGATGACCGTGCTGGATGCCATCGCACGTGCTGGCGGCCTGGCAGAAAATGCCAACTGGCATGATGTATTGCTGTCACGCAATGGTGAAGAAGTCCGCCTGTCCCTGTACGAGATGCTCAACAACGGCCGACTCGGCCAGAATATGCTGTTGCAGCATGGTGACGTGCTGCATGTGCCAGTGGTCGGTCAACGCCTGATCTTTGTGCTGGGTGAGCTCAATCGTGTCAATACGTTACCAGTTGGTAATATGAGTATGTCGCTGACCGAGGCACTGACCCGCAGTGGCGGTCTTAATCAGGTTACCTCCAATGCGGAGGGTATTTTTGTCATCCGCCCCAATGAGGCCGAGAACCCCAAACTGGCGACTGTCTATCAACTGAATGTCAAAAACGCCGTTTCCTTCGCTGTCGGGGCGCAGTTTATGCTGGAACCATCGGATATCGTGTATGTGACGACCGCGCCAGTGACGCGCTGGAATCGCGTAATCAGTCAAATCATCCCCAGTCTGAACGCGCTGATTACTGCGGACAGAGTGGGTACATTGTGATGAACATCGATGCAGGGAACGCATCATGAGCCCTTATAGCAACATACTGGTGGTCTGCCAGGGCAATATCTGCCGCAGCCCGGTAGCCGAGGCGTTGCTTAAGCAGGCACTGCCTGGCAAACAGATTCAGTCGGCGGGCCTGCGGGCCATGGTTGGGCATGGCGTTGAGGCTACGGCGGCAGAAATAGCGACAGCCGCCGGTCTGGATGTAAGTGAACATCAGGCGCGTCAGTTAAGCGCCGAACATGCGCAGTGGGCCGATCTGATCCTGGTGATGAGCCAGAATCAGCGCCGAATGCTTGGCCAGGTTGCGCCGTCAGCAATGGGCAAGTCATTGCTGCTGGGGCACTGGATACGGGCGGCGGGGACCAGAGCCAACAATGGTCAGGATATTCCCGATCCCTACAAAAAGAGCCGGGATGTGTTTGAACACGTACATAAATTGATGGAAGAGGCCGTCCAGCTTTGGGCTGCCAAGATCTAACGAACATTACCCACGATCAGTCATCAGAAGTAGAACAGGTGTTATGACAGAAGCCGCTCAGCAATCCCGTGCAGCCAGCTCCATCCGGAACAGCCAGTCCGGACCCGCCGATGATGAGGTCGATCTTGGTTATTTGCTGGCAATCTGTCTGGATAACCGTTGGCTGATCATTATTATCACGGTTCTGACCACTTTTTGTGGTGCGGCCTATGCCTGGCTGGCAACGCCTGAATACCGTGCGGATGCCCTGTTGCAGGTTGAGCAACGTGCCAACAATCTCGGTGCGCTGGATATGGCACTTTTGGGGCAGGAAACCACCCAATCTACTACTCAAAGTGAAATACTGCGCTCGCGCATGATCATGGGGCAAGCCGCACAACAGGCGGGTCTGGATCTGGTGGTTCAGCCTAACTATTTTCCCGTTATAGGTGAAGCACTGGTACGTCGCGGGACCGAACGGCCCGGCTGGGCACTGGGAAGCCCACACGCATGGGCTGGTGACAGCATCGATGTGGGCGAGCTGCTGGTCGAACAGGCGCTGCAGGGGCGCCCTCTGACACTGAAGATCACCGGCCCGACCAGCTACACCCTTAGTAATGTTGATGGCGATGTACTGGGTACGGGACAGGTCGGCCAATGGTTGCGACAGGGCCAGCCGTATGTGGAGCTACTTGTGGAGCGCATCACGGCACCCGCTGATGTCGAATTTACCCTGATCAAACGCAGCGAGACGCAGATGATCCGTTATCTGCAGGGCCGCTTTGAAGTCGCCCAGCGTGGCCGTGATACCGGCATTCTGGAGCTGACATTAACCGGGCCGAATCCCCAAGAAATCCAGCGTTCTCTGGATGCAATTGCCGATGTTTACCTGGTGCAAAATATCAACCGGCAAGCCGCCGAGGCTGAAAGCCGGTTGGAGTTTCTCGAGCAACAGACTCCTTTGATCCAGGACAATCTGAACTCGGCAGAAAGTCGTCTGAACGACTACCGGGCCACCCAGGACAGCGTGGATCTAGACTTCGAAACTCGTAGCATGCTGGAACGCCTGGTTGAGCTTGAAAGCGAGTTGAATACCCTTCAGATTCAGGAGTCGGAACTGGCACAACGCTTTACACCCAGTCATCCCAGCTACCAGGCGTTGCTAGAGAAACGCCGTCAGCTCGTGGGAGAACGCAACCGCCTGGAAGAGCAGGTGGACACGCTGCCAGAGACACAACGTCAGGTACTGCGTTTGAACAGGGATGTGGAAGTCAGTCAGCAGATTTACATGCAGATGCTCAATGCCACCCAAGAACTGCGAATCGCTCGCGCTGGCACAGTGGGCAATGTGCGGATACTAGATAATGCTCTGGTAGGCAACAATCCCATTTCTCCTCGTACCAATTTGATAATTGCTATTGCTCTGATCGCTGGCTTAGCACTGGGGCTGATGGTGGTACTTGTTCGCCACATGTTGCACCGAGGAGTAACCTCCGTGGAGGAGCTGCAGGCACTGGGGTTGCAGGTATACGCCACTGTTCCGCTGTCCGAAAAGCAGCAAAGACTGTTCGACCGATTTACAGCGCAGAAAACTCGCCGTCGCTTCAGCAAGGTGTTAGGGAAGCAGCTCGGCGATCGTGTCAGTAAGCCCCTGGCAAAGCGCCATCGTGGTCGTTCCGAAGGAGGGGTATTAGCCATAATGGACCCGAGTGATCTCGCGATCGAGGCATTGCGCAGCCTGCGTACAAGTCTGCATTTTGCCATGTTGGAAGCAAGTAATAACCGGCTGATGTTGACCGGTCCAAGCCCAGCGGTGGGTAAGAGTTTTATTTCTACTAATCTGGCGGCCATTTGCGCACAAGGTGGTCAGCGAGTGTTGCTTATAGATGCTGATATGCGCAAAGGACATATTCATCGTTCATTTGAGGGAAATAGCGAGTCCGGATTGAGTGATTTCTTGGTTGGCGACACACCTCGAGATGAAGTTATCAGAAGTACTGAGTTGGAGACATTGGATTACATAGCCCGAGGAACCGCACCGCCCAATCCCTCTGAGCTGCTTATGACACGCCGTTTCAGCGAATTTCTTGACTCGCTTGGTCAGGAGTATGATCTTGTAATCATCGATACGCCTCCGGCCCTAGCGGTAACAGATGCCGCAGTAGTTGGCAAGCAGGTAGGTGCCACATTGATGATTACTCGGTTCCGGGAAAACAATCCTAAGGAAATTGAACGTGCGCTGCAGCAGCTGGAAAGTGCGGGAGTTCCGGTCAAGGGAAGTATACTTAATGCCATCGAGCGTAGTGCCTCAGCCTACTATGGTTATGGATATGGCTACGGGTACTATCAGTATGAGTATAAATCAGAAAAAGATGAGTAAAGCTCTAGGCTTGTTTTAGGTTAGCTCAATTAGAGGTGTTGCAAACTATCAATGACATGTCTAGCATGTTCATATATTGAACATGGGTCATATAGCATGTTAACCGACGACGCTCGCTACAAGATCTTCAAGGCATTGGAGGCTAATCCAGACCTTAGTCAGCGCCAGTTGGCAGAGGAGGTTGGTGTGAGCCTCGGAAAGATCAACTATTGCCTGCAAGCCCTTATCGATAAGGGGCAAGTAAAGGCAAAGAATTTTAGCAAGAGTTCTAACAAAAAACGCTATCTCTACGTACTGACTCCCGCCGGCATGGAAAGTAAGGCCAAGCTTACAAAGCGATTTCTTAAACGAAAATTGGCCGAGTACGCTGCGCTTAAAGCAGAGATTGCTGAAATCCAGAAGGATCTGGAGACAACTCGATGAAAAAATGGTACATCCTGCAATGTAAGCCAAGGCAATTGCTCCGGGCACGGATGAATCTAGAGAACCAAAACTATTGCATTTGGTACCCAACCCATTTGGTCAATCGCATCGCTCGTCGACAAAACACAGTATGCAGCGAAGCAGTATTTCCCGGTTATCTGTTTATTGAATTAGAAGAAAATCGAACCAACTGGCGCGCCCTGAATAGCACCCGAGGAGTTTCACGAGTGCTAAGTCTTAACGGCGCACCAATACCGGTTCCAGAAGACTTGATGGCATCTCTACGCGAAAAGTACAAGTTTCTTCATGACCCACTCCCCTTGTATAAGGCAGGGGATATAGTTCGAATCACGGAAGGCTGCTTTTGCGACATTAACGCTATCGTCAAAGCGGTCACCCCTGATGATCGAGTTGTTATTTTATTGCGTTTGTTACACAGAGAACACTCCCTAACCTTATCGCCAGCCCAGCTTGCCGTTTAATAGTTATGAGTAGTGTTCACACGACGATGCTGCGAATTGAAACCGGATACAGTGCAGCATAAAAGCATAAACAGAACTGGCAGTGTTTCTGAACAACACAAGCCTCAGCGAGATGCCGCATTTTTGCACAGGTAGGGCGGTAGCGTATCTAAATCTATGAAGTTGGCTCTAACAATATCGTTCGTATTCTTATCTCCATCGGGGTTCTCACAATCGGATTGCCCGGAATTTTGTTTCTGACGTTTATTGCGATTACACAACTATATTAATGAGTGACCAGTTTCCATGAGCGTTAGTCGCAACAAGCGGATAGCAAAGAACACGCTGCTTTTGTATTTCAGGCAGTTACTTATACTCTTTGTCAGTTTGTACACTGTAAGAGTTGTCCTAGATGTTCTTGGAATCGAAAACTATGGGTTATTTAGCGTAGTTGCCGGACTTATAGCTTTAAGTGGATTTTTATCTGGATCACTCGCATCTGCCACCCAGCGATTTTTTTCGTATGCGCTTGGGAAGAAAGACAAGGATGCGCTGAAGAAAACGTTTACTACGAATATATTACTGTACGTCATGATCTCGATAGTTGCTGTCATTGTGTTAGAAACAGCAGGGTTATGGTTTGTCAATAATCAACTTGAAGTACCTCAACAGAGAATAGATGAAGTTAGGACTCTCTATCAGTATTCGATCATCGGGTTTGTTGCGAGTATTTTTACGTCGCCATTCATCGCAATATTAATTGCTCACGAGGATATGAGGATTTATGCATACACATCTATAGTTGATGTGTGCGTAAAGCTAGGCGTGGTTTTTTTACTTGAGTATTTGCCAGGAGACAAGCTGCCATTATACGGGCTGCTACTTGCATGCGTGGCTTGCGCAAATGCTATCGTTTATATCTTAATTTGCTTATACAAGTACGAAGAATGCCAAATTAAGGAGTTTCACTGGGACAGTAAGCTCATAAAAGAGATATTGGGCTTTACGAGCTGGACAGTGTTCGGACAATTTACTTCTGTAATTAGAACTCATGCAGTAACGGTACTGCTAAATCAGAGTTTCAACCCTATAGTAGTCGCATCTAGGACGATCGCCATAAATGTCGCTAGTAGGATAAATCTATTCTCGAGTAATTTTAATACAGGGTTGTATCCCCCAATAGTCAAGAGTTATGCAGCGGGAAATATTCAGGATATGTTTTCCTTGGTGAGCAACGGCTCAAAGATAACATTCTTTTTGCTTTGGTTGTTCGCTTTACCGATGATAGTAGAGATGGACTATATTTTGGGCATTTGGTTGGCTGAGGTCCCAGATCATGCAGTTCTATTTACGCAGCTGGCGTTGATCGAATCGATCATTATGTCTCTTAGTTTGCCTTTAACTACCGCTGCGCGAGCAACGGGAAAAATGAGACTGTATGAGGTTTCACTTGGATCTATACAAATTGGTCTTTTTCTTACAGCATGGCTCGTTCTCACATATGGAGCTCCAGCATACTCAGTATTTCTAGTTGCAATCTCGGCTAATGTCCTCATGTTTGTTGTAAGGTTATATATCGTTGAGCGAATTACGGGGCTGAGTATGAGAAGGTATTTAATAACAGTGCTGGTTCCTGTTGCTGGAATTGTATTAACTACATTACTACCGGTAGTGACTTTGTCGTATTTTTGGCCTGGCGATTTTTTGTTTGTTATTGCTTTGTTTATATGCAGCATGTGCTTATCTATTGCCTCGATGTACTACATTGGTCTCGACAAGAATCATAGGTCGATGGCTTTGAATTTGGTTAAGAAAAAATTATCACTTGGAACGATGACATGACAAAGGCGCTAGTGCTTGGTGGAACTGGCGCTATGGGAGCCCACTTAGTAGATCTGCTGGAGGATGAGGGCTACCAAGTTTATGTGACCACTAGAAAAAATCGTACACCACATGGTTCTATAAAATATATTGTGGGGGACGCTAAGGATTCAGCCTTTATTGACACGCTCGTCGGATCAAACTGGGATGTGATTGTCGACTTCATGCATTATAGCACTCAAATTTTTGAGTGCAGAGTAACAAGGTTTTTGAACTCAACTCGACAATACGTTTACTTGAGCTCAGCGAGAGTCTATGCGGACTCCTCATCATCAATTGGTGAAAATCATCCCCGACTATTGGATACATCGAGGGACACTAGTTTCCTGGAATCTGATGAATATGCTATAGAAAAGGCGCAGCAGGAGGATGTACTACTAAACACTGGCCTTAATAATTGGACCATAGTGAGACCCTATATTACTTTCAGCGAGAATCGATTACAGCTTGGGATTTTCGAAAAAGAGGGTTGGCTGTACAGAGCACTTAGGGGAAGAACTATCATTTTTTCCCAGGATATGAACGAAAAGATCACGACTCTCTCTTACGGTCTTGAAATAGCAGTGATGATCAAATCAGTTATAGGAAATCCAGAAGCATTGGGTCGGATCTATAATACAACCACATCTGAACATATCCGGTGGAACTCGGTTATAAAGATTTATCTCGATTGTATCGAGAATTTCAATGGGTCAAGGCCAAAGGTCCTATTGGTTGGGGAGCAGGAATTAATGAAATGCAAACCTGTTAAATATCAGTTCAAGTACGATCGAATATATGATCGAAAATTTGATAGCTCTGAGGTCTTACAATTCTGTCCCGATTTAAATTTTAGAAGTGTTTCAGAATCGCTAGCAAGCTGTGTCGAAAAATTCTTAGAGCGAAGAGAGTTTAATCAAATAGATTGGCGGTCGGAGGCTATCAAGGATCGAATCTGTGGCGAAATGGCAGAACTCTCAGAAATACCAGGGCTGCGAAGAAAGCTGCAGTATATTTTTTACAGATTCGCAATATTAAAGCCTAGAGTTGAGGGGCGATAGAATGACTGGATTTTATACGGACGAAAAGAATGCTCAGATTGTTATCTCGCTGTTAAAGTCTCATGGTATTAAGCGCGTAATCGCTTCGCCTGGTGGAACTAATATGGCCCTAGTAGGTAGCATGCAGAGAGATTCGTTCTTTATTCTATATTCAGCAGTCGATGAGCGATCAGCTGCATATATGGCGTGCGGACTTGCGCATGAAACTGGTGAGCCCGTAGTGATTAGTTGTACCGGTGCTACAGCGTCCCGAAATTACATGCCTGGTATGACTGAGGCGTATTACCGTAAATTGCCAGTTCTGGCCATAACTTCAGTTCTGGCCACTTCCAAGGTGGGTCACTTGGTAGCCCAGGTCATTGATCGTAGCACCAAGCCAAAGGATGTCGCGAAGTTCAGTGTGTCGTTGCCAATTGTTAAAGATGATGAAGACATTTGGGAATGTGAGGTGAAAGTCAATCAAGCCATTTTAGAGCTTTGGAGGCATGGCGGAGGGCCGGTCCACATCAACTTACCAACAGTTTACAGTAGATCTTACAACGTTAGTACTCTTCCTAAGTATCGAAAAATAGAACGGATTAAGCCAAATGGCATTTTTCCTCCGCTTAGAGGAAAGGTTGCTGTTGTCGTAGGTTCGCATAGAAAATTTTCTGCTAGCGAGCAAGAGCAGTTGGATCAGTTTTGTGCTTCAAACGACGCTGTGGTTTTCTGTGACCACACCAGTTCATACAATGGCGCCTATAAAGTGCAATTTTCACTAGTAGCTACTCAGAGCATGATGGATAGAAGTGCAGACAAACCAGATATAACAATACATATTGGAGAAATATCTGGAGACTATCCACTGTTGTCTTTGCCAGGTAAAGAAGTATGGCGAGTTAGCGAGGATGGTGAAATTCGTGACACATTCAGAAAACTTAGCTATGTATTTGAGATGGATGAATCCACTTTCTTCGCCAATTACTCGAATAAAACTAATGTATCTAGCAGTTACCTAAACCAGTGTTTGGTGCAGTTGGAAGAAATTCGCAATTGCATACCAGACTTGCCATTCTCGAATATTTGGATAGCTTCGCGGCTAGCTGCAATAATGCCTGAGAACTGTGTCATTCATTTTGGAATCTTGCATAGCTTGCGATCATGGAACTTATTTGATTTACCTCCAACTGTAACCTCAGCGTCAAATGTTGGGGGGTTCGGTATAGATGGATCGCTGTCGTCTGTTTTAGGTGCTTCGCTCGCTGACGATTCGAAAATTTATTATTGCATTCTTGGGGATCTTGCGTTTTTCTACGATATCAATGCGCTGGGTAACCGCCATATAGGCCGAAATTTGCGAATCTTATTAGTAAATAACGGTAAAGGAACAGAATTTCGCAACTATAGTCATGCGGCAGCTCACTTTGGTGAAGAAGCAGATGCATATATTTCTGCGGCGGGACACTTTGGATCAATGTCTAGGACTTTAGTCAAGAATATTTCGCAAGACTTTGGGTTCGAATACCTTTCAGCCTCCAATAAGGTCGAATTTGATGCAAGTTACAGTAAATTTATTGACCCGTTGATTCAAGACCGTCCCATTTTATTCGAGGTATTTACTGATAGTGAAGAAGAGAGTGATGCACTTGAGGCGATAAGAAGTATCAAGCGGGATCCTCAGAAGGCCGCAAAGACTTATGTAAAAAAGATTATGGGTGACAAGTCTGTACGGATCGTTAAGCGAATATTGAAAAAGTAGAAGTGCGTATTAATAATTTCGTGACCTTATATAGAAAAAAGGGGAGTCGTTAGTGACAGTTAAAGTAGGAATATTGACATTCCACTTTGTTAACAATTACGGAGCTTTGCTACAAGCTAAGTCGTTGCAGACTTATTTGGATTCGTTGTCGGTTGATAGCGAAATAGTAAACTACGAATCATTTACCAGAAGAAAGCTGTACGCTATAAGAGGGTTGAAAGATTGGAGACAACGAGTACACGCTCTCACTTCAATCCCCTCGCAGATTAGAAAAATAGCAAAATTTGATGACTATCGTGCTAAATCCCTGAATTGTAGTGCCTATGTTAGTTCGGCTGAAGGTTTGGTTTCTGAACTTAGGAAGTACTCTCACTTGATAGTAGGAAGTGATCAAGTATGGAATCCGAAATATGGTGAAGGAGCGGTTGACGCTTATACTCTAAACTATCCAAATATTCTCGCGAAACGAATTAGTTACGCAGCATGTGTCGGTTCGTCTTCCGTCAATACGTATTTGCTACAAAAGTCTAATGCTGCATTTGATGAATTTTCTGCGATTTCTACTAGAGACGAGTTCTCAAAGAAGCTGATACAAGAGTTAACTGGCAATGAGTCTATTACTAAGGTGCTTGATCCATCATTTCTGATTGATTGGAATCTGTATGTTCTGAGCGAAGGGAAACCAGACCTGGAATGTGGTGATTATATTCTGGTTTATGGATTCTCTCGGGAGATCTTCGAACTGGTTGAATACCTTGCGAGGAAGTACCCTGGTAGGCGGATATTGGCTATAGGCATGGAGGGGGAATTTTTCTTGAGTAATCGAGTCGAGCACCGACATGACGTTGGACCCTCTGAATGGATTCGGTTGATGCATGGTGCGGCAATAATCGTAACAAAGTCCTTCCATGGATTCTCACTAGCTGTTAATTTGAACAAGGAGCTTTATTTCCCGATTACGTCTCAACGCTCAATGGATAGGATTACAGATCTCTGTGATACATTGGAGATTGACGAGAGTCATACATCCGAGATTGATTGCGATTTTGGCGTGATAAAAGTTTTACACGTGATCGAGTATGAACAAATTCGTGAAGTCCTAGATAGGAGAGTGTCAGAGTCTAAGGGTTACCTTATGGCTAATCTATCAATCTAGTGCTTGTGTTCAATTTCTCATTATAGAGTTGAGAGTGCCGAGTCCAATTAAACAAGACTATGTGCCGAGAAGGTCTTTAGATAGCCTGCCTTCGATTCAGTCTTTGTCGTTTCCACTTATGGTATTAAGAATCTCCTCAAATTGACATAATCTGACATGAACTCTCGAGATATTGTAAACCCTTTTTTTTCGGTTGTTATGCCGCTATACAACAAGCGGTCTGTAGTGCGACGTGCCATATTCTCAGTAGTCGAGCAGTCATTTAGTAATTTTGAATTGATTATAATTGATGACGGCTCCACTGACGGCTCTTTGGAGGAGATCGGGTATTTTACAAGTGACGGAAGAGTTAGGATATTACAAACTGAAAATTTTGGTGCAGCCTCCGCAAGGAATTCTGGTATTGATATGGCAATTGGCAAGTTTATCGCGTTTATCGATGCTGATGACGAGTGGGATAACGGTTTTCTTGCCTATATGCACCAACTGATTGAACAAAACCCCAATCGCATAATATTTTCTTCGGCATATGCTGAGGTTTTCGAATTAGAGTGCAAAGAAAGACAGATCCCAGGTCTCGGGGAGATTGATCTGCAAGCGACAAGTCAAATTGTTTTGGAAGCTCCCGATTATTTTCAGAAATTGATTGGTATGGGTTACTCAATCAACAACTCATCTACTACGGTAGTAGACAGGAATTTCATATGCAAATATGAGGTTCGCTTTCCTGTTGGGCAGAAGTACTATGAGGATCACTACGTTTGGTACAGTCTGGTATCCTTGGGTGGGCTAGTTTATGGGCCAAAAGTGTTAGTGAAAATTTATAAAAATGCTGAAAATCGTAGTCATAGTTCATGGACTGTAAAGGTTGCCGTCGATTCACTATTACAACTTCAGAGCAACCTGAAAGGATTTTACTCTCGTATCGACGAAACAGTTCCTAGTTATATATCGCGTACAATTACCAGTCGAGCTAGCTACATAGCTAGGATTGCGATTCGTCAATCAAATTTTCAGGAATACAAGTATGTTCTGTCGTCATGTCCAATTGGCCCTTTTTATAGACTTGCGGAGTATTCTGTCGTATTTCACTTGTATAAAAGGCTGGCGGCTTTGGTGTCTAAAGTCCGAAGCATAAGAGCAGTGTAAATTAGGGTAATAAGATTCACCCCCTGAAGCTTTGTGCTGATTGTGAACAAATTTATCTTTGACCTACATAACTTAATGAAGTGTTTTTATTGGAAATGAAAGTCTTTATTTACACACGCCTTTGGTTCTTGCAGAGCGAAAATTCATTTGTCACAAAAGATGTGGAGGGTGCATTACTTAAAGACCTTTCTTCCGATTACACTTATTGTTCACTGGTTGGATCACTTGGTTGCCTTACAAAGCACGAGTTTCTCAGTAGCTACACATATCAATATGATGTGTCGCGAAATCACGTTTTGTACCTGATAGACCGGCGAAAAAATTTCCGCAGCCTCGAATACATTAAGCTCGTCCTGGTTTCAGTTGTTGATTTTCTTCGATCTGATGACTGTATTCTCTTCATTCCGCCGTTACCTGCTACATTGCTTTTAATTCTGGGGACGCTCATGAGGAAGAATATTATTGTTTATACCGGCACGGACATTGAGGAAAGCTTGAAAACTGAAAGCAAATTGAAGCTCGGCTTTCTAAAGTCTGTCTCGAAATCAGTTGAATGGTTGTCTAGAAAAACGATAACCTCAAGCACGAATCTGTACCAGTCGCTGTCAATAAGCGGGCGAAAGGTAGAGCCCCCAAAACCCATAATCCCTCGTGTTTTTTATGAACCGCCCGAATTAAGGAGCGGCTTCATCTCTGACAAAACTTTGATACTGGGATTCTCAGGTTACGTAATTCCAAGAAAAAATGTTGAATTTCTTGTGAGGGCTACGATTGCGCTCAAATCACACGTCGACGTAGAGCTACGTATCTTCGGATTTGTAAATGAGACAGATTATTATAGCGAACTAAAAACTATTATTTCTGATTCGGGCGCCTCGGATTTTGTTATTTTTGTTGGTGGTAGCAATGATCCAGCAGACGTGCGCCGGTTTTATGAGGACATTGACGTTTTGTGTGTGTCGTCTCATTCAGAGGGGTTTCCCCGCGTGATCTATGAAGCTATGGTCTCGGGATGCCTACTGGTTCTACCGGATAAAGAATATATTGTAAATTCTTGGTTGCCTGCAGATTGCTACTTTATTTACGATCATCAAAGAATTCAATCGTTTGTTAGTATTTGTGTCGCCATAGTAAATAACCCATATGATTGTATTGCGATACGTAGATCTGCTCATCACTATATTGGGGAATTTCTAAGTGAATCTAGTCGGGATCAATTTGTAAGAATGCTGAATAATGATTGAACGACGGTTAAACTGCCATAATTGACCTATTGCCATTATCGTGAATACTACACCCACAGAAGTGACGAAAAGACAATAAAATGCCTTCCAGATCATCAACGAATGGAATTAGTACTGCGAATCTGGTTTCGCATTCCGTTTTGGGTTTCTTTTCTCCTTTGTTATCTCTTTTTTCGCTTGCAACTGTTGCTACAGTAAAGACTGTAGGCTATCGGACAGTCGACTTGACTGTCCTGATAGCTTCGGTGGCGATTGCACTATTGAATACTACGAAGGTACCCGAAAGCGACTTGTATAATTATCTGCTGTTCTATGAGCAGGCGACCTCGGTCAGTATGGATGAGTATCTGTCGGCCAGGGATTACAGAGACCCATTTTTTCATTGGTTATCTTTTATAATTGCACGAGTGTCAAATGCGAACCATTTAATATATGTGTTTGTCATAACTTTTGTTGTCTTTTTATTTTTCCTCAAGGCTGTTGAAAATATTGGGCGTTCAAGTGGATTGTCAGCCTCTATCGTCCTAATTCTGGTGATTGCTGCCGCATTTTTTGGGCCCAGTGTGTCATTGTCAGGCCATTTGCTTAGGCAAATGTTGGCTGGTTCTTTAGTGTGCTACTTTATCTCTACTCTTGATAACACGCAGCCTTCAAAGTTTAATTGGGTATACTTGTTGCTTTCTGTCTTAACTCACATATCGGTCTTTCTTTTCTTTCCCATATTAGTCGCCAGAATCTATCAGGGCTCCAAGTACTCAAAGTATTTCAACGCAGGTGCGCTGCTACTCTTTGTCTCTTTTTCTGTGTTCTTGTTCAGCTCGGCAGGAAGAACTGTTCTCTCGGATGCTGCATTCATTGGCGTTTTGGTTGCTAGATCGTCGTCATTAGATGGCGCCGATATTCAGGCTCTGTCGCTTTTGTCGTTGCTCATTATATTTGCGACATTCATGATCTCTGTCTTCATAGTGTTATTAAAAATGAAAGGCAAGTTGACAGGCCCGCTGCCGACTATAGGCTCGACCCTCAGCTTGTACTTAATATCGTTCGTACTGATAACCTACCTCTTGGGCGGTAATGAGATATCGAGCAGATACTTCTTTTTTGTCTATATGCTAATGCTTGCATTGTTACCCTTGGCACTTGTGGGTTTCAAGAATAAGAGGATTGTTGCACTCACAGTCTTATTATTATCACTAGCAAGCTTTTATATATCTGTCATTGATGGTGTTTGGCAGTACGATGGCTTATGGTTGTCACTAGTGTTTCCAATTGGATTGTTGGGAATTTGATAGATATCGGGAGTTACTACTTTATTGTTTTCTTTCAACGATTGAATCTGTCACTTAGTCTGTTTGACTTGCTTCGATGTTGAGGTACAAGCTACTCCAGCGGTCAGACTATGCATGTAACGAAACTTTTAGAAATTGAGGTGTTGAAGTATTGAGAATATATATTGCTGGTCACAATGGAATGGTCGGTTCTGCTATTAGACGAGCGTTGCTTTCATCTGGTCAAAGAGATTCGGACCTCATCTACAGAGATCATTCTCAATTGGATCTTACCAACCAGGCTGCTGTTGATAAGTTCTTTGTATCTGAAAGGCCAGATATTGTATACCTTGCAGCTGCAAAAGTTGGGGGTATTCATGCCAATAACACATATCCAGCGGATTTCATTTATCAGAACCTCATGATCCAGTCGAATGTAATACATTCAGCCTTTCGTCATGGGGTTAAGAGGTTGTTATTCCTAGGCTCGAGTTGTATATATCCCAAGGACGCGGATCAACCTATAAGCGAATCGGCGCTGTTAACAGGTAAGCTTGAACCAACGAATGAGCCATATGCGATTGCTAAGATCGCAGGAATAAAGCTATGTGAAAGTTACAATCGTCAATTCGGGGAAAGCCATGGAATTGACTATCGGGCAGTTATGCCGACAAATTTATATGGGGTGGGCGACAACTATCATCCTGAGAATTCACACGTGATTCCTGCTCTGATTAGGCGCTTTCACGAAGCAAAGTTGCGCGGTGATCCTGTTGTAACGATTTGGGGGTCTGGCAGTCCGAGGCGCGAGTTTTTATATGTTGACGACATGGCTCTTGCGTGCATTCACGTAATGAATGTAAGCAAAGATGAATACGATTCTTTTGTGTCCCCAATGCTTAGTCATGTAAACGTTGGTTCTGCTGAGGACATCTCAATATCGGAGTTGGCAAATCTAATTAAGGAGGTGGTTGGGTATGAAGGTGATATTGAATATGATCTGTCAAAACCTGATGGGACTAAGCGTAAATTGTTGGATGTTAAGCTACTTAATAGATTGGGATGGAAAGCAAAGGTATCTCTAAAGGCGGGTCTAAATATAACCTATTCTGAGTTTAGGAATAGTGAGAAAGCCGTGCGCTCTAAATGATTTGCTACAGTATTCATGATTATTCTATAGAAGGTTAAAATGAACAGTAATTACGAAGGCCGAAGGGCGCTAATAACAGGCGTGACTGGCCAGGATGGCTCTTATTTGGCTGAGTTCCTCTTGGAAAAGGGATACATCGTACATGGCATTAAGCGAAGAGCCTCATCTTTCAATACTCAGCGAGTAGACCATATTTATCAGGATCCGCATCATACTGACCAGAATTTCAAGTTACATTATGGTGATCTCACTGATACTTCAAACTTGGTCCGAATTATTAAAGAGGTGCAACCGGATGAAGTTTACAATTTGGGTGCGCAGAGTCACGTCGCAGTAAGTTTCGATTCTCCAGAATACACTGCAGACGTTGATGCGTTAGGTACTCTGCGGATACTTGAAGCTATACGCTTGTTGGGTCTCGAGAAGAAAACGAAGTTTTACCAAGCGTCGACCTCTGAGTTGTTTGGATTGGTGCAAGAAGTTCCACAGAGAGAATCTACTCCTTTTTACCCTAGAAGTCCTTATGCCGTGGCAAAATTGTACGCATATTGGATAACGGTTAATTACCGTGAGGCGTATGGGATGTTTGCATGCAATGGAATACTCTTCAATCATGAGTCTCCCCGACGGGGAGAGACATTCGTAACTCGCAAAATCACCAGAGGGCTTGCGAACATTGCTCAAGGATTAGAGACCTGCTTATATCTGGGTAACTTAGACGCATTGCGAGACTGGGGGCATGCGCGTGACTATGTCCGCATGCAGTGGTTGATGCTCCAAAAAGAGGTTCCTGAGGACTTTGTAATCGCGACCGGTGTGCAGTTTAGCGTAAGGCAATTCGTGGAGTGGAGCGCATTGGAACTCGGTATTCAGTTGCGGTTCGAAGGTGAGGGTGAGAATGAGGTGGGTATTGTGCATTCAATCTCTGGATGCAATGCTCCAAATTTGAATGCGGGACAAGAGATTATAAGGGTGGACCCGCGTTACTTTAGGCCCGCAGAAGTTGAATCTTTGCTCGGCGACCCCTCCAAGGCTCGGAGTTGTTTGGACTGGATGCCAGAAATTACGGTACAAGAGATGTGTCGTGAGATGGTTCAGCACGACTTGGAGCTTGCCAAAAGGTATGCCCTTTTGAAGAGGAATGGATTCAGTATACCGATTAGTGTTGAGTCCTGAAGCAGTCGCATGCCTGACAACGCTCCACGTTTATTCGAGGTTGTTCATAAATGATCTGTAAAAGTGCTACTGATCTCGCGCCTGTAGTATTCTTTTGTTACAAAAGATTGGACGAAACTCAGAGGGCAATTGAGAGTCTCGCTGCAAATTACCTCGCAAAGCAAACATCTATATATATTTTCTCTGACGGCCCAAAATCATCGTCAGATGAGGACAAAGTAGTTCAGGTCAGAAAGTATATAAGGCAAATATCAGGCTTCAAGAACGTCCTTGTAGAAGAGGCTGAGTCCAATAAAGGTTTAGCGGCATCAGTTATCCAAGGGGTCGATAAGGTACTTGTCAAGTATAACAAGGTAATCGTTTTAGAAGATGATCTGATTACATCTCCAAATTTTCTAGACTTTATGAATCAGGCTTTAAATGCCTACCAGGATAATACAAATGTGCTTTCGGTTTCCGGTTTTTCTCTAAGTCTTCCTGGATTATCTAAGAGATATGAGGAAGGGATTGACGCTTACTTAGGGTATCGTGCATCTTCGTGGGGGTGGGGGACTTGGGCAGACCGCTGGCGAGATGTAGATTGGGACATAACATACAATTCAGAATTCCCATTGAGCCCGGGTCTGCGAAGAAGGCTGGAGTTAGGTGGTTCGGATCTGGTCAAAATGCTTTCTAATCAATTGACAGGGCGTATAGATTCTTGGGCTGTTCGCTTCTGCTACCATCAAGCAAAGAGAAATCAGACAACTGTGTTCCCCACTCGATCTAAGGTCGTTTCCATAGGGTTCGATGCTAATGCTACACATACAACTAACGGGTGGCGGTTTCGTACTAGTTTAGATGCTGGGGGGCAAAGGGACTTCTCTTTCCATACTGCAGATCAAGTGGAAGATAAGCTTGCAAGGGAGTTTAGAGGTAAATTCTCTATTCCAGTACGAATAATTGACAAAGCTTTAAGAGCGTATAGCAAAAAATTTGGGCCATAAGTGGCTAGAACCGTTTAAATTTGATAATTCGGAAATGGAAGGCTTACTGGATGCGTATATTACTAGTCCACAATTACTACGGTTCTGGAGCGCCATCCGGTGAGAACATTGTTGTGGATGCGGAAGAAAAGCTGCTGATAGACGGTGGCAATGAGGTTATAAGATATTCCCGATACAGCGATGATGTTCGTAGGCAAGGTACTTTTGGGTTGATTAGGGCGTCTTTGTCTACGCCATGGAATCCTTTTTCTGCACGTCGTTTGAGCGAACAAGTGAATGAGATTCGGCCAGATATTGTTCACGTACACAATACATTCCCAATGATATCACCTTCTATTTTTCATTCGATTGGTAGCGGTATTGCTAAGGTGATTACATTACACAATTATAGGCTTTTATGTCCTGCTGCGATCCCAATGAGAAACGGGAATGTGTGTACCGAATGCATTTATAAGAGATCTGTGCTGCCATCGCTATTGCATGGTTGTTATCGAGGAAGCAGGCTGTCGACTGTTCCGCTTGCCGCTAATGTCGCTTTACATAGAAAGATTGGAACGTGGAATAGCAAAGTAGACGCCTTTATAGCATTGTCTCAATTCCAGAAAGATCAAATGGTGATGGGCGGCTTTCCAAAGGAGAAAATACACGTTAAGCCAAATTTTTATGCTGGTGACCCTGAATGGGTCCCGATATCAGCGAGAGAGAATTGTGTTGTTTTCGTCGGTAGGCTAGGTGCTGAAAAGGGCGTCAAGACATTGTTGGAGGCTTGGCGGCGATGGGGGGACAGTGCTCCGTTGCTACGTGTTATAGGAGATGGCCCTTTGAGGCAGTATATGGAGTCTGAATCGCAGGGTCTAAATATAGAGTTTAAGGGACAAGTGCAGGCCGATATTGCGCAGCAGTACATAGCAAGATCTCGGCTGCTTGTTTTGCCCTCAGAATGGTTTGAAGGCTTCCCAATGGTTCTTCGCGAGGCATTCGCATTTGGAACGCCCTCTGTCGTGTCAGACCTTGGGCCGCTTCCAAGTATTGTACAAAACGGAGTCAATGGCGTCGTATTTCAGGCGGGAAACAGCTACTCTTTATTAACATCAATTCGTGAGACATTTTTCGATACTGAGAAGCTATGTCGAATGTCTGCCTCGGCTCGTCAGTCCTTTGAGTCGCTCTACACCGAGAAAACAAATTACAAGCAGCTTATTGGTATATACGAACGTGCGCGTGAAGTCAGTCAGTTGAGTCGTAAGTAGCAGCACACAAGGCAGAATCCACATTGGCGAATCCGTGATATTGTGCAATATTAAAATGAATAGTATAAAAGTGGGCATTGTAGAATGAAGGAACATCGTCTTGAAGCATCGAGCTGTACGGCCCGAAGTATTGTGGCCGGAGTGAACTTCACTGTTATTGATAGTGAGCGGCTCACGTTGTTCAAAAGAAGCGTTGGTGTATCTGGCCAGAGAGTGTGTGTGCTAAATGCACGTGCTCTTTATCACGCGACCCAAAACGTGCACTATCGTGATTTGGTCAACTCAGCAGATATTGTTGTTCCAGATGGAATGCCAATCTTCAGAATATTGAAATGGCGTGGCTTTACAAACATGGTCAGAATTCGTGGCATTGATATTTTCAATCATCTGCTTACTGACTCGGAAGTTTCAAAGAAGCGGCATCTTTTTTTGGGTACGAATGCATCAACTTTAGACAAACTTCGTAATGCGCTTCAAGAGGCAGGTAGGTTGCCAGCACTGTCTATGTTTGAACCATTGCCATATGGTAGCGAAGATGAAATTAAACGAACTATGAACCTACAGAGATTGAAGAATTTCGATCCAGAAGTCGTATGGGTTAGTTTGGGTGCGCCAAAACAAGACAATATTGGAGCCTTTTTGTCGTCCGAACTTGCCTTGAGTACAGTTGTAGGTGTGGGTTTGGTCTTTGACTACGTTGCGGGGAATGTGAGAAAGCCTCCAGAGTTTGTCGCGCGATATGGCTTTGAGTGGTTGTTTAGGATATTTACACAAACCAAACGAGCCAAGTATTTTATAAAGCCATTTTTCTTTATCCTCCGTGAAATGATCTATGAGGCATTCACGAAGCTGTTCGGAAGGGCTCACAACTGATGCAGTATTCAATCTTGGGTGACATCTGTCCGGCTAGATTGGTCGAACTTTCAGATCGGGGGGTTGTTTCACATGACCTGAAATCGCATCTTGCTGGGAGATTTGTGGTTGCGAACCTGGAAGCGCCAATAGCACGGGAAGTGGACGATAGTCTGGATCACTTGGTATTCCAAGGACGTCCAGAATTTATGGAACATCTACAGTTTGTTTCTGCGTTTTCTCTGTCTAATAATCACATAAATGACCTCGGTGATGCAGGAATGCAGTCAACTGTTGACTACCTTGACGGATACAAGTTTTTGCACGGTGGATTGTTCTCGGACAGGTTTGAACCGCTTAATGCAGGGGCTGTGGATTTCATATTTGCGTCAGACATGATGAATATCCCGTTTCCAAGTGAGTCAAGATTCAAATATCTCTACATGTACTCAGATGAGCTCCTGGAGTCCATAGATAGTGCGCGTGAGAAGGGAAGGTTCGTTGTACTTTACCTGCACACGGGTTTGCTTTTCTGTAGATTGCCAAGTCCGATGATTAGGGAGAGGGTGTACCAATTGATCGATCTTGGTGTTGATCTGGTGATTACTGCCCACAGTCACTGCTTCGGCGCCATAGAGCGATATAAAGAGAAGGTCATCTGCTACAATCTGGGTGACTTTTTGATGGACGGTCAGTCTATGAGAAGAAGAACATCTATGATTTTCGACTTCAGTTTATCGGAAAGCAGAGATTGTCAGTCTAAGATAATAGACTATGCTGTCAAGTTCTGTCGGAATGATGACTACCATGTATCTGAAACAAAGGGCTTGAATAAAATTATTTGCTTGCTGGTATTCAAGTGGAATTCTCTTCTTTTGAAGCTCCCAAGTGGATTCTACAAGGCAGTTTTTAATTTCATTTATAGGGTTAACTTGGCTTCCCATGTGGTATCTACTCTGTCTTTCCTTGTGAGATCGCGAGGGGTCAAAGGCACGTATCGTCAACTTGTAAAAAGAAAAGACGAGGTTCTCAGGTATTTCTCATGGGTTAAGAAAGACAGACGTGACACATCAACCGATTATGATGCGATAGAGAATAACCGAAAGAAGATCACCACGAAGGACATTTCATAGTGGAGCGAGATGTAGAGTATATAAAGCCATCGAAGGGCGCATACCTGGCGCGGGTGTCGTTGTCTTTGCTCCGGTTTAGGACATGGAAATACTTCGCCTATAGTCTAGCTTACTGGTTTGTAAATTTCGTTGTCCCTAGAAGTTCTGTTTCAGTGGGACATAGGTCGGATATTCATCCTACTGCATTGCTCAGGCATGCAGAGCGCATTTTTGTCGGTGACAATGTTTTAATAAACCACGGAAACGTATTACAAGCAGGCAAGGCAAAAGCTAAAATACTACTTGGGAACTATGTACATACAGGTCCAAATGTAATGATGTTTGCCTATAACCATCGGTTTGAGAAAGGAACTCCTTCTAAGACTCAGAACTATGACGAAGCGGATATCGTCGTCGGCAATGATGTATGGATAGGCGCAGGTTCTATAATTCTTGCAGGTACTGTAATTGAGGACGGCTGTGTAATAGCCGCTGGTTCAGTCGTCAGAGGCAAACTGGAAGCGAATGGCATATATGTTGGAGTACCAGCCAAGCTGACTGGTCACCGAAGATGAAACTGAAACGCGCTATTATTCTACTTGGCGCTGAAACACCTCAAGTCCTGTACTGTATTGACTCATTCAGGGTTCGTGATGTTCACATAATATGTGTTGGAAACGGGACTGTGTTCTACAGCTCATTTAATCGATATGTCGAGAAGAATATTCACCTAGATGAATTGGCTAAATTTTCATGTGACTACAGAATTAGAGACGTATTCGACGTATATCAAGAGGTATTCCTTTATGCGCTCAATGAGACCTACCAACAACTGCTGATTGATCAATCAGCAGCATTCCCCCAAAATGTTAGAACTGTAATGCCAGATGTGAATGGCGTTCTTTTGGTGTCCGATAAGGCGGAGTTTCTTGATCTTTGTACGAACTTGAATGTGCCGGTATTGCCTTATCGCCGACTGGAAATAGAAGTAGGCAGACAGACTCTAGACTCGTGTGATATTCCTTTACCGTGGATTCTTAAGCCCAATAGAGGAAGTGGTGCTAGAGGTTTTCTAGTTGTCTCTGATCGGTCGCAACTACAATCACTTAACGTTTCGAAGTTTGAAGGCTACCATGTTCAGCAGTTCGTAGAGAGTGCAAAGCAATATAAGTTTACAGCTAGCTGCAAAGACGGGAGGCTTTTGAATGGGGTCTGCTTGCATAAAATGCGGTACTTCCCTGTGTCAGGCGGAAGTTGCACTTTCGGCGAAATTGTGGAAATAAATGAGATTCACGATATTTGTTCTAAAATAATTAAAGAGCTCAGCTGGGATGGGGTAATTGATTTTGATATTTTGTCCCCAGGTCCAGATGAGTATTATCCCATTGAAGTAAATCCCCGCCTTCCAGCTTGTGTGAAATACTCCTACTGTGCTTCTGTTGACTTCGTTGACGACGTTTTTGAAAGCTATTTGGGGCCGAGGCCGACGAGTCATGAGTGGAGGCCTAGTAAATATGTTCACTTTATTACGTTGGACCTCGCTAGAGCGATAGTACTGTTGTTTAGACTTAGACTCTCCGGGCTTATAGATCTTTTTGGTACATTACGAAACGGCGCCATGAGAGTTGACTGCTATCGGGCGTTTAAGTTTTCAATTGTCTCTTCTCTTCTGGTTCAGATTTCAAAATTTACAAGTCCTAAATTTCTAAAGAACAAATTTTTTAACAAGGGATAGCTAATGTTCCCGTCACTAGATTAGCGTGAGACTCTGATGAAAATCCTTACCTTTGACCTGGAAGATTGGTTCCACTTATTGGAGGTTCCCGGCATTTCCGGTCCAGATACGTGGTCAGAATTCTCTCCTCGCTTTGAACGAAATCTTCGGCGAATTGTTGAAGTACTAGATGAAAGGCAAATAAAGGCTACATTCTACTGCCTGGGTTGGATAGCTGAAAAGTACCCAAAGTTAATTCGAAACTTGGCGGAAAGCGGTCATGAAATCGGATGTCATTCATATGAGCATCAGTTGGCTTATACGCAATCTCCTCTGGAATTTCGTGCGGACTTAAAACGGGCTATAGATGCTATTTCAGATGCTACTGGCTTAAATGTGGAATCCTATAGGGCGCCAGGTTTTTCAGTTACGAAGGACAATCTCTGGGTTTATGATATTTTGTATGAGGAGGGGATAAGATATGACTCGTCAGTGTTCCCGGCTAGTAGGGCTCATGGTGGTTTGTCTGACCTTACGTTATCGGAGCCATGTATTCTTAATACATTGAATGGCTATAAAATCTTCGAATTGCCTATGTCGGTAGTGAATGTTCTGGGGAGTAATTTTGTTTTTTCTGGGGGGGGTTACTTCCGGATCCTTCCCTCCATATTGCTCAACTCGCTGTTTTCAAGACAGCAATATATTATGACATATTTTCATCCGAGAGATTTCGATCCGGATCAGCCAATTGTACCTAATTTGTCTCGATTTAGACATTTCAAAAGCTATGTTGGACTCTCTGGTTCGACGAAGAAACTAGTCACATTGCTAGATAAGTTTGAGTTCGTAAGTGCCGCTGATGCGATTCGCTCTGTGGATTGGCGATCAGCAAAAACAATCGAATTGGCTGCTTTGTCTAATTAGCCAGTTCTATGTATCAGTTCTACCCATTGCTGCAGTTTGGTCCGTAGCTCGTAGGATTTTGCTTCGATGACTTCGTGTCCAGCCATGGATGGTTGGTCTTTTATTCTTCTAACAATTGATCTTATATCTGCTATAGACGCAGGTGCGAATGTTGGAATCTCATTTCGTTCTACTCCTAAAGCATAGTCATGAAACTTAAAATCGCCACCTATGATTTTCTGCGACAGTGCGAGTCTGGCGTTTGGGATACCGAATGCATCGGCCACTACTAGACCATGGAGACTGGAAGAAAGGATGAGATTGCAACTTGCTATCTCTTTACAAACTAATTCGCATGTCCGCTCTACATCTATGACTTTATAGCCTGGCAGTTTTCTTAAAGCTTTGATTACTCGATCGTTTTTGTCCACGTAATGTGGCACGATGCCGACGTTTTCACTCTTAGTTACCTTATCAACTAGTTGGTGCGCGAGTATGCCAGGGTCTGCTAGCACGACTTCTGCGTCTATGATGCCTGCATATTTCTTGCTCAGTGGTCCGCGAAGAGCCAAAACGTTGCATGGAGGTAGCTTTAAATTTTTTGGTTTCATCAGGCCGGAGCCCCATATCGCCAATCGCTGCCCGCCAGGCAATCTATCTTTGATCTTCCTGAGATAAAATTTCGTACTTGAGTTCCAAAAGTCTAGAATACTACCGATAGCAATCAAATCTGCGGCGGAGGGATTTGTGTGAGTCACTTTTAATCCAGTTAGTTGCTGTACGATTTTGGGTGACAGATCGTCACCAAAGTTGGGCAAGTCTGGTTTGTTGAAATACGATAAGTTGATTTGGCGCATTTATTGAATTAACTCTGTTTCAAACTAGTATCTACATCAAGTAGGCAAGACTGATTAATTCTTCGTATCAAAGATTGTATGAGATTTGATTACTCAGCAGCGCCCAAATGCGTCATCTAGTCTCACAATGTCATCTTCTCCAAGATAGCTTCCACTTTGCACTTCAATTAGTTCGAGCAGGACTTTTCCTGGGTTGGTCAGTCGATGCACTTCTCCAAGTGGAATGTAGATAGATTCGTTTTCACTAAGAATCGAATCTTTCTCCCCGACCCGAACTTGCGCTGTTCCCGATACAACCACCCAATGTTCAGCCCGGTGATGATGCATCTGTAATGAGAGAGAAGCTCCGGGTTTAACTTTAATTCTCTTGACCTGATAGCGGTCTCCGCAGTCAATGCAGTCATAGCTACCCCAAGGGCGATGAACTTCACGATGGAATAGGTGCTCATTTCGATCACCGTTAGCTATCTGGTCGACTGCTTGTTTTACCTGCTGAACGTGATCTTTGTGAGCGACCAATAATGAATTTGGGGTGTCTACTACAATAAGATCATCTACTCCAATGGCCACCAACAGCTTATCCTTATTGTCGTTGTGCAGAAGTGTATTGCTCGATTTAATACTGATCACATCTCCTACCGACGCTGTCGAGGCTTGATCTTTTTCCAGTATCTCCCATATTGCACGCCAGCTGCCTATGTCACTCCAGCCTGCCGCAAGTGGGACCACGCTGACATTTCTGCTTTTTTCCATGACTGCATAGTCGATGGAGTCTGCTGGTGATTGCGCAAAAGCGTCCGCATCAACGCGAATAAAATCCAGATCCTCTTTTGATTTCTCGTAAGCAGATTTACAGCTGTTCAGTATTTCTGGCCTATGTTCATTCAGTGCATTCAAATAAGTCGATGCCTTGAATACAAACATGCCGCTGTTCCAGAGATACCTGCCGCTTTGCAAGTACTTTTCAGCGGCTGGCTGTTTTGGCTTTTCGATAAATTGTTTGACCTTGGCAATCCTGTCGACTGAAGTTGGCTGATTGTTTTCAGCCATTTCGATATAGCCGTAACCGGTTTCTGCATGAGTTGGCACGATCCCAAATGTGATAAGCGTCTCGGCGCTCTCAGCAGCGGAGGCGGCGATATCCAAAGCCAGTTGGAAAGCGTCTTGATCGCGGATGACATGATCTGCTGGAAAGACTGCCAATGTCGCATCTGGGTTTATGTTCTGGGCTTTGAGTGCAGCTAGTGCGATGGCAGGAGCAGTATTCTTAGGCTCAGGTTCCAAAATTATTGCAGCCGGTTTGATACCGATGCTTTGCAGCTGCTCTGCTAGCATAAAACGGTGGTCTTCGTTGCAAACTATAATAGGTGGCAACAAGTGTTGCACTCGCAGCGCAGTCTCCTGTAGCAAGCTATTTTTTCCGCCAGTAAGTCGATGAAACTGTTTCGGGTAGTGCTTACGCGAGAGTGGCCAAAGGCGAGTACCTGAACCACCAGAGAGGATAACCGGAATGACCTGCATGAATTGGGAGAGCTCCTGTTGCTGATTTTGCTTTTATCCGCGTCAGTCTAGCAAGGGCAAATAGGGCGGTCTATAGCCTGAATGGGCTCATCACTCCACCAACTCAATCCGGTTCCACCCAATTCCTTCGTCTGATACGCCCCCATCGGACGCCGCAGTAGCTACTCTAGCGTCGATTAGTTTCAGTCCCCGTGCTCGCAATCCCAACACTGATGGTCACCCTGATTTTCTTGCCTTGGAAATCGACGGTATTGTTTTCGACATCCTGCCGAAGTCTTTTCAAGACCTGTCTGGCACCGCTCCAGAAAGGCCCAGGGCGTCAGTAGTATGCTGAGATCGTCACACGGTACGCTGCCTGTGCAGCTCCTCCATCCGCTTCATCTTGATGATGGAGCCAATGATGATCCAGGTGGTGATTGGTGCAATGATGCCGGGTGCCAAGGTTTCTATGACAAAAAATGACTGGCAGCATCGGCGACTGGCTGATGGCTAGGACGGCGTAGGTGATCAGCTGAAAGGCGACAATACAGAGTAGTGTGACGCCGATTACCCACAGGGTACGGGTACGCTCATCAATGAGCTGAAGTAGGCAAGCGTAGCACTATAGCCCACCCGAAAGGTTTGTCTCAGTTGGGGTTGTCGGTTTCTATGCTGACGGGATCCACTTGCTCAGAATGAGTTCTTTTGAACGTGAAACCCTATTGGTAAACGAGCTTTCCGGCTGTCGCTTTGCGATCCCTATTTTAACCGACTCTGGGCATTACCTCGTGTATGAACCTGCTTGTTCCAGCAGTCCAGGTCCTGGCCTGAATTCAGCTATCGCAATTTCTGCACCACGCGCCTGCCGCGGCGCATTGTCCGGCAGGACGATAGAAAGATTCTCAGGAGGTGTATGACATGGGTGATGCACTGACAGTGCCACTGCGGAAGGTCTGCACCTCGCTTTTCTGCCTGAGCTAGTTTGTTGAAATCACAGCCTGCGTAGGATGCCCTGATAGAGCAGATGAATCTGTTTGACCTACTTAAGGGTGTGACGGTATAAGGTGTATTCCCTGAACAAGATGTAGATGACTAAGTGCTGTATAGAAAAATCCTTAGAAAAGTTCGAACCGTTACACGTAAAACCCAGTTTCAGTTCGCGATCAGACACCAGCTAAACGACAAATGGCAAAGTGATTCTCTATACTTGCCGCTTACTGACCGTCACTTGCCCCTTTTCCATGCCATCCATAAGGCCTGCTGGATAAGTCAGAGAAGCTTTCCCAATATAGTTTCCGGCGAATCCTTCAACGACAAAATCCATTGGCTCAAACTCTTTGGACAGGATATCCGCATGGTTGGGCTGACTGATAAATTGGCACTTAAGCAGCTTGTACATCAGTACCTTGGTCCAGGATATGTGGCGACCACGCTGTCACAGGGCTCGAGTTACCACGATCTCGACGTCACGAACATGCCTGAACAGTTTGTTCTGAAGGCTAACCATGATTCCGGGTCGGTCTATTTTGTCCACAACAAAAATGATTTTCCAGCGAAACGTTATAAGTACTGTCTGGATCGAGCAATTGGCCGCACCTTCGGCATAAGCGGAGGAGAATGGCAATACTGGCCAATTCCTAAAAACGTCTTCGCAGAGGAGATGCTGCCTTTTGTCGATGGTACGCCGCCGCCAGACTTCAAATTTCATTGCTCAAACGGTCAGGTGCTTTGGTTGCAGTATATTTATGACAGGGGGCGGAATACGAAGGAAATCATTACCGACCGTGATGGCAAAGTGATGGGACTAAATTTCGATCAGCACATGATCAGTGTCTTCGAGTTTAAACGCCCCCAAAATTGGCAAGCCCTGCTGGAAGTGGCAGAGACCATGTCGCGCGGGTTTCAGTATGTCCGTGTCGACCTGTATAACCTCCCGGGCCGCATTGTCGTCGGGGAAATGACCTTCTCGCCTCTTAACGGCATGTACCAATCGGAAGGAAATATTGAGTTGGGCAAACTAATTCCTCTGGATCGTACAAAAATCAGGGAGCTGGTCTGCTCTGAATTCCCGGGACCGGCCCGCCGATGGCCCTGGTAGATACCAATTCGCGAAAAAAGTTAAAGCGCGTGCCGGGTTTGCGCGCGTTCTGGCTCTTGCTTGGTCGTGTGCGCATTCATGTTTTATATATGTGGTTGCGTCTATGGCTCCCTTTCGTGATGCGTTTCCCCTTTTTTTCGAGCTTCAGTTCCAGGCCGCATCAACTCCCAACGAAAGTTGTTGTTTCATTAACCAGCCATCCGCCCAGATTCTGGTGCCTGGCTTTGACCCTGCGGTGCCTGTTGCGGCAGACAGTTAAACCAGATCATCTGATTCTTTGGGTCGCCAGGGGTGACAAGCCACAATTGCCAGCCGCTGTGTTCAAACTTCAGGCTTATGGTCTGGATATTCGTTATGTGGACGATCTAGGGTCATACAAGAAGTTAATACCTGCACTGCAGGCATTTGGCTATGACGTGAATCATGTGATTGTTGATGACGACATGTACCAGGCGCCGGACTGGCTTAAATCCCTGCTCCATGACCGGTCTGACAATGAAGTGGTCTGCCACTTTGGTCGCTTGTGGTGTGACACAGAGGGTAGGGTAGTAACGTACCGACAATGGCCTGCAATGGAGCCAGGCGCTGTTTCCGACCGTGGTTTTCTCATTGGCCATGGCGGCGTCTGGTTCCCGCCGGGAAGCCTGGGGCCGGAGGCCTGTGATTATGAGCTGGCACGTGAGCTTTGCCCGTTGCAGGACGATGTGTGGTTTACCTGGCATGCACTGATGCGTGGCTATTCTATTCGTCGCACGCAGAGATCAACAAAACGTTTCAGCTGGCCCGGCGCCGATGCCAACGGAGTTGCACTGTCGGACCGAAACAATCCTCTGGATGGGGGTAACGACCTGGCGGTTAAGAGAATGCTGGCTCATTATGGATCGCCGCGTGTTGAGTATAAAAAGACCAGCGAGGGTATTGCTAAGTGATGCAATACGACTGTTATGCACCAATCGCTAGCAGATATGGGGCGGATGGCTGTAGCGTAATTGCCAGTACGAACGATTGCACTCGTCCTCAAAGCTAAACGTTAGGGCTGACTCAAAGCTTTCCTTGGTAATCAATCCGCTCTTGCTCAACAGAAAGAAATGATGGTAGCCACCGCTGTACTGCACTGCGTATGCAAAAAAGTCTTCAGGGTGATTCAGATAATATGAAATTGCGGCAAGTGGCGAGCGAACAACCGAGTCACGGATTTCAGACCATGCAGGATCTTCTTTAGTCATGCTCTGCCTGACCTGCTGAGCGCTAAGTTCACAAAAGTCCTGTTGGCAATAAGGACCAAAATCAGCGTTACCAGCGATGTGCACAAATATCAGGTCTGCGCGAAGAGCTGCAATAGCGTCAGGTGTCGCCAACTCATGGGCAAACTCTGCAGTATTGAGTCCTATCAAATCGTATTTCTGGCCCGGTAGCCAATAGGCGAATCTACCGGCCTCCGTTAACGCCAGCCTGGAATTGGGAGGGGTGTGGCGTGCTAGATAGTAAGGAAACGTGTTGATGTATTGAAACGCTCGCAGATTTGCCGCTCTGCTGACAGTCGCCTTGAAGGATTGATTGGTGGCTAGAATTAACAGTAACAGAACAAGTGCGGTTGACATCAGGATTGCTATTGGAAAGCGAGAAAGCCCAGGCGCAAAGTCCCGCCGGATTAGCGAATCCAGGAATATGGCACACCACAGAATCAATACAGTAGTTGCAGGTGCCTGGAAACGATCTGCAATGTTCTGGGACTGAGTAGCGAACAGCAATGCGAACAGAAGGGCACCGATGGGCAACGAGGCGAGTAACAATCGCCATCGCTGCCGCATGACCACGAAAGCTATTAAGGCAATGACGCCGATATAAAAGTTGTGACGAGCCCAGCCTATGTGCCCGCGCAAGCCCGGCAATGATTGTGCGTCTGCGCTTTTGACGATTAGGGGAAGGGGTAACCACTGATCAAAATAAATGACTCTCCAGGCAAAATAGAATGCGCCAATACACAAGCAGATGGCGGATACTTTCAGGAAGGGTTCTATCTGCTTATGGCGGCAGGCAATGAAAAAGCCAATGAGAGTGGCTGTCACACCGATGATGGCTCCATCGGGCCTGGTGAGCGCAACTACAATACTGATCACCGGTATCCAGACAAGGTGTCTGCTGTCTTGAATGTAAAGCAGCCAGAACAGCAGAGCGATTGCGCCACAATAAAAACCGGCACTGAAGCCGGACAATGATGACTGAGCTATTTGTGATGTTACGATCAGCGCAATCAGTAATGTTGCGCTCACATGGTAATGCCAATGAGCGCTGTCCTGGCTCAATAGCCGTGTCGCAACGCAGGTAATTGCTATTAGGCCGATACCATTGAGAAGATGAGCGAATGAGGCGGCGTCAACTCCGATAAATTCGCCAAGTGCCAGCAAGAGCATCCACAAAAAGTCGGTCGCACCCTCAGCGGCGGGTCCCCCGATGAAGTAGCTGATGCCGTGGCCGTCAGCGAGATTACGGGCATAGATATTGAGGATGTAGGCATCCTCGTGCGGGTGCCCAGTCAGCATCAGCCAGACTGCACAAGCAATGTAGATTAAGAAAACCAATGCTGGAGCCACCAGCTGAGACTTATTCATAGCAGGCCATTTACACTCTGCCTATTCAGTGTCTGCCAAAAATTAATGACGAAATTGCTCCAACACGTCCGCATTCATTTGGATAATTGAATGCTGACTCATTGCGCTGTTGCTGTGAGTCGCTGCAATAGCGCCTTAAAAACACAGTTATTGTGGCTTAGTTCTTCATACGTACCTTCACCCACAAGCCGCCCATGATCCATCACATAAATCGTATCGCAGTGCTGCACGGTGCTTAACCGGTGAGCGATTATGATGACAGTTTTTTGCTGCTTCAGGTCAGCGATGGCGTCCATAATATGGCGCTCACTGATGTTGTCCAGCGCACTGGTGGCTTCGTCGAGCACTATCACAGCAGGGTCGTGATACAGCGCTCGAGCGATGCCGATCCGTTGGCGCTGCCCGCCGGATAGTTGTACACCCCGCTCACCGACCAAGGTGTCGAGCCCGTCTGGTAGCTGATTAACAAAGTCTTGAATTTGGGCCAGACTGACTGCGTGTCGCAGTCGCTGCTCGTCAATGTCGTCTGCATCCAGCCCTAATGTAACATTGTCGCGGATGCTGGCATCGGCCAGGTAGATGAATTGGGGCACGTAGCCGATACTGTTTTGCCAATTGCGGCGATTGAGGTCGGTGATCGTCTGGCCATCTATTTTTAATGTTCCGCTATCGGGCGGCAGCAATCCCAGGATCATGTCGACACAGGTGGTTTTCCCAGCGCCTGACGAACCGACAAATGCCACGGAATGATTAACCGGTATGGTTAATGAAACGCCCTGCAACGCAGCTTGTGTTTTGCCTGGGTAGGTCAGGCTGACCTGTTCCAGAGTGATCTCACTTTTTGGCGTCAGTGCTTCGCCCTTACAAGAAATGGATATCGTTGATTGCTGCGAAATCTCCAGATCTTTTCTGATGGCATGAAACGCCGGCAGGTTGCTGCGGATCTGCGCCATGCTGGCATAGATCTGCTGAAAAGCAGGTAGTAGTTTAAAGCCTGCCAGCGCATAGAGAGATAGCAGTGGCAGCAGGGTGCTGCTGTCACCGTTTTCGACACGCAGCAAATACAGCACCAGCATGATGACGGCGCCAAAGGCGGTCAGTTCAACCAGATAACGCGGGATTTGCGCCAGCGCGTTCATGTGTCCCTGATGACGCGCCAGGTTATGAGCGCTTTTTTTGTAGTCGTTGATAAAGCGTGGTTGCCGCCCCAGCAGCATCAATTCTTTGATGGCGCCGAATCCCTCTGTCATCAAACGATAACGTCGCCTGCCCGAGGCGCTGGCCTGCTCGCCGAGTCGTGTTAGCCGCCGACGTACGGTCATGAAAAGCATTGCGTAAATCAGCAAGAAGGCGACTGCACCGATGCTGGCTGCGACAGGATTGATAAGAAAGACTGTGAGCAGAAGCAGGCTGGCAGTGACCAATCGGGCATTCATCTGTAACAATGGGTTGATGACCTGCGACATCACACGATGACACTCACCGGCAATGTTATTGGTCAATGCTGCGCTGTGATGCGTGGAATGAAACAGCCAGGGTTGCAACAGGTAATGTTGATACAGCCTGATGCTGAGGTCAGCGCCCAGCCGCTGGCCAGTATGGATTATATGCCAGGTGGTAACGATGCTGGTCACGCTGCTAAGTGCCAACAGCCCAAACACACCCATGCCAGACCAGAACAGGAATGTTTCCACTGAAGCGGCGCCGCTGGCCTGGTAAATCTGAGCCAGCAATGAGTCGCTACTGAGCGCATTCGGATTGCTGACCATGCTCATAAAGGGCAGTATTGAGGCAACACCGATCACTTCCATGAGTGCCATGAGTAGAATTAGCCACTGCAGTTTGATGATCTGTCGGCGCTGGTCAGCGCTTAGCAGAGACCAAAGGTGCCGGATGTCCTGCGACATGCTCACAGTTTGGCCTTGAGCGATTGAACAAGCGGCATTGTGCGTACACGATCGTACAGACCAGTGGCTTTTAACAGTGGCACCGGCCACATGATCAGTCTGCGCTGCCAGCCACCGCGATCCAACCGAATGTGTTCGAACAGACCCTCTGCCTGGGCAATACGAAAGCCCTGAGTTTCCCACCAGGGTTGAATGACACGCTCTGGCCAAGTGATGTCATGAGGGTCATTGGCCGTAAAATAATCGCCCAATGTCTCCAGTAACCAGTCGCGTCGATACAGCGCCGGATTATCGGTGTAGTTCATATAACGCGCGGTAGTCTGCAGAAAGTTTGGTTTGGCCGCATTGCGCAGAATCTTGTCTGGATAGGCTTGTTCGGGGTTCTCCATCCAATAGAGTGAGTTGAACAGATGACTCTGCCAGCGTTCCTCATTGCCTCGCACATTGTCGGTCGCCCAGTTGGGCTCACCAGGACGGCTGCGGCTTCGATAGAGCACAACATCAATCTCGTGCTGGCTGAGCAGTTCAATGCCATCGGTCAGTTCTGATGGATTATTGTTTACGTCGTGAATCAGTTGAAAGTCATTCTGCAGGTAAAGGATATAGGGATGGCGTGCTCTCTCCGCCAGGAATCGATAGGCGGCACCGATGCCAATGTTTTTGCCTGATCCGTAGTATTGCAGTCCGTATTGCTCTGCAATTTTGATATCTTTTTTTGATATCTGCTGAAAGTAGATCAACTTGTCATCTGTGATATTCAGCAAGCCGTTTCTCCGGTAGCTTTCCAACGTGGCTTTCAGCGTTTGGTGAGATTGCCAGCTTAGTAATAGGAGAGATATCGGAATCATGCAGCACCTGTGACAGGCTGGTTTAGGGAGTCCTGTTTCAGAAAATCGTTTTGTATCAAATAGGGTATGCCCTTGTTGGCAAAGTCCAAACGCGACAGGCGACTATCGTTGACGTAGTGATGACTGCGAGTGTTTGCGGTCAGGGGCTGTTGCCTGGAAATCTGATAGGTGTCGGGCAGACGTCGCATGGTTGCGCCCAGCCTGGCAAAGAGTGCCCCCCAAACCGTCTGCTCGAGCCAGATGGAACGTGGGCAGGGCTCTCGTTGGTAGTACGCGTTCAGGCACTGATCCACATAGTCCAGATTGTACAGTTGCCCATCGGGCAGGTAGAACAGGCCGACATTGACGCGCGCGATGCCTTCTGTGTCCAGCACGGCCGGCCATCGATCGACGGGCCAGGTGTAGGCGTCCTGCCAGTCACTCATAAAAAAACCCTTTCCCTCTTGCATGGCCTGCATCATTTCAATCGGTTGTCGGAAGAAAAGTACATCAGCATCCAGGACCATGAATGGTCGCCCACCAGAGTAGTGTGCAAAATCAAGGAGTTTAATTGCGGGCCAGGAGTAGTCCGTAATGCGATATCGAAAGGCGGCTGGGTGTGAGGATAGCGCCCTCGACATGTCATCGTGAGCCTGCTGAAAACCAATGATGCGTGCTTCGGGAAAGTGTTGCAGCAGGTGCTGCCGATCTTTGTCAGTTAATGTACCGTCGTCGTGAATGACGAGCCAGGGGCGCAGACCACTGTAATAAAAAAAACTGCGCAGTGTCCAGAGCCCATTAATCACGTCTTTGGCACAAAGCAGGATATGCAGGTCGAAACTGTCTTTGTCCAGCCCGGTTATTGGTGGCAGTTGCATGATTTTGTTAACCTGGGCATTACGCCGCCATCGAGTCCATTGTGTTAGACCGCGCCGCGTTAATGCTTTGAAGACAGGCCAGGGGTGTCTCAGGTGTCTGGTGTTGAATCGCGGTGTCCGCGCGCTGAACAGGGCGGCAACGTGAGTCTGCTGAATCAGGGTCGTATCGCATTGCTCAGGGTAACGATAGGAGAGCACCGTAAGAATACACTCCTCCGTGCCAAGATAGCCTTCGTTTAGAGATTCGGCGAGGAGTTCATCAAAGTGACGCGCCATCTTCTTAATTGTGTCCGCTCCGCCACCGAAAATGCCTCCTCTGCAGCAGCGGTCGACAAAATCGGTGCCACAGTAGTTTGCCAGCGCATGTCGTTCGAAGCCGTGCACTTCGGTGTTTTTTTCGTAGGGTTTTGCGAGCATTCGCAGTTTGGCCGGATCACGGATGAATTGCCGGAAGAAGTCCTCGCACACCATGCCCCGTTCACCGGTATAAAGGTGCATATGAATACCAGCGTCGATCCAGATGAATTGGTCGTTGGCGCCGCCCTCATTCGCGGCGTCGGCCAGCCATTTTATCTTTGAGTTAACGAGAGGGATGTACGTATCCAGCTCTGCCATGGGTGAATATCGAAGCCAGTCAGCCTGGCACAGCCAGCGCTTTGACTGGCGGATACGCTGAATCTGGTCTGCCCCGGCAGACTGACGGAGGTATTCCTGATCAATTGCAATCAGTGTCGTCGGTTTACCCTGGCGCCACTTGAGGATTTTTGCGTGCAGCGGCGTCTCTGCGTATATGCGAAATGGCAGATCAAGTTGGCATAGACGTTTCAGGCTGTTCTCGTAGTCTGACCAGCGCCGCCGAAATTGTGGGTGAGATTTATTGCGTCCGATGTCCAGTAAGGCTGTAACGAGAATGGGCTGGGGCATGGCAATGTAGGATGTTCCGCTTTGTCATCTGGACTGAGAGTCAGTTTAGCAAGCGGCGGTCGATTGTGCATTAGTCGTGTTATCCCCGACCCGATACCTCAAACCATCGCCAGCCACACTGGAATAACCACAAACGCCAGCAGTGTCTGCGCGCTGATGATATTGGCCATCATGGGCGCATTGCCGCCCAGCTGTCGGGCCAAAATGTAAGCGGAGGTGGCGGTGGGCAGGCAGGCCAGCAGGAGCAGAACCTGCTGGCTCAGCAGATCCAATTGCCACCAGGTCGCCAGGCCCAGCATCAGTCCTGGCATTACCACAAACTTGAACATACTGGAGCAGGCAATAATAGGCCAGTCCTGTTTGACCGTGGTCAGGCTAAGGGCAACGCCTACTGCCAACAAGCCGAGGGGCAGGGCAGTGCTGCCCAGTGTTGCCAGCAGGGTTTCGATCCAGCTACCCATCAGGCCCAGTCCACTCAGGTTAAGTGCCACGCCCAGCAGGCAGGCTACAATCAGGGGGTTGCTCAGTATTCCGCTAAGCACTTGTGCTGGCGATTTGCCCGGGCCGTCGGTGGCCAGCGAAAAACAGATGACGCTTAATACGTTGACCAGGGGGATCATGATGCTGACAGCGATTGCGGCAATTACCAGTCCGGCATCGCCAAACAGCGCACTGGCAACGGCCAGGCCGATGTAGGTGTTGAATCGGATGGCACCCTGGAACAAGGACGTGAAATCGGCAGCATTGTCACTGGCCCAGGGTTTTATCAACCAGGTGAGCGCGCTGGTCAGCAGCAGAGCGGTGCAAATCACCAGCGCAAAACGCCCGAAGTCGGCATCGCTAAAATCCGCCAAAGCCAGGCGGTGAACCAGCAGGGCGGGGAAGGCAATGTAGTAGGTCAGGCGTTCTATGCCCGGCCAGAACTCGGCGCCAGGAAAGTTGATCCGGCGCAGCAGCGCGCCGAATAGTATCAGCAGGAATACGGGGCCCAGAGCGTTGGCAATCATGGCTGCATCATGAGGCTTGATTGCGCATTGAGCAAGGCTTTGACGAGTGCAGACGGGCGAATCTGTTTTTATGACACGCCATTTTCTCTATAGGACAACGCCAGACGCCGCTGCCGGCTTCTAACTAACCGCTGCCCATACGTCACCACTCCCGTCACCGAAAGCCCTGCCAGCACCAGCGCCGTCACCAGCCCCAGCACGCGATATAACTCACTGCCAGTCTTGGCCGCATGCAGCGGGTAGATCATATTGGTCAACCGTTCGCCGGGCGGCATGGCGCAGGCGTCTTTAACCGCAACAATCTCACCGCTGCGTGCATCTGTGTAAACAAAACTCAGGCCGTTGGGGTGCAGTTCGCATTCGCGCTTCAGGCGGAACCGGTGAAAACCCTGTGGCAGGGCGTCGGCGTAGTAGAACATCAATCGGGCATCAGGCAGAGCCTGCTGCACGCGGGCGATTGTATCGGCGCTTGGCAATGGACGTGCCGGGTCGGTAATGTCCACCAGTGTACCGGGGGGGAGCACAATCTGGGGAACCGGGTCGCCGAACAGAGCATTCATGCCTTTTTGCACGCTGGTGTAGAACACCATGGCGCTGCCGCTGAGGACAAACAGTAACAGCAGGGGGCTGAGCAGCGTGCCGGCGTCACGATGCCAGGCCAGCAGGCTGGCACGCGAGGTGTCACGTGGCCACAGGCGTTTCCAGCGAAACGCCCGGCGAGTTGGCCACCACAGGATCAGGCCGGTGATGGCCATCAGTCCGCCGACAAGACCGATGATGCCTGCGACTATCTCACCGCGATCGCCTGCCATAAGGTGGGCATGAATATCAAACAGAAAACCCATCAGGCGTTGCCGTGGCCGCCACTGATCTATAACGGTCAGTGTCTCGGGGTTGATCAGCGCTTCTTCATGGTCTGGCAAATAAACGTGGTAGGCGGCTAAATCCGGTTCCGGCATTTTCAGGCTGCCCAGCCTGTCGCCGAAAAGGGCGTAGGCTTTGGCGATAGCGGCCGCCTGTTGCTCTGGCGCAGGCACTAGATCCTGGCTGCTGACCTGCGTGTAACGCAGTGCCCAGTAATCATTCTTGTAGATTAAGGCTGCGCCGCTCAAGGCAATCAGAAACAGCGCCAGGGACAGGACCAGTCCGCTGTAAAGGTGAAGTTTTCGAAGCAGTGTCATGGTCTTTGTTCTGATCTTGTTGTAAGTGCGATCGCAAGTATAAATGATAATGATTTGCATTGCACTTAAATGTCGCTCTAGAATACCGGCCACTTTTTATGTCGTGGACCAGGGAGCTGAGTAGACACCATGAACACATCAACCATTAGCAAACAATTAAGCCTGGCTTCGGCCATCGCGACCATCATCGGTGCCTCATGGTCTGGTGCCGCGCTGGCACAGACAGCCGGATCTGCCGTTGACCAGAATGAGGTGGTGGAGCTGATTGTCACCGGCAGCCGCACCCCGGAGCGACTGGATGAAGTGACAGCGTCGGTGACGGTGGTCGACAGCGAAGCCTTGCGACAGGATCTGCAATTGACGGCCGAGCTGCAGAATATTCTGAGTTTTCGGGTGCCGGGTCTGGCGCCAACCACCAACAGCACCAGTAATTTTGGTCAGACGCTGCGTGGCCGGACCACGCTGGTGATGATTGATGGCGTGCCGCAGTCAACGCCGCTGCGAAACGGCGCCCTGGATGTCCGCACCATTGACCCGGCTGCGCTGCAGCGTGTTGAGGTGGTTAAAGGCGCCACGTCTATTTATGGCAATGGTGCGGCCGGTGGCATCATCAATTACATTACACGCGAAGCGGGGGGCGAAGCGTTTAATGTTGAGCTGACTCAGCAGATGAGCGTGAATCAGGTGGAATCGGATGACAGTACCAGCTTCCGCAGCAGCGCTACCGTCGATGGCACACTGGGTCGGTTCAGTTATGTATTCAACGCCACGGTGGATGACAACGGTCTGCAGCGCGATGCCGAGGGCGACATTATTGGCCAGGCGATTTACGGACTGTCCGGTGTGCGCACACAAAGTCTGTTTGGCAAACTTGGCTTTCAGATTGATGCCGAAAAATCCCTCAGCCTGACCGCCAATTATTACGATGCCGAACAGGTGGAGCGGCTGATTGATGTGACCAGCAGCATCAACGACGGGACCAAAACCTACGCCGTTAAACCTGCACCTGGTCAGGCCATTCCTGGTGAGCCACAGGGAGTGGATGGTAATACCAACCTGATGTTGCAGTACCGTGATGCTGAGTTGTTTGCCAATACCAGTCTGACAGTAGATGCCTATACTCAGGAAATCGAGAACGTCTTCTTTTACTCGGCCACCTTTGCGGACCCGGCTGCTGGTTTTAGTGGTGGCAATTCAGTCATCTTGTCCGAGAAAGAAGGGCTGCGCCTGAATCTGGAAAGTGTGTTTGATCTGAATGGGGTCGAGACGACTTTTATTTATGGCGCCGATATTCTGAATGATGTGACCTCACAGCCGCTGGCCGACGGGCGCAGCTGGGTGCCGGAAATGGACATGAGTAATGAGGCATTGTATCTGCAGTCAAAATTTGTCATCGGCGACTGGGTGCTGAAAGCCGGCGTGCGAGATGAAAGTGTCGATATTGATGTGCCTGATTACACCACCTTGCGTATGTGTGGGGCCAATAACGTCTGCCGCGGTGGCAACCCTGTCGAAGGCGGCAAGTTGTCGTACAGCGACACCACTTACAACGCCGGTTTGCGCTATAACGTGAGCCCTGCATTCAGTCCGTTTGTCAGTTACTCGCAGGGTTTTGACGTTTCCGATCTGGGCCTGTTGCTGCGCGCCGCCTCAGTGCCTGACCTGGATCAGGTGCAGACTGAAGCCTCGGTTATCGACCACTATGAACTGGGTGTCTCCGGACGTGTTGGCGCCTTCAACTACGAGTTTGCAATTTACGAAAGTGAATCTGAGCTCGGCACCGCGACCGTCGAAAATCCGCCCGGAAGCGGTCTGTATGTTCCGGTGCGTGCGCCTCAGGAAATCGAGGGCTGGGAGGTTGCACTGGGACTGATGGTGAATGAACACCTGGATCTGGGCACCACTTACACATATGTCGAAGGTCAGGATCCCGATACCGGTGTCTATTTGGACGCGCGCAAGATTTCTCCACCCAAGTTCACGGCCTGGGCCGATTATGATCTGGGTAATGGACTGTCTGCCAGCGCGCAATGGATGAAGGTGATGAACCGCGACCGTTTTGTGCCGGTTGACATGGCCACGGGCCGTTACACCGGTGCCGAAGCACCAGTAGAGGGTTATGACGTCTTTAATCTTAGCGCACGCTACGGGCGCGATAGCTGGCGTGCCTCGCTGGGTATCGAGAACCTGTTCAACGAAGCCTACTTCCCCGCACGTGCCCAGGCCTTTACCTACTCTGGCTACAACACCATGGGGGTCGGCCGCACGATCAAGGCGGGACTGACAGTCGAGTTCTGATCTTTGCGAGTCTGGACACTACACGTTCTGGCCTGTGGAGCAGGGACTGCTCCGTGATAGACTCGTGCCATTGTGGCGCCTCTGCAGAATAGACAAAGAGGCGATCAATGGCACGGGGATATCAATATGAAGAATAATAATCGTTTCTTGAGCACCGCGCTGATGTCGTGCGTCCTCTCGCTCGTTGTTGGCAGCCAGGCAGTGGCCCAGCCGGCTCCGGTGGCAGAAAGGCGGCCCGGTATGCTGGTGGGTTATCTGGCGCCAGAAGAATTGCCGCATGCCCTGAGTATCATTCCACCGGCGCCCGAGTCGGAGTCTGCTGCGTCTGCCTGGGAACAGGCTGTTAATCAGAACATGCTGGTATTGCGGGGCTCTCCTCGCTGGGATCTGGCCACCCTGGATAACGATCTGAGTTTCCCCAACGCAGCCGGCACCTTCTCCTGCGCTCTGGATATGCCCGTCAATGAGCAGGATACCCCGTATCTCTACCAGTTGCTGAGACGGACCTTGCCCGATGCCGGACTGGCAACCTACAGCGCCAAGGATCACTATCAGCGCACCCGTCCATTTGTCGTTAACGGTCAGCCTATTTGTGCAGAAGGACAGGAGGAACGCCTGGCCAGTGATGGGTCCTATCCCTCAGGCCATACCGCCATCGGCTGGGCCTGGGCACTCATCCTGAGCGAGCTTGCCCCGGAGCGAGGAGATGCCATTCTGCAGCGTGGCCTGGCCTTTGGTGAGAGCCGCATGGTGTGTAATGTGCACTGGCCCATGGATGTGATCCAGGGGCAGATAGTTGGTGCAGCCACAGTAGCCCGTCTGCATGCCAATGCAAGCTTCCGCGAGGACATGGCCGGAGCGGCGCGTGAAATCGAGCAGTTCAGCGGTAATGGCCTGGGCACCAACCGTGACTGTGCGGTAGAGGCAGCGGCGCTGCAGATTGAGGTTAAACGCTGAGATGAGCAACAAAATCCATCACTGGCTTAACCTGTCCACCAGTCTGGCGGTGATTCTGGGTATGGTCTTCCTGGCCTTTGAGATCCGTCAGAACACCGAGATGATGCGCTCACAGACGCGCGATTCCATCTCCGAAAAACAGATGATGTTCTCCGAATGGGTGGCTACCGAAATTGATCTGGCGGCGGCGATTGCCAAGGCCAATGCCGGTGAGCCCTTGGCACCGGACGAGGGGGTGATGTACGCCTATTTTCTGGCCGGGGTATGGCGCGAGTGGGAGAATTCCTATTACCAGTTTCAGCGTGAGCTGTTTGATCGTGATGAGTTTGAGCCGCGGTTGCAGCGCTGGCGTGCCAGTATGCGAACCGACCTTGCGCGGGTGAACTGGCTGGCGACTCGGCAAAACTATGCCCCGGCATTCCGGGCGGTGGTGGATGAGATTGTTGCCGAATATCCGGTGCCTGATGAATTACGTGACGATCGGGTTGATGAGACGGCGGTGCCATAAGGCTTAAAGTGCAAACTGTCACGAATCCGCGCTAAACTGTCAGGCTTTATAATCCCGCCATCAAACTCAAGGAAAGGTTGATCATGAAGATCCTGGTTACCGGGACCGCCGGCTTTATCGGATTTCACCTGGCACAGCGCCTTGTGGCCCGCGGCGACGAAGTCGTAGGTCTGGACAACATCAACGACTACTACGATGTTAATGTGAAGTATGGCCGACTGGCCGAGGCGGGCATCGCCCGGGAGTCGCTGGCCTACGGCAAACTGGTCCAATCGTCCACGTCTGCCAACTACCGGTTTATTCAGCTACAGCTGGAAGACAAAGAGGCGATTGATACCCTGTTTGCCGCCGAGCAGTTTGATGCCGTATGTAATCTTGCGGCTCAGGCCGGTGTGCGTTACTCGCTAACCAACCCGCAGGCCTACATTGACTCCAATATCGTTGGTTTTATTAATCTGCTGGAAGCCTGCCGTCATTTTGGTGTGAAGAACCTCTCTTACGCGTCTAGCTCGTCTGTGTATGGCCTGAACGAGGCACTGCCATTTGCCACCACACATAATGTAGACCACCCCATCAGTCTGTACGCGGCCAGTAAAAAGTCCAATGAGCTGATGGCACATACCTACTCGCATCTTTTTGGAATCCGCACCACCGGGCTGCGATTCTTTACCGTTTATGGGCCGTGGGGACGACCGGATATGGCGCTGTTCCTTTTCACGAAGGCGGCGCTGGCAGGCGAGCCCATCAAAGTGTTTAACCACGGCAATATGCGCCGGGACTTTACCTATATCGATGACATCATTGAAGGTGTGGTCCGCGTCATCGACAATCCGGCCTCTGCCGATCCCAGTTGGTCGGGCGCCGACCCCAATCCCGGCAGCTCGTCTGCGCCTTACAAGATCTACAACATCGGCAACAACAACACCGTAAAGCTGCTGGATTTTATTGAGGCGATTGAGAAAGCACTTGGCGTCACGATAGAGAAAGAATATCTGCCGCTGCAGGCCGGTGATGTACCAGCGACCTTTGCAAACGTCGATGATCTGGTTGAGGATATGGACTACAAACCATCAACGCCTGTGCAGCAGGGCATCGATAATTTTGTGGCCTGGTATCGTGAGTTCTTTAAAGTTTAAGCCCACTGTTGTCTGGTTTACGGGTCTGTCCGGTGCGGGCAAGACCACAGTGTCGCAACGGGTTGCGGCATTGATGCGGGAACAGTCGCTGCCGGTCGTGACGCTGGATGGCGATGAACTGCGCGCAGGTCCTTGTCGTGATCTGGGGTTTACTCCGGAAGACCGTGCCGAAAATGTGCGCCGGGTCGCAGTGCTGGCCAGCGAACAGAGTCAATTCGGTCAACTTGTATTGGTGGCGCTGATCTCGCCGCTGCAGGCTGACAGGGACAGAGCCCGTAAGATAATCGAGGCCAGTGGTGCCGACTTTATCGAGATATTCGTGGATGCACCTTTATCGGTGGCAGAGGCTCGTGACCCCAAGGGCTTGTATAAGCGGGCGCGACGCGGCGAACTCACACACTTTACCGGCATTGATGCCCCCTACGAGGTGCCGGTCGATCCGGCACTTGCCATACGCACTGACGCAGAGTCACCGGAGCAGTCAGCTTCGCGTGTGATGGAGATTCTGCTGGCTTCAACTGAAGCGGGAGATAAAGCGATGAATCAGACCTGGTTACTTGAAGAACTGATCGCGGTCGCCCGTCATGCCGGTGACGTGATCATGAAAATCTACGCCACTGATTTTGCCGTTCATGAAAAGCGCGATGACTCTCCGGTGACGGCCGCTGATGAGCGCGCAGAGGCGGTCATCGCCGCGGCGCTGCGACAGATGACACCGGATATTCCCATTGTTGCAGAAGAGGCCATGGCCGCGGGCAAACAGGTGTCGCCAGGCCGACAGTTCTGGCTGGTTGATCCACTCGATGGCACCAAGGAGTTTGTCAGCCGCAATGGAGAATTTACGGTCAATATTGCGCTGATACAGGATGGGGCTCCCATTCTGGGCGTGGTGTATGCGCCGGTAACAGACACCGTGTTTGCTGGCAGTGAAAAAGATGGCGCATTTATTGTGGATGCCGATGCAAAACGCGAAATTTCTGTAAGAGATATACCTGACGCTGGTGCTGTAGTGCTTACCAGCCGCTCCCATGGCGACTATGATGCCCTGCACAAGCGTCTGGAGGGCCAGGCTGTGGCGGACTGGCGACTGGTAGGTTCCTCCTTGAAAATCTGCCTGATTGCAGCGGGCGAGGGCGACCTGTATCCACGCCTGGGCCGCACCATGGAGTGGGATACCGCCGCCGGCCACGCGGTCCTGCGCGCGGCTGGAGGCCGCCTGATGGTGCTGAACGGTTCCGTTGCTGATACGCTGCGGGCCGGGCGTGAACTAGGCTACGGCAAACCTGGATTTGAAAATCCGAATTTTCTGGCTTGTGCCTGACCGGGTTCACCTCATTCAGGCAAATGATTTCCCTCCGTCCCCTTTAGTCGCTACCAAACAGATCACGCGTATAGACCTTGTCTGCCACATCCGCCAACAGCTCTGTCATACGGTTGGCGATGATGATGTCGCACTCAGCCTTGAAGGATTCCAGGTCGTGGGTGACCCGGGACTTGAAGAATTCTGGCTGATCCAGCTCCGGTTCATAAACCACCACCGGGATGCCTTTGGCCTTGATGCGCTTCATGATGCCCTGGATGCTGGAGGCGCGGAAATTGTCGGAGCCGGCCTTCATAATCAGCCGGTAAACCCCCACGGTTTTAGGTTGTCTGGCGATGATGGCGTTGGCGATATAGTCTTTGCGAGAGGTGTTGGAATCGACGATGGCACGAATCAGGTTTTGCGGTACGTCTTCGTAGTTGGCCAGCAGTTGTTTGGTGTCTTTGGGCAGACAGTAACCGCCATAACCAAAGGAGGGGTTGTTGTAGTGATTGCCGATGCGCGGGTCCAGGCAGACGCCATCGATGATATGGCGCGTGTTGAGCCCGTGCGTGGCTGCGTAGCTGTCCAGTTCGTTGAAGTAGGCAACGCGCATGGCCAGGTAGGTGTTGCTGAACAGTTTGACGGCTTCCGCTTCGGTGGAGTCAATCAGCAGCACGGCTGCATCGGGTTTTAAGGAGCTGCTTCTGAGCAGATCCGCAAACTGCTGCGCACGTTCTGATCGTTCACCGACGATAATGCGGCTGGGGTGCAGGTTGTCATACAGGGCGCGGCCTTCGCGCAGAAACTCTGGCGAGAAAATCAGATTATCCGTACCAAAACGCTCACGCGCGTCCGCGGTATAGCCAACTGGCACGGTCGATTTGATGACCATCACGGCATTAGGGTTGATGCGCATGACGTCCTGGATGACCGACTCGACCGATGTGGTGTTGAAGTAGTTGGTGTCAGGGTCGTAATCGGTGGGCGTGGCGATGATGACAAAGTCGGCGTCTTCGTAGGCCTGCTGCTTGTCCAGTGTGGCGGTGAGGTGCAGGGTGCGGTTTGCCAGAAAATCTTCAATTTCAGCGTCTACGATCGGGCTTTGGCCGGCGTTAATCATGGCGACTTTTTCGGGCATGATATCCAGCGCTGTTACCTGGTGGTGCTGTGCCAGCAGCACCGCGTTGGACAGTCCCACGTAACCGGTGCCCGCAATCGTAATTTTCATCCTGAATGTTTCTCCTGCCTGACGCGTGTTATTGGTAATTCGCTGAGTTTAGCACGAGCTTGTGGCGATTGTGCTACGCTTGGGACAGGACGGAAGCAAGGGGATATGAGCATGGCTGAGCCAGGCAATTTCTATCGCGCACCGGTCTTGGCCGGCGAGCTAGTCGACAGGATCAGTATTTTGCGCATCAAGCAGCAACGCATGGACGACACGGACAATTTGCTCAATGTGGAGCAGGAACTGGCGGCGCTGGAGCTGACGGGCTCCGCGTTGTTGACCAATCCGGCACTGCAGCCGCTGCTTGAGGAGCTGCAGGGTATGAATGAAGCCCTGTGGGAGATTGAGGACGCCCTGCGTGCGTGTGAGCAGGTTCATGACTTCTCGGAATACTTTATTCGCCTGGCCCGCAGTGCCTATATCACCAGAGACGAAAGGGCCTCGGTGAAACGTCAGATTAACTTCCTCGCCGGTCCGGCAGACATCGACGAAAAAAATTACGCAGCACATTGATCGGTGGTCTATAACCTCCAATAGGAGGCGAGACCATGCGAAACATACTGATAGCCCTGGATGGCACCTGGAATCAGCCCGGTCAGCGTGACCAGGACAGGGTGGTGCCCAGCAATGTTGTGAAAATGGTGCGTGCGGCGGCGATTGATGACTCTGCCGGCGGCGACGATAAACAGCTGCGTTACTACGATGCCGGAGTCGGTACCGCTGGGCGTATTGACAAGATCTGGGGCGGGGTGGCCGGACGAGGCCTGTTCGGCAATATGCGTCAGGCCTACGCCTGGTTGATGCAGCACTATCGGGACGGCGATCGCCTGTTTCTGATCGGCTTCAGCAGGGGCGCCTTTGCCGCGCGCAGCCTGGCTGGTCTTCTGGATGTGTGCGGCATACCCAGACAGGTATCGCCTGACACACCTCGATTTACGCCTCCCAACGCTCAACAGGCTGCCCAGATAAGCCGGCAGGCGACGCGCATCTATAGGATGTCAGCCGGACCTGCGCGGAACATCGCCACACGGAACTTTCGTGCCCGCCATTACAGTAATGATGGCACGGTGCATTTTATCGGTGTCTGGGATACGGTTGGCGCCCTGGGTCTGCCCACGCGCGGACCTGTCGGCTGGCTCACGCGGCGTCGGCATGGCTTTCATAACGCACGGCTGGGAACCAATATCCTGAATGCCTATCACGCGCTGGCCATCAACGAAAAACGCGCGCCATTTCAGCCGACGCTGTGGCAATGGCCACTGCCGCAGCAGATTCAGAATATTGAACAGGTCTGGTTTGCTGGCGTGCACTCGAATGTGGGTGGCGGATACGTGGATGCCGGCCTGTCAGATATCGCTCTGAAGTGGATGCTGGAAAAAGCCGAACAGCACGGCCTGCTGATTAATCACGACTACGTGCAGCAGCGCATAGACCCCAATGTGTTTGGCGAGCTGCGCTGTTCGCTGTCGCCCATGTACCGGGCACCACTGCTGGGCCGCGCCGGCCCCCGCGAGATCCTCACCGGCGCGCCGGGCGAAGCCATACACCCGAGCGTGTCAAAAAGATGGGAGGCTCCCAGCAGGCCGGAAGAGCCTCCTGTCAATTTGGTGAACGTCCCAGGACGCTGACATGCGGCGTTAAAATCGCGGCGCGAAATACTCATTTACGGGTTTGTAAACTCCCCTTTCGCGCCGCAATTTTGCCTTGCCTGACAACGCCCTGAAACGTTCTTGATGTAGTGCCAATTATTGTCATTTCCCTCGAAACGTTCGTATCTCTGAGTAACATCTATCGAGCAGAACCTTGCTGCATGTCAGCGTCCTGGGACGTTCGACTACTTCAAAGGCCAGCCGCCTAATGACTGCCATTTGTTGACGATGCCGCAAAAAAGTTCAGCGGTGCGTTCCGCATCATACTTCGCCGAATGTGCCGACTTGGTATCAAACTCAATGCCGGCCGCTTCGCAGGCGCGGGCCAGCACGGTCTGTCCGTAGGCCAGGCCGCTGAGCGTGGCAGTGTCAAAGCTTGAGAAGGGGTGGAAAGGGTTGCGCTTGAGGTCATGACGCGCAGTGGCGGCATTGATAAAACCGTGATCGAAGTGGGCGTTGTGCGCCACCAGAATCGCGCGTTTGCAGCCATGTGTTTTCATGGCTGTGCGGATGACTTTGAAAAGGTCACCAAACACATCTTTTTCGTTACGGGCTATGCGCAAGGGATGGTAGGGATTGATACCCGTAAACTTGAGCGCGGCCTCTTCAATATTGGCGCCGGGGAAGGGGATGACACGATGAAAGTGCGTCTGCTCAGGCAGCAGTTTGCCTTTTTCGTCCATGCCCAGAATGACCGCAGCAATTTCCAGAATGGCATCGGTTTTGGCATTGAAGCCGCCACATTCGATATCCACGACTACCGGCAGGTAGCCTCGAAAGCGATTACCCAGTGGGCTTTCTGTTGAGTCGTTATCGTCGTGATCATGCATTGGCACTGCTCCCTGTGACGGAACCGACAAGACGCCAGCGCATGGTTTCACCAGCACGCAGCGGTACCAGCGTGCCATCGCCGAAGGGGTAAGTGGCTGGCACCTGCCACTCCTTGCGTTCGAGGGTAATGGTGTCGCTGTTACGTGGCAGTTTGTAGAAGTCCGGCCCGTGGAAAGATGCAAAGGCCTCGAGCTTGTCCAGCGCGCCGGCGTCCTCAAAGATCTCGGCATAAAGCTCAATGGCAGCGTGGGCACTGTAGCAGCCGGCACAGCCGCAGGCGGTCTCCTTGGTGGGCCGAGCGTGCGGCGCGGAATCGGTACCCAGGAAGAAACGTGAGTCGCCACTGATGGCCACTTCCAGCAAGGCGCGCTGGTGCACATTGCGCTTCAGGATTGGCAGGCAGTACAGATGTGGGCGCACACCCCCGACCAGCAGGTGGTTGCGGTTGTACATCAGGTGTTGCGGTGTGATGGTGGCCGCCAGCTCACCTTCGCTGCCGCGGACAAACTGCGCCGCATCGGCGGTGGTAATATGTTCGAGCACCACGCGCAGCTCGGGGAAGCGCTGGCGCAGCGGCGCCAGTATGTTATCGATGAACATTTTCTCACGGTCGAAGATATCGACTTCATTGTTGGTAACTTCGCCATGCACCAGCAGCGGCATGCCAATCTCGGCCATGGTTTCCAGCACCGGGTAGACTTTTTCTATCGCAGTGACGCCGCTTTCAGAGTTGGTGGTGGCGCCGGCCGGGTAGTATTTAACGGCGCGCACGTAGCCGCTCTCGTGCGCCTTGCGCACTTCCTCAGGGCCGAGCTGATCGGTGAGGTAAAGTGTCATCTGCGGTTCAAAGCTGTTGCCTGCCGGCCGCGCCGCGAGAATGCGCTGGCGATAGGCCAGGGCCGCTTCGGTGGTGGTGACAGGTGGTTTCAGATTGGGCATGACGATGGCCCGGGCGAACTGGCTGGCAGTGTGGCCGACCAGGTCTTGTAACACGTCGCCGTCGCGCAGGTGCAGGTGCCAGTCGTCGGGGCGGGTGATTGTCAGTGTCTGCATAGTAAAGTTTCTGTGACTGTGGCCGATGTCAGGGGATGTAGAAAGACATTGACTCGGCGGGCGAATGACTCGAATGCGCAAGTTTATCCTATCTTGGCCTGTAATGCTCACTGCGGCAGCGGTGTCGTTGGCATCACAAGTGCTGTCGACATCGGTGCACGCCGGGTCAGTGTCTTCTTTTTATCCTGATCTGGGCGAAGATGGCTGGAGTGTTGATACCTCTATCTTCGAATGTTCTCTGATTCAGCAGATTCCCAATTTTGGTACCGCCGTGTTCTATCATCAGGCCGGTGAGTCCATGCGTTTTTATCTGCGGTCTCCGAACAGCCCCATGCAGGAAGGCAGGGCGCTGTTGACCTCGCAGCCACCGCGCTGGCGCCAGGACCTTCAAGTGCGTGATCTGGCATACGTGGACGTGCAGCGCTCCAGACAGCCGGTGGTCATGGATGCTGCGCAAAGCCAGCTGCTGATCGCGGAACTGGGTCGCGGCATGGTGCCCACCCTGATGCGCAGAGCGTGGTTCAGTGATACCGAATCAGTGCACGTGGGTATTTCGCCGGTTCGATTCGGTGAGGCCTATGCTGAGTACCATCAGTGTCAGGGCAACCTGCTGCCGGTCAATTTTGGTCAGATTGAGCGATCCACAGTGTTCTGGGCCACGGGTCAGCGCGAGTTGAGTGACGAGCAGCGCGCGCAGCTGGATGACATTGTCACCTACATGAAAGCTGATCCCGGTGTTCATGCTGTTGATATCAATGGTTTCACTGACAGCGCCGGTAACGCCCGCGACAACCTTGAGCTGTCACGCATCCGTGCCTTTGCCGTGCAGACCTATCTGATCGAGCAGGGCATTGACGAGAACATGCTCACCACCCGTTATTTTGGTTCCACCCCCCAGTTCCGCATTGTGCGCAATGAGCAGTCAGCCGAAGACCGCGACCGCAACCGGCGTGTCACGCTGCGCCTGCATCGCCATGCCGACGACGACTGACCTGGGACTGACCTGAACAGGTGCGATTGTTCGGCCCTTTCTTCCTACGCCGAACACTGATAATAAGTCCAGAAACCTCGCCGGTACCTGATGCCACATCATCTGGCGATCTTATCTTGCCTGTTGCCATTCATTTGTCTTGTGATGATATAACGTCTTGTCACTATCAAATGATATGCTGTATCATCCTGCGTCAGTTGCCTGATTACACCATGTCCAGCCAGGCGATACTCATACTCGCGCCCCTGGGTGCGCTGATATTGAAACTGAAATGACAGGGATCACTGAGAATGAACAATAAAACACCGCTGAGCGTTGCAATAGCCATGGCCGTTGCCGGAATTACTGCGGCCGCAGGAAGCGCCGCCCAGGCACAAACCGAAGATGTGACCGAGATCCGGGTCACGGCGCTGGGTGTGACCGAGAGCGCCGATCTGATTGTGGCGCCATTCAGTGTGCTGGATTCAGATGAGTTGTTGAGTCGTGGTGGCACCCTGGGAGATCTGCTGAATGGTCTGACCGGTGTGCATGCTGACAGTTTTGGCGGAGGCTCCAGCCGACCGGTCGTCCGCGGGCAGACCACGCCGCGCACCAAAGTGCTGTCGGATGGCAGCAATGTGCTCGATGCCTCTGATGTTTCGCCAGACCATGCGGTTGCCGTCGACCCGATTCTTGCGCAGCGTGTTGAAGTGCTGCGTGGCCCGGCAACGCTGCTCTACGGCGGCGGCGCGATTGGTGGTGTAGTGAACGTGCTGGATGACAAGATCCCATCCACCATGCCGGGAGCAGACGGTGGCCAGACCTATGATGGATTTGTGGCGCTGCGTGGCAATACTGTGGCCAATGAACGTGCGGGTGCGATCAGCCTGACCAGTCGTGCGACTGACAACATTGCCGTGCATTTTGAAACTTCTATGGTCAAAAAAGATGATTACGAGGCGCCCAACTGGGATGAGGCCCGTGTCGAAGGCACCTTTGCCGACAGCAATAATTCCAGTGTGGGCGCATCGTGGATAGGGGAGCGTGGCTTTATTGGCCTTTCCTATTCCTACCGCAAAGATGATTACGGTATTCCCGGGCACAGCGAGGAATTCGGGGACTGTCATCCGCACGGTGACCATCTTCACTGTGAAGGGCACGACGATCATGACGAAGATGTTCACGATGACGATCATGAAGAACACGACGACGATCACGATGATCATGGCTATGAACACGACCACGAGCATGGTGTCCCGTTCATTGATCTGACCAGCAAGCGTGTCGATCTTCGTGGCGAGCTGCTGGCGCCACTGCCGGGCATCAACAAGGTCCGCTTCCGTGCCAGCAACACAGATTACGAGCACTACGAAATTGAAGAAGAGGAAGTAGGTTCGGCCTTTTTCAATAAAGGTTACGAAGCGCGGATCGAGTTTGATCATGCCTCACTGATGGGGTGGCAGGGTCTGTTCGGTGTGCAGGTTTCTGATACCGAGTTCAGCTCGCAGGGCGAGTCGCCATTCCTGCCGACCATCGAATCTGAAGCAACGGGTGTCTTTGTTGTTGAGCACTTCCAGCTGAGCGATGCCTGGCATCTGGAAGCTGGCGCGCGTTATGACCGTCAGAAACACCGTCCGGTCAATGACCCGCGTGGTCGCCCGGCATTCAGTGACTCTGCCAGTTCATGGTCGGGTTCGGCGATCTGGGAAGCGGGCGACGGCATCATTCTGTCTGCTACCTACGCCAGTGCCCAGCGCCTGCCGCACGCACAGGAGCTGTACTCACGTGGCATTCACGTGGCGACCAATACCTTCGAGTGTGGTCTGATTCCCGATCCGCTGACCTGTGGTGGTCTCGAGAATAATCAGCCGCTGCGCAAGGAGTCGGCCGACAACATCGAACTGGGTCTGCGCAAGGTGACCGGTCCGGTGACCTACAGTTTTAACCTGTTCCGCAACAATGTAGACAACTATATCTATGCGAGGACGCTGGATCAGTACGAAGAATTTCGTCTGGTGAAGTACACCCAGCGTGATGCGAAGTTCACCGGCTACGAGGCAGAGCTTGCCTACCGCTTCAATGACCATTTTGCAGCTGAGGTGTTCAGTGACTACGTACGCGTCGGGCTGGAAGACACTGCAGATCGTCTGCCACGAATCCCGCCGCGTCGCGTTGGTGTGCGTCTGGACGCCCAGGTGGCTTCGCGGACCAGCGCAGAGCTGGAGTTCTACCGCAGCGGCAAACAGCAGCGCACGGCCGCGTTTGAAGCCGGTGTTGATGACTACAAGATGGTTAATCTGAGCGTCAGCCACAGCTTTGACGAGAATGGCCGCTACAACCTGTTCCTGCGTGCCAGCAACCTGCTGGACGAGGAAGTACGCAATGCGTCTTCCTTCCTGGCAGATGTGATCCCGATGCCGGGCCGCAACGTCAGCGCCGGCTTCAAGATGGACTTCTGACGACCGCTGTCGAAAAGGACCCGCAGGCCCTGTGGGTCCTTCAAACGCTTTGTGCCATCCTTCCGTGAGCGGAGTGTTCCCTCGGGAATTTCAGGCCAGCCGTCAGGCTGGCCTTTTTTTGCCTGATCAGGCCCGGACCAGCCCTGACTTAAGCGCCGCCTTTTTATCTGCTACAATTGCCGCCCTGTTTTTTCATCCCTTTCAATTGGAGCAGCACAGCATGTCTGGCATCAAAAAAGTGGTATTGGCCTATTCCGGCGGCCTGGATACCTCGGTCATCGCCAAGTGGTTGATGGAAACCTACCAGTGTGAGGTTGTCACCTTTACCGCTGACCTGGGTCAGGGTGAAGAGCTGGAGCCGGCGCGCGCAAAAGCCAAGGCCATGGGCATCAAGGAAATCTATATCGAAGATCTGCGCGAAGAGTTTGTGCGCGATTTCGTGAACCCGATGTTCCGTGCCAACGCCCTGTATGAAGGCGAATACCTGCTGGGTACCTCAATCGCCCGTCCTCTGATTGCCAAACGTCTGGTTGAAATCGCCAACGAAACCGGCGCCGATGCGATCGCCCACGGTGCCACAGGTAAGGGTAACGATCAGGTGCGCTTCGAGCTGGGTGCCTACGCGCTGAAACCCGGCATTCAGGTGATTGCCCCCTGGCGTGAATGGGATCTGACTTCTCGTGACAAGCTGCTGGCCTATTGTGAAGAGCACAACATCCCGGTTGAGAAAAAGCGCGGCACGAAGTCTCCATACTCCATGGATGCCAACCTGCTGCACATCTCCTACGAAGGTGACATCCTGGAGAATCCGGGTGCCGAGCCGGAAGAAGACATGTGGCTGTGGTCGGTATCTCCCGAAAACGCTCCGGATACACCGACCTATATCGAACTGAGCTACGAGAAGGGCGACATTGTAGCTATCGACGGAGAAAAAATGTCACCTGCTACCGTGCTGGCGCACCTGAACAAGGTTGCTGGCGCCAATGGCATCGGTCGTGCCGACCTGGTCGAGAACCGCTACGTTGGCATGAAGTCACGCGGCTGCTACGAAACACCCGGTGGCACCGTAATGCTGAAAGCACACCGCGCCATTGAATCAGTGACACTGGACCGCGAACTGGCCCACCTGAAAGACGAGCTGATGCCAAAATATGCATCACTGGTCTACAACGGCTACTGGTTTGCCCCCGAGCGTAAAGCACTGCAGCAGCTGATCGACTACTCTCAGCAGTACGTCAACGGTACCGTGCGTCTGAAGCTCTACAAAGGTAACGTCATCGTGGTAGGTCGTGAGTCGGCAGATTCGCTGTTCGATGTGAATATCGCTACCTTTGAGGATGATGCTGGCGCCTATAATCAGGCAGATGCAGGCGGCTTCATCAAGCTCAATGCGCTGAGATTAAGAATCGCGGCGAATAAAGGCAGAAAAGTATAAGTGTACGGAGGCCCAGGATGGTTCTGGCACAGGAACAGATTGCGCAGTTTCATGAGCAGGGGTTTCTGGTGTTTGACCCGGGGCTGGATGAGGCGTTTGTTGACGATCTGAAGGAGAAGGTGTTTGTGCACTACGATCCTGCTTTTCAGGCCAATCCTACTTTTCCCACGCGCTTGCAGGATCTCTGGAAGCGCGTGGATGAGGTCCGGCAGCTGGCAGTGCATGACAATGTGCTGCAGGCGCTGGAGCAACTGCTGGGCCGCCGCGCGCGGCCATTTCAGACCCTGAACTTTCCCACTGGCACGCGCCAGGCCGCACACTCTGACACCATCCACTTTAACAGTCTGCCGCATGGTTACATGGCGGGAGTGTGGGTGGCGCTGGAAGATATTACGCCGGACAACGGACCACTGATTTATTATCCTGGCAGTCACAAGCTGCCAGAAATGTCGATGCAGGACTTTGGCCTGGAGCCGGGTTACGAGCATTACCGTGAATACGAAGAGATGATGCGCGAGCACATTGAGCTGAATGGTCTGAAGCCGCAGCTTGGCACTATCCGCAAGGGTGAGGCGCTGATCTGGCATGCCAATCTGATTCATGGCGGTGCGCCTCAGACGGATCCGACATTGAGCCGGCATTCGCAGGTGACGCACTATTATTTTGCGGATTGTCAGTACTATATACCGATGCGCAGTACGGCGGACAAACCGCATATTCGCGAGCCGGAGTGGGTGACATTTGAACCTTATGTCGAGCCTGCAGAGTCAGGTTTGCCGCCGACTCCGAGCCTGCTACGCCGCGTTGTAAACAAACTGCGTCGATCTATTGGGTAGAGCCGGCGTCTGCCGTATAACCCGCGTCGACCAGTTGCTGGATACCAAAATCCGTGCGCGTAATCCGCTCGCGTTCCACCTGTTTCCTCAGATTTTTGTTCTGCGCCATCAGGGCAGGGTCCCGATAACCTTTGGCGTGATCCAGGTGAACCAGCACCGCACTGTACTTGACGTCGCGTGCTCTGATTCCACGGTTGCGCAGTCGCACACCAAACTCCCGATCTTCGCCTCCATAGGCCATGCGCTCGTCAAAGCCGTTGACCGCCAGTACGTCGGTTTTCCAGGCGGCTGCGTTGGAGCCTTTGAAGTTGCACGCAGCGGGCGAGCAGCGATTCAGTATCGCAGCCAGGGTAGGGCCGGCGCTGATGCGCAGAATTTTGCGGGTGGGTTTTAGGCCATGTTGATACAGCCAGCGTTTGTCGAAGCAGCGCTGCTGTTCGATATCATCGCGATCGATCAGCTTGCTGGTTGGCATTGGCAATAACAGGCTGCCGCCAGAAACAAACAGGCCTGGTTCGGCAGAACCAAGGTGTGTGCTGACAAAGTCGCGGCGTGGAATACAGTCACCGTCAGTGAAGATCAGATATTCGGCGTTGGCGTGCAACACACACTTGTTGAGAATGCGACACTTGCGAAAGCCATCATCGCGCTGCCAGACATGGATGATGGGGACAGGTGACTTTGTTCGCATGGCATCAATGAGTGTGCGGGTCTCTTCAGTTGAACCGTCATCAGCGATGACGATCTCGAAGTCATGACGATCCTGATAAAAATAGCCATAAAGCACTTTCTCCAGCCAGGCAGGAGAGTTGTAGGTGGAGATGATGACGCTGGCGACAGGTTTTGCAGAAGTTGTCATGGTGGTCATACTGGCGGGCAGTCCCTGGGTGAATTTGGCCGATCAGTTGCAGAATATCAGACTTCGGTTTTCTTTTTGTACTCACAAAGATCATAAATGACACAGGCACCGCAACGGGGTTTGCGTGCCACGCACACATAGCGACCATGCAGGATAAGCCAGTGATGGGCATCCAGCAGAAATTCGGCGGGCACCAGACGAATCAGGCGCTTTTCCACCTCCAGCACGTTTTTGCCGGGCGCGATGCCAGTCCGGTTGGAGACGCGGAAAATGTGTGTGTCGACCGCCATGGCCGGCTGTTTAAAAGCAGTATTGAGAACCACATTGGCGGTCTTGCGGCCCACGCCGGGCAGTGCCTCCAGTTCCTCTCGGGTGGATGGCACAATGCCCTGATGCTTTTCAACCAGCGCGCGGCAGGTCTTGATGACATTCTCGGCTTTGGTGTTAAACAGGCCGATTGTCTTGATGTAGGACTTCAGGCCGTCAACGCCTAGCGCCAGAATCGCCTCGGGTGTATTGGCTACCGGATAGAGCTTGCGGGTGGCCTTGTTGACGCCGACGTCTGTGGCCTGTGCGGAAAGGATTACCGCAATCAGCAGTTCAAAGGTGCTGCTGTATTCCAGCTCTGTCGTCGGATTGGGGTTTTCGGCACGCAGTCGCTGGAATATTTCTGTGCGTTTCTGTTTGTTCATCGCTAAAAGGGGACGGAGGGATTTAGCTTATTAAATCCCTCAGTCCCCTTTACCTCCTTTTTTGCGTGCCACGGCCGCCATGATCTCGGCGCGCAGCTGTTCGGGAGACTTGGCCCAGGGCGAATTGACGATGCTGTCTTTCTGCAGCTGTTCACCGCGGTCCAGCGTCGCCAGTTTTTCCTGCAGACGCAGTTGACGACGTGCCTCGTGTGCATCGGCTTCGCGTATCAGTCGCGCCTTGCGCTGCTCGTAGCGTAGTTGCCATTCCTGCGCCTGCGCACGACTCGGTGGTTCGATTTCGGTGCCGACGGTAATCATGTCGATACAGTCGACCGGACAGGGCTCGACACACAGATCGCAGCCGGTGCAATCGCTGGCGATCACGGTGTGCATCAGTTTGGCCGCGCCGACGATGGCGTCCACCGGGCAGGCCGTAATGCATTTGGTACAGCCAATACATTCGTCTTCGCGGATCACAGCGCGCTGCAGCGGCACGTGCTGGCCGACTTCCGGATTCAGGGGCTGAGCTGGCTGTCCGGTTATTTCAGCCAGGACGGTGATGGTCTGTGGGCCTCCCGGCGGGCATCGATTGATCGCCTCGCCTGCCGCGATGGCTTCGGCATAAGGACGACAGCCCTGGTACCCGCATTTTGTGCACTGGGTCTGGGGGAGGGCGGCGTTGATCCGGTCTGTCAGTGAGGTCTGTTCCATGGGCGCGAAGTTTACCACACCCTTTTGCCGCCAGCGCTGCGATCCAGTATCATCTGCACCCCGGAATGACACTGAGGAAACGCTGTGAAGAAGTGGCAATGTATTGTTTGTGGCCTTATTTATGACGAAGCCGAAGGCTGGCCGGATGACGGCATTGAGCCGGGCACTGCCTGGGAGGACGTCCCGGATGACTGGATGTGCCCTGAGTGCGGCGTCGGCAAAGAAGACTTTGAGATGATCGAGATTTAAATTTACCCCTGATACCAGATTCCAAGGACCCCACCCGTGACCAAACGCAAAATTCTTGTTACCAGCGCCTTGCCCTATGCCAATGGACCAATTCATCTGGGGCATATGCTGGAAGCCGTTCAGACTGATATCTGGGTACGGTTTCAGAAGATGCGTGGTCACGATTGCGTCTATGTCTGTGCTGACGATGCACATGGCACCGCCATCATGTTGCGGGCCGAGAATGAGGGCATCACCGCAGAACAGCTGATTGACCGGGTGCGTGCTGAGCACAAAGCCTCCTACGATGGCTTCCGCATCGGCTTTGATAATTATCACTCCACCCATTCGCCGGAAAATCGTCACTATTCCGAGGTGATTTATCGAGCCCTGCGTGACAACGGGCGCATTGCCACACGATCCATCCGTCAGCTTTATGATCCTGAGAAAGGCCTGTTTCTGGCTGATCGCTTTGTTAAAGGCACCTGTCCCAAGTGCAAGGCCGACGATCAGTACGGCGACAACTGCGAGGCCTGTGGTGCAACCTACAGCCCGGCAGAGCTGATCAACCCGCGCTCGACACTGTCTGGCGCAACGCCTGTTGAAAAGGACTCAGAGCACTATTTCTTTAAACTGCCTGAGTTCACCGAGTTCCTGAAGAGCTGGACCCGTAGTGGCACGCTGCAGGAGCAGGTGGCCAACAAGCTGGCCGAGTGGCTGGAAGGCGGGTTGCAGGAGTGGGATATCAGCCGCGATGCGCCGTATTTTGGATTTGAGATTCCGGATGCACCCGGCAAGTATTTTTACGTCTGGCTGGATGCGCCGATTGGTTACATGGCCAGCTTCAAGAACTATTGTGAGCGCACCGGCGTGGACTTTGACGCGTACTGGAAGCCGGGCAGCGACGCCGAGCTGTATCATTTTATCGGCAAGGACATCATCAACTTCCACGCGCTGTTCTGGCCAGCCATGCTGTCCGATGCCGGCTATCGCACGCCTACTGCGGTCTTCGCGCATGGTTTTGTCACCGTAAACGGCAAAAAAATGTCCAAGTCGCGCGGGACCTTCATCAATGCCGATACCTATCTTCAGCACCTGGATCCGGAGTATCTGCGCTATTTCCTGGCCTCGCGGCTGGGCAGCGGTGTGGACGACCTGGACCTGAACCTGGAGGACTTTGTCAGCAAGGTGAACAGCGACCTGGTGGGCAAGCTGGTCAATATTGCCAGCCGCTGTGCTGGTTTCATCACCAAGGGGTTTGACGGAAATCTGGCGCAGGCCGTTTCCAATCCGGAACTGGTGGCGGAAGCGCAGGGCGCCGCAGAAGAGATTGCCGCTTTTTACGAGCAGCGCGAGTACAGTCGGGCGGTGCGCCGAATCATGGAGCTGGCTGACAAGGCCAACCAGTACATCGCCGAAAAGCAGCCCTGGGTGCTGGCCAAACAGAACCCGCAGGACCCGGCCGTGCAGGCCATCTGCTCCACCGGCATCAATCTGTTCCGTCTGCTGATGATTTATCTGAAGCCCGTGCTGCCGGCCATGGCTGAGCGCGCCGAGGCCTTTCTGAATGCTGGCGAGCTGAGCTGGGCTGATGCCAGAGAATTGCTGAATGGTCATCAGCTTAATCCCTTCCAGCCGCTGATGAAACGTGCCGAGATGGCGCAGGTTGAAGCCTTGCTGGAGGCGTCTCGTACCGAGGCCGCTGAGACCCGCAAGCTGACGGCTGCGCCTGTCGATCAGCCAGGCGCTGACACAGCAGCGTCCGCGAAAGCGATTGAAGACAGCCAGCTGGCAAAAGAGCCCATCGCCGATGAGATCGACTTTAACGATTTCATCAAGGTAGATCTGCGCGTGGCACGCATCAGCAAGGCAGCTTACGTGGAAGGTGCCGACAAACTGCTGCAGTTGACCCTGGAGCTGGGCCCTGATGCCAATGGTGAGATGGTGGTACGCAATGTGTTCTCGGGTATCCGCTCAGCCTATAAACCAGAGGACCTGGAAGGCCGGCTGACCGTGCTGGTGGCCAACCTGAAACCACGCAAGATGAAGTTCGGCCTGTCGGAGGGTATGGTGCTGGCGGCAGGCCCGGGCGGCAAGGATATTTACCTGCTTAGCCCGGACAGTGGCGCCCAGCCGGGGATGCGCATCGTTTAACCAGACGGAGCGCTCAGGCAGGGTGACTCCGGGGACGGATAACGCCTGCCTGGCACAAACAGGATTTGACGGCGGCACAATTTTTCGGGTTTACTCGGTCATCTGTACCACCCGAATAATAAAAGAAGCAAAACAAGAGGACACCCAATGACTGCAGCAGGCCTGGTCGCCACCCGGCGATGGTTGTTGCTCTCTGCAGTGTTGGTCGCCAGTTGCCTGTTGATCCTGACCGGCGGTGCTGCCAACGCACAGACCAGTGACGAAATACGCGAAATTGAAGACTCGATTGTCAAAATCTACACGACGACGGCCGATCCCGACTATTTCACCCCCTGGCGTTTGATGAACCCCAACCAGAGCAGCGGCTCGGGTGCGGTCATTGAAGGCAACCGCATTCTGACCAATGCGCATGTAGTGGCTAACGCCAGTTACGTGCAGGTGCAGAAGAACAGTGATCCCCGCCGTTACCTGGCGCGCGTTGAATTTGTCTCCCATTCCTCAGACCTGGCCCTGATTCAGGTCGAAGAGCCCGGCTTCTTTGACGATGCGCCGCCACTGGAAATTGGCGACCTGCCTGACCCCAATACCGAAGTGCTGGTATTCGGCTACCCCATAGGTGGTCGCACCCTCAGTGTGACCAAAGGCGTGCTGTCCCGCGTGGAGCAGCAGGTTTACGCGCATTCCGGTGAGTTTCTGCTGGCCGGGCAGATCGATGCAGCCATCAATCCTGGCAATAGCGGTGGTCCCGTGATCGCCGACGGTGAGATTGTCGGTGTGGTAATGCAGTCGGCCGGTGGCGGACGCACAGAGGCGCTGGGTTATTTTGTACCCACCGACATCGTGCGTCATATGCTGACTGATGCCAGTGATGGTCAGTTTGACGGTTTCCCCGATCTGGGTTTCCGCACCCAGGATCTGGAAAGCCCGGCTGCCAAGGCCCGATACGGACTGGAGGAGGATGAGACCGGTGTACTGGTGATCAAGGTCTTTGAGGATTCACCCGCTGACGGTCTGCTGAAGGCCAATGATGTGCTGCTGTCGATTGATGGTTACGAAGTGGCTGGCGACAGCAGCATCCGTCTGAATCGCGACCTGCAAACCAACTATAAACATGCGATCGACGTTAAACAGATTGGCGATACCGTGCCGCTGCGCATTGCGCGTCAGGGTGTGGCCATGGATGTTGACCTGACCGCGCAGCGCCGCCAGCAGAGCTACAGCCTGGTGCGCTCCGAAGAATTCGATGCGATTCCAGACTACTATATCTATGGCGGCATTGTGTTTGTGCCACTGAATATGAATCTGATCAAGCGCTGGGGCAGCGACTGGACGCGCACAGCGCCGGTCAATCTGCTGCATGCGCGCAGCCAGTGGTCCTCGCCTGAGAAACGGGAGGTGATCGTGGCTTTGCAGGTGCTGGCTGCCGACGTCAATCTGGGCTATCACGATGTGCGAAATGTGATCGTAGAGTCTGTCAATGGCGAGCCAATCCGCGATTTTGCCGAGTTTGCCCGCCTGCTGCGCAACAACGAGGAACCTTATGTGGTCTTTGAGGCAGAGTCGGGTTTCCAGATGGTGGTTGACCACCAGCAGGCGCGTGACTCGGAAGCCGAAATACTGGAACGCTATCGTATTCCCGCCAGCTATTCCGAAGGGCTGTTTGATCAGTCCGCGCTGGCCCAACATGAAGAATGACACCAACCGCAGGAGTTTACCCGCAGTATGAGCATCAAGTCAGACAAATGGATTCGTAAAATGGCTCAGGAACACGGCATGATCGAACCGTTCGAGCCGGGGCAGGTGCGTTATGTCGATGGCGGCAAGGTGATCTCCTACGGTACCTCCAGTTACGGCTACGATGTGCGCTGCGCCTCCGAGTTCAAGATATTTACCAACGTGCACACCACCAGCGTGGTCGATCCGAAAAACTTCGATGAAACCAGTTTTGTCTCCATCGACGAGCCATACTGCATCATCCCGCCCAACTCCTTTGCGCTGGCCCGCACTGTGGAGTACTTCCGTATTCCATCGGACGTGCTGACCGTCTGCCTGGGCAAATCCACCTACGCGCGCTGCGGCATCATAGTCAACGTGACGCCGCTGGAACCGGAGTGGGAAGGCCACGTCACGCTGGAATTCTCCAACACCACGCCGCTGCCCGCCAAGATCTACGCTAACGAAGGCGTCGCGCAGATGCTGTTCTATCAGTCGGATGAGCAGTGTGAGGTGACTTATAAGCAGCGTGGTGGAAAATACATGGGTCAAACGGGGGTAACTCCGCCGCGCGCTTGAGACCTGTTAATTGATTGTCGCGACGCGTTTTACCTCAGCGCTTCCGGCCTCGGGACTTCAGTGGTAGTGCAAAGCTTCAGCGCGTCCGGCGCCGGAATCAGCGGGAAAGTCCTCCTCAGGTTTTCGTCGCTCCTTTTCCCGCTACTCCCGACGCCTCGATTTAATCTTGTACTTCTGTTCCCGAGGCCTCGATTGATCTGCGTGCGGCGTCGCTGCTATAACTGCTACTTCCAGCGTGCGGCGGTGTTGGGGGAGGTCAGCGGGGCGACTCGATTGAGCGTTGTGCCGCGTCTGGTCGGGCCCTAAACTGTTCGCTTCCGGCCTCGGAACTCGGGTGGCAGTCCTCGTCAGGTTTTCCTCGCTCCTTGCCACCCGATCCCCGAGGCCTCGATTGAGCTAAGTGCGGCGTCGCTGCTACTACTGAAGCTTCCAGCTCGCGGCGGTGTTGATTTGGGTCAGCGGGGCGCCTCCATTGGGCTTTGTGCCGAGTTCAGGGCGCGGTTGGTTCTGGTTTGGAAGGAGGGGTTATGTCTCGTCGGTCGGAATCGGGTCGGGAGTCTTTGTCGGTTCTTGATATGTTCAAGATCGGCGTTGGGCCGAGTAGTTCTCATACGCTGGGGCCGTGGCGGGCGGCGCAGCGGTTTGTGGCGGGGCTAGATCTTGAACGTGAGTTGAAGTCGCTACGTGTCTGTCTGTATGGCTCGCTGGCGAAGACCGGGAAGGGCCATGGCACAGATCTGGCCATCATGATGGGTTTGACGGGTGCTGACCCTGTGAGCTTTCCGACCGATCGGCTGGCTGAGACCGTCAAGGCGATTCGCCAGCAGAAAGAGATCCGGCTGAATGATGAGGTGTTGCTGTCCTTTGATCCGGAATCGTGCCTGCTTTTTTGTCCCGCTGAGTCTTTGCCTGAACACCCCAATGGCATGCGTTTTGAGGTGCAGTATAAGGATGGTGATGAATATCAGGCGGTGTATTTCTCGATAGGTGGCGGTTTTGTCAGTCGTCAGGATGAGCTGGGCGTCAGTGCTGTGGATTTTGTTGAGCTGCCGTACCCGATTAACACCGCAGCTGATCTGACACGCTGGTGCAGGGAGACCGGTCTGTCGATCGCTGGCGTGGTCGAGAAAAACGAGCTGGCCTGGCGCGACGCCAGCGAAACGCGTCGGGCGGTGCTGAAAATCTGGCAGACCATGTATGAGTGTCTGTATCGGGGCTGCCATACTGATGGCGAGCTGCCGGGGGATTTGCAGGTGACTCGCCGCGCGCCAGCCTTCAACCGCCGACTGCTCGATAATGACCTTGATTACACCATCGAGACCTGGCGCGATGCTATCCGCAATTCGGGCACGGGTTTCTCTCATGCGCTTGACTGGCTGAGCTGCTTCGCGCTGGCCGTCAACGAAGAAAACGCGGCTTTTGGCCGCGTGGTCACGGCACCAACCAATGGCGCGGCAGGTGTGATTCCCGCCGTCCTCTGGTACCTGCTGGTGTTTGAACAGGAGCAGCCTGACGACGATGTCATCATGCAATTCCTGTTGACCGCCTCAGAGATCGGCTGCCTGTTCAAAAAGCGCGCAACAATTTCTGCAGCCATGGGTGGCTGCCAGGCCGAGATTGGCGTGTCGTCTGCCATGGCGGCTGCGGGACTGACCGCCTGCCGTGGCGGCAGTGTCGACCAGGTCACCATGGCCGCCGAGATAGCCATGGAGCACCACCTGGGCCTGACCTGTGACCCCGTCGGCGGACTGGTACAGATTCCCTGCATCGAGCGCAACGCCATGGGCGCCGTAAAGGCCGTCACCGCCTCACAGCTCGCGCTATTCGGCGACCCCGCCAAGGCCAAAGTGTCACTCGATGCGGTCATCAGCACCATGTGGCAGACAGCCGCCGACATGAGTGACAAATACAAGGAAACATCCGAAGCCGGCCTCGCAGTCAATATCCCGATCAGTTTGAGCGAGTGCTGAGCTTCAGCGCATCATCGCTCCTCTTTGTAACGCATCCGGCGACCGTGTTTGAATTCGGCACAAGGGTAGGGAGGTGGGTATCAGGGCTCGCCCAATAAAGAGCGCGCTTATCCTTTTGCCTGTCACCCGATCAGCGGGCGGGACTGTCCGAGTCCCGAGCGGCGTTGCCGCGAGGTCGAGTTCCCCCCCGCCGGGTGACAGGTGAAAGGATGCGCTCCGGGCGAGCCCTGATACCCACCTCCCGGACCGTTGTCTAAATGTACACATACGCGCCGCAGGTTTTTGCTCCTGCAAAACCTGCATTCCCGCCGTCCATGGCGGTTGGCGCGTCAATTTCCCGTCAAAGTGACAGTAATCCGCCTGTATTCTGCCAGCGGCAAAACCTTGCCGCACCCTAAGTAATTGAAAAATAAGGCCTGATACGACTGGCACGGACATTGCTTGCCACCCCCTGCGGAAACAGAACATCCAAGGGGCGGGACACACACATGGCAGCAAGCAGCCTGACGCTGGTAAGAGACATACAAAGTCAGCCAAATAGTGCACAGGCACTGGAATTGGCGTTCAAGGCTTTCAACGAACTGTCCGGCGAACTGACACAGACCTATCAGGCACTTGAGAGCCAGGTGCGGGATCTGACAGCCGAGCTGGAAGCTGCCAATGCCCAGCGCCTGCGCGAGCTGGCCGAGAAAGAGCGCATTGCGCACCGGCTGACCAAACTGCTGCAGCTGTTGCCAGGCGGCGTGCTGGTCCTGAATGCTCGCGGCCAGATTTCTGAATGTAATGCTGCTGCCCTGGATCTGCTGGGTTCGCCCCTGGAAGGCGAACTGTGGGTGGAGATCATTCGCACGCGCTTTGCGCCACGCAGCGACGACGGCCACGAGATTTCGCTGGTAAACGGCAAGCGCGTGAGTCTGCTGAGCCGCTCGCTGGAAGAAGAGCCCGGCCAGATCATCCTGATTACCGATCAGACAGAAACCCGACGCCTGCAGCAGCGATTGAGCCGTCACCAGCGTCTTACGGAAATGGGTCAGATGGTGTCGTCCCTGGCGCATCAGATTCGCACACCGCTGGCAGCGGCCATGCTGTATGCCGGACACCTGGCACATGCACTGCCGTCACAGGCTGCGCAAGCAGGTGATGATCAGCCAGCTGATGCGGACAGACTGCAGCGCACCCACGACCGACTGATGTCCCGTCTGCACAACATGGAGCGCCAGGTGCGAGACATGCTGGTGTTTGCACGTGGCGAGGCGGTGCTGGATGCACGTCTGAGCATGGCCCAGCTGTTTGATGAAACGCGGGTAGCTGCTGAGGTGCTGCTGCGCGACAGCCGCACACGCTGTCAGTGGACCAACGAGGCCCCTGACTGCCAGCTGGACTGCAATCAGGAGTCGCTGGTAGGTGCCATATTGAATCTGTTGGAAAACGCCCAGCAGAACGGCGGCGCCCAGGTGCAGCTGAAAGTGATCGCTGATCACAACTGCGAAGCTGGCCATCTGCGCTTTTTTGTTCAGGACAACGGCCCTGGCATTGATCCGAAAGTGCTGAGCCAGGTGACGGAAGCATTTTATACCACCCGTGCCCAGGGCACCGGGCTGGGACTGGCCGTGGCGCAGGTTGTTGCGCGTGCACACGGCGGACGATTTTTTATTGAGAACCTCGCAAGCGGGAATCTGGACCCTGAGGCAGAGCAGGTCAGCGGCATTCGTGCCGGTTTTGTGCTGCCTTGCCAGGGTAAAGCTACACAGGAGCAGACTGTATGACTGACAAGGCAACCGTTTTGATCGTTGAAGACAATCCACAGCTGCGTGATGCGCTGAGCGATACGCTGGACTACGCCGGCTACAATGTGCTCTCGGCGGAAAGCGGCGATGAAGCGCTGAGCGTTCTGGCTAACCAGGCCGTCGATATGGTGGTGTCCGACATCAATATGGATGGAATGGATGGTCACGAACTGTTGCAGCGGATTCGTGGTCGCTTCCCGGCATTGCCGGTGGTTCTGATCACTGCTTTTGGCAGCATCGGCAGTTCCGTGCGTGCGATGCGCGAAGGCGCCGTGGATTACCTGCTGAAACCCTTCAAGCCGGAGCAGCTGCTGGCAACGGTGGAGAAGTATCTGGCCACTCGTGTACTGGGTGGCAATGAGCCGGTTGCCATTGAGCCTTCCAGCCAGCAGTTGCTGTCGTTGGCAGGAAAGGTGGCACGTACTGATGCAACCGTGCTGATTTCTGGTGAAAGCGGCACGGGCAAGGAAGTACTGGCCCAGTTCATTCACCAGCATTCCAATCGTGCCAAAGGCCCGTTTGTAGCCATCAACTGTGCGGCGATTCCGGAGAACATGCTGGAAGCGACGCTGTTTGGTTATGAGAAAGGTGCGTTCACCGGCGCTTACAACAGCAGCCCGGGCAAGTTTGAACAGGCTGATGGTGGCACGCTGTTGCTGGACGAAATTTCAGAAATGGATATTGGTCTGCAGGCCAAAATTCTGCGTGTGCTGCAGGAGCGCGAGGTTGAGCGTCTTGGCAGCCGCAAGACCATGAAGCTGGATGTGCGTGTGATTGCAACCACCAACCGCGATCTGCGTCAGCATGTGCGTGAAGGAAACTTCCGCGAAGACCTGTATTACCGCCTGAGCGTATTTCCGCTGGCCTGGTTGCCACTGCGTCAGCGTCGTCAGGACATCGTGCCGCTGGCTGAACGTTTGCTGGAGCAGCACGCAGGACGCATGGGCCGCAGCACAGTCCGTCTGGACGAGCAAGCCAAGCTGACCCTGAGCCAGTACGCCTGGCCGGGTAATGTGCGCGAGCTGGACAATGTGTTGCAACGGGCACTGATCATTCAGGATGGGCACACTATTACCGCATCCTGCCTGGGCCTGGAGCAGGGTCAGACTCATCGCTTCGCTGGTACTGTCAGTAGTGGTGCGGTCAGCAGCAGCGCCGGTAGTCACAGCGTGACTGTGCCTGTCACTGCACAGGAAGCCGACAGCAGCGACGAAAACCGTCCACTGGGTAACGATCTGAAGCAGCGCGAGTTTGAAATCATTCTGTCCACCCTCAAACAGCAGGGTGGCCGCCGCAAGGAAACCGCAGAGGTGCTGGGCGTCAGTGCGCGCACGCTGCGTTACAAGCTGGCGAGAATGCGTGATATGGGCATAAATATTGATTCACTGGTAAGTGCATAAAGGGAGGCCGTGATGAACACGATTGGCGATCGCAGCGATATCAATCAACTACTGATGCAAATGCGTGAAATACGCGGCCAGATCCAGTCTCCGGAAGTCAACAAACCGGATATGAGTCAGGCTGTCAACAGCAGCCAGGGCGTCAACGGCGCGGGCAAGACTGAGGGCACGGGTTTCGGCGAGATGCTCAAACAGGCGGTCGATTCTGTGGCTGATACCCAGGCTAAATCTTCTGAGCTGCAACGCGCGTTTGAAATGGGTGAGCCGGGGGTTGATATCACTCAGGTCATGATCCAGATGCAGAAAGCCAGTGTGTCCTTCGAGGCCATGAACCAGGTGCGTAACCGCCTGGTAAGCGCCTATCAGGACATCATGAATATGCCGTTGTAAGACTCACTACGACATCAGCGCACGCGCGACACACACAGGAAAATGAATCATGGCTGCTGCCGAAACATCAGGTAACGCCGGCGGGACACCCGCCAACAACAGCAAGTCGCTTTTTGGAGGTGGCAGTTTTCTGTCGGGCTTCAATCGGCTGAACATGCTGCGCCAGGCTGGTCTGCTACTGGGACTGGCGGCCAGTATCGCACTGGGCTTCTCGGTTGTGTTGTGGTCGCAGCAGGAAGAGTTCCAGCCTCTGTATCCGAGCATGCAGGGCTACAATGTGTCAGAGCTGGCACAGGTACTGGAAACCAGCGCGATGGAGTATCGTATCGACCCGGCCAGCGGTGTGCTGCTGGTGCCGGCGGCGCGCGTCAATGAAGTACGCCTGCAGGTGGCGGCCGCTGGTATCAGTCGTGATGATGGCTACGGTTATGAGTTCATGGACCAGGAGCAGGGGCTGGGTACCAGCCAGTTCATGGAAGCCAATCGCTACAAGCGCAGCCTTGAGGGCGAGCTGGCACGTACTATTGCCAGCTTCCGCCATGTACAGGCTGCCCGTGTGCACCTGGCTACGCCTGAGCGCAGTGTGTTCATACGCAATGCCCGCAAGGCAACTGCGTCCGTGTTTCTGACGCTGAACACCGGCGCACGTCTGACGGAAATTCAGGTTCAGTCAATTGCCAACCTGGTGGCCTCCAGCGTACCGGAAATGGCAGCCGAGGACGTTACGGTTGTTGATCAGTCCGGCAATCTGCTGTCGCGTCGCGGTGAGAATCGCGAACTGGCCATTGCCGGCGAACAGTTTGAGTATGTGCGTCGTTACGAAGAGACCCTGTCTGGCCGTATCAGTCGCATTCTGATGCCATTGCTGGGCAGTGGAAATTTTACTGCCGAAGTGAACGCTGATATTGACTTTACACGCAGCGAAGAAGCGGCCGAAACCTATAACCCTGACAGCACGGTGCTGCGCAGCGAGCAGTCAATGGATGAGCGGCGCAATGGTGGCGATATCATCGCCGGCATTCCGGGTGCCCTGAGTAACCAGCCCCCGGCTGCCGGTGTCGCACCGGAAGTGGCCGCCAATGGCGCTGGTGCCGCTACCGCTGCCAATGGCGACAACAGCAATACCCGAACCCAGGCCACCCGCAACTACGAAGTGGATAGAACGATCAGCTACACCAGCTATGACCCTGTGGCAGTGCGACGCCTGTCTGTTGCGGTTGTGGTTGATGAACCTACCGGCGAAGGTGCCCAGCCCTGGGCACAGGAAGATCTGGATCGCATTACTGCGCTGGTGCGCGATGCGGTTGGTTTTGACGCTGAGCGTGGTGACAGTGTTACGGTGATCAACCGGGCGTTTGCACAGGCCGACGCGATGACCATGGAAAGTATTCCTATGTGGGAACAGCCCTGGTTTGGCAGTGTGCTGCGACAGCTGGGCGCTGCAGCGTTCCTGCTGCTTATGGTGTTTGGCGTGCTGATGCCCACCCTGAAGCGACTGGCGGCGGTCGGCAGCAACGGCAACAATCTGCCTGCTGTTGCAGGTGCCCAGTCGCAGGGTGGTAATGGCGAGGTGCGATTCACAGAGGTTAAACCTGACGCGTCGTCCGGCCCCAAAGAATCTGTTACGCTCAGCGGCGGTGAAGATATGATGCTGACTGGCCCTGGCGACAGTTACGAGCGACAACTCAGCGCCATTAAAGGGCTGGTAGCACAGGATCCGGCGCGTGTGGCGCAGGTCGTGAAAAACTGGATAACTAACGACTAATCATGGCTGAGAGAATGGCTGACAACATGAACAATCTGGAGCGTGCCGCGATACTGTTGATGAGCATGGGCGAAAAAGACGCCGCTGAAGTGCTCAAGCAGATGGGACCCAAGGAAGTACAGCGTGTGGGTACTGCCATGTCGGCTCTGAAATCGGTCAGCCAGGATACTGTCTCGGGTGTGCTGAATCAGTTTCTGACCGAGTGCGGTGCCCAGAGTGGTCTTGGTATCGGCGCGGAGAGTTACATCCGCAACATGCTGACTGAGGCGCTGGGCGAAGAGCGCGCCCGCAGCTTTCTGGACCGTATTCTGCTGGGCAACTCCGGGGCCGGTATCAACAGCCTGAAATGGATGGATCCGCGCTCGGTTGCTGACGTCATCAAGATGGAACACCCGCAGATCCAGGCCGTGGTTCTGAGCTATCTGGAGCCGGATCAGTCGGCCGGTATTCTTGCGCAGTTCCCTGAAAAAGTGCGCCTGGAAATCATGATGCGAATTGCATCGCTGGAGAGCGTTCAGCCAGAGGCATTGAAGGAACTCAATGAAATTCTGGAGAAACAGTTCTCAGGCAAGGGCTCGAATCCGTCGACCACTATCGGTGGTACCAAGACTGCGGCCGAAATCATGAACCACCTGGACAATGCGGTTGAGCAGGAACTGATGGAGTCCATCAAGGGCCTGGACGAAGACCTGGGCAATCAGATTCAGGATCTGATGTTTGTGTTTGATAACCTGCGTGAAGTTGACGACCGTGGTATTCAGGCACTGCTGCGCGAAGTGTCGTCCGAAGTATTGATTCTGGCTCTCAAAGGCGCAGACGATTTCCTCAAGGAGAAATTCTTCGGCAACATGTCCAAGCGGGCTGCCGAGCTGCTGCGCGACGACCTGGAGGCCAAGGGGCCGGTGCGTATCGTCGAAGTGGAAGCGGCACAGAAAGAAATTCTTGTGGTGGCGCGACGTATGGCCGATGCTGGCGAAATTCAATTGAGCGGCGGCAGCGAGGCGATGATCTGATATGCAACGACATATATTTGACGGTACCAATCGGGTCAGCCAAAAGGCCGTGGAGTCGCAACGCATCATGCGCTGGGCGCCACCGACAATAGACAAGGCCGGTAAACTGGTACAGGTGGAACCTCGCGCTGAGTCGCAGTTTCGTCAGACAGTAACAGCGCATCAGGGCGCGGCCGCCGAGGCAGGCGCAGGCGCTGAAGATGGTCAGGTTTCTGACTTTCAGGGTACCGGTACAGGTTACGATGAGGGTTATGAACAGGGGCTGATGCTGGGCCGCAGCGAAGGGCTGAAGAAAGGCCTGGAAGAGGGTCGCCAGCAGGGCCACAAGCTGGGCTTTGAACAGGGCCATGCCGAGGGGTTTGAGAAGGGCACCGCCGAGGGTCTGCAGCAGGGGCTGCAGGATGCCGATCAGCAGGTTCGTCAGCAGCTCAACGTGCTGAACAGTGTGATGACTCATCTGACACACGCACTTAATGAACAGGATTATCAGCTGGAACAGGCACTGCTTGGTATTGTCCGAGAGGTTTCACGTCAGGTGATTCAGCGTGAATTGAGCATCGACAGCAAACATATCATGCAGATTGTGCAGCAGGCCCTGAATACATTGCCACCGACCCGTGACAACGTGCGAATCCTGGTCAACAGCGCCGACAAGGAGCTGGTGATGCGAGCTGCCGAAGAGGGCGGCGAGAACTGGCGAGTCATCGGCAGCGCACAGATTGAGCGCGGCGGCTGTCGTGTTGAAACAGATCACAGTGCGGTCGACTTTACGGTCAGCACACGATTCAATCAGGCAGTGGAACAGATCGTCGCCAAACAGTTTATGGAAGATGATGATCCACGCCAGAAGGGCGTGCCACCGGGTGAAGACCTGCAGGCGGCACCAGAACCGGTTGTAAAAACAAGCAGCGCCAAAGCCAGCAAGCGCTCGCTGGCGGAGGAGGCTGCCGACCTTGGCAGTGCTACCGATATCGCGTCCGAGCAGGAGTCCTGAAGTGTTTCAGCGTCAGAGTCTGGCGCAGCGACTGCGCTGTTATCGTCCCGATCGTCCGCTGGCCATTGAGCCGGTTATTGTCGGACGTCTGACCCGCGTAGTCGGTCTCACACTGGAAGCCGTTGGCTGCAACGTGTCGCTGGGTAGTCGTTGTCTGGTTGCTCACCCCAGCGGCAGGGATATTGAAGCCGAAGTGGTTGGCTTTGACGGTCCACGTATCTTTTTAATGCCGCTGTACAGTGTTGAAGGCCTGCAGCCTGGTGCCCGTATCGTGCCGGCACCTGCCACAGAAAGCCTGTGGGTGGGTGATGGGCTGCTGGGTCGTGTTCTGAACGGTTTCGGCGAGCCCATTGATGGCCACGGACCGCTGTCCATCAAGGAATGCCGTCCGGCCGGTCCAGAACGCAGTATCAACCCGCTGAAACGCCAGCCGATCAAGCAGACTCTGGACGTGGGTATTGCGGCCATCAACGGCCTGTTGACGGTGGGCAAAGGCCAGCGTATTGGTTTGTTTGCCGGCTCTGGTGTCGGTAAATCAGTGCTGCTGGGCATGATGACGCGCTTTACTGAAGCGGATGTGATTGTGGTTGGCCTGATTGGTGAACGGGGCCGTGAGGTTAAAGAATTTATTGATGAAATCCTCGGCGAAGAGGGGCTGCGCCGCTCTGTGGTTGTGGCGTCACCGGCCGACGACTCGCCGTTGATGCGACTGCGGGCGGCGACCGTGACTACCCGGATTGCCGAGGGCTTTCGTGATCAGGGCAAAGACGTTTTGCTGCTGATGGATTCACTGACACGTTATGCCATGGCTCAGCGTGAGATCGCGCTGGCGATTGGTGAACCACCGGCGACCAAGGGTTATCCGCCATCGGTGTTCGCGCGCATTCCGCAACTGGTGGAACGCGCCGGTAATGCCGATCAGGGCGAAGGTACAATCACCGCGTTTTATACCGTACTGACCGAGGGTGACGACCAGCAGGATCCAATTGCAGACTCGTCACGTGCGATTCTGGATGGTCACATTGTACTGTCGCGGGCACTGGCCGAGCAGGGCCACTATCCGGCCATTGATGTGGAAGCCTCTATCAGTCGTGTCATGCCGGCCGTGGTCAGTGCCGACCATCTGGCCAAAGCGCAGTTGTTCAAGCGCACCTATTCCCGCTATCAGCAGAATCGTGATCTGATAAGTGTCGGGGCTTACACCATGGGCGCTGACCGCGATATCGATTTTGCCATTGAGCGCATGCCGCACCTGCGTCAGTTCCTGCAACAGGGGCTGACCGAAAGCGTTGCCCTGAGTGAGGCCGTGCTTCGTCTGGGACGCGCCATCGCGCCACCCACCAGAACCATGCCAGGCAGTCGACCTGGCGCGGACGGCGCTGCCAGCAATGTAACCCAGATGCCTCCGCGTGACAGTCAAAACAGTGTCGCTTCTGCACCAGGCCGTACGCTGGGTGGACGGGATCGCCAGAGTCCTGATCAGGCGGGTGGCAGTCGCTGATGCAGCGCGTCAAACGCATGCAGCCGGTACTGCGGATTGCCGAGCTCGAGGCCGACAAGGCTGGCCGCATGCTGGCCATGGCGCAGCAGCGACTGCAGGCAGAGCAGCAAAAGCTGACTCAGCTGGGTGACTATCAGCAGGACTATCGTGAACGATTACAGAGTGCCGGCAAGCAGGGCATGTCAGTTGATCGGCTGCGACTGTTCGACGGCTTCAATCGTCAGCTCGATAATGCCATGACTCATCAAAAAACAGTCATTGCACATTTTGAACAGGAAGTGGCGGCCTGTCATCGTAAATGGCAGCAGCTCGATATCCGTCACAAGAGCCTGGAAAAAATGCTGGGTCGTTTGCAGCTTGAGGCAGAGAAAGCACAGGCACGCAATGAACAGCGCAACCACGACGAATACGCACGCCGCCGTCCTGGCGGTGGCTGGCGTTAAGCTTCAGGGCATCTGCACCGCACCATCTCTTGGCAAGCTTCTTGCTCATACTTTCCAGTGAAATGAGTTACAGGAAGCTCTCCATGTTGTCAGCCAATGAATTTATGCAGTTTTTGTCAGGCGCGATCATGCCAGCCACGAAGTCGGCAAACGATCGCAGCCCTGCCCTTGCGCCCGTCGAAGGTTCCGCCTCATCGCTTCTTTCCGGTGAGCACAGCAGCGAGGACGCGCGCGCTAGAATCAGCGAGATGTTGTCCCGGCTGGACACAGCAAACCCAGACAAGCCGGGGGAAGACAGTGAATTTGCTCGCACTTTCCTGCACGACCTGCAGTCTTTGCTGGCATCCGAAGTTAGCAATGCTGACTGGTTCGCACAGAACGGCAGCGCATTGAGCACAGTCTCACAGCAGCCAGGCGGATCGCTGCTGATGACGGGCGAACCCGGCGCGCAGGCTCAGCCATGGACGCTGGACGAACTTACGCAACTGGCACAGCAATTCCTGGTTGACGGAAAACAATTGCCGGAAGCGGCATGGCAGGACGGTCAGAATTTGCCTCAACAGCTTGCCGCTCTGCTGGCCGGACTGGAACCGTCCGGCTCGGCGAGATCGATGTCGGCAGAGTTGGGCACACCGGCTCAGAGTTCGCCGGCAACTGCCACATCGGCGACTGACGTTTTATCATCTGCTGGCGTTGCGACTACCGCCCAGACTTCAGCGCCATTGCCAGGCCTTAAGCTGAGCCTTGATGCCGTTCAGTCCCGAGGCGATCAGACAGTTTCTGCTGTCGTCAGTAATGCGACAGCCGATAAGGCAGCCCGGATAAGCGAAGCGATCTCGTCGCAGGCAGCGCTGGCTTCTGCTGCCAGCGAAGCGGCGGCGGCAGCCGCACAGACAAATGAAGCGGCAGCATCACTCGCTGCCGACAATGCAGGCGCGACGCTTGCAGCTAATCAGGCAGTAGGCCTGCAGAATTCACAGCCACAGCCAGCTGCGCCCGATTTGTCCGCAGTCCAGCCGGGTGCCTCGACGCCTGGTGGGGCAGCTGCTAGCGCGACGCTGCAGACTGTCGGCACTGAGGCAAGCAATCCGCTGGCTGCCAACACCAGCGCTGCGAGTCAGTCGGTTGGCTCTGAACCTCTGACGGCAGACGATGGTCTGAGCACACCGCAGCTAAGCACCAGTACTGAGAAAAGCGCAGCAGCCACGGTGGTGACCGCATCCGTCGATGCAGCGATTCCGGGGGCGCCGCCAGCCGAGTCCAGGCGCTCAACCCTGGCTGAGCATCTTTCGTCGGCCAACAGACGGGGCGCTGATGCCGGAACGACTACACCTGGCTCTGCAACGGCAGGCCCGCTGCAGGCGGCCGTCGGATTCACCGTCAGTGAGTCCATGACACCCGCAGGCGGGAACTTGAGCCTGGCAATTGAGCAGGTCATGGCTGAGTCGGCGGGGACGGATAGCAATTCACCTGCACGCCAGGAAGCCAGCCTGCTTAAGTCGGCAACCCCGACTGCGCAGGAACTTGCTGCTGAACTGTTTGGTGCGGCTGACCAGCGCCGTGCGAATTCACAGTCCGCCGCGACACTGAGCAATGCTGCGAGCATGGCACCAGCCGCGCGTGGCGCTGACTCCAGTCTGATGCTGCAGGTTGGCAGCTTTGGTCAGGCCGGCTGGGGCGATAACGTTGCGCGGCAGCTGATGGTCATGACTGCCAATGGCATTAACAGTGCGCAGATTCGTCTGGATCCACCAGAGCTCGGTACCCTGACCGTTCGCGTACAGATGGTTGATCAGTCGGCTACCGTGAATTTTGTCAGCCAGCATGCCATGGTGCGCGATGCGCTGGACGCCCAGATTCCGCGGCTTCAGGATCTGTTCCGCAACGAAGGAATTGATCTGCTTGATGTGACAGTCTCTGATCAGCAGACGTCTGCACAAGGGGATGGGCATGGACAGGATGGACGTGGTTCGCGACATTCGGGCGGCGAGCTCGACAGCGATCGGGATAGCGCAGAAGCACTTGCCAATATTCCGGCGCGCAGCCTGCACCTGGTTGATGAACATGTTTAATTGCCATTGAGGTTGGCGGCGGGAGGCGTAAGTACACAGAATCCCGCCGCGACTGCATACTCCCGGATTTTTTTGACGTCACAAAATTGGCGCTTGCTGCGCTGGAATCGTTAATACTTCGTCCTTGGTGCGCCCGCACCATTCGCTATATAATTGAAAACTTTAAACTTACCTTCCACTCCGCAAGCCTGGTTAATACTGGCACAAGGATTGCTTCCCCACTGGTAAACGTGAGCGTCATATCGACGTCACAAGATGACTGTGCGGCAGCAAACCGTTACAAAACGAGGAAATAATGGCTGACGACGATCTGGAATCCCAGGAAAAGGCGCAAAAGAAAGGCGCCAGAAACAAGCTCATGCTAATCATAATTTTACTGCTGGTGCTGATTGGCGCTGGTGGCGGAGCGGCATGGTTCTTCCTGCTGGCACCGGGTGATGCTGAAACGGCGACAGCAGAGGGCGAAGAGACAGAGACAGAGGCCGCGCCACTGGAGCCCATGCAGTACCAGAGTCTGGCGCCGCCGTTTGTTGTGAACTTTCCCTACCAGGGTCGCCAGCGCTACCTGCAGGCTGAGATCAGCGTGATGAGTCGTGATGCTGCTGCTCTGGAGGCCCTGAGGCTGCACATGCCGGCTGTCAGGCATGCGCTCAACAATCTGTTCAGCGCGCAGTTGATTCTGGTTTTTGAAGATCCGTCGGGCATCGAGGCCCTGCGCGAGCTGGCCACTGCTGAAGTCCGGCAGGTGCTGGAACGTGAGATCGGTCGCCCGGGAATTGAAGAAGTTCTGTTTACCAGCTTTGTAATGCAATAGCTTGTTGGGGATATCCTGATGCAGGATCTGTTATCGCAAGACGAAATTGATGCGCTCCTCCACGGCGTTGATGAAGGCGCTCTGGAAGAGGATTCACTTGATGATCCGGGTACCGTCCGTGCCTATGACCTGACCAGTCAGGACCGGATTGTGCGTGGGCGTATGCCTACGCTGGAAATGATCAACGAGCGTTTTGCCCGCTATACCCGTATCAGCCTGTTCAACCTTCTGCGTCGCTCTGCGGATGTATCGCTGGGCGGTGTGCAGATCACCAAGTTTGGTGAATACCTGCATACGCTGTATGTACCGACCAGTCTGAATCTGGTTAAGTTTCGTCCACTGCGCGGTACTGCGCTGATCGTGCTGGATGCCAAACTGGTTTTCAAACTGGTAGACAACTACTTTGGTGGTGATGGTCGTCACGCCAAGATTGAGGGTCGTGAATTTACTCCGACCGAGCTGCGTGTTGTGCAAATGGTTCTGAACCAGATCTTTGTGGATCTTGGCGAAGCCTGGCGCAATGTCTACAAGCTGGAGTTCGATCACCTGCGCTCTGAAGTCAATCCGTCAATGTCCAACATCGTCAGCCCCAGTGAAGTCGTGGTGGTGAGCAGCTTCCATGTGGAACTGGACGGTGGTGGTGGTGACATCCACATTACCCAGCCTTACTCAATGATCGAACCGATCCGTGAACTGCTGGACGCCGGTATGCAGAGCGACGTCGATGAACACGATGAGCGCTGGGGCAAGGCACTGAAAGAACAGATCAAACATGCCACAGTCAATTTCACCTGTGATGTGTTTGAGCGTGAGATAACACTGCGTGATGTTGTTGACCTGGAAGAGGGCGACATCATTCCGGTGGAGATGCCTGAAACGGTTGTGTTGAAAGCCAATGGTGTCCCGTTGTTTGAAACGCGGGTGGGCACATCCAACGGTAATCTGGCACTGAGAGTCGAAGGCATCTATCGCGGTATTGAAGACTAGCGTGGTTTCGAAAACCAGGCACGAACGAGGAGAATGGCATGAGCAAAGATGAACAGGATATGGCGGACGAGTGGGCACAGGCCATGGAAGAAGAGAGTGCCGGTTCGGGCAAGCAGTCCAAGGTGGCTGCGCAGGCGAACAGCAACGGCGCGGACCAGAGCAAGGCTAATGGTGCGTCTCCTGATCTGGATGTGATTCTGGATATTCCGGTACGCATTTCCATGGAAGTCGGCAGTACAGCCATCACCATTCGTAACCTGCTGCAACTCAATCAGGGATCGGTGATCGAGCTGGACCGGCTGGCGGGTGAACCTCTGGACGTGCTTGTCAACGGAACCCTGATTGCGCATGGCGAAGTGGTCGTGGTGAACGACAAGTTCGGTATCCGCATGACCGACGTGATCAGTCCGTCAGAACGAATCAAGAAACTGCGTTAAGCGGGTAAGCGGACCATGGCAGAGAACATGACACAGGCAGCGGAACAGGCTGCCACACAGACGGCGATGCTCGGAGCGGGCGGTGCCAGCGCAGTCGCCCAGACCGTTCTCTGGCTGATGGTCATCATTGGTCTGATCCTGGCCCTGGCCTGGGTGGCGAGGCGCTTCTCTGGCGCCACCGGCTTTGGCGGGCAGGGCATGAAAGTGATCAGTGCGCTGCCGGTAGGTAACCGCGAACGCGTTGCCCTGGTGCAGGTCGGTGACAAGCAGTTGTTGCTGGGTGTTGCGCCGGGCAATGTGAATCTTCTGCATGTATTTGATGAGCCAGTACTAAGCCAGACACCTGGCACACCTGACACCAGCGGCTTTCAGACCATTCTGAAAAATGCTTTGCACAAAAAGCCCTGAGCGCTACCCAATGACATTCGCAAAAACCAGATACATTCTGTTTGTTCTGTTGTGCCTTGCTGCGCTGCTGGTCAGCGCACCATCGGTGGCACAGCAGACCTCAACCCTCCAGCCGGCAGAGACTAACGCCCAGCAGGACAATGGCCTGGGCGGGCTCGGTGGTATTCCGGCACTCAGTGTCACCACCGGTCAGGATGGCTCGCAGCAGTATTCGGTGACGCTGCAGATTCTGTTCATCATGACCGCGCTGACACTGTTGCCGGCGCTGGCCATGATGATGACCTCGTTCACACGCATTATTGTGGTGTTCGCCATCCTGCGACAGGCACTGGGTCTGCAGCAGACGCCGTCGAATCAGATCCTGCTGGGACTGGCACTGTTTCTGTCTATTTTTATCATGGCGCCAGTCCTGCAGCAGGTAAATGAGAATGCGCTGCAGCCATACATCAATGAAGAGCTCGGTGCCACCGAAGCGCTGGCGCAGGCGGAGATTCCGTTCCGCAGTTTTATGTCAGCACAGACACGTGAGTCTGACCTTCAGCTGTTCATGGAGCTTTCCAATATGGATCCGGTAAGCAGCATTGACGAAGTGCCGCTGACTGTTTTGATTCCGGCATTTGTAACCAGCGAACTGAAGACAGCATTCCAGATAGGTTTTCTGCTGTTTATACCGTTTCTGGTAATCGACCTGGTGGTAGCCAGTGTCTTGATGGCGATGGGTATGATGATGCTCTCGCCGATTATTATTTCGTTGCCTTTCAAGATCATGCTGTTTGTTCTGGTCGATGGCTGGGCAATGATCATGGGAACGCTGGCGATGAGTTTTGGCCAATAGCTGGCTGATGGAGTGTGACGTATGACCCCTGATGTAGCGGTGATGGTTTGGCGGGACGCAATGTGGCTGATCGTGCTGCTGGTGGCTGTGATTGTAATGCCCAGCCTGGTGGTCGGTCTGGTGATCAGTACCTTCCAGGCTGCCACACAGATCAACGAGCAGACGCTGAGTTTTCTGCCTCGTCTGCTGGTGACTCTGGTGGTCATTATTGCCACCGGGCCCTGGCTGTTGAGTCAGATTCTGGACTACGCCGAGCGCCTGATTCTCAGCATTCCCAGTATGGTGGGGTAGGGCAGTGTTGTCGTTCACCGACGCAGAAATCGGTGCGTGGATTGGCAGCTTCATGTGGCCGCTGTTCCGCATTATGGGTTTTATGCTGGCGGCGCCGGTACTGGGCTCCAACTTTCTGCCGCAACGTGTACGATTGATTCTGGCTGTTGCGCTTGCCCTGATTGTTGCACCTACCTTGCCGCCAATGCCGGCCGTAGAGGGTGTATCAGTCAGTGCGATGCTGATAGTGGCCCAGCAGGTGCTGATTGGTGTGGCGCTGGGTTTTTTCCTGCAGATTGTGTTTCAGATTTTTGTGTTGCTGGGACAGTTGATTGCCATGCAGATGGGGCTGGGTTTCGCATCGATGGTGGATCCGGCCAATGGCATCAACGTTGCGATTCTAAGTACGTTTTACATGATGTTTGTCACGATTCTGTTTGTCAGTTTCGACGGACATCTGGTGATGATAGAAATTCTGGTTGAGAGCTTTGAGTTGATCCCGGTGTCCAGTTCAGGTCTGGACACAAGTGTGTATTATCAACTGATCAGCACCATCAGCTGGGCATTTTCCAGCGCGCTGCTGTTGGCGCTGCCAGCATTGACAGCCCTGCTGATGACCAATTTTGCATTCGGCATCATGACGCGAGCAGCACCGCAGATGAACATTTTTGCACTGGGTTTTCCCATTGCGCTGATGTTTGGTCTGTTTGTTATCTGGTTGTGTATGTCATATTTTCTCGACGCCACCGAGGCAATTTTTGCCGAGGCTTTCATTCGCATGCGGGCGCTGATGCAGCCCATCTGACGCAGGAGGTACTGTATGGCTGAAGAACAGGACTCCTCGGCAGAAAAGACCCAGGACCCCACCCCGAAACAACTTGAAAAGGCTCGAGAAGAAGGCGACACCGTCCGCTCCCGGGAGCTGAATACCATGGCCATTCTGCTGACTGGCGTGGGCGGCATGCTGGTGTTCGGTGGTTCCATGGGACAGTCCGTCATCGATATGATGAACTACAACTTCGATGTGCCACGCGAATCCATTTTTGACACCACCGCGATGCTGCGTTTTCTTGATGTGTCAATCATGGAGGGGCTGCGGCTCTTGTTGCCGGTTTTTTCACTGCTGTTGCTGGCCGCGTTTCTTGGGCCGATAGGGCTTGGCGGCTGGAACTTTACTTTTAAGGCCGTGATGCCCAAGGCCAGCAGGATGAACCCGATGTCCGGTCTCAAGCGCATGTTTGGTCCCAAGGCTCTGGTTGAGCTGGCCAAAGCCGCCGCCAAAGTACTGGTGGTGGCTGGCATTGCCCTGTTGCTGTTTTTCATGAATATGGACAGCATCATGGCCATTCAGCAGGAGCCGACTGTGCCTGCGATCGCGCATGCTCTCAGCATCATCGGCTGGTCTGTGCTGGCAATGTCCTGCGCGATGATTCTGATCACCATGGTGGATATACCGTTTCAGATTCACTCGCATACCCAGAAGCTGCGTATGACGCACCAACAGGTCAAGGACGAGATGAAGGACACCGAGGGCAAGCCTGAGGTGAAGCAGCGTATACGTCAGCTGCAGTACCAGATGTCACAGAACAAGATGTTCAAGGAGCTGCCACAGGCAGACGTGGTCATCACCAACCCGCAGCACTACGCGGTGGCTCTGAAATATCAGCAGGGCGGAGGGCAGGGTGCCCCGACATTGGTGGCCAAGGGTATTGATCATATGGCACTGCGTATCCGAGAAGTGGCGACAGAGAACAAGATTCCCATTGTCGAGGCGCCGGTCCTGGCGCGAGCCATCTACTACAACACCAAGCTTGAAGATGAGATACCTGAAGGTCTGTACAAGGCCGTTGCGCAGGTGCTTGCCTATGTCTTCCAGCTGCGGCAGCACGCACGTGGCAGCGGTCCCAAGCCCAAAGCAGTTGATCTGACGAAGTTGACTGTACCTGAAGAGTTGCGCCGTGACGGCATAACGCCTGACCCGGACGCGCCGAACTGATATTGATCTGAAGCTGGTGCCTATACTGGCACGACTCTTGCGATACCCCTGTGTAATAGCTGAACAGCACCAGACAAACCCCTGGTTTGGCGGTGCTGGCTCAGAAAAGCGTCAATAATTCGACCGCGGATACTGGTAAGTGACAGTTATCCGTCACAGGAACTTCGCAACAGCGATGATGAATATCGGCAATAACATGAATCGCGGCACGTTGATGTCAAACGCGCGCAGTTTTACCGACGGCAACCTGGGTATCCCGGTGTTGCTGCTGGTCATCCTGGCGATGATGACGCTGCCGATTCCGCCGTTTTTGCTGGACGTTTTCTTCACTTTCAACATCACCATCGCACTGGTTGTGCTGTGCGTGGCCGTCTACGCCATGCGTCCACTGGACTTCGCGGTGTTCCCGACCATTCTGCTGGTTTCCACACTGTTGCGCCTGGCGCTCAACGTCGCCTCCACACGTGTGGTGCTGCTGAATGGTCACGAGGGTGGCGCGTCAGCCGGTAAGGTCATCGAGTCCTTTGGTGAGGTTGTGATCGGTGGCAACTACGCGGTTGGTCTGATCGTGTTCATGATTCTGATCATCATCAATTTTGTGGTTGTGACCAAGGGTGCGGGCCGAATCGCCGAGGTAAGCGCACGTTTCACCCTGGATGCGATGCCCGGCAAACAGATGGCCGTTGATGCTGACCTGAATGCTGGCATCATTGACCAGGAGCAGGCCCGGGTGCGTCGTCAGGACATTACCCAGGAAGCCGACTTTTACGGTGCGATGGACGGTGCCAGCAAGTTTGTTAAAGGCGATGCTATAGCCGGCATTCTGATTCTTGTGATCAACATCGTGGGCGGTCTGGCAATCGGCATGATGCAACACGGCCTGGATTTTGCCACGGCAGCCGAGCGCTATGCACTGCTGACTATCGGTGACGGTCTGGTGGCTCAGATTCCGGCACTGGTGCTGTCCACCGCAGCTGCCATCATGGTAACCCGCAACAACAACTCCGAAATGATGGGCGCCCAGGTCGTCGGGCAGATGTTCGCGACACCGCGCGCGCTGGGTATTGCTGCGGCCATTCTGTTTGTCATGGGTATCGTGCCGGGCATGCCGCATTTTGCCTTCCTGTCGCTGGCCCTGGCGGCCGCCTGTGGTGCAGTGTTTATCTATATGAAAGGTCAGCGTGCGCTGCAGCCGACCGCGGAACAGAAGGCCGTCGAGAAAGCCGATCAGGAGAAGAAGCAGGCACAGGCCGCGGAACCCCAGGAGCTTGGCTGGGGCGATGTCACGCCTGTGGATGTAGTAGGTCTGGAAGTGGGTTATCGCCTGATTCCCATGGTCGATAAAAGCCAGGGCGGACAATTGCTCGCCCGCATCAAGGGAATTCGCAAAAAGCTGTCGCAGGAGCTGGGTTTCCTGGTGCCGTCTGTGCATATTCGCGACAACCTGGATCTGCAGCCGAACGAATATCGCATCAACCTGATGGGCGTCAATATCGGCGGCGCTGACATCTATCCGGAGCGCGAAATGGCCATCAACCCGGGACAGGTCTACGGACAGGCCCAGGGTATCAATGCCAAAGATCCCGCATTTGGACTGGACGCCATCTGGATCGAACCATCCCAGCGTGAACAGGTGCAGGGGCTGGGCTACACCGTGGTGGACGCGAGCACGGTTATCGCTACCCACATGAATACCCTGTTGCAGAAGCACGCCCACGAACTGCTGGGCCATGACGAGGTTCATGAGTTGCTGTCCATTCTGGGTAAATCGTCCAAAAAACTGGCTGAAGAACTGCCCAGTCTGATCAATCCCAATATTCTGCGCCGGGTGCTGCAGAACCTGTTGCAGGAAGATATTCCTGTCAAGGACATGCGCACCATCGGCGAAGCGCTGGCTGTGACCGCATCCCGAACGCAGGATCCGACCGCTTTGACGGCTGCTGTCCGGGTTTCTCTGGCGCGTGTGATCGTCCAGGGTATCTATGGAAACCGTTCGGAATTGCCGGTTATTACGCTGGATCCTTCGCTGGAACAGATATTGCTTAAAGCAGTACAGCAGGCGATGCAGCATGGTGACGGATCGGCGGAAGAGAACGTGGTTATTGAGCCTGGCATCGCAGAAAGGCTGCAGCAGTCACTGATTCAGGCTGCGCAGCGGCAGGAAATTGCCGGCAATCCTGCCGTTCTGCTGGTTGCCGCGCCGCTGCGTCCGACGCTGAGTCGATTCGTGAGATTTACCACGTCAGGGGTACGGGTGTTGTCCTATCAGGAAATTCCGGACAACAAGCAAATCACCATTGTCGCCACACTGGGACAATGACAGAAACAACATTGAGATCGAAGAGGGCAGAGCATGCAGCTTAAGAAATTCGTGGCCAAAGATATGCGCAGAGCACTGATGGACGTGCGCCAGGCATTTGGTGAAGATGCGGCGATTCTGTCAACCCGCAGCGTTGAGGGCGGTGTTGAGGTGGTGGCCACGCCTGCGCCGGCCTCGCCTGACAAAGCGGCGGAGTTTAATGCTGCCAATGAGCCTTCGGTCAGCAAAGCGGAATTTGGCGCCATGCGCTCTGAACTGAACAGCATTCGCAGCCTGCTGCAGCAGCGCCTGAATGGACTGGCCTGGGATCAGTTTGCCCGCCAGACACCAGCTCAGGCTGCGATCTGGGAGCGACTGGTGGCGATGGGCCTGCCCGGCAATATCAATCAGCGGCTGCTGGATCTGGCAGGCCAGGCCCGCACGCTGGATCAACTCTGGCGCCAGACCTTATCGGCGCTGGTCAAAATGACGCCGGTACACAGTGCCGATCCTGTCAGCACCGGCGGCATTTTTGCCTTCCTGGGTCCGACCGGCGCTGGTAAAACGACCACCATCGCCAAACTTGCCACCAGGTTTGTGCTGGCCAATGGTCCGGAAGAGGTTGCGCTGGTTACCACGGACAGCTTCCGACTGGCTGCCCACGAGCAACTGCGCACGCTGGGTCGCATACTTGGCGTAACGGTACGGATTGTTGATAATCAGCATTCACTGGGCGATACGCTGCAGAGTCTGGCCCACAAGCGACTGGTTTTGATCGATACAGCAGGTCTGCCATCGCGGCATCCGGAGCAGCAGCGACAATTGTCTGAGCTGGCTGACCAGCCACAGGTTCAAAACTGGGTGGTACTGCCTTGCACGGCTCAAGGCCAGGTGCTGCAGGCGGCGTGGAAAACCTGTTCGACGGCAGGCGTGTCAGGGTGTATTCTGACACACTTGGATGAAGCCTGTGTGATGGGCGAGGCGTTGGCGCTGTGTATTGATCGCGCCGTGCCAGTAGTATACGAAACATTTGGCCAGGCCATCCCCGATGACCTGGCTGTGGCGACTGCGCAGGCGCTCGTCAAACGGGCGGTGGCACTGGGTCGGGCTCAGGCCGCGACGCCCGTGGATCGCGCACGCGTCATGAACAATTTTGGCAGTCAGCCGCCGAGCAGAGCGGCCGCAGCAAAACGTGCCGCGATTTAAGGGCACGGGCTGATCAGGTAGGAGATTTATAGGGATGCATCCCATACAGGTACTGGCAGTAACCGGCGGCAAGGGCGGTGTCGGAAAAACCAGTATTTCGGTGAATTTAAGTCTGGCAATGGCCCAGGCTGGCAAACGTGTGGTTTTGATGGATGCCGACCTGGGACTGGCCAACGTTGACATCCTGATGGGCGTCAAGGCCGACAAGACCATTGCCGAGGTCATGGCGGGAGTCTGTGATCTGCGCGATGTCATGATCGAGACGCAGGGTATCAAGATCATTCCGGCATCATCTGGCGTACAGACGCTGGTCAATATGGGCGCCAATCAGCATGCGGGCATCATTCATGCCTTCAGCGATCTGTCCGATGAGCTTGATGTACTGGTCATCGACACGGCGGCGGGCATCTCTGACTCCGTGGTCAGTTTTGTGCGCGCGGCGCAGGAAGTGCTGGTTGTTGTATGCGATGAGCCCTCGTCGATGACGGACGCTTACGCACTGGTCAAGTTGCTGAACCGTGATTGCCAGTTGCGCGATTTCCGGATTCTGGCGAATATGACAAGATCGCCACAGGAAGGTCGCAACCTGTTCAATCGGTTTGCGGCAGTTACCAGCAAGTTTCTGGATGTTAATCTGCGGTATGCCGGTGACATCCCCTTTGATGAGACAGTACGCAAGGCCGTGCAGAGACAGAAGCCAGTGCTTTTGAGCTATCCGGGCGGCAGAGCGGCTGATGGATACCGACGTCTGGCGTCGGAAGTGCTGGGTTGGCCGGTGCGAACTGAGGCAACTGGTCAGTTGGAATTTTTTGTGGAACGACTTGTACAGGGCATGGCCTGAGATATGGGTGCAACACTTTATCAGGACGTTCAAGTAGCCGGGGCAGACGACCTGGTCATACAGCATGCGCCGCTGGTGAAGCGGATTGCGCACCATCTGTTGATGCGTATGCCATCCAGCGTGCAGCTCGACGATCTGATCCAGTCAGGCATGATTGGCCTGCTGGAAGCTGCCCGTAAGTATGATGTCAGCAAGGGAGCCAGTTTTGAAACCTATGCAGGCATTCGAATTCGCGGTGCCATGCTGGACGAAATCAGGCGCGGCGACTGGGCACCGCGGTCTGTCCACCGCAAGAACCGGCAGGTAGCCGAAGCCGTCAAGGCCATTGAGGCGCGCACCGGCACTGACGCCAAAGATCATGAGATTGCTGCCGAAATGGGTGTCGATCTCGATACCTATTACACCATTCTGCAGGATGCCAGTGGCAGCCGCCTGTTCAGCTTTGATGATCTGACGCAGGGTGGTGATGATTCCTCGATCGAAGTAGCCTCGGGTGAAGTATCCGGTCCCTCGGAAGAGCTGCAGGAGGATAACTTCCGTGAGCATCTGTCCGAAGCCATCGATGGGCTGCCCGAGCGCGAAAAGCTGGTCCTTGCCCTGTATTATGACGAAGAACTGAATCTCAAGGAGATTGGCGAGGTTCTGGGTGTCAGCGAATCCAGGGTCAGCCAGATCCATTCCCAGGCCGCCCTGCGGCTTCGTTCGCGTCTTCAGGAATGGCGTTGAGCCCCTTCCGTCCGCTAAAATTGCATTAATTGCACTTATTTAGCAGTTCGCTCTAAATTTTTTCACTTTCCAAGCGATAACATTGCCAGGGGAAACCATATTGTTCAGGTTGCCCCCGGACAGATTTCATGACCTGGAGGCGGTTTTGGACAAAAACATGAAGATTCTCATTGTTGATGACTTCTCAACAATGCGTCGAATTATCAAAAACCTGTTGCGGGATCTTGGTTTTACCAATACAGCCGAAGCTGATGACGGCAACTCCGCCCTGCCCATGTTGGAAAACGGAAGTTTTGACTTCCTGATTACCGACTGGAACATGCCAGGCATGACCGGAATCGATCTGCTGAAGGCTGTGCGGGCCAGCGAGAAGCTGCGCGGACTGCCTGTGCTGATGGTAACCGCGGAGGCCAAACGGGATCAGATCATTGCGGCTGCGCAGGCAGGGGTCAATGGCTACGTAGTTAAACCTTTTACGGCTGCTGCGCTGGAGGAGAAGATCGAAAAGATCTTTGAGCGCATTGAAGCCACCAGCTGAGGGACCGTCAATGGCTGAGATAGACCAGGAACGCTACGAGTTGCTCTATCGTGAAGTGGGGCGCCTGACCCGGGCCCTGCACAACGCCATCCGCGACTTTCACGTTGGCATTAACGTGACAGGCAGCGCCGAGGTTGAACACGAACTGTCTGAGATGGCGGACGCCCGAAGCCGGCTTAACTACGTTATCAAGATGACAGAAGAAGCCGCCAACAAAACCATGGATCGGGTGGATGACTCGATCCCGATTATTCAGAGCATGGTGGAGCAGAGCAATGAGGTTGGTGATCGCTGGGCTCAGTACGTCGCCTCACGTTCTTGCTCCGAAGATGAGAAAAAGCTTTTTGAAGACGTGAGTGGCCTGCTGTCACGCGTAAATTCGGAAGGCAGTGGCCTGCACGGCAACCTGACCGACATTTTGATGGCACAGGGATTTCAGGATCTTAGCGGTCAGGTGATCAAGCGTGTCATCGGTCTGGTCAGTGATGTGGAAAAAAGCCTGGTTAATCTGGTCAAGCTGGCCAGTAGTGTTGAAGAAGTAGCCGGGATTGAACGAGTGGTGCAAGTTAACGATCCGAAAGAGGATGCTGAACGGCGCCTGCGTGCTGAAGGCCCGCAGACAAAAACCAGCCAGGATGTTGTTTCGGGTCAGGATGATGTAGACGATCTGTTATCCAGCCTGGGTTTTTGACTAACGCAACAGCGGGCAGCTGATAACGCTCAGGTAGAAAAGGTGGACAACATGAGTTTTTTTGACGACGAAGAGATTCTTGAGGATTTTCTGGTTGAAGCCGGAGAAATTCTCGAACAGCTCTCTGAACAGCTGGTCCAGTTGGAAAAACAACCGGATGACAAGAACCTGTTGAACGCCATTTTTCGCGGTTTTCACACCGTCAAAGGAGGCGCCGGCTTCCTTCAGTTGAATGCCATGGTGGATTGCTGCCATGTCACCGAAAACCTGTTTGACAATCTGCGCAACGGTCACCGCAAAGTAACGGCCGAGCTGATGGATGTAGTACTGCAGGCGCTGGACACCGTTAATGGCATGTTTGCCCAGGTCAAGGAGGGGCAGGCTCCTGATCCAGCCCCCCAGACATTGCTTGATGCACTGCAGGCCCTGGCCAGCGGCGAAGATATCACAGAGCCGCTGGCTGACAATCCCGAACCCGTTGCTGAAGAAAGCACGGACGATATGAGTGATGAGGAATTTGACCAGCTGCTGGCCTCTCTCGACTCTGCTGATATCGCGGCGGACGCCGAAGGCAGCATCAGTGCCAGCGACGACGAAGAAATCACTGAAGAAGAATTTGAAGCACTGTTGGATCAGTTGCAGGGCAAAACGCCAGAGCCTTCAGCTGCAAAGGAAGTATCTCCCGAGAAGCCGGCCGATACCGCGAAGCAGTCCGTCGGCTCGTCCAGCCAGCCATCGGCTGACGAAAGCTCATTAGAGCCTGCAGAAACAGAGCAGAGCGCGACTGCCTCGGCCAGTGGCGGCGATGAAATAACCGACGAAGAATTTGAAGCCCTTCTGGACCAGTTGCATGGTTCAGGTTCACATGGTGGTGTGCCATCTGGCGCTGTCAGCGCGGCTAAGAAAAAGGCTGAAACTGCTGAAGCCAGCAAAAATGACAAACCCGCCAGTGCTAAAACGGGCAGTGCGGCCAAACCAGCCAGCGCCACCAAGCCAGCATTGCGGGCAGTGCCAGACAGCAAGCCTGCGGCCAGTGCCCAGCCAGCCGCTCCGGCAGCAGCCGCTAACGCAGCTGCCAAAGAGGCGCCGGAAACAACCGTCCGTGTTGATACCCGTCGCCTGGACGAAATCATGAACATGGTGGGTGAGCTGGTATTGGTCCGAAACCGTCTGGTTCGTATAGGCTCCACTGCTGCAGATGAAACACTGTCCAAGGCGGTTGCCAATCTGGATCTTGTGACAGCCGACCTGCAAACCTCTGTCATGAAGACGCGGATGCAGCCAATCAAGAAAGTGTTTGGTCGCTTCCCGCGCGTCGTGCGAGACCTGGCACGTAACCTCAAGAAGGAAGTCGCGCTTGAGCTGCACGGTGAAGAAACCGATCTGGACAAAAACCTGGTAGAGGCGCTGGCAGACCCGCTGGTGCACCTGGTGCGAAATGCCGTGGACCACGGTATTGAACTGCCTGAGCAGCGTGAGAAGAATGGCAAATCGCGTCAGGGAACAGTTTTGCTCGCAGCTGAGCAGGAAGGCGACCATATTCTGCTGACCATCAGTGACGACGGCAATGGCATGGATCCTGATGTGCTGCGCCGCAAAGCCGTTGAAAAAGGTTTGATGGACAAGGATGCTGCGGATCGACTGAGCCGCTCTGAATGTTTTGATCTGATTTTTGCACCAGGCTTCTCGACCAAAACCGAAATTTCGGATGTCTCTGGCCGTGGCGTGGGTATGGATGTGGTCAAGACCAAAATTTCGCAGCTCAATGGCACCATCGCCATCGAGTCGAATCCGGGCAAAGGCTCGCGTATTGAAATCAAGGTACCCCTGACCCTGGCCATCATGCCGACGCTGATGATCGTTGTTGGAGACCAGACCTTCGCGCTGCCGCTGGCGAATGTCAGTGAGATATTCAATCTGGATCTCAGCCGAACCCACGTCGTCGACGGGCAGCAGGTGGTGACGGTACGCGACAAGGCGTTGCCACTGTTCCATCTGCGCCGCTGGCTGACCCATCAGGGTGGCAGCGATGCCATCAAGACTGAAGCGAACGTTGTCATAGTGCACGTGGGTACACAGCGAGTCGGATTTGTGGTCGACACGCTGATCGGTCAGGAAGAGGTTGTCATCAAACCCCTGGGTCGTATGCTGCACGGAACTCCGGGTATGGCTGGTGCCACGATTACCGGTGATGGTCGCATTGCCGTTATCCTTGATGTGCCCGGTCTGCTGAAGCGATATGCAGCGTAACAGGAACTGACACTATGACAATAAAGGTTCTGGTAGTTGACGATTCGGGCTTCTTTCGCCGGCGTCTCAGTGAGCTGATCAATGCCGACAGTCGCCTGGAAGTAATCGGAACAGCGGTCAATGGTCAGGAAGCCGTGGACCAGGCGGCTCGACTGAAGCCGGATGTCATCACCATGGACTATGAAATGCCGGTCATGGACGGCATTACGGCCGTGCGGCACATTGTGCAGGCCAGTCGCACACCTGTGTTGATGTTCTCCTCGCTTACCTATGAGGGGGCGCGTGTCACACTTGATGCGCTGGAAGCCGGGGCGGTTGATTACCTGCCCAAAAACTTTGAAGATATTTCGCACCACGCTGAAGAACTGCAGAAGATTCTGTGTGAACGCATTGTGGTTGTATCACGCAGCCGCAGCCGGTCAGCGCCGGCAGCCATTGCCAGCGCACCCGCGGCAGCGCCGGCGCAGGCGGAGACGCGCAGCTACGAGCCAGCGGCATCAGGGCGTGGCAATCTGCGTCACGCGCAACTGGTGATTATTGGAGCCTCAACCGGTGGCCCGATGGCACTGCAGGAGGTGCTGACAAAGCTGCCAGACTCGTTTCCGTTGCCAATACTGCTGGTACAACATATGCCTGGCACCTTTACACGTGCGTTTGCCGAGCGTCTGAACCGCATCGCCCGGATAAGTATTGCCGAGGCCAGTGATGGTGACGTGCTGAAACCCGGGCATGCCTATCTGGCGCCAGGTGGCAAGCAGATGCTGGTGGAAGGGCGCAGTTCTTTGCGGGTCAGAGTCATTGACGGTGATGAGCGCTTGAATTACAAACCATCGCTGGACGTGACCTTCGGGTCGGCAGCACGCGACCTGGGTAACAAAGTGCTGGGAGTTGTGTTGACTGGCATGGGCTCTGACGGTCGTGATGGTGCCAGGATGTTAAAAACAAGCGGGGCAACAATCTGGGCACAGGATGAAGAAAGTTCAGTCATCTATGGTATGCCCATGGCTGTTGCCAAAGCAGGTCTGGTAGACGAGGTGCTGCCGTTGAACAAGGTGGCAGCGCGTCTTTGTCAGGAGATATGCTGACATGCATGTATGGTCGGTAGCCAATCAGAAGGGCGGAGTCGGCAAGACCACCACAACGGTGGCGCTGTCGAGCCTGTTGGCTGATCGGGGTAAACGTGTGCTGATGCTGGACCTTGACCCGCAGGGGTCCTTGGGCAGTTACTTCGGACACGCACCCGAGAATGCAGCCGGCAGCAGCTTTGAGTGGTTTGTTGGACCCGGGCGCCTGTCGGACCAGGTATTGCGCCAGAGCATCCAGCCAACGGCCTACAAGAATCTGATGCTGGTCCCGGGCAGTACTGCGCTGGCTACTCTTGAGCGCAGCGCCGTCACCCAGGAGGGCATGGGGCTGGCCATTTCCAGAGCGCTGAGCAAGCTCTGGGATGACTTTGATTATGTGCTGATCGACAGCCCACCCACACTGGGTGTATTGCTGATCAATGCCCTGGCAGCCTCGGAACAGTTGATTGTCCCGGTGCAGACGGAATTTCTGGCCATCAAGGGCGTGGAGCGAATGCTGAATACCCTGCAGATGGTCAACCGGTCACGCCGCCACCCATTGCCATTCCTTATGGTGCCAACGCTGTTTGACCGCCGCACTCACGCCAGCGTCAGCAGTTTCCGCTATATGCGAAAAACCTGGCCTGAGGTTACCTGGCAGGCGGCCATTCCAGTCGATACCCGATTGCGCGATGCCAGCTCTCAGGGTGTAACGCCATTGTCGCTGGACCCTGAAAGCCGTGGAGTGCAGGCCTATGGCAGTTTGCTTAAAACGCTTTTGAAGATGGAGGCTGATCGACTGGCCGGCACTGTGGAGGCAAGCCATGCGTGAGATCAGGACGGCTGCAAAAGTGGATGTTGTTCAGGACTACCTTGACGCATTGCTGAGAGATGTCACGCAGGATTTCATGCCGTCGGTTCGGGCCGTGCCTGCACAATCCCGACGCATACCAACATTCGCTGATCCCGACATAGCCCTTGCTGACGAGGAAGCCGTCGTCCCGCCAGTTGTCGAACAGGAATTTGTGGCTGAGCCGGCGCTTGAAGAGCCTGTCGAAGAGCCGGCCCTGCAGGCTACCTCCGCAGTGGCAGTTGCAGCGGAGGAAAAAACTGAACAGCGGGTCGCGGGAAAAGCAGCGGAAAAAGAATCTGACCAAGAGCCCATCGCCGCCAAAAAGGCTGATGTGGATGCCGAGACTCAGCTTAATACGCTGGAAATCGCCGAAGCGGCCCAGCAGGTTCGGGGGCTTCGCCAGGCGCCGGAATGGGCAAACAAACCCTTCGCCAGTCTGCTGTTTAGTGTCCTGGAGATGGACATGGCGGTCCCACTGCACGATCTGGGCGGCATTTGTCCGATTGAAGACGGCAAAATTCAGCCGGTTGCCGGTCAGGCAAGCTGGTTTATGGGGCTTCTGCGCTGGAATGGGAAAAACATTCGGGTGATTGATACTGCTGATCTGTTAATGCCGGAGCGTTGCCCCGCTGATCGCAAGCACTGGCAGGACTACCAGTCTGTGATTGTGCTCGGCGATTCGCTCTGGGGTCTTGCCGTCAGTCACGCTGAAGAGTCAGTACGCCTTGAGCCATCGCAGCTGCGCTGGCGTGAGGGCGGCAGCAGTCGGCCCTGGCTGGCGGGAACACTGCTTGATCGTCTGTGCAGCCTGCTGGATGTGGAAGTGCTGAGTTCAATGCTGGCATCTGCCGATCGCGGCTTGGACAAGAACAAGAGCTAATTGGTACAAAAACTGCATGCTCATCGGTATCAGTGCCGTTTTTTGGCACTCATGCCGGCAAAGGCCCAGCTGATCGGCAGGAAATTGACCTCAGACGTACAATTCCGCTGTGTGGCCGCTAAAAATTTGACGCCTGGATAGAGGTAGATATGGCAGAGGCAACTAAAAAACTGGACGATCAGGTCCTGCAGTGGGTGACATTCAACCTGGAAAACGAGACCTATGGCGTCAATGTCATGGTCGTCAAAGAAGTGCTGAAGTTTCAGGATATTGCCCCGGTTCCGGGTGCCCCCGACTATGTCATGGGCATCATCAATATCCGTGGCACTGTCATCTCTGTGATCAACACGCGCCGCCGTTTTGGTCTGCATGATCGTGAGCCAGATGACAACACACGTATTGTGATTCTGGAAATTGGCAAACACGTGCTTGGTATTGTTGTTGATAGTGTGGCGGAAGTCGTTTACCTGCGCGGGTCGGAAATCGAAACTGCCCCGCAGGTCAATAAAGACGAAACAGCCCGATTCATCACCGGTGTCTGCCATCGCGAAGATCAGCTTCTGATTCTGGTCGAGCTGGACAAGCTGTTGACGGAAGAAGAACTGGCCGAGCTGGACAACTAACCAGGAAAACACGATGACATTAATCGTACTTGCTGCACTGACCGCTGTCTCCGCGCTGCTGATGCTGGTGGTCATGGGGATGCAATGGGCCAATCTGCGCCGTATCCGCGGTCTGGAGCAGGCACTGCTGGAAAGCCGCAAAAAGCAGGAGGCACTGCAGCGCGAGAGCAACAAAACGATTCTCACGCTGGGCAAGGCGCTGGCGGCCGTTGATCAACGGCTGGGCCAGACCCAGCGTCGTCAACAAGACCTGGAAAACAAGGACAGCGGCAGTCTGACCTATGCCCAGGCGAGCAAACTGATCCAGATGGGCGCGGCGCCGGAAGATCTGGTCAAGTCCTGTGGGCTTTCAGAGGCCGAAGCCAAACTGGTTTCACTGATGGCCGCGCGTGGTGTCGGACGCGTGTCTTAAAGACAAGCGTCCTGCAAAGCGTTTATAATGGCAGGGATGAGCCTGCCGACTTCTTCTTCAGAATCTCCCGTCTCCGCTGCGCCTGGATCCGCGACCTTTGCGCGTGAGCAGTCCGGCGGCGTCCCCTTGCTTCAGGCCCGCTCGCTGTTCTGTGAACGAGATGAGCGCGTGCTTTTCAGTGATTTTCAGCTCGATATTCATGCCGGTCAGCTGGTGCAGGTGCTGGGCAGCAATGGCAGCGGTAAAACTACGCTGCTGCGAATCCTGTGCGGCCTGAACGATAGTTACGAAGGCGAGATTCTGTGGCGCGGTCAGCCGGTTGAAGAGCAGCGTGAGACCTTTCTGGCATCACTGCTCTATATCGGGCACCGAGTGGGCGTAAACCGAATCCTGACACCGCGCGAGAATCTGCGTTGGAGTGCCTCACTACATAGTCCAGTAGAAGACGATCGAATCGAAGCGGCCCTGGCGCGTGTAGGCCTGCGAGCCTACGAAGATATTCCCTGTCGCAATCTGTCCGCAGGGCAGACCCAGCGGGTTTCGCTGGCCCGGTTGCTGATCAGTCCGGCTGCCTTGTGGATTCTCGACGAACCCTTTACCACGCTTGATGTCTACGGTGTCCGCGACCTTGAGTTGCTGCTGGCCGAGCATGTGGGCAAGGGTGGGGCGGTGCTGGTGACAACCCACCACCGCCTGGATGTGCCCTGCGAACTGCACCGAGTCAATCTCGACAATCCCTCGGAACGCACGGTGGTGCCTGCCTCATGACGCAGCCGACCTCCACATCATCTGCGGTGACTGTCAGCACCAGTGCAGCGTTTGTCGCTACGCTGAAGCGAGATTTGCTGGTGGCTTTCAAGCGTCGCAACGACCTGCTCAATCCCATCATGTTTTTTCTAATTGTTGTGACCCTGTTCCCGCTTGGGGTCAGTTCGGATCCGGTGGAGCTGGCCCGCATCTCGGCAGGTGTAGTCTGGGTCTCAGCGCTACTGGCGTCCATGCTGTCACTGGACAATCTCTATCGTGCAGATTACGAAGACGGTTCGCTGGAGCAGCTGTTGCTGTCACCCCAGCCGCTGTTTTTTCTGGTGCTGGCCAAGAATATTGCCCACTGGCTGATCGCGGGATTGCCGGTTGTGCTGCTGTCGCCGTTGCTGGCTTATATGCTGTACCTGCCGCAAGAAGCCTATGTCACGCTGGTGTTGAGCCTTCTGATTGGCACACCAGTACTGAGTCTGATCGGATCGATCGGCGTGGCACTGACAGTGGGACTGGGCAGTCGTGGGCTGATTCTGGCCGTAATCGTTTTACCACTGTCCATGCCCGTGCTTATAATCGGCGCCAAAGCGGTGAGCGACATTATGTTTGGCCTGCCAGTCGGCACTCATTTCGCCTTGCTGGGCGCCATACTGGCGCTGACGTTGACAATGGCGCCACTGGCATCAGCCGCCGCACTGCGGATCAGCGTGAATTAATCGATCTGAATGATAACGCCGATAGAGCGTTACAAAGCGTAACAGGGGCGTTAGAATGCCCATGTTATAGTCCACTTATCAATAGCTTGGGGTAGGGTGAGCCGGTCATGTGGCTGTGGTTTTCTAAATTGGGGTCGCCGCGTTGGTTTTATGAACTGTCCGGCAAGTGGTTGCCCTGGCTGTACGCAGCGATGGTATTACTGGGCGTGATTGGACTGACCTGGGCCTTATTGTTCGTCCCTGAGGATTATCAGCAGGGGCAAACCATCCGCATCATGTACGTTCACGTACCTGTGGCGAGTATTTCACTGGCGGCATTTCCGCTGATGGCCGTAGCGGGCACTATTACCCTGGTCTGGAAGATGAAACTGGCAGATATGGTTGCCAAATGTGCGGCACCCATAGGCCTGTGGTTTACCGGCCTGGCGCTGGCTACCGGCGCGATCTGGGGTGAGCCGATCTGGGGTACCTGGTGGGCCTGGGATGCACGACTGACCTCCATGCTGATCCAGTTTTTCCTGTTTATTGGCGTAGTGGCTCTGCGCTCGGCGATTGAAAGCCCTGACAACGCTGCCAAAGCCTGCGCAGTACTGTCTATAGTGGGTGCCATCAACGTGCCAATTATCAAGTACTCCGTGGAGTGGTGGAATACACTGCACCAGCCCTCCAGCGACTACTCCATGGATCCTGTATCACCCAATCCGCCGGAAGTGTGGGTGCCACTGGTCATCATGATTTGCGCCGTTTACGTATTTTTTGTCATTACCCTGATTCTGCGCACCCGGAATGAAATTCTGGTTCGCGAACGCCGGTCGCAATGGGTGAAAGATCTGGTGGCCAGGGCCTGAGGGGAGCGATCATGCCGACACTGCAGTTTTCAAGCCTGGGTGAGTTTCTCCAGATGGGCAATTACACCTTTCACGTGTGGATTGTCTACCTGTTGTTTGCCATCTTCATCAGTTACAACCTGCTGCAGCCGCGCCTGCAGCGCAAACAGTTTGTTCAGGAACAGAAACGCCGGGCCAACCGTGATGCCGAGCTGGCAGCGCGGGCCCGGTCGACGTCATCAGGGGCGGGCCACGCTGGCCCGGACAATGGGAGCCAGTCATGAAACCGCATCGCAGAAAGAAGCTGGGTATTATTCTGTTTATTGCCACAGGTTTGAGTGTTGCCATTGGCCTGTCGCTGTATGCACTCAGCAGCAATATTGATCTGTTTTTTACACCGTCACAGGTGGCTGCCGGAGAAGTGACACCAGGTCAGCGAATCCGCGTTGGTGGCATGGTCAAGGAAGGTTCTGTCGAGCACAATCAGCAGGACCTGCAGGTGCGTTTTATTGCCACTGATTACAGCCATGACGTCGATATTTATTACAGCGGCATACTGCCCGACCTGTTCCGCGAAGGGCAGGGCATTGTGGTGGAAGGAGCTATGGGAGCAGATGGCACATTCATAGCATCGCGGGTCCTTGCCAAGCACGATGAAAACTATATGAGTCCCGAGGTCAAAGCCGCCATGGATGCTGCCGAGCTGCAGCGCAGCATGACGCAGGGAGGCACCTGATGATTCCGGAACTTGGTAATTTTGCGCTGATCCTGGCCTTCTGCCTGAGCATTGTGCTGGGCACATTGCCAATAATCGGTGCCGCTCGTGACAACACGCTGTGGATGTCGCTGGCACGTCCTTTGACGGCTGGTGTTTTTGTTTTTCTGAGCATCAGTCTGGTGATTCTGGGCTACAGCTTTGTCACCGACGATTTTTCCGTGCAGTTTGTTGCCAACCATTCCAACACCAATCTGCCTTTGCAGTACAAGATAACGGCAGTGTGGGGTGGTCACGAAGGCTCCTTCCTGTTCTGGACCTGGATGCTGGGGGGCTGGATGCTGGCAGTGGCCATTTTCAGCAAATCTGTGCCCGAGGAATTCATCGCCCGTGTGCTCGGTGTCATGGGTCTGATCTGCGTGGGTTACACGCTGTTCATGCTGGCGACATCAAACCCCTTTGATCGTGTCCTGCCGCTGCCACCGGCAGACGGTGCTGACCTGAATGCGGCGCTGCAGGATTTTGCTTTTATCGTGCATCCGCCGTCGCTGTACATGGGGTATGTTGGCTTTTCTGTGGTGTTTGCCTTTGCCGTCGCCGCACTGCTCAGCGGGCGTCTGGATGCGGCCTGGGCGCGATGGTGCCGGCCCTGGGCCAATGCTGCCTGGGCGATTCTTACGCTGGGGCTGTCACTGGGCTCCTGGTGGGCCTATTACGAGCTGGGCTGGGGTGGATGGTGGGCCTGGGACCCGGTAGAGAATCCGCCGCTGATCACCTGGTTGCTCGGTGCGGCAATGATTCACTCGCTGGCGGCAACAGAAAAGCGTGGCGTGTTCAAGAGCTGGACCGTGCTACTGGCCATCATGGCCTTTGCCTCCAGTCTGCTGGGTACCTTTATCACGCGTTCGGGTCTGCTGACCTCGGTCCACGCGTTTGCAACGGATCCGACGCGCGGCGTATATATCCTCGGTTTTCTGGGTCTGATCGTCGGCGGGTCGCTGCTGCTGTATGCCATCCGTGCGCCCATTCTCAAAAGTGAGTTCGGATTCGGCAACTGGTCTCGAGAAGTTTTCCTGCTGGCCAACAACCTTATCCTGGTCGTGGCGAGTGCCGCAATCCTGCTCGGTACCCTGTATCCCATGGTGTACCAGGCGGTTTCCGGTGGAGACCTGATATCGGTGGGTCCGCCGTACTTCAATACCATTTTTGTACCCCTGATGGGCATTCTGGTTGTACTTCTTGGCATCGGTCCGGTGGCGCGCTGGAAGCGCACTTCACGTGAGTATCTGCGGCAACAGCTGACACGCGTGGCCATTGCTGCGGTAGTGCTGGGTGTGGCGATACCGGTGCTGCTGACCATGTCTGTACCACTTGGCACTATTGGTGTGTGTGTTCTGGCGCTATGGATCATGTTCTCGATGCTGCGTGATGTGGCCGGCAAAGTGGCCAACAAACCGTCGCTGATGGCGGGGCTCAAGAGTCTGCCGGTCAGTTACTGGGGCATGCAGCTGGCACATTTTGGATTTGTCATGACCATGGCCGGCGCCTGCCTGACCAGTATCTACAGCATTGAACGCAGTGTGTTGCTGCAGGCCGGGCAACAGGCAGACCTGGGGCGTTACACTTTTGTGTTTGAAGGTACGCGGCCAGTGCAGGGGCCCAACTATATAGCTGATGAGGGCACGATCCGGGTGCTGCGTGACGGCGAGTTCCTGCGTACGCTGCATCCGCAGAAGCAGCTCTACACAGCCAGCAATACACCCGCGACCCACATGGGTATTGATGGTCGCTTCCTGCGCGATCTGTTCGTGACGCTGGGTGACCCGCGAGACAATGGTGCCTGGTCGATGACCCTGTACGTCAAACCCTTTGTGCGCTGGATCTGGCTGGGAACCATCTTCATCGCCTTTGGTGGCATTCTTGCGGTAACTGATAAACGTTATCGACGCTACAAGGTCAGCAAGCAGGCCAGCGCTGATGAGCAGCCGGCTGAAGCCAGGCTGGCAGGAGAGCACTGATCATGAAAAATCTGAAGCTGTTTCTTCCCGTTATTGTGTTTGCAGTACTGGCGGTGTTCATGTGGCGCGGCCTGTATCTGGATTCGCGAACGCTGCCATCCATGCTGATCGACCGGGAGTTGCCCAACTTTGAGCTGCGCACGCTGGAACCTGGCGATCAACTGGCGACTGTCGAGGATTTACCGGATGAACCGTTTATCCTGAATATCTGGGGCAGCTACTGTCTGCCGTGCCTGCAGGAAAATCCGATTTTCATGGCAGCGCGTGAGCAAAACCTCGTGCCCATTATCGGCGTTAACTACAAAGATACCGATGATGCCGCGCGTGAATGGCTGGACATTAACGGCAATCCCTTCACGCTGAATATAGTTGATGACACTGGCCGCTATGGTATTGACCTGGGTGTATATGGTGCACCTGAAACCTTTATTGTGGATGCCAATGGTTTCATCCGCTACAAGCATATCGGCACCATCGATTACCGTGCCTGGCAGGATGAGATAATGCCGGTTGTCCGTCAGTTGCAATCGGAGAACCAGGTGGCAGGCTCATGAGCGTTTCTGCAACCCTGATACCGGGCCGCCGACTGCAGCCGCAGTACCTGCTGGCCTGCCTTGCTTGCGTGTTCGCCGTGTGGATGATCATCAGTCCTGAGGTTCAGGCGCAGGCGCCGGTGGATGTCTATGATTTCGAGACCACCGAGCAGGAGCAGCGATTTCGCCAGCTATCCAATGATTTTCGCTGTCCGATGTGTCAGAACGCCAATCTGAGCAGCTCGCCGGGTGGCGTTGCAGCGGATCTGCGTCGCGAGATCTATCGCATGATCATGGAAGGCATGAGCGATGAAGAAATTGAAGCGTTCATGCTGCAGCGCTATGGCGATTTTATTCTGTATCGTCCCCGATTGACGCTGCAGACAGTTTTGCTGTGGTTTGGTCCCATCCTGTTCCTGCTGGCTGGTGTGTGGATTGCACGCAACATCACCCGCAGCAGTGGCGGCAGAGCGGAGACGACTGATGAGACTGAGCGCGAAACGGCAGTGACGCTGAGCGCCGAGGAAAAAGCCCGGTTGTCCCGCCTGCTGAATGATCAGCCCGATGCCGACAACCCCACCAACCGATCTTGAGGTGACTACTTGTTCTGGATAATCAGCAGCCTGCTATTTGTGCTGGCGATTGTATTTGTGGTGCTCCCGCTGCTGCGACACTCGAAGCGTGTGGTAGTGGGTGAGCGCGAGCGCGACGCCGCCAACCTGAGGATTTACCGCGAACGCCTGGCCGAACTGCAGGCAGAGCTTGATGAAGGGCTGATCGATAAGCCGCAGTACGACGCGCTTGAGGCGGAGCTGTCACGTACAGTGCTGAGTGACGTCAGTGCCGATGCCCTGAACCCTGCTGATCGCAAAAAGAAACCAGGCAAACCCTTGTCATGGCTTGGTCCATCGCGCCTGATCCCAGTGATCATGGTTTTGGCAATGCTGCCAGCCAGTATTTATCTGTACGGTATATGGGGAGCTGGCAATGACCTGCGCGTCGCCGAATTGTTTGAGCGCAGCCGACAGGCTCAAGACGATCCGCAGGCCCTGCAGGAGCTGATATTTGAACTGGGTGCCGTGATCGAGAAAGATCGCAGTAATGGCTGGGCCTGGTATTTCATGGCCCGTAACCTGGTGTCGCTGGGACAGTTCAATGAAGCCGCGCTGGCGTTCCGAAATGCTGCAGACAATATTGAGCATCCTCAGGACCAGGCTGTTATCCTCGGGCAATACGCGCAGGCACAGTATGTTGCGGAGGGTCAGCAGATGACCGGGCGGGTGCAGGAAATCATCACCCGCGCGCAGCGTCTCAACCCGTCCGAACCGTCGGTATTGCAGCTGCTTGGCGCCGACGCATTTGTTAACGGCGATTATCAGTCAGCTCTGACCTATTGGCAGCAGCTGCTGGGAAGTACCGTGCAGGGCAGTGAAGATGCCCAGTTCCTGCGCGCCATGATCGCCGAGGCGCAGGCTCAGTTGATGCAGCAGGAAGGTGGTGAAGTCGATACGGCAGGCACGCCGCAACTTGAGATCAGCCTGGCACTGTCACCTGAAATCGATGTCCCTGGCGAGACGCGCGTGTTTGTGTCGGCACAGGACACCAGCCGTCCCGGTCCACCGCTGGCAGCGAAATTGATGACTGTCGCGGATCTGCCGGCAATTGTCAGCCTGAGTGATACTGATGCGGTGGGCCCATTTAACCTTTCCTCGGCAGAGGAGGTCATTGTGGTGGCCACTGTGGCTGTGGGTGGAACCGCTGATGTGCAAAGCGGCGATTATCAGGTGCGCTCAGAACCTGTTAAGCTGAACACATCAGCTGATGAGCCAGCTGCAGATGCTGACAGTTCCGGGGCGGAGCCGGTCAGATTGCAGATGCTGATCAGCGATGCTGTACCCTGAGCCGACAGTTGGCTCGACAAGTCGTTTTCAAATGGCAGGCAAAATGTGTTGCCTCCCTCTGAGTGTGGATAATGAGTGTAAGCAGTAGTACCACTGACAACGCGGTTACTGATGCCGTGATAGCGAATGCCGAGAAAGAGGGTCTGATTGACCGCTTCGGACGGCGTGTCGACTATGTGCGTCTGTCGGTGACAGACCGTTGCGATTTTCGCTGCGTGTACTGCATGACCGAAGAAATGACCTTTCTGCCCAGACGGCAGGTGCTGAGCCTTGAAGAGATTTACCAGCTCGGCAAGGCCTTTACTGAACTGGGTGTCAGACGCCTGCGCCTGACCGGTGGTGAACCGCTGGTTCGCAACAACGTCATGTCGCTGATCGAGGCGCTTGGACGATTGCCAGGGCTGGATGAGCTGCTGCTTACCACCAACGGAGCGCAACTGGAAAAACTGGCAGGGCCGCTGCGTGATGCAGGTGTCAATCGCATCAACATCAGTATCGACAGCCTGGATGCCGATCGCTTTAAACGTATTACCCGGGTTGGCAGTCTGCAGCGCGTCATGGCAGGTATAGCCGAGGCCAGAAAACAGGGTTTCGAGCGTATACGCCTTAACAGCGTCATCATGAAGGGTTATAACGATGACGAAGTAATGGCCCTGACCGACTACGCGCTGGAGCAGGGCGTGGATATTGCTTTTATTGAGGAAATGCCGCTGGGGCAGGCCTCGGATCATGCCCGTGAAGACACCGTCTGCAGTAACGACTGGGTCCGCGAGCAGATTCAGAGTCGGTATACGCTTGTCAGCACTGATGCTCAGACTGCGGGCCCGTCAAAATATTACAACGTAGCCGGCTACGACAACCGAATCGGCTTTATCTCACCGATGTCGCACAATTTCTGCGCTGACTGCAATCGCGTGCGCGTTACTGTGGAAGGCCGCCTGCTGTTGTGCCTTGGCAACGAACACTCCTCAGATCTGCGCGCGGTACTGCGCGGACATCGCGGGGCGGTGGCTGATCTGGCACCTCCACCACCGGATGAACTGTCACTGGCTGATCTGGAGCGGGAGCCCGCCAGCGATGAGCTCAAGGCAGCGATTATCGCGGCCATGGACCTGAAGCCAGAGCGACACCATTTTTATGAGCAGGACTATGCGCAGCCTGTGCGTTTGATGAATATGACTGGAGGTTAGTGAGCAAGCATGAGCAAAGGTGAGTCAGGCTTCAAGCCTGTGAATGCGGTCGTTGTGACCGTCTCTGATACCCGCACTGAGGAGACAGACAGTTCAGGGCGTTTTCTGCAGCAGAGTCTGACAGACGCCGGGCATCAGGTGCTTGCAAAGCATATTGTCAAAGACGACACCTATAAACTGCGCGCGCTGGTTGCCACACTGATCGCAGATGATCAGGTGCAGGCCGTGTTACTGACCGGCGGCACCGGTTTTACGCATCGGGACAATACCGTCAAGGCGGTCACACCGCTGCTGGACATGCATATTGATGGGTTTGGTGAGATTTTCCGTTATCTTTCTCACGCAGAGATCGGCAGTTCTACCATTCAGTCCCGCGCCTTTGCCGGGATCAGCAACGGTACCATCGTTTTCTGTATGCCTGGCTCAACGGGCGCCTGCAGAACGGCGTGGGAAGGGATCATTGCGCAGCAGCTCGATAGTCGCCACAAACCATGTCATTTTGTGGACAAGCTGAAGACAGTGGCCTGATGCAGGCCGGGCAAGCCTGCCCTGAAAACATTCCAGGACCAAAAATAAAAACGCCAGCGCTGACAAGTCAGAGCTGGCGAAAAAACCGTCCACGCGGATATAGCACTAGCAAAACCTGTTGAATCTGCGTCTTCCTGTTGGGCAGTGTAGCCGCGAATTCACTGAATCTTTAATTTGCTCAGGGTCGGATCCTGAGACGGGTGTCTGCTACCTGAGTCTGTGGTGCGACACCGAAATTGTGCGCCTGGCGCAAGGTCTGCCTTTAAGGGGCAGAACCATCTGGCAATTAGCTGTTTGCCAGGATGGTCAGTACTGGAACAGCGATTGAAGCTGTTACAACAGTGACTGTGATCAATGCGGCTCGTGCGCTGATGATCAGTTCGCTCATGAATATCTCTCCTTTTGGGCTCTCGAAACGTTTTAAAACAACGGTGTGTTTCCTGTTTTGTTACTTTCGGCGTTTTGGGCCTTGGCAACGATGCGTATAGTAACACAAATGCGAATTAAGGTAACACTTTTTTGTAAATATTTTTCGTTGTGCGGTAGAGCGTAACGTTTTGGCGGCAAAATGACGGGTTTTCAGTCCGACTGGTCGGGTTGAGTCAATTGCTGACCCATCCCTGCGGGGTTACACTTGCGCGTTTTTAGCTCTGGCAGACGGGAACAGGTATGCGTATCACCACATTTAACGCTAACGGCATCCGCTCGGCCGCCCGAAAAGGCTTTTTCGACTGGTTTGCTGATCATGGCGCGGACGTTCTCTGTATTCAGGAAACCAAGGCGCAGGATGCCCAGCTGCAGGACTCTGTTTTCCGGCCCGAGGGCTACTACTGTTACTACTGTGATGCTGAGAAAAAGGGTTATTCGGGTACGGCAATTCTCTCGCGCCGCGAGCCCGATCGCGTCCAGTACGGCCTTGGCTGGGAGGCAGCTGATAGTGAAGGGCGCTATCTGCAGGCGGATTTTGGTCGCTTGAGTGTCATATCGCTGTATATGCCCTCCGGCTCCAGCGGCGAAGTGCGGCAGGCCTTCAAGTTCGAATTTCTGGATCGCTTTCTGCCACTACTGAAGCGTTTTCGCGCTGATGGCCGCGAATATGTCATCTGCGCTGACTGGAACATGTGTCATAAGCCGATTGATCTGAAGAACTGGCGGGCCAACCAGAAAAACTCGGGCTTTTTGCCTGAAGAGCGCGCGTGGCTGGATACGCTATATGATAAAGTCGGTTATGTTGATTCGTTCCGGCTGGTCAATCAGCAGCCAGAGCAGTACAGCTGGTGGTCGAATCGCGGTCAGGCACGCGCCAGGAACGTTGGGTGGCGTCTCGACTACCACGTGATAACGCCAGGCCTGGTGCCTGCAGTGAAAGCGGCCGGTATTTATACGGACGCATTTTTTTCTGACCACGCACCGGTAACACTGGATCTGGATGCGGGTTTGATGTCTGTTGATACGAAGTGACGTAGATGGTTAATGCGATTGAATGGGAGGTTGCGTTGAAATTCGGATTGTATGCAAAGCGTGGTTTGCTGAAGTTTGTGTTCCAGTTTGTGCTGACAGCAGGTCTCTCGCTCAGCTGGATGGCGAGTGTTTCAGCCCAGGGTATCACCGCCACGATAGAGACAAGTCGGGGCAACATCGTGCTGAGCCTGAACGAGCGGGCCGCGCCAACCTCGGTGGCCAATTTTGTCAATCTGGCCATGCGTGGATACTACGATGGTCTGACTTTTCACCGCGTCGAGCCGCGCTTCATGATCCAGACCGGCGATCCGGAAGGAACCGGCCGTGGTGGCCCGGGTTATACCTTTAGCGGTGAGACCAATCTGCGTCACAATCGGCCGGGCGTGATATCCACGGCCAATGCGGGTCCGGGTACAGATGGCAGCCAGTTTTTTATAACTCACCTGCCCACGCCGCATCTGGATGGTGGGCATTCGGTCTTCGGTTATGTGACCAGTGGCATGGATGTTGTTAACAGCATTCGTCGCGGGGATACGATGGTCAAGGTGACCATTGAGGGTGACATTGCGCCCCTGTGGGAGCGCAAGTCCATTGATCTGATAGTCTGGAACGCGATTCTGGATCGTGAATACCCGGATCTGCGACCGGCACCCACGCCCTGATTGCGGGCCGCTTGTCAGGGCAATACCTGCTTGAAGGGTTTGACCGTGACGCTGCGGTAGACGCCAGCCTTGACGTAGGGGTCTTCGTCAGCCCAGGCGCGGGCGGCCTCCAGAGACTCGAATTCGGCGATGATCAGGCTGCCAGTGAATCCGGCATCGCCGGGGTCATTGCTGTCGATGGCCGGGTGCGGTCCGGCAATGATCAGACGACCTTCGGCCTTGAGCGCTTCCACGCGTGTCAGGTGGGCCGGGCGGACCGGCATGCGCAGTGGCAGGCTGTTCTCGACGTCTTCGCTGATGATGGCATAGAGCATTGAAATTCCTCGTTTGTGTAGCCGCCGGCCATGCCGACCTGCATTGGTCGACTTTGCTCAGGCGGCCTGTTATTGTTTGCTACTTTTTCGGGTTAGCACCCTTTGTGATGCGGCGCCAATCGAGGATGCCGATCATAGGAAAGTCCCTGTACAAAGGCAAACCCGGGCTGACGGCGAACCGAAAGGCGCTCAGGTCTTGAGTCAAACTCAGCCCCATTAACACACGGAACAACCAAGGATCTCGATTAACGGTTATGGCACAAACGCTGGAAATACATCCGGATAATCCGGAACCGCGCAAAATCAGTCAGGCCGCCGATATACTGCTGGGTGGCGGTGTGGTGGTTTACCCGACAGATTCGACCTACGCACTGGCCTGTCATATTGGCGACAAGAACGCATTGGAGCGCATTCGCCGTATTCGGCAGTTGTCTGACAAGCATAACCTGACTCTGATGTGCCGGGATCTCTCGGAAATTGCCACCTATGCTCGTGTCAGCAACAGTGCTTATCGTCTGCTCAAGGCCTACACACCTGGCCCTTATACGTTCATCCTGCCGGCCACCGCCGAAGTGCCGCGCCGGCTTATGCATCCAAAGCGAAAAACCATCGGCTTGCGAATCCCCGATCATGCGGTTGCGCAGGCGCTACTGGAGGCAACCGGCGAGCCGGTGATGACCACCAGTCTGATTCTGCCGGGCGAGGAACATCCGCTTTCCGAGATCTATGACATCGAGGAACAGATGGGTAATCTGGTGGATCTGATCGTGGACAGTGGCGCCTGCGGCCTTGAGGCAACCACGGTTGTCGATCTGGTCGACGGCAGTCCACAACTTGTCCGTGCAGGCAAGGGTGATCCGGCGCCATTCCAGTAAGGCTGCGGCGCGTTTAAAGTCCGTACGCCGTCATTGTTTCATGCCATAATACGGCCTTGTTTTTTAGCGAAAGGGAGAGGGTCGTTTGTCTACAGTGGAATCACAAAAACGGGTACTGTCGGGGATGCGTCCGACCGGGCAGCTGCATCTTGGCCATTATCATGGCGTTTTGAAGAACTGGGTCAAACTACAGCACGAGTTTGAGTGCTTCTTTTTTGTGGCTGACTGGCATGCGCTTACCACCCATTACGCCTCCCCTCAAATGATTGAAGAACATGCTCTGAACATGGTCATTGACTGGCTGGCTGCCGGTGTGAACCCGGGCTCGGCTGCGCTGTTCATCCAGTCGCGCGTGCCGGAACACGCTGAGCTGCATCTGCTGTTGTCCATGATGACGCCATTGGGCTGGCTGGAACGAGTGCCGAGCTACAAGGACCAGCAGGAGAAGCTGCGAGACCTGGATCTGGAAACCTATGGTTTTCTGGGTTACCCCCTGCTGCAAAGCGCCGACATTCTGATTTACCGAGCCGGCCAGGTACCGGTGGGCGCTGACCAGGTTGCGCATGTGGAGTTGACGCGTGAAGTGGCACGCCGCTTCAATCACCTGTACGGTCGTGAACCTGGCTTTGAGGAGAATGCGGTTGCTGCCGTCAAGAAAATGGGCAAGAAGGCCGCGCGCCTTTACCAGACGCTGCGCACCGCCTATCAGGAGAAGGGTGACCACGATGCCCTGGAACGAGCGCAGGCTTTGATTCGTGAACAACAGAATATTTCTCTGGGGGACCGCGAGCGTCTGTATGGTTACCTGGAAGGCAGTGGCAAGATGATCCTGGCGGAGCCGCAGGCGCTGCTGACGCCTGCTGCCAAGATGCCGGGTCTGGATGGTCAGAAAATGTCCAAGTCCTATGGCAATACCATTCCTCTGCGCGAAGAACTGGACACGGTTGCCAAAAAAATAAACACCATGCCCACGGATCCGGCGCGGGTGCGTCTGACCGATCCGGGTGACCCGGACAAGTGTCCGGTATGGCAGCTTCACGAAGTGTACTCCGACGACAGCACCAAAGCCTGGGTACAGGACGGCTGTCGCAATGCGGGGATCGGCTGTCTGGCCTGCAAAAAGCCAGTTATTGATGCGGTGGTGGCTGAACTTGAACCGATCCAGGACCGAGCCCGTCAGTACGAAAAAGACCCTGACCTTGTGCGCTCCATTCTGGCTGATGGCTGCGAGCAGGCTCGCGAGTCCGCCCGTGAAACGCTGCGTGATGTTCGCGAAGCGATGGGGCTGGCCTATCGATGAAGACCAATTTGCGATGAGTGAAATGACCGACACTGAATCCAGCAATCAGGAGCTGAGACCGCAGACCGAGATGCCATTTGCCTATGTTGCCGGCAAAGCCATCACTCAGCTGCCGCAGGATCTTTATATCCCGCCGGACGCGCTGGAAGTCTTTCTTGAGGCCTTTGAAGGGCCGCTGGATTTGCTGCTGTACCTGATCAAACGACAGAATATCGATATCCTCGATATTGATGTGTCGTTGATCACCGAGCAGTACATGGCCTATGTTGATCTGATGGAGTCGCACCAGTTTGAGCTGGCTGCCGAATACCTGGTGATGGCTGCCATGCTGGCAGAGATCAAATCGCGCATGCTGTTGCCACGCAGCAAGGACGAGGAAGAGGACGAAGAGGATCCGCGCGCCCAGCTGATTCGCCGTCTGCAGGAGTATGAGCGCTATAAAAAGGCTGCCGAGGACCTGGATAATCTGCCACGCATAGAGCGCGACATTTATCTGGCCGGTGCCAAAGGCCCGCAGCTTGAGCGGACCTCACCTGACCCGGTCGTGGAGCTGCACGAAATTCTGGCGGCGCTGGCAGGTGCCCTGCGACGTGCTGATATGTTCGAGCATCACCAGGTGCAGCGCGAGACACTCTCCACCCGGGAGAAAATGGCTGAGATCCTGGTGCGTCTGTCCAGTGAGCGTTTTGTGCCGCTGGTATCCCTGCTGATGCGGGAAGAGGGCCGGTTAGGCGTGGTAGTTACATTCCTGGCGGTAATGGAACTGATCAAGGATTCACTGGTGGATATCGTGCAGCATGAACCGTTTGCTCCCATCCACATCAAGGCGCGCAGCTAACAGAACAGAAATGAGTCAGTTGATATGAGTACGGATGCAATGACAGACAATGAGCGGGATGACGAGCAGCAAAACGCTCAGGGTCCCGACACAGACGCCAGCGATGGCCAGACTGAAGAGCAGGAAGCGGCAGTAGAGGAAATTACCCACGCGCCGCAGGAAATAGACGAGAGCCTGCTGCAGCAGATCATTGAAGGGCTGCTGCTGTCTGCTGGCAAGCCGCTGTCGGTAGCAGCGCTGGCAGAGCTGTTCGTGGAAGAAGAACGCCCCGCAAACGATCAGATCCGTGAGACACTGGCCCGGATCGCAGAGCAGTGCGAGGGTCGCGGCTTCGAACTCAAGGAAGTGGCCTCGGGGTTCCGCTTTCAGGTACGCCAGCATCTCAGTCCGTGGATAGGCCGGCTGTCAGAGGAAAAACCACAGCGTTATACCCGTGCTCTGCTGGAGACATTGGGTCTGATCGCTTATCGCCAGCCGATAACCCGCGGGGATATTGAGGAAATCCGGGGCGTTGCCGTCAGCTCGACGATTATCCGTACCCTGCTGGATCGCGAGTGGATACGGGTAGTGGGGCACCGTGATGTGCCCGGTCGGCCAGCCATGTTTGCGACCACAAGGCACTTTCTTGATCATTTCAATCTAAAGAGCCTTCAGGAACTGCCACCACTGGCCGAAATCCGTGACCTTGACCAGTTGAACCCGGAGCTGGACCTGGGTGAAGAGCACGAGGGTCGCGTACTTGTTTTGCCTGATGAAGACAGCGATGCAGGTGAGGATCCCGATGCCGAGCCGGTAGATCCGGACAAATTGATTGATGAGGACGAGGCGATGGCGCTGGCCAAACGTCCACTGGACGATATTCTGGGTTACGGCCGCCAAAAGCAGGAAGAAGAATCTGATGACAAATGAAGTCCAACAGGACGAGAAATTACAGAAAGTACTGGCGCGCGCCGGGTTCGGATCGCGCCGCGAAATGGAAACCTGGATAAGTGACGGGCGTGTCCGTGTTAACGGCAAGATCGCCACGCTGGGTGACCGCGCATCGGCAACTGACACCATCATGGTGGATGGCAAAAAGGTAGCCAACACTTCGGGTGACGGCAATCTGCCACGCGTGCTGCTTTACAACAAACCCGAAAATGAAATCTGCAGTGCCAAGGACCCTGAAGGTCGTCCGTCAGTTTATGACCATCTGCCGCCCATCAAACATGGTCGCTGGGTTGCGGTAGGACGTCTGGATTTCAATACCAGTGGACTGCTGCTGTTCACCACTGATGGTGAGCTGGCAAATCGCCTGATGCATCCCTCAGCCAACATCGATCGTGAATATGCGGTCCGCGTGATGGGCGAGGTGAGCGATGAAATGATCAAGACCCTGCTCAAGGGTGTGATGATTGACGAACATCTGTGTCGCTTTACAGATGTGCAGTTTTTTGCCGGTGAGGGCAGGAATCGCTGGTATCACGTGGTGATCATGGAAGGACGTAACCGCGAGGTGCGTAAACTCTGGGAATCGCAGGGTGTGCGTGTCAGCCGCCTGAAGCGAGTGCGTTACGGGCCGGTATTCATTCCCAGTCGCGTCAAAAAGGGTCAGTTCTACGAGATGAAAACTGCCGAGGTCATTGGTCTGTATGAAACGGCAGGTATGACGCCTCCGACGGGGACAACCCGACGCCCGACCCGCAACAACAAGCGGCGTCGCTGACGCGACTGACCGCCTGGCCCGCGGCGCCTGATCAGCGTTCGCGGGTCTTAAGACTGGCTCGCAGCGGTTTCATAAGAGCCGGGATGACTGATTCGATCAGTGCCAGTTCACGTTCACTAAAACGCCGATTACGCTTGAAGGTGATTTCCCCCAGATACTCATTGGTTGCCAGCAGGCGATAACCGCAGCTGTGAAGGGCTTCGCTTCCAATCTGTATGTCTACATCCAGTGCTTCGTGCTGGTAGTGCAAGCCATCCACACCCATGCCCTGGGTCAGGCTGTTGAGCAGGCGCTCCTGCAGAGCGGCCAGCTCGGTGGTGCCATTCAGGTTGTTAAGAAGTTGTTCACGCAGTCGCTCTGACCTGCTTTTGCGTTCAGTAAGCTGACTGTCAGACACGTCGGGCTTGAGTGTGTCGGCGGTAGCCAGTTCATAGGTAGCTGATGGCATTGAAAGTTTCCTTTTCAGAGCGATATCGAGTGGGGAGTAGCGTTGTTGTTGTTCTGACTCAGACTTGTGTTGCCACCGTGAGCTTTGGCCTGGTACATGGCCATGTCTGCACGTTCCAGCAGTTCGGTCAGCGATTCATCGGCCTGCCATGTCGCCGCGCCAACACTGGCAGAGGTAACAATGTTGCCGCTGTCGCTGCAGATGTTGAGTGAGGCGATCGCCTGACAGACCCGTTCGGCGATGATTGCTGCACCGGTCGCTGGTGTGCTGCCCAACAGAACCACAAACTCATCACCACCCAGGCGGAAGCACTGATCTGTATTGCGGGTGGCATCAATGATGGCCGCCACAACTTCCTGCAGCACCCGGTCGCCTGTTTCGTGACCGTGACCGTCGTTTATCTGTTTGAAACTATCCAGGTCGACTAGCAGCACCGAAAGGGAGTGCTGGTAGCGTTTGGCAGAGTTGATGGCGAAATCGAGCGACTCGTGCAGTGCGGCACGATTGCCGATCTGGGTCAGGCTGTCAGTTCGGGCAGCCTTCAGGGCAGCGGCGTATCTGAGTGCGTTATTCAGGGGGTGCAGCAGTGACATCAGCATGTCTTCAAACTCTGCCATGTTATTGGCGGAGAATACGCGCTGTCGTGACACAATCAGCTCGCCAAGGTGCAGCTCGCGGGTAATCAAGCGATAGGCAAGCGAATGAGTGCCCTCAGTACCAAAAGTCAGTTGCTCAGATGCTTCGTTATGTCGGTACCACATGCCGCTGATTCTCAGGCGAGTCTGGGCATGTCTGAAAAAAGCCAGCAGAATTGCATCAACGGACAGCGACGCCTGCAGTGCGGTCATCAGTTGTACACGCGACTCGAGGGTCCCTAGCGCTTTGGTAACGCGCGGGCTGGCTGACGCAAATACCGCATCGTCAGCTTTGACGATGCGCAGTTCCGTAGTTTCGGCGGTGCTGAGTGGTAATGCCATGTCTGTCTCCGGCCTGGACTTATAGGGCCGAAGAAGCGAAAAACGTGCCAGAATTTTTGAAGTGGTTTTATTTGTTATTCAAAACAATTAGATACAGATGAAATGTGATGTGTTTGATAGGATTTTGCCGCTTGTTGCCACGGGAAAGCGGCAAGAATTGCCGGTTTCCCGTCGCTTTGCCGCCTGCCGGCGTCAGTTCGCCGACGCATGGTCGTTTTGCACCCTCGCCAGCAGTTCACGTATATCCAGCGCTTCCCCGTGAATGGCCCTGCTTTGCGCTGACATCAGGTAAACGTAGGCGGGCATCAGGGATTCAGCGGTTGGCAACGTTGCCGGGTCCTCAGCCGGGTAGGCTGCGCGTCGCATTTCCGTGCGGGTGGCTCCGGGGTTGATTGAGTTGACGCGAATGGATGAGGTGTTGCGCAGTTCCTCAGCCAGCACCTGCATCAGACCTTCGGTTGCGAATTTACTGACTGCATAGGCACCCCAGTAGGCGCGACCTTTGCGGCCCACACTGGAAGAAGTCATCAGAATGCGGCCATCGTCCGATTTTGCCAGTGCCGGCAGTAGCGCTTTTGTCAGCATGAACATGGCGTTGACGTTGATCTGCATGATCTTGGTCCACTGTTCAGCCGGGTAGTGCTCGATAGGACCCAGAGCGCCCAGCACGCTGGCATTGTGCAAAAGGCCGTCCAGCGCCGGGAACTGCTCCAGAATTGATTTGCCAAGCAGGTTGTAGTCGTCGACCGTCGCACTGGCCAGGTCTAGCGGGTGAATTACCGGTTCGGGTAGGCCCTGCCCGACGATGCTGTCATAGACAGCTTCCAGTTTGGCCTGCGTCCGGCCCAGCAGAATGACGGTGGCGCCCTGTTGCGCGTAAGCAAGCGCGGCGGCTTTGCCGATGCCGTCGCCTGCGCCGGTCACCAGAATCAGTTTGCCGGACAATTGATCGCTCATGAAAACTCCTTTTGTTGTGCGTGTTGGCTCATGTGGTTTGCCAGGTCGATTACCTGGCCGGCAATAAAATCCGCCTGCCATTGTTCAATCGGTGGCTCCGGGGGCAGATACCCCCAGCCGGCCGCCACGGTGTGCATGCCAGCCGCGCGGCCAGCATCGATGTCGCGTGGATGATCTCCAACGTAAATACATTGCTTCGGGGAAACTCCCAATTGCTTACAGGCCAGCAGCAGGGGCTCGGGGTCCGGCTTGCTGCGGCTGACGTGATCCGGACAGATCAGCACGGCGCACTGCTCATGGAGTCCAAGCGATCGCATCAGAGGTTCGCTGAAGCGCACCGGCTTGTTGGTCACTACGCCCCAGGGTATGTCGCGACCGGCCAGCGTGGCCAGTAGTGCGGCCATATTGGGATAAAGCGCAGATTGTGTTTGCTGAATGCGATCGAAATAGCGCTCCAGCAGTTCGGTCAGCAGCGGCTCGAAGTCCGGATCGCCTGGCTCCCTGTCGAAAGCAAGTTTAACCAGTGCTCTTGCGCCGCTGGAGACGGTGGCATGCACCGCCTGCTCACTGGGCGCAGCGATGCCGGCCTGCTGGCAAAGCTGCTGCAGCACATCGCTGAAGTCAGGCGCCGTATGGACCAGCGTGCCGTCCAGGTCGAACAGCACTGCGGCCACCTGTGTTGGCAGTGGAAATTCCAGGGTCTGCATACTCATGGCTTCTGGTAATGAACCAGGTAGTTGACGCTGACATCCGGCGCCAGCTTGTACTGCTTGGTCAGCGGATTGTAGGTCATGCCCGTCAGTTCTCCCTGTTCAAGGTCCTGATGCCGGCACCAGTTGGCCAGTTCCGAGGGCTTGATGAATTTGGCGTAGTCATGTGTGCCGCGTGGCAGCAGGTTGAGTACGTATTCTGCGCCCACGATGGCAAACAGCCAGGATTTCGGGTTGCGATTGATGGTCGAGAAGAACAGGTGGCCGCCGGGTTTGGCAAGCCGGGCGCAGGCGGCCACAACCGCTTCCGGGTCAGGCACGTGTTCAAGCATTTCCAGGCAGGTCACGACATCGTATTGTCCGGCTTCCTGTTCTGCCATTTCCTCTGCAGAGATGTTCTCGTAACGGATATCGTCCAGACCGCTCTCCAGTTGATGCAGACGGGCAACGGCCAGTGAGGCCTCTGCCAGGTCGATTGCCGTCACGGAAGCGCCCTGACGGGCCAGAGCCTCGCTCAGAATGCCGCCACCACAGCCAATATCAATGCATCGCTTGCCAGCCACATTGACCTTGCGATTGATGAAACCCATGCGTAGCGGATTGATTTCGTGCAGAGGTCGAAATTCGCTGTTCGGGTCCCACCAGCGCGCAGCCAGCGCTTCAAATTTGCGGATTTCGCTGTCGTCGCGGTTCGGGGTATTCACAGTCATGAGGATTCCTGCAGTCGGGTTTGCCAGCCTTGAATGTCGTCGAACAGTTTACGCTGGTTAATGCTAGTCAGTTCGCCATTGTCCACCAGTCGCTTGCCATTGACCCAGACGTGCGACACCTGATCGCTACGGGTGCTGTAGGCAAGATGCGAAGCGGGGTGGTAGACGGGCACGGTATTCAGGCTGTGCAGATCGACGGCAATGATATCGGCCTGTTTGCCGACCTCCAGGGAGCCGGTAAGCGAGTCCAGTCCCATGGCCCGCGCACCATTAATGGTGGCCATGCGCAGCGCCTGCAGGGCGGGCAGGGCGGCGGCATCACCAGAGACCGCTTTGGCGAGCATCGCAGCCGTGCTGAGCTCGGCAAACATATCCAGATCGTTGTTGCTGGCAGCGCCGTCGGTGCCCAGTGCGACATTGATGCCTTCGCGCATCAATCTGTCGACCTGGCAGAAGCCACTGGCCAGTTTCAGATTGGATTGCGGGCAGTGCACTACATGAGAACCGCTATCGCGGATCATGGCGATGTCGTCCTCGTCCAGCGCGGTGGCGTGAACGCACAGCAGGCGCGGACTCATCAGCCCCAGCTGATTGAGTCGGCGAATCGGACGCAGGCCGAATTTTGCCAGCGAGTCAGTGACTTCGCCGGCGGTCTCATGCACGTGCATGTGCACAGGCACGTCCATCTCCTCAGCCAGCGGCGCGATTCGGCTGATTGGTTGATCGGACACTGTGTACGGCGCGTGCGGACCAAAAGCGGTACTGACCAGGGTGCTGCGACGCCATTCATCATGCAGCTTGATGGTTTTGCTGATGCCTTCATCCGGGCCCTGCGCCCAGGGTGTTGGGAAATCGATGATGGGGGTAGCCAGTTGCACACGCATACCGGCCTCGGTCGCTGCCCGCGCAGATGCCTCAGGGAAAAAATACATGTCTGCATAACAGGTAGTGCCGCCGCGCAGCATCTCGGCGATAGCGAGACGGGTGCCGTCGTAGACAAAATCCTCACTGACCCAGCGGCCTTCCAGTGGCCAGATGTGCTGTTCCAGCCAGGTCTGCAAGGGCAGATCATCGGCGATACCGCGCAGCAGGCTCATGGCAGCATGGCCATGCGCATTCACCAGGCCCGGCATGACAGCGTGGGTGGAGGCATCGACCTGATCTCTGGCGGTGAAGCGCTGGTCGGCCTCTGCGCTGGGCAGGACGGCGACGATGCGGCCCTGATCCACGGCGACTGAATGGTTTTCCAGTACCGCGGACTGGTCATCCATGGGAATGACCCAGCGGGCGTTGATCAGCAGATCTATGGACATCTGACCGGAGTCAGGCATTTGGGGTGACGTCATTGAGGCTCCCGGTTGGACAAACTCAGGCCCGGATTATAACGAATAACACCAGCGAGCAGGAGCTTGATCTGAGCCTGCATTTATATGCCCGGAATACGGTCGGTTGTGCTAGAATTGAGCAATTTTTGCGGCCCTGCATTTGCCGCCTCGATCAAGCGAAAAAAACGGAATAACTATGACGGAATCGACGGAATCTACCAACCAGGTATTGCCGGTATCGCTGGAAAGCGAAATGCGGGAATCCTATCTGGCTTACGCGATGAGCGTGATTGTGGGGCGGGCGCTGCCGGACGTTCGCGATGGACTCAAGCCTGTACATCGCCGCGTACTGTTCGCAATGAATGTCCTGTCCAACGACTTCAACAAGCCCTACAAAAAATCAGCCCGTGTTGTCGGTGATGTCATCGGTAAATACCATCCGCACGGCGATTCTGCGGTTTACGACACCATTGTGCGTATGGCACAGGATTTCTCATTGCGCTATCCGCTGGTGGATGGTCAGGGTAACTTCGGCTCGATTGACGGTGACGCGGCAGCTGCCATGCGTTACACGGAAATCCGCATGGCCAAGATGGCCCATGACCTGATGGCTGACCTGGACAAGGAAACCGTCAACTTCTCCGATAACTATGATGGCACCGAAAGCATCCCGGATGTTTTCCCGACCCAGATCCCCAATCTGCTTGTGAACGGCTCGTCCGGTATTGCCGTGGGCATGGCCACCAATATACCGCCGCATAACCTGGGCGAGGTGATTGACGCCTGTCTGGCGCTGCTGGACAACGACGACATCACCATTGATGAGCTGATGGAGTATGTAAAAGGACCCGATTTCCCGACAGCGGCCATTATCAATGGCCGGGCGGGCATTGTAGAGGCCTACCGTACTGGCCGCGGACGCATTTACATGCGCGCGCGGGCGGAGGTGATCGAGGACGAGAAGTCAGGTCGCCAGAGCATCATCGTCACCGAGATCCCCTACCAGCTGAACAAGGCGCGTCTGGTTGAAAAGATTGCCGAGCTGGTCAAGGAAAAGAAAATCGAAGGCATCACCGAGCTACGTGATGAATCTGACAAGGATGGCCTGCGAATCGTGATCGAACTGCGTCGTGGCGAAGTCGGCGATGTGGTGCTGAATAACCTGTATGCCCAGACCCAGATGCAGTCGGTGTTTGGCATTAACATGGTGGCTCTGGTCGACGGCCAGCCACGACTGCTGAACCTGAAAGAGATTCTGCAGTCCTTTATCCGCCATCGTCGTGAAGTGGTCACCCGGCGCACCATTTATCTGCTGCGCAAGGCGCGTGAAAAGGGTCATATCCTGGAAGGTCTGGCGGTTGCGCTGGCCAATATCGATGCTGTTATTCAGCTGATCAAGGAGTCGCCAAGCTCTGCAGAAGCCAAAGAGAAGCTGCTGGCGCGTTCCTGGCTGTCCAGCAGCGTGCTGGCCATGCTGGGTGAGACCGGTGCCGATGCCTGCCGCCCGGAAGAGCTGCCTGAAGAGTTTGGCCTGAAAGGGGATCAGTACTATCTGTCTCCCGCCCAGGCGCAGGCGATTCTGGACCTGCGTCTGCATCGTCTGACTGGACTTGAGCACGAAAAACTCATTAATGATTACAAAGAGTTGCTGCAGCAAATTGCAGATTTTCTGGAGATTCTGGGCAGTGAGTCACGTCTGTTTGAAGTGATGCGCGAAGAGATGAATCTGGTGCGTGCGAACTATGCTGACCCGCGTCGTACCGAGATCGTCGGTTCGCAACTTGACCTGAGCATGGAAGACCTGATCACGGAAGAAGATCGTGTTGTGACCATCTCACGCAGTGGTTATGCCAAGTCTCAGCCGCTGGCCGACTATCAGGCACAGCGCCGTGGTGGCATGGGCAAGGCGGCAGCGTCGGTCAAGGACGAAGATGTGGTAGAGCACCTGCTGATCGCCAGCAGTCACGATACGCTGCTGTGTTTCAGCAGTGCCGGCAAAGTCTACTGGATCCGTGTATTCAATATTCCGCTGGCCAGCCGCACTTCGCGAGGCCGTCCGCTGGTCAATATCCTGCCGCTGGAAGAGGGTGAGCGTATTACCAGCATGCTGCCCATCCGTGAGTACACGGAGGGCTATTTCATCTTTATGGCTACCGCTAACGGTACCGTCAAGAAGACACCGCTGGAGAACTTCTCGCGTCCGCGCAGCGTTGGCCTGCGCGCAGTCGAGCTGGATGAAGGTGACACTCTGATCGGCACCGCACTGACCGATGGTGAAAAAGACATCATGCTGTTTGGTTCTGCTGGCAAGGTGCTGCGCTTCAAGGAGTCGGACGTGCGTCCTATGGGTCGTACGGCCCGTGGTGTTCGTGGTATCCGTCTGCAGGAAGGTCAGCGCGTCATCTCCCTGATTGTTCCGGAAGAGGACAAGCAGGTGCTGACGGTGAGTGAAAACGGTTATGGCAAGCGCACTGAAACGTCAGACTTCCCGCAGTATGGGCGCGGTGGCCAGGGTGTCATCGCCATGCAGACCAGTGAGCGTAACGGCTCTCTGGTGGGTGCTGTACAGGTTGCCGACGGCGATCAGATCATGCTGATCTCCGACCGTGGCACGCTGGTGCGCACACGCGTGGAAGAAGTACCGGTACTGAGCCGTAATACGCAGGGCGTGCGCCTGATCCGCCTGAAGACAGATGAAACGCTGGTCGGCATCGAACAGGTTGCCGAACCCGAAGAGGATCTGCCGCCGCTGGAACAGCTCGATGACTGAGGTGGCACCAGTAGTTGCCTTCCTCGGACCGTTGGGGACATTCTCTCATGCGGCGGTAAATCAGTATTTCGGTGATGATAAGTCTGTTGGCCGGCACAGCGTAGCAACCATTGACGATGTGTTCCTGGAAGTTGAAGCCGGCAAGGCTGATTACGGCGTGGTCCCGGTTGAGAACTCTACAGAAGGCGCCGTCAACACCACACTGGATTGCCTGATGGATACCTCGCTGACCATTGTTGGCGAGGTGTTTTTGCCGATAGCGCACAATCTACTGGTGAAGGACTCCAGCCAGTTGGGCAGTCTGCGCCGTATAGTTTCTCACAAGCAATCGCTGGGACAGTGTCGCCTGTGGTTGCGTGCCAATCATCCAGGTATGGAACTGGTCGAGGTGAGCAGCAACGCCGAAGCTGCCCGGCTGGCGTCAGAAGACGCATCAACTGCAGCCATAGCCGGCGATATTGCAGCCGCACTTTATGGCTTGGAGATTCAGGCCGCGAATATTCATGACCGCAAAAGCAACACCACCCGCTTTCTGGTCCTGTCACGCAAGCACGTGACAGTTCCCACCGGTCACGACAAAACATCCATTCTGGTGTACGCCGAAAACAAGCCCGGAGCGCTGTTTCGCCTGCTGGCGCCCTTCGATCAGTATCAGGTGAGTCTCACCCGGCTGGAGACGCGGCCGGCGCGGGACGACATGTGGTCGTACGTATTTTTTATCGACTTTGAAGGTCACAATGACGACACGGCGGTCAGGCAGGTATTCAAACAGCTTGCGGATTGCGCAGTGAAAATCAAGAATTTGGGTTCGTATCCTCGTGCAACTTCTTGAAGGAAAAACAGTTCTTATTGTTGGCCTGGGTCTGATTGGCGGCTCCGTAGCGCGTGGGCTGATCGCAGGAGGCCACTGCGCCCGAGTGCTGGCCTGCGGCCGCGACGAGAGCCAGCTGCAGGCTGCCTTGCTTGATGGCAGTATTCACGCTTTCTCGACTGACCTCAGTACGCTGGTTCCCGAAGCTGACATCATCCTGATCGCCACGCCGACTTTAACGGTGGTGCGGATGCTTGAGCAGATAGCGCCGCTGCTTGGAGAAAACACAATTGTGACCGATGCGGCCAGCGTCAAAGCCAATGTCATCGCGGATGCTCGCGCAGCCCTCGGTACACGTGTAAGCCGCTTCATTGCCGGGCATCCGATCGCCGGTTCGGAGCAAAGTGGTTATGCTGCGTCGCGATCCGACCTGTATCAGAATCGAAAGGTTATTCTGACACCCATCCCTGAGAATGATCCCCTGGCGCTGCGCACTGTGATGGCGCTGTGGCAATGTCTGGGCGCGGATGTGCGGGCGATGAATGCGCAGCGTCACGACCAGGTGCTGGCTGGCACCAGCCATCTGCCGCATCTGCTGGCCTATACGCTGGTGAATACACTGGTCGAGTCGGTAGGAGAGCCTGATCGCAGCCAGCAGGTGTTTGATTTTGCAGCGGGCGGGTTTGCCGATTTTAGCCGTATCGCCTCCAGCGACCCTGTCATGTGGCGCGATATCTTTCTGGCAAACCGCGATGCCACCGTAGCTGTCCTTGATCACTACATGGCGGACCTGCAGCAGATGCGCGCGCTGTTGTTGCGCGCCGATGGGGATGCTCTGCAGTCGAGGTTCAGGCGGGCGAAGCAGGTCAGGGATGATTTCATCCGGCGCTTTCGCAATGGTCAGTGTTCCGTGAGTGAGACGGCACCGCGTGCGTCCGAGGTTTTGACCGTCGGTGTCGCCGTGCGTGTATTCGGCCGCTGCCGGCTGAGCGCCGACAGCGAGTCGGCCCTTGAGTGTCTGGACGAGATTCTGAAGGAGGGTGGTACCTGGCAATTGGAGAATTTTCCCGACGATCGACAGGCCTTGCAGCGTCTGCAGGCGCTCAGGCTTGGCGGCGTCCCTGTCAGTGGGCCCGATAATGGTAGCCTGCTGGTGTTTTCGGATGTTGGGCAGGACATGCGCCAGCTCAGCCTGCCGGCGGATCCGGTCCAGGTTGCGGCGCTGGCGATTGCCGCCACCGCTCTCGAAGGGTCGGGGGTGCGCGTTATTGCTGGAGAAGGTGGTGCCGCGCAGCTTCCGGAGTTGCTGGATACGCTGCAGGGCATTGGCTACAACATTATGCTTGAGGGGCGGGATATCCTGATTGGTACAGCGGCTCTGTCCGATGAACGGCTGGCCCTGAATGTGCCCGTGGGTTCCCTGACCGATGATCAGTGTCTGGCCCTGGTGGCTGCCGGGCTGGTAGGGCAGCAGGTACTGGATATCAAACTGGATAAAGTTTTTTGTGATCGCGTCTGGCAGCGACTGCAACCCTGGGTTGCTGCAGGGCTGCCCATCGAGCGCGCAGCAGACGGTGATACCCTGAAGGTGAGCGGTTTGCGACGCGACCGGGTGACTGTACCGAACCAGATTGATTGTCGTGGAGACAGTGTGCTCGCCATGCTGTCAGTAGCCTGGCTGACCAGCACACAGCATGCAGCTTTTATTAACGGAGCAGGTGAGTATAGGCAGCGCTTCCCGGGGCTGGCCGCAATATGGCACAGGCTCGGCGTGCCGCTGGCAGTCCTGTCGGAGGTGGTTTGATGACGTTCAGCCGTGAAGAACTGGTCCCGGTGCTGACCATTGATGGACCAGGTGGCGCCGGCAAGGGCACCATCAGCCGCCTGGTAGCAGAACAGCTTGGCTGGCACTATCTGGATAGTGGCGCTCTTTACCGACTCACGGCACTGGCTGCACGCCGCGCCAGCATTGAGCTTGATGATGCCAACGCCGTCGCGGCACTGGCGGCCGTGCTGGATATCCGCTTTGGAACGGGTGCTGATGACAGTGTCTGGTTTCAGGGCGAAGAAGTGTCAGGATTTATCCGCACAGAGCAGGCCGGGGCCGACGCATCGATCGTGGCTGCCCTGCCGCCCGTTCGGGATGCGTTGTTGCAGCGTCAGCGCGACTTCCGCCAGCCGCCCGGGCTGGTGGCCGATGGGCGTGACATGGGTACGGTTGTATTCCCTCAGGCGGTTGTTAAAATCTTCCTGACAGCCTCTGCTGAAGAGCGTGCAGATCGCCGTTATAAGCAGTTGATTGCAAAGGGTATTGATGTTAAGATCGGCGACCTTTTGGCGGATATCCGGGCGCGTGATGCGCGTGACAGTCAGCGGGCCGTGGCACCTTTACGACCTGCCGATGATGCGATCAGCGTTGACACGACACAATTAAGTATATCCCAGGTCCTTGATATTGTTATCAATAAGGTCCGGGAGTCGACTTGATAAAGACTTGATCGAACGGTTGCGAGCCTGCAACTGCGTGCCTGAGAAAAGCGTTAACAAGAGCAGCCTGATGACGGAGCCAGCACTGTCCGTCTGCGGGCTTTTTGTCATTGGCCCGTGTGTGCTGGTACACGGTTGAAAAGAAGCCACGTTGACACCCACCGAGGTGATCCCGCGGCCTGATTATTTAACAGGATTAAACATGAGTGAAAGTTTCGCTGAATTATTTGAACAGAGTCTGAACGATGTAGACATGACCCCCGGCGCAATCGTGACCGGCACCGTTGTAAACATCGACTCAGACTGGGTGACCGTCCATGCCGGACTGAAATCCGAAGGCGTCATCCCCAAGAGCCAGTTCCTGGATGAAGATGGCGAATTTACCCTGAACATCGGTGACGAAGTTAAAGTGGCGCTGGAAACCGTAGAAGACGGTTTCGGTGAAACTCGTCTGTCCAGAGAGAAGGCCAAGCGTGCCGAGTCCTGGATGGAGCTGGAAGCGGCTTTCGAAAAGAACGAAGTGGTCAAGGGTATCATCAACGGCAAGGTCAAAGGTGGTTTCACTGTCGACCTCAACAACATCCGCGCGTTCCTGCCAGGCTCTCTGGTGGACATTCGCCCGATTCGCGATACCGCGCACCTGGAAGGCCAGCTGCTGGAATTCAAACTGATCAAGCTGGATCAGAAGCGCAACAACGTGGTTGTTTCACGTCGTGCCGTGCTGGAAGCTGTCAGCTCGGAAGAGCGCGACGAACTGCTGGCTACGCTGCAGGAAGGCCTGGTCATCAAGGGTATCGTCAAGAACCTGACCGACTACGGCGCGTTTGTTGACCTGGGCGGTGTTGATGGTCTGTTGCACATCACTGACATGTCCTGGAAGCGTATCAAGCACCCAAGCGAAATCGTCAATGTTGGCGATGAGATCAAGGTTAAAGTACTGAAGTACGACCGTGAGCGTAATCGCGTATCTCTGGGCCTGAAGCAGCTGGGCGAAGATCCATGGGTAGATATCAAGTCCCGTTATCCGGAAAACACCAAGGTCAAGGCGCGTGTTACCAACCTGACCGACTACGGCTGTTTTGCGGAGCTGGAAGAGGGCGTTGAAGGTCTGGTTCACGTATCCGAAATGGACTGGACCAACAAGAACGTTCACCCATCCAAGATCGTACAGCTGGGCGATGAAGTGGAAGTGATGATCCTGGACATCGACGAAGAACGTCGTCGTATTTCCCTGGGTATCAAGCAGTGCTTCCAGAATCCATGGGATCGTTTCGCCGAGCAGTACAACAAGGGCGACAAGATCTCTGGCAGCATCAAGTCAATCACTGACTTTGGTATCTTTATCGGCCTGGAAGGCAACATCGATGGCCTGGTTCACCTGTCTGACATCTCCTGGGATGAGACTGGCGAAGAAGCCGTGCGCAACTACAAGAAAGGCGATGAAATCGAGACAGTCATTCTGTCCATCGACCCGGAACGTGAGCGTATTTCTCTGGGCATCAAGCAACTGTCTGACGATCCGTTCGCCAACTACGTCGGTGAGTTCGACAAGGGCAGCATTGTCAAGGGCACCATCTCCGAAGTTGACGCCAAGTCTGCAACTGTAGACCTCGGTAACGGCATCACTGGTACGCTGCGCGCGTCCGAAATCAGCCGTGACAAAGTCGAAGATGCCCGCAATGTGCTGAATGCTGGTGACGAGATCACAGTTAAAGTTGTCAGCGTTGATCGCAAGAATCGTGTACTGGGTCTGTCTGTCAAGGCAATCGAAATTGACGACGAGAAAGCCGCGATTCAGGATCACAAAAATCAGGAAGCGCCAGCCTCTGGCCCGACCACGATTGGTGATCTGATCAAAGCCGAAATGGAAAAGAAATAATACTGGCAGGGAATCGTTATGACAAAGTCAGAGCTTATCGAGCGCATTGCAGCAAAACAGACACAGTTGTCAGCAAGAGACTGTGAGTTTGCCGTCAAGTCGATCATTGAGTATATGTCCGAGGCTTTGTCAGACGGCGGGCGAATTGAAATCCGCGGGTTTGGCAGCTTTTCACTGCATTACCGGGTACCACGTGTCGGACGTAATCCGAAAACGGGCACCCCGGTGAATCTCAGTGGAAAGTATGTGCCGCACTTCAAGCCTGGCAAAGAACTGCGTGACCGTGTGAACAGCTCTATGGAGCAGTGATGATTTTGCGGTCGGCGGACACGCTTCCCTGACAGTTAATAAAGCGGCGAATTCGCAAGAATATCGCCGCTTTTATTTTGTGGAGAGTCAATATATGCAAGGCATGAAACGCTGGTTGCTGATTCTGCTGTTGCTGATGGTTGTGCTGCTCAGCACCGCCTTCAGTCTGTGGAATACAACACCGGTGCCGTTGTCGTTCGGATTTGTGAGTTTTTCGGCGCGCCCGCTCGCGCTTTGGATAATCGCTGCATTCTGTGTTGGTGGACTCGCTGGCGTGATTCTTGGAGCTGGCCTGGTTCGCGACATGAAACTTCGCATGCGCATTCGCCGCCTGGAAAAGGAACTTAAACAGCGACCACGATTCCCGCCCGCGGAACGTGATATCTGACTCTTTTTTTATCACCGGATTTATTAGTTGGTATGGATTGCCTCATTCAAGGAGAAGCTCTGTGAACGACAACAATCGCATCATCGTGGCCCTGGATTTTGATAATCGTGCTGATGCAATGACGCTGCTTGATAAACTTTCACCGCAAAGCTGTCGCGTCAAAGTTGGCAAGGAGCTCTTTACCCGTTTTGGCCCGGATCTGGTGCGGGAAGTCCAGCAGCGCGGCTTTGAAGTTTTTCTGGACCTTAAGTTCCACGACATTCCCAATACTGTGGCCAAAGCAGTTGCCGCGGCTGCCGAACTGGGCGTGTGGATGCTGACCCTGCACGCCAGTGGCGGTGAAGCAATGATGCGGGCCGCGCGTGAAGCGCTGGCCGACAGCGATCACAAACCACTGCTGGTTGCCGTCACGGTGCTGACCAGCATGGCAGAAGAAGATCTGATGGCTCAGGGGATTTCCCGGGCGACAGAGGAACAGGTCCAGCGCCTGGCTGCCATTGCCCAGGAAGGCGGCATGGATGGCGTGGTCTGTTCCGCATCAGAGGCTGCGTCGCTGCGTAGGCTGCTGAGTGAAAACTTCCTGCTGGTGACGCCCGGGATCCGCCCTGCAGGTGATGCGGCGGATGACCAGAAGCGCATTGTGACGCCAGGTGATGCTGTCCATGCAGGCAGTAATTATCTGGTGATTGGTCGTCCGATAACCCGCGCGCGCCATCCGGATGTCAAACTTCAGGCCATTCTTGAGGAAATTTCTGGCAATTGATCCATGGTGTGCTAAAACCAGTACGACGCCCGTTAGTATTGGCGGCTCATGGATGATTTGATCAATTGAGAAATACACAATCGGAAAAGGAGTTTCCTCATGTCTCAATCAGCAATTTCAGTAATACGTTTTCTTCGCCGGTCAGCCATGTTCAGCATGCTGACACTGGCTTTGTTTGGTGCCACGGTCTCTCATGCCCAGTCAGATGATGCACCTGACACCGCAGACATGGCGCTGCTGGTCGAAGACCAGGTGAATATCAATACAGCCGATGCTGATACGCTGGCACTCGCACTGGATGGTGTGGGTATGACTCGTGCGCTGGACATCATAGCCTACCGCGAAGAGCACGGTGACTTTGAACAGGTTGATCACCTGGAACGTGTTCGGGGGATTGGCAAGGCAACGCTTGAGCGTAATCGCCACAAAATTCGATTGTCCAGTGACGGCGAGTGATTCTGTTTACGCACATGTGACAGTGAATACGTTAGAATAGGGGCTGTTTAGCCCCTTTTCTGTAATAACTGGATAAAGCATGCAGGACACATCCGGCCAGGACCTGGCTGGTCATCTCATTACTGGAACGGACATCCTGGCATTGCTGACAGGCCTGCTTGCAGCCTGGTGTCTGTGCTCCCTGCTGGTGGTCGTAGGGCGGCGTCATTTACTGGACGTGCCGGTTGCACGCAGTGCTCATCAGCAGGCGGTGCCGCGTGGTGGTGGCGCCGCGATAGTGACAGGTCTTGCACTGGCGATTGCGGTACTGCTTTTTTCTGGCACCCTGACTCTCCAGTATACGCTGGTCCTTGCTTGTGCCCTGCCGGTGGCCATGGTCGGCTTTATAGATGATTTCAAAGCGCTGCCGGTGCGCATCCGCCTCCCTCTGCATTTGATCAGCGCGGCATCTGCGTTGTGGCTGCTGGGCCCTGTGCCAGAGCCATTTTTCAGTGGCTGGCTGGTGATGCCCAGCTGGTTGCAGGCGCTGATACTTATGCTGGCTCTGGTCTGGCTGTTAAATCTCTATAACTTCATGGATGGCATCGATACGCTGGCAGCTGCCCAGTGTCTGTTTGTCTGCGCGGCCGCCGGCCTGATGCTGTGGCGCCTGGATGATCCCCTGATGCTGGTATGTGCCGCGCTGTTTGCCGCGACATTAGGGTTTCTGTATTGGAATGTCCCGCCCGCCAGGCTGTTTATGGGTGACGTTGGCAGCACATTCCTGGGCTTTTTCCTGGGACTTCTGGGCCTTATCACACATTTCAATGGAGTGCTGTCAGTCTGGGTGTGGGTATTGCTGATGGCCACGTTCATTGCGGATACCACGCTGACCCTGCTGCGTCGTCTGCTGGCCGGCCATTCAATTACTGAAGGGCACAGCACGCATGCCTACCAGCATCTGTCGCGGCGATGGGGCAGTCATCTCAGGGTTACTGCAGCTTATATGGTGGTCAATGTCCTGTGGTCGCTGCCCCTGGCATGGCTGGCTCTGACCAGACCCGAATATGGGGTGTTATTTGCCATATCTGGTATAGTACCGTTAATGATCGTGGCAGCCCTGCTGGGCGCCGGAAACAGGGAGCGTCAATGAACCTATACACCATCCCCTTGTCCCGCACCGTCAAGCAGATACTGCTGATGCTGGCAGACGGGCTCATGCTGGCCCTGGCAACCTGGTTGTCATTCAACATGCTGGGGATCGGCGCAGAGGGGCAGGGCGAGCGTCTTGCGCTCTATTTCGCTGCCGCCATCATGATCAGCGTCGGCGGATTCTACCGAATAGGTCTTTACCGCGCGCTGCTGCTTTACATGGGCGTGCAATCGGGATTTATCGTCCTGCAGGGTGTGTCGGTTGCTGCGGTACTGTTCGGTGCAGTCTACTATCTTATTCTGTCACCCGAGTCACCCAACAACGCCGTTGTTCCGATGTTCTGGATGATTGCTCTGCTGAGCATCGGTGGCAGCCGCTTTGTGGCCAAGATGGTGCTGCAGAGCCTGATACAGAACTTCCGCCCCAAAGAGCCCGTGATTATTTACGGTGCCGGCAGCTCGGGTATGCAGCTGGTTGCAGCACTGCAGAATGGCAATCAGTATTTGCCGGTAGCCTTTGTGGATGACAGCCGTCACATCATCGGCAGCACCGTCAGCGGCGTGCGTGTCTACAGTCCCTCATCGTTATCAGAGCTGATCAACAACTTCTCTGTACGTCAGATCCTGCTGGCAATCCCGTCTGCAACACATGCCGAGCGCAAGGAAATACTCAATCGTCTTGAGCATCTGCCAGTTCATGTGAAAACAGTGCCTGAGCTGTTTGATATGCGTTCAGGCAAGTTTCATGTTGATGAAGTGCGCGACATCGACATTGAAGACCTGCTGGGTCGTGACATTGTACCGCCTGACGTAGAGTTGATGGGCGCCTGCATTACTGGCCGCTCGGTACTGGTTACGGGAGCGGCTGGCTCCATCGGTTCTGAGCTGTGTCGGCAGATTGTTGGTCTGGAACCAGAGCGCCTGATACTGCTGGACAGTTTTGAGTTTGGACTCTACGACCTGGAGCTTGAGCTGCAGGGCTTGCGGGCAGAAGGCTCCAGCACCGAGATTGTGGCGATGCTGGGTAACGTCTGCAATCGAACGCTGATGGACGCGGTGATCAATCGCTTCAGCATTGAGACGGTCTATCATGTGGCTGCTTACAAGCAGGTACCGATGGTCGAAAAAAATGTAGTGGAGGGTGCCTACAATAATATCTTTGGCACCGCGATTGCCGCGCAGGCCGCAATGAATGCCGGAGTTCGACATTTTGTGCTGATCTCCACTGACAAGGCGGTGCGTCCCACCAATGTCATGGGTGCCACCAAACGCTTCGCCGAACAGGTGCTCCAGGCGTTGGCAGCGAGACAGAAGGGTACCTGTTTCAGCATGGTCAGGTTTGGCAATGTGCTGGGTTCATCCGGGTCGGTAGTGCCGCTGTTCCGACGCCAGATCAGTGAGGGCGGGCCGGTTACTGTGACGCACCCTGAGGTCACACGTTATTTCATGACGGTGGAAGAGGCCGCACAGCTGGTGATTCAGGCAGGTTCGATGGCCAGTGGCGGTGACGTCTTTGTGCTGGATATGCACGACCCAATCAGAATTGTGGATCTGGCCCGCAAGATGATTCACCTGATGGGCTACGATGTTAAAGATGAGAATGCCTACCATGGCGACATCGCCATCGAATATACCGGCCTGCGTCCTGGTGAAAAGCTGTTTGAAGAGCTGTTGATCGGCGAGTCAGTTACGGGCACTGAACACCCCAAAATCATGCGGGCTGAGGAAGACTTTCTAACCTGGGAAGAGCTGGAGCCGATGCTGGCAGAGTTGGAACGTGCCTGTCGAATGCTGGATCTACAGCAGATACGTCAGGTTCTGATCAGCGCTGTGGATGGCTTTCAGCCTGATGATCTGCATGATGATCCACTGTGGGTTGTGTCATCAGATCAGGTGGTTGAACTGCCAGCGGTGTCCTCGGCTACTGCCAAGGTGACACCGCTGCACAAACGCTAGTCCCGCACAGCCCCGGGACTCCGCGTCAATTTCTATCGACGGTCAATTGATACGATCATGACCGGCTCCACCGGCACGTCCTGATGGCCGCGCTGGCTGGTGGTCTGGACCCGTGCAATTTCATCCATGACTTCCATGCCACTGATCACCTCACCAAACACTGCATAACCAAACTCCTGGGGATTGGTGCTGCGGTGATTCAGAAAGTCGTTGTCGACCAGGTTAATGAAGAACTGGCTGGTGGCGCTGTCGACAACCTGGGTGCGCGCCATGGCGATGGTGCCGCGATCATTGCTCAGTTCGGCGCTGGCTTCGTTCTTGATGGCCGGATAGCCTGACAGCTCGACAAAATCCTCATCGTAGCCGCCGCCCTGAACCATGAAGCCAGGAATTACGCGGTGAAATGTCAGACCGTCATACAGGTCATTGTCGACATAACGCAGAAAGTTGGCGACGGTTATCGGGGCTTCGTCCTGCCACAGCTCAATTTCCACATCACCCATGCTGGTCGTCATCACAACCACCGGGTTGCCGGTCATGGTTGTATCGTCGTCGGTGACCTGATCAACTGCATCGGATACTGCAGCAGCTGCATCTTCCGCCGTCTGTGCAACGGTCTCGGCAACATTCTCGGCAGTTTGTGCGACGTCCTCGGTTGATGGGGTGTCTTCTCCCGAGCAGGCGGCGAGCGATAGGGCGCTACCGAACAACAGGGCCATCAATACATGTCTGTAGCGAGTAGTTAAGGTCATAATGCATTCCCGGTTCGTGGTGATAAGGTTAAACGAGTGGCTGATTATAACCACAGTCGAGCAAGGCTTGAACAGAGCCGGTCGTTCCAGCCGACAAAGGCCAATTACACGGATGATTTTGCAGACAAAGACCTGTCGCGACCACGCTGCTGCGCAATCGTTTGCTGGTTAGCAATTTACAGGGGGTATTGAAGAGGTCTTTCAGAGTTTGGCTGCCCAACCTGGACTCGAACCAGGAACCAAGTGATTAACAGTCACCTACTCTACCATTGAGCTATTGGGCAGTAATGTTGGCCATGTGTCGTGGCCCCAACAGGACGCGTATACTAATGAGATTTTTGCGGGGGGTCAACCTCTGATGTGCAAAATTTACACTGTCTTTAAGGTGGTCCGGTCTGGCGTGTCGGACAGACTGGTGACTACCGTCGCGCGCGGACATCTGTGTATACTGGGCGGATGAGTATACCCTTTAGTATGAAGTCCGCATTCAAGCCCGCAGGTGACCAGCCCGAAGCGATCAGATGTCTGAGCGAGGGACTGGAAGAGGGGTTGCATGCCCAAACGCTGCTGGGCGTAACCGGTTCCGGTAAAACCTTCACGATTGCCAATGTAATTGCGCAGACACAACGTCCGGCTCTGGTGATGGCGCCCAACAAAACGCTGGCGGCACAACTTTACGGCGAGTTCGCAGAGTTCTTTCCGGACAATGCCGTCGAGTATTTTGTTTCCTACTACGATTACTACCAGCCTGAAGCATACGTTCCTTCCTCTGATACCTATATTGAGAAAGACGCCTCAATCAATGATCACATTGAACAGATGCGTCTGTCTGCAACCAAGGCGCTGCTAGAGCGGCGCGACGTCATCGTGGTGGCGACTGTTTCAGCTATCTATGGTCTGGGTGATCCTGGGTCGTATCTGCAAATGGTGTTGCACCTGGATCGCGGCGACAAAGTGGATCAGCGCTACATTCTGCGGCGGCTTGCAGACATGCAGTACACCAGAAATGATATGGATCTGCAGCGAGCGACCTATCGCGTGCGCGGAGACGTAATTGATATCTATCCGGCCGATTCAGAGCAGTACGCCATAAGAGTGGAGCTGTTTGATGACGAGATAGAAGGTTTGTCGTTTTTTGACCCTCTGACAGGTGAGGTTGTCAGAAAGGTGCCGCGACTCACTGTATTTCCGAAGTCACACTATGTGACGCCCCGGGAAAAAGTGATGGAAGCGCTGGAGCAGATCAAGGAAGAGTTGAATGAGCGTGTGACGCAGCTGGAGAGTAATCATCAGCTGGTAGAGGCACAGCGTCTGGCGCAGCGCACGCGCTTTGATCTGGAAATGATGAGCGAGCTCGGCTACTGCACCGGCATCGAAAACTATTCACGTTATCTGTCTGGCCGCGCTGCCGGGCAGCCGCCACCAACGCTGTTTGATTATCTGCCACCCGATGCACTCGTGATTGTTGATGAGTCGCATGTGTCCATTCCACAGATTGGTGCAATGTACAAAGGCGACCGCTCGCGCAAGGAGACACTGGTTCAGTATGGTTTCCGTCTCCCGTCCGCGCTGGATAATCGTCCCTTGCGATTTGAAGAGTGGGAGTCGCTGACCTCGCAGTTGATTTTTGTCTCAGCCACACCTGGCCCCTATGAAGAACAACGCTCTGGGCAGGTCGTTCGCCAGGTAGTCCGGCCGACCGGTCTGATAGACCCGGCCGTCGATGTACGACCAGCCGCCAATCAGGTAGACGATCTGTTATCGGAAATCCGGCAGGTTGTGGTGCGGCAGGAGCGGGTGCTGGTGACGGTGCTGACAAAACGCATGGCAGAAGACCTGACCGATTATCTGATGGATCACGACGTGCGTGTAAGGTATTTGCATTCGGATATCGATACAGTGGAGCGATCCGAAATCATCCGCGATCTGCGGCTTGGAAATTTTGATGTGCTGGTGGGCATCAACCTGTTGCGTGAGGGGCTGGATATTCCCGAAGTGTCACTGGTTGCCATTCTTGATGCGGACAAGGAGGGTTTTCTGCGCTCGGAACGCTCACTGATTCAGACGATGGGGCGCGCAGCACGGAATATTCATGGCCGAGCCATTTTGTACGCCGATAATATTACCGGCTCCATGCGTCGTGCCATGGACGAATGCGAGCGCCGGCGTGAAACCCAGCTGGCCTTTAACAAGGAGCACGGCATCACACCCGCTGGTGTTACAAAATCAGTGATGGATGTGATGGAAGGTGCCTATTCAGAGAATCGTGTCACTGGCGGACGGCAGCGTAAACGTGGCAAAGCGGCTGTCGCCGAGAAGATTGCCAGCTATGGCAGTGTGCCTGCCGAGCTGGCTGCGGATCCGAAAGCGCTTGGTCAGGAAATTACCCGCCTCGAAACAAGAATGCTGGAGCTCGCCCGTAACCTGGAGTTCGAAGAAGCGGCATTACTGCGCGATGAAGTCCAGGCATTAAAAAAACAGCTGATGGCAGCGGGTTGACGCCTGATTTTGTGTTGTAGTTTTGCCGATCAGCCCCTATAATCGCACTCCTTTGACGGCGGGTGTATCAGCAGGGCATCAAATAATCGATTCCCGAAGCAGAATACCTGACGCAAGCAGCGGCAAATCCCGCGACAGGATGGAAAGGCGTCATTGTGACGTTGCAGGTTGTAATAGCAGGCGCGTAGCTCAGTTGGTTAGAGCGCTACCTTGACATGGTAGAGGTCACCAGTTCGAATCTGGTCGTGCCTACCACTCCTTTGCGGGTGCCACATCGTTAACCGAATTCAGAACATCACTTTCTATGCCTGTAATCACACTCCCCGACGGTAGTCAGCGCTCGTTTGAACAACCCGTGACAGTTGCCCAGGTGGCAGAATCCATTGGTGCTGGCCTGGCCAAGGCCGCTCTGGCCGGCCGCGTTAACGGCACGCTGGTGGATACCTCATACACAATCGCGGACGATGCCGAGCTGGCCATTGTGACGGATCGTGATGAGGACGGCCTGGATGTGATTCGCCACTCCTGTGCCCACCTGATGGCGCAGGCGGTGCAGCGTCTTTTCCCGGACGCGCAGGTTACCATCGGTCCAGTGATCGATGATGGCTTCTATTACGACTTCGCTTACGAGCGTCCTTTTACACCCGAAGATCTGGAACAGATCGAAAAAGTAATGGGTGATATCGTTAAGGAAAATCTGCCAGTCAGCCGCGAAGTCATGTCGCGCGACGAAGCTGTAGCCATGTTTGAGAAAATGGGCGAACAGTACAAAGTGCAGATCATCAAGGACATCCCCGGCAACGAAGAGTTGTCGTTCTATCGCCAGGGTGAGTTTGTTGACCTGTGTCGCGGCCCGCACGTGCCCAACACTGGCAAGTTCAAGGCATTCAAACTGACATCGGTCGCCGGTGCCTACTGGCGCGGTGACTCGAACAATGAAATGCTGCAGCGCATTTACGGCACTGCCTGGCAGGATAAAAAGGCGCTGGCCGACTACCTGTTCCGACTGGAAGAGCAGCAGAAGCGCGACCATCGCAAGATCGGCAAAAAGCTGGATCTGTTCCATTTCCAGGAAGAAGCACCTGGTATGGTGTTCTGGCATCCCAAAGGCTGGACGGTGTATCAGGAAATCCAGCACTACATGCAGAAGCTGCAGCGTCAGCACGGCTATCAGGAAATTCGCACACCACAGCTGGTTGACTACACGCTGTGGGAGAAGTCCGGACATGCCGACAAATTTGCTGACGAGATGTTCAGCGTCGAGTCAGAAAACCGCATGTACGCCATCAAGCCAATGAACTGTCCCTGCCACGTGCAGGTGTTCAATCAGGGCCTGAAGAGTTACCGCGATCTTCCGCTGCGACTGGCTGAGTTCGGCTCCTGTCACCGCTTTGAGCCATCAGGTTCCATGCACGGTCTGATGCGGGTGCGCAGCTTTACGCAGGACGATGCACACATTTTCTGCGCTGAAGATGATATTCAGAGCGAAGTTGCTTCCTTTATGCAGCTGCTGTTTGGTGTCTATCGCGATTTCGGTTTTGACGAGATCATTCTGCGTCTTTCAACCCGCCCTGAGAAACGTGTGGGCAGTGACGAAATCTGGGATCGCTCTGAAGCGGCCCTGCGCCAGGCGCTGGACAACAGTGGGCTGGCATGGGAGCTGCTGCCGGGTGAAGGCGCCTTCTACGGTCCCAAAATTGAGTTTTCATTGAAAGATTGCATGGGTCGTGTGCAGCAGTGCGGCACGATTCAGGTCGATTTCTCGATGCCAGACCGACTCGGCGCGCAATATGTGGCCGAAGATGGCAGCCGCAAAGTACCAGTGATGTTGCACCGTGCGATCCTGGGATCCTTCGAGCGTTTTATCGGCGTTTTGATCGAACATTACGCCGGCGCGCTGCCAGCCTGGCTGGCACCGGAGCAGGCAGTTATTCTCAATATTACCGACAAGCAGGGCGAATATTGCGAAAAAGTCCGTAAAATGCTGGCCGAAAAGGGTTTTCGGGTCAGTGCGGACTTGAGAAATGAGAAGATCGGCTTTAAAATCCGCGAGCACACCATTCAGAAGGTTCCGTATTTGCTGGTTGTCGGTGATCGTGAGATGGAAAACGGTCAGGTGGCGGTGCGAACCCGTGACGGCCAGGACCTGGGTACCATGTCTCTGGAAGCATTTGCCGATCATTTACAGGCAGACGTTGCGCGCTTCGGCAGAACCCAGTCGGACCACTGAATGAAAATTGAATCCGAACAGGAGAGAAGACGCTGTCAAATATGAAGAGTAGTTCCAGGAAGCCGGTCATCAACGAAAACATTGACGCCACGGAAGTGCGTCTGGTGCTCGCCAACGGTGAGCAGAAAGGAGTAGTGACCATTGAAGAGGCCCGCGCTGAGGCGGCTGAGGCCAAACTCGACCTGGTGATGATTGCGCCCGACGCCGAGCCGCCGGTGTGCAAAGTCATGGACTATGGCAAGCATATCTTCGATCTGAAAAAGCAGAAGGCTGCCAACAAGAAAAAGCAGCGCAAGACACAGTTAAAAGAAATCAAGTTTCGACCAGGGACGGAAGAAGGGGATTATCAGGTAAAACTACGCAACCTGATACGTTTCCTGTCTGATGGGGACAAGGCCAAGGTATCTTTGCGATTCCGCGGCCGTGAAATGGCCCATCAGCATCTTGGACTGGAACTCTTGAACCGTATTCGCCAGGATCTGGAGGAATATGGTCAGGTGGAACAGGAACCCAAGATGGAAGGTCGCCAGGCCGTTATGGTTCTGGCACCAAGCAAAAAGAAGAAGGCCTGATAGGTTTCAGGGCTTCTATTACTTAATCTGAGTCGCCAGTGATGGCGAATAAATGCGGAGTTGCAGTAATGAGCAAGATGAAGACCCACAGCGGTGCTTCCAAACGCTTCAAAAAAACAGCCACTGGCTGGAAGCGTAAAAGCGCCAACAAGAGCCATATCCTCACCAAAATGACCACCAAGCGCAAACGTCATCTGCGCGGTACTTCGCTGGTAGCTGCCTGCGATAAGCCGTTGATCGATCGTATGTTGCGTAAAGTGTAACCCTTAGCGGATTTTGACAGGAGACTGATATGGCCCGAGTAAAACGTGGCGTAACGGCGCGTCGCCGTCACAAAAAAATTCTGAAGCAGGCTAAGGGTTATTATGGTGCCCGTAGTCGTGTCTATCGCGTAGCGTTCCAGGCGGTCATCAAAGCCGGCCAGTATGCTTACCGAGATCGCCGCACGAAGAAACGTGTATTCCGCTCTCTGTGGATTACCCGTATCAACGCGCAGGCTCGTGCGAACGGAATGACCTACAGCCAGATGATTGCTGGTCTGAAGAAAGCCAATATTGCCGTGGACCGCCGTGTAATGGCGGATCTGGCTGTGCACGACAAGGCGGCATTTGCTGCACTGGTCAACCAGGCTAAAGCTAGCCTGGCACAGTAACAATCGCGGTACTTTCCTGCAGAGCCGGTCCGGGAGTTGTTTGCCCGTGCCGGCTTTGTGCATTCAGGGTTCTGTGCATGGCAGGTCCATGCAGGTATTAGAATCATCATGGCAGAGTGGATGAATCCATGACCGACACAAATTCGCTTTTGCAGACTGCCCTGGAGGCGGTTGCGGCCAGCGCAGATGAGCGCGCGCTTGATCAACTGCGGGTTGATTATCTGGGCAAGAAGGGACAGTTGACGGCTTTGCTGAAGAGCCTGGGATCTTTGCCAGCCGAAGAGCGACCGGCTGCCGGTGAGAAAATCAATGAGGCCAAGCGTCAGGTACAGCAGGCAATTGATGCGCAGCGCGAGATTCTTGTCGAACGGGCGCTGAGTGCGCAGCTGGCCGCTGAGACTGTTGATGTGAGTCTGCCAGGGCGTCGTCAGAGCGCCGGCGGCCTGCATCCGGTGAGTCGGACGATCGAGCGAATTCAGACGCTGTTCCAGTCTGCCGGTTACAGCGTGGCAGAGGGACCTGAGATCGAGGACGATTACCACAACTTTGAGGCATTGAATATTCCCGGGCATCATCCGGCGCGGGCAATGCACGATACCTTTTATGTAAACCTCGCTGACGCGAAAGCTGCAGGCGCTGCTGCCAGCGGGATGTCCTGGGTACTGCGCACCCACACATCACCGGTGCAGGTGCGTGTCATGGAGCAGGGCAAACCGCCGTTCCGCATGATCTGTCCGGGTCGCGTCTACCGCTGCGACTCCGATCTGACGCACACGCCGATGTTCCACCAGGTGGAAGGGCTGCTGATCGATGAGCATGTCAGCTTTGCCGATCTGAAAGGCACGCTGGAAGAGTTTCTGCGGGCGTTTTTTGAGGCCGATCTGGCAGTACGTTTCCGTCCTTCCTATTTCCCGTTCACAGAGCCTTCTGCCGAAGTCGATATGAGCTGTGTCATGTGCGAAGGCAAGGGCTGTCGTGTTTGCAAACAGACCGGTTGGCTGGAAGTGCTGGGCTGCGGCATGGTGCATCCCAAAGTGCTGGAGGCCTCCGGCGTAGACAGCAGTCGTTATCGCGGTTTTGCGTTTGGCATGGGCGTCGAACGTCTCGCCATGCTGCGATATGGCGTCAATGATCTGCGTCTGTTCTTTGAAAATGATCTGAAATTTTTGCGGCAGTTCAACTGAACCGCGAGCTGATAGCCAAGAGCAAACTACCATGATTTTCACACAACAATGGATTCGTGAGTGGCTGGATACGCCACTTGAGCCGCAGGCACTGATTGATCAGCTGACCATGGCAGGATTGGAGGTGGACGCCTCAGGCCCGGTGGCGGCCGCGTTTACGGGTATTCTGGTAGCAGAGGTGGTCAGCGTCGAACCGCACCCGGATGCTGACAAACTACGCGTCTGTCAGGTCAATGATGGCAGTCAGCAGGTACAGGTTGTCTGCGGTGCGCCCAATGTCAGGCCAGGCATGAAAGTCCCTTACGCCACCCTTGGGGCGGAATTGCCTGGTGAGTCTCCGGACAAACCATTCCGTATTAAAAAAGCCAAACTGCGTGGCGTTGAGTCCTTCGGCATGCTGTGCTCGGCCGAAGAGCTGGGTATGGCCGATTCATCGGACGGCCTGCTGGAATTGCCTGCCGATGCACCCGTCGGTCAGAACGTCAGAGAGTACCTGCAACTTGATGATCGATACTTTGAGTTGGATCTGACGCCTAACCGGGGTGACTGTCTGAGCATTCGCGGCCTGTCACGCGAGATCGCAACCCTGAATCAGCTGAGCTTCAAGGATCTGCAGGTGACGCCTGTCGCCGTTCAGATTGATGACACCTTCCCGGTCCGTGTTGACGCGCCAGACGCCTGTACGCGATATCTGGGACGAGTGATACGCGATGTCGATATCAATGCCACAACACCATTATGGATGCAGGAGCGCCTGCGTCGCTGCGGACTGCGCAGCATCGATCCTGTCGTTGATGTGACCAATTACGTGTTGATGGAACTGGGTCAGCCGATGCACGCTTTCGATCTGGAGCGCCTCAGTGGCGAGATCGTCGTGCGTCAGGCAGTGGCGGGCGACACGCTGACACTGCTGGACGGCAAATCAGTTGAACCCGCCACCGATACCTTGCTGATCACCGATGCCAGTGGTCCTTTGGCGCTGGCCGGTATCATGGGCGGAGAACCCAGCAGCGTGACAGAGTCGACCCAGCATATTTTCCTGGAATGTGCCTGTTTTGATGCACTTGCGGTGGCTGGCCGGGCGCGCCGCTATGGCCTGCATACCGACTCGTCCCACCGTTATGAGCGTGGTGTCGACTATAACCTGCAGGCGCTGGCTATGGAGCGCGCAACCGAGCTGCTGATCGCCATCGCCGGTGGCAAGCCGGGTCCGGTTACCGAGAGCACCGGGACGCTGCCAACTGCCAGCGAGGTAAAGCTGCGTCCTTCCTACCTGGCGAGCGTGCTCGGTATGGAGCTGAATGAAGAGGAAATTATCAGTATTCTCAATGGCCTGGGAGTGACTCTTGTTGGTCGCTCGGAAGATGAGCTGACCTTTGACGTACCGTCATTCCGTCACGATATCGCCATTGAGGCAGATCTGATTGAAGAAGTGGCACGCGTCCATGGCTATGACCGCCTGCCCGTGACACGCCCTGTTATGCGCACTCAGATGCCTGAGGCCAGCGAGCGGGAAGTGGCACTGTCACGGATCCGTGAGCGTCTGGTAGCACAGGGTTACCAACAGGTCATCACCTACAGCTTTGTCGAGCCAAAGCTGATGGCGCAGGTTTCTGCATCGCCCGCTCCCGTGGCACTGCAGAACCCCATCTCGGAAGATATGTCGGTGATGCGTACCAGCCTTTGGGCAGGGCTGCTGCGGACATTGCAGCACAATATCAATCGCCAGCAGACCCGGGTTCGCATCTTCGAGACCGGTCAGGTGTTTCTGCCCGAGCCTGAAGGAATCCGTCAGCCGGAAAGACTGGCCGGTCTGATCTACGGCGAGCGTTTCCCTACCACCTGGTCTCAGGGCAGGGAAGTTGTTGATTTCTTTGACATCAAAGGTGATGTCGAAGGCCTGCTGGACCTGGGTGCACTGTTGCCACGCTGCCGTTTTGAGAAGGCAGAGCATCAGGCCCTGCATGGCGGCCAGGCGGCCGCTGTGGCGCTGGATGGACAGCGCATTGGACTGGTCGGCGCACTGGATCCTGCACTGCAGCGGGCACTGGATATCAACGGACGGGTGTACCTGTTCGAGTTGGATCTGGCTGCGATTCGCGCCGCAACGGTACCGGCTTTCAAGCCTTTGTCACGCTATCCAGAGGTAAGCCGGGATCTGGCGCTGGTGCTGGACCGGGCTGTGGCTGTGGCTGATATTGAGCAGCATTTGCGTGAACTGGCAGGCCCAGAGCTGCTCGGAATTAGAATATTTGATGTTTATCAAGGTGATAAAGTCGAAAGTGACAAAAAAAGTGTAGCTTTGGGCTTGACCTGGCAACATCCTTCGCGCACTCTTAGCGACGACGAGATCAATGTCATAATTGAGCGTTGCGTCAAAGGCCTGGAAGACAAATTTAATGCTAAGTTAAGGAATTGAACATGCAAAACGGCGCCCTGACAAAAGCGGAAATGGCAGAACGTCTGTTTGATGAACTCGGCGTTAACAAGCGAGAGGCCAAAGAACTGGTCGAGCTGTTCTTCGAGGAAATTCGCCAGGCCCTGGAAAGCAACGAACAGGTCAAGTTGTCTGGATTCGGCAATTTTGATCTGCGTGACAAGAAACAGCGCCCCGGACGCAACCCCAAGACCGGTGAAGAAATTCCTATCAAGGCACGTCGCGTGGTGACGTTCCGTCCTGGCCAAAAGCTAAAGGCGAGGGTAGAGAAATATGCCGGAAGCCAGTGACAAGCAGGACCTGCCGCCCATACCGTCAAAGCGCTACTTTACCATTGGTGAAGTGGGTGAACTTTGCACGGTAAAGCCGCATGTGCTGCGTTACTGGGAACAGGAATTTCCCCAGCTTAAACCCGTCAAGCGCCGTGGCAATCGCCGCTACTATCAGCGTGAAGACGTCCTCCTGATCAGACAGATCAAATCCCTGCTATACGATCAGGGTTTCACCATCGGTGGGGCCCGTCAGCGTATGAGCGGCCATCAGGAACCGCAACCGGGTGCTGCAGTTGAAAAGGCCGAGCTCAAGCAGATGATCAAAGAACTGGAAGAGGCTCTGGCGCTGCTGTAATAGCCAGATTCTACGGCGCCTGACATCACTTTTTCGAACGTTCGCACGACGACTTTCTGGTTTTTTTTCGAATTTTTCCTTTACATCATTGACTCCAGTGATATAGTCCATCACCGGAAAGCGGGGCATGTCGCACCGTTTCCTATTGCTCTAGCAGTATGATTGAATAAAAATAATGTCACTGCCTGAGGGAAGTTGTTGTTTAGTGTAGTCCTCAGAATGTCAGCACGTCCTGTCGACCCGGTTTCTGGAGAGAAAACCGGCGCTATTCATTGCCTCTGCATCGACAACCATAAACCTAATAAGAATCATCAAGAGGTCCATGGATGAAGTCGAATACTCAATTCACTAGTAATCCCCGAGTAAAACTGTTGTCCGCAGCTATCGCTGCCGCCATGATGCTCCCCGCAACGTCCGTGCTTGCACAGCAGGACTCCAATACACCGGAAGTCGAAGAAGTTGTTGTAACTGGCTCCTTTATTCGTCGTTCGGAAGGTTTTCAGGCTGCATCGCCAATCCTTCAGGTTTCAGCTGAAGATATCGCCGCTGAAGGCACACCCAATATGGGTGACGTGATCCATAACCTGAGCTTTAACCAGGGCTCATCAGTTACGCAGAACTCCTTTACTGGAGCATCAAGCACATCTACCTCAATTAACCTGCGTGGTCTGGGTTCGGGCGCTACTCTTAATCTGGTTGATGGCATGCGTGTCATCGGCACCAACGTCAATACTTTTCTGCCGCAGATCGCGATCGGCCGCATGGATATCGTGACAGATGGCGCTGCAGCATTGTATGGCTCGCAGGCCGTAGCCGGTGTTGTCAACTTTGTCCCACGCAAATCCTATGACGGTGTTCGTTTTGAAGCCTATCGCCAGGGCGATTCGCGTGGCGACTACACTGATGATCAGTTCAGCGTTCTCGCTGGTACCGAGTGGAACGGTATCGATCTCGTTGTGGCAGGTGAATACCGCTCCAATGGCAGATTGGAGATGATCGACCGCCCTGACAATTTTAACTCTGGTCTGACATCATCCAGTACGCCCAATCCGGGCCGTTATCGTGTTCCTGTACGTGATGCCAATGGTGATCTGACAGGTAGTTTCCGTACGATTTCCGATCCAAACTGTGGTGGAACACGTGAAGATCCAACGGTACCAGGCAACAACCCGAACGGGTTTACTTTTGCTGGCCAGTGCTGGTTCGACTTCGGTGAGTTCTGGGACTATCGCGCAGCTCAGGACCAGGGTCAGGCATTTGCACATGCCACGTATGACTTCAGTTCTGGTTTGACTTTGTCAGGGCAGTGGGGCTACTTCAAGCGCCGCACTTACAACCGTGGTTCTCCCTCAAACCCGGGTGGTCGCGTCGGTGAGCTTCCGACCGTCCGAGGCGAGATTCCCGGTAACCCATTCCCGGCCGTCGATGCCAATGGCAATCAGCTTTATGCGGTAGACGCCAACGGTGATGGTGTTCCAGATCGCAACGCCAACGGTATGGTCATCCGTGCTCCAAGCGCTGCAACCGGTATCCCATTTAACGAAGACGTTAACTTTGCTGCATGGCGTCCATGGGGTAAACATGGCACTTTGCCTACGCAACTCGGTCCAGACGGTTCCACTGTTGGTGCTGGCCTGATCCACGGCTGGCGTTCAGCGCTGCGCGCGGACTTCACTGTACCCTGGATTGAGGGCTGGGAGGGTTCCGCCAGCTACATGTATTCAGAGCAGACTGACAACAGCCGCGCCAATAACTTCAGCCTGAGTGCTCTGACTCAGGGGCTGAACTGCGATGTCGCCAACGACCGTGACGCGTGTTTTACACCGTTCGTGTCGACTGATCCGTCTACGCTCAATACTCAGGCCGTGGCAGATTCTACCTACGTACAGAACCGTGTTTTTGATGTTGAGTCACTGCAGACACTGGATGTAGTACTTAACGGCGTAATCAGCCCCGGTGGTTTTACGCTGCCCGGTGGTGAAGTGGGTGCAGCCGTTGGATATCAGAGACGTGAAGACCGTTTCGACAATACGCCCAGCCTGCATAGCCTGACTGGCGATGTATTCATTGGCACGCAACTGTTCCCGGTCAGCGACGGTCGAACTGTTGATGCCTACTTTGTCGAGTTGTCGCTGCCTTTGTTCAATACGCTGGAAGCACAGGTTGCCGTGCGTAACGAAGACTACAGCACGGGTCAAAGTTCAACAGATCCGAAATTTGGTCTGGTATACATACCGACTGACTGGCTGACAGTGCGTGCCACTACTGGTACTTCATTTATTGCGCCAACTCTGAACCAGTTGAATGCGCCGGAATCTTGTGGTCTGACCAACGTGTCGGATCCATTCACAACTTTCGCGGCCTTCACGGCGAACTGCTCGCAGGGCAATCCGAACCTGGTGCCTGAATCAGCAGATACCACTGCATTTGGTGTAACACTGAACCTGCTTGATGGCATGACGCTGGATATCGACTGGAGTGAAACAAACTTCGAAGACCGGATCATCAGCTCTACTACCGCTGATATTCTGGCTGCGGACTTTTTCAACTTCCGGCAGGCGACCGGTTATTCAGGTTCAGGTCTGCCGCCAGTTGATCAGGTCAGAGCCTGGGTAAACAACCCATTGTCTGACAAGCGGATCCAGCGTGACCCAAACAACGTCGCGCAGATTGATCGCATCATCAGCAGCTCCACCAATGCGTCGAAAATGGATGTCACTGCGCTGGACCTGAAATTCGACTATCTGTTCAGTATCGGCGACTGGGGTACGATGAACTTTGGGCTGGATGCCACCTATGTTGACAGCTACACCTACCAGCTGTCGGCCGACCGCCCTGTGGTTGAAGCGAAAGGCAATCAGAACGCATTGACCGGCGCCGTACCGCCAATGCCGGAATGGAAAGCCAATGCCAGCATCGGCTGGAACATGGGTAACCACAGTGCCAATGTGATTGTCCGTTACATTGACGAGATCACCTTCGACGCAGAGAAGTTCTCGTTCCAGCGTTTCCTGCCTTTCAGCAACTACCGAAATGTTGAGGTGCTGCGTGCCTCCACTATCACGGATGCGAGCTACAACTATTCCGGACTTGATGCTCTGGGTGGTGAGTTCTCTTTCACGGTAGGTGCACGTAACCTGTTTGACCGACTGCCGCAGAAAGTGCCTATGCTGGGCGGCATGGAGTCAATCCTGTACGACCCGACAGGTCGTATGCTGTACGGCCGTGTTACGTTTGAGATGTAAAACACGGCAGGTCTGATCCTGTGGTCGGACGTAAAAGGCGGCTCGGAGTTCCCCCCTCGAGCCGCCTTTTATTATTTTGGTACTCAGGCTTGCAAGCCGGAGCAGGGCAAGTATAATGCCCGCTCGGATTATTCGGGGCGTAGCGCAGTCTGGTAGCGCACCACACTGGGGGTGTGGGGGTCGCAGGTTCAAATCCTGCCGTTCCGACCAGATTTTCGCAGGCGGCAATATGTGGCGCGTCTGTCCTGTCATTAAAAGGCACCTTAGGGTGCCTTTTTTATTGGAGCGAAACTCAATTACAGCGTACACTGCTGCAGCAACAGTCCTTTGCTGAGACGTTCGCAGCAGGCTGTTGATAAAACGCATTTATTGCCGGAAAACAACGGAAAACAACGGTCATATGACACAGGCTTCTCCTCCTTCCAATGACGTTCAGGCACTGCCTTCGGGAGACTCTCTTCAGGTCGAAAAAATCTTTCGGTCCGGGCAGGTCATCATGCGCCAGGGCGACCCGGGAGATTGTGCCTACTTCATCCAGGAAGGGCGCGTGCAGATCAGCGTAAAGCTGGCAGATGGCTCGCTCTCGAATGTGGCTCAGCGCGGGGCGGGCAGCGTTATCGGTGAGATGGCGATTGTCGACGGAGGCCCACGCAGTGCCACAATCACTGCCATTGAAGACTGCCAGTTGCTGGAGATTACCCAGGCCGACTTCAGCAAGGCTGTCAGCAATGCCAACCCGATTGTTGGCCTGGTTGCGCGACTGATTCTGATGCGTTACCGGGATTTGCTGCACCGTTCTGCTACCCTGCGCGATTTTGATGGTGACTCTTCTGTCCTAGAGCGTCAGGAGCACGAGCACGCGCAACAGTCCCGCGTGCTGGATGCAGTGCGCATGACCAATGAGTTTCGCGTGGCCATTGCCGGTAATCAGCTGTTCCTCGAGTATCAGCCACTTATTGAGATTTCCAGTGGCCGCGTTGTAGGGTTTGAAGCACTGATGCGCTGGCATCATCCTGTCCATGGCAGAATGCGTCCCGACCTTTTCATCCCGCTGGCCGAAGATACAGGTCAGATTGTTGAGGCGACCCGGTGGGCGTTTCACGAAGCCTGCCATGCTTTGAAAAACATGGTTGATGCCAGTGGCAACGACCAGTTGTTCATGAGCATCAACTTTTCGGCGCATGACTTCGACGAACCGGATTTTCTTGATCATCTTCTGCAGATTGTTGACCACGCGGGTGTTCGTCCTGACCAGATTCATATTGAAATAACCGAACGCCTGCTGTTGCGCCAGGCTCAGCATGTGCGAGCGGCGCTCCTGCAGTGTCGTGAGGCAGGCATGGATATCTCTATTGATGACTTTGGTACCGGGTACTCATCGTTGAGCTACCTTCATCAATATCCTGTCAGCACCCTGAAAATCGACAAAAGTTTTATCAGCAACATGACTCGCGACGATAGCGCCCTGGGCCTGGTCCGTACCATTTTGTCATTGAGCGACAACCTGGGCTTGTCGGTGATAGCCGAAGGGGTGGAAACCGAGGAACAGGTCAGCATGTTGCGCACTCTGCGCTGTCAGGTCGCGCAGGGCTTTTTGTATGCCAGGCCGCTGGGTCTGGACAGAGCGCTTGAGCTGGTAACGCCCAAGGATGGCGGGTCGTGCGCGAAGCTGTAATACAGTGGCTGGGCGACAGTGGTCTGCCTCAGCTAAGCGGTGATTTCCTCAGAGCTGTGCCCGGTATGCCGCCCATCATGCAATCCCTGCATCTGCTGGGGCTGATCGTGCTGATGGCTTCCATTGTCATGATCTGTCTGCGTGTATTGAATATTGCTGCCAGGCGCCAGGATACCGTGGAGCTGGCCGGTCGATTGTTCCCCTGGTTTTTCTGGGCCTTGCCGCTGATGCTGTTTAGTGCTTTGCCGTTTCTTCTGGCCCGCCCGCAACGCTATTTCTACAACCCGGTATTCACTATCAAGATGGCCGCGCTGTTTGTCGCGCTGACACTTTCCCTGATTCTATGGCGCCAGTGGCGAAAAGGACTGCTGGCAGTGGATTCTGCGATGCTGGTCAATCGGATCATGGCGCTATTGTGCCTGTTGGCCTGGCTTTTGACAGCGTTGGGTGGTCGTTGGATTGCTTACGCAGATTATCTGTTCTGGTCGGGGTACTGAAGATGCTGCATAGTGAATTCTGGCTTCAGATCGAGTACTGGCCGCTGTCACAGCATATCGGCGCGACCTGGTGGTTTCCGCTGCTGAACTCACTACACGTGCTGAGTATGGCATTGATGCTTGGCGGGCTGCTGATGCTGGACCTGCGTTTGCTGGGCCTTACTGCCCGTGACTACACGGTCAGGACTCTGGGACAGGATTTCCTGCCCTGGGTCTGGTCAGCATTCATTGTGGCTGTTATCACCGGCCTGGGCCTGTTTATCACGCGTGCCAGTGCGCACGTGCTAAACCCTGCATTCCAGTGGAAGGTGGGCTTGATGCTGTGTGCCGGAATCAATATGGTACTGGTAGGTCGATTGCCCCCGCGCTGGAGTGGCGCACTTTCACTTCTGCTATGGGCGGGAGTGGTGCTGGCGGGTCGCTGGATGGGACATATCATATAAGGGGAATGTCATGAGTGAAGCCTATATTGTAGGCGCGGTCAGGACTGCGTGTGGTCGGCGCAATGGTCGCCTGCGGAATATTCATCCGGTAGATCTTGGCGCGGCCGTCGTTGATGAGCTGCTGGACCGCAGCGCTGTCTCAGCGGATGTGATTGATGATGTTATTTTTGGTTGTGTCAGCCAGATCGGTGCCCAGGCTGGCAACCTTGCGCGCAACGTTGTCCTGGCGTCAAGGCTGGATATCTCTGTTCCAGGCGTGACAGTGGACCGACAGTGTGGCTCATCGCTGCAGGCTATCCAGTTTGGCGCTCAGGCTGTCATGTCGCAAACACAGGATCTGGTGATCTGCGGCGGTGTAGAGTGCATGAGTCTGATTCCTATCGGCAGTAATATCAGCGACGGAATCGCGAATGGTCGCGGCGTTCCCCGCGGCGAGCGGATTGACGAACTATACCCCGGTATCGAGTTCAGCCAGTTTACCGGTGCCGAGCTGCTGGGCAATAAATATCACCTGAGCCGGCTGGAGCTGGACAAGTTTGGTGTGCTGAGTCACCAGCGCGCCGCTCACGCCACGCGCAACGGTTACTTCCATCGCGAAATTGTGCCTGTTGAAGTGACGACGGAAGCCGGCGATATAGAAACTCATACTGTGGATGAAGGGATTCGCTACGATGCCAGCCTGGATGCCATGTCCGGGCTGCAACCCCTGCGTCCGGGTGGCCTGATTACAGCAGGGACGGCCAGCCAGATAAGCGACGGGGCTGCGGCTGTGCTGGTGGCCAGTCGACGCGCGGTCGAGCGCTACAATCTGCCTGTCCGTGCGCGTATACATACACTCGCGACAGTGGGTTCTGACCCCGAAATCATGCTGGAAGGGCCAATACCCGCCACCGAAAAACTGCTGGAGCGCGCAGATCTGACGATTGATGATATTGATCTTTATGAAGTCAATGAGGCATTTGGCTCGGTGCCGCTGGCCTGGGCCAAGGCTGTAGGGGCTGACCTGCGGCGTCTCAATGTGAACGGTGGTGCCCAGGCGCTGGGCCACCCGCTGGGTGCCACGGGTGCCAAATTGACCACCACGCTTCTGCATGAGCTGGAGCGCCGCGAGGCACGCTTTGGACTGGTTGTGATCTGCGAGGGTGGTGGCACAGCCAACGCCATGCTGATAGAGCGCGTGGAATCAATCGACTGGTAATGTGAGTCGCCTGTGAGTCAGTTTATCAATCGTTATACCACCATGCTGCCTGGCGAATCGGGTGCATCGGCCGAGGACAGTCACAGACCGCGCCAGGTGTTTCAGGCTGCCTGGTCGCCAGCTAAAGCAGAGCCTGTAGCTGCGCCAGTCATGCGCGCCTGGAATCACTCACTGGCGGACCAGATGGGGCTATCGCTTGAGGTGGCAGATCGTGCCGAAGTGTTCTCCGGTAATCGACTTTTGAAAGGCATGCAGCCTTACGCTGCCTGTTATGGCGGCCATCAGTTTGGCAACTGGGCAGGACAGCTCGGTGATGGACGCGTGATCAATCTGGGAGAAATTCTCGCGCCAGACCGGCAGGCCTGGACCCTGCAATTAAAGGGTGCCGGGCGCACGCCATATTCACGTCATGCTGACGGGCGGGCAGTGCTGCGTTCGTCGATACGTGAGTATTTGTGCAGTGAAGCGATGCATGCCCTGGGTGTGCCGACCACGCGGGCATTGAGCCTGGTCACGACCGGAGAGAGCGTTGTCAGGGACATGTTTTACGATGGTAACCCCAGACAAGAGCCAGGTGCCATTGTTTGTCGGGTGGCTACTGATTTTATCCGTTTCGGGCATTTTGAGTTGCCATCGGCGCGTGGCGATCATGCGCTGCTAAAGAAGCTGGTTCATTTTGTAATTGAGACACAGCATCCTGACCTGGCTCAGAATCTGTCCACAGACTCCTCACCTGAGTTGCGCATCAATGCTTACCTGGACTGGTATGACAGGGTGTGCCAACGGACCATCAATACGGTAGTGCACTGGATGCGAGTGGGATTTGTTCATGGTGTGCTGAATACCGACAATATGTCCATTTCAGGACTGACTATCGATTATGGACCGTATGGCTGGCAGGACAATTACGATCCGACCTGGACACCTAACACAACTGACGAAGGTCAACGTCGCTATCGCTTTGGCAATCAATTGACCATCGCACGCTGGAATCTGTATCAACTGGCCAATGCCATTTTTCCACTGATCGAAGACGCAGAGGCCTTACAACAGCGAGTCAACGCACTGGCAACAAACTGCGATCTTGCCTACCAGCAAATGATGGCCAACAAGCTCGGGGTAGATCCCGACCTGCTGACAGAATCGCCTGTCTTGACGCTGCTGGAAAATCTGCTGCTGGCTCAGGAAACGGACATGACGCTGTTCTATCAGTCACTGGCAGCCTATAGAAAGGGTGCCGGCACGCAGCCACTGCATGAATATGTCGCAACGGCCTGCTACAGCGGTACTGTGGAGCCAGACAATATTCCCCTTTATCAGCAGTTCGAGACTGAGTATCAGGCTGTTGCCGGCAAGTTGGACGATCCTGATCGGCTTGAACTGATGCGACAGCACAACCCGCGCTATGTGCTCAGAAATTTTTTGGCGCAGCAGGCCATAGATGCTGCGGAAGAGGGCAGCTGGCAGGAGTTTGACTCATTGCTGAATGCGCTGCAGCAACCCTATACCTACCAGCAAGATGTAGACGAACTCTATGCTCGCAAGCGCCCTGACTGGGCGCGAACCCGGGCGGGCTGCTCGATGCTGTCCTGCAGCTCCTAGGTTTTTTCACAATTTTCTTGCCCGCTTTATCGTACGATACTTGCTATTAGCCGCAAGACTGCCAGTTGGTAACACTTTGTCACTATTGACTCTTGCGTGGTTTATGGCTTTACAACATTCTACGCGGGTTTTGAAGAGTGGCTGATCCATCAGTCTGTACTTGCCGTAATGATGTTGTCCGCTGTCATGTGTGACCGATTCGGGTCGAGGAGTACTCACTTGCAATTTGTAACCCGTCATCCCCTGCTGATTTTTTTCCTGCTGGCGGTGTCTGCGCTGAGTTATGGCGTATACGTAAAGCTACAGTCTGATCCCGCTGCTGGTGGTCCGCCCGGTATGGGGCGTGGTCCCGGCGGCCCAGGTGGCATGGCTGCACCATCGGTAACGGTTGCAATCGTCGAGACTGGCGTATTTGTTGACCAGGTAGAATCTGTCGGTACAGCTCAGGCCAATGAATCACTGAGCATTACTCCCAAAGTCTCTGATATTGTGGCCGGCATTTATTTTGAAGACGGCGATTTTGTTGAACGCGGAGATGTTCTGGTAGAGCTGACTAATTCAGCGGAGACAGCGCGACTGTCTGAGGCGCAGACTGCACTTGACGATGCACGACGTCAGCGCGACCGCATGGAGCAGCTGAGCAGCGACAATCTGGTGTCACGACTGGATCTGGATAATGCGCTGAGTCAGGTGGAAACAGCTCAGGCGCGTCTGGAAGGGGTCGTCGCCAATATGCGTGATCGCGTCATCGTTGCTCCCTTCAGTGGTGTTCTGGGCTTTCGCAATATCAGTGAAGGCGCCATGGTGACGCCAAACACTGAGATCACGACACTGGACGACATTTCCACGATCAAACTGGACTTCAATGTATCAGAGTCTTTCCTCGCGCAACTGGAATCAGGGCTAGAGGTTACCGCCAACAGCATCGTTTATCCGAACAGAACCTTTGTTGGTGATGTGGAGGTGATTGGCTCACGTGTTGATGTGGTGACCCGATCCGTTCCTGTGCGAGCAGTCATAGATAATCCTGATGGCGCCTTGCGACCGGGTATGCTGCTGACAGTGGGGCTCATGCTCAACGAGCGCGAAACAATCGTGATTCCGGAGCAGTCGGTGGTTCCAGCGCAGGGACGACAGTATGTCTATGTTGTGGACGAGGAAGAACTGGCTCGCCGCGTCGAAGTGCAACTGGGCGCGCGTCGTCCGGGTGTGGTTGAAGTGTTGTCGGGCCTCGTGCCGGGGCAACGTGTAGTTGCCGAGGGGGTTGCGCAGGTTCGTCCCAATCAGCGGGTAAGAATCCTGAACATTCTGCCGGCCACTACCAGTAATACCAGCAGTGCCGCTGCGCCAGACAACAGCACAGCGGCCGCTTCCAGCGAACAATCCTGATTCGGGCTGATCATTACGTTTTGAGGGACAGGCCATGGTATTGTCTGATGTATCAGTCAAACGCCCCGTATTCGCCACTGTAATCAGCCTGCTGCTGGTTGCGTTCGGCATTATTTCATTTATGGAACTGCCGCTGCGGGAGTATCCCGACACCAGTCCACCGGTTGTGTCAGTCAGCACCAGTTACCCCGGCGCATCGGCAGAGATAGTCGAGCAGCAGATCACCCAATTGATCGAAGATCAGATCAATGGCGTGGAGGGGGTCACGTCTATCAACTCCTCAAGCAGTGACGGCAGTTCCCGCGTCTCAGTGGAGTTTGAAGTCGGACGCGACATCGATCAGGCTGCCAATGATATTCGCGACAAGATTTCCCGCATTACCCGGGCTTTGCCTGAGGATGTAGAGCCTCCACAGATTGCCAAGGCCGACGCAGACGGTCGACCGATTGCCTTTTTCAATCTGACCAGCACGCAGATGAGCTTTCTGGAGCTCAATGATTATGCTGAACGCTTCATCGTTGATCAGTTTGCTGTGATCGATGGTGTTGCCAACGTCAGTGTGCGGGGTACCGGCGGTTATGCCATGCGTGTGTGGCTCGACCGGGTAAAACTCGCCGCGCGTGGTCTGACGGTAACCGATGTTGAATCGGCGCTGCGCAGACAGAACCTGGAACTGCCGGCCGGGCGGGTTGATTCCATCGATCGTGAGTTCACCGTTCGAGTGGATCGCGTTTACCAGACGCCGGAAGACTTTGCCCGGCTCGTCATCGCCAGGGGTGCAGACGGCCATCAGGTAACGCTTGGTGAAGTAGCCCGAGTTGAATTGGGCGCTGCCAGCACGCGGTCAATCTTTCAGGGCAATGGCACTGACGCAGTGGGTCTTGGCCTGGTCAAACAGTCAAATGCCAACAGCCTGACGGTGCTGCGTGAGGCCACGGCGCTGATCGAGCGCATCAACGCGACCTTGCCAGATCATATGTCGCTGGTGTTGTCGAACAGCGACGCCGAATTTATCGAGAACGCGATTAGTTCGGTGTACTCCACTATCTTCATGACTGTGGTGCTGGTCAGCCTGGTTATCTATATGTTTCTGGGCTCTGTGCGCAGCATGCTGATTCCTGCGGTGACCATTCCGGTCTGCCTGCTGGCGGCGTTCATGGTACTGCTGGCGTTCGGCCTGACTATCAATCTGATCACATTGCTCGCCATGGTGCTCTGTGTTGGCTTGATTGTCGATGATTCGATTGTGGTGCTTGAGAATATCCAGCGTCGGGTCGAAGCAGGAGAGCCACCATTGCTGGCGGCCTTTAATGGTTCCAGGCAGGTGGCGTTTGCAGTGATTGCCACCACAGCCGTGCTGATTGCTGTGTTCGTCCCGGTTGTTTTCATGGACGGCAACATGGGCATTCTGTTTTATGAACTGGCAATAACAGTGGGCGGCGCGGTTATTTTCTCCACTGTGCTGGCACTGTCTTTGACGCCGATGATGGCCTCCAAGCTATTGAACACGCACGCTCACGAAAGCTTCCTGACCCGTCAGGTGGATCGCTTCTTCCGTTGGCTGCAACGCGGTTATCACAATGCGCTGGAAGTGTGTCTGCGGCTTCGTTACGCAGTCGCCGCCAGTCTGGTGCTCATAGGGATTGCGGTCTATTTCCTGTGGCAGCAGGTGCCCAGTGAGTTTGCACCGCAGGAAGACCAGGGCGTGATGATGGTGCGCATGGCCGGGCCTGAAGGTGCCAGCATGTCCTATATGCAGGACAAGACCAACGCCATTCAGGACACTCTGTTACCGTATCTGGAACGTGGCGAAGTCAGTAGTGTTGTCACAATGCTGCCGGGATGGGGCGGTGGCGGTGGCGTTAACAGCGGCATGAGTATCATCGCTTTGCCCGATTGGGCTGAGCGTCCCAAACCGACGACCGACATCATGAGCGAGCTCATGACCGAATGGCGATCCATTCCTGGCCTGGAAACCATGATGTTCATGCGTTCGGGGCTGGTGCGCGGTGGTGGTGGCCAGCCAGTCCAGTTTGTCATTGGTGGACGCAGCTATGAAGAACTGGCGCAGTGGCGTGACATGCTGATTCAGCGTGGCGAAGCCAGCGGTATGTTTACCCGTATGACGTCAGATTACGAAGAGACTCGTCCAAGCCTGACCATCACCGTGGATAAAGTTCGCGCTGCTGATCTTGGTGTGTCGATTCAGGCGATCGGGCGCACGCTGCAGGCCATGATGAACGAAAGCCGCGTCACCACATTCATTGATGCCGGTGAGGAGTATGACGTTATACTCCAGGCGGAAGAAACGCAGCGGGCATCCCCGGACGACCTGACGAATATTTACGTTCGCTCTGAAGGTACAGGACAGCTGATACCCATGTCCAACCTGATCAGTGTAGAGAATACCTCTGCAGCGAACTCTCTGAATCGTTACAACAGGGTCAGGGCAATTACTTTGTCGGCGGGGCTGCAGCCGGGTGTGAGTCTGGATGAAGCGCTGGCTTTCCTCGAGAACCTGGTACTCACCGAATTGCCTGACTATGCCCAGATTGACTACAAAGGGGAATCACTGGAACTTAAAGAAGCCAGTGGTGGTCTCGCTCTGATCTTCGCCATGTCATTGCTGGTTGTGTTTCTGGTTCTGGCGGCGCAGTTTGAGAGTTTTGTGCATCCGCTTGTGATCATGACCACAGTTCCGCTGGCAATATTTGGTGCCTTGATTGGATTGCTGCTGACAGATGGCACGCTCAATATTTACACCAATATCGGACTGATCATTCTGGTTGGTATTGCCAGTAAGAATGGCATTCTGATTGTTGAGTTTGCGAACCAGCTGCGTGATGAAGGCAAGCCTTTCCGTGAGGCGCTGGTTACTGCCTGCGACATGCGTCTGCGGCCGGTGCTGATGACTGCCATTTCAACACTGATGGGCGCTTTGCCGCTGATTCTGTCGACTGGTGCCGGTTCTGAAAGCCGTGTTCTGCTGGGCACGGTAATATTCTCGGGTGTACTGATGACCACGTTGATGACGCTGTTCATCGTGCCTGTGGTTTATGACCTTCTGGCTAAAAATACCAGTTCGCCGCAGGCAGTTGCGCAAATGCTCGGCAGCCTGCAGCGTAAGTATGCTGGAAAGACCGATGTGAACAGCTCCGGACTTGACCGTGACGACAATGCCCACGGGGCTTCCGGTGGTGGAGAGCCACAGGCCGTCAATCAGCGCCGGGAAGATGTCTAAGGTTCGCAAGGACGGCTGAGCAATCTGACACTGACAATGCCAGCCCGAATTGGCTGGCGTTGTTGTTTCGGCTCGGCACTTTGTCTGGAAGGGTATGGCACCGTCAAATGGAAGTCTGGCCTGATTAACTGCCCAGCTTAGCTGCTCAGAGACGCCTCAGTTTCGGTAAAAAGGTTAATTCTGCTGTCACGCCTACCAGCGTCAGTGCTGGCTATCAACAGATAGTCACGCCGTCCATCCGGCCGGCTGGCACTGACTAGCAGGTCTTTATCTTCGTCCAGCCCCAAATCAGAGAATGGCGTTTCTGCTGGCAGGGTAACTTTTCCAAGTCGTTTTTTTGCTTCGGCCCTGTAGTGCATCCGTGCCACAACTTCCTGACCCGTGTAGCAGCCTTTTTTGAAATCGACGGCACCATTGAGGTCGTAGTTCAGCAGCTGCGGTGTGAACAGTTCCTGCTGTCCGGGGCGAATATGCACGATGCCATTCCTGATGTCGTGACACAGCCATGTGTTTTGATCTAAAGGCTGGCATGCCGACTCTAAGCGGTCGATGATAAATGGCGCCTTGTCGCCGCTATCCTGGTCGGTTTCTCGTTTCAGCAGGATTTCGAAGCGGGTCGGAGCTGGATCCAGGTCAGGCAATCGGATGATGACATGACCAGGTCCGGTGGTGATCTGATCCGGGGCTGAGGGAAGTTCGGATTCGATGAGTGATTGAAGCTGATCAAGGTCGTCAGCAATCAGCTGAACCAGTTCATGCGTTTCAGTGACTCTTGTCAGTTGAACCTTAAAAAATACCTGATACTTCGACAGCGTATTCAGGATGATCTCAGCCATGCCTGCCCGGGTCAGCAGATAAAGTTCAACGACGTTGTCAGCGTCTTCCTGCCGGATCACTCGCAGGTCACTGATTACCCGACCTTTAAGATTGCAGAGTGTGCCGCGGACACTTTGGTCTGCTGTGGTGCGGCGCAGATCGCAGCTTAGTTGTCCCTGCAGAAATCGTTCAGCATCAGGTCCGCTGACGCGGATAAGGTCAAAGTCTTCACTTCGGCTGGCGTGACAGCTTGATAGATTCTTCATGGTGATCTGGAGCAGCTTAACGGCAAAGTCTGCCGAATTCGGTTAAAATTGAGGTACCAATTTTTCAGGTGGCCACATGGTATCAGATATTGCATACAAGAAGTTGCTCTGGCATAGCCGTCGCGGTATGTGGGAGCTGGACATTCTTTTACTTCCGTTCGCAGAAAAATGTCTGCCCACGCTGGGGGAGCAGGATCATTTACTCTACGAGCGGCTTCTGGCCGAGGAGGACCAGGACCTGTTTGCCTGTCTGGTAGAGCGGGCAGTGCATCCCGACCCGCATTTGCAGGCACTGGTAGTGCGAATTCGCGAATTTGCAGCTTCCGGTGTTGCCAGGCCGCACTGACCGGGATGCAACGCTCACTCCTGCATCATGAATGGGAGCAGGTCGCTGACCAGCTGATTATTGATCGAGTGCTTGGCGTTTCACTGGTTTGCCTGTCAGCAGCGGCAATTTTATTCAGTGGGGCCAGTGTCTGGGCAAAAATGCTGATTCTGGTGGGTATCATGTTGATATCGCTGAACTGGTATCGCTGGCATCGGGTCATTCAGGTGATGTCCTGCAGCCTGCACAACGGGCTGTGGGAACTGTCACTTCGTGATGGGCGCCGGCTCCACGCCTCGCCGGTCTCTGCCTATCTCTCTGCTGGTATCCAGGCATTGGTGTTGCGGGGGGTGGACGGCCGCACGTATACCCTGCGAATGTGGCCATGGCCAGGGTGCGCGTCCGCACAACGACGCCTGCGGCTACTGATCATGGCGTCGGTGCAGACAAAACGTCAGGATTCCTGAGGCGCGAGGATGGTGTCGATGGCCTCTGGCAGTAGCTCGGGGTAATCCAGAGTGTAATGCAGGCCACGGCTCTCTTTCCGCAGCAGCGCCGACTCCACAATCAGGCGTGACACCAGAACCAGATTGCGCAGCTCCAGCAGGTCGCGACTGACCACGTAGTGTCGGTAGTGATAGGAAATTTCGTGTTCAAGTATCTGTATTCGTCGCTGGGCACGCAACAGGCGCTGATCGCTGCGCACGATACCGACATAATCCCACATGACCCTGCGCAGCTCGTCCCAGTTGTGTGCCACGACAACTTCTTCCTGCGACTGGGTCACGCGGCTTTCATCCCACGCCGGGATTCTTTCGGGCAGCGGCTCAATCGTGTCGAAGTGGCTGCGGATATGCTCGGCCGCACCAAAAGCCAGCACAAAACACTCCAGCAGGGAATTGCTGGCCATGCGATTGGCGCCGTGCAGGCCTGTGCAGCTGGTCTCACCGATGGCATACAGATTGTCGATATCGGTCCGCCCGAGTTTGTCCACCACCACGCCACCGCAGGTGTAGTGCGCAGCGGGAACCACTGGGATGCGATCCCTGGTGATATCGATGCCGTATTCCATGCAACGTGCATAGATCGTCGGGAAGTGTTCCTTGATGAATGCGGCAGGTTTGTGAGAGATATTCAGATAAACACAATCGCAGCCCAGACGCTTCATTTCATGGTCGATAGCACGGGCGACAATATCGCGTGGTGCCAGTTCAGCGCGGGCATCAAATCCGGGCATGAAACGCGAGCCGTCGGGAAGCTCCAACGTGGCACCTTCGCCCCGTAACGCCTCAGTGATGAGGAAGGAGCGGGCATGAGGGTGATACAGGCAGGTCGGATGGAACTGATTGAACTCCATGTTTGCGACGCGACAACCTGCCCGCCATGCCATGGCGATGCCGTCACCGGTCGCGCTTTCCGGATTGGTTGTGTAAAGATAGGCTTTACTGGCACCGCCACTTGCCAGAATTACAAAACGGGCGCGAAACACTTCCACCTGGCCCGTTTCATTGTTATGAACGTAGGCCCCGACGCAGCCTTTGCCTGGCAGGCCAAGCTTCTGACGGGTGATAAGATCGACTGCTACCCGGTTCTCAAACAGCTCAATCGCCGGTGTCTGCAAAGCCTGCTGACGCAGAGTTTCAAAGACGGCCCGACCAGTGGCGTCTGTGGCGTGAATGATGCGGCGATGACTGTGCCCACCTTCCTGAGTGAGGTGAAGAGGTTTGAGGTTGTCACGATTCAGCGGCTGTGAGGCGGCACCGGTGCCAGCTTCTTCTCGCGGCAGAACTGTAAATGGGACACCCTGCTCAACCAGCCATTGGATGGCTTCCTGGCTGTGCTCGACAATGTGTCTGACCATTGCTTCGTTACACAGTCCGCCGCCAGCATCCAGTGTGTCGGCAATATGTGCATCGATACTGTCATTTTCGTCCAGTACCGCAGCAATGCCACCCTGAGCCCAGAATGTGGCACCCTGGTTCAACGAGCCTTTGCTGAGCACGGCGATGCGTGCAAAATTCGCGGTCTTGAGCGCCAGGCTGAGCCCTGCAGCACCACTGCCAATGATAAGAACGTCGTAATCGTGCAAAGTCGTGTCAGCCTTCTGCTGTGGTGCAAGGTCGAAGAATTCTATAGACTCTCAGAACTTTTGCAAATAGTGGTGGTCATTGTCTTTTTGCTTGATGATGGAAGCAAAAGTTGAGGCACATAAGGGAAGTATGACGAATCAAGTGACTGACAACCAGCTGGTTGAGCGGGTTCTGCAAAATGACGACCGGGCTTTCTCATTGCTGGTTACCCGCTACCAGCACAAGGTGCTTGGCCTGATAGGCAGGTTTGTCAAAGATCCGCATGAGGCAGAGGATGTCGCTCAGGAAGCTTTCCTGAAGGCCTACCGGGCTTTGCCCAGTTTCCGGGGTGATAGTGCGTTTTACACCTGGCTTTACCGTATAGCTGTCAACACGGCAAAAAATCATCTGGTTTCCCGTGGTCGAAGACCTCCCAGTACTGATGTGGATATGGAAGACGCGCAGCAGGTTGACGATACCAGCACACTGAGAGAGCTGGAGAGTCCTGAGGCCAACCTGGAGCGGGAAGACTTGCGGCGCGTCATCTACCAGGCAATCGAGGAACTGCCCGAAGAACTCAAAACTGCGTTCAGCCTGCGCGAATTTTCCGGTTTGAGTTACGAGGATATAACGGAAGTGATGGATTGCCCGGTTGGCACAGTCCGATCGCGCATATTCCGGGCTCGCGAGGCGATAGATAAACGAATTCAGGAGCTGATGAAACCCTGACCGCTGGCCCTTTAGCTTTTCTGAGCATGGCAACTGCCATTTTTTTGTCAGAATTGAGCCAGGTATGGGAACTTAGCCCGAACAGCATAGTCAAAGCATTGAAACCGGATAAACCGGTAAGACAAGTAAAGCAGAGGTATGTATTGCATGAAGCAGGACAGCCAGAGTCACCCGGATTCGCAGAAAACACAAGACGAGCTGGATAATGAAGCGCTGTCGGCTCTCATGGACGACGAGTTGAGCGATTTTGAACTACGCCGCCTGTTGGCGAGGCTCGATGCCGAACCTGAGCTGTTGGCCCGCTGGGAACGATTCAATCTGACCCGAGCCGTGCTCTCCGGTGAGCCAGTCCAGCATCCCTTGCTGCCCTCAGACAACAGCCTGTCGCTGCATGCGCGCGTGATGCAGGCTGTCACGGAGGAACAGCAGCCGTCATTGCCTGAGGCCACCTCAGCGGTTGGCGCAGAAGGCAGAAATAATCATTGGCGCCGGGGTATGGCGCGGCTGGCCGTCGCTGCCTCTGTAGCCGTGGCAGCTTTTGTGGGTATGCAATCAATGTTGCAGCCAGGGGATTCCATATCAACATCGGGTGCCGTGCCGCTCGCCAGCGAGCAGACCGAGTCTGGCAGTAACGCAGTAGAGATACGACAGATCGCTGTTGATGCGGAAGCGCAGCAGCGTCTCAATGAGTACATTCAAAGCGTGAACATCCCGGCCCGTGTGGATTCGGAGTCGGCACCGTTCAGCATTTTGCGGGAATCCCCGATGCTGCGCCCGGTGTCTGACCGTGAGCTGGTACCAGTGGATTCTTCACAGCAGATTCAGCAGCCGTAAGGGAATGCGACAGGCATGTAGCAGGCATGCCGATAATGGACGACGGGATTGATTGAGAATTGAAAGTTGAACCGTTTAGACCGTTTGGACCGTAAGGAAGCGTAGCAAGTAGAGAGCAAGAGTGTACTGCACAGCCCGGACCCGTGAGGGTGCCGGGCTTTTTTTATGTCATGTGACTCCATGTGCTGCACAGCACAGCTCTGTCACGGGATTGAAGACAGAGCCGCATCAGGGTATGTTAGAGCATCGAATCAAGCAGTTGGGAGAGAGCATGTTGGCAGCCAGAGCGATGGGTTTACCGGAGTTTGCCCGGGTTACAGTCAGACGGTTCAGCAATACGTGGCTGACAGTACTGTTTGTCATGCTGCTCACCGGCTCAGCCCAGGCCCAGAATGGCCTGCCGGATTTCGCCAGTCTGGTTGAGCAGAACTCGCCCGCCATCGTCAATATCACCACCCGTCAGCAGGTGCCTGTGCGCGATGGCTCGCGGCAGAATGACCTGGAAGAACTGCTGCGGCAGTTGCAGCCCGAGGGAGAGATTCCTGATATACCGGATCTGCCAGATATGCGCCCGCGCGGTGGCGTGGGTTCCGGTTTCATTATCAGTGAAGATGGCTACATCATTACCAATCACCATGTTGTCGCCAATGCAGATCGCATCACTGTGACGATGACCGACAGACGCGAGTATATTGCTGATGTGATCGGAAGCGATGAATTGTCAGATGTCGCCTTGATCAAGGTTGACGCCACTGATCTGCACTCTGTGGTGTTTGGCGACTCTGAACAGGTCAGGGTAGGTGAGTGGGTATTGGCCATTGGTTCACCCTTTGGGCTGGAATTTTCAGCAGCAGCGGGCATTGTCAGCGCCAAGTCCCGTAACGTGCCCTCTCGCGGCCCTGCAAACTATGTATCTTTCATACAGACCGATGTGGCCATCAACCAGGGCAACTCCGGCGGTCCCCTGTTTAACCTGGCTGGAGAGGTGATAGGTATCAACTCGCAGATCCTCAGCAGCACGGGCGGTTCAAACGGAATTTCATTTGCCATTCCCAGCAATATGGCTCTCAACGTCGTTGAGCAGCTGCGGGAGAGTGGCAGCGTGTCCCGTGGTTTGCTGGGCGTCATGATTAAGGACGTTGACCATGCCCTCGCGCAGGCCTTCAATATGGATAGACCAAGCGGCGCTTTTGTTGATGAAGTTCAGCCTGGCAGTCCCGCAGAGCAGGCGGGTGTGCAGACCAATGACATCGTACTGGCATTTAACGGTATTGCTATTGAAGAGTCTTCACAATTGCCGTTTTATGTAGGTCAGGTGCGGCCGGGAACAGAAGCCACATTGACGATCATGCGGGACGGGCAGCGACAGACGTTGGACGTGGTTGTCGGAGCGCTGCCAGGCGGCGATACCATGACAGCTGGCGTACCACGGCCGGCAGCCCAGGGTAACTCTCTGGCGCTGACTGTGGAGTCCCTGGATCCGGAGCTCGCGCAGGATGTACCTGAATTGTCGAGAGGTGGCGTTGTCATTGATCAGCTGCGCGATGGTCCGGCCCGGGCGGCAGGCCTGGCCAGCGGCGACGTAATCGTGGCACTGAATCACCAGCGTATCGAGTCGGTTGCAGACTTTGACGCGGTCGTCGAGTCGCTGCCTGCAACTGGCTATGTGCCGATTCGCGTGGTACGTAATGGCCGTGGCACTACCCTGGTGCTGGAGCTGCGCTGAGCGTCCGGCGCAGCCCGGAATCCCTTGCATTTCCCCGAAATTCCCTGACAGTAGGCGCCGGATCATGTAGACTTGGCGCCTTCCGATTTATTGGTGTACCTCCTAAGTGACAGATTTAAACCGCATTCGCAATTTTTCCATTATCGCCCATATTGATCACGGCAAATCAACGCTGGCTGATCGCTTCATACAGTTCTGTGGCGGACTGACCGACAGGGAAATGGCCGAGCAGGTGCTGGATTCGCTGGATATCGAGCGCGAACGGGGTATCACCATCAAGGCTCAGAGTGTCACGCTGTTCTATCAGGCTCGGGATGGCGAACGCTATCAGCTTAACTTCATCGATACCCCTGGACATGTCGACTTCTCTTACGAGGTTTCACGATCACTGGCGGCCTGTGAAGGTGCTTTGCTGGTGGTTGATGCCGGGCAGGGGGTAGAAGCGCAGTCTGTTGCCACCTGCTATACCGCTATCGAGCAGGGCCTGGAAGTTATTCCCGTCCTCAACAAGATGGATCTTCCCCAGGCTGAGCCCGACAAGGTTCGCATGGAGATTGAGGAAATCATCGGTATTGACGCGTCCCAGGCTGTGCCCTGCAGTGCCAAAACTGGCATGGGTATCCAGGATGTTCTGGAAGAACTGGTGCGTCTGGTGCCGCCACCGCAAGGCGACCGTGATGCGCCACTGCAGGCACTGATCATCGACTCCTGGTTCGACAATTATCTGGGTGTCGTCTCGCTGGTGCGCGTCAAGCAGGGCACACTGAAAAAGGGCGACAAGATTATCGCCAAGAGTATTGGCAAGGCCCATCTGGTCGACCACGTAGGTTATTTTGATCCCAAACGACACGATCTTGATCTGCTGCAGGCGGGTGAAGTGGGTTACATCATTGCCGGTATCAAGGACATCAAGGGCGCGCCAGTCGGTGACACGATTACGCTGGCCTCAACCGCTGATGTGAAACCGCTGTCTGGTTTTCGTCGTATTCAACCACAGGTATACGCCGGGCTTTATCCGGTGTCTGCGGATGATTTTGAGGATTTTCGGGACGCGCTGGAAAAGTTGACGCTGAACGATGCGTCGCTGTTCTACGAGCCGGAAAGTTCAGATGCGCTGGGTTTTGGTTTCCGGTGTGGTTTTCTGGGCATGCTGCACATGGAAATTGTGCAGGAGCGTCTGGAGCGTGAGTACGATATCAATCTGATTACGACGGCGCCAACCGTGGTTTATGAAGTGGTGATGCGCAACAATGAGGTTGTGCGCGTCGAGAGCCCGTCCTCATTGCCACCAACCGCCTCGATAATCGAGACGCGAGAGCCCATCGTACTGGCAAGTATCCTGGTACCGCAGGAACACGTCGGCAACATCATAAACCTGTGTGTTGCCCGGCGTGGTGTGCAACGCGATATGCAGTTCATCGGCCAGCAGGTTTCCTTAAGCTATGAGTTGCCAATGGCGGAAGTAGTAATGGACTTTTTTGACAAACTGAAGTCCGCCAGTCGCGGTTACGCGTCGCTGGACTACCATTTCATTCGCTTTCAGACGGCAAGCCTGGTCCGACTTGATGTATTGATCAACGGTGATCGCGTCGATGCGCTGGCCCTGATTGTGCACCGTGATCAGGCGCACTTCAAAGGTCGCATCCTGGTGGAAAAAATGAAAGAGCTGATTCCGCGCCAGATGTTTGATGTGGCTATTCAGGCAGCGATCGGTGGCCAGATTGTGGCCCGTTCAACCGTCAAGGCGCTGCGCAAGAATGTCACAGCCAAATGTTATGGTGGTGACGTGACGCGCAAAAAGAAGCTGCTTGAAAAGCAGAAAGCTGGTAAAAAACGAATGAAACAGGTGGGGAACGTGGAAGTCCCCCAAGAAGCGTTCCTGGCAGTGCTCAAGGTGGATAGTTAATGGATATTGATTTTTCCCTGGTCCTGGTTGTACTGGTTGCGATTTGTGGTTTTATCTGGTTGCTGGACAGGTTGCTGCTGGCTAAAGGGCGCAAACAGGCAGGCAAGGAAGAAGAACCCGTTGTTGTCGAGTACGCAAAATCTTTCTTTCCGGTACTGGTAATCGTTTTGCTGTTGCGTTCATTCGTGGTTGAGCCTTTTCAGATTCCATCCGGCTCGATGATTCCGACACTGGAAGTTGGCGACTTCATTCTGGTGAACAAATATCATTATGGCTTGCGTCTGCCTGTGGTCGGCACCAAAATCATGTCCAATAATGAACCGCAGCGTGGTGAGGTCATGGTATTTTTTCCGCCGCATCAACGCCGTTATTTCATCAAGCGCGTGATAGGTCTTCCGGGCGATACCATTGAATACGAGAACAAGGTGCTCCGAATCAATGGTGAAGCGGTGGACATCGATCTGGTTGGCAATATTGAGATCGATACCGGGGCCAGTATGCAGGAAGGTTTGCTGTTTAACGAACGCCTTGGCGAGTCCAGTCATCAGGCTCAGATTATTGCCAACGATTTCAGAAGCAGTTCGCGCACCAGCTGGGTTGTCCCGGCAGGCCATTACTTCATGATGGGTGACAATCGCGATAACAGCGCCGACAGCCGTGTCTGGGGGCCGGTGCCTGAGGAAAATATTGTTGGCAAAGCGTTTGCCGTCTGGATGCACAAAGAGCCCGGTTTAAATCTGCCAACATTCAGTCGTAACCAATTCATCAACTGAGCCAGATTACACGCCGATGATTGATGACGCTGTGCTGCGCAGGCTCCAGGCGAGTCTGCGTTATACCTTTGCCGACGAAGACCTGCTGGTTCTTGCGCTGACCCATCGCAGTGCAGCTACTCCTCATAACCAAAGACTTGAATTTCTCGGTGACGCGGCGCTGGGGCTGGTTTCCGCGCAGCTGCTTTATCTGGCCTGGCCACAGGCAACGGAAGGTGAGCTGAGTCAGTTCCGTTCGCGACTGGTCAATCAGCAGACACTCGCCGCCATGGCCAGGGAACTGTCACTGGGTGAGGCGCTGCTGCTTGGCCTGGGCGAGCGCAAGAGCGGTGGCCGGCAACGCGACTCCATCCTGTGTGATGCGATAGAAGCCGTGATCGGGGCAATATTTCTCGATGGCGGGTTTTCTGCGTGTCATGATGTCGTGGCAGGCCTATTGCAGAGTCGTCTGTCGAAGCTTGCCCCACTGAATGCTAAAGATGCCAAAACACGATTGCAGGAGATAGCACAGGCGCGTGCAGTTTCCCTGCCACAATATTCGGTTGTCAACATTGAGGGTGAGGAGCATGATCAGATCTTTCATGTAACTTGCCAGATTGATTTGTTGAGCTCGCCGACCAATGGCTCCGGGCGAACACGCAAACTTGCAGAACAGCAGGCAGCGAGCGCTGCCTTGAAACAATTACAGGGCAAAACGTCAAACAAGTCGGAGGGCTCATGACAGACACCGTATCGAGTGAAACGCGTCGCTGCGGATTTGTGGCGATTGTGGGTCGTCCCAATGTCGGCAAATCGACCTTGTTGAATCACCTTCTTGAACAAAAGATCAGTATTACTTCGCGTAAGCCGCAGACTACGCGCCATCGCATAACCGGAGTCAGAACTGACGCTGACACGCAATACATCTTTGTGGATACGCCTGGTTTGCACAAGGCCGACAAGAAGGCGCTTAATCGCGCGATGAACGCCACGGTACATGAAGTGCTCAAAGACGTTGATCTTGTCTTTTTTGTAGTGGAACGACTGGTGTTCAATGATGAAGATGCGATGGTTCTGGAAGCCCTGCAGAACGTCAAAGTGCCGGTGTTGCTGCTCATCAATAAGTGTGACCAGCTTGCTCAGCGAGAGCGACTGCTGCCGCATATCCAGCATCTCGCATCCTTGCGTGATTTTGCAGAGATCATTCCTATCGCTGTGCTCAACGGTCACAACCTGGATACCGTTCTGGAGTGTGCACAGAAATATTTACCGCACAGTGAGTTTCTGTTCCCGGAGGATCAGGTGACAGATCGCAGCTCACGCTTTCTGGCATCAGAACTGATCCGCGAGAAAATTACCCGTCAATTGGGCGATGAGTTGCCTTATGAGGTGACGGTCGAGATTGAGCGTTTCGAACAACAGGGCGCTGTTCTGCATATTCATGGCTTGATTCTGGTAGACAAACCCGGTCAGAAGCAGATCATCATCGGTCAGGGCGGAGAGCGTCTGCGCAGCATTGGCAAGGCGGCGCGACTCGATATGGAACGCTCTTTTGAGCACAAGGTCATGCTGCACCTGTGGGTCAAGGTAAAGTCTGGCTGGGCCGACGATGAACGTGCCCTGCAGAGCCTGAACTGAGCTCACTGATAGCCGGAGCATCAGATGATACGTATTGATCTGCAGCCGGCCTATCTGCTTCATTCCCGGCCCTATCGCGATACCAGTGCGCTGGTCGATTTGCTGACGCTTGACTATGGTCTCGTCCGTGCTGTGGCCAGAGGTGTCCGGGGACGTCGGCGGCGTGTTGCACTGCAGCAGCACCAGCCTCTGCTGGTATCTCTGGGGGGCAGGGGTGAGTTGTTGACGCTTAATCACGTCGAAGCTGCAGCACCCGGATTTTTCCTCAGTGGAAAGTATCTTTACAGTGCTCTTTACATGAACGAGTTGCTGGTGCGCCTGTTGCAGGTCTACGAGCCCCATGAAGAGCTTTACCGCGCTTACCAGGCTGGTCTGCTGGGTTTGCAGAGAGTGGGTAGCCAGCCCGCGAATGCATGTACTGTTTCAGAGCCGGGGAGTACCGCTGGGCCGGATTTGCCAGATGCGCTGGAGCCACTCCTGAGGCGCTTTGAGTGGTCTGTGCTGGGTGAGCTGGGCTATCAGCCAGATCTGGGATCAGTCGATGAAAACAACGTCTATTGTCTGACGGCCGATGCTGGATTCGAGGTTGTTTTTGGTAAAAAAGGCGATACTTTTTCAGGCGAGGCTCTGTTACAACTCCAGGATCTGCTTGAGCATCCTGAGGCGGATGTGGCACCGGCATGGACCCCTCTGATGCGAACCATGGCAAAACGATTGATGCGCCAGGCGCTGGGCCCACTGTTGGGTTCACGACCGCTGATGAGTCGTCGTCTGTTCGCCGGTCAGACTGACTGAATCGAGCCCTGGCTCTCCGTCTCTTAACGCCTACCGTCGGGCGCCAATAAAGGGTAAAATTCGCCCCTTTGGTTTGTCAAAGTTGCAATCAGGTCCACATATGTCGCAAGCACAAGACTCGCAAGCGCAGAACCCCAGGAAAAGGCCCGAATCCGGCGCATCGGCTGATCAAGTCGGGTCGCTGCGGGAGTTTCAGACTGTTGACTCCCAGGTTGGCAATACACCCCTGGTTCGCCTGCAGCGAATGAACAAGAATGATTCCAATACCGTTCTGTTGAAACTGGAAGGCAATAATCCAGCAGGTTCAGTCAAGGACCGACCTGCCTACAACATGATCCTGCAGGCCGAACTTCGGGGTGATATCAAACCCGGTGACACCTTGATTGAAGCAACCAGCGGAAACACGGGTATTGCGCTGGCAATGGTGGCAGCGATCAAGGGCTACAAAATGGTTCTGGTCATGCCGGAAACCATGTCAGAAGAGCGCAAGGCGTCCATGTCCGCCTATGGTGCGGAACTTGTCCTGGTCAGCGATGAGCAGGGCATGGAAGGCGCACGCGATCTGGCTGAAAAAATGAGCCGTGAAGGACGCGGCAAGATCCTCGACCAGTTTGCCAATGCTGATAATCCCAACGCTCATTATCTTACAACTGGCCCTGAGATATGGCGGGATACCGGCGGGCGCGTTACACATTTTGTTGCCTCGATGGGAACGACCGGAACCATCATGGGTGTGTCACGTTACCTGAAAGAACAAAACCCCGATATAAGGATCGTCGGCCTGCAGCCCGAAGATGGTTCCAAAATTCCCGGCATTCGACGTTGGCCGCAGGAATACCTGCCGCGCATTTTCGAGCCAGCCCGTGTTGATCAGATCATTGACATTGATCAGAAGGATGCAGAGCGCACCATGCGATCATTGGCGAAAGAAGAGGGTATCTTTTGCGGCGTTTCTTCAGGTGGTTCGGTTTACGGTGCCCTGCAGGTCAGCGAGCGCGTCAACAATGCTGTCATCGTCGCGATCATCTGCGATCGCGGTGATCGCTATCTTTCTACTGGTGTATTTTCCTGAGATCTTTTATGAGTCGATCGCGTCGTGGCCGGCAGCGGCTGCCGTCCGAGCCCGTTAACCTGTCTATTGACCGCCTGAGCCATGAGGGCCGCGGCGTCGCCAGCAATGAAGGCAAAATTGCTTTCGTAGAGGGTGCGCTGCCGGGCGAACAGGTTACGGCTGTTTATACCAATCGTCGCAGCAAGTATGACGAACTGCGTTTGGAGTCACTGCTGACGCCGGCGCCTGATCGGGCTGAGCCTCCCTGTGAATTCGCCAGTATCTGTGGTGGTTGTGTACTTCAGCACCTGGTACCTGAATCCCAACTGTCACTCAAGCAGCAGATTCTCGCTGACCATTTGAAACACAGTGGTGGAATTAGCGAATACCAACACTTGCCAGCCATGTCTGCCGACACACTGGCCTATCGTCGCAAGGCGCGACTGGCTGTTCGCTATGTCCACAAAAAAGGCGATGTGCTGGTTGGTTTTCGAGAAAAATCCAGTTCCTTTATCGCCGATATGGAGTCATGCCAGGTACTGGTGGCCCCGGTCGGCAATCTCATCCGGCCATTGCGTGACCTGCTGATGAGCATGGATGGACGTCGGGATATTCCCCAGATCGAAGTGGCCGTTGGTGAGACGCAGTGCGTCGCCGATGACGACATGTCGGAGGTGCTCAAGGTGGCGCTGGTATTAAGACATCTGGAGCCGCTCAGTGAGTCCGATCTTGACCGCTTGCGACAATTTGGCGAGCAGCACGATATAGAATGGTATCTGCAATCGGGTGGTCCGGACACTGTGCACCGGTTCTGGCCTGACGAGGAACCGTCCCCTCTGAGATATTTCCTGCCAGACCCACTGGGCGATATTACGATGCATTTTCAACCCGGCGACTTTACCCAGGTCAATGCGCAGATAAATCGTCGCATGATCAGGCAGGCGCTTGATCTGCTTGATCTGCAAGACTCAGACCGGGTGCTGGAACTGTTCTGTGGTCTTGGTAATTTTACGCTCCCGCTGGCGCGCCGTGCAGCACACGTTGTGGGTGTGGAAGGCAGCGCAGAGATGTTGACGCGAGCCGGCGAGAATGCCCGTCGCAATGATATCCACAATGTCGAGTATCACGTTGCAGACCTGTTTACACAGTTTGAGACCGGCAGCTGGGCCGACGGTTCATGCAATAAGCTCCTTCTGGATCCGCCACGTTCCGGGGCCATTGAAGTGATATCACGTATTGATGAGCTTGCCCCTGACGTGATTGTTTATGTGTCCTGTAATCCAGCGACGCTGGCACGTGACGCTGCTGAACTGCTGAGACATGGTTATCGAATGACTCATGCCGGCGTCATGGATATGTTTCCGCATACAGCGCATGTTGAGTCCATGGCGCGATTCGAAAAAGTCGCGAGTGGTAGAGGTTAAGTCATGGTCCAGGTGAGGGAAGAGTACTCGTTCAATACTGACGGCAGCGTCAATTTTGAGCAATGGCTAAACCGCCTGGAGAGTTATGTCAGTCTGGATCGGCACGACGTAATCAGGCAGGCCTGCGAATTGAGCTGGCATGTTGAGCAGCAGGCGATAGCTGCCAGGAATACCTGGTCCCCTGGCGTAAGCAGCTACCGCACTGGTCTGGAAATGGCAGAGATTCTGGCGCAGCTGCATCTCGACAGCGAGGCGATAATCGTATCGGTACTTTATCGACCAGTCCGGGAGTCACGTCTGGAACTGGACGCGGTCCGGGAAGAGTTCGGGGATGCCATTGCAACGCTGCTGGAAGGTGTGCTGCGAATGGCGGCCATCAACGAAACGGATACCAGTAAGACCCGGGTTCTCGGACAGAATCAGGATCAGGTAGAAAATGTTCGCAAGATGCTGCTGGCCATGGTCGACGACGTTCGTGTTGCCTTAATCAAACTTGCCGAGCGTACCTGTGCCATCCGTGCCGTAAAAAACGCGGGAGATGAGAAACGTCGCCGCGTTGCGCGTGAAGTTTTTGACATTTACGCACCACTGGCACATCGGCTGGGTATAGGTCAGCTGAAATGGGAGCTGGAAGACCTGTCGTTTCGTTATCTGCAGCCAGAAAATTACAAGGGCATTGCCAGTCTGATCGATGAGCGCCGCGTGGATCGCGAGCGTTATATCACTGAAGTGACCGATGCCCTGCGACGGCATTTTAATCGTGCGGGTATTGATGCAGAGATCAACGGCAGAGCAAAAAGTATCTACAGTATCTGGCGCAAAATGCAGCGCAAGCAACTGGATTTCAATCAGATCTATGATATCCGCGCAGTGCGTGTACTGGTGCCGGAAATTCGCGACTGCTACGCGGCGCTGGGTATTGTGCACAATCTCTGGCGCGTCATCCCGAATGAGTTTGACGATTACATCGCCAACCCCAAGGAAAATGGCTATCAGTCTCTGCACACGGCTGTTATCGGTCCTGAACAGAAAGTATTTGAAATCCAGATCCGCACCTTCGCCATGGATGACGATGCGGAACTGGGTGTCTGCGCTCACTGGCGGTATAAGGAAGGCATTATTGACCCTGACTATCGCGATGGTTTTGACGGCAAGATTGAATGGTTACGCCAGGTGTTGGCATGGCATGACGAAATGGGCATGGTTGGTGGTCTGGCAGAACAGCTGCGCAATGATGCGGGCACAGATGATCGCATCTATGTGTTCACTCCAGAAGGTCATGTTGTGGATCTCATGGCAGGTGCCACGCCATTGGACTTCGCTTATTATGTGCACACAGAAGTAGGGCATCACTGTTCCGGTGCTCGCGTTAATGAACGTCTGGTGCCGCTCAATTATCGATTGCAGACAGGCGATCGTGTTGAAGTACTGAGCAGCGAGTTGAACGTGCCAAGTCGCGACTGGCTCAAGCCCCATCTCGGTTACGCTAATACACCTCGTGCGCGCGCCAAACTGGTGCAGTGGTTCAAGGCGCGTCCACGAGAGGAAAACGAGGAGTTCGGTCGACACTGGCTGGAACGTGAATTCCGTCGACTGGCGATTGAAGACGCGCCGTATGAAGATATAGCTCGCCGGCTGGGTTGCCGTAATCTGGAAGGTCTGTTCGTTTCGGTTGGTACCGGTGCGATTACCGTTAATGAAGTTATTGATGTGGCGCATCAGATCCAGCCCGTGCTGGTGTCCAGTGATCTGTTTGGTTCAGTGCAGGAGAGTGGTGAGGCTCCGGCGACACCGGTCAATGCCGAGATTGAAATTATTGCGCACGACCGCGCTGGTTTGTTGCGGGACGTGACCACGATTCTTGCTAATGAGTCGCTTTATGTACTGTCGATTGCAACTCGCAGTGACAAACGCGATAGTACGGCATCCATGCGGCTGGAGGTGGAACTGACATCATTCAACAGCCTGGCCCGCGCACTTGATCATTTGAATGACCTGGACAGTATTATTGAAGCCAGACGGCTGGGAGTTAGCCGATGACTGAAAAAAAGAGTGCCGCGATGATGGAGCTCGTCACGCTGATGGCGAACCTGCGGGATCCCCAGCATGGCTGCGCCTGGGATCGTAAACAGACTTTCGAATCATTGACGCGCCACACGCTGGAAGAAGTGTATGAGGTGGTGGATGCAGTGGAGCAGGGCGAAGCTGCAAAAGTCTGTGATGAATTGGGCGATTTGCTGTTTCAGGTCGTTTTTTATGCCCGTATCGCAGAAGAGCAATCACTGTTTGATCTTGGTGATGTTGCCAATGCCATCAAATCCAAGCTCCTGCATCGACACCCGCATATTTTTCCGGATGGAACACTGGCAAGTTTTGGTCAGCCATCACCGCTGACAGCAGAGCAGGTGGAACACAACTGGGAATTGATCAAGAATGCCGAGCGTGAAGCATTGCAGCGCTCAGGGACTGTCAGTGTCGTCGATGATGTGCCGCGCGCGCTGCCTGCAATTGAGCGCGCCGGCAAATTGCAAAAACGTGCGGCGTCGGTAGGTTTTGATTGGCCTGATGTGTCAGGTGTGACTGCAAAACTTGCTGAAGAATCTGCTGAATTACAGGCTGCGATTGCCAATGGTGATCAAAACCAGCAAACACATGAACTGGGTGATCTGTTATTCACCTGCGTCAACCTGGCGCGCCACCTGAAGATCGATCCGGAAGGGGCTTTACGTCAGGCTAATCAACGTTTCGAGACTCGCTTCAGGTACGTTGAAAAAACTGCTGCCAGTCATGGCGGTGGGTTGAGTACTTATGATCCGGAACAATTGGATCTGTGGTGGAATGAAGCCAAGAGTCAAAACAATTAATATTGGGTAACTTGTTAACAGGAGAGGGTATGAGAATCATTTTATTGGGCGCACCAGGCGCGGGGAAAGGGACGCAGGCTCAGTTCATCACGAATGAGCTGAATATCCCCCAGATTTCGACTGGTGACATGCTGCGCGCCGCCGTCAAGGAAGGCACGCCACTGGGTAAACAGGTTGAGGGTGTCATGAACAGTGGTGGGCTGGTGACCGATGAGATCATCATCGCACTGGTTAAAGAGCGAATCGCCAAGCCTGATTGTGTGAACGGGTTTCTGTTTGACGGTTTTCCGCGCACGATACCACAGGCGCAGGCAATGGTTGACGCGGGTATCGAGATCGATCGAGTGATCGAAATTCGTGTCGATGATGAAGAGATTGTCTCACGACTTTCTGGTCGTCGTGTACATCCGGAATCTGGACGCGTTTATCACATCAAACACAATCCGCCAGCCAAAGAAGGCATTGATGATGTGAGCGGTGAAGCATTGGTGCAACGCGACGATGACAAGGAAGACACCGTCCGAAAACGTCTTGCTGTGTATCACGAACAAACAAAACCGCTGGTGGATTTTTATAAAACTCTTGAAAAAGAGAGTGACCAGCTTCGGTTCGTCAGCATCAATGGTCAGGATGACGTTCAGAAGATTCGCGCAAAATTGTCAGAAGTTCTGGCTGGTTGATTCAGAAAACAATCAGTTTGCCGACAGAATGCGAGTAAAAAACACAAAAAATGTTGCACATAACTGTATGGCAATAATTTTTTGTGTTATCGTGCCGCTGAAACGTGGCTCAGTTTCGCGTTGATTCATGATGGTGGTTTTCTTCCACAGTTTTGGAGAGATAAAAGTATGGCCAAAGTTAGAGCGAAAAAGAAGACGTCTGCCAAATCAGCGGTCAAGAACATGAAAGACGCTGCACTGGCTAAAGCGGAAGCTTCACTGGCAAAAGTAGAAAAGGAACTGGTCGCTGGTAAGAAAAAGGCTGATACTGCCGAAGCGAAAGCAAAAGCAGCTGCCAGCAAAGTCTCTAAGAGTGCCACTGCCGCAGGCAAGAAGGCATTGGCTAGTGCGGAAGCCGCTGCCAAAAAGGCATCTGCAAACCTCGCATCCATCAACGAAAAACTGCGCACTGCCAAGGCTCAGGTCAAGGCAATGAATGATGCAGCTAAAGCCAAAGCTGCAGCAGAAGCCAAAGCCCAGGCAGAAAAAGCTCGCAAAGAGAAACTTGCTGCTAAAGCTGAAGCTGATCTTGAGAAAGCCGTTAAAGCATTCTCTACTCAGTGGATGAAGAAGCGTAAGAAAGCCGATGCAGCGAAAGAAGCGGCTCGCATCAAAAAGCTGAAGGCCAAAGAAAAAGCGGCAGCCAAAAAGCAGGCTGAGAAGGATAGAGCCGCTGCCAAGAAAGCTGCCGCTAAAGCACGTGCTGCTGCAAAAGCCAAAGCGACGCGTGAGCGAGCAGCGGCCCGAAAAGCAGCAGCCAAAGCCAAAGCGGCAGCCAAAGCCAAAGCAGCTCGAGAGAAAGCAGCAGCCAAGAAAGCGGCAGCAAAAGCCAAATCAAAGGCGAAAACTACCAAAGCCAAAGCGGGTCGCAAGACAGCCGCCGTTGCAGCTTCAGCCGCAGGAACTGCCAAGAAAGCAGCCAAGAAAGCTCCGGCCAAGAAGGCAGCAGCCAAAAAGCCAGCGGCCAAAAAAGCAGCAGCCAAAAAGCCTGCTGCCAAGAAAACGGCCGCCAAGAAGCCAGCTGCTAAAAAAGCAACCGCAAAAAAAGCTCCAGTAAAAAAAGCCGCAGCTCGTAAACCACGCGCCAAGAAAGCACCAGCGGCAACTGCTGCCAGCGCATAAAGACGCGCGCGCAGCGTAAGACGATTGTCAAAGGCTGCATTTTGAGTAAAATCAGAATGCAGCCTTTGAGTCGTTGTTAACCTCCATGAATTCTCGCCTCCTAGTCCTCGATACCTGTTCTCAAATATGCTCTGTCGCCATCGGTGATGGTTCCGTTGACTATTCTCAGTCCAGTACTCAGTCCCGTCGCCACGCCGACGAGGTGTTGAGCATGATCAGCACGCTGCTGACCGAGTCTGCTTGGGAACTGTCAGCAATCAATGCAATTGGGTTCGTTTGTGGTCCAGGTTCCTTTACCGGATTGAGAATCGGCGCGGCAGTCACTCAGGGGCTGGCGTTTGGTGTCGACATACCTGCGGTACCCATTTCTTCCCTGGTCATGCTGGGTAGGCGCGCTCAACGCCGGCAGTCGATGGCTGTCACTGTTGCCTGCCTGATGCACGCGCGTGAAGATGAATTCTATTTTGGGGTGTTCCGTGATGCTGGCGACGGGGTTCCGGAAGTATTGGAAGCGGACTCCATTGTGTTTGCCAAAGAGTTGTTGGAAGTGATCCCGCAGTGGCAGAGTCGACATCCAGGCCTGGTGCTGGCAGGTGAGGCCTGGGGGCACGAATTATTGGCTGATATCGTCACCACGTTTGATGAATCCTCAGTTGTTTCTGAGTCAGCTGACGCCGGGGAATTACTCGAACTGGCAATTGCGGCTTACCGGGCAGGCCATACTGTTGCTGCTGACATGGCGACTCCTGTTTATCTGAAAGAAGAACTCGTTTACCGCACAGTGGCCGAGCAATAATGGTGGAAGTGACGCGGTTGCTGCCATCTGGCCTGGCACTGGAGCAACATGCAAATGGCTTGACGCTGGTGTCCACTGAAGAACCCCAGGCAGGCTTTGTACGCGTTGACTTTTGTGACCCTGCGCTGACCTTTCGTCGTCGACAATCTCTTCGTAAAGAATCTGTTGTGCGCGCGGCAGGCGCTGTTGCAGCCAATCACAGGGTGCAGGGCGTCTCGTGTCAGACTGACACTCCGGATGAGACAGCGCCAGTCCTGCTGGATGCAACGGCCGGCCTCGGAGTCGATGCCTTCATTCTAGCCTGCGCCGGCTGGACAGTATTGATGCTTGAGCAGTCGCCGATTATTCATGCACTTTTGACTGATGGCCTTCAGCGGGCTCACAAACAGGCACTGGATTCCGGCGACTCAACGCTGGAGAAAATTCTCGGACGCATGAAGCTGCAGGATTGTCAGGATGCGCGCGACTGGTTAATGGGTGATGGCGCGCAACATCATCTGGACGTCATTTATCTCGATCCGATGTTTCCGGCTCGTCAGAAATCGGCGCGTGTCAAAAAGAACCGGTATTTGCTCCAGGCGCTGCATGGCCCAGAAGCCCAGGGGGAGGGACTTCTGTCGCTGGCCTGTCAACGGGCCCGCAAGATAGTCGTCAAGCGCCCGTTGAGTGCGCCGCCGCTGGATGCTGATAACCAGACTGTGATGCGACCTTCGGCAAGTATCTCCGGCAAGCACAGTCGGTTTGATATCTATGCGGGTAAACTGTAGTCCATCGGCATGTGCTGCCTACAGCAATCGGTTCAGTATATCTTCATAAACCAGCGATAGCTGTTCGAGATCGCTGACACTGACGTGCTCGTCAACTTTGTGAATAGTGGCATTACGCGGTCCCAGCTCGACAACCTGAGCGCCGGTAGGTGCGATAAAACGGCCATCGGATGTGCCGCCACTGGTGGACGGCTGGCAGTCACCGCCTGTGATTGAGCGGACACTTGCCTGTACCGCTTCGATCAGATCGCCGGGTTGGGTCAGAAAGGGGTGGCCCGAAAGCGCCCAGTCCAGTGTGTAGTCGATATCGTGGGCATCAAGTATCGCTTCGGTACGATCTTTAATTTGCTGTTCCGTCAGCTCGGTTGAAAACCTGAAGTTGAACACGACGTCAAGATTGCCGGGAATCACATTGTTGGCTCCGGTGCCTGCCGAGATATTCGAAATCTGAAAGCTGGTGGCCGGAAACGATTCGTTCCCCTGGTCCCAAACAGTGCTGCACAGTTCGTGCAGTGGCAGCATCGCTTTGTGAACCGGATTGTCTGCAAGGTGGGGATAGGCCACATGGCCCTGGACACCATGAATCTGTAGCCTGCCATGCAGAGACCCACGTCGGCCGACCTTGATGATATCTCCAAGTCGGTCAGTGCTGCTGGGTTCGCCAACAACACACCATTTGAATTTCTCGCCACGGGCTTCCAGTGCATCAATGACCTTCCGTGTGCCGTTAACCGCTTCACCTTCTTCGTCTGCCGTGATCAGAAACGCGATTGAGCCGGCAACCGGTTGTTCCGAGGCGCTGCGTTCGGCCAGAAAGCGCTCACAGGCCGTAATCATGGCGGCCAGGCTGCCTTTCATGTCTGCGGCGCCACGTCCATACAACATGCCGTCCTGCACCGTGGCAGAATAGGGCGGATGACGCCATTTACCTTCGGGGCCCGTTGGTACGACGTCTGTATGACCGGCAAAGCACAAAACCGGGTCGGTAGTGCCATAGCGCGCCCAGAAATTGTTCACCTCACCGAAACGCATCGGCTCCACTTTAAAACCAATGGCCTGAAGCCTGTCCATCATCAGCTGATTACATCCTTTGTCATCAGGTGTCACAGATGGAATCCGGATCAGCTCCGTTGCCAGTTTCAGTGTGTCGCCAGGCGCAGAGTCTCGCGGGGCATTCGTGTCCGGGGAATGGCTCATAGTGTCAGTTGCTCAATTGTGGCTGTGCAGGTCTTCGTTCAGTGCGATACGGGTTTTGTTGCTTTTGCATTCGACGGCACCCGTCTGCGAATTGCGTCGGAACAGCAGATCACTTTTGCCTGAGAGCTCGCGGGCCTTGATCAGTTCGACCAGCTCTCCTTCATTGTCCAGCAGACTGACTTTTGTACCGCCAGTGACGTACAGGCCTGCTTCAACGACGCATCGGTCGCCCAGTGCGATACCAATACCTGCGTTGGCGCCGATCAGACAGTCTTTGCCGACGGAAATGATTGCCGTGCCGCCGCCAGACAGAGTGCCCATGGTCGAACAGCCACCGCCCAGGTCGCTGCCTGTGCCAATCACGACGCCAGCCGAAATCCTGCCCTCAATCATCGCAGTGCCTTCTGTGCCGGCATTAAAGTTGATGAAGCCTTCATGCATCACGGTTGTGCCTTCGCCGACATAGGCGCCCAGGCGAACCCGGGCTGTATCGGCGATTCTGATGCCATTCGGTACAACGTAGTTACACATCTTGGGGAATTTGTCGACGGACATTACATCAAGCGTGCGGCCTTCGGCGCGCGCCTGTAACTGCCGTGCTGCCAGCTCTTCTACTACGATTGCACCCTCATTGGTCCAGGCGATATTGCGCAACACACCAAAAGCGCCCTGCAGGTTTACCGCATGTGGACGGCACAGTCGATGCGAAAGCAGGTGAAGCTTCAGATAGACCTCACCGACCGAGCTTGGCACGCTGTCTGTTGCCAGAAATGTTGCGACGACGCGACGCCCGCTGCTGCGAATGGCGGCTGTGACAGACTGATCGAAGGGGTTGGCGGCATCTGCCTCAATCTGTTCCAGCTGCTTTTCTGTCAATTTGACGCACTGATTGCCGCCTTTGTAACCTACCGCCGCGGCGATCCCGGCGACCAGCTCTGGTGCAGGATTCAACATGGGCTTCGGGTAATACACCTCGATGATGTTTTCGGCTGAGTCAGTAGTGGCCAATCCCAGTGCAAAGCTATGCAAGGCGTTTGTTGTCATATTCATTTCCTTTGTGGTGCTCTTTTTTGTCAATTCTCTAACTGCCCATTATTGTTGGGCTCAGGAAGGAGTGGTCAGTGCCGTCAGGCTGTCGAATCCGATTCTCCATTCATTATTTGCGTCGCGAATGACTGGACGACGAATTATGGCCGGATACTGTGCCAGCAGCCCGGCCGCGAGCCGCGGATCCTTGATTGTCTGCTGTTGCTCGGGCGTTAATTGCCGCCAGGTTGTTCCACGCCTGTTTATCAGGAATTCTGGACTGAAGCTGGCCAGCAGTTGTTTTAGCAGTGCGTCATCAAGCCCATCTTTACGAAAATCATGGTAGTGAAAGTCGATATTGTTCTGTTCGAGGTGGCGGCGAGACTTTTTGACCGTATCACAGTTACTGATACCGTAGATTGTGATCACAGGCTGAGCTCCTGCTGCAGGGCTTCCTTGAGTCGGTTGATCTGGGCTTCATCGGTGATTGGCTTATCGTTGGCGTCCGCGATAAAAAACAGGTCTTCAACGCGTTCGCCCAGTGTCGCAATGCGGGCATTCAGCAACTGAATGGACTGCTCGGCGAACACTTTGCCAATGCCGGCCAGAATGCCGGGTTTGTCGATGCAGTTAACTTCCAGCGTTGACCAGTTCTGACCGTCCCTGTTGATCAGGTCTGTTTCAATCTGCTGACCAAAATGCTGCAGTTTTCGAGACTGACGTTTCTTCGCGACTCGCAGGTGAGCGGAAGGTTCGGCCAGATACTCACTCAAAAGTTGTTTGATTTCTTTGATGCGTCGCGGATTGTCACCGATCGGAGTGCCATCTCCCTCCAGTACGGAATAGGTGTTCATACAGTAGTTTTTGGACGATGTAAAAATGCGCGCGTCCTGAATATTCAGACCCAGCTGTTCCATGGCCGCAGCGCTGCTGGCGAACAGGTAGCTACGGTTAACAGTGTAGATAAAAATATGCGTGGCACCTTCAGCCAGGGTATCCGCAGTATCCTGCACCAGTACCAGCGTCGTCTGGTCCGGATGTTCCTTCAGGTGTCTGGCAATCGACTCCGTATGCCATACAATGTTGGCAGCGGATTCGCGCACGAAATATTCGTCGTCAGTATTCTGCCAGATGGATTGCACCATCTTGTCGTCAATACCTTTGTCACGAAGTTTCAGCAGCGCACTTTCCTGCTTGTCCTTGATGCGGTCCGCGCGGTCGATAGGGTTTTCCAGGCCGCGGCGAAGAGCCTTTTTAGTACTCAGGTACAGCTGTCGCAACAACGATGCGCGCCAGGCGTTCCAGAGTGTTGGATTGGTTGCATTGATATCGGCTACAGTCAGCGCATAAAGATAATCCAGGTGCAGTTTGTCGCCGACTTCCAGTGCAAAGTCGTGGATCACTTCCGGGTCAGATATGTCTTTACGTTGTGCTGTCATCGACATCAAAAGATGCTTGCCGATCAGCCAGCTGACCAGCTTGGCGTCCCAGGCGCTAAGGTGGTGGCGCTGACAGAACTCGTTGGCGTCTACCATGCCCAACGTGGAGTGATCGCCACCGCGCCCCTTGGCAATGTCGTGGTAAAGGCCGGCAATATAAAGTAGCTCGATTTTTGGCAGTCGATGGGCAATATGGGCGGCGATCGGGAAATTTTCTTCCGCCTCAGGCTGACGAAAGCGCTTCATGTTTTCGACTACCTGCAGCGTATGGGCATCCACCGTATAAATGTGAAACAGGTCATGCTGCATTTTGCCGGTGATGGCCCCAAACTCTGGCAGATACCTGCCCAGCACGCCGTAACGCGCCATACGCCTAAGCTGCGCTGTCAGGTCGTGCGGTGAGCGCATCAACTCCATGAACAGGCTGGTGTTTCTGATGTCGTTACGGAATTTGTCATCAATCAGCGTTCGGTATTCACGTATCAGACGGATAGTGGATGCACGAACACCCTTGATCTCCGGGTTCTGTGCCATCAGCACAAATATTTCCATCAGGGCAAAAGGAAACTTCTGGAATACATTGTCATTACAGACCTCAATATAATTATTGCGGATCTGAAAGCGGCTGTTGATTTTGGTGATTTCTGCCTTTTCACTGGCACGCAGAATGACTTCGTCGAAGTGCTGCAGCAACACATCATTCAGCACACGCAACATCGCAACAGCACGATAGTATTCCTGCATCAGCTTTTCGACAGCCAGACTTTTCTTATCGTCTTCATAGCCGAACATGCTGGCCAGATCCCGCTGCTTGTCAAACAGCAGTCGATCTTCTTTGCGGCCGGCGAGCAGGTGCAGGCCGTAGCGAAGTTTCCAGAGCAGGGCTTCGCCGCGACGCAGTTGTTCATATTCGTAAGGCTGCAAAAACCCCAGCTCGACCAGATCCTGTAGTGTGTCTGCGTCATAATGACGTTTTGCAATCCAGCCAATGGTCTGAATGTCCCGCAGCCCGCCCGGAGACGTTTTGACATTCGGCTCCAGAGCGTAGTCAATGTCGTAATACTTTTTGTGGCGGGCTATCTGTTCGTCGCGTTTGGCAGTAAAAAATTCTCGTGCCGGCCAGACATCGTCGGCCTGGGTCACGGTGATCATTTCATCACGTAGTGAATCCGGACCAACAATAGTCCGCGACTCCATCAAACTGGTCGTGACAGTGATGTCCTTGATGGCTTCATCCCGGCACTGGCTGATCGTGCGCAGACTCTGACCTATTTCCAGATTGATGTCCCACAGGAATGTGAAAAAGGCACTTAGTGTCTGGCGATTGGCATTGCCATGGTCCTTGCGCATCAATAGCAGCAGGTCGATATCTGAATGCGGGTGCAGTTCCCCACGGCCGTATCCGCCGACAGCCAGCAAGGCGATGTCTTCAGGGTGCTGCCAGTCAAACTGTTGCCAGGCGCGTTTGATCAGCTGATCCATGAAGCGGGCACGGCCTGTGATCAATGGGCTGATCTCGGCGCCGGCGCGATACAGGCGATCCAGCTCCTGCTGGGCATTGTTCAGTGCGTCTTTGAAAACTGTGATGGCCGGCTCACCATTAGCAAGGCGCTCTTCAATGCTGGCCGGGTCCCACAGCTCAAGTTCGGCGGCATCGATTGTTGCGTCGGCCGGCGTCGTCGAGAGGCCGGGCGTGGGGGTAGTGCTCATGCATTGGTTCCTGTCAGAAAATTCAGAAAGATTCTTCGTGGCGCCTGGTCAGCACTTCACAACCATCTGACGTCACTGCCAGAGTATGTTCCCACTGTGCGGACAAGCGTCGGTCCTTGGTGGTCACTGTCCAGCCGTCAGCTTTCGATAACTTGGTATGGCGAGCGCCCAGGTTTATCATCGGCTCGATGGTGAAAGTCATGCCTTCCTGTAACACCAGCCCGGTGTCGGGTTTGCCATAGTGGAGAACCTGCGGGTCTTCGTGAAAGATCCGCCCAATACCGTGACCGCAATATTCGCGAACCACCGAATAGTTGTTGCTCTCGGCATGAACCTGGATGACATGACCAATATCGCCAAGTCGAACACCGGGGCGGACCAGTGCGATGGCCTTGTACAGGCATTCCTGTGTGACGTTGATCAGCCGTTTGGCGTGCGGAGCGACCTCGCCGACAAGGAACATTTTGCTGGTATCACCGTGAAAACCGTCTTTGATGACAGTAATGTCGATGTTCAGGATGTCACCGTTTTTGAGAATCTTGCTGTCACTGGGAATGCCATGGCAGACCACGTGATTCAGTGAGGTACAGATGGATTTTGGAAAGCCATTGTAGTTCAGTGGGGCGGGCACCGCCTGCTGGACGTTGACAATATAATCGTGACAGATGCGGTCCAGCTCGCCGGTACTGATTCCCGGTTTGACATGTTCCCCAATCATCTCCAGAACCTCTGCAGCCAGCCTGCCGGCCACCCGCATTTTCTGGATATCATCTGCCGTCTTTATCGATACCGCCATGCTACTGCTCTCTGTATACTCGAAGGCCACTATTGTATGTTTTTACACTGGGAAGGGAAACCCGCCATCCGCCGGTCCCTGACAAGGTAGTACGGCTAATTGCATGATCGTCGACGCATGCCAAACCCATAAGAGGAGTCAGTAGTGATAGATACGAACCGTTTGTTTGAACAGTTTTTGGGCAGTGGGCAAAACACATCTCAGGGGCAAGCTGGCATGGGCGGCATGGGGCAGGGCGGCGCCGGCAAGGGCAGCTTTGTGAAGGGCGCTGCTGCTGGTGGCATACTGGGGCTGCTGGTCGGCAATAAAAAAATGCGTAAGATGGCTGGTGGCATGATCGGCTATGGCGGCGCAGCGGCGGCGGGTGCGCTTGCTTACAAAGCCTATCAAAACTGGCAGCAGGGCAAGCAGGTGGCCACCGCTCCAGTGGCCTCGCCAGCAGACATGAACAATGTGGATCCAAAGTTTCTGCCCAATGCTGACCACTCTCCGGCCAGTCAGAATTTTTCGCTTACGTTGATAACAGCCATGATTGCAGCGGCCAAGGCTGATGGTCATATCGATGCACAGGAACAGAGCGCCATATTCGAGCAGGTTGAAAAAATGGCACTGGATGCAGAAAGCAAAGGTTTTGTGTTTGATGCCTTGCGCAAACCGGTCGACCTTGATGCGCTGGTTGCCGCTACCCAGGGTATAGAGCAGGCCTCAGAGCTCTATCTGGTATCGCGCGCTGCGATTGATGTCGACCATCCTGCTGAACGCGCCTATCTCGAAGTGCTCGCCCATCGCCTGCAACTGCCAGCTGAACTGGTCGCACATCTGGACCACCAATTGGCATGATTGCCCACGCCAGTGTGCCATCATTGTGCACACTGGCGCCATATCAGCGCAACCACCCCTCTTAATGCACTTAAATGGTGCGCCACAAGCGGTCTGGAACCCTAACTTGGCCTGGGCATCAGCCATGAAGACAAAATCATCCTTGGTTATGGTTATTCTTTCTAATAATTAAGCCTTGAAGAATTCATGGATCTGCTCGCGTTTTGCCATGGCATCCGCGACGCCAAGATCCATGAGCTGTTTGCAGTACTCCTTCTCGAACATCAACAGACTGGCAATTGAACTGGAATTTGTGTCGCGGATGAACATGCGTATTGTTCGTGGCAGGGATGTAAAGTAATCCTCAGCCAGTCGATTCAGATCCTGACTCGGCGTGATATCCAGCAACTTGACTGGACGTATGCCCAGCGACTCCTGATCTGTGCAGTACGGCAACAATTGGTTGTAGCGCTCCAGCACGGCCATATCACTTTCAAGCGTATCGACAAATGCACTGTTGAGCACGTGTCCGATTATCTGCGATAACGAAGGCTGCACAAGCTGTTCCGGATGCGGATCCCGGCGTGTTGCTGCGCCGCTGACGCCAATCGCCAGTATGCGATCCGCTCCCATGTGTATGGCGGGACTTAAGGGTGCCAACTGGCGGATCGCGCCATCGCCGTAATATTGCTGTTCAATTCTTACTGCCGGGAACAGCGTAGGTATTGCTGTGGAGGCAAGCAGGTGCATGTGCCGCAGCTCTGTTCGAATTCCTACCCGATGAGCACGAGACCAGTTTTCGATGTTGTTGACCGATTGAAAAAATGAAACTGAATTCCCACTGGTATAACCAGAGGCGGTGACTACCAGGCTGTCCAGGTAACCGGCTTCCATGTTGGCATTGATCCGTTCAAGCCTGAGCACTTGTCTGAGCAGCTCTTCGAGCGGCGAATTGTCCAAAAGTGATGCGGGCACGCGCCGTCCACGGTTGGTGAGAAACGAAAAGACCCAGTTCGAGGCACTGCTGATCAGGCCCGCCGAATCCAGTCTGTAAATCTGATCGCTTTGAATATTTCCCCAGATATATTCAAGCACACGGATGCCGGTGCGCAGCCGGTGTGCATGGGTGGCCAGACCGGTCGCATTTAATGCGCCAGCTGAGGTGCCGGATATAATGCTGAAGGGATTGGGGACATCTTTGTCCAGCAGACGAGCAATGCCGCGCAGTGCTCCAACCTGATAGGCTGCCCTGGCACCACCTCCCGACAGTACCAGCGCTATGGCCGGTGAGGACTTTTGTGGGGATTGTTGTTTAACAGAACGTTCGCTTGTCATATGATTCCCTTCGCAACCAGAACAAATTCTACCGGCTCGGTAGGTATTTGCATACGACAGGGAACTTTATGGCGCAGACCCGAGTACAGCAGGCCGTGGACAAACTGGTTATCGCGATATCGTCACGAGCGCTGTTTGATCTGAATGACAGTCATGTGATCTATGAAGAAAAGGGCCTGGAAGCCTATCAGCAGTACCAGATCGAACATGAGAATGAACCGTTACAGCCTGGTGGCGCGTTCAATCTGGTCAAAAAGCTGCTGCATTTAAATACCCTGCTCGATACCCAGCGGGTTGAGGTGATTCTGCTGTCCCGTAACAGTGCCGACACTGGTTTGCGGGTTTTTAACTCCATCGAGCATTATGGTCTGCCCATCATCCGGGCCGCTTTCTCTGGTGGCATGAGTCCTTACCGGTATATTTCTCCTTTTAATTGCCATCTGTTTCTTTCCATGGATGGCGCCGATGTGCGTCAGGCGCTGGAGCAGGGTGTGGCAGCAGCGACAATCCTGCCATCAGCCCCGCAGGCTGCCAGTGATACGCAGGTCAAATTTGCGTTTGACGGGGACGCCGTGCTTTTTTCGGATGAGGCAGAACGGATCTACAAGTCGCAGGGTCTCGAGGCATTTGCCAAAAGCGAAAAGAAGTCCGCCAATCAGCCGCTGTCGGGCGGTCCGTTCAAACCCTTTCTGGCGGCTTTGCAGCAATTGCAGATGCAGTTCCCGCCAGGGCTTTCCCCGATTCGCACCTGCCTGGTCACAGCACGTTCAGCGCCTGCACATGAGCGGGTCGTGAAAACACTGAGAGCCTGGAATATACGCATTGATGAGTCATTGTTCCTGGGTGGAATGGCTAAGGGAGTGTTCCTGAAAGCTTTTGACGCCGATGTGTTTTTTGATGATCAGGAGGCGCATTGCGACTCGGCCCGTGAACATGTGGCGACCGGACACGTACCGCATGGTGTTGCCAACGAAAAAATTTCCCAGCGGACAGCAGACAAAAAGGACTGATCAGGATGAAGCTGCAACAGTTGCGTTACATCACCGAAGTGGCTTCGTGTGGACTGAATGTATCAGCTGCTGCTGATCGCATGCACACCTCGCAATCGGGTGTCAGCAAACAGATACTGGCGCTGGAGGACGAACTGGGGGTACAGATTTTTGTTCGCAACGGCAAACACATTTCCGGATTGACAGCTGCCGGCGAAGTGATTGTAGCGCAGGCCCGCGAGCTGCTGCATCAGGCCGGAAATATCAAGCGCACCGCGGCGGAGTTCAGTGACGCTACATCCGGTAGTCTGTCGCTGGCCACTACCCACACGCAGAGTCGTTATGTTCTGCCGCCGGTCATTTCCCAGTTTATTGAAAAGTATCCAGGTGTCTCACTTCAGCTGCATCAGGGGACGCCCATACAGATTGCCGAACTGGCTGCCAAGGGTACGGCAGATTTTGCGATAGCCACCGAAGCCATGGAAAAATTCAGCGACCTGATGATGATGCCGTGTTATCGATGGAATCGTGTGGTTCTGGTCCCAAAAGATCATGCTCTGGTTGGCGTTTCAAAAATATCACTGGCAGATCTGGCGCGTTTTCCACTGGTCACCTACGTGCTCGGTTTTACCGGTCGCTCGCGTCTTGATGATGCCTTCGCGTCGCAGGGCCTTCAGCCGCGCGTGGTATTCACGGCGGCGGATGCTGATGTGATCAAGACCTATGTCCGGCTCGGGATGGGCATTGGTATAGTGGCTGGAATGGCTTACGATAGTGACAAGGACACCGATCTGGTAGCGCTCGATGCCAGCCATTTGTTCGATTATAGTGTGACGCGGATCGGTTTTCGGCGCGGCACCGTCCTGCGGGCCTACATGTACGAGTTTATCGCCATGTTTGCGGACCATCTTCAACGGCCAGTCGTTGAGCAGGTGCTGCAGTGCCAGAGCCAGGCCGATGTCGACCTGCTGTTCGCCAATACGCCGATTCCGGCGCTGGGTATTGGTCAGTCGGCGCCGGTCAGCTCAGGTCAGTTGCCAGATTGACCTTGTGCAGGCCGCATTCTTTGGCAGTTGCTTCTTCCCACCACCAGCGACCTTCACGTTCGTGCTGATTGGGTCCTACCGGGCGCGTGCAGGGTTCACATCCGATACTGATGAAGCCCTGATCATGCAGAGCGTTGTAGGGAATGTCGAACATGCGGATGTAGTTCCACACGTCTGCTGAGCTCCAGTTGGCAAACGGATTGAACTTGAGCAATGTCTTGCCAGAGGCTGCGAACGTAGTGTCGAGCTGGGCGACTGGCACCTGGGCGCGGGTCGGGCTCTGGTCGCGTCGCTGGCCTGTGATCCAGGCATCCACGGTCGCCAGTTTGCGGCGCAGAGGTTCAGTTTTGCGAATGGCGCAGCACTCTTCATGACCATCCTTGTAGAAACTGAACAGACCTTTCTCCCGGGTCAGTTTTTCGATCGCGCGGGTGTCCGGATACATGAACTCTATCGAGATGCCAAAAGTTTCCCTGACTTTCTCTATGAACTGATAGGTCTGAGGATGCAGGCGCCCCGTGTCCAGTGTGAACACGGCGAGGTCGGGTTTTAGTTTGCAGGCCATGGCCAGTAAGGCAACGTCTTCGGCACCACTGAACGACAGGGTGATATTGGGAATGGCTGGCAGTATCTCTTTCAGGATATCCCTGGGTTCCATCTGCTGGAAACGCGCATTGTATTCTGCAATGTTGTCCGGAGTGATCATGATGGTCCTCGACAAAAATTGCGCACATGATACATGAGGGCGACTGGCAAGACAGCGGGCAAACCGCTAAAATCGCCGCCTGTTTTGTGATTTATTCTAATAAGCTAATGAGGAATGCCGCGTGGAACTAGCCTGTCTTGACCTGGAAGGAGTATTGATTCCGGAAATCTGGATCGATTTTGCAGAGCGCACTGGAATCGATGAACTGCGGGCAACGACGCGGGATATTCCGGATTATGATGTGCTGATGCAGCAGCGTCTGCGCATTCTGCGTGAACACAAGCTCGGTCTGCCGGATATTCAGGAAGTCATCGCAGGCATGTCACCTATGCCCGGCGCGCAGGAGTTTGTCGATTGGCTACGGGAACGCTTCCAGCTTGTCATCCTGTCTGATACTTACTACGAGTTTGCACAACCGCTGATGCGTCAACTGGGTTTTCCGACCTTATTCTGTCATCGCCTGGAAACGGACGAGCAGGGCATGATCGTCAACTATCACATTCGTCAGAAAGATCCGAAGCGCCAGTCAGTCAAAGCGTTTCATTCACTGAACTATCGTGTCATCGCCGCTGGTGATTCCTATAACGATACCACGATGCTTTCCGAGGCTGAGGCAGGCATCCTGTTCCGCGCGCCGGAGAATGTGATTCGTGAGTTTCCACAGTTTCCGGCCGTGCATGAATACGCCGATCTGCAGGCTGAGTTCCTAAAGGCCAGCAACCGTCAGCTGGCTCCCTGACGCCTGAGCCAGACATCGCGGGCGCTGCTGTGTGTCAGTCAGCGCCTCTTGCTTCCAGGCTGTGCATCAGGGCTGTGACTTTGTCATGACACTCCTGGTATTCAGTATCACAGTCTGAATCGGCGACGACACCGCCGCCACCCCAGCAGTAAACCATATCGTCGGCGCAAACCAGCGTCCGGATGCAGATACTGCTGTCAAAATTTCCGTTGTGATCAAGATAGAACAGTGAGCCGCAGTAAAAGCTTCGGGGTCGCTGTTCCAGCTCAGATATGATCTGCATGGCGCGGATTTTGGGAGCGCCAGTTATCGATCCCCCCGGGAAACAGTGTTGCAGCAGCGCCAGCGGGCTGATGCCCGCTGGCAGCTCGCCGGTCACTGTGCTGATCAGGTGATGGACATGGGTAAAACTGTGCACCGCAAATAGCTCAGGTGTTTTCACAGAACCAGTCACACATACTTTGCCCAGATCATTGCGCATCAGATCGACAATCATCAGGTTTTCTGCCTGGTCCTTGTCGCTGTCGCGCAGCGCGAGCCGGGCCGATTCATCATCTGCGGCATTCGGATGGCGCCTGCGCGTGCCCTTGATGGGCTGTGTTGTGACCTGTCTGTCATTTACTGAAAGGAAACGTTCAGGCGACAGGCTGAGAATCGAGGCGGTTTCGGTCCGCACGAATCCGCTGAATGGACTCTGGCTGGTCTGCCTCAGCCGCAGATAGGCGCCAAGCGGCTCGCCGCGGAAACCGGCCTGAAATCCCATGGCCAGATTGGCCTGATAACAGTCTCCGGCCTGAATCCAGTGATTCAGGCGAGTGAAGGCCTGTTGATAGTCCAGATGACTGCTCGCTGCCGTGAAGGCATGCAGCAGACTGAACTGCGGGCGGCTGATCGATTGCTCGAGGTCAGACAGGCACTGCTCAATGCGGTCACGAATAGCGCTCGGGCATCGACTGAGGAAAAACAGTGTGGTCTGTTGTTTTTCATGATCGACAATAACCGCCCATTCATAAAGGCCTATGTGAGTCTCCGGAAGCTCCAGTAAGGCCTGGGCGAGTGGATCGTCATGATCAGCCCGCCAGCCGCTTATTGTTGTCTGATCCGCGGAGTAGGCCAAGGCGCCCAGCAGGCCGCCACAAAAGGGCAGTCCGGCAAGAGCCTCAATGTCTGCTGCTGCCGGTTGGTGAGCAGCCAATAGCTCCTCGACAAGCTGCCGCCAATCTGTGCCTGTCAGGGCTTGCCAGTCGCTTTCGCCATAATGGCGTTTGTAGAGGCGGGTAGTGCCGTCAGAGGTGTTGCGGTTGACATTGACAGTAGCGCTGGGAAGGGCTGTCAGAATGTCAAAACGACCCTGCGGGTAACGGGTGAGGCCACTATCCAGACAGAATGCCCCGGGCAGTGCGCCGATGGCAGTAATCAGATACTCACTGTCCTTCCGATACGGAAGCCGGCGAGTCAGTTGCTCTCTCATCAGGGCAGGACATCCACCTGCAAGGCCAGTATGGGCTGGCCCTCAGCATCCGGGTTCATGACAAACCACTGGCCCAGTGGTATCTGCAGTGTGTGCTGGCCGCTAAAACCGTCGATGTTTTCAAGTGCCACACTGATGTGGGCCTGCTGTTCCACAATCTCCGCAGTCATCAGCAGTTGTGGCTGTATGTTCGATCCCACATCGCCGGGCTCAGCGTCCGGATCCGTTTCCGGAACCTCAACTGCGTCATCGACAGGGCTGGCGGAGCGGAAGGTCAAAACCTCACCTTCAACTGCCTGGACACGTTCGGGTGCCGGGTCCGGCGTTACCGCTGTTTCGGTATTTTCATCAATGCTGTCCGTCACAGCGGCAGTGCCCGGCTCGCGATAATCAAAGTCGACGCTGACAATCAGGCGCCGAGGTGGCACATCAAGCGTCTCAATGCGTTGTTGCAGAATGTCGAGATTCGCTGCGGTAGTGGCAATAATCAATTTATTGTCGATTTGCCCCATATAGCCGCGCTCATGCAACAGCGGCGTCAGCTGGTTGCGAATCTCGCTGGGGCTGCGGTGTTCAATATCAATAATTTCGATGGTGGCCAAATTGCCTTCCTGCGCCCATGAGGGGCTGGCGAGCAGTATCAGACTCGCGCTCAGCATGCTTATTGGCCTTGCCAGTAATCCTGTCCAGCGCAATAGACCAGTAGCGACTCTTATCGGCATTTTCCACTCGCTTTTCATCGTTGAATTAATCAAGGGTCAGGCTGCCCTGATTATACAGATCTGCGAGCAACTGGAGGGTGCTGTCATCACTAAATGCATGGTTTTTGATGGATTCGGGCAATGGCATCAGATAGCCAGGTGCGCTGAGTGTCTGCAACAGCAGCAGGCAGTTCTCATTGCAGGAATAACTCACACCATCAGCAAAAAACTCAATCGATCTGGCATTCCCGGCATCTTTGCCAGCGTAGTATGCGAACCGGGCTCCAGGTACTTTGTAGATCTCCATTCCCTGCTCAAGCTGGTGGCGAAGGGCATCAATGGTGATGGCGGCAGAATCATCGTCGCCATCCGGTTCCAGCGGGTAGCGCGGTGCTGTCATGGTCTGTCCAAACCACTGGAGGATGCGCTCGGGTTGAGTCAGTAATGTGGTCAGTTTCTGTTGCAGATCAGAGATGACCTCTACCGGGATCTCACCATAGTGTCGGGGGAGGCTGGGTTGGGGGTCTGTGTAGCGTTGGTCCTCATTCAGATCGTCCAGTGCCTGGTCAACGACACCGCTGAGAATTTCGCTCCAGGAGGGGGCGCGGAAACCAACTGAGTAGGTGATCGATGGACCAACAGCGACACCATAGTGCGCAAGGCCAGGGGGAATGTAGAGAATGTCCCCGGGACTCACCGTGTACTCGTCAACTGCCTTGAAGTCCTTCAGCAGGCGCAGGCCGCTTGACTGGTCAATCGGTGTCAGTGCATCGCAGCGCTGCCCCAGTTGCCAGCGTTTCTGCCCCATGCCCTGAATCAGGAAGACGTCGTAATAGTCGAAATGTGGCCCGACATTACCCTGATCAGTGGCATAACTGACCATAATGTCGTCGACCCGCCAGCCGGGGATAAAGTCAAAGTCACCGAGCATGGCACTGACGCCGTCAACCCACTGATCCACTGCCTGCACCAACAGGCTGTAGTTCGACTGCGGCAGCGACAGAAAATCCTCATCGTCAAAAGGACCCTGGCGCATACTCCACTTTGTCTGTGATTCATTTACCTGTATCAGGCGCGACTCGACGCCAGGCTCGCAGGCCAGTCCGGCAAGCTCTTCTGGCGTGACCGGGTCCAGGAATGACAGAGCGCCAGCGCGGATCAGCAGGGGCTTTTTCTGCCAGTACTCGGCCAGGAACTGCCGGCGATCAAAACTCTCCGGCAGTATGGATTCGCTGTCTGTCTGCTCGTTGTTCAAATTGATTTGGCCTGCTCAGTGGCGTTACCTGTGTAGCTGCCAGGGGTCAGTTCGCGCAGTGTCGTGCGGGCAGACTCCGGGATATCCAGCGTGTCGATAAACTTGCGAATGGCTGTCTGATCAATGGTCTGACCCCGGGTCAGTTCCTTAAGCTTCTCGTAAGCCTGTTCGACACCATATCGACGCATGACGGTCTGGATGGGCTCAGCCAGCACTTCCCAGGCACGATCCAGGTCCTGATCCAGCGCGCCCGGATTAAGACTTAATTTGTTCAGGCCTTTGAGTGTGGCCTGATAGGCAATGAGGCTGTGTGCGAATCCGGTGCCGACACTGCGCAGCACCGTGGAATCTGTCAGGTCGCGCTGCCATCGTGAGATTGGCAGTTTTTCAGCCAGATGCTGCATGATGGCATTGGCGATACCCAGGTTGCCCTCTGAATTCTCAAAATCGATTGGGTTGACCTTGTGTGGCATGGTCGAAGAACCAATCTCACCGGCTACAGTTTTCTGTTTGAAGTAACCCAGTGATATGTATCCCCAGATGTCGCGATCCAGATCGATCAGGATTGTATTGAATCGACAGCAGGCAGCAAACATTTCCGCGATGTAGTCATGTGGTTCGATCTGGGTTGTGTAGGGGTTCCATTCAATACCCAGTTTACGGACAAATTTCTGGGCGTTGTCCTGCCAGTCGATATTCGGGTAGGCCGCCAGATGGGCATTGTAGTTACCAACGGCGCCGTTGATTTTGCCGAGCACAGGACTGTCCGCGAATTGCTGCAGTTGTCGCTCCAGCCGGTACACCACATTGGCCAGCTCTTTGCCAACAGTGGTCGGGGAAGCTGTCTGGCCGTGCGTGCGCGACAGCATCGGCTGAGCTGCCGTGTCGTGAGCCAGCTCGCGCAGACGATCGATAAGTTGCTGCATCGCCGGCAGCATGACCAGATCACGACCGTCACGCAGCATCAAAGCGTAAGACAGGTTGTTGATATCTTCTGAGGTACAGGCGAAATGAACAAACTCGACCTGTTGTTTCAGGTCAGGGTGATCAGCGATTTTCTCTTTGATGAAATACTCGACCGCCTTGACGTCATGGTTGGTGGTGCTTTCTATGGTCTTCACACGTTCAGCGTCTTTGAGCGAAAAGTTGCTGACGATTTCGTTCAGCAGATCATTTGCGGCATCACTGAGAGCTGGTGCTTCAGGAATGTCGGGGTGGGCTGCGAGCTGCTGAAGCCAGCGAATTTCGACCTGAACGCGATACTTGATGAGGGCGTATTCACTGAAACAGTTGCTCAGGGCTTCAGTTTTGCCACGATAGCGCCCGTCCACCGGTGAAATGGCGGTCAATGTAGTGATGCTCATGTTCAAATGTTTCCTTCTTGTGCGTCAGTGAACGTTGTCAGAATCGGGTCTGGAAATGCTGAAGAGCTGTCTGCGCACACCTGCCAGGCACTGGTGTATGCGCTTTTTATAAACGAACAGGTGCCAGCGGCGTCCGCCCAGTTGATGCCAGAGGACTGCCGAACGTATTCCCGCCAGCAACAGCGCCCGGATTCTGTCGGCCACCTCCGGATTGCGAAGGTGTTCCGGGTTGCCGGCAACATGGATGCGATAGCTGAGCTTGCTGATGGTGTCCTGATACAGACGTGCCAGGGCGGCACAGTCTGCCTGCAATGCCTGCTCGTGAGCTGGCTGGCTGTCGTCGCCTTCAGCCGCGGCCAGCTGGCCGATACGCTGGCCAAGGAGCTGCTGCATTTCTGGTTGCTTGTTGAGATGCTGCTGAATCACAAGCATGCCGAGCATGTAGCGGACGGTGTTGGCGTGTTTGCGCAGGCCGGCGCTGTCAAAACTTTCCTGAAGCGCCTGGATGCCCTGGCTGAACTGGCTGATGTCCGGATACAGCTCAGCGACGCTTCCGGCTTCTAGCTTGTAAACAGGGTTCAGACAGGCGATCAATTTGTCAGTAGGTATGGTGCCATCGACAGCGAGCTGATTGACGCGCAATGCACACTCTGTCACGACGGCCAGAGCGATGTTGCGGTACTCCCACTCGGAAAAATCATTTGATGTACTGCTCAATGATGCCTCCTCCCAGACAGATATCTCCCTGATAGAACACGATGGTTTGCCCAGGCGTGACCGCACGTTGTGGCTGCGCGAATGTGACTCGAACCCGGTCGCCATCCAGAGCTGTAATGGTACATTCCTGATCTGCCTGGCGATAGCGGATTTTTGCATGGCAAGTCAGGGGAAATGGTGCCGGTAAGCCATTGATCCAGTTAATTTGCGCAGCATCCAGGGCGCTGGAATAAAGCGCTGGATGCTTGCTGCCCTGCGCAACGACCAGGACATTCCGGTCCAGGTCTTTGGCGACCACATACCACGGAGCCTCGCTGTATTCTGCCAGACCACCGATGCCCAGACCCTGGCGCTGCCCGTAAGTGTGGTACATCAGGCCCTGATGTTCCCCGATGACATCACCATCCACGGTTTCGATAAGTCCAGGCTGCGCTGGCAGGTAGCGCTGCAGAAAATCCTTGAATTTGCGTTCGCCGATAAAACAGATACCGGTGCTGTCTTTTTTCTCACTGGTGGCAAGGCCGTGTTCTGCTGCTATTTCACGCACCCTGGGTTTCTCCAGTTCACCGACCGGGAACAGGCTGCGTGCCAGACTGGCTTCGCTGACCGCGCACAAAAAGTAGCTCTGATCCTTGTTGGCATCGAGCCCCTTGAGCAGTTGTGTCTGGCCGTTGCTGTCATGGCGACGTGCATAGTGCCCGGTGGCGATGCAGTCGGCACCAAGTTCCGTTGCATAGTCCAGAAACGCCTTGAACTTGATTTCGCGATTGCACAGGATATCCGGGTTGGGCGTGCGGCCTGCCTGATACTCGGCAAGGAAATGTTCAAACACGCCGTCCCAGTATTCCGCTGAGAAATTGGCTGTGTGCAGATGGATGCCAAGCCGGTCACTGACTGCCTGCGCATCAGCCAGGTCGGCCTTGGCGGTGCAGTACTCGGTATCGTCATCCTCTTCCCAGTTCTTCATGAACAGGCCTTCGACCTGATAACCCTGCTGCTTGAGCAGCAGCGCCGCCACAGAAGAGTCGACACCACCGGACATACCAACGATGACACGTGTATTGCCAGGATTGAAAACCGTCACTAATTGCTCCTACCAGGAACTGACCAGAGTGAGTGGATAACGTGCGCCGCCCAGATAGTCTTCAACAACCCTGGCGACAAGTGGACTGCGCAACTGTGATTCGCGCTCTGTCAGTTCCGGCAATGTCAGCCAGTGGGTGCGGATGATGTCTGCATCAAGCGCGCGTTCACTGTGGTGGTGCACGGCACGGGCCGCAAAACAGCTGCGGATATAACATTCGCCATTGGCCGGAGCGACGTAATGATAGAGTCCGATAAAGGCGGTCAGCTCTACCTGCCACGCGGTTTCCTCAAGCGCCTCACGAACAGCGGCCTGTTGCAGCGTTTCATCAGCCTCCAGATGGCCTGCTGGCTGATTGAGCACGACGCGGCCGTCGGCGCTTTCCTCGACAAATAGAAACCGCGGTGCGGAATCGCTGGTGTCGCGCAGCCAGTCGGGCTGCTCAACAACAACGGCCACCGTTTTGTGGGGTTGGAAACTCATGTTTTAGTGCTGGATGACTGAATTTAAGGGGCGCAAGTTTACCGGATTTCCCCACAAATTGCTCGCTCGACGTCCCGACACTCCCATTGCAGCGGCAAAGCATGGATAATGGTCGGCCGTTAGGTTTTACATTCAAGGACAGAGCCATGAGCAAGACTGCACCTGAAGGTGTACTGACGCATCTGGATGCCGGGGGTAACGCCCGGATGGTGGATGTGAGTGAAAAAGCGATTACTAACCGTGTTGCGGTCGCCGCCGGAGAGGTCAGTATGCAATCGCAGACACTATCGCTGATAGCCAGTGGCGGACATGCCAAGGGCGATGTGCTGGCGGTCGCTCGGGTGGCAGGCATCATGGCTGCCAAAAAGTGTCCCGATCTGATCCCGCTCTGCCATCCTCTGCTGTTGAATTCCGTTGATGTGAGTTTTGATCTGGACACAGACAATAATCGTGTGCTGATCGAAGCACGTTGCGGACTGGATGCCAAAACAGGGGTCGAGATGGAGGCGTTGACAGCAGTATCTGTCGCCGCGCTGACTCTTTACGATATGTGCAAGGCAGTCGATAAAAACATGGTCATAGGCGATATAAGGCTGATTTCCAAGACTGGCGGCAAATCAGGCGACTTCAAGCGGATTGCAGATTGATCTGAACCAGCAGATGAAGAACAGGATTGAATTTTAATGTTGAACTTACAGTACTTTGCCAGTGTCAGGGAGCAGCTCGGCCGCGAGTCTGAGCAGCTGGATTTGCCAGCAGATGTAATTACCGTTGCGGATCTGGCGGCCTGGCTGGCAGAGCGCGGTGCGCCATGGGCATTGCTGACTGATGCGCAGCAGGTTCTGGTTGCCGTTGATCAGGAAGTTGTGGATCGTGAGCGAACCTTGACCGGACAGGAAGAGGTAGCCTTCTTTCCGCCGATGACGGGAGGTTAGGATGTCTGCGCAGGAAATATTCGATGTGCGTGTGCAGACGGCTGATTTCGACGTGGCACACGAATATCAGGGCATTATCGCGGATGCAGGTAATCCGGGTGCGGTCGTCATGTTCAGCGGGCTGGTCAGGGATGTCGCACCGGGTTCAGGAGCTGATGGCCAGGCTTCGGCCGCAGCGGGGCAGTCGCTGACGCTTGAGCATTACCCGGGCATGACCGAGAAGGCGTTGCGGGCTATTGTCGAGCAGGCCAGAGCACGTTGGCCACTGCAGGCCGTGCGTGTGGTACATCGTGTCGGTAAACTGCTGCCGCACGATCAGATTGTGCTGGTGTTGACAGCCAGTGCGCACCGCGAGGCCGCATTTGCGGCTGCGGAATTCATCATGGACTATCTTAAAACGTCCGCTCCTTTCTGGAAGAAGCAGCGTTTTGGTGAGCAGAGCGAATGGGTGGCATCACGCCAGTCGGATTACCAGCGGGCGGCGCGCTGGGAAAATACGCCGGCAGACGAGTAGCCAGTCTGAACGAAGCAGCAATGCTCAGCGCCACCAGCGCTCAGGCAGTTCTATCATTCGCCATTCGCCGGGACTCAGACTGCCCAGTGTCCAGTCACCGATCTGATATCGAATCAGCCGCAGTGTTGGATATCCCACTGCCGCCGTCATGCGCCTTACCTGCCTGTTCCGACCTTCGGTTATCGTGAGCTGCACCCAGCTGTCGGGTATCTGCTTGCGGACCCGTATCGGCGGCACACGCGGCCACAAATCTGTTGGTTCGATCAGTTCGGCCTGCGTCGGTCGAGTGGGGCCGTCCTTCAGCACTATGCCATTGCGCAGCTGCATGAGTGCCTTGTCGTCGGGAATGCCCTCTACCTGTGCCCAGTAAGTTTTGGCAAGTTTATAGCGCGGTTCAGCAATTCGATGCTGGGTCTGACCATCGTCGGTCAGCAATAGCAGACCTTCCGAGTCCTTATCGAGTCGTCCGGCCGGATAGAATCCAGGCCTGTCGATATAGTGAGCAAGAGTCTGTTCCGGCACATCGCCAGTGAACTGGGACAGAACGTTGAAGGGCTTGTTGAACAGTATGAGATTTGGCATGCGCGCAAGTATAGCCAAAACTGGTGAGTAAAAAGTTTTTTATCTCAATTCGATGGTCAGAACGAGGAGGAGGGGCTTGCGTGTGAGCTGAGGCGGGAGCCTGTTCGGCTCCCGCCGACTCGTCAGGCTTGTGATTGTGCGACAGGTTTGATGTTGGTCGCGTGAAGGCCCTTTGGACCTTCCAGGGTTTCAAAGGTTACGGTTTGACCTGCTTTCAGGGTTTTATATCCGTCCATACCGATCGCCGAATAGTGGGCGAACAGATCACCGCCACCGTCGTCTGGAAGAATAAAACCAAAACCTTTAGCGTTGTTGAACCATTTAACTTGCCCCATTGCCATCGTAATACTCCATTGCACGTATAGTTCTAATTTTAATTGTGTTACACGCCAGGTATGACCTGAGTGTTAATCCTTAACGTATGTAAGTCGTCCCTGCAAGGCTTTATTATTCATCATTTTTGTCTAATTGCAACAGTCTGTAATATGGAAGTAGACTGAAGTGGCGTGTGATAATGTGGCTCTGAAATAAATGTGCGCCTGCGTCGATCTTTGCAAATAGCATCTTTGTTGGCAATCACAGGCGATCAGCCAGAAATCAGATAGAGAGAAACAGCACAACATGCGCAGTATTTTCGCTCAGTCGCCAGACGGCCAGAAACCCGATCAGCACTCGGATCGCGGGCTGGCGACGGCGGCTGACAAGCCCAAACTCGCCAAGCCACCGTTATACAAAGTTTTACTTATGAACGACGACTACACACCCATGGAATTTGTGGTGGGGGTGCTGGTAGAGTTCTTTCAGATGCCGGTGGAAAAGGCGACCCAGATCATGTTGAAGGTCCACACCGAGGGGAAGGCCGTCTGTGGCGTTTACAGTCGCGATGTCGCCGAAACCAAGGCTCAGCAGGTCAATGAGTTTTCGCGCGAGAACCAGCAACCATTGCTTTGCCACGTTGAAGTTGATCAGTAGGGGAGGAAGACATCATGCTCAGCCGTGATCTGGAAGCGACCTTGAATGCCGCGTTTGCGAATGCGCGCAGCAAACGTCACGAATACATGACCGTAGAACACCTGCTGTTGTCATTGCTGGACAATGATCTGGCGATTGATGTGCTGCTGCATTGCGGAGCGGATATTTCCCGTCTGCGTGCTGGCCTGGTGGACTATATTGAAGCTACCACGCCGGTTCTTGCCGAGCATGACGAGGAGCGTGACACTCAGCCGACACTCGGATTCCAGCGTGTGCTGCAGCGTGCCGTCTTCCACGTGCAGTCCTCCGGCCGCCAGGAAGTCAGCGGCGGCAATGTGCTGGTTGCCATCTTTAGCGAACAGGAGAGCCAGGCGGTGTACCTGCTGAGTCAGCAGGAAATCGCCCGCCTTGATGTGGTCAACTACATCAGTCACGGTATCAGCAAGCAGCAGGGTGACTCGCCAGATCCCGAAAAATCAGAGCAGGAAGGCACTGAAGAAGAGGGCAGCGGTTCCGCCAGTGCACTGGAAAACTATGCCACCAACCTCAATGAGCTGGCCCGACAGGGTCGCATTGATCCGCTGATTGGCCGCGACAAAGAAGTACTGCGCCTGATTCAGATATTGTGTCGACGACGCAAGAACAATCCACTGTTGGTGGGCGAATCCGGTGTCGGTAAAACGGCAGTAGTTGAAGGTCTGGCCCGTATGGTGGTCGAAGACCAGGTGCCGGATGTCCTCAAGGGGCATGTGATCTATTCGCTGGATATGGGTGCATTGCTGGCTGGCACCAAGTACCGTGGTGATTTTGAAAAACGCTTCAAGACACTGCTGGCTGAGTTGAAGAAACAGCCGGAATCCGTTCTTTTTATTGATGAAATTCATACCATCATCGGTGCCGGCGCGGCTTCGGGCGGTGTCATGGACGCCTCCAATCTGCTGAAACCCATCCTGACGTCGGGTGACTTACGCTGCGTGGGTTCGACTACCTATCAGGAATACCGTGGCATCTTTGACAAAGACAGGGCGCTGTCACGGCGGTTTCAGAAAATCGATATCGAAGAACCGGATGTGGAAACGACCTACAAGATTCTCAAAGGCCTTAAGTCGCGCTTTGAGGCACACCATGATCTTCGCTACAGCGATAACGCGCTGCGTGCGGCCTCAGAGCTTGCAGGACGCTACATCAATGACCGCTATATGCCAGACAAGGCAATCGATGTAATTGACGAGGCGGGCGCCTGGCAGCGTCTGCAGCCTGATAGCAAACGCAAGAAGCTGATACAGGCACCCGACATGGAGCGTGTTGTTGCGTCAATTGCGCGTATCCCGCCGCAGCACGTGACATCCTCTGATGTTGAAGCCCTGCGTGGTCTGGAAGCCAACCTGAAGATGGTGGTATTTGGTCAGGATGAGGCCATTGAATCACTGGCAACGGCTATCAAGCTGTCGCGCGCCGGTCTCAACACGCCGGACAAGCCGATCGGCTCCTATCTGTTTGCCGGTCCTACTGGTGTTGGTAAGACCGAAGTCAGCCGTCAGCTGGCGCGAATTATGGGGATTGAGTTGTTGCGTTTCGATATGTCCGAATACATGGAGCGACACACCGTGTCGCGCCTGATCGGTGCGCCCCCCGGATACGTCGGTTTTGATCAGGGCGGACTGCTGACCGAGGCAGTGACCAAGCATCCGCACTGTGTGCTGTTGCTGGATGAGATCGAGAAGGCGCACCCGGATGTCTTTAACATCCTGCTGCAGGTGATGGACCACGGTACCTTGACGGACAACAATGGGCGCAAGGCCGATTTCCGTAATGTCATCCTGATCATGACCACCAATGCGGGAGCCCAGGAAATGTCACGACCATCCATCGGGTTCACGGCTCAGGATCACAGCAGCGATGGCATGGAAGTCATCAAACGCAGCTTTACACCAGAGTTCCGCAACCGTCTGGATGCCGTTGTTCAGTTTGGCCCATTGCAGCCTGAGACAATCCGCACTGTGGTCGACAAGTTCCTGGTGGAGCTGCAGGTACAGCTGGACAGCAAGAAGGTCACGCTGAGTGTTGATGACAGCGCCCGCGACTGGTTTGCAGTCCATGGCTACAGCCCGCAGATGGGGGCACGTCCAATGGCTCGCTTGATCCAGGAGAAGCTGAAGAAAGCGCTGGCCGAAGAGATCCTGTTTGGCAAGCTGGCCGAGGGCGGCGAAGTCACCGTGTCCATCGTTAATGATGAGGTGGAGCTGGATATCAATCGGCGCGGCAAGAAGTCGGAAAGCCGGGCATTAAGCTCGGCAGACAGTTAGCCGCATGCAGGCCTGAGCGCTCGTTAATTAACGAGCGCGGTAGGTGATGCGACCCTTGGTCAGGTCGTAGGGTGTCAACTCTACCTTGACCATGTCGCCGGTCAGGATGCGAATGTAATTTTTGCGCATTTTGCCCGAAATATGGGCGGTCACGATGTGGCCGTTTTCGAGTTTGACGCGGAACATGGTGTTCGGAAGGGTGTCTACCACTTCGCCTTCCATTTCAATCTGGTCTTCTTTAGCCATCTAAAAGAAATTCTCACTGCTTGAAGTAAGCGCGCATTTTGCCTGAATTTTTTGTCGTTGGCAAAGCCTCGTCCGGGTTCGACTCAAAGTTAAGTCAAGCGACAAGGCAATTGTCATCAAATAGCCAGTGCTTATACTGATTGTCTTCAACGCGATTTTCGGCCAACAGCGCAAGAAACCTCTGCCTGCTCATGGGGGCGGCCCCGAGGCTGGCCAGGTGATCGGTGGGCAGCTGGCAGTCAATCAGTGTGAATGACCATTGTTGCAGCTGCCGACACAGCGCCACAAACGCCAGCTTGGATGTATTGGGCTGCCGGCTGAACATGGATTCTCCAAAAAACATCCGTCCCAGGCTGATGCCATAAAGCCCGCCAACCAGGGTTTGTTCTTGCCAGACCTCAACCGAATGGGCATAGCCCAGGTGGTACAGCTTGATATACGCCTGTTGCATGTCTTCGGTGATCCAGGTGCCGGGCTGACCATCCCGGTGCGCCGCGCACTGTTGTATGACCTGATCAAACGCACTGTCCATGGTGACACGGTAAAGTCCGCGTCGTATCAGTTTACCGAGGCTGCGAGAGCAGTGGACATCGGCTGGGTTGAGCACCATTCGGGGGTCGGGCGACCACCACAGGATAGGGCTGCTGTCATCAAACCACGGGAATATGCCCTGTCGATAGGCCGCCAGCAGCCGCTCGGGCCGCAGATCTCCACCCACTGCCAGCAGGCCTGGCGGATCCTCCAGCGCGTTGTCGGCTGGAGGAAAGTGGAGGTTGTCGGCGTGCAGCCGTGTCAGCTGCCCCATGAATCACTGATCCAGGAACTTTTCGGCGTCCAGCGCCGCCATGCAGCCAAAACCGGCAGATGTGATCGCCTGACGGTAAACGTGGTCAGCGATGTCGCCGGCAGCAAAAACACCCGGAATACTGGTTTGGGTGGCATTGCCCTCGGTGCCGCTGTGAATGGTGAGATAACCGTCTTTCATGTCCAGTTGATCAACAAAAATGTCCGAGTTTGGCTTGTGGCCAATCGCGATGAAAACGCCATCAACCGTCAGCTCCTGGCTAGCTTCGCCCTTGGTGCTGTTTACCCGGATTCCGGTCACACCCATCTCATCCCCGAGAACTTCATCAAGCACATGATCCCAGAGCAGGGTGACTTTGCCTTCTTTGGCCTTGGCAAACAGTTTGTCCTGCAGGATCTTTTCTGCTCTCAGGCTGTCACGGCGGTGGACCAGTGTCACGTGAGAGGCGATATTGGACAGGTAAAGCGCCTCCTCAACGGCCGTGTTACCGCCGCCAATAACCGCGACAGGCTTGTTGCGATAAAAGAAGCCATCACAGGTGGCGCAGGCGCTGACACCCTTGCCCATAAACGCGGTCTCTGATTCAAGGCCCAGATACTGGGCAGATGCACCCGTTGCGATGATCAGTGCGTCACAGGTGTAGATGCCATTGTCACCATGCAGGGTAAACGGGCGCTGCTTCAGGTCAGCCTTGTTGATGTGATCAAACACGATCTGTGTGTTGAAGCGCTCAGCATGGCGCTGCATACGTTCCATCAGAGCAGGTCCCTGCAGGCCTTCCACATCCCCAGGCCAGTTGTCGACATCCGTGGTAGTGGTCAATTGACCACCCTGAACCATGCCAGTGATCACCAGGGGAGAGAGGTTGGCGCGTGCGGCGTAAACGGCTGCGGTATATCCAGCGGGTCCGGAGCCCAGGATGATCAGGCGATGATGCTGCTTGTCGGTCATAATGTGGAGTTCCTGCATGGTTTTTGGAAAAGCTTGCGATTATACATCTATGGAGACTGGCATAGCGATTATCAAGGGTTTGAGTGTGCTATGCTGCGCCCAATATGGCAGTGGGTTTTTCTCGAACTGGAATAATGCTTGTCTTGCTCCGTATAATTCTGGAAAATGAATTAAATTGATTCTGCAGGTTTCTGAAAAGTTTTAAAAATATGTCCAAACAAAAGACCGCCAAGGACGACGGGATGGCCAGCCTGTCACAACGTATAGCCCGCGAGGGGACCCTCATTGCGGCTTTTCTGCTGGGCCTGTTTTTGTTGATTGCGCTGCTCAGTTACTCTCCGGATGATCCCGGATTTACCACCACGGGCACCGGTGAGCCGGTACAGAATGCGGTCGGCAATATGGGCGCCTGGCTGGCCGACATTTTGCTGCACATGCTGGGTTACTTCGCATATGTCCTGCCATTTGCCCTGGGCTTCAAGGTTTACAGGCTGTTCCGAAAGTCCGATGCGGACCAGGCGTTCTCATGGGGCGTTGTATCCATAAAGGTAGCCGGTATTGTGCTGCTGATCATTGGCGCCTGCACTCTGGCTACGCTGCACTTCAGTATTCCTACTGGCAGCACCTGGCCTGCAGGCGGTCTGATTGGCGCAGCAATGGCGGATGCCAGCATTCCAGTGCTGGCCATGCTTGGCAGTACTCTGGTGTACCTGGCAATCTTCCTGTTTGGTCTGACGGTGACCTTTGAGATTTCCTGGCTTTCAGTTGTGGATGCTATTGGTTACTGGACGATTCATGGGGTTGCCCGGGCACGAGAGCAGTTTGCTGACTGGCAGGAAAAGCGCGCAGAAGCTGGTAAAGTAAAACAGGCAGTAGAACGGCGCCGCAAGGCTCTGGATGTGCGTATCGAGAAAGAGAAAGTGCGCACGCCGCCCAAGATTGAACCGGTGATCAGTGCACAGCCGCCACGCAGCAAGCGGGTCGAGAAGGAACGCCAGGGCACGCTGTTTACCGGCAGCAACCCGGGTGAGCTGCCGGCAATCGGTCTGCTTGACGAAAACCGCAATGCCGGCAAAAAGGGTTATTCCACCGAATCGCTCGAAGCGATGTCAAAACTGCTGGAGTTGAAATTGCAGGACTTTGGCATTGATATCGAAGTTACGTCGGTGCATCCGGGACCGGTGATTACCCGTTTCGAAGTGCAGCCAGCCCCTGGTGTTAAGGCCAGTCGCATCACCAGCCTGGGCAAGGATCTGGCGCGGTCCCTGGCCGTCATTAGCGTGCGTGTGGTCGAGGTTATTCCAGGCAAGACTGTCATCGGGATAGAGATCCCCAATGAACAGCGCGAAATGATCCTGCTGAGCCAGGTGCTGGCGTCGCCGGAGTTCGACAAGGCGCAGTCCGCGCTGAGTATGGCGCTGGGGCACGATATTGTTGGCAAACCGGTCATCGTAGACCTTGCCAAGATGCCGCACCTGCTGGTGGCAGGTACCACAGGCTCAGGCAAGTCGGTGGGCATCAACGCCATGATCCTCAGCCTGCTTTACAAGTCGACACCGGAACATGTCCGGATGATCATGATCGACCCCAAGATGCTTGAACTGTCCGTGTATGACGGGATTCCTCACCTGCTGACACCAGTTGTAACCGACATGAAGGATGCCGCGAATGCGCTGCGCTGGTCGGTAGCCGAAATGGAGCGACGCTACAAATTGATGTCTGCACTGGGCGTGCGGAATCTGGCGGGCTACAACAAAAAAGTCCAGGATGCGATTAAAGCGGGTGAGCCTATCATAGACCCTATCTGGAAACCCGATCCAATGGCGCTGCAGGATGACCAGGAAGCACCACCCCTTGAACCGTTGCCTAATATAGTGGTGATTGTCGACGAACTTGCTGACATGATGATGGTAGTTGGCAAGAAAGTTGAAGAGTTGATCGCACGCATCGCGCAGAAGGCAAGGGCAGCCGGTATTCACCTCATCCTTGCCACACAGCGGCCCTCCGTGGACGTGTTAACTGGTCTGATCAAGGCCAATATCCCGACCCGACTGTCATTTATGGTGCAGTCCAAAGTGGACTCCCGCACGATTCTGGGTGAAGGCGGCGCTGAACAGTTGCTGGGCAACGGCGACATGCTGTTTCTGCCTCCCGGTGGTGGCCTGGCCAAACGCGTGCACGGCGCCTTTGTCAGTGATGAAGAAGTACACCGTGTAGTGGCTGACTGGAAACAGCGTGGCGAGCCGGTCTATATCGAAGAGATCACCCAGGGTGTCGAAGACCGTGAAATGAATATGGGTATGGGTGGCGGCAGCGGCGAAGGCGGCGAAGAAGATGATGCGCTGTATGATGAAGCCGTAGCGTTTGTGACCGAGTCCCGCAAAGCGTCTATATCGGCAGTGCAGCGTAAGTTGCGAATTGGTTACAACCGCGCCGCCCGGATGATCGAGGCGATGGAAGCAGCCGGTGTAGTGTCGGAAATGGGCGCCAATGGTAGTCGTGAAGTACTTGCTCCGCCGCCACCCCGATAAACAGGATTACCGGCCAGGCTGATAGCCCTGGCCCTGTGAGCGATTCAATGATGAAGTTCTCTAAATTTGTTCCTGTCCTGCTGGTCAGCTGCCTGATCGCACTGCCTGCCGCGAGCTCGCAGTCTGCAGATGAGTCTAGCTCATCAATGGCCGCGGCTGACGATACCGCCTTGCTGCAGACCATGCTGTCTGATCTGAGCACGTTTCGTGCTGACGTCCGGCAACTGGTGATGGAGTCCAGTGGCAGTGTGCTGGAAGAAAGTCAGATTCTGTTTATGCTCAAGCGGCCAGACGGATTTTACTGGGAGACGCTGGAGCCGTTTCCGGAGTTGATTGTCACCGACGGTGAATCTCTCTGGAATTACCAGCCCGATCTGCTGCAGTTGACCATTGATGACTGGCAGACCGATCAGTCAGAGCTCGCTGCCCAGCTGCTGGGCGGTCAGATAAATGCCGTTGCTGAATCCTACGCAATCGAAGCTGTGGCTATCGAGGGACAGCCCGGGAGCGCAGAGTTTTATCTGACACCGCTTGATCCGTCCAGCCTCTACGAACGCGTCACCCTGTATTTCGAAAACCGCGAACCCGCCTCGATTCTCCTTGTCAGTACCAATGGACAGCGCACCTTGTGGGAGTTCTACAATCGCCAGGTCAACCTGTCTCTGGCGTCCGATCAGTTTGTTTTTCCGGTGCCAGACGATGAATTTCTTGACGTCATCGACAATCGCAGTCAAACCGCCCCGGCCCCCTGAAGTGAACTCAGATGCAAGCTGATCTTGACGAGCTTGAAGACACATCACTTGCCTCGCAGCCCCTGGCAGCTCGCATGCGGCCGCGCACACTGGAAGAATACATAGGCCAGAGTCACATCATGGGGGCAGGCAAGCCGCTGCGGCAGGCGCTAGAACGCGGTGCTCTGCACTCCATGATTTTCTGGGGCCCTCCCGGAACCGGCAAGACCACGCTGGCCCGTCTGATTGCACAGCGTGCGGATGCTGCTTTCGAAAGTCTGTCGGCCGTGCTGTCTGGAGTAAAGGACATCCGCGCCGCCGTCGACAGGGCACGTGTCAGACGGCAGCAACATGGCCGCGCAACCCTGCTGTTCGTTGATGAGGTGCACAGATTCAACAAGAGCCAGCAGGATGCGTTTTTGCCGCACATCGAAGATGGCACACTGATATTTGTTGGTGCTACCACTGAAAACCCGTCGTTTGAGCTGAACAACGCCCTGTTGTCCAGAGCCCGCACCTATGTGCTGAAAAGCCTGAGTGATGAAGAGTTGCTGCAGGTGCTGGCTGCGGCACTCGCCGACGCTGACAGGGGGCTGGGCCGGCGCGCGCTGCAACTGGATGAAGCAGCGATGTCCCGACTGGCCGCAACAGCCGACGGCGATGCGCGGCGAGCCCTGAATCTGCTGGAGATTGCTTCTGATCTGGTTGAGGATGGTGGCACTGTAGATGATTCCATTCTGGACCAGGTGCTGCAGGGATTCAGCCGCCGCTTTGACAAGGGTGGTGATGTGTTCTACGAGCAGATTTCAGCCCTTCACAAAGCCGTGCGAGGTTCATCACCGGATGCGGCACTCTACTGGATGGTGCGGATGCTCGACGGCGGCTGTGATCCGGTCTATGTGGCCCGCCGGCTGGTTCGCATGGCCAGTGAGGACATAGGCAATGCCGACCCCAGGGCGCTGCAACTGGCCATGAATGCCTGGGATGCGCAAACCCGGCTGGGCAGCCCGGAGGGAGAACTGGTGCTGGCTCAGGCAGTTATCTACCTGGCAGCGGCACCCAAGAGTAACGCGGTTTACATGGCGTTTAATGACGTTCAGGCCGATATAGCCGCACAACCGTCCTATGAGGTGCCTGAGCACCTGCGTAACGCACCAACTCGTCTGATGAAGGATATGCAGTATGGTGCTGAGTATCGCTATGCTCACGATGAGCCTGGCAGTTATGCCGCGGGCGAGAACTATTTTCCAGAGCCACTGAAGGACAGACAGTACTACCAGCCGGGCAGCAACGGCCTGGAGCTTAAAATTGCGGAGAAACTGGCACATCTGCGCACCCTTGATGCAGCCAGCCCAACGCAGCGTTATGCAAAGCAGGGACGTGCTTCCTCAGGAGGGCGTAAATGAACCTGTGGCTGGTAATCGCTCTTGGCGGTGCTTTTGGTGCCGTTGGTCGCTACGCACTTATGCAGTGGGTCACGCGGGCCACGGCTTCTCTGGGACCGATTGGCCACAGCCTGCCGTGGGGCACACTGGCCGTGAATGTACTAGGGTCGGCATTGATTGGCGTGCTGTACGTATTGTTCGCTGAGAAGCTCGCCGTATCCGAGACAGTCAGGGGGCTCTGGGTAGTTGGTTTGCTGGGAGCCTTCACGACCTTTTCAACATTTTCGCTGGATACAGTATTGTTGATAGAGCAGGGCCAACTGGCCCAGGCAGTGGCCTACACGTTCATGAGCGTGGTGCTGTGTGTATTGATGGCATGGCTCGGCATAGCCTTGATGCGCCTGCTGACGTAAAATCACGCCCCTGACGCGGTACGCCTGTACTCGAACGCTAATTTATCAAGGACAATTGTTTCATGTTAGACCCTAGATTACTGCGCAATAACCCGGAACAACTGAAGGCCGGTCTGGCCAAGCGCGGCGTGACGGTTGACCTGCCAGCATTGCTGGAGATGGACAACCAGCGCAAGGCGCTGCAACTGGAAACCGAGCAGCTGCAGAACGAGCGCAACCAGAGTGCCAAGCTGATTGGCAAGGCCAAGGCGGCAGGCGAGGATGTTGCGCCGCTGCTGGCTCAGGTCAGTGATCTTGGGGATAAGCTGGATCAGGCCAAAAAAGCGCTGGCAGAGGTACAGGAGGCGTTCAATGCAGCCTGGATTGCGCTGCCAAACCTGCCGCAGGACGACGTGCCGGCCGGTCGTGATGAACAGGATAACGTCGAGATTCGACGCTGGGGCACGCCACGCGCATTCGACTTCAAACCCAGGGATCATGTTGACCTGGGCGAACATGACGCCAGGCACGGCCTGGCCATGGATTTTGCTGCAGCGACCAAGCTGACCGGCTCTCGTTTTGTTGTAATGCGCGGCAACATGGCGCGCCTGCATCGGGCGCTGATCCAGTTCATGCTCGACCAGCACACACTGCAGCACGGTTACGAGGAAGTGTACGTTCCCTACATCGTCAACACGGACTCGTTGACCGGCACTGGCCAGCTGCCCAAATTTGCCGAAGATCTGTTCCATCTGGATGGCGAGCAGAACTATTACCTGATCCCGACTGCTGAAGTGCCTGTTACCAATCTGGTGCGCGGCGAGATTGTAGCTGCCGAACAGCTGCCGGTTCGTTATGTCTGTCACACGCCCTGTTTCCGCAGTGAAGCCGGCAGTTATGGTCGGGATACACGGGGCATGATCCGCCAGCACCAGTTCGAAAAAGTGGAGCTGGTACAGATGGTGCGGCCGGATCAGTCTGATCGCGCGCTTGAAGAACTTACAGGGCATGCAGAGCGCATTCTGCAGCTGCTCGAACTGCCTTACCGGGCCATGCAGCTGTGTGGTGGTGACATGGGCGCCAGCGCTGCACGTACCATAGACCTTGAAGTATGGCTGCCTTCGCAGGATTGTTATCGGGAGATATCTTCCTGCAGTAACTTCGAGGACTATCAGGCACGTCGCATGCAGGCGCGCTGGCGCAATCCGGAAACCGGCAAGCCAGAGCTGCTGCACACACTGAATGGATCCGGCCTGGCGATCGGACGGACTCTGGTAGCCATCCTGGAGAATTATCAGCAGGCGGACGGCAGCATCAAACTGCCATCGGTGCTGGTGCCCTATATGGGAGGCGTTGAGACGCTTTAAGTAATGGATTACCTGCCGCTGTTCATGAACGTCACTCACCGTCGCTGCCTGCTGGTTGGCGCCGGTGAGGTGGCCAGCCGCAAAGCGGCATTATTGAGTCGCTGTGGCGCGCATCTTGTCGTCGTCGCCCCCTGGATAAGTGATGACGTGCGCGCACTCGCTGCGCAAACGGAGCTTGAGCTGCATGAGCGGCCATTTCAGGATGGGGATCTTGAAGAGGTCGATCTGGTCATAGCCGCCACCGATGATCCGGCGGTCAACATCAGAGTTTCGGAACTTGCCAGGCAGCGTCGTCTTCCTGTGAATGTTGTCGATCAGCCGGAGCTTTGCAGTTTTATTGTGCCCGCCATCGTGGACCGCTCACCGGTGGTCATTGCGATTTCTACAGGTGGCAGTTCACCCGTGCTAACCCGACGCATCAAGGAACAGATAGAGATTCTGTTGCCTGCCGCCTACGGTAGACTGGCTGCCATGCTTGGTGGCTGGCGTTCTAGCGTAAAAGAGCGATTCGAAAGCTTCTCTGACCGCACGCGCTTCTGGGAATCACTGCTGAGTGGTATTTTGCCCGACAAAGTACTGCAGGGCCGGGACGACGAGGCTATTGAGCTGTTTGAGTACGCTCTGAAGCAGGGATTCGACGAGGCTCAGACCGGCGAAGTGTATCTGGTTGGTGCAGGTCCGGGTGATCCGGATCTGCTTACACTGAAGGCTCTGCGCTTGATGTATGCGGCAGATGTGGTGCTGTTTGACCGGCTGGTGTCACCCGAGATCATGAAGCGCGTCCGACCCGATGCCGAACGCGTATTTGTTGGCAAGGAGGCCAAGCATCACCCCGTTCCGCAGGAAGAGATCAATGATCTGCTGGTGCGTCTGGCGAGTGAGGGCAAGAAGGTACTGCGCCTGAAAGGCGGTGATCCCTTCATTTTCGGGCGAGGTGGTGAGGAAATTGACAGACTGACTGAAGCGGGCATTCCATTCCAGGTGGTGCCGGGTATCACCGCTGCTTCAGGTTGCTCCGCCTACGCGGGTATTCCGCTGACACATCGTGATTTTTCCCAGTCGGTGCGGTTTGTCACAGGGCACCTGAAAAACGATAAACCGGATCTCGACTGGCAGGCGCTGGCGGCAGAGCAGCAGACGCTTGTGATCTACATGGGCCTGCTGACACTGCCGCTAATCTGTGAACAGTTGCTGAGTCATGGCATGAGCACTGATATGCCAGTAGCTGTGGTAGAGCAGGGCACGTTGCCTCAGCAGCGTGTGGTCAAGGGGACACTGACCAGTATCGCAGACAAGGTGGCGGCAGCCGAGGTCAGGGCGCCTGCCATCATCATCATTGGCCAGGTGGTTCGCCTGCAGAATCAACTGGCGTGGTTTGGCTCTGACTGAGCTTGAGCCGCAGCGCCGGCAGGTATGCAGCCAGTGTCACAGCGCGGGCAAAGACGTATATCACAAACGCTGCCCACAGGCCGGTCACCTGGTAGGCCTGCGTCAACACCAGACTGGCGCCTAGAAACACCGCTACGGACATGATCGAGGCATTGCGCATCTGACGCGTCTGGGTTGTGCCGATGAATATGCCGTCCAGCTGGAACGCCGCAAACGCCAGCGCGACATAAAGCGCGGCCAGCGGTAGCCCCTCACTGGCTGCCAGCCTTACAGCGTCATGCTGGTTCAACAGCGCCACAAAAAAATCTCCGGCAAACCAGATGATGGCGGCAAGAAGCACGCTGCTGCCAGCTGCCAGTTCGGTACTGCGCCACATTGCCTGATCAAAGTTCTGCAGATCGCCAGCTCCCATTGCTTCACCGACCAGGGCTTCTGCAATATAGGCATAGGCATCGAGGAAAAACGCTGAAAAAGAGATTAGTTGCAACAGAATATGGTTTGCCGCCAATACATCATCACCAAACTGTGCACTTTGTCTGACGAACCAGGCAAAGCTGGCCACCATCAGAATCGTCCTGATCATGATGTCACGATTGACACTTAAAGTTTGTCGAAGGGATTTTAAATCCTTCAGTTTTTCCCAGGGCAGCAGGGGAAATTTATTGCGATCCGGCAGTGCTCTGATCACTACGATCAGCGCAACACTCAGGGTAATCCACTCGGCGATCAATGTGCCCAGTGCAATGCCAACAACGCCCATTTGCAAAACCCCGGCGAACAGGATGTCCAGTATCACATTTAATCCGTTCATCAAGATCTGCACAAACAGCAGCGTTTTGCTTTTTCCGAGTCCAATCAGGCACCCCATCAGGGCAAACAGTGCCAGTGCGGCCGGAGCGCCCCAGATTCGCATGTGGATGTAGTCATGTGTCAGTGTCTCTACAGCGACACTTCCCTGGAGAAGAGAGATCGAAATGCTACTTAGAGGGTATTGCAGGATAATTAACAGACAGCCAATTATTGTTCCGAGAAAGACGGCTCGCCACAGAGCTGCACGTATTTCCAATGCGTTTCTGGCACCAAGGGCCTGCGCCACGAAGCCGGTTGTGCCCATCCGCAGAAAACCGAAGCTCCAATAGGCAAAACTGAAAACGATTGCGCCAAATGCAATGGCGCCAAGTGCCTCAAGTGAACCAAAGTTTCCGATGACTGCGGTGTCAGATAGTCCCAGTAGCGGAACTGACGCGTTGGCCAGCATGACTGGCCAGGCGCGCCGAAGAATTGTGCGACGTGTAACCGGAACGCTCATTCAGTCTATGAGGTGGTAGTGATCGCGAAGAATGTTGATGATTTCCGCTTTTGGATTGTCCGGGACGTAAACGTGTTGGCCGGTGATTTTTTCTGCCATTTTGATGTACGTGCGTGACACGTCCAGCAGAGCCTGTTGTGGCAGGGCGTTGTCGCGTGCCAGAGCAAGGCGCTCATCCATGCGGTTCTTGTTAAGCAGGATATCGGGGTCTGGAAAGTGATTCAGCAGGAACTGACGGAATGCTTCCTTGGATTGCTCGACAATCTGTCCCTGCCGAAAGTCCTCACCATTCCATATCCGTGAGGAGTCGGGTGTGCCTACTTCGTCCATGTAAATAAGCCGCTGCTGGCCATGGCGATCCGTGACGTAACCGAATTCAAATTTGGTATCGACAAATATCTGGTCGATAGAGGAGAGTTCTTCGCTTATTGCAGCAAAGCCCTCGGCCAACAGCTTTTCGTAAAGCGCAATGTCGTCTTGCGTCTTAAAGCCGAAGGCAGCGTAGTTGTCCTGAATATCCTGACGTGAAATGTTTACATCGTCGGCTTCCGGGACCCCAGGAATGCCCTTCAATATGCCTTTGGTGGAAGGCGTAATCAGCAGCTCTGGCAGACGCTGGTTCTTTTGCAGTCCTTCTGGCAGCTGATTGCCACAGAAATCGCGCTCACCGTTGGCGTAGGCCCGCCACATTGAGCCGGTGATGTATTGTCGGCAGATGGCTTCGATCCTGACCGGTTGTGCCTGCTGTACGATCCATACAAAGGGGTGGGGAATATCCACAATATGCGAGTCTGCCAGCCCTTCATTACGAAACAGGCTGAACCAGTGACTGGCGATGGCATTTAACGCTGCACCCTTGCCCGGTACGCCATTCAGTCCATCTTCCGCGTGCCAGATGCAATCGAATGCAGACAGCCGATCACTGATCACCATCACGGCCAGCGGCGCATCAGCCCGAACCGGGTAGTCGCGCTCGCGGATCAGTCTTGCGCTGTCCTCGGCGGTAAGCCAGTACACAGAGCGTACCTTGCCACTGTGGACCGGGCGGTTTGTTCGGATGGGGAGGTCGTCATTGACGGCCAGAACGCTGTTGGCATAGGTCATGGTTGTTATTCAACTCGCAGTTTGGAGGTCGGTCAGGCGCCGAGATTTTTCATTCAGTCTCGCCTGAAGCCAAATCATAGCAGAAAGCCAAAGTCGAATGCTGTCTAGAAACAATTTGCAGGGCGGGGCAGTCCAGCCAGTTTGCTGACAGTCAATGCCGGCTTGCCTCCAAACAGCTTCATCAAATAGATACTGCGCCCTTTGTCAGGGCCAGCGCGTTGTGCCACCAGGCGGACCAGCGCGCGAGTGGCAGGGGCCAGGCCGGTTTCTTCGTAGAACTGCTGGACCAGGTGGATGATTTCCCAGTGTGCGTCTGTCAGCGAGATGTTTTCGTTGTTTGCCAGCGTGCCGGCTACCTCGATGCTCCAGTCATCCAGAGAGCGCAGGTAGCCGTCCTTGTCCAGCGGTATACGGCGGCCATCAGGCAGGGATAGTGCCTTCATGTCAGGACCAGGTGACCGAATTCTGGTGGCTGCAGACCAGTGTCACGAAGTCGTCGTAGCCTGCGGCCTTTGCGCCAGACGTTGACAGGGCCTGCTCCAGGCCACGAGCCTTCGCGTCTTCTGCCAGCACGTAATACGCCACTTTCAGCACGGCCAGAGCCTGCTGATTCTGAAGCACTAAAACGCCGTCCTGAGTAAAAAGGATGCTGTCGCCATCGCGACAGACAGACAGGCATTGTTCCAGTGATTTACCGGAGAAAGGCGACTGGTTGATGATATGCAGGGTGCTCATAATGCGACCAGGACATCCGATTCGTGAATCAGCGTGGCCAGCTGCTCAGTCGAAACAGATTCGGCATCTATAGCCAGGCCTTCGAGAGACAGATTACGATGTTGCAGGGATGCCGCATCAACATAGACTGATTCGATGCCATAAAGCGGCAGCGCAGTTAGTGCGGCAGAGGTGTTTTTGGCCAGAATGTCAGCGGGTTGCTGGTCCGGAAGCAGCTGAAATATGCCATCTGACATGAAAATCAGTTGCACATTTTGCTCGAAAACTGCGGCGGACAAGGCCATGTCCAGAGCAGCTTTGGGTTTGCTGCTACCGTATGGTGCTTGCTGGATCAGCAGGGTTATAGTGCGTGTTTTGCTCATGGCTGGTTTGATCCCTGACCTTTAAAAGCTGACCAGCCGATCGGAGTTTATACAGGCATCCACCCATTGCCCCAGGCCGGAAATGTTGAAACCTTTTGCCAGATTGGCGGCAGGCCTTTCGTAGCGTTCAGCTTCCTCTTCGTTGAGTAGCCCGCGTTTCAGCGCTGATGCCACACAGACCACAGCGTCCAGATCGTGCTGCTGGATCAGTTCCTGCCATGCTGCTCTGAGATCGTATTCATCCTGCGGGACAACGGCGAGATTTGTGCCAGTACCGACACCCTGTTCGTAGAAAAACAGCCGGTAAATTTCGTGTCCTGCATCAAGAGCTGCACGTGCGAAGCTCAAGGCGGACTGGTTGGATTGATTCTCGCCCGGTGCGGACATGATAAGCAGACTGATTTTCACAGCGGTTTCTCAGTTGTGTGCTGGCTGGCTGTAATTGATAGCTGCGTATTATGCACGATTACCACCCAGTAACAAAAAGCCCCGGGGAAACCGGGGCTATTGAGTTAGCAAAAGACTATTGAGGTTGAGCTTGCAGGCTGCCGATGGGTGTAAGCACTGGCAGCCGTATGTCAAGAGTGCCTTACTCTTCGCCGCCGAATGCTGTCAGCAGATTCAGCAGACTGATGAAGATGTTGTACAGCGAAACGTAAAGGGTAACGGTAGCCAGAATGTAATTGCGCTCACCGCCATTTATGATCGCGCCAGTCTGCATCAGGATAGCGGCGCTGGAGAACAGCATGAAGGCGCCTGACAGGACCAGTTGCAGGGCCGGAATCTGCAGGAACAGATTGGCTACGAACATGGCCAGAATTACAAAGAAACCTGCCATCATGAAACCGTTCAGGAAGCTGAAGTCCTTACGAGAGATTAACGCGTAGGCTGACAGACCCAGGAAGATGAACGCGGTGCCACCCATGGCCGTCATGACCAGCTGGCTGCCATTGGCGGTTGCAGTGTAGTAACCGAGGATAGGGCCCAGTGTATACCCCATAAAACCGGTCAGTGCGAAAACGGACAACAGGCCCCAGGCGCTGTCAGAAAGCTTGTGCGTGAGGAACAGCAATCCGTAGAAGCCGATCAGCATGACCCAGATGTTGACGGGCGCAGCGTTGCTCGCCATTGCGAATCCGGCAGTCAGCGCGCTGAATGCCAGCGTCAGGGCAAGCAGCATGTAGGTGTTTTTAAGAACCTTGTTGACAACAACCGCTGACTCGCGGCTCTGTGTGGTACCAATCTGGTACTGGCTCATACAGGTAAACCTCCAAAAAATACTATGGTTAACGTCCTTCAGTCGCTAATCATACCGACTGCCTACCCGAAATCAATGCATTTCGGTTTGACTTCGACCTGTTAAAAGACCGGGCAACAGGTGATTTTTATTCTGGCTGTTGACTGACGGCAAAATTGTAGTAACATGCCGCTTCTCGCGCTGCGGAGGGGTGGCAGAGCGGTTGAATGCACCGGTCTTGAAAACCGGCGAGGGTGAAAGCCCTCCGAGAGTTCGAATCTCTCCCCCTCCGCCATTTATAGTATCCTCGCAGTCCATTGCCATCCTCAAACGTTGAAAATTTCTCCATGGCCAAGGAGCAGGGAGAGATTTGAACGTTAGAGTTCGACACCTTGCACAGCAAGGTGCGACGAGCGCGCCAGCGCGAAGCCCCGGCTTCTGCGAAGCAGGGGTTGTAAACAGCCTACAGGCTGTTTGCAATCAATCCTCCCCCTCCGCCATTTAAAGTTTCCTCGCGCCACAATGCTATCCTCCGACGTCATTAGTTTCGCCACTGCCCAGCAGCGGGGAGAGATTTGAACGTAAGAGTTCGACACCTTGCGTCATGCACGGTCAGAGTTCGGTCATCACCGTACCCGCACGGACCTGCTCGAGCCAATCCATATCCTCAAGCTGGTTGCCAGGTGTGCTGATCGCTGCCGCTGCTGCGGCCACACCATAAGCAAACGCCTCACGCACGGGCTGGCCCTGATAGAGCTTGCAGGTCATGACCGACACGAAAGCATCACCAGCTCCTGCATGGCTGACTACCTCGACACTGGGTGGCCTTGCATGCAGGTGCAGCCCGTCACGGCTGCCCAGCATCGCGCCATTGGGGCCAAGTGTCAGCACCATGTGGTCTGCCATTCCTTCAGCCAGCATTGTCTTGAGCGCTGGCAGTCTCTCGGCGGGTGACTCGCCTCCATCGTATCCAAGCGCGGAGAAATCTTCGCGGTTCAGTTTTACCAGATGGACACCTTTGGCGAGAGCCAGGCGCAAGGGATTACCTGAGGTGTCGAGCACGACCCGAAGGTTGCGCTCATGGCATTGCTCAACAAGCTCGGCAAAAAATGAATCAGGTACAGAAGGAGGCAGGGACCCACTGATGACCAGCAGTTGTGGCTGGGGGCTGAAGTCACGAATGGCTTTCTGGCAGGCCAGCCATTCATCCTTTTCCAGACGGGCACCCGGAAACACCAGATGCAATGCAAGGCCGGTGGCTTTTTCATCGAGCACGATGTTCTGAGTCGTCTCATGCGTTACTGAGACGCGCAGACAGCTTTGGCCATCCTCCTCCAGCAGTTTTGAAAGCAACTCACCGTGGAAGCCTCCGGCCGGGAAAACAGCCGTTGTGCTGATGCCCATGCGCCGAAGATTGCGAGCGACGTTGATGCCGCCACCTCCAGGTAGGTGCCGGGTGATCTGGCAACGTGTTTTACTGTCATGAAAAAACTGCTCAGTGACGGCAAACATGTCCACGGCAGGGCTCATGGTGAGAGTCAGTATCACTTGCGACTCCATTGTTCAGTGAACTGATAGCTCAATGCCTCATGCTTCACCAGATCCTGAAGAAGGGCCAGAGTGATGGCCATGCCTCCCTCAACAACGCTGTTGTGTTGTCCTGGCTGCGTAGCTGTCGTTTCAGTGCCTCTGCTGCCCAAAAGCGGGGGGCGATGAACCGGCTGGCTGGCAAGGAACAGGTTGTCACGAATCTCCTGCAGCTCCCGAACACAGTCTGCGCCTTCCGGAATGGATCCCAGTATCGTGCGCAGGCGCGCACCGAGCCGACTCTGAAGACCTGATGGCCGGCAGGCCAGCAAGGTTTCCAGCAAATAGGCGACCAGCATGACCGTGCGGGCGCTGTATTCCTGGCGCTGCTGTGCCACCTTCAGGAAGGTGAACAGGGCTTTGTTGATATCCTTTAGGGCGGTGTGTGTGCTGCTCGACTCGGTTTTTTCGAGCCAGCCCCACACGTGACTGAAGGGCAGCGTTTCCAGTTTCGGCCATTCATTCAGAGCCGCCGCCTGATGCGCGCCATGCAGCAGGTGCGAATCGTATGTCTGCGCTTCGTAGTGTGCGGCGCCATCACCGTTGAACCACGTTCCAAGCAGTTGGATGGCACCAGGCACACAGATGTTGGCGGCCAGTACCAGTTGCTGCAGAAAGACAGTGGCTACGCCGTATCCGTCCCTTTCTGTAATGGTGTCCCGGGCGCTTAATGTGACACTGACATCGACACCAAAAGGCGGAGTAACTTCGTGGCCCATGGCCTCGCGATAACGATCAAAGCTGCCGCTGTGGCGCAGTGCCTGATCCATCAGATCAACCACTGCGCCAGCGTCAAATGTCACCTGATAGTCCTGTTCGTTATCTGCGGTGTCACCACTGGCGCGAAAGGGGCGCTCGCGAAAGAAGGCCGCGACGTCCTGCCACAGGGACAGGATATCCTGGCTATGTGCCTGATTGCCGTGAGGTAATGCATTGGAGATATGGAGATTTATGGTTACAGATGTCATGATCGGAATCACCTTGAATACACGAAACAAATGAAACGCAGAGTTGTTCTCTGGACTCTCTCACTCTATCACGCTGACAAGCGGAGGCCATGATGAAGATCAAGTGGGTTAAACATAGCCTGGCACTGGCAGGTGCATTATTGTTAAGTGGCACGGTCAGCGCGCAAAATGCGCTTGAATCGCAGGCTGTGCAATGGTTGCAGGAATTTGTAAGGATCGACACGATAAACCCGCCAGGCAATGAATACCGTGCGGTAGATTTTTACGCGCAGATATTTGAAGCCGAGGGCATTGAGTATGAGACCGCCGAAAGCGCCCCCGGCCGAGGCAATATCTGGGCCCGTATACCCGGTGGAGACGAACCCGGCCTGATTCTCCTGCAGCATACCGATGTTGTGCCGGCAGACCGTGAATTCTGGTCATTTGATCCGCTATCTGGCGATATCAGCGATGGCTACATTTACGGCCGCGGGACGCGCGACATGAAAGGTCTGGGCATTGCACACCTGGTCGCATTCCTGGAGCTTCACCGGTCCGGCCTGCCGCTGAATCGGGATGTCATTTTCCTGGCGACTGCCGATGAAGAGGCCGGTGGAGAATTTGGTGTCGGCTGGCTGATAGACAATCACCCTGAGATTTTTGAAGGAGTTGGCATCCTGCTCAATGAGGGAGGCGGTGGATCACGCATCGAAGACGATGTCACCTTCGGCGTGGAAGTTACGCAAAAGGTACCCGTGTGGTTACGCCTTAAGGCTATCGATGAGCCCGGGCACGGCTCGTCACCCAGAGTTACCAGTTCGGTCACCCGAATTGTTCAGGCGCTGAATACGCTGATGGAAAATCCCTTCCCACCGCGGGTGATTCCGCCAGTACAGGAATATTTTGCCGGCCTGTCAGTGAACATGACATCCGAGTGGCGCGCGGCCTACGCGAATCTCGCATCGGCAATTAATGATCCCGACTTCATGCAGCGCCTGCATGCTGAGCGTCCCGGCCATCATGCGCTGACACGGGACACGTGCTCCATGACCCGTTTCGAAGGTTCGAACAAGATCAATGTGGTACCGCCAACGGCCTGGGCTGAGCTGGATTGCCGTATCCTGCCAGACAAACCTGCGGCACAGTTTGTCAGCGAACTGGAGACACTGGTGTCAGAAAGTGGCGTGGAAGTTGAGGTCATCATGGCGTTCACGCCCGCCATCTCCACAACAAATTCGCGGCTGTATCGTGCTATTGAAAGTGTCACAGGAGAGTTGCACCCTGGCTCGCGTGTGCTGCCTTCTGTCAGCACCGGATTTACCGACAGTCACTTCACTCGCGACCTGGGAATCATCAGTTACGGATTTAATCCCATGATTACTGACCAGGGCGAACATACCGGCGTGCATGGCAATGATGAACGCGTACCGGAAGCGGTCTTCCGGCGCGGTGTGAGTGATTTTTACGCGGTGATCCGCAACGTGGTGTACGACTGATTAGATAAGGCGGCTGTGTAACTGACTGGCTGAAGACTGGTCAGTCAGTTACTCAGAACGCGCCAGCGGGACCCGGGAATACAACGGGACTCTGCACGCCAGTCTCCGACACACTGGAGACGCCGAAGAAGTAGTTATCGATGACAATATTCTCCAGCGTAAACTCTGAGACATCTCCAACCAGACGCGAATAGGTCCATTGCGGTTCGGTGGTCAGTCGCCAGTGTACGCGATATTGAGCGGCTCCTGGCACTTTGCTCCAGCTGAGTGTGGTATCCGGACTCACCTGACCACTGATGCTTACATCTGCAGGAGGTGCCGGTGCCCAGGCCATGGCAGCCAGGGTCACAGCATTAAGCGCGGTCAGTTTGGCTGCGTAGTCGAAGTCCACATGCTCCAGAACATCGCCATAGGCAATGCCATTTTCAACACGAATATCCTGATGCTGCCAATGGTAATGTTCATTGGTTTCCATGATGCGGACGGCCGGGAAGCCGACTTCATTAAACGGGCGGTGATGGCCGCCACGACCGAATCTGTCCAGTCGGTAAATCATCATGACATCGAGATTGGGTATGTACAGGTCAGCCATCAGGTCGATGTAGCGGGCCAGATTGCGCGACGCAGAGTCGACCTCACCTCCCTGGAAGCGACGTTGACGGGCTTCATCTTCGGTCTCAACGTAGCGGGTGCCTTCTGAAAACACGCGCGCTGTCGTGTTATTGACAACACCATTGATGCCCTGGCTGTTGCCTATCATGTCGTTGTTGATGACAGCCTGGATGTCCCAGCCTTGCTCAAGGGCATATTCAGCAAGAATGGCGCCGCCATTAAGTCCCTGTTCTTCACCCGATAGTCCGGTGTAGATGATCGATCCGGGGAACTCATACTGCGTCAGCACCCGAGCTGCTTCGAGCGTTCCAGCCAGCCCCGATGCGTTGTCGTTTGCCCCGGGGGCATCGTCCGTGTAATTCATGATGTCGGAGACCCGACTGTCGATATCACCACTCATCATGACAAAACGGTTGGTATCACGAGTACCGCGCTGAATCGCCACAACATTGACGACCTCTACGGGATCCGGTACCCGTGCAGTGCCAGATACCACATCACTCACATAAAACACCTCAAGGCAACCGCCACAGGCTTCTGAAATACTGTCGAACTCTGCTTTCAGCCAACGGCGGGCGGCGCCAATTCCGCGCGTGTCTGAGTCAGTTTCCGATAATGTATGACGTGTACCGAAGCCGGCCAGTGTGGTGATGTCACGTTCAATTCTCTCTGCTGAGGGACTGACTGCGATTTGATGCAGGGCCGCATCATCGGCAGATGCCAGGGAAGGCAATACTGCGAGTGGTGCTGCCAGCATTAGATATGCAGAGCCATGCAGGGTGGGGCGTGATGCTGAAAAACGAGAGATCGCCAGACGGATACAGTTTGTTTTCATTGAATCACCTTAGGGTCATTTACTCTTGCCGGTTTCAGGCGGCGGCCATCTGCTCGGATTCGGGTTCGGTTTTTACGATACGAATCCTGAACCAGGCAAACGCCAGCGTCATTAATGGGCTGATCAGACAGAACAGAGCCCAGGGAGCATAGGACAGGGTTGCAACGCCGAGTACGCCAGCATGATAGGCGCCACATGTATTCCAGGGAACCAGAACCGATGTCACGGTACCGGTATCTTCAAGTGTTCTGCTGAGGTTCTGCGGCGCCAGATTGGCTTGCTGGTAGGCCTGCGTGAACATTCGGCCTGGCACGACGATGGAAAGGTACTGATCCGATGCCGACACGTTGGTGACCATACAGGTTGCGCCTGTCGCCGTGACAAGTCCTGCTGCCGACTTTACGCGACTGATAAGCGCGTTCGTGATTCTGGCCAGGAAACCGGAGGCTTCCATAGCGCCACCAAAAATCATCGCGGAGAGAATCAGCCAGATGGTGTAAAGCATGCCCGCCATACCACCGGTACTGAGTAGATCATCCAGAATGGCATTGCCAGTGGGTATCGCTGTATCGCCGTAAATAGCCTGCATCAGCGTCTGGTAAGTGCCGCCTGTGGCGGCAGACAGTTCAGCAAGTAAGGGCTGTTGAAACACGAAGGCACAGATCAGACCTGCCAGGACACCCATAAACAGTGCGGGCAGGGCAGCAACTTTTTTGATGATCAGAAATATGACACCTGCCGGAACCAGCAGTAGAAGTGGGTTCAGTGTAAATTTCTCGCTGATTAATTGCTGGTAAATGGCTGTGTTGCTGGTATCGGCTGCTTCGCCGCCGGCAAACCAGCCCACCACAAGGTATATCAGCAAGGTAAGCAGTATCGAAGGAAATGCCGTCAGCGCCAGGTAGCGTATGTGAGTAAACAAGTCGACGCCGGCAACCCCGGACGCCAGGTTGGTCGTGTCTGACAGTGGCGACATTTTGTCGCCGAAATACGCACCAGAAATCAGTGCACCGGCTACCAGGCCCGGATTGATACCCATGGCGTGCCCGATGCTCATCAACGCCACACCCAGCGTGGCTGATGTAGACCAGGAACTGCCAATCACAACCGCGGCCAGTGCAGTCAACAGGCAGGCACTGGCGATAAAAAATGAGGGATTGAATATCTCCAGGCCATAATAAATCATCGCTGGTACGATGCCACTGACAAGCCAGCTGCCGGTCAGCGCACCCACCATCAACAGAATCAGGATGGCCAGCGTGGCGGCCTTGATATTGTCAATAATGAAGTCCTGGATTCGCTGCCAGGACGTGCCCTGTAAAAGGCCGAGGGCGGCGGCCAGGGCGGCAGCGGCAATCAGCGCCGCCTGGTTGGCTCCGCTCAGTGAATCGTCGCCATAAACAGCCACGTTATATCCGAGCAGGGCGAACAGTAACAGTAATGGGAGTACGCAAACCATCAGGGAGGGGGGCGTTTGCTGGGAAGTCATCCGGAAAGTTACCGCCTGTTATTCGTTTTGTCGTAAACAAACACTCTAACACCAGTTTCGCCTTGTGACGAGATGAACGAATCATCTATGCTGACTCCGGTTTGCCAATCTGGAAAACACAATTGGGGGAAACAAAATGATTTTGAGAAAACACGTCGCCGGGCACCTGTGGCTGGCAGGCGCGGCGCTGGGCGGTGTACTGGGAGTCTCTGCTGCGCACGCTCAGTCAGGCGCCGAGGCCATTGATTATTCAAATTCGTCCAACTGGCTCTGCCGACCGGACAACCCACGCGCCTGTGCGGTCGACATGAGTACAACTATCGTGGAAGCAGATGGCAATATTCATCTGGAGCCGTGGACATCTGATCCACTGGCACCGATTGACTGTTTTTATGTCTACCCGACTGTATCCCAGGATGCCGGTGCCAACAGTGATATGGTCGCCGGGCCGGAGGAATACAACGTGGTGCGGAGTCAGTTCGCACGCCTTGGCTCGCAGTGCCGCACCTTCGCGCCGCTGTACCGTCAGGTGACTCTGACAGCCTTACGAGCTGGCATGTCTGGCAATACCGACATGCGCCCGGACCGCAATCTCGGTTACAACGATGTGCTCAATGCATGGAATTACTACCTTGAAAATCACAATGAAGGCCGAGGCGTTGTATTGATAGGTCATTCTCAGGGGGCTGGTGTGCTCAGTCGTCTGATCGCGAATGAAATTGAAGGAACGTCAGTTCAGGATCAGATCGTATCGGCGATGATTCTGGGCAGCAATGTGCAGGTGCCCGAGGGTGAACTGGTAGGTGGAACTTTCAAGCAACTGCCGCTGTGTGAAGCCGGAGATCAGATCGGTTGTGTGATTACCTATGCGTCGTTCCGTGAAGAAGTTCCGCCACCGGCAACAGCTCTGTTTGGCCGGGGTGGTCAGGGCACAGAGGCTGCCTGCACCAACCCGGCGCAATTGGCCAAGGGCAGCAACGAGTTGCATGCTTACCTGAGCAACAATGCTGCCGAGGGATTCTCGTCAACGGGTCCGTCCCCATGGACAGATAATGGCGTTGTAATTCATACGCCATTTGTCAGTGTTCCCGGGTTGCTGACTGGAAAATGCGTCAGTAACAACGGCTTTAACTACCTGCAGGTGACCGTTAATGCCGATCCAGATGATGCCAGAACCGACGAAATATCCGGTGACGTAATGAATCCCGATGGCAGTGTGAACGCTGGTTGGGGACTTCACCTGATTGATGCCAACGTGGCCATGGGTGATCTTGAAACGATTGTGCACAAGCAGTCCCAGGCCTACCGACGGCCCTGATGCGTCCCTGATCGAGACATAATAACTTCCCTGAAATGCAATCGGCCCGGGTCAGAATCTGACCCGGGCCGATTGCATTATACAAATTGAATTTCTTTACAGAGTGCCGGGAAGTGAATCCATCTGCTCTGAATCGACACGTGCCGCCGAGCGGGTAGCGTCGGCTGGGAATGCAGCAGCCATCGGGTTGCCCAGCAGCTCTGCCATGTCGACCAGGATGCGGCCGCTTTCCATCAGCAGTGGATCATCTTCTTCGCGCTCTTCTTCAGACTCTTCCTCTTCAACAGCAGCGATTTCGTCTTCAGCTTCTGAATCTGACTCGAGGTCGCGCCATTCTTCCAGAGGCAGTCCTTTGGCCTGCAGGCGCTGATTGTTCGCTTCAAATTCTGCTCGGCGATCAGCCTCGCGCTGAGACTTCAGTTCTTCACGCTGCAGCGGGATGGTTTTGCGCTGACGCACCTCGATCATGCGCTGAACGGCGTCCTCCAGATAAACGAAGTCAGGATCTTCGGCTGCACGGGCTTCGTGTCTGGCTTGCAGTTCTGGCATGATGGCGCGCAGGTCATTGTAAGATCGATACTCTACAGGGCGAACGGTGTCCCAGGGCAGAGCGCCGTCCAGATTGCTTTCACCCATGGTTTCGATGGCCTGATAACGGTCCGGGAACTCGATATCCGGCAGTACACCCCGGTGCTGCGTGCTGGCACCGGAAATACGATAGAACTTGGATCTGGTGAGTTTCACCTGACCATAGTTCATCGGAATGATTTCCTGCACGGTGCCTTTACCGAAGGTCTGGCCGCCAAGTACAACGCCACGCTGGTAGTCCTGAATGGCGCCCGCAAAAATTTCTGATGCAGATGCGCTGGCACGGTTCACGAGCACAGCCAGCGGACCGTCGTATACGATCTCCTGGTCCGCATCGCCATAAGAGCGAACAAAACCGTTGCGCTGACCGGAGTATCGAATCTGCACAGTCGGACCCGAATCAATGAACAGGCCCACCAGTTCATTGGCTTCATTCAACGAACCACCGCCATTGTAGCGCAGGTCAACAACCACGGCTTCGACGTCGTCCTCTTTCAGCTCTTCGAGCAGAGCGCGTACATCGCGGGCAGAACTTCTGTAGTTTGGCAGACCGGCTGCAGCCGCTTCGAAGTCAAAGTAGAACGAGGGCAGGGTAATCACGCCAACGCGGTAAATGTCGTCCTGAACCTCGACCTCAATGACCTCGCTTTTCGCGAATTGCTCTGAAAGCTCTACGGTATCGCGTACGATCACGATCTCGCGGGCTGCCGCTTCACTGGTTGCCGCTGCCGGAATGACATTCAGACGGATGGTTGTACCTTCTTCACCGCGAATCTGGTCAACTACATCATCCAGGCGCAGACCAATGACGTCCTGCATTTCACCTTCTTCACCCTGCGCGATACCGATGATGCGATCGCCAGCCTTCAGCTCTCCGCCACGCTCAGCCGGGCCACCCTTGATCAGCTCGGCGACTTTGGTGTACTCATCTTCTGACGTTAGCTGCGCGCCGATACCCTGCAGTGATCCACGCAGGCCCATGTTGAAAGTTTCTGAGTCTCGCGGAGAGAAGTAGCTGGTATGAGGGTCCACGGTGCGTGCCACAGTTGCCAGATAGGCCTGAAACACATCACGATCGTTGGTTTTGGCGACCTGATTCAGCTGGTTTCTATAACGTTTGCTGAGACGTTCCTCAATCAGATCGGGTTCCATGCCGGTCAGTGACAGGCTGAGTGCGCTGCTCTTGATACGCTGTCGCCACAGATCATCGAGCGATGCTGTGTCTGAGGCCCAGGCAGCGTCCTCACGATCTATTTCAAGATACTCCTCAACGCTGTAATCCAGTGAACTCAGCTCGTTCTCTACAAAATTGACGGTCCACACCAGACGTTCGAGGACGCGTCGATGGTAAAGGTTATAGATTTCGTAGGCTGGCTGCAGATCACCGTTCTTGAGGGAATCATCAAGCGTGTCACGGTACGCGCTGAGCTGCTGGATGTCGCTGGCATTAAAGTACAGCTTCTGGCCGTCCAGGGCTTCAATGTAGTGATCATAAAGTTCAACGCTGAAGCCGTCGTCAAATACGACCGGCGAGTAATGCTTGGTTTCCAGTTCGCGCAGCAGTTCAATGGCGGTGCGGCCATAAATGACAGCAGGCGCCATTTCCTGGTACAGCACGTCTACATCAAGCGGAATGTTGTCCAGCGCTGACGGTTCGGGCGTCGCTACTTCCAACGGCGCCTCAACAGCAGCAGGCTGGGGCTCTGCCGTTGGCTGTGCCTCTTCCTGCGCCCAGGCGCCAGTGGCCATCAGGCCAATCAAAGCGCTGCTGAACACAAGGCGGACAGCCCGTGCGAGGTTAATGCGCTCAGAGCCGAACCAGCCGACACCTCCGGTGTCAGCACTGCGAACGGGTGTGTAGTCTCGATTCACTTGGCTCACTATGGTGTTAGTAGTACTCAACGTCATACCTCGCAATACTGGAGCGGTTTGTTCATCCTTGATATTACGTTTAGCCGGGCGCTGTCAAGGTCGCCGCTGTGACTAAAAGTCACGGCTTCACCCGTTTGTGACGGGCTGATGCATGGCGCTCTGCGCGTTCGACATCAATGTAGCGATCAGTAATCGCACTGGAACCGTGGCCGGCGTCATCCCGGACGTGTTCCCGGGGGCGGTATTTAACATCCTCTGAAATGCCGGTATGACGTAACCAGTGCACGGTTGCCTCGGCCAGTCGTTCTGCTTCTTCTACAGACCCTTCTTCGCGGAGCTTTGCTTCAGCGCGGTCAAAACATTTTTGCACAATGCCGCGTATCTGGCGCGTACTGGTGATGCCACCCTTGCCACGGGTCTTGTGAATAAGTGGCGTAGACTCGCCGGGCAGCGGCAGGGAGGACAGCCCGCGTGATTCGCGATATCGACGCAGTGCGCGCAACATATCATCACTGACAGAAACTTCTCTTTCCTTGTTGCCCTTGCCAACCGTCAGGAACCACCAGTTGCCCTCCAGATCGCGTTGAAAGTGTCCCATCTGTGGTATCCAGCGTTCGGTCTCGACCAGTTCCGAGACCCTGAGATACATGGCAAACAGGGCGCTCATCACGAATAAGGTGCGTTCATGAACTTCCGGCTCCTGCTGTGCCATCTCTTCGGCACATTCGATGACTACATCCCACTGTATCTGGGATAAGCGACGAATCTTGTCCTGTCCCTGACGTTTGCGCAGAAATTTGCCTTTCTGGCGTATACGGGCGACCGGATTGGCCTTGAGGCGGCTTTCCTGCACCAGATAATTAAAAAAGCTGCTCAGTACCGAGAACTTGGCCTGCAGCGCTGATTGAGAAAGGGAGTAAGGCTGGTCTGCTGCAGTCTGATAGGGGCGCCAGTCAGGATTGGCCACTCTTTGTCCCTGCCTGTCTAAAAAGCGCGGCACCTGCTTCTGGCCTATCCAGTTATCCGGGGGCTGACGAGAGAACTCGACATAAGACTCCAGGTGTTCGCGCTGGATCTCAGGCAGAGACAGGCCGGCAACCAGCCACATCCATTGCAGAAAATGCTCCAGCTCGCGGCGATAAGCGGTGAAGGTGTCGGGACTGCCACGATAGCTGTATAGAAACTCGCTGGCGAAACGGAAGTCATCGGCGGCACTTTCGGGTAATGGTTTTTTGCAGGATGCCAGGAGTTCCGGGCTGAGCACTGGCGGTTCACGCCAGGGGTTGGGCATGCTCTCCAGCGTGTCAAACAAGGGATGTGGTGATTTCATGGTCCGCTATTTTCGTTGTATTTGCCGGGCGATGATAGTTATGCTTGTGAACGATACCTATTAATTACCTAAAAACAGGCCACTGTCCATGCTGCAGCTGCTACAGGATCGTTTCCAGCAGATTATCGTGATTCTGCAGAATCCAGAATACTGGTGGCAGTTTTTGATCCTGGCTATCGCGGCCTGCCTTTCCGCTCTGATAAATGTCCGGCTTCAACAGCGGCTGGAACAGAACAACACTCAAAGCAGTGGTCTGCGGCATATTGCAGTCCGTGCCGCACAGCGCATTGTCTGGCCATTGACCGCACTTGGCCTGATTCTGGTGGGCACCGGCATCCTTAGAAACTATCAGCTGCCAACCACAATCCTGGATGTTGTTGTACCCATCCTGGCTGCCCTGGCTCTGATCCGCCTGTGTGTCTACATTCTGCGCAAGTCCTTCTCGCAAAATCCACTGCTGCATTCATCGGAGAATCTGCTGGTATTGCTGGTCTGGTCAGTTGTGATCATGCACCTGATGGGCTGGTTGCCAACGGTATTGTCAATGCTCGACAGCATGGCATTCACGATGGGAGAAACCCGCATTACGCTGCTGTCAACGCTACAGCTTCTGCTCATTGTGGTTTTGGCCTTCATTCTCGCCATATGGCTTTCGGAGCTTATCAACCACCAGGTGGCGCGGATGCCGGGGATGTCTCTCAGCATGCAGGTGGGCATCAATAAGTTCAGCCGTTTCCTGTTGCTGACCCTTGCCTTTCTGCTGGCCTTGAACGCGGTTGGTATCAACCTGAGTTCCCTGGCCATTTTTGGCGGAGCACTCGGTGTGGGTCTGGGCTTTGGCCTGCAGCAGATTGCCTCAAACTTTATCAGTGGATTCATACTGGTCCTGGATCGCTCAATCAAGCCCGGCGACGTCATCACGGTGGGTGAAAAGTTTGGCTGGGTGCAGGAATTAAAAGCCCGCTATATCGTGGTTCGCAACCGTGAAGGCGTGGATACCCTGATTCCCAATGAGAATCTGATTACCTCGGAAGTGATCAACTGGAGTTATGCGGATCCCAATGTGCGGGTGTCTGTGCCGGTACAGATCAGTTACGAGGACGATCCGGAGGAGGCCATGCAGCTGATGCTGGAATGTGCAACAGCCTCTGAACGTGTACTTGAAAACCCGCCGCCCACGGTCAGGCTGACAGAGTTTGGAGACAACGGAATCTGTCTGGAAGTCAGAGTCTGGATCGCTGATCCGGTCAATGGCTTCATGCCGGTAAGATCGGATATCAATGTGGCCATCTGGCGCGCATTCAAGAAAGCCGGTATCACCATCCCCTATCCACAGCGGGACCTGCACATCAAATCCATGCCGTCAGAAAGGAATTTGACCATCGCGACGCGGGCGGACGCTGCGCCCGGGAACCAGCCTGCGCAAGATGGTTCGTCTGAATAATACCTTCCTTCGATCCTGGTTACCTATCAGGTAGCGTGTTGCTTTAGGTAACACATTTCTGTTAAGCTCGTCTCATCTACTGTACCATCCAGACGGTAAAGAAATGAGTGAGTCAAAAGCAAATCCACGTGACAATATATTGGACGCCGCGCAGCGTGTTGCCGGCAAAGAAGGGGCGGGCAATCTGACCCTGGACAAGGTGGCCTGCGAGTGTGGCATGAGCAAGGGCGGCCTGCTTTATAACTTTCCCAATAAGGATGCCTTGCTGGCTGGCATGCTTGATCGTCTGTTGGAACAGCACAAGGCCATGATGGATTCTGAGGAAAAAAGTCTGGCCGGTGAACCCAATGCCTGTCTGAAAGCCATGCTTGGCGCAAACGCCTGTCACGAGGTGGCAGACCCGGGAGTCTATCTTTCGCTGTTGGCAGCCTCTGCGCACAAGCCAGAGTTGATGACACCCGTTAAGGAAACGCTCGCTGAATACTATCAGCGGCTGCAAAACGAGAGCAGTGATCCCGATATGGCGACGATTCTCTGGCTGGCCGCCGAGGGTTTGATCTTTCACGCCATTCTCGGTCTTGCGCCCTACAGTCAGAGCGAAAAAAACAGATTATTTCAGAAACTTATGCAGATATCCGAGGAAGCATTATGAGAAGTCCGGCTGCACGTGGATTGATGACAATCGTGGGCGCAGTAGCGCTTATGGCGACCTTACAGGCATGTCAGGAATCGACAGCCGAGCAGGCGCCCGGTGATACCCTGCGCACTGCCCGGGTAGAAACAATCACAGCAGGGCCGGCATACGCGGAGCGCCGCTTTGTTGGTCGTGTGGCGGCGTCGAGCACCGTCGATCTGTCGTTCCAGGTGGGAGGCCGCATCGTCAACATGCCTGTGCAGGAAGGCAGCATCGTGCCCGCTGGTAATCTGATTGCCGAACTGGACAAGACGGACTACGAGCGGGCCGTACGCGAAGCGCAGGTAGCACTTGAGCTGTCCGAGCTGGACCATCAGCGAAATCAGCAGATGCTGAATAATGGCGCTATCCCGCAGGCAACTTACGACCGGGCCCTGGCGGATCTGGAGATGCGACGGCTGGCTCTCGCAGCCGCAGAGCGAAACCTGGGCTATGCCAGCATCGAGGTGCCATTTGACGCGCTGGTAACGCGCCGCCTGGTCGACTCGTTCACTCAAGTTCAGGCGGGCACCGAGGTTGTCAGAGTGCAGGATGTCACCGAGCTCCGTGTCAACATCTCGGTTCCGGAGAGTCTCATGAGTGTGCTGCAGACGCCTGAGCGTTTCAGCGTTGTAGCCCAGCTTTCTGCCTATCCGGGGCAGTCATTTGAGCTGGAATACCGTGAACACGCTACAGAAGCGGATCCTGTGACTCAGACTTATCCCATCAGTTTTGCACTGGATCGCAGTGAGGCGCCCGGGGCATTGCCCGGCATGACCGCCACTGTGATTGTCACATCCCGTCAGGGTGCTATGCCGGACCTGATCACTGTGCCCGTCGCAGCACTGGATACTGCGGCAGATGGATCATTCCGTCTGTGGGTTTACGATCAGCAGACAGCACAGGTCTCACCGCGAACTGTGACGGTAGGCACACTGGGTTCAGAGCGCGTAGAGATTGAGTCGGGCGTACAGATCGGTGAACAGATTGTGACCGCGGGTGCGCATCTGTTACGTGATGGCATGCGAGTGACTCCTTACGTTTCTGTGCGCTAGGAAGGACGTACTACATGGACTTTGCGCGCTATGCTATTGAAAAGCCAGTTAATACCTGGCTGCTGATTATTGTTCTGCTGCTGGGCGGCTGGTGGGGTATCGAAACTGTCGGGCGACTCGAGGATCCTGCCTTCACCCTGAAGCAGGCAGTTGTGGTCACACCTTATCCGGGCGCGACTGCCAGGGAAGTTGAACAGGAAGTCACCGAACACCTGGAGTCCGCCATCCAGCAGCTCGGCCAATTGAAACGTATTCGCTCCAAATCGACGCCCGGCCGTTCTGAGATAACTGTCGAGATCCAGGATACTTATACCGGCGAGCAGATACCTCAGATATGGGATGAGCTGCGCCGCAAGGTGAATGATTTTCAGCGCAGCCTGCCAGAAGGTGCCGGACCGAGCATTGTCAACGATGACTTCAGTGATGTTTTTGGTATTTTCTACGCCGTAACTGCTGATGGTTACACAATCAGAGAAGTACGTGACATATCGAGATTTTTACGACGGGAATTACTGACCGTCAATGGTGTTGCCAAGGTTGAAATTCGTGGCCTGCCCAACGAAGCCATTTACGTGGAAGTACCCAACGACAAGCTGATCAGCTCCGGTATTCCGTTGTCGCAGGTCATCAACAGCATCGAGTCCGAGAATGCGGTTCAGCCGGCTGGGGCCGCGAGAATAGGGGACTTGAACGTTCGGATCGCCAACTCGCCTGGGTTCGACAGCGTGGCCAATATCGAATCTTTGCGGATCGGGCGACCTGGCAGCACCGATCAGATCAGTCTGGTGGACATGGCGTCGGTTAGTCGCGAGGCTCAGGAAATCCCTGATCAGCCCATCCGTTTTAATGGCCAGGATGCCTTTACACTGGCAGTTGCCGGCATTGCTGATGCCAATATTGTTGAAGTAGGGCAGGCGGTGTCAGCCAAACTGTCCGAATTGCAGACCCAGATTCCGCTGGGTGTTGAACTCCACCCAATTTATGAACAGCACATTGTCGTTGATGAGGCTATCAACGCCTTCATCGTTAATCTCGCAATGTCCGTTGCCATTGTTGTCGGCGTGCTGTGTCTGTTCATGGGTTGGCGGGTAGGGCTGGTGGTTGGCCTGACGCTGTTACTGACCGTCCTTGGTACCGTGTTTTTCATGCGCATCTTTAACATCGAGATGGAGCGTATCTCGCTGGGCGCATTGATTATTGCTATGGGGATGCTGGTTGATAACGCTATCGTTATTGCCGAAGGCATGCTGATCAATATGCAACGTGGCATGAAAGCCCACAAGGCCGCCAGCGAAGCCGCGGTGCGTACTCAGTGGCCGCTTCTGGGTGCGACCCTGATCGGTATCATGGCGTTTTCCGGTATCGGCCTGTCCCAGGACACCACGGGAGAGTTCCTGTTCTCATTGTTCGCCGTGATCGGTATTTCACTGTTGCTGAGCTGGCTGCTGGCTGTCACCGTCACACCTCTGTTCGGAGACTATTTGCTGAAGGTCAAAGGCGGTGGTGATTCAGGGGCCGATCCGTATCGTGGCCTGTTCTACGCCCTGTACCGTCGCATTCTGCATACGACACTGGCCATGCGGGCTGTCACTGTGCTTGCTTTGCTGCTGATCACAGTAGTCAGTTATTGGGGTTTCGGGTCGGTCAAACAGGCGTTTTTCCCCGATTCCAACACGCCGATCTTTTTTGTTGATTACAGACTGCCGCAGGGCAGCGATATCCGGGCCACGGCTCGTGATACTGCACGGCTGGACGAACAGGTACTGGCACTGCAAGGGGTAGAGAGTGTCGCCAGCTTTGTGGGGCAGGGTGCCTCACGCTTCATGCTGACCTATGAGCCCGAGCAGCCTGATGATTCCTACGGCCACTTGATTGTCCGCACCGAAAGCCGTGATGTGATAGATGATCTGACAGCCCAGATTCGCACTGACCTTGCTCAACAATACCCAGCGGCAGATATCCGTACGCGACGCCTGGTATTCGGACCTGGCGCCGGTGCCAAACTGGAAGCGCGTTTCAGCGGTCCAGACCCACGCGAATTGCGGCGGCTGGCAGATGAGGCAATCACAGTGCTTTCGCAGGATCCCGATGTTATCGATCTGCGGCACAACTGGTACCAGCGCGAACTGGTCATCGCACCGCAATTCAACGATGAGAGAGCGCGTCTTGCCGGTGTGGCCCGCAGCGATCTGGCGCAGACGCTGGAGTTTGCCAGCACAGGTGTGCGTGCAGGATCATACCGCGAGGGTGATGAAAGGGTGCCTATCATCATCCGGCCGCCGGATCAGGAGCGGCTGGCCGTAGAGCGATTTCAGGAGCGGCTGGTATGGAGCAGTGGCGAGCAGCGTTACGTGCCTATCACGCAGGTAGTCGACCAGTTCACCACAGATGCCGAAGAAACCATGATTATCCGGCGGGACAGGGCAAGGACGATTTCAGTCCTGGCAGACCCGGTCATGGGTAAAACGGCTGATGAGGTACTGCGACAGGTGAGGCCACATATTGAGGCTATCCCTCTGCCGCCGGGTTACACATTAACCTGGGGTGGTGAGTTTGAGGCTTCAAGCGAAGCACAGGCTTCGCTGGGTGCTCAGCTGCCATTAAGCTTCCTGTCGATGCTTATCATATCCGTGCTCATCTTTGGCAAGGTACGCCAGCCGCTGATCATCTGGCTGGTTGTGCCAATGTCGGTCTGCGGTGTGGTGGCAGGACTGTTGCTCAGCAATCTGCCTTTCAGCTTCACTGCCTTGTTGGGCCTGTTGAGTCTTTCGGGCATGCTGATGAAAAACGCAATTGTCCTGGTAGACGAAATCGATGCACAGCGGGAAGAGGGCAAGGATGACTTTAAGGCGGTTGTTGATGCCTCGGTAAGTCGTCTGCGTCCCGTGTTCCTGGCGGCGGCGACAACCATTCTGGGTATGATTCCACTGTTGTCAGATGCATTTTTTGCCAGCATGGCAGTCACAATTATGGGCGGTTTGGCGTTTGCGACCGTATTGACACTGGTGGCAGTGCCCGTATTTTATGCGATATTGTTCCGCATCAAAGCTGCTGGCACTGCCACAGTTTAACGCCTGTCTTGCAGATATCGAGGTAAGTAAATGAAAAGAAACATGATATTGAAAGTTTCCGGTGCACTACTGGGAGTGCTCATGGCCGCAAGTGTCAATGCTCAGTCTACTTTGTCGGATGTATTGAACCTGCGTGAGTACAGCGACACCTTTGCCAGCGCTGGTCAGCCGACAGCCGAGCAGTTTGAGGCCATCCGCGATGCCGGCTACGAGCGTGTCATCTACATTGCGTTTACCACGAATGACAACGCACTGGCCAATGCTGATCAGGTCGTCAAAGGGCTTGGCATGGATTACCTGCATATCCCGGTGGACTGGAACAACCCGACCAAGCGTGATTTCTATGCGTTTGCCGATGCCATGCAACGCAACCCTGAACAGAAAACGCTGCTGCATTGCCAGGTTAATGCGCGCGCTACGGCATTCAGTTTTATGTATCGCGTCGTCTATGAGGATGTGCCGGTCGCAGAAGCCAAAGCTGACATGAACACAGTCTGGCAGCCGAATGAAACCTGGCGCGACCTGATATTTGAGGTACTGGCAGATCACGGCATTTCACCAGAGTGCGAAGGCTGCGACTGGACGCCGTCTCAGGTTGGTGGCTGACAGTTATTGTTAGCGGTTTATTTAAAGCTGCAGGGTAAATGCATTTGATACTTACTGCCCCACTATTTCCGGTAATCTTTATTACCGGAAATAGTGGGTATCAGCTGGAGCAAGCTACTTTTCGTGGAAATGATGAAACTGAGCTAATTAACCAGCACTCCCGGCGTCGTGCAGTACAACTTTGTTACGCCCCATCGACTTGGCCGCGTACATGGCTTTGTCCGCCGCCACAAGCAACATATCAGCATCAATCTCATGTGAGGATTTAATCGGTGCGATTCCTATTGATATGGTCGCGCTGAATACCTTCTCTTCGTCTGAAAACTTCAGCTCCTGGAAGCGTTGCCTGAAATCGTCGAGAACCTTAAATGCCTTATCACCACTGCAGTTACCCATAATCACGACGAATTCTTCGCCGCCGTAGCGTCCAAGTACATCCGTTCTTCGCAGTCGCATCCGAAGTAATGTCGCTACCGAGGCAATAACCTCATCTCCCATGGCATGGCCGAATTGGTCATTAATCTGCTTGAAATGGTCTATATCCATCATGGCAACACATAATTCTTCCCGTTTACGGCGCGCGAGATCCAGTTCTCTGCGCAAGGCGTCTTTGATGGCTGCATGCTTAAGCAAACTTGTCAGGCTGTCTTTAGTCATCAGATCAATCAGCTGCCGTGACCGGGCTACTTTTGATTTGACCACAGTAACGAGGTGCTCATTAGAAATGGGTTTTACCAGAAAGTCGTCTGCTCCTTGCTTGAGAGCGAGTAATTGTAAATGGGGATCGTGCTCTGCAGACAAATAGACAATTGGCAGACCAACCCACCGCCCGTATTGTCTGATCACGGCGGCAAGATTCTGTCCACTGATTCCAGGCATTTGCAGGTCCATCAAAATCACATCAGGGGTGTTCGATTCTAAAGCTGAGATGACTTTCTCTGGCCTGGCGAGGATTTCTGCTTGCATCCCCGCCCCGATCAGCACCTGTCGATAGTACTGTGCCAACATCTCATCATCATCGATAATCAGAACTTTCTCTGCAGGCGAATGCAGATTGGCGACAATTTGTTCGATCCGATTTATCAAATTTGGTATGTCGAGGGGTTTGACAAAATAGGCTTGTGCCCCGAGGCTGGCAGCCTCGAGCCGTGCAGCAAAATCGTCTTTACTACTGATAAAAACAACGCGTGAAGATGTGTTCTGAAAAAATTGGCATTGAGAATGAAAATCAGTAGAAGGACCCTCATTCTCCAATGGAATATCCAGCAACAAAATTTGCGGCTGGTCTGATTCAAACGCTGACGCCAGTTCGCTAAGGTTGGTAAACAGTCGCGCTGAAAAATTAAAAGATTCCAGATGGGCCATCAGCGTTGCGCCCAGTTGAGGTTCAGCCTCAAGAAGCCATATTTGATCGAGCAATGGCTTGTTATTGGTTGTACGTGTTACGTCTGCGTCCGGAGTGATGAGGCTCGGGTTGGGATTTGGGCCAGGCTTTGCGAACAGGCTAAGAGAGTCCAGCGCTTCTTTAAGCTGCAGACCTTTATTTCTGAGGTCACTTTCAGCCGAATTCGAAGACAAAATGCTATCAAGGTTCTTATTTAGTTCAGCGGCACGCGAACTGAGTCGTGTCAGACCGAACGTGCCCGCAGATCCGGCCAGTTTGTGCAATTCCTGTCCCAGTATTACTAATTGATCTCGCCTCGGTGCAGTCAGCTGTAACTCCTGTGCCAGCAAGGATATCTGGTCCAACACGACTGGCAGTTTCTTTAGATACTCATCCTGAATTGCCTGTAACTGCTCATTAAAATTCAAGACTGCTCCTCCGTGAGACGCCACAAATCTTTGACCTGTTGAGCCAGTGTCATTGGATCAAAAGGCTTGGGAATGACACCGATGGCCCCCAGGCTTATAAAACGGTCTACTTCATGCGCCTGTACTTTGGCTGTCATGAATGCAACCGGCACGGCATGCAATTGGGGGTGTTCGCGCAAGGCTTTTAAGGTGCTCGGCCCGTCCATCCCGGGCATCATTACATCCAACAAAATCATCTGCGGCGAAAAATGCTCTGCCTGGGAAACGGCCAGGTCTCCACGCTCGCACAGACTGACGGTCAAACCACCCACTACTTCTAGCGCCAGTTTGGCGACGGCTCGGATATCTGGCTCATCTTCTACATACATGACACGAATCAAATCACTCATCCGTAACCTCTTTGCTCCTGCTACTGCTGAATTAAATGACTCTCTGCGTCAGGTATTTTCATTACCGGACCTGGCGTCATTATAAAGCGGGAACTCAACCCAAAAGCAACAACCTTCAGATCGCTCGGCGTCAAACCCGATGCAGCCGCCCATCTGCTCGGTTAGCTCCTTGCTGATTGCCAAACCCAGGCCAGTACCCGCTTTTTGTCGACTGTCTCCGGCTTCAGCTTGAGCAAACCGCTGAAAAATATGATCCTGAAAACTTTCAGGAATACCTGACCCCTGATCCAGCACCATTATCCTGATCCGACCTGATTCCAAGGCTGTTGTAATACTAACCTGCCCACCCGGTGGTGAGAACTTAATAGCGTTACTGAGGAGATTGGTCAAAACCTGCTGAAAACGGGCCGAATCCACCCAAATACAGGCAGATACGTTCGCGTGCTCTTTTAGTTCCACGTTCTGTATTTTCGCCAACGGTAGTAGATCAGAGACTGCAGAATGCACCAGATCGGCAATCTCCTGTTTGTCAGGATACAACACCATCCGGCCCGCCATTAATTTTTCTACATCCAGTAAATCGTTAACCAGGGATGCAAGACGCTGGCTATTGTTATGGGCAATTTCCACCATGGATTGCACAGTTTCAGGTAAGGCGCCGATAGACCCTGACCGCATCAGGCCTAATGCGCCGGTGATGGCTGTCAATGGTGTACGCAGCTCATGGCTGACCGTCGAAATGAATTGGTCCTTAAGTGTCTGGTTGCGCAGTCTTTCCGATACATCTTCGGCAATACCAAGGTAACCGCGGACTTTGCCCTGAAGATCAGTTAGTGCACTGATGACGACCTGTACGGGAATCAAGTGACCATCGCGATGTTTATAGTGGATCATCAACTCTTCGGTGCCACCCTGACTAATTCTGTATGTCAGTAACTCGTTGCCAATCAGTCGTCGACCCAACTCACCGGATATTTTGGCTGCCCTTTCGCGCAGTTCATCATTTAGCAAAAAAATGTCAGGTTGGTGTTTGCCGACCATTTCATCGGCAGAGTAACCCAGCATACGCTCTGCCCCGTTGTTAAATACAATAATGGTGCCTGATAAATCAGTCGCGATAATTGCGAATGATCTTGCCGCCGATAACACTGAATCCAATAAGTCATTCGTCTCGCTCAGTTCAGCGGTCCGCGTCAGTACTTCCGAATCCAGTTGCTGGAGAAGGTTACGTTGCCAGATCATGCGCAGTATCGAGCCCAGAAAAACAGCTACCAAGATCGAAATAAATACACCTGAGATGCGCAGTGACATCACCTGGCTACCGACGTTTTCCGGCAGCTGGATAGCCATCTGCCACTCACCACCTGGCACGCGTACTGGCGTAAGCTCCAGCGGTGAGTTGAAATTTTCACTATCCCCAAAAAAAGTTCTGCCTGGCTGTCCTTCGTCATCGACATTGCGCAACGAGATTCGTGATGCGAGGTCGCCAGCAGCTGATCTAATCAAACTCAGGAGACTGTCAGCATCAATGACGGTACTTAGCAGGCCCCAATAATTCTCGTTAATGTAAACGGGGGATCGATAAATCAATCCATTGCCGCCTTGAACCAGTTCCAGCGGACCACTCAGTATGCCCTGCCCTGTTTCGATAACTCTTTGGATTGCTGGCCATTGTTCAGGCAGGTCGGCGTAATTTAAGCCCAGCACGGACTCATTGCCTGCCTCCGGATACACCCAGGTTAATTGGTTTCCAGGTGCGAGGCCAATATTACGAAAATGTTGGTTGCGCTCAAAAATCAAAGCCAGAATACGTTGTATTTCTTCATCTTCAATACTACCTTCTCGAGCAACGACATAGGATTCAACACCAGTTGCCAGAAATGCGGCCTGATTAATCTCCGACTCAAGAAATGCGCGAAGCTGGGCTCCACGATCCAGAGTTTCTAACCGCGACTGTTGGAGTGACGCTTCACGGTAAGCTCTTACAGCGAATTCAGTTAATAACAACATCGCAATAAACAATGCGACTTCTATGAACAAGAAATGGGTTTTGTTCCTGAAGTAGAAAGAGGCCAAGAGAGTCAAATCTCCTGTCGGCCGGATGTGCGCGTTGGTAAATCAACGTAAAAGCAGGAACCCTGATTGACGGACGAGCTGAAACCGATCTGCCCTCCCATTTTATCCACGAGCTCTCGTGTGATGGCCAGGCCCAGGCCAGTCCCCCCCTTTTGCCGAGAATCAGTTGAATCAGCTTGAGAAAATTTTTGAAAAATTCGCTCCTTGAATTCTTCGGGTATTCCTGGCCCCTCATCTATAACCTTGATACGTATACCATGCTCCTGGTTTTCCACGCGAACAAGCACCTCACCTTGGGCCGGAGAAAATTTGATGGCGTTCGATAAAAGGTTAGCCATAACCTGCATTAATCGCGTCGAATCAACCATAACTTCGAGGTCCCCGATGTCATCTATACAGCGCAACTGAACCTGATACTGCCTGGCGTATGGCATATTTTCCCGGATAGACGCTTCTATCAACGGTTTGAGTTCTTGCCATTGCAAGTTGATGCTCAATTTGCCGAGTAACATCTGCTCCATGTCAAGCAAATCATTTATCAACAAAAGGAGACGCTGGCTGTTTTTCTCCGCAATCGTCACCATGTCGTTAAACGGCCCATCAGATGAGCCTAGCGAACCAGACGCCATTAGCTTAAGGGCACCGTGAATCGCTGTAAGGGGCGTTCGAAGCTCATGGCTGACCGTCGATATAAACTCGTTTTTCATGCGATCCAGCCGCTTGCGGTCGGAAATGTCCTCAATGATGGACCAGATCAGTTTCTGGCCGTTGGCATCTTTAACGACCATACCGTTCAACAAAACCGGGTAACGACTACCGTCTTTACGGATGTACTCCTTTTCATAAGGTCCGTAGCGCCCAGTTTCCTCCATTTTTTGTAACTGTATTTGCTCCTGTTCAGCATACTCCTCAGGTGTCACTTCCCAGTAGCTCAGCTGCCGAAACTCCTCTTCGGAGTAGCCGGTGGGTGCAATCAGTGCCGGATTGACATCAATAAATGTCCCAGTTTCAAAGTCATTAAGTGCAATTCCCAGTGGAGAGAGCTCGAAAAGACCGCGCAAACGTGCTTCGCTGATACTGAGCGCCTGTTGTGCTTCAATCTGTTTGGTGATGTCGGCGTGTGTGCCTGTCATCATCAGCGGCTCTCCATTTGCATTGCGGCTGATCAACTTGCCCCTGTCATGCACCCAGACCCAATGTCCGAGTTTGTGTTTCATTCGACAAACAAAATCGTAGAAATCGGATTTGCCAGCAAAGTGCGCTTCCAATGCCTGTCCGGAGTGTTGCAAATCATCTGGGTGAGCCAGATTCATCCAAGTCTCAATGCTGACAGGTGCCAGTTCCTCAAGTGTATACCCGACAATGTTGGCCCAACGCTCATTAAAAACAGTTTCTCCGGTTTGAACGTTCCACTCCCATGTGCCGATATTGGTGCCCTGAATAAATGATGCGAGTCGTTGTTCAGCACGCTCGGCGCGCAGGAGCTGGTCGCGAAGATGGTTCTGCTGAAATTCCTGTTCAACGAGATCTGCCAGGTCGCGCAGCAAAAGCTTGTCCTGGCTTGTAAATGTTCGAGGTTGAGGATGAATTAAACACAAGGTGCCAATATTCTGATCATCAAAGGATTTCAATGGCGCGCCGGCATAAAACCGTATATTGGGTGCGTCCGTCACCAGCGGGTTGTCCCGAAATCTTGGGTCCTCGTGGGTATCGGAAACAACCAGAAATTCGTCCTGCAAGATTGTGTGACCACAGAAGGAAATACTGCGTTCAGTTTGAGTGACATCAAGTCCCTGACGAGATTTGAACCACTGAATGTCTTCTGCAACCAGAGAAATCAAGGCGATTTCAACACCAAACACGCGCTGTGCCAATCGCGTGATGCGGTCAAATCGAGCCTCAGCGGCGGTAAACAATAATCGCAGACTGTGTAATGCCTTCAAGCGCTCAGGCTCGTTACAGGGTATTGCAGGTTTCTGCATGAGCGCCTCCAGGGCGGGTCTCTTTCTAGCTCTCTGAAAGACTTCCAGGAAATTCTGTGATCAGCTTACACCACTCTTCCTGTCTTAAACCATTCGGTTGCGCTGATATCATCGCTGGACATGGGTTTGGATAACAGGTATCCCTGATAATTGTCGCAACCGATTTCTTTCAGATAATTAAGTTGCTCTATTGTTTCCACACCCTCTGCCACTACTTTCATGCCAGTTCCGTGTCCAAGCTGGACCATCGTGGACAGGAGGTTGTCGTCGCTTGATTCTGACCAGGAGTTGATAAAACTGCGATCTACTTTCAGTGTTGATGCCTGTATTTTGCTCAGGTAACTCAACGAACTATAGCCAGTGCCAAAATCATCCAGGGCCAGTTTCACGCCCAATGCTTTTAAATCGTTGATTGACTTGGATGCATTATGCCAGTCCGCCAGCAAAACAGTTTCAGTAATTTCAAGTAATACGCGGTTTGATGGCACCTGATAGTGGTGCAGTAAGTGTTCCAGGACACGAATAAAGTCCGGCTCCTGAATGTCTCGGGCCGAGAGGTTAACAGACACATAAAGGTCTGGATGCTTCACACGCCAGGTCGCCAACTGTGCTAGCGCCAGTTCCAGCATGGATTTGGTCAGCTGAGTTATCAAACCGTGCTCTTCCAGGACAGGTATGAACTCCAGTGGTGAAACAAGACCTCGTACTGGGTGTTGCCATCGGGCTAGTGCTTCAAAACCAGTCAACTTCCCATCTGCGACGGAAAAAATGGGCTGATACACCGCAATGAATTGCCCATCCTTCAACCCACGCTTGACTTCCTGCGCCAGGCCAAAGGTCAGTACCTCTCGATGTCTCATGGAGGTATCAAAGTAACAGATGCTGGTTTCTGTCGAGCGTCGGGCGGCGAACAAAGCTGTATCCAGGTACTGCAGAAGTTCATCAGCGTTGTTGGTATCTTTTGGTGCTACGACAACGCCGATGTCTGCCGATAGCAAAACGGTTCGCTGGTCATCGAACTGCATGGGCTTACTCGTTTCGACGGCTAGTTTTTTCGCGAGCGTGTCAATGGTTGATGGGTCAGTCGTCACAGCCGTCATGACTAAAAATTCATCGCCGCTTTCACGACACAGCAGATCATCCAATGTCAGACTCTGCGACAACTCCCATGCGAGACGTTGCAATACCTGATTGCCAGTGAAATACCCATAAAGATTATTCACGGTATGAAAATGCCTGATATCGATTTTCAGTACTGCAAAATGTTCACTGGGATTTAAAGTCTCCAGCCGGAGTTGAAGTGCTTTGCGAAACGTCTTAAGTGATGGGAGTGCCGTCAACTGGTCATACTGCTGCCAGTGTTGATCGTAATTGATATAAGAACGAGTCAGGTGATTGTGTTTGCGCGTCGAGCGGGCCTTGATCACCATGTTCAGGCGCCAGGGTTCGATGGGTTTGTTAATAAATTCATCGCTGGTCAATCTGGCACAGGCCAGTCTGACGTCCGTGTCAGCAGAGGCAGACATGAATAGAAGCGAAATGTGAGCAAAGCGCTCGTGTTGACGAATCAGTTGTCCTAGCTCAATGCCGTTAAACTCCGGCATATAAACGTCAATCAGTACAAGGTCCACGGATTCCTGCTCAAGCAGGTTTAAGGCTTCTGTCGCACAGCTTGCGGTATGAACTGCGTAGCCGGACCGAGTCAAGATTGATTCGTAAAGGATGAGAAGATCTGCATCATCATCAACCAGTAATACACGAAATGCATCTGCTGGTTGAAGATCGAGTTCCGAGCCCAGTATGAACAGCAGACGATGCTGGTCTAGAGGTTTACTCAAGAAAAAATTTCCACCGGCCCGCACTGCCGCCAACCTGAGATCCATTGAATCAAAGGCAGATACGAAAATCACTGGCACGGGCTTGCCACTCCGTTCATGCCAGCTCAACACAGTTTGCGCACCGGCCTTGCGTTGGCCATAGAAATCCATATCGACAATGACGGCCTTCGGTGAGAAGCGTGCGACCGCGTCTTCAAATCCGGCTATGTCGTTCAGACTGAATACGGTGTAGCCGTGATTTCTTAAAAAGTGGCACAGCTTAAGGCAAAAATCCGTGTCGTCATCAACAACCAGTATTCTGACCTCGTCTGGATTGTAATCCGGGCTGGTGAGGTCCGAAGTCGAAGTATGTGGCTCCGTGGCAGAATCCTGGTCTGACTCGTCAAGGCGGAGGCGGGCAAGCAGCTGATTGACCGGCTCGGTCAGTTGGGTCAACAGGTCATCCGACGCCGGTTTTTCCTGGTGATCAATCGTGTGTTCAAGCGAGCGGGCTAACTGGGACAACTTTTCAAAACCATACGCTCGACCTGAACCAGCAAGCCGGTGGGCAAGCATGGCAAGCTGTTCCAGGTGAACGGAACGTCGATCCTGTTGGAGAGATGACCAGTGTTGTTCGATCTCTGATCGATAGTTTAAAAGGTTGCGCCGATAGCGTTCACGTAAAATGGCGAGTTCATCATCGAACTGAGAGTTCATTCACGCACTCCTTGCGGTATCTTTGGGCAAGTTTAAACAAATATAACTGTTGTTCATAGACATACAGGATTCTTCTAGCTTTTGTCTTGAATGTTGTCAGGATCCCCGTCAGTCTTCTCTAAGGACATGAACGAACATTGAGTATGCCTTAATCGCGGTTCAAATTGGAAACTCGGAAAATCAGCGCGCAGGGATAACAAAGCGTCAGTCAGGCATCGCAGGGGGCGTGCCCGACTGGAACAGGATGTCGTTTACCGGTAACATTGAGCGGATCCAATCACAAGGTCTGTCATTTCGACCGTGGACATCCAATTGATAACCCGATCACTGATCAAGACAATAAGCCTTATCTTGATGCTTGTATTGCCATCCCAGGCGCTTGCCAGTGGGCTGCTGGCCTGCGAGCAGCATCGGGACGTTGCAGTGCTCCAGTCACACGCCGCGGCACAGCATGATTCGCATCTGTCATCAGCTGCCAGTCCCGACTGTCACGGGCAACCCCCGATCATTAAATCAGCTGGCGATGAAAGCAGTGATCGTGCCGGCTTAGAGCTGGAGTGCCGCCATTGCATCAATTCATGCCAGAGCAAACCTGGCTTTGATGAACATGGCGCTGGTCGACTGACAGCTGACCAGGCGGATGTAACACTCAATGCCGGCGTGTCTGTCACGCTGCCTGGATACACAAACCTGCCACACCGCCCTCCTTGCCTTTAATCCTTTAAAGCTTTTTTGATACGTCACCCGCCAATCACGCTGTGATTATGCGCTGCGGGCCTGTTTCTGGAATCTGTGACGTGCTGGTGCTTCCTTGCGAGCGCCGGACGTATAAAGGGTTAGATGATGATCAATTCACAGTCTCGCGGCTACGCGCTATTACTAATTTTGTTTCTCGCAGGCTGCAGCAGTCTGGAGCCTCCCAGTGATGCTGCTCTGATGCCGCCATTGGCCGCTATTGTTGCCGGTATCAACGCAGATCCTGAATTCATTGTTTCGTCAGAGCAGGCTACAGAGCCCGCGTCGAATGATGGAGCCAATGTCGGGTTGGAATGGCCGGACCCGCGTCAGGCGCAGCGCTGGGCAATCGCTAACGCGCCTCGAGTTAGTCACATGATTGCCGAACTTCAAAGCAGTCAGGCTGAAATCTGGAATGCATCAATGCTGGAAAATCCCGGATTTGAGCTAAGCTTCCTCGAACCTGAGGCCGGCTCAGGCAGATGGCAGCTGGAAGCAGGACTGGAGCTGGGATTGGCCGATTGGTTGACGCGTTCGGTCCGTCTGGACCGGGCACGTGCCGTCCATCTGGTTAATCAGTTGGATGTACTGGATGACCTGACCGAGTACCTTCATCAGATCAGGCAGGCCTGGCTGAACGCGGTTGCGAGCAGACAACAGATGGCGGTTCACGACGGTCTTTATCAGACGGCGTTTGCCATGCTGGAGTTTGCGCAGCAGGTTCAGGCAGCGGGGAACCTGAATGAGCTTGATTTTCTCGTTTATGAGACTGAGCACGCGCGACAGCAGCGAGCTCTGCAGGCAGCGAGACTTGAAGCGGATATCGCGATCAGCGAACTGCAATCCCTGCTGGGTCTGATGCCGGATGAGTTGCCCGTATTACCAGATTCGCTGCCCAAAGTGCCTGAGTCTGACAAGCAATCACTGATGGACGTGGGACAGGCTATGAACCTGGCCGAGCAATTTCAACCCCGTATGCGCCTGCTGGATGAAGCCCTGAATCAGCAACTAGCTGCCGAGCGCTTGATAAAGCGTCAGGTCGGTTTGCTTGATGGTGCCGTGAAGGTTGGTGTTGAGCGTGAGACCAATAGTGAGCGCAGGCTGGCACTGGGTGGATCCATCGAACTCCCCTTGTTTGATCGCGGGCATGCGCACCTGGCAGACATTAAGGCGCAGAGATCCTCTCTACAGGCACAGATTGAGCAGGCTAGAACTGAGACACGGCACACTATTTCGCAGGCACTGATGTCAAAGCGGTCTGCGACTGAGCTGGCCCGGCAGGTGGATGCTGAAGACCTGCCCCGCCATCAGCGCATGTTGGAGCTGGCTCTGCAGGAGTACAACTTTATGTTGCGCGATACTTTTTCACTGCTGACGTTGCGGGAGCAGGTGTTTGACGCACAGCTCGAATACGTCGCGCACACGCTGGCCTACTGGAAAGCAGAAAGCCTGCTACTGAAACTGACAGGCATAGACACAGACGACGTAGCTGAGACAGGAGACTTCCAATGAACAGACGACAAATGATTGCCGGCGCAGCGTCTTTGCTTGGTGCAGGTCTGGTTTCCCGCGCAGGTGCGCAGACTCCAACGGCACTGGATGAGCTGGCACAAGCCAATCTGACCCCGACCGACGCTCTCCCCTACACGCCCGTTGTCACGCCCAACGGCCGTACCCTGCCCTGGCGGATGCGTGATGGCGTCAAGGAGTTTCATCTTATTGCCGAGCAGGTGGACCACGAGTTTGCACCGGGAACAAAAATAAAGGCCTGGGGCTATAACGGCTCTACACCTGGTCCCACCATTGAAGCTGTCGAAGGTGATTTTGTTCGCATCTATGTGACGAACAGGCTGCAGGAACCCACCACTATTCACTGGCACGGCCTTATTTTGCCATTTGGGATGGATGGCGTGGCAGGTCTGACCCAGCGCGCGATTGACCCTGGAGAAACCTGGGTCTATGAATTTGAACTGAAACAGCATGGCACGCACATGTACCATCCGCACTCTGATGAGATGGTGCAGATGGCCATGGGAATGATGGGCATGTTCATTATTCACCCTCGCGTGGGTAGCAATCCGCCCGTGGATCGGGACTATGCCCTGCTGCTGCATAACTGGGCTGTGCACCCCGGTACCTATCGTCCGGACCCCAGTGTCATGGTCGACTTCGATTTGTGGACCATGAACAGCAAGGTGTTTCCAGCCATTGCTCCGTTAATGGCGCGCACAGGCGAAAGGGTGCGGGTGAGAATCGGCAATCTGTCCATGTGGAACCATCCCATGCACATGCATGGCGTGCAGTTCGACGTAACCGGCTCTGACGGCGGTCGCTGGCCACGTGAGCTATGGCGTAAAGAGGTCACCGAACTGGTCGGTGTAGGTCAGACCCGTGATCTGGAGTTCAACGCTGTCGCCGGCGACTGGCCACTGCATTGTCATATGGCGCACCACACCATGAATGCCATGGGTCATGACATCACCAATACCATCGGCGTTAACCAGAGAGAGGTGGCGAGGCGTATCAGACAACTGATCCCCGGCTATATGCCGATGGGCGAGCACGGGATGTCAGAACATCAGATGCATATCGACATGGGGCATATGCAAGGTCCTGAGAATACCTTGCCGATGATGGGCGGCATGGGTCCATTCGGCTCCATGGAAATGGGTGGCATGTTTACCCTGATCAAGGTTCGTGATGAGGGTGATGAGCTGGATCCTGACGGCTGGTTTAGCATTCCAGAGGGGACCCAGGCTTACCGGGTCGATGGCCCTCCTGAGGATTTGCCAAGCTAAACCGGGTCGAAGCAAACCCAGTTGCGGCCCATCTGCTTGGCTTTGTATAAAGCCTGATCGGCGCGCGATACGACATCCTCGGTCGATTCACCTGATTTCAGTTCGGCCAGGCCAATGGATACCGTTAATTCATTGGCCTTTTCGACGCGGCGCCGAATGTCTTCTGCCAGATAGGCGGCCTGGTCCAATGTGGTGTTGTCAGCGATGATGACAAATTCCTCGCCCCCGTATCTGAACAGTGAATCTGTTGCACGTAGCCTTGCCCGCAGCTGATCAGCCAGACGTTTCAGGACTTTGTCACCCTCTGTATGACCTTCGGTGTCATTGATTTTTTTAAAGTGATCCAGATCAAGCATCAACACGGTGGCTGGCGTGTTGTGGCGCAAATGCTGGTTTTTTACCCGGATAAGCGCGTTCTCCAGAGCTGTGCGATTGCCGGCGCGGGTCAACGGATCCTTGGTGAGCAATTCTTCAAGTTCACGATTTTTGGTTTCGAGCTGTCTGGCATAGGCATACAGGAATACATTGATCATGGCGTTGGCCATAGCAAACCTGAACATGATATCGCCACTTTCAAACGCCAATGGCAGCACTGTGATACAGGCTATGAGGTTGATGCCCAGAGCCATGTTGCGACTGACGATGTAGTAGTTGGCGACGGCGCTCGCAATAACCCAGTAGCTCCCAAGAACGCCCATCTGGATGTTAATAATCACGGTCACACCCATCTGAACGGATGCCAGAAACAGGGCTATCCACTGATTAAAACCGTGACGAATCAGCAACAACAATGACACTAGCTGCAGCCCAATGACAGGAAGCAGCAGGTAGGTAATCACCGGGTTTCCCCAGATGAAGTGCCATCCCGCAAATGGCATGGCCACAGTGACGCCACAGAGCGCAACGGCTATAAGCACCTGGCGGTAAAAAACGACGTCGCGGTAATAAATCTGGTGATCAGTGTCTTGAGGATTCGGCATTATTGTTTACTGGCCACAGGCTCCCGCATGGTTACAAATTCCTCTGCCGCAGTGGGATGAATGCCAACTGTGGCATCAAAATCTGCCTTGGTGGCGCCGCACTTGATGGCTACAGCCATCCCCTGCACGATTTCTGCTGCGTCGTCTCCGACCATGTGTAGTCCGAGGACGCGATCGCTCTTTCTGTCTACGATGAGCTTCATCATACTGTATTTTTCTTTGCGGCTCAGCGTGTATTTTAATGGTCTGAACTGACTGCGATAGATGTCGATTTCTGAATAATCAGCGCGGGCCTGCGCTTCGGTTAAACCGACTGTCGCTATTTGTGGGTCGCTAAAAACTGCTGACGGAATATTGTCCCAGGCGTAGTCAGTGACTGAATTGCCAAAAAGGCGGCGCGCCAGAACCTGGCCCTGCCCCAGTGCTACAGGTGTCAGGTTGACACGATTGATGACGTCGCCAACGGCATAAATGCCTTTGACACTGCTCTCAAAAACGCTATCAACGATGATGGAGCCATTTTTTTCAGTAGACACCCCTACTCGATCCAGACCCAGTCCAGAGGTTGCCGGCCGTCGCCCGGTGGCAAACAGTACTTTTTCAACCTCAATTTCGCTGCCGTCAGAAAGGCCAACAAGGCAGGCGCCATCACTGGTTTTGCTTATCTTGCTGACTTCTGAATTTAAATGCAGATCAAAATCACGCTTCGCGCAGTTGGTGTAAAAACTGCGTATATCCTGGTCAAACCCGCTCAGCAATTGTTCGCCGCGATGGATCAGGTGGACATGGCTGCCCAGTCCCTTGAAAATCCCGGCCAGCTCGGTGGCAATGAATCCCCCGCCGACAATCGCTACGCTGCGTGGTTGTTCGGTGAGTTCAAAAAAGTCGTCGGAATTGATTGCGTGTTCGATGCCTGGGATGTCTGGCATCCAGGGTTGACCACCAGTTGCAATCAGAATGTGCTCCGCGGTCACGGTCTGCTTGGCTATGCGAATGGTGTTTGCCGCTTCGAAAGTGGCATAACCCCGCAATAGAGTGACACCTGCATTTTTCAGAAGATCCTCGTAAATGCCATTCAGTCGTTTGATTTCATTGTCTTTATTAGACTTCAGAGATGACCAATCGAAATCCGGTTTTCTAAATTCCTGCCAGCCGAAGGCAGCACTTTCCTGAAAGTCAGCGGCAAAATGTGCAGCGTAGGCATAAAGCTTTTTGGGGATGCAGCCAACATTGACGCAGGTGCCTCCCATAAAGCGTGCTTCGGCAATTGCCGTCCGGGCGCCAAGCCCTGCAGCAATTCTGGCAGCTCGTACGCCACCGGAACCGGCGCCAATCACAAAAAAGTCGTAGTCGAATCCAGGCATAACGTTATAGTCTATTCCGCGGTAATCAGACGGCATTGTACATGCTCTGAGGTTTTTTTTTCATATTATTCAGATACAAAACGTATCATCTGGCAGGAATTTTTGAACTTCGAAGTTGATATCTGCATTGTCGGCGCTGGCGTCTGCGGGCTGGCAATTGCGCGGCAGCTGAGTCAGTTATTGCCCGGTACCAGTATTGCCCTGATTGAACAGGCTGACAGCGTTGGTCAGGGCACCAGTAGTCGCAACAGTGAAGTAATACACGCAGGGCTTTATTATGCGCCCGACAGCCTGAAAGCGCGCTTTTGTATCGCCGGTCGGGACCTGCTGTACGAATACTGCAGACAGTACCAGGTGCCGGTCCGTCAGATTGGCAAACTGATTGTGGCGCAGTCAGGAGAGGAAGAAGCTCTAAACAGAATCGCAGAGAATGCTCGTGCCAGCGGGGTTGTGAATCTGCAGAGCCTGAATGCTTCCCAGATAGCAAGTCGCGAGCCCCTCGTAAGGGCTGACGCAGGCTTATGGTCACCCAGTACAGGCATCATCGATAGCCATGAATTCATGGGGTCGCTACTGGGGCAGGCACAGGCAAATGGGCTCATGTTGGCGCTGGCTACCCGTCTCGGCGATGTCAGGCCCCGCGACAGTGGCAAAGGGCTGGAGCTTGAATTGATAAGTAACTGGCATCGCGTCAGTGCGGAAACGTCACAGGTTTCCTGCCGCTTGATGGTCAATTGCGCCGGACTGGGTGCCCTTGCTATCGCAGAGCGCCTGCACCAGTCAGGTTTCGCATCGAATCAGGCACTACCATCTATCAAATGGGTAAAAGGCAATTATTTTACCTATCAGGGGCGCTCGCCGTTCAGTCATCTGATCTATCCGGTGCCTGACCCAACGGGCAATGGACTGGGGATCCACGCCACACTGGATATGGCTGGAAGCTGTCGATTTGGGCCCGATGTGGAGCAACTGGCGCCCTACATTAATAGTGAAGAGAGGCTGGATTTGAGCGTGAATGCATCGCGGCGCGAATTGTTCGCGGAACAGATCCGACGTTATTTCCCCGCGCTGGATGAATCACGTCTGGTGCCAGACTATGCCGGTATTCGCACTCGCATCACAGGTAGTGGTTTTCAGGATTTCCAGCTTGTTGAACAGAAAACTGAGGACTGCGCGGCGATCCATTTGCTGGGGATTGAATCGCCGGGGCTGACGGCCAGCCTCGCGCTCGCGAAACACCTCGCGGAGCGCGTTTCGCAACTTGAGTTATTCAACTGACGCCGTCTGATACTGGGACTCGAAGTCTCCAACATGAGTATAGACCTCAGCGGTGCCATCGGCATTGAGCAGATAGACGTCGTAAGGCTGAAAACGGTCGCCTACTTCCATTCCCGGGCTACCGATTGGCATGCCAGGTACTGCCAGGCCAATTGCGTTTTCCGGTTTGTCTGCCAGGAACTGATGGATCAGGTAGGCGGGGACATGACCTTCAAAAACAGACCCGTCTTCTGCCACGGCGGTGTGGCATGAGTGATAGCGCAGGCCGATGCCGCGGCGCAGTTTCTCAAGCGTCAACTCGTCATTATCGAGATGTTGGACGGTGAATGCGAAACCCCGGGCTGAGGCGTGGTCTACCCACATGCCACAACACCCACAGGTCGGGCTTTTGTATACCTCAAGTGCAATGGGCTGCTCGGCTGCGCTGGCAACGCCAGGATTATTGTCTGGTGAACAGCTGACAAGCCACATCAGCATACACAGACCCGCAAATTTTATCATTGACTTCAATGGCATGGCGTATTCTCCTGAGAGCAGAGGTCAGGTTCAGGTCTTTGGCCTGGGCCGCCGGAACCGAATACCACTTCGTGAATTCGAGAAAGGTAAGTCCTGAAGACAGTTTACCACGATCCCAGGAAAGCGCTGCCCTGGGCTGCGCTGAATGGCGAAATTATCTCCCGAACTCGAGCGGCCGCCCCGGCGGTCTCGGCGTTGAAGCCCAGCCCTATTCCGGCTGGCTGTTTGCCCGGCACACCCAGCGGTGTGCTGCAGACAACGTCAAGACGCAGCATTTCGGCCTGGGATTCGCCCGGCAGTCGCAACAGCAGCATCACCGCGTCGCTGCTGAGTTCGTCATAGTCTCCTGGTATAAACAGGCCACCCTGTTTGAGAAACGGCAAGTAGCAGGCGGCGAGTATGGCCGGATCGTCAAAGTAGATCTTCAAAAGGCGCGGTGGCTTATAAGCCGGCGTGGCGAGTAGTGTTTGCAAGAGTCCATTCTCCATGCGTCATTATTGTCTTCCATGCTGGCTGTATGCCTTGATCGGTCACCTGAAACGGTTGCAGTCAGCGACCGGGTGACAGTTCCTGCCATTGACTCAACAGATACTCCAGACTCATCAACAAATTAGGATTGCTGGTGGATTCCTGCTGAGCTGAAACTCTGTAAATTTCACGCTGCAGTTTGAGCAGTTGTCTGATACGTGCAGATGTTCGGCTTTGCGGCTCAACAGCAAGCGAGCGCACTTGCTCAGTACACAAATCGGTCATCAGGTTTATAGCATGAGCTACTGGCTGTTTCTCACAGAATCGCGCGACTTCGGTCACGGATTCCTCTCCGTTTCTGAGCGATATCAGTTTATCAGTAAGAATCTCGCGCCAGGCCGGGACACCCTCTTCCAGCATGCGCAAGGCAGCAAATGGCTGCCGCGGAGCCAGTGCCGCCGCTGATGCGAGGGTGTCGCTGTCAGCAGCAGACATCGTGGCAAGCCAGGCTTGTGTGTCCGAGAATGTAGGGGAAGGCAGAGCGACGTTCTGACAACGACTTCGGATGGTCGCAAGCAGGCTATCACCACTATCTGCTATCAATAAAAACAAAGCCTTACCGGGCGGTTCTTCAAGGCTCTTGAGCAGAGAGTTGGCCGCAGCCGTGCCGAGTGCCTCGGCTGGCTGGATTATAATGACCTTGGTGGCACTCGCCTGATTACTGGTTTGCTGCACGTGATCGGCAATCTGGCGAACCTGGTCAATTTTGATGGCGCGACTGCCCTCTTCCGGCTTTACCTGCAGGACATCTGGATGATAACCCTTGGCGAACAGCAGACATTGCCGGCACCGACCGCAGGCTTTACTGTGGGTGATTTTATCAGCCTCACACAATACGTAATGAGCCACACCAAGAACGAATTGGTGACGACCGGTGTCAGGCAGACCTGTGAACAGATAGGCATGAGCCAGACGGTCGCGACGCTGCTGGCTGACTATCTGCTGCCAGGCAGAGTGATGCCACGGATAATAGCTGCCGACAGCAGCTACCGGGTTGCCAGTTTGTTGGTGTGTCAGATCGCTCATGGGTTCTGCGTTACCGGTGGTCTGGCCTTGAGGATGAATTTCGAGAGCTCCTGTTTGAGACATGCCTGAACATCAGACAGCTCCTGCCCGGCATCAATGATCAGGTATCGTGAGGGGTCAGCCGCAGCTCGCCGCAGGTACTCGTCACGGACAGCCGCAAAGAAACTGATGGCCTCCTGTTCAAACCGGTCAGGTTCACCGCGTTTGCGGGCGCGGGCCAGGCCGACTGCCGGTTCAATATCCAGCAACAGAACAAGGTCTGGGCGCAGAGAGCCCTGGACCAGCGTCTCCAGCGTGGCGATCGCCTGCTTGTCGAGATTGCGACCGCCCCCCTGATAGGCATAGGTAGCGTCCGTGAAGCGATCACAGACCACCCACTGGCCTCGCTGCAGGGCCGGTTTGATGCGCTGCTCAAGATGTTGCGCGCGAGCCGCAAAGACCAGCAATAATTCGGTCAGCGCGTGCATGTTTTCTTCACGGGGCGTCAGTAACAGTTCGCGAATCTGCTCGGCCAGCGCCGTTCCACCGGGCTCACGGGTCTGGATGTAGTCGATCCCGGCTGCCTCCAGGCACTCCACCAGCCAGGCGAGGTTGGTTGTTTTGCCGACGCCTTCAATGCCTTCTACGGTGATGAATTTACCCATCCCCTTCCCTGACCCATCCATCATTGTCTAGTCACTCGTGCGGTTGAGAATGTATTGACGCACAGCAGCGTTGTGTTCTTCCAGTGTGTCGGAAAACTGATGACTGCCATCGCCTCTGGAAACGAAATACAGTGCCGTTCCCTCTGCCGGGTGCAGACTTGCCTCTATCGACGCCCGACCGCTGAGGGCAATCGGTGTAGGCGGAAGCCCGTTAATCCGGTATGTGTTCCAGGGCGTGGTCGTCTCAAGATCGCGGCGCCTGATATTTCCCTGATACTCGGCACCCATCCCGTAAATTACCGTTGGGTCCGATTGCAGGCGCATGCCTCGCTGCAGGCGGCGCACAAAGACGCCTGCGATTGCATTCTTTTCGGCATTGTACCCTGACTCGCGCTCGATGATTGAGGCCATGATCAGCGCTTCCCACGGGGTCTCGTATGGTAGCGCCGCATCCCGCGCTGGCCAGAGCTCATTCATTGTCTGCTGCAGTCGCTGATTAGCGCGTCGCAGAATATCAATATCGGTTGTGCCACGTGTGTGGAAATAGGTATCAGGAAATAGGCTGCCTTCCAGAGCGGGATAGGGAGATTGCAGTTGTGCCAGAATCTCCTCGTGCGTCAGGCCCTGAAGCGTGCTGGAAATCGTGTCAATGGCCCATAACTGACTCAGGGCCTGATCGATGGTCCAACCCTCAACCAGCGTGACCGGATATTGCACATTCCGCCCGGAGACCAGCAAGGCAAGAATCTCTGGCGGTGTCATCGAGGGCTCTATTGCAAACTCACCACTGCGGATGGAACGATCCTGGCCCTGCGCACGAGTCCAGGCCGCGAATATACGAGGCCACTTGAGGCCCGCCTCGCGTTGTAACAATGAGGCCACCTGATTGACCCCAAATCCCGCCGGGATGTCGATCACAATGCTTTCAGCGGAGGAACCGCCCTCTCCTATCGGTGATTCAAGATAGCGGTTTAGGCTCAACCAGCCAAGCAGTGCCGCACTGATGCACAGTGCCACCATGACGCAGAAGTACTTGATAAGCCGGGAAAGAGAAAGCATGGCGGCATTATGCCAGAACTTGCTGAATTTCTCTGGCAAAACGGTGTTGAGGAAACAGGATCTCCTGTCCGCCAACTGAGACACAGTTCACCGGCCATATGCCGATGATGGAGTTACAGACAAACATTTCCTGAAAACCCTGTATTTGCGTAACAGGCAGCTGCCCCACGACCAATGACCAGCCACGCTGCTCTGCCAGCGTCAGCACCAACTGGCGCATGATTCCTGCGATGCCCGCCTCAGCAATTGAGGGCGTAAACAGGCTGTCCTCATTGGCCAGAAAGACATTGCTTCGGGTACCTTCCAGCAACCTGCCGGCGGTATCCACCATCAATGCTTCCTGCGTGTCCTCATGCCTTTGTGATGCCTGCTGCAGCTCAATACTGGCAAGAACCTGCTCCAGACGATTGAGGTGCTTTACACCGGGCAGAACGGCGGGACTGGCAACCGTCTGCCTGGCCGTGATGCAGGTGATTCCGTGTTGCTGGTAATGGGACAGCCTGGCGGGCAATGGATGCGATTGCAGAATGATTCGGGGCTTCGCGTCGACTGGCGGCTGGTATCCACGGCCACCACTGCCGCGAGTAATGATCAATTTGATTACGGCGTTATCCAGGGCCTGATGCTGCAGCTCAGACAGGAAACGCTGCAGCTGGCTCTCGATAGTTTCAGGCGATACCGTAATGGAGAGTTGCCTGCAGCCAGCAAGCAGTCGTTGCAGGTGCTGCTCGAGGTGAGAATACTGTCCTGCCTGCAGGCGCATGGTTTCGAACAGACCATCGCCGTACATCAGACCACGGTCTGATGTCGGCAACTGGTCAGTCATCATGCCGTCTACCTGAGTAAGCTGTTTCGGCATCTGCATGACATCCGCCTCGGTGACGGACTCAGGGTGCTTTGGTGAAAATCAGTGAACCATTAGTGCCACCAAATCCAAAGGAGTTGGTCAGTACGGCCCTTAACGCGGCATCACGTGCTGTATTTGGCACGTAGTCCAGATCGCAGCCGTCATCCGGTTCATCAAGATTGATTGTCGGTGTAACGACCTGATCGTGCAGCGACAGCACACTGATGATGGCTTCGACCGCACCGGCCGCACCCAGCAGGTGACCAATCATGGATTTGCTGGAGCTGACTGCCAGTTTGCTGGCATGCTCACCGAACACCGTCTTGATGGCCTGGGTTTCTGCAATGTCGCCAGCCAGCGTGGACGTGCCGTGTGCATTGATGTAATCAATGTCGCTGGCGTCAAGTCCGGCACTGTTCAATGCATTTTGCATGCAGGTCGCCGCGCCGCGTCCGTTCTCTGAAGGTGAGGTCATGTGGAAGGCGTCGGCGCTCATGCCAAACCCGGTCAGCTCTGCGTATATTTTTGCACCGCGTTTCACTGCATGTTCGTATTCTTCAAGAACCATAATGCCGGCGCCATCGCTGAGCACAAAGCCGTCGCGTGATCTGTCCCAGGGGCGGCTTGCGGACTGCGGGTCGTCATTGCGGGTCGAAAGCGCGCGAGCGGCACAGAAACCGCCCAGACCCACTGGTGATGTTGCCATCTCTGCACCGCCAGCCAACATGAGATCAGCCTGACCAAGAGCAATCATCTGGGCGGCGAGGCCAATATTGTGTGTGCCGGTTGTACAGGCGGTGGTTATTGCAATATTGGGTCCCTGCAGGTTGTAACGTATGGACAGCGAGCCGCCGATCATGTTGATGATCGAGCCCGGTACAAAAAATGGGGAAACCTTGCGGGGACCAGAGTTGCGAATCAGTTCAGCGGTATCTTCGATAGCACTGATGCCGCCAATGCCCGAGCCAATCGCCGCACCAAATCTGGCAGGATCGAATGCTGCTTCGTCGCCTTCCAGACCGGCATCCCGCATCGCCTGGACGCCGGCGCTGACGCCGTAGACCAGAAAGACATCCATGCGTTTGGCGTCTTTGGGAGCAATATAGGGTTCGCTGTCAAATGCTTTGATCGAACCACCGAAACGTGTGCTGAATGCAGACACGTCAAAATGCTCGATCAGGTTGATGCCGCTGTTCCCTGCTTTAAGTCCATCCCAGGTGCTTGTCACATCGTTGCCAAGTGGCGTGACCATCCCCAGGCCGGTAACTACTACTCGTCTGCCGTTCAAAGCGTAGTTCTCCACGTAATAAACAAAAGCTACTCCAAGCCTGTCCCCGGAGTAGCTTCTATTAGAGTCAATCCGATATGCGGAATGCTATTACAGGTGCTGGTTGATGTAGTCGATTGCCAGCTGGACAGTTGTGATCTTCTCGGCTTCTTCGTCCGGAATTTCAGTCTCAAACTCTTCTTCGAGAGCCATAACCAATTCCACGGTGTCCAAAGAATCGGCGCCCAGATCTTCAACAAAAGAAGAGGAGGCTTTGACATCTTCTTCTTTCACGCCAAGCTGCTCGCAGACAATTTTTTTCACGCGTTCTTCAATGCTGCTCATAACTCTTATTAGCTCCTAGTACCTTAAGGTTTGTCATGCATTCCGATTAAATTGGTTATTATTTGACCAACTGACATAATCCGAATCGCAAGTTTACATCTATTTTAATGCGCTTGTAATCTCAAACTCGAAAATAATTGAATGCTTCGAATTATTTTTCATAAATTTCAGCATCTTATTATTTCTTTTTCACTAATTGCTTATCCTATAATCGAACCCTCGTCAGTGTTGGTTCAGGCCATGTACATACCACCATTGACCTGAATGGTTTCACCTGTGATGTAGGCGCCGGCATCGGAAGCCAGGAAACTGGCAACCGAAGCGATTTCCTCTGGTTTGCCGAAACGGGCCAACGGAATCTGGGCCAGCAGCGTTTCAATCTGTTTTTCGTTAAGCGCCCGGGTCATATCGGTATCGATAAATCCGGGGGCGATGGCATTCACGGTAATGCCGCGTGAACCAATTTCACGGGCCAGAGAGCGCGTGAATCCCTCTGCTGCTGCCTTGCTGGCAGCATAATTGCTCTGTCCGGGATTGCCGCTTGAAGCGACCACCGAGCTGATATTGATGATTCTTCCCCAACGGGCCTTGGTCATTGCCTTAAGTGCGGACCGACACACGCGATAGAGTGAGTTGAGGTTGGTGTTGATGACACTGTCCCACTCATCCTCTTTCATGCGCATCAACAGATTGTCACGCGTGATCCCCGCGTTGTTGACAAGAATCAGAGGCGGCTCACCCAGCTCATTACTGATGGCCTGCATGACATTGTCTACTGCTTCCATTGACGATACGTCGAGGCAAAATCCTTTGCCTTTGATGCCATTTTCGGCAAAAAATTCCGTAATTGCCTGAGCGCCGTTCTCGGTGGTTGCAGTACCAGCCACGATGACTCCCTGGGCGCCCAGCTCTGCCGCAATGGCACGACCAATTCCGCGGCTCGCGCCAGTGACCAGTGCAACTTTTCCTGAAATGCTCATCAGCATTGACTCCTTGTTCGCAACGTTGTGCTATTTGACGTTCTTCAGCGCTGATGCCAGCGCTTCTGATGAATCAGCCGCAAAACACTCGAGTTCCGGGTGAATGCGTTTCACCAGACCACTGAGCACCTTGCCGGGGCCGCATTCTACAACCTTGGCGATGCCAAAGTCGCGCATACAGTAAATTGTGTCCACCCACTGCACGGGCATATAAAGCTGTTTAAGCAGATTATCCTTGATCTCGCCGGGCTCACGCGTCGCGCGTCCATTGATATTCTGTACCACGGGGATTTCCGGGCGGCGGAAGTCTACCTTCGCCAGGTCGTCGGCCAGCCGGTCAGCAGCCGGCTTCATCAGGGCGCAGTGAGACGGAACACTGACATTAAGGGGCAGAGCCCGCTTGGCGCCGGCGGCTTTACATGCCTCCATCGCGCGCTCGACAGCGGCCTTGCTGCCTGCAATCACGGTCTGGCCGGGAGAGTTGAAATTTGCCGCTGAAACAGTGTCACCATCGGCGACGCCGGCACAGATATCATCAATGCGATTGTCGTCCATGCCAATGATCGCGGCCATGCCGCCGGTACCCGCCGGAACGGCGTCCTGCATATACTGGCCGCGTTTATGGACCAGTGATACGGCGTCGGTAAAGCTCAATACACCGGCGCAGACCAGAGCAGAGTATTCACCGAGGCTGTGACCTGCCAGCATTTCCGGCAAAGGGCCCTTTTCCTGCATCCAGGCACGCCATAACGCCACCGAGGCCGTCAACAGCGCCGGTTGAGTGATGTAGGTTTGATCCAGCAGACCGTCAGGGTTGTCGACGACTATCTGCCACAGGTCCTGACCAATCACAGCCGAGGCTTCGGCGAATGTGGTGCTGATGACTGGGTGCTGTTCAATCATGTCCGCAAGCATCCCGCTGCGCTGGGAGCCCTGGCCAGGAAATACGAATCCAATCTTAGGCATATCTGTTTCTCGCTGTTTACACCATTTTACCGGCAATCAGTGCCGGAACGTTATCGTTGATCTGTCTCAGGGCATGCTCTATTGCTTTGAGAAAGCCCTTCTCGTTGGCATTGCCATGGCTTTTTACGATGATACCCTGCAGTCCCACCAGCGTGGCGCCGTTATAACGGGCAGGATCTATTTCTCGGCGCAGATCCCGCAGCAGTGGTTTGAGTATCCAGCTGAACGTCTTGTAGTACCAGCGTCTGGCGATACTGCGTCGCATCAGGGCCTGAAGTGCCTTGACTGCTCCCGCGCTGGTCTTGATGGTTATATTGCCGGTGAAACCGTCACAGACGATGACATCGGCATGCCCTGAAAACAGCTGATTGCCTTCGATGTATCCCAGGTATTCAAAATCCGGGTTATCGGCCAGCAGTTGCGCGGCATCCTGGATGACGGGCGTGCCCTTGATGGACTCCTCGCCAATATTCAGCAGAGCGACTCGAGCAGATTTGCGCCCGGATAATGAGCTGGCCAGAACGGCACCCATGCAGGCAAATTGATAGAGTTCTCGCGCAGAATTGCGCACATTCGCGCCAACATCCAGAAGATAGCTGTATCCACCGGCACGCGTCACTGGGATCATGGCCATAATGGCGGGTTTGTCGATACCGGGGATGGTCTTTAACAGGTGGCGACCCGCCATCAGCAGGGCTCCGGTGTTTCCGGCGCTGACACAGGCATCAGCAAGGCCCTGTTTCACCTGGTCGATGGCGATGAACATGGAGCTGTTGCGGCTGGAACGAAGAATTCGGTCGGGTCTGTCATGGTTACTGATCACATCATCAGTATGCAGGACACTGGTACGGGCACGCAGAGCGGGAGACAGTGAGTCCAATGAGGGATTTATCTCCTGCTCAGGGCCCACCAGTATCAGATGCAGGTCATGATGTCGGCGCAGCGCTTTGAGCGAGGCCGACACCGTGACATGGGGGCCATGATCGCCCCCCATTACATCCACTGCAATACGTCTGACTTTCGTCAAACTTACTCGTCGCCCAGATTCAGTACTTTTTTGCCTTTGTAAAAGCCATCTGCAGTCACGTGGTGACGGCGATGTACTTCACCTGTGGTTTTGTCCACAGACAGAGTTGCGCCAGTCAGAGCATCGTGGCTACGACGCTGGTCGCGACGAGCGCGGGATTTTTTGTTCTGTTGAACGGCCATTTCAGGTACTCCTGTTTATAAAAACGATAACTAAATCAGTGTGTGTCGCTGTTTTTTTCGCTGTTGTTCTTAAGTGCTGCCAGCACCGCAAATGGGTTGCTGACTGATGACGCGGACTGTTTCTCCGAAGCCTTTGCTGGCGGCGTCACCGAAGCCGTGTGTGGTTCGCAATGTTTATGCGTTGCCACAATCGGCAAACCCAGTATCATCTGTTCTTCTATCAGCTCTGGCGGTCTGATTTCCTCATCGACATCCAGCAAGGGGTCGATGTCCGCCGGTAACTGGCGAGCGCTGTCTTCGCTGCTTACCACCGCAAGGTTAATCGGCTCACTCACCGCGACCCTGACTGTGTCGAGGCAGCGCTGGCACTGCAACGATAATTCACCGTATACGCGACCTTCGATTTTGCGTCTGCGAGCGTCGTCAAACCCAAATTCCAGTCTGGCACTGACTCGCCCTTCGGCACTGCTGAGCATGCTGCAAAGCTGCTTCAGCTCAGCAACCGCAATACTTCCCTCTATCAACAGCCCCTGTCTGAAGACCTTTCGGGAGTCCAGAATTGCAGGTACTGGGGAGGCAAAATCGAGGGTGTCAGCCATAGGCGCGCAATAATAGGGGCAACGGCGTTCGCTGTCAAAAAAATATGCGCTTTTTTGCATATTTTACGGGTTGTTACTGCCAGTTTCGGCTTTACGCCCGGCTTTCGTCAAGTTGTGTCAGTAATTCCTGCATGGCTGATCGCAGTGGCGCTGAGACTGCCAGTGTCTGGCCTGATACAGGATGGTCCAGAGACAGAGCGCTGGCATGCAGGCATAAAAAGCGCAGTTTGCCGAATGAGTGCGGGCGATGGTAGGTATACTTGTCGTCCCCCAGAATAGGATGACCTGCCTGTTGGCAATGCACGCGGATCTGATGAGTACGCCCGGTCAGCGGCCTGGCCTCGATCAGACTGGCCGTGCCGTAGTCCTTTAACAGACGAAACTCAGTCTGCGCAGATTTTCCGCTATTGTCAGTCTTGACGATCCGTTCTCCCTGCTGGGGCTGAACCCTCAGCAGGGGCGCATCCACTTGCGTCAGGTCTGCTGACCAGCTGCCATGCACGATGGCCTGGTAGATCTTGCTGACCTGCCGCTTTTTGAAGGCCACTTGCAGGGTTTTGAGCGCAATCGCCGATTTCGCCACCAGCAGACAACCAGAGGTCTCTTTATCAAGTCGGTGTGCCAGTTCCCGATAGCCACCCTCGCCTGCCATATGACGCAAGGCCTCAATCACGCCGGCTGCCGTGCCGGTTCCCGCATGCACGGGCATTCCGGCGGGTTTGTTGAGCAGTAGCAGATGATCGTCTTCGTACAGGATCGACTGCTGCAGGGCGCGCTGCAGCTCAGCACCTGGTGGCACTGGCGCGTCCCGCACACTGAGTCGCAATGGCGCAACACGAACGACATCGCCTTCCGTGACTCGACTGTCGGGCTTACAGCGTTTTTTATTGATGCGAATCTCGCCTTTGCGAATAAGTCGGTAAAGGTGCGACTTGGGTAATCCACGTAGCCGCGACATGAGAAAGTTGTCCAGTCGCTGACCGGTAGCGTGTTCACCCACTGAGATATACTGGACCCCAGTTGTGGCTGCCCCCTGGTAATTTCTGTCAGCTTGCGGTGAGTGTTTTTGATCATTCATGGCTGCGGTCTGATCGCTGTGCGGCAAAGCCGGCATTATATCAGTGTTGCAGTTCAGCTGAGGGACAGATTGATCCGGCAGCCCAGCCCTGAATAGTGTAAAATCCGCGCTGCTTGAAATTTAGCCGCTATTTGATTCCACCTCTCGAGTTATATACAGGAAGTCCCGCATGCAGACCCTCAAAGAGACGCTTGATGCTGCCGTAACCAAAGCACTGGTCAAGGTGACCGGCATCACTGATGCCAGAGCGCAGGTCATCTACGCCTCCCGCCCCGAGTTTGGTGATTACCAAGCCAATGGCGTGATGTCAGTCGCGAAACAGCTGCGTCGCAATCCCCGAGAGGTTGCCCAGGAAGTACTGGCTGCTCTGGATGTGGCGGGACTGGTCAGTCGAGCCGAGGTCGCCGGACCGGGATTTATCAATCTGTTTCTGGATGACTCAGCGCTAAATACGCGTGCTACCGCGATTCTGCAATCGAAGGCACCGTTGATACTGCCTGATAACACTACACAGACCATTGTGGTGGATTACTCCAGCCCGAACCTTGCCAAGGAAATGCATGTCGGGCATTTGCGAGGCACCATCATCGGCGACACGATCGTCCGCGTTCTCGAAGCCCTGGGACACTGCGTCATACGACAGAACCATGTGGGCGACTGGGGAACTCAGTTCGGCATGCTGATCGCACACATGACATCACTGATTGAACAGGGTGAATCAGTGTCTGGCAGCCTTGCGGATCTTGAGAGTTTTTACCGGGCTGCCAAGCAGCGTTTCGACGATGAACCCGGATTTGCTGATCTGGCGCGCAGTTATGTTGTGCGGCTGCAGCAGGGTGACGCCGAGTGTCTGGCGGCATGGCAGCGTTTTATCGAAGAGTCCCTGCGTCATTGTCAGGAAGTTTACGATCAGCTTCAGGTCAAACTTAAGCCCAGCGATCTCTGTGCGGAAAGTTTCTATAACAATGACTTGCCGAAGATAGTTAATGAGCTTTCTGCCAGAAAGCTGCTGACCGAGTCAGATGGTGCGCAGTGTGTCTTCCTGGAAGAGTTCACAGGTAAAGACGGCACTCCCCTGCCCGTGATCATTCAAAAGCGGGATGGCGGTTATCTTTATGCCACGACCGATCTGGCCGCCGTTCGCTATCGCTCTGGTCAGCTCGGCGCTGACCGGGTGCTGTATGTCGTTGATGCCAGACAGAGCCTGCATTTTCAGCAGGTATTTGCAGTAGCACGGGCCGCAGGTCTGGTTCGTAGTGATTGCAGCCTGGAACATGTTGCCTACGGCACGATGATGGGTGAAGACGGCAAACCTTTCAAAACGCGCAGTGGTGATACTGTCAAACTCAAGGCGCTGCTGGATGAGGCTGTCCAGCGGGCATTTGCGCTGGTGTCCGACAAGAACCCGGATCTGCCAGAAGCACAGCGCCGGGAAATCTCGGATACGGTGGGTGTCGCGGCGGTAAAGTATGCTGAGTTGTCCAAGAATCGCACCAGCGATTACATATTTGACTGGTCTACCATGCTGTCTTTTGATGGCAATACGGCACCCTACATGCTGTACGCCTACGCGCGAATTCAGAGCGTGGTCCGCCGCCTGGAAGCAGAAGGTGTTAAACCGGGCTCACAGATTCAGGCGATTGCCGCAGAAGAACGAGCCTTGTTGCTGAAGATTCTGCAACTGTCCGAGGCTGTCCGTCAGGTTGGTCAGGATTGTTATGCGAACCAGCTGTGTCAGTATCTGTTTGAGCTGGCCGGCTTGTTCATGAAGTTTTACGAGAGCTGCCCGATTCTTAAATCCGAGCCGGAGATACAGGCCAGTCGTCTTGCGCTGGCCAGCCTGACTGCGCAGACATTGCGTGAAGGTATGAATCTGCTTGGTATAGAACCGCTGCAGCAGATGTGAGAAAGTTTCTGACTTCTTTTGTTTGCGGGGCCTCCCTGCCCCGCAAACACAGACCTCAAATCAGTTGCACAACTCAAGCAGCAACTTGTTGAGCTGCTGGCTGAACCGGGCTGGATCTTCCAGTTCATTGCCATCAGCCAGACTCGCCTGATCGAACAATATTGAAATCAGATCGCCGAAGCGCTCTTCGTTTTGCTCATGTTCCAGCTTGTCGACCAATGGGTGTGTCGGATTCAGCTCGAAGATCGGCTTGGTGTCAGGCACTGCCTGTCCGGATGCCTGCATGATGCGTCGCATCTGCGCGCCCATATCGTCCTCATCGATCGCCAGGCAAGCCGCTGAGTCAGTTAGACGGTGACTGATTCTGACTTCCTTAACGCGCTCTCCCAGTGCATTCTGGACGCGCTCGAGCAGAGGTTTCAGCTCTTCTTCGAGCTTTTCCTGCGCCTTTTTCTCTTCCTCGTCATCCAGCTTGCCCAGATCAAGTTCGCCGCGGGCAACATCCTGCAGCGGTTTGCCATCGAATTCATGCAGATGGCTCATCAGCCATTCATCAATCCGGTCGGACAACAGCAGGACTTCTATGCCTTTCTTGCGGAAAATTTCCAGGTGCGGGCTGCCTTTGGCGGCTTTGGCGGAATCAGCAATCAGGTAGTAGATCTTCTCCTGATCAGACTTCATGCGTGAAATATAATCTTCCAGGCTCTGATCCTGCCCAGTGCTCTGCTCGTGGGTGCTGGCAAACATCAACAGCTTGGCGATAGCCTCGCGGTTGCTGTAATCCTCACCTGGACCTTCCTTGAGCACCTGACCAAACTCTTTCCAGAAAGTGGCGTATTTCTCAGGCTCGTCTTTTTTGAGCTTTGCCAACATATCCAGCGCACGTTTGGTCAGTGCACTGCGCATTGAATCTACAGCTGGGTCTTTCTGCAGAATCTCGCGTGATACGTTCAGGGAGATATCGTTGGAATCCACGACACCTTTGATGAAGCGCAGGTACAGAGGTAGAAACTGCTCAGCCTGATCCATGATAAAGACGCGTTGCACGTAGAGTTTCAGACCACGGGCGCCATCACGATTCCACAAATCGAACGGGGCTCGAGCAGGAAGATACAGCAGGCTGGTGTATTCCAGCTTGCCTTCTACCTTGTTGTGGCTCCAGCTAAGTGGTTTCTCGTAGTCGTGAGAGACATGCTTATAGAACTCGACGTATTCGTCGTCGCTTACCTGCGTCCTTGGGCGTGTCCACAGAGCCTTGGCGTCGTTGACTGCCTCGTATTCAGGTGCTTCAGCAGACTTACCTTCATCTTTATCGTCGAAGTTCTGCTTTGGCAGCAATACCGGTATGGCAATGTGATCCGCGTATTTCTTGACGACCTGACGGATTCGATAGGCGTCCGCAAAGTCTTTGGAGTCATCACGCAGCTTCAGAATAACTGTGGTGCCGCGACCCGCCTTCTCGGTTGCCTCTATGGAGTAGTCAGACTCCCCTGCTGAGACCCAGCGCACCGCGTCGCTGGCGGCTGTGCCGGCCTTGCGGGTTATGACCTCAACTTCGTTGGCAACAATGAATGCTGAATAGAAACCGACACCAAACTGGCCTATCAACTGGGAATCTTTTTTCTGGTCACCACTGAGAGACTGTAGAAACTGGGCGGTGCCAGACCGGGCAATTGTACCCAGGTTGCTGATCACGTCTTCGCGATCCATGCCTATGCCGTTGTCGCTGATGGTGATGGTACCGGCATCCTTGTCAAAGTCGATCAAAACCCTGAGGTCGGTATCACCCTCGTAAATATCGGGGTTGGACAAAGCCTGGAAGCGGAGCTTGTCTGCAGCATCCGATGCATTTGAAATCAACTCGCGCAGGAATACTTCCTTATTGCTGTACAGCGAGTGGATCATCAGCTTCAGTAGCTGCTTGGCTTCGGTTTCAAATCCACGCGTTTCCTTTTTCATATCTGTTGTCATGCAACAAACCTCTGCTGTCTTGAATTCTATTAATCAGTGTCTGGTCTCTGGTCGCCTCGCGCCTGGCCATCTTGGCAAATGCCCGCGTGTAGCAAGTAGAGCCCAGAAACAAAAAAGCCCGGAGACCTTTCGGTGTCCGGGCTTTTTATGGGGGCCAGTGGCCCCGATTTCAAGACTGGTAGTATTCGATTGCGCGTTCTTTCTGCTCCTGCAGCGCTTCGTAACGCGCCTTGGAGCTTTCAACGAACGATACAAACTGACCAGCGTTGTTGGCACCCATTTGCTGCGCACGTTGCGCGGCGGTCAGGGCTTCGTCATAACGATCCAGTTCTACCAGGGCTCGCGCCAGAGACAGCTGGACATCGCCAGTGTTCTCCAGGCCGCCGCGGTCCAGCGCAGTCTGCATTGCTTCAACAGCGCTGGCGTAGTCACGGTTCATCAGATGAATGTAGCCGAGGTAGTCCCAGGCTTCGCCATCATCAACGATTTCAACCAGACGCTCTGCAGGTTCAACTGCAGCCTGAAACTCGGATGCAATGATATACATCTGAGTCAGTCGACGCAGGTTGTCGCCATTCTCTTCGACAATACCCTGTTCGATACCATCTTCGAGGATCTCGATGCCCCGAATCGGAGCATCCAGACCAGCAAGCGACTGAGCCAGGTTCATGTACTCGCCTTCGCTTTGCAGGTAACCTTTGACGTAGGCCAGTTCCATGGTCTGAATACGCTGCTGCTCGCGATCCAGGAAGCCATAAATGGCTGCCAGGTTACGCCAGTCAGCGCCTTCATCAAACAGGGCTACGAGAGTCTTGGTGACGTCCAGCGCTGACTCATAGTCTTCCAGTTCAATGTACATGACATTGAGCAGCGTGTAGACGTTTCGCGCAATCTCACGACCCTCTGCACGCAGCAGATCCATATAGCTGAGCAGATAGTCAATTGCAGGCGTGAACTGCTGCAGGTTGTAGTGAGCCAGTGCCAGCACGTTATAAACAGTTGCGTTTTCATCGGCTGACAGATTGCGCCACTCTTCCAGCGTGCGAATCGCGTCTTCATAGCGCTCTTCACTGGCGTAAAGCTGACCCAGCGACTGCAGTGAACGCAGACGCTGTTCGGGACGCAGGTCCTCAATCGTCAGGATACGTTCAAAAGTCGCCAACGCATTCGGAATGTCGTCCACACCTAGATAGTAGTTGGTGTAGAAGTTCAGCATCGTGGCCTTTTCGAAGTCGTTCAGCGTATCGTAGCGCTCGTTCAAGGAGTCCAGTTCACGCTTGGCAGCGGCCAGATCCGGCTCCTGCCCTTCTTCGGACGGGTTCATCAGCTCCTGAACTTCCGCGATGACACGATAGACACGGTCGCTCAGTGTGTCTGAACGTCGTGTGGGTGGTGGTTCACGCGGACCATCATCCTCTTCCTGAGCGTAGGCAGGCGTGGCCAGCATCATGGTGCCAACTGACGCGCTGGTCGCCAGGAAGGCAGCCATCATGGCGGATCGGAGAATTGTATTTACAGCACTCATTCTCTTACTCCTCCAGTTCAAAGCGGAACACGTACTGAACGTTCGGTACTTCTACCGCTTCACCGTTCACAACACGTGGCTGAAAGCGGAAACGTTCAGCAGCTCGGATGGAAGCTGAGTCGAACATGCCACGTGGCTCTGCATCGACCACAACAACATCACGTACGCCACCGGTTTCAGTTACCGTAAACGAAACCTGACACCAGCCTTCGATACCACGCTGAGCGGCACGTGTTGGATACTGGGGCTGAATGTTTACCAGCGGCAGCATTTCACCGTCTGTAGCGCTGAGGCCGGCCGCACCAATATCAAGGCCGATATCAACATTCACGTTTTCGCGGGCAATGTTCAGATCGCCGCCGCCATCCATATCGATATTACGATCCGGTGGTGGTGGTGTGTCTTCCGGCGGTTGTTCAATCTCTTCCGGTGGCTCTACATCCCGGATCACTTCCATTTCAATTTCTGGCATGGTCGCATCAACGATACGGATGATATTGGTGTTCTGCTCCAGCTCACCGCCAGTAGCAATCAGCGCCTGCATGAAATAGAACAGCCCCAGTGTCACAAGACCCGCCAGTCCAAGAGAGACTACCCATCGAAGTATACTCATCTTCTAGTTCTCCGTAGATATGGCAACGGATGCAATCTGCGCATCGCGTGCCGCTCGCATAATGGTCATGACATGCTCGTTTTGAGCAGTTCGGTCGCCCTGTATCACGACCGAAGCGTTTGGCGTCTCCGCCAGACGTCTCTCAAAACGAGACCGGATAAACCGCGGATCTATTTGCTCGCCATCAATCCAGATCTGACCATCATTGCTGATTGCAATCAGGATCAGGTCCTTGGATCGGGGCTCGGCGGTAGACCCCTCCGGCTTCACCACCTCAATGCCAGCCTCAGTGATAAACACCGAGGTGACAATAAAGAAGATGAGCAGGATGAATACCACGTCGAGCATCGGGGTAAGGTCAATCTCCCCGGTGTTCTCATCATCCCTTTTCTTCATCAAACCTGTTTTCATTATTGTGCCTTTATTCAGTATCTAGTGATAATTAGGCCATATGGTCTTCGAGAAGTTCCAGGTCACGATCGATTCGGGACTTCAGCCAGTTGCTGGCAAAGATCCCTGAAAGTGCTCCCACCATGCCTGCCATGGTCGGAATGGTTGCCTTGGAGACACCACCCGCCATTGATTTGGCGTCGCCACCGCCGGTCAGAGCCATTACGTAGAATACTTCGATCATACCTGTAACCGTGCCGAGCAGCCCGAGCAGCGGACACACCACTACCAGGGTTTCGATGATTGGCATGGTGGAGCGCAGATCCAGAGAAATCTGCGACACCATCATGTTCCGAATCTGCTGGGCTTTCCAGGATTTGGTATCAGAGCGACCCGCCCAGGCCGCGAGGGTGTGTTTCACCCTCTTGGCGTGAGTGGAATGCAGGTACCATAGCCGCTCGAAGATCAGGCTCCACATGACCAGCAGAAGTACGCCGATGATCCAGAGAACACCGCCTCCTCTGGCCATGAAGTCCGAGATCGCATCAGATAAGTCGAGCAGTGCAAAATACATGCTGTCTCCCCTTAAGCCTGAGCTTTGTTGCCAGAAGCTTCGGCCTTACGAGCGATGATACCAGTGGCCTGTTCTTCCAGAATGTGGATGATACGGTCACTCTTACTCTTAACCCAGGTGTGCATCAGGATGGTCGGGATGGCGACCGTGATACCCAGTACAGTTGTCATCAGGGCCATGGAGATACCACCAGCCATGATGGTCGGGTCACCAGCACCGTAAACGGTGATCTGCTGGAACACCTGAATCATACCGGTAACTGTACCCAACAGACCCATCAGAGGCGCGATAGCCGAGATGATCTTGATGAATGTCAGGAAGCGTTCCAGTGCCGGAGTTTCCTGCAGGATTGCTTCACCCAGTTTCAGTTCCAGAGTTTCGGTGTCAACGTTCGGGTTGGACTCGGCAACCATCAGAACACGACCCAGCGGGTTGTTCTTGTTGGCCTTGTCAGACTTGACCTGAGAATTCACCTTGGCAGCGACCAGAGTCAGCTGGAAGGAGCGGATCAGACCAACCAGAATGGCGATAATACCAATACCGATGATCGCAAAACCGATAGTACCGGAGTTCTGACGAACCTGTTCGGTGACTGTCGGGAAGTTGATCAGGTTGGCCATCAGACTGCCGCCCTGCGCACCAGTCGGGTCGATACCGACTTTGTGGATGCCGCTATCAGCATTTTCCAGAGCCTGGGCGTTGGCGACGATGTCTCCACCTGGCTGACGTGGAAGCACCTGCAGGTGGTCTACGTCGGCGTTGTAAGACAGGTAGTCACCGTTGGCGATGGAGTTGAAGGTACCGATACGAGTTACAACACGGCTTTCCTGGTCGCCAGAAGGCAGACCTACCTGGCCTTCGTACTGTACAACACGGCCGGATTCAACCAGCTCCTGCTGCATGTAGAACCAGAAACGCTCGATCTCATCAACACGAACCTGTTCAGTGTCACTCGCTACGCGCTCGATGAATGAATCAAGGAACTCGGTACGGCCAGGATACTGGGCGCTTACCAGAGAGGTTTCGAATACACTGCGGAAGTCACCTGCAACGCCCTGGATGGTACCCAGCAGTTCGTTCAGGTTGGCGCGCACTTCGTTCAGCTGTGAACGACGCTCGGCCAGCAGTGTACGGTTTTCGTCGAAAACACCTTCCAGACGCGTGTTTTCAGCTTCTTCTTCAGAAATACGCTGACGTGTTTCTTCAAGAATCTGCTGCTGCTGGTTAACTTCCTGCTGGAATCGCTGCTCGCGCTGACGGGCTTCCTGGGATTCCAGTACTCGATTTTCTTCTACATTACGGAGAAGTTCTGTCAAGCTGCCTGCCGTTTCCTGTGCGAACGCCTGAGTAGATACGGCAAGGAACATGCCCGTAAGAGAAATGCCTGCTAATTTAATTATATTCTTCTTCACTGTGCTTACTCCGGCGCAACGATTGGTAATTCAAAAATTTCTGGCGCAATCAGGCCGCTAGAGACGTTGATTGCGTCACGGATGGCATTGCGGTACGCGCCATCTTCCAGCGTTACCCACTGACGTGACTCTGAGTCCCACGCCCCGGTGCGGGTGCGGTCCTTGGTCTGATAGGTCAGTGCAATTCGACCAACACGCAACATGTCGACGTCGGTCGGGACGCCATCCAGGTTGAGTGTGGCTGAATAGGTTTCGTGGGTACGTCCATAGGCGTTTTCTGTCTGATACAGCACCAGGATCTGACGGAAGCGCTCGGCGGTGGAAACGTTTGGATCATCGATTGCATCGCGGACGAACTGGATCCGGGCGCGGCGCTGTTCCAGGTGGAAGGGGATGTCCAACTCGATGAACTGCTCGATACTGGCGATCATACGGCTCATCAGCAGAGGCAGTTCCTGGGTCACGTTTCGCACTTCGGCGATGGACTCGGAGATTGTCTCCAGTTGGTCTTCCTGGATCGCTATCTGTCGACGCCAGTTGGCATTCAAGACCAGCAGAGCTTCCAGGTTATCACTTTCCGTTTTGAATTCTTCGAACAGAGAACTGGACGAGTTCGACAGACGGTTGATTCGCTCCTGAGACTCAGCAGCTTCCCTGTTAGTCTCACCTACAACACTCTGAGCCTGCTCAATGGCGCTGGTGTCAACGTCCTGAGCGAGGGCTGTTCCGATCACCAGTAGCGAGGCCAGTGGTGCCAGAACCTTTGAATATAATCGACGGTTTTTCATGTGCCATCCTGTTATTGTATTAAACACTCCGGGTGTAACACCGGATGTGACTTCTTATCTATCGTGCTTTTCCGGGTAAGTGTTTACCATCCAAACAACGATCTTCTAAAACAGCATTCCTTTTAGCCGGTAAAAACGAGCAATTATCGGGCCAGACAGTTACGAAACTACACACTCATCAAATGATTGTAGAAATGCGTAACAGAAGTGATCCAGATCCTGCAACTTACCGTAAATTCAAGGCTCCCTGCCGAATTATGTCGTCAAGACTAACACAACCCGTTTGAATTTTTGAACCTCTCAAATGAGAATTTTTTAGGTTCAGGGCCCGCTTGTGCGCCGTGATGGTTCATGCGCGTGAAATACGCACATGAACCGTGCACAAGGCGCTTACCAGCCTGTTACTTCTTTCAGTGCATCACCAATATCGGCCAGACTGCGTACAGTCTTGACACCTGCGTCCTGCAGGGCAGCAAACTTTTCATCAGCCGTTCCCTTGCCGCCAGAGATGATGGCGCCGGCATGGCCCATACGCTTTCCGGGCGGTGCAGTCACACCCGCAATATAGGAAACCACTGGCTTGGTGACGTTGGCCTTGATGTAAGCTGCGGCTTCTTCTTCCGCACTACCACCAATTTCGCCGATCATCACAATAGCTTCGGTCGCTGGATCTTTTTCGAACATAGCCAGGATGTCGATAAAGTTGGAGCCCGGGATCGGGTCACCACCGATGCCCACACAGGAAGACTGACCAAAGCCATGGTCGGTAGTCTGCTTGACGGCTTCATAGGTCAACGTACCGGAACGCGACACGATACCGACCTTGCCTGGCTTGTGGATGTGACCAGGCATGATGCCAATCTTGCATTCGCCGGGGGTAATCACGCCGGGGCAGTTCGGCCCGATCAGACGCACACCCAGTTCATCGCAGCGTACTTTAACGTCAAGCATGTCCAGAGTGGGAATGCCTTCAGTGATACATACGATCAGCTTGATACCCGCGTTAGCGGCTTCAAGGATGGAATCCTTACAGAACGGAGCCGGAACGTAGATCACGCTGGCATCGGCGCCAGTTGCATCAATTGCTTCCTGCACAGTATTGAATACGGGCAGGCCCAGGTGAGTGCTGCCACCCTTGCCCGGTGTTACACCACCTACCATTTTGGTGCCGTAGGCAATCGCCTGCTCGGAATGGAAAGTACCCTGTGAACCAGTAAAGCCCTGGCAGATTACTTTGGTATCTTTATTGATCAGAATGCTCATTATTTACCCTCCGCGGCCTTAACTACCTGTTGGGCAGCATCAGTCAGACTTTTCGCCGCGATAATATTCAGTCCGCTATCCTTCAGCACCTTGGCGCCGACGTCTGCATTATTACCCTCCAGTCGAACTACAACCGGTACCTTGACGCCTACTTCCTTGACTGCACCGATGATGCCTTCTGCGATCATGTCGCAACGCACAATGCCGCCAAAAATGTTCACCAGAACAGCTTTGACGTTGTCGTCGGACAGGATGATCTTGAATGCTTCGGAAACACGCTCTTTAGTTGCGCCACCGCCTACATCCAGGAAGTTGGCAGGCTTGCCGCCGTGCAGATTCACGATGTCCATGGTGCCCATCGCCAGGCCAGCACCGTTGACCATGCAGCCGATGTTGCCGTCCAGTGCAACATAGTTCAGTTCGTGACTGGCAGCATGCGCTTCGCGTGGATCGTCCTGCGACGGGTCATGCATTTCGCGCAGTTTTGGCTGACGATACATGGCATTGCCATCGATGTTGATCTTGGCGTCCAGGCAGTGCAGATTGCCGTCAGTTTTGATGACCAGCGGGTTGATCTCAAGCAGTGCCAGGTCGTAGTCCTTGAACAGTTTGCCGAGGCCCATGAAGATCTTGGTGAACTGTTTGATCTGGTCGCCTGTCAGACCCAGTTTGAACGCAAGTTCGCGACCCTGGAAAGGCATGGGTCCAACCAGCGGGTCGATTGTCGCCTTGATGATCTTCTCTGGAGTTTCGTGCGCAACCTTCTCGATTTCAACACCACCTTCGGTGGATGCCATAAATACAATGCGACGTGACGCTCTGTCGACGACAGCCCCGAGATACAGTTCTTTGTCGATGTCGGTGCAGGATTCAACCAGAATCTTGCTGACAGGCTGACCATTTGCATCTGTCTGGTATGTCACCAGGCGTTTGCCCAGCCACTGCTCGGCAAATGCTTTGGCGTCATCACGGCTCTTGACCAGTTTTACGCCACCGGCCTTACCACGGCCGCCCGCGTGCACCTGAGCCTTGACCACCCACATGTCACCGCCGATTTTGTCGCAGGCTTCTGCGGCAGCGTCTGCTGTGTCAACGGCGAAACCCTTGGAAACAGGCAGACCGTATTCCGCAAAAAGCTGCTTTCCCTGATATTCGTGTAGATTCATTCTATTGGTCCTCTATAGTCAAACGCGCATGAATCAACTGCGCTTGCGTTTGTTGGCAGCATGAATGGCGTGTCCGGCGACAGCCAGCGCTGCTTCGTGTACTGCTTCCGACAGGGTCGGGTGTGAAAACATGGTCAGGCCAAGGTCTTCCGCACTGGCACTGAACTCCATTGCGATGGCAACCTGCTGTACCAGATCAGCGGCGCTTGGGCCGATGATATGGGCACCGAGAACGCGATCCGTTTTGGCGTGGGCAATCAGCTTGACCAGACCCGCAGACTCATTGGCAGCCATGGCACGGCCGTTGATGCTGAACGGGAATGTACCGACATTGTATTCGACGCCCTCTTCCTTCAGCTGCTGTTCGGTTTTACCTACCCACGCAATTTCAGGGTGGGTATAAATGACAAATGGCACCAGGTCGTAGTTCACCTGGGTTTTCTTGCCGGCGATACGCTCTGCAACCATCACGCCTTCTTCAGAACCTTTGTGTGCCAGCATTGGGCCACGCACCAGGTCACCAGTGGCATAAACACCGGGTACAGATGTCGCACAGGTCTCGTCAACTTTGACAAATCCGCGGTCGTCAATTTCAACGCCACAATCGTCAGCCAGCAGGCCTTTGCTGTAAGGTTTGCGGCCGACTGCAACAATCAGTTTGTCGAACTCGGCTTCCTGTTCGCCATCAGCATTGTTGTAGGTAACCTTGACCGTCTTGTTCTTGCCTTTGCCAGATACTTTGGTGCTGGCCACTTTGGCACCGAGCTTGATATCCAGGCCCTGCTTCTCGAAAACCTTTTTGGCTTCCTTGGCAACCTGTTCGTCAACGGCTGGCAAAAAGGTTTCGAGTGCTTCGAAAACAACCACCTCGGAACCCAGTCGAGACCAGACACTACCCAGTTCCAGGCCGATCACACCAGCGCCAATGACACCAAGGCGTTTTGGTACGGACTGAAACTCCAGGGCACCCGTAGAGTTCACAATGACTTCGTCATCAACCGGCGCTGGCGGGATGTCAATTGGCTGTGAACCGGCCGCCAGAATTACGTTGTCAGCCTCCAGTGTCTGAGTGCTGCCGTCAGCAGCGGTCACTTCTACCTTTTTGCCTTTCAGCAGTTTGCCCGTGCCCTGTATACCATCGACCTTGTTGGCCATGAACAGGCCACGAACGCCCTGAGTCAGCTGTTTCACGATTTTGGCTTTGCGCTCGATCATGGCGGGCACGTCAATGTCCACTTTGCTGACCTTGATGCCATGTACTTCAAAGTCTTTTTTGGCTTCGGCATATTTGTGTGATGAGTCAAGCAATGCCTTGGATGGGATACAGCCTACGTTCAGGCAGGTACCGCCATAAACGGCATCGTTTTTGTCATCGTGCCATTTTTCCACGCACGCGGTTTTTAAACCAAGCTGCGCGCTTCGGATGGCCGCAACGTACCCTGCAGGTCCCGCTCCGATAACCACTACATCATATTTTTTACTCATAATATTCCCTGCCCAGAGTCACTCTCGATTACAGTCTCGTTAAAAGCATGAGCCACAGCGTAGTTGTGGCTGTGGCTCATCTTGGTACGGTCTGGAGTCATTGCTCCGTTTAAACCTGGCTATCAGATCTCCAGCAAAATGCGTGCTGGATCTTCGAGCAATTCCTTGATGGTCACCAGGAACTGCACTGCTTCTTTACCATCTATCATTCGGTGGTCGTAAGAAAGTGCCAGGTACATCATCGGCAGAATCTCGACCTTGCCGTTCACAGCCATCGGGCGCTCCTGGATCTTGTGCATGCCCAGAATCGCAGTTTGTGGTGGGTTCAGGATCGGAGTCGACAGCAGCGAACCAAAAACACCACCGTTGGAGATGGTGAATGTACCGCCAGTCATTTCGTCGATGGACAGCTTGCCGTCCTGCGCCTTGTTACCAAACTCACGGATTTTTGCCTCGACTTGTGCCAGACCCATGTGGTCTGCGTTGCGCAGCACCGGAACTACCAGTCCGCGCGGAGACGAAACTGCAACGCCGATGTCCTGGTAACCGTGATATACGATGTCGTTGCCATCGATGGAGGCATTGACGGCGGGGTAACGCTTCAGCGCTTCCACACTGGCACGCACGAAGAAGGACATGAAGCCGAGACGCACACCATCATGCGCTTTCTCAAACTGGTCTTTGTAGCGCGAGCGCAGGTCCATAACCGGCTTCATATTGACCTCATTGAAGGTGGTCAACATGGCAGTGGACTGCGATGCCTGTAGCAGACGCTCCGCCACTTTGGCGCGCAGGCGGCTCATGGGTACACGCTCTTCAACGCGGCCAGATGAGCCATCGGTAGTCGGTGCAGCAGCCTTGCTGCTTGACTCGGAACTGGAGCTCGACTGTTTGTCGCCCTTCTCGATCGCGTTCAGCACATCTTCTTTGGTAATTCGACCATCTTTGCCAGTACCGCTGATCTGACCAGCTTTCAGGCCGTGCTCTTCGGCAAGTTTCTTGGCAGCCGGGCTCAGGGCAGGCGTTTCGCCATCCTGTTTATCGTCAGATTTGGCCTCAGATGCCGATTCTGATTTTTTGTCAGACGACTTGTCTGATGACTTGCTGTCTGCACTTGAGGACTTGTCATCAGCAGCCGCGCCTTCCTTGATCGTGGCGATGATTTCATTGCTGACGATAGTATCGCCAGAGTCCTTGATGATTTTTTCCAGGACGCCATCAGCTGGTGCCACGACTTCGATTACGACTTTGTCAGTCTCGATGTCGACCAGCAGCTCGTCACGTTTGACAGCATCACCGACTTTCTTGTGCCAGCTTGCAATGGTGCCGTCTGGCACGGATTCGGGCAGTTGCGGTGCTTTGATCTCAATAGACATGTTGATTCCTTACACTGTTCGGTGTCATCACTATTTGTTTAAAAGTTATTCCTTTGGTCCCAGTGCTTGCTCCAGAAATGCATTGAGCTGTTGCATGTGCAATTCTGGATAACCGGCTGCAGCCGCTGCCGATGCCTCACGGCCTGCATAGCGCAATGACACAGACGAGCCAAGAGACTGTATGACATTACGCATGTGGTGCTGGCTGGAGTACCAGGCTCCCTGGTTCATGGGCTCCTCCTGACACCAGACAACATCGCTAACGTTCTCGTACTTTTTCATTTCGGCGCGCAGATCATCTTCCGGGAACGGGTAAAGCTGTTCGAGACGGATGATTGCGATATTGGTCAATTCACGCTTGCGACGCTCTGCTCGCAGGTCGTAGTAAACTTTGCCAGAGCAGAGTATTACGCGCTCAACGTTGTCAGGCTTGATATCTTCGTCGGTTTCACCGATGACTACCTGGAAGCTGCCGTTTGCCAGCTCTTCAAGCGTTGCTGTGGTTTCTTTGTGACGCAACAGACTCTTGGGTGACATCACAATCAATGGCTTGCGCAGCGGACACAGGACCTGACGTCTCAGCATGTGGAAGACCTGGGCTGAGGTGGTCGGCAGGCAGACCTGGATATTGTGTTCCGCACAAAGTTGCAGGAAGCGTTCCAGACGAGCTGATGAATGCTCAGGGCCCTGTCCTTCGTAGCCGTGCGGCAACAGCATGGTCAGGCCGCACAGGCGCTGCCACTTGTGCTCGCCACTGGTAATGAACTGGTCGATAACAACCTGCGCCGAGTTCGCAAAGTCGCCAAACTGGGCTTCCCAGACAACCAGCGCATTAGGGGTGGTCGTCGCGTAACCGTACTCAAAAGCCAGCACAGCTTCTTCGGACAGCAGTGAGTCGTAGATACAGAACATCTTGGGGTCTGCAACCAGGCTGCGAAGCGGAATGTACTCTTCTTCGGTGTTCTGATCACGCAGTACCGCATGGCGATGCGAGAAGGTGCCACGTCCAACATCCTGCCCGGTAATTCGGACCCGATTGCCGGTCGTGAGAATGCTGGCGTATGCCAGTGTCTCGGCAAAACCCCAGTCAACCGGGATCTCGCCGGAAGCCATCTTGCTGCGGTCGTCGACGATTTTCTGTACCTGACGGTGCAGATTCAGATTTTCAGGCAGACTGGTAATCTTGCGTGCCAGTGCTTCCAGCGACTCAAGCTTGATGCTGGTATTAAAATGCGGCGTCCAAGTGTGACCCAGGTAAGGGTTCCAGTCGACGAACATTTCGACGTTGGGCTCTTTTACAAGGCTCTTCACTACGTGTTCGCCGGTGTCCAGTGCATTACGGTACGATGCATTGAGCTCGTCGACTTCTTTCTCGGTCACCAGCTTGTCACTGATAAGACGTTCTGCATACAGAGCGCGCGTAGTCTGGTGCTTGCGAATCTTGTGATACATCAGTGGCTGAGTTGACGAGGGCTCGTCTGTTTCGTTATGGCCGCGACGGCGATAACAGACCAGATCGATGACCACATCTTTTTTGAACTCATAACGGAAATCAAGTGCCAGCTGAGTGACGAACAGCACCGCCTCAGGATCATCCGCATTCACGTGGAAGATTGGCGCCTGAACCATTTTGGCTACATCGGTACAATACTCTGTTGAGCGGGCATCGTCCTGGCGACTTGTGGTGAAGCCCACCTGGTTGTTGATGATGATATGTACCGTGCCACCTGTACCATATGCCCGGGTCTTGGACATCTGGAAAGTTTCCATGACCACACCCTGGCCTGCAAAAGCTGCATCACCGTGGATGCTGAGCGGAATTACAGCGTGGCCCAGATTGTCTTTGCGTCGGTCCTGACGGGCACGAACGGAGCCTTCGATAACCGGAGAAACAATTTCCAGGTGCGAAGGGTTAAATGCCATTGCCAGATGCACTTCGCCGCCAGGCGTCATGATGTTGGACGAAAAGCCCTGATGGTATTTTACATCGCCTGAGCTCTTGTACTTGGCGCGGCCTTCGAACTCGCTGAACAGGTCAGCCGGGTTCTTGCCGAGAATGTTCACCAGCATATTCAGGCGGCCACGGTGAGCCATGCCGATGACAACTTCCTTGACGCCGTAGCTGCCGGCACGCTGAATCAGTTCATCGACCAGCGGAATCAGGCTTTCGCCGCCTTCAAGGCCAAAGCGTTTCGTGCCCGGGTACTTGGAGTCCAGATGCTTTTCAAGGCCCTCAGCTGCGCTGAGTCGCTCCAACAGGTGTCGCTTTACTTCATTGGGGAAACCCGGATTGCCGAGTTTGGGTTCAATGCGCTTTTGAATCCACTGCTTCTGCGCAAGATCGACAATATGCATGAACTCATAGCCGATAGACCCGCAGTAAATATTCTCCAGCGCTTCAACAATTTCGCGCAGTGAGGCGGTGTCGCGATTGATATGCAGAGAGCCGGTCTGAAAGACTGTGGAGTAATCAGCGGGTGAAAGATTGTGAAAGTCGAGCTCCAGGTCTGGCACGCGTTCGCGATGCATCAGTGACAGGGGGTCAAGCGCCGCTTTCTGGTGACCACGGACGCGGTAGGAGCTGATCAGGTGCAGTACCTGAACCTGTTTGTTTTCATGTTCGGAATTTACAACAACATCGTTGCTCAGTACCGGCATGAAGCGACTGGTTTTGCCCAGCCGTTTGAAGTAGGCCTGAATCTCACGATGTGATACATCGGCAGGCGACTGCTCTGCTATCCGGGGCAGCGAGTCGAAATAACTGCGCCACTCGGCAGGGACCTGTTCAGGATCTTTCAGGTATTGATCATAAAGCTGTTCGACATACTCAGCATTGCCACCGGATAAATGGCCAGTGCTCCACATCAACTCCATTATGCTGTCATGCATATTATTCTTCCCGGGGTTACAGGGCCACCGCAATCAATCACCGCCTCGTGAGCGGCGTTGCCAGTCGCCTCACAAAAATTTCCTTGGTCTTAGCTTGCCCGCTGCAACAGCATGTGACGAATGTGACCGATCGCCTTGGTCGGGTTAAGACCCTTGGGGCAGACAGCCACACAATTCATGATGCCTCGACAGCGGAACACGCTGAATGGGTCTTCCAGTCCAGCCAGACGTTCTTCGGTGGCAGTGTCACGGCTATCGGCCAGGAATCGGTACGCTTGCAGCAGTCCGGCAGGCCCGATGAATTTGTCGGGGTTCCACCAGAAAGAAGGACAGCTGGTGCTGCAGCAGGCGCACAGGATACATTCGTACAGGCCGTCGAGTTTGGCACGGTCTTCCGGGCTTTGCAGACGTTCAATGGCAGGCGCCGGCGTATCGTTGATCAGGAAGGGCTGAACCTTCTCAAACTGCTTGTAGAAGATGGTCATGTCAACAACCAGATCGCGAACTACGGGCAGACCAGGCAGAGGACGCAGCACCAGCTTGCCGCCTTTAGCCACTGCCGATACCGGTGTGATACATGCCAGGCCATTGGTGCCGTTGATGTTCATACCGTCAGAACCGCAGACGCCTTCGCGACAGGAACGTCGGTAAGCAATTGAAGGATCCTGCTCTTTGATCATCGACAGTACGTCGAGCACCATCAGGTCACGACCTTCCGGCAGCTCGATCTGATACTCGCGCATGGATGGCTTATCATCAGTTTCCGGGTTGTAGCGATAAACACTGACTAACACGTTAAATCACCTTCTCTAGATTAACGGATTTAATAAGTACGGACCTTGGGCTCGAATTTTTCCACCGTCTTGGGCGCAAAATTCACAGCGCGTTTTGTCACACTGCGTTGTGTCGGGTGGTACATCGAGTGACACAGCCAGTTATCGTCATCTCGCTCCTGGAAATCTTCGCGAGCATGTGCGCCGCGACTTTCTGTTCGAGCTTCGGCTGCCAGCGCGGTCGCTTCAGCAACTTCGAACAGGTTTTCCAGCTCAAGCGCTTCAATTCGTGCTGTATTGAAGGCGTTGCTTTTGTCTTCGAGTTTTACATTGGCAATTCGTCCGCGCAGTCCTTCCAGCTTCTGCACGCCTTCCTTCATGAAGTCGCCCGTGCGGAACACGCCAAAGTGGTTCTGCATGATGCTCTGCAGTTCGCCTCGGAGCTTGGACACGCTTTCGCCATCGGTGCTGTTATTAAGACGATTCAGACGCGCCATGGACTGTTCAATATCTGATTCTGACGCGCGTCGGTACTCAATACCCTGCCCCAGCATGGATTCAATGTGCTTGCCTGCTGCACGACCGAATACCACCAGGTCCAGCAATGAGTTGCCGCCCAGACGGTTGGCGCCGTGTACGGAAACGCAGGCTACTTCGCCCACCGCGAACAGACCTGGGATCTGGACATCTTCGCCAGCTTCGTTCTGTGCGATCGCCTGACCATGAATATTGGTAGCGATACCACCCATCATGTAATGGCAGGTCGGGATAACCGGAATCGGTTCCTTGACCGGATCGACGTGCGCAAAGGTTCTGGACAGTTCCAGGATGCCTGGCAGCTTCTCGTTCAACACCTTTTCGCCCAGGTGATCCAGCTTCAGCAGTACGTGGTCACCATTGGGGCCACAACCTTTGCCAGCAATGATTTCCTGTATCATGGAGCGCGCCACTACGTCGCGTCCCGCCAGGTCTTTGGCGTTCGGTGCGTAACGCTCCATAAAGCGTTCGCCGTCCTTGTTGATCAGGTATCCACCCTCACCACGACAGCCTTCGGTTACCAGCGTGCCGGCACCATGAATACCCGTCGGGTGGAATTGCCACATTTCCATATCCTGTACCGGATAACCGGCACGCAGCGCCATACCGATACCATCACCGGTATTGATCAGGGCGTTAGTGGTCGACGCGTAAATACGGCCTGCACCACCTGTTGCCAGCACGGTTGCTTTGGAAGCGACGTAGACTGTCTCACCTGTTTCGATACAGATCGCGATAACGCCAACAATGACGCCATCCTGATTGCGCACCAGATCTACCGCGTACCACTCATTGAAGAACACCGTTTTGTTCTTCAGGTTGCCCTGATACAGAGCGTGCAGCAGCGCGTGACCGGTACGGTCAGCAGCTGCACAGGTACGGGCAGCCTGTCCGCCCTTGCCAAAATCCTTGGACTGACCACCGAACGGCCGCTGATAGATACGGCCATTTTCTGTTCGGGAAAAGGGCAGCCCCATATGCTCAAGTTCGAACACGGTCTGGGGGCCTTCACTGCACATGTACTCAATGGCTTCCTGGTCGCCGATATAGTCGGAACCCTTGACCGTGTCATACATGTGCCAGCGCCAATCGTCGTTCGGGTCTGCACTGGCAATTGCACAGGTGATACCGCCCTGCGCCGAAACAGTGTGAGAGCGCGTCGGGAAGACTTTGCTGATCACGGCAGTTTTGTAGCCGGACTGGGACAGCTGCAGTGCAGCACGCATACCGGCACCACCACCGCCCACAATGACAGCATCAAATGAAATTGTACGCATACCGCTCATTTATAGTCCCCACAGAATCTGGATACCCCAAACGAGGTAAATGAATATCAGGATCACGCAGCCGGCCTGAAACAACAGGCGTACTGCGGTTGCCGCGCCACCAAAAGTCATTGACGTCAGGTAGTCTGTCGCAATGGTCCACATACCAACCCACGCGTGAGCGCAGAGTGAAATCAGGGCCAGCAGACTGAAAATGCGCATCCAGGTCGTCTGAAACAGCGCTGACCACGCGGCGTAATCGATGTCAGGCGTCATGATCATCCAGCCCAGCAACACTATTGTATATGCCGCCAGAATGATTGCGCTGAAACGTTGAATGACCCAGTCATGAAGGCCGTTGCGACCCACATTGGTCGCACTGTTGACTCGCTTTACCATACCCAGACTCCTGCCAACACAATACTGATTACCGAGAACACAACGATCATCACGGCACCCTGGCGTCCACCCTGCAGTGTTTCACCGATGCCGACATCCATCAGCAGGTGGCGGATACCGGCGATCAGGTGGTACAGCAGCCCCGAGAGGATCACCCATACAATGAATTTGGCGTGAGGGGCCGTCAGCAATTCAGCGATACGCCCGAATCCCTGCGCCGAGGCAAGTGATTCAGAGAGCATCCAAAGCAGCACAGCTGTACCAACAAAAATCAGTACGCCCGAGATACGATGCAGGATCGACGTAATAGCCGGAAGAGGAAAACGGAATTTGGTCAGGTCGAGATTTACAGGTCTGTTGTCTTTCACTGGTAGCCAATTCTAGTTGGGCCCATACAAAGGGCACGTTAGTTAGAACAATCAGTGCCTGATGTTACGATGCTGCACTGATCAACCTCCGGAGAGTCTGGACAAGACACACTAAAAGTTGAGCTTGTTCAGGCGCTTCGTTCGATCTCGATACGATGGGTCGGTATCGGAGATTCGGCCGCTGAGTATAGTCCTATAGTGTTGCGAATACAATAAATTGGCAGCCAATCACCTCAGTAGCACGCATGAATGTGACAGCATTTTGTCAACTTGATATTTTTACATTTCCGGTGAGGCAAACAGCAGATATTTTGTGGTACAGTAGCGGCTTTATCGCTGGCCCCCTGCTCGACTCAATATACGAATTCAGGATTCCATGATCGGATCGGACCGTAGAGCGGCCCGGGCCGCCCTATGATGCCGGCAACTGGAAGTTTATCAGTCAGGAGTACAATATGAGTGAAAAAAAAGCCCGCTTGACACTGGCAAACAGCCAGGATGCGATTGAGCTGCCCGTATTGGAAGGCAATATCGGTCCCGATGTGATCGACGTCCGCAGTCTGGTCTCCAAAGGTGTGTTCACCTACGACCCCGGGTTCATGTCGACCGCCTCAACCGAGTCTTCGATTACTTACATTGATGGTGATGCGGGAGTTCTTCTCCATCGAGGCTACCCGATCGATCAGCTGGCCGAACACTCTGACTATCTGGAAACCTGTTATCTGCTGTTGAAAGGTGAGCTTCCCAATGACGAGCAGAAGAAAGCCTTCGTCGCTGAAGTGACTCAGCACACCATGGTAGACGCGCAGATCGCCAAGATTCTGGATGGCTTCCAGCGCGATGCGCATCCTATGGCTGTGATGGTGTCCCTGACCGGTGCGCTGGCAGCCCTGTATCACGACGGACTGGATGTAGATAATGCAGAACACCGTCACCTGGCAGCGATACGCCTGATTGCCAAGATGCCGACGCTGGCGGCCATGGTTTACAAGCATTCGATTGGCCAGCCTTACATGTCTCCGCTTAACTCCCTGTCCTACGCAGAAAATTTCCTCCATATGATGTACGGCGTCCCCGCCGACAAGCCCAATGTCAGCCCGGTACTGGCCAAGGCGATGGATGTCATTTTCCTGCTGCACGCCGATCACGAACAGAACGCCTCCACTTCAACAGTACGTCTGGCTGGTTCTACCGGTGCCAACCCCTATGCCTGTATTTCCTCAGGCATCGCGGCGCTGTGGGGCCCTGCCCATGGTGGTGCCAACGAGGCCGTTCTGAATATGCTGAACGAAATTGGTGACGAGTCGCGTATCGAAGAGTTCATCGCTCGCGCCAAAGACAAGGATGACCCCTTCCGCCTGATGGGCTTTGGTCACCGTGTTTACAAGAATTTCGATCCGCGCTCGCGTGTCATGCGCAAGATCTGCGACGAAGTGCTGGCGGATCTCGGTGTCGAGAACGACCCGCTGTTCAAGATTGCGCGTCGTCTGGAGAAGATTGCTCTGGAAGATCAGTATTTCATCGATCGCAAGCTGTATCCCAACGTCGACTTCTACTCCGGCATCATTCTCAAGGCGATTGGTATACCCACCAGCATGTTCACAGTCATTTTTGCCCTAGGCCGCACCCCTGGCTGGATTTCACACTGGAACGAGATGCTGAGCAGCGCCTACAAGATCGGACGTCCACGGCAGCTGTACAAGGGCTCGCCACAGCGCGACTATCCGCAGTAAATCAAACGGGGCTTCGGCCCCGTTTTTTTAGATCGCAATCCCATAAAAAAAGGCCGCCGTGAAATCACGGCGGCCTTTTCAATTTGGTGGAGCTAAGCGGGATCGAACCGCTGACCTCAACACTGCCAGTGTTGCGCTCTCCCAGCTGAGCTATAGCCCCAAATCTACTGGTATCTCTGAACGGAATCAGCTGTGTCTGGACTTCCAAGTGACACCTGCTTCCTGCAGAGACCGCGCATTTTAGGCATCGGACTCTGTTGTGTCAATGCCCGATTTAGCTTATTTGCCGGATAAACTATTCAGACTCAGGCAGCTCAAAATCCTGCAGGTCCCTGAAGGTTTTTTCCAGTGCCTTGGCCTGTTTCTTGGAGACGCCGCCCAGCACTTCCACTGCGTACCGCAAGCGGGCCCGGGTGACATCCAACCCAAGTATGACCATCGAGTCGATTACCGAAACCGATACCGCACGGCCGGTGACGGCCACGAACAATGGAAACAGGGTCTCGCGAATCTTCAGCCCCTTGAATGCCGACAGCCTGCGACAGGCCTGTTCGATGGCCGGTTTATCCCATTGCGGTAACTGCTCCAGCTGCCACGCCATCAACTGCAGAAGCTCCCTGCTCTGCTCCGTATCCAGCTGCTTGTGCGCGAAATCACCCTCGGTCACTGGCAGCAGACCGCTCAGGAAAAAGCCAGCCAGTGGTATGACATCGCTGAACCGTTCAACACGCTCTTTGACCAGCGGAATTACCTGTTTCAGGCGCTCTGCGTCAAATGCCCATTCGGCGTAAAGCTCCGCGAAGGTCTCGGTGTCGAGATCTTCACGAATGTATTTGCCGTTCAACCAGTTGAGTTTGTCGATATCAAATACCGGCCCACCCAGGGAGACGCGGTCAATATCAAACGACTGCTCCATTTCTGGCAGGGAAAATTTCTCGCGACCATCTGGCATGGTCCAGCCCATCATGCCCAGATAATTCACCATGGCCTCGGGCAGATAACCCATGTCACGGTAGTAATTGATACTGGTGGGGTTCTTGCGTTTACTCAGCTTGCTTTTGTCCGGATTGCGCAGCAGTGGCATATGACAGAACTGCGGTGGCTCCCAACCGAAGTGCTGATACAGCAAGAGGTGCTTGGGCGTTGAGTTGATCCACTCCTCACCACGAATGACGTGAGTAATGCCCATCAAGTGATCATCCACCACATTGGCAAAGTGATAGGTTGGCAGATTGTCTGATTTCATCAGCACCTGCATGTCGATCTGCTGCCAGTTGATGCGGATTTCACCTCTCAGGCGATCGGTAAATACGCACTCGCCTTCCTGCGGAACTTTCATACGAACCACATAGGGCTCACCGGCGGCCATCTTGCTGCTGACTTCAGCATTGCTCAAATGCATGCAGTGTCCATCATAGCCCGGCGTCTGCTTGTTGGCGGTCTGTTCAGCGCGTAGCGCATCAAGGCGTTCACTTGTGCAGAAGCAGCGGAATGCGTGTCCGCTATCCAGCAACTGGTTAATGTGTTTGCGATAGATATCGCTGCGCTGGCTTTGACGATAAGGGCCGTGTGGTCCACCGATGTCCGGACCTTCCGCCCAGTCGAGTCCAAGCCAGCGAAGCGCACGCAGGATATCCTGCTCTGATCGTGCCGTGCTGCGCGTCTGGTCAGTATCCTCGATGCGCAGGATGAACTCACCTTTATGCTGGTTCGCAAAACAGCGGTTAAACAGCGCGATATACGCGGTGCCAACGTGAGGGTCGCCTGTCGGCGATGGTGCGATCCTGGTTCTGACAGGGGTGGCGGAGTTACTGGACGCCGTAGTGTTGGACATGTTTCTCCCTAGAGTCATAGATTGCCAAATATGGCTGCAAATTATACGCGATGGGGTCTGCAAGCTCTACGCCCGCAGGCACCTGGCTGTCAGCATGTTATACTGACTACCATGCAGCAAACACCTTCCAATGTGACTTCTTTGATGAACTCTACTGAACCTTTCGTTTCCTCTGCCGGTCCGTCAGATCCGGTTGCGACACGCCGTTTTTGTGTCGCGCCTATGCTGGATTGGACAGATCGTCACGAGCGTTACTTTCTGCGCCTGATCAGCCAGCATGCCTGGCTGTACACTGAGATGGTGACCACTGGAGCACTGATACATGGTGACGCCGATCGTCATCTTCGCTTTGATGCCGCCGAACACCCAGTTGCACTGCAGCTGGGAGGCAGCGACCCACAGGCCATGGCGCAATGCGCTGCGCTGGCAGCAGATTATGGCTACGATGAAGTAAATATTAATGTTGGCTGCCCCAGTGATCGCGTTCAGTCGGGACGTTTTGGCGCCTGTCTGATGGCAGAACCTGAGCTGGTGGCCAGTTGCGTGCGGGAGATGCGTAAATCATGCCCTCTTCCCGTCACAGTAAAAACCCGAATCGGCATTGATGAGCACGACAGTGACGAATTTGTGCAGGATTTTATCGAGAAAGTCGCCGGCGCAGGCTGCCAGACTTTTATACTGCACGCCAGAACCGCGTGGTTGCAGGGGCTGAGCCCCAAGCAGAACCGGGAAATACCGCCACTGCAATACGATCGCGTATTCCGTATGAAGCAGCGCTATCCAGAGCTCGAGATTGTCATTAATGGTGGCATAAACAGTCTTGAGGCTTCCAGATCGCTGCTGAAAACGGTTGATGGCGTGATGCTGGGGCGTGAGGCTTATCAGAACCCCTACCTGCTGGCCGGTGTCGACCGGAATCTGTTTGGCAGCGCGGCGCCGGTTGCGGAGCGATCCGTGATTATCGAGCGTTATCTACCTTATGTGCGTGAGGAACTGAAGGCCGGCACACCGCTCCAGCACATGACCCGCCATATTCTCGGTCTTTACAAGGGCGAGCCGGGTGGCAAACTGTTCAGACGTCATCTGAGCCAGCACGCTTTTCGTAAAGATGCAGGAATTGAAGTGCTTGAGGATGCTACTGCGCTGGCTGAACAGGCCAGGTCACGATCATTGCAAAGGGAGTCAGCCTGAATGCTAGCTGCTGTAAAACGTTTTTTTGAGGCTCAACTTTCCACTGCTGCCACAGAGACTGATTCAGAGCGAGTCTGTCGACTGCAACTGGCCAGTGCAGCACTCATGTTTGAGTTGCTAAAAACAGACCGGCACATCGACGCGCGAGAAACCGCCAAACTAAGGGACATTGTGGCAACTCAGTTCAAGCTGGACAGCGCCCGCCTGGATGAGATCATCGAGTTGGCTGAGCAGGAAGCCGAGCAGGCTGTTTCACTCTACGAATTCACCAGTCTTGTGAATGAGCACTACCAGTACGAGGAGAAGGTTGAACTGATCAGAACCTTGTGGGAACTGGCGATGGCAGATGAGGTTCTGGACAAGTACGAGGAGCAGATGATCAGAAAAACCGCTGACTTGATTTATGTTTCACACAGCGATTTTATAAAGACCAAACTGCAGGTCAGGGATCAGTAGCCTAGTCCCAGTCCCACTCCTGATCCCAGTCCTGATTGGCCTGACCATCATTCACCAGATACTCTCGCTGCTGCAGGTAGGCCTCGCGCATGAAGATGTAGGGATCACCAGTAATCAGCGATTCCACCGACATCGCATCAACACGCTTGTCCAGTTGTTCCAGGGCAAATGCACTGTTTCTGATCCTGACATTGTCCTGATGACTGATGGGATTGGTAGCCGTATCAACCGAAAACCCGATGGCATCACGCAAGGTGCTTGGTCCAAACAGCGGCAGCACGATATAAGGTCCTGTGCCTATTCCCCAGTAGCCCAATGTCTGACCAAAGTCTTCGTCGTTGGGCGTGAAACCTATGGCAGTTGCCACATCCAGCAGGCCACCGATACCGATGGTGGTGTTGATCATGATGCGCCCGGTGTCATTGGCAGCCGCTTCGAGTTTCATTTGCAGCAGGTTATTGGCCAGGACGCTGATGTCGCCGATATTCGAGAAGAAGTTACTGACGCCCTGGCGCGCAGGCCCCGGGATGTATTTACGGTAGCCGCGAGCAACTGGCAACAAAAAGTGTTTGTCCATGAACTGGTTGAATGCATGGACCTTGGTGTTGACAGGTTCCAGTGGGTCGGAGACAAACTGCTGTGCCAGCACTTGACCGGAAAAAGTGGGCGAGCCCACCAGTACAACAGTCAACACAACACTCGCAGGCGTGAACTTCTTCATCAGGGACACCTAAAAAATCAGGGGCATAATTATCGCAAATTCGTGGATGACTTGATATCCCCCAAACGGGCAGCATCAATTTGTTTCTGCAGTCGCTTAATCGATACCGGCTGGCGTGTACCCAGGTTTTGCGCAAACATAGACACGCGCAGCTCCTGCAGTTGCCAGGGAAACTGGGGCAGCACCGAGCTGTTTCTTTCCCGCAGGCTCTGCCATTGCTGGTACAGGTTCTGGATCTGCGTCGCATCACTCAGATCCCGCTCCGGATTGCCAGGAAGCTTCTCAATTCGTGCCCTCAAGGCTTTGATATACCGAGGGTATTCCCACAACCAGTCGCCCGGCACTGAGTCTGGAAAATTGTCAGCAAACAACTGTTCAAGCTGCGCTCTGATATCGGCAGCATTGCGTTTGAACCGGCTTTCCAGTGCTTTCAATGGCTGCTGCAGTGCAAACACGTCCTCATAAATGCCTGTCATCAAGCGACTTAATTTTTCCCCCAAAGCCACAACCTCAGCTTTACCGCGCGTCAGCTGTTTTTCGAACGCAGGCTGACTGGTCGGTCTGACACTGCCCGTCTCAAATGCCAGTCTGTACGCTGCAAGCAGGGTTGCCTCCTGCCAGTCGGCAGGCAGCATGGCCTGCTTCAGGCCCAGGGATTTCTTGAGATGCGCAAAACGATCCTGCAACATCTGCCGTTGTTGCGGGGTTCTAAGCATATACAACCGAGCCAGCCCGCGTTCAGTCAACTGTTGTGCCCTGTCCGGGTCCTCAGTCAGTACGCTGCTGACACTGTTGCCATCATCACGCAGCGCGGGATATCGCTGCAGCCTGACACCACCCTGCATGATTTCGATCTGCACTGGAAACTCGTCCAGGGTCCAGCTGGTCAGTCCAGCTTGTTCCAGTGGATGCTGAGCGGGAGCTGGCATCTGAGCAGTAAACCGCCGTTTCAGATCCTCAAGATCCTGACCTGAGCCCAGCAGCTTACCGCGTTCGTCGACTACTTTGACGGTGGCACGCAGATGCGCAGCAAGGCTGGATTCATCCCAGGCATCCACCGGGATCTGCAGCTGCTTTTCGCGCCAGGCCTGTTCGGCAAGCATACTATCGAGAGCAGGTCTGGCCTGCGTACCTACACGTTCAAGTGCTCTGTTTACGAATTCAGGTACGGGTACCAGATGTTTACGGATCATTTTGGGCAGGCTTTTGACGAGACCTACACAGCGCTCGTGCAGCAATCCAGGCACTGCCCAGTCCAGGTCCTGTTGTGACATCTGCGCAAGTAGTGTGCGAGGGACGGTAATGCTTGCGCCATCGTCGGCTTTGCCCGGTGTGAATCGGTAGTCAATCGCGAGTCGGTTCTGTTGGACAACTGTGCGATCCGGAAACGCACGCGCGCTGGTTTCGTCAATCTGACGTGCCAGCACGTCCTCGGCTGACATTTGCAATGTAGCGCCAGCATTGTCCTGCTTTCTTAGCCAGCGTTGCAGTGCCGCCAGGGTGTTCACGTGTTCTGGCAACCTGTTGGCATAAAACGCTGCAAGATCCTCATCGGGTACAACAATATCCGGACGACGTTCCTTCTCTTCCTGCTTGCGGTATTTTTCAATCAGTTTTTGGTTGTGGCGCAGAAATGCCGCGCGAGAATTGATCTCGCCGGTGACCAGGGCTTCCCGGATAAAAATTTCGCGAGCCAACGCGGGATCGATCCTGCCAAACGAGACTCGACGCTTTTCAATCAACACCAGACCAAAAAGAGACACACGTTCAAAAGCGACCACTTCTCCACGCTTCTTCTCCCAGTGTGCCTCGAAATACTCCCGTCTAACCAGGTGTTCTGCAGCATTAATCAGCCAGTCGGGCTCGATACGTGCTGCCTGGGTCGCGAATAGACGACTGGTTTCCATCAATTCGGATGTCAGGATCCAGCGTGGCTGCTTTCTACTCAGAGTCGAAGAGGGAAATATCGAGAATTTGCGACCGCGCGGCGCGACATACAAACCATCCTGCCCTTTCTGTCCGAATTGGCTGAGTGATCCTGGCAGCATGGCCCTATGCACACTTTCATAATCGATCTCGGTATCATCCTGCACCTTGCCTTTTGCCTTGCGCGCAAAGGCGGCCTGCTGACAGGCAAGCAGCAACTGACGGTGTGTTTCACGCCATTCGCGAAGGCGCAGCCAGGATAGAAAATTCTCCTTGCAGTACTTTTTGAACTGCGACTGCGACATGTCCTGGCGCTGTTGCTCTACCGCGTTCCACAACAGAACCCAGGACAGGAAATCCGACTCCGGGTGTGCGAATGCAGCGTGACGCTCGCGTGCCGCCTGGCGCTTTTCAGCGGGGGTGTCGCGAGGATCCTGAATGCTTAATGCGCTGACGATGATAAGCAGTTCTGCCAGACAGTGACGATTTGCTGCTTCAATAAGCATGCGACTGAGTCGTGGATCCGCTGGAACCCTTGCCATGGCCCGACCGACAGGCGTCAGTTGACGATCACGATCAATAGCATCCAGTTCGTCGAGCAGCCTGAATCCATCATTTATGGCCCGCTGGTCGGGTGGCTCAACAAACGGGAAAGATTCAATGTCTCCCAGCCTCAGAGCCAGCATCTGGAGAATTACCGCACTCAGATTGGTCCGCTGAATCTCAGGATCGGTAAATTCAGGGCGCCCCAGAAAATCACTCTCGCTATAAAGCCTGACGCAGATACCACTGGCCACTCGACCACACCGACCTGCCCGCTGATTGGCACTGGCCTGAGACACGGGCTCTATTGGCAGGCGTTGTACCTTGCTCTGCACACTGTATCGACTGATACGGGCAAGACCCGTATCTATCACATAGCGTATACCTGGCACGGTAAGCGAGGTTTCAGCGACGTTTGTGGACAGAATAATGCGCCTGCCACGATGCGGGCTGAATATGCGTTGTTGCTCCGATTGAGACAGCCGGGCATAGAGGGGTACGATTTCTGTATCGGCTAGTGACTGTTTACGCAGTTCAATCGCGAGCTCGCGAATGTCGCGCTCGCCGCTAAGAAATACCAGTACGTCCCCAGGCCCCTGCCCCAGTTTGCTTTCGTGCTGCCTGAACAGTTTCAGGGATCTGAGAACGCCATTAAGAACCCAGTCATCAGCAAGCTCAGCTGCTTGTGTATTCTCGCCATCGGCTGGATCCTGGTAAACAATTTCTACCGGATAGGTGCGGCCCGATACGCTGACTATTGGCGCCCCAGAGAAGTGTTGTGCGAATCGCTCAACATCAATGGTTGCTGAGGTGATGATGATTTTGAGATCAGGACGCTTTTTAGTCAGCTGCTTGAGGTAACCCAACAGGAAATCGATGTTCAGGCTGCGCTCGTGAGCTTCGTCCACGATGATGACATCGTAGCGAGACAACAGACGGTCCTGCTGAATCTCAGCTAGCAGGATGCCATCGGTCATCAGCTTGATGTGTGTCTCGGGGCTGGTGACGTCATTGAAGCGCACCTGATACCCGACGCCAGAACCCAGCGCCATACCAAGCTCTTCTGCTATACGGGCCGCGACCGAGCGAGCCGCCAGTCGGCGTGGCTGGGTGTGTCCAATCATGCGATCCTGGCCGAAGCCAAGCTCAAGACAGATCTTGGGAATCTGGGTGGTTTTGCCGGAGCCGGTTTCACCGGCAATAACCACAACCTGATTCTCTGTAATGGCCTGCGCTATTTCTCCGCGCTTTTCCGATACCGGTAATTCCGGTGGATACGATATCTGCACAAGCCTGCCTGCTGAATTCAACCAGATTTATTCAGTTCCTGCTCGCGAAGCTCGCGACGCAGAATTTTACCAACATTAGATTTGGGCAGATCGTCGACAAATTCAATCTGTTTGGGCACCTTGTACGCGGTCAGATTTTCGCGGCAATAACTCTCCACATCCTTAATGTTGAGCACAGAGTCGCGGCGTACAACAAACAGTTTGATGGTTTCGCCACTTTTGTCACTGGGCACACCAATGGCTGCACTTTCTGCGACGCCTGGATGTGCGTTGACAACTTCCTCGACCTCGCTCGGGAACACATTAAATCCAGAGACGATAATGAGGTCCTTTTTGCGGTCAACAATCCGGATGTATCCCTCCTCATCAATCTGGGCAAAATCGCCGGTTTTAAACCAGCCTTCGGCAGTGATCGACTCGGTAGTTGCCTTCTCGTTCTGCCAGTACCCTTTCATGACCTGCGGGCCGCGTATCCAGAGTTCGCCTTTTTCATTAAATCCGGTATCGTTACCCTCCTCATCTACTGTCATGACGTCGGTGCCTGGGACGGGTGGCCCTACGGTGCCAATTTTGACCTTGTCGTGGGGGTTTACGCTGACCACTGGAGAACACTCTGTCAGGCCATATCCCTCATAGATCTGACATCCGGTTACTTTAGCCCACTCTTCTGCGACGCTTATGGTCAATGCCATACCGCCCGATCCGGTGAAGCGCATCTTACTGAAATCAACTTGCGCAATATCTTTGTGCCGGCACATGGCCAGGAACAGTGTGTTCAGACCAACAAAACCGTTAATCTCGGGCAGCGCCTGCAGCGTCTTTATTAACTCATTGATGTCACGGGGATTGGGAATCAAGACATTAAGATTTCCGGCGTAGACGGCAGCCATGCAGTGAAACATGAAAGCGTAGGTATGATACAGCGGCAGCGGTGCAACAATAGTATCTCTGCCATCCTTGATCAGCGCCTTGCTCACCTGACGCAGCTGCATCATATTCACGATCAGATTCTGGTGCGTCAACATGGCGCCCTTTGCCAGACCAGTTGTGCCGCCTGTGTAGAGCACGATAGCGACATCGGTTCCACTTGATACGCTTGAGAAGCTGCCTGAACTCTCTTTCATGACCTGGTCCCAACTTCTGGCTGATGCAATGTTCCAGGCTGGCACCATGCGCTTTACACGCTTGACCACAAAATTAACGATGGTCTTTTTAGGTTGCGGCAGCATATCTGCCAGGCGGGTAGTGATGACACAGCTGATGTCGGTTTCCGGGAGAATCTTTTCCAGGTTATGACAGAAATTTTCAAGGATGATGATCCCCTTGACACCGGAGTCAGTGAACTGGTGTTTCATCTCACGTGCTGTGTAAAGTGGGTTGGTGTTCACGATAACCAGACCCGCTCGAGCAGCAGCCATCACGGCAACGGGAAACTGCAGCAGGTTTGGCAACTGTATGGCAATACGATCACCTGGCTTGAGGCCGCTATGCTGTTGAAGCCAGCCCGCCAGCCTGGCGCTGTATCTGTCGAGGTCCGCGTAGGTCAGTGTATGACCCAGACACTGAAACGCCTGCTTGTCCGCATGACTAGAAAATGCATATTCAAAAACATCGGTAATCGTTGAAAAACGTGAGGCATTCATGTCGCCGCTTGTTTCAAGCGCTGGTGCCGTGAACATTATGATTTCCCCTTTTACGTGTGACGTCGTCCGAGTTTCCGATAACCAGTCAGATAAAATCACTGCTGGCTCAGGTTTTTCTGCTGTTATTTACTCATCTTTTATTTGCTTAGCCTCTGCATTGCCTGCTCCAGACCTTTGACAGACATCGGATACATACGATCCCCTATCAACTGCCTGACTATGGCAATAGAGTAACCATGCTCCCAGTGCTGCTCTGGCACCGGGTTGATCCATGCCAGATGCTCGTAATGGTCTGTCATCCGCTCCATCCAGACTGCACCGGGCTCTTCATTGTAGTGCTCAATGCTTCCACCCGTATGGGTTATTTCATAGGGTGCCATTGTCGCATCGCCGACAAAGATCACTTTGTAGTCTTTGCCGTATTTGTTCATCAGATCATGCAGCGATGTTGTTTCGCCATGGCGGCGCCGGTTCTTGCGCCACACGGATTCATAGATGAAGTTGTGAAAATAGTAATACTCCAGATGTTTGAATTCAGATCTCGCGGCAGAGAATAACTCTTCACACATCTGGACATAGGGATCCATCGAGCCGCCGACGTCAAAAAAGATCAGTACTTTGACGGCGTTGTGTCGCTCTGGAACCATCTTGATATCCAACAGCCCTGCATTACGGGCCGTCGATGAAATTGTATCGTCGATATCCAGTTCTTCCTGTGCACCAGTGCGGGCGAATTTACGCAAGCGCCTTAATGCCAGTTTCATATTTCGGGCGCCTATCTCAGCTGTGTCGTCCAGGTCGCGATATTCGCGTTTGTCCCAGACTTTGGCTGCACGGCCTTCTTTGCCTTCATCCTGCCCGATCCGGATTCCTTCCGGATTGTAGCCGAACGCACCAAACGGTGAAGTCCCGCCCGTGCCGATCCATTTGTTGCCGCCCTGGTGTCGTTCCTTCTGTTCCGTGAGTCGTTCCCGGAACGCCTTCATTAATTCTTCCAGGCCGCCCAGAGCCTGTATCTGACGCCGCTCTTCAGGTGTCAGAACACTATCCAGCTGTCTGCGCAGCCAATCGTCTGGAATCATCTCGCGCAGCAGATCATCCAGGACAGTCAGTTCCTTGAAGTACCTGGAGAAGGCGCGATCAAAACGGTCATAGTATTTTTCATCCTTGACCATGCACATCCGGGCCAGCAGATAGAACTGATCCATATCTGCAAACGCATAGTCGCGCTCAAGACAATCAAAGAGTGTGAACAGTTCACCAACAGTGACTGGTACTTTTTCGCGGCGCAATGTGTAGAAAAAGCGGATCAACATAGGCGATCAGCGTTTTGCTCTGTGCATAAAGGCCAGTTTCTCCAGCAAATGGACGTCCTGTTCATTCTTGAGCAGCGCACCATAAAGCGGCGGTATGGCACTGGTGTTGTCCTGGTTGCGGAGAATCTCCTCCGGGATATCGTCGGCCATCAGCAGCTTCAGCCAGTCTATAAGCTCGGATGTAGAAGGTTTCTTTTTCAGACCAGGTACCTTGCGCACATCAAAAAATACGTCCATGGCCTGGGAGACCAGTTCTTTCTTGATGTCCGGATAATGTACTGCAACGATCTTTTCCATCGTGACCGGGTCAGGAAACTTGATGAAATGGAAGAAGCAGCGGCGCAGGAACGCGTCAGGTAATTCCTTTTCATTGTTGCTGGTAATGATAACAATCGGGCGATGTTTGGCCTTGATACGCTGACGAGTTTCATAAACATAAAACTCCATTTTGTCGATTTCAAGCAGCAGATCATTGGGGAATTCGATGTCTGCCTTGTCAATCTCGTCGATCAGCAGGACAACCTGCTTGTCAGCATCAAAGGCTTCCCAAAGCTTGCCTTTAACGATGTAGTTGGCAATGTCATGTACTTTGGGATCACCCAGCTGAGAATCGCGAAGACGAGAAACCGCATCATATTCATACAGGCCCTGTTGCGCCCGTGTGGTCGACTTGATATGCCACTGAATAAGTTCAAGCCCCAGTGACTGTGCGATCTGCTCAGCCAGCATGGTCTTACCTGTGCCAGGCTCACCTTTGATCAATAGTGGCTTCTGCAGGCTGATGGCGGCATTGACTGCCATCTGCAGTTCGTCAGTCGCCACGTATTCTTTTGTGCCAGTAAAGCGCATAGTGTCCTCGTCAGTTTCTTTTTCTGCGAATCAGATTCCAAAATAACCCTACAACTATAGCCAGCATCAAGGCCAGAGTCAGGGGCACCAGTGCCCTGATGAATGACTCGCCGCCGACTGTGATAAGGTCAAGCAGGATGACAATTACCGCAGGCGCCATCAGATCTTCATCTGGGGCAATTGTCCACGGTGTGTAAATCAGTGCAATCATGATGCCGCGCAAGACATTGGCCAGTGCCTTGGGGCGGATGAAACCAGTGGCCTTGTAGAACAGAATATAACAAAGCGTGCCGGCGCTAAGGTAAATGGCCCAGGCGGTCAGATAGCCATAAATATTCAACATCGGCAGCAGACTCCTTTCTTGTTGTCTTGCGCATTTGTGCTTTTGGCACCAGCGCCAATGGCGGTTATGGCCGTTGTATGCATCAGGGTGTCACCCAGCGAATGACATGTTCTTCCAGACCGTCCTCATGCACGTATTCTTCGGACAGCACGCGGCCCGTCACTTTGATTCCCTGCTCCTGCATGGCTTCACTAGAGCCCGTCAACAAAGGGTGCCAGGACGGTAGCGGTTTACCCTGATATCTGAGTTTATAGGCACAAGTACCCGGAATCCAGTCGAGAGACTTTGCCAGAACGTCCATATCCAGTACCAGGCAGTCTGGCACCAGAACCTGGCGGTTGCCATATGCCGTGCAGCTGCAGGCCTGCTGGTCCAGCAATCGGCACACGACGCGTGTGTACCACAACTCACCATCTTCGTCCTGCAGCTTCTTCTGGCAACAGCGCGCGCAACCGTCGCACAATGCCTCCCACTCTGCCCTGTTCAGAGTCTCGAGGGGACGCTCCCAAAAAGGTACATCCTTGTTGTCAGTCATGGCGCCGACCCTCCTGGTCATCACCAGACCCGACAGGACCTACTGCTTTGCCAAGCGCCCTTTGCAAAGGCGCCTGCAGCAGACTCTGCCGCCACGGCTGGAAGTCTTCAGGCCAAACCAGCTGCTCCTTGGCACCCTGACTGCCAGCATCCTGCTGGTTCAGACGCAGAATCTGAATGAGGACTTTTTTCCTGGCCAGAATTTCCTCTGCAATCTCTGTCTGGCTGGCGACATCCCGAACTGCGCGCTGCATGCTCTTTAACAATCCTCGCTGAAGGTTATCGAGGGGTGCGCCCTCCAGTGAAGCGGGGATATCCGGATCAACAGCAGTGCTTTGCAGGATCAAGTCAATAACAGCCTCAGCATCCCGGTTGTAGAGACTACGGGTCAGGTCCGGAATCTTTTTAAGAGCCTCGACAGAAGAAGGCATCCGCTGGGCCAGGGTTATCAGATCCGGGTCTCTGGCGATCCAGGTCCTAGGCTTGTTGCGCAGCCGCGCCTGTTGCTCGCGCCACAGACATAGCGATTTGAGAGCGCCCAACTGTCTGGCATCGAGGCGCCAGGCGGCTCCCATCTGCCGATACAGATCTTCCCAGTTATCCTGTTGTTCGGTTGCGAGCGCTAGTTGGCGCATCAACTCGCACTCCTCCTCTACCATTGTCAGTCGGCTTTTGCTGACCAGCTCAGCGACGAGTTGCTGATAAAGTGAAGGGAGGTATTTTACGTCCAGGGCCGCATAGTGAAGCTGTTGACTGGTCAACGGGCGCTGTAACCAGTCGGAACGGGTCTCTCCCTTGTCAAGTTCAACGCCAATTAGTGTTTTGACCAGGTTCAGGTAGCTGATACTTGGACCATGTCCAAGGAACGCGGCTGCTTTCTGGGTGTCAAAAAATGGCTGTGGCAGGCAACCGAAAAAGTCCAGGAAAAGAATCAGGTCCTCAGAGCCAGCGTGCAGTACTTTGACGATATCGGGCGCAGTCAGCAGGTTCAGTAACGGCTGCCACTGGTCTATGCTCAAAGGATCGAGCAGGAACGCAGAAACGCCGTCAGAAAGTTGTATCAACCCAGGCTTGGGATAAAACGTATTAACCCGGATGAACTCTGTGTCCAGAGCCAGTACAGTCTGCGTCTGCAGTTTCTCACACAGCTCTGCCAGTCGTTCATTACTGCTGATTATCTCGTAGTCAATGCTCATCGAAGTCGCAACCGGCCATTAAAAGCATGGCTTAATGTTCCGCCATCAACGTATTCGAGTTCACCGCCAACCGGCACGCCATGAGCAATGCGAGATACCGCGACTTGCCTGTTTTCCAGCAAACCCGAGATGTAGCAGGCAGTCGCTTCACCCTCAACGGTCGGGTTGTTGGCCAGTATGATCTCCTGTACAGGACGACTGTCGAGCAAAGCCATAAGCTCATCGACACCAATTTCCTGAGGGCCTATGCCATCAATGGGTGACAGGTGACCCGATAAAAGAAAATACAACCCGCGGTAGCTGCCAGCCTGCTCAATGGCAAACATATCAGCAGGCGAACCCACGACACATAGCAGCGACTGATCTCGGGCGGGATTACTGCAAAGCCTGCATACCGGCTCCTCGGTCAGAGCTCTGCACTGACTGCATCTTCCCAGTCGATCCAGCGCTTCTTTGAGGACCTCACTTAACTGCGCAGCGCCATTGCGATTACGTTCCATCAGGTGAAGCGCCATACGCTGTGCGGATTTTGGCCCGACACCGGGCAGGCATCGCAATGACTGAATGAGTTGTTCCAGCAGTTTACTGTGCATGCTCAGGGCTCAGAATGGGAATTTGAAACCATCCGGCAGCTTCATGCCGGCGGCCATTTGACTCATTGAGTCCTTGTTACCGTCATCGAGTTTTTTAACTGCGTCGTTTATCGCCGCGACGATCAGATCTTCAATGATTTCTTTGTCCTCAGTCATCAATTCATCACTGAGTTCAACGCGTCTGGCATCGTAACGTCCGCCCAGCTGAACTTTGACCATGCCGGCACCCGATTCGCCAGTAACAGTGCGTTTAGCGGCTTCTTCCTGAGCCTTCTGCATCTGCTCCTGCATTTTTTTAGCCTGTTGCATCAACTCGTTAATATTAAAATCGCTCATATTCTGTCCTCAATTGCTCAATACTTGCATCGAAGGTTTGAACCAGTGCTTTGACACCGGGGTCATTGTGAAATCGTTGGTGGAGCGCAGCGATCGCTTCCTGTTTTTCCCGTGCGCGGCGCTGGGCAGGCGACTCCTGATTCAGCTCTCCAATACTGATGTTTACAGTGACCGGATACCCCAGTGAATCTGACAGCGCATGTGCGATATGTTCTGCATGATCTGTCGAATACAGGGCGCTTTGCTGTTGATCCAGAGTCAGGCTTAGCTGATCATTTTGCCTGTCGCTAAGCACACAGTTCCAGAGAATATTGCCACTGATGCCCGCAAGCCCGCTGCGTTGCACCAGGTCATACCAGTCCCAATCACTGGACTCGATTTTGCCGGGCTGGGAACCCCCTTCAGGGTTTACTGGAGCAGGCCCCTCACCGACACTCACATCTGCCTCAGCCGCCATGTCCAGCGCAGGCTCAGGCGTCTCCGCAGGGAAGTCTGGCGCAGGGGCGACTGACTGAACAGGAATCTGATTCATTGCGTCATCGTCAGCCGGAGCCTGCTCAATCTGCGGGGGAACATCGTGTCTGGTGGCAGGTTCGCTGACGGCGTCATTGTCTGACGGCGACGTCTCTGAAATGGTCAGTTCAGGCTTTTTTTTTTCACCCTCGGGCACGAGGTCGGCCTGAGCACGGGAAAAGACATCGGGGCTGAATGCCAGCATGCGCAACATCGCCATCTCAAAACTGATACGGCGATCTGGAGAGAAGTGCATTTCCTGCATTGCCTGCATGGCAAACTGGTAATAGAGCTGCACGTCTTCACCCGACAGCTTGCCTGCCAGTGACGTTATCTGCTCCTTGTCGCCTTCGCTGTTGTCCACAGCGTCCGGAAGAGTCTGTGCAACCGCCAGGCGATGGAGCACGGATGTAAAATGAGAAAGCAGACGCTCAAAATCCGGATTATTCTCTGCGGCGTTAGCCACCAGCGTCGTTATGGCTGCGCCATCGCGGCCGGCCAATGCCTCCAGCAAAGCAAAAATCAGACCGTGGTCCGGTGTTCCCAGCAGATCGGTGACAGCGCCAGTATGAACACGGCCCTCGCCAAAGGAGATGCTCTGATCCAGCAAGGTCAGGGCGTCCCGCATGCTGCCTGCCGCGGCTCGCGCGAGTTGCCAGAGCGCATCTTCCTCATACTCAATCTGCTCTGCGGTCAGGACAGACTCCAGGTAGCTGACTATCTGTCGCGGCGCCAGATTCTTTAGATGGAACTGCAAACAGCGCGACAGCACAGTCACTGGCAGTTTCTGTGGATCTGTTGTTGCCAGCAGGAACTTGACGTGGGGTGGTGGCTCTTCAAGGGTTTTCAGCAGGGCATTGAAGCTGTGCGTCGACAGCATGTGTACTTCGTCGATCAGGTAGACCTTGTAACGGCCACGCGATGGCGCGTACTGAACGTTTTCAAGGAGCTCGCGGGTATCTTCAACGCGCGTTCGGGAGGCGGCATCCACTTCGATCAGATCTATGAAGCGCCCTTCAGATATTTCACGACAGGCATCGCATGTACCACAGGGCGTGGCAGTGATGCCGGTCTCACAGTTCAGACAGCGGGCCAGAATACGCGCAACCGTTGTTTTGCCGACTCCGCGAGTACCAGTAAACAGATACGCATGGTGAAGGCGCTGCTGTTCGAGAGCATGAGTGAGGGTCTGCAGCACATGTGTCTGCCCGGCCATTTCACTGAAATTTTTCGGTCGCCATTTCCTGGCAAGTACCTGATAACTCATGCGTCAGCTGCAAGCTCTGTGGTTAAACAGCTATTGTATTGCAATCGTCCGGTCAGGGACAGGGCTGAAGCAGCTCCAGTGTGTGTCAAAAAACAAAAATGTGAGCAGAGCGAGGATGCCTGGATGCAGACGGTCTGAATGGGGAGTTTGCAAGAATTTGGGGGCACCTCCCGCCAGCCACACCACGGCACATGAGTTCGCTGCTACCGTTGCTCCCTTCCGGGCCTGGCGGGGTTTACAGCGTATCATTGCGCGGGGACCGACAGGAGGTACCATAACGCCTGATGCGGCACACGTGATGTCACATCAGGGGCGGCATTATGGTCAAATTCAACGGGCTAATCAAGCGCTGCGATCAGAGTTCGTTGCCCTGAGCTTCGGCTGGCAGGCTCAAGGCAAGCAGTCGCGTATCGGGACCGGCACCAACAGCCATGACAATAAATTGCCTGCTGTCGACCATGTAGCTCATTGGTGTGCCCATCGGTGGCAACGGAAGATCCAGCTCACTGACCACCTTGCCCGTCTGCTTGTTGTAACTCCTGAACACGGGTCTTGCGCCATCCAGCTGCGCCACAAAGAGCAGCGACTCAGTCAGCAAGGGCCCATTGCGTCCGAAGCTGCCAACCGGGCCGGGATCATCGATTCCCATGTCGATCAGCCGTTGGCGTATACCTTCACCATGCGGCACCATCCACAAGTGCTCGCCGGTATTCAGGTCGATGGCGGTAATTCTGGCGTAGGGAGGTTTGATCAGTGGCAGACCCTGAGGACCCTGAATATCAAAGCCTCTGTCCCGGATAAACCCAAAATCTGACTCGCCAGGATCAGGTCTGCGCAGGCGCACAAAACGTGGCGCCGAGAATGATGGCACATACATGACCCCCTCTTCCGGATCTACGGCTGCCCCGGTCCATGTTGCGCCGCCGCTATAACCGGGAAATAGGATCACACCGCGTTCGGAGGGCGGCGTGTACAATGGTCCGTAGTCGACTTCGCTGATCAGATCCAGTGCCTCGGCACGTAGCTCGGGTGTAAAATCGATCAGCGTCGCATCCGATATCCCCTGTGGTTCAAACGGTGCTGGCCTGGTCGGAAATGGCTGCGTTGGCGACGTGCGCTCACCCGGTACAGTTGACTGGGGTACTGGCCGCTCTTCGATTGGCCAGACAGGATCACCGGTCATTCGATCCAGAACATAGACAAAACCCTGCTTGCTGACCTGGGCCACTGCTTTGATGGCTTCACCATCAACCGAGATATCCACCAGGTTAGGGGCAGCCGGCAAATCGTAGTCCCAAAGGCCATGCCGGACGGCCTGAAAATGCCAGATCAGCTCACCAGTCTCGGCATCGAGACAGACCAGACTTTCGGCATACAAGTTGTCACCCAGGCGGTGCCCGCCATACCAGTCGTTGTTGGGAGTACTCACGGGCAGATACACATAGCCGGTTTCAGGGTCGGCACTCATCAGGGTCCAGACGTTGGTTGCACCTGCCGATTGCCAGGCATCGTTTTCCCACGTTTCGGTCCCGGGCTCATCACCCTGCGGGACAGTGTGGAATATCCAGCGCTGCTCGCCTGTTTGAGCATCAAAACCACGCACATGCCCGGGCGGAACCTGGTCAGTGAAATACGGCACGTCGTTGATTGAGGATCCAACGACGATGACATCGTTGATAACAAGCGGCGGAGATATGGCACCATACTGGCCAATGGTCGCGCTGGAACCCAGACCCTGTTTGAGATCCAGTTGACCATTATTGGCAAAATTCGGGTCGGGCTGTCCGGTGCGCGCATTCAGGGACCATAAGACGCCATCATTGGCCGCCATCAGAACGCGACCATCAACCCCATCATCCCACCAGGCTACGCCACGATGATTGTTATTGAAGTTAGGATGCCGACCGCGCTGCCAGGACCCGGTATCGAAGGTCCATAGCTCCTCCCCCGTCAGCGCATCAACGGCGCCCACTTGCCCCAGCGACGTGCTGACGTACAGCGTGCCGTTTACCATTAATGGTGTAGATTTATACTCGGCGGCACTGACATCGGAGCGGCTCTGGAACAGTTCGTTGTCCGGAGTCTCCCACATCCAGGCAATTTGCAACTCCCCGACATTCTCCGCATTGATCTGCTGCAATGGCACGTATTTGCTGGATGTCAGATCTGAACCGTAACTTGTCCATTCCTGTTGCTGCGCCCCTGCCTGATCTGCTGACGTGAGGATCAGACCCAGCGCAATCAGGGCAACGCCCGCGCGCGTCAAATCAAGGTAATGCATAACTGACAACTCTTGCGTCCGTACCACCGCCCAGGGCGATGGCGATATATTGTTTATCCCCCACCATGTAACTCATGGGCGTCGCGGCCGGCGACGATGGCAGGTCCAACTCGTGAACAACCTCACCGGTTGATTTGTCGAACGCCCGCATCACAGCACGTCCACCGTCCTGCTGGGCCACAAACAACAGGGTTTTGGTCAATACCGGTCCGGTTCTGGAGGTTGAACCGACCGGTCCCGGGTCTGCCAGACCAAGATCAATGATACGTTGACGAATGCCTTCGCCATGTGGGACGACCCAGGCGTGTTCGCCACTGTTCATATCAATGGCGGTAATTCGTCCGTAAGGCGGTTTGGTCAACGGCAGACCCTGTGGACCTGACACGGATGTGATGCCACCCCGGACATAACGGAAGTCAGAGCTGCCAGCCTCAGGTTCTACCAGTTGCGCGACAATTGGAGCACTGCCCGAAGGGATATACAGCATGCCGGTTTCTGGGTCAGCTGCAGCTCCCTGCCAGCCACCACCTCCGGTCCAGCCTGGCAACAACACCGTGCCCCGCAATGATGGGGGTGTAAACAGCGGGCCATAATCAAATGGCGCGAGCGCCTCTTCTGCCTGAGCGCGCAGCTCGGGAGTGAAGTCAATCAATGTGGCATCTGATATACCCTGAGGCTCGAACGGGGCGGGACGTGTGGGATGCGGCTGCGTTGGTGAAGCACGCTCACCGGGGACGGTTGAGGCCGGTACCGAACGTTCTTCTATTGGCCAGATGGGCTCACCGGTCTCACGGTTCAGGACATAAACAAACCCCTGTTTGGAAATCTGCGCAAGCGCCTTTACGGGCTCTCCGTCGACCGTAATATCCATAAGGTTCGGGGCGGCGGGCAAGTCATAGTCCCAGAGTCCGTGATGCACTGTCTGAAAATGCCATCGTCTTGCCCCCGTCTGAGCATCGACAGCAATTATTGTTTCGGCAAACAGATTACTGCCCAGTCTGTGACCGCCATACCAGTCGTTGGTCGGCGTGCCAGTTGGCAGATAGATCAGGTCAAGCTCGGGATCCGAGCTCATCTGTGTCCAGACATTAGTGTTACCCACTGTCTGCCAGGCACCGTTTTCCCAGGTTTCATTGCCGAACTCGCCGGGCTGTGGGATGGTTCTGAATATCCAGCGCTGCTCGCCAGTGCGGACGTCAAAAGCCCGTACATGGCCGGGTGGCGCGAGTTGATAAGTCGGCACGTCGTTTATCACTGAGCCAACAACTGCCAGATCGCCATGAATTAACGCGGTGCTGACCATAGAGTAGGCGCGACGATTAATCTCACGCCCCAGTCCCTGTGCCAGGTCGACTTTGCCATCAACCCCAAAAGCGGGATCGGGCAAGCCCGTTTCAGCATCGATGGACCACATCCAGGAATCATTGGTCAGCACAATGATGCGTTGCGCATCACCATCAGTCCAGTAGCTGACACCACGTGTGTTGTAGCCAAGATTAGCCGGGCGACCGGCTTCCCAGGCACGGGTATCAAAGGTCCATAGCGTTTCCCCACTCTCCCCGTCAATGGCCGCCACCCGGCCGAAGGAAGAATTGATGTAGAGCACGCCGTCTATGGCAATAGGCGTCGATTTATAGGCGCTCGGAGTGGCCGCAAAATTGCCGGCCTCATGGTTGGCAGCGACCGTAGCATTGTCGGGTGAATCCCAACTCCACGCCAGTTGCAGTTGGTTCACATTATCTTCATTGATCTGATCAAAAGGCACATATTTGCTGGATGCCTGATCGGAGCCGTAGTGAGCCCAGTCATTGGCCAGGCTGCCGCTAGACAGTGTGACAAATGCTGCCGTGATGATGTGGGCCAGTAATAGGCTACGTTTTCTTGGTGAGTCAGCTGGAGGTACACTTTGCCCGCGGTAACAGGATGGCTGCATGGTGATCTCTCTTTGTTTTTTTATTTTGTTGGTCGAGAGGGATAGTACACCAATGCTGTTGGGGCGCAACAGGCGGTGGCGAGGCTGGATCTAACCACCTGATCGGTTTGTTGTCGGACCGTGGCACTAGCGCTTTTGTTCGGGGTCTGCTATGAAAGTTTTACTGCGGGGATTCTTAAAATGGCGGTGAGGGAGGGATTTCATTCGCCGCTGCGCGGCTCACCCCGTCGGGGCGTCACCTGGCGGTGACGTGCTGCGCATCGCAAAGCGATGCTTGTCGAACCCTCTGGTCGGGTTCTCATCCCTCCTCGAGGGCAGCGCTTTGTTCGGGGTCAGCTATGGACGTTTTACTGCGGGGACTTTAAAACTGGCGGTGAGGGAGGGATTGATCAAACAGCCTTAGGGCTGTTTGACCCGTTGGGCTTCGCGCTGACGCGCTCGTCTCCGATTGCGATGCAATCGGTCGAACCCTCTTTTCGGGTTCTCATCCCTCCTCGAGGGCAGCGCTTTGTTCGGGGTCAGCTATGATAGGTTTACTGCGGGGATTCTTAAAATGGCGGTGAGGGAGGGATTCGAACCCTCGATACGTTTCCGTATACACACTTTCCAGGCGTGCTCCTTCAACCACTCGGACACCTCACCGTTTTAAGGCGCGTAACTCTATAACATGGCAGTGGCAAATACAAGCGAATCCGCAGGAATTACTGGCGTAGTTCCCGCGGCAGGCTTTGTGGGGTAAGCCCGGCGCGTGTGGTGCGCAGCGGATTGATTTCCAGGCCGCCACGCCTGAGGAAATTGATGCTTACGGTCAAAGACTGGGGTCGGCAGATCTTCATCAGGTCACAGAAAATCATTTCCACACAGTGTTCGTGAAAGCCTTCATGTTGCCTATAGGAAATAATGTAGCGCAAAAGGCTCTCGTGGTTTATTGGCTGACCGGTGTACTCTATCGTAACACTGCCCCAGTCAGGTTGACTGGTAATCGGGCAGTTGGATCGAAACAGCTCCGAACGCAGCCTTTCGGAAACCGGGCCAGAGCTGTCTTCCCGAACGCCCAATAGAGCAGCATCAGGTGAGAAGGCTTCGGTCGCTATCTGCAGCTCATCCAACAGAACAGCGCTTGTATCAATCGACGTGTGATGCTCGCCCGCCGTCAGGGGATGCAGTCGCACCTGAACTGGCTTACCGGCAGCCAGGCTGAGGTCACGAGCTATCAGCTCGCTCGCTTCCTGCATGCCATCCAGTTTGTGCTGGTTCAATGAGTTGAAGTACAACTTCATTGACTTGGACTCAATCAGGTTTGGCGAGTCACAGGGAACGATGATGTCTGCGGTTGCCACAACGGGCTTACCTGAAGGCTGCAGCCAGGAAAGTTCATAGGCTCTCCAATGGTCAAAGCCGAAGAACGGCAGGTCCTTGTCTGCAAAATCGGCAGAACCGGTCCCGGCGGCAGCAAACGGCAGAAGCGCGCGATTGTCGCTTCGTGCAACACGATACAGTTGTGCAGGATCATATTGCTGCGGGTAACTGGTCTGTTTCCCCAGCGGAATGTCCGAGTGTCCCATCAATGTCGCAACCCCGTGCCACGTCGCAGCAGATAGAGCGCCACACCAAAAAGCAGAGCACTGAAGAAGACCAGCATGGACAGCGCCCAGTAAACGTTCACGTCACTGGTGCCCAGAATGCCGTATCTGAATGTATTGACCATATACAGCACAGGATTCAGAGCAGACACCCACTGCCCGGCCGCGGGTAGCAATTCGATTGAGTAGAACACACCACCCAGATAAATCAGCGGCGTCAGAACAAAAGTGGGAATGATGGAAATGTCGTCAAAGGTGTTGGCAAACAGTGCATTGATAAACCCTGCCAGGGAAAAAACCATGGCCGTCAAAAGCACCACCAGAACGGTCAGCCCGAGATGCGCAATGTTCAATGATGTGAAGACAAATGACATGATGGTTACGATGATGCCCACCAGCAATCCGCGGGCCATCCCGCCGGCTACAAACCCCAGCAGGATGATGTAGTTTGGAACCGGTGACACCAGTATCTCTTCGATACAGCGTTGGAACTTGTTGCTGAAGAACGAAGATGACACATTTGAGTAGGCGTTCTGGATAACCGCCATCATGATTAGGCCAGGCACTATAAAATCAATGTAATCGTAGCCCCCCATGTCCCCAATACGGCGACCAATCAGGTTGCCAAAAATGAGGTAATAAAGGCCGATTGTTATCGCAGGTGGCAACAGCGTCTGCATCCATATACGGGTAAAGCGCCGCACCTCTTTGATAAGAATCGTCTCGAAGGCTATGTATTTGTGTCCGTTGAACATAATGTGCCCCCTGCCCCGTTACTTCTGGGTGCTCAGGCTGGACAGGAACAGTTCCTCCAACCGATTGGTCTTGTTGCGCATGCTTTTGATCAATACATTCTGCTGCGACAGAACGTTGAAAAGCGCGTTGATATCACGACTGGTGCTCATACTGACCTCAAAACTGTGCGAATCAATCAGGTGGCTATGGATATCCGGGTCTTCGAATACTGGCGCAGCAGTGAGCTCACTGAACGTGTCGAATACCAGTGTCTGACGCGCCAGTTTGCCCAACAGACTTCGCATACTGGTGTTTTCAACAATTTCGCCATGATTAATAATGGCAATGTTGCGACACAGATGTTCTGCCTCTTCCAGATAATGGGTGGTCAGAATGATGGTTGTGCCACTTCTATTGATTTCCTGCAGGAAATCCCACATTGAGCGACGCAGTTCGATATCAACACCTGCCGTTGGTTCGTCCAGTATCAGCAGTCTGGGTTCGTGAACCAAAGCCCTGGCGATCATCAAGCGACGTTTCATCCCGCCAGAAAGCATTCTTGAGCGGTTGTCGCGCTTGTCCCACAGGTCAAGCTTCTTGAGGTATTTTTCTGTGCGTTCCTTTGCCAGCTGTCCCTTGAGGCCATAGTACCCGGCCTGGGTCATGACAATATCACCAACTTTCTCGAACTGACTGAAGTTTACTTCCTGCGGAACCACGCCCAGTGACAGTTTTGTCTGATAAACGTCGGTCGCCACATCCCGCCCGAAAATCTGGATCTGGCCAGACGTTGCACGAACCAGCGTGGAGATAATGCCGATGATTGTCGACTTTCCTGCCCCGTTGGGTCCCAGCAGCGCAAAGAAGTCGTTCTCGCGAACATCGAGATCGATTCCCTTAAGCGCCTGGTGGCCATTGTCGTAGGTTTTCTTCAGGTTTCGAATCGAGATTGCGTGGTGATTTTCTGTTTGCATGGCGGAACCTGATGACGTCGATTTCCGAATTATGGCCAAAAAAAAAGCCTGGCAAAAGCCAGGCTTAAAATATGGCGTCCCCTAGGGGTTTCGAACCCCTGTTGCCGGGATGAAAACCCGGTGTCCTAGGCCTCTAGACGAAGGGGACAGAAAACTTTGTTTCCTGCCTTGTTGCAGAAAGCGGCGCGAATTCTAAGAAGCTAACACGTCGCCGTCAAGTAAATTCTGTCAAACTGGACAACTTTTTTTCACTCTGATTTTGTACATTAGCTTACTCAGAGTTGTATCGCAGTTTCTTGCTGCTACCACCAGTCGAAACCGGTGACTCGAGAACACTGAATGCCCTACCGATGCAGCGCGCGCATAATAGCAAATAGATTCGGCAGCTGATAGAACTATTTTCAAAATATTTGTTTTTTTCGCATCAGCACCATATTTGCCCTGATGAGGGAGTCATCACTCGTCTTTACGGCATTTCCTTCACACCGGATCAACAGTGTTATAGTTAAGTATCCACACTCTGCAAACAGGGCCTGATTCGCACAATGTTAGTATTCTTCAGTCTAGTCTTATCGCTGGCGCTGGTCTGCGCAATCGCTTATGTACTCCACCGTCACCAGCAAAGAGCCCGCGTTGATGCAGTTGAGCGTGAACGCGGTTTACCTCCTCTGGACGTCGAAGTTCCTGAACTGGAACCGGAAGCAGAGCAGGCGCCATCAGAAGAGTCTGAGACATCAATCGCGGAACCGGAACAGCGTGTGACGGAAACAGCAACCACAGAACCAGGCCCTGCCCCTGAGGTGGAAGAAGAGTCCCGGGAACAAAACCACACCAACAAGTCTGAGCAGGAAGACAGTCCCTCTCCAGTCGCATCGCCCGGCGACTGGAAGCAGGTGGCGCAATCATTAAAGAACCAGGGGGACTACGATGCAGCGCTCTCTGCCTGTAATGTCGCCTGGCCACAGCTACAGGGATACCAGCAGGCTGCGATCATTGCCCGCGCTGCGGCCCGTGCAGCCACAGAGGAGTCAAGAGCCGACTGGCTGCAGACGCTTTACCGCCTGGCTGCAGAGGCCAGCCTGTTGCACGATAAAGTTCCTGGAGTCCCCGATCTTAAGTGGCAATCGCTGTCACAGCGTTTCACCGCCGAACAAATCGCACAAATTGAGTTGCCCTGGCGAGACCTGGGCCACGAGCACATGCGACTACTCAACAAGACCGACAGTCGCCAGATGGTAGATCTATGGGGCGAGCCCGAACGACAACAGAGTGCCAAAGCCTATCATCGAAGTCTGTTTGAACCGTCCCAAACGGCTTGAAACGCAAGCAAACTATTGAGTTCTAAGCGCAAATGTGCCAATCTCCAGAAAATTTATAAATTCAATTCGAGCGATGACTAATGCTATGGGCTTAGTGGCCGATAACCGTTGTCATGGTAAGATAACGGCGGTTGCAGTTTGTCAGAGAATTCCGGCATGAGCTTGACAGAAAAGCGAAAGCGCGCCCCATCGCTCCCCCAGGTTGAGCCAGATCTGCTCGACCAGGGGATTACTCAATTGAGCCTGGAAATCAAGACACTGCAGGACTGGATAGCTGATATCGATTCTTCCGACGCAGAACCCCGCCGCTTCTACGAAGATATGCTGCGAAGTCGTCGGGAGATGCTTGCGGCACTGCAGCAACAAAAGGCCAATCTGAGCAACACTGCAAATCACTGATCAGAAATCGACCGGACCTCACCATGCACGACTCGCTCTCCCCCCGGCAGGCTCGCACCATGCTGGAACTTCAGACTGCCATGAACTCTAAAGTCGACCCTGACTGGCTAAACGCTGGATACCCGTATCTGCGCGCAGTGCTTGTCGAAGCTGCCGAAGCGATTGAGCACCATGGCTGGAAATGGTGGAAAAAACAGACGCTGGACTTGCCGCAGCTACAAATGGAAGTGATCGATATATGGCACTTTCTTGTGTCTGAAGTGCTCTTGCGAGCCAGAGGCGATCTGGAAACATCCCTGAATCAGATTATACAGCCCACCAAAAGTGATTCTCTGCTCTTTGATGGCAGGGAATGGCAGCTGGGCGGTTTATCTATGCTTGAAAAGCTGGAGCTATTGACGGCGACAGCGGCTGCAAGGCGAATCGAACTGCCTCTGTTTGAACACATCATGCGTGATTGCGAGATGTCATGGAATGAGCTGTTTCGCCAGTACGTGGGTAAAAATGTTCTTAATTTCTTCCGACAGGACCATGGCTACAAGGAAGGAAGCTATCAAAAGCTGTGGCATGGGCGGGAAGACAACGAGCACCTGGTAGAGGCCATGTCGGGCTTGTCTGCCGAAACGGACGACTACCCTGCCCGACTATATCAGGCGCTGCTTGAGAGATATCCTGCAAGCCCCTGATAAGATTAAACTTGCAATGCTCGATTGATTTAACTGGCAGGATGAAAAACAGCGAGTGCCGCGACCAAAACCCGCGGCACAGCCAGACGGTTTACGGCCTACTTGAAGTAAGCGTTTTCCCGGTTGGTATGGTCGGTAACGTCGCGCACGCCGGTCAGGCCGGGAATCTGGTCCATCAGCGTCTTTTCCACACCTTCCTTCAGCGTCACATCTACCATGCCACAACCCTGACAGCCACCACCAAAGCGAAGTATCGCAATCGAGTCATCAACGATGTCTTCCAGGCTGACAACACCGCCATGCGAGGCCAGTGAGGGATTGATCTCATTATAAAGCACGTAGTTAATACGATCTTCCAGCGGGCTGTCGTCGCGGATTTTAGGCAGGCGTGAGTTAGGCGCCTTGATTGTAAGCTGACCACCCATGCTGTCTTTGGCATAGTCGACAACAGCTTCCTCCAGAAAAGGAATGCTGCGCTTTTCAAGCCAGGCATTAAATTCAGCGAACTCTTTCAGCTCATCTTCGTCTTTCTGCTCGCCAGGGCGACAGAAGGATATGCAGGTTTCGGCTTTCGGAGTCCCCGGATCCAGGATGAACACCCGTATGCCGACCCCTTCGGCATCCTGTTTCTTCAGTAACTGCGCCAGGTATTCCTGGGCTGGTTCGGTAATCGTGATCATAGCAATCCTCTATCTCCAATAGCCGAGTATTTTACTAGGTTATTAGCCGATTTACATCCCCCCGTCCCACTGCGATATGACAAAACCCTCGGTACACCGCCCTGCTTCTGCTAGAATTGCGGCTTTTCCAATGCGATGACCCAACGGACAGACTGATGAAACAACACCCGGCCTTTGAACTTCTGAAGCAAGCCCTCAGCCAGCGCATCCTGATTCTGGATGGGGCAATGGGAACCATGATTCAGGCCGAAAAGCTGACTGAAGCAGACTATCGTGGTGAACAGTTCAGGGATCATGAATCGGACCTGACAGGGAACAACGACCTGCTGACACTGACACGCCCGGATATCATACGCAAAATCCACCTGGCTTATCTGGAAGCTGGCGCGGATATCGTCGAGACCAATACCTTTAACGCTACGGCAGTCTCCCAGTCAGATTACAACCTGCAACCTATTGTCAGAGAGCTGAACTACCAGGGTGCAAAACTGGCGCGCGAATGCTGTGAAGAGATCAATCTGAAGACACCGGACAGGCCCCGGTTTGTGGCGGGTGTCATCGGCCCAACCAGCCGCACTGCTTCTCTATCGCCCGATGTGAACGACCCGGGTTACCGCAACACTGACTTTGACAGCCTGGTGGTGGACTATAAAGTCGCCGTCGAGGGTTTGATCAGTGGCGGCGCTGATCTGCTGCTGGTGGAAACAATCTTTGACACACTGAATGCCAAAGCCGCGCTCTTCGCCATTCAGGAAGTGTTTGACGACATGGCCATCGAGCTGCCGATCATGATCTCTGGCACCATTACGGATGCCAGTGGCCGTACGCTTTCCGGTCAGACCGTAGAAGCCTTCTGGAACTCTGTCCGGCACAGTAAGCCGCTTTCGATAGGTTTTAACTGCGCTCTGGGTGCCGATCAGTTGCGGCCACACATCGAAGAGATATCGGGCCTGGCCTCGTCGTTTGTATCGGCACACCCCAATGCCGGCCTGCCCAATGCGTTCGGCGAATATGATCAGAGCGCTGCCGAAATGGCTGCGATTGTTGAAGAGTTTGCTGCCAGCGGCTTCGTAAACATTATTGGCGGCTGCTGTGGCACGACGCCTGTGCATATCAGTGCCATCGCCAAAGCAGTCGCTGCTCACAAGCCGCGCAAGATTCCCCAGGTCCCGGTCAAATGCCGACTCAGTGGACTGGAAGCGTTCAACATCGGCCCTGACAGCCTGTTCGTGAATGTCGGCGAACGCACTAACATAACCGGGTCTCGCAAGTTCGCGCGCTTGATTCGCGAGAACAATTACAACGAGGCACTGGATGTTGCGCTGCAGCAGGTGGAAAACGGTGCGCAGATCATCGACATCAATATGGACGAAGGCATGCTGGACTCACTGGCGGCGATGCAGAAATTTCTGCGTCTGATCGCGTCGGAGCCTGACATCAGCCGCGTCCCTATCATGATCGACTCTTCCAAATGGGAGGTGCTTGAATGTGGCCTGAAGAATATTCAGGGCAAGGGCATCGTCAACTCGATCAGCCTGAAGGAAGGCGAAGCAGACTTTCTGGAGAAAGCCCGACTCTGTCGTCGCTATGGTGCTGCTGTCGTGGTGATGGCCTTTGACGAAACCGGACAGGCGGACACGCTGGAGAAGAAGCAGTCGATTTGTAAGCGCAGCTACGATCTGCTTATCTCCGAGGCTGGTTTTGCTCCGGAGGACATCATTTTTGATCCCAACATCTTCGCGATTGCCACCGGTATCGATGAGCATAACAACTACGCCGTGGATTTTATCGAAAGCTGTCGTTACATCCGCAAGAATCTGCCACACGCATTGATTTCAGGCGGTGTCAGTAACGTGTCGTTTTCCTTCCGCGGCAACGACCCTGTGCGCGAAGCGATTCACTCGGTTTTCCTTTATCACGCCATCAAGGCCGGACTGAATATGGGTATCGTCAATGCCGGCCAGTTGACGGTTTACGATGACATACCCGCGGATCTCAAAGAGCGCGTCAGCGACATCGTGTTGAACCGGCGCAGCGACGGCACTGACCGCCTGATGGAAATCGCCGGCAAGTACAGCGGCACTGGCAGCACCGAGTCCAATGAGGATGTCGCCTGGCGTGACGCGCCTGTCCAACAGCGCATCACCCACGCGCTTGTCAAAGGCATTACTCGCTATATTGACGCCGACACCGAAGAGGCGCGTCAGCAATACGACAAACCGATCGAAGTGATCGAAGGCCCATTGATGGACGGCATGAATGTTGTCGGCGATCTGTTTGGCAGTGGCAAAATGTTCCTGCCACAGGTCGTAAAAAGTGCCCGGGTCATGAAACAGGCGGTTGCCTACCTGCTGCCGTATATCGAGGCCGAGAAGCTCAAGTCGGGCGATGCCAGCAAATCCAAAGGCAAAGTCCTGCTCGCCACAGTCAAAGGCGATGTCCACGACATTGGCAAAAACATTGTCGGCGTCGTGCTGGGCTGCAATAACTACGACATCATCGATCTCGGCGTCATGGTTCCCTGCGAGAAAATACTGCAACAGGCACGTGAACACGATGTGGATATTATTGGCCTGAGCGGCCTGATCACACCATCGCTTGATGAAATGGTCCATGTCGCCAAGGAAATGCAGCGCCTGGACTTTAAGGTACCTCTGCTGATCGGCGGAGCGACGACGTCAAAGGCTCATACCGCGGTCAAGATCGAGCAGCATTACAAGAATAATGCGACGGTCTACGTGCCAGATGCATCTCGCAGCGTAACCGTCGTCAGCAACCTGCTCGGCAAAGAGACCCACCCCGAATTTGTCGCCAAGGTCAAAGCTGAGTACGACACAATACGCACGCGCACCGCAGGTCGTGACCAGCGCAGCAGCCTGCTGAGTTTCGACGAGGCCAACAGTAACGCAGGTCAGTTTGAATGGCGCACGGACACCATTACCAGGCCCTCCTTCCTGGGGACAAAAGTGTTTGAGGACTACCCTCTGGAAAAGCTGGTGCCATACATCGACTGGACACCTTTTTTCATCACCTGGAGCCTGTCAGGCAAGTATCCCGCGATTCTTGAGGACGATGTGGTTGGGCAGGCAGCCCGTGACCTTTTCGCGGATGCCCAACAGATGCTGGATGATCTTGTCAGCAACAAAAAACTGCGTGCACAGGGCGTGATCGGCTTCTGGCCAGCTCAGCGCAGTGGGCGCAACGATGTCAAGGTATTTGCTGATGACGCACACATTAAACCACTGCACGAATTCAACTTTCTTCGGCAGCAGGCGTCCAAGGCTGAGGGCATCCCCAACCTCTCACTCGCTGATTTTGTTGCCGACAGCTCAGAGGCAGACACAGACTATATCGGTGCGTTTGCCGTGACGGCAGGACTTGGCGCTCAGGAACTGGCTGACAAATACCAGGCCGAAAATAACGACTACAACGCCCTTATGGTCAAGGCCCTGGCGGATCGCCTCGCCGAGGCCTTCGCTGAACACCTGCATGAACGAGTGCGGCGTGAATTCTGGGCCTACGCCCCTGACGAAACCCTTGATAACGAAGCCCTGATTCGCGAGAAGTATCGTGGTATCAGACCCGCGCCAGGTTATCCGGCCTGCCCTGAACACTCAGACAAAGTTGCCATCTTTGATCTGCTCGATATAAACAATTCAATTGAGATGTCTCTGACCGAGAGTTTCGCTATGCTACCAGCAGCAGCGGTCAGTGGATTTTATTTTGCCCATCCGGATTCGCGCTATTTCTCCGTGGGCAAGATCAATGAAGACCAGGTAGAGGATTTTGCTGAACGCCGCGGAATTACCGTTGAAGCAGCCCGTAAGTTACTGACACCCAATCTGCTGGATTAAGCGGGGTGTTATCGGAGGCAACCATGATTGATAAAACTGCAGATGATTACAGCTCTGATGAGCATTCAGGCCCAGGAACCACTGAACAGAACCAGGCGCCTCAGCCAGCCAGGAAGAAGCTTGGCTTCTGGCAAACCATGAGCAGTGTGATCGCCGCCAGCTTTGGCGTGCAAAGCCGCAAAAACAAAGAGCGCGACTTCGAACAAGGCTCCATTTCGGGCTTTGTCGCTGCCGCGCTCATTTTTACCGTAGTGTTTGTGCTGACTCTGGTGGTCGTTGTACGGGTGGTGCTGGCGTGAATTACGCCTGAATCAGCTGGCTACAAAGAAAATCACCAGGCTGACCATAACGATAACAGCGGCAAAAATGGCGACTGCGTCGACCTGGCTGTTGGCTTGCAACTCTTCTTCAGTGTAATGGCTGTTGTTGGCTTGATCAGTCATGGGGCCTCACCTGCTTGTATAGGGGCTGTCTGTGAATTACGCAGTAAAAATCGCGAGCGCATTTTAATTCATCTACCCGGATAATCAAGTAATCTGCACGAAAATCACTTCTGGTTATACGGTTATGACAAACCGCCATATTCCGTCTGGTGGTAATCAATACCTGTTTTTATTACAATGCCCTCCCAAATTTTCCGTAGCAGTTTCGAATTATGTATCGATACGACCAATATGATCACCAGATGCTGGCTGATCGTGTAGCACAATTCAGGGACCAGACGCAGAGATACCTGGCTGGCCAGTTGTCGGATGCCGAATTCCTGCCATTACGCCTTCAAAACGGGCTATACATTCAGCGCCTGGCACCGATGCTGCGGATCGCAATCCCTTACGGCATGCTGTCATCGCGACAAATGCGCAAGCTGGCCTATATCGCCGATCACTACGATAAAGGTTACGGCCACCTGACAACCCGTCAGAATATTCAGTTTAACTGGCCTCATCTTGAGGAAGTACCGGACATACTCGAACATCTGGCTGAAGTGGAAATGCACGCGATCCAGACCAGTGGTAACTGCATCCGCAATACCACCACCGACCAGTTCGCAGGTGTATCGGCAGACGAAATAACTGATGCCCGCCCGTACTGCGAGATAATCAGACAATGGTCGACCTTCCACCCCGAGTTTGCCTACCTGCCGCGCAAGTTCAAAATTGCAGTCTGTGGCACCAGGCACGACCAGGCGGCCACGCAAGTCCATGATATTGGTCTGTACATGGTCAGAAATGCAGCTGGCGAGCTGGGCTTTCGGGTACTGGTTGGGGGCGGGCTGGGTCGCACCCCGGTCATCGGCAGTGAGATTCGTAGTTTCCTGCCGGAGCAACATCTGCTGAGTTACCTTGATGCCATCCTGCGCGTCTATAACCAGGAAGGACGCCGTGACAACAAATACAAAGCGCGCATCAAGATTCTGGTCAGGGAAACCGGTGTAGAGCAGTTCCGGGACAAGGTCGAAGCTGAATGGCTGACCGTCAAGGACGGTCCTATGACATTGACTCAGGATGAAGTGGTACGTTGCCGCGGATTTTTCCACGACCCGGATTACAAAGATCTGCCTGCCAGCAGTGAGCTGCTGAAGCGGGCACTTGGCGGCGACGTGATGTTTGCAGCGTGGCACGACCAGAATGTCAGCGCGCACAAACGACCCGGCTATGCCATTGTCACCATTTGTGCGAAGAAGACCGGTTATGCCCCCGGGGATCTGGACGCCGCACAGATGCAGTTCATTGCCGATCTGGCTGATCAGTACAGTTTTGGTGAAATGCGCATCACGCATACGCAAAACGTGGTACTCGCCGATGTTGAGCAGGACAAGCTGTACGACCTGTGGCAGGCACTGAAAACTCACGACCTGCAGGCGGATAATCTTGGCCTGCTCAGTGACATGATCTGCTGCCCGGGCGGTGACTTCTGCGCACTCGCCAACGCCAAATCGATTCCGATAGCGGAGTCGATCCAGCGTCGATTCAGCCATGCCGAACTGCGCGAGATTGGCAAATTGTCTCTGAACATATCAGGCTGCATGAATGCCTGTGGTCATCACCATGTCGGCAACATCGGCATTCTGGGTGTAGACAAAAAAGGTGAGGAGTTCTATCAGGTTTCTCTCGGTGGTTCTGCCAGCAACGAAACCGCACTGGGAAAGATTGTCGGCCCGGCTTTCTCGCAGGATGAAATACCGGATGTGATAGAAAAGATCGTATCGGTCTATAAACAGCAGCGAAGTGGTGGTGAGGAATTTGTCGAAACCTTTAATCGTATCGGTCTGGATCCGTTCAAGGCCGCACTATACGGCGACAAATCCAACTCACGCGCGCCGCGCCAGGCTTAATCATTGGACACTGAAAACATGCCAGCATCATCTGAATGGATCATCAAAGACCAGACTGTTGTAAGTAATTCCTGGAGAATTCTGGAGGCCGAGGTTGGCGTCGATGAGCTGGCGGACATGGAGCAGCAAGCCATCATCGTGCCACTCGATTTCTGGCTGGCCGAACGCAGCACACTGCAGGCCAGAAAGGGACAGACTGGGGTATGGCTGGACAGTAATGAAAAGCCGGGTTCGCTTATCGTCGACTCCGCATTTGATATTAATGATATCCCGCTGATTGCTGTCAATTTTCCAGTTTTCAGCGATGGTCGCGGCTACAGCACTGCACGCGCGCTCCGTCAGAATCTGGGTTACAAAGGCGACCTGATGGCGGTAGGCGATGTGCTGCGCGACCAGGTTTTCTTCCTGAAACGCTGTGGTTTCAACATCCTCATGCCACGCGCTGATCAGGATGCCGAGATCATGCTGACTGCCTTTGCCGACTTCAAAACCGGGTATCAGGCCAGCATTGACCAGCCTGAACCCCTGTTTCGTCGCCGTTAGGCTTGCAGATCCAGAACCAGTCGACCAGTCGACTTGCCCGCCAGAACCTGTTTGAGCGCATCGGACAGTTGCGCCAGTGATAACGTGGTTTGCAGTGATGCCAGCTGCGCCGGTTTCCAGTTTGCAGCCAGCTTGTTCCATAACTGTCGCTTGTGAGAAATTGGCAGGTTCACCGAATCGATGCCCAGCAGGTTCACTCCTCGCAGAATAAACGGAAATACCGATGCATCAAATGTGGGTGACGCGACCAATCCACAACAGGCCACACTGCCACCATAGCGCAGGGATTTAACGACATTAAAAAGGATGTCACCACCAACGGCATCGACTGCCCCACCCCATTGTTCCTTCAACAAAGGCCGCGGGTTGGGGCTGGCGTAGTCTTCCCGACCTATAATTTCAGTAGCGCCAAGACCCTTCAGGAAATCAGCAGCCTGGCCGGAGCCGGTCATGGCTGTAACAGAAAAGCCCAGCTGGGCAAGCAGAGCCACCGCAAAACTGCCTACCCCGCCACTGGCACCCGTTACAAGAACGGGACCGGAGTCGGCATCTACGCCGTTGAGGAGCAGCTTTTCCACGCACAGAGCTGCGGTAAAGCCAGCTGTGCCGATGATCATGCTTTCCTGAAGGCTCAAACCCGCCGGTCTGGGCACAACCCAGTCAGCTGGCACACGAATGTATTGCCCAAATCCTCCCGCGGTATTCATGCCCAGGTCGTATCCAATAACAATCACTTCATCACCCGGCTTGAAGTGTTCGTTCTCCGACTCTGCCACAACGCCTGCCGCGTCAATACCCGGTGTATGAGGGTAATTACGCGTCACGCCTTTATTGCCTGCTGCCGACAATGCGTCTTTGTAATTGAGTGACGAATAGGCCACGCGAATCAGCACATCACCTGCAGGCAGTTCCGCAACCTTGCGATCAACCAATGCCGACTCGTATCGGTTTTTGCCGTCATCACCGGCATGTTCGGTAACAAGCAATGCTTTGAATGATTCCTGGTCAAGTTTCATAAACTATCCTGTATCGCGTGAAGTTTGTGTTGCATGAAAGTCAGAATTGCTGCGGCGTGCGCAGGCGTTGCCACCAGTTCAGTAAAGTCTTGTCCATGGCCCGCTGCAGCACCCCACCAATTTTTTCGCCCAGCGGCACACGTATCTCATAACAGACCTCGTAGACATCAGCAGCCTCGCAGGACTGGACAATAAAGTCATCGCTGGTTCCGATGTCATCAACCATTTTGCGGTCATGAGCCTGCATGCCTACCCAGGTCTCTCCCGTGGAGATTTGATCAATGTCTACGACGGGACGGTAGCGTTGAACCCAGTCCTTGAACAGGCCATGCATCTCTTCAACATCCTGCTTGACCTTTTCGCGCCCTTTTTCAGTCACCTCAGTGAACGGAGTCAGAGTCCGCTTGTATTCACCAGCCGTGATCATCTCGAAATCAACATCGTTTTTCTTCAACAGCCTGTGGATGTTCGGCATCTGCACCAGCACGCCTATCGAGCCAATGATGGCAAACGGCGCTGCCAGCAGCCGATCTGCCAGACACGCCATCATGTAACCGCCGCTAGCGGCAACTTTGTCTACGCAGATGGTGAGCGGGATATTGCTCTGCTTAAGTCTGAGCAACTGCGACGCCGCCAGTCCGTAGGCATGCACCATGCCACCCGGGCTCTCCAGTCGCAACATGACTTCGTCATTTGACTCTGCCATGGTCAACACAGCCGTCACTTCCTGCCGCAGGGATTCCACCTCGTTTGCTTCCATGTCACCGTTAAAACTCAGAACATAAATGCGTTTTTTTCGCTGCTCACTGGATTGCTCACCCTTCAGTCTGCGCGCCTCTTCTTTGTCTTTTTTCTTCTGCGCCTTCAACAGCTTTTTAAGCATGAACTTGTCCAGAATCACGCGCTGCAGACTCTCTTTCAGGTCTTCAATTTCTTTGTTCAGGTGAATCACAGAAATACTGCCGCGGTTCACCTGGCGACGGTTGCGCTGACCGGCAGCGACAAGAATGCTTACCACCGCAAAAATGGCCACGACGATGGTTACCGCCCTCGCAAGAAACATCAGGTATTCAACAAAGTATTCCAAGATTTACACTCTCCTTTCAACGAGCGCTGTTGTTCAGCGCCGATTCCACATACGTCTCTATCAATTGCCCGGCAATGCTTATGCGCGGGGAAGGTACCTTCGGTAGCTGATCAACAGCATACCAATCGGCATCAGCAATTTCGTCCGGATCGGGGTTAATTTCGCCATCCAGGTAATCAGCGTAAAAGCCAAGCATTAACTGAGACGGAAACGGCCACGGCTGACTGCCGGTGTATCGAATATTGGTAACCTGCAGGCCGACCTCTTCGAAGACTTCCCGCCTTACCGCCTGCTCTGCACTCTCCCCTGGCTCGATAAAACCGGCCAGACAGCTGTAAAAATCAGTGCCGCGCCGACTGCTTCTGGCCAGCAGAATATTGTCGCCACGGGTAATCAGAACAATAATGCAGGGATTAATGCGGGGGTAGTATTCCTTGCCACAGGCAGTGCACAACACCCGGTTGGCAGCTTCCGCCAATTCTGTCTGATGTCCGCAGGCGCCACAGTAGCGGTGCATGATGTACCAATTTACAAGTTGACTGGCACGACCCACAACCGAAAATGAATCAAAGCCTGACTCCAGCAAAAACTGGCGCACGCCGACCGGTTCAATACTGGGGAATGGTTTGAGGGAGTCAAGCACCGCAACCTGGTAAACACCTGCGCCTCCGGTCTCATCGGCCACCGGCAACAGGGCGCGAAGCACAACATCAGGGCGGTTAAGTACATCTGGATTCCAGAGAGGACGCCCATTGTTCAGCAGAACACTGCCTTCGTGAAAAAGGATGACGGCAGCAGGCATCAGTCGGACTTGCCTCTAAGCCACACACAATTCTCGCCACTGGCCTTTTGGATGCGTTCCAGAAGCTTCTGGTGCGCCTGCCACTCTGCCTCTGTTGGCTGCGAAACTGCCAGCGCCAGACCTTCGCGGCTGACGCGAACAGCTTGTGTAGCGCCGCTTTCATTCTCTGACGCGGCTTCTTCAGCCAGACTCAGATCAGTCTGACCACCGGTCATCAGTAGATAAACGTCGGCCAGTATCTCGGAGTCAAGCAAGGCGCCGTGCAGTTCACGATGGGAGTTATCGACCTCGTAGCGCTTACAAAGGGCATCCAGACTGTTGCGCTGACCGGGGTGTTTGCGCCGGGCCAGCTGCAATGTATCGGTAATGCGACAATAATCTGCCATCCGCCCATAGGATGAGCCGAGTCGCTCCAGTTCCGCGTCAAGGAACCCAATATCGAACGGGGCATTGTGTATCAGCAGTTCTGCCCCACGGACAAATTCAAGAAACTCATCAGCAATTTCGGAGAACACCGGTTTGTCAGCCAGAAATTCGTTGCTGATGCCGTGCACTTCCTGGGCACCTTCGTCAATTTCCCGCTCGGGTCTGACATACTGGTGATAGTGATTGCCAGTAAGCCTGCGATGTTCAACTTCAACGCAACCTATTTCGATGATCCGGTGTCCCTGGGAGGCTTCCAGGCCGGTCGTTTCTGTATCCAGTACAATCTGACGCACTACTGATGCACTCCCGTATCTGCTTGTGCCGGCAACTCATCAATCCCACGATTCGCCAATTCATCCGCCAGCTCATTGCCCGGGTGGCCACTGTGTCCCTTGACCCAGTGCCAGTCAATATCGTGCTGCTGACTTAGCTCATCGAGCGCCTGCCACAGCTCCTGATTCAGTACCGGCTTGCGATTGGCGGTTTTCCAGCCTCTACGCTTCCAGTTGGGCAACCATTCACTGATGCCTGTCAGGACGTAACGTGAGTCGCTATATAATGAAACCTGACAGCCCGAACGTTTGAGTGCCTCAAGCGCCTTGATGACGGCAAGCAGCTCCATCTTATTATTGGTAGTGTGGAAGCTGCCGCCATACAGTTGCTTCTCCACCCCACGGTAACGCAGAACAGCCCCCCAACCACCCGGCCCCGGGTTGCCACGACAGGCACCATCGGTATAAATTTCAACAACTTCTTTCAATCATCTAGCCTTATTTGTAACTTATTCGTGATCGGGAGTATGGCGTCTGTAGGGGCGCAGCGGTACGACTTTGCGTGCCCTGCCAGCCGCTCTGCCTGGCTGGCTGGCAACACGACCCGTTTCAGGCAATGGTACGCCGAGCGCCGGCCGCTGCATTTTTCGCCAGCGCGGTGCTACCGGAATCAGTGGCACGCGCTGCTTGCTGGCAACCACCATATAGAACGCGCCTGTCGGATTGCCCAGTTTATCCAGCCAGCGCTCAAAATCGGCGGCTTTAGCAAGAATCCGTGGGTGCTTGAGCGGTGGCAGAAACCCACCGTAGGTGACTTTATCAACGCTAAAATCCAGCAGGCTCAACCAGTCCGACAAGCGACGTCGCGACAGAAAGCGGGCATTCCATGGTGTGCGTGGTCGCCAGCGCAGCAACTTGCTGAGCCCCCAGAGACTAACTGGATTGAAGCCAACAATCAGCAAACGTCCGCCTGGCCGCAATACCCGGGTCGCTTCCCGCAATAGCCGGTGACTGTCATTAGTGTAATCCAGCGCATGGTGCAGAAGAACTGCGTCAACGCTGTCGGTTTCCAGCGGCAGAGACTCGATGCTGGCCACAGGCTGGTTGATACCTGGTCGCCAGGCCGGTGCAAAACAAATCTTGTGCCCGACCAGGCAGTCCTGCAACATGTCCACTTGCGGTGCACAGGACAACTGCAGGACATGATAGCCAAACACACGACTGAGCACCGGGTATAGCGCCTGGCGCTGAGCATCCAGCAAGGCCTGACCCAGCGGTGATTGCAGCCACTCAGACAGTTCTGGCTCCAGCGTCACGGGATCGGGTAACTCGGGTTTGCGGTTGTGGGATGACATTGGCATTCTCCTCAAGTCTGGATTCTAGCACCGCAACGGAAACTCACCAAACCTGATCTGATATCATTGAGAAAAGCAGCAAAAGGAGAACACCATGAGCGATCAGGCGCAGTTCAGTATGGTTCCCATACCGGCGTTTAATGACAACTACATTTGGGCTATCTGTCATGGCAGTGCATGCACTGTAGTCGATCCGGGTGACGCCGAGCCCGTGATCGCGTTTCTTCAGGAAAAAGGTCTGCAGCTGCACTCAATACTGATAACTCATCACCACGCAGATCATGTCGGTGGCCTGAAAACGCTGCTGTCACGCTATTTCGTGCCGGTTTATGGTCCAAAAGGCGGTCATATTGATGGCATAAGCACAGCTGTAGGTGAGGCCGATCAGCTTGAGGTTGTCGGTGGATTCAGACTACAGGTTATTACGGTACCTGGTCACACACTGGACCATATCGCGTATTTCGGCAAACAACCGGACGATGACTCCCCTGCTCTGTTCTGTGGCGACACACTCTTCGCGGGCGGCTGCGGCCGTATATTTGAAGGTACGCCAGAAATGATGTACCAGTCGCTGCAGCGTCTGAGCAGTCTTCCCGGTAACACGCGGGTCTACTGCGCGCACGAATACACACTCAAGAACCTTGAATTTGCATCGCTTGCCGAACCACAGAACATCGATCTGCAACAGCGGATTGACGCTGAGAAAACAAAGCGCTCTAAACATTTGCCGACGCTCCCATCAACAATTGAGTTAGAATTGCGAACCAATCCGTTTTTGCGTTGTCACAATGACAGCCTCAAACAGCGTGTAATCGAACATTCTCCCGCTGAGATCAATGATGACTGCGGCACATTCGCTGCCCTGCGTCGTTGGAAGGACAACGCATAGACAAACGCCAGGCCGGACAGGAAGATGGCCGGCAGGAAACGACTAACAGGAATACTGCAGGAAACATGACTCCAGAATCATCCAAACCCCGCTTCAAGCGCCGGCGACTGTCGGCCCTGATTTCCCTGACTCTACTCATCAACGCCTGCAGCACTCTGCCACCGCCGGCCGAAGATACCGAACAGGCCGGCCCACTCTCCACACAAACACGAAGCGTTGCCCAGACACGCAATCGTGCACAACAGATACGGACCCAACGTGAAACACAGCCGGAACTGGAACTGACCCAGGCCGAGATCGAATTTCAGAACAGTGTGTGGTTCCGGGTCAGCGAAGGCATGCAGTTCTACCACCAGCATTACAACGACAGCATTCAGGAAGAAATTGACTGGTTTTTGAGTAACAGCAGCTTTATTAGCGAGATAAGTGCGCGTGCTGCTCCGTTCATTTACGAAATCGTATCAGAGATCCAGCAGCGCAATCTGCCGACCGAGCTCGCACTGCTGCCCTTTATTGAGAGCGCCTTTGAACCCAGCGCCCGCTCACCTGTCAATGCAGCAGGCCTGTGGCAATTCATGGCACCCACCGCAGCCAGCCTGGGCCTGCAGCGAGATTGGTGGTATGACGGCCGTCACGACCCGATCGCGTCAACCAGTGCAGCACTCGATTACCTGCAGCGACTGCACGCTCTGTTTAATGAGGACTGGTTACTGACACTGGCGGCCTACAACGCCGGCCAGGGAACCGTTTCCAGAGCCATTGAACGCAACGAGCGTAATGGCCGGGGCACAGATTTCTGGTCCTTGTCACTGCCAGGAGAGACACAGCGTCATGTACCGCGACTCCTCGCGCTGGCGTATCTGATGGCAGACCCATTATCAAACGAACTCGCGTTAGAGCCAGTGCCCGATACCACCTGGCTGGCCCGTGTCGACGCAGGCTCGCAGATCGATCTTAATCTGGCAGCACAGCTGGCTGGCATAGAGCCGGAACTGCTGTATCAACTCAACCCCGGTTATCTGCAGTGGGCTACACGTCCGCAGGGCCCTCACCTGATCAACCTGCCGCTGGACGCTGCCGAGCGATTTTCTGCCAATCTTGCTGATCTGGGCGATAACCGAGTTACCTGGGAACGTTATCAGATAAAACCAGGCGATACGCTGAGCGGCATCGCGCGCTCACAGCGAACGACGGTCGCCGCCCTGCAGCAAGCCAACAATCTTACCGGTAGCTCGATTCGGGCAGGTGATGATCTGTTGATTCCGCGCGCCTATGGTGCCGGTGATGGCATTCCCGGTATGGCCAGTATTCTGGCAGCAAACAATAATCAGCCGATACCCGCGGGCAATTACATAGTCAAAAGCGGAGACAGCCTCTGGAGCATCGCTAATCGCTACAGCCTGACGGTCAATGAACTGAGGCGCTGGAACAGTTTGAGCGAGAGCGCTGTGTTGCAACCGGGCCAGCGACTGGTTCTGCAGGCCGGTAACCTGACCGCAGCTGCAGACCTGTCAGGCAGCACCCAAGCTACCCTGACCCAGCGTTACGAAGTCAAATCGGGCGACACCCTTGCGGGAATCGCCAGACGGCATGGTGTGAGTGTAGAGGATATTACTGAGTGGAATGGCATCAGCCAACGTGCTCTTATCCATCCTGGCCAGGAGCTGATTTTGCACGTGGAGTAAGTCCGGCTGCTTCGCCGGACAACAGGTCCGGTTGCTGTTAAAGCAACCGGGCCCCTATCAGAATGATAACCAGCAGCACCGTTACCCACAACAGCATACTGCCAGTCGGCCAGGTTCGGGCCAGCGGGCCTTCCGGACCATGATAACGCAGCAGCATTGCCGGGATTGATTTACTGGGTTTGACGACCAGTGACTGCAGCAAATCCCCCAGACCTTTCACCAGGCGTTCGAATGCACGCCATAGTATCGGCCCAAGCCGTCGGTAGAAAAAGTCTACATCAAGGCTGATGGTCAGCGTGCGTTTCATCAAAGGCAGGGTGACGAAGAACGCCAGACCAGCAAACAGCAATAGCTGCAACTGGGTCACCAGGTGGTCCGCTGTATAAGGCTCGTATGTCGCCTCAAATGGCAGGAAGTCATACAGAATCTGCGGGAAAACACCGATCAGCACGCAGGCCGCAGCAAAGAAAATCATCGCCGCCTGCATGTTCCAGGACGGATCCTTCGGTCGCAGGCCAGAATCCTTCTGGAAAAACACAAACCAAGGGAATTTGATGCCGGCATGCAGGAATACACCTGCCGATGCAGCTACCAGGCAGTACCAGACAAAGGCGTACTGCTCATAGGCAGCACCTGAGCTGATCATTGACTTGGAAATGAATCCAGAGGTGTACGGGAACGCCGAGATGGCAAGCGCGCCAATGATGCCGCAGACAGCCGTCACCGGCATGGTTCGGTACAGACCGCCAAGATCAGTACACTTGCGCTTGCCAGTCTGGACCATGACCGCACCTGCGCTCATAAGCAACAACGCTTTGTAGATGATATGCGAGAAGGCATGTGCGGCCACACCGTTAAGCGCCATCTCGGTACCAATACCAACGCCTACAACCATGAAACCCACCTGGTTTACGATTGAGTAAGCCAGAATACGCCGCATGTCGTTTTCCATCAGCGCGTAAATAATGCCGTAGAAAATCATGTACAGACCGATCCAGATCAGCACAGACTGACCCGGGAACAGCAACCATAGTGCCAGTACGGCCGTTTTGGTTGTGAACGCCGAGAGGAACACAGAACCTGTCGGGCTTGCTTCAGGATAGGCATCTGACAGCCATGCAGAGACCGGGGGCGCCGCTGCATTGATCAGGATACCAATCAGAATCATCCAGGTGGCAAAACTTTCCAGCTGCAGGGCCTGAATCTCGATTGAGCCTGTCTGGATTGCCACACCTTCAATACCGATCTTGAGAATGATGCCACCGATCAGATGCATGATGCCGTAACGAATACCGGCACGGCGCGCCTCCTCAGTGCCTCCACACCAGACCACGATCGTCGAGAACAGTGCCATGAATTCCCAGAACAGGAACAGCGTAATCAGATCACCGGCAAAAGAAACACCGACAGCGCCGGCGGCATATGCCATGGCCGCTGAGAGTTCAGCAACTTTTGCGTGCCTGAAGGCGAAAAATCCGCCGATCATGGCCATCAGGGCGAATATCGTCGCGAACAGGCGTCGGACGTTGCTGGCCTCAACGAGTTCGACTTCATAACCGAGAAACCGGGCGCTCAACAGCACACCGTCATCCAGATTCCATATCATCAGGAGTGTCAGTAGCGGTACCAGCACCAGAAGAACTGGACGGAAACTATCGCGGACCACCGGCAGCAGCATGGCGCCGATGATCATGATGAAGGCAGGTGGGAACATTAACTCAGAGATCGTCATAGTACGTATCCGGACGCTTCAAAAATACTCCCAGGAGCTTGGCGAATACCACCATGCCCAGGCAGCTGACAAAACCGTAGATGGCATAAAAGCCAAAATAACCATCCAGTGCAAAATAGGCATGCACATGCACGAATATCTGCGCCAGTACCGTCAATGCGAGGATGACTGAAAACACCCACCACAGAATCTTGATAGTGGAAGCCCTGACCAGCCAATGGGGCTTGCCATCAACCAGATCAGGTGTTTCTACACGTGGGCAGTCGGCGCCATATTCATTGGCCACCAGGCCTTTGCCTGCCTTGCCGGGTACGGCCTTGATTTCACCAGGCTGCTCGCTCATTACGGCATCCCTCCTACAATCTGAGTCTCAAGATCCAGTACCGGACCGTTAAAGAAGAAGAACAACAGCGTCAGGGTCGCTGTCACACTCAACGCAATAACCATATTGGTGGGCGCTTCGGCGTGATCCTTGACGGGTGTCACATCCTCGGGCTTGAAGAATGCATTAAAGATGATTGGCAGGAAATAAGCCGCATTCAGCGCCGTGGACAGAATCAACACAACCAGCACGAAATAATTATCAAGCTGGAAGGCACCCGCAATGATGAACCACTTGGAGACAAATCCTGCCGTTGGCGGCACACCGATCATGGACAAAGCACCGATCGCAAAGGCCGTCATCGTGTAAGGCATCCGCCAGCCTATGCCGTTCAACTGGGTGATCTCGGTCTTCTTGGACGCCACATAGATGGCACCGGCGGTAAAGAACAGTGTGATCTTGCCAAAAGCGTGAGCAGCGATATGTATAGCCGCGCCTATTTCAGAGAATGGTGCGAGTGCCATTGTCGCCATGATGATGTAACTCAACTGGCCAATGGTTGAGTATGCCAACAGTCGTTTGATATTGGTCTGCCGCAAGGCGATGCAGGATGCTGCCACGACTGTGAAACCGGCGATATAAACAGCGAACTGTTCATACGGAACTTCGGCCAGATAGTCGGTACCAAAAATATAGATGACCACCTTGATCAAGGTGAATACACCCGCCTTTACAACGGCGACCGCGTGCAGCAATGCGGAGACTGGCGTCGGCGCGACCATCGCGGCCGGCAGCCAGCGATGAACCGGCATCACTGCAGCCTTGGCTACACCAAACAGGAACAACATCAACAACAGCGTCGCGGAGCCAGCCGCCAACTGACCCTCGAGGATTCCGCCTGGAACAAAATCCAGCGTACCTGCGGCCGCATAGGTCCAGATGATTGCCGGCAGCAGGAACACGATGGACGTTGTCATCAGGATGCCCAGATAAGTACGCCCGCCCGCCTTGGCCTTGTCGTCACCTTTATGTGTGACAAGAGGATATGTCGAGATTGTCAGGACTTCATAAAAAATGAAGAGTGTCAGCAGGTTTGCAGAGAACGCCACACCCATGGCACCAAACAGCGCGATGGCAAAGCATACATAAAAGCGTGTCTGCTGTTTTTCATTGGTGCCGCGCATATAGCCGATGGCGTAAATCGAGGTAACAATCCAGAGGCCGCTGGCGATCATTGCGAACAGTATCGACAGTGGTTCGGTATTGAAGGCAATTGGCACCCCGGAGAACAGCGTGACCAGTTCAACGCCTATTTCCTCACCAGCGTTCAGCCCCATCAGTACACGAATGACCAAACCGAACAGCGTCAGGGCTGTCACCATGGTTACAGTTTCGCGAAGGTTCGGCCAGCGACCTGCCAGTGCAATCAGCACCGCTCCGAGCAGCGGTACAACCAGCGTTAACAACAATGCAGTATTGGCAGTCACCGTACAACACCTCCCGCCATCAACTGAGCGGCAGCCGCTTCGGCTATATCCACAGTCAGACGCGTATCAATTCCAAACCAGATATTGGCAATGACGAGTACCCACAATGGAACCAGCAGACCCCAGGGTGCTTCACGCTTGGTGGCATCTTTGGGCTCACCAAAGAAACCAGCTTCCACAACACGACCAACATACACAACAGCCAGCATTGAACCTGCCAGAATGGCAACCACAACAGGCCACCAGCCCAGCTCCAGGGAAGCCAGAATCAAGTGCCACTTGCTGACAAAACCAACTGTCAATGGCACACCTATCAGGCTGAGGCCACCAAGAACAAAGGCCCAGAATGTCAAAGGCATGGTTTTGGCCAGACCACGCATATCATCAATGCTGGTACCACCCATCCTGTAAGCCACGGCACCCATCACCATAAACAGCGCGCCCTTCATCAGGCCATGGTTAAATACATGCAGCAGCGATGCAGTCAGACCCATGGCCGTGCCCATCGCAAGGCCAAGGACGATATAGCCAATCTGCGCCACGCTCGAGTAGGCCAGCATGCGTTTGATATTCGGCTGCATGATGCTGACTGTGGATGCACTTAGCAGACCGATAATCGCCAGTGGAACCAGAACCTCCGCAAGTGGTTCCGCACCAAAGCTGAACTCCACACCAAAAATCGTAAATACGAAGCGAATCAGAACATAAACTGCCACCTTGGTTGCGGTAGCGCCGAGAAACGCCGTGACGGCCGATGGCGAATAGGTGTACGCATTCGGCAGCCATAGATGCAGCGGGAACAGAGCCAGTTTCAGACAGATACCAGTCACGATGAAGGCAAAAGCCGTGCGAACGGTGCTGGAATCGCTTATGGCAGGCAGGCGTTCTGCCAGATCCGCCATATTCAGTGTACCCGTCATCACGTAGAGGAAGCCGACACCAATCAGGTAGAACGTGGCACCAATTGTGCCCATGATCAGGTAGGAGAAAGACGCCGTCAGAGCACGCCGATCCCTGCCCATGGCAATCAATGTATAGGTCGCCAGAGATGAAACTTCCAGGAACACAAACACGTTGAAAGCATCGCCGGTTACTGTGATACCGCAAAGGCCAAGAATTAACAGCAGCAACGCTGTGTAAAACAGTGGGCAGCGATCAGCACCGATTTCGTGCTCAACACTCAGCCGGGCATAGGGTAAAACCACACTAGCCAGACCAGTGATCAATACCAGCAGCAGGGCATTGGCAAAATCAATTCTGTATTCGATACCCCAGGGTGCTTCCCAGCCGCCCATGGTATAGATGAAAGTGCCCTGGGCATTGACCTGAATCAGCAGCAGAACGCTGCACAACAGCGCGAACCAGGAAAGCAGCGTCGCCAGCAGCCAGGGCCAGTTTGGGCCGCGCAGCAGCGACGCGACCGGCGCGCCAAGCAAGGGCGCCAGAATAACAAGTACAGGAAGATGCGCTAACATTAGAGTGAGGAGTCCATTGTATGTAATTCGTCTTCTTCAATCGTGCCAAACGACTCTTTGATGCGTACTGACAATGCGAGCCCGACTGCAGTCGTCGCCACACCGACAACAATCGCTGTCAGGATAAGTACGTGAGGCAGAGGGTTGGAATAAAGCGATGCGCCTTCCTGCATGACGGGACCGGTGGCACCTTCGATGTAACCAAAACTGATATAAAGGAAAAAGACCGATGTCTGAAAAACGTTCAGACCAATCAGCTTCTTGACCAGATTGCTGCTCGACATGACCATGTACAAACCGATCATCATCAGAAAAATGATGATGACGTAGTTCCACACTCCAAGTCCACTCATGATGCCTCTCCCCGACCTGCGAAGGTGAAGAACAGCAGCATCATCACTGATGCCACGGTCAGCCCCACACCGAACTCAACAAGAATAATACCAATGTGCTGACCAGCTATTGGGTCTGCAGCTAGAAAATCATAGTCCAGATAATTGCCACCCATCAGCATTGCAGCAACACCGACCAGGGCATAGATCAATACGCCGGAGGCGGCCACAATCTTCAACACCCATTGCGGCGCAATACGTTCAGCTGACTCCAGGCCAAACAAAAGTGTATGGATGACAAAAGCTGAGGCAAAAATCACACCCGCCTGAAAGCCGCCACCTGGGCCGAAATCGCCATGAAACTGGACATACAGGCCAAACAGCAGAATATAAGGTATGAGAAACTTGCCGACGATCCTGAGGATCAGATGGTCACTCATTGGATATACCCTCTTTGCGCTTGCGCCGTCGGCCTATCAATAACATGACGCCAACACCCGCAGTAAAAATAACAACCACTTCACCCAGTGTGTCGTAACCTCGATAGCTGGCCAGCACTGCAGTCACAAAATTGGGTACGTCAATCTCCTGCGGGGACTGTTCGATGTAGCGCGGAGCAACATGAGTATGAACCGGGTTATCAGGCTCTCCGAAAGGAGGCAGGTCCATTATGCCGTACACCAGCGTCGCGCCAGTTATCACAACTACCGCCAGGGGAAGCATGGTGCCCTTCTTTTTCAGAGGCTTTTCTTCTCTGCCGGTCATGGAAATGGTTGCCAGCATCAGGATCGTCGAAATACCTGCGCCAACAGCTGCCTCCGTAAACCCTACGTCCGCCGCGTCAAGCACCATAAACAGTGATGCCGAGGTTAGGCTGTAGATACCAAACAGCATGACTGCCGTAAACAGATCCCGGATCCGCAGTACTGCGATGGAAATGATGGCGAGAAATACCAGCAGGAAAATGTCAATCAATTGTTCCAGTATCACTTGCTGGCTCCTTGTTCTACACCACTGGTTTTAGTCCAGGGTACCAGTCCGCTATGGCGGGCAGCTTTAGCCAGGGCGTGCGTTGATGTTGGACAGGTGAACAACATAAAAAGGAATATCAGAAACAGTTTAGCGCTCGCCAGAGTCAGGCCGAAATGAATCATCAATCCGCCGAAGAACAGCCCCGCGCAAAGCGTATCGGTTACACCAGCGGCGTGCATCCGGGTGTAAAAATCTGGAAACCGGTTTATACCGATACCACCTATTACTCCCAGCGCACAGCCGGACAACAGCAGGATGGCCGAAAGCCATTGCAACAGATCCATGACTTACTCCTCGGTAGTTTCGCCGTCGTGGCCAAGTGTGCCGTATTCGAAATACTTCATCACCGCGATCATGGCGATGAAGTTGATCATGGCGTAGACCAGAGCAATGTCGAGATAATCGGCCCGTCCTGCCAGAGCGGCGATCAGGGATATCAACATCACCGTTTTGGTTCCGAACATGTTGACAGCCAGCATGCGATCAAAAATGCTGGGACCCAGCAATGCCCGAACGATAGCCAGCAACATTGTCACCAGAATAGCGATGGCAGCAGCGGCCAGTATCATGATTTCACCTCAACTTCAGAAGGTACACGGGCATCCATATCTCCGCTCAGCACGCCCTGAGCCGCAGCCCGATTCAGCGCATGGGCTTCGATCAGGTCGCCTTTAACTTCCAGAGTAACAGTACCCGGCGTCAGTGTGACTGAGTTGCCCAGAACCACCTTACCCAACTCTGAGTGTCGGGAGATGCGCGTTTGCACAACTGATGGATCGATATCGGGGTTCGGGCTGAGAATGACCTTGATGACCTGAAAATTTGAGATGACGATCTGACCAAGCAGATAGCCCCAGTAACGCACGAGTTTGAAGCTCAGGTGCAGAGGGTGGCTTTCGTCGTCAACCACGTTCATGCGGTGAGCAAGAAAAGTGGTGAAAATAACAGAAACAACACCGAGTGAGATGAGAAGAACCTTGGTGTAACCGGAGAGTATCCACCAAAGAACGGCCAGAATGACCAGTAGAGCTGACATGTGCTTCATTATTTAGCGCCCCAGAGCAGACGCACCAATCTGCACCTGCCAAGACCATTTGTTATGAATGGGATTTTAACCCCTGATGTGATTGTCTGACTGCAAATTTGTGATGACAAATTACATCAATTTGTGTCAACAACCTATTTTTTTGGCAATAGCGCCAATGTGTTGTCAAAGTAGCCGTACCGCCCGACAACCAAAATAATTGCAGGAGAAAACTAGCAAAACGCCGTCGCCTTGGCAAGAAATTCCGGCCCTGACGACGGCGCTTTAGTACCTGCCAGCAGCTAAGCAGGTGCGCGTAACAACACTGTAAACTACCTGATGGAAGCCTCTTCCTGCAGATTGCTCAACAGTGCAGAAAACACACTTCGCCCACGATTCTCCAGCATGGCGGCTGCCAGCTGCTGACGCTGGTCTTCGCCCAGCTCATCCAGGCTGCCAGCATTGACCGACTGCAGTTCAATCACGACATAGGCACCATTATTGAGTTGAAAACCGGCAAGCTCGGAATCGTTCTCCGCTGGCGCCGGCATTGAGAATACATTGGCCACTATTTCGGTATTGATATCAAATTGACCGCGACGAACACCCTCTCTCTCTGACCACTCCAGGGACTCCTGCTGCACAAATGAATCGATACTTTCGCCAGCCTGAAGCGCTGCGAGAATTTGTTCACCTACTGCTCTCGCCTGCTCCTGCTCCATCTGTGTACGAAGTTCGACAGCGATATCGGCGCGAACGTCTTCCAGCGGCTGAAGCGCTGATGGTCGATGTTCCGCCAGATGAATGACAACGGCCCGTGTCTCGCCAAGTTCAATAAGATCACTGTTAAGATCTTCTTCCAGTACTTCTGGTGAAAACGCTGCTTCGATAACGGCAGGATCAGATGTCACCGCGCTGCTACCACCTTCACGGCCAAAGAACGCTGACTGTTGAATCTCAAGGCCCAGCTCTTCGTTGATGGCCTGCAGATCAAAGTTCTCAAACGCAAGGTTGGCCATCGATTCGAGTCGACTGAAGTACAATTCGTCAACGCGCGCCTGGCTGAGTTCTCGTCTCAGCCGCTCCTCAACCTCCTCAAAGGGAGGGTAATCCTGCGCATCATATTCAGTCAGCTTAAGCAGGTGCACACCAAACTCTGATACTACCGGGTCAGATACCTCACCCACTTCCAGGGCTGCCAGTGCGCTTTCCATCTCCTGGGGAAACACGCTGCCATCTGTGAAACCGATATCACCATCTTCCGCTGCGGATGCTTCGTCTACGGAGAACTCCCGGGCCAGCTCACCAAAATCCTCGCCCGCATCTATCCGCGCTTTTACTTCGTTTGCGCGCGCAATCACTTCCTCTTCGCTTCCAGAACCGAGGTCAAAGAGTATATGCGCAGCTCTTCGTTCGACGTCAGCGACGGCAGCATCACGGTCTGCCTCGTAGCGCTCCATAACGGTGGCCTCATCGACTTCGATCTCATCGAAGATGGCGTCTTTATCCAGCATTACATAAGCCACAGAAACCTGTTCGGGGCTTGTGAACTGCTCGGGGTTCTGTTCGTAATAGGCTTCGATCGACTCTGGCTCAACCGCCTGGCCCAGGGTTCTGTTACCTAATGGAATTGAAAGATATCGAAAATCTCTGGTCTGAGTCTGCAGCTCGGCAATGCGTTGCAGGTCGGCATCCGTCACAAACGACGTCGCAGCATAGGCGTTAGCCAGCTGCCCCATCATCATGCTCTCTGCCAGTAACTGTCGATAAGCCTGGGGCGTATAGCCCTGTGCAGCCATGGTACGACGCGCCATCTCGTTGTCGAATACGCCGCCAATCTGGAACTGGGGGGTACGCAGAATCTGTCGATCCACCGAGTCATCAGAGATTGCCATCCCGGACTCCTGCGCGGCCTGCATCAACAATTTATCCTCAATCAACTGATTCAACGCGACCTCGCGGATCAGCTCTTCATCGAAGTCCGCTACATTGGCGCCCATCGAGGCCATCAGGTTCTGAATACTGACAGCAAGCTCCTGTTCAGTAATGTCTTCACCATTGACCGAGACTACATTGTTGCTGCCAAGAAACCCGCCAACAATGGACTCGGCACCAAACAGCGCAAAAATGCCAATGATGAAACCAATAATGATCTTGGCTACAACGCCCTGGGAATTGTCACGAATAGTCTGCAGCATAGCGCTTCCTGAATGTCATACATGTAAACTAAAAGGGCGCATCCAAGATGCGCCCCAGTTGGAGCCAGATCTGACTCCGGATAACGCTCTGACTAGGACAGCGGCCAGAGCCTGCCGATCAAAAACTGATCAGCCGTTAACAGCGTCTTTCAATGCTTTGCCAGGCTTGAAGTTTGGAACTTTGGCGGCGCTGATCTGGATTGTAGCGCCAGTCTGGGGATTGCGACCTGTGCGCGCTGCACGCTCTTTAGTGCCGAACGTACCAAAGCCAACCAGAACAACCGGCTCACTTTTTTGCAGAGATTCAGTAATGGTATCAATCATTGCGTCAATCACGCGGGCTGCGGCCGCCTTTGGTAAATCCGCGCTTGCTGCTACAGCTTCGATCAGTTCTGATTTATTCACGATAACCCCTTGTTTTGGTACCTGTTATGTTAATTTGAGTTAGGTTTTAGAAGCGGTTTCTTCCTGCCACTCCTTAAATACTTGTTACTTGTTTGCCGTCAGCAAAATGTAGCTGACCTACGCCATTCAATGTCCGATGTCGATTCTCTCGAAATCGCCTGAATCTCAAGCGGCGCGCGGCCTGCGGCCGCTACAACCGTGACTTTATACCAAGCGCCAGAAATGCCTGTCAACATAAAACACTGATAATCAGTGCGTGCTGACGGCTTTTTTATCACCCTCCTGGCTATGCTCTGGCAACACACCTTCCTGCGGAGGAATGGGGGTTGGCATTCTTTCAAGCGCAATCTCCAGAACCTCGTCTATCCACTTGACCGGGTGTATTGAGAGCTCAGCTTTGATGTTATCCGGAATCTCTTTCAGGTCCCTTTCATTATCAGCAGGAATAATGACTGTTTTGATATTGCCACGATGCGCAGCAAGCAGCTTCTCCTTCAAACCACCAATTCGCAACACCTGACCCCGTAGTGTAATTTCGCCCGTCATTGCCACGTCGGCTCGCACAGGTATGCCTGTCAGAACAGACACCAGTGCAGTACACATTCCAATACCGGCACTCGGGCCGTCCTTGGGAGTTGCACCTTCAGGTACGTGAATATGCAGATCAACTGATTCATGAAAGTTGGATTTCAGTCCCAGCATCGCTGACCGGCTGCGCACAACAGTCAGCGCAGCCTGGATGGACTCCTGCATGACATCACCGAGCGAACCCGTCTTGACAGTTTTGCCTTTGCCCTCTACGGCAACCGACTCGATGGTCAGAAGCTCGCCGCCAACCTGAGTCCAGGCCAGACCATTAACCTGGCCGACCCGATTGTCTTCTTCTGCCCGGCCGTAATCGAATTTTCGAACACCGGAATACTCTTCCAGCAGGTCTGGAGACAGGACGATGCCCGCGGGTTTCTTACCGCCTCTACCCTCTTCCAGCGCCGCTTTTTTGACAACTTTGCGGCACAGCTTGGCTATCTCGCGCTCTAGCCCGCGGACACCAGCCTCGCGTGTGTAATAACGGATGAGATCGCGCACAGTCTCATCAGGCACCGTCAGCTCGCCCTTCTTCAGGCCATTGGCCTCAAGCTGCTTGGGCAACAGATAGCGTGATGCGATATTGATTTTTTCAGCCTCGGTGTAACCTGGCAGGCGAATAACTTCCATACGGTCCAATAATGGGCCAGGAATATTCATGGTGTTGGAGGTACAGACGAACATCACCTCGGACAGGTCAAAATCAACTTCCAGATAGTGGTCGTTAAATGACTTGTTCTGCTCCGGATCCAGGACTTCCAGCAGTGCCGATGCAGGGTCACCACGATGATCCATGCCCATCTTGTCGATCTCATCCAGCAGGAACAATGGATTTTTCACACCGGTTTTCGACAGCTTCTGCAGCAGTTTACCGGGCAACGATCCGATATAGGTTCGACGGTGGCCGCGAATCTCAGCCTCATCGCGAACGCCGCCAAGTGCCATGCGAACAAATTTTCGGTTCGTGGACCGCGCGATCGATTCACCCAGAGAGGTTTTACCTACGCCGGGCGGACCCACCAGACACAAAATCGGTCCCTTGAGTTTACGAACCCGTTTCTGAACCGCGAGATACTCAAGAATGCGCTCCTTGACCTCTTCCAGTCCGTAATGGTCAGCATTCAGAATTTCTTCGGCCTTATCCAGCTGCAGACTGATTTTGCTGCGCTTTTTCCAGGGCACGTTCACCATCCAGTCCAGATAGGTGCGAACCACCGACGCCTCGGATGACATCGGCGACATCATCTTCAGCTTGTTCCATTCTGCCAGTGCCTTGTCTTTTGCCTCTTTCGGCATGCCGGCCTTGTCGATCTTGTTCTTGAGCTCTTCTGCCTCATTGGGAGCATCTTCCAGCTCACCCATTTCCTTCTGGATGGCTTTCATTTGCTCATTCAGGTAGTACTCGCGCTGGCTTTTCTCCATCTGCTTTTTGACACGACCACGAATACGCTTTTCAACCTGAAACAGGTCGATTTCAGCCTCGATAAGCCCCATCAGATGCTCAATTCGCGACTGCAGATTCACCAGCTCAAGCAGATTCTGTTTTTCCTGCAGCTGCAGAGACATATGTGAAGCGATGGTATCCACCATGCGCCCAGGTTCGTCGATACCAGATATGGAGCTCATGACTTCCGGCGGTATCTTGCGGCTGAGCTGCACATACTGGTCAAACTGCGACATCAGGGATCTCAGCAGCAGCTGGCCCTGCTTGTCTGGCAGCGGGTCCGTGTGCAGCGGCATGACCTGGCTCTGGAAATAGTCGTCTTCAAGCTCAACGGACTTGATGCGAGCTCGTGTGACACCTTCCACCAGCACCTTTACGGTGCCATCAGGCAGGCGTATCAGTTGCAGAATGGTAGCGACCGTGCCGACGGCAAATATATCCTTGATCCCGGGATCATCGTCGGAGGCGTTCTTTTGGGCTACCAGCAGCACCTGCTTATGACTGTGCATGGCAACTTCAAGCGCCTTGATGGATCTGGGGCGACCGACAAACAGTGGCTGCACGATCTGCGGGTAGACCACAACGTCGCGAAGCGGCAGCAGCGGCAGGCTAGAATTTACATTGGTGGGATTATCGGATACATCGCCCATAAATACTCTCGTCAAATTCTCAGTGACTGTTGACCTTTAATGTGAGGCCAGAGCCGACCGATTTCAAGTATGATTTTACGAAGAGTACGATCCGGGGAGCGATTTAGGCCACCAGTGGTGGCCTTCAATCAGTATTACAGGGTATGCAGTCGTGCGGGCGAACTAAAATCAGTCCGCCTTGCGAGAAGAGCTCTGCTGATCAGCTTCGTACATCAACAGCGGTTCAGATTCACCTTTGATGACTGCCTCGTCGATGATCACTTTGGTGACATTACCCATTGAGGGAATCTGGTACATACTGTCCAGCAGTACACTTTCCATGATTGACCGCAGGCCACGCGCGCCAGTTTTGCGCTCTTTCGCCTTGCGGGCAACCGCCTGCAGTGCGTCGTCGCGGAACTGAATTTCTACGCCTTCCATATCAAACAGTTTGGCATATTGCTTAACCAGTGAGTTCTTGGGCTCTTTAAGAATTCTCACCAGCGCATCCAGGTCCAGCTCGTCCAGCGTGGCAATCATTGGCAGACGGCCGACAAACTCTGGTATCAGGCCAAACTTGACCAGATCTTCTGGCTCAACCTTGCGGAAGGCATCGCCCAGCAGCTTGTCTTCGTCTTTGCTGCGAACCTCTGCGGTGAAACCAATACCACTTTTTTCAGAGCGATCGCGGATTATCTTGTCCAGGCCGGCAAACGCGCCACCACAGATAAATAGAATATTGGAGGTATCAACCTGCAGGAATTCCTGTTGCGGATGCTTACGACCACCCTGCGGCGGAACTGAAGCCACAGTGCCTTCGATGAGCTTCAGCAACGCCTGCTGCACACCCTCGCCTGACACATCGCGGGTGATTGAAGGATTGTCGGACTTACGTGAAATCTTGTCGATTTCGTCGATGTAGACAATACCAATTTGAGCCTTTTCAACATCATAGTCGCATTTCTGCAACAGCTTCTGGATGATGTTCTCGACATCCTCACCCACATAACCAGCTTCTGTCAGAGTGGTAGCATCGGCAATGGTGAACGGCACATCCAACAATCGGGCAAGCGTCTCGGCCAGCAATGTCTTGCCCGTACCGGTCGGGCCGATCATCAGGATATTACTTTTGCCGAGTTCGACGTCAGTGCCTTTGTTATCGTAACCGAGGCGCTTGTAATGGTTGTAGACGGCCACCGACAGAACCTTTTTAGCCTGGTCCTGACCGATAACATACTCATCAAGCGTCGCCTTGATTTCTTCGGGAACGGGCAATTTCTTGCGTCCCGATTCGGCTTCCTTCTCCTGGATCTCTTCACGAATAATATCGTTACACAGATCCACGCACTCATCGCACACAAACACCGAAGGGCCTGCGATCAACTTGCGGACTTCGTGCTGACTTTTGCCACAGAATGAACAATAAAGCAGCTTGCCGTTGTCATCACCCTTATTGTAGCGATCATCTGCCATGCATTAACCCTTGTATAACTACTGTTCTGGCCTTTTAGACTGCCCTGCGAGAGATGACTTTGTCAATCAGGCCGTAGGCCACTGCCTGCTCGGGGTTCATGAAGTTATCTCGCTCAGTATCACGTGCAATCTCGTCCAGAGGACGGCCAGTGTGGTGCGCCATAATCTCATTAAGCTGTTGACGCATCTTGAGAATTTCGGTCGCCTGGATCTCGATATCTGATGCCTGACCATGCGCTCCACCGCTTGGCTGGTGGATCATCATGCGCGAATTCGGCAATGCGAAACGTTTGCCTTTGGCGCCACCAGTCAGCAGAAACGCCCCCATGCTGGCTGCCTGACCCATGCACATCGTGCTGACATCCGGCTTGATGAACTGCATTGTGTCGTAAATAGACAGACCCGCCGTAACAGCACCACCCGGAGAGTTGATATACAGGTGTATATCTTTGTCCGGGTTCTCTGATTCCAGGAACAGCAGCTGTGCAACGACCAGATTGGCCATATGATCTTCCACGGGTCCCACCAGAAAGATCACGCGATCTTTTAGCAGGCGTGAGTATATGTCATAGGCCCGCTCACCGCGGGCGCTCTGCTCGACCACCATCGGCACCAGATTGGCCTCGATCATGGACAACATCGATTCACTGCTAACTGTGGTTCTGTATGGCATCAATCGGGCCTTCTCTACTTAACGCTGTTTATTCGCTGTCCTTGTCTTTGGCGGCAGCGGCTTTTTTCTTGGCCGGTTTTTTGGCCTTGGCGGTGCTTTTCTTGTCGTCCTCGGCTGCTTCCTGCTGAGGTTTGGTCAGCTCATCATAGCTGACTTTTTTCTCTTTCACGGTCGCCTGCTCAAGAATTACGTCAAATACCTGATCTTCCAGCACAGCGGATTCAACGGTTTCCAGCTGCTCCTTGTTGCCGTAGTACCAGTTGATGACTTCTTCTGGCTGTTCATAGGTGGCGGCGATATCTTCAATCGCTTCACGCACCTTGGCCGGATCAGCACGCATTGACTGCTGCTTGATCACTTCACCCAGAATCAGACCCAGTTTTACGCGCTTTTCTGCCTGCTCACGGAACAGGTCATCTGGCAGCAGACTGGCGTCGAGGTTTTTCGCTCCCGCACCGAACTGCTGCAGGGCCTGCTGACGCAATACGTTGATTTCTGCGGCTACCAGCGCAGACGGTACGTCTACGTCATTCTGGTCAAGCAGGGTATCCATGACTTCAGACTTCAGGCGATTTTTGCTGGCTTTCTTCAGCTCACGCTCCATGTTCTCTTTGACTTCTTTGCGGAAGCCTTCCTCACCGCCCTCGGTCACACCGAATGCGGCAAAAAATTCATCATTAAGTTCCGGCAGTTCAGGTGCTTCCACGCTGTTAACCGTCACTTTGAACTCTACCGGCTTGCCGGCGAGATCCTTGTTACGATAATCTTCCGGGAAGTTCAGGTTCAGCGTGACTTCGTCACCAGCCTTGGACTTCAGCAAACCCTTTTCAAAGCCCTCTATCATACGGCCTGAGCCAAGAACCAGATTGGTACCCTTGGCAGAGCCACCCTGAAACTCTTCTCCATCAATGGTGCCAACGAAGTCAATGTTCACGCGATCGTCATTGCGCGCCTGACGTTTGACTTCTTTCCAGCCCTGGCGCTGCTGACGCAGATTTTCGATCATTGTGTCGATATCTTTGTCTGTCACCTCAGCGACCTGCTTCTCAGCCTTGATTTTGCTGAAGTCAGACAATTCAATCTCCGGATAAACCTCAAATACGGCTACAAACTCAAGATCCTTGCCTTCTTCAAGAGTTTTTGGCTCAATTTTCGGCTGACCCGCAGGTTTGACACCCTGTTCATTCAGGGCGGCGTAATAGCTGCGATTCATCACATCGCCCAGGACTTCCTGACGTACGCCGGCACCGAAACGGTTGCGGATGACCTTCATGGGGACCTTGCCCTTGCGGAAACCGTTGATGCGGACCGTTTTGGCTGCCTCGCTCAAGCGCGCGTCAACAGCACTGTCAATTTCTGTCGCCGGTACGGTAACGGTCATCCGGCGTTCTAATCCAGTCGTGGTTTCGATCGAAACTTGCATGAAATGTCCTCGCAAACCGGCGTGCCCACCACGCCAGCGTAGTATCAACGGTGTTTATGGGCTTACTATTCCGATTTCCATCAAACATTTCAATGGCTTAAGTGAAAACCGGGTAAATTTGAAGAGCGCGATTGTCCCATATCACCGCTGTTTATTCAATAAATAATCGCTGACAGTCAGGGATGGCGGGCATTCGCGACGTTTTACAAATTATTTTCAGAAGAGGGATATTTTTGCCTGAACATCTGGTCTACTATCCAAGTCAGTACTAAACAAAAACACAACAACAAACTGGTGATCAACATGTACACGCCCGTCACCCTGAATAACGGCAGTCTCGCAACCGATAAAACTGAATCCGCGACCAGCGGAACAACCAGCGCCGTACGCGCAGGTGACCGTGTCTCGGTAGAGCACGCACGCACCGATCGGCTATTCAGCAAGTCAGGACTCTGGTACTTCCGAACGCGTGAAGGAAAAGATGTGGGCCCGTTCCGTTACCGAACCGAGGCAGAGCTGATGTTGACACGCTTCATTCAGGACCTGGCTGCCCAGCAGCAACCGGTCAGCACCAAACCACATTTTCGAATAAGCGCACAGCTTGGACGTCAATCCCGCTGACACAATGCCTGCCGGCAGGCCCGAAAGATATCATCAGCACTCGTCGTAAAGAACAGATGACCCTGTCTGGCCACCGTGTGTAACACGGCGCCGGACAGAACGGCATGCAGCCGCAGTGCTGAACATGGCACAGACAGTGTATCCGCCCCACCCTGCCATAAATGCACCGGCGCAACGACGCCTGCCGGATCAAAATCCCACTTGCGAAAACTCATCGCACTGTCGAAGGCCACGCCACGCCCACCCTGACGCGAGGCTTCCAGAGCATCCTGCCTGAGAATTCGTCGCACACCAGGATTATCGAACTGCTTACGGTCGGAATAACAGAGCCGCTCGCGAGCACGATCCATATAGTGCTCCACCCGTCTTGACAGCAGTGAGTGACGTAGATAAATGGCGCCTCTCAAGCCGGCAAGTAGAATGCGAGACAGGGCGGACTCCGAATCCGGCATCACCGGAAAGGGTGACATCATATTCACTGAACTGACCCGATTCGGGTACCGTTGTGCAAATGCCAGAGCGAATGGCCCGCCTCCAGCCCAGGACAGCAGAGCGACTGACTCCAGGTCGAGATGGTCAATCAGAGCAATCAGATCAGTATTAAATTGGGAATGCCCCGTGAGAGGCCGGAAACTTGAGAGACCGATGCCCGGACGATCTACGGCGATCAGTCTGAAACCTGCGGCAACTGCAGCCTCATGTAGCAATTGCCCTTCCAGGCGCGAACCGCCCTGGCTATGAAAATACAGCACGGGATATCCGTGACGGCGTCCAAATTCAGACCAGGCCAGCTGTCCGCCAGCCGCCAGCGACAGACAACGCGTGCGACCATTTACCGCGCTGTTGGCAGGCGTGTCGACTTGCTCGCCGGGATTTCCCAGCGTGCGGCGCTCTTCTCGGACTGGAACTAACATACTTCACCTGTGTCTGGGTACGACTGAATAGTAAGTGGGAATTTTTCCCACGTCAATACTACCAATGGCTATACTGCCTGAGTAGGACGAATTTTATGTGGGATTTATTCCCACCCAGCGTTATACTCCAGCGCATGAGTGGAAATTCAACAACGCCCAATAGCCCGACGCCTCCAGGACAACCGCCGGAAACGCTGGTCAATGCCATTCGCAAACTGGTTCGACCACTGGTCAAATTGCTGTTGTCATTCCAGATCACCTACCCCTATCTGATAAATCTCCTGAAAACCGTGTACGTAGAAGTGGCCGAAACGGAATTTCCGGTTGCCGGGAAACGCCCGTCAGACAGCCGGATCACACTTCTTACGGGAGTTCACCGAAAAGACGTCAAACGCCTGCGTTCCGAGCACACCGACAACGCCCCACTGTCACGCACTGTCTCCACTGGCGCGCAAATGATCGGTCATTGGATGGGCGACACGCGATTCTGCGACAGTGAGGGTCATCCACTGCCGCTGCCTCTGGCCGCCACTGGCGAAGAACCAAGTTTCGAAGAGCTGGTGGAACGCGTCTGCCGCAAGGACATTCGCCCACGCGTCATACTCGACGAATGGCTGCGCCTGGGTGTGGCGACGCTTGATGAAACAGACAAAGTGATACTGGATACCGGGGCATTTACCCCCCATCAGGGCTTTGACGAGAAGGCATTCTTTTTTGGCAAGTCACTGCATGATCATATCAGTGCAGGCACCCACAACCTTTTGAACAGAAAACCACCGATGATGGATCGTACCGTGTACTACGATCAACTCAGCGAAGCGTCAGTCGAAGAGCTTCAGGCGCTGGCTGAACAGCTTGGTATGCAGGCCCTGATTGCTGTCAACCAGCGTGCGCTGGCGCTGCAGCAGCGTGATAAAGCGTCCCACGTCACAAACTCGACAAAAAGTCATCGCAGCTACCGTATGAATTTCGGTATTTTTCATTACAATGATCTGCAAGAAGATCAGGTCAAGGATCCCGACCATGGCTAAAGCCATACTAGCGCTGCGTCATTACCCGGTTGCCCTGCTGGCAGCCCTGCTGCTGTTCGCCTGCAGCCTGATTATCGCTACCCAGAGCGTCGGTGTACTGCGTGCCATCCCGGGTGGTGACGATCAGGGAAGCGGCATGGGCGGTACCGGTAAAACCGGCCAGTTCGGCGATAGTGGCCTGGGCGGCACGGGCTCGCCAAACCCATTTCTGGGTGGAATTGATACAGATGACACCGAGCCTGACAGCTCTGAGCCGGAATCCAGATCTCCCATTGAGTCTCAGCCAGAAACGACAGAGCCACTGCAAAGCCGGGAGGCGTGGCCGGCTCCATGGATGCAGCGCCAGGATCAGCTCGCAGTTGGCGCACCCGATGCGATGGCGCCCGCGATAGAACTGCAACGCACTCCATTACCGCAGGATCCGTTCCGCCAGCCAGACACTGAACAGGTTGATCCCGATGCATTGCGGATTTTCGATCCCGATTCAGCGGAGCTGCCTCCGCACACCCGTCGCATGCTGGATCTTGCGGAGCAGACTACTGTTGAGCAGGCACCGCTGGAAATCAATCTGACTGTTCCCGAGCTGCCTGATGTCATCGATACTGAGGCGCTGGCACAGGAAACTGTCATCACACCTGCCAGACAAACTGCGCCCGAAAATCTGGACGAGGCTGACTCTACTGAGCGGCCTGAGCTGTACCAGGTAGTGGATCATCTGTCTGACAATTCAGAGTTGCCGGATGAGCAGCAAGCAGCGGACGGTGAAATTGACCGGCGCGCATCTCCTGAGCGCATACAGCGCCCCGAGCTGCCACCATTCCAGCGCATCAGGCCAGCCATCGATCGCGCCGCAGTAACAGCACCACGTCCGCAGCCGATGCGAATCTAGTCCTGGAATTAAGATCCTGGTTACCAGCGAACGCTCAATTGAGTGCCGATCGCCAGATCGGCACTGTCGTTCGTGAAACCCTCAACCAGATACATCATGACTGACCAGCGTGGGTCCGGGCTCCAGCTCAGATGCGGAATGAGCTCGTGCGTGTCACCTGTAAACTCTGAGACAGCCCCTCTGAAGTCGTATATGAGACCACCCTGCCAGTTTTCAGCCAAGGGGTAGGAAAGTCCGACTGAGACCACCCAGCTATTGCGCAAGTCCTGGAATACCGGGCTGGCTTGTCGATACTTCCATGCCAGTGTCGCGAACAAGGTCATCGGACCTGCGACCTGATACGCATCCAGCTGCAGTGTGCCGTCAAGTTTACCGGTGCCCAGACCACGCTTTTCGTCTGCTGTGGGCAGCTTTAGCTCAAAGCCGATATCAAAAAAAGGCAGGCTCTCAGAAACTGCAGGAAGCTCGTAGGTGTAAGAAACCAGCACATCGCCAACGCCTCGTTCTGATACGCGCCCTCCACTGTCGTCCCCTACCCGGCCTACATTGACCAGAATGTTGCCGGGGCCGCTGATTTCCACCATCGGAGCAGTGGCTTTCAGACGCCAGTTGGAACCATCAATCTCGTGAGAAACAGGCATATAGCGTATGCGGGTGGAGGAATCTTCGCCGTATTTCCCGCGACTGTAATACAGGGCTATAGCCGTAGTATGCCCTATCGACGCAGGCGAGTCTGACTCAATCAACGATGCCGCTGCTTCATCGGCGGCCTGCGCCACGGCATCGGATGTTCCGGCAACTGCGACTGCCAATACCATCAGGACAGCACATTGCGATTTTGCATGTGACAACATTGGCAGCCTTGATCTTCCTTATCGTGGTCGCAGGTTCAGCGCAGCGGAGTTGATGCAGTAGCGCAGCCCAGTCGGCGGTGGACCGTCAGGGAAAACGTGTCCCAGATGAGCATCGCAGTTGGCACACAGGATCTCTGTACGCGCCATGCCCAGCGAATGGTCTGCACGCTCTGTGACCGAGCTGCTGTCGACTGGCTGGTAGTAGCTTGGCCAGCCGGAACCAGAATCATACTTGGTTTCAGAATCAAACAACGCAGCATCACAGACGACGCAATGATAGACACCGGGCGTTTTGCAATCCCAGTACTTTCCGGTGAATGCTGGCTCGGTTCCGCAGTCGCAGACGATTCTGTAGGTATCAGCATCCAGTTTTTCTTTCAGTGCTGCCTTGTTGTCAGTCACCTTGTCACTCATGTTCTGTCACCTCAGGGTGGTGTAATTCGGAAATTTATAAAATACGTGCCTCTATCATTTTTTTGACGTCAGTTTACAATATCCGGCCTCAAGGCACATCCTGGAAACGGAGATATGATCAAGATAGGCCAATCGGACAAACTCGCCAAAGTCTGCTATGACATCAGAGGCCCGGTACTCGAAGTTGCCAAGCAACTTGAGGAAGAAGGCAACCGAATTCTGAAGCTGAATATCGGTAACCCGGCTCCTTTCGGCTTCGAGGCACCCGACGAAATCCTGCAGGACGTGATTCGAAATCTGTCCAATGCACAAGGCTACAGTGATTCAAAAGGGCTGTTTTCAGCGCGTAAAGCGATCATGCAGGAGTGCCAGCAGCTTGGCATTGACGGCGTCGACATTGATGACATCTATCTCGGTAACGGCGTCAGCGAACTGATAGTCATGGCCATGCAGGCACTGCTTAACAATGGTGACGAGGTTCTGGTGCCCGCACCGGACTATCCATTGTGGACGGCAGCGGTCAGCCTCGCAGGGGGCAACCCAGTGCACTACATCTGTGACGAGCAGGCCGACTGGTTTCCTGACATCGCGGACATCGAAAAGAAAATCACGCCCAAAACGCGTGCGATGGTCATTATTAACCCGAATAACCCCACAGGTGCCGTCTACAGCCCTGAATTGCTACTCGATCTGATACGAGTTGCCCGTAAGCACAAGCTGATTATTTTTTCTGACGAGATTTACAGCAAGATTCTGTACGACGATGCAGTGCACACACCCATTGCATCTCTCTGTGACGATTTGTTCATAGTGACATTCAACGGCCTCTCCAAGTCATACCGACTGGCTGGCTTCCGTTCTGGTTGGATGATACTTAGCGGCGCCAGAGAGCAGGCAACAGGTTATATAGAAGGACTGGAAATACTTTCCAACATGCGTCTATGTGCCAACGTACCTGCTCAATTTGCTGTGCAGACAGCACTGGGAGGCTACCAGAGCATTAACGAACTGATCATTCCAGGTGGCCGTCTCAGGGATCAGCGTGACGCAGCTTACAATGCCCTGGTCAGCATTCCGGGCGTCAGCTGTGTGAAACCCAAGGGGGCTATTTACATGTTCCCCAAACTGGACCCGTCAACTTACTCGATTATTGATGACCAGCAATTCATCCTGGAGCTGTTGGAGAAAGAGAAAATTCTGCTGGTGCAGGGTAGCGCGTTCAACATAGAGGACACCCAACACCTGCGCATCGTTTTCCTGCCCACTAAAGATGTTCTGCAGCAGGCGATGGACAAAATAGAGCGTTTCCTGAGCAAGTGGGCGCAATCACACTAGTGCTAAGCCTGTAGTACAAAACCTGCGGCATGTAACCAGCCCGCTACCTGCGGGCTTAGTCCGGCGGCATGAACATGGCTGGCGGAAAACTCACGTCTGCCGACCAGCTGACTGCGCAGCCTGTCAAAGACTATCGCGCCCTCATCGTGGGAAGCTTTATTGTACTGGAGCCTGAAAGTAGCAGCGACACGTGCTGGTGAAAATGCGCGCAGCAGGTAATCTGCAAATACGGCCGAGTCACTACCCTGCCCTGGCTGTCTGCCCGACCCTGCAGCCGTTTCGTAACGCGAGTCATGAACGACGCAGGGCAATCTGCTGACTGAAGCCAGGGATGCCGGCAAGTCAAAATGGTTCACCAGTGCTTTCAGAATGCGTTGTGTCGCGGCCAGTTTTGCTTCAACGCTGTAACCTGCAATATGTGGTGTCGCAAGACTTGCGGCATTGACAACATCACGGGACGGGTTCGGTTCGTTGTGCCAGACATCAAGGATCGCGACAAAGTGACGTTGTTTCGTCAAGTGAGTCAGCAATGCCTCGTCGTCGACAACCTCTCCCCGTCCGGCATTGATTAAGATAGCGTCAGGTCGCATCTTTGAGAACGCTTCGGCATTCATCATGCTGCGGGTCGCATGAGGGCCATCATGTGTCAACGGAGTGTGGAGACAGACAACATTGGCCTGCAGGGCCTGCTCGAATGAGACGTACTCAAGTCCGTCGACATTCTGTTGAAATGGGTCGCAACCCACGCAGCTGATGCCCAGCGCTTTCAGGCGCCTTGCCAGCAGCCCCCCCACATGACCAACACCAACAATCGCAATACTCGCAGCCCACGGATCGAAACCGGCACTACGAATCTGCTCGGCAAGACAGGCCAGTACATAGTCAGTGACTGCACCGGCATTTGCACCGGCGGCATCAGCCAGGTAAATATCATTGGAAGTTAGCCAGTCTATATCAATATGATTAGTACCACTGGTGGCGGTTCCGACAAAACGGACTCGACTTCCGGCCAGTAGTTCGGCATCGACTGTCGTAATAGAACGAACCAGCAAAGCATCCGCATCACGCAGATCAGCACTGACGATATCTCTGCCCGACTTCATGACCAGTTCGATGTCTTTGGCCCGCCACTTATCCAGTGCCAGTATGTTCTGGTCAGCAACTATTTTCATCGCAGCCCCTTAGTAATTAAACAAGCCAAATTTTCAAACTACGTACTACGTCAGACAATGCCGCCGTCCAGCTGTCGAATCAATCGTTGTGTCTCTTTCTCGTCAATCGCGAGAGACCTTAACAGATCGGTAAAGCCCGGCTGATCAAAACCACGCGCGAGCAGTGCTTCTGGCTTAACGGCTGCAAATGGCTCAGCGCAGTCTTCAGAATGGCAACAGACTATTCGTGCCAGCTGTCTGCTCAATTGTGCCTGCTCATGGTGAGTTTCCAGCTTCTGTTGGCAGCTTCTGGCACCGCGAAAACCAAGGCTCGCAACTGAGTCGATCTCGTTGTACAGCACATCAAGGTCACTGTAAGCCTGCAGCAAATGACGCGCTGCAACTGGCCCCAGGCCTGGTACGCCCGGTATGCAGTCAATACTGTCACCCACCAGCCCCAGATAACAGGGGAACTGCTCCGGCCAGATGCCAAAGCGCAACTGTATGTCATCACGGTTGCGAAAGGTCTGGGACTGAAAATCCCAGATCCTGTCCTGCTGTCGAAGCAGCAGTTGCGACAGATCCTTGTCCCGGCTGACTATGGTAACTGGCTGCTCATCAGCTGCCTTTATACATAGTGTGCCGATAATATCGTCAGCTTCAAACTGGCGACTGCCAAATGCACTTACACCCAGGGTCTCACACAAGTGGAAACACGCATCAAGCTGAAGCGCAAGATTGTCGTCAGGTAAAACGCGATTGGATTTGTAGGCTGGATACAGCTGGTGTCGAAAACCAGAGAACAGGCTCTGATCAAACGCCACAGCGACCAGAACCTCATCGTGGCGACGCCTGAGCTGTCGCAGAAAACGTATGAGAAAACGGGCGAAACCGACAAATGCACTGCGATCACTGCCATCTGTAGCGTAGGCAACTGTTGCCGGAGAGAAGTGTGCCTGAAAGATATAAATCGACGCGTCAACCAGATACAGCGGCGCGTTCATTCGCTTTTCCTGATCAGGTAGCGATAACGACCTTCGGCTTCAGTTTGATCAAGCAGCTCGTGTCCCAGGAACATGCAGAATTTTGGAACATCCCTTGTCGTGGACGGATCGGTGGCCAGCAATTCAAGCACGTCTCCGGATTGCATATCACGAATACGGTTGTGAAGCATCATCACAGGCTCGGGACAAAAAAGTCCCGATGCGTCGAGGTGATGATTGATGGGTATTTCCTTGCTCATATAAGCTGTATCTTTCTGTTTCGGCTCATGGCCGCCGTCCATCCGCCGCCACGATATTGCATGTTTCGCTATCGGGATCGAAGTCGATTCTGGCCTCACCCCGTTTCAACTGCAGGCGAACCTGAGCAACTTTGTCAGCCAGCGAATAGTCGTGCCAGCCGTACTCGGTACCCTCACGCGAAACGAACTCTTCGATCAATGCAGTCAGTGTGTCTTCAGGCAATGCCTGCCAGGGTATATCCATAATCAGGCAACATTGATCGCCTGGATCCGGTTGAACGATTCCCGATCCAGCTTCAGGTCGCGGAATGGAAACAAGCCCGTATCGGCGAGCTGCGACGGTTCCACATTGGCAATGCTGCGGAAAATGTTATCAATTCGGCCTGGCCACTGCTTTTCCCATGCCTGCAGCATGGCCTTCATTTCCTGCCGCTGCATGTTGTCCTGCGTGCCACACAGATTGCACGGGATGATAGGAAAACCACGCAATTTCGCATAACGCGCAATATCTTTCTCGGCAACATAAGCCAGCGGACGGATCACAATGTTCTGCTTGTCATCACTCAACAGTTTCGGAGGCATGGCTTTCAGTTTGCCACCAAAAAACATATTCAGAAACAGCGTTTCAACGATGTCGTCCCGGTGATGACCCAGCGCAATTTTGGTCGCACCAATCTGACGGGCGTAGGTATACAGGTTGCCGCGCCGCAAGCGGGAGCAAAGGCCACAATAGGTTTTGCCCTCGGGTGTTTTCTCTTTCACAATCGAGAATGTGTCCTGCTCAATGATATGGTAGTCGACGCCAATAGACTCCAGATATTCAGGCAGTACATGCTCGGGGAAACCCGGCTGCTTTTGATCGAGATTCACAGCCTTGATTTTGAAATCAATGGGAGCATGTTTCTGCAGGTGCAGCAGAACATCCAGCATGGTGTAGGAGTCTTTACCACCGCTGAGGCAGACCATGACAAAATCGCCATCCTCGATCATATTAAAATCAGCGATGGCGCGGCCAACGTCCCGTCGCAGACTCTTACGGCAGCGATTGAGACGTTTTTCGTCCGTTTTTTGTGCGATGCCAGGCGCCTCTGATGCACACGCCAATGTGTGACTCTGACTGGCCTCAATGTATTCCACAGCTTTCACCCTCAGTAAAACGTTTTGCCGGCAGCAGCCATCTCTCTCAACCCACTGGTGGGATGATAAAGCGGTCCCAGCTCTGCATACTTGTCTGCCATCTGGCAGAACGCGGCAACACCCATATTATCAATAAACCGCAATGCCCCGCCCCGAAACTTCGGAAAGCCCAGACCCAGCAGCAGGCCCATGTCCACCTCAACCGCAGAGCTGACAATATTGTCTTCAAGGCAGCGTACAGCCTCAAGACACAGAGCGACCATCATACGCTCCTGGATCTCCGCATCCGAAAGCGATTGCTGACCTGTCTGCAGTGGCTGCAGCGTCTTCAATATCTGCTCATCGAAGACCTTGGTGGGTCGCCCACCGCCGCCGGTTTCGTATTTATAGAAGCCCAGACCGTTTTTCTGACCATAATGTCCCAGCTCGTAAAGGTGATCGATTGCCGTTGTGAAGTCATAGCTCATCCGATCCGGGAACCCCTCCTCCATGACTTTCATGCAGTGCGAAGCGGTGTCGATACCTACAACGTCCAGCAGGTACGCCGGCCCCATAGGCCAGCCGAAGGCTTCCATGACACGATCTACTTCGCGCAGGTCTGCCCCGTCCCGCAGCAGCTGACAGAAGGCACCGAAATAGGGAAACAAGATACGGTTTACCAGAAATCCAGGGCAGTCGTTCACAACGATGGGCATCTTGCCCAGGGACAGCGCGTAGCCAACAGTTTTGGCAATCGCAGCGTCCCCGGTTTTCTCTCCGCGAATGACTTCAACCAGCGGCATCAATGGGACCGGATTGAAGAAGTGCATGCCGCAGAAGTTCTCAGGACGCTTCAATGCCTGGGCCAGACGAGTGATTGAAATCGTTGAGGTGTTGGAGGTCAGCACGCTGTTATCCGGCGTACTGCTCTCGACTTCGGCCAACACCGCCTGTTTGACTTTGGGGTTTTCAACGACAGCCTCAACCACCAGGTCTACCTGGTCGAAACCTGCATAATCCAGCGTAGGACTGATCGCAGACAGAACCTTTTTTGCCTTGGCGCTGTCCATGCGACCCCTGTCGACCTGTTTGGCCAACAATTTGTCTGCCTCTTGCAGACCGAGATCCAATCCCTGCTGGGCGATATCTTTCATTATGATGGGAGTGCCACGTAAAGCCGATTGATAGGCGATACCACCACCCATAATGCCAGCACCCAGCACAGCTGCCTTTTTCACAGGGCTGACGTCGCGAGAGAGCTTTTTGGCACGCGATTTCAGGAACTGGTCATTCAGGAACAGCTGAACCAGATTGCCAGCCACCTCACTGCGCGCCAGTCTTACAAAGGCCTGGTTCTCATGGCGCAGCGCATCGTCACGCTGTTTGGTAGCGCCATCCCACATTGACTGCACGGCCGTTTCCGCTGCTGGATAGTTGCTGCCAGCGTCTTTGCGCGTTCGCGCCATGCCGGCCGAAAAAACCTTTTCAAGACTCGCCGGGCTAAGCGTCACGGGAGAGGTTTTCTGTTTGCGGCGCTCCCAGATATCCAGCTCTCCAGACAGTGCCTGCTCGATCACTTCGATGGCTGCATCTTCAAGCGCATCTGATGTTACCAGCACGTCCAGCGCGCCATCGCTGAGCGCCTGCTCCGCCTTTACGTGGCGGCCGCTGCGTACCATGTCAATTGCCGGATCAGCGCCCAGCAGACGCAAGGCTCTGACAGTGCCGCCAAAACCGGGGCAGATCCCCAGATTGACTTCCGGGAAGCCTAGCACGGCTGCCTCGCTGCCGACACGATAATCGGCCGCCAGACACAGCTCAAAGCCACCGCCCAGAGCCATGCCGTTGATCGCAGCAACCGTTGGGATGGGCAGATCCTCCAGCGCATCAAAAACGGCGTTCGCGCCTGCAACCCATTCAAGCAGTTCGGACTCAGACAACTTGAATTTGTCAGTGAACTCCTTGATATCGGCACCGACAATGTAGCTGCTTTTGCCACTGACACAAATGACACCGGTGGCATCACTGGCTGCAATGGCTTTTATGGCGGCGTCCAGCTCCGAAAGCATCAGTGCATTAAAAACATTGACGGAGGAGTCAGGCAGATCAAAACAGAGTCTCGCAATCCCCGACTCGAGTTTACTGACCTCTATGCCCTTGCCTTGATAAATCATTAGACTTCTCCTGCAAATATTTGTTTTAAATGCTGTTTTAAAATCTTGCCCATACACTGAATTACGCGGCGCAATTATAAGCCAATTCAGCGCCCGCCGCAGTGCTTCCGGCTTGTCAGTTACTGTCGCCCAGGCGGTCAAGCTGATAATCGCCTGACAGCACACGCCCCCACCAGGTGGCATTTTCAAGGTACCACTTCACCGTACTGCGTAATCCGCTCTCAAAGGTTTCTCTTGGCACCCAGCCCAATTCCCGCTGGATTTTGGACGCGTCTATCGCATAACGCAGATCGTGGCCTGGCCGGTCCTTTACAAAAGTAATCAGACTGGCATGCGGCGTGACTGGCGACTGTGGGTGTAGCTCATCCAGCAGTTCGCAGATCGCTTTAACAACATCGATGTTCTGTTTCTCGTTGTGACCGCCGATATTATAGGTCTCACCGGGTATGCCCTGCCGCACGACCAGATGCAGAGCCCTGGCATGATCCTCAACATGCAGCCAGTCACGCACCTGTTTTCCGTCACCGTAAACTGGCAGGGGTTTGCCGTGTATGGCATTCAGAATGATGTGGGGAATCAGCTTCTCTGGAAAATGATAGGGACCGTAATTATTCGAACAGTTGGTGACAATGACAGGTAAGCCATAGGTTCGACGCCAGGCTCTGACCAGATGATCTGAACTTGCCTTGCTGGCGGAGTAAGGGGAGCTCGGCGCATACGGTGTCGACTCGGTAAACAGTTCATCAGGCCCCTCAAGGTCGCCGTAGACCTCATCGGTCGAGATGTGATGAAAACGGAACTGTGATTGTCGGTCCTCAGGTAGCTGATTCCAGTACGACCGCACAGCTTCAAGCAGGGTATACGTCCCCACAATATTGGTTTCAATAAAGGCTGCCGGACCATCTATCGATCTGTCCACATGACTCTCGGCCGCCAGATGCATCACTGCATCGGGCTGGAAGTCTGCAATCAACTGATCCATGGCCTGCCGGTCGCAGATGTCCTGCTGTGCAAACTGGTAGCGGGGATCGGCGCTGACAGCGGCCAGTGACTCCAGGTTGCCTGCATAGGTCAGCTTGTCGACATTCAGGACGAAGTCCGAGCTGTGCTGTATGATCTGCCGCACGACGGCTGAGCCGATAAATCCCGCCCCGCCTGTGACCAGTATGCGTAACGATTTTTCCATGTTGTTTGTTCGCTCCCTACCCTTTCTGCTTGATTCGGACGTCTTGAGACCTGATCTCGGACACGCTGCCGTCTGCCGCTGATTCAACAGCTGCGTTCACCTCAGGAACACTCTCCAGAACTTCATCACTCTGGATGGTCGATAGGCAGGCATATGCCTGACGACAATGGTGGCGTGTACAGTCGCTAAGACAAACATGCCGGTGCTGAATGACCCTGGTCTGTGGACCGAGCGGCCGCCATATGGCCTCGATTGTGGGACCGAAGATTACCACACCCGGCAAGCCCAGCGCAGAGGCCAGATGCGAAGGGCCGCTATCGTTTCCGACAATAAAGGCGGCAGCGGCAAACAATTCGGCCAGTGATTTGAGATCAAGGCGGTCACAAAGGTCTGTACACTGCCTGTGGCTCTCTCCCAAACCCGCCAGCACGGCTGTGTTGAGCGCTGCGTCACCGGCGCCGGCACCGATCAAAACGACATGGTAACCACGTTCAATGACACGCAAAGCCAGTTCAATAAAGCTGGCAACTGGCCATCTCTTATAGTGTTTACTTGCGCCGGCGTGAATGATGAACAGCGGTCGATCAGATTGTCCGGATTCCAGGGCAGGTACTTGAGCGGTGACGCTTGATAATACTGGATAGGCCTTGTCACTGGGAACTGGCAGCGCAAGCTGGCTGAAGATTTCCCGGTAGGCGTACCAGATCGACCTTTCTCCGGCAGCTCGATTGGCACGTTCAACCTGCAGATATTTGTGAAAACCAAACTGGTAACGCGCTTCAGTACTGCTGACCCTGAACCTGGCGGCCGAAAGATGAGCAAGACGGTGACTGACTGAGTCTTCTTCAATTGTGAAGGCGAGATCCGCCTGAAATCTTCTGATAGAACGCACACACGCGAGCCATGCCCTGGCAGCTTTCAGGCGCTGCCGGCGAGCCTTGAGCAACTGTCGAGGATAATATACAAAGTGCACACCGGGTGCCTGAAAGGCTGGCTCGAAAAGCTCCCGAAAACCGCTATCCAGCACCAGCAGCAGCTCGATTCCCTCATCGGCGCAATATGAAACCAGATGTTGAATATGCTGACCTGACAGCAGCAGATTGCCTAAAAACTTGGTGGGATTGATCAGCGCAATTCTTCGGCCACGCTGCATCCAGGCAGGGTCCATTATCTTGCTTGTATCTGCGGTCAAATCAACATCGCCCACTGTCTCGGCTCATTTACCGGTATGTCTAAAAACGGGATCCCAGTGCTCATCGGCCATGTCTGCCTGCGTGCGGATACGCTCAAGGTAAAGCTCGTAAAGCTGGATGTTGGATGCCGGGTGAGCCTTCTCCACCAGCATGGCGATTATACCAGCCGCCTCCTCGCCCTGTCCCTGACGATAACAATCCAGAGCTTTGTTGAACTGTTCTACCTGATCAATCTCACCCTGAGACAGTGTGTCCCTGTGCGCTACGGGTTCAAACAGCTTGACCGGCTTTTCGCGGCCAGACACCGTAACCAGATCAATATCACGCCAGACTATCCGGTTGTCAGGATCTGCAGCAACACGTGTCTGCTCACTGATTAGTGCCGCAAGATTGTAGAAGCGTGTCAGGCCTTCAAGGCGTGCAGCAAGATTGACTGCATCCCCGATCACGGTGTAGTTGAGTCGGTCTGATGAGCCTATGTTGCCGGCAACGACATGCCCTGTGTGAACACCAATTCGTACAGAAATGGAGACCGGAAACTCATAGGCACGCAGCATTTCGTTGATAGCAGGCAGCTCAGCCTGCATTGCCATCGCACACTCAAGAGCCCGCTGGTGGTCGTCGGCGTGAGAAACAGGAGCACCGAACACCGCCATCACAGCATCCCCGATAAATTTGTCAACGATACCACCGTGCTGATCAACAACACGGCATAGCCCCTCGAGACAGGTATTAAGTACTGAAATTAATTGCTGCGGGGGAACACGCTCGCCAAGAGCAGTAAAACCTGCGATGTCCGCGAACAGGATGCTTACTTCTCTGTCCTCGCCGCCAAGCTCAATCTGCCGGCTGAGAAGTTCATCCGCGACCCCTTTAGAAACTACTTTGCCGAGCAGGTCCCTGACCTTCTCTTTTTCTGCCAGCCCGTTGGCCATGCGCTCAACGGCGCGCTCCAGCTCGCCTACTTCATCTTTACCGGTCACCACCCTGTCGCCGTCGGCCAGTTGGTACTGTCCACGTTCAATCTGTTCCACGCGCGTGGCGAGCCGCAAAACCGGCCGGGTAAAACCTCTGGCCAGCACAAACACTGCCAGAAGACTTATGCTGACAATGGCAATCGAAAAGTCCAGCAGGCGTTGCTGCAATACCTGCAGGTTCTCCTGATTCTCCCGGTAAGATCGCTGAACGACTGCGAGAATGGCTGGCGTCTCAGTATCCCCACTTGCCAGTTGCCGGACCTGGGTGCCAAAACTTTCCGTAGCCAGGCTTACACGCTGAGTCTCGTTCATCAGCGACGGTTCCAGGCGTTCCGCCAGCAGCCGGCGGTTTTCGCCTTCAAGACTGGAAGCAACCACCTCCAGTGCAGTTGCATTTACCTGGTCAGGACGATGGCGCAGTATCGATATCTCGGAAGCGGTGCTGCGTCGGATCTCTCTGACAAAACTCTCGTCCAGCGGAAACCCGGCGAATATCCAGGCAACAGGTTGCGGCAGCATTAGAGGCACAACAGTGATCTGATAAGGGGTCTCTCCGACGATGAGAATCCGGTCGCCCTGCCCCTCTGGATGAGTGACCGCATTGTCCACAACCGCTCGCCAGTCAGCCGGCAAAGTCGAAAAACCCTGATCATGCGTATCAATAATGACTCGACCCTGCATATCACTGATGAGCATGAGATCAGCGGCCCCCTGAGAGCGGGCAAGAAGATTGGTGGCCGCATCACGAATGGTCATTGGGTCTGCGGCACCAAAGGCGTTCCGGAAGCCCCAGTCACGCGTGAGCGCATTACTGATGGTCAGCAGCGTGTTTTTATGGGATTCGACACTGTAGTCAAACACCTGAGTGCCGATATTCAGGTATGAGTTGATGGTTCTATCTGTGTAGCGAAGATTCTCCTGCTCGACAAACCAGTAGATAAGGGCAAGAACCGGCAGTATCAGTACCAGGAGAAACAATATCAATCGCGAACGAATACTGGTCAGGCTCATGAACTGCCACTTGGAAGGCTTATGGGCATTTACCCGATGCATTATCCTGTTATATCGTAGGGGAGTCACGTTTTGTGAACGAAATCAAACTGGAATTAATCATGACAAGACGGTATCTGGCTTGTTTCTCCGCATTTTGCCCCAACGCACGCAATCTCATAAACCCTCTGGCACTCGTTATCTCCTTCTGGATGGCCGCCGTCCCCTATAGCCATGCACAACTCAATATCGTGTTTATCGATACCGACGGCAACCCCGTCAAAGATGTCATCGCCGAACTGCAGGTTTCCCGAATAGAGACGGTCCCGCAGGAGATTGGCGTGATGGACCAGGTCAACCGTGCCTTTGTGCCGAATGTTTTGCTGATTGCGCGTGGACAACAGGTTAGATTTCCGAACAGCGATAACGTAAGGCACCACGTTTATTCTTTTTCGGATGTAAGACAATTCTCGACACCTCTGTACGCCGACGAAGAGGTAGATCCCATCCTGTTTGACCAGGCTGGAGTTGCGACGCTTGGCTGCAATATTCACGACAGCATGGTCGCCTATGTCTATGTCTCTGAGTGGCAGCACCGTTACCAGAGTGATGAGCTGGGCAGAATCAGTCTGGATAACAGCGGGGCCGATGTCATCCATGTATGGCACCCCTGGCTGCAGACACCCGAAAACCGGCAGGAGATTCCACTCACAGGCGCTTCCAACAACCAATTGACCATTGAACTGGATGTAAGAGATCCATCTCAGGTATTCGGTTTCCGGGCCATTCGCGAGGAGAATAGCTGATGCCAATGTTGTCTGGAGAACGCAATTTGCGAACCGGTCGTTCAGAGGCCGCCGGTCGCTGGCTGCTTCTGCCCCTGCTTGGCATCATGAGCGCTGGCTTTGCGATGACAGCCTCGGCACAGTTACTGGAAACAGCTGGCAGGCAGGGAAAAATTAAAGGCACTGGGGCCGTGAGCAGCATTTCAGGCGCCTCGGGAGGTGGTCTTACCCCTTGGGCTACACTGGGCACCTACGCGAGCGACGGGCAGCAGGGAGTCAACATTTTTCAATCACGGGCATCGGTCGATGACTATTCACTGGATGTGGTCGGTGGTGCCTTCAACTACGACGACAGAGTTGAGATTGCATACGCCAAACACGACTTCGAGATAGAAGCCGCCGGACTCCACATCCGCCAGGATAAGATATCTGCAAGATACAAGTTGCACGGCGACATCATTTACGGCAACGCTCCACAGATTACCATCGGCGTTGAACATGGCCAACTTCGCGACAAGGCGGTGGCGCGAGCTGTTGGGGCCGAACATACGGCTGGCACCGACTTCATTGTCAGCGCCGGTAAGGTCTGGCTGGACGGTATTGCCAACCGCAGCACACTGCTCAACGTGAATGTCCGTTACGGTGAGTCGAATCAGTTTGGCATTCTGGGCTACGGTGGTGATGCCAGCGGTAACAAATTTACAACTGAAGTTGCCGCCGCCATGTTTCTCACTCGCAGCATCGCCATCGGTGGCGAGTTCAGGCAAAAAGGCGACTACCTGTCTGCATTGAACGAGGATCATGCGCGTGACCTGTTCATCGCCTGGTTCCCCAATAAACATCTGTCGGTGACCGGAGCCTGGATCGATCTGGGTGATATAGCTGGCGCTACTGATCAACGCGGGTATTACATTTCAGTACAGGCAACCTTATGAGACGATTCACACAGTCACTGCTGACGACCGGTATCAGGGCGGCTCGCAATGCACAGCTTCTGACAACTTTGCTGGCGGCATTAGCGCTGGCCGCGTGTGCCAGCAATCAATCTGACGCAACCCTCTATGACGATCTGGGAGGCCAGCCGACAATTGATCGGATTGCTGATGAGTTCATCATGGAAATAGCATACGACGATCGCGTATTTCCGCGCTTTGCCGATTCAAACGTGCAAAGATTCCGCGAGAAAATCATCGAACATTTTTGCATGATTGCAAATGGCCCCTGTGTCTACACCGGGGACTCAATGGTGCAGACTCACACTGGCATGAATATAAGTGAAGCTGAGTTCAATGCGGTCGTGGAGGATCTTATTGCTGCCATGGATACTGTAGGTGTCAACATTGGCACCCAGAACCGTCTGCTAGCCAGACTTGCTACACTTCGCCCTCAGATTGCTGGTATCTGAGTTTCTGTAGATGGTTGCCGCGAAAGCCACGTGCCTGCGCAAAGCGCTCGAGTTTTGCCCAGGCCAGGGTGCCAGGTTGCGGTAAGGGGCTACCGAACCGTTTATTGACTGCTTTTTGCAGATTTTTTACCCATTCATTTTCATCGATGCTCAGCTCCTGAGAACTAATTTCATCCGGCACTCCTGCATTTTTGAGATGCAAGAAAATATACTGCGGCCCATAACCTTTATTGAATCGGGCACGCACGTAGGACTCAGCGAATCGTTGGTCAGAAAGCAAACCATCGTCCTGAAGAGTGGACAACACTGACTCCAGCAGCTGTGTTTCTGTCTCGGGGAATTTTTCAGTAAGCTTGCGCCGAAGTTCACTTACACTGTGTTCCCGTCGCGCCAGATAATCCATGGCGCGACGGCGTAAAGACACAGCAATCTTGCGGGTCTGATCGTCAGTCGACATCAGCTTCCTGCAACTCCTCCTGATCGCTGCCGCTCAACAGGGCATTTCCGCCAAGAAGCTGGGCGCGAATTTTGGTTTCCAACTCAGTGGCCAAAGCAGGATTTTCTTCAAGATAGACCGCGACATTTTTCTTGCCCTGACCGATCTTGTCGCCATTGTAAGCGTACCACGCACCTGACTTGTCGAGCAGGTTGAGTTTGACACCCAGGTCGATAATCTCTCCCATACGATAGATGCCCTTGCCGTACATGATCTGAAACTCTGTCTGACGGAATGGCGGAGCCACTTTGTTTTTGACCACTTTCACGCGTGTCTCGTTACCAACAACCTCATCGCCTTCCTTGATGGAGCCGATGCGGCGGATATCGAGGCGCACCGAGGCATAGAATTTGAGAGCGTTACCACCAGTGGTTGTTTCAGGCGAACCAAACATGACACCAATTTTCATTCGGATCTGGTTGATGAATATGACCAGCGTGTTTGAATTCTTAATGTTGGCAGTCATTTTTCGAAGGGCCTGCGACATCAGACGCGCCTGCAGTCCCATATGACTGTCACCCATCTCACCCTCGATCTCGGCCTTGGGCGTCAGGGCCGCAACCGAGTCCACAACAACAACGTCAACCGCACCGGAACGTACAACCATGTCACAGATTTCCAGTGCCTGTTCACCAGTGTCGGGCTGGCTGACCAGCAGATTCTCCACATCAACGCCCAGATTGCCCGCATAAATCGGGTCCAGTGCGTGCTCAGCGTCGATAAATGCACAGGTTCCTCCGGCCTTTTGACACTCAGCAATAACCTGCAGCGTCAGTGTCGTCTTACCCGAAGATTCCGGGCCGTAAATCTCGACGATGCGTCCTCTGGGAAGACCGCCGATACCCAGCGCCACATCGAGGCCCAGCGAACCAGTGGAAATGGCCGGGATTGCTTCACGTCCCTTGTCCCCCAGACGCATCATTGAGCCTTTGCCGAATTGCCGCTCGATTTGCGATAATGCGGCGCTCAGCGCTTTTTCCTTATTGGGATCTCGATTCTGTGCATCAGCCATTGCTTGTATCCTGTTGTTAAAATCAGTTGTTGAGAATTAAATACCGGACTTGTCAGGTATTAAAGCAGACATATACTGTATATTCAACCAGTAGTATTAAAAATTAAGCTTCCTGCAGCCATTCCAGCAGCCCACCCAGCGCCGCAATCACAGCCTGTCGCCGTATCTGTTCACGATCTCCATCATAGACCTGGCAGGATGTGCGCATCTCGACATTGTCTCTGCTGCCCCGGCAGGCCCAGGCTATCCAGACAGTGCCGACTGGTTTTCGCTCCGATCCACCACCGGGACCGGCAATACCACTGGTGGCGATCGCGAAATCTGCGGCAGAAGCCTTGAGGGCGCCCGTCGCCATATGACGCACGGTCGGTTCGCTCACAGCTCCCGGCGCCTGTTCGCCTTCCAGGCACTCCAGGGGCACTTCCAGCAGACGATGCTTGGCAGAGTTGGCATAGGTAACCAGCCCAAGACCAAACCAGCCGGAACTTCCGGGCACATCCGTCAGCGCGTGAGCAAGGCCACCACCGGTGCAGGACTCGGCAACGGTAACTGACTGGCCACGTCGGGAAAGTTCTCGGCCTATAGATTCAGCCAGCATGTAGATTTCGTTATCCATGCGCCGAAGTCTAACATCAATAAAGCGGTCTGCCGCATCACTTTGCAGTGCCCGCAGCCAACGCTGTTCGATGCCTCTCAGGTCTGCTAATCTGTGCCGCTTGCGAATGCAGTGATTCGACAGCGACGCCTGCAGATACCGATTGAAAGAATTTTGGCACCAGTACCCGTGACTCTCAAACCCAAGCAAACAGCTCCTGTGATTTCAGAAAAAGACCTACAGTCCCATACGCCGATGATGCAGCAGTTTTTGCGGATCAAGGCACAGCAGCCAGATCATTTGCTGTTCTACCGTATGGGCGATTTTTACGAACTTTTCTACGATGACGCCACTCAGGCTGCGGAGCTTCTGGACATCACACTGACAGCCCGGGGCAATTCCAACGGCAAACCCATCCCGATGTGCGGCGTACCCTATCATTCGGCAGAGCGCTACCTGGCAAGACTCGTGGAACTGGGTCGCTCCGTCGCTATCTGCGAGCAGATCGGTGACCCGGCCACCTCAAAGGGCCCGGTTGAGCGCCAGGTCGTCAGAATTGTCACACCGGGTACCGTCAGCGACGAAGCATTGTTGAAGGAACGCAGCGACTGCGTGCTGCTGGCAGTGACAGGCGTTCAGGATCATGGCGGCGCAGAGCACTTCGGCCTGGCATGGATGGATATCAGTGCCGGGCGCTTTCATGTCTGCGAAGCTGGCAGCCAGGAGTCCCTGTTGGCGGAACTTGAGCGAATCCGGCCAGCTGAAATCCTCTACAACGATGCTATCGAATTCCCGACAGCTGTGACCCAGCGTTCCGGCGCCCGCCGACGCCCTGTCTGGGAGTTTGATGCCGACAGCTGTCACCGGCTGCTGACCAGCCATTTTCAGACTCGTGACTTGCGTGGCTTTGGCTGTGAACACCTGCCACTGGCCATTCAGGCGGCGGGCGCCCTGCTCGGCTATGCAAAAGACACGCAACGATCCAGCCTGCCGCATATGCAGCGTCTGAGCGTTGAACAGCCCGACGATGCACTGATACTGGACGCTGCAAGCCGCAGAAACCTGGAAATCGATCGCAATCTCGGCGGCGGCAGCACCAACACACTGATGTCGGTAGTGGATCGCACCATGTCACCGATGGCTAGCCGATTGCTGAATCGCTGGCTCAACAGGCCGCTCCGAGATCGGCATGGCCTTCAGCTACGTCAACAGGCGGTCGCGGAGCTGCTGGCGGATTATCGATTTGAGACACTGCAGCCGATTCTCAAGCAGATTGGCGACACTGAGCGAATCCTGGCCAGGGTAGCTTTGCGATCAGCACGTCCCCGCGACCTGGCCAGACTGCGTGACGCACTGTCGGCACTGCCAGAACTGCAGGCACAGCTGCGGCCGATCCTCGCGCAGCGAGAGACGCCTCAGTTGGTAAACCTGCAAACAACAATCGCGGAGTTCCCCGAACTGGCGGAACTGTTGACGCGCGCAGTCATTGATAACCCCCCTGTTGTCATCCGCGAAGGTGGAGTCATCGCCGAGGGCTATGACGCCGAACTTGATGAGCTGCGGGCCCTTAGCAGTAATGCCGGACAGTACCTGGTTGATCTGGAGGTACGTGAAAAACAGAGAACCGGGCTCAGCACCCTCAAAGTCGGTTACAACCGGGTACACGGTTACTACATTGAAGTCAGTAAATCCCAGGCAGCGGAAATGCCTGCTGAATTCCAGCGCAGGCAGACGCTCAAGAATGCGGAGCGTTTCATCACACCCGAGCTGAAAACCTTTGAGGACAAGGTTCTGAGCGCCAACAGCAAAGCCCTGGCGAGAGAGAAGGCACTTTATGACGAATTGCTTGAGCGGGTAGCGACGCAATTGTCTGAACTTCAGGACAGCGCGCAGGCTCTGGCCGAGCTGGATGTGCTGTGCAATTTTGCCGAACGCGCCCTGAATCTGGATTGGGCGCAACCGCAACTGACCGAAGAAAGCGGGATTGCGATAGAACAGGGACGCCACCCGGTTGTTGAACAGGTACTTGAAACCCAATTTGTCGCCAATGACACCTCACTGGGTGAATCGCACGACATGCTCATCATTACCGGACCTAACATGGGTGGTAAATCGACCTATATGCGCCAGACAGCACTGATCGTGCTGCTGGCATATTGCGGCAGTCATGTGCCAGCCAGAGCAGCGCGCATTGGACCCGTTGATCGCATCTTTACGCGCATTGGTTCGTCTGACGACCTGGCGGGCGGGCGCTCCACCTTCATGGTGGAAATGACAGAGACCGCAAACATTCTGCACAACGCCACAGCGCAGAGCCTGGTGTTGATGGACGAGGTGGGACGCGGCACCAGCACCTTTGACGGGCTGTCGCTGGCCTGGGCCAGCGCCGTATACATCGCTGAACAGTTACGGGCAATGACACTGTTCGCGACGCACTATTTTGAGCTGACTGTGCTGGCTGATCAGTACCCGGCCATCGGTAACGTTCACCTGGACGCTACCGAACACGCCAACGGCATCGTCTTCATGCACAGCGTCAAACCGGGACCAGCCAATCAGAGTTACGGTCTGCAGGTGGCGCAACTGGCAGGTATTCCCGCAGAAGTGATCCAGCGGGCCCACCACAAGCTGCATGAGCTCGAACAGCAGGCGCTGCGTTCCAAGGATGCCGTCATGGACGCAGCCGACAACAGCCCTCCCAGTGGGAAGCGCCAAACACAGGCTGCCGCCAGCAAAAACCCGGCACAGAATGATCTTTTTGCACCGCAGCATCACCCGGCCCTGGAACTGCTGTCGGCCGCAGATCCGGACGCGCTGACACCGAGGCAGGCACTGGAGCTGATCTATCGTCTGAAGAAGCAGCTGCCGGGAACATGAAAACCCTCCTTGGCCCGGACGCCCCAGGTGACTTATAATGCCGCTTCACTTTTGACGCTGCACCGATTCAACAGGACTGGAATACAACATGACATTTGTAGTCGGCGAAAACTGCATTAACTGCAAACACACAGATTGCGTGGAAGTCTGCCCAGTGGACTGCTTCTATGAAGGCCCTAATTTCCTGGTCATTCACCCGGATGAGTGCATCGATTGCGCGCTGTGTGAGCCAGAATGTCCAGTAGATGCCATATTCGCTGAAGACGAGCTACCAGACGACCAGAAGCAGTTTCTGGAACTGAATGCGGAACTGGCAGAAAAATGGCCCAACATCACCCAGATGAAGCCACCGATGGAAGAAGCCGAAAAGTGGAATGGCGTCCCAGGAAAGATTGAGCACCTGGTCAAGTAAATCCGCCTGACTGCCGGCTTTCCAGCGCCTGGATCAACAGGCGCTGAACAGCCGCCGCAACATCAAAAAAATACCGAAATATCACATCCTTCCGAACTCGCCATGCTACGCAGGCGTCGGATCGCCTCCAGCTGCAGCTGCCTGACACGTTCGCGCGTCAAACCCACTTCCCTGCCGACGTTCTCAAGCGTATCGGCCTGATGGCCCAGCAAACCGAAACGGCGGATGATCACCTCACGTTGTCGCTCAGCTAGCGCCGCCAGCCAACGATGCAGGGTCAGCTGACGGGTACTGGCATGCAGTCTTTCCATCGGATCAGCGGAATTTGCCGCATCAATATCATCGCTCGCCACTTCGTCAGGATCTGGGGGACACTCTGTTGAGTCGAAGCTCGATTCATGACAGTCAAGCAGTGCATCCAACTGTGCCAGCGGTTTGCATAGCGCCTCAGCCAACTCGGCGCGACGTGGCTGACGCCCAAGCTCTGCGCCAAGTTCGCGCTCTGTCCTGAGACACAGACTGATTTCCTTGATGATATGCACAGGCAGACGCACATTGCGCGCGTAGTTCATGATCCCTCTCTCCACGTTCTGCTTGATCCACCAGGTTGCATAAGTAGAGAAACGGTAGCCTCGCTCCGGATCATATTTGTCGACAGCCCGAATCAGGCCAAGATTACCCTCTTCCACCAGATCCAGGAACGCCAGGCCGCGGCTGCGGTATTTGCGCGCAACACTCAGCACCAGCCTGAGATTGTGGCGGATCATTTCCCCGCGACTGAACATGTCCCCCTGACGTGCAGCACGCGCCAGTTTGACCTCATCGTCGTAGCTAAGCAGATTGATTGGAGTGACTTCACGAATGTAAGCGGATTCGGCATCCAATGCCGCAGAACGATATTCCATTACCTTGTTTTCCCCCTGATAGCATCTTTACAAGACCGCGCTCTTAAACGATCGATTGTTAAACGAACGATCGTTAAGCTATCACACGAGAGGATCGGCGCAAGGCCGGAGCGACACAATACTGGATCAGCCGGTTTAAATTGTGCGCAATCTCACAAAACAAGAAATACGCTGCTTCTTCTATCGCGAAGGAAGAAAACCGGTGGGGTCACTGGGTTTACCATCGACACGAACCTCGAAATGCAGCAGATCGCGTCCATCCGGGCCAGTGCCAATCTCTGCTATTTTATCGCCACCACGCACACTGTCGCCCTCACCCACCAGAACGCGACTGTTGTACATATAGGCGCTCAGGTGACGCGCACTGTGACGCAGGATGACCAGATTACCGGCACCCTGGATACCCTGCCCGGCATACACAACATCACCATCAGCAGCGGCGTATACTGGATTCCCCCGGGCACCAGCGATGTTGATACCACGGCGCGCCTGGGTGTCAGAGAAGGTACTTAACAGACGACCATCTGCAGGCCATTGCCATTGAACCCCATCCAGAGTTCTGGTGTTGATGCTTCCGGTGCGCCTGGCCGCAACAGATTCGCTGGGGCGCTGACCTTCCGAGCTGGCAATATTCTCACCAGCAGGTGATGCTGGAATGTCTGGCATGTTCGACAAAGCAGAGCTGGCTATTGCCTGGTCACTGACGATCAGCCGCTGACCAGGAAAAATGGTATAGGGCGGATTAAGGTTATTTACCAGGGCAACGGTTCTGACATCGAGATTATGGGTCCAGGCTATTGAGTAAAGAGTGTCGCCACGCGCTACAACATGCACTGCGCCAGGAGTCGGGCTCTGATTTGCAGCTGCCGCTCGGTCGGCAGCTGAGCTAACTGACTGCTGCTGAACCGGCGTGGAACTCTGCACATTCGATGAGGACAGTGGCGCCGGCGATGGGGCCGAAGGGCTCTGAGAAGATGAACTGCCCGCCGTCGAAGTATCGCTTGAAACCCTCCTTACACCACCGCCAATGGCAACCGGGCGAACCACAGTGGCAGCCGAGCCCACCTGCCCCTGACTGGTGCTGGCGCTCTGCGGGGCTGGCGAAGCCGTTGCGGGATTCCGTGCAACGCCGCTGCCACTCTGGCCGCTGCTGAGGATTTCCGCGCGCTGACGCTCAAGGTTGTTACTTCTGTCATCGACAGGCGCTTCATAGCTGCTGCTGCATGCCACCAGGAATGAAAGTGCTCCCGCCAGGCTCCACTGCAACCAGCCACGCTGGCGCGCCCCCTGGGCAACTCCGATGTACGACATACCACTCTCCTGCAGACTCACTGCGATGGAAGCTGTTGAGGCCGTCTGTTTACGGCACTGTGTGTATTTTGACGGTATTTTATTATGCGCGCGAGTTATTGTTTATGCGCGTTGAGTGTAGCGGGCAAACAACACAATGACAGCCGCACCAAGCCCTGACAGGGCCACAGCAAGCAGCTGCCCGCTTACGCCAGCGCTCGCAACAAGCTCATTGCCAGGCCACAAAACGATCAGCGAAGCTGCCAGCATACCCGTCAGGACTGCATAAGTCTGTTCGCGATAATAGTAGAAAGTCAAAGACAGCACATGCGAGAAGGACAATAGTCCAATTGCACAGCCGGCAGCAAAAACAGCGATTACCGGCAGGTTGAAGTCACGCAGTGCATCCAGCACATACTCATAAACGCCCAGCAACAGCAGAATGAAGGCACCCGAGATGCCCGGCAGTATCATGGCACAGATGGCAATCAGACCACTGAAAAAAATATATACCAGCGAATCGCTGCCCGCTGCTGGATTAAGCAGCGCCGTCAGCCCTGTCACTGCGAAACCCAGACAGAACAACAGGACTTTTATCATCGACCACATACCCACCTGCTTGTTCAGCAGCCAGGATGAGGCCAGGACCAGTCCCATGAAAAAAGCCATCACCAACATAAAGTGATGTTCCAGCAGATAAAGCACCAGATTTGCCATCAACAGCAGACTGCCAAGAATGCCCAGTCCCAGCGACAACAGAAACGCTCCATCGATGTGAGTCCAAAGTGCTCGCGGCCCCTGCTTCCAGAGCAGGCTGAGCGCCACCGGATTGCAGCGACGCAGGGCGTTTACCAGCTGCTCATAGATCCCGGTGATTACCGCGATGGTGCCACCCGATACGCCCGGTACAGCGTCGGCAACTCCCATCGCCATTCCTTTCAGAAATACCGACAATCTGGCCCTGGCACTGGTTTCTCTGGGGAACGACATTCAGTACTGAACCTGTCCAATATAAAGTGGGACGAAATTAACGGCTTCCAGCACCTGAGTGTGAAACTCATCACCCTGTCGCTGAATCAGACGCAGCTCCTGGCTGCCTTTTTCACGCCCTACTGGTATCACCAGTCGTCCACCGTCAGCCAGCTGCTCAAGCAGCTCGGCAGGTACATGCTGAGGGGCAGCGGCAGCCACGATAGCATCAAAGGGGCCATGCTCAGGCCAGCCCAGGCTGCCATCATCATGTTTGCTGCGTACATTCCTGATCTTCAGCAAGCCAAGATTTTTTCTGGCTTTATCCAGCAGCGGCTGAATTCTCTCGACTGTCCAGACACGATCTGCCAGTTGCGCAAGGATGGCTGTCTGATACCCACAGCCTGTTCCGACCTCCAGTACACGCGGCAATTTACTGCCATCACTGGCGCGGCCAGCCAATACGGCTTCGGTCATTCTGGCCACTACGTAAGGTTGCGATATGGTCTGGTTGTAACCAATTGGCAGTGCAGTATCTTCGTAGGCCCGGTGAGCCAGTGCTTCATCCAGAAATATATGTCGCGGCGTCGTTCGCATGACATCCAGTACCGCCCAGTTCTTGATACCGCGATCCAGCAGAGACGCAATCATGCGTTCCCTGGTACGTTGTGATGTCATGCCAATTCCGGCGAGATTTATGGTATTCACTGCTTACCTGCAAAAATGTTGTTGGTTCTTTACGCCTGACTATAGTCGAGCAGTTCGTGCAGCACCGCTGTTGCAAAACAACCCGCGGGAAGTTCAAAACTCAGCTCCAACTGGTCGCTGTCAAAAAAGCGATAGTGTAAACGCTTGACCGGCAAGCGCAAGCTACGCCTTTGCTGTTCCAGGCCTGCTCTCTCGAGACCATGGCACAGTGTCGGCCAGCGCAGACAGCATGCCTGCTCCAGAGCCCTGGTTCCACCCAGGCTGCGCAATGCTCCCTTTCCCCACAGTGGTCCGGTAGGATGGATATCCATGCGAGACAGTCGTTCAGGCAAGGCCGGATCTTCGCTATCAGCCAGGAAAACGCTGCCGGTCCCGTCGAGATTCATCACATCACCATCGAGCAGCGAATCCCAGTTGCCCTGCTGGACGCGCGCGGCCAATACCGCGTTGAACAGAGAGGATCTTGCAGCGGAAAGCCACATGCTGCGTTGTGTTCGTGAAGCCCGGGGAACCCGATTTTCTTCAGAACGCTTTGCCAAAGTATCAAGATAGGCAAATGCATTTTCTATATTGTCGAAACCAAAACGCTGTTCACCAAAATAGTTGGGAACACCCTGACTGGCAATGCTTTGCAGGCGGCTGGACAATAACAACTCGGGCGAAGAATCTGTTCCGCATTTTGACCGGAGGCCTGTCAGTCGCAGCCGAAAATGATTCGCCCCATGACTACCGCGGCGCAGTTTGCGGCTATTGCGGCTGACAGCAAGAATTTTCAGGTTATCGCTGTCCAGTTCTTGAATAATGGACTCGGACAAGGATTTATCGTGAATGCTGAACCACTGGCTGCACACTCCTTGCTTGTCTTTTAGCCCGGAGTAGCTGATTCGCTTTAACGGCACACCGGTAACTTCGGTTATGCGCTGGGCAACATCAAGGGTTGTCAGCATCGTTTTTTGTACCTGCACCCAGACATGTTCGCCCTGCCCGGTGCAATTGAATCCAAGCACTTCATCGACAACAAAATCGCCTGGTGTCTTTTTAAAGACACCTGTTACCTCTGTTGCGCCCAGCGCATGAGGCAACCGCGCCATCAATGCAATGAGATCTGCCTGTTCCGCCTCAGTAACAACGCCCTCGGCCTGTTCGTTGTGAAGATCAGTCACGGGCAAGCAAAACCACTGCGTATGCCTCGATACCCTCTCGGCGACCTACAAACCCCATACCCTCAGTAGTTGAGGCCTTGACATTGACCGCACTGACAGGCAATTCCAGCAGCCCGGCAATGACCTCACACATGCCGGGTATGGACGCGGCCATTCTGGGCGTCTGCGCAAGAATTGTAGAGTCGAGGTTGACCAGTTGCCAGCCATCCTCGCGCGCCATCTGGAAAACAGATGATAGCAGCCGTCGACTATCGGCGTTGCGGAAAGACTCATCATTGTCCGGAAAATGTCGACCAATATCACCTTTGCCAATAGCGCCAAGAATGGCATCACAGACAGCGTGCAACAGTACGTCACCGTCGGAGTGTGCCAGCAGGCCCCTGTCATGCGGCACCTGTACGCCACCAATCATTAAGGGTCTTCCGTCATGTGGTTCGGCAAACCTGTGTGCATCGTAGCCGTGACCGACTCGTATATTGCTAAATACCGACATTCATCAATTCCTGTCTTTGACTGTCTTTTGACCAGCTGTAATGGCCTGCGCCTGCAGAATCAGCTCGGCCAACACCAGGTCTTCGGGGTAGGTAATTTTGATATTGTCTTTACTGCAGGGAACAAGAACCGGCTTAAGGCCTGCAAGCTCCATGGCAGATGATTCATCAGTGATAAGCTCACCGCGGGACTCACTCTGCTGCAGTGCCGCTATCAAATCCGCTACCCGAAACAATTGTGGTGTACATGCTGCCCACATTTCACGCCGATCGACCGTATTAGCAACACAGGCAATCTTCTCTCCGGCGCCTCCGACAGTATCTTGAGCTTTCTTCAATGTGTCAGAGACGACCGTTGCCAGCAGTCCGCCTGGCGCGTGATCTGTCAGGCAGGCTTCAATCAGACGATTGACATCCGTTGTCCGGACGCAAGGCCGTGCAGCGTCATGGACCAGCACCCAGTCATCCCCACTGGAACGCGCCGCGATATCGCACAGACCTGACAGAACGCTTTGCCAGCGCTCGCTGCCACCCTGGCTGATATGAATAGGGGTTTTAATTCTCGATGCGAGGGAATCGGCTATGCTGCGCCCCGTAGCATCGTCTGATGACAGCACCAGCTGCAGGCTCGACAGGCCTTCGGTCGAAGCCATGCGCAAGAGACTGTGTTCAAGAACGGTTTTACCCTGGAGGAGGAGATATTGTTTGGGGATCTGCGCCCCCATCCGACTTCCCAGGCCTGCCGCTGCTACCAGGGCATGGATCGACATGGTTTATTCAATCAACATGTAAAAAGTTTCGTCTTCACCGACCATGCCCAGATCACTCCGGGCACGCTCTTCGATTGCATCCAGGCCATTTTTAAGGTCAAGAACTTCACGTTCCAGCAGCTGGTTGCGTTGACGAAGAGCCGAGTTCTCAGCCTGCTGGGCAGCAAGCTGTTCCTCCAGCAGGCGCAAATCGCGCACCCCGCCTTCTCCTATCCATAATCGCCACTGAAGCAGCAGCAATACCACAACCAGGCCGGAAACGATGACCTTCATATCGACCTCATCAATTTACGTGATCGAACTCCTGAATACCCCGATAAATCGCCTTGCTACCGAGTTGCTGTTCAATGCGCAGCAACTGGTTGTACTTCGCCACACGGTCGGAGCGACACAGAGAACCAGTCTTGATCTGCCCTGCGCCTGTGGCTACTGCCAGGTCCGCAATGGTGGTGTCTTCTGTTTCACCTGAACGGTGGGAAATCACGGCAGTATAGCCGGCCTTGCGGGCCATCCGAATCGCTGCCAGTGTTTCAGTCAGACTGCCGATCTGATTGAACTTGATCAGGATTGAGTTGGCAATACCCTGCTCAATACCACGTGACAGAATTTCGGTGTTGGTTACAAACAGGTCGTCACCGACCAGTTGTACCTTGTCCCCAACCTTGCGGGTCAGCACGGCCCAGCCGTCCCAGTCACTTTCGTCCATGCCGTCTTCAATCGACAGAATGTTGTAGTCCCTGGCAAGTTTGGCAAGATAGTCGGCAAATCCGGTCGCATCAAAACTGGCATTCTCGCCTTTCAGGACGTATTTACCGTCACGATAGAACTCGGATGAGGCGCAGTCCAGTGCCAGTCGGATATCAGAACCCATCTTCAGACCGGTCTTTTCCACCGCCTGCATGATGGCATCCAGTGCCGCTGCATTGGATGGCAGGTTTGGCGCAAAACCGCCCTCGTCGCCCACGGCTGTATTAAGCCCCTGAGACTTCAGCACCGACTTTAGGCTGTGAAAAATCTCGGCACCATAACGCAGTGCCTCAGCAAAACTTGGTGCACCAACAGGCTGAACCATGAACTCCTGGATGTCCACGTTATTGTCTGCGTGCTCGCCACCGTTGATAATATTCATCATTGGCACCGGCAGACTCATGCTGTCGCTTGAGCCATTGAGTTGTGCGATCCAGGCGTAAAGCGGCATTTTGTTGGCTTGTGCGGCCGCTTTGGCAGCAGCCAGCGAGACCGCAAGAATGGCATTGGCACCTAGATTGGCTTTGTTCGGCGTGCCGTCCAGGTCGATCATGATCTTGTCGATGGCAGCCTGATCCTGGGCATCGTGTCCCAGCAGCGCATCCCGAATCTGCTTGTTGACGTTTCCTACCGCCTTTAGCACGCCCTTGCCAAGGTATCGACCAGCATCCTTGTCACGCAGTTCCAGTGCCTCACGTGAACCGGTTGAGGCACCTGATGGCGCGCAGGCTGTACCGACAATGCCATTGTCCAGTGTTACATCGGCTTCCACTGTAGGGTTGCCACGTGAATCCAGCACTTCACGTGCGCAGATGTCTTTAATAATTGCCATATTATTTCCTGTCCATTCTATAGGTAAGGTATTCGGTATTTCCGTTAGTTTGTATCAATTTCCGGGAACTGCTTGACCAGGTCGTCCACTGCCTTCATCTGACGCAGGAAGGGTTCCAGCTTGTCGAGCGGCAGTGCACAGGGGCCGTCACATAATGCCTTGTCCGGATCCGGGTGCGCCTCCAGAAACAGCGCGGACAGGCCCTGGCTCATGCCAGCACGCGCCAGTTGTGTAACATCAGCACGACGACCATCCGCGCTGGCGCTGAGTCCACCTGGGCGCTGCAGCGAATGGGTAACGTCGAACATGACCGGATAGCGAAATTTCTTCATTACCGAGAAACCCAGCATATCGACGACGAGGTTGTTGTATCCGAAACTGGAGCCCCTTTCACACAACATCAATTTACGATTACCGGCCTCTTCAAACTTCGTCAGAATGTGACGCATCTCCTGAGGTGCAAGAAACTGAGCTTTCTTGATATTGATGACGGCATCGGTACGCGCCATTGCCATTACCAGGTCTGTCTGCCGTGAGAGAAACGCTGGCAATTGAATGATATCCGCAACCATTGCCACAGGGGCGGCCTGACCAGGCTCATGCACATCAGTGAGAACTGGTACCTTGAATCGGGTCTTGATGTCCTGAAGAATTTTCAAGCCGTTCTCCAGACCAGGACCACGATAGGAATGAATTGATGAGCGATTCGCCTTGTCAAAGGATGCCTTGAACACATAGGGAATATTGAGGCGCGAGCAGACATCAACATACTGCTCTGCCACTTCCATCGCTAAAGCATGCGACTCCAGCACGTTCATACCACCAACGAGTACAAACGGCAGATCATTGCCGAACACAATACTGTCGCTGAGCCTGAGATGAATATTGCTGGTCTCTGCTGTCATTGCTGGCTCGCCTGATGGACCAGGGCGGCTTTTATGAAGCCAGTAAACAATGGGTGACCATCTCTAGGTGTAGAGGTGAACTCGGGATGGAACTGGCAGGCAACGAACCACGGGTGATCTGGGACCTCAATAACCTCAACCAGTTCACCATCCATGGAGCGACCTGCGATAATCAGGCCATTCTGCTGCAGTACGTCAGCATAGTTGTTGTTGAATTCATAACGGTGACGGTGACGCTCAACAATGACATCCTTGTTGTAACAGCCATATGCCGTCGAGGTTTCCTGCAGGCGACACTGCTGGCCACCCAGTCGCATGGTGCCACCAAGATCAGAATTCTCATCACGTTTTTCAACGTCACCTTCTGCTGTTGTCCACTCACTGATCAGTGCAACCACCGGGTCTTTACAATCGGTCTTGAACTCGGTGCTGTGCGCATCAGTCAGACCCGCCTTGTTGCGGGCATACTCGATCACGGCCACCTGCATGCCCAGACAGATCCCCAGATAGGGAATCTTGTTCTCGCGTGCGTACTGTACCGTAGCAATTTTCCCTTCTACACCGCGCAGGCCAAACCCGCCGGGTACCAGGATCGCATGTGCGCCTTCCAGCATTCCTGTGCCGTGGACTTTGATGTCACTGGAATCAATATAACGAATGTTGACCTTGGTGCGGGTCTGTATGCCTGCGTGACTGATCGCTTCGATCAGGGACTTGTAGGCGTCCAGTAGTTCCATGTACTTGCCGACGATGGCAATGGTCACTTCCTGGTCCGGGTTCAGCTTGGCGTCCACAACACGATCCCACTCACGCAGATCTGCCGGCGGGCAATCCAGCCCGAACTTGCCAACAATGATGTCATCAAGTTCAGCATTTCTAAGCAGAGAAGGAACACGGTAAATGGTATCGGTATCCGGCAGGGAAACCACCGCAGGCAGATCAACGTTGGTGAACAGCGCAATCTTGCGGCGCGCCGACTCTGCGATTTCCTGTTCAGAGCGACAGATCAGAACATCGGGCTGAATACCTATCGAGCGCAGCTCTTTTACAGAGTGTTGTGTCGGTTTGGTTTTGGTTTCACCGGCCGTCGCAATATAGGGTACCAGCGTCAAATGCATGAACAATGCATGCTGGGAACCGAGTTCGACGCGCATCTGTCGTACGGCTTCAAGAAATGGCTGCGATTCGATGTCACCGACGGTGCCACCAATCTCTACCAGAGCGATGTCGGCACCTGCTGCACCTTCAACGACCCGCCGTTTGATCTCATCGGTTATATGCGGAATAACCTGAATCGTGGCACCCAGATAATCTCCGCGGCGCTCACGTCGAATGACTTCTTCGTAAACGCGACCGGTGGTGAAGTTGTTGCGCGCAGACATGGTCGTACGAATGAAGCGTTCGTAATGTCCGAGATCGAGGTCGGTCTCCGCGCCATCTTCGGTTACAAATACTTCGCCATGCTGGAACGGGCTCATGGTCCCCGGATCCACATTGATATATGGATCGAGTTTGAGCATGGTCACTTTGAGTCCGCGCGCTTCGAGAATCGCGCCAAGAGATGCCGAGGTGATGCCTTTGCCGAGCGAGGAAACCACCCCGCCGGTAATGAAAATATATCGCGTCATTAACGCCCCATCCTTAATCATTGATGGGGCTACAGATTACCAGAACCGCCCCCCATCGACAAACGAATTCTCTGCTTCATTACAATTGTTCCGATTGGCTTATGACGTGCCACCAATCCATTGCGGGAGAAACCCTGCACCACTGTTGTCGGCCTGAAAGCCCTCGCAGGGGCCTACGCCAGCAACCCATGCAAGCTGCCCGTCTATCCACAGCAGCGGTGTCCGGTCACGCAGCCATGGCTGGATACGTGCCTCATTCAGCACCTTTTTTAACGACTTGCGTGGCCTGCCCGGCAATTTGGCCTGCTCACCTCCCTGTCGGTAAGTAATCTGCACTGATGCCTGAGCCGGCCAGTACAGACCACCCCGCAAAACGGGCACCTTTATCAGCACACCATTACCAGGCAGTTGCACACTGTCCTGCTCAGTTGGCCAGGACTGACCAGCTGCGGGTAGCGCAGATGGTACAAGGCTCTGTCTGATCAGGTACAAAAGCCCGTCATAACGACGCAATTCAAAGCCCTGCCAGCGCACCACAGGCTGCGCGTCTTCGGCCACCAGCAACAACTCTGCCTGCAATGTCAGCAGCAATGTCCGGGACGGCCAGTCGCCTGTCTGCAACCATAACCACTGACGCAGAACCAGCCGTTGCCGGTGCGACGACAGGCTCAACAAGGATTCCAGTCTCAGTACATTCGGGTCCGGACCACGAACCTCTTCCAGCAAGGTTTCAGCCAGTTCCTGCAGCAACTCATCAGCTTCGCGCTGAACCTCTGCTGCGGCACCAAGCCGCTGCCGCCAGGCTGGCCACTTCTCCGCGAGTTTCGGCGCTACTTCCAGACGCAAGTGATTGCGTCGAATGTCAACATCCTGATTGCTCTCGTCGGTCACCCAGTTGAGTGACTGGTCGCTGGCAAATTCGGCCAGCTGCTCTGCGCCCAGGTCCAGCAGTGGTCGCCAGATATGCCCGTCACCCAATTCACGACACCTGGGTATACCCGCCAGACCTCGCGGACCACTGCCTCGCATCAATTGCAAAAGAACGGTTTCTGCCTGGTCGTCCAGATGATGCGCCGTTAAAAGAACCTCATCACTGCCCAGAATCTCCGAAAAGGCCTGGTAGCGGGCCTGACGCGCGCGCATCTCAATACTGCCGGTATCATCGGGGCCCAGTTCCAGTCTGCAGACCTGCAATGGTATCGCCCTATCCCTGCACTGCGTTTCGCAATGCCGCTGCCAGTCGTCAGCATTGGGCGACAGTCCATGGTTAGCATGGACGGCACGCAGCCCAAGAGGCAGTTGAGCCCCCAACTGCCAGAGCAGATGCAGCAATACGGTAGAGTCCCGTCCACCACTAAAAGCAAGCACCAGCTGCCGCTTACGCGGCAACTGGCGCTGTAATTCATCGATAGAGTCGAGAAGTCTTTGCTGCAAATTCACGTGACGCGCTCCTGCGGACCGCAAAAACAGCAATCAGAGCCGGGGCTCAGCGAGTGATTCCGTAACTCATCAGACGTCGATAACGGCGTTCGATGAGGTTGTCTATCTCCATGTTCTGCAGACGTTCAACCTGATCCACCAGTGATGCCTTGATGTTCTCAGCCATGGTTTTTATGTCCCGGTGAGCACCACCCAGCGGTTCCGGAATTGTGCTGTCAACGATGCCCAGTTCCTCAAGTCGTTTGGATGTCACACCCATTGCCTCAGCGGCATCAGGTGCGTGTTCAGCTGATTTCCAGAGAATCGTGGCGCAGCCTTCCGGGGTAATGACGGTGTAGGTTGAGTACTGCAGCATATTCAGGTGGTCAGCGATGCCAATAGCGATCGCCCCCCCGGAATTTGCTTCACCAGTGACGGTGGCAATCAGCGGCGTTCTGACACGCGACATCATCGCCATGTTTTCAGCAATCGCCTCATTAATGCCGCGCTCCTCAGCATCAATACCGGGATAAGCCCCGGGCGTATCGATAAAGCTGAGCACTGGCAGCCTGAAACGCTCTGCCATTTCTATCAATCGTCGCGCCTTGCGGTAGCCCTCGGGGCGCGGCATACCAAAATTGTGTCGCACCTTCTCCTTGGTCCCGCGGCCTTTCTGGTGCCCAATAACCATGACAGGCTTGCCATCCAGTCGCGCCACACCGCCCACTAATGCCTGGTCATCAGCAAACAGCCGATCACCATGCAGCTCATCAAAGTCGGTGAATATATGCTGGATGTAGTCCAGTGTATAAGGGCGCAGAGGGTGACGAGCAACCTGGGAAATCTGCCAGGGCGTCAGGTTTGCGTAGATTTTCTCTGTCAGCTTGGTGCTTTTTTCCTGCAGCTTCTGAATTTCTTCACCGATATTCAACTCATTGTCATCACTGACAAGGCGCAGTTCATTGATCTTGACTTCAAGATCGGCAATCGGTTGCTCAAAATCTAGATAATTGGGATTCATAGTCGCGTTAAATCAGCCTTTGTAAGACATTATAGGATCGGATGATAACAAATATCACGCCACCCTGTCCCGTCCTGTCATTCAGACCCATATCTCCTTTCTGACAGCCAGCTTTCGGCCTGTCCAGCCGCACTGGCATCAGTGCCCGTAAGCGACAGCAACTGACTCACGACCAAACATTTCACCCAGCTCCTGCAGCAGGTCCTGCTCTGGCAGCACACACCAGTCATCACCCAGCTGTAACCACCCATCCACGTCCGGTCGCCGATAGCATATGCGCACCCGGCAAGGCTTCAGCACTGGTTCTGCGTTCTCGTCAGGATCCGTCCCGGTGACCGGTAATGGCCGGCGATAAGGATCAAGGCACGCCGCCAGCCGCTTGCTGAAGTCGGGGTGCAGCCGGTCGGCGCTCAGTGTCAGCTCAAGCGCACGGGCAAACTTCTGCCGGGCCTGTGTCAGACTCAGTACCTGCCGTGTGCGGCCACGCATGCCACCACTGAAATCGTCCATGGACACCTGGCACTCAACCAGCAGGATGGCGTCTTTCTGCAGAAGATCACGATATTGCTCGTACTCTTTTGCAAACAGTGACACTTCGAATCGCCCGCTTCGGTCGTCAAGCGTGATAAATGCAATCAGGTCGCCGCGTTGACTGCGCATTGTGCGCATACCGACTACCAGGCCAGCAACCCACTGAGCTTCTCGTTCCGGCCGAAGATTGGCGATCCGGTCCCTGGTCAGACGTGACAATTCGGGCAGATATTCATCGATGGGGTGACCGCTCAGATACAGGCCCAGGGTTTCCTTCTCCTCGCGAAGACGTTGCTGCTGGCTCCAAGGCCGGGCTGGTTTGAGCGCTGCTGCATCAGAGGATTCAGTGACAGGTGCAATATCACCAAACATATCCATCACGCCGGCGGCCTGATTGCGGCTGCTCTGCTCCGCTGCCTGAACAGTGTCGGCGATTGAGGCAAACAACCGTGCACGCGCTGTATCTGCATCGGCATCCACCAGGCAATCCATGGCGCCTGCTTTAACCATGGCCTCCAAAGCACGTTTATTGACCGTCTTCAGGTCCACCCGCTGGCAGAAGTCGAGCAATGACGTGAACGCACCCCCTGCATTACGCGCTTCAATAATGGCGTTGATCGGGCCCTCCCCCAGGCCTTTGATCGCACCAAGGCCATAAACCACTTCGCCCTTGTCATTGACGGTAAAATTGTAGGCGCCAATATTCACGCTGGGCTCGACAAGTGGCAGCTCCATTGACCGGCATTCTTCAATCAGGGTAACCACCTTGTCGGTGTTCTGCATATCGGCCGACAACACCGCCGCCATGAAATAGGCCGGGTAATGCTGCTTCAGCCAGGCAGTCTGATAGGATACCAGCGCGTAAGCCGCCGAGTGTGACTTGTTAAAACCGTAGCCGGCAAATTTTTCCATCAGGTCGAAAATGGATCCAGCCAGATCCGCATCCAGCCCATTGGCAGCCGCACCCTCGAGGAAAATGGAGCGTTGTTTCTCCATTTCTTCCGGTTTCTTTTTGCCCATCGCACGGCGCAGCATATCCGCTTCACCCAGGCTGTAATTGGCAAGCACCTGGGCAATCTGCATCACCTGTTCCTGATAAAGAATCACACCATAGGTGTTCTTCAATACCGGCTCCAGGTCAGGGTGTGGATAAGCAACATCCGCACGACCATGTTTACGGTTAATAAAATCATCCACCATTCCCGACTGCAGCGGGCCAGGACGGAACAAGGCCACCAATGCCACGATATCTTCAAAACAGCTGGGCAACTGGCGACGAATCAATTCCTTCATCCCTCTGGATTCCAGCTGAAACACTGCAGTGGTATCGCCCCGCTGCAGCAGCTGATACACCCGGGCATCATCCAGTGGGATGGCTGTAATATCGAGAGGATTGTTGTGACGGTCAGGCTCCTGGGCGTTAATCATCTTGATTGCCCAGTCAATAATGGTCAGCGTTCGAAGACCAAGAAAGTCAAACTTGACCAGCCCGGCGGTTTCCACATCGTTCTTGTCGAACTGAGTGACCAGACCGTCGCCGTTCTCGTCACAGTAAAGCGGTGAGAAGTCAGTCAGCACCGTTGGCGCAATCACCACGCCACCGGCATGTTTGCCAACATTGCGCGTGATACCTTCGAGTTTAAACGCCATCTCCATAATTTCCTGGGCGTCTTCGTCACCTTCGACAAATTCGCGCAGGGCTTCTTCCTGTTCCATAGCCTTGGTAAGCGTCATACCGACTTCAAATGGAATCAGTTTGGATAACTTGTCCGCCAGACCATAGGATTTACCCTGCACACGTGCCACGTCTCGTACTACAGCTTTGGCAGCCATGGTTCCGAAAGTGATAATCTGGGACACTGCGTCCTTCCCGTATAGTTCAGCAACGTGCTGAATCACACGGTCACGCCCCTCCATGCAGAAGTCGACGTCGAAATCAGGCATGGAAACCCTTTCCGGGTTCAGGAAGCGCTCAAACAGCAGGTCATATTTAAGTGGATCCAGATCAGTGATGCCCAGCGCATAAGCTACAATTGACCCTGCGCCCGAGCCTCGCCCCGGCCCAACCGGCACACCATTGTTCTTGGCCCACTGGATGAACTCCATCACGATAAGAAAATAACCAGGAAATCCCATCTGTATGATGACATCCAGCTCGAAATCGAGGCGCTTGTAGTACGGCTCACTGAAAGCCATGCAATCGGCATCCTGTGCTTCATAGCTGCGCCCGTGAGATTCATAGAACAGTCTCGGGAGTCGCTGCTCCAGGCCCTCGCGACTGAGCTGACGAAAGTATTCGTCCATACTCATACCCGGTGGCACAGGATAATTGGGCAGGAAGGGTTTACCCAGCTCGATATCAAGATTGCAGCGCATGGCAATACTGACGGTATTACTCAGCGCCTCCGGGATATCGGCAAACAGCTCTCGCATCTCATCCGGGGTCTTCAGGTACTGCGACTCTGTGTAGTGACGCGGGCGGCGCGGATCATCGAGCGTGCGACGTTCATGAATGCACACTCTCACTTCATGTGCTTCAAAATCTTCCGGCTTGAGAAAGCGCACATCGTTGGTAGCAACCAATGGGCAGCTGGCTTCCGAGGCGAGGTTCACCGCGGCCTGAATATAGGCCTCTTCGCCAGCACGACCACAGCGCTGTATTTCAAGGAAAAAACTTTCCGGAAAAAGTCTCATCCACCAGTCAAGGGCGCTGCGCGCACCGGCGGTATCGCGTTCATTCAACAGTCGCCCGACCTCACCTTCCGGACCGCCTGACAAAGCAATCAGCCCGTCAGCATGTGTCTCCAGCCATTCACGCTTGATGGTCGGGCTGCCATGCCCCTCTTTCTGCGTATACGACATGGAAATCAGGCGCGTCAGATTGCGGTAACCATTAAGATTACGGACCAGCAACACCAGGGGAAACGGGCGTTCCCGGTTGTCCGTGTTCTCAACCAGAATATCGCAGCCACAAATGGGTTTTACACCTGCCGCCATGGCGCCGCTGTAGAACTTGATCATGGCAAACAGGTTGCTCTGGTCTGTTACTGCGACCGCCGGCATACCCGCTTCGGCGACGGTGTTGATCAGCGGTTTGACACGAACCAGTCCGTCGACAATAGAATATTCTGTGTGAACCCGAAGGTGGACAAAATCTAGGCCGCTCATCTGTCAGTGTGTCTCCATCGATGTATCAATTCCTGCCCACCTGCCTCAGATTTGGCGCCTGTGCCAGGCGGGCTTTGACTGGTGCAAAACTTCGGCGGTGCGCGTTGCAGGGGCCCAGTCGTTCCAGGGCAGCCAGATGCTCGGCTGTTGGATATCCCTTGTGCTTTGCAAAGCCGTAGTCAGGGTACTGCTCGTGCAGTTCGAGCATAACATTGTCGCGCGCAACCTTGGCAAGAATCGATGCTGCCGCAATGCAATCAACACGGCTGTCACCCTGCACAACAGCTGTCGATCGATAGGACCAGACAGGACAGCGATTGCCATCTACAAAGACAAATTCGGGGGTCTCAGACAGAGCATCTACCGCGCGGTGCATGGCCAACAGGCTGGCCTGCAGTATGTTCAGCTGATCAATCTCTTCGGGCTCGGCACAAGCTATGGCGTAACATACCGCCTGCTCCTGAATCTGGCGAAATAGATTCAGTCGTCGCTTCTCGGTCAGTTTTTTTGAGTCATTCAGGAAGGGCAGATCATATTTTTCTGGCAGAATAACAGCCGCCGCGTAAACAGCGCCGGCCAAAGGCCCACGGCCAGCTTCATCAACTCCTGCTATCGGGCCAGAGATGTCAGAAGCAAATTCAAATCCAGATTGCAGATGAGTATCCACCAAGCTACTTTCCTTCTGGTGTTATTGTTTTTTGATAACAGAAAGCACAGCTGGTGCAGCACTTCATGTCTTTCCGTTCCGCCAGGGTGTCAGCTGCCAGCTTCAGTCTCGATCAGCTCTGCTACAGCCTCAGCAGCCTGACGGTTGGCATCGCGTTTCAGAGTGCGGTGAATCCGGGCAAACTCTTCAGCCAGATTCTCAGTTCGCTCCGGTTCGTTCAGCCAGGTCAGCAGACACTGCGTGACTGCCTCTGGTGTGGCTGCGTGCTGAAGGTACTCCGGCACCAGCTGCCTGCCGGCTAGCAGATTGGGCAATGCAACCCACGGCACCCGCAACATGCGCGACGCCAGCATCCAGGTGATTGGCGCAAGTTTGTAGCAGACCACCATGGGACGCTGCAGCAACATGGCTTCCAGCGTCGCGGTGCCTGATGCCTGTACAACCAGATCACAGGCCTGCATGGCCTCATGCGACTGGCCGTTCAATAATACAAAGTGATTTCTGATTTCCGGGCTCAACGCCGCGTGCTGATCCATCATCTGCACAAGCTGATGGTAGCGTGAATCGTTGGCACAGGGTATGACAAACCGAACTGTGCTGCGCTGTCGCAGACAGGCAATCGCTGCGTCAAGAAAAACCGGTGCCAGCCTCTGTACTTCGTTACGACGGCTACCTGGCATCAAACAGATCCAGTCGGCATCACTGGCCAGCCCCAGGGCCTCCCGCTGATGCAGCTTTACGGCCTGCTGATCGGCATCGGGGTCGGTCTCGTCTGCCAGTGGATGCCCAACGCAGCGCGCCGGGATTGCATTGCTGCGATAAATTTCTGATTCGAATGGAAACAGTGTCAGCATCAGGTCAACGCATTGAGCAATGCGTTTGATGCGTCCCTCTCCCCAAGCCCAGACACTGGGGCTCACATAATGAACTGTTTTGATACCGGACGCACGCAGTGGTTGCTCCAGCCGCAGGTTAAAACCGGGTGAGTCGATACCAATAAAGACGGCAGGACGTTCGCGCTGATAGAGCGACAGCAAGTCCCGTTTCAGGCGCAGCAATTCAGGCAACCGCCCCAGAGGTTCAACAAACCCCATCACCGAAAGGCGTTCCATGGGGGTAATGCTGACGAATCCCTGCGCGAGCATCCGGGGGCCACCGACGCCCATAAACCGGGCCTCAGGATAACGCTGACGCAACTGCTGCATCAGCCCCGCTCCCAGAATATCGCCAGACTCTTCTCCGGCAACGATCCCTATCAGCATACCTGCCTCATCAACTAACGTTGTGACTGGAACCGGGGCCGCCTAGCGGTGAATGCCTTTTGTCGATCCGGTGATGGATTTCAGAAAAACTGCCAATGCGGGGTTTGTTTCTGCAACTGGTGTCAGACTTTCACGCGCCTCTTCCAGGCTCAGGCCACGCTTATAGACAGTTTTAAACGCATCCCGAATTAGTTTGACGGTTTCTGCGTCAAAGCCGCGACGTTCAAGCCCTACTGTGTTGACGCTGCGAACGGCTGCAGGAGAGCCGCTGACAATTACGTAGGCAGGCACGTCATGCGAAATATGTGTCATACCACCAACCATGGCATGCGCACCAATACGTAGAAACTGGTTAACCCCGGCAAAACCGCCCAGAATCGCCCAGTCATCAACCTCGGCGTGCCCGGACAAACCTGCGTTGTTGGCGAATACCGTGTTGTTCCCGACGATACAGTCATGTGCAACGTGTACGTACGCCATCAGCAGGTTGTTACTGCCAATACGCGTATACGACCCGCCCGCACCGGTACCTCTGTGCAGCGTACAGCCTTCTCTGATGATATTGTTGTCGCCTACTTCCAGCCAGGTATCTTCTCCAGCAAATTTCTTGTCAGCCGGATCCTCACCAACAGATGCAAACTGGTACACCTGATTACCTTTACCCAACCGGGTGTTCGATTTGATAACGACATGAGACGCTATGGTCGTTCCTTCACCAATTTCAACATTGGGACCGATAATACTCCAGGGTCCAATACTGACGTTGTCAGCTATTTTGGCAGAAGGGTCAATGATCGCGCGCGGGTCTATCACTGTTCTCGCTTCCTCTCTGCGCACATGATTGTCGCTTCACCGACAAGTTCATTGTCGACGGAAGCGCGGCACTGGAATTTGTAGATCCCGCGCTTACTGGTCAGGATAGTGGCTTCCAGCGTCAGTCGATCGCCTGGCACCACTGGCCGTTTCAGTCGGACTTCATCCGCACCTACAAAGTAGTACAGATAACCGTCCTTGGGTTTTTTCTCCTGGCTTTTGAAGCCCAGCACACCAGCAGCCTGCGCCAGCGCTTCGATAATGAGAACGCCTGGCATAATCGGATAATCTGGGAAATGCCCGTTAAAAAAGGGTTCATTCACAGTGACATTTTTGTACGCCACGATTGATTTGCCCAGCTCCATGCTGACCACACGATCCACCAGCAAAAACGGGTATCGCTGGGGCAGGTACTCCTTGATTTCTTCCACATTCATCATAGTTTTATTCCTGAGTGTCACAACTGGCGTTTGCCCAGTTGCTTTTCAATAGTTCGCAGCGCTTTGGACAGGTCTGCCAACTTGGTCTGCGCCACCGCATTACGGCGCCATTGACTGCTTTCCTGCAGTATCGCGCCCGATGCATAAACACCTGGCTTGTCCACAGAACGACTGACCATGGACATCGCCCCAATGCTTACTTTGTCGGCAATTGTCAGATGTCCGGTTATCCCTACACCACCGCCGATGAGGCAGTAGCGACCAATGTGCGTGCTGCCGGCCAATGCGGTACATCCGCAGATGACCGTGTGATCCCCTACTGTGCAGTTATGCCCAATCTGGACCTGATTGTCTATCTTTACGCCGTTACCAATCACGGTGTCGTCCAGAGCTCCGCGATCAATGGTACTGCCTGCCCCTACTTCGACGTCGTCTCCCAATCTTACAGACCCAAGCTGGGCGATCTTTACCGAACGCTCACCATCGAAGGCAAACCCGAATCCATCGGCGCCGATAACGACTGAAGAGTGCAAAATAACACGGCTACCGATGTGTACTCGATGATAAATACTGACATTGGCGTGGATAACACAGTCGCTGCCGAGGCGGGAACCGCGACCTATGCTGACATTGGCGCCTATCCGGGTGCCGTCACCAATAACAACAGCTGCATCTATGACGGTGCCGGGCCCGATGACGACTCTTTCGCCGATCACTGCCTTGGGACTGACCCGCGCACTGGCATCGATACCCGACCCGTCGTGATCTGCCCCGGATTCCTGTGCTTCCATTCTGGCGAACAGTTGTGACGCATGCGCGTAAGCGACGTAGGGCTTGCGGGTCACCAGGCAGGGTTTGTCAACCAGCTCGAGCATATCCGGGTGCACAATAAATGCTGAGGCATCTGACTTCGCCAGCTGCTTGATATACTTGGGATTACTGAGAAAACTGAGTTGACCGGATGTAGCTGTGGCCAGGGTCGCAAGACCTGTGATGGGAAGATCTGTCACCCGCTGGCCAGCATCATTCAGCTCAGTGCCAAGATGCTGTGCCAACTCACCCAGCGTGACAGATCCCATCGTCTTTACCGCAACTTCAGGGCGCTTAACGTGCCAGCTCGTTGAGTTTCGCCGTCACCAGCGCAGTGATGTCATAGCTGTTATTGAAGTATGCAACAGACTCTGCATTGAGAACCAGATCGTAATTACCTTCTTCAACCACCGCCTCAATTGCCTGTCCGAGGAACTGACGCTGGCTTTCAATGAACTGCTGCTGACGCTGATTCCAGGCATTCTGCAGGCGCTCGGCAATAACCTGCATCTGTACCTGACGCTCTTCGGCGTCGGAGTTAAGCTGCTGCAGTTCCTGCTCGCTCAGGATGGATTCATCACGCTGGGCGCGCTCGATGATCTCACGCAATTCAGTGTTCAATCGCTCCAGACGCTGCTCATCAGACGCAAATTGACTACGGGTGTTCGCTTCCAGCTCACGGGCAGCATCTGTGTTAAACAGTGCCTGTTCGAGGTTAATGATACCTATAACCGGTTGCGACTGCGCCATTGCCGTGTTGCCAACCAGCAGCCAGGCAGCAACCAGTATCATCATCTTTCTCATCATCATCACCCTATTCTAAATAATTAGAAACTTACATGAATTTGGCCCTGACCAGTCGATCAGGGAGGCGCATTATAGCACTGTGATCAGAAACCTGCTCCAATCGTAAAGTCGAAACTCTTGGTACGGTCGTTGTCGTCTTTGGTGAACGGTTTGGCCAGGTAGAAAGTCAAAGGTCCAAATGGCGACAGATAGGTCACGCCAACACCAACCGAGTAGCGCAGCTCGCCAGTGTCGAAATCGGAGCAGTTATTGTTACGCGTCTGACGCAGGGTGCAATCCGTTGAGAACACACTGCCTACGTCAACAAACAGGCTTGAACGGACACGGCTGCGATCATCAACAAACGGTAGCGGGAACAGAAGCTCGAATGAAGCTGTTGTCAGCAGGTTGCCACCAAAATTGTTACGATCGCCATAGATATCCCGCGTACTGGTGACCAACTGACGCAACTGGTTGCCATTTTCGTCCAGTAAGGGCTGGTTGTTCTCATCAAGCACCGGCGCCGTTACGTAGCCCTGTGAGTTGCGATCAAAACCTTGCGGACTGCCTGCCTCGTTGATGATGATGTCGCCATTTTCATCTTTTGCCAGCTCGGTGAAGTCTGTGCTGTATATAGCCGGCGGTGTACTGCGCGGTCCCAGGCTGTTTTCCTCAAAGCCGCGAACAGAACCGTTGTAGGCAAGACCACCCGCAAAATAGTTCTGGAAAAACGGCAGCTCACCGGTATCGCCATAACCGTCACCGTAACCAAAATTGGTTCGCAGTCGGAATACCCAGTCTTCGCCAAACACCGGCTTGTAATAGTCAGTGTTGTAACTCAGGCGGTAATATTCCAGATCGCTGCCTGGCAGGGTTATTTCTGCCGACGCCTGCTGGAAGAAGCCTCGGGTAGCCAGCTGGCCTCTGTTCAGCGTATTGCGGATCCAGTTAGTTGTGATGGTAAAATTGTCGAAAGAGCGACCATACTTATCAATGAAACCTGGTTCTACGCCCTGATTAAGATATTCCTCCGACAGGTCACTGATGTTGCCAAAAATGGCATCACGCACGGGACCTTCCCAGGGATTGATATTGGCCGGACTGATAATGTAGCGATTGATATTCGGATTCAGTTTGGGTGTAGATTCGATTTCCTGCACGGAGAAGCCGGTGCCGGAAGTCAATTCTGTATGGCTGTAACCCAGGTTATAACCAATCTGCTGGAATTCATCTATAGGATAGCTGAAGCTGACTGAGCCGCCATAGGACGTCGTCGAGAAACTGGCAACGTTCAGGAAAGAGTCCTGCTTCTGGGCAAACAGACTGAAGCCGCGGCTGACACCATCAGGCGTGTAGTAAGGGTCCACGTAACTGAAGCGGGCACTGGAGCTGTAATAGCTTCGGTTCAGACCTACAGAAACTGTTCGACCTGTCCCCAGAAAATTTTCGGCCTGCAGGTCTGTGGAAATGAACCAGTCACCTCCACCACCAGACCCAACACTGAATGAAATGCTGCCGAAGTTCTGTTCTTCAACGTCGAATTCGACATCGATCTGGTCGGTCATGCCCGGGACTTCAACGGTTTCCACTTCTACCGTAGAGAAGTAACCGAGGCGCTCCAGGCGCACTTTGGAAAACTCGATCTGTTGACTTGAGGCCGGTGCACTTTCAAGCTGTCGCATTTCGCGGCGCAGGACATCGTCCGCTGTCGCAATGTTGCCCCGGTAGTTGATGCGATTGACGTAGGTCCGCGCACCAGGTTCAACATAAAATATCACTTCAACTGTCTGATCTTCGTCGTTTACCTCTGGCACACCTTCAACTTCAGCAAAGGCATAACCCAGATTGCCAAGAATCTGCGTCATGTATTCTTCGCTGGCCGTGATCAGCGCCTGGGAATAAGTCTGACCGGGACCCACCAGTGTGTAGGCGCGCAGAATCGCTTCGGCATTAACCAGGTCACCCACCAGGTCCACGTTGCTGACCGTGTAGGCCTGCCCTTCACTGACATTGATGGTGATATAGATGTCTTCGTTATCCGGGGTAACTGAAACCGGTGTCGAATCGATATTGAACCGGGCAAAACCGTTGTCCAGATAGTGCGACGTGATACGTTCGAGGTCACCTTCAAACTGCTCTCGTGAATAATTGTCACGACCACTGAAAGGCAGGTACCAGGGCTTCACCCCAAGGTCCATCAGCTCCAGCAGTTCGTCATTCTCATAGACGTTATTGCCAACAACATTGACGCCACGAATGCGACTTTCTTCACCCTCGTTCACCGTCATGTCAATGGCAACACGATTACGTGGCAGATCGGTTACTTCAATATCAACGGTAGTGCCATATCGCCCACGAGACGAATACACTTCCTGGATACCCTGACGGATCGCTTCCAGCGTAGAACGGGTGAAGATACCACCCTCAACGATTTCAGCGGATTCCATATTGCGCAGAATATCTTCTGTCTGCAGAACGCGGTTACCCGAAATATTGATTTCACTGACTGACGGACGTTCGAGGACCGTTATCAGAAGGACGCCGTCTTCGCGGGCGACTTCGACCTCTTCAAAATACTGTGATTCGGTAATGGCCCGAATGACCTGAGCAGCCATGCCGGGTTCAAAGTAGTCACCAATGCTGACTGGCAGCAGGCTGAACATCACCCCCGGAGAGATGCGTTGCAGCCCGTCAATTCGGATATCGGTGATTTCGAAGCCCTGTTGCTGATTCTGGGCGACTGTTGGAACACTGGTGGTCATGACGGTAGTGCCCAATAAGGCACTCGTCAGCAATACACTACGGCAAATTCTAATCATGAAGTTCTAACGAGTCCGGACTTATTCTTGGTAAATTTTTTGATGTCAGCCGTGCCCTGCCGTCATTTACAGCAGTCGAGTCACATCGTTATACAGGGCCAACATCATGATACCCCCGATCATCAGCAATCCCAGTTGCAAGCCCATCGCCTGAACGCGCTCTGGCACGGGACGGCGTATGATAGCTTCTATGGTGTAATACAACAAATGACCTCCATCGAGCACCGGTATAGGCAGCAGATTAAGCACGCCCAGACTTATGCTGAGGATTGCCAAAAAGCCGAGATATACTTCCAGACCATATGTCGCCGTTTCACCAGCAACCTGCGCAATGGTAATTGGACCATTAATATTCTTGACGGAAATCAGCCCGACAACCATCTTTTTAATTGAGTCGAGCACGAACACCGACTTGTCCCAGGTTTCCACTACCGCCGGGACAATCGCAGTCAGCGGGTTGTAAGACACCTCGCGCCGATGCTCCGGTGGCAGGCTTCCGTACAGATCAAATGCCTGCACACCAGCCCCGATCACACCAATTCGACTGCCATCCTGCGCCTGCCCGACGTCTGGCACCAAAGTCAACGCCACCTCGGACGCTCCGCGTTGGACAACAACTTCCAGAGGCAGTTCCGCTGAGCCTCGAACGATATTGACCCATTGCATCCAGTCGGTCACTGTCTCGCCATCAGCCGCAACTATCCGATCCCCGGATTGCAGGCCTCCTGTCTCGGCAGCTCCACCCGGCACAACCATGTCGATAATCGGAGGAATCTCATACTGCACGATGCCCAGTTCAACAAGCGGGTTGGGTTCGGTGGTGTCCGACAACCAGCTGTTGATAGACAGACTGTACTCGTTGACGGCATCGCTGTTGCCTGGTGATGCCGAAATACTCACGGCGCCGCTCTCGCCCATTCTATCGAGCAGCGCCATGACCACCTGCTGCCAGATGTCCACGGGTTGACCATCGACGGCCAGTATTTCGTCACCCGGGCGCAGACCGGCCTGCCATGCCGGTGATTCAGTTTCCACGTTGGCAATCACCGGCGCAATACCACGCTGGCCGTAGGCAACATTGATTACCCAGAACACCAGAATCGCGAGCAGGAAGTTGGCCAGTGGCCCCGCCGCTACAATGGCAAATCGCTGCCAGATGGGTTTGTAGTTGAAAGCCATATGACGCTGCGATTCAGGAACCGAGCTGCCGGCTTCAGCATTGGTGTCTTCCTGGCCAAGCATCTTCACATAACCACCCAGCGGAATCGGGGCTATGACGTACTCAGTGCCATCCTTGCCTACCCAGGTTTTTACCGCCTTGCCGAACCCAATGGAGAAGCGCAGCACTTTGACGCCACAGCGCCTGGCCACCCAGAAGTGTCCAAACTCGTGAATGGTAACGAGAATGCCCAGGGTGACAATCAGGGCCAATATATTGACTATCAGGGTTTGCAGCATAAACTCCACCGGATTGTTATGCAGTGCGTGAGCGCCTTTGCAAGGTGGCAACCAATTCGCCTGCCACCGACCTCGCCTGCGTATCCATCTCTTGAATCATAGCCAGTGAGACCGGCCCGCGACAAGTTATTTGCTCAAGTGTGGCGGCGATGATACGTGATATGTCAGTAAACGCCACCCGTCTGCCCAGGAATGCAGCCACCGCCACTTCATTGGCAGCATTAAGCACTGCAGGCGAGGCGCCACCGCGCTTGGCCGCTTCGATTCCCAGTTCAAGACAGGGAAAGCGTGTCATGTCAGGCCGCATAAACTGAAGATCCGGACCTGCCGCAAGGTCAAGAAAGCTCGCACCGGAGCTGATCCGGGACGGCCAGCCCAGTGCATGAGCAATGGGCACACGCATATCAGGGCTGCCCAGCTGGGCCAGCACCGACCCGTCTTCGTACTCAACCATGGAATGGACGATACTCTGCGGATGAACGAGGACATCAACACGGTCCGGGGCAAGGTCGAACAGGTAGCAGGCCTCGATAAACTCCAGTCCCTTATTCATCATGGTTGCCGAATCGACTGAAATTTTGCGCCCCATTGACCAGTTCGGGTGCTTGCAGGCCTGTTCCGGGGTTACCCGGTCAAGCTGACTGGTGTCGGCGCTCAGGAATGGCCCACCGCTGGCTGTCAGTATCACTTTGCGGATACCGGCCTTCAACAGCTTGGCTTCCCCCTGCTGAGCTGAGGCAGGCAGACACTGAAAGATTGCATTGTGCTCACTGTCTATTGGCAGGATTGTCGCCTGGCTTTCCCGGGCAGCCTGCATAAACAGCTCACCGGCCATGACCAGAGCTTCCTTGTTTGCGAGCAACACCAGCTTGCCGCTTGATGCCGCAGCCAATGCCGGAAGCATTCCGACCGCGCCGACAATGGCAGCCATGACGGCGTCAACTTCCGCGGCGCTGGCTACCTGCGACTGGGCTTCCACGCCGCCGAGGACTACTGTTTCGCTCCCAGCAGACTGCAAGGCCTGTCGAAGCTGCTGCGCGGCATCAGCATCAGTCATGACGGCATAAGCAGGTGCGAACTCAAGACATTGCTGCGTCATCAACTGGTGATTGGTGTTTGCCGTCAGGGCATAAATAGAGAACTGCGGATTTTTGCGGACCACATCCAGCGTGTTGACGCCAACCGAGCCGGTAGACCCGAGTACCGTCAATCGCTTTTCAGTTACGTTCACAGGACCTCCGGCATGGCGCGGAGCAGGATCAGGGCAAGCACAAATACGGGTGTAGCAGCCATCAGGCTATCGATACGATCAAGCACACCACCATGACCCGGCAGACTGCGGCCACTGTCTTTAATACCGCGATGTCGTTTGAGCATGCTCTCGAAAAGGTCTCCGACCACCGACAGAACGGCCAGCAGCACCGCCAGGCACATCAACAGCGCCCATAAATCAATACTCAGGGGCTGACGACTGTGCAGCCAGGCGAGCAGGAGCGCACTCAGGGCAACACAACTTGCCAGACCGCCCCAGAACCCGGCCCAGGATTTTTTCGGGCTCAAGGCTGGAGCCAGGCGTCTGTTACCCCATTTTCGACCGCTGAAATATGCTCCGATGTCGACAACACTGACCAGTGCCACCAGCACAAAAACCAGCACGCCCGAGGATTCAATCATCTTGAGGTAGTACAGTCCCAGCCAGGTAGGCAGCAGACAAAGCACACCGAGTGCGCCGATTTTCCAGCGCTGTTGCCAGCGATGCTGCCCACTGGGGTACTGTCTGATAGTCCAGAAAACCCAGAACCAGAACAGTGTCGCGAAAGCCATCAGCATAGTGAGGGCCATTTCGTTGATTGAGGAAACTGCCGTACCCAGTGACTGACCAGCTACATCGAGATCTGCACCGGGTACTGATGAGCGTGACACCAGGAATAAGGTGAGCATCAGAATTGCAGCAAACCCCAGCGTCCAGACCGCCTGCTCAGCAGCGCGCCGCAGGCCCATCAGTTGCCCCCACTCCCAGAGCGCCGGCAGCAGAACCAGGCCAAGAAACACTGCAAAATATGGCGCTGGTAGCCAGGCGGTGCCAAGGTACAACCCGAGCAACATGACGATGGCTGTCAGAACTCTCTGCCTGAGCAATTCAAACCTCTAATTATTGTTCAATTCGTCGTCGCTACCAGATTGTCTGCCAAAACGGCGCTGTCGACGACTGTAATCATCCAATGCCAGCTGAAAAACCTGATCATTGAAGTCAGGCCAGAAGCACTCTGTAAAATAGAACTCAGTATAGGCGAACTGCCACAGCAAAAAATTGCTGATGCGTTGCTCGCCACCAGTTCGTATGCACAAATCCGGCTCCGGGACATCACCCAGACAGATGTGTTGTTGAAGCAGCTCAGGGGTGATATCAGATGCCGCAATCTCCCCTTGCTGAACTTTCTCAGCCATAACTCTGGCAGCCTGTGCGATATCCCAGCGCCCACCATAGTCAGCAGCAACAGTCACAACCGTCCCGGTATTATTGCGCGTCAGTTTTTCAACGTCATTCATATGCCTCTGCAGTCGGGGTGCAAAGGAACTACGATTGCCAATGAACTGCAGTCGCACATTACGCTCATGCATCATGCCGATTTCATGGCGCTGCAGGACATTCAGAAACAGCGCCATCAGGCCCTGTACTTCCTTGCGTGGCCGCAGCCAGTTTTCGCTGCTGAAGGCAAACAGGGTCAGATAGGGAATTCCACGATCCACACATCCAAACACCACGTCCCGGGCAATCTGCGCACCCACTCGATGCCCTACTGCACCACGCTCGCCGCGACTGCGGGCCCACCTGTTATTGCCATCCATGATGATGGCAACATGCTGTGGCAAGCTGCGAGCGTCTGTCTGCGCGTCACCGTCCTTGTTCTGCATATCCGGTTCCACCCAGGGTTTCAGATTGACAGCAAGTCTTTCTCTTTCTCGCTGTATGTGGCTTCAACAGCCGCAATGTGTTTATCAGTCAACTTCTGGATGCGCTCTTCTGCACGGCGCTGCTCGTCTTCACTGATCTCCTTGTCCTTAAGCAGATCTTTGAGCGTGCTGTTGGCATCGCGGCGAATATTGCGGATTGCGACTCGCGCGTTTTCCGCTTCGGCCTTGGCCTGTTTGGTATATTCGCGACGGGTTTCTTCCGTCAGGGCTGGCATCGGTACACGGATGGACTCACCATTGTTGGATGGATTCAGACCCAGATCTGATTTCATGATGGCTTTTTCGATATCACCAATCAGGGGGCGCTCCCAAGGAGTCACAACCAGCAGACGGCCTTCTTCAACGGTAATATTGGCCAGCTGGTTAAGCGGTGTGTCTGCCCCGTAGTACGGCACGTTTACACTGTCCAGGATGCCCGGATGGGCGCGCCCGGTCCGAATTTTATTAAACGCCAGCTCCAGCGACTGGATGGATTTGTCCATGCGCTCGCCGGCATCTTTGATGATCTCTTCAATCATTACGTTCCCCTGTCAGACTTCTGGTCGGACGACGCCAATCAGCGTGCCATCGGTTGTTCCCATTACATTATTCAACAGCGACCCGGGCTTCTGCATGTTGAACACGCAGACCGGAATATCGTGATCGCGCACCAGACAGATTGCTGTGAGGTCCATGACCCCCAGCTTCTTGTCGAGTACTTCATCATAAGTCAGGTAGTCGTATTTGACGGCATCTGGCACTCGCATTGGATCCGCAGAGTAAACGCCATCAACTTTTGTGGCTTTGAGCACCAGTTGTGCATCAATTTCGATGCCACGCAGGCAGGCTGCCGAGTCGGTGGTAAAAAATGGATTGCCGGTGCCAGCAGCGAAGATGACAACATCGCCATTGCGCAGATGACGAATGGCGGCACGACGATCATAATGCTCCACCACGCCACTCATGGGTATCGCAGACATGACACGGGTTGAGATACCAGCCCTTTCAAGCGCATCACGCATCGCCAGCGCATTCATGACGGTTGCCAGCATACCCATATGGTCGCCGGTAACGCGCTCCATACCTGCCGAGTGCAACGCGGCGCCGCGGAACAGGTTGCCGCCACCGATAACCATGCCAACCTCAATGCCAAGGCCTATCAGCTGTCCAACCTCGACTGCCATACGGTCAAGCACTTTGGGATCGATACCGAAGTCGGCCTCGCCCGTCAGCGCTTCGCCGCTCAGTTTCAGGAGTATGCGTTTATACTTTTTATCCGCTTTTGCCATGGTTTACTCCAGTCAAGGGTTAGATTTAAGGACGCATCTCCAGTCAGCTGCTGTGGTCTGCAACCGGCGATTGCCGGCTGCAGAGCCAGTGAGCCAGATTTTACTGCTTTTTGGCAGCTGCTGCCTGCGCAGCAACTTCTTCAGCAAAATCGACAACTTCTTTCTCGATACCTTCACCGACTTCGTAGCGGACAAATCCGACCACATCAGCACCGGCTGCTTTCAGCAACGCGCCGACAGTCTGATCAGGATCCTTAACGAATGCCTGTTCCAGCAGTGTAATTTCTGACACGTATTTGCGAATGCGGCCTTCGATCATCTTGGCAATGATCTCTGCAGGCTTGCCACTCTCTGCCGCCTGGGCCGTGAAAATCTCCCGCTCTTTATCCAGAACTTCCTGGGGAACGTCATCAGCACGCACAACCATTGGGTTAACGGCCGCAACATGCATCGCTACATCTCGCGCCAGTTCAGCATTGCCACCGGACAGGGCGACCAGCACGGCAATACGGTTATTGCTGTGCACGTATGCGTCAACTACACCACCTGCAGGCGCTTCAACAACCTGAATACGACGCAGATTGATGTTCTCACCGATCTTCTGTACCAGCGCCTGACGCTCGTCTTCAATGCCGGAAGCCAGCAGCTTCTCGACGTCACTTTCCTTGCCAGCAAATGCCTGGTCAGTAATTTTGTTGGCAAAGCCCAGGAAGTTGTCATCACGTGCCACGAAGTCTGTTTCGCTGTTCACTTCGACCACAACTGCGTAGCTGCCATCGTCCGCCACACGCGTGATCACAACGCCTTCAGCAGCAGTACGACCGGCTTTCTTGGCTGCTTTCAGACCGCTTGACTTACGCAGGTCTTCAATCGCTTTTTCCATGTCGCCTTCGGCTTCAACCAGAGCCTTTTTGCAATCCATCATGCCCAGACCGGTGCGCTCACGCAGCTCCTTGACCATACCTGCTGTAATGTTAGCCATAATAAACGCCTCAAATTATCTCTATATTAATGTCTAAATACTTTGAATACTTTGAAAAAAAGGGGCCTAGCCCCTTTTCTTCGAAAAATGGAGTTACTCAACCGATGATGAATGCTGCCGTTTGCCGGCAGCATTCACGCAGCCATCAGGCAGACGCGCTGTTCTCGTCAGCTGCCGCTTCAGGCGCGCTGGCCTGTGCTGCTTCGTCTACTTCCACAAAATCGCTGTCACCCAGTTGGTTCCCCTGGTTACGGCCAGCCAGACAGGCATCAGCCACAGCCCGCGCATACAGTTCGATGGCGCGAATTGCGTCGTCGTTGCCGGGGATTGGGTAGTCGATACCATCTGGATTGCTGTTAGTGTCCACAACACCAATCACAGGGATTCGCAGGCTGTTGGCTTCAGTGATTGCAATGCGCTCGTGATCAACGTCAATCACGAACAATGCGTCTGGCAGTCCAGCCATATCCTTGATACCACCGATACTGCGCTCCAGCTTGTCTTTGTCGCGACGACGCATCAGCGCTTCTTTCTTGGTCAGACGCTCGAGTGTGCCGTCAGTTTCCTGGGCTTCCAGATCGCGCAGACGCTTGATAGAACCACGAATGGTCTTGTAGTTGGTCAACATGCCACCCAGCCAGCGGTGGTCAACATAAGGCATGCCAGCACGCTCTGCCTGTTCCTTGATGATCTTGCCTGCCGCACGCTTGGTGCCAACAAACAGGATTTTCTTGTTGCGCGACGCAAGGCTCTGAATGGCCATCAGCGCGTCGGTGAATGCAGGAACAGTGTGCTCCAGGTTGATAATGTGAATCTTGTTACGGGCGCCGAAAATGTACGGCTTCATCTTCGGGTTCCAGTAGCGGGTCTGGTGGCCGAAATGAACGCCAGCCTTCAGCATGTCCTTCATGGATACTGCAGTCATGATAATTACCTTTTTACTTAGGGTTAGGCCTCCACACACCCCATGCTCCAACCCATACCGATATGATCGTCGGGCACCCAGGAAACATGTGACGGTGCATGTGTGACATTATTTAGATTACGCTGTTGACCACCCTGCGGTGAGGGCCAGTTTTTCAGCGCGCGCTTTTATACCACAAAAGCTACCGCGCATAAAGAAAAACTGATTTAAATTGAACTCATTGCAGGATATGGGACAGAATGGTCAGGACAGTCAATTCCTCAATACATCCAGCACCAGTCCGATTTCAAAAGAGCGCCATGAACTCAAAGAAGCCGTCAAAAATCAGCCCCCTCAGAAACGCCATCAAGCTAGCCGCCTGCGCCGTGTCGCTAAGCACCGCACTGGCATCTCCCGCCATTGCCCAGCACGCTGTGATTACGATCTACCACCACGTATCTGACAGCACACCGCGCTCTACCAGCCTGACAGCCCAGGAACTGCGCACACAACTGGAATACCTGCGTGATAATGATTTCGCGGTCTGGCCACTGGACCGTGTCATTGAGGCCCTCAAAAATCAGGAGCCGATGCCAGACAAGGTTGCGGCGCTGACCTTTGATGACGCCTACGAGTCGATCTACACCACAGGCTGGCCCATGCTGAAGGAATTTGGCTACCCCATGACACTGTTTGTCAGCACTCAACCAGTTGATGACGAACAGTCTGGATATCTGACCTGGCCACAGATACGCAAGATGGCTGACGAAGGCGTGATTATCGCTAATCATATGGTTTATCACCCGCACATGGTGGACGCCCAGCCGGGCGAGAGCGACGCAGGAAGACTGCAAAGATTGCGAGAGGAATTGTTGACAGCGGAATCGCGCATCGAAGAACAGACCGGACAGTCACACAAGATACTGGCCTACCCGTACGGTGAGTACGATCTGGAAATCCTCGACATGATCGAGTCGCTGGGGTTTACGGCACTGGCTCAAAACTCTGGCGCTGTTGGTTATCATTCGGATTTCCGGGCTCTGCCACGCTACCCATTGGCTGCCTCGTTCGCCGATATTGAGTCTGCTTCAACCAAACTGAATTCACTGGCCTTTGAGGTACGACACATCGATCCGGTCTCGCCAATGACTGACAGCCGCCGCCCGGCAGTGACCATGCAGCTGGCAGGGGATTTTAACGTCAGTCAACTGGGATGTTACGCCAATGGTCAGCCCATGGAGCTGGAGTGGCTGGATCGAGAAGCGGTGCATTTCCGTATTCAGCCAGCCGAAGGCCAGGAGTTCGCGATGCGGCGCTTCAACTATATCTGCACAGCACCGAAGCGTGGGACCAATCGCTACTACTGGTTCAGCAAGTTCTGGACGCGAAGCACCCCTGATAATGCCGATTGAGTACTCAGGACTTGTCGCGATGACGCAACTGATTGATGCGAATGATGTCCTGCAACTCTGACACATAAGCCTGACCACGCTCAGAATAACGTGTCAGACCACGAGCCAGAACCAGCGAGTCCAGCGGCATATCACGCATGCGCATGGCTTCGCGCAGCACTCGAAGATCTTCATAACTGCGGTGAGTATTAAGGTTGCGGAAATAAGCACGCACAGAGGCCTGCACGCTGGCAAACGCACGTACTTCATGCGACCGTGACTCGCCGCGACGTCTGGGGACCAGCCCGCAGCCTTCATCGAAGCACCACTGACCAAAGATGTTATTACCCTCACGGGCGAAGCGGGACGTACCCCAGCCTGATTCGTTCGCGGCCTGAGCGAGCACCAGTGATTTAGGCAGAACATCAACGCGGCGCACCAGCTCGCGACCCACACTCAGGCGCCCTTCAGCACTACTCAGGTCAGCATCATCAAGACGGTATTCCGCCGCTATCTCGGCAAAACGCTCCTGTTCGACTGCTGACAGGGGCATACCGTCACGAACCACTTCCCACATCGGCATCAGTTCCGCACGGGTGGCGGCGATACGTCGGTTTTCGTTCTCTACATAACTGCTGAGAAACTCAAAAAATGCTTCTTTGCGCGTATCAACATCACCGAGCGATTCAAAATCAGGCATTTCCGGGCTGACCACGGTGGCCTCCCCGGTTGCTTCGTTTTGCGTGTGATCGAAAATGATGCGCTCGTCCACCACAGGACCGGTCTGTCGGTACTGGGCGAAAGCGGTAAAGGTAAACACGGCAAGTGCGCTGACACACGCGGTGCGCGCAATAGCAGGCAAACGGGGATGTCGGAGTAAATCAAACACGATTATCATTCCTCTATCGTTGTGTCACTCAGCAGCGCTTTAAACTTCGCTTTTTCTCTCGCTTGTCTGAGGACCGGTTAATCTCACTATAAGGTATTGATAATTATTGTTTTACTCTTGCTTTAGCTAGCATTCACGACACATCCTGCGAACACGAATGGGCGGCACATTAACGGAATTTGCCTTTCCTGGCAAGCTTCATCCACTCAGACTGCCACCTCGACAATCCGGTGAAGCAGCAACCGCCCCCCCCTTTTCTGACCACTCTTCAGGGGTATACAGATGCATCGCCAACGCGTGCACACCATCTTTTAATTCGCTGGCCAGCACCTGATAGACCAGTTGGTGTCGCTTTACTGCGTTCAGGCCAATGAACTGCGGTGACGCCAGAATCAGCTTGAAATGAGACTCTGTGGCTGGTCCGCTGTGCCGATGACTTTCATTAATCAGCTCAAAATGCTCGGGCGACAAATCGGCAATCACCCTCCGGTGTATACGTTGCTGCATAGGTCCTGATGTCATCTGCTATACACCCTCCCGATCTTTTCTGTCATCTACTATCTATCGACATTTGCGGCAAAAGACCCGCAAACTGTCTGATGATGCGTTTTACTGTTAAAGCCAGAGTATAACACGACGCAAGTCTTACCCCCGATGTAACGTCGAGCACGACAGATTATTCCAACGTGTTATCATGCGCCCCCGCACTGACATCCTGAACCTCCCGCACTATGACGATATCCTGGTATCCCGGACATATGTTCAAGGCCAACAAGGAACTGGCCAAACTGATAGAACAGGTCGATGTAGTCATTGAAGTACTCGATGCCCGCATGCCTGCAGCAAGCAGCAACCCTCTGCTGCACAAGATGCGCCGACAGCATCACAAACCCTGCCTCCATATACTGAACAAGGCTGACCTCGCCAATCCGGACGCGACACGCGCCTGGGTGAAACACCTGACGCGCGCCGGTGAGAGCTCAGCACTTCCCAATGGCACTGGCCAGCTCCTGTTTCCGGCCACCATTGTGACGCACTGCCAACGCCTGGCCCAACACCAGAAACGCCGCTACAGCGCTGCGATTATTGGCATCCCCAATGTTGGCAAATCCACTTTGTTGAATCAGATAAGCGGTCGCAAACTGGCTAAAACCGGCAACGAACCCGCCGTGACCAAGAACCAGCAACGCATCAAACTCAATGATCAGTGGTTCCTGTTCGACACGCCGGGCGTTCTCTGGCCCCGCCTGGAAGATCAGGACGCGGCCTACCGACTGGCGGCCGCTGGCGCGATCCGCAACACTGCCATTGTGTTTGAGGATGTTGCCATGGAAGCTGCCGAGTTTCTGCTCCGGGATTTTCCGGAGGCACTTATAGAGCGATACCGCATACAGCCGCTTCCCGACTCAGCAGAAGAGTTCATGAGCATACTGGCCGAGCGTCGTGCCTGTCGGACCCAGCGCGGTGACACCGACTGGCACAGAGTATCGGAAATACTCCTGCATGACTTTCGGGAAGGTAAACTTGGCCGGCTGACACTGGAACTGCCTCCTGAAGAGTCTCCCAATCAAACATTAAATGGCGAACCACCCGCAGGAACACCCGAAACTCATGCCTGAAGCACGTATTTTCGCACTGGGACAGAGATGGATCAGCGACACAGAGCCAGAATTAGGGCTTGGCATAGTAACCGACCTCGATCACCGCACAGTGGCAGTCGCCTTTCGCTCATGCCAGCAAACCCGTCGTTATGCTCAGGCCCAGGCGCCTCTGACCCGCTTACGACTCGCTTCGGGGGACCCCGTCAGCCTTCCCGGCTCCGGCGACGAGCCGCCGCTTGACGCAGTCATTGAAGCCCGCCACGAAGGTAGTCACCACACCTTCGTTTACATGGTCAGTGTCAATGACGGGCCGCCCCAGCCTTTGCCAGAGCAGGCCTTACCTGACGCACTGAGTATGAACCGGCCACTGGATCGTCTACTGGCAGGCCAGTACGAGTCGGCGACATGGTTTGAGCTGCGGCGACGAACCAGCAGCCTGCTTCAGCGCGCCCAGAGCAGCGGCCTGATGGGCCTGTGCAGCGCGCGTGCCGACCTGATTCCACACCAGTATTATATTGCCAGCGAAGTCGCCAACCGCTACGCACCGCGCGTTATGCTGGCTGACGAAGTGGGACTGGGCAAAACGATAGAGGCAGGCCTGATTCTGCAGCAGCAGTTGACTCTGGGACTGGCAAGCCGCGTTCTTATAGTGGTTCCAGAGCCGCTACTGCACCAGTGGCTGGTGGAAATGCTGCGACGCTTTAATCTGCTGTTCACCATCATTGATGAGCCGCGCTACCAGGCGTTAATCGAAAGCGGCGAGGACAATCCCTTCGCCACCAGTCAGCTGGTGTTATGCCCCCTGTCGCTATTCCTCAACTCCCCCGCACATCTGGCGAGTGCCCGGTCGGTAGAGTGGGATCTGTGCATTGTTGATGAGGCACATCACCTGCAACTACAACTGGAAAGTTCGCCTGCACAGGCCTTGCCCGATACCGAAGCCTATCAGGCACTGGCGAGTCTGGCTGCCACCACAAAAGGACTGTTACTGCTGTCGGCAACGCCTGAACAAATGGGTCAGTCGAATTTTTTCGCGCTGCTAAGGCTGATCGACCCCGCCCGGTTTAACGATTTTGAGCAGTTTCAGGCTGAACAGCACCGCTATCAGGAAATCGCCGAACGAATAGAAAAAATCAGGAATACCTCGCCAGTGGATAGCGACGAAATCCGTCGATTGCTGGACCAGCATGGCACAGGGCGAATCCTGTTCAGGAATACTCGGCGTGCCCTCGGCAACATGCCCGAGCGCGAACTGCACGCCTGGCCTTTGCCAGCCTCGGCTGAGTCGGCGCAACCCAGGACGGGCAAGTCGGCAAACTCTGACACTGATCCTCGTCTTGCCTGGCTGCGACAGTGGCTGGACGACCATCGCAGCAAGACACTGCTGATATGCTCTGATGATGCCACTGTCATGACGCTGGAAGAACAGCTCCGGCTGGCTGGCGTACGCTGCAGTGTCTTTCACCGCGGCATGAGCCTGCTGGAGCGTGACCGGTCTGCCGCCTACTTCGCCAGCGATGAGCCTGACGCGGCGCGCATACTGATCTGTTCAGAGATAGGCAGTGAAGGCCGCAACTTTCAGTTCTGTCGCAACCTGATTCTATATGATTTGCCCGGCAGTCCCGATGTGCTGGAGCAGCGCATCGGCAGGCTGGATCGAATCGGACAGACCCACACCATCCAGATCCATGTGCCCTACCAGCGCAATACCTCTCAGGAGGTACTGTTCAACTGGTATCACCGGGCACTGAACGCCTTTTGCCAGATTGCACCGGGAGCCTGGCAAACCTGGGCTGTGTTCCGTGAGCAGCTTCAGCGCTGCATTCACCTCGCCGATAGCGGGCAGGATGTTCAGACTGCTGGATTTGAGGGCTTTCTGGACGCCGCCAGAGCGCATCACGAGGGCGTGTGCCAATCGTTGGAGCACGGACGCGACCAGCTACTGGACATGAACTCGTTTGACGCTGCCGCAGCGCAGACAATCATCTCAGCGATCCAGCAATTTGAAGCCAACAGCTCACTGGACAGCTGGCTTATAGACGTTCTCGATCACTATGGCGTTTTTAATGAGCGCCACAGCGACGGCAGCATCACCATCGTCCCCAGCGAAGACATGCTGATACCTGCATTTCCCGGGCTGCCGGACGCCGGCATTGACGCCTGTTTCGACCGCCAGCTGGCGCTGGTCCGGGACGACCTGGCCCACCTGACCTGGCAGCATCCCATGGTAATTGGTGCATTGGACCTGGTCCTGGCTACCACGCATGGCAATGCCTGTATCAGCACATCGAGCAGCGACCGGACCACGAACCCGAATCAGCCGAAAACTGGTGAGTTCGTGCTACAACTACTGTACCGGATCAGGGTCGACGCGCCGGCGCAGCTGCAGTTGCAAAAATACCTCACTGACAGCGCAATCAATGTCACACTGACACTGAATGAGGAAGGTGAGCCGGTCACATTGACATCTGCTTACCCCGGCAGCACACAACAGGCCGTTGAGCGTTCCGCTGCGACACAGTTCCTTGAGGAAAACCGACAGTCCCTGCTGGACCTGCTGCAAACGGGCAATCAGCTGGCAAGCGAACAGTGCAAACAGCTAACCAGCCAGACAAGCAAGACCATGCTTGAGGCCCAGATGCAGGAAATTAAACGACTGCTTGCATTAAAGCAGCGCAATCCCAATATACGAGACGAGGAAATTCAGTTCCTGAAGGACCAGACCCTGGCATTGCACAACTGCCTGTCTGGCGCAAAAGCCGAACTGACAGCCCTCCACCTGGTAATCATGAATTAAAAGAGGACATCGCCCGTAATGAGTCAAACCTCCAGTCAGCAAATGCCATCGCAGACTCACCCCAGCTTTCAGTGGCTGCGCAGCCATGCCATCCCCTCTTTGCAGCTGGAGGTCCAGGAGTTTGAACATATAAAAACCGGAGCGCGCCACTATCACCTGGCGTCTGACAACCCGGAGAATGTTTTTATGGTGGCGCTGCGCACCCTGCCAATGGACTCGACCGGTGTCGCCCATATCCTTGAACACACCGCACTGTGTGGCAGCGAGAAATACCCGGTTCGCGACCCCTTCTTCATGATGATCAGGCGTTCACTCAATACCTTCATGAACGCCTTCACCAGCAGTGACTGCACCGCCTACCCATTTGCAAGCAAAAACAGAAAAGACTTTAACAACCTGCTGCAGGTTTATATGGACGCAGTGTTTTTCTCGAATCTGGACGAACTGGACTTTGCCCAGGAAGGCCATCGACTGGCATTTGCAGAAGACGGCAACCCGGAAAGTGATCTGCAATACAAGGGTGTTGTATTTAATGAAATGAAAGGTGCCATGAGCTCTGCCACTGCTCGCCTGTGGCAGACCGTCACCAGCTATCTGTTCCCGACCAGCACCTACCACTACAACAGTGGAGGAGAGCCGACTCATATTCCGGATCTCAGTTATGCTCAGCTCAAGCGTTTCTACGAGACACACTACCACCCCAGTAACGCCATTTTCATGACTTACGGGGATATCCCGGCCCACGAGCTCCAGGAGCAGTTCGAGGACCTCGCCCTGAAGCGCTTTGAACGCCTGTCCATAAAATTTGCAGCCACTGACGAAAAACGCTATCTGGCGCCGATCCGAGTACAGGAGTCCTACGCGGTAGACGCCGAAGAAGGTACAAGTGACAAAACTCATGTGGTCACAGCCTGGCTGCTTGGCAAGAGCACCAACCTGATTGAACTGTTTCGTGCTCAATTGCTGAGCTCAGTCCTGCTGGACAACAGTGCAAGCCCGCTGATGTCTGCATTGGAGACATCAGAGCTTGGTCAGTCGCCCTCGCCTCTGTGTGGCCTGGAGGACAGCAATCGTGAGATGAGCTTTATCTGTGGCCTTGAGGGCTGCTCTGAGGATGCCACCAGAGACGTTGAATCATTGATCGTCGAAACGCTGGAGCGACTCGCGGAAACGGGCGTGGACAGTGAACAGGTAGACGCCGCACTGCATCAGCTCGAACTGCACCAGCGAGAAATATCGGGTGATTCCTGGCCTTACGGACTACAGTTGATGATGTCAGCACTGTCGACCGCCGTGCATCGCGGTGATCCTATACAAGTACTGGATATTGAAATCGCCCTCACGCGACTGCGGGAGGATGTCGCACAACCAGGGTTCATCCAGGGCCTGATCAAACAGCTGCTGCTGAACAATCCGCACCGCGTCACATTGACTCTCACACCCGATGCAGGGCTGGCACAGCGTGAAATTGACGCCGAAACGGCGCGGCTGCAGGCCATCAAAGAACAGCTCGACGATGATGAGAAAAAGGCAATCATTGAGCTGAACCGCCGGCTGGCGGAACGCCAGGCGCAGCAGGATGACCCGGGAATTCTGCCCAAGGTTGGCCTTGAAGATGTGCCTCCGGAATTGCCGGTCATTGAGTCCCGACAACTCAAGACAGCTCAGGGTACACCATTGACCTGGTATGCACAGGGCACCAATGGCCTTGCGTACCAGCAGATTGTTGTTGATCTGCCCGAACTCGAACCCGAGCTGCTGGATGTTCTGCCCCTGTACACCAGCATTTATACCGAACTCGGCGTGGGATCTCGCGACTACAGTTCTGTACAGACCTGGCAGGCCAGTGTCAGTGGCGGCCTGAATTGCTACGCCAGCATCCGCAGTACTCTGGAAAGCGAACAAAAATCCAAAGCCATTCTGGTGCTGTCATCGAAGTCGCTGCTTGATCGTCACGCAGACATGACAACGCTGCTTTATGAGACGTTTTTTAATGCCCGCTTCGATGAGACCAGGCGTATACAGGAACTGCTATCCCAGATCAGTGCCCGGCAGCAGTCCAGTGTCACCGGTCGCGGACACAGCCTGGCCGTCTCGCTGGCCGCCAGCCGCATGAGCCCAACGGCCGAGTTGAATCATCGATTCACCGGCCTGGCGGCAATAAGAAACCTCAAAGAAATGATCAAGTCGGATTCCTATGTCGATGATCTGACTGAAAAATTCCGGCGCATACAGCAGCACCTTACAGCAGCACCACGGCGTTTCCTGCTCATTGGTGAGGAAGCCCACCAGCAGACCCTGGTGCAGCAGCTGGATCAATGCTGGCGTGATGCGCCGCCAGTGGAAAGCTCGCACAAGCCACTGATGTTACCAGAGCTGCGCGACAGTACTTCTGAATTGTGGACCACCAACAGCCAGGTCAATTTCTGCGCCAAAGCCTATCCAACGGTACCAGGAGGTCATCCTGACCACCCAGTCCTGTGTGTGCTGGCCGGTGTGCTGCGCAATGCCTACCTGCACCGTGCCATCCGCGAACAGGGTGGCGCCTATGGCGCGGGTGCGGAGCAGGATTCAGGATCGGCCTCCTTCCGGTTCTTCTCCTACCGCGACCCGCGTCTGGCAGACACGCTGACTGACTTTGACCAGTCTGTCAGCTGGCTTCTTGACGAGACACACCAGCATCAACTGGTGGAAGAAGCGATTCTGGGCGTGATCAGCGGCATGGACAGATCCACGTCACCGGCGGGGGCGGCCAAACAGGACTATTACAATAATGAGTTTGGTCGCACACGAGAAACCCGCATGGCATTCAGAAAAGCCGTGCTTGCTGTCACCATGGAGGATCTGGTCCGCGTCGCGCGCCGCTACCTGAAACCGGGCAACGCCAGCACTGGTGTCGTCAGCAGCAGCTCTCAGCGCAAAGTCGCCGAACAATTGGGCTTAACGATTAAAACGCTGTAAAACGGTATGTGAAATTTTTTTGGGTCAGGATGGAACTTTTAAAAACGGTTCCAGTCTGAGTAAGTGTAGGTAGATTGCAGACAAAATTGTGGGTTTTGTTTCATTTATCTCTCCCTTGATAGTAGTATGACTCCAAGCCCGGCTCCTCAGCCGGGCTTTTTTTTGCCGCGCCATTCACGCAGGAAGTGTTGCGCAGACAGACCGAAACCGGCTCCTACGATATCCGCTGCCACATCCAGCCAGTCGCCAGAGCGCCCCGGCACCAGCAACTGGATACCCTCGCTAAGCAGGGCAAGAAACAATATAAAGGCCGCAATTCGCACATAAAAGCGTCTTTGCGGCCAGCCGAGCACCAGACTCCAGGCCAACCAGGCAAACAACAGCATATGGACCAGCTTGTCGGTGGGCAGTCCTGACGTGTTGTCGAGCTCAGCTTGCCAGCCGAAAATCTCAGCGATACCAGATTGAATCGCCTCAAGCGCAGTGCCTGGCAGGCTGAGAAACAGCATGACCAGCGACAACGCGATGGCAGCGTGCCATTTACCCGGGCTCATGTAGCACCCGGTTGACACCATCGTTATACTGGCGGTGAACAGACACTTTTATTCGGACGGAGGATACAGTCATCATGTCTGATGCATTTAAGAAGGCCCTGCAGGAAAAATCCGCGGAATTGGCCGAGGAACGAAAAAAGCGTGAGCAACGAGAGAAGGAAAATGGCAAGGCCCCAGAACTGCCGGACATCAAGCTGAACTGGGGCAACACGCCAACGAAGCACTGAACTACGCAGCGCCGGCTAATGCGCTGCCAGATCAGGCGCTTGGCGCGTCCGCACTCGCCTGATCGACCAGCGTCTGCAGTTCGCCATTCTGGAACATATCAGTGATGATGTCACAGCCGCCAACCAGCTCGCCGGCAACCCACAGCTGGGGAAAAGTCGGCCAGTTTGCGATACCTGGCAATGTTGCGCGTATCTCAGGATTGGCAAGTACATCGACGTAGGCGAAACGCTTGCCGCAGGACATCAGACACTGTACCGCCTGAGCAGAAAACCCGCACTGCGGCTGGTCTGGTGACCCCTTCATATAAAGCAGGATATTGTTGCCGCTGATCTGATCACGAATGGTCTGTTCTACACTCATAAAACCCTTACCTGTTGGTACATTGACTGAAGTTGCGTCATTCTACATGAAATGACTGGCAATCGATAATTGCCCCCATGACAAAAAATGCTAATATACGACGCTTGGTCGGAGGGTAGCGCTCGCTGCCCTTTTTAGTTTTAAAGCTGGTATCACCATGACGACTCGACATTTTCTGACACTGCTGGATCTTACGCCACAGGAACTGCACAACATCATTCACCGGGCCATCGCTCTGAAAAAAAGCCCTACCCTGCGCGATGAAACGCTGAAGAACAAAACGCTGGCGATGATTTTCGAAAAATCATCTACCCGAACACGTGTGTCCTTCGAGGTGGCCATGACGCAGCTGGGCGGCTCCTCGCTGTTTCTGTCACCCTCGGATACCCAGCTGGGCCGAGGCGAGAGCATAGAGGACAGCGCTAAAGTTCTGTCCCGAATGGTCGATGTAATCACCATCCGTACTTTCGAACATGCCAAACTGGAGCGCTTTGCCCGAAACTCGTCTGTACCTGTGATCAACTCATTGACTGACGATTTTCACCCCTGCCAGTTACTGGCAGATATGCAGACGTATTTTGAGCACCGCGGCGACATCGCCGGCAAAACCGTGGCCTGGGTCGGTGACGGCCATAATATGTGCCAGTCCTACATCAACGCCGCGCGGCAGTTCGATTTTGAACTGCGAATTGCCTGTCCCGAGGGTTTTGAACCCAATCAGGACCTGCTGGACGCCAACAGCAACCGGGTCAGCATCGTGCGCAATCCGGCAGAGGCAGTCGCCGGAGCGTCACTGGTTGCCACCGATGTATGGGCATCAATGGGCCAGGAAGAAGAACGCCGCCAGCGGCTGGACAAATTCCATGGCTTTCAGGTGACGCGTGAATTAATGGCACATGCCGCCTCCGACGCGCTGTTCATGCATTGCCTGCCCGCCCACCGTGGCGAGGAAGTCAGTGCTGAAGTGCTGGACGATCCAGACAGTGTGGTCTGGGACGAAGCAGAAAACAGACTTCACGCTCAAAAAGCGCTGCTGGAGTTTCTCTGTAACGCCAGGTAGGACTTGATGGCCAGAGGCTTGTAGGCTAATGCTGGAGAATTACAAGGATGTGTAACTGACAACAACCGTGGAAATAATTTCAAATCCAACATGAGCAACGCGACCATCACAACCCTATTGTTCAGCCTGCTTTTGTTAGCCCCTCTTTTTTACGTGTTCAGGCACTGGCAGCCAAGCCAGACCAGCAGTCGTTCACGCCGTGACCAGCTCAATGAACAGTCCATGCGAATACTCTCCAGCGCTGTGGAACAGAGCCAAAGCGGCGTGGTCATTGCCGACTGCTCAGGCATCATCGAATACGTGAATCCCCGCTACACGCAGATCACCGGCTACAGCAATGCTGAGGCTGTCGGGCGCATCGCCGAGCTGATGAACAATGAACAGCTGACCGACCCCAACAACCTGACCATGCAGGAAGCCATGCAGCTTGGCAGTAGCTGGGAAACCTTCATGGTCAGCTCCCGCAAGAATGGCGAACGCTTCTGGCAACAGGTAACTGCCTCCCCCATTCATGACGACCTGGGCGCGCTAAGCCATATCGTGCTGAACATTGAAGACATTAGCGAGCGCGTGGAGACCCAGGCGCAGATGGAACAGCTTGCTTTTTATGACCCGCTGACTGGTCTCGAGAATCGCCGTCTGTTTAAGGACCGTCTGGAACAGAGCCTCAAGCATGTGCGTCGCAGCAAAAAGAGCACAGCGCTGTTGTTTATCGACCTGGATCAGTTCAAGCGCATCAATGACACGCTGGGGCATGATGCCGGCGATGAATTGCTGACCACCGTCGCCAGGCGGCTGCGTGAGTGCGTGCGCGAAGAAGACATCGTGGCACGCCTGGGTGGCGATGAGTTCACGATACTACTGGCGGACATCAGTCACGCCGACGACGCAGGACTGGTTGCCCGCAAAATACTTCAGGCACTGACCGAGCCGATTCAGCTGGGTGCCCAGGAGGTGACTGTCAGTGGCAGTATCGGTATCACCATTGCACCTGAAGACAGCATGAATGCCAGCGTATTGATGCGCAATGCCGACCTGGCGATGTACCGTGCCAAGGATCAGGGCCGCAACAATTTTCAGTTTTTTACCGATGACATGAACATAGAGTCGCAGGCGCGCATGTCGCTTGAGAATGAACTGCGGCTGGCAGTATCGAATCGCGATTTTGTGGTATTTTTTCAGCCGCAGATCAATCTTGCCAACAATAAGATCTGTGGCTTCGAGGCGCTGGTACGCTGGCGACATGAACAGGTTGATCTGATTCCGCCAGATCGATTCATACCGGTAGCCGAGGAAACGGGCCTGATTATCCAGGTTGGCGAGATTGTTCTGCGCCAGGCCTGTGCGCAGATAAAGGCTCTGCAAGTGGCCGGCCTGCACGGCTATACCGTTGCTGTCAATCTGTCAGCTCGCCAGTTTCGTGACTCCAACCTGGTCAGCCTGGTTCGTGAAGTACTGACCGAAACCCAGCTTGAACCACGCTGGCTGGAGCTGGAAATTACCGAAAGCATGCTGATGGACAATATCGAACAGGCCATCGAGATTCTGACCGAGCTCAAGAAACTCGGCGTTACGGTGACCATCGACGACTTTGGCACTGGATATTCATCACTCAGCTATCTGACACAGTTGCCTGTGGATAAATTGAAAGTTGATCGCTCATTTGTCAGCAACCTGCCGGAAAGCGCCCGACACACCGCCATCACGACTGCCATCATCGCGATGGCGCAGCGCCTTAAGCTGCAGGTCGTCGCTGAGGGTGTGGAAACGGCATCACAGGCGAATTTCCTGCTCGACAATCAATGCAACATTCTGCAAGGGTTTCTGTTTTCCCCTCCGGTCAATCCTGAATCCCTGGACCAGACGCTCACGCAGCTTGGGCTGATGCTTGAAACAGGATCTGCCCGTTGCCCCGCGTGAACCCTTTGTACTGCCAGATCTGAGACCTCACCACTATATATTGTGTTCGAATACACAAAAAATCACACCTTATCCACAAGATATTCACAGAAAAAGCACTTGCAATACGACCAATAGCGCACTATCTTGTGTGTTGTCCGCAAAAACCGACTATATATAGTAGTTTTCCTGCTTGGCATCCGTCATTACTGCTGTGTCGACAGCCTGTCGCCCGGAAATGACGATTTTTGACACAAGATCTGTACCAGAAAACAGCACAACGATATTCAGAAATTTGCTTCTACCTTAACAATAAAATCATTGCGTTCATGGAGAATCCAATGCAGACCAATACCCCCAGCTACGGCAGCACACCCACCGCTCAACGCGCCGCGCCGCGGGCAGAACAAGACCTGCCGGCGACTGCACCTGGCCAACTGCGGGTCATCAAGCGCAATGGCGCCGTTGTGACCTACGATGAGTCAAAAATCGTGGTGGCCATCACCAAGGCCTATCTGGCCATTGAAGGTGGCACGGCTGCTGCCTCGGCACGAGTTCGTGAAACTGTCAGCAAGATGGCTGCACAGATCAGCACCATCTTCAAACGTCGTATGCCGTCCGGTGGCTCTATCCATATTGAAGAGATACAGGATCAGGTCGAGCTGGCACTGATGCGTACTGGTGAACACAAGGTGGCTCGCGCTTACGTACTGTACCGCGCAGAGCACACACGCCTGCGTGAACAGCAGCGCAGCCGCGAACAACAACAGGAAACCAGTGTTCAGGTCACCTACCCAGACGGCAGCCAGGCGCCACTCGACACCGTTCGACTGCGCACTGTCATTGATGAAGCCTGTGTCGGACTGGAAGGTGTCTCTGCTGATGCCATCTACGAAGAAACGCTGCGCAACCTTTACCCTGGGGTCAAGCTTGAAGACGTTCGCACATCTGCGGTGATGACCGCACGGACGCTGGTTGAGCAGGATCCAAATTATTCCTACGTCACTGCACGTCTGCTGCTCGACACACTGCGCAGTGAAGCGCTGGGTTTCCTCGGTCTGACTGACAGTGCAACCCAGAGCGAAATGAACTATCGCTATCCAACCGTGCTGCGTCCCTATATTGAAAAAGGCGTGGAACTTGGCCTGCTCTCACCTCACCTGCTGGAGTTTGACCTGGATGTGCTGGGTGAAGCCCTGAAAGCCGAGCGTGACACACAGTTCACTTACCTGGGCCTGCAGACACTGTACGATCGCTATTTCATCCACAGCGAGGGCGTGCGTTTCGAGTTGCCGCAGATTTTCTTCATGCGAGTCGCCATGGGTCTGGCCAGCAATGAAACCGACCGTGAAGCACGTGCCATCGAGTTCTACAATCTGATTTCCAGCTTCGACTACATGGTATCAACACCGCAGCTGTTCAATTCCGGCACCCTGCGCCCGCAGCTGTCTTCCTGCTTCCTGACCACCGTGCCAGACGATCTGCATGGCATCTACAGCGCCATCAAAGACAACGCCATGCTCTCCAAATGGGCTGGCGGTCTGGGCAATGACTGGACTCCCGTGCGTGCACTGGGCGCCAACATCAAAGGCACCAACGGCAAATCCCAGGGCATCGTTCCATTCCTGAAGGTCGTCAACGATACGGCTGTCGCGGTCAACCAGGGTGGCAAACGCAAAGGAGCGGTCTGTGCCTATCTGGAAACCTGGCACCTGGACATCGAGGAGTTCCTGGAGCTGCGCAAGAACACCGGTGATGACCGTCGTCGTACTCACGACATGAATACGGCCAACTGGATTCCCGACCTGTTCATGAAGCGCGTGTTTGATGACGGCGAGTGGACGCTGTTCTCGCCCAACAATGTACCTGAACTGCACGACCTGCATGGCGAAGCATTCGAGCGTGCCTACGAAGAGTACGAGCGCAAGGCAGCTGCTGGCGAAATGGAAATCTACAAAACCGTGCGTGCCAAGGATCTGTGGCGCAAGATGCTGTCCATGCTGTTCGAGACCGGACACCCGTGGATCACCTTCAAGGATGCGTGTAACGTGCGCTCACCACAGCAGCATGTCGGCACCATTCATTCATCAAACCTGTGTACGGAAATCACACTGAATACCAGTGCTGACGAAATCGCGGTCTGTAACCTGGGCTCGGTCAACCTGGTGAACCATGTCACCGAACAGGGTCTGGACACAGAGAAACTGCAGCGCACCATCAAGACTGCCGTGCGTATGCTGGATAACGTTATCGACATCAACTACTACTCGGTGCCACAGGCGGAAAACTCCAACCTCAAGCACCGTCCGGTGGGCATGGGTGTGATGGGTTTCCAGGACGCACTGTACGCCCAGCGCATCGCTTACGGTTCTGACCAAGCGGTTGAGTTTGCTGACCGATCAATGGAAGTCATCAGCTACTACGCCATTCAGGCATCCACCGATCTGGCTGAAGAGCGTGGCCCCTACCAGTCCTACAAGGGCTCACTGTGGGATCAGGGTATCCTGCCAATCGACTCACTGAAGCTGCTGCAGGAAGTGCGGGGCGAGAAGTATCTGGAAGTCGATATGGGTCAGACCCAGGACTGGGAAGCACTGCGACAGCGCATTGCCCAGACCGGCATGCGTAACTCCAACGTACTGGCAATTGCACCTACCGCGACTATCGCCAATATCTCGGGTGTATCGCAGTCAATCGAGCCGACCTATCAGAACCTGTACGTCAAATCAAACCTGTCGGGCGAATTCACCGTGGTTAACCCATACCTGATCCGTGACCTCAAGGCACTGGATCTGTGGGACAACGTCATGGTTAACGACCTGAAGTACTACGATGGCAGCGTGCAGCAGATCGATCGTATCCCGCAGCACCTTAAAGATCTGTACGCGACTGCATTCGAAGTAGAGCCCCGCTGGCTGGTGGATGCCGCCAGTCGCCGCCAGAAGTGGATCGATCAGGCACAGTCGCTGAACCTTTATATCTCGGGTGCCAACGGCAAGAAGCTGGATATCACGTATCGCATGGCCTGGCTGCGCGGTCTCAAGACTACCTATTACTTGCGCTCCCTGGCGGCAACCAGCACCGAGAAGTCGACGGTCGCGGGCAGCAAATTGAATGCCGTTTCCAGTACACCAGAGCCAGCACCGGTACCTCAGGCCTGCTCTATCGATGACCCTGACTGCGAAGCATGTCAGTGATAATAAATTTCAAAATCAGGGGGTTAAAATGATTTCTTGGGATGAGTTCTACGACGATCCGACTTCAGTGGACGACGGCAAGGCGGCGGCAAAACCAGCCCAACCCGCTCGCGCCACCTCACAGTCGGCAAATGCTGCTGCCGGTCAGGCGGCAGCAACTGCTGCGGCGCAGGCCAGCCACAACAGTGTCGCCTCATCGGTGGCACCACGTGTCTCCGAACAGACAGCGTCCAGCTACAATGAAGCGCTGGCAGCCGCTCGAACCATGCAGGCCATGGACGAGGCACTTGCGCCAGAGCCAGCCCAGACGGAACTGCCTGCCAACGCATCTTCAGATGCCAAGGCTGAAGCCAATAACCAGCGCGTTCTGGCGCAGGCTCACGCCGAGCTGGAGAAGCTGGACATCAGCGCCGGTCAGCAGGAGCTCGAAGAGTGGACGGAACGCGTATCCGTTGACGACAAGCGCATGATCAACTGTCGCGCTGACCTGAACCAGCTGGTGCCGTTCAAGTATGACTGGGCCTGGCAAAAATACCTTGATGGCTGCGCCAACCACTGGATGCCGCAGGAAATCAACATGAACGCGGATATCGCGCTCTGGAAAAGCGCCAATGGGCTGACGCCGGACGAAAGACTGATCGTCAAGCGTAACCTGGGTTTCTTCTCCACCGCCGATTCGCTGGTTGCCAATAACCTGGTGCTGGCCATCTATCGCCTGATCACCAATCCGGAATGCCGTCAGTACATTCTGCGTCAGGCATTTGAGGAAGCCATCCACACCCATGCCTACCAGTACTGCATCGAGTCACTGGGTATGGACGAAGGTGAAATCTTCAACATGTACCACGAGATCCCTTCGGTCGCAAAAAAGGCTTCCTGGGGTCTGAAGTACACTCAGGAACTGAGTGATCCCAACTTTACGACGGGCACACCAGAAACCGACAAGGCACTTTTGAAGAACCTGATTGCCTTCTATTGCTGCCTGGAAGGTATTTTCTTTTATTGCGGGTTTACCCAGATTCTGTCCATGGGTCGCCGCAACAAGATGACGGGTACTTCCGAGCAGTTCCAGTACATTCTGCGTGACGAGTCCATGCACCTGAACTTCGGCATCGACATGATCAACCAGATCAAGATCGAAAACCCGCAACTGTGGGACGATGCCATGAAGCGTGATGCAACTCGCATGATACTGCAGGCTACCCAGCTGGAAATTGAATACGCGCGCGACACCATGCCACGCGGTGTATTGGGTATGAACGCTGTCATGATGGAAGAGTATCTGCAGTTCATTGCCAATCGTCGTCTGGTCCAGATTGGACTGCCCGAGCAGTTCAAGGGTGTGAAGAACCCCTTCCCATGGATGTCGGAAATCATGGATCTGCGCAAAGAGAAGAACTTCTTCGAAACACGTGTCATCGAATACCAGACTGGTGGTGCACTGAGCTGGGATTGATCGGGCAGAGTTAACACATCGGGTCCGGCCTGGGTGGTCTTTCGCCATACCATCCAGGCCGGATACCGCTGTGTCTTGAACAACCCTGTCCAAATGAGTCTATATCTATGTCTGGCACACACCTGTCTGACGGCGACATGTCCGCTACCTCCTCCCAGCTCACCGGGCTCTCCAGCGCAGGCGGCGCCGTTCTGCTGGCAGCAGGCTTTAGCCGACGATTCGGTAGTGTCAAGTTGGCAGCCAGGCTGCCTGACGAAGATACCCTGTTCGCAAGAACACTTCACAATTTGTTGGCAGCAGCTCCGGAAGTGATTGTGGTTGGCAGAGCTGAATTGGCACAACAGGGCGTCTATGAAGACGTGCAATCCGCTGACCCGCGCCGGGTGAAACTGGTCATGTGCTCCCAGGCCGAGGAAGGCATGGGCAGAACGCTGGCGACCGGGGCATCGCATATTCCGGCCCACTGGCCCAGTTGCCTGATCTGCCTTGCTGACATGCCCTACATCGCTACCGAAACCTACCGTCAGATACTGCGACACTGCGCCCCGGACAATATTGTAATCCCCAGTTTTCAGGGACGCCGCGGCCATCCTATCGGTTTTGGACAAACGTTTTTTGAGGAACTGCAGAACTGCCACGGTGACACCGGCGCGCGAAACCTGCTTAGCTCCCGACCCGACGCAATACGTCCCCTGCCCGTTAACGATCCTGGCATTCTTCAGGATATCGACCAGCCGGACGATCTGGCCTAGAATGGCGCCATGACTGCGATCTTACAGACCAACCAGATTAATCTACGTCGTCTCTGTGCGCTGACGGTGCTTTGCTTAATCGTTGCCGGCTTCAGTTCGATGGTGCAAGCTCAATCGTTCAACGAGCCGACGCTGAACAATCTCCGCAATCCAGTGCTGGAAATAAATAGCTCGCTGGGCGATATTCAGCTCGAATTGTTTCCCGATGCTGCACCACAGAACGTCGAGCGGGTCCGGCAGCTAGCTGCGCCAGAGCGCGCCTACTATGACAATCTGACCTTCCATCGCTCAGTCAACAACACACTGATTCAGCTCGGTGCACCAGAGCGGGCGGGACGCGAGCGTCCAGCAACCACGGTACCTGATGAAATTAACGCCCGTGGTCTGGGCCTGGAACAGCAACAGGTGCTTGACCCGGGCGGCAGGCCCCATGCCTGGCTGAATATCCGGGACCAGATGGATTTTCAGGGCAAGCTGTTGATGCCACTGTATCGTCGACTGAATATCAGAAATGAGTCGCAGCTGATACAACGCCAGGATGAAGTGCTTGGGCAGTTGCGCAACATGAATCTGTTGCAGGCTTATGAGCAAATGGGCTATCGCTATGATGGCACGCTGGCATCCCGCCGACCGCTGGCAGGCAGCGTCGTGATGGCGAACTATGGTCCCAATACCAATGATGGCGAACTGGTCATCCTGCTAAGAGATGCGCCCTGGCTAACAGGCACCCATACGGTGGTGGGTCGAGTAGCCTCAGGCATGGACGTTGTCGAGCAGATTGGTCGTTATCCGAATGCCAGTGTACGTGTGTATCAGGTCAGACCCGTTAGCGTTACTCCCGCGGAGGACACAATCAATAATGGCCAAACCACCCCGTAGAAAAAGCAAAGCCCGAGCTGTAAAAGCCAGCACTGCACTAATGCCAATGAGCCTGACAGCCGGGCTTTTCCTGGGCTTCGGTCTGGGCGCTCTCGCCAGTAGCGTTTTGTGGATGACGCTTGCCGGTCTGGCGGTGGGCGCTGCCATTGGTTATCAAGTCGACAAGCGCAATGGTATTGCCTACACGCGTGGAAAGATCTCGCGTCGATAAGGCGGTAATGAATCCAGAATGGCCTTGCCATAGAACTTGTTCACCAGTCGCTCATCCAGGATGGTGATACGTCCACTGTCAGTTTCGCTGCGCAACAGTCGACCGGTTGCCTGAACCAGTCGAAACGCTGCTTCCGGCACCGACAGGGTCATGAATGGATTTTTACCCTGCTGTTGCAGCCATTGCGACAGCGTCGCCTCAATTGGATCGTTAGGGACCGCAAACGGTATTTTGGCGATGACAACATGGCGACAGTAATCGCCGGGCAAATCTACCCCCTCAGCAAAGCTGGCCAGTCCAAAAATGATACTGGGCTGCCCCTTGTCGATTCGCTGACGATGGTAAGTCAACAGTTGGGCTTTTTGATAATCATCCTGATTAAGCACGTGTTCACGCCAGGGCGCTTTCAAGCCATCCAACACATCCTGCAACTGCCTGCGTGAACTGAAAAGCACCAGCGTTGCCTCGGCAGGATCTATCAGCTTAGGCAGCCAGCTAATGATGGCGTCGGTGTGAGCCGCCGCATTGCCCGGATCACAGTTCATTTTAGGGATGGTCAGCCGTGCCGCAGCTGCGTAGTCGAAGGGACTGTCGATATGGTGATAGACCGTATGGGCCGGCAAACCGCTGCGCATCGTCAGCACGTCAAAATTGCCCAATGCCGACAGTGTTGCCGAAGTCAGCACGGCACCGGCACAGCGCGACCACAAATGTTCCGTCAAGGTGCGGTCAGCCAGCACAGGACTGCTGTTAAGCGACAGGTCTTTATTTTCGCCGGCGTCCAGCCAGGCCATCCAACGCGCGGCTGGCGCACTTTCCTGCCGATCCTGGGCCGCAAAGGTCTGCCAGAGTTTTTCTGCGGCCTCGGCGCGGCTGGCCATACCACCGAGAACCGGAAACCATTGTTCTGCCTGCTGACGCTCTGGAAGCGTCTGGGCATCCTCAATCAAACGGCGCAGGTGAGTCACTATCTCCTTCAGACCTCGTGTCAGGCGAAAATGCCCGGCCGCCATCTGCACAGCCTGCTCGCGCACCTCATCCGGCACTCGCCCCAGTTCAAAACTGAAGGTGCCCTCGCCTTCTTCCGGGCAAAGCGGCTCCAGCATCAAGCGCGCATCCACCAGCAATTGCCGCAACTGCTGGACAACCGGATCAAGTTCACGTGATTCGCGGCGCAGGGTATCATTGTCGGGAAGGCGAGTGTCGGCCACCAGCTTGCTCAATGTTTTACTGACTGTCTCCAGCCATTGCAGCGAACCGTTCAGCCTGGTGCTGGCCGCAAAATGCTGGTTAGCCTTGACCGGTAAATGGTGCGCTTCATCAAATATATAGATGGTGTCTTCCGGCGCTGGCAGAATAGCGCCCCCGCCAAAGGCCAGATCGACCAGCACCAGATCGTGGTTGGCAACCACACAGTCTGCGCTTTGCACCTGATCGCGTGCCTGATAGAAACAGCAACGACTATAGTTGCTGCACTTCTGGCCAGCACATTGCCCTGCCTCGACCGTCACCGGTCGCCACTCGTCTTCCCGCAACACGCCTTCCCAGTCGTCCCGGTCGCCCTGCCAGCTACCGTCAGCAATTTTGTCCAGCATACGCTGGTACAGAGCCTGGTTATCGCGCCCGTCGGCGCCCATATCACCCACCACCTCACCAAAAAGTTCGAACAGCGCGTTCTCACTGGCGTTACCCTTGAGAACCTGGTCAAGACGCGACAGGCAGACATAGCGCCCCCGGCCCTTTGCCAGCGTAAAACTGAAGCTTAAGCCACTGTGTTTGAGAATGTCGGGGAGATCGCGCTGCGTCACCTGCTCCTGCAGCGCAACGGTTGCGGTAGCCAGGACCACCTTTTTATTTAAATGTCTGGCCAGTGGCAATGCGGCAAGGACATAGGCCAGGGTTTTGCCGGTGCCGGTCCCGGCTTCGACCACACAAATGGGCGGCGTATGCACTTTACCGTCTTCATCCGGTTCATCGTCCACTTCCACTTCGCTCAGTGCGCGGGCAATCTCGGCGATCATCAGCCGTTGGCCATAGCGCGGTCGCAGCGACTTGGCTGAGACAATCTGTTTATAGGCGCGCTGGATTTCATCCTTGACTTCGGTGGGGAGCATTAACTGGCAACTTGATAAGACTGTGCTGTGATTATAGCACCTGTCTGGTATGATACGGGGCCGATCAGGGAGAGCAGCCTTTATGACTTCTTCGACACCACATGATGACGCAGTAACCCAGCAGGAGGCAACCAGCCAGCCTGATACGCCCACCGCAGACGCCACCGAAAGTCGTCCGGCGCGGCCATCTGTGTCCGAACAGGAAAAGCTGCAAAACGCGATTCCCAATACATCATATAAAGACCTGCCGACATTGCTAGTGTTGCAGACCCGCCTTGCAGCCCTGATGAGCGAAGAGTCTCGTGCAGACGACCCCGCCCTGCAGGCACTGGCCAGTACAGTTGCCGAGCGAATTGCCCAGCACCACGACTGGCAGGCATCCATGGTGTCGGAGGTCGAAAAGTCCCAGGCAACACTGCAACAGTTGCTGACTGATGGACGTTTGCGTGAAGCACAGAGTCTTTGGGATCGCAATCAGAATACATTAAAGAAGCTTACAGAAGCTGAACAGCTGCGCCTGCAGGAACTGCTCGCCCCGCTGAAAGCCGAGCTGACCAAATTACTGGACTGGAAGAAGTTCGCGGCATCAGAAAAGAAACGCGAACTGATCGAAAAAATGCGAGCGCTGACAACTGACGAATCAGCCCCCGCTGCCAAGGCCAAACTGATCCGTGAACTACAGGACGAATGGAAACTGCTGGGCCATTCAGATGACAACGATGAGCTTTGGCTGCAATTCAGTGAGCTGGGCAAAACTGCATTTGAGCCCTGTAAAGTCTATTTCAAAGAACGTAAAGAGAAGCAGGCAGCCAACCTGATAGCCCGCACCAATATCTGCGAACAGCTTGAGGCATACGTCGCCACCCTCGCTGACAAGCCTGAACAGGCAATTGATCTTCAGGAAGCGGTCAAACTGGAACAGCAGGCACGCACCGACTGGAAAAAGTTTGCGCCTGTTGCCCAGAACAAGATCAAAAGCCTGCAGCAACGATTCAATAACGTCCTGAATGCCCTCAAACAACAGAAGCGCTCTGCTCTGCAATTACACAACGCGCAGAAGCAGGCGCTGATCGACCAGGCCAAAGCGCTGGTTGAGGAGGCTGACCTGGCGGCGGCCATCAATCAGGCAAAAAAATTGCAGGCAGACTGGAAAGCTCTGGGCCCGGGCTCCTATCAGGATGACCGCAAACTCTGGACCGAGTTCAGAGGTGCCTGCGATGCCTTGTTCGCACGCCGTGACCAGGTGTCACGCGAGCAGCGCAATCAGGGTAATAAAGCTGAGAATGAAGCGCGCAAGATCATTGGACAGCTGAATGCACTGATGGCCCTGGACGACGAGCAGTTCGCTGACGCCAGAGCTCAGTACAACGACCTCAGCAAAGCTTTCAGGGCAGCACTTAGCCCCGACATGAAGGCGCAGCGCAAGAACCTCCAGGATCAGTTCAATAAACTGGCCAGGCGGTTTGATGCCAGAATGAAAACGCTGCCCGACAGAAAAACCATGCAGCTGATGCAGTTGATTACGGCACGGGCGGAGTACTGTCAGAAACTTGAAGCAAAGCTGCTGAGCAAAAAAGCGGTCACCGAGACTGCCGATGAAATCACTGCTCAATGGCAGGCCTTTGACTCAGTGGGTGACCCGGCACTTGGCAATCTGCTCGAACAGCGACTTCAACAACTGCTTGCTCACGTCGCCGCAGCCCCGGACGACGGCAAGACTATCAAGGCAGCCGCACTGCAACAAGCAGACGCGATGCGATTACTCTGCGTGGATGCCGAGATCATGTGCGGGGTGGATTCCCCTGCCAGCGATAAAGCACTGCGCATGCAGCAGCAGCTGAACCAGCTTCAGAAAGGTTTGGGAAGAATGCCAGCGACCCAGAAGGAACGTCTGGAGAATGTACAGCAGGCAGAGATGCAACTAATTTGCAGCGGCCCCCTTACCGAGATGGATCGAGCTTCATTTTCAGAGCGACTGCAGCGCGTCCGTCAACGCGCCTGAGGCAGCCGTTAACGCCGGTAACGGCTGACCACCGGGTTGGCATACATGCGCAAGGCCAGCGGCTGGATTTCTTTCGGCATGGCAGCTAAGCGCTGCTGAAATCGTTCGGCCACTTCTGTATCCTGTGGCATGCTGGCAAGCTGCTGCTCACCTTCGTCAGTCAGGGCAGGAAGCTCTTTATCGCCTTGATCGCGCAACTGCCGGTAGGCCATCAGATTGGTTTGTTGCAAACGGTAGTTATCCACGACCTGCTGATCAATCATTGCCGCGACCTGTTCATCATCATCGGTTTCAAGCTTCAACTCTGATCCGAACGCAACATGCACATCACCCTTAAAGCCAACCATACCCGTTACGATACTGTCGATATCACTCTTTTCGGTTTTGATATACGTGCCGGTCGTCTGTTTCTGATAAAGCTCATCGGCTTTCATCGCGTCACAGGGATCAAACTGGTAAGAGATGGAAACCGGAACAATGTGCAGTTCATTAAGTGACTGCGCCAGACCCGCGTTGCGTTTATGCATGGCGAGCATTTTCAGCAGCGCCGTTTCGGTCCTGTCAATGCCATCTTTGGCGCGGCCTTCACGCTGGGCAATCCAGACATTGCGATTGATTTCCACGCAATGATGAATATAGGCCGATAACTGCTTGCTCGATTTCAGCAGTTCGCGTCCTTTCAGGGAGCGTTTAACAATAAAGCTTTTGTTCAGCCGCATCAGATCTGTAACAAATGGTCGCTTGAGCAGGTTGTCGCCAATCGCAATGTATAGTGTGTCAAAACCTGCGTGATACAGCATGTAATTGACAAATGCCGGGTCCATTGCGATGTCGCGATGGTTGCTGATAAAGAGATAGGATTTGTCCTTCGATAACTGGTCGAGACCGCTGTGGGTCAGCGCGGTTGTGGTTCGCTCGATCATGCGATCCATATAACCCGCAATGACATCCTGCATCGTTGCCACGTTATGAACGCTTTGCAGTTGCTGACGCAACTTGCGTCGTGCCAGAAATTCCAGCACTGCTGGCAACATGCGATGCGCCCGGGGGTAATTAAAATGTGCAATACTGCGGATGAAGTCTTTGTCTGACAGTAACTGGTCCAGAACTGGCCTGATCTCGTCATCGTGATAAGGACGAATATCGTGGAATGGATCCTGTTGCTGTGTGTCTGCTAAAGACTCTGTCATTCGTTAATCAGCCATGGCGGTGCAAGTGCGCGCGATTCTACTCATTTTGCCAGTTTCAGGCAAACTGACTCGATCCATTGTTCCAGTGCATCCAGTATCTGCAGCTTCTCTGGCTCGCCGCCAAGCTCTTGACGTAACAAAGAAATCTCCTGGCGGCACTGTTGCACACTGAGACCGGCCAGTGTGTCGGTATCATCAGGCTCTGCCAGCTGGAGCCGCTGCCTGCAGAATTCCTGCCAGCGCTGCTGCTCAGTTGCATCAAGCGTGGACGGGAAGTTGCGCGCACGATAGCGAAACAGCATTTCCGGCAAGCGCCCATCGCGAAACTGAGCGCTTATTGCAGAAAACTGTTGTTTCAAGGTCTGCACGTCGAGCTGCCTGACCTTCTGCAGCAGGCGTTTATCAGCGTCGCTGAAAAAACCACCACTGTAGATCATAAAGTCTGGATCAATCTGCACAGATGGCGCCTGCTCGCTGACCATGGCACTGGCAATCCGACGCATGAAGTCCGGCTGAGAATGGATTTTCTCCCAGTGTTGGCGCGCAATTGACATGTCAATGCCCAGTTCCTGCATGCGCTGCTGCTCCAGTGTCGCCATTGGTGCCAGCATCGGGCTGCGATTGAGATGGACCGTGGTCACCGGCAGGCGTAGCTCCCCATCCGCCCGCTCTGACGATGGCGTGAACATCGCCTGCCGGAGTGCCGACACATCGCATTCGAGCCAGGGCCCGGGATCAATCATCAGGTCATAAAGCAATACACCATTTGTATCAGTTGGGTGCGCAGCCAGTGGCATGGCAATTGTCAGGCAGCCTTGCGCAGCGGGGTACATGCCACTGACGTGCAGCACTGGCCGATGTGAGGCCAGATCCAGCTGGGCACTGACACTGTGTTTGCGCCGCAGCTCAAATGCGAAATCATAAAGTTTCGGTTGCGACTGTCTGACACAGCGAGCAAGACCGATGGTGGCACGCACATCAGCCAGCGCATCGTGTGCATTTGCATGATCAATCCCGTTGGCCCGGCTCAGATCTTCAAGACGGAATGAAACACCTCCGTCGCTTCGTTGCGGCCACTGCAGGCCCGTGGGACGCAGGGCGTGACAAAGGCGCATCACATCCATCAGATCCCACCGGGAATTGCCATTCTTCCACTCACGTTCGTAGGGGTCGTAAAGGTTGCGATACAGCAGCTGACGCGTCATCTCGTCATCATAACGAATACTGTTGTAACCCACGCCACAGGTTTGTGGCTGGCTAAATTGCGCGTGAATCTGCCGGATGAACTCCGCTTCTGGCAGGCCTTCACGCTGCGCCAGTTGCGGCGTAATCCCGGTAATCAGGCAAGCCTGAGGATGAGGCAGATAATCGAGGGCTGGCTGACAGTAGATAATCAGAGGTTCACCAACCTCATTCAGATCCATGTCAGTACGAATACCGGCAAACTGGCAGGCACGGTCGCGGCGTGCGTCCGCGCCAAAAGCCTCATAGTCATGCCAGTAAAGACTGGGCCCTGAGCCATTGCCTGGGTGTCGGGGGTGCTGATTCGAAGTCATGGCTCCGGAATATAGCACGAAGGCCGGTTATTGAAGTGCCTCAAGTGGTGTAAACTTGGCGACAGAAATCATTCGCCCGGATTTGTTCAGGGCGTCGTGTCACCATCTTTGCAGGGAAACCAGCTATGCATTTTCCAGGAGCCCACATCATCAGTGTGTCCCAGTTCGAACGCAGCGATGTCGAGCGCATCTTCGACGTGGCCAGCGCCATGCGGCCCTATGCGCACCGTGAGCGGGTAACCAAAGTGCTTGATGGCGCCATTCTCGGTAATATGTTTTTTGAACCGAGTACCCGTACGCGCGTCAGCTTCGGTTGCGCCTTTAATCTGCTGGGTGGTGAAGTGCGAGAGACAACCGATATCAAAGCCAGCTCGCTGACCAAAGGCGAGTCTCTCTACGACACTGGACGTGTAATGAGCGGCTACAGCGACATCATTGTCATGCGCCACCCCCAGGCCGGCTCGGTCGCTGAGTTTTCACGGGCCAGCCGGGTACCGGTACTGAACGCCGGCGATGGCCCCAATGAACACCCCAGTCAGGCCTTGCTGGACCTTTACACCATCAAGCGCGAACTGATGTCACGCCAGCAGGGTATCGACGGCATGCATCTGGCCATGGTTGGCGATCTAAAACACGGCCGCACGGTCCACTCACTGTCCCAGCTGGTCAGCCTGTACAGCAATATTCGCTTCACCCTGATTTCACCCAGGGAATTGCGCATGCCGGAGGAGATCGTTGAAGAACTCCGTCAGCGTGGTCACGAAGTGGTGGAAACCGAAGACATGGAGTCAGGCCTGACCGCCAATGACATAGTGTACCTGACGCGGATCCAGGAAGAACGTTTCGCCAATAAAATGGAGGCCGACCTCTACCGGGGACGCTTCCGGCTTAACCAGGCAATCTACACACGTTACTGTCAGCCCAACACGGTCATCATGCATCCACTGCCCCGTGACTCTCGTGACGATGCCAACGAGCTTGATAATGACCTGAACCAACACCCCAATCTGGCCATTTTTCGCCAGACAGACAATGGAGTGCTGGTACGTATGGCATTGTTCGCACTGACGCTGGACGTTGCGGATCAGGTTGATAAACACGCTCGCGACGTCAACTGGTATACAGAACGCCGCTTCTGAGCCGTCAGGAGATATACCCATGGACCTTCAGAACCTGTTGAGCACGATGGTGGCCAAAGAAGCCTCGGATCTTTTTGTGACCGTAGGTGCGCCGGCCAGCATAAAGGTTTTCGGCAAGGTCAGTGCAATATCAGACTCGCCCGCCAGCCAACGCGACACTGAAGCGCTGGCAAGCCACATCATGTCGAGCGAACAGGCCGAGCAGTTCCGGCGCGAGTCCGAAATGAACCTGGCATGGCTGGAACCGGACGTTGGCCGTTTTCGTGTCAATGTCTATCGCCAGCGCGGACAGACTGCACTGGTGTTCAGGCATATCAAGACTGACATTCCCACGCCGCAGCAATTGGGGCACCCTGAGATTCTGAAACAGCTGGTCATGGAAAAACGCGGCCTGATCCTGTTTGTGGGTGGTACGGGTACCGGCAAGTCAACCTCACTGGCGGCTTTGATCAATCATCGAAATGCCCATGACAGTGGCCACATCGTCACAGTGGAAGACCCCATAGAATTTATCTATCCGCACCAGAAGTCCCTGATCAGTCAGCGCGAGGTTGGCATAGATACTCTCAATTATCAGAATGCTCTGAAAAACACCCTTCGCCAGGCACCCGACGTGATCCTGATCGGTGAAATCCGCGGCCAGGACACCATGGAACATGCCATCGCGTTTGCAGAAACCGGCCATCTCTGCCTGGCAACATTACATGCCAACAATGCCAATCAGGCTCTGGACAGAATTATCAATTTTTTCCCGGAAGAGCGCCATCGGCAGCTGTTTATGGACCTGTCGCTGAATCTTCGCGGCCTGATCTCACAACGGCTTATTCCCTCAACTGATGGTCGCAGGGCGGCAGCTTTCGAAATCCTGCTCGGTACGCCGCGGGTGACCGACCTTATTCGTCAGGGGAAAGTTGACGAGATCAAAGAGGTTATGGAGAAATCGGAAGAACAGGGTATGCGCACATTTGACTCAGCCCTTTTTGGCCTGGTCCGCGAAGGCCGAATTTCCATAGACGAAGCACTGCGCAATGCCGATTCCAAGAACAATCTGCGGCTGCGACTTGAACTGGCCGGTGGTGGACAGCTGGGTACTTCTGCTGGTGTCAGCCAGCAGGACAAAAGCACTCAATCCAAAAAGGAAAGCACCGATATCGACTACGGCGGTTTGTCGCTGCGCCCCAAAGACTGAAGCTTCAGGGCGGCATTCGCACGCCACCATCCAGGCGGATCACCTCGCCGTTCAGATAGCGATTTCTGACAATGGATAGCGCCAGATCGGCAAATTCTTCCGGCAGGCCCATCCGTTTGGGATACTGAATAGACTGCACCAGGGCGTCTCGTACCTGTTCAGGAGCCGCCTGCATCATCGGTGTTGAAAAGACACCGGGGGCGACTGTCATGATCCGTATCTGCTCGCGAGCCAGGTCTCTGGCAATTGGCAGCGTCATGCCGACCAGTCCGCCCTTGGCGGCGCTGTAAGCAGCCTGGCCGCGCTGCCCATCAAAGGCTGCCACCGAGGCAACATTGATGATCACTCCCCGGTCTGCATCATCCTCAAGCTCTCGCTGACACATGGCTGCGGCACACAGACGCAGTACGTTGAACGTACCAATCAGATTTACATCGACAATTCGGCGAAACATATCAAGCGGCATGGCACCATCGCGGCCCACGGTTTTGGCAGCACCGCCGATGCCAGCACAATTGATATTGATATGCAGCCCGCCAAACTTCTGGATTGCAGAATCAATGGCACGCTGCACACTCTGCTCGTCTGTAATGTCGCCAGCCTGCCAGGCCACCTCCCCCGCCACACTCGCTGCAGCTTCAACCAGCCGTTCTTCATCACGGTCAAACATCAGCACTTTCGCTCCACTGTCGACCAGCGCCCGGGTAGCGGCAAGCCCCAGGCCTGAGGCAGCGCCTGTCACAAATGCTGTTTTTTCCTGAATCTCCATGGTAAAACCTCCGCATGCAGTCAATTATGCAAGCATGTAAGATGCGAACTGTTGAAGCAAGTGCTTATTGATAGCGCACTCAAAACAAGATCAACACCGGGTGAGAAAAACAACAATGACACCAAGATCAGACAACAACAGCATCCAGCACTCGCAGGAAACATCAGGCGGCCCGCTGCAGGGTCTCAAAGTTGTGGAAATGGCCGCCATCGGCCCGGTTCCGTTTACTGCAATGATGCTGGCCGACATGGGTGCCGACGTTGTTCGTGTAGAGCGCTCAATCAGCAAAGACGAAAGCTCGCTCAATGCCATGGATCGTGGTCGGCAGAATCTGACCCTGAACCTTAAAAAAACTGGCGATCTTGAACAGGCACGACGACTCATTTCACAGGCGGATGTATTGCTGGAGGGATTCCGCCCCGGCGTGATGGAGCGGCTCGGCCTCGGGCCAGAGCCGTGTATGGCGGACAATCCGCGACTCATCTATGGGCGCATGACCGGCTGGGGGCAGCAGGGTCCTCTAGCTGCAGCGGCTGGCCATGATCTCAATTACATCGCCTTGAGCGGCGCCCTGCATGCTATGGCAGATGGAGAGACCCCACCGCGCCCACCACTCAACCTTGTTGGCGACTATGGTGGTGGCGGCATGCTGTTGCTGTCGGGTGTGCTTGCTGCCCTGCATGAGCGCACAAAATCAGCCAGGGGCCAGGTGATAGATGCTGCAATGAGTGACGGCACCGCGCTGTTGATGTCACTACCCTATGCGCTTTATAACTCCGGGCGCTGGACACAGCCACCAGGGAAAAATCTGCTCGATGGCGGTGCTCCGTTCTATCAGTGCTATAAATGCGCCGATGGTAAATTCATCAGTATTGCGCCGATTGAACCTCAGTTCTATGAGGAGCTGCTGCTGCGTTGCGGAGTCAAGGCGGACAAGGAAAATACACTGTTGTTTGAGCAAATGAATCAGAACAGCTGGCCCCGCATGCAGGAGCAGCTAAAGCATCTATTCGCAACGCGCTCCCGCGAACAGTGGTGTGAATTACTGGAGGGAACTGACGCCTGCTTCGCACCTGTGCTTAGCATGTCGGAAGCGCCAGAGCACCCACACAACAGGGCACGCGAGACTTTTGTCAGCCTGTCAGGCCAATCTGGCAAGTATCAACCTGCGCCGGCACCACGCTTTTCCCGCACACCCTCCAGCTGCGGCGCAAGCCCCACTGTCACCGACATCGACTCCCTCATGCAGCGCTGGTCGGAAGAATTACCGTCAGTCAATACCCTGAACTCCGATACGGAAGCCGAACAGGTTGAGGCTCTGCAGCAAGAAGTTCAGTACCTGAAGAGCAGACTGGAAAAGCTGGAAACCACTGATTCTTTGACCGGGCTGAACAATCGGCGCAGCTTTTCTGAACGATTGCGACAGGAACACGCCCGGATTCAGCGCGGCGACCGTACCGCCTGTCTGCTGCTGGCCAACATCGATCACTTCCGGCACATCAACGAGCAATATGGCCACGAAATGGGTGATCAGGTACTGGTCAGATTCGCAAGGATCTGTGACAGCGTTTTTCGCCAGTACGATGTTGTCTGCCGTTGGGGCGATCGGGAGTTTCTCATACTGCTGCCAGCAACAGACAAGCACCAGGCAGGAGCGGTGGCGGATCGCTTACACCAGACACTTAATGATATCAGTCTGGACGATGATGAACAGTCCATGAAACTGACTGTCAGCATTGCCATTATTACCATGACGGCTGACAAAGATATTACCGTTTTGTTGCGACAGCTCGACGACATGCTCACTGAAGCCAAGTCGGCCGGGCGCAATGTAACTGTGCTTGATTGACATACAATTCAACTGATCCGAATAAGCTGACCAAGGAAATTGAATGCTGACGATTGACGAGTACATGGAATACGACGCGACTGGACTGGCACAGTTGTGCCGCAAAAAGGAAGTCACTGCCGAGGAGTTGCTGACCATCGCCTGTACCAGGGCAGACGCCGTCAACCCGAAGCTGAACGCACTGGTGCATCGTGAAGACACATCGGCAATGGAGCTTGCCCGGCGACAGGATCACAAACCAGGCGATGGTCCGCTGGCGGGTGTCCCATTTGTGATCAAAGAGGTCAATGCCGTCAAGGACTGGCCCTATACACGCAGCACTCCATTGCTTCGCGACAATGTCGCCCTTCAGCACAGCCGGATTGCACAACGCTACTTCGATGCCGGGCTGCTTCCTTTTGCCAGCAGTAATACCCCTGAGCTTTGCCTGACCATAACTACAGAGTGGTCGCTGTTTGACCTGTGCCGCAATCCGCATAACCCGGCATTCAGTGCCGGCGGCAGCAGCGGCGGCTCTGCCAGTGCCGTCGCAGCCGGTATTGTTCCCGCCGCCGACGCCAGCGATGGTGGTGGTTCCATACGTGTACCAGCCGCCTGTTGCGGGCTGATTGGTCTAAAACCAAGCCGTGGCCTGACCGTAACGGAGCCTGATGTGGGCAACGCCTGGAGTGGCATGAGCGTCAGCCATGTTGTCTGCCGTTCGGTGCGCGACAGTGCCGCGTTTCTGGATATTCAGAAGCTGTCCAGACCAGACCTGTTTGCCCTGCCACCACAGCCTCCCAGCTTTACGGATGCCTGCCAGCGGGCTCCAGGCCAGCTGACTATCGCTGTGCAACTGGAACACCCGGGCGACGGCGAAATTCACCCTGAATGTCACGCCGCCGTAGAGGAAACTGCGCGTCGCTGCGAAGCCATGGGACATCAGGTCGCGCTAATCGCGCCGCCCGTGGATTACGCAGCCGCGGGCAGAGCCATGGCGACCCTTATCAACATTCATGCGGCACAGATCATCGCGCCTCTGCTGGAGCAAAAACAGCTGGAACTCAAAGACGCACAGTTGTCCGAGTCAGTGGTACGAATGGTCGCGCGTGGCATCAAGGCCACGGCACATCAATACCTGCAGGCAATCGACACACTGAAACAGATAGAACGGCAAATGGCAGACTTCCACCAGCAATATGACCTTGTACTGTCTCCGGTGCTGGCGCACCCGACGGCCCCTCTGGGCTGGCTGGACATGAACAGTCAGGACATGCGCGAATACGCCAGCCGTTACGCAGCTTACAGTCCGTTCACTGCGCTGTTTAACGGCACCGGCCAGCCCAGCATCTCGCTGCCGCTGGGGCAGAGCCAGCAGGGTTTGCCCATCGGGGTGATGTTCAGTGCCGCCTGGGGAGGCGATCAGACGCTGTTGCAACTGGCCAACACTTTAATTAAGGGCGTTGTGCCGATTGCTGCAAGCTGACCCTGCTGTTGTTATAATGCGCGCCTTTTGGGCACCGATTGTTAATTAAAAAGGTGCGCTATTGTCGGCATGCGGTACTTGGCAAGCCGATTTTTTGTCAACCATTCACCTACTGACACAGGATACTGATCGAAGATGAGCAAAACCAAGTTTTCCCGCTGGCGCCCTCACCCATGGCACGGCATTGCTGCTGGCCCGGATGTTCCGCGTATTGTTACCGCCTACATTGAAATCAGCCCCTTTGATCAGATGAAGTACGAAATTGACAAGGATTCGGGATACCTGTGCGTCGACAGACCTCAGCCGACTTCCGCACAACAGCCCACGCTGTATGGGTTTATCCCGCGGACTTACTGTGGCGATCGTGTACGCGACCTGATGCCTGGCGCTGAATGTGGCGACGGTGACCCGCTGGACATCTGTGTGATCAGCGAGCGGGCCATAGACCGTACTGAAATTCTGATGAAAGCAAAAGTGGTTGGTGGCCTGCCAATGAACGACGGTGGTGAAGCTGACGACAAAATTGTCGCCGTCCTGGTTGACGACCCGGCGTTTGGCCATGTCAATGAAATCAGCGAGCTGCCGCCCATCATGATTCACCGCATCGCCCACTACTTCCGCACCTACAAGATGGTGCCCGGCAAAGAAAACAAGGTCACAATTGGCGAGCCTTACGGCTTTAACCGCGCGGCTGAAGTCATTGCAGCATCAATGGCCGACTACGATCAGGACTATGGTCACCTGCAAGAGCAAGAGTGATTGCGAGCGGTCAGGCTTTTATTCCATGCCTGACCGCAGTAACCTCGGCAAGGATCGCGATAGCGATCTCAGCCGGGGTTTTGCTGCCAATCTGGAAGCCAATCGGTGCATGCAGGCGATTGATCTCGTCCTCAGATAGTCCCAGTTCCGGCAGTCGCTCGCGTCGATTGGCCGAGGTCCGGTCAGAGCCCATGGCTCCAATGTAGAACGCCGGCGTCTTCAGGGCCTCCATCAACGCCATATCGTCAACACGTGGATCATGTGCGAGAGCAATGATGCCGCTGTAGGGATCGCTGAATCCATCACGCACCAGATCGTCCGGCAACTCTGTTGACAGGTGCACCCCCTCAACGTGCCAGTTATCCAGATAGGCGGGGCGTGGATCACAAAGCGTCACCTCATAGTCCATTACCAGCGCCAGTTCTGCCACATAGCGGGCGACATCTCCGGCACCCAGCAACAGCAGTTTGTAGCGGGGACTCAGACTGTGGATCATCTGTTGCTCATCAACCAGCACCGCCTCGTCCGAGGTTTCAGCAAGTGTCGTCACCGCGCCTGACGCCAGGTCAACGCGACGGCTGATGGGGCGATGGTTATTGAGCGCCTGGTCCAGCGCATCGAAAACCTGGCGCTGTGCGTCGTCCGGCGCCAGGAACTCTACCAGCACGTGCAGTTGTCCACCACAGGGAAGGCGCAGGCGCGCCTGCTCTTCAGCGGACACGCCATAATGAACCACAAAGGGTCGGGGATTTTCCTGGTATTGCTGCTTAAGGGTGCCGTCCCGCAGCTGCTGCAAAAAGTCTTCTTCAATACAGCCACCAGAAATCGAACCTACCAGCTCGCCATCAGGCGTGCAGGCCATCATGGCGCCGACAGGACGCGGTGACGAGCCCCAGGTCTTGAGGATGGTACATAACCATACGGCTTTATCCTGACGAAGCCAGGCGGCGACCCGGTTGATGATGTGGTGTTGACTGCTTTGCATAACTATCCTGACTTTTTGAGTTTGAGCGATACTACGTTCAACGCAGCGATGACGGATTCCTCAGACATAGCGCGTCTTCCAGCTGCCCCGCATGAACAGCACAATGCCCAGAACACTCATCGTGGCATCGGCAATAAAGACAGACCAGTATACACCCTCTGGCCCCCAACCGGCTCCCTGAGAAAGGCTCCAGGCAAGTGGAATCTGCACGATCCAGAAGGCGGTTACGTTCATCCAGGTCGGGGTCATGGTGTCACCGGCGCCGTTGAACGCCTGGGTTACCACTGAGCCTATCGCCAGAAAAACAAATCCATAACTGAGGATGCGCAGGCTCTGGATGCCGTTTCTGACTACCTCGGGGTCCTGGCTGAAAAAGCTCATGACCCAGGATGGCATCAGTATCAGCACCAACGCCACTGCCCCCATGTACATCAGGTTGTAACGCGCCACCTGCCAGACTGTGCGTTCTGCCCGATCTGGTTTTCCGGCCCCGAGGTTCTGCCCTACCAGGGTCGCAACAGCATTACTGAGCCCCCAGGATGGCAGGATCACAAAGAGAATGACTCGGATGGCGATCGTGTAACCCGCCACCGCATCGGCGCTGTTAAGCGACACCAGGCGCATTAAAAACACCCAGCTCGCTGTGGCAATCAGGTACTGCGCGATGCCACCAACCGATATCCGGCAAAGTTGCAGCACAATGCCGAGTCTGAGAACAAGATCTGACAAGGCCACCCGAATTCTGCGGTTGTGCGAGCACAGATAATAAAGCTGGTAGGCAACCCCGACGCCACGCCCGATATTGGTGGCCACCGCAGCACCCGTCAGCCCCATTTCCGGGAAAGGACCCCAGCCGTAAATCAGCATTGGGTCCAGGACTATGTTGATACCGTTGGCCAGAACCAGCGAGCGCATGGCGATACTGGCATCACCTGCGCCACGGAAGATGGCATTGTTGAGGAACAGAAAGACGATCGTAAACGCGCCACTGAACATGATGCGCGTATAGGTTTCGCCCGTCGCAATGACATTGTCACTGGCACCCATCAGAGCGAGTATGCGATCGGCGTAAAAGAACCCGAGCACCCCCACCACGCTCGACACAAACAGACCAATCCAGAGTGCCTGTCCGGCCGCCTGGGCAGCAGCGAGTTTGTTCTGTTCACCAATTCGACGGGCCACCAGTGCGGTTGCGGCCATGCTGATGCCAATCGCGACAGCGTACAGCAGAGAAATCACTGCTTCGGTCAGGCCAACGGTAGCAACCGCATCCGCGCCGAGCCCGGCAACAAAAAAGATATCCACGATCGCGAACACCGACTCCATGGCCATTTCCAGAATCATCGGAACGGACAGCAGGAAGGTGGCGCGTGCGATCGAGCCTTCTGTGTAGTTGATGCTGGCATTACCCACCAGCGCTTGTTTGAACAGGCTCAGACCTGCTTTTAATTTTGCAAACATGTTTCAAATCCGGTAGTCGGACGCAGTCATGTCAGCCGCTGCCGGCATCATTCCGATGTGCTGAAAGCTCTGACTGGTCTGGAATACAAAAGGTCGGGTGCGTGGAACCCGGGTTTAATACCGAAGGTGAAACAATGAGGCGGGGTTTAATGAGAAAGTGAAATGCGTCGATGCGGAGCGATCACATTAAATTCACAACACTCCTTGTCTCACCAGGCTGCTGCTATCTTTAGTCGTACCAGCTTCATGGAAATCTACTCCTGTGTAGTTACTCAATAGAGTTCATCGAAGTATAATCCCGAATTCTGTCGCTTGTCTTTACCTAAATTTGTCACAGTGTGTTACAGTAGAGGGCTTTTGACAGCGATCTCCAGCAACGTATCGGAACCACCCACGGATGACCTTACCCGTATTAATATGTGACGACTCCAGACTGGCACGACGCCAGATGGCGCGTTCACTCCCGGAAAACTGGGATGTTGAAATCACCTTTGCCGAGAACGGCCAGGAAGCCATCGACATGATCCGCCAGGGCAAGGGTGATCTGCTGTTTCTGGATCTCAACATGCCGGTAATGAATGGCTACGAAGTGCTGGAAATCATCCGACAGGAAGACCTGCCAACACTGGTACTGGTGGTTTCCGGCGATATACAGACAGAGGCTCGACGGCGCGTCATGTCCAAGGGGGCACTGGACTTTATCAAAAAGCCCGTAACCGCTGATCAGATTCAGGAATTGCTCGAGCGCTATGGCATCTATGATGCCGCTGCCAATGAAGACGCCCACGCCCACATTGTTGACGGTGACGCGCTGCAATCACCTGACTTTAAGGAAGCTTTCCGCGAAGTCATCAACGTCGCCATGGGACAGGCTGGCAGCCACCTTAGTGACCTGCTGGACACCTTTATTGGGCTGCCAGTACCTGATGTGCTCGAGTGCGCGTATAAAACACTTCCGCGACACCTCAGCTATGCAGATGGTACCGGAATGAGTGCTGTATCCCACGGTTTCAGTGGCAATGGCATCGCTGGCGAGGGTGTGCTGCTGATGAGGACCGACCAGATGAGCGAACTGCGCACACTGGTCGCCAGCGACCTGCCAGCCAAGGCCGATACCGATGCCGGCATTCTGACAGATCTTTCTGAGCTTCTGGTCGGGGCCTGTCTAAAAGGCATCAGCCAGCAGCTCGATCTGGATTTCAACCACAGCTACCCTGCTGTGCTGGGCCACAACCTGCAATGCGCTGAATTACTGGACAGTGAGCACAACGAACAGGATGTGCTCGCTGTCACCATCACCTATCAGATGATGCATCCGGTTCTGGAGTGTCACCTGCTGCTGTTGCTGACTTCCGATTCCATACCCGCACTGACCAGCCGTGTTCAGCTGATCAGTGCGTCTGACTGACGAGACACCTGCATGCCACTTCAGACATTGTCATCCGAATCCCCTGACAGCACCCAGCGCCTGCATCTGCTGATGCAGCTTTTGCAGACACTGGACAATGGCCTGATCCTGCTGGACGAGAATTACAATGTACAGCTGTGGAACAGCTTCATGGAGAACCACAGCGGTATCCCCATCAGCGACGCCCGTGATCGCAATCTGTTCGAGCTGTTTCCTGACCTGCCGCGCAGCTGGCTGACCCGGAAAATTGACTCTGTTTTCAAGCTTCAGAGCCGGGCGTTCTGCACCTGGGAGGAACATCCCAGACTATTTGATTTCAAGAGCACACGCCCGCTGACAGGCCACTCTGACAAGATGTACCAGAACGTCACGCTGATCCCGCTGCACGGCCTCAACAACACGGTTTCACAGGTCTGCCTGCTGATCTATGACGTGACTGAAATAGCCACGCGGAAAAAAGAGCTTGAGGCCGCCAATGACACCCTCAAACTTGTCAGCCGCACCGACAAGCTGACAGATGTCTTCAACCGTGGCTTCTGGGAAGAGTGTCTTGAGCAGGAGTTTCTGCGCTGTAAACGCAGCCAGCGACCTGCCTCCCTGATCATGTTCGACATCGATCACTTCAAGACATTTAATGACACACATGGTCATCAGGCCGGAGATGAAGTTCTTCGCGTGGTTGGCCGTCTTCTGAAGCGATTCCGACGTTCAACGGATACTGCCGGGCGTTACGGTGGCGAAGAATTCGGCATCATTCTGCCCGAAACCCATATCGACCAGGCATTGGTATACGCAGAGCGCTTGCGCAAAAAACTCTCCGATACTGTTATCGAGTGGGAAGAAAAGAGCCTGCGCGTCACAATAAGCCTGGGTATCAGTACGCTGAACCCTGACATGAACGCCTATCAGGAGTGGATAGAGAAGAGCGACCAGGCGCTCTATCTGGCCAAGAAAGCCGGACGCAACCAGTCACATGCCAACAGAAGCTAAGCAAGGTCTGTGGAGCAGCTAACCCAGTAAATCAAATGGCGAGTGCTGCTGTTCTAGCACCAGCAACTGCCGCTTGCAAGCCAGCCCTCCCCCAAACCCGGTTAATGAGCCGTCACTGCCAATAACGCGGTGGCAGGGAATGACTATTGGAATGGGATTCTGCCCATTGGCTGCACCAACTGCACGGCTGGCATCAGGCCTGCCTATCTGCCTGGCGATGTCACCGTAACTGGCTGTAGCGCCATAGGGAATCTGTTGCAGGGCCTGCCAGACCTGGCGTTGAAAATCAGTGCCCTGCGGCGCCAGATTCAGATCAAAAGATTTTAACTCCCCAGCAAAGTAAGCCTGCAGTTGTTGCTTGACCTGTTTGAATGCTTCATTGCGACGCATCCAGTCAGGTTGAGGCTGACGCGCAGCCTTGCCAGAGGGAAAACCAATCAGCGTCAGTGCACTGCCATCTCCGGCCAGCAGCAGACTGCCGACCGGAGACTCGTAGACACTATAGTAAGTAGTGCTCACTGTTGTGAGCGCAGCTCATCTGACAGCGCGATTGCGCGGGAAATGACATATTGCCGGATAGCGGCAGAGTCCGACGGTTCCAGCTGACCGGAGAATGAGACCATGCCGCCGTCCGCCAGTTCACCTTCCAGCACTACCGCATTCCACTCTTCCAGGTCATGCAGGCGCTCGGAATAACGCAGATCAGGGAACACGCCGGCGCCATCACTGGCCGCATTGTTACCGTGACAGACGCTGCAGAAGCGACCGTACGTCTGCTCGCCCTGAGCCAGCATCTCATTGTTGGCAACAAGCGCCGGAGGATTCAGCTCCTGCTCTTCCGCTACCGCGATTTCGGTCGGCAACTGGTGATCACCCTGCAGTGCGTAGACCAGCACACGGGAGTTGTTGCTGGATTCACGCGTGGTAGATCCAATCGCACCCGGTCCAACCTGTGGCAAGGCGCGTGAACCTGTCACTACCGCAACATACTGGGTGCCATCCAGCATGTAGCTGATCGGTGCTGCCACGGTGTGGGATTGCGTGATGTGCGACCACAGGCGCTCACCATCGGTATCGCGATAGGCAACAAATTCGCCAGCCGCGTTGCCCTGGAATACAAGGCCGCCAGCAGTGGACATGACACCGGCTGCTGCAGTTGGCACCAGCTGCGGTTGCCGCCACACCTCGCGCTGAGCTACCGGATCCCACGCCAGCAGGTAGGCACTGCGCTGCGGCGCGGCGTCGCCAGCCGCTGCTACCAGACGTGCGCCTTCAGCCATGTCGGTACCGGTGTTCCAGCCGCGCTCAGATCTCTCAAATTCGGGCTGGGCTACGTAACCCATGTAGTTTTCAGTTGCAGGCAGATACACAAGATTGGTTTTCTGGCTGAATGACATGGGATACCAGTTGTGTCCACCCAATGCACCGGGTGACACGATGACTGGCACACCTGTTTCATTGTAGCGTGCCTCAGGAATTTCGACGGGTCGGCCGGTTTCCAGATCAATATGGCTGGCCCATGTTACCGGCACGAAGTTTTCGGCAGACAGCAGACGCCCCGTCAATGCATCCAGGACATAGAAAAAACCGTTCTTGGGCGCCTGCATCACAACCCGGCGTGTTTCACCGCCGATATTCAGGTCAGCTACGATGATCTGCTGGGTAGCCGTGTAGTCCCAGGTCTCGCCAGGTACGGTCTGATAATGCCAGACGTAACTGCCGTCATCAGGATTGACCGCCACAATTGACGTCAGGAACAGGTTGTCACCGCCGCCGGGGCTGCGCAGTGACTGGTTCCAGGGAGAGCCGTTGCCCACGCCGATGTAGAGCAGGTTTGAATCGGGATCGTAAGCCATGGAGTCCCAGACGGTGCCACCGCCGCCCATGACCCACCACTCGCCGGTCCAGGTATCGGCCGCCCACTCCAGCTCCGGCTGTTCAAACCCATCCTCAGGGTTGCCCGGTACCGTGAAGAAGCGCCACATTTCGTCGCCATTGTTGGCATCATAGGCGGTGATGTAACCACGTACGCCGTATTCACCACCGCCATTACCTATAATGACCTTGCCATCGATGATGCGCGGCGCGCCGGTAATAGTATAGGGCTGGCTCTGATCCGTGGTCACCACACTCCAGACCTGTTCACCAGTATCGGCGTCCAATGCAATCAGGCGACCATCCAGCGCGCCGAAAAAGACTTTGCCATCCCATACTGCAACGCCACGGTTGACCACGTCACAGCAGGCGTCTACGCCTCGTGCACGATCCACTTCCGGATCAAATTCCCAGAGCAGCTCGCCAGTACGCGCATCATAGGCTTTCACCATGCTCCAGGCAGTGGTGACGTACAGCGCACCATCCACCATGATGGGTGTTGCTTCCTGACCACGGCTGGTATCGAGGTCTGCTGACCACACCAGACCCAGGTCAGAGATAGTGTCTTCGTTGATCTGATCCAGCGGTGAGTAGCGCTGTTCCCAGTACGAGCGTCCAGTGGACATCCACTGGCCGGGTTCGTTATCCGCATTAACCAGTCGCTCGGTAGTCACCGACGCCTGATAGGCCGGATAGGATGGCGTCTCTACCGGCGCGCTTTGCGTTTGCGTGGGAGCAGTCTGCTCTGCAGGACCGCAGGCTGCCAACAGTAAGGCGGCAGCGGCCACCAGACCCAAGTGTGTTTGTTTGATCATCTATTCCCCCTGCTCACAGCAGACTGTTTTGTTATTTTTCGAGTTATTATTCAGATCGCAGCTTGAAGACCAGAATCGCATTGCCTGGCATCTGGCTGAATGTTGCGTAACCAGAACTCACTACCATATATTCGCCAGAGAGCACCGGACCGGTGGCATCGATGGAACCACCTCGTGTCTCCACATTATTGATGGTCTGATAGTCCTGAACCGTGTTGAATTCCCAGACCAGCTCGCCGGTCTGCGCATCGTGTGCAAACAGATAACCATTCAGTGAGCTGGCAATCACAACATCGTCACTGCTGGTAGCCGGGCCAGAGTAGGCCTCCATGCAGCCCTGCTGTCCTTCCTGACAGCGCTCAGGTGCCGGTGCATACCAGAGCACTTCACCGGTTTTCATATCTACAGCGTGCAGGCCGGGCATCGGGGTGATGCCGTTGCTGTTCAGACCACCGCGATCAGAAACCGGCACATACAGCACATCACCATCAAAACTCATACCCCAGTGGATGCCACCCAGCGCGCCACCACGTCCCACTCGTGTTGACCACAGCAATTCGCCATTGTTATCGGGATCCAGTCCGACCAGGACTGCACCCTTGGTACCGGCGACCACGATATCCTGCCCGTTGGACAGGGTTGTTGTCACGATAGGTGCACCGATGTCGACATCCGGACCAGCGTCCGGGCAGTTGGGGTGCTCACGCCCCAGCGCACAGGCCATGGTAAAAGCATCATCGGCTGTGGTCTGATGGATCCATTCGATATCACCACTGTCCATATTAAATGCAATCACCGAGTCGCTGCTGTTGCTGGCCGGGCGACTGTAGTTCTGCCCGGTGCCGGCATAGACGATGCGGCGCTCGGGGTCGATACTCGGGGCCTGCCAGATAGGCGCGCCCGACGGAGCATAGAATGGGTTGCCGAGACTATTCTCACCTGCCAGTGTTGCCTCTTCCATGACATAGGTATGCCATAGTTTGATACCGGTATCGAGATCAAACGCCGCAACATTACCGCGGAACGTACAGCAGTGATGGTCAGGTCGACCGGCAGCACTGACTTCAGCCGAAGACACTGGCACAAAGATTTTGTTGTCATAAACAACGGGTGAACCTGTGCTGACCGCGTAAGGATGCGGGTCAACTTCGGCGCTCCACTTCAGCTCTCCAGTCCGCGCATCCAGTACATGCAGCTGGTTCGACACGTCGGCGATCACTGCCAGCCAGGTGTCATGTGTACTGGAGAAAGCGATGGTGACCGCGGCCCGCACTTCGCGTGGTGCTTCAAAGGTCCAGTAGTCACAACCAGTTTCCAGGTCCATGGCGCGCACTTCACCACTGGTGCTGCCCAGGATCATCACATCATTAATGATGGTTGGCTGGGCGCGTGCGACGGATGCGTTTTCCAGCCCGTATGCCCAGACCAGCTCCAGTTGATCAATATTGCTGGCGTTAATGGCGGTGCCCGTCGCAGCCTGGTGGCGGGGATTGCTCAATCCGTTCCCCCAGCCATTCCAGTTACTGGCAAGTGACAGGTCAAATTCTGGCATGGGCAACTCGCAGCGGGACGATGCGACGGACATTTCAGTGCTCTCCTCGCGCATCGGTTCGCCGGCCAGATACTCGGACAGGGCAATACGCTGTTCAGCCGTCAGCGCGGCGCCCTGCGGTTGCATGATACCTTCTGTCAAAGCACGAAAAATGCTGTTCGCGGTATAAGTTGTCAGAGAGTCGCGAGGTGGAGTCCGGTCATCCTGTGGGGCGGTATGACACATGGCACAATACTGGGTATAGAGACTGTCACCATCCAGATTTTCCGCAGCCTGAACACCAGCCACCAATGCGGCATTAACCAGCAATGAGCCAACGAATAGCGATGCGAGCAAGCGCCGACTGTGTTTTAACATACCACTCCCCTATCAACATAAAACGTCATATTAGGCGTACACATTCTTGGTTTACTGTAATCAGTAATGCCCTTCTGAGAACGACCGGCAAGGCATCTGATTTTTCCTTCGATGTTACCGCAATCGCCCATCAAAGCGAACACATGATCGATCTGCCGAGTGTTGGATACGGCAAAGTCATACGCTTCTGGCCCTCGGACAGCCCGATGGTGTATAGTTCGCGGCAAGAAAGTCCCTGCCATAACAAGCACATGCAAGCCCTGAAGGAGTGACAGCCGATGAGTAACGATAAGACACGCAAATACTCCAGCCAGGTTGTCGATGGTGTCGAGCACGCGGCAAGCCGCGCCATGTTGCACGCCGTCGGTTTCACGCGCGAAGACTTCCGCAAACCCCAGGTCGGAATTGCCTCCACCTGGAGCATGGTGACGCCGTGCAACATGCATATCAACGACCTTGCCGAGCACGTCAATCGAGGCGTCGACAGTGCCAGCGGCAAGGGTGTCATCTACAACACGATCACCATATCCGATGGCATATCCATGGGTACCGAAGGCATGAAGTACTCTCTGGTGTCCCGGGAAATCATTGCCGACTCGATAGAAGCGGTATCCGGCTGCATGGGGCACGATGGCATCATCGCTATTGGCGGCTGTGACAAAAACATGCCTGGCTGCCTGATGGGGCTGGCAAGGTTGAACCGCCCTTCTCTGTTCATTTATGGCGGCACCATCCTGCCAGGCAAAAACCACACTGACATCGTCTCGGTTTTTGAAGCGGTGGGCGGTCATGCAGCTGGCAATGTCTCCGATATAGAACTGCGCCAGATCGAGGAAACCGCCATCCCTGGCCCCGGCTCCTGTGGTGGCATGTATACAGCCAACACCATGGCCTCTGCAATCGAAGCTCTCGGCATGAGTCTGCCTAACAGCTCAGCCCAGAATGCCATCTCCAAAGAAAAACAGGACGACTGCCTGAGGGCGGGTGCGGCCATCATGAATCTGATCGAACGGGACATCAAACCCTCCGACATCATGACACGGGCAGCCTTTGAAAATGCCATCAAGGTCGTCATTGCGCTGGGCGGATCCACCAACGCTGTGCTGCACCTGATTGCTATGGCACACACGATCGGCGTGACCATCACGCTGGATGATTTCAGCAGAATCGGAAAAACCACACCAGTGCTTGCCGACCTTCGCCCCAGCGGTCAGTACCTTATGTCCGAGCTGATCGAGATTGGCGGCATCCAGCCATTGATGAAGCGCATGCTGGATGCCGGCATGCTGGATGGCAACTGCCTGACTGTAACGGGTAAAACGCTGGCGGAAAATCTGGCTGATGTGGCGCCCTACCCGGAAGATCAGAAAATAATCTATCCTTTCGACAAACCCATCAAGAAAGACAGCCACCTGGTGGTCATGAAGGGCAACCTGGCCCCCGAAGGTGCCGTCGCCAAGATCACTGGCAAGGAAGGCCTGACCTTTACTGGACGAGCACGCGTGTTTCAGTCGGAAGAAGACTCTCTCAAGGGTATCCTTGATGGCAGCGTTGTCTCAGGTGACGTGATTGTTATTCGTTACGAAGGCCCGCGCGGCGGACCCGGTATGCGTGAAATGTTGAGCCCCACATCCGCCATCATGGGGCGTGGCCTTGGCAAGGATGTGGCACTGATCACAGACGGCAGATTCTCTGGTGGCAGCCATGGGTTCGTGGTCGGTCATGTGACGCCGGAAGCCTTTGCCGGTGGCCCCATCGCCATCGTAGAAGATGGCGACCAAATTACCATTGACGCAGAGACGTGCCAGATCACACTACATATTGACGACAGCGAAATAGAAAACAGATTGAAGAGTTGGCAGCCCCCAGCCCCTCGCTACAAGCGTGGCGTGCTGGCAAAATACGCGCGCACCGTTGCCTCGGCGTCCGAGGGCGCTGTCACTGATCGCGATATATAAAGGGGCTCCAGTATGCTGATTCGATACCAGCTCGATAAACAGCGACATCTGATACCCAGCCAGGGCGAGATTACCAGTGACTCATTGGCCGCGGCGATGTGGCTGGACCTGGTCAACCCGGATGATGATGAACGCAACCTGATCGAAAGCCTGCATAGCCAGCCGCTGCCAGACACTGAAGACGTTGAGGAGATCGAGGCCTCCGCACGCTCCTATCAGGACGAAGCCGGCCTGCACGTTCACTCGCTTTTTCTGCACAAGAGCGATGAGCGCCATCGCAATACCAGCGTTGCGTTTACCCTGACAGACACACAGCTTATTACTCTCAGGGAGCGCGAGATTCCTGCGTTCCGTCTGATGCGTATGCGTGGTCGCCGTCTTCGCGGACTGGCTGAAGATCCGGTAGCCATTCTGCTCAGCCTGTTCGAAATCAAGATCGATGACCTGGCGGATACGCTGGAAGAGGTTTATACCCAGCTTGAGGAAACCAGCAATCTGGTACTGGAAGACAACGACACTGATATCGAGGATGCACTGGACGAACTTGCCCGTCAGGAAGATACCAACGGCAAGGTCCGCCTCTGCCTGATGGATACCCAACGGGCGCTGAGCTTCCTGCTGCGTCGGGGCAAACTGTCAGCGGTCCATGCTGAAACCGCACGCGAACTGCTGCGTGACATTGATTCACTGCTGCCACATAACAGTTTTGTATTCGACAAAATCAACTTTCTGATGGACGCTGCTCAGGGTTTTATCAGCATCCAGCAGAACCAGATCATCAAGACCTTCTCTATCGCCGCTGTGGTGTTTTTACCACCGACTGTGATTGCCAGCATCTATGGCATGAACTTCGACTTTATTCCGGAGCTGGAATGGAGCATGGGCTACCCCTGGGCACTTGGATTGATGGTGCTGTCCGGTGTCGCGCCGTATGTGTTTTTCAAACTGAAAGGCTGGCTGTAACGTAAGAACCTGACGCTATAAATAACAAAAACATATGTGATGGGGTCATCATGAAGTCTACGTGGCACGCGCTGGTCAATCGATCCATCAACATCCGTCAGGGCGAAGGCCCTTCGCTGTTTCTTTCAGCCCTGTATTATTTCCTGCTGCTCTGCGCCTATTACATTATCCGCCCCATTCGCGATGACATGGGCGCTGCTGGCGGTGTCGAGAACCTCGCCTGGCTGTTTACCGGCACGCTGATTGGCATGATGCTGTTGCACCCCGTGTATACCGCCATGGTGGCGCGTTTTACCCGACGGCAGTTCATTGCTCTGGTTTATCGCTTTTTTATCGCCCAGCTGATCATATTCTATTTGGCCTTTCAGGCGCTTGATGGCATCAGTGAAGTCTGGGCCGGCCGCGTGTTTTTTATCTGGGCCAGCGTATTCAATCTGTTTGTAGTGTCGGTGTTCTGGTCGCTGGTCAACGACCTATTCCGCCCCTCGCAAAGTAAACGGCTGTTCGGAGTCATAGCTGTCGGCGGCACCGCAGGTGCCCTGATGGGGTCAACAATTACCTCCATCCTCTCTTCAGCACTGGGGCCGGTAACTCTGCTGCTGGTATCCGCCGCCCTGCTCGAGATCGCTGCGCGCGTCTCACGTTATCTCAGCGACAACGAACAATCCCTTGCCATGGCTGCCATCGATGATGAAGCAACAGGTCAGGACAAAGACATGCGGGATATCGAGAGACCCGATGCCGCCACCCTCACACAACAGGTCAGCGACAAACAGAAAGAAATCATTGGTGGCGGTGTCTGGGAGGGACTGACGCATGTGATGCGCTCACCTTACCTGCTCGGTATTGCGCTATTGATGCTGATGTTTACCATCGTGTCGACCTATCTGTATTTTGCGCAGATCGCCATCGTCAATGAAGCTTTTGGTGATGACCGGGTAGCCCGTACACAGCTGTTCGCTAACCGCGATGTGATTGTCAACTCAATTACACTGGTCGTGCAGATGTTTCTGACCGGTCGCATTCTGCGCTGGTTGGGCATTGGGGTGAGTCTGGCTCTACTGCCACTGGTCAGTTTCGTCGGCTTCGGCATGCTCGCCGTTGCACCGGTGTTACTCGTGGTCATTGCTTTCGACGTGATCAGACGCGCCGGCAATTTTGCCATTCAGCGACCGGCCCGTGAGTCGCTGTACACGGTCGTGTCACGCACTGACAAATACAAGGCCAAAAACTTCAATGACACCTTTGTCTATCGGGTCGGCGATCAGGTCGGCGCCTGGTCATACACCGCGATGGCATGGTTTGGCATGGGACTGACAGGTCTCGCCCTGACCATGCTGCCAGTGTCACTGTTATGGTTTTTCCTTGCGCTGTGGCTTGGTCGCAAATACAAAGATACCTATCAGGAGCAGACTGAAAGTCGCTGATCAGAAGTCGATGACCCCGATCAGCGAAACATTGCTTCTTGAGCGGCGATCGCGTGTGTGATGGTAGTAGTCGTAGAACACCTGCACACGCTTGCCACGTGCCAGCTGTCTGACAATTCCTACCGTCCCTGTCACAACAGAGCGGTCATCAATCGGAAAGGCCATATTGGTATCAAACTGATAGTCGTAGGCCAGCTCGCCAAACATGCTCCAGTCACTTCCCTCACGGAAAGAGCGGCTGACATTAAAGCCGCTGCGCAGCAATGACAGACGCTCGTGGCGACCGAAGGGCTCGGAGGTCTGTCGCCCGAGGCTGTCGGTAAACTGCTCGTAGCGATTGTCCAGCACCTGCAGACTCGTGGTCCATCGCAGCACTGAACGCTCAGGTAGAAATGCCAGTTGATTGGGGTAAAAACGTCCGATCAGGTCTGCTTGCAGATACTGCCGTGTGTATTCATTGTCCCGAGCGATATTAAGGCGGCCAGCAGGTGTATTTACATTGACCTCGCTGTCACCCTGATACTTCAGATGGTCGTATCGAATACCGGCTGACCACACGGGCCCAAAAGACATGCCTGCATCGAAACGTGGTCCGAAAGACTGCCCCCGGGAACGGCCATCGGCGTATAGAATATCCGCTGTCGTCTCTTCGGCGCCCATGCCAATACTGACAAAGGACTGAGCGGTCGGCGCATACACAATACCCAGGTCCAGACGATCACTGCGGCTCTGTACCCTGCCCGGCTCGTCGCGGCCAGCCACTCGAACCAGTACGCGCCCGAACACAGGCCTGGCCACATTATCAAAAATCGGAATCAGGGAATCATTCTGGGTAACCCAGGTATTGCTTCGCGAGCGCATGTCATCAGCGTCAGGTGCCCCAGGACGACCCTGCGCTCCCTGATACAAACGTTGAGCGGTCTGATAGCTGACGGCACGGTTGACGATTTCGCCAAAATCACTGCCGGATGAGTAAAAAGCCCGCAGGCCCGACTCACCCATGGCGGCCATCCATTGACCCCGCTCCTGGGGAGTCGACGCATGGCCTGACATGGCAGAAACACTGGCGAGGCCCACTGCCACCACCAGTCTAAAAAATCTTCTTGCAAACTGTCTCTGGTACATAACAACTACCTGTAGAAAAAAACACCTGTGCAACATGTCATCAGACAGACTTTATGCACACTTTTTCAGAAGCAGGCTTCCAATCGAGTAGCCGGCACCAAAGGAACACAATACACCCAGCTCTCCAGGCAACATGTCCTGATGATGCAGGTTGAACGCTATGATCGACCCCGCCGACGCTGTGTTTGCATAGCGGTCCAGTACGATGGGAGCTTCGTCGCCATCAGGCATGCGTCCAAGCAGTTTCTTTGAAATCAACTGATTCATATTGATGTTTGCCTGATGCAGCCACCAACGGCGGACATCATCCGGCTGGTAACCGTAAAGGCGCAGATGCTCGGCCAGGTGCTCAGCAGCCATCGGACAGACTTCCTTGAACACTGAGCGGCCTTCCTGATGGAAGAGTTTGTCAGCCGTGAAGGGATCCCCGTCGTAGGCGCGTGACATATAACCAAAATTGGAACGTATGTTATTGGAATACAGCGTTTTCGCCTGCGTGCCCAGCACCTCAAACTGATGTTCACTGCTAGCCAGGTCCTTGCGCTCCACAATGACCGCCGTGGCCACATCACCGAAGATGAAGTGACTGTCACGATCGCGATAGTTAACCTGCGGTGACACCAGTTCAGGATTGATAACCAGCACTGCACGCGCGGTACCGGCACGGACCATTTCGTAGGCACGGTGCAGGGCGAAGGTAGCCGCTGAGCAGGCAACCAGCATGTCAAAACCAAAGCCGTTTATACCCAGTTCGTGCTGAACTTCGATAGCAATCGCCGGGTAGGCACGCTGTGTGTAGGCGCAGCTGACAACCACTGCGTCAATATCTGCACCGGTTTTGTTGGCTGCTGTCATTGCCCTGCGCGCGGCATGCAGGGCAATCTCCGCCTGGTGACTGAGCTCGCCGTCAGCGCGTTCTTCTATCCTGGGACGCATACGATCGATATCCAGAATCCCGTCCTTGACGTAGACGTAGCGTTGCTTGATACCACTGGCCTTCTCTATGAAGTCTGCATCCGATTTCATTACCGGTTTGACTTCACCTGCTTCGATACCAGCGGCATGCTGCTGGTTGAACTTGTCGGCATAGGCATTTAGTGCCTCGACCAGCTCTTGATTGGTTACGACGTGTTCAGGTGTCCATAGACCAACACCACTGATCACTACCTGCTCACTTGAGTTAAGCAAACGCATCAAGCTATTCCTTTGTATCTGTTTGGCAAAATTGAATCAGTCGGTGATCGCTGCGTAGGTCAGTGCCTTGAACGTGGCACGCAGAGGAACACGGACATTCATATGCTGGATCATGACAATGCCGATCAGGTCTTCGACAGGATCGATCCAGAAAATGGTACCTGCGGCACCGCCCCAGTAATACTCACCGTCGGAGCCAACTCCACCTGCGGCTGTCTGATCTTCCACCACTGCAAAACCGAGACCGAAACCAGTACCGTTCACAAATCCTGGCAAGGTCTGCGGGTCATGTGCACCCTGATCTCCAAAAATGCCTGGCAGATGGTTCTGTGTCATGTACTCCAGAGTCTTGTTGCCAATGATGCGCGCACCATCGAGCTCACCGCCATTAAGGACCATTTGGGCGAAACGCATGTAATCCTCTGCAGTGGACAGCAGACCGCCACCACCGGATTCAAAGGTCATGCGGTTTACAAAATTGCTATTGGCGGGACTGTCAGCGATTTCCAGCTGACCAGATTGCGGATTGTAACTATGGTTGGTACCGAAGCGGTTCAGCTTTTCCTGTGGTACCTGGAAAAAGGTATCCTGCATCTGCAGCGGCTCGAAGATGCGGGTCTCAAAGAACTCGCCCAGTGTCATGCCTGATACCGCTTCGACAAGCGCACCGAGAACGTCAGTTGAAACACTGTAATGAAAACGAGTACCGGGCTGATACTGCAATGGTATCTGTCCCAGTCGCTCAATGAAGGTATCCAGATCCGGCGCCGCCATGACGTTGGCTTCACGATACTGGCGGTCAACCATGGTGTCGCCGAACACGCCGTAAGTCAGACCTGAGGTGTGCGTCATCAGCATCTGTACGGTCATCGGACGCTGTGGTGCAACCAGAGCACCACCTGGTCCCGCCACGCGAACATTGCGGAAAGCTGGCAGATATTTCTCCACCGGGTCGGTAAGCAGCAGCTTGCCTTCCTCGTACAACATCATCACTGCCAGCGTGGTGATCGGTTTGGTCATTGAGTAGATACGGAATATGCTGTCCTGCTCAACATCCTGACCAGTCTGCTGATTGATATCACCATAGGCATCAAAATGAACGATTTCACCGCGACGGGCAATCATGCTGACGACGCCTACCAGCTCGCCATCGTCCACATATTGATTCAAAACCGGTGCAATACGCTCCAGGCGCTCTGAAGACATACCGACCGATTCAGGCGAACCATAGGAGAGATTGTCGGCTGCTGCTGTGGAAACCAGCGCCAGAGCCGCGCCCAGAAATGCTGCAGCCCTCAGAACCTGTCGGCCCGAGAATGTCTTCAATTGCATACCCCACCCCTTTTCTATTGTGATTCTTGTACGTCGTTATTCGTTTTTTATGAACAGGTTCAGATGATAACTCAGCACCCCGGATATTGTAATACTCTGCTGCAGGCCGGCTGTTCCGACAAGGGAACGCACGGACTACCGCCACACTGAGCCTGAGGAAGTCTTGGTCAGTGAGAAACAGTCAAAATACTCGTTGACATTCCAGGAACCTGCTGTAGACTGCGCGATAAGCCAGAATACCGGCTATATTTATGTCTGCAATACGAAGTGCCGCAATCAGTCCCTCGTTCTGTATCTCATATTTGTAATCGTATTTGAGCTTCGTGCTTTTAAGCTTGATGCTTTAGGTGCGTTTATCCACTTTGACGCCGGGCGTGACCGCCAGGGTCGGACAAAGTGTTATTAATACCTATTTAATACCGCTGCAACATTTGCAGCAACAAGGAAATTCAGTATGTCTACAGTTACCGGCCAGGTGAAATTTTTCAACGAAACCAAAGGTTTTGGCTTCATTCAGCAGGACAATGGTCCTGATGTCTTCGTTCACTACAGCGCCATCAAATCAGACGGCTTTAAGACTCTGGCAGAAGGCCAGCGTGTTGAGTTCACAGTTTCGCAAGGCGCCAAAGGCCTGCAGGCTGAGAACGTCATCGGCCTGTAAGGCATACGCACAGCTTTAGCAGTTCCTTCAGGGGCCAGCCCCTGACAAAAAGGCCCGGATCGCAAGATCCGGGCCTTTTTCGTTTCAATCACGCCTTGTCGGCGAAAATCAGAAGCGTGGCTGCCAGTCTACTGACATCCAGAACTGACGTCCCCACGGTGCGTGCAGACGGCTTTCGAAGCCACCCAGGATCGGCAGCAGTTGCGGCTGCTTGTCGAACAGGTTGCTGACACCGAGACTCAGGCTGATGTCGCTATCGAAATAATCGTCGAACAGATAGGTGTACTGCGCGTTCACCGTATCCCACGCATCGACCTTACCATCAGCGGGTGGCGGTGTACCGGTCAACAGATTGTTGACGGCGTCATCGAAGATCACTTCGTCCTGATAGTTGTAGGTTACAGAGGCGTTATGGTTCTCACGCATCCAACCTACACGCAACTGCGACTTCAGTTCCGGCACGGGCGCTACGATACCTGTGCGAGCATTCTGGAAGCCAAGCGCGTCCACGACATCACCGCCATCAGCGTATTCATACTTGGTGTTGTATGTGGCACTCAAAGTGGCAGAGAAATTACCCAGGCTGGTGTCGAACGAGTAGTTAGCGCGGGCATCGAACAGATCCACCCATACCGTACTGACGTTCTGCGCCTGGCTCACAACACGAGACACGCGCTGAGAGCCCGCTTCACGGGTCACACTTGCCTTGGGTGTACCACCAGCCGCGATCCAGGCATTCGCTGCCTGACGAGTCGCCGAGCCCGGTGTAGGATCGTAGGTGCCTGGGGTCGAACCAATCGCTGCCAGCATTTCTTCAAACTCGATGGCCACGATATCCAGCGTACCCAGGGTACGGATACGGTCAGTGTACTCGATAGACTGGTAATCCAGGCTCACACTCAGATCATCCAGCGGTTCCCAGGTAAAACCAACGTTCCAGATGTCGGATGTTTCCGGTTTCAGGTTAGGGTTACCTGACGAACAGGTTGCACCACCATTGAGTACACCACCCGTGATCGGGTCAGCACCGAAGAAGATCTCACCGCAGTTCTCGTTTGGATCAAACGGACGTGCGTTGGCCGGTGTTGGTGCCAGGAAGCTTTCGCCAACAGAGGCACGGAAAGCCAGAGTGGGCAGCGCTTCCCAACGCAGCGCCACCTTAGGCGTAGTTGTTTCCAGACCAAATGTAGTGAAGTTTTCGTGGCGCACGGCAATCTGGGCATCCAGCGTTTCCAGAATCGGTACTTCAAATTCCAGGTAGGCTGCCTGAACACGACTACCGTAGTTGCGCGAGGTAGGTGGCGTATCAATGATGCTGGTGTTGTAATCAATGCCAGCTGCAGACAGCGGGTTGGCGTAGTTCCATTCCTGGATATCCCGCATCTGATAACCAACCGCCATTTGCGCCATACCGGCCGGCAGCTCATAAAGGTCACCGGTTGCGTTCACTTCGAACACTGTCAGCTCCTGCTCCGAGGTACGGAACGGCACGGTAGGCGCAATCCAGTCGATCAGTTCCTGGCTGTTTGCTGTCACGCTGGCATTGTAGAACGGCGAACGTGGGTCCGCAGAGCCGAAGGGGTTAAACCACTCATTGCCGCCGGGACCACCCTGTCCGATCAAAGCGTTTGCCAGATTGGGCATATTGATCATACGCGCCGTGTAGTCTCGATGGGTGTGCTGGAATGAGTAAGAAGTATTCGCAGTCCAGGTATCGGAGACATCAAATCGTGCTCCCACCTTGTAGCGCTGAATCTTGTCCTCGTAGGTCTGCTTGCGAGCACCCGTCGCTTCATCGGCATAAGACGGCAACGTGCCGGCAGCAGCAAATGGACGCCACAGGAATGGACCGACGTCGCGATTAAACGGGTTAGCCGGGTGCGCAGCGGGTACAACCAGTGCCTCGCGGTTGTTGGCGTTTAGCTGGTAAGTCAGCGTGTTGTGGTTTTCGCTTTCACGGCTGGCCAGTGACATCTGCGCTTCCAGCTGCACGCGTTGATTGAGCTGATAGGTCAGGTTCTGGAATACGTTCGCCTCAGTCTTGCCCTCAGCCAACGGCCATTGCTGCGAATATGGGAAGTAGCAATTGCTGCCCAGCCGAATGCCACTGGGGTTATTGTCGCCCTGGCCAAGATCCGTTACATCATTAAACGTGCCACAGCTTGGATCGACCAGGTTGGAACCAACCTGCCTGCCGCCATGTACCTGGCCTGGGTTGGCGGTGGCACCCTGCAGTTCGCGCCAGACACCTGGATTACCAGAGGTCGCCCAGCCGTAGTCGGCGCGCAGTGTGCGTGGACGCTCAAAGGTCATCAGGGGCGTGGTGCGCGCGTAGTCTGCAGCGACTACCCAGTTGAGGCCATTACGGAAGTTGCGGCCAAACAGGATGCCGATCTTGTTGTCTTCAAACGCGCCGGGATCGTCTCGCTGGTGATAGACGCGCGTGCGCAGACCGTCAAAGTCTTTAACAGGGATCAGGTTGACTACACCGGCTACCGCGTCGGAACCGTAAAGCGCGGAACCACCGTCCAGAACGACTTCCAGACGATCAATGGCGATTTCTGGCAGCAATGTGTTGATACCAGCATCAACAGATCGGGTGCCATCCATCAATGTCAGCGTGCTGTTCTCACCCAGACCACGCAGGTTAAACGTAGTGCCAACACTTGACTGTGTACCACTGTTGCCGGCGTTAACGTTGGCGACCGTGTTGGTGTTCTGGGTATAGGTCAGGTCACGGATGTAGTTGCCCATGTTTGGTGCACCAGACTCAAGAATGTCTGCCTGGCTGACAGTGTCTACCGGGTTGTTCTGGGCAAAGGCACTATTGCGGATAAAGGAACCGGTAACGATTACTTCTTCGATTTCAGCGGGCTCTTCCTGCTGGGCGACCGCCATGGCTGGCAGCGTCAATGTCCCCGCCAGGCAGGCGTGTATGAGATATCGCAACGATTGAGTTTTTCGATGACTAGTCATTACTTTGTATCACTCCGTTTATAATTTTAATTAGTACTACAGTGTTGGCTCTTGATGGCCGCAAAGCAGACGAGTAGCGACAAACGTCCGCTTTCGCACCGCTGGACTATACTTAAGTAATTAGAACTTGAGCGCACTGGTAAAAAAAATCACAATTGCTGTTACAACTCTGATACAAATGACCATGATTCTTTCTGACCGACAGAACGCTCGCGCTATCTCAGCAGACGCCTGAATTTCGGGCACCCCAAACAACTGACCCCTGTGCGCCTTATGGGCTGCACAGGGGTCGTCGGGAAGATTAGTGACACCTTGTGTCACAAATTGGAAACGTCCTCAGAACCAGTTGTCCCGCATATCCAGGCAGGTGCTGTCCAGGGCTGACAGTGTGTCGAGCCAGGGGCCGGTCCGAGTCAGCTCCCACCGAAAGAAGTACTGGCCAGCCTGCAGCTTGCCAAGATAGAAGTCATCGGGTTGCCCAGCCAGTTTGTGACCTTGTGCTACCAGCATCTGCTCCAGCCAGATCCACGCTAAAACAATGTGCCCCATGGTCTCCAGATACAAAGAAGCGTTGGCCAGCGTCAATTCCAGAAAATCCGCCGCATGGAGTTGTCCGGTAACATCCAGCAGTCGATATAGGGCAGCATCCAGCTCAGCAGCATATTCAGCGAGTTCCGGCTGGGCGGCGGCCCTTTGACTGCTCTGTAATATCAGCTGGGTCAACAATTCGAGCGCCGCACCATTGTGCATCACTACTTTGCGGCCCAGCAGATCCAGTGCCTGAATTCCATGCGTTCCCTCATGGATGGGATTGAGCCGATTGTCACGATAAAACTGCTCAACGTTGTAGTCGCGTGTGTAACCGTAACCACCGTGAACTTGAATTGCGAGGTTATTGGCTTCCAGGCACCACTGTGATGGCCAGCTTTTGGCAATCGGGGTCAGAATATCCAACAGCAGTGTGTGCTGATCGCGCTCTTCGTCCAGCGCTTCGCGCTCCAGATCCACCAGTCGGGCGCAATACAGGTTGAGCGCAAGCCCACCTTCCACGTAGGCTTTCTGTGCCAGCAGCATGCGCCGCACGTCTGCATGATCGATCAGTCGAACAGGTTCTTTAGAGGGATCCTTGTTGGTAACAGAGCGACCCTGACGGCGCTCACGCGCGTAGTCCAGTGCGTGCAGGTAACCCGTGTAGCCCAGCGCTGCAGCCCCCAGGCCGACCCCAATGCGGGCTTCATTCATCATGTGAAACATGTACACCAGGCCTTTATGTTCCTGGCCAACCAGGTAGGCCACTGCCCCGGCTTTGCCCTGCGGCTGGAATTTCCCTTCGCCAAAATTCAGCAATGTGTTAGTCGTGCCACGATAACCCATTTTATGATTCAGTCCGGCAAGCACCACATCATTGCGCTCGCCCAGAGAACCATCAGCATTGACCAGCTGACGCGGCACAATAAACAGCGAGATACCCTTGACGCCTGCCGGCGCCCCTGGCGTTCTGGCCAGCACCAGATGCACGATATTTTCGGAAAGGGAATGCTCTCCGCCAGAAATCCACATCTTATTGCCCGTCAATCGATAACTGCCGTCTTCCTGAGGCTCTGCCAGACAGCGCACATCTGCAAGCGATGACCCTGCCTGCGGTTCAGACAGACACATCGTGCCGAAAAAACGACCTTCCATCATGGGTTTCACCCAGGTTTCTATCTGCTCCCTGCTGCCATGCGCCAATAGCAGATTGGCATTACCTATGGTCAGGAAGGGATAGGCTGCCGTGCCCACATTGGCAGCGAGAAACCAGGCAAAACAGGCTTTTTCGACCACCGTCGGCAGTTGCATTCCACCCAGTTCATAGTCCTGCCCGGCTGCGACCAGACCCGCTTCTCCAAACGCATCAAGTGCCACTTTTACTTCTGGAATCATGTGCACGCGTTCGCCGTCAAACCAGGGTTCGTTACTGTCATTGAGTTTGTTGTGATTGGCGAAACGCTCGCTTGCCATCTGCTCACTCAAATCCAGTACGGCGTCAAATGTCTCTCGATTATGATCCCGATATCGGGGCAGCTCGGTGAGCTTTTCAGCATCAAGCCACTCATACAGCATAAATTCAATGTCACGTCGGTTGAGTATCAGAGAGGACATAATGATCAGTACTACCTCTTATCAGAACGGGTCTTCGACTTGGTGGATGCAACAGCCGAACCATCACTATCCGGCAATAAGCTGGCGATGGAGACTGTCAGGCGGTGTATGGTGTAGCGAATCAGCTTATCGGAATCTTCTGAGGTACTCAGCCTGGATTTACCAGAGCGTGTCTGCATGATGACACCGTGCAGTGCGCCCTGAAGGTAAAAAGCGGTCTGCAGGGGATCATCAATGCGTTGCCTGCTGAGGGTTCCGTCTTCCAGGCCATTGACCAGGGCCTGCACCATGCATTGATTGATATGCTCACGGCAAACATCCATTTCTGCGGCCTGCGGGTCTGGTTGATCAGGCTCTGGCAATGTCGAAACGCTGGTCAGCACATCGAAGTATTCAGGGGATTCGCAGGAAAACATGTAATAGGCCTCCCCGATTGCCATGATCTGGCCAACTCCTGAATCGCTGCTGGCAAGTGCACGCTCGAAACGAAGTCGCAGAGCCGTCCCGGCGCGCAGCACGATACCACGCCAGATAGCCAGTTTGTCGGCAAAATAGACATACAACAAGGCTCTGCTCAAGGCCGCGGCCCTGGCTATATCATCCATGGTTGTCTGCTCAACACCCTTTTTGAAAAAAACCTCTTCGGCGGCGTCCAGAATATCGTTATGTCGGCGCAGCCGGTCTCGCTCACGTCGCTTGGCTGCAGCGCTCTGGGGCTCCGCGGGCTCAGAAACTGACTTGGTCATTTTATCCTCAATAATCCTTTCTTCGACATATTGACATTATGTCAATGTCTGACAAACTGTCAATGAAATCGCAGGCCAGTATCCGACCTGTCTGTAAGCAAACCATTATCAAGCAATCGTCGGGGCACAAATACTCTGCAGCCCGACCAAGAGGTGACTTGAATGTGTCATTCTAACTTGTCCCCCCAGCAACAGCGATGTTTGCCGGTAATTGTCAGGATCAAAGCCTTTGTGTTGCCGGCCCTGATGCTGCTGGCGGCATGCGGCGACAGCAGCGAAATCGAAACTCAGGCGGCAGCGTCGGATCGTGTCAGTGTGCGTACAACTGCCGTGCAAACGGTTGATTCTTTGCCTGAATACTATTTCGCGGGCACCACACGAGTCAGACAAAGGGCCACACTCAGCTTTCAGCTTAGCGGTACGCTGGCAGAGCGCCATGTGGAGATTGGCGACCTGGTTGCCGCGCAGCAGCCGCTGGCAAAACTTCACAACCCTCAACTGGTACCGGCGCGGGACGCTGCGCAGGCCCGCTTTGCACAACTGAGCAGCGATCACTCTCAGGCGAAACGCGAACTGCAACGCATCGACGCGCTACACAGTCGGGGTGTTGTAGCAATTCAGGAGCTGGAACAGCAACAGGCCCGTCTCGATAGCCTGCAGGCAGCCATCGACAATGCCAGGGCTGATCTCTCACAGGCTGAGGATCTGCTGATGGAGACTGAACTTCGGTCACCATTTGCCGGCACCATCGAGAACGTTCTGATTGAACCGGGTGAGTACCTGCAGCCCGGCCAGGCCGTGATGCGCGTGTCCTCTAATGATGGGCTCGAAGTGGAGGTCAATCTCCCTCCGCACCTGATTGGTGATTTGCGTATCGGGCAGACGGTGGATGTCCGCCGCAGTCTGGACGGGCGCCGCCTGACTGGCCAGGTGATGGAACTTGGACAAAACAATACTCGCAGTTCGCTATACCCTCTTGTCGTATCACTGGATGATCCCCATTTGCAGACGGGCGAGGCGGTGGAAGTCAGCATCATTCAGCCGCAAGACAATGCATTGGCGTTGCCGACTACTGCCATCATGCGCTCGGCGGAAGGCCTGTCTGTCTTCCGTCTGACAGACGGTCGCGCTCATCGCGTGCCCGTTGCTGTCAGCCAGATTAAGGGCGAGCTGGCCATTCTGGCACCGACACCTGACACAGTAGCACTGACAGCCGGCGACACTGTGGTTTATGCAGGATTGACACGCCTGACTGACGGGGACCTGGTCGAGGTGCTGCCATGAGCAATATTGTGCTGGCCCGGCCACGTCTGGTCATGTTGATCATGGTCATGCTCTGCCTCAGCGGTCTGGCATCCTATGGCAGCATGGCACGTCAGGAAGACCCGCAATTCCCGTCCCGCAATGGTCTGATTACCGTCGACTATCCGGGCGCTACCGCTGATGCCATCGAGCGTCTGTTGCTGGAACCACTGGAAGACGAGCTGGCGCAGGTTGAGGAGATTCAGGAATTCACAGCCACAGCACGCACGGGCGTTGCCCTGCTCTCAATCAGCCTGCAAGAGACTATCTATGACACAGATCCGGCCTGGGATCGGGTCAGACAGGCCATGGATCGGGCACAGAGAGAGTTTCCCGCTGGCACAGGCAGTCCTGAATTAGACGACAGGCTGACCGGTCTGCCGGCAGTCGTGCTGGCCATTGCCGGCTCGCCTTCAATAGTTGAATTGAGTCTCGCTGCCGAGCGACTGAAACGAGGTCTTGCCGGCCTGCCCGGGCTGTCACGGATAGAAATTGAAGGTGATGTTGATGAACAGATCACAATCGCGGTTCACGATGCGGAGTTGCTACGGCTCGGTCTGACACCCGCCTCCATCGCTGGACTCCTGAGCCAGCGCAATGAACTTGTACCAGGTGGTTTTCTTGTCGCAGGTCAGCAGCGTGTCGCACTTCGCAGCAATACCGAGTTTGAGTCAGTAGATGCGCTGCGCCACACTCAGGTCATGCTGGCTGATGGTGGAACACTGCCGCTGGGCAGCATTGCTGATATCTGGCGCGGACCCGTCGAGCCCGCACAACCTGCCACCTACCAGGATGGCGAACGTGTGGTTACCGTCAATATCTATCCCCGCACCAATAGTATCGACGCAATCAATTTCGGTCGTGCGGTCCGGGAGCGAGTGGCTGGGTTGCGCGGGCAGTTGGCCCCTCTGGAAATCCGCGAAATGTTTTTCCAGCCAGATCAGGTTGCCGAGCGTCTGACTGATCTGCAGCAAAACCTGATAGTGAGCATGCTCATTATTACCGGTGTGGTATTTCTGGGCATGGGATGGCGCATGGGACTGCTGGTAGCAACCATGCTGCCAATGGTCACTCTGATCAGCCTGGGCATATACAATCTGGGCAATGGCGTTCTGCACCAGATTGCTGTGATTGGCATGGTCATTTCTCTGGGCATTCTTATCGACAATACAATTGTCATCGTAGAAAACATTCAGGCACGCCTGAACGACGGAGAAACACGAGAGCAGGCGATGCAACAGGCGGTATCGGAACTTGCCGGTCCGCTGGGCGCGTCCACAGGTACAACCCTGGCCGCGTTCACGCCGCTATTGTTATCCAGCGGCGGTACTGCCGACTTCACCCGTGGCATACCGGTCATGATCATGCTGACACTCAGCGTCAGCTACCTGCTGGCAATCAGTGTGACACCACTACTGGCTGGCTGGTTTCTAAAACCAGCGCCCACGCAGCGCAGCCGCTGGTTCGAAACACTGGGCAAACGACTGGGCCAGCTCAGTGAGCGAGCGCCACGTCGCATTATTATTGCAGGTTTGTTGCTTGTCACCGGCAGCTTCATGACTATTTCATTGATCAATGTGCAGTTCTTCCCGAATGCCGACAGACCTCAGGTGGTAGTCGAGTTGTTTCTGCCGGAGGGTACGGACCAGGCCCACACTGACCAGGAGTCGGCGGCCGTCGAACGTCTGATCCGGGAGCAGGATAATGTCACCAGTGTGCATCGTTTTGTAGGTTTCACCGGGCCAGGTTTTTATTACAACCTGCCCAATGCCACACGCGCCCCGAATCGTGCCCGGCTGGTTGTCAACATGACCTCGCTGTCCGCAACCGAACCGCTGATTGAATGGCTGCGCGGCGACCTGGCACCCAGGCTACCGCAGATGGACCTGGTTGCAGGTACACTGGCACAGGGACCACCGAGGGCGGCACCTGTTGAAGTTCGCGTTTATCACGATGAAGACTCCGCGCGTCTGGCCGCCGCCGAACAGGTATTCCGGATGATAAAACAGGCGCCGGGGGCCGCTGATGTTCGCCATGATATAGACCTGGGAACCCCAGTCATCAATTTCACGACTGATGATGCCAGTGCCCAGCGTGTTGGCGCTGACCGCAATGATGTAGCTAGCGCACTGATAGGTCGCAGCTTTGGTATTGCTGCGAGCCAGTATCGTCAGGAGCTGGACCCCATCGCTATTGTTCTGCGTTCCAGTGAAGGTGTCCGCTCCAGTGTGCCGCAGATCATGTCCAGTTATGTCTACGGCTCCAGTCAGGATCCGGTACCAATTGGCATGATTGCAGAACCCAGGGCCGAGTGGCAGGCTGCAGCGATCCAGCATCGCAACGGCGCCAGGTACTACAGTGTGACATCAGGCCTGCAGGCGGACTTCAGTTTCAGCCAGATCCTGGACTCACTAAACCAGCAGCTGGAGGAATCACCGTTGCCAGTCGGCACCCGACTTGAATACGGAGGTGATGCAGAAAGCTCTGGTGAAGCCAACCAGGCAATTCTCAACACGGCTCCGGTTGGTATCCTTCTACTGTTGTTTTTCCTGGTAACGCAGTTCAATTCCTATCGGCGTGTTGCCATCGTTTTGCTGACGGTGCCTCTAGCCGCGGCTGGCATCTTCCCCGGCCTGGTCCTGAGCAATTCACCGTTTGGTTTTCAACCCTTGCTTGGCATCATCGCTCTGGTCGGCATTGTTGTGAATAATGCCATCGTGCTGATAGACGCCATCGATCAACGCTTGAAACAGGGTATGGACATAAACCGCTCCGTGAATGAAGCCGTGACACGTCGCACACGCCCAATACTGCTGACAACCGCCACCACCGTGACTGGACTGCTGCCACTGGCACTGTCCTCTTCAACATTGTGGCCGCCAATGGCCTGGGCGATCATTTCCGGATTGCTGGCATCTACCGTGCTGACGCTGCTGGTTATCCCGGCAGTCTGTAGAATGGTATTGAGGCCGCCAGCTGTGCCCTCATGACTGAAGCAGGTCGGAGGAAACCAGGGGCAAATAGCGGAAACCTGATGGGCAACGGGCAGCTCAATATCGACAAGATACTGTGCTGCCCGCTGAGACCCGATTGGATTATCGCTGATCCGGCAGCTTATAACCGTCAGACTCAAGTTGTGCACGCACAACCTTCTTGTCCATCTTGCCAGTGGCCGTCAACGGGATACTGTCAACAAACAGGACATCGTCAGGCAGCTGCCATTTGGCAAACTTCTGTTCACAGTGGGCAAGCACCTGATCCGCAGTCACATCGACACCGGGCTTCTTGATTACCAGCGCCACCGGCCGCTCATCCCATTTCGGATGCGGATGCGCGACGACACAGGCCTGGGCTACCCCGGCCATGCCGGCAATATGGTTTTCAAGATCCACTGAGGAGATCCACTCACCACCCGACTTGATCAGGTCTTTGGAACGGTCGGTAATGATGATGTAGCCTTCCGGGTCAATCTTGGCAACATCGCCGGTAACCAGCCAGCCATCGTGGAACTTGTCCGGCTGAGGATTGTTGAAATACTCAGAGCAAATCCACGGACCACGTATCAGCAATTCACCAAATGCTTTACCGTCATGTGGCAGAGCATTCCAATTGTCATCAAAAATCTCTATCTCTAGCCCGGGAATCGGCAGGCCGGCTTTAGCCTGATTGGCAGCGCGCTCGGCATCGGACATTTCCAGATGCTTTCGCTTGCCAGTCCGGCGGCTGATGGTCGCCAAAGGGCTGGTCTCTGTCATGCCCCAGCCCTGCACCATTTCAACGCCCAGCTCATTCCAGAACCATTCAATCAATGACGGGGGTGGCGCAGAGCCGCCACAGGTCAGACGAGTCAGCGTCTTGAACTCATATTTGCCAGGATTGGCTTCCATCAGACCTTTAATGCCCTGCCAGATGGTCGGCACACCGGCAGAAATGGTGACATCGCAGTCCCGAATCAGTCGCGCCAGATGATCGGGAACCATGAAACGATGCGGATAGACCTGTTTCATGCCCAGCATTGTGGCAACCCAGGGCAGACCCCAGGCGTTGGCGTGGAAAAGCGGCACAATGCCCAGCAGTGTATCCGTGGCTGAGAGCCCCATGACGTCTGTCATGGCGATGGAGATAGTGTGGAGATAGTTAGCCCGGTGGGTGTACATCACGCCCTTTGGTTTACCGGTCGTGCCGCTGGTGTAACAAAGCCCCATGGGTGAGTTTTCATCAATTTCCGGCCATTCATAGCGGGTCGGCTTGTCTTTGATGAACTCCTCATAGTCGACCGCATTGGGCAGCGAGGTAGACCAGTTTTCAAAGCCTGGCTCAGCGGCGACAACAATTTTTTCAACGCTCGGCATCTTGCCTTCAAGCTTTTCAAGCAAAGGCAGGATGTCCGCATCAACCACAATAATTTTATCCTGGGCATGAGTGATGATGTACTCAAGGTCCACTGGCGAAAGGCGGATATTCAGGGTGTGAACCACTGCCCCCATGCACGCGATGGCGTGGTAGCACTCGAGATGTCTGGCGCCATTCCACATAAATGTGGCAACGCGATCCCCAATCTGGACACCGGCATCATTCAGGGCATGCGCGAGCTGGTGCGCGCGATTACGGGTTTCCAGCATGGTCTGGCTGCGAACGCCAGTTTCGGTGGCCGTCTGCACCTCCACCTCGGGTTGCAGCATGGCGCCCCTGTCCATCAGCCGGTGCATTAATAAGGGAGTCTGTTGCATTGTCATTTATTCTGCTCCTGGTGGCACGATATAGAGATAGCAAGACTAAACCAGGCAGATACGCAGTTCAACAGATTGTGAATCGATTCAATTTGTCATGCAAAACCGCCTGATTCGCTTAAACGCGTCAGACCTCACTTTCGCAGTAACAGCTTGATTTTTTATGCAGTAAATAGCGGCTCTCGCATCAGTCCTGATGCAGAGCCGCCAAAGAACAACCCTCTAAACAGTCAGATGAATAACAACTATCACTGACGCGTATACGTGGAGCTCATCAATACTTCACCGGCCTCATTGGTCTGCACCATCTCCACCTTTGGACTTGTAGGGCCGAACAACCATTTGGCCGTGATATAGACACGATTGAACACGGGAGGAAGGGTCACGTAACCACCGACAAGATTGGTGGACTGCCCCATGCCGACACCATCCCACATGCATGCGGCTTTACCACGTGACTCGACACGATAATAACCGTCGCCAAACTGGGGCTCCGGGATATTGATCTCGGTTATCGTCAAGGTACACTCATCACCTGCATCAGACACATAAACACCTTCGATCTGGGCCAGCGCAACAGGTGCCATCAAGGACAGAGCCACTCCGGCCATTGCACTTCGCCACACGCCGCGCTTGCTTGCATTTTTCATCATGTCTTTCCCCTGCTCTCAGTTGGATCATAAAAATTGCATGGCTTGTCAGGTCTCGCAAAATAATAATTTGCGGACGCACCCGACTGTTTATTCAGTCTTTTTGCTTTAGTTGAAAGGGTGCAGGTGGAATAGTAATCAAGCGCCACGGCAGCGCTTTGATTTAAATCAAATGACGATTGCGACAATTGTACAAGCGCGTAAAAAAGAAAGGCTGCTCCGGCAAACGCCAGAGCAGCCACAAGAGACTACCCATCAAGAGGAACTTCAAGTACTACAGATCTGGCAGGGTTCCCGACCTGCCAGCCATCAAGCGGCGGCTTCCGACCGCACGCGTTGATCCAGGTGTGCCATTGCCCAGTGTGCAGATTGAATCGCACTTTCCATCCAGGCCGACTTACGACTGATTTGATCTCCGATCATGTAGTGACGCCCGGCAGGTTGCTGCAGCAGTGAATACTGCACTTCCCGTTCGGGTGTCATGCTGCCCCAACGCGCAGAACAGCCCAGCATATGATTCATGCGGTGCCAGGCGATGGTGATACCGTGCTCGGCCATCTCGCGATACTGCGGGTGAATCTTTTCACCCTGAGACAGCATCTCTTCAATTCTCTCTTCCTGTGTCAGACGCTGCCAGCGATCACCACCGCCGTAGTCATAGGCAGCGAGCATCACGCCCTTCTGCTTGAGCAGCCCGTGGAAGGGATACCAGATTTGCCGAATCGGTTGATTGGTCCAGGTGATCCCGCCATAAATCTCTTCATCTTCCCAGAAGCGCTGCTTCATCTGGAAGGCACCTTTATAAGCAACACCGCGACGGATCTGTTTCATCGCTTCGCGATATTCTTCAGGGAAGTTATTTTCAATACCAACCATCAGGTGTGCAGGGATACAGTTAAAGACGTAATCAGCAGTGATAGTGTGGCGTTCGCCATTCTGGTCATAGGTCACATCAATGCTGTCGCCATGATCATGCACAGCCATGACCATGGCGTGGTACTGCACTTTGCCCTCAAGCTTGCGCAGGAAGCCTTTGATGATATTGTCCATGCCATGAACCGGCTGCATCAGCATCGGGGCTGTCTCGCCTTCGTTTTCGAGCAGCACGGAACGCAGCAGGCCGGTATCGGCTTTCAGCAGGTCACGGATCTGAATCATTTCTTCCTGCACCGGGTCGGATATAAACCCACCAGAGGCATAGCCACTGCGCAGACTGCCGGTGTAGCGTCCGTCCTGGTCCAGGTCGCCAAACTGACGAATCAGCGTTACGACCTTGCTGGCTTCCTCATCCGTAAAGGGCTGGTCGAGTTCTGCGGCATTAAAGCCCTTGAACATCATCTCGGCCATGAAGCCTTTCAGGTTGGTGCTGATATCGATATTGCGCATGGGCTTGCCGCCATTCAGGTCGGGATCATGCACCAGCGCGTTTTTGTTCTCGTTGATGAACATTTCCAGCTCAACTCCGAGTTCCTTGCAGTAGTTCAGTACATTTTTGTGTGAACTGGGAATTCGGGCAGCACCGCAGTTGAAGTAAAGATGCGGCTCATCATCAAAATTACAGATCTGGGGGTTGCCGATCTCGTCGATCAGGTCTCCGTGGCGAACTGTCATGACTCGTCCACCGCAGCGGTGGGATGCCTCCAGCACGGTGCAGTCATAACCTGCTTTGCCAAGTTCGTAGGCCGTCGTCAGGCCGGAGATACCTCCACCCAGTACAACAACCCGCTTGCTCTGTCCGTTCAGTGGCATCAGGTTCGGCACACTGGCCGAGGTGCTGGCGGGAATCAGACCCAGCGCTCCGCCTACGCCGAGTACGGCAGCGACACCGCCAGTGGCGGCAATTAGATTCAGAAATTCACGACGCGTTACGGGTTTTGACACTTGCGATATCCTCTGCAGTCCATACTTCTACTTCTTGGCCGAGTGGCCGGGCTGGCGTCTATGCACCATTGGCTGATCATCGGTGACACCATTATGCGCATGCCACAGCAAAAAGTCCTGCCCGAAACATACCAAAAACCTACCCGGTTCACCCTGGCAACATTCCAGGCCCAAGCGAAACGCCCTGTTTTAGTGCGCTACCTTGCTATCGGCACCAAATGCTGGCGGCTTGAGTCCGCGCCACACGCGGGACGATCAGAACTCCCGTGTGCAATGTGGCATCATCAATGCGTGGCCTCAATCTTGCATCGTCAGGCGCTGGAGATATTCAGCGCCTGCCTCTCGGCACAGCCATGACCATAGTCACTACGCTGTCAGGGTAAGCCTTGATATAACGCAACATGTGCACGTAAATGCTTGACGTTCGGTGCCGTTTTTGTTTGCATAGATGGATACAAGAAAGATTGCCTATGGCCGATAAAACAACGATAAAAATGCAGGACTATCAACTCGTAAAGGTCGGTGACTGGGAAGTGTCGCCGGGCGCCTGCACTGTCTCGAAAAACACCTCCGGCACCGCTCAAGGCCAGCATAACCCAGCTGGCGAACTCATCGAGAACAAAGTTACGCCACGCAGCATGGATGTTCTGCGCCTGCTCATCGAGAACGCCGGCCAGGTAGTCAGCCCCACTCAGATGCTTGAGAGTATCTGGCGCTCTCCTATCGCCACCGACCACGCTGTCCACAAAGCCATTGCAGAGTTACGCGGCGCATTACAGGACGACGCGCATAAGCCCATATATATCAAGACGATACCAAAACGCGGCTATACTTTGATCGCGCCTGTGACGGCTGTGGCCAGTCACGTTGCCGAGGATGAATCAAGCACTGATAATTCTGACCCACAAACTGCAAATCGGTTCCCGGGCGCGTCTGTTGGCGGGACATCCGCTGACCCGCGATCAATTCACGCCGCACAAAGCACACACACAGAATCTCCCACCGCGGGTGGCTGGTCTGGCGCCCTGTTTGGCTGGCTGGACCATCGCCCGCTCTGGCAACGATTTTTTGCGGCCGCGATGTTGATTGCCATGGTGGTAGCAGCCCCTGTTCTCATCAAGAGCCCGGAATCGACGCCAGCAGCTGACGGCGTTGTGCGACTTGCGGTACTGCCTTTCACCAGCCGCGATTTCAGTGACGAGAATCAGATCCTGGCCGAAGGTATCCGTGAATCTCTGATTCATGGACTGGCAAAACTTGGACATCTGCAGATCCTGTCACGCCCTCGTGGCGCCGAAATGATCAATGCCTCCATGTCTCGGGGAGGCCGCTATGACGATGCCTCGGAGCTATACAATGCAGATCACATCCTGCAGGGCAGTGTCATGATGTCCGAGGGTCATCTGCGCGTTATCGTGCAACTGGTCCGCGCCAGCGATGGGCTGCGCGAATACTCAGATCAGTTCGATCTGCCCATGAACGATATATTCGCTGTCCAGGATCAGATTGTCGAAAATGTGGTCGATGCCCTGCGCATATACCTCAATGACAGCGAACGTGAGCAGATGCGCGATTGGGGTACAACCAACCCTCTTGCCTATGAACGATTTCTGCGCGGCGAGTTCTACAATAACCAGTTCAATCCTGCCGACTGGCAGCGCGCCATGGACTACCACCGTAATGCTATCGAACTGGACCCCGATTTTCTGAATGCCTACCACGGCCTGGCCACAGCCGCCAATAACCTTGCGGTATACAGCGCAGGAGAACGTATTCACGAGCTGCTACAGGTTGTGCTGGACGTTCACCGGGAAATCTCCCGCATAGATCCGGACAGTGAAATACTGGACTCCATCCATGCGATCAAACTACGGATGCGAGGCTCCAGCTATGTACAGCAGGAAATGCAGCTACGCGAACAGATACTGTCCGGCAACCCACCCCGCTTTGCGATGGCGCACTATGCGCTCCTGCTGATTGGGGCTCGTATGTACGACGAGGCCTCCCAGTTTCTGGACCAGGCGTCCGAGGTTGGCCCCTTTGAGATATCTCCCGACGAAGTCTGGAGCTACAGGCACAACGTGATGACACCCTCAGAGGCTGTCATCGCGCGTAAAAACGAATTGCAGCAGCGACCATACCATGTGTCCTATCTGGGATCGGTGGCTGTAAACCTGGCACTGCTGGGGGACTTCAGACAGGCACAGATCTATCTGACCCAGCAGCGCGAGGTCGATCAGGACGGTATCCTGACACACTACAGTGAGTCAGTGATCAACTTTCTGGCAGGCAATATCCGGGCAGATGACAACAGTTATCTAGGCGCCATGCGTGACGAGCCCGACTTCTACTTCAACAACGGCGTGCTGGCCTTTATGGCAGGCGATATCGACACCGGTGTCGCCTACTGGCAAAACCTGCAACCGGTTCATCTGCGTCGTCTCTTCAATGTCACCCACGCGGCGGAAAAGCTTTTTCCCGACCACGTACTTGCATCATCTGACTATCAGGATCTGCTTGAATCCCTGGGAGCGGGTATCAGCTGGCAACACCGGCTGATGGAAGGTGTAATGGCGATGGAATCGATCACAGGCATTTCTCTTAGCCGCCGATCTCGTGACGCCTATGAGAATCAGCAGTTCATGCAGAAAAATAATCTGTGGAATGAGCAACAGTGGGCGGAATACGAGCATCACAAGACCCAGCGTCTGACCCAGGCGTCCACCCTGAACGCTGCTCGAGTCCACTAAGTCAGAATCTCTCAAAAGCCGCGCCATACGTGAGCTGGAGAGTGTTTTAGTAGGTATTGAGAAGGTTTTAGGGAGGACTTTGCACATGCGCTGATCTAATAATCAGACTGCCGTTGGGTCAAAAACCATATAACAACTCCAGCCGGCATGCTCTTACTCGGTTCACGAACAAGACGCACTTACTACATAAAAGGAAATATCAATGAACAAGTCACTAAAACTCTGCACACTGTCATCGTCACTGGTGCTGCTGGGCTCGTTGACTGCTGGCGCTCAGCTGGCATACGGCCAGGAAGCGGCTCCGGAGCTCGAAGAAGTGGTGGTCACCGGTTCCCGCGGTGCACCGCGTACTGCCCTTGAATCAGCAGCGCCCATCGACGTGTTTTCCGCTCAGGACTTCCAGGACCAGGGTACCGCAGACATGAATGATCTGCTGCGCAACCTGATTCCAACATTTAACGTAGACGTTCAGGACATCAACGACTCCAACTCGCTGGTACGCCCGGCGACACTGCGTGGTCTGCCGGCAGACGATACGCTTGTTCTGGTTAACGGCAAACGTCGTCATCGCTCTGCAGCAATCCAGTTCGGCCGTCAGGGAACCCACTTCCCGGACGTCGCCCAGATTCCACCGATCGCCCTGCGCCAGGTAGAAGTGCTGCGTGACGGCGCATCAGCCCAGTACGGTTCTGATGCCATCGCCGGCGTAATCAACTTCCTGCTGAAAGAAAACCGTGACGGCGCCACTTTTGAAGCCAAGCACGGTCGTCTGACTGAAACTGACGACGGCATGCTGAACTACTACGCCGGTAACGTGGGCCTGCCACTCGGCCCGGACGGCTTCGTCAGCCTGAGTTTCGACCTGACTGACCAGCGCCGCAGCGACCGTTCCGTGCAGCGTGGTGACGCGCAGGCGCTGATTGACGCCGGCAACAACGCTCCACGCGTTAACGTGCAGCGCCAGGGTCTGCCCGACTCCGAGCTGGTTAACTTCTTCATGAACTCCGGCATCCAGTTGAGCGCCAACCAGGAACTGTATGCTTTTGCTGGTTATGGCGAGAAAGAAGTTGAGCTGGGTTTCTTCTACCGTAACCCGGAAAACCGGGGTGGCGTATTCACAAGCGGTTCACGTCAACTTTTTGCGGATCTGACCCCCAACGACGGCGTTGGCTGCCCGAATATTCCACGCGGCGTTAATCCGCAAACCGGCGTGACCAGCTCGCTGGCAGCACGTGATGCAAGCGCGGCCAACCCCAACTGCTTCTCATTCGCCGAGTGGTTCCCGGGCGGTTACACGCCTGACTTCGGTGGCACAAACGTTGATACCATGGCAGCTGCCGGTATCCGCGGCGAGCTGGATGATGGCACCCGTTACGATGTCAGCATCAACAACGGCTTTAACGAGATGAAGTACTTCATCTACAACACCGTCAACCCGTCCATGGGTCCGGATTCACCGACTTCATTTGAGCCGGGTATCTACACCACGATTGAGAACACCGTTAACGTCGACCTGGTAAAAGGTTTTGACGTTGGCATGTACTCCGACCTGAACATCGGTTACGGTGCAGAATGGCGCCGTGAGATCTTCAAGGTAAGTAACGAAGATCAGGACTCATACCGCATTGGACCATATGCCAACCAGGGCTTCGGTGTAGGTTCTGACGGCTTCCAGGGTTTTGGTCCGGACCAGCAGGGTTCATGGGATCGTAAGAACTGGGCCTTCTACGTGGATATGGAAATTGACGTGACTGAGCGCCTGTTACTGGGTGCTGCGATCCGTTACGAGGATTTCTACAACACCTTTGGTGACACCACCAATGGTAAGTTGAGCGCCCGTTACCGTCTGACAGATACCATGAACATCCGTAGTACTGTGAGCACCGGTTTCCGTGCCCCGTCGCCCGGCCAGGCCAACATCTCCAACATCTCTACCGGTGTTGTTGATTCCATCCCGGTTACACAGGGTCAGATTCCGCCAACCAACCCGATCTCCCAGCGTTTTGGTGGTACCGAGCTGACACCAGAAGAAGCAACCAACTTCAGTATTGGCTGGACCGCGGAACTCGGACCAGTTGACCTGTCTGTGGACTATTACCGCATCGATATCGACGACCGTATCCTGAACTCCGCGACCTTCGACATTACGCCGCAGATCGCTCAGGAACTGGAAGATTCCGGTATCTCCGGTGCGCGCAGCATCGTGTCGTTCAACTACTACACCAACGACATGTCCACCACCAACGAAGGTGTGGAAGTGGTTGCGTCCTGGGACATGGACTGGCAGAACGCTGGCACCACCAGCTTCAACGCCTCTTGGGCTTATCAGACACAGGAGCTGAAGGAATTCACACCTGGTTTGCTGACCCGCGCCAACGTGGCTGACCTGGAAGACGGCATTCCCAAGAATCGTCTGAACTTCCGCGCCAACCACAACTATAACGACTGGCGTTTCACGCTGCAGGCGAACTACTACGATGAGTACTTCCGTGTGCCAAGCAATGCGAACCCGGCTCGTGACTACTGGGTAGGCGACAAGACCATCTTCTCCAGCGAAGTGGCCTACACCTACGACAACCGCTACACCTTCATCATTGGTGCTGACAACCTGTTCAACACCATGCCAGAGCGGGTACGTCCCGTGGACTTCAGTGCTACCAGCAGTAATATCTACCTGACTGATGGTGCATTCAGCCCGAACGGACGATTCCTTTACGGTCGCGTACAGATCAATCTGTAAGCGTTAAGCGGACCAAATGGGGGGACGGAGCCGTGCTCCGTCCCCTTTTTTAACGAGAGTGGATTTGCATGATGAAAGCCAAAAAAGCAGGATTCTGGGTTAGTCTGGCGCTGGGTGCCGCACTGTGCACAACTGCACAGGCAGCGACAATCGATGGCGTAGAAGTCAGTGACCGGTTCTGTTTGACCTGCCACGGCACCGATGGCCAGGGCAACCAGGGCATTGACGCACCGCGTCTGGCCGGTATGGAGCGCTGGTATCTGAAGCGACAGCTGGAACTGTTCAGGGATGGCCTGCGTGGCACACACCCTGAAGATATCCCCGGCCAGGAAATGCAGCCCATGGCTGAAATCCTGACCGATGAAAGCATAGAGGACATACTGGACTGGGTTGCGACCTGGGAATACAAACCCGCTGAAATTACAATCACCGATGGTAACGCCGAGCGTGGACAGACACTTTATCAACCCTGTGCGGCCTGCCACGGTGCCGATGCCCAGGGTAACGAAGCCATGAATGCACCTGCCCTGGCGGGCCAGAACGACTGGTATATTGTTAATCAGTTAAATGCGTTCAAGAATGGTCACCGCGGCTACGATTCGCGAGACACCTATGGCTCACAAATGGCCCTGATGGCCCGCGCCATTCCTGACGAGCAGGCCATGAAAGACATTGCCAGTTACATCAACACGCTGGGGCGCTGATACAGCTCATTATCCCAGTTATTATTCAAGGAGAACTTCAATGTCAGTGAGCAATCGATTCAAGCGTTCACTTCTGGGACTCTCGCTGGCTATCAGCCTGCCCTTGATGAGCACCCAGACAAACGCTCAAGATGAAAATGTCATCATCCACCCGAACCCCGGCACCTTTCCCATCGCCAATGCCGTTGAAGTGGGTCCTGGCGCGTCCATCATTTTCCATAGTGGTGTCACACCCGCAGCCGCCAACCCCGATGCCGAGCGCGGCACACCGGAGTACTACGGCGACACAAGAACGCAGGCAATCAGCGTCTTCGAGCGTACCAAAGCCAATCTGGAAAACCTGGGTCTGAGCATGGGCGATGTCGTGAAGATGACCGTGTTCCTCGTGGGTGACCCAGCCAACGGCGGCGAAATGGACTTCGATGGCTTCATGGAGGCCTATCGCATGTACTGGGGTACGGAAGAGCAGCCGCGCCTGCCGGCACGCTCTACTGTAGAAGTGGCTCGTCTGGTTGGGCCACTGATGTTTGTTGAAGTTGAGGTCATTACAGCGAAAACCCGCTGATAGTTACAATCAGCTACAACTCGTATACTATCGGGGAATGCGGCATTGTCTGCATTCCCTTTTTAGTGTCCCAACGTATTTTTTCTCAAGCTTGACCTGTTTGTTTAACGCACAATAAAAAATAGAGAATATACAATCATGTCTCTTACAGATTCGCTACAGGACCTGCGTAATTATCTGCATGACTCCGCGCAGATGACTACAGATTCGCAGCTGCGAAATTATGTTAAAACCACGTCGCTAACCCTGGTTGGTGAGGCTCCCCCCTTACGTGTGACACCGGAGCAGGCACAGGCCTATATCGGCCAGGATGTTGGACTGACCAACTGGTTTCTGATATCACAAAGTCTGGTCAATCAATTTGCCGAGTTTTCGGGCGACTTTCAATTTATCCACGTAGATCGACAGCGCGCGGCACGTGAGACCTGTTATGCAGGCACCATCGCGCATGGCATGCTTGTCATGTCCCTGATGCCAACCTTTGCAACCTATGGCAGCCTGAAAATACAGGGAACCCAGCAAAATATCATTTACGGCCTCGATCGCGTCCGCTTTCTCAATCCGGTGCGGATTGGTTCGCGGTTACGCGGCCGCTTCAAACTCCTGAGCGTTCAGGAGCGCAGTGCCAACGAATACCTGTTGCGTCACGCCGTCACTATTGAGATTGAAGGCGAAGACAAACCCGCCTTGATTGCGGACTGGATTGTCGTCGCCGTTCTATAGTGCATTATTGGCAAAGTCTGGAGCGGGCCTCATGGTATTCCCGCTTCAGGCGAGCTACCAGCTCGGCGGTTGATACAACTTCCCGCACGACCCCGATACCTTGACCACAGCCCCAGATATCACGCCAGGCTCGTTTTTCACCGCCACCACCGAAATTCATTTTACTCGGATCCGATTCAGGCAGATTGTCCGGATCCATACCGGCGTTGATAATACTGCCTTTCAGGTAGTTGCCATGAACACCGGTGTAGAAATTGCTGTAGACGATGTCATCGGAGTTGCTTTCGACAATCATCTTTTTGTAGTCATCAACAGCGCGAGCTTCGTGAGTGGCAATAAAAGGCGAGCCGATATAAGCCAGGTCAGCACCCATGGCCTGGGCCGCCAGAATGGCACCGCCGGTGGCAATCGAACCTGACAACAAAACAGGACCATCAAACCACTCACGCACCTCCTGAATCATCGCGAACGGGCTTTTTACGCTGGCGTGCCCGCCTGCACCCGCCGCAACACAGATCAGGCCGTCGGCGCCCTTATCAATGGCCTTGCGGGCAAACACATTGTTGATGACATCATGCAGGGTGATGCCGCCCCAGCCGTGCACTGCCTGATTGACGTCTTCACGAGCACCCAGGCTGGTAATAATGATAGGCACTCTGTACTTCTCGCACAGCGCCATGTCATGGTCCAGCCGGTCGTTGCTACGATGCACTATCTGATTGATCGCAAAAGGTGCCGCAGGATTGTCGGGGTTTTTCTGGTTGTAATCGTCCAGGGTTTCGGTGATTTCTGCCAACCAGTCTTCAAGCTGTTCGGCAGGTCGGGCATTCAGGGCAGGCATGGAACCGATGATCCCGGCCTTGCATTGTTCGATCAGCATGGTTGGATTGCTGATGATAAAAAGTGGTGAACCAACTACCGGTAGCGGCAGATCTCTCAATACAGCGGGCAGGCGTGACATGAACTCTCCCTACGCAAACGAATCAACAGTCAATATTGGTGGTGATGGACGGAATAATCAGAGACTCTTGTTTAGCTCCCTAGCCCCTGCAGAACGACCTTACCCACGGTGTGTTCAGTTTTCATGGCCTGATGGGCCCGCTCCAGATTTTCGGGGCTCATGACACCAAAATTCTCTCCAACCGTGGTTTTTAATTTACCTTGATCGACCAGCTCAGCGACTCGAGTCAGCAGAACATGCTGAGCCTTGATATCTGATGTCGTAAACAGCGGTCTGGTAAACATGAACTCCCAGTGCAGTGACAGGCTTTTCTGCTTCATCAGTTTGATATCAAGCGGCTCTGCAGGATCATCAATCAGCGTCAAACGTCCTTGCGGACGCAGCATGGTGACAAGATCAGCATAATGCTGGTCGGTGCGATTGATCGAGGCCACATCAGTCACATCCTTGAGCCCGGTTGCCTCCAGCTGCGCAGCCAGTGGCTTGCTGTGATCAAGCACGTGATGGGCGCCCAGTTGACTGACCCACTCGCGACTGTGGGCACGCGAGGCCGTACCGATAACGGTGGCAGAGGTCAATTGGCGAGCCAGTTGTATCAGCATGGAGCCGACGCCGCCGCCAGCACCCACGACCAGCAAGGTCCGGTCAGCCGAGGCTTCCCCTTCCTGGATCTGCAGACGATCAAACAGCATTTCCCAGGCAGTAATCGTGGTTAGAGGCATGGCTGCTGCCTCGGCATCACTCAAGGACTTCGGTGCCAAAGCGCAGATACGTTCGTCGACGCACTGAAATTCGGCGTTGCAACCTGCGCGACTGACATCACCGGCATACCAGATTCTATCGCCAGGCTTGAACATGCTCGCCGCACTGCCCACACCCACGACCTCACCGACCGCATCCCAGCCGAGTATCTTTGGCTGGTCATCCGGCGGGGTCACCCGCCCCCGAATTTTGGTATCTACCGGGTTGACAGCAATAGCTTTGACACGCACAAGCACATCATGCGGCCCTGGCTCAGGTTTCTCACATTCAATCAGCGCGAGGGCGTTGGTACCGGTATATCCTACAGCTTGCATAAACGCTTCCTTATTGTCAGATCATCCCCGAGTATACTTGCCTGACAAAAAAAAGGCAGCCCAAAGGGCTGCCTGATAATGGCGAATATTAAAGCATTTAACCTTCCGTGCGGAGTTACTTACCAGCCTCGATCAACTTCTCATTGCTGGCAGAGATCGGGATCTGGCGCGGTTTCATCGCCTCTGGAATCTCACGGCGCAGCTCAATGTGCAGAAGGCCATTTTCCAGCTTGGCACTAATCACACGGACGTGGTCGGCAAGCTGGAAGACCCGTTCAAAGTTTCGGGCTGCAATGCCCTGGTGCAGGTACTGACGTTCGGTGGACTCTTCCGCCTTATTGCCTTTGACCTTGAGAGTCTGATGTTCAGACTCAATATTCAATTCTTCGTTGGTGAATCCGGCCACTGCCATGGTGATCCGGTATTCATCTTTATCCAGCCGCTCAATATTGTAGGGCGGATAACTGGGCTGACTCTGTTCGCGCTGTGCAACAGAATCGAGTAACTGGCTGATATGCTCAAAACCAATGGCTGAGCGGTAAAGGGGTGCAAAATCAATCGTTCTCATAGCTATATCCTCATCAAGCAATATATAAAGTTTGGTTTGTTTGATGCCCATCCTCAGATCTGACATCCGGTCAGCCTCTACGAGCCCTGACCTTAATAACTTATCTGTGGTCAAGGTTTTTTAATTTCAAGGGAGTCTGTGCAAAATTCCGTAAATTTTGTGCAGAGTCAGCAAAGCTGGTCTATAAACAGAATGTGTACAGGGAACGTACACGCCAGTCGTCAGGGAAGGCGGACACCGGAGAAAGCCCCTCGCTTCCTGCTGGATCCGGTGATGCAGTCGGGGTATCGGCCCACTACGGCCGATACCCCGTTTTTTGCCATTTGCCGGGACACCGCCCCCACTCTTCTATACATTCTTCGCTGCATGTATAATCCGTGTCCGTTTATTCAGGTTGTCACGAGCAACCTTCGGTTCAGTATCAAGTACAGGTAAACAGCATGCCACGCAGGACCAAAGAAGAGGCTGAGCGTACCAGACTGCGGATTCTGGAAGCCGCTGTAGATACTTTCTTCGAGAACGGTGTCGCCAAGGCTACGCTGAACGATATCGCGATAAGAGCGCAGGTCACCCGTGGCGCAATTTACTGGCACTTCAAAAACAAGCTGGATGTTTTTGCTGCTCTGCACGAACAGCTGCATCAGTCTGTTTCCGACACCATCCTTGAGGACCTGGAAAACGACCACCCTCACCCGCTCTTGCAACTGGAACGACTGAGTACCGATCTACTCAGAGACCTCGAGAACGATGTCGGACGTTTCAAAATACTGACGATTTTCTTTCTCAAGTGTGACTATTCCGACGAAATGCTGAGCATCCTCCAATACCAGAACAAGAATCGGCGCGAAGGCATCGAACTGTTCTCGCGTTACTTCCAGCGTGCCAAACAGCATGGCCATCTGGCAGCAGACGTTGAGCCTCAGGTTTTAAGTGTTGCGCTTATGGCTTATCTGACAGGGATGGTCTACGAATACCTGACAGACCCTGACGCCATGGCCATGAAAACCGAGGCCAGCAAGTACACACGCCTGTTTTTCCGGAACATTGGCTGAGTTTGCATCAGAGCTTACCGAAGCTGCCGGATTACCCTATAATCAAAACGATTGTTCTGATCCACCAGATTGTCAGGACGGACCTCAGTGTATGCCAGCCGCACACACACAGGGACGGCTCCCAGCCGCTTTTTAATTCTGGTAGCTGTTCCCGCTTCGGCCATTATTCATTTGCTGCTGGCAGCGGCATGGCCGGGTATTGACCTGCGGAACGAGCAGGCTGCGCAATCAGGCCTCAGTGTCGCCATCGATCTGGGAGCCAGTTATTCAGAAATCGCCGCTGTTGCTGGCAACCAGAATTCAAGCGACGCTGCCTCTGCGAGCACACCACCTGCTCCAGCATCCGCGGAATCCCCGCCCATTGAGCTCTCACCTGTAGTTGAAACTTCAAGGCCTGAAACCCTGGCCGAGCCTGTCACTGAGGCCGCAGCCGCCACAGTGACAGCTCCTCAAGAGCAAAACACGCCAACAAGCACTGCTGCCAGTGATCAGCCTGCTGCGATGCAGGTATCAGCGACGCCGATGCCAGCGGAAAGCGCAGAACAGCCAACCATGGAGCCGGCAACAGATCCCCCGCCAGAAATCATGGCGCATCCCGTCACTCAGCCTGTTTCCATGACCACACAGCAGGAACTGGCTGAGGTGATCGGACGACTTCAATCTACCACCGAGGCATCTCTGACAGAGGTGCTGGAGCAGCTGACTACTCAGCCGCCTGAAGGTTATGAAATAAGCGTTTCACAGATAGCAGAATCTGGCCCCACGGCGTTAAGCAGCTACCGGGTGACAATTCAGACCGAACTTGGCGACGGTCTCGCCAGTACGGAGCTTACAATAACTGAACGCCCATTCTCATGGTATGCCAAGTTTATTAATCGCTGGGACAATGATGTGATAATGGCCAACGACCAGATTTTTGGTCGTTTCCACTCGAACAGCCCGGTCAACCTTGAAACTGACTGGCGCGCCAGACCACTCTTCGCAGGCCCTGTCACACTGGCCACGCATCAGTCAATCGGTCGCCGCCTTCGCGAATCGGACATATTCACGGACGAAGTGGAAACCGGCATTGGCCGCATTGATATGCCTGATGCCATTGTGCCAGCAGTTTTCCCGGGACAAGGCAGCGGACTCCAGGTGATCAGCTATGATCAGTACACACAGCTCACCTTCCTGGGTGCAGATGGTTTTAACTGGTATCAGCCCGACACCCAGCTCGGTGGCCACCAGGCATTGACTGATGATGTGCTGATTATTGCCGGCACCGACGACAGCCGGTTTGATGTATCCGGCACCATACATGGGCAGGTCGCCATCTACTCTCCGCACCGTATCACGATTACTGATGATCTGGTTTATGCCGACCAGAGCGCCGGCGCAAATCACCTGCTCAGCCTGACCAGCAACGGCAGCATCGAGATAGCCAATCCCTCAGTCACCGGACCGGGTGATCTGGTCATTCACGGCGCCCTGTTTGCGCGTCAGCGCTTCAGTGTAAGGCGTTATAACACACGCGCGCAGGGGCGCCTGCATATCATGGGCACCCTGGTGGCCGGCTCAATCTCGGCGACCGAGCCTCGCTACACAACGCTGGTTGAATATGACAGCCGTTTCGAATCAATCAGACCACCTGCCTTCCCGACCACAGGCCTGTTCGATATGAGCGAATGGGATCGCGAATGGACGATTACAGCAGTACCTGACGCATTTCCTGAAGGCGCTGATGGCATTGCTCGGCAACCGGCAGACGAATAATGCAGGCCTCAAGAAGAGAAATGGCAACATCCCTTTCTTCGCTCTGCCAGTAGTCGCTGGAGCTATTTAGGTAGGCGGCTTCCAGATTGACCTGAAATACACTGCGGCTGGGGCTCTCCAGATCTTTGCCAAGATACTCGTGATAAACAGATATCACCTGACCCCATTGTTGATTCTCCCAGTGTCTGGCTGCCAGCGACATGTAATATTGCTCTATCGCCTGCAGCGCACCGGCGCGGATCACATGGGCGTCACGCAGTTGATCTGGCGTTTCGGCAAGCAGGGCCTCAGCCAGCCCAAGCCCTTCCTCAACCTTGTTATTGCTCAGCATCCACTCGGCATGATGCGACTGCAAAAGCAGCATGGGCAGCAGCGTATCTCTATCGGTGAAGCGATGCTGCTCGAACAGGGACACCGTTTGCCAGTCAGACAAATAGGGGTCGATTCTCGACATCAGCGCCGTCCAGGCAGCCTCGTCATGTCGCTTCAGGTAGTCAGCCTCCTGGTAGTAATAGACCAGACGGTTATGCTGTGCCACAAGGTCATCCGCCTGCATCAGCCCCTTAAGCTCGGCCATGCGCAGTCGGTCGGCATAGTTCATGCGGTCAACACTGATATGTTGCACCCACATATTCTCAAAGCCTAGTTCAGCAGCGCTGATCTGGCGACGATTTTCATAGTCGCTATAGTCTGCCACCACCAGTCGGCGCTCAGAAAACCATTGCTCGGCCTGCCGCGCAAAAAATTCGGGATCGCGAATTACATCGAATCCGTCTTCGGATGTTGTCTCAACTTCTATTATCTGTCCGTCGTCCAGCATCAGCTGTGCGAAAGCATGGCTGGGCATGATGACGCCACTGGGGTTCAGACCCAGGTATTCCGCCAGCACGATATAGAGCAGCGCCGAACTGATACAGTTATAAACCCCGGTATCCAGGATCTCGGCCATGGCACTCTGATTGGCATCATAGCCGGCGCCAAAAAAATGTCGATGCATCAGCCGCAACAATAGCGCGCCTGTTTCACGCGGACTGTCAGCCTCGATCAGTTCATCGTGGCTGGCCAGGAAACTCAGCAGTTGTTCCCGATAGTGGTGATAGTCGGCTTCTGAGCGGACATTCCCGGATGCCACCAAAAACAGGGCCAGCAGCTCGTCAGCGCTGGCCTGTTGCGCAGAAGCTCCCGTGAACCGGTCAATGACCTGCATCTCAAACGCGGTCAGAGCGGTCCAGGCGGGCTGACCGGGGACAGCAAATGCGCTGCGGTCAATATCGCGCTCATCTGCACTGACGGCCACACTGATCCAGAGCGTCAGCCACAGTGTGCCGAGCAGATACAGTGTTTTTGCCATGGCGACCCGCCTCCAGGTGTCAGACCTTAACCTCGATCGTATTGATAACTCTCAATGCTTTGGCAATAGCTTCATCTACCGACTCACCGTTGGCAAGGGCCACGCCCATCCTTCGCTCACCACGCACTTCCGGCTTGCCAAACAGGCGCAGATCGGTGTCTGGCTCACTCAATGCCTGCGCCAGATTACTGAAGCTCATGCAGTCCGAGTCCCCCGCAACCAGCAGCACTGCAGACGCCGAGGGGCCGCGCTGCCTGATCAGCGGAACCGGCAGGCCCAGAATGGCGCGCGCGTGCAGGGCAAATTCGGACAGGTTCTGTGAAATCAGTGTGACCAGCCCGGTATCGTGCGGGCGCGGTGAAACCTCACTGAAGTAGACCTGATCACCTTTAACAAACAGTTCAACGCCAAAAAGACCATACCCGCCCAGGGCACCTGTTACCGCCTCTGCCACCTCGCGGGCCCGCGCCAGGGCCTGGTCGCTCATTAGCTGTGGTTGCCAGGACTCGCGATAGTCACCACGCTCCTGGCGGTGTCCGATCGGCTCACAGAAACTGGTGCCGTCACGGTGACGCACCGTCAGCAGCGTAATTTCATAGTCAAAATCAACAAAACCCTCAACAATCACCCGGCCTTTGCCGCTACGACCACCGGATTGTGCATACTCCCAGGCTGCATTCATGTCCTCGGGAGTACGGACAATACTTTGTCCCTTGCCCGAGGATGACATGATGGGTTTCACAACGCAGGGAATGCCAACATCCTTGATGGCGTCGAGATACTGGGTTCTGGTGTCGGCGAAACGATATGGTGATGTCGGCAGACCCAGTTCTTCTGCCGCCAGACGGCGGATACCTTCACGGTTCATGGTCAACTGTGCGGCGCGAGCGGTTGGAATAACCTGCCAGCCTTCTGCCTCGAGTAACACCAGCTCCTGCGTCGCAATGGCTTCAATCTCGGGAACAATCAGATGGGGCTTTTCCTGCTCGACGATAGCTCTCACTGCGCGCGCATCCAGCATGTCGATTACATGACTGCGATGCGCCACCTGCATGGCTGGTGCTTTATCATAGCGGTCTACTGCAATTACTTCGCAGCCAAGCCGTTGCAGCTCAATGACTACTTCCTTGCCAAGTTCACCACTGCCCAGCAGCATTATCCGTGTGGCAGATGCCGACAAGGGCGTGCCTATACCTGCCTCACCTGCGCTCGTGCCATGATGTGTGTTGTGTTCTTTGTCTTCAGCTTTGTTCAAAATCGTTCTGCTCTTTCGTTAGTACTATATTGATTCATCAGCGTCACCCAGTGATGCCTGCCCGTCGTCAGCTCACTCGATAGTGGCGCTGTCTTTATCCCTCGCATTCTTCCAGAACGCCTGCTCGGATGGAAGGACTTTGGTTATTGGTTTAAGCTTTGCAGGCAACCTGAAAATCCCGCAGGCTGCATGGACAGCTGCGCATCGCGCTCAAACACGGAAAAACAGCATGACTAGCAGACAGACGAATATCCGGGCCGTTATCCTGGATGCCGCAACACTGGGTTCGGATATCGATTTCTCGCCACTGCAAAACATCACCGATACACTGGAAATACATGATAATACGTCGTCGGATCCGAACTCAGATGAAGTAGTTGCGAGACTGCAGCATGCAAACGTCGCGATAACGAATAAAGTTGTGCTGGACGCACAGGCGCTTGCGGCACTACCCAATCTGCGCTTGATCTGCGTGATGGCCACAGGCACCAACAATATTGACCTGGAGGCTGCTCAGCGCCTGGATATCGAAGTGCGCAACATAACGGCCTATGGAACTGCCAGTGTTGCCCAGCACACCTTCATGTTGATGCTCGCACTGGCCAACCGCCTGCCGCTCTATCAGGACGAGTTGCGACGTGGCCGCTGGCAGTCCAGTGAACACTTCTGTCTGCTGAATCACACAACCATGCAGTTGACAGGCAGACATCTGGTGCTTGTCGGACAGGGCGAACTGGGTTCACGTGTCTCAATGCTGGCCAGTGCCATGGATATGACTGTCAGTTTCGCCGCCCGTCCCGGCAATGAATCGTCAGATAGCCGCCCTCCTCTGGACGCCTTAATTGGCGACGCAGACATTATTTCACTGCATTGTCCCCTGACAGATGCAACTCGTCACCTGATCAATGCCCGGCGGCTTCAAAACATAAAGCCAGGCTGCCTCTTGATCAACTGCGCCCGCGGTGGCCTGATTGACGAACTGGCAGCGCTGACAGCCTTGCGTGAAGGCCGGCTGGGCGGACTGGCTGTGGATGTGCTGCCTCAGGAGCCGCCGCGCGATGGCCACCCGTTGCTGCAGGCGCTGGAGGAGCCTCTCAATCTGATTGTGACACCCCACAACGCCTGGATCTCACCAGAGGCCCGGCAGACCGTCATTGATAAAACCGCAGCCAATATTCAGCGGGGCTGGTAAGCTCTGGCGCCTTGCTGCTATCGGGCCGGCCGAAACGCCAGCAGTATATTACCTGCCTGTTGACGGAAACGGTCATAGCCAGACCCGACGAATAACATGCCTGCGCCTGCCGCAATCGACTGAGCGTCAATCGAACCGCCTCGCGCCGCAACGCCATTGACGGTATCAAAGCCTACCGCCGTGTCATACTCAAACAGTATCTGGCCAGTCTCGGTATCAAAGATGAACAGTCGACCATCGATATTGCCGGCCACCAGCGCGCCATCGATGACCAGTGGCATGGCTGAAAAACCGTAACGCGCGTCACAACCCGGCACGCGTTCATCCCGGCCATTGGCACAGTCCGGTCGCGACAGATAGGACCAGGTCGGCTCACCGTCAGCGAGTTCAAAGGCGTGCACCCCAGCCTTGATGACATCATCGCTGCGACCGCCACCATTCGGATCGCTGATCGGCAACAGCACTTTGTCTCCGGCAACAGCCACACCCCAGTGATTGCCGCCCAGAGCGCCGCCTTCACCGACGCGCTGCTGCCAGACAAGCTCGCCATTGTCCGGGTTCAGGGCCCACAAATGACCTGATTTCTGGCCGGCAACCAGTCGTTCACTGCCATCTGCCAGCGTGACACGAATCGCCGCTCCTCCAAAATCCCAGTCCTTGATAATGCTGTCCTGCTCTGAGGGACAATTGGGTCCGTACTCACGGCCGGTGCATGCCATGTTCCAGACGTCATTGGCGACGGCCTGAAACAGCCAACGCTGCTCGCCAGTGTCCATATCCAGCGCGATGATGGCATTACTGGTTTCAGTCGCCGGCAGTGAGGTATTTTCGCCGGTCGTGACATAGAGCTGTCGACGCTCGGGATCCAGTCCGGGACTCGACCAGATTGGTGCGCCGGACGGCCCACGCAGACGAACGCCAACAGAATTGCGCTCCCCTGTATACTCGGCCGGCGGCATGGTGACATAGGTCCAGATACGCTCGCCACTGGCTGCATCAAGAGCCAGCACCCCGCCGCGCCCATCACAGCACTCGTGAGTAGGCTCGCCACCTCGCTGAACGCCAGAGGCAGAGACCGGTACATATAGACGCTGATCATGGTACATGGGCACACCGGTGAGCCGGGTATGCACACCTTCGTCGATCGTGCCATCAATCAGCCAGCGGCGTTCACCAGTCAGCGGATTCACCGCGTGCAGCCGCGCCCGTTCGTCGGAGACATAAAGAAGTTGTGAGCCATCGTCCAGTGCACCACTGAGCACGGCAGAACCACGTAGCGCGGCACCGGCATCGTAACTCCATTGAACACAACCGGATTCAACGTGTAGTGCCAACACTTTGCCGGAGGCCCCGGCGGGATAGAACAGTGTGTCACCAGCAATGGCCGGGGAGGAGCGCAGACCACCGACACCAGGGATGCCCAGCGCCCAGGCCAGCTCCAGATTGCCCAGATCCTCATGACTCAAGCCGCTTTGTGCAGCGGACAGCTGGCGTGAAAAAGCCAGATCACCTCCGGCATGACTCAGATGCACAGGGCTCAGGCTGATGGTACTGTCATCGGCGGCACACAGATTACTGCTGATCCACTCATCAGACACTTCGGCAATCGCCAGGTAGTCAACCAGAGTATCTCGCTGTTCGCCTGTCAGTTGCTGGCCTTGAATGGCCATGGGGCCTGAAGTCAGTGTGTAGTGAAGCGCCTGCGCAGTCATTGACTGCAGTGCTTCAAAACTGGCGGCACGTGGATCACCACCCTCATGGCAGGCAGCGCAGTAGGTCTGATAGATGTCCTCACCGGGGTGAAATCCATACTGCTTTCCGCCGCAGGCTGAATGACCGGCTCCTGAGCAAGGACAGGCGCCACGCCGGGCAACTCGAGACTTGCACTGGCCAGGAAAACCAGCAGCGCAGCAGCCACTGGCAGTGATAAACGTCGCATATCAGTGATCTCATTATTGTTTTGGTAATGACATCACTGACATTAGCGCAGATCACGAACCGAGTCGATACCGCAGCTTGACGACCAACGTGTCGACCACCGGATCCTGCCAGGACTCGCTTAACAGTCCAGTGTATTCGTCAAAAAGTCCACCCGGTACGTTACCACCGCGCGTATAAACGACGAAGAGATCAGACAGAGGCGCAATTTCCCAGCGATAACGTGCCTGGAAGGTCAATCGGCTGATGACAAAGCTGTCACTCTGGGCATCAGGCTTGGGTACTTCGCGCAACTCTTCCAGACGATCTGGATTCACCTGCAGAAACTTGTTCTCAAACGCCTTCAGACCAGTCCATTGCAGCCCAACCCGGAACTGTTGCCGGGCGCTGATGAAGTAGTCCAGTGTCACTTTGGGAGACCATTGAGTCGCCTCGAAGCTGGTGTAGCGACCGCCACCCTGATAGACGAGCAGGCCCTCACGATCGGTATATGATGCTTCCACATCCAGCGAGAAATTGTCGACAGGTCGATAGCTGATACCGGCTGTGGTTGTCGTGTTTCGTTCACCAAGATCTTCGGTGTTGGCATCGATACCAAGCTTGTAGCGTATCTGTTGCGAGGGGTCAGATTCCCAGGTGCTGACAAATTGCCAGCGTCCCGGGATCTTGTAGTCGCCAGAGCCGCGACCCAGCCGATCCTCAACACGACGCGCGTAATAGCGCAGACTGCTGTTCAGCGAGTGGTTGTTCAAAAATGTCAGATTGAGAGAATTAAATACGCCCTGGCGTACCCAGTCGTTGTTGCCATTCCAGTGATTGAAGACAAACATTGAATACTCACGCGAGCGCAGTCCTTCGACATTTGAACTGTTGTTTGTATAGTTGTAATCAAAGTGACTGAGATCATTACGCGTCAGGAAACCAAGAGTATTCAGATCCAGCGTGTCATCATGATATCCCGCAGCAAAACGGTGCATGACACCGCGCTGAGGCATATAGATGAGATCGCCAATAACACCGTTACCCTCTACACCATCCACATCACTGCGCAGCACCTGTCCGTCGAACAGCCAACGGTTGTTGCCGGAAAAATAGTGGACGTCCACGCCATTGACCGTAGCATCAATATCAGAATGCGAGACGTCGGTCCCCATCCAGCCGATCGATCGACGCCCTGCTGGGCCCGTGGTTTCGTACAACAGGCGGCCTACCGTAAAATCACGGCCTTCAGACTCGAGTGTGACACGTGTCCCGTCATTGAGTGTGCCACGGATTTCCATATCATCTTCCATGGCTGCCAGCGTGCCATAGCGCCAGTTACCACTTTGCCCTGTAAACTTTACTGCACCCAGCAGATCGGTCGGTGCACTCAGGTCTGTGTCCGCAACACGGACGCCAGCCGGCACATCAAAGGAGGCCGAACTGCCGATACGACGTGTGTTGAGCATGGATGTAGGGCCACCAGGGCCACGCGCACTCTGGTTTCTTGGCGAAGTATTAAACACATCCTGCCCTTCCAGGAAGAAAGCCCGTTTTTCAGGAAAAAAGGTTTCATAGGCGGTCAGGTTAACAACGACGTCATCCGACTCGACATTTCCAAAATCCGGGTTCAGGCTCAAAGAGAGCTGCGTATTGGTACTGGGACGCCAGAATACTTCCGCCCCGGCGCGCATTTCAGTCTCATCATCAACACCATCGTAGGTGCCAGAGACGTATGGATAGTAGGTTATCTGGGTTCTTGGCTCGATATCTTCGAGTTCGAACTTCTGAAAGGCAGACAAAAACTGGTTCACTGTAGATGGAAGTGCTGGATTGGACCAGGTTTCGTTAAGGTGTCCTACCTGACGCTCCATGTAGATGCCAATCTGACGATTGTCACCTGAAGCCTGGGGCAATGCGATCATCGACCAGGGGATGAAATACTCGGCCACCCAGCCACCCTCAACAACACTGGTATATGCTTCCCAGGGACCATCCCACTGCATGTTGAACTGGCGCTCAGCCAGAATAGTGCCATCGGTTTTTGAATCGCCAAGATTGACTCGCATCATGTAGCCGTAGAGGCCATCGCCTGAGGCATCAATACTGATCACCACACCATCACGCTCAAGCCTTGTGTCACGCGGCGTCATTCGGGCAACCAGCGTGTCGGTATCCTGGTGATTCATCACACCTACATAAATCCCGCGTTCGGTATAAAAAATACGGGTTTCGGTGCGCAGCGAACTCTCGGCAAGGGTATCGGGAGTCACAACCCGCATTCCGTCAAAGGCGGGTATCTGCTGCCATACTGCCTCGTCCAGGCGTCCGTCCAGTTCGATATTGGCCTGGCCATCAATACGAGTCAGACGGGGAATGACTTCCTGGGCTGCAAGCTGTGATGCAGTCAACTGTGACGCGACGACAGCTGCGACAGTAAATTGCAAACGGGAAGAGCGCGCACGGTTCGCGAGGCGCGAAAAAAGAACTGCTACCATGTGGGTGATCTCTGAATTCTAGTTGTGCCCGGACTATAACCGTAAGTTTCAGAATCACCGATAGCTGGCTACAATTCGTTGCAAAACACCTCGGAGGGCCAGAGAAACCAGCGAATTGCTTCTTGTTCTGGCGGGAGTTTTACCGCTTCCCGATCTTGCTGCAGCGCTTTCGGATCGCGCGATTGTGCCGCAGCTACCGCCGCTTCTATCTGTTTTTTAGCGTTGCTCAGCGCGACTTGTAAACCCGGGCGCTGCGAATTTAATGAACATTCCACATTATCTTCAAACCAGTTGATACCTGCAAACCGGTCACGTGGCACTGCCTCGGAATCACAATGTCGCCATACACCATGCACGGCATCATAATGGTAATACACCAGCATCTGTTCAGCGTGGCGAGCAACCAGCTCTATCGCTGTCATCAGGTAGTCGAATTCTTCGTCAGAAATAAAATAATTAAAGCTCAGACGCACCCAGCCTGGCCTGAGCACACTGGCACCCAGCAACACTGCACTCTCTACCTGGCGACTGTAGTTTCTGTCCATGTGCAACAGATAGTGCGCATAGGGCCCCGCGCAGGAACAACCGCCGCGCGCCTGAACACCAAAAAGATCATTCAACAATGCAACAACAAATCCGTAATGCAGATCCCGCCCTTTTCCGGGCCCTTCCTGATTACTACGAAAGCGCAAAGAAAATATTGGTAGCCGCTCGTTCTCACAGCCACCGAGTATTTCAATATTGTCGATTTTTTTCAGTCGTGCCATGACGCGAGCGGCCATCTGTTGTTCCAGTTCGGCAATTCGCTCAGCCCCAACCTGCTGCTGCAGCGACATGACCAGGCCAGCACGAATCGACTCTACGATGCCGGGTGTGCCGGCCTCTTCACGGCGCTCAATATTCGTCACATAGGCATGGCTGTCCGGACTGACATACACCACGGTACCCCCGCCTGCTGTCGCGGGGACCGGATTGACAAACAGTGCAGCTTTGGCCACAAGTACACCACTACTGCCGGGACCACCCACGAACTTGTGCGGCGACAGAAAAACTGCATCAAGTTCGCTCATGTTAATGGCAGAGTACGGGCCTGCTGCCGCATAATCCCAGCATGCCAGCGCCCCATAGCGCTTCAACAGTCTGGTCACAGCTACGACATCGGTACGCAGACCTGTGACATTTGATGCTGCCGAGAAGCTGCCAATCACACGACTGGCGGATTGATAACGCTGCAATAACGACTCCAGCGCCTGCAGATCCATCTGGCCACGAGAGTCCAGGGGCACAACAACCACTTTGGCGAGACTTTCACGCCACGGCAACTCATTGGAATGATGTTCGTAGGGCCCAATCAGCACTATCGGGCGCTCTTCGGGGGCGGTCAACTCCAGCACCTGGTGCCGTTTGACCGGGTCGGTGGGCAGACGCAGATTCAGCACTTCAACAAGCTTGTTGATCGCGGCTGTTGCACCGTAGCCGCAGAAAATGACCTTGTCGTCTTCGCTACCATTGACCGCCTGCCGTATCGCCTGGCGTGCTGACTCGCGCCATGCGGTAGTATTGGCACCGGTCAGCGTTGTTTCAGTATGGGTATTGGCATAACAGGGCAGCACCTGCTGCTGAATCAGTTCCTCAATGAATTTAAGGCTGCGACCCGATGCAGTGTAATCCGCGTAGACCATGGGTTTGAGCCCAAACACCGTGGTCATGGCGCCATCGCAGCCAATGATATTGCTGCGTATTTTTTCAATCAGACTATCGGGCAAATGCATCGTGAACCTCTAAATCCGGTATCAGCTTTTGATGCGCGTATAGTAACCCTGGATCAAGTAAACATTGTTCCTATTTGATTCACATATGATTAATGTATTGCAACAATGTTTCCCAATATCGTATATTTTCGGCACGATAATCCTTCATGCGCAAAATAATGAGATTACTTCATGGACAAGCTCGACAGAAAACTGTTGCGACTGATGCAACCGGATGCCAGTCTGTCCGTCGCCGAACTCGCGGATGCGCTGGGCATGTCAAAGTCGGCCTGCTGGCGTCGCATTCAGAAACTTGAGGAGTCAGGCGTCATACGTCAGCGCGTCACCCTGCTCTCCCCTGCCAAGCTCGGACTGGGCCTGACCGTGTTTATCAGCATCCGGACAAATCAGCACAATCAGGTCTGGGCGGACAAGTTTCGCGAGGTAGTGCAGTCGATCGCAGGAATACAGGAAGTGTACAGACTGGGTGGCCAGATCGATTATTTGATCAAGGCTGTCGTCACTGACATGGCCGGCTACGACCTGCTTTATCAGTCCCTGATTGAGGCCGATCTGTTTGATGTTACAGCCAGCTTTGTCATGGAGGAGATCAAGTCCACCACAGTGTTGCCGATTGGGCCCGGACAGGCTTTGACTTCCTGACCAGGCCCCACGCGGCAGGAATCAGAATCGAATGGTATAACGGAACTTCACACTCAGATCTGAGGACAGTGCTTCAAAGCGATTGTTCTTGTCGTAATCCTGCACGTTGTAATTGAGTACGATAAAACCTTCCTGGCCAGCGCGCGGTATCCACTGCAGCCGGGTGTTGATGCCTATCTCCTCGGACAGATTGTCGTACTGCACCAGATTGATCCAGTACAGCGTGGATGAGAACGCCACCTGCGTCGACACACTGGTCAGACGCGTAATGAAGTCACCCTGCGGCAAGGAAATATTGTTCCAGTCAAAACTGGTACTCAGCACAAAATTACTGGACTGATTCCAGCTCAACGAAGCACGGATATTGTCGCGCTCACCATTATAGAAATCACCCGTCAGATAAGCCACGCTGCCAGCCAGTTGACGTTGACCACCGGTGGAAACTTCGATCTCCTGCTCCGTGAAGGAATAATCGCCTGGCGCAATGCTGACCTGGCGATCGGGGCTGGAATAGATCGTAAAGGGGCGCTGCACGACTTCCCGGTTATCTATCACGGACACTTCCATCGAATCGCGGCTGTTTGTCTCCAGCTCCAGCAGCCGATAGGTCAACACCTGGGTCTGCAAGCCACCGTCGATGACTTCGATTCGCTGAGCGTCAATACCGGCAAACGCGCTTTGCAGCAAGCCACCACCTGTGAAGAAATGCGTATAACCGACATCCGCTGTCAAATCGCGGATGTTTGATCGATTCACATAACCCATGGCCGGATTAAAGTTGCGCTGAACTTCCTTGAAGCCCATGCGTGACCGCCAGCCAGTGCTGTTGGGCATACGCAGACCAAAACCCCAGGCCACATCATCGCCATGCAGACCAGGTGTATCAGATTGCTGATACCAGGCGTCAGCCTCGAAAGTCCGCCCCTGTGCCAGCTGATTATTGATGTAACGGAAATCGACGCCCGCAACAGAGTTGTCAATGTTGGATGCCGGGTCACCGTCAGTATAGATAAAACCGATTGCCGAGTCCTCCAGCACATTGGCCGAGACCCTGGCGACAAACAGATCCGATGCATCCACAGCGCCAAACTCATCCTGACGAATGGCCAGCGTGCCGATATTCCAGCGCCCTACCCGGCCACTGATCCGGCCACCGTAGTTTATGTCCACCGGCGCACCCGTCTGGCTCAACCCAATCCGACGTGAAAAGAACGGGCGGGCGTTCTCGCGGCTGCCACCCGAAGTAGCATTGTTGCCGCCGGCCATGCCACTGATGTTGCCGAACTGAAACAGGTCCGAGTCGTTCAGAAAGAAGTCCCGCTTCTCAGGGAAAAACAGACTGAAGCGCGACAGATTTACCTGGCGATTGTCGACTTCAGTGGCGGAGAAATCGGTATTGACCGTCAACGCTGCATTCAGCGATGGAGTGAGGCGATAAAACGCATCAAGCGATGGTTCCCAATTCACTTCCGACTCACCTTGCGGTCCGTATACACGTCGGCGATTGACTGCAAGCGATGGCACAATATCCAGGCCGGCCCCGGCGCTCAACCCTTCAAGCTCGGTAATCTGACCCATCACGGTGGGATTATAGGTCCGGTTGCGCGACACCCATGCCATTTCCTCACCACGTCGGCGAATCGCACGTCCAAAGTTGAAACCCCAGTTTTCGATGGCAGGGTCAAACGGAATGGACTTGAAGGGGATTTCGATCTCGGCAACCCAGGCGTTGCCGTCGACATTGGCTGCCACATCCCAGATAGTATTCCAGTCCAGCGAGAATGAGGTTGGACTGGTATACAGGGAGTCATGGCGTGCTGCGTTCAGATTGGTTTCGAAACGGTAACCCGCGCGGCCGGCATTAAAGGGGTCGAGAATCACAACCAGCCGGTCATCAGAGGGCATGCCCTGCCCGTGTCGAATGACTGGTGCTGCAATACGGTCAGGCTCGCTGTCAAACATGCGCGCACCAATGTAGAGCGCGTCATCATCATACAGAACATAAACTTCGGTGCGTTCGGAGGTCGGCGTGCCATTGCCGGGACGAGTCTGGTGAAAATCGGTGATGACTTCAGCCTGCTCCCATACGGGGTCATTGAGATTGCCATCAATGACCGGTGGTACGCTAATGCGGACAGCACGCACCTGTTTCGGTGCATCAGTGACAACAACTGCCTCTGAAGCATCCTGTGCAGAAGCAGTGTGCGCCAGGAACATCCAGGGTGACAACATGGCCCAGCAGGCGGTGACAGCAGATCGCATCGCAGTTCCTCAAATTTAATTGAACGGCGATTTTAATGCCTCATTGATACTTTGTAACGTAATTAAGATATCGACTTTTTGGCAATCTGTGTCAACTCTTTACAAATCCACCGGAGGTACGTAGACCCAGCCGTCCATCAAGGTCCGTGCGCTGCGACTCATGATGGCTTTGGCAACGGTCCACTGCCCGTCTCGCTGCTCGGCGCGGGCCCCCACGCGCAATGTTCCGGACGGGTGACCGAACACGACAGACTCTCGATCACCGCCACCTGCCGCAGAGTTGACCAGAGTACCAGGTATCGCCGCCGCAGTACCGATTGCCACCGCCGCCGTTCCCATCATGGCATGGTGCAACTTGCCCATGGACAGAGCACGGACCAGTAGGTCGATTTCACTGGCAAGCACGCGCCTTCCACTGGAAGTGGTGTAATCAGCCGGCGGTGCCACAAAGGCGATTTTGGGCGTATGTTGCCTCGCCGCCGCTTCTTCAACAGATTTGATCAATCCCATTTTAACCGCAGCCGCAGCGCGTATCCGTTCGAAACGCATTAACGCATCAGTATTATTGTTGATGGCCTCCTGTAATTCCGTGCCACTGTAACCCAGGTCGCTGGCATTCAGAAAAACAGTCGGGATTCCGGCGTTAATCATGCTTACAGCAAAACGACCAATGCCTGGCACGTCCAGTTCGTCGACCAGATTGCCCGTGGGAAACAGCGCACCACCCTCATCAGAGTCGTCAGCCGGATCCATAAACTCAAGCTGTACCTCTGCGGCAGGAAAGGTGACACCATCCAGCTCAAAGTCCCCGGTTTCCTGAACCACACCGCCACGCATGGGGACATGTGCAACAATCGCCTTCCCTATATTTGCCTGCCAGATATTCACACGACAGATACCGTCCTGCGGTATCCTGTCGCTGTCAATCAGCCCTTTTGATATGGCAAAACCACCCACGGCCGCGGAGAGATTGCCGCAGTTGCCGCTCCAGTCGACAAAGGCGCTGTCGATCGAAACCTGTCCAAACAGATAATCGACGTCAAAGCCTGGCCTGGAGCTGCGCGACAGAATGACTGTCTTGCTGGTACTGGACGTGGCGCCACCCATGCCATCAATCTGCTTCTGATAGGGGTCAGGACTACCTATCACGCGCAGCAGCAGCTTGTCCCGGTAGACACCTGGCTGCTGCGCTTCAGCAGGCAGGTCCTGCAGTGCAAAAAAGACACCCTTGCTGGTGCCGCCGCGTATGTAAGTGGCTGGTATGCGTATTTGATGTGGAAAGCTCATGCTGCGCCCTCTGCCTGCAGGAAGTCCTGTGCGAAGCGCTGCAACACACCGCCAGCCTGATACACAGAAGTTTCCTCATCACTATCCAGTCGACAGCGTACCGGCACGGTTAGCTCAGTCCCATCGCGGCGGTGAATGACCAGTGTCAGCGTCGCCCCAGCCCTGGGCTCGCCGCGAACATCATAGGTTTCGGTACCATCCAGCTTCAGAGTCTTGCGTGTAGTGCCTGGCTCAAACTCCAGCGGCAATACACCCATGCCAATCAGATTGGTCCGATGGATCCTTTCAAAACCTTCAGCCACAATTGCCTCGACTCCGGCCAGGCGCACCCCTTTGGCGGCCCAGTCACGAGAAGAGCCCTGTCCATAGTCCGCACCCGCGATTATGATCAGTGGCTGCTTGCGTTCCATGTAGGTTTCTATAGCTTCCCACATCCGGGTAACCTTTCCTTCCGGCTCAATACGCGCCAGTGATCCCTGCTTAATCTCGCCATCCACAATGGCCATTTCATTAATCAGCTTGGGATTCGCGAAGGTGGCGCGCTGTGCCGTCAGATGATCACCCCGATGCGTTGCATAGGAGTTGAAGTCTTCTTCCGGAACGCCCATTTTTGACAGGTACTCACCAGCAGCGCTATCTGCCAGGATGGCATTAGAGGGCGACAGGTGGTCTGTGGTGATGTTGTCACCCAGAATTGCCAAAGGGCGCATTTCCTTCAGGCTGGGCTCGCCCGCCAGCGCGCCTTCCCAATAGGGAGGACGCCGGATATAGGTGGACATCTCGCGCCAGTCATACAAAGGGCTGACCTTGTTGGCTTCGTCACGCGAAATATCAAACATCGGGATGTACACATCACGAAACTGCTGCGGTTTGACGCTGGCCTTGACCACCTCGTTGATCTCTTCGTCCGTCGGCCACAGATCCATCAGGCGAACAGGCTTGCCATCCACCTCTGCCAGAACATCCTTTTCTATGTCAAAACGAATCGTACCCGCAATGGCATAGGCAACAACCAGGGGTGGTGAGGCCAGGAAGGCCTGTTTGGCGTAAGGATGAATGCGTCCGTCAAAATTGCGATTGCCAGACAGCACCGCTGTCGCATACACATCGCGGTCGACGATCTCCTGCTGTATTTCAGGGTCCAGAGCGCCGGACATGCCATTACAGGTCGTGCAGGCAAACCCGACAATTCCAAAACCCAGCTTTTCCAGCTCCTGCTTGAGCCCCGACTCCTCAAGATAAAGCTTTACGGCCTTGGACCCTGGCGCCAGGGAAGTTTTCACCCAGGGCTTGCTGACCAGACCCAGCCGGTTGGCATTACGCGCCAACAGCCCCGCGGCGATCACATTGCGCGGGTTGCTGGTATTGGTGCAACTGGTAATCGCCGCAATGATGACAGCACCGTCAGGCAGCAGTCCCTGAGCCTCTTCGGCACGTGCCTGTTCAAGACCAACGGCGATACCTTTGCTCGCCAGATCAGCCGTTGCAACGCGTGCGTGAGGATTGCTGGGCCCCGCCAGATTGCGCGTGACACTGGAAAGATCAAACTCAAGTGTTCGCTCGTATCTGGCCGTAACCAGATCGTCAGCCCACAAACCGGTATGACGGGCATAGGTCTCAACCAGCTGCACCTGCTCATCATCACGACCAGTCAGGGTCAGATAGTCGATGGTCTGCTGATCTATAAAAAACATCGCGGCGGTGGCACCATACTCGGGCGCCATATTGGAGATGGTTGCGCGATCACCCAGCGTCAGGGCAGCGGCACCTTCGCCATGAAACTCCAGGTAGGCACCCACCACACGTTGCTTGCGCAGGAATTCAGTCAATGCCAGCACCATATCCGTGGCAGTGACACCAGGCTGTAATTTACCTTTCAGTTCCACACCAATGATGTCGGGCAGACGCATCCACGATGCACGGCCCAGCATGACATTTTCTGCCTCCAGGCCACCCACGCCGACGGCGATAACACCCAGGGCATCGACATGTGGCGTGTGGCTATCCGTGCCCACACAGGTATCAGGAAATGCCACTCCCTTGTCGACATAGATGACCGGTGACATTTTTTCCAGATTGATCTGGTGCATGATGCCGTTACCTGGCGGTATCACATCAACATTCTTGAAGGCATAACGTGTCCAGTCGATAAAGTGGAAGCGATCCTCATTGCGGCGCTCTTCGACCGAACGATTGCGCTCAAACGCATCAGGAACATTACCTCCGCACTCAACAGCCAGTGAGTGGTCGACGATGAGCTGCACAGGCACGACCGGATTGACTTTGGCCGGATCACCTCCCTGCTCAGCGATCGCATCGCGCAGCCCCGCCAGATCAACCAGCGCCGTCTGCCCGAGAATATCGTGACACACCACACGCGCAGGGAACCACGGGAAGTCCAGGTCGCGGCGGCGCTCGATAAGCTGATTCAGAGACTCAGTCAGCATATCCGGATCACAGCGGCGCACCAGGTTTTCGGCCAGCACTCGTGAGGTGTAAGGCAGTGATGCCCAGGCACCGCTCTGAATATCTTCTACTGCCTGGCGGGCATCATAAAAGTCCAGCGATGTCCCCGGCAGAGGCTTGCGATACAGTTTGTTCATGTCATCCCCGATTATCTATGGGTGTTACCTGGCGCGGTGCAGGGCCGGTGTATTCAGCGCTGGGTCGGATGATCCGATTGTCGGCGCGCTGTTCCATGACATGCGCTGCCCAGCCAGTCACTCGACTCATGACAAAAATGGGTGTAAACAGTTTGGTCGGAATACCCATGAAGTGATAAGCCGAGGCATGGAAGAAATCGGCGTTGCAGAACAGTTTCTTCTCACGCCACATGACTTCCTCGCAACGCACCGATACCGGATACAGCACCGTGTCACCGACGTCGTCGGACAGCTTTTTCGACCAGGCCTTGATAATGTCATTGCGCGGGTCAGATTCTTTATAAATCGCATGACCAAAACCCATGATCTTTTCCTTGCGCTCCAGCATACCCAGCATTTCCTGTTCGGCATGATCCGGATCCCGGAATTTCTCGATCATATCCATGGCCGCTTCGTTGGCGCCGCCGTGCAGGGGACCACGCAGCGAGCCGATGGCACCGGTGATACAGCTGTGCATATCAGAGAGGGTTGATGCACAGACACGCGCGGTAAATGTGGACGCGTTGAATTCATGTTCGGCATACAAAATCAGGGATACATTCATCACCTGTTCGTGCAGCGGTTTGGGTTTTTCCCCCAGCAACAAGTGCAGGAAATGCGCACCAATCGACTCATCAGTGGTCACCTCATCGACGCGCACACCATCGTGACTGTAGCGATACCAGTAGCAGATGATGGAGGGTAAAACTGCCAGCAGTCTGTCTGCGGCATGCCCCTGATCAGCAAACTTTTCTTCAGTTTCCAGGTTGCCCAGCATGGAACAGCCCGTTCGCATTACATCCATGGGATGGGCTTCTTTGGGGATTCGCTCCAGAACTTCTTTAAGAGCGTTTGGCAATCCACGCAGCGATTTCAAAGTAGACTGATATTCAGTGAGCTCAGCGCGGCTTGGCAGCTCCCCTTTCAGAATCAGATAGGCCACTTCTTCGAACAGGCAGTTCTCAGCCAGATCCTTGACGTCATAGCCCCGATAAGTCAGACCGGAACCGGACACTCCCACGGTAGACAGCGCTGTTTTTCCTGCAACCTGTCCACGCAGGCCGGCACCGCTCAGAATTTTTTTGTCAGACATAATTAAGTTTCCTCCCTGCTATTAAAACCATAGCTGGCATTTGGATGAAAAAGTCAGGATTTTTTCTGCTTGGCAAACAGCGCGTCCAGGTGCTCTTCGTAAACATGGTAATCAATACGATCGTAGAGCTCGGCACGTGTCTGCATGGTATCGACGACGTTCTGCTGCGTGCCGTCGCGCCGGATGGCGGTATAAACATTCTCGGCTGCCTTGTTCATGGCCCGGAAAGCTGACAATGGATACAGGACCAGCGAAACATCCACGCCCGCCAGTTCCTCTGTCGTGAACAGCGGCGTGGCACCGAACTCGGTAATATTGGCCAGTACCGGCACGTTCAATCGGTCTGTGAACCTGGCGTACATTTCCAGCTCGGTAATCGCCTCCGGAAACACCATGTCTGCACCCGCTTCGATGCAGGCCTCGGCGCGATCCAGAGCCGCTTCAAGCCCCTCTACCGCCAACGCATCGGTTCTCGCCATGATCACAAAACTGTCATCGGTGCGTGCATCCACAGCCGCCTTGATACGATCCACCATCTCTGCCTGTGTAACGATTTCCTTGTTAGGCCGGTGACCACAGCGCTTGGCACCCACCTGATCTTCGATGTGCATGGCAGCCGCGCCGAATTTAATCATCGACTTCACAGTTCGAGCCACGTTGAATGCACTGGCGCCAAAACCGGTATCGACATCGACCAGCAGCGGCAGATCGCACACATCAGTGATACGTCGCACGTCTGTCAAAACATCATCCAGTCCGGATATACCCAGATCAGGCAGCCCCAGTGACCCGGCAGCGACGCCACCACCGGAAAGATAAATGGCCTTGAAGCCGGCCCTTTTTGCCAGCAGCGCATGATTGGCGTTGATCGCACCAACAACCTGCAGCGGATGCTCCTCTGCGACTGCTGCACGAAAGCGTTGACCGGGTGTTGTCTGCATGTCCAGGACTCTCCTTTTGAGTTCTTTAACTGATTTTGTCTTATGGCTTTTCCAGATGCTGTTCGATATTGCGACGTGAGGCGCTGATGTGCCGACGCATCAGCAGTTCCGCCAGTTCACCATCGCGGTCGGCAATCGCCTCGATAATACGATGGTGCTCGGAAAACGCCTGCTGTGGGCGATCCGGAGTTGTCGAAAAACGATACCGGTACATGCGTACCAGATGATAGAGATCACTGCAAAGTAACTCATGCAACATGTGATTGCGGCTACCCTGTATGATCAGATAGTGAAGATCCAGTTCCCCTTCCTGCTGATAGTAGGATTCGTTGGTATGCAGGCCCGCGTGCTGCTCGTGTCTGGCCAGCACCTGACGCAGCCCCGCAATTTCCTCCTCGGTCATATGCTGAGCTGCAAGTCGACAGGCCATGCCTTCCAGCGCCTCCCGGACGTAGTACAGTTCAATCAGCTCAGCCACACTCAGCGATGCGACGCGAATGCCCGCGTGCGGAATCCTGACCACCAATCGCCGACCTTCCAGCCGCCGAATGGCTTCCCGCAGCGGGCCACGACCGATCCCGAAGGTATCACTCAGGTACTGCTCACTCAGGCGCGTTCCCGGCGCTATATCCCCTTTGACAATCGCAGTCTGGATGCGTTCAAAGGCACCGTCCGACAGGGTCTGGGAGCTGGATTGATGGGAACTGGAAACCATAGATTGTAGATAATCCTAATCTATTCTGACGATTATTGGCGTTTTCATGGCGAATACTGCGCCTGTTAGCCATCATTGTCAACAATCTGCCAATTGCGCAGTTGTATCACGCCAAGCAAGATAAGCGCTACAATACGCCTTACACGGAAACAATAATCACAATAACAGGATGAACTCCAATGAACCGGTACATTCACGCTTGTTCACCACTGCTCACTCTGATTTGCGTCGGCCTTGTCGGCACAGCACTGGCGCAGGAGGCATGGTACGGTCTGCCACTACCACCGACTTTCGCCCCTCATACCACCCCCGCCATAATTGGTATTCGCGGCCCGGCCCCGGCCGTTGTCCCCACCGAAGAACTCCAATTCAGCGAACTGTCAGGAGACCAATTGGCTTCGGACCTGAAGGCCATTGTGCAATTTTCAAAACAGAGCCTTATTGATCAGGAACTGGGCGGCAATCAGATGTGGGGACGCGTTGCCGGTTTCCCATCACTAACGGCAACTGCCAACTGGGTTTCAGACCAGTTCCAGCAATACGGGATCGAAGATGTCGAGGTACAGCAGGTCTCGCAGAATCCCGACAGCAGCCTGTGGCTGCCGCAACGCTGGGAGGTTCGCCTGCTGGCCAATGAGCATACTGTCGGTGATGATGTGGTGATGTCGACTGCAGTCGCACTGTCTCCATCATATATAGCGGGCGGTTCACTGCAGGCACCGCTGGTATACACGGGCAATGCGCGCCCTGCCGTATTGGAACATATCGATGTGCGCGGCAAAATCGCAGTGCAGCACATCACCCCGCAGGCCCACCTGGTATTCGAGCGCAGTCATGCCGTGCCGCGGGCTCAGGACCTGTTTGCCCGCGGCGCAGTTGCCGTTCTTAACATTATCGATCAGCCTGGCAATGAAATGGCGCGCGATCTGGCCAACTGCGGCGGCCCCTGTTTCAACGTGGGAGGCCGAGATGGTGTTTTCCTCAGCGCCGCACTCGACGCGGCAGCCTCGCAGGGACACAGCGGCACGCTACAGGCCCGGTTAAGCCTGCAGGCACAGGAATACAGCGGACTCGAGGCTGAAAACGTGATTGCTGTCATACCGGGCCAGTCAACCGAGACAATTGTAATCAATGCCCACATGGATGCCTGGTATGACGGGGCCGGTGACAATGGAGATGGACTGGCGGTGCTGATGGCTCTGGCGCAACACTTCTCCCGCGACGATGTCACACTGCAGCGCACACTGGTGCTGGTGGCCAGCGCTGGTCACCATACCCCCGGACTGAATGGCCCCAGTAATGCGGTCGCCATGAACCCGGACCTGTTTGACGAAGCGCTACTGATCTTTAATCTGGAACATGTTGCACAGCGCAACTTCTCGCCGGCCCGCAGCGTCCTGCCCGATGGCTATCGTGAGTTTATTGCTGACTCAGGTGAAGCGCCAATAGTCGCCGGCATCACCAACGAATCGGCTTTTCTTCAATCACTGTTTGATGCTGGCGTACAGCGTTATGGTGTCAACTTTGTGTCTGGCAACTCGGATATGGCCAGCGGCGAAGGCGGCGGCTACCGGCGCGCTAACGTGCCGATTGTCACCACCATGCAGGCACCACCGCTCTATCACACCAGCGGTGAGGTTGAGGAGGTCATTTCAGTGCCCGGCATGGAGCGAATGGCTCGCTTCATGGCCTGGTTTATCAAGCAGGTCGATACCGCCGATCGTGCCCGGATAAACCCGACAGGCAGCGGGGAATAAAGCCCCAGCTGTTCCGTTGACCTCTGGTAACTGACAATTCCAACCTGAGGTCAATGGTATGCAGCAGGAATTTCAATTTAAACGCGCCGAGTCAGGCGTTTATCAATGGCACCACTCGCGCTGGAGGCGGATATGCAGCCCGCTGGAAATCGTCTCATGTATTCGCCTGAATCTGCCGATGGCAACGCCACAGACCTGGCTAACCATCCGTTTTGAACTGCCAGATGGCAGCAGTCGACAGGCGCTGGTGCTCAAACATGTGATTGGCGACGATCACTTCTGGCCATTGCTGGGCGACTTTTATCAGGATGGATTCCAGGTGCAGAAGGGATGTGAGGAGTTGGTACAGCAATACCTGCTGCAGGCAATGGAAAATGTTCATCAATTTGAGCTGAATCACTCACTGCCCAGCAATCCCATACACTTGAGCAGTAACAACGGCCCGGCATGGGCTGGACTGTATCGACAATTTGTTGCTCCAAACTGCAGTTAATAGCGCTGGCTGACCGCCACCTTCAAAAAAATCCCATGGAACGAGTCCGAGCTGCATCGGTTTGCCCCATAGCACTGATATAATGAGCGTCTATGAGCCGTCTCAACACCAAACTCCCCTCCCTGCGCCGCCTGACCTTATGGACGCTTTTGATAGCGACCATTGTGTTTGTACTTTGGTGCATGTGGATTGATCGACAGATTCGCGAAAGCTTCAGCAGCCTGCAGTGGGCGCTGCCAGCGCGAATTTACGCGCGCCCAATGGAGCTTTATCCCGGCGCCAGTCACGCGCTTGATGAAGTACAGACTACGCTGCAGCAGCTGGGGTACCGCGAAGTTTCACAACTGAACAGACCCGGCGAATTTCGCCGCCTTGGACAGAGCCTGCAGATTCAGACGCGCGGCTTTGACTTCTGGGATGGCCCAGAGCCCACGCAGACACTGGCTGTGTTTTTCGCCGGCGACCGCATCACTTCACTGGAGCGCATTGGCGGCGGCGCTGTGCCCCTGGCCCGACTTGAGCCAGTTGAAGTGACACAGTTTAATCCTGATACTGGCGAGGACCGCCTGCCACTGGCGCTTGGAGACGTGCCTCTCGTTCTGATTGAAGCCGTGATAGCCGTCGAGGACAGCCGATTTTACGAACATCATGGTGTCGACCCCAAGGGCATTGCCAGGGCCATGCTGGCCAATATTCGTGCCGGTGGCATCGTCCAGGGTGGCAGCACACTGACCCAGCAGCTGGTGAAGAACCTCTACCTGCATCGCGACCAGACATTCAGGCGCAAGATAGAAGAAGCGTTGATGGCCGTAGCTCTGGATTTGCGATTCAGCAAAAATCAGATTCTGGAAGCTTATTTGAATGAAGTTTACCTGGGCCAGGATGGCAACCGGGCCATTCACGGCTTCGCTCTTGGCGCCCAGCATTATTTCAGCCGCCCCCTGACCCAGCTCAGTCTCGACGAACTTGCCCTGCTGGCAGGCATGCCGCGAGGCCCTTCTCTGTACAATCCGCGCCGCAACCCGGAGCGTGCAGTCAGCCGTCGCAACACCGTGCTGGCAAGAATGATGGAGGCCGGATATATCACCGAGGAGCAGCGGACGCAGGCGTCTCAGGCAGAGCTGGCGGTTACGCCACGACCAGCATACCGGGGCAATGGCTACCCCGCCTTTATGGAGCTGGTACAGCAGAACCTGGCCCGTGACTACGATTCAGCAGCACTGCGCACCGAAGGCCTGCGCATCTTTACCACGTTGGATCTTGCCATGCAGACCACGCTGGAAGCGCGTCTGGACAAAGCCGTAGCCGCAGTGCAACCAGCTGACGGCGACAATGGCCCGCTGGAAGCCGCTGTGGTGATTACGGATGCTACCAACGGTGATGTTCGGGCACTGGCGGGCGGACGCCGGGCGGGATATACCGGCTTCAACCGCGCGCTTAACGCTCGCCGTCAGATCGGCTCGCTGGTAAAACCGGCAACTTATCTGGCGGCACTTGAATCCGGTGCCGGTGACTATTCGCTGGCAACTGTGCTGTCTGATGCCAAGCGCGAGATCGAACTGGACAATGGCACTTACTGGTCGCCCAGCAATTATGAAAATCGCTACTACGGCGACGTCTATCTGTTTGACGCACTGGAGCGCTCTCTAAACCAGGCAACTGTCGACCTGGGGCTGAAACTGGGTCTGCCGGCAACCATAGACATGCTGCGCAGGCTTGGCTACAACGGCGACGTGGCAGCCTACCCCTCGCTACTGCTGGGCGCTGTGGATATGACTCCGATTGAAGTCGCACAGATGTACCAGACACTGGCCAGCGGCGGTTTCCGCACGCCCCTGCGCGCGGTCGAGGCCGTCATGACCGGCGACGGCCAACGCCTGCAGCGCTACGGTCTGGCGATTAAACAGGTCGCCAGCCAGCGCAGTATGTTCCTGCTGGAGCATGCCCTGCAGGGTGTGTTCAGTCGCGGCACTGCACGGACTGCTCAGAACACCATGCAGGCAAACCTGCCGCTGGCCGGAAAAACAGGTACGACCAATGACCTGCGTGACAGCTGGTTTGCCGGTTATGGTGATGATCTGGTGGCGGTAGTCTGGCTTGGTCATGATAACAACGGCACTACAGGACTCACCGGCGCCACAGGCGCGCTAAAAGTGTGGAGCGATATCATGAGCTCCCTGCGCATAGAGCCCAGAACAACAGCGCCACCTCCGGACATTGAGTGGCGCCAGGTCTCTCAAAATGCGGTACGCGACCCTGCCTATCGCCAGTGTCAGGACAGTGTGCTGCTGCCCTTTGCTGAAAGCCGCCCACCGGACCGTGCGGTTGATTGCGAGGATAACGGATCTTTGTTTAACAGAGTGCTTGATCGCTTCAGGGTGTTCAACCCATGAACTTACGTTCTGGCCTGTTGATCGGCACCCTGTTACTCGCAGCCTGTGCATCACCCCAAAGGCAATCGCCTGCACCTGTGGAGCGCAGTCAGCCATCATTGACGGGGGCATCGGCAGCAGATTCGATATCTGAGTCACCCGGCCCGGTCCGTTCAGGAGACGGCCAGGCAGATTCCCAGGGTGGTTTTGTTGGTCCCACACCCCCTGCCCCGTCAGACACTCGTGCCACTCCCACATCCACACTGATGGCCGGCATTAACAGCGCAGTAGACACGGGAGAACTTGAGCGTGCCGCAGCGATTGCAGAGCGCGGTTTAAGAATTGATCCGCGCGACGCCAGCATTTGGCTGAGTCTGGCAAATGTCCGGTTACTACAAAACCGGACTGCCGAAGCAACTGCACTGGCGCAAAGAGCGCTTCGCGAAGCCGGCAACGATATCCGCCTGCGTCGCGAGATTCAGGACTTTCTGGATCGGGTCACTGACGATCGTCGTTGAGTGACTGCTTATTTAACACGCGCACTTCGCGCTGCGGGAACGGTATGACAAAGCCATGTTCGCGCATGGTGTCATAGATCAACAGCATCAGATCGCCACCGACACGGTTTCTGCCGTCGTCGATTCCTTCCATCCAGAACTCAACAAACATGTTGACGCCTGAGTCTCCAAAGCCATCAATCTCACAATCGGGTCGCTCTTCAAGTGGAATGTCGTCACCACTGAGAACCTGAGGATGACTGGCCACTGCCGCCTTGATGACCTCCACCAGCTTGTGAATATCGGAGTCATAGGCAACCGAGAAATCGACCCGGTATCGCTGTTTCTGATTCTTGTGCGTCCAGTTGGTGAAGCTTTCGGTAACGAACTTTTCGTTGGGCACCATGATGTCTTTGCCATCATAGGTTTCCAGTGTGGTTGACCTGAGTGTCAGCTCACGAACCACACCGGTACGTCCGTCTTCGAGTTCAATGTAGTCACCCAGTGAAATCGAGCGATCCAGCAAAATGATGATGCCGGAGATAAAGTTGGAAGCAATGGCCTGCAGGCCGAAACCGAGACCCACACCTACCGCACCACCGAACACCGCCAGCGCAGTCAGGTTGATGCCCATGATCTGCAGCAGCAGCAGGAAGATGACAAAGAAGATGGTCACCTGCAGCAGTTTGGCAGCGACTTCCTTGGCCCGGAAATCAAGCTTCTCCTGACGGCGGATGATTTCCTGTCCGGTATTGTTGGACAGACGTCCCAACCAGAACAGAATGGAACCGAATAGCAGCACGCGGACGACGCCGTAGGCAGAGATCTGAATGTTGCCCAGCGTTACCTGCATGGATTCAAGAATCGAAATCAATGGCCCCAGCCACTCCACTGAATACAGGAACACCAGCGGCAGTCCGGCCCAGCGGAACACAAAGGCAATGAATTCATTGCGAACATGATCACGAATGATGGCGTTGTAGACCAGCAGCATGGCAATGACCAGTGCCACTTTTACCAGCCAGGATTGACCAATCAGCGACGCACTGAGCTCAACAGCAAATCCCAGTGCCAGGATGCTCAGCAACGGGAACATCAGGTTACCGATATGGCCTGCAGCGCGACGCAACGGGCTCAGTGGAGCATCTGGTGGGGCTTCCGCAAATGCAGGTAAATAGGCACGCAGACGGTTGGCAAAAAAGAATGCAAATGCATAGATCAGCATCACCAGCGCGAGCTGCGCATAGGTTTCTGTTTGCAGAAGAACCAGCAGTATCTGGTCACTAAGCGTGATCAGACGCTGATAGATTGATTCGAGATCCAAACGATAGGCCCCATCAGTATGTACGAGAGATTAAAATCGACAATGAAATCTAACCAACCTGGCTCAACTAATCAATCGCCAGCGCAGCGAAAGCCATTGGCGAAGGCAGCTGTACAACCAGGTGTGCGGCGACAAAAATTCCGACCATGGCTCTTGCTGTTCCTTCGTGACAGGCGTATAAGGAGGCTGCAAGTGTCCGTGATGTCTGGCATTGTGCCAGTCGGTCAATGGCAACCTGCAATTCAGGATATTCGTGCTGTGACTTTGCTCCGCCACATGTTGTCTGTTCAGCTGTTGATCTGCTCGCTGCTATTGTCAGTGGGAATCAGCCTGCCTGCTGCCGGCAGTAACTCGATCGAACGCCAGAGTGGCGACACCCTGGAGCGGCTGACTTCGACACAGCTGGCGATCTCGCCAAACGCTCGTACTGTGCTGTCCGGCATGCCCGGCGATACAGACAGTGACGACAATCCGGCCACGCTCGACCAAGCAGCACTCAGCTATCTGAGAACCACTACTGCTGGTTTCGTCGCTACCACTGCTGCCGATCGTAGTCGTAACTCCTCTTCTCAACAGGCGCGCGCGCCGCCAATCCGATAACCCTGTAAACATCTTTTTCTTCTTTGATGTAACCGGCTGCCGTCACAGTTGTTGATTCAGTTCAACTGCGTTTCGCGTCAGCCACAGGAGTTATCCATGACTACTTCGCTTCACAAGCGCACCCTGTGGTACGCATTTATCATCATACTGGGCCTGCTCAGTGCCCTGCCCAATGTATTGCCTGAGTCGGTGAGTAATAGCCTGCCGACTGCTTACCAGAACAACACAGTCAAACTCGGCCTGGACCTGCGCGGCGGCTCTCAGCTGCTGCTGGTAGTGGACACCCAGGAGATCTACAGCGACCGCGACGAGCTTAGCGCTGATGCGCTGCTCGATGATGTCGTTAACCAGAGCATTGAGGTCATTCATCGTCGGCTGGATGAGACCGGCATGGTTGAACCCAGCATCACCCGACAGGGACGTGATGGCATACTGGTGCAGCTGCCGGGCGTTGAAGATCCGCAACAGGTCCGTTCGCTGCTGGGTACGACGGCACAAATGAGTTTCCATTGGGTGGCCGAGCCGGGCAATAGAAATGTAATGACGCTGCCTGATCAGGCGGATCCCGCACAGAACTATCGCCTGGAACGCAAAGTGGCGATGGAAGGCAAACATGTGCGCGATGCGCGCATGGCCATGCAGCCACAGACCAACCTGCCAGTTGTCAACTTCACACTGGACCAGGAAGGCGGCCGCATATTCGGCGACATGACACGTCAGAATGTTGGCCGGGCTCTGGCCGTTGTGCTCGACGGTGAGGTTGTGACTGCACCCGTCATACGCTCCCCCATCACGGGTGGCAGCGGGGAGATCAGCGGTCAGTTTACGGCCGTGGAGGCGGGTGAACTGGCCATGCTGCTGCGTGCTGGCGCCTTACCCGCGGCGCTGGAAATTGTCGAGGAACGCACTGTAGGCCCCAACCTGGGCAGTGACGCCATCAGCATGGGTATTGTTGCTGGCATCTTCGGTGCCGCACTGGTGCTGGTGTTCATGTTGTGCAGCTACGGCAGCTGGGGTCTGATTGCCTGGCTGGGACTGGGCATCAATATGGGACTGGTGTTCGGCATTCTCAGCCTGCTGGGAGCCACACTTACGCTGCCCGGTATTGCCGGCCTGATTCTGGTGCTGGGCATGGCTGTCGATGCGAATATTCTGATCAACGAACGGATCCGCGATGAGGCACGTCAGGGCAAAGGTGCCTGGCTGTCTCTGGATAATGGCTTCCGTCGCGCCTACGGCACCATCCTGGATTCCAATATCACAACGCTGATCGCCATCAGCCTGCTGTTCATGATGGGCTCTGGCCCGATACGCGGATTTGCGGTCACCATGGGCATAGGTCTGCTGACATCGCTGTTTACTGCTGTCGCTGTAAACCGCGTCATGATGGAGTGGGTAGTGCGACGCAGGGCGCGACAAGCTTTGATCATTCGCGGACTGCCGATGCTGGATAAATTTGGTGATCAGTTCAGCAGTGGCCGTCGTGTCATCCGCTTCATGAAGGCTGGTACCACCGGACTGATAGTGTCAGCCGTCCTGTCCATTGCCTCTCTGGGGCTGATGGCCAAACCTGGCCTGAATTACGGTATCGATTTCAGCGGTGGTGCATTGCTGGAAATCCGAACTCCGGACACCTCCATCGAAACCCTGCGTACGCAGCTGGCTGACGCCGGCCTGGTGGATATCAGTGTTCAGGCACTATCGGGAGACCGTGAACAGTCGTGGCTGCTGCGACAGGCGATACATGAAAATATCGACGGCGGCAGTCAGATGGAAACACTACGGGGCACCGTCAATTCAGTCCTGCCTGAGGCAAGCATTGACCGAGCGGAACTGGTGGGCCCTCGCGTCAGTGGCGATTTCACTGACATGAGTATTCTCGCGGTAATGCTGGCAGGTGCCGGCATGTTGCTGTACCTGTGGTACCGCTTTGAAAACCACTTTGCCATGGCTGCTGTGCTGACAATTGCGCTGGACCTGACCAAAACTATCGGCTTTTTTGTACTGACTGGCATTGAGTTCAACCTGACGGCTATCGCTGCCCTGCTCGCTCTGATCGGCTATTCGGTCAACGACAAAGTGGTGGTCTTCGACCGGATGCGTGAAAGTATGCGTGCCCGTCCTGATCAGCCGCTGGAGCAGATTGTGAACCGCAGCATCAGCGCAACGCTGACCCGGACTACTTACACCTCACTGAGCACACTGGTGGCTGTTCTGCCGATGGCAGTAGCAGGTGGCAGTGCAGTAGCCAGTTTTGCGGTGCCCATGCTCTTCGGTATTGTTGTCAGCACCAGCTCATCAATATTTATAGCAGCACCTATCGTGTTGTTGCTGGGACGTCGCAGACAGCGATTGGGTCTGCCGCAGCTACGTCCACTGGAGTCGGCACGCACACAATTGCCGCATCAAGTCTGAGTGGCTCGACCTGTCATGTAAGGGCCCAGAACGGTAAAAAAAAACCCCGGCAGTGCCGGGGTTTTTTTTGCTTACTGGATGCGATCCGCTTAGAAGTTAGGCGTCCAGTCCAGGCTCAGCCAGAATTGACGGCCGAACGGTGTCTGCAAACGTGTTTCCATACCACCGAGTTGCGGCAGCGGCTGGGCACGCTTGTCGAACAGGTTGGTAACACCCAGGCTGAGAATCACTTCACTGTCGTAGAAATTGTCAAACGCATAAGAGTACTGCGTGTTGAACAAGGTCTGCGAAGAAATGTAATCCGGGGCTGTCAGGCCCGTGGTGTACGCGAAGAACGAACCATCGGTGCTGACACGGTCCTGGAAGTTGGCTGTCAGGGACGCACTGTGTGCTCCCAGGAACCAGTTCAGTCGCATATTGGCTTTCAGCTTGGGCAGTGGTGGCACAATACCGCTGTCACCGTTCTGACGACCACGGGCATCGCTCACCTGACCAGACAGATCCACGTACTCATACTTGGTAAAGTATGAAGCGGTAGCCGTGGCAACAAAGGTACCGAAGTCGTCCGTCGGGATGCGGTAGCGCCCTTTCACGTCCACCAGATCGATCATCACCTCTGCTACGTTTGCGGCGTTGCGAACGGTCTTGACGATCTGCTGGTTGTTCGGATCACGCTGGATGCCAGGACCAGTCAGCGAACCCTGTGCGGCCAGCCATGCATTGGCAGCCTGACGCGTTGCAGAGCCAGGTGTCGCATCGTAGCTGCTTTCAGTTTCGCCAATCGCATTCAGCATCTCGGCAAACTGCAGCTCAACTGCATCTACTGTGCTCAGCTCACGAATACGGTCTTTATATTCGATGGTCTGATAATCCACACTCAGGCTCAGCTCATCAGTTGGTTCCCAGGTAAAGCCTGCGTTCCAGATTTCTGATGTCTCAGGACGAATGGCCGGATTACCTGATGAGCACGACTGCGTGCCTGCCAGACTGTTACCAGTGATCGGGTCAGTTCCGGCAAAAACTTCACCACAGTTCTCGTTCGGGTTGAACGGACGATTGGTGCCCGGCTCTGGAGCCAGGAAACTTTCGCCCCAGGACAGACGGAAAGCCAGATCGTGACGTGCTTCCCAGCGCAGTGCCACTTTTGGAGTTGTCGTCTCGATGTCCTGATCTGTAAACTCTTCATGACGGGCAGCGATCTGAGCGGAGATGGTCTCGTAAAGCGGTACTTCAAACTCTACGAATGCTGCGTTTACGCGATCATCGTAGTCAGTCGGCTCAGGCGGTGCATCCGTGATAGAGCTGTTATAGTTCTGCCCCAGCATTGAGAAGGGGTTCGGAGTTGTGCGGACGCGCGCGTCACGACGCTGCAGGCCGACCGCCGCCTGTGCAGGACCGAATGCCGTCTGGAATATCTCGCCTGTCGCCATGGTCTCAAAGATTTCCAGGTTGTTGCGGCTGACTTCACGCTGATTCTGGATCTCATACAACCAGTCAACCAGTTCCTGACTGTTATCTGTGACACCTGCCTCATAGAATGGCGATCGTGGATCAGCTGAACCGAAGGGGTTGAACCATTCATCACCATTTGGACCACCCTGCCCCAACAGTGCTGCCTGCAGACGTGGCAGAACCATGGTACGGGTATCCACACTGCGACGCGTTTCCTGGTGCGTGTAGTAGGTATAACCTGTCCAGGTATCGGTCATGTCATAACGCGCGCTGAACCGGTTGGAGTCCGTGTAGTAACGGTAATCCTGCACCTCACGACCGTCGTCTTTCAGGAAGGAAGGCTGTGTGCCGGCCAGACCATTGAAAGGACGCCAGTTGCGCGGTACCACATCAAAACCCCATGGGTTGGCCGGGTGACTTTCTGGCACCAGCAGTGCAAACCGGTTGTTGGTGGTGTTTGCCAGGCTGGCAGAGGTGTTATAACGCGACTCACGGTAGTTGTAGCTGGACTGCCACTCGAGCTGAAGCCAATCGTTGGCGTCCCAGGTCAGGTTGTTAAACAGCGTGTAGTCGACATTGCCACGGGCATAGTCATGCTGAGGACCGTAGTGGTAGAGACAGGTGGTTGAACCCAGCGGCTGACCACTCGGGAACGCACCAGGCTTGGTCTTGTCGGTATTACCCTCATTGAAGGTACCACAAGACGGATCACGCAACAGTCCACCAACACCGGCATCACCGATCCCACCTGCAGCACGCTGGAAGGAGCCAGGTGTACCTGTGGATGTTTCCGAAATGTCGTAGTACAGGTATTCAGGGCGTTCGGTGCGCAGAACTGGTGTCTTTTTGGATGCTTCGAAGGCCGCTACCCAGTTGACATCATTTCGGAAAGAACGACCAAACATCAGTGCCAGCTTGGGCTCTTCGTAGGAGGTTTCTTCGTCAGTCTGGTAGTAACTGCGAACGCGCAGACCATCAAATTCTTTGATCGGAATCAGGTTGACAACGCCCGCCACGGCATCAGAGCCATACAAAGCGGAACCACCGTCGAGAACGACTTCCAGTCGCTCCATGGCAATGTCGGGCAGCAAAGATGCTACAGCACCATCGTTTACAGAGCGTGTTCCATCAACCAGCGTCAATGTGCTGTTCACGCCCAGGCCGCGCAGATTGAAGCGCGCAGCATTGGAATCCTGCTGACCGTTTTGAGTTGAGTTGACGTTGGCGACAACGTCAGTATTTTGAGTATATGGCAGGTCTCGAATGTATTGACCCATGGCCGGTGCACCGGACTCAAGCAGGTCAGCCTGAGTAACAGTGTTGACAGGAGAGGCGCCTGCAAACGCGCTGTTCCTGATATAAGAGCCAGTTACCACAACTTCTTCAAGTTCCGGTGCGTCAGACTGCGCCGATGCCATCAGAGGCAATGCAGATGACGAAGCAATACATGCAGCGATCAAATGCCGGAGTGCATTTTTTTTGCTGCGCTTGAAATCATTCTTGAAATTATACATGGCTTCTCCCTAGAAAGATGACTCCGACTGCTTATGGGACAATGACCCATTTCCAATCGAAGCGCGGGATTTTAGCCAGAGAGCAAATCTTTTCAAGCAATGTATAAAATCGTAACGAATTCTCCTGAAAATGGGTAGATTTTGCCACTTATACCGACACAGAGAGTATGTCCAGACACTGACTGACTCGGTCTACCGTCGTGTAAAAGGTATATTGACAAACGCCTGATAAACGGCTAAACAGATAGAAAAAGTCCAAAGGAGACTGGACCTTGAACAAGCCAAGGAAGTCAGGCCGGGGACGCTACATCCTCACTCTGGCGCTGCTATTCGCGGCACAAACGGTAATGTCGACGACCTCTTCAGCTGACGCTGATCAAAACGTCACATCTCCAGCTCACATCGGTGAGCACGCTGAGTTGATTGCCACCCGACTCTCCCGTTTAAAGTTTGAGTATGACGAAAGCCTGCTCGTCCGATGCGCTGGGCGCGTGCGTACTTCCGGACAACTCGCGAATCTTGTTTGCTACCCAACCGATGAATCACCGCACACTGCGCGACGAGTGATTCGATTGATAAACACTACCATGCAAAACAGACGCATGACCGCTGCCCGTTTGAATGGGCAGCTTGTAGAGGTGTGGGTGAACTTTTCAGTCCTGCTGGAGAAGACCGGCAATAATCAAAGCGCTCGGATTTATAACCACCATTTTCTAAACACCAATACTCTGGGCACTGAATATATCTCGGCCCAGCGGGTTGCCACTGAAACATGGTTCTGTTTTCAAAGGCGTTTCGCTGAAGTCGTCAGGGCACGTGTTGACGCAAACGGCATGGCACATGATATTGATATATCGAATGGTTCTCTCAACGACGCCTGCAAACGCAACGTGCTGTCAGCGGTTGATCAGAGCAGATTCATCCCTGCTTTTGTGGGCGACACAGCAGTTTCCTCCCACTACGTCGAAGTATTTTATAACTAATGGACTGGACAGGATCTCTCAACTGAATCCTGGACCATTCCACAACACTCCCCAGCCCTGATAACAGATAGCTCTTGCGGCCATTAACTTTATACTATAAAGTTCTTTCATAGCTTCCACTCCCAAACGCTATCATGACCAAAACAGTGAAATCCGGTACGCCCACCCGCCTCGCCGACCACGCTGAGGAAAACCTGCGATTCATCCGATCAACTATCGAGCATGCCGGTGTTTTTACCGGCATTTCCGGCATTGGCTACCTGCTGACCGGATTGACAGCACTGGTTGCGACGTGGGTCGCTGCCCCTTATGCGCCAGAACCTCGCGTCAGCATCTGGATGAGTGAACTCCTCATCGCTACCTGCCTGGCGACCACATTCACTGTCGTGAAGACTCGACGTCAGGGCCGCTCTTTGCGCATGGCCACTACACGCAAGCTGTTGGGCGCTTTCTTACCAACAATGATTGCCGGCGGATTGCTGACACTCGCAGGCTATATCCACGGTTTTCATGCGCTGTTGCCAGGCATCTGGCTTACCTTGTACGGCGCTGCGGTGATGACAGCGGGGGCATGGTCCGTGCGTGTACTGCCACTAATGGGCAGCCTTTTTATTGCGCTGGGCAGCGTTGCACTGCTGATACCAGACGCCGGCAATACACTGATGGGTACAGGGTTCGGCGGCCTGCACTGCATTTTTGGTTTTATTATCTGGAGGCGCTATGGCGGCTAATCGAAAACAAAAACCTGTCAGCGATCAAACAATCGGCCCTATCACGACATCCCGTGCCCATTCATCTGCAGCAGGCAACGGCGCCGCTGCAGGACAACTGGACAACCTGATTCATGAGCGCAGTCGTCTGGCCATCATCAGTACACTGGCTGTCCATGACTGCTTGAGTTTCAGTGAATTGAAAGAACTGCTGGAGCTATCGGACGGCAACCTCAGTGTGCAGGCTCGAAAACTTGAGGAGGCTGGATACCTGAGCTGCCACAAGCAGTTTGTTGGCCGTACACCGCGCACCGAGTTTACGCTTACAGACACAGGTCGTACCGCATTAAAGCGCTACGTATCTCACATGGAAGCCCTGATCCGGGCAATGAAACAGGAGTAGCGACATGACAATTCTGGATCCCACAGGTTCAATGTCAGCCAAATACGGCTCTCCGGTCACAGGTGACTCGCGCCAATCAAGAGACGCACGATCATCCACGTCCGACATGGTTGCGCTTCTGAGCGCCGGCCTGGTATGCGGCCTGGCACTTCACTGGCTGGTCTGGGATCAACTCCCGGGTGGACTGGGCCTGCCTGTGTGGAGCGCGCTGGCCAGTGCGACCGTATGCTGGCTCAATCGACACCAGCCAAAGGCGTGGCGTCTGGAGCTTGGCATTTGGTCTGTGGTCATGGTGTCAGCGGCAGGGCTGGCTGTGTTGCGGGCATCCCCTGCAGTCATTCTGCCCATGTATCTGGTCATGCTGCTAAGCCTGGGGCTGGTGTACTACAAGACACATGTTGATGCTCTGGCTAATGCAAGACTGCCAATGCTAATCAAAGCTGCCTGGCGATTTCCGGCACAGATTGTTATGGGCATCCTACCACCCATCGACACGCTTTTGCACCAGTCACATCATAACAACCCGCGTGTTCGGGCTGTGCTGCGCGGCGCACTGTTTGCCGCTCCGTTGCTGATTGTTTTTGTCATGCTGTTTGCCTCCGCCGACGCACTAGTTGGCCAGCAACTGGAAAAGCTGACGGCCCGGCTGGGTCAAATTACACCCGTTACCCCTTTTGTCAGTCTGGTACTGATCGTGCTGACAACTGGCGTTCTCAGTTGCACGCTGTTACGCGATCAAAACAAATCTTCAGGCGCCGCAACGGAATCCGTGCCTGGCACAGCACACAGCTGGTTGCGACTTGGCGCGGAAGAAACAGCAATCATCATGGGCTCCATTGGGCTATTGTTTATCGCCTTTGTGGCCCTGCAGGCGTTCTATCTATTTGGCGGATATGACGTGATTGTAGAACGCGCCGGGCTGACACTGGCCAGTTACGCACGTCGCGGTTTTTTCGAACTGCTGCTGGTTGCAGGTCTGACACTGGCGCTGCTGATGACCATGGCATCAACTGAGTGCCACCAAACCCTGTTTCGTCGTTTCGGCGCAGTGCTCATTGGCTGTGTCCTGCTTATGCTGGTATCCGCACTGCTGCGCCTGTCACTCTATATTGAACATTTCGGGATGACATTGTCGCGTATGATGGCGCTCGCCGCGTTGGGATGGCTGGGGGGAGCACTGATCTGGTTCGCCACGACAGTTCTGCGCGGCAATTCACGGCACTTTCTGTCAGGATTGCTCTATGGCGCCATTACTATCATGTTGCTATTCGCCGCATCCAATCCCGCCGCTCGGGTTGCTCATATCAATATTCACCTGGCCCATGAGCGGCGGGTTCCGCTTGATGACGGCTACCTGATGCGACTCGGCGCAGATGCGTTACCCGCATACACCCGTTATCTGGAGGCGACCATCGCGCCCCGTTGGGCATCCTGCTCAGTTGCGGCTAACTGGCCAGCGTATCTGGATCCGGCGGCTGGTGACTGGCAGGAATGGAATCTGGCACGCGAGCGAGCCCAGGGGATTATCAGGACTGCCCAGAACAATTGCTGAGCCTGTGCGCAACTCAACCCCAGCTAGAGCTATCGAATCCAGTCAAAGTTTGCAAGCCTGCGCGCCAGCCGTCACACTGTAGGCAGCTGGCACGTAAGAGGATGCACCCATGGATACTTTGCGTTATGGCTGGCGGCTGTTGATCGATGCCGGCAAGTTATGGCTGGAATGCAATGCTTTCAGTTACGCCGGTTCACTGGCCTTTTACACACTGTTCTCACTGGCACCCACGCTTATCATCGCTGTATCGGTCGCCAGTGTCGTATTGGGTGAGGCGGCTGCTCAAGGACAGATCGTTGCCGAATTTCAGTCTGTCATGGGCGACGATGCGGCCAGTCTGGTCGAAGAAGCAGTAGCCAATTCACGTATTGAAGCAAGCGGCATATTGCCAACGATTGCCGGTATGGCAGCGTTGATGGTGGGTGCCACAACTGTATTTGCGCAGCTCCAGTATTCGCTTAACGATATCTGGGGCGTCAAACCCAAACCTTCGCGTAACAGTTTTTTCCTGTTTCTGCGCAAACGGTTTTTCTCCCTGATGCTGGTCGTCTCGATAGGTTTTATCCTGCTCGTCTCCCTGGTGCTGGGGGTAGTGCTGCGCGCCATGCTGGATTTTACCGTGCAGCTTCTACCAGCTGTGGAGATGCTGATCAGCAGTGCCGAGGCGGTGCTCTCATTTGTAGTTATCACGCTGCTGTTCGCAGCCATATTTAAAGTTCTGCCTGATGTCGTGCTGGGGTGGCGCCAGGTGTTGATCGGAGCAGTCGTCACTGCGCTGCTGTTTTCACTCGGTCGCTTCGGTATTGCAAGCTACCTGGCCTATCAGGCTCCTGACTCTACTTACGGTGCAGCAGGCGCCATTGTGCTGATTCTGATGTGGGTCTACTATTCCTCGCTGATCCTGCTGTTCGGTGCCGCGTTCAGTCGCGTGCATCTGCTTGCCAGGGGGCAGGAAATAAAGCCGCGCGCGGCCGCCGTGCGCATCAATTCTGATACCAGTCAACCAGGAAGCAGTAGCGATGTCTGAAGCATTTCGCAAGCTTATGGCGGCCCGCCAGCCAGTGCCAACGGCAATCACCGTGCCGGTTGGTGTCATGTCCCTGCACTTTCAGCTTTATGGTGTCAGTGATTTAAAAGAGAAGCGACGCGTGTTCGCGCCAATGCGTTCGATCTGGGGTAAACAGCCCGAGGTGGCCGTTGCCGAAAGCGGCGATTTTGATGCCCTGGACAGCGCAGTATGGAGTGTTGTTACTGTGGGTGGCACTCCCTCTGAAATCAATGCACGCCTCGATCAGATCGAAAAGGCAATTGCCCAGCACATAGATGCACCCGTGCTGGAAGTGCACCGGGAAATTCTTTAGTGTATCGAGCTAATGATGATCGACTGAGAAATGGCCTAGAAAATCCAGGCAATCATCAACCACAAAATGAGGAAAAACAGCAAAAAGCCAGGCATCACAAACTGCACTTCCCCGATCAGTCCATCCCCAGACGACAGTGTAAACACTATCATCAGTACGACCGACACAAAAAATGCAATGATTGCTGCGGTGCGCAGTCCCACACCCGGAGCCAGCTGCGTCGCAACAATATCAGAAAGACTGGGCAGCAGTAACAGCACACCCACGGCCAGCACGATAAGCAATGACACCAGCACAGCAGCAATACGCCGCGACTCCTTTTTATCTTTGTTATCCGTTTCACCCAGAGGCGCTCTCATGATCAGACCAGCTCTCTGACTTTGTTCGGATCGGGCATACCCTTTGCGATGATCTCGGGGTTATCTCCAGCTGTGTAGATAGCGATGGTGCCCACCCCAAATATACGATCGAAGAAACTTTGTTTGACACGCACCGTGCGAATACTGCTGAGAGTGACCTCCGAATGTTCTTTGTTCAGCAACCCGGTTTCATAAATGATCTCGGTATCTGTCACTGTCAGTCGCGCTGCCTTGGTCTGCAAATACCACCACAGCAGAATGAGGATGCCGACGCCAAACACCGGAATCAGCAACACTGAGATTACAAAGCCAATCGGATTATTCTTGAACATTGCCGGATGGCTTGAATATTTCGCGGTCATCTAGGTCTCTCCAAATAAGTTATGACGATCAGCTTAGCGTATGGCGATCGGATTCACCACCACCTGCACAGCACCTTTGAAGCGCGGCTGACCCAGGACAAACATGAACTCCTGCACGCCATCCGCAGCAAGCTCCGCGGTATTCATACTTTCCAGTATGTACACACCTTGCTTGGCAAGCAGCGTCTGATGCACCGCAAAAGCACGGGCCGGGTCTTCAAAGGGAATGACCTCCAGAGCCGGGGTATCCGCCCCTATGGCAACAACGCCCAGACTGGCCAGATATTCCGCACCTTCAACTCCGGGACCGGGCTGGGCAGAGATAAATCGCTGGTCATCCACACCCAGCAGCCGCATCCAGCCAGTGTGAAACAGCACAACATCGCCCTGGCGTATCTCTATGCCCTGTGCCGCCGCAGCCGCCTCGATTTCAGAACGATTGAACGCCGTACCCTCGGTGACCATATCGACGCCAAAGTGCTCTGTCATGTCCAGCAGTATGCCGCGTGTCACGATAGGCGGAACTGTATGGGTGCCCAGTTGCGACAGACCGTCGTCTGCAACAATCTGCTCGGTGGTCAGGCCATTGTAGTACTGGTGGCCGATCCCAAGATGGCCGAGACCATCAAGTTGCGAACCAATACCAAAGCTGGTGCTGACACGTTCATCGTTGGAAGTGACCACATCGGCACCGACCGGAATCTGACTGTTAGCGCTGACGATGTCGATGTTGTAGCTGCGGTTGCCGTAAGCTGGGGAGTTTTCGGCAGTTTCCACACCCAGTGAATAGACTTTCCCCGTACTGACCAGCTCTGCAGCCTGCAGCACCAGTTCATCATTCAGAAAATTGGCAGCTCCAATGCGATCATCGGCACCGAAACGCGACGGCACCCAGTCCTGGGCCATGACGGTGGATGCAGCCATTAATCCCACCAACAGGGCGATTGATCGCGACACGCCATGCATTAAGATGTTGTTATTTTTCATGCTCTCTCCGACAGATAGGTGAACATTCAGTTTCCGATGCCAACCGGATGGACGTCAAGCTTAACGCCTCTGCCAGCGCCAGTGCATCTACGATTCAATTTGCCTAATGCGCCGCATTCACCTAACATTGGCGCCGCTTCAGGTGTTCCGTGGTCCTCAGTGACCCCGGAATTAAACGGGAAGTTGGTGCGACGCACAATCAGGTCTATGCCAACGCTGCCCCCGCAACGGTAAGCAAGTAAGCTGTATCACAATGCCACTGTCAAAAGTGCCAGACGGCGATAATGACGGGAAGGCGATACTGCTTGATAACGTTCTGTTTCGAACGATTATGACTTGCAAGCCCGGAGACCGGCCTGATGCCAACGACACGCTGCGGAGGGCAGTGCTGCGGAAAGACGCTTCCCCCGGCCTGCCCGTGGTTCTTTCTGTTGCCGCCATCTCTGCCTGCGTGATTTCACATGACGCACTCGGGTGAGATTGCACAATGATTTACAAGAACACGCCTAAAAAGACTCCTCAAGACATCACAGCTACCATTCAATCGCCGCGCAGCGCTGCCGCGCTTTTGCGTTACGCTGGTCTGCTGTGTACCGCACTGCCGCTTGCGACAATCGCCTCTGCCAGTCAGGAGACTCCCGCTAACGAGTCCGCTGATCAAAAGACTCAGGAAGTGATAGTCACTGCCAACCGCATGAACCAGCCCCTGAACGAAACACTTGCTGCCAGCACCGTTTTTACGCTGGAAGACATTGAAGCCTCGCAGGCACTCAGCCTGTTTGATCTGCTGAGCGGCTCACCGGGCATCCAGATGGCGCGCACCGGCGGCCAGGGGACACAGACCAGCCTGTTTATGCGTGGTACCAATTCTGATCACACGCTGATACTGATTGATGGGGTCAAGGCCAACACCGCCAGCGAAGGATTCGCCAGGTTGGAGAATATTCCGGTCGCGCAAATTGAGCGCATTGAGATCGTGCGCGGACCACAGTCAAGCCTGTATGGCGCCGATGCGATTGGTGGTGTTATTCAGATTTTCACCAAGCAGGCAGCCAATCGATCCGTTGACCAGGGGCTGCATGGTAGTGTCAGTGTCGCAGCAGGCACGGAATCTACCTTAAACACCAATGGCAGTATCAATACCCGAGTCAACAACACATCGTTGTCACTCAACATTGCCCATCATGAGACTGATGGCATTCGTCCCATCCACACGCCAACGCCGAGCGCCCGTCGTAGCGCTTATGACAATGACGCTGCCGACGTTTCAATCGCCCACGAATTTACCGGCGGCGCCACACTGAGAGGTGGTTATTATTGGACGGAATCTGAGCTGGTCTATGACGGCGGTATCAATAACAGCGATGCCCAGTCCGCCAGCGTCGGACTGAGCCTGCCGGTCACAGAGCAATGGCAAAGTGATGTACAGCTCGCGCGTTTCGAGGATGAGAGCATCAACCGGAGTACGTTTGGCTCGCAAAGCCGCACAGAGCGGGACTCCTTCAATTGGCAAAACCATATTGAGCTTGGTGAACATGCTTTGGTGTTGGGTGCTGACTTTGAGTCAGAAGAGCTGCTGTATCTGTCCAGCGGAGCGACACAAAGCGACACCAGTCGCGACAACAGTGCCGCATTCGCCGTCATTCACAGTGAATTCCCGCGCGACAGCAACAGCCTGCACACAACATTTTCACTGCGCTACGATGACAATGAACAATTCGGAGGCGAGACAACTGGCAAAGCTGCAATAGGCACAGACCTGGGTGCAACGATGCAGCTCTGGGCATCCTACAGTACGGCGTTCAAGGCCCCGACACTGGTAGATCTTTACGTCGATTTCCCGGCGTTTTTCTTCTATGGAAATCCCGATCTGCAGCCTGAGACGTCACGCAACATTGAGCTTGGCCTGCGTGGCGCAAATTCCAGCATGAACTGGTCCGTCAATGCTTTCAGAAATGAAATCAAAAACCTCATCGCAACCGACGCGAGCTTTACAACATTAGCAAATGTTGAACGCGCTCTGATCAACGGACTGGAACTCAGCCTTCAGGGCGAATGGTTGGGCTGGCAGGCCAATGCGGCGCTGACACTGCTGGATCACGAGAACCGCGATACGGGTCAGGAGCTGTTGCGCCGACCCAATCAAACCCTTAGCGCCGGTATTTCACGAAGTTTCCAGAAGCTTGAAGTGGGACTGGACTGGCATCTGCGCGGCAAACAGAAGGACGTTGATCCAGTGACATTTGGCACGTCTTCGGTAGACAGCAATGCCGTTTTTGATCTTGTGATGGAGTATCAACTGATTGATGATCTGCGTTTGCAGCTCAAGATCGGCAATCTGTTTGACAGGGACTATCAGGTCGTCGACGGCTACAATACCTACGGTCGCACTGCCCTGCTGACGACGCGGTATCAGTTCTAGTTTTCAGGCTAATGATTCAGACTCAGCCAGAGCAAAAGATGCTCTGGCTGAGCCGCAGAATTATCAATTCAAACATTGCATATTATCGCGATCTGGCTCCTGCTGCGTTCTCACGGCAGAACTCATCACGCGTCTTGGCAGTACCATCTTCGTTATAAAACGTGTCCATGGCATTGTAGCGCACATAGACGTCACGATTGTCTACGCCGGTACAAATAACACGATAGCTGTCGTTGTCCCACATGGTGGCATAGGATGGCGCCTCAAGGTCGTCACTGGACGAGGCGCAACCGGCTAGACCGACACTCAGAATCAAGCCTGCAAAGGCATTTAAACGATTGCGGTGACTTTCCCAACTCTTTTGCAGCAAGTTGCTCATAACACCTCCTTACTTCATTAATCCTACGCTCACTGTGTAACATATCCATTGCGGCAATGCGAATTAGGAGGATCAGCCGAACTGTTCCAGGTGAATCTGAGCGCCAGGGTTTCCTTTTATTTCCAGGCTGCAGTTGGCCCAGGATGCGGGAATCCGGTATTCCGCACCTTCGCTAAATTGAAAAGTCTGTATGTTATGAAGACATCGCAGTTTGATTTCCGTGATGCCACCGTCAGGGCTTTCAACGTAGAAGCCTCGCTTGGCTAGCATAATATTCCACGAGCCGCTATCCGGCACTACATCTGCGACTGCATAAGCGGAATCATCCCGGGTGAGTGCAAGGATACGATCCGACGCCGTCTCGAACTCACTCACATCCTGCCCTCCCTCCAGCATTAACTCATAAGTCTTCAGTGCCTCGACATAGCGGCGATTGTTGACCTGAAGCATGAACAAATTCCGACGTGCCGTGGCAAGAACATCAACTGGCATGGACTCAGCAGCCAGCTCCATTGAACTGCGCGACCGGTAGCTGGACTCAAAAAACAATGCCGCATCCAGGTATTGCATAAGTTGCAGCTCACTACCGCCGTATCTTCTGTAATAGCTGTAACGAGTGAGATTCAGAAGCACGTGCTCAAAGTTAGTAGCAACGGGGTAATTCTCAAGTTCTTCCAACAACTGCGCCGCCTGTTGCTGATTGTCATCTGCAATGGCGGCTACCACCGCATCATAGCGACGCCGAAATGCAAAATTAACGGAAGGATCCTCATCTGTGTCGTAGAAAATCGCCAAGTAAAACGCTGCGTTCATCACTGGCTGGCCATCTTTTACCGCCGGCCTCCAACGACTGGATGCTACTGCCTTTAACGCTTCCTCCTGAAAGGCGGGGTGGCCTGTCGACCGATAGATGCTTGGCTCAAAAACCTTGCCCTCCTGATCAACCATATATCGTACAAGCACCATGCCCTCCTCATCCTGGTTCTCTAGTGAAGGAGGATAACGAAGTACAGGGCGAAGGGTGGATACCAGCCCGCTATCCTCCTGGGCAAAGATAGCCGCGCTACCAACCGTCAGCAGAATAATAGAGATTAGCTTCAAAGTTTTGTGTATCAGGGCAGACATCCCTCTTTCCTCATTGTTATAGTTCTTAATACAGACGCAAAGATACTCCAAACCAGTCAATATCGGCTACTGGCCAGTCGGCTTATTCAACACGGGAGCACGGAATGACATCAGCAAGGCCCCAATGGTCACAAGATGCCGAGGCCGCTGTCGACGCAGTCCTGGAACGCGTTGGGCATCGCGTCGTGCTCGGGCTGCCACTGGGCATTGGCAAACCCCTGCATTTTGCCAACGCCATCTATCAACGCGCATGCCGTGACTCCAGCATCTCCCTGCATATTGTCACCGGTCTCTCGCTACAGGCACCGAAAGCGTCCTCATCCATGGAGCGCCGCTTTCTCGAACCTTTTTTAGAGCGTCTTTATGGTGACATTCCCGAACTGGAATATGCGCGCGACGCTGCCACGGGCAAGCTGCCGGACAATGTCAGGGTGTCCGAATTCTTTTTCCAGGCGGGCAACTTTGTTGATCAGCCGCAGCAACAACGTGATTACGTGTGTACTAATTACACTCACGCGGTCCGCGACCTGATGGCACAGGGCATGAACGTAATTGCGCAACTGGTGTCACCCGACCCATCAGGCGATTCCGAGGCATTCAGTCTGAGTGGCAATCCAGACCTGACACTGGACCTGATTCCCATGCTTAAACAGCGCGCCCGGGATGGCACGCCGACCGCATTGGTCGCTGAAACAAACCGCGAGCTTCCGTTCATGTCCCGTGATGCTCTGGTCAACCAGGATCAGTTCGATGTTGTAATTGACTCGCCGCAGTATGACTATCCCCTTTTTTCTGTACCCAATATGGCACTCAGTGCCCAGGATCATCTCATCGGTTTTTACGCCAGCACCCTGCTGCGCGATGGTGGCACTCTGCAGCTGGGTATAGGCTCACTGGGGACAGGTCTCATTTACCAGACGATCCAGCGGCACAGTAATAATCAGCAGTGGCTGCAGTTATACCAGACTCTAGAGGTCGACCAGCGCTTCCCCTTTGCCTGCGACGTCGGCAGCAGTCAAGCTTTCACGGCAGGTCTCTATGGCTGCAGCGAAATGATGACGGAGGGATTTTTCGATCTGCTTGATGCAGGTGTACTGAAACGTGAAGTCGCCAGCCGTGAATCTGATGACGCCGGCTCCACGCTAATGCATGGCGGTTTTTTTCTGGGTACCCGTCGTTTTTATCAGCGTCTGCGCGAGCTTCCTGATGAGCTGCGTGAGAAAATCTGCATGACCAGCGTCAACTTCATCAACGATCTTTTCGATCATCGCCTGGGAGATCAGCGGCTGAAGGTGTCGCAGCGCGAACATGGCCGGTTCATAAATTCCGCCATGATGTGCACATTAAATGGCGCGGTTATTTCCGACGCACTTGAAGATGGTCGCATTATTTCTGGCGTCGGTGGTCAATACAATTTTGTTGCGATGGCGCATGAGTTACCCGGCGCACGATCCATCATCACACTGCGCAGTACCAGGCAGCACAAAGGAAAAACAGTTTCAAATATCCTGTTCAACTACGCTCACTGCACAATTCCAAGGCACCTGCGCGACATTGTCATCACCGAATACGGCATTGCTGATCTGCGCGGCCAACCCGAGCAGGATGTCTATACCCGGCTGATCGGCCTGGCCGATGCGCAATTTCAGAGTGAACTGCTGCAAAAGGCCAAAGACGCTGGCAAGATTCACGCTGACTTTACCCCACCACCACATTGGCAGGGTAATACTCCTGAGGCAATCAAGGCACTTGCTGAAGATCAATCCCTGGAAGGCCTGTTCCCACCCTACCCGTTTGGTCATGATTTCACCGATGAAGAGCTGGAGCTAAGTCGAGCGCTGCAGACGCTCAAGTCCGCGACCGATACTACTGCTGGCAAATGGCAAACCATCGCAGCGGCTTTGATGCGACCAGCGAATCGTCCGCACTGGCAGCCACTGTTGCGACGGATGGGTCTGGAAAAGCCACATAGCATAATGGACAGGCTGGAGCAGCGACTGTTGCTATGGGCCCTGGAACATTCCTCAACAGGGCGCCATTGACACGATTGGGTTGACCCGTACACCGGGGATAGTATGCTTGGGACTTCATGGCAGTACCCCACCCAATCAATGCAGGACACGATAATAACAAGGAGCACCCATGACAAACCCCATCAAGCCGGGCCTTGCGGGCGCCGGTCTGGCACTGGCCCTACTCACCGGCTGCACCAATCTCAGCACTAGTTATGACAATGCAATCACTGGCGAAGGTCTGCCCAACCCCAATCCTGTGCTGACGCGCAACTGGGGTGAGTTACCTGCCGGGCGCGAATGGGGGTCTACCGCAGGCGTGGACATTGACCCCTTTGACGGAAACATCTGGGCCTACGAGCGCTGCGGGGCCGGCAGTTTCGGGTCAGGTGTGCCGGTCAACTGCCATACCAATCCGGTCGATCCCATTTTTAAATTTGATCGCCACACCGGTGAAGTTCTTGCCAACTTTGGCGGGGGCATCATGGTAACGCCGCATGGTATTCACGTTGACGATGATGGCAATGTCTGGGTTACAGACTTCGCTACCAACGATGAAGGTACTAAAGGCCAGCAGGTGCATAAATTCAGCCCTGCTGGGGAATTGCTGATGAGCCTGGGTACGCCCGGACAGACAGGCAAGGATGGCCAGCACTTTAACCAGCCAAACGACGTGGTGGTTGGTCCTGATGGCAGCATCTATGTGTCCGATGGACATAGCGGCCAGGGTATGACCACCAACCAGGCCATGGCCGAAGGCAGAGCCAATGGTCAGACAGCACGTGTCATGAAGTTTGCGCCCGATGGCACGTTCATCAAACAATGGGGACAGATTGGGGTTCGCCACGGAGAATTCCGCACGCCACATGCGCTGGATTTTGATTCCCAGGGCCGATTGTGGGTGGCGGATCGCGGCAATCATCGACTCGAGATATTCGACCAGGATGGCAACTACCTGGAGTCCCGATACATGTTCAGTCGGGTCAGTGGTATTTTTATCACCGATGACGACATGCTTTACGCGATTGATTCCGAATCAAGCCCGACCAACCACGTTGGCTGGCGTAATGGTGTCCGTATCGGCCATATCGATCACGATCATGTGACTGGATTCATCCCACCATTTGAGCGAGAAGACCGTGTGTATCAGGGCACAGCAGGTGAAGGTGTGGCAGTCGATGCAGATGGCAATGTCTATGCTGCGGAAGGACCCAACTCATTGAGTCAGGCTGGCGGTGCATTCACCAAGTATTCAGTCAATCCCTGATCAGCCAAATCAAGTAAGCAGCGCCCAGCCATGGGCGCTGCTTTCTTGATGACGGATCAAGGCTGATCTCTCAAGCTGCGACTATCAGAACTCGTAACGCACACCCATGGTGTACTTACGGCCAGAAAAACTGGCATCCTCAACAAACGGACGGTAGCCCTGATAGGAGACCTGAGGCTCATCAGTCAGGTTGCTGCCGGTGAGAAAGGCCTGCAGATTGTCTGAGAAGCGATACTGCAGTTCAGCATCCACGCGATCTTCAGCCGCGTAGAACTCGTCACTTTCGATATCGCTGCCCAGTCCTTCGATGTAGTCATCACGGTAGGTATAGTCCAGTCGCGCACTAAGATTGCCCCAGGCATAGTCCAGAGTGAACGTGTACAGCAACTCTGAAAATCCTTCCAGTGGCAGATCGCGGTTGTCCGTACGATTTGGATAGGTCGCGTCACTTTCAGTCAGTGTGGTACTGGCAGCGATGCTCAGCCCCTGCAGTGCACCAGGGAGGAAAAACAGATTCTGTCGGGCAATCAACTCCAGACCGTAGTTGGTAGCAGATGAGCCATTGACTGGACGCTCGTATTCCAGATCGCCGTTTTCCGCTGGCACCGGAATACCATTACTGCCCAGCGTGTCAAAGTCGTAAGTTTCGGTGTAGGTAAAGTCCTCGATATCCTTGTAGAACACACCTACCGAATACAGACCACCGCGATCGGTGTAGTACTCAAGCTGGACATCAAAATTATCCGAAAGCGCTGGCTGAAGATTGGCGTTGCCATCTTCTATATTACCGTCGTCATCAACCCAGCGCCCACGAGACAGCTCAGTCAGGCGCGGTCGCGCATAGCTGCGATTGTAGCTTTCACGCAGGATAAGGTTGTCAGTAAGCGCGTGACGGAAGTGAACCCCTGGCAACCAGAAGCCATGACTGTCTCCACTAGTGCCTGGTGTCACGGAAGGCTCATCGTTAAGGTAGCTGACGATTTTATTCTGGTTGTCCCATTCGTAGCGCTCGTAACGCACGCCAGCAATCACTGTGTGAATTCCTGTTTCATAGGTACCCATCAGATACGCGGCCGAGACAGTTTCAGTGGCATCGTAATCTTCAACGTTGCTGTCCTCCAGTGAGTCGTCTTCGACAAACTCAAACAGTTCCGGATTGCTTTGCAGCATGGCCAGGCCGATCTGTGGTTGCACATCAAAGTACTTGGGCTTGCGGAAGATGACCTCATTGGTCGGAATCAGCACATCCGCATAAGGGAAAGCATCATCCATTTCATACAGATCAACCGTCATATCGCGGAACTGCGAACTACGGCGATACTTGGCACCAGTCTTGAAGGTAAACGAACCACTGGCCAGTGTCATTTCACGCTGCCAGTCGATGCGACCGCTCAATACTTCATCTTCCTTGCTACCGAACACATCTTCCAGTTCGCCTTCAGTCATCAGGCTAAGATCTGTGGAATCCACACCATTGACCACATCAACGCGGATGTCACCGTTGGGATCAAACACTTCATACTCAAAGATGAACCAGGGATCATCCGGCTCCATCAGCATGTTCAATTCACTGTCGTCATGTATCTGGCTTTTGTTTCGAGAGTAGGAAACATCATAGGTCAACAAGTCTGCATCGTATTCATGTTTTGCACCAACAGACAGTGAGAACAGGTCGTTGTCCTGATCTTCCAGCGTGCCGATCCAGCCGCGAGACGCTTCGCTATCCACCGTGCCACGACCATAAGTGGGAGTCAGTTCGGCGTAGGTTTTGTCGCCGCTTAGACTATTGCCGAACGCAGTGTCGATATCGATATCGGTTTCGTATTTTGTGCCCTGGCGAGAAAATGTGCTGACCATCGGTCGCACATAGAACTCGTGATTGCTGCCTACACGAAAATCAATAGAACCACTCAGCGTATGCGTCTCAGTCGTGCGCGTGTCGTGTTCAAAGTGTGTGGACTCCATGAACCACACTGGCTCGTTATATCCGCCGAGATTTAACTGCGGGTTAGTTTCAGGTGTCACACGCACCCAGTCCTGGTCGGCATTGCGCGAATAGCGATCAGTATCATAGGTGCTCAATGTAAAGCTGATACCCAGATTGTTTTGCTCATCCCCAACGCTGAAAATATCAGAGAATGAGAATTTGCCGCTGTGCCCCCAATTGCCGGGCTCTTCATTCAGTTGTGCTCCGATATCAACACTCATTTCGCGACCCGTACGCTGAAACGCACTTCGCGATAGCAGATTGACGATACCGCCTACCGCATCACCGTCACGGTCCGGTGTTGGCGACTTGATCACTTCAATCTTGGTAACACCATCAGCAGCCAGCTGCCGGGGATCAAAGGTATTGCTGCTGCCAGAGGACGGAACACGATTGCCATCCATCTGCACAGAGTTGAACTCACCGGACACACCACGGATGTTGATGCCACCGTGCGAGCCGTCCTGGGCAAGATCCACACTGAGGCCTGGCAGACGTTGCATAGCCTGACCGATATTGCCATCCAGCATGGCACCGAACATCTCCTCGGAGACCACATTGACGATACCGGCTGCGGTTTTCTGCTCATTAATGGCACGATCGATACCGGTGCGGGCCGCGCGTACAGTGATGGTCTCGATGGCGTCGCTGCGCTCCATAGACACATTCAGGGTAGCGACCTGGTCGGCAGAAACAGTGATGGTACTTTCCACTGGCGCAAGGCCAACGTATGTGATGGTGACAGGATAGGTGCCAGGAGGCACGTCTGCAATCGAGAATCGACCACTGGCATCAGTAAAATCACGGAACCTCTCGTCCGCTACAGTGACGATTGCACCTTCCAGTGAGCGACCGCTGGCGGCCTCGGCAATACGACCAAAAACGGCGCCATCACCACCCTGGGCGAAAACAAGGGTGGCGCTGTTTATGGCAAGGAAAATGCCAAAACAAAGCCTGGTGGAACGACGCTTGAAATGACCGGTGGACATAAAAATCTCTCCAGGGGCTGCTTGTGATTGTTGATTTAAAAACAGGCAGCCTACGCCCAGACTATGACCAGTCGGTGACGATTAGATGAGGGTTTTATGACTTTCGCGTCACATTCGGATGACAGGCAGGGATTGATGGCGAGTCGTGTCAGACCGGTTCTGAGATTAACCTGTTGCGTCCAGCCCGTTTGGCAGCATATAAATGCCTGTCGGCCTCAGTGACAAGCTGATCAGCATTTACGCAGTCCGTGTGACCGCGTGCAAGCCCGGCACTGATCGTAACTCGACCGTGGGCGGACTCAGGGAATGGAATGTTCATTTGCACAACGCCCGCCAGTACGCGCCTGGCCGGCTACAACCAGGGCAGCTGCCAGCATGATGCGCCCCAGCACGCTGCGCATCAGTGACCGGGAAGAGCGCCACTTTGGGAGATCGTTGTTATTCACGGGGAAAATTATAACGACTGAGGGCGACAAGGACACCTTTGCAGGTGCCACATCGGGTGATACATACTAGTCCTCATCCTTGCCTCGAAGCTGCCTGCGACGGCTGACTCTCCGAACCAGTTCTGAAAGGCTATGCAGGCTTTCTGTCTCTCGCGCCAGGTGAATACCAAACAGATATCCCGCATAAGCAACCAGCACCCAGACGACAATCTGCTCGCCGCCCCTTCCATCGGGCCAGTAGCCGAACCACATGAACGCCTGAACGATATTGCCAACCTGTGACACGATGAAATTGACAATCAGCGCCACAATGCCATTGGCAAAAAGCCCAGGGAGATCAAAGTTGGCAATAAAACTGATCAACTCGCCAGTCTCCAGCACCAGCAATGTCCAGAGTACCGCCAGTCCGTAGAAACCGCCGCCAAAAAACAGCCATTGCTTGTACAGGTAATTGCCACTGCGGCTTTTGTTGGTCTTGTGATGCTTCTTTAGCTCCGCAAGGCGATCACGAATCGCCTTGTGCCCGGCATCACGAGGGAGCTGGCCGGCACCATATAACCAGTTAAACATCAGCCAGCTCAGCGCTGCCATTGGCATTCCCAGCTTTATTGCGGCCATTAACCAGACAAGAATAGACATAGTTGTGTAGCGCTAAATGCGCTGGAGTAAACGTAAGGCGACGTCAGCCTTGTCGCGAGGCACAAAAATATGATCGTGATAATAGCCCGCCAGTATGTTTGCAGCAATCCCATGATCAGCCAGCAGGCGCGATACAGCCGCAGTCAGACCAACTGCCTCGAGACTGGAATGCACTGTCAGCGTAATCTGCCGAAAGACGCTGCCAACCTTAAAATTCTCACGCTCTGCGATAGCCAGGGGCAGTACCAGAGTCAGCCCCTCTTCCTCCCGAATCGTGGCCAGAGGTTCTAATCTGATGTATTCAGAAAGGGACCCGGAGACACTGCAGAATACAAACTCGGTACCTGTGAGACTTGGCTGCAGGGACTGCAGCAAGTCATCCAGATCTGCGATTCCCAGCTGGTGTCCGCTACTGTTCTGAGCTTTCATAGCTAATGCCACCAGTACGTCTGGCAACCAGATTATACAGCCAGGCCATCACCGCCACGATAAGGTACGCAAACACGAACTGCATCAATGGCATCACTATCATCATGACAGAGAATACCGAAGCCATACCCTGTCCCTCTGCCTCGACAGGTATGAGTGCGAACATCAGTATCATCGGAATCATCATGACTAGCGATGCGATCGCTACAACTACAGCAACAGTGAACGCAGTTTTATGAGGTGCAATATAAGTAATGGATTTCATTTAATCACTTCCCTGAGTTTATTGGATCTATGCTGGATATCAGTTCACTTTCTTCCTTGCAACAATGAACAACGACGCCTTGGCTGGTTGCCATTCATGGTCAATAGTAAACCCGTTCTTGGTCAGCATGCCGATCAGCTCATCTTTGCTGAAACTGTCTATGTGCGGCGCGAGACCGATAAACTGCATCACCGGTATTAAAAGTCGCCAGTGCAGCGACACTTCTCGCATCAATGCGTTACTGGACACAAAAATGCCGCCCGGCTTCAATAGTTGGTTCACGCGATTGATGGTTTCATCCACGTTGGGCAGCAGGTGCAGAATATTCAGACCAAGCACGGCATCAAAACTTTCGGGGTTCAAAGGCAGGCTGTCGAGCGTGCCCTGCTGAAAGCTGATATTAGTGATGCCCTGAGCCTGGGTTTTCTGTTCGGCAATTGCGATCATCTCATCGGAGATGTCAGTTGCCAGAATCTGTTTGACATACGGTGAGTGTACGATAGCCGTACTGCCGGTACCGCAGCCGAACTCAAATACTGACCAGTCTGGCTTGAAATAGGATTGCGTGATTTCCAGCTTTTTCTGGTAGGTTTTTTCGTCACGCACCGGGCTTTTGGCATAGCGCGGCGCCAATTTGTTCCAGAACTTTCTTGGGTCTTTCATATGATGTCCTTATTCAAATTTTGTGCCCTTTTCAGCTATCGATTCTGCCCCATTAACGGTCAAAATTAAAGTTCCTGCCTGCGGCGCGGCACCATGGTTCACAACGAGTGTCCAACGACGGGAACCCAGTCACCGTCACCATCGGCCCGCTGGTGTGAAACTCTCTGCTTAGGCCAGCTTCGACAATGCTTCGCGCCGCGGCCGACAGCGGTGTCAGGATCACTATTAAAAAAACCATGGATCGCGAGAGCATTGACGAAAGCAAAGAACGCATTAAAGCCACCTCCGAACTCGCGCGCAGTAATTGGTATAGTCATTCCCGAACAGACTGGTCAGCGCACGCTCTTCTGGTAAAATCTGAAAGCGATTCATGTACCAGACAAACACAGGCAGCAATAGCAATACCGTCAGGTTACCCAGCAATAGCGCCCAGGCCGCAAGCAGTAGCAGGAAGCCCAGGTACATTGGATTGCGTGCGACCCTGTAGATTCCAGACACCACCAGCGCACTGGAGCTTTCAGGATTCAGGGGGTTGACCGTTGTGCTGGCTCGCCTGAAAGACGCAACACCTGCCAATATTATCAAGACAGCGAGTGCACTGAGAGTGGCCACCAGCACCTGACGCCACGGCACTGCATAATTTAATCCCGGGGTCAGTCGCGCAAGAAGCCACATCAGGCCTGCGAACAAAACGACCAGTGCCAGAGGTGGTATTTTCAGTTCCAGTGATCGCATGCTTTTTTGCCTCGGACAGGCCCTGCTATTTAGCGGTCAAGATACTACGGTTCGTCATTCAGTAATACTGAGATGAACACACCTCAGGAATATAGTGCAAAGTTTACTTGTCATTATCGCCACATTATGACAAGCTAGCTTTACATTTTGACCAGTATTGTTTTCACCTAACGTCTTATAGAAGAAATTGGAGGTTCCCATGACCACCCTGAATATCCGAAAAATAGGAAGCTGCGCGATTTGGTTATCGCCGGTAATTATCGTACCTGTGACATTTTTAGCTGCAACACCCTGGCTTGAACAACAGCCTGATGCCCTCACGCTGTCTTTAGCCGCAGCCGCCGCATTATTTGTCATGGCCTACAGCCTGTTCCTGTCTGCCCGTGTCAATCGCCAACTGGATGAAGTACAGGTAGCTGGCCAGCGCTTTTCCAGCACCTGGGGCATGACGGTCGGCAGTGTCGCCGCTGTCATTGTCATGATGATTCCGCCATTGATGAACGCCCTTGCCGATGCAGCGTTGCGGCTGGGAACCGAGTCACCTGAGGAGTCCGTCAAGCTGGGCATCACATTCGGGTTTATGTTGGTAGTGGTTCTACAACTCATTGGCACCGGCGCCGTCTCACTCTGGTGGACCCGGCGACTGGGCAAGTCATCAGACTGATGGGCGAGTGCTGACATGAAGAACTTTATTCGCGTGCTACGCGCTGAAAAAGGCTGGAGCCAGGCCGAATTGGCTGAGCGTGTACAGGTTTCCCGTAATTCCATCAACGCCATTGAAAACGGGCGGTTTGACCCATCCTTGCCGCTGGCGTTCAAGATTGCAGATGCGTTCAAACTGTCTGTCGAAGAGGTGTTTGACAAAACGGATGTCTGATTGAGCTAATTAGCTACCGTAGCGCTTGCACCTGTTCATGCACGCGTGCTCTTTGCGCCTCCAGACCGGGTGTATTCTCGGTGAAATCAAGCCAGGCTTCGTAATAGGTAACTGCCGCAGGCGCCTCGTTAACTTGTTGATGTAATTGTCCCAACGCCAACAGAGCGCGCGCATTGATATCCGGACGCAGATCGCGCACCGTCAGCATTTTTGAAAATGCAGTGATCGACTCCTGCCACATCTCCAGCCTGATCAGAGTATTGGTGTAGAAATTCAGCAGCGTCATCTGCTCGAAAGGTGTCAGGTTTTCAAAGCTGGCGTAGAGTGCATTCAGTCCCATCAGCGCCGCTTCCCATTGATCAGCCTGCTGCATCCGCTGCGCTTCTTCAATTACATAATAAACGCGATCGCTCATGGCGGGCGCGTCCGCGTTGTCGCTGATTGTAGAGAGTGTGCGCGTAGATCGTTGCGGCTCGGCTGTACTATCGCCACTTCGATCGGAGGCTCCAGGTTCTGTTGCGTCTGTCGGCGAACTCTCATCTGATACAGACTGAGATTTGGCTGAATCGTTGACCGCCGCAGCCTGACCTGGGCTAGTCGTAAGGCCGTCATCGACCTGCTGCGCCTCCGCCACAGGATCAGCCATTGAATCAGCATTCTGTTCCCGCTGATTAGTCCTGCTGTTGATAAACAACCCCGCCACTACGACACCAATCACCGCAGGCAGTATCAGTTTGCGCATTGTCATGGCCGTTGTTCCTTATCTCACTCAGAATAAAGCCCCGGCACCACTACAGGTGCCAGGGCTCTTTATTCATTCATGCAATCGAAAAGTATTAGTAAGTGCTGGTCGGCGGCAACTGCGAACCTGACAGATCGTCGGGTACACTTTGTTCGCGAACCACACGGTGTGTCAGGGTACCGATACCTTCAATCGTTGCGCTGATGGTTTCACCATCGATCAGATAACCCGACCCTGTCGCACGTTCAACACGGCCGGCACCTGTGCCACCTGATGTACCACTTTGCAGCACATCACCCGGGAACAAGGTGATCAGCGATGAGGCGTATTCAATCAGCTCAGGGATGTTGTGGATCATGTCGCCTGCTTTGGCTTCCTGCACGGTAACACCATCAACAACCGTGATCTGGTGCAGGCGGTCCATAGGGTCACCATAAAACTCTTTGGGCACAATCCAGGGGCCGTGCGGTGCAAAGGTATCGTGACCTTTGCCCACAAACCAGTCCAGACCGGAGCTGAAGCCACCTGGTGGACGGCCACCACGGTCTGAAATATCCATTGCCACCATGTAACCAAAGACATGGTCGTAGGCACGCGAAGCAGAGATGTATTTGCCAGAACGACCAAACACGATGGCCATTTCGACTTCGTATTCGATCTCATCACGACCGTAGGGCATGATCACATTTTCACCGTCACCGATGATGGCACCACGCGTTGGCTTCAGGAACAGATAGGGCACGCCACGGTTTTCGCGACGCTGGCGGGTGCGCTCGGCCAGTTCCGCCTCGGTGCATCCTTCACAGGCATGAGTGTAGAAGTTGACCGCCGCGTTCATGATCTTGCTGGGATACTGGATTGGCGCACGGATATCCACGTCTTCAACAGCATGGATGTAATCAGGCATGTTGCTGCCATTCAGCATGCCGGACTCTACCAGCGCATTGACTATTTCATAGACCCGGAACTTCAGTCCGTATTCGTAGCCTTCAATCAGACCAAGAACATCATCAGGCATGTCAATCGAGGGGTACTCTGGCATCAATTCCAGAGCCTTGTTGGCTTCGACCAGATCCACGATCAGGCTGTCATCGCGCATGACCAGACCGGAGAACTGCTCATTGCCTACCGCGAAGGTGCCGACCTTGAAGGGTTCTGCGGGCTGGATATTGGGTTGGGCCAGCACGCTGGCAGGCATGGCAAGCAGCGACACGAGGGCCGCAACTGCCAGGGTATAGAGCGATCTTTTTCTCATTGTTCGACTCCCGGGACTTGCATTATTGTTGTAATTACAGTGAGACACGTTAACGCCAAATGCGGATTCTGTCCAACATCCTGACTAGCGATGCGCCTTATTCGTCTACCGGTTCAGCACTGATCACGCGGAATCGCATCGGATTACTGTCAGGAACCAGAACCAAGGCCACATCGAAGAAAACCGTATCAGTCGGGAACACAAAGTACGCCAAGCGTGGGATCTGCAGGATCAGGTTTTGCACATCGTAGACAGCAGCCGGCTCGCGGCTGTACTCATCCATGATCGAGACCAGTTCCAGAATCAGCTCGTCCTTGTCAATTACCCGGAAATTGACCTGATAGGTCTGGCCGTCTACATCAACCGAAGCGATGAACAACTGTCCGTAGCGGAAGTCGACCTCGTCTTTGCGGCTCAGGGCCTGGGTGTTTCCAGGTCGCAGCGAACTCCTGACCAGCCAGGTACCCATACCGGCGTACTGGGTCGCATAGAATGAATTGACAGAGAACATGCCAGTCACTCCGAACGGGCTGCCGCTGGTGTTTTGCTGCCAGATGCCGACACTGACGGTCTGGCGTCCAGGCTCTGGGAGCTCAGATACCATACCTCGCGCGTAGCGAGTCGTTCCACCGACATGGATAGCGTCCAATGTCTCGCCCACCAGGTCCAGCAGACTGCCCGTAACGCCATGCAGCGCCTGATTACCTGCAAACAAGGCATAGCGAGGATAATTCAGCTGCGAAGCATGAACATGGTTCATAAACAGTGTTCTGACTTCCTCCAGGCTGGCGACAGAGTAACCTTCAAAGCGCCCGCCCACGCGCGTCTCGGCCACCACCCTGGACAAAGACATGCCCTGACTTTCTGACAAAGGGAGCCAGTATTTGTGAGTGTTCGGGTCCTTGATGACGGTTCTCGGTGTCGGATCGTCAGACATCATACGCACCAGCGGCTCTCTTGACGGGATCGGCGGATAGTCGGCAGGTGTGTTCTCAATGCCCGCGTGCGTGACTGCGACGTGTATGTCGTCGGCATATACGTATGCCCGGCGGCCCAGACTGTCACTGACAATTGCGTGCGGATTCAGTATCTGCAAAGCGCCGGAGAAAAGCGTATCTGCCTCGTAGTACATTTGACGAAACAGCACGTCAACGCTTTCGCCCGCAGACAGTGGGAAAGCCCCGTTATATGAGCACTTGAATTGACAGAAGATCTGATTATAGGAAGTGACATGATTGCCGAGGTGACGACTGGAGCCCAGAGTAAAAATAGAACTGATCTCCGAGCTGTCATGATTGCTCAGCGTACCTGTCACTTCTATGTGGCTGCCAGCGCTAACGGTTGGCGGGTAAGCCAGATTGAGCGAGGCGTTGATATTGGCGGAGCCCGCCTTTGCATTTTGCGTGCTCTGTGCATTGAGTTGCGATATCGAGCCCTGCCCTTCTCTGACCACGATGGCAACAAAGTCACGCTGCAGGTGAACATCATTCAAACGTCGATCGTTTGCGTCGGTCAATCCCAGATTTATATTTGAAGCGCGAATAAGGAGGTTCTCAGGCGCACTGGGACTGACTTTGAGCGTTTGCCAGTAGAATTGTGCCGAGCTCCCGGGGGGAAGTGGAAAGCTCCGCGTCGGGTCAACCGGACAGAATATCTGTTGACATGAAGAAACGTCGGTGAATTCGTAATTGGACTCAGCCAGCGGGGTAGCGCTGTAACCGACACCACTGAATCTTTCGATAGTTCTACCCGAATCGGCAGGATTGGTTATTTCCACCACCAGGGTAATCTGGCCGCCAGGTGCAATAAAACTTCTGTCGGTAAGCAGATCAGCGGTGACAGTGCCCTGAGCATGTGAAAATACTGGCAAGAACACAAGTGCAAAGAAAACACTAAAGCAGTTCCATCTAACAATCGACATAGGACTCCCTCCCTGACACCGTTGCTTTTTGGGGACACTATCATGCAAATACTGGCCGGGAAAGCATTACTCATTCCGACCAACCTTGGACTGGAGCGGCCTGACGCATGCTCTGCTCGCGCGGTTCTGTTCAGCCTCCTCAGACTGAAGAGCAGATATCGCGCTCCATCACCAGCACCTGAATGCCCTTGTTATTGACCTGTTCAACTGGCCGCCAACCCAGACGCCTGTACAGACCGCCATCTAGTTGTTCGGTTTGCAGGTGCAATGTTGGTACTACCAGACGGGCAGCCACCTCTAATGCGTGTTCAATCAATTTTCTGCCGACGCCCCTGCCACGATAATCCGGCCTGATATACATGCCGCCCAGCCAGTGCTCCTTTTCTGGATACATCGCCATTTCGCGGTATTTCAACTCGACCACACCAAGCAGGTTGCCCTGATCCATGGCCAACAGTACCAATGGCAGTTTGTCGGTATTCAGACTTTTCTCCAGATTGGCCGCGATGATGGCAGGACTCAGGTCCGGGTTGGACGCGCCCCACTCCTGGTAATACCAGTCGGCGACAGTGGGGACGGCCTGGGGGAGGTTGGCAAGAAATATGAACTGCATAAACCGGCGCAGCTCACAATTCAAAACGAAAAACGTGCTGGTAATTCGGCATTTCTACGGCGACACCATCAACCACTCTTGGTTCGTATCTAAACTGTTCGATCGCTCTAATGGCGGTCGAATTGAACATGCCCCAGGGGTCAGCGTCAGCGATTTCAATAGAGAGTGGATCAACAGTTCCATCAGCCATGATTGTGAACTTTACCTGAACCCATCCCTCTATACCTCGTGCTACCGCCCGTGCGGGGTACCGCGGCTCAACTTCATGTATCAGCCTGGGCATTCCTTCCAGGTCCAGTTCCAGCGATAGCAGATCAGACTGTGCGAACACATGTGGCACCAAACTAAGAACTAAAATGACAGACAAACTCAGTTTTAATACCTGCATTTTCTGAAAGCGAAATGAAATCACCATTATTCGGTCTCCAGTCTTCGCAATTGCATCTCCCTATCCTGTCGAGCCATGGGTGACTCAGTCTGATCAATGACATCTCTTAGAATTAGCTTGTGCGCGCTATTCAGCGCAGCATCAGCGCTTTCGGCATGATCGGGGATAACACCGGTACCTTCCCAGTTTTCACCCGTGACTGCACTGAACGCACGACCATTCGAAATAAACATATGATAATGATCACCGATCCGAGCGATGGCGCCAGGATGTGCACCGCCACGCGTCGTTTCACCAACAATTGTCGCGCGATTGTTTACCTGCATGGCATAGCTGAAAGCCTCCGCAGCCGAAAAGGTTGCTTCGCTTGTCAGGATGTATACAGGACGCGTCGTGCCATACCAGGCACCTTCAAGATCAGTGCTGGTCCAGAACTCTTCCGTTGTGTCGGTTTTGCGCCAATAAATTGAATCCACGTGGACAGATTCCGGGCCTAGAAAATAGCTCGCCAACAAAGCAACCGTTTCAGGCATGCCGCCGCCGTTCTGTCGCAGATCAATAATCAATCCGCCTGTATGCTGAAACAGATCCATGGCATTGCCGATCGCACGTTTAGCGGGCTCAGCATCTACGAATGCAGCCAACTCAAGATAACCTATATTGCCGTCCAGCCAGCTCACTTCGCGGATGGCATAATTGTCATACTGGAGAAATCGGAGATTCTGCTCCTGCATTTCTTGCGTCGGATTCATCATCTCTTCTTCAGTAGGCAGATCTCCTTCCATGTAAAAGATAAACAGGTGCTGATCATTACTGACCTCCACCATATCTTCGGTCAACTGCTCAGTGAACTGCTCAGAATTCGTCACATCATCGTAGTGCCCGCTTTCCAGCCTGATCATTAGGGCCTGGGCCATGGCCTGTCCGACGTCGGGCAGGACATACTCTTGGGCCAGCCTTTCACTTACCTCAGTAACGACCTGCCGTTTGGATTCAGGCGTCAAATACTCTGCAGAGAAAACCTGAGATGAAAAGGCAAGTACCAGCAAGAACGTAAAAATGGCTTTTGAAAACGTAGTCATGACTACTGCTCCACCGACTCTGAACCTGTTGTCCCATGCGTCCTCCCTCGCCGCAACTCAAACCCACGTACAATCACATAGGCAATCAGCGCAACCACAAATACCACCAGATACATCCAGGCGATGCCCTGCAGACAGGCGATCAGCGTGCGATAGATCTCCAGCACCCAGCGCTCCAATGTCAGTTGCAGGATACCCATGTCGCTGATCTGCGGACTGATATACCGCTCCAGTTCATAGATACGAACGCCAGAGGAGATGCCCACTACGTAGGTGGCAAACATCACGTAGCGCTGCCATGCGGTGCTGATTTCGTCCTGAATGATGCGCGTGAAGATGGCGCCGATGGGCTTGCGAAATACGCGGGCAGCCGTGTAGGAAACGGCCAGGGACAGGCTTAGTGTAAGGGCCAATAGTGTGAAAAACATATTCGCTCCGTGAATCTGTGTTTTGAGGCAACCATACTACGATTACTCGGGACTGGGTAGCCTATTAAATATGCTGTTATCAATATGACCTTTTGCTCTGAGCAATTGAGTTTTTGATCAATAGTCAGCATTGCTGTTAAACTAATCGCATTGGGTGATACCTATCCGCGTTTCTTTCCAACAGTAAGCAGGAGCCAGGCCAATGAAGCAAGCACTCTAAACCCCCATTTTTTCTGGTGTGTTAGAGGAGCTGTTTATGGCCAAGGCCTGTATTTCCGCAACGGGGCTTTCCGTTGCATTCGAACCCAATCCCCCGGTTTTTCACTCTCTTGATCTGCATCTGCCTGACGAGACTGTTGCATTGATCGGCCCCAACGGCGCCGGCAAAACGCTGCTGGGCGAATGCCTGGCAGGGGTTCGCCATCCGCACGCTGGACAGGTACAACACCATGTGCCGGTCGCCTATCTCTCGCAGCACGCCGCAGAGCATCTCACGCGGGACACTGTGGCTGCCTTTCTGGGTGTTGAAGCGGCGCTTGCAGCACTTCAGCGTCTGCTCTGCGGCACCGGCCGGGTCGATGACCTGTCTTTGCTCGATGAACGCTGGACCCTGAAAGAGGATCTGATCGGCGAGCTCGTCCGCTTCGAACTGCCCGCCAACTGCCTAATGGTCCCGATAAGCTCGCTCAGCGGCGGACAGCGTACGCGTTTACATTTGTTGAGACTGTCACGTATCCGTGACGCATTCCTGATCCTGGACGAGCCGAGCAATCATCTGGATCAGGCCGGTCGACGCTGGCTGAGTGAGTGGCTCAGCACGCGGCCCGGTGGTGCATTGGTGATCACGCATGATCAAACGCTTTTGCAATCGTTCGGACGACTGCTTGAACTGCGCAATGGCGCCATTCAGTGGCACGGCCTTGGATTCGCGGCTTATCTGCAAACCCGGGAGCAATTGCTGGAAAAGGCCCGGCATGACCAGCAGCATGCACGTCAGACGATAAAAAATGAGCTTCAACAACAGCAGACAGAAAAAGAGCGTCACGAACAGCGCGTCAAAAAAGGCCGAGCCAAAGCCAGCAAAAAGGACATGCCCAAGATCCTGCTGGACGCTCGCAAACAACGCAGCGAAGCCACCGGTGGGCGAATCGCTCAAAAGCACCAGTCCGTGCTGCAGGAGGAACAGCTGCGCAAAGCCGGCGCCGAATCAGTACTGGGCAGAGAAACTGTTTTGGGTTTCCCGCTTACCGAGCCGACACCCATTTCCGGCCACCTGCTGCACCTGGATAAAGTCATTCTGCCCTGGTTGAGCAGCCCTCTTTCGCTTGATGTTCAAATAAGGAGCGGTGAGCGCTGGTGGCTGCGCGGCAATAATGGCAGCGGAAAATCAACACTGTTGCGAGCGATCAACGGTGACCTTGCACCACACTCGGGACAGATTCATCGCCGTGGCTCGGCGCTCAAACTGGACCAGCACCTGAGCCTGTTGGACGACACGGAAAACGCGCTGGAAAATTTCCGCCGACTTAATCCCGGCTGGACTGAAGGGCAATATCGCGACAGGCTGGCTCTGGTGCGTTTGCCGGGCAATCAGGCTCTGCACCCGGTCGCTCAGCTAAGCGGCGGCGAGCGCCTGAAAGTGGCGCTGGCCTGTACATTGATGGGGCCGAAAGCCGCCCAGCTCATACTGTTGGATGAACCCGACAACCATCTGGACCTGGAGAGCCAGACCCTGCTCGCTCAGGTGCTGAGATGCTATCAAGGCACTCTTCTCGTCGTGACCCACAGTGAGGTTTTTGCCGAACAGCTCGGTCTGGACAAAATCCTTAATCTGTAATCAGTGCCAGTTCTAATACAATACCCGAAATGCCATATCACCTGAGCATCTGCTGTCTTGATCTACAACTTAACCGTCGACTAAGGCTCTACTGCAGCTTTGACCACGTCACGCAGCTCAGCCAGGCGGAATGGCTTTTGCAGGAAGCCGGCCAGCCCCTTGCCGGCAAACTGTGTATCTATAGTCTGTTCGCCGTAGCCACTCATCACAATAACCCGGACTTTCGGATTGATACGACGCAGCTGGGCAAATGCAGCCGCCCCGTCCAGGTGTGGCATGGTGAGGTCGAGCAAAACCAGCGGATTACTGGCGGCCATTTCCCGGTACACCTCGACCCCTTCGCGGCCATCAGATGCTGTGGCGACATCAAAACCCATACGCATTAACATGTGGCGCGCCAGCGCACGAATACTCTCTTCATCGTCGATAACCAGCGCAGTGCCAAACCCCTGCCATTGTTCAGTCTCACTGTCTGACTTGGCTGACTTTGGCTCCACGCCCGGCGCCGCCGGCAACAACACCTTGAACGTAGTACCTCGCCCTGGTTCGCTGTAGACTCTGATCGCTCCCTTATGCCCACGGATTACACCCAGCACTGCCGCCAGTCCGAGGCCGCGCCCGGTAAACTTGGTGGTGAAGAATGGATCGAATATGCGTGTGCGAACATCAGCAGTCATACCTTTACCGGTGTCCGCCACCTCCAGATGCACGTAGAGACCTTCTTCCAGGGTGTCATTAATAAAGTTTTCCGCCAGATAGTCCTGATCGCACCAGGCGGTGCCGGTCGTTATTGAGATGACGCCGCTTCTGTCTCCGATTGCATCAGACGCATTGATGATCAGGTTCATGATCACCTGCCTGAGCTGCGTAGCGTCGGCCATGCACGCCGGCAAATCCTCTGGTAGCTCAAAGCGCATGACACACTTCTTGGAGATCGAAACCTCCAGCAAACGGGTGATATCCTTGACCAGCCGGGACAGCTGCACCGGCTCCACTATACGCGAACCTTTACCCGAGTAAGCCAGCATCTGCTGGGTAAGCTCTGCTGCGCGGCGAGCACCAGTCACAGCCGCGTCAACAAATTCTCCGGCAGCCGAATGCGGTGGCAACTGAGCGCGGGCCAGTTCTGAATAGCCGATGATGCTGGTCAGCAAATTATTAAAGTCATGCGCAATGCCGCCGGCCATGACACCCAGACTTTCCAGTTTCTGGGATTGCAGCATCTGCGCTTCAAGCTCACGGCGTTCTGCCTCTGCACGTTGCTGCCGATGCAGGGCCGCAGTAACTTTTGCTACGCGATCGGAAAGTTCCTTGAATTTTGTTGGTGCGCTGTCTGCGTCACGCAATTGAAGTACCAGCTGCGCGGGTTTTTCTTCAGTGGCGGGCGTCAGCAGGTGCATCGCGCTGCGAACCCGACGCGGCTGACCATTCTCACTTTTTAAAACCAACACGCCCGGCAGACGTTCTCGCGTGCGTGATCCGTCCCGGAGGAGCTTGAGTACGTCCGCCTCAGCACCGTGCGAGAATGTCAACAATGACTGACCATCGATTGATTGACCAGAATTAGTCAACAAGCGTCTTGCAGCACGATTCGCGCCCAGAATCAGGCCATCGCTGGCAACCACCAGCAAGGCATCCTCCAACAGCTCAGCGGCTTGCAGGAAGGATATGTCAGAACTTTTGCTGCTCACCCGCGAAAATACTCTCGGCCAGTAACCTGCTCATCCGCAGGCAGGATGAGGTGGATGACAACTCTGCAGCCCGGGGCGCCATCGGCAATGGTTTCTTCAAGATCGACCCGCGCATAGCCAAGGTTTTCAGCAGTAATATTTCCGAACACATTGGATGTCATCATGCACAGTGCGGGACGACCCTCTACCTTCTCAGCAAAAGGACAGCGGGTATTGCTCAAAACGATGCGTTCGTCGTTCTGCTCGACAATTGAAAAACCGCCATTGATGCGTCGTTTCAGATCGACGAGAACATCCGCGACCTGCTCTCGACTCAAGCGCCGCTGCGAAAGTGCCTCGCGATAGCTATTATTGAGTTGATCACCGATGCGCTGTCCGACCAGGCTGACGAAGCCTGCCGCCTCCTCCATGCCAACAACATCCTGCAGCGCGCCTGCCAGTTCACGCAACATTGAGCGCATAAATACGTCTCGCTCCAGCGGTATCTCAAGCTCTTTCACCGGAATCTTTGACTGATCAGACTGAGTCATAGCTGGCATCCTGCTTGTTTTTGTCAGATAACAATACCACAACTTCGGCCTGTCGGGTGGCCTTCGTCAGGCCACTTCCGCGCTGATATCTTTAAAGGCTTTCACCAATACTTCAGGATCCTGCGCACCGGAAATCAGGTATTTCTGATTGATGATAAAGGCCGGTACTGAGTTCACGCCTGCGCGCTGGTAGGTAGCCTCGTCTTCGCGGACTTCGTCAGCAAATTGCGCCGACGCGAGTACCTTGCTGGCCGCTGTCACGTCCAGGCCGACAGATTTAACGCAATCCAGCAGCACATCATGGTCGGACACATCCAAGGCGCGCCCAAAGTAGGCCTCGAACAGAATCTGTTTCATCGCGGTCTGCTGCCCCTGCTCTGCCGCCCATTTAACAAGACGATGGGCATCGAAGGTATTGGCCGTCCTGCGCTCCTGTAACTTTTCAAAGTTGATTCCCAGCTCTTTGGCAATGCTCATCATATTGCCCTGAGCTTCACGCATTTCGTCCTCACTGCGCCCGTATTTGCGGGCCAGCGCCGGCAGGATGGGTTCGCCCTGCCCGCTCTGCGTGGGGTTCAGTTCAAAGGCATGCCAGTTGACCGTAAACTTGTGCTCGGTTTCCAGCTGGGCCATGGCGCGCTCCAGACGTGCATAACCAATGGCACACCAGGGACAGGCAATGTCGGAAACTATGTCGATCTGGATGTTTGTCATGTCAATATCCTCGCAATTCAGACAATGGCCGTATGCTAACACGGCAACTGGCTTGTCAGAGGATGATGAAAGAGCGGCGGCTGCTTCAGGCTTCCTGACTTTCACGCACCAGCGCCATCAGCTGCGCGCGATTTTTTACGTAAGTCTTCTGATAGATGCGTGAAGAGTGATCCTTCACCGTCTGCAGCGAGATAAACAGCTCGTCGGCGATCTCCCTGTTGGTCTTGCCAGCGTAGATGCCCCTGAGTATGTCAGCTTCGCGCTTGCTGATACCGTGTTTGACCAGAAAATCATCCAGCGACAGCTGAGGCCGCATCAATCCCTCGGTGGCCTGGTAGGTGTAAACCACAACCAGCGCGGTATTCAGCAGATAGAAATACAGCACGAATACCGTGTCGAAGTGCTGGTAGTCAGTCAGCGAACTGAATACGGTCAGATGCATAAAGCCAGCTGCAGCAGCGAGCGCTATCAACAGCCGACGCCCCTTGTCGGTGACTATTGCCTGCTTGCCAGTCGCAAGAGTTGCCGCTACCACCAGCAGACTGACCATTGCCAGCGAGGAGCAAAATACCCGGATTCCGTCCATCAGAGGTCCCGCCCACAGGTACTGCCCAGCAAAAACGGCAGCTCCTCCGGTAATGCTGATGCCCAGCAAAAGCGGCCAGGACCGCTCCTGCACGCGCGCTACCCATAACAGAACCATGATCAGGCTGATCAAAAGAAAAGGGGCACCCATCTGCGCCACCAGGGTGGCCACACTCTCCACGTTGTCCATTTGCAAAAACCCGGACAGCAGAATATCACTCCACAGGCTGTAATAGCCGTACACATACAACAGAATGAGGAAGTACTGCAGATAGTGAAAGCTATTACTGTTGCGGATCTGGCGAAATCGAAAAAGCACCAGCAAACCACCCGCTGTGATGGACAGGCACAGCATAAAGCTGATCCACAGAGGCAGGCTGTTGATGTTGAAGTTATTAAAAAGACTCATTAGCGCTCAAGGAATCTGGCCCGGGCAACTTGTGGTCTGGAATATAGCACCAGGCCATATTTCTGACCCCCTACCAAAGTAGTAAATGGCAAAAAAACACAAATCACTACTTTGGTAGGTTTGCAGTATTGCGCATCAGACCTAGTGTTGGCATCACGAGAGCCCTTTCACTCTCCCTGCAAGACTCAACCAAAGGTGGAGATCGCCATGAACGATGAATTACACGACAACGTGAGCAAAGAGGACTTCGAACTGGGCGTGGGTAATGCACTTGGGCGCGGCTGGTCCGAGATGCGGGAGAACTTCCTGGTATTCCTGCTGGCCGTTCTGGTCCTCACCGTTTTTATGATGCCGGTCAACATTGATGGTGACGACCATGGCGACGTCTCAGCCCTGATAGGTATCCTGGAGACGGCATACCTGGTTTTGCTGTACCCCATCATCAACTACGGCGCTGACATGATTTTCCTGCGAGGAGTGCGCGGAGATCGGGTAGAAGTGAAAAGCATCTTTGATGGCTTCGAGAATTACGTAAATGTCATTCTCGCATCATTGCTGACGGCTGGTCTGATTGGCATTGGTCTGGTGGTTTTTATCATACCTGGCATTTATGTCGCCTGCCGCCTGGCGTTTGTCTCCTACCTTGTGATGGATGAAGACCTGGATCCGATCGCTGCTGTGGAAGCCAGCTGGCGTCTGACCCGAGGACACACCTGGCGGATTTTCCTGCTGGCCATTGTGTCGATTTTTGTATTCGTTCTGGGCCTGGTGTTGCTGATAGTGGGTGTTTTCCCGGCGCTGATCTGGATCAAGGCCTCTTTCGCGGCACTATATCTGGCAATCACCGGCGAAGAGGAATTGCTTGAAACTGTCAGCGAAGACCAGCCTTGACGGCGTTAGCCCCGCCTAGCGCCGCGACGACTGTTGTCTGGACTCGGCGGGGCTGCAGGTGCCAGCCTCGCAATGTTCCCGCCCGGTGAGCAGGCTTGAGATACGGTGCCGGTGTCGGGCGAAAAACAGATACACTCGATCAGCCACGGGACGAACCAACGGCCAGCGCAACCAGTTTACCCGCCAGCCTTTACCCGCCAGGTGCCAGGCTCGCGCAGTCACATCAAGGCCGTACAGCAGGGTCCCATCATCCGTTTCGCCATGCAGAATACGATCGGCCGCCACCGGATCGATATGCGGAAAACGCTCACTGAAGTCCGGCCGGGTAATATCCTGGAGCTCCACCTGGCCGTGGCGATCCGCCGCAGCCAGCTGCTTCATTTCGGCTGCACAAAGCGGGCAACTGCCGTCGTAGAACACACGCAATTTCATGCAAATCTCCGCATTCAGGTCTGTTATGTCATTGTACGTCAGGAACCACGATCCCGATCAGGACGCCAGCCAGCCTGTTGCGGCTGGACAATTCCCCGCGCCGGCGCTACCTTTCTGGGTTATTGAACCCGTAAAAACTATAATTTTTCTTGATAAGGCAGCTCCATGACTTCACTACCAGCCGATGGCCTCGTTGTTGTTGCCAAGGCAGACTGTCCTACCTGCCGACTGATCGAACCACTGCTGACTGATCTCGCCGCCGCTGGCCCGCTTCAGGTGCTCGTCCAGGATGACCCTGCATTTGCCGCCAGCCTGCCGGGCACTCACTTCGACCAGAGCCTGGAACACTCGTGGCGTCTGACCACCGAGTTTGTCCCAACCCTGATTCGTTTTGAAAATGGGCGGGAAACAGCGCGCACTTACGGCTGGGACAAGGCGGAATGGCGGGCGATCAGCGGGCTCACTGACCTTGGTGAAGAGCTGCCAGTCATGCGCCCCGGTTGCGGCTCTAAAACGCTGGAACCTGGCATCGCGGAGAAGCTCGAACTGGCGTTTGGCGATGTAAAGCTGCAATCGCGCGAGATTGATGTCAGCGCCGAAGATGATGCCATAGAAGCCTGTTATGCTCGCGGCTGGAGTGATGGTCTGCCAGTGGTGCCGCCAACAGCGGTGCGCGTCCTGCGCATGTTAAAAGGCACTCAGCGTGACCCACAGGAAGTCATTGGCATCATGCCGCCAGACCTGGTCCCGTGCACCGTTGAAAAAGTCGCCATCAACGCCGTCATGGCAGGCTGCAAACCCGAATACATGCCGGTGCTGCTGGCAGCGCTGGAGGCGGCGCTGGATGATGACTTTGGCCTGCATGGCCTGATCTGCACCACCATGTTCGGCAGTCCCATGATCATGGTCAATGGCCCGATCGCCAAAGCCATCGGCATGAATTCCGGCAATAATGCCCTGGGACAGGGTAATCGCGCCAACGCAACGATTGGCCGGGCGCTACAACTGATCATACGTAATGTCGGCGGCGGCCGACCCGGGGAAATTGACCGGGCCACACTCGGCAATCCCGGCAAATACACCTTCTGCTTTGCGGAGGCCGAAGACAGCGACTGGCTGCCACTGGCGCAGGAACGCGGTATTCCAGCCGGCCGTTCGGCTGTCACCATCTTCCCCGGCGAGGGTGTGCAGGGCATCATTGATCAGAAATCCCGCGACCCCGAGTCGCTGGCCCGGTCTATCGCCGAATCATTGCGGGCGGTGGATAATGTCAAACTGGCCATGGCGGGCGATGCCGTGCTGGTGGTGGCACCCGATCATGCCCGTATTTTTATTGAAGCTGGCTGGTCCAAACAGCGCCTGCGAGAGCGGCTGGAAGAACTGCTGCTGGCACCCGGTGAGAGACTGGTCATTGGTGCCGGTGGCATTGCCGAGGGAATTCCGGAAAAATTCAAAGATAAACAGGTCCCCAAGTTTCGACCGGGTGGCCTTTTGATTGTCCGCGCCGGTGGCACAGCCGGCCTGTTTTCTGCGATCATCGCTGGCTGGGCCGCCTCTGGCCCGGTAGGCTCTTCACCTGTCACACGAGAGGTCACATTATGAACGATACCATCCTGCTGGATCCGACGGCCGAGAACGCCCCGGCCGAGCGGGCGAGACTGCCAAGACCTGATAATCTGGAAGGCAAAGTCGTTGGTCTGCTGGATATTTCCAAGCCGCGCGGCAATGTCTTTCTTGATCGTATCGAGGAACAGCTGGCGGCAATCGGCGTTTCGGTAAAACGCTACAGTAAACCCACGTTCACCCGCCCCGCCCCGACTGAGCTCAAGCAGCAGATAGCGGGCGAAGTGGATGTACTGGTAGAAGGTCTGGCTGACTGAGGATCGTGTACGTCGTGCTGTATGCATGACATAGCCGATCTGGAGTCACGACAGATTCCGGGAGTTGGAGTTGCCTCCACTGAGTTTATTGATGCGGCAGCTGCACAATGCAAAACGCTGGGTTTCGATCCTGCCATGGTATTTGTGCCGCACCCGATACAGAACCGCACCGATGCGGAAATGCGCACCCTGGCCGACGAGGCTTTGGGTGAAATTCTGCGCCTGCTGTGTGCAGATCAAAACCTCGACGGGACAACCGGGCTCAGCTGATCCAGAAACGGGGGCGTGGATGTGAGTAGCGCCCCCAGTTCACGCCCACCTTCGGTGGACAAAACGCTGGCCTGGCCAGGTGTTAAAGATTTGATCGCCTGCCATGGCCGCACGCTGGTTCTGGGTGCACTGCGCTCAGGATTGCAGCGATGGCGCGACGGCCTGATTCATGATGAACAATCCCTGCTCTCTGATGTTCGCGCCCGCCTCGAAGGCTGGCTGACGCCCTCCTTCAAGCCGGTTTTCAATCTCACTGGCACTGTCATTCACACCAATCTGGGACGCGCGCCCCTGCCGCCAGAAGCCATCGAGGCAATGACAGCTGTCGCCATCGGTGCGAGCAACCTGGAGTATGAGCTGGACAGCGGCCAGCGCGGCGACCGCGACGCTCATGTCGAAGACTGGATCTGCCGTCTGACCGGCGCCGAAGCTGCTACCGTCGTAAACAACAACGCTGCGGCAGTGCTGTTGGTACTGAACGCCCTGGCATTGCGGAAGGAAGTCATTGTCTCGCGCGGGGAACTGATCGAAATCGGTGGTTCATTCCGCCTGCCGGACATCATGGGGCGCGCTGGCTGCAAACTTCGCGAAGTCGGCACCACCAATCGCACACATAAACATGACTTCGCCGATGCCATTGGCAAATCGACCGCACTGCTGCTTAAAGCACATACCAGCAATTACGCTGTGCAAGGCTTCACCAGCAGCCTGAGCGAATCGGAGCTCGCTGCGATAGCCCACGATCATGGCATCCCCCTGGTGGTGGATCTGGGCAGTGGCTCTTTGATCGACATGCAGGAGCTGGGACTGCCGGCCGAACCAGTGGTTCGCGATGTACTGGCCCAGGGTGTCGATGTGGTCACCTTCAGCGGTGACAAACTGCTCGGCGGACCACAAGCCGGCATCATAGCCGGGCGCGCAGACCTGATTGCCCGTATTCGAAAAAGTCCGCTAAAACGCGCACTACGCTGCGACAAACTCACGCTGGCCGCCCTGTCCGCCGTGCTCAGACTTTACGCCAACCCGGAGACACTCGTCCAGCGAATCCCGGTACTGCGACTGCTGTCCCGGGAACAAACTGCCATCCGGGCGACAGTTGAAGCTCTTCTGCCTGCGCTAAGGTCCTGGACCGGCAACAGCATCGACGTTGATCGAACTGATACGCTCAGCCAGATTGGTTCCGGTTCCCAGCCCCTGGACCGACTGCCCAGTGCTTCACTGCGCCTGCGCAGTCAACAGGGCAACAAACGCGCCCGCAGTCGGGAGCTGCGCGAACTCGCCAGCCAGTTGAGAAAGCTGCCTGTGCCAGTCATAGGTCGCATAGCCGATGACAGTGTGCTGCTCGATTGTCGTTGCGTTGAGGAACCAGATACCCTTGCCAGCCAGTGGCGGTCACATCGTTATGTCCCGGAGACAGCGGCGTGATTATCGCTACCGCAGGTCATGTCGACCATGGCAAGACTACTCTCATCAAAGCTCTGACAGGCAAAGACACCGACCAGCTGGCTGAAGAAAAACGCCGTGGTCTGACCATCGATCTGGGCTTTGCCTGGCTTCACGACAAGCAGGCAGGCGCGCTGTGCTTTGTTGACGTGCCAGGTCACTTGCAATTTATCCGCACCATGCTGGCTGGTCTGGCCGGTGCGCATGCCGCCCTGCTGGTGGTCGCCGCCGACGAAGGTCCGATGCCACAAACACATGAACATATGGCGCTGCTGGATCTGCTTGGTATTGATCGCGGCATCATCGTCATAAGCGTTGCAGATCGCGCCAGCCCGCAACAATTAGATGATTGCCTGTACGCTGTCCGTTCGCTTATTAAGGGTAGCAGTCTGGCAGGCTCGCCTGTTGTTGTAACGGATGCCGTCAGCGGCTATGGGATGGGCGAACTGCTGACATGCGTCAGGGAGTTGGCCCAGACAAACCCGGCGCGCGCCACAGAGGGTTCACCCCGTTTCCTGATTGACCGGCGGTTCACCGTTCCAGGGGCAGGTTGTGTGGTAACGGGCACGCTGATCAATGGAAGGCTGAACTCAAAAGAACCAATCGCACTGCGGCTGGCCGCCACTGAAGGTGAGCTACGCCTGCGAAGCATCCAGATCGACGGAGAACCTGCAACTGAAATCGTCAGCGGGCAACGCGGTGCCTTAAACCTGACGGGCGACATCAGTGAGGCGCACCCACAGCGCGGTGACTGGCTGCTGGCGACCGACATGGTGCAGAGCAGTCAGCGACTGGATGTGCAGCTACGCGTGCTCTCGAATCAAAATGTGCACCGTGGCACACTGCAGATTCTCAGCGGCGCCACAGCCGTCAGTGGTCGACTGGTCTGGCTGGAAGAATCTTCCGGGCTGGCACAACTGTTGCTCGACAAACCGGTGCACAGCATTGTCGGTGACACAGTGATCGTGCGTGAGCCTGCAGCCAATATTACACTGGCTGGCGGCCGGGTACTGGATCCGCAGGGGCGTCAGCGCGGACGCAGCAAGCCCGGGTCTATTGCGCGGCTGCGGGAATTGGCTGGTATCAGTGCTGCTTCTGATGCCTTATCGATCGAGCTTCAACACCAGGCTGAGATTGAGATATCAAAATTCGCGCAACGCTGGAACTTGAGCGAATCGCAGAGTAACAAGCTATTGGCAGGGTCCGATGTCGTAAAACTGGGTGATATGGCTCTCAGCAAAAACCGATGGCAAAAATCACAATTGCTGCTGCTGGAGTTCCTGAGAAAGGCACACCTGCTACAAGCTGAACAGCTAGGCTCACACCAGCAGTCTGTACTAAGAGCTGCGATACCTGAGCTGTCGCCAGCGACCGGCCTGGCCCTCATCAAACAATTGGTGAGCGACGGGCAGCTCCGGCGGCACGGCAGCATCCTGGCACTGCCTGATCATCAGCCGCAACTGCCAGTCGAGGATCAAAAGTATTGGCCTCAGATTCGTGACATCATCAGTAATGCGGGATTACGTCCGCCGATTGTCGGAGAGCTCGGCGATCAGTTGGGATTGCCGCGAGACGAGATGCTCGCGATCATGCAGCGCCTGCAGACATGGGGGTACGTGCTGCCAGTGGCTCCCAATCGCTTCTATCTGCCCGAGCAACTGGATGAACTTACTGCGGTGGCACAACAGCTTTGCCAAAATAGCAGTGACGGCAGTTTTTTAGCTGCCGAGTATCGTGACCTCTCGGGTATAGGCCGCAACCTGACCATCAAAGTGCTTGAATATCTGGATCGCGCAGCTGTGACATACTACCGCGATGAACGAAGATACATGCGGGCAGCCTGGCGTGAGGAGGCCGCTCCAGGCAAGTGTTAAGTTGCCATACATGGAAGGACATCGTCCCCGGTGGGGCGCCCGGACTTCAAATCCGGTGAGATGCGCAGCGCGCGTCTGGTGGGTTCGACTCCCATGTCCTTCCGCCATTAATTTTGTTATCCCTCTTTCTGATTGCGCATCTTCTGTACCTCGGTGACACCCAATGAGTCTCTCTGGTGATAAGGATCTTGACTATTACATGGATATAGGTAAGCTACTTATCTATTAAGTTACTTACCTATATTCCAGCTATCCACCCACGCCAGAACACCATGCCCAACCGTAAACAGACCATCTCCAGAATTCTTGGCAGCTTCCAGATCATCCGGCGCGCCATGCTGCAACAGGTAGCTGCTCACCAGTCGTGCCATGACAACGAAGACAATGTCAGCCTGGCGCAGCAGATGACACTGCTGACCATCGCCGCACGGGGTGCGATGAGCGTCAAGGAGATTGCCGCAGCGCGCATGATCAGCAGCAGCGCCGCGACACAGGTCGTTAATTCTCTCGTCGACAAAGGCTTGCTGATTCGCAGTCAGGACTCGCGCGATCGCCGTGCCTCCGTTGTGACTCTGGGCCCCAAATATGAACAGCTGGTGGCAGCCCGAACAGAGAATGCGGCCTCTTACCTGGCGCCAATTTTTGATGCGCTGAGTGCCGACGAATTACAGGAATACGAACGCCTGAACAAAAAACTGGTCGATGCCCTGCGCAAGACCAGCTCCCCCGAATAGAAAAGACACCATTCAGGACACAACCACCATGAGTGACACCCAAACCGCGATTACGGATCAGCAACGCCGTATATCACTGATCGCCATCCTTGTTGTATTCATGCTCGGCGCGCTGGACATGACCATCCTGTCCACCGCCACGCCCACTATTGTGGCAGATCTAAATGGCCTGGAACTGTATGCCTGGGTAACCACGGCGTACATGCTGTCATCGACTGTCCTGGTACCAATTTTTGGCAAGCTGGGTGATATGTATGGTCGCAAGCGCATCCTGGTATGGGGCATCTCTATCTTTTTAGCCGGCTCAGTGCTCTGTGGCATGAGTGGTGAGTTCGGTGACCTGCCCTTACTCGGTGACGGCATGATGCAGCTCATTATCTTTCGCGCAGTCAAAGGGGTTGGCGGCGCCGCACTGTTCACCAGTGCCATCGGTATTGTCGCTGATCTTTACCCGCCCCTGAAACGCGCCAAGTTCATGGGGCTGTTCGGCGCAATATTTGCGCTTGCGAGTCTCATCGGACCGACGATTGGGGGGCTGCTCACCGATCACGCCAGCGGTGTGTGGTTTGGTCATCCTGTAGCCGGCTGGCGCTGGGTTTTCTACGCCAATCTGCCGCTGGGACTCGTGGCACTTTACATGGTGGCGAAAAAAATGCCCACGCTGAACAACCACCAGGGTGGCAAAATCGACTACCTGGGCGCATCGCTGCTGTTGCTGGTATTTATCCCCTTCCTGCTGGCCTTGACCTGGGGTGGCAACCGTTACGCCTGGGACTCTGCCCAGTTGCTTGGCATGTTTGCACTCAGCGCAGTCTCGCTCGTCGCCTTTATTGCTGTGGAGTCACGCACGCCTGATGCGGTCATGCCGCTCGATCTGTTTAAAAGCCGGGTGTTTGTGTTCGCCAATCTGTCCTCTTTCATTCTCGGCATGGCTTTCATGGGCGCGGTGATGTTCATGCCCCTGTATATGCAGGTGGTCCTCGGCGTTGACGCCACAGGCAGTGGTTTTGCCATGCTGCCGCTGATGGGCGGACTGATGTTCACCAGCATTCTCAGCGGTCGCCTGGTTTCAAAATCGGGCAAGTACAAGGCCTACATGGTCGGTGGTGTGATCATTCTGGTGGCCGGTGTTTATCTGCTGACACGACTTGATGCCAGTTCCACGCTCACGCAATTGAATATTGCCATGGTTGTGGTTGGACTGGGTCTGGGGCCGTCGCAAAGCCTGATCAATCTGATCGTACAAAGTGCATTTCCGATTGCAAAAATTGGTGTCGCAACCAGCTCAACGCAATTCTTCCGGCAAGTGGGCAATACCGTTGGTGTCGCCATCTTCGGTGCAGTCATGGTCAGCAGTCTGGCAACTGAACTTCCCAGACAGTTGCCACAAATGGCAGGCAGCGGCGCGACAATGAACATGAGTCAGGCGCAGTCCAGTGCCATGAATCCGCAGGCAGTGCAGGACATGGTGCGTGCCCGGTTTGACGCATATACCCCGACGGTGGAGCAGGCTTTTGCCGGTGACCGCAGCGCCGCTTCGGAGGTGGTCGGTAACCCCCTGCTGCCCGATGAGTTCAAGGCGCCACTGGTGGAATATCTGGGCAGCAAAACTGACAGTGCAATTCCCAATGCGCAGCGCTATCTTGCCGCCTACCATGCCAGTGTCGACGCTCAGGTTGAGGCTGCCGTGACCACCATTCAGCAAGGCACCCGAACGGCGTTTTCGAACGCAATCACATCAATGTTCAGCGCCAGTCTCTGGATTTGCCTGATCGGGCTGTTGATCACAGCGTTTATCCCGGTGATTTCGCTCGGAGCGCATGGAGAGCGTGAAGCTCAGGCCTGATTGTTGGTGACGAGATTGAACCCCTCATCCGCGGTGGGCGCTACAAAATGTTTGCTGACGCTCGCAAACATTTCCTCGGTGTCTGTTGCTGCTCTTTCCGGATGTGACTCGCGCCGTCTGGCGATCTGTTCCAGACACACCGCATCAGACTGGTTGATAAAGATCAGCTGATGCGGCGCATTGATCTCTGAATAAATATCTCTGAACCATTGCCGCTGCTGCACGGTATTGGCCGGAAAATCCATCACAACATCGGTTCCGGCAAGCAGAATATCCTGCACCAGTTTTTTGATTGGCGGTTTAAGGCGACGCGAATATTCAATGTAGTCCTGCAGCATCTGAATGCGGCCCGGATACAGTGACGCCAGCCACTCATCTTCTGACAGCAGCACTGCCCCACTCTGCCTGGCAATTTCCACCGATTTTGTGGATTTGCCTGCGCCCATTTTTCCGCAGAAGAAAGTCAATTGACCTGTTTGCATTGTCTGTCTTACCTGTTCGGTGTTGAACCATTCCGCTGGATTTACATAACAAGGGTCATCATCACAAAACTGACAATGTGTGACGCGCCATGGGCAATAATCGCAGCCTCAAGCCCGTATCGCCAGAACAGATAGCCGAACAACACACCAAATACACTGTTTGCACCCACGATGAACAGAACAACTTCGCTCGTCAACTCACCAAGCATGGCTGCCACAGCAGGCAGATGACCGATACCGAATATCACTGCACTTAACAGTATCGCAAACCATACGTAAGCCTGGCGAGGTTCGCCGGTTTTGCCTTGCAGTAATCGCCATGGCAGCCAGACCAGCAGGCTCATCAGCCCCCAACGCAATAACAGTTCCTCAGTCACGCCGCCGTAAAGCACGCGGGCGACCAGCGGCAAGGAAAACGCCTGCCCGCCTTCCGACAACACGACGGGTGTAAACATTGCAAACAGAAACAGGCCGACGCCACCCGCCAGGCCGCCCAGCAACCCCACTCGCCACTGTGGTCTCAGGGCATCAACCACCGAAGCGCCGGTCGCCGCCGCCAGAAACGCATCCGCTCTCAGGCCGAGCTTTGGCGCCAGTCGCAATCCCAACCAGACAGCCACTGCCAGCAATAGTCCGCTTTGCAGGATACTCACCAGGGTCACCAGCCATAAGGGCACGGGTAACACGGCGTTAGCGGTTTGCTGCGGTATGACCATGATCGTAAGTGTTACAACACCGAGCATCCCGGCAAGCCACAGGTAGAGCCCAAAGTGCAAACGAGACGGTTTGATAGCGGATTCAGCAGGCATTGTTCCCTCTACAACTACGACATTAATTCGGTCGCTTCATCATACACCGCGAACAGCTCACTTATTCGAGGCCGCCAAGAGCTTCAGCGAACAAAACTGATACAGCGCTTTCCGACGTTGCCCTATTGCCGTATGCTCCACTCTCTCCAACTGAATCCATTCACAAATACCACTACCAGAGTTTGACGCTATGCACCTACGTTTTACATTGGCCCTCGCCATTATCACGCTTCAGGCGATCCTGGCCGCGCCTGTCCAGGCCCAGGGCCGCCCGACACCTTATCCGTTACCAGATTCGCCAACTGTCCTGCAAACTGTTAACGCCGACGTTCGCGTATCGGTCATCGCGCAGGGCATACCGCGCCCGTTTGCCTTCGCAGTCCTGCCTACTGGCGATATCCTGATCACGGATCGTTACACGCCGGCCCTGCGTGTCATCCGTGACGACACGCTTGATCCCCGGCCGCTGCAGGGTCTCCCGGAGATCCGCACGGGCTTTCATTCCGGGCTGTTGGATGTTGAGGCGCACCCGGACTTTGCGGAAAACCAGCTCATTTATCTGAGCTACCACACCGCCCTGGAAACCGAGGGTGAATATGCCATCACGGTCGGTCGTGCCCGCTACGACGGCAGTAATCAGCTCAAAGACTTTGAGCAGCTATTTATCGGCACACCGATGACGATCTCCGGCGGCTCGCGGATGGTATTTGCGCCGGATGGCAAACTTTTCGTCACCGTGGGTGGCGCCATGGACCGCCGTCCGCTGGCACAGGATCTGATGCGCCTGGAAGGCAAGGTGTTGCGTCTGAACGCAGACGGCAGCATTCCTGTAGACAACCCCTTTGTGGGCCGCGCTGATGTGCGACCGGAAATCTATTCCTATGGTCATCGAGACCAGTATGCTGTCACCATCCACCCGACGACCGGCGAGCTGTTCCACGCCGAACTTGGTCCACTGGGCGGCGACAAACTGAACATTATCAAGGCCGGGGGCAACTATGGCTGGCCGCTGTACGGCTATGGCAGCTATAACGATGGCGAGCCCATGGCCAAATTACCCCAGGAAGGTTTTGAATCAGCCTTGCTGATCTGGCAGCCGGGCATTGTCCCGTCCGGCCTGATCTTTTACACCGGCGATGCCTTCCCGCAATGGCAGGGCAATCTGTTTGCCGGCAGCATCCAGCGCGGCCGCCTGCCGGGCACCGGTGGTCTTGAGCGGGTTGTGTTCAATGACAACATGTGGGAGCTGCAGCGCGAAACGCTGGTCACGGAACTCCATCAACGCGTGCGAGATGTGGCTCAGGGTCCCGACGGTTTTATCTATCTGCTGACCGAGGAAGAAAACGGCGCGGTACTGCGACTGGAACCCGCTCAATAAAATCCACAGAGGGACTCGACTAATGCAAGACAGTCATAAGACACGCCGGATCGTTGCGTGGGTGCTGGTCGTGCCAGCCACGATGTTCCTGCTGCTGGCAGGCTCTACCAAAATGCTCGGTGCGAACCCGCTGGCGAGCATCGAAGCCATGGCACCCTGGGTGTTCTGGATCGGGCTGGGCGAGGTCACGGCAGCACTGCTTTACGCGCTTCCCAGAACTTCAATCATCGGCGCCCTGTTCCTGAGTGCGCACCTGGGTGGCGCCATCCTGTTTCACATCATCCGCGGCGAAAACTTTTTCGGACCAGTGCTGACCAGTTTCTGGTTTCAGTCACTGATGCTGGCCAGTGTGTGGTTAGTGGTTGTGCTGCGCTATCCGGCGATTGTTAACAACTTTCAATCTGACTCGATGAGCTGATAGCTGTCGCGTTCAAAGCGAATCAGTAATTGCTTATAACCGGTTAGCACCGATGCGTGCTGACCGGCTGGAGACAGGTAATTGGCAAACAGCAAGACTGTCTCAGCACTTCGGTGCCAAGAAGGTCTCTCAACTTCAGTTACCACGTATGCGGGTACGATCTGGAGACTGACGACAGACAGTCTGTCTGCATGAGCAGCCAACAGTTCGGCTCTTCGCTCAAACCAGTCGGGCCCGGACAGTGACTTCAACTCTGACGTCAAGACTGGATCATTTACAGCGACAAGATCAACAGCGATTGCCGAACTCTGATTGCTGTCCGCCATTGACTCTATACGGATTGCGTGCGGCTCGGCAACCGAGCACCCCACGACCAGCAACATGATCAAATGCAAATTTCTCAATCGCCACAAACGGGGATCAAATCTCAATCCGACCTCCTGATTATTATGCTGTGAACGGCTCACTATCTAATTGCAGCGCTTTCCTTACATCTGTTGAGTCAGCCATGGCTCTTCGTCAAACTCCTGGCTTCCAAGCTGGTTTCGAAATGCACTTGGCGTGACGCCATGTTTCTCCTTAAACGCCTTGTTGAATGAAGATAACGAGGCATACCCAACCTCGAAAGCGATATTGGATATCTGCGTATCAAACTCCGAGGGATCTATCAGGCGCGCGGTGGCTTTGTTGATACGATACTCATTGAGAAACTGGTTAAAGTTACGGTAGTGCATTTTTTTGTTTATGAAGCGCCGCAGCAGATATTCCTGAATTCCCAACGCCATTGCCAGATCCTTAATCGTTAGACCGAGTTTGGTATAAAGCTGGTCCTTCTCCATTGCTGACTTTAATCGCTCCAGAAGAGCTTTATCAGACCGACTTTCAAAATCAGCAAGATTGATGTTATGTGCCACACCGACCGCCTTGTTTCTGATCAGTTGCGGCGAATCGTGATGAAGCCGGAAGATGACAATATTAAAAAACAGTGCACAAGCAAAAATAACAGTAAAAAATCCAATTCGCACAGCGCCGGGGACGGAATAGAAAAAACCAGAGGCGACAATCACACCGACTATTAAACCCATGGAAACAACAAAAGGCCCCCTCAGTCGCCTGCGTGACTCTACAAGATCAGAATTGAAGTGCTTTAGCGCCAGATATATCGCATGTACCGTAAATCCGAGCATGACTGCCAAAGGCAGTTGCATAAGCAATAGCTGCGATAAAAAAGGAAGCTCGCCCGTGGTAGAAATCAGGATCGAGCCGATCACTCGCAGACTCACATAAACCGCTAGCGTAGCCCAGGCCCAGGCCGGCGTGCCATGTTGGTCCATGAATAGATGTCGACTGATCAACCACAAGAGAAATGGGGTACTACTGGCGAACGCTCGAAAAGTTTGCTGCGCCGCCGTGGGAGCAAATTCTGTGACGGGCATCACGAGAATGATATAGAAAATCAGACCCACGCTGTATAGCGCCATCAGGCGTGCCAGCGTCTGGTGACGATAGTGCACGAGGCTGCTCAGTCCCATGAACAACAATTGGGAGACAGCGAGTGCACTAACTGAATAGTGCAATACGATCTGCATTAAAGCCTGACTTTTATTGTTTATTATCCTTCGAAGATAGTCGACCTGAATTGAATTGGCAATCACTACAACCGCCATTTTCCAGTTTCGTTGTGACCCAGTTGGCATTGCTGAACAAAATTTAAAATACGTCGGCTGACGAATTCTGTAATCGAACGTTTCCAAAGTTCGTCATAACTTTTTTCATTTTACGCAAGACATCACTGCCAGCCTTGTATGGTAATACGATTGAGCGTTCTGTTCCGAAAACGATCAATAACAATAATCAGACGAGGCCCAAGATGCTTTCTCACCTGCCAAAACAGTTACCCTGTTTCAAAAGAAAGACCGGCTTGCTGTGTACAGCCATTTCAATGACTTTCTTTACCCTGTCGACACAAGGTCATGCTCAATCTGACTCACCCGAGATGGAAGAGATAATTGTCACAGGATCATTCATACGCCGTAGTGAAGGCCTGAATGCCGCATCACCAGTAACTCAGCTCAATGCCGAAGACCTGGAAGCCCAGGGTACTGTCAATATGGCTCAGGTTGTGCAAAATCTGACATTTAATAACGGTACTGCTGTGACCAATTCCATTCAGGGCGTCACAAGTACTACCTCTAATTTCAATTTGCGCGGCCTGGGACCTCGCGCCACGTTGACACTGATCGACAGTAAACGGATAGCTACTGATAACGTACAGTCCATGCTGCCAGCTTCCGCCTTGCAACGAATAGAGGTTGTAACCGACGGGGCTGCGGCATTGTACGGAACGGATGCAGTCGCGGGAGTTGTCAATCTTATCCCGTATACATCCTACGACGGCGTCAAGCTAGAGTATTTCGAAGAAGGCGACAGCCGCGGTGACTATAGCAAGTCAGAGATTTCATTCCTCGGTGGACGCAGCCTTGGCCCCGTCGACCTCGTCGTGGCAGGATCCTATGTTGACGCCTCCACTCTGGAATGGGCGGAGCGCCCTGACTATGTACGATCAGGCCTGACACACAATGGCGGCTCCAATCCGGGCAACTTTCTGGTCCCCAATCGCGATGCGAACGGCAATCTGACCGGCACCGCAGGGAGCCGGGTCGATCCCAGCTGCGGATATCAGACCGAACCGGATCAGGTAAGCCCAGGAAACAATCCCTGGGGCAATCCACTGGGTGGTCGATGCTTTTTCAGCTTTGGCGATACCCGTGATTTCCAGCCAGAGTTTGATACAGCCTCGCTGTATGGAAATCTGAACTGGGATATTAACTCTGAGACCAGCTTCAGGTCCCAGTTAATCTGGAATCGACAGGTAACACGCAACCGGAACAATACCGGCAATCCTGGCGCCAGAACTGCCGACATCCCCGTAATACGCGGCGAACTGCCGGGCAACACCTTCCGGGCCAGAAGCTCTACTGGCGCAGATCTGTTTGCTGAGCCCCTCAGGGATAGTTCGGGAGCAATCGTCACTGACGGCCATGGACGTCCCCTGCCGCGAAGGGACGCGTCGGGTCAGGTGCAGCTTGCCAATAACCGGTTTGCATCAATCGATAACGATCCGCTGGGCGGAGTACCGTTCAGTGAGGATGTCACTATCAATGGATCGCAATGGCTGCCATTTGGTAAATCAGCCGCCAACACACTGCCCTCTGAGATGGCCCGCCATGGCGATGTGCAGATCAATCATGGGGATCGGCGTGCATTTCGCTTTGCAGCCGGGCTGGATTTCGCAGTCCCCTTCCTCAATGACTGGGAGGGAACGACCAATTATGTCTACAGTCATTACGACAACGTTAGCAACAGCACTCAGCAATTCAGCCTGGGTGCATTGGCGCAGGGATTGAATTGCGACGTCATCAACGATGTCGATAGCTGTTTTAATCCGTTCGGCGCGATTGATCCGCGCTTCAGAACGCCTCAGCACGTGGCGGATGCCATTTTTACTCAGGATCAGCTTAACGACCGTGATGCACTTCAAACGTTTGATCTTATATTGAATGGCGCGGTGCCGCTTGGGGACTTTGAGCTTCCTGGGGGACCTGTCGCTATGGCAGTTGGCTATCAACGCCGCCAGGAAACTGACAAGGATGGCCCTACCGCAACATCGATACGCAATGATCAGCTGATCGGAGTGCAGGCACTGCCTAACAGTCAGAGCCGTTTCAGTAATTCCTGGTTCGCCGAGCTCGCGTTTCCAGTACTGGAGAACCTGGAGGTATCGGCTGCCGTGCGCGATGAGAGTTTCAGCACCGGGCAAGGCGCCGTGGTCGACAAGTTTGGCCTGGTCTATGTGCCCACAGACTGGCTGAGTGTGCGCGCCACCCGCGGCGAGGCCTTTATCGTGCCAACGCTTGCTCAGCTGAATTCACCCGAAAGCTGCGGTTTGAGTAATGTGGATGATCTCTTTACTCAGTTCCAGGGTTTTATCACGTCCTGTCGAACCGGTAATCCAGGGCTCACTTCGGAGACCTCAGACAGTCTTTCATTTGGTGTGGACCTGGCTCTCCTTGACAACCTGACCTGGTCGATCACCTGGAGTGAGACTGACTTTGCCGATCGAATCGTCAGCACCACTACCCAGGACATCATTCGCTCGGACTACCGTAATTTCCGCGCCGCCACAGGCTTCAATCCAACGGATGCCAACCCCTATCCGACAATTGCCCAATTGGAAGCCTGGGTTAATGACCCTCGCTCAGACAAACGCATCATTCGTAATCCTGGCGATATCACAACGCCAGATCGCATATTGCAGAGCGATTCGAATGCATCATCGATGCTGGTGCGCGCCTGGGATACTCAGCTCGACTACGGTTTCAGCCTGGATGACTGGAATTTGACCGGCTGGGGCGACATCAGTGTCCAGTTGCAGGCCACCTACATGGACACCTATACCTTCCAGCTAGCCGATGACCTGCCCCGCATGGAGGCCGTAGGTAAGCAGAACAACGATTTTGGTGCCGTGCCGACCATTCCCCAGCTCAGAGCAAATCTGCGTATCAACTGGACGATGGGTGGGCATTCGCTAAACGCAACCACCCGTTACATCGACGAAGTGATCTTCGATGCCAATGAGTTCAGTTTTCAGCGATTCTTCCCTGGCGCTGAGTGGGGCGGGCCAACCGACAAGCTGCGAGCCTGGACACAATTGGACATGTTCTATTCCTATCGTGGGCTGGAAGCATTTGGCAGCGATATCAGTCTCTCCATTGGCGCTCGCAACCTGACTGACCGTATGCCACAAAAGACAGGCATGATTGCCGGTGTCGCTGCCGAATCACAGGATGTGCTGGGACGTGTGGTTTATGCGCGGGTAGCGTTCAGCTTTGAGTAGGTGACTTAGCCGTCGCAGTAACGGCCCCGCTCTGCAGCAATGCAGAGCGGGTTTTCTTTGTAAAATGCCCGACTGTCCCAAGCTGCCCTACAAATAGACGTATTTTGGGTTATCCTACGGCAAGCCAGCCATTCCAATAATAGAAAAAGTCCAGGAATAACTCATGAAACTACCCACACCGCCGCCCTGCTTCAAAAAACTGTTCAGCGCTTTATTCATAGCCTGCCTGGCAATGCCATTACACGCGGACTCCTGGCCCCAGGCCGAAGTTGGCGCTGAAGCGGCTGGCTTTACTGCTGAAGGCATTGAGAGACTGGACGACGCCATGCGCGAGATCGTGGCGAATCAGGACGTGGCCGGCATGGTCTGGATGCTGGGCAAGGATGGTCAGATCGCCACCTTCGAGGCTGCCGGACTCGCCAGTATTGATGATCAGACACCCATGACCAAAGACTCACTGTTTCGAATTTACTCCATGAGCAAACCGGTAACCGGCGTTGCCATGATGATGCTCTGGGAGCAGGGCCTGTGGGATTTTGATGATCCGATCAGCAAGCATGTCCCTGAGTTTGCCAATCTGAAAGTGCTTTCCAGTTACGACAACAATGGCAATGTCGAACTGGAAGAACTTGAGCGCCAGCCCACCATGCGTGAGCTGATGAGCAACACCGCTGGTTTTGCATACGGTCTGTTTGGCAATGACCCGGCGAATCAGGCATTCCGCGAGCAGGAAGTGCTGGCGTCCAGCGACCTGAATGAACTCATCCAGAAAGTCGCCGCAATCCCGCTGATGGCACAACCCGGCGAGCAGTGGTATTACTCTATTGGCATGGACATCCAGGGCTACATTGTTGAGCAGCTGACCGGCATGAGCTTTGGCGAATATCTGCGGCAGCATCTGTTTGAGCCGCTGGACATGATGGATACACGCTTCTATGTGCTGCCGGAAGATGTCGATCGTTTTGCACAGGTTCACTACTGGGATGCTGAGCGCAATACACTGGCCCAGCAGGCCGAGCGCCCCGATCGACCCAGCTACCTGGACGCTGACAGACTGGAGTCTGGTGGCGGCGGTCTGGTTTCCTCCACTCATGACTACGCACGTTTTATCCAGATGCTGGTCAATAATGGCGAGCTTGATGGCGTGCGTATCCTGAAGCCGGAATCCGTCCGCATCATGAGCACCAACAGCCTGACCGGTGATGAAGACATGCGCTACGGCATTGGTGGTCCCGGCCAGCCTGGACAGGGCTGGGGCGTTGACATGGCCGTGCTTTACGATCCACAAGCCGCCGGTTCACCACAAGGACCAGGCACCTATTATTGGGCAGGCGCTGCCGGCACCTCATTCTGGATTGATCCGGTCAATGACATTTTCTGGCTGTCCATGATTCAGGCTCAGGGCCCGCGACGCCCTGGCGCAGCCAATATGGGTGAGGTGGCACGCGATATCATTTACGAAAGTCTGGCAGAGTAAGATCAGGGGCCAGCAGATTTATTTTTGCTGGCCCGGCACTTGTCCGAACAATACAGCACCTGATCCCAGTTTTTGGCCCAGGCCTTGCGCCAACTCATTTCCCGACCGCAGGTCTTGCAGGGTTTACTGGGCAGATGTTGTTTGTTGCCTCTAAAGTGTTGTCTCTGACGCTCAGTCACAGGCTATCGCCCTCCCGCCAGATCAATAAACGTCCCTGTTGTATATGAAGCCTCTTCCGACAATAACCACATAATCGCATGTGCCACCTCTACGGGGTGGCCGCCGCGTTGCATGGGAAGCGATTTACTGATGCGATCAACGCGACCTGGCTCTCCACCATCGGCATGCATATCTGTATAGATGAACGCAGGACGCACTGCATTTACGCGAATACCTTCGCCAGCCACCTCACGCGACAATCCAATTGTCAGCGTATCAACGGCGCCTTTGGAGGCAGCATAGTCAACATATTCACCAGCCGAACCAAGTCTGGAGGCCGCGGATGATACATTGACAATCGCACCGCCCTGCCCGCCATGTCGCGTTGACATGCGTTTTACCGCCTCACGGGCACAAAGAAAGCTTCCAATAACATTGGTAGCCAGTATCCGGTTTAGCCTCGCGGCATCGATGTCCTCGACACGCGTCTGCTTTTCCAGAATTCCCGCGTTGTTGACCAGCGCGGTGACTGGCCCAAAAGCATTGTCCACATCTGCAAAAAGGCTAATGACATCTGACTCGCTGGACACATCTGCCGCTACTGCAATCGCGCGTCCACCGCCATGCTCAATTTCAGAGACCAGGGACTGCGCAGCTGCTTGGTTCCTGTGATAGTTAACACAGACAGCGTAACCGCGTTCGGCGGCAATGCGGGCAGTCGCCGCACCAATACCGCGGCTCGCACCGGTAACAATTAAAACGCCTTGTTTGCTGTTGGTCACGTTAAAAACCTGCTCCAATCTGATTGTCATACTATCGGTATATTTATAAATATTTTCAATATCTTGATTGTAATCGTTGCTGCCCAAACAGCTTGGACGTATTCGGATCAGAGGCTCGAAGCTATCTGAACCGTGTGATTGGAGCACTGCATGTTTATGCTGGTACCATGGGGCTGACATTCACTTTTACAGGACCTTGGCATGGCCTCCCGAATACCCAAGCCAGCCTTCACAATTCGCGATGCAGTCACCGCGGATTTGCCAGTGCTGGTGGATTTTCTGACCAGGCTCGCGCTGCATGTGAACGGTGGATTGGAAATGCAGCTCAAGGAGTCAGAGTATCAACGCCTGTACGAAGTGCTGGAGACGGCGCTTGAGTCGCCAGACAAACGTATTGTGGTCGCGGATTTGCCCGGTGTCGGACTGATTGGCATGGGTGACGTCACCGTCTGGTCCAGCCAGAGTATCTGGGAGCAGGCCACTGTGGCAGAGTATCGCTCGGCAATCATTGACGATATCTGGGTGGAGCCCGATTATCGTAAATTCGGTGTCTTCCGGTCATTGTTAAAACGCCTGGTTGAATTTGCAGATGAACGTGGTGCCTACGACCTGGTGCTGGAGTACTCCTCATCAAACAAAGAAGCTAAACAGGCATGGACGCGTCTTGGCTTCGTAACAACCGGCATTCGCGCCGCCGCCTTCACACAAAATGTGAAGGAAGCGCTGAAGTGAGACGAGTGACACCACTTGAAAACAGCCGAACTCGCTGACACAACAAAAAGGGGAAATCAGCTGATGACTACACGCACTGTCAATGTGTTTTACGATGAGGTCATGCTTGGCCACAACCCTGAGGTTGACGTGCCCTACGTCCCCAGCCGCGTGGAAAAACGCGTCAGGCACATCCTCAGCGAGCTGGACTTCAAGTGGAGTTATCCTGAACATCCGGGCCGCATTTCTGCAGTCAAATCCTACTTGGATGAAAACCCCATACCTGGCGTGCAGTACCGAACCGGACCAAAAGCGAGCTACAAACAACTGGCACGCGTTCACACCAGTGCCTATCTGGATTATCTGTTCTCTCTGACCGGCAAACGTGCCTGGCTGGACTCGGATACAACCGCCGTATCGCCGGACAGCATTGAGGCAGCCGTCATGGCCGCAGGGCTGGCTATCGCCGCCGTAGAATCGGTGGTTAAAGGCAAGTCTGACAGTGCATTTGCACTGGTCAGGCCACCGGGCCATCACGCAGAGCCGGTGCGCGCGCGTGGATTCTGCCTGATCAATAATGTTGCCGTGGCGGCCGCGCACGCGCACGCCAAGTTAGGTTGCGAACGTATTCTGATCATCGACTGGGATGCGCACCATGGCAATGGCACTCAGGATATATTTTGGGCTGACTCCAGTGTGCTGTTTTTTGATACTCACTGCGCCGCGCCTTTCTACCCAGGATCGGGCCACCTTGAAGAAGTTGGCGCAGGCATCGGCGAGGGTTACACCATCAATGTGCCACTTCCGGAATCGGCAGGTGATGTGGCATTCGAAAAGGCCTTCAGAGAGATTCTCGTTCCAGCAGCCGACCATTTCAAACCGGACCTGGTGCTGGTTTCAGCGGGTTTTGACCCCCACCGCAACGATATGGCCCTGAACCTGACTTATGATGGCTTTAAGGTCATCACCAGCATTGTGCAGAGGATTGCAGAAAAACATTGCGATGGCAGGTTGGCGCTGGTCCTGGAGGGCGGGTATAACCTGACCTCCCTATCACAGGGCGTACATGCAGTTCTTGAGGTACTGGCAGGCGGCGAGGTGCCGCAAGTCAGTGCAACTGGCGTCAAAGAGGTCGAAGAAGCCGCAGAATTTCATTTGTCGGCCTTCACCGACCAAGCGCATGAAGAAACAACGTAACGCAGGAAAAAGTTTTACGAAGGATCAGCACACACGCGGTTGCGACCTTCGTCCTTGGCTCGATAGAGGTTCTTGTCTGCTCTGGCTATCAGAGTTTCAGGATTTTCTTCGCCAGCGTATTCGGCCACACCCAGGCTGATTGTGATGCTTAATGACAGACCATCAATTTCAAAAGGTCTGGCGCTGACAGCACGTCGGATACGCTCAGCAGCAAGAAGTGCCTGTTCTGCATTTATCTCAGGCATCAGTATCAGAAATTCCTCCCCGCCCCAGCGCACAGCGCGATCTTCATCGCGTATGGTTTCACTGATCCGGATGGCAAGCAGGCGCAGTACCGCATCACCAACATTATGACCGTGATCATCATTAACGCGCTTAAAGCGGTCCAGGTCGGCCATCACCACAGAAAATGTCTTGTTGTATCGCCGTGCCCGGGCAATTTCGCTGTGTAATTGTGGCTCGACAAAGCGTCGATTGTTCATTCCGGTCAACGGGTCAGTTGCAGCCGACTTGCGCAACTCAACTTGCTGTTCAAACAGGGCGGTTCGGGTGCGGAACAGCAGTTCTGAGATGATCAGCGCGATGATCAGTGAGGTGACTACGTTATAAAGGACATAGCTGCTATCGCGAAACGACTGATCCAGCCACCCCATCAACAGCAAAGTGGCAATAAAAGGTACGCCAAAAATCAGCAACAACTCGCGAGCCCCACGCAGGCAGGCAGGCGCCGCAGCGAAGATAATAATGATCAGTCCATTCACCATCAGGGTGACATTGCCATCAGGTGCGAAATAGTTGCTGATGAAAAGTCCAAACATCATCAACATCACGTTCATAACCAGCAGGCGCAACATTAAAGGTGCGCCCTGCCCATCCTGCCGCCTGAATACACACAACAGTCCGAACAGCGCCGTTATCACAGCCAGAGCACGCCAGGCTGCATTGCTCCACCACAAGGAAGGAATGCCATCAGTCCACATCAGGTCCAACACCTGATAAATCGGCAATAGAAGTACAGCCAGCAGCGAGTAGGCCAACAGCATCTTGCGGGCAAACTCACGGTGCTGCTGATCAATCTCTGGGTCGTTCAACATGCTGACCGGTGCCCCAGGCTCATAAATACTCTCAATTTCTGCATTCGATTGTGGTTGAACGACGCGTTTTGCTACTCAAGGTCGTTATATAAAACGCTACTTTATAGAACACGTGATCAGGGATGTCCATATTCACATGGAGCTGCGAAGTTTAAGGGGCACAGTGGCGGCTGGTCACAATCAAAACCAATAAGGCAGATATCACTCAATGAGTTGAGCGAGAACTTCAAGCGTGTGAAAGAATAAGCAGCCTTCCAGCATCAGCCTGTCCTGGCAGACCAAACACTCAGATTCGAGGCAGCAGTTCACGGAGGCCCTGAAGCCGGAAGGTTAATGCGGTGTCGTCTGTCATTGTGAACTCAACATCCAGAATCTGCTCACCGAGCCTTATGATATCTGTATATAGACCAGTGCTTGTCTCAAACCGGCCGCTGCAGCGTTGTTGTGTGGGATTTGCCCCGGGCACAGGAGCCGACGCTCTGCTGGCCTGTAACTGAATTTCACCTTCACCCACGGAAGTAATCACAAACGTAACGTCTGTATTCTCAGCAAAACCGGGGTCAGGTTCACCTCGTGTCGTTACCCTGACACATGAATACAGACGTTGTTCGCCATCGCCGATCGTGCCTATGCGCTGGTAAGGCAGCTGATAGTCCGGATGCGCCTGAACGCCATTCAGACTTGAAAGCCATCGCCTGCGACCATCCGGCACGTAGGATGACACGGTTTTGATGTCAGCACTGGATTGAATGGGCACCGTGACTGTCACTTTCAATAAGGTCTGGAAACCTTTCCCTGCTCTGGTATTTTGCTCCAAGCCAGGTCTGTTTTCGTATCGTGCCGCCTTGTCATTTATTTGAATGAAAAATTCGTGTATTCCCGGACGCTTAAAGTCTATTTGTTGCCACGCAGACTGCATGTTGCCGCCCAGGTCTTCTGTCAGATGGTAGTCTGCAATGCCATCACCGTCCTTGTCGCTGCGGGGCTCCGGCAAATGCCAACGCACAATAATGTCGTCACCCTCTGGATCGTCTGCAAAAACTTTCACATTGATGCTATAGGGCGTATCCGCCTTTTCAACAAGTGCTCTGGCTTCTGGGATGCGGTTGTATTGCCGGAAAGCATCCACTTCAAATGAGGTAGCGAACAGAAGCTCAGGCTCGGAAACCAGCGCACTGTCTTCGCGCAGGAAAACTGACCAGGTACCTGGAAAATCCTTGAAATAGCTGGCCAAACCCAGGGCCTTGAGGTAGTAACACCAATGGCAGCCCGGCGCAAAAGGCAAACTGGAATGCAGCATCCCGTCTGGACCCACAATATCAAGCCGCGCTCGCAAACCGTCAGTCGACAGGACCGGCGTCTTCAGAATTAACCAGGAATCGTCGGGAGTGTCATCGTTGATCACTGAAGCGGCGGTCATACTGTCGGAATCTTGAAAACTTCCGAGTAACAGACTGGCAGCCTCCGACCCCATAAATCGTCTGACTTTCGCTGCAGATGCGGCAGGCGGTTGTATGTAGCTTGAGTCGAAAGCCGCATCGGGATGACCATACAGCACCTGAACAGCACGTACATCGTCAGCCATAGGAAATGCCATTCTGTTGTAGGGGTTCGCAAACATGATGGAGTTCGGATTTTCAGAGTGCCCCAAACCCAGGAGGTGGCCCAGTTCGTGAGTAAGAATCGACATCATTTCGTATGGATCTGAGGACCAGGTGCCGGCGCTATTAAGGGTTAAATCACCACCTGAAAACTCGAAATATCCACGACTTTCCAGATAATCACCAAAATCTGGGCCGGCCCTGCCGGCCCAGGTCTCACCCGCAGCATGTTGCCAGCTAACGATAACATCTGTCTCGTCAGGAGCAGCAACTGAGGCCAGCTCGACGTCAAATCTGATCCCACTAACTCTCTCCCAGCGCTGCGCAGCCTCCCGCAACATCTCCAGCATAGCTTCGCTATCAGAATACGCTGAATGCGCACCTGCCGGCTTATAACGCAAGTTGACGGAATCGAGCCAACGGCCGAGGAAAGTTGATATGCTCAGCGCTGGAAGCTCGTATTGCTGGCGGACGTCCGAGACTGGGGGCTCAACGGTGGCGTGTGCGATTGACATAAACAACGCGAAAAACGACACGATGACGGCCATTACCAATCTGTGGCGTTTGATTTGACATGGCACCCAGGCAGTGAAGCAACACACTTGCGCGTTCTTGAGTATCGCCGCCCACATGTTCATGACTGGATGGCGGCCTGCGGACCGCTCATATCTTCTGAAGTGAATTGCACAAACTCGTTTCTGATGGCAATGCCGAGTGCCACACTGAACCAGAGTAAAATAGTGCCAAATTGCTCGACCCCTTCAAAACCACCACCCTCCGGCGCAACAATAAGGTCCGAGAGCGAATTGGCTTGCAGCAACAGACTGGCTATCTGTAATTCCTCGCTACTAAATATGATCGATACCATCACGACTTGTGAAAGTGAGACCAGGGTCGCAAACCCGGCGAAAATAATAAAGATCCAGGCCAACACAGTCACAAATGTCGATCCAGGTTGCATAGTGAGATTCTCGGCTACGAGCCATGGCCCGGGACTAAGATAGTCAGCAATAAGACCAGACGATCAAGCTCGGTACAACTAGCCGATAGTCTAATAGCTGAGGCCATCTGGTTGACAGGCACAACAAGCTCGGTACCGGGCAGGCAAGCAGTGATATTCGTGCTGACCAGCCCGGCTTTCAGTTTCTCGACCGAAGCGCAGCCTCATACGCCAGGGCCGCCCAGTGCCGCATTTCTGACGGGTCTTCCAGGGCTTCTTCGGGCGCCTGATAGTAGGACATGCCGACCATCTTCTGACCTTTCTGGTACATGAACTGCGACATACCACGATGCCTGAACTTACTGACCGTCACAGCGTCGACCTTCAGATAGAGCATGTCATCTGCGACCAGACCGATCATCAGATCATTGTGATAGATGCCATGACCGCCGAACATTTTCCTCGCGCGAATGTCGCCAAACTCGGCAAACATCTCTTTCAGGAATTCAATGTAATTACTCATGATGCATCCGAATCATCGGTCTATTCAGACTTCAGCAGGAAGCCTCATCATCGAGCCAGCCAATCACCTCGCCAAGCATCTTCTTGACAGGCCGTCTCAGGCCGCACCAGATCGCTGACGATATTCTTTGGGGGTGACACCTGTATGCTGTCGGAAAGCCCGATTAAATGGGCCAAGAGAGTTAAACCCGCAATCGTAAGCAATACTGGCAATGGTCATGCGCTGACGCTCCGGATCCTCGAAAAGGCGTTTGGCCCGTTCTATCCTGAAGCTGTTCACCAGGTGGTTAAAGTTCCGGTAGCCAAGGTGGCTGGTAATACACCGCGTTACCTTGTATTCCTGGTCCCCAGTGTGTTCTGCCAGATCAGCCACTTTCAGATAGCTTGACGTCAGCAGTTTATCGTCCTTCAGGGCGGTGAGAATCCGGCTGGCCAGCTCAACCGACTCCCCTTCGACAGAGCTCGCGCGTTGGTTTCTCCCCGGCCCGGCAGTTTCATGCAGCGGGTGGCGCAAACGAAACTGCACAGCCAGTAGGCTAATTATCAGCGTAAGCAGCGCGCAAAGGGTCAGCATGGTGTCCTGCCACTCTGCCGCAATAGAACCTGGCGCGGCCCCTGACACCCACAGCAGTGAAACACCAACGAGAAGGCTGAATCCAGCTAAAAAAAGCACTCTGACACGGCGCTCCGCCGCGTTTGGCTGTCCCGAAAACCCATGCAGGGTCTCACGCCAGACAAATGCGATAGCGGTAAAACAGACCAGCGCTTCGGCATTGCGGATGATGCGACCAGCCTCCGTGGCAAACACGGAAGCCCCGCTAAACGGGGTCAACGCAGCGGCGGCTTCAATAGCAATAACAAGCGGTACCAGACTGAATACGCCTACGCCCAGGTGTTTACGGTCACGAAACAGTGCTCTGCTAAGAAACCATAACCAGGCACAGGGACCAGCGCCGGTGATGACTAGTGCGACGTAGGTAAATCCGGTATCAGTCGGATAATAACGGGCGAGAGATGCACTCAGGGTGGCCAGGGCGAAACACCACCAAAGCAGCACAACTGGTTCAATATCCTTTAAGCGGTAAATCAGTGAGGTAGCAACTGACGCCGCGTCCCGGGGCCTTCCAGCTGTTAGTTCGTCAGGCAGCGAGCTGATTTTCCACATAGTCGTCAACTTAAAACTGGTCGATTTCCAAAACGGCAAGACTACGATCTGGCAATGCGGATACTGGGTGGCGTAGTCCTGCATTCGTGGTGAGTCAGGACGATAGTACCACAAGGGAGAAAGTCAGTTATGACATCACAAGCGATGCTCGATTCGGGGTGGCGGTCCCCGGTGTTTGCCAGCAAGGCCTTGGATGCAGCCGCCAGATGCTGGTTTGCGACAGTCCTGCTGGGACAGGCGATATTTTCTATGTATATCGTTATGTTCTACTACGGTTCCACCCTGCAGGGTAATTTTGCGCGATTCAATCAGGTGATGCCGGCCGGCTACATCGAGGGCGACGGCCCGGGCAATGTCGCCGTGATTACGCATGTGATGTTTGCTGCGCTGATTACAATGGGTGGCTTGCTTCAGCTGTTACCGGGTATTCGTCGGCGTCTGCCCGCTTTGCACCGCTGGAACGGCCGTATTTATGTTCTGATCGCAATCGTAATGAGCCTGAGCGGTGCCTACATGATTGTGACGCGAACTGACCTGGTAGCTGGCGGTGCATTCGGACATACGGCGCTTATGATTAATGGCGGCATCATATTGCTCTGCGCGGTCATGGCATTCAAATTTGCGCGCCGAAGACAGTTTGCAAGCCACCGTGTCTGGGCCCTGCGTCTGTTCGTGGCGGTCAGTGGTGTGTGGCTGTTCCGGATTGGCATGATGGCCTGGCTGGGCCTGCACGGAGCGCCCGTCGGTTTTGACCCGGTGAGTTTTACCGGTCCATTTTTGACAGCGTTGCATACACTGACGTATATAGTCCCCCTGCTCTTTCTCGAAGTGTATTTGCGGGCAAAGGCACACGGGTCGGCAACTCAGAAGCTGATGACCGCCAGCGGCGTGGCTCTGCTCAGTGTTGTTATGCTTGGCGGTGTGCTGAGTGCAACATTCGGGATGTGGCTGCCGCGCGTCTGACTGACGGCGCAGCAGGCCTGTGATCGCTGCATTGCCAAGCGTCGACAAAGACGGTAGCTTGCCAACATGAACTCAAGGCAAACACCAGACACAGTTCTGCTCGACTTCTCCAATAGCGTGTCCCAAACCAACTGGCGCGCCATAGACGATGAGGTCATGGGCGGCCGTTCGAACAGCGCTCCAGAGATCGCCGACGGCTGCCTGCACTTTTCCGGTGTCATTTCGCTGGAGAACAACGGTGGCTTTGCATCCATCCGCGGGCAGCACCGTCAGGATTTGAGCAAGCTGCATGGATTGATGCTCTGCGTTCGTGGTGATGGTCGCCGCTACCAGTTCCGGCTGTACACGGACGCCTCTTACCAGGGCTCCAGAATTGCCTACAGTTTCGGTTTAGATACCGTTAAGGGTCAGTGGCTAGAGATACCCATTCCATTTTCCGGTCTGAAGCCTGTTTTTAGGGGCCGCAACCTGCCTGGCCCCGTATTTGATGCCGCAAAAGTCGAACAGATAGGCTTTCTGCTGGCAGACAAACAGGTTGGCTCGTTTCATCTTGCCGTGGCATGGATCGCCGAGCTCTGATCACAGCGTCGCATCTATTTCTATCTGCAGCATTCTGCTCAAGACGCCACGCCCGCCTGCTGACAGAGACGTGATTTGAGTACCCGATTTCTCAAGTGTAATGTGGATACAACTAGGCGACGGATTTGGCATGCAGTAGCCCTGCTCAATTTCAAAAGCTCTTTTGTGAATACCCAGATGGTCGTGGAGAAAAGAGGCCAGTGGCCCTGCGGCCATCCCAGTGGCCGACTCTTCCTGGATGCCATAGCGCGGCGCAAACATCCGGGCGGAGGCATCTCTGCCGGCATGGCAGGTTTCCTGCGCAAACACATAAAACCCGATTAAGTCCCACTTCTCCGACAATTCTTCGATCAAAATCTGATCGGGTTGAATGCGCTTCAATGTTTCCAGATCCCGAACGCCCACCAGGACAAATGAGTTTCCGGTATTGGCGATAATTGGAGCTACCGTCACGCTGCCGCCTGCAAGCCGCAGTGATTTCAAAATGGCTGTTTCGTCCTCAGTGACGTCAATGTACTTAGGCTTGAGTTGCTCCATGTAAGCAAAGCCATTCTGCATCCGGATACCTCTGCAACCATCAATGGTCTCTTTCGACGTATTTGCGGCCGGCACCAGGCCCTGCTCTGCCAGGTAACTGAATGTCGCGATCGTCGCGTGTCCGCAGTGAGCAATCTGTCGTGTCGGGGTAAAAAACTCCAGTTTGAAGTCCGCCACCGAAGACTTCGAGACGAAGGCGGTCTCTGACAGGCCCACTTTTCTGGCGATCTCCCGCTTTTGAATAGATGTCAGACTATCCGCATCAAGTACAACGCCCGCCGGATTTCCACCGATAGTATTTTCCAAAGCTGCGCCATTCATTGCGGCACCAGTATCAGCCGCACCATCGACAAACGCATTAACCACTGCGACATTAATTTGCATTTCAACTTCCTGTCATCTCTATCTCAATTCAAGCCCAACTTCAGTTGCCTCACTCAGATCCAGCGCATACAACTCCCAGCTGCAGTCATGTCGGGCACCCAGCGTTTGATAAAACCTTTTGGCTGGCAGGTTATCGGACAGCACGTCCCAACGAATCCTGCGTCCACCCCGTGCCCTGCACTCAGCAATCAATTTATTCATCAAACATCTGCCCACGCCGGCGCCACGGAAATCCGTCTCGACATACAGTTCTTTCATGTAGACCCAAGGGGTCAGGTCGTAAGTGAATGGCAGGTGATAGTAGGTCAGGATACCCACCAGCCTGCCCTCGACGCTGGCAACCAGTACATTGAAGCTGCGTCGTTCAAACAGACCTTCATACAGTGCTGCCTCAGTGACTCTGAATCTTTCAGCATAACCTTCAAATTCTGCCAGCCCCTGCATTAAGCCGAGTACAGCCCGACTGTCGTCGGGCTCTGCGTGACGGACAACAATATTGCTAGACATTTTTACCAACTTCCAAGCTGAAGCCTTCATCCAGCCAGCCGGTGGCACCACCGATCATTTTTTTCACGGGGCGCTGCAGGCGTGCCAGACGGATTGCGGCTTTGTCGGCACCGTTACAGTGAGGACCGGCGCAGTAAACAACAAACAGAGTCTCTGCCGGGTACTGCGCGAGTGTTTCCTCGCTGATCCTGCTGTGCGGCAGATGAATAGCTGCCGGCAAGTGCCCCTGCTGGTAACTCTCCTCACCTCTGACATCCAGCAGCACAAAATCCTGCCGCTTGTTGCTGATGGCATGGTGTACATCCCAGCAGTCTGTTTCAAACTGCAGCAGGCTCTCGTAGTGCGCCAGAGCTGAAGCACTGTCGGCGGCGGGTGGTCGGGATACGGCTGATGACATGATGATACCTCCTGTTTACGTTCGGGATTGTCCGTCCCTGTCTGACGGTTCGAAGCTATTGTCTAACGCATGGAGCTATCAGGACATTGGCTGAAAGGACAATATTCGTATATATTCAGCCAAACACTCAGGGAGACATTAAAATGCATCGTGTGGCCATTCTGGTACACGACCGGATCGCACTGTTTGAACTGGGCTGCGCTGTAGAGCTGTTTGCGCTGCCACGACCCGAAATGGACGACTGGTATCGTTGCGACGTGGTGTCGTTCGCCGAGGGTTCTATTGTCGGCACCGGCGGCGTCAGCATTGCCGTCAAGACAGTCAGCAGCCTTGCCGACTACTCCATGATCGTCATCCCGAGTTGGTCGACCGACGGCAAACCCGTACCCGAGGCCATCCGTTCGGAGCTGATAAACGCCCACAACTCTGACAAACGTATCCTGACCTTTTGCTCGGGCGCCTTCCTGTTGGCGCAGCTGGGAATACTGGATGGGCGCAAGGCGACAACCCACTGGCGTTATGCGGACAAACTCAAGACGCTTTATCCGCAGATCGAGTATGAAGACGACGTGCTGTACGTCTACGACGGGCAGATTGGCTGCTCAGCAGGCAGTGCTGCCGCCATCGACCTGGGCATGGAGGTGATTCGCAGTGACTTCGGCTACCGCGTGGCCAATCGTGTGGCACGCCGCCTGGTGATGTCCGCCCATCGCCAGGGCGGACAGTCCCAGTTTGTGGAAACTCCAATGCCAGAGAAACCCAGCCAGTTTTCCAGATCTCTGGACTGGGCCATGAACAACCTTTCCCGTCCGATTGGCATCGACGAGTTTGCGGAAAAAGCGCGGATGTCGAGACGCACGTTCGATCGTAAGTTCAGGGACACATTTGGCGTGTCCGCCAAGGAATGGCTGACCACACAGAGACTGGACGCCGCGCGTCAGCTGCTGGAAAGCACGCGACATGATGTAGAGAAAGTGGCCGAACTGTCCGGGTTCAGCAATGCAAGCAATCTGCGCCATCACTTTCGGGCGGCGATTGGAGTGTCACCCAGACGCTACCGTGAGCAGTTTGGACGACAAGAGTCTGCGCCGCTGGCGCAGACCCACTAGCACAGTTTTTACTCTTTAAGTTCGTTAGACGCTCGCTCCAAAATCAACGAACCCAGACCACTGCCCTTACCACCGCCGATACTGTTGAATACCAGAAAGCCCTGCAGGCCAGTACAGGCATCCAGCAATCGCCTGACTCGGTCCATTTCCAGATCCAGGATCTCCTTCGCGGTAGCAGCATCCAGGGTCCTGATGTCTGGACCCATGTGTTTCAACATCTCAGGCGACACGCCAACAACCATATTCCACGCCATGGGAATGTCTTTACGCATGTCGATATCCATACGCATGATTGTGTCGTAAAGGACTTGATGGACCTTTTCATTTTCCAGTGCCATTACCGAGATCGGGTTATGAAACTCAACTTCCTGATCAGCAGACACCGCAGGCAGGGCTGTGTGGGAACCCAGACTTTCGGCCAGATCACTGGCCAGACTGGCTTTGACCTCGGGAGAAAGTGCACCCAGTAATTCTGCAAGTTCGCGATATTTCATTGGCATTCCCTTAGATTGATTAGCGTTCTCGAGACGAAAATCGAATATAGCACCGGGTCCGTGTCAATGTTTCTTTTTTCCACCAGCATTCACAAACACCTTTATAAAAGGCAATATATGGCCTTTTGATATTGATATATCGTATTAATAGGCATATTATGACCTTTTATTTACATCCAATAGCACGATCAACAGGCACTTAAAACATCATCTTTATTAGCCACTTCTGACCTCTTATTCGCATATTATCGATATTAAAGGCAATATATGGCCTCTAAAATAGATTTTACAATAGCGCCTCCTGCCATAGTCCTGCGAGAACTCGGCGATCGCGTCGCGGCCAGCCGTCTGCAGCAAAACATTACCCAGGACGAACTGGCGGAAAAATCCGGCGTCGCTGTCCGCACATTGCGCCGTTTTGAAGCCGGCAACGGCGGCTCGCTGGAAACACTGGTTCGTCTTCTGCAGGCACTTGGTCAGGCGGATTCACTCGAACTGATACTCCCCCGCGCAGGTATCACTCCCATGCAGGCGATTAAATCGCCCGGCAAACGGGTCAGTAAAGACAAGTCGCGACAGCGAGCGCGCAAGAAAGCCGTTAAACCCATGCCCGCCTGGTCCTGGGATGAGCAGGAGACGCCCTGATGAGCGCTGCCGTCCGGCTGTGGGGAAAAACGATTGGCGCCGTTGTCTGGGATGATGAACGCGAACTCGGCGTATTTGAATACGATGAGGCATTTCGCCACTCTGGCATCGAAGTCAGCCCCATCACCATGCCACTGAGCCAGGCGATTTATCAGTTCCCCCAGCTCAAAGGCAGTTTTTCAAACCTGCCGGGACTGGTCGCCGACAGTCTGCCTGACAAGTTTGGCAACCGGCTGATCGACGCATGGCTGGCGGCTGAGGGCAGAAAGCCCAACAGCATGAATCCGGTGGAGCGACTTTGCTACATTGGAAGACGCGGCATGGGCGCGCTGGAGTTCGAACCAACGGTTGGCCCGCAGGCCGATAATGATTCCCATGTGGATGTGGCTGCACTGACGAAACTGGCCAACAAAGTGCTGTCTCAACGCGGTGAGTTGGCTGGGCTGCTTGATGGCAGCACCGAAGATCAGGACCATCTGCAGAATATTCTTCGTGTTGGAACCTCGGCAGGCGGCGCCCGCGCCAAGGCCCTGCTGCTCTGGAATCGAAATACCGGCGAGTTCCGCTCTGGCCAGCTTGCCGGCCCCGAGGGTTTTGAACACTGGCTGTTGAAATTTGATGGCATCAGCAATAACCGCGACCGTGAGCTGGCTGACCCTCAGGGTTTTGGACGGCTGGAGTATGCCTACTACCTGATGGCCAGAGATGCCGGCATCGACATGAAAGAATGCCGTCTGCATGAAGAAGGTGGCAGGGCGCACTTTATGACGCGCCGTTTCGACCGGACTGCCGAGGGCAAAAAGATTCACATGCTGTCCCTGGGTGGCCTGTGTCACTTCGACTACAACGATCCGAGCAGCTACAGCTATGAGCAGGCCATGCAGGCCATCCGACAGATCTGCAAAAACCCTATCAAAGACGCCGAGCAGCAATTACTGCGCGCAAGTCTGAACGTCATTGCCAGAAATCAGGACGACCACGTCAAGAACATCGCTTTCCTGATGAATCCTCAGGGACAATGGTGGCTCTCCCCCGCCTTTGATGTAGCTTACTCCTACAATCCGCAGGGTAAATTCACCGCGCAGCACCAGATGAGCATCAATGGCAAGCGTGATGGTTTTGTGCTGGAGGACCTGATGGCGCTGGCCACGCTGGGCGGGATTAAACCCAGGCGTGCCAGAACGCTGATACGGCAGGTTTGCGACAGCGTAGATAATTGGCAGGCTTATGTCGAAGCGGCAGGTGTGGATCCGCAGATGGCTGAACAGGTTCGACAGACACACCGCTTGTCCATTGCCCCCTGATCAGGGCCGAATCACCCCGATATTGCCTTCAATTTCGATTCGCGTGCCCAATGGCTCTGAAAGCTCCTGCAGGCGCCGCAGGATACGTTGGGCCACCTCAGGTGGTGCAATCACCGGAATACCCCGACGGGCCAATTTCTGCTCGTCATAGCGCAGCTCAATCGGATATGGTGCTCTCCTTCGCTGGCAGGTGCTGGCATTATTATTGTGCTGCTAACTCTGGGTCAGTTATACCAATCATTGCTCAAACATTTAAGCACAACTGAGCTCACTATCGTGTCTGATCAACCGTTTTGGGTTATCCTTCGGGACATTCGGAGGAGTATCTATGAGACTTAAGCAATCAAACATCCCTGCCCTGACAGCCATCATGTTGTCACTGGTGCTGAGCTGCCTGAGCTGGAGCGCCAGCGCACAGGAAACTCACTACCAGGTAGACCTGTCCGAGCGCGCGACGCAGACAGTCAATATTGAGGCGCGATTCAGCGATGTCACTGGCAATACGCTGGATTTTCACCTGCCGGTCTGGCGCTCCGGCCTGTATCTGATCCTGGATTTTGTGGGCACGGTTTCAGGCATCGAAGTCACTGATGGCAATGGCAATGCTCTGCCATTCGAACAGACCGCAAAGTCATCCTGGCAGGTCACCCGGCCCAATGCCCGCTCTGGTGATGTAGTCGTTACCTATAGAGTCTATGCGGACAGTCTGACCGACCGCACACGCCATGTGGATGCCGATCATGCCTTCCTGAATCCGGCCGCCGTATTCATGTACGCCGACCAGCTGCGCGATGAGCCCATCGAGGTCAGCATGGACCTGCCGGATGGCTGGCGAGCCGCCAGCGGCATGGAACAGCCGGACTCCGGTCGATTTGTGGCCCCTCACTACGATCGCCTGGTGGACTCACCCATAGAAGCCGGAACGTTTGATCTGGTCACCTTTGAAGCCGCAGGCATGACGGTTGATTTCCTGATCCACGGTATCTGGGATGGTGATGAAGAGCGTCTGGCCAGTGAAATGGCGGCACTGGTCGAAGCGACCGCTGAGGTATTTGCGGCCTCAGACACGGGTCTGCCAACCGACTACTATCTGTTTATTCTGCACAGCGGCGATGGTCTCGGTGGCGGCACCGAGTACTACAACAGCACACTGGTCCATACTGATCCGCGCGCATTCTGGGACGAGGATCGCTGGCAGGGTTTTCTGGGACTCATGGCACATGAGTTTTTCCACACCTGGAACGTCAAGCGCTTCCGCCCAGCTTCAATCGATCGCTACGATTACCAGGACATCAATTACACAGAGCTGCTGTGGGTCGCCGAAGGCCTGACCAGTTATTACGATCAGTTGCTACCAGTACGCGCCGGCCTGGTGTCGGTCGACGATTACCGTGACCAGCTGGCCAGCGCCATCACTGGCGTGGTGGACGCACCCGGCTACCGTCAGGACACACTGGCGCGCGCAAGCTTTGAAGCCTGGACCAAAAACTTCCATCGCGGTGCCGACCGCGCCGCCGATAAACCTAACCGTACCGTGTCCTTTTATAGCCAGGGTGGCCTGTTGGGCCTGGTGCTGGATCTGGAGATCCGTCGCATCAGCAATGGCGAGCGCAGCCTGGATACGGTGATGACCGCGCTGTATGACGACTTTCCTCTGGGCGGCGGCGGATTCACCTATGCCGATTTCCGCGAGCGACTGGCGGCAGCCGGTGGCGATGCGCTTGCCGAACAGCTGGACGGCTGGGTCTATGACACGCAACCCCTGCCACTGGCTGAGGCGCTGGCGTCAATTGGCTGGGTGCTGGAGCGCGAGGACACTAGTGAAGACCGGGTGCAGGTATCCATTGACGCTCCCGTCCGTGGAAACCCGCCGGTAGTCTCTTACGCACGCCTGGATGGTGCGGCGTGGAATGCCGGCATCAACGCGGGCGACGAACTCATTGCACTGGATGGCGTGCAGATCAGCAATGGACTGGATGTAATGCTGAGACGCTACAGTCCGGGTGAGGAAGTTGAGTTTACGCTCTTCCGTGATGGCATCCTCAAAACGCTGCCGCTGACCTTGAATCCGGTCATTGGAGATTTTGAGGTCGACGTAAATGAGGACGCTGGCGTAACAGCTGCTGAATTGAGAAGCGGCTGGCTGGGCAGTGTCGAGGAAGACGAAGAGTAGTTCCCGCCAATAGTTTTAATCGCTGGAACAGTCTCTGTCACCCATGTGCTGAGTAACAGAGACTGTCCAGAATTCACACCTCTTAATTACCCAATGTAATCGGCGGTCTTGCGCTGTCCGGCAGCGGCTCGGGAGGGCTGGGCATACCGTCTGGCTTGGAGATTTCCGCCATACGCTGATAGGCAGGCCGAGCTTCGACCTTTTCCATCCACGCATTGATGTTTGGGAACAGGCTTCGATCCACTACATTGATCAGGAACGTGTAGTTGATCGGGAAGTGCATCATGATGTCGGCCGCTGTGATTGCCATACTCGATAGTCGATGCCCATGCGGGCAGCCAGCGAACCTTCTGCGTAGTGCATCCAGATCTGATGGTGGGGATAGTCCGGACTGTGCACAGGTGGCTGCAGCCGGTCCGGCGCATGACGATTGAGGATCACATCAATAATGGCACCTGACTCCACCAGAATCTCATCACCATAAATAACCGTGGGTGCCACCGGCATTTCCGGATTCGCGCGGCGGATGTTCATCAACGATGCGCCGAGATTACCGCGCACGAACTCCAGCTCGTAAGGAAAACCCAGCTCTTCCATCAACCAGACGATACGCTCCGAACGACGCGCCTCCAGGTGGTAGATGGTGATGGGCGGCAACGGTGCGATTTCCCGTCCGTCTGCCGTGGTGGTATTGGACTGGGCTGACACCGTACCAGCCAATAGAATTCCGATAAGACTCATCATGAGATGGCGCATATGTACTCCCCTGTAAGGTAGATTCCAGAAGCTGCAACAGCGACAATATTGCTCGCAGCATCCAGGAAGTCCAGGTTATCGCCCATATCCTGTCATCCGCACTTATCCCATAATCAAAGCGTTGTGCCGCGCCACTGCGATCGATCGATCAATTCAATAACCTGACCGCGGAGTACAATGTCTGGACAGGGCTCAGTCCGGGGATGAGTGAAGCGCCAGCAGGTCAGACACTGCTTTGCGGTTATTGGTGTCTTTCAGGAAATTACTCAGGGGCAGAAATAATGACTGCGGCAGATTATCCAGCTCAAACCAGTCCCAGCGCTCACAGAATTCGGGCTCCAGGTTTATAACCTCGCCCGTCGGGCAATGCGTGCCAAAATATATTGTCACCCAGTGCCTGCCTGTCTCTGTGAAGATATCATCGGAGAAGCCGCATTTAACAAGTTGGGCCAGCTCCAGTCCGGTTTCTTCCAGAACTTCGCGGCGGGCGCAGGCTTCAATTCTCTCGCCCGTGTCGAGCTTGCCGCCAGGCAGCCCCCACGAACCCGCGCCGTCAGCGCCAATCCGTTTGCCCAGCAGAATCTTTCCATCACGTATAACAAAAGTGCCTACGCCGATTTTTGCGGGTTGTATCGCCTTGATAATATGCTCCCGGGAAGTTGCTTAATGCCTGCCATGACTACGAGATACGAAGCCAGGCCGATCAGTCCTTCAGTGATAACCAAGAAAGTATCAAGCTGTCAATGAAGCGGGAGTGGATTAGTGGCATACTTGAGTCTGGCCATGTCCAATCACCCGCACGGCCAATAGACACCAATCAACACAATAACAGGAAAAAATATGAAAGCAGCCATGAAAGCCGGAATCTTTGTATTCTTGGTCACCGCCCTCGCTACCATAAGCTCCACGCTGTATGCACAGAACTCAGCCGATGGAGTGTGGAATTTTGTCATGTCAGGCCCCAATGGCGATGTCACCGCGGTCGTCGACCTGTACGCCGACGGTACCTCCCTGATTGGTCAGTTTGAGTTGAGCGACGGTCGCATCTGGCCGATCAGCAATGGATCAGCCAACGGACCCACCTTCAGCTTTGAGCTGGAACGTGGCGACTCTGGCGTTATTTATGAAATGTCAGGCACTGTAAACGGTAATCAGGCGACTGGCACGGCTACGGCCATGGGAACCACCCGCGAATGGAGCATGACACGAGCGCAGTAAGCTCAAACAACAGGCGCAGCTGGCGTCGAATAATGGCATACTTGAGTCTGGCCTGGTCAACAAACCTTAGCGGCCATTTGACATGAATTTGGATAATAAGAGGAAAATGTATGAAAGCATTGAAGTTACTCTCTCTGGCAGCAGTGCTGGGCGGGATGTTTATGGCACCAGCAGCAATGGTCACGGCGCAGGAAATTGAGCGTAAAGGCGAAGGCCGCCATTTCTACACCACCATCCGCGTGCCCGCCAATGCCGAATTCCTGTATCTGAGCGGCTCGGGCGCATCTCCGATGGAAGATGGCACCTGGGGCGATATGGAACAGCAGACCATTGATACCTTCAACGGCTTCAAGGAAACGCTGGAAGCAGAAGGCTGGTCAATGTCCGACATCATCCAGGTACGCGCTTTTGGCGTCGCCGGTGACAATGGCACGGTAGATTTTGACGGCTTCAATCGCGGCTACCGTCAGTTCTTCGGAACCGAAGAGAACCCGATGAAGCCCGTGCGTTCTTTCGTGGAGATCAAAGATCTGGTCGTTGATGGCTGGTTGATCGAAATTGAAATACGTGCGGCACGTGTGCCTTAAAACTGCACAGCTGCTAAAAGAGCGGGTCACCCCGCTATGAACAAAGGCCTGGCGCAAAATTGCACCAGGCCTTTTTTGTTGGACTCTTCGCGCCAGTCCGAACCCTAGGGCGACCGGCTGGCGATGACAGAGATCTCAATTTTCACCCCTCTTGGCAACTCGGCCACCCCAACAGTCGCTCTGGCTGGAGGCGCCTCGGAAAAATACTCGCCGTAAACACCATTCATCGCTGCAAACTCACCCAGGTCTGTCATATAGACTGTTGCCATAACCACATCGGCCAGTGAAAGACTCTGCGATTCGAGCATTGAGGTGATATGTTCGAAGACCTGGCGCGTCTGCTGTTCAATGTCATCTCCCACAACAGAACTCCCTTCACTGTTCAGCGGGATCACGCCAGACAGGAAGTAGAGATTGCCCGTCTGTACCATCTGTGAGTACGGCCCGACGGCCGGGTAGACGGCATCGGTTGAATGGATTGTCCTGGCGCTCTCTTCTCCGGCACCGCAGGCGACTAACATGGACACTAGAAGTGCCATCGATACACGTTTTACGATCATCACAGATAATCCTTAATAGGCTTGCTGATATAGTGGCCTGGCAGCTCGCCGAATTAATGGTCGTCGGTTTTCCCGAAAATAGAGTCGATCAATGCCGTGTCCATGTATTCTGTCACTGATGCGATTTTCCCGTCACTAATCCTGATGACCTGACAGTACCTATTGTTGTACGGCAGTCCATCCACGGTTTCTGCGGTACCGACTGTCTGCGCGACAACGATATCGTCCTCCGAAATCAGCCGTTCGATTTTTGTGGATATTCCTGCTTTGAGTTGAGCAAACAATGGGCCCAGAAGGTTTTCCGCAAGCGACTGCTTGCCCTGGAACGTTCCAGAGAAACGGGTAGAACCGATGTTGGTCCAGCTGATGTCATCCGACAGAAGCGCGAAGCAAGCATCTGTGTCACCCCGCGCACCAGCCTCATAAAAGTCGAGTACAAGCTGCTTGTTTTGTTTCATTGGCAGTAGCTCCTGATGATTATAGTGCCAACCCTGATATCCTCTGGTGTTTCGCATTCGGGCGCCTGGCTAAACAAGTGACTGCGCATGCCTTGCAAAATTATCCAGAATTGCCTGCCAGCCATCCCGCTGCATCTCAGGTGGATTCTCTGACTCCGCATCAAATACTGAATTAATATGCACACCGTCGGCAGTATCAATAAACGTTGTGGTAACCTCGCGGCCATCACTCATTTTGTACTCGATAAGCTCGTGCGGCACAATGCGAGTGTACGTGCCTTCAAAGTCAAAGCCGAAGCTGCCGTCTTTGGCTTCCATGCGCGACAGAAAACTGCCACCCACGCGCAAATCAACAGTGCTGCGTGTCGTGTGCCAGTCGTCTGATGCCGCATTCCATTGTTTGATATCGTCCGGGTTATTCCAGGCATCCCAGACAGTGTCCAGTTTAGCCTTGACCAGGGTTTCAATGGTAATTTTCACAGGTACTCTCCTCAGGAAATCGTGATTGATCTGACTCCAGTCGAATGAACACGGAGGAATTCGACACAAAGAGAATTCTACCGGACAGCCCGCGGCGGGCGATTGAAGAATTACTGCGGCGTGGCCTGGCACTTCCAGCAGGTCTCAAATGTGCTGGCATTCCACTCCGAGCAGTGCCTGCATTGCCAGTCGGGGAGATCGCCAATCTGATTGAGCTCTTTCTCAATGATAGAGATTGCATTGTCTGCTGACTGATCGTCATAAACCCAGAGTTCAACAGGAACGGCATTCAAACCAACATGACCACCAGAGGCGTGGTATTCGTTTTTTACGAAACAATCGATGCCATTGAGTTCGAGCAGGTTCTTGGCAGATGAAAGAATCATCATGTTCTCGTGGGAATAGACTCTTTGCATGGCTTGGCCTTTGTGGTCAGGGGTTTTGCGTTTGTAGTATGGCCCGCTCCATGGCAGATGTGGGCAAGTCGCCAGTGTTGGCTGGGCGCAGGGTGATATTCATTGCGTGAACATTTCGTAATCTGACGCGTGTCGATGCCGCAGCTCAGGGTTTCTCATGATACACAGGAATATCCCCATCGATCGCCAACCAGCTGCGATCGTGTGAAGTCCAGATATGCGCCTTAGGGACCGCACCTGGGTCCTCATCCAGTGTTGCGACTCTTACTATCACCTCTGGGCGATCAGCCCACTCGGCCATCAATTGGCTGCCGCAGTTTTTGCAAAACCATCTACGTTTACCTGGGGAAGACTCGAACGACCCTAATTCACTTTCGCCCGCCAGCCAGCGAAAATCACTGCGGCTCACGCGTGCCGTTGTGGCGAATACTGCGGAGTGAGCCTTCTGGCAGGTCAGGCAGTGACAATGCACGATGGGACCCGCCAGGGCGTTTATTTCGTATCGGCTTGTGCCGCACAGACAGCTTCCTTTCACAATGCACCTGTTATTTAAGAGTTAAAGTATTGTTGGTGAGGAACACGGATAGCATCTGGATTCATGTGATAAAGGTCACACGATTCGCAGCGGACTTTGTGAGATTCTAAGCGTGACTCAATCACAAGGAAAGGTCATCAAGGAGAGAAACATCATGAATGTGAACATTAAGCGAGCCTGTCTGGTCGCTATATCCTTTGCAAGCACTATTTCTGGATTGGCGCAGGCCACAGAAGTTACCGAGTCAGGTGAAATCACAGAGTACTGCATGCCCCAGACCTCCGTCCGCGGTGGATACGAAAATCTCATCATTGATCATAATATGATCATCCCTGCTACTGATCAGTTTAAACGCGCCGATGTATTTGTCGCTGCACGGTTAAAAAGCGATCCAGACGCCCTTTGGCTATTAAGCAGTGGTTCAAACTGGAAAAGCATTGGCGGCTCAGCCGACCGGAGGTATTGGCGGTGTTGCTGCCACCTGCGCAGCTGATCCGCATTGATGCCTTTTGCCAGGCTCAGCGCTGGATGATTGAAGATGCGGCCACTGACTTACTACTCGAACATTCCGAAATGCCAAGCTAAGAGCGGCACTGCCAGGAAAATATCAGATTAACATGCATTTCCTGTGCTTTGTGCCTGTTGCGACAGAGCGTCATGGCCGCACTACGAGGATTTATCAGCCAGCCATTGAGCTTTATGCAGGGGAGCAGCCAAATTGGGCAAACCTGTTACTCAAAATAATCAGACAGGGCACGCAGAAACACGTATTCATTCAGGCCGGCACGATTAAGCGGCTTGGGTTGCGCGCTCCAGATGGCCACGACCAGGTCTTTGTCCGGATCCACAAACACGTACTGACCAAAAATGCCCTCGGCAGCATAACTTCTGCCATGCAATGGCCACAGCATATACCCATAAGGCACCGTCTCACCGCCTACCACTTTGCGGGTACTGGCAGCCTCTACCCAGCCTTCAGGCAACACCCGCTCACCGTTGATGACACCGTCGTTGAGCAGAAACAGCCCAAAGCGGGCATAATCACGCAGCGTGGCCGACAGACCACTGCCACCGACTTCCAGACCGTCTTCCGATTGCAGCCACCAGTTGGCGTCCGCCTCCATCCCTGCTTTGGCCCAGATTTTCTGTGACAGGTAGTCGGCTACCGGCATCCCGGTAGCGGCCTGCACCAGCGCACCCGCCAACTGGGTTTCACCGGTACTGTAGTTCCAGATTGTGCCAGGCTCCCCTGCCCGCGGCAGGGAGGCCATCAAATCCAGAACTGCCCCCGGCTGCTGACTGATCTGCGCCTCCAGCATGCGGCGCCGATCAGACGTCGGATCAGTGTAGGTCTCGTTCCAGTCCACGCCTGAGCTCATCTGCAGCAGGTTTCTGACCGTGACGCCATCATAGGCAGTGCCTTCAAAACGCGGCAGGTAATCCACAATCGGATCGTCAATATCGCTGATAAAGCCGTCGTGGATGGCGGCGCCTATCAGGGTCGCGGTAATCGACTTGACCACCGACATGGACATCCAGCGTGTGTGTTCATCGTTGCCCAGCAGGTATTTTTCGAACAGGATTTCCCCATCCTTGATGATCAGCATGCCGCTGACGCGATTCATCGCCAGCACGTCGTACAGGTCATAAGTCTGACCATCTACCACATAAGAGAAATCCTGCAGTGGCTGATCGCTCACAGGTATCGCGCTGACCGAATCGCCACGTGCCACGGTGCGTGTGGGAAACAGACGGTCAATATTGCGGAAGGTGTTGACCTGAATATCAGGATACAGTTTGCCATCGTAGACCTGACGAACGGTGCCAATCTGCTCATCGGCATGCTGGTAGGGTTGTTCTGCTGCGCTGGCGGAACTGACCAGATGCAACATAATAAAGAATGCGTATACTGTTTGGACGCTAGTGCTCATCATGTATCAGTCATCCCTATTAACGTAGCTGGCCGGTGCTGGAGTCGCCACTTTGATTATTCTGGATCGTGGCGAGGCAGGCAAGCCTCAGAACTCCAACCTGGCGATGGCAATCCCACTTTCACCGGCAACCGAATACAGCAGATAGATTTCACCGTCTGCCTCATAAATGGCCGGATCGCGCAGCTGGTTGACATCGCCTTCGGCATGCCCGCGCGTTGAGGGTTCAATTGGCAGATTGCCACCTTCCCAGTCGGTCTCGGGGCGCATAAGCTCAATGGCTTCCGACTCCTGCCAGCTCATCCAGTCGCCATCTAGCTCGATGGTCGACATCAGAATGCGCTCGGGGGCGTGGCCGACCTGTGTCCAGAACACATACAGGGTATCGCCCCTCAACAATAACGCCGAATGACGCATGTCATCATTAAACAGGCGCGGACCTTCTTCGAAATTGCTAATGCCATCTTGTGATCGATACAGATAACCCGGCATGGCCAGACCGTAGTAATAGTCGCCGTGCTGGATCACGCGAAAATAGGGTCGCCCCAGAATTTCAGGATGGCCGGTAAAGTTGATGCCATCTGTGGACGTTGCCAGTCGGGTGACCTGGGCGGACAGCCCTTGCGAGGTGGCTGAATCAAAGGCGCGGGCGTCGCGGCCATGCACGTACATCACAATCTGCTGCAGATCATCGCGTACATGTACGTCGGGCGACGCGATGTGTGCATAAGCGTTTGCGGCGGCACCCTCTTCCAGCGTCTCCGGGAAAAAAGATTCTGCCAGTTGCAGGGAACCCGGTTCGTGCGTTGTCCACGGACCCAGCAGGTCATCGGCGTACGCCAGACGAATATAGGTGCCGCGATGATCGGCAAAATACATATAGTACTCACCCAGCGGATTTTCGACCCAGTCAGGCACCTTGATCAGCGACGGGCCCTGAACGTTGTAGCCCATTCGGGAATCCATGTGCTGCGTGATGATGGGGCCGTCATTCAGGCGGGTGACCGTGGGTATCTCCGCAGCCATGCTGCTAGAGGCGGCAAATAGAAGGGCAAAGATGGATGGCAATGTTCGCAGGCGAAGTCTTGAATACATGCTGATCACGACACGTCTCCCAGATAGCTGTTTTTCTTGTAAACGGGGACTGGCAACTGAGTGGCTGTCGCCAACAGGCTGCCCGCGCTCGTCCGGTCATTGTATATCAGTCATATCGACTGGCGAGCGGTCTTAATTTGCAGGTCGTGCCACCTGCAGCACCAGGGCTTTCAGTGAACTGGCAAGCGTTTTGAGATGAGCCATGTCTGTGGCCTCATGCTTAAGCGTCAAGGTGGACTTCTGGATGAAGTCAGCCAGCGCGGGCACGCTCATGCCAGTGCCGCTGATGCGCTCTGAATATGGCTGCAGCATCGCTTCGATCAACGTGCGATAACGGGCGGTATTGCGCTCAAGCTCTTCTTTGCAGGCAGCGTTAAAGCCGCTGACAATATCGTCTGCATCCGGTGACGCACGCAGCAGCTCAAAGCTTCGCCCGGCTATCTGCCAGATCACCGCGTCCAGCCGCTCGCCCAGGTCGCTGGTACGGGCAAATTCCGCCTCGATTTCCGCCACGGTGCGGTTGGCCAGGTGCCGGATGATGGCACGCAGCAGCTCGTCCTTGCTCGAAAAGATGGCATACAGAGTCTGCCGGGATATGCCGGCCTCCTGGGCAACGTCGCTCATCGTGGTGCGTGCCATGCCATAGCGAAGCACCACTCGCATGGCGGCGTCCACGATATCGATTTCCCGTTGGTCCATTGCAGGTGCTGTCATGGAATGACATCTTTACAGAATTTGACTATTTGTCAAGTTTGGCTTTTAATGTCGAACGATCCCTATAAATTTCTGAACAGTTCCTGAAAAGTCTGCGGAGGACGTATGGCCTACCTGTTAACAATCAATGGTCAATCCCACGAGGTTGACGTCGAAGGAGACATGCCTTTGCTATGGGTGGTGCGCGATCATCTCAACCTCACCGGCACCAAATTCGGCTGTGGCATGGCGCAATGTGGCGCCTGCACCGTCCATGTCGACGGAGTCGCCACGCGCACCTGTGTGATGACCGTGGCTGATTCGGTCGGCAAGAACATCACCACCATCGAGGGCCTGCAGTCACCGCAGGCAAAAGCCGTGCAGCAGGCCTGGGTGGAATTGCAGGTTCCACAGTGCGGTTACTGTCAGTCCGGACAGGTGATGTCTGCTACGGCACTGCTGGAGCAAAACCCCAACCCGACCGACGCCGACATTGATGCCGCCATGTCCGGCAATATATGCCGCTGCGGTACTTACCCGCGTATCAAGGCCGGTATCAAGATGGCCTCGGCCCAATTCACCAACGCTGCGGAGACTGCATAATGAATATCAGACGTTTTCTGAAAACCGACACCGCAGTGCCCGATAGCAGCCGTCGCAGCTTCCTGAAAGTCAGTGCCGGAGCGTCTGCCGGATTGATGCTGGGAGTCAGTTTTTCTGCACCGTCCGCTCTCGCCCAGCAGGCGTCAGATGCCGCCCTGGAGATGAATGCCTTTGTCAGCATCAGCCCGGACAACACCGTCAAGGTGCTGATCAAACATCTGGAGATGGGCCAGGGTGTGTATACCGGTCTCGCCACCTGCGTGGCCGAAGAACTTGATGCGGACTGGAGCCAGGTGGTCTGTGAACACGCACCGGCGGATGTCACCAAATATGCCAACCTTTTGATGGGTCAGCAGGGTACCGGCGGCAGCACCGCCATCGCCAACAGCTTCATGCAGATGCGCCAGGCTGGCGCGGCCGCTAAAGCCATGCTGGTTGCAGCAGCTGCGGCACAGTGGCAAGTCGATGCCAGTGAGATCACGGTCAGTAACGGTGTCGTGTCACACGGTAATCATTCAGCCACCTTTGGCGAGCTGGCGGTTGCAGCGGCACAGCAGCCTACACCGGACAGAGCCTCACTGACCTTAAAAACGCCTGGCGAATTCAAGCTGATCGGCCAGGACAATACGCTGCGCAAGGATGTCGGCAAACACAATGGCACCGCCATCTACACGCAGGACGTCAAACTGCCGGGCATGCTGACGGCAGTCGTGGCACACCCGCCCCGCTTTGGCAGCACAGTACGCTCCTTCGACGCCAGCGCTGCCCTTGCCCGCCGCGGCGTGCAGCAGGTGTTTGAGATCGACAGTGGCGTTGCGGTGGTGGCCAGTGATTACTGGACCGCAATAAAGGCACGCGAGCTGCTGCAGATTGAGTGGGATGCCAGTGACGCGGAAACCCGCAGCTCCGGTGACATCCTCGCGCAGTATCGTGAACTGGTGGAAACACCCGGCGCTATTGCCGAAGCGCATGGCAATCCGGATTCAGTGCTGTCGGCCTCTTCAGATGTGACAGAGCTGATGTTTGAGTATCCGTATCTGGCGCACGCACAGATGGAGCCGATGAACTGCGTTGCGCAGGTCAACGGCGATTCAGCGGTAATGTGGTATGGCTGTCAGTCACCCACCAGTGACAAGGCAGCAATTGCTCAGCTGCTCGGTACCAGCGGTGACAAGGTCACCATCCATACGGTATTTGCTGGTGGCGGTTTTGGTCGCCGCGCCAACCCGGCCTCAGACTATGTGCTGGAGTCGGTACAAATTGCGCGCCAGGTACCAAATACGCCCGTAAAGCTGGTGTGGTCGCGAGAGGATGATATGCAGGCGGGATATTATCGCCCGGCCTATGTGCACAAGCTGTCTGCCGCGCTGGATGCTGCGGGCAAACCCAACGCGATGAAGATCCGTATTGCCGGACAGTCCATCATGGCTGGCACCTCAATGGCAGCGATGATGGTCAGAGACGGCATTGACAATACCTCAGTGGAAGGTCTGACCGAGTTTGCTTATGAGGTGCCAGAGCGCCAAGTAGAACTGCATTCACCCCAGGTGGGTGTGCCAGTACAGTGGTGGCGTTCGGTGGGTCACACGCATACGGCGTTCAGTAAGGAAGTGTTTATTGATGCGCTGGCACGAAAAGCGGGTGCAGACCCGGTAGCCTATCGCCTGGAACTGTTAAAAAACAATCCACGCGAAACCGCAGTGCTGAAACTGGCGGCAGAAAAAGCGGGCTGGGGCACGACTGAATTGCCGGAAGGCTGGGGTCGTGGCGTGGCCGTGCATACCTCATTTGGTTCAACCGTGGCAGAGATCGTCGATGTCTCTGTTGATGGCAACAATTTCAAGGTTGAACGGGTGGTCGCAGCAATTGACTGCGGTATCGCGGTGAATCCAAGCATCGTAAAAGCACAGGTGGAAAGTGCCATTGCTTACGGTCTGTCGGCAGCGCTGGCGGATGAGGTGACACTGACAGATGGTCATGTGGATCAGACCAACTTCCACAACTATCGTGTGTTGCGCATGAATGCGATGCCGGTGGTAGAGACGCATATCGTCCCATCCACCAATGCACCTTCAGGTGTGGGTGAGCCAGGCACGCCGCCGATTGCACCGGCGGTGGCGAATGCGCTGGCAGCTGTGACTGGAAGGACGTTTACGCGCCTGCCGCTGCGATTGGCCTGATGTTGTAATGATCCGGGTGCCGTTGCCTGGCGGCGCCCGGATTAGTACCTGACCGGGTGCTTAATCCGACTCCCTGTCCAGTACCTCGCGAATCTTGCTCATCGGCTCAGCCCGTCGATAAGGCTTGCCGAGCAAATCCACACCCGGGTCCAGACGGCCCTGATGAACGATCGCATCTTCGGCGTAACCGGAGGTAAACAGCACCCTGATTCCAGGCTGTAGCGATTTTGCGGCATCGGCGAGCTGCTTCCCATTCATGCCACCCGGCATCACAACATCGGTGAACAGCAGATCGACTGTCTGCCCATCATTCATGAGCATCAGCGCTTCATCGGCGGATGCAGCCTGTCTGACCTGGTAACCAAGATCGGCAAGCTGAACAGCAACCTGCTCGCGCAGCAGTTTGTCGTCCTCAACAACGAGGATACGCTCAGTGCCGCCGGTCAGTCTGTCATTCGTGGTCGGAGTAGTGGCCCGGGCCTGCGCGGTTTTAGCCGCCGGGAAGTAGAGTTTTACGGAAGTGCCCTCGCCGACCTCCGAGTAAATCAATGCCTGGCCTTTTGACTGCCGGACAAACCCCCAGACCATGGACAGCCCAAGCCCGGAGCCTTCTCCAGCCTCTTTGCTGGTAAAAAATGGCTCAAATGCCCGTTCCATGGTTTCCGGCGACATGCCAATACCATTGTCGGAAACAGCAATCACTACATAGTCGCCTACCTGCATGCCGTCATAATAGGGGAGATCATCGGCAGCAAGCGTGATGTTCGACGCTTCAATGGTCAGTTGCCCCCCATGGGGCATGGCGTCGCGTGCATTGATCACCAGATTCAGGATGGCGTTTTCAAGTTGGCTGCGATCAACTTCAATGGGCTGCACATTTTCAGCCACACTGACAACGATCTCGATGTCCGCAGATATGGTTCGATTTATCAGACCGTTGATATCGCTCAGTAACTGTCCCGGATTTATATGTTCAGGCGCCAGGGCCTGGAGGCGTGCGAATGAGAGCAGCCGCCCGGTCAGGTCCGCACCGCGCTGTGCAGCGAGCATGGCGTGACTGGCCAACTCAAGCGCGTTGGGGTTGTCGGGAAACATGTCCGCCAAGGATTCCGAACTGCCCATGATAATGGTCAGCAGATTGTTGAAATCGTGCGCGATGCCGCCTGTCAACTGCCCCACCGCTTCCATTTTCTGTGACTGGCGTAACTTGTTTTCCAGAACACGCAGTTCAGTGACATCGGTGGTACTGCCAATCAGTCGAACAGGTTTGCCCACTGAGTCCCGCAGCACAACGCCTTTTGATACAACGTCCAGGACCTCCCCGTCCGAGCACAGCAATCGAAATTCACTGGTCCAGTTGGTCCCCTTTTTGATGGCTTTAATGAGTTTACTGACCACCCGGTGACGGTCATCGGGGTGTATCCAGCGCCGCCAGGCATACAGGCCGGACCTGGCATCCTTTGTTGAGTAACCCAGTGTTTCGAGCAGGGACTCGCTCCACCAGACTTTTCCGGATGTCAGATCGGCGTCCCAAATCAGGTCGTCCGTCGCCCGACTGAGCAGTCTGAAGCGCTCTTCGCTAACCCGGAGCGCCTCTGCGCTGCGCTGCGCTTCTTCAGCCATCGCCACCCGCTGGACTTCCGCGTCACGATGACGCGCGTAAAGTCCGAAGCAGATAACAAAGATGTAGAAGCTGAACAGAAAGGTTACGACGGCGTCTGCCGTTGCAATGGACAGAGGCTGTGGCAGGTCCATCAGCACAACCCCGGCTACCGGTAGCGGGCTCAAGCCCACCAGGATAGTGATGGCGCGTTTATAAAAACCAAAATTCGTGAAATGGTGAAAAATAACGAGTGGAAAGAGCCAGATGACATAGGGGATCAGGCGCACAATCTCCCCGGTGGCACGGTAAAGGACGATTGCGCCAGCATTCAGATGAATGGCGAAGTAGATGGTCAGCGAACCGGCGATCACGCTGGTCGCTAGCGTGGGTTTAAGGATGAGCAGCAGCGTCAGGACCCCGGTGACGATGCCCAACAAGCTGATCAGCCAGAAATCGGGCCCGACCAATGTGCCTGCCGAGATCCCGAAAACAATGCCCAGCACCGTCCCCAAAAGCCCGACGATCAATGCAATCAGCACAAGGTTCCGGGCCTGCTTCTGGCGGCGGTCGGTGCTGAATTCGTTGTCTGTCGTCATGCGCGGCAGGGTCCGTGGTTCGGTCAGACCTCTAGACTAGCATACCGGCATGGCGACGCACGTGCTGGCTACATTTTTAAACGCTCACCGAACAGGCTTTTACCAGATTCAGATCTGACAGGTATCGCTCCACTCTCAGGCTGGCCAAGGCGTTCATTGCTGCGAGAGCCGTTTCCAGTTGTTGTTGAAGACGTGCGTCCAGAGAATCAGCGAGACCCAACAGAGGTACGTTGCCAGCCGGCGTCTCACTTACCTTGCCGCCCTCTTCCAGTTCAATATTCTCAGCAATCTGCGTCCGAAGCTGTGTGGTAATCGTGTCGATATCAGGAAGCTGGCCGTTAAAGCGCTGCAGGATTGTGATTTCGATTCTTTGTATGCTCTTTACAACTTCATTGTCGGCGGTTTCAAGCGCCTCCAGGGATCGTTCCGCCAGGTCCAGAGCTCGGTCTAACCTGGCCGCGACCTGACTGTATGAGCCAAGCTCTTCATAATGATCGCTAATAATTTGATTTATCGCCGATTGATTAGTATCCAGAATATTTTTTGACTGATTCAACTGTGAAGCAATGCTCTGTATCGTCTGAAAATGCGAAAAGCCTTCCTCCAGTCGCTGTGAGTTGTCGTAAACACACTGGGTGGCACTGATGGCACTGGTGTATATCTGCAACTGAAACGGGATACTTCGATACGTTTTCCTGGCAGACTGATAACCAAGACCCATCGCAGATGTCTTTAATACGTCTGAGTGAAGTTCGGCCACTTCAGCGCCAATACCCAGGGTGACCAGATTGAGAATCCAGGAATCGTACTCATTATTTTTATCGTAGTTTTCAAGCACTGCGGTTTTATATTGCTGAGAGGCGCCAGACGCATAGAGTCTGGCCTTGCAAATGTCTGTGACTGGAGTGCCACAAGCGCTGGTATCAGTAATGCTCTGAACGCTTCCAAGCTCTACAGGCTTGAATGACACACAGGCGGTTGTAAACAGGGCCAGAAAACACGCAATAAAAATTTTCATAGTACCTCCTTGTTGGCGCGGTGGAGGCTTAGTGGTCAGATGGGCTCTCCACTGAGTGACTGAGTATTGGATCTCACTATGATTACTGCCGTGTGTTTATGAATTGTCTCAACCATGATCTCAGCCCAGGGTATATTCTGGATTTATCAGTTATGTATTCTGTAAGTTATGACGCCAGCCATGCTCTTTACATGCGCAGGGATGTGACTACGTAGTTCTGAGGCGTCATACAGCGTAGACAGCGCACAAGTTCAGGCGCAAAATACCTGAGATTCAGACATGGAGAATCTCTGGTGGAGATCAAGGTTAATCGGGACAGCAAGGACCCACATCGCAGCCTGATCAAAAGTGCAGTGGTACTACTTTGTGTGCTGTTGCTGCAGCCGGCAAGCTCCCTCCGAGCGGCAGAATCGGATGCCATTCTGAGTGTGCGGCTGGCACATCACAGCAACGTCCCCAATGCGGCTGATGACTTCAATACATTTTCGGATAGATTGCTGCAGGTGGACTACAACCGGGACTGGCGATTTGTGACCTCGCCAGGAAACTGGTTCAGCGTTGGCCTGCTCACCCAGGGTGACCTGTGGCAGCAGACCAGCGGCATGAACAGGCTGGCGGCTGGCGTAGCTGTGGGCTATAGCCACAAATTCGGTCTTGGCCCCGAAGCACCCCGCCTGAATCTGCGCTCACAATGGTTATATCAGGAGTTTGATGGCTCGGTTCGAAGCGGCCCGGTGCACTCGCACAGTGCAGCATTGAGCCGCTGGATTGCTGATAACATTCAGCTCAGTGGCAGCTGGTCGTGGACGGCACAATCAGCTCCATCGCGGCGCGAATTACTTGCGAATCCTGCTTTTGACGTTGATGTTTTTAATCAGGAGCAACAGCAACTGACCATTCAGGCAGACTACCTGCTCTATAACAGCCATGCCCTGAGTGCGCACCTCAGCGCGACAGATGGTGACACGGGTGCCAGTGCGCGACCTGGCAGTGCCCTGCTCCGGATCGGTGAGGCAATTGCCCGTGATAACGGTATTGACCGAGGATACCTGGCGTATCGCGTCGAGGCGCGCCGCTACGCCGCCGGCCTGCAATGGAGCATGCCTTTATCAATGGACAGTTCGCTGTCACTGGGCGCTGAACGTCGTCTGGCACGCGCTGATGCGGGTGTGCGTTATCGGGAAACGCGCGTTCATCTCGATTACCTGAAGAGGTTCTGATCATGGCCTGTACCAAAACTGGTGTGTCGATTGCTGTCATGCTCAGCCTGAGCCACGCAGCATATGGAGGCGACCTTGAGGTATTAATTCGCGATGAAGCGGGTAATCCTGTCGAGGGTGCCGTTGTCGAGCTGATCAACACTGGCCTGCCACAGCCGGCTGACTGGCCGCAGTCGGCTGTCATTGATCAGATCAACAAAGAGTTTGTCGAGCCGGTGATTGCTATTGTTGCTGGTACCTCGGTCAGTTTTCCAAACAGTGATGATGTGCATCACCACGTTTACTCTTTCTCGCCGACAAAAAGATTTGAACTGCCACTTTACACCGGCGACCCGGCCGCCCCTGTGGTATTTGAAACACCGGGCGTTGTCACGATTGGATGCAATATCCACGACTGGATGGTCGGTTATATCTATATCGGCGAGTCGCATCTGATGGCCATCAGCGATATGGAAGGTGTAGGCAAAATTGTGGATCTGCCGGCAGGAACTTACACGGCAAGAATGTGGCACAAGGGTTTAGGTGTCGGGCAGGAACTGACAGAGTTTACTGTGGAGGTGCCGGCAGCCGGTGTGGCGCAGCACAGTGTCAGTTTGACTGAACAGCCAGCGTTTGCGACGCGACGGGCGCCGCTGCCGGGGTTGCGGAGTTATTGAAGCCAGGCATAATCCGTGTCAGCCATGCTCGAACTCAATCTCAGTCACGTCCGCCACAAAAAATGGAAAGTACTGTTCAGTCTGAAAGTGATTGCCTGCTTCAAGGTGTGTCGGCAGACGAAAACCGCCAAAATCGCGAAATTCAGATAGATAACCGCCAAACGATTGCAGCTGATACTGTTTCCTGGGATTAGCATTGCTCCAGCGATCAAACCTGATCTGAATCGGCTGACCATTCTCGCTCACGGTCAGTTCTACAACCTGAGTCAGCCCTTGATACTCGACGGTTACCTGTGCACGATCAGCTGCCAGGGCCTCCCAAACCACGCCGGGACCAGGCAACAACGCGGCAGGTGTCCAGAAGACGGCTTCGGCGACATAACGACCAAAGGCTGAACGGGTATGATCGGGGTCTCCCCCCATGCGGGCGACTGGCAATAAACCCATCAGCCAGAAACGTGTCCAGCTTTGACTGTCGGACCCAGACAAGACCATGGCACCGCGCCGTGCACGCATCTTCCAGACGAATCCGGCCGGCATTGCCAGGACTTGAGTCGCAGTGAAGTCCAGGTAATTGGGTTTGTCTTTGGTGCCCATGCCAAAGCGCCCTGCCATGGTGATGTTGACTACCTTCAGCAGCGGCGTGCCCGATTTAATGGTGTACAGGAAGTAACGTCGAGCAGGATCAGGCAGGTCAGCAACCCGTTCCGGGGTAAAGACGGGAGGGTTTGCGGGCTGCGAGGCCAGCAATTCATGCATGGTGTTGAGGTCTGCGCGATGATCGAGCAGTCGCCGGTCAAACAATACAATCACAGTGATGACGAGAATGGCGAGCAGATAAACAGTGACGGACATTGGGGTGAATTCCAGGCAAGCATGTAAAAGGTCGCGGTCTGGGTTGTGTTAGCTACCCCCACAATACCTGCTGGTGCTCGCGCTGCTTTTGATTTGGGTCAAGCCTGTCCGGGATAGCGCTTAGGGGTGGTACTTACCCTCGCCCGGTGCGTTCCAATCGTTTATCCACCATGCGCCGGTACAGCCTGGAAAGGATGGGTTTGATCACGGGCAGACCAATCAGCCAGCCCACTGGGCGCAGAATGGGGGCGCGGCGCATCAATAGCTGGTAGGCATCTATTTCGATGTGAATCTGCCCGTTGGCATCTTTGACGTGGAGTTCTCGCAGCGCCCGCTCGGGGTCGATACTCTGTTGGCGTAACTCTTCGTCTCTATCGGTGATGTCGACCCAGTGGACGTTGGCGTTGTCGGCCGCCAGTCTGGTCATCACCTGCCACCACGCTGTTCATAAACTTTTAATAATTAATTCATTATCAATTCGGAATCTTTCACTACCTTTGGGGCCACTTAATCCACAGCAGGAGTGAATAGATGAAATCAATGGCAGCAATGGCTGGCATTATCAGCATGTCAGCTTCCCTGGCAGTGTATGCCAATGACAACGGCGCAGCCGTCGCCGACAGCGTTATCGAGCAACAGAATCAGAAACTGCTGGAGAATACCGCTGGCAAAGGCTTCGGTCCGCAGTCGCCTCGTGATCTGTCAAACCCGCTTGGCGAGAACACGCGTCAGTTCAGTCTGGCCCCGCAGTACGAGCAGTTGAACCTGTGCAACATCCATTTCCACAAGAATGCTGAGCACAAAGGTGGGGAGTTCACTGTCTATGCCGGTAACGGCGACGGCCACGGCAATCACACCGGTTTTCTCTATGACGGCGAACTGGCTGCCAGCCAGCTGGCACCAATCACGGGGAACATCTGCCCCACCAATAACGAGTCCCTGATGCCGGGAGATACCATTGAAGTACATTATGTGTTCAGCAGCGCGCAGATCAATCCAGGCCCTACACTGGGCGCCTGCCTGAATGACAACACCATGAACCCGCAGTTGCGTGTGGAAGGACAGGTACTGGTGCTGGTCAATGATCGCTCGGCGCTGGACTTCAATGAGCTGGCGGCCATCGGTGAGCGCAATGGCTATCACCAGGCATTGAACATTCCTACTGACACTGGCACGCCGATTCAATACGCCGGATCAACAACGGGTCCTGCCTACAATGAAAATGGTTCGCCCTTGCTGGTCAGCTGGAGCGTCCGGCCCAACGTTGCCTTTGTCGACATCGAAACGGTCGGGGAATGGTGTAATGACAATGTGTTTGAGGAGACCCAGGCACACGGCGTGCGCAACCTGGTGACGCATCCGTCGCTGCTGTCACCCATGTAATGCCCGGAAGCGGTATCCGAGCCCCCTCACCGTCTGGATCATGGATTCAGCTGGTGGGGGGCTGTCAAGCTTCTGTCGCAGCCGGCTGACGTAGACATCAACGATATTGGTCAGGGGCTCGGACTGATGCCCCCAGACCTTGTTGAGAATGCGCTCGCGGGAAAGAGCCTTGCCGTGGTTCTGCATCAGGAACATCAGCAGATCAAATTCCAGACTGGTCAGGGATATCTCCTCACCGTCGCGGACCACCAGTCGGCTGCCAATATCCAGCGTAATCGCGCCCTGTTGAATGATATCGCCGCTTTCCTGCGCCGGTGCATCGAGGCGTCGTCCCAGTGCCTGCACACGGGCCAGCAATTCGTCAAAATCAAAGGGTTTGCACAGGTAGTCATCCGCGCCGGCTCGCAGTCCTGCAACTCGGTCAGCGACGTCATCCAGTGCGGTCAACAGCAGCACCCTGCTCTTCGGCGAACGCTTCAGAATCGCCGGCAGTTCCAGCAGGCTGTCCTCATCGGCAAACATGCGATCCAGCACGATGACATCCGGTTGCTGCTGATAGGCCTGCATGCTGACCTCGTGCAGCTGGTTGACCGTCGTGCATTCAATACCTTCCGCGCCAAGCCCGCGCGCAATGAAGTTAAGCAGGGATCGCTCGTCATCGGCTATCAGCACCCTCATGGCTGCGGCTCCCTGGGCAGTGTCAGCGTAAAGGCTGATCCCCTGCCGACGACTGACTCAACGCTCAGCTCGCCATGATGGGCTTCGGCGATGGTACGTGCGATCGCCAGGCCGAGTCCCGAACCTTCAATGGAACGGTTGATCCTGACAAATCGCTCGAAGATATAAGGCAGATCGGAGGGAGAAATCCCGGGTCCCTGATCAATCACGGAGATCCTGAAGTCAGTGGCGGACTGTGACGCCTTAACCATGACACGGGTATTCGGGTCACTGTACTTAACGGCATTGTTGACAAGAATGGCAATGACCTGTGTCAAACGCTGTTCATCGCCGTAGAGCTGCGCCCCCTCGTCATCAAAGGCCCATTCCATTTCTATACGGTGGGTCGGTGCAAGCCGTTGCCAGTGTTCAGTCTGCTGTCGCAACCAGCTGGCCATGTCAATCCACTGCGGCTCAATTACCAGCTGGCCGGAATCGGCACGTGCCAGGAGTAACAGGTCATCGACCAGCCGGCTGAGTCCGACGGCCTGGCTAAGAATGGACTCCAGAGTTTGCCGGCTGGCGTCTTCAGTAACGATAGGCTGGCGCAGGGTCACTTGAGCCTCACCGCGGATGACTGTCAACGGGGTGCGTAACTCGTGACTTAGATCTGCCAGAAACTGACGCCGGCGATTATCGATGTCAGTCAGCTTGTTATTCGCGTCCATCAGTTCTTTGGTGCGCTGTTCCACTTCGAACTCAAGCTGTTTGCGTGAGCGCTCTGCCATGAGCTTGTGCTCCTGCAGTTGCCGTCCCATGGAATTGAAGGACTGCACGATGGGCAGAAACTCCTGATCCAGCGTGTCTGGCAGACGGTGGTCATAGTTGCCCTGTGCCAGCGCCTCGGCGCCGCTGGAGATGGTCTGCAAGGGAGGATAGAGCTGATTGATCAGCCAGCGGCAGGCCAGCACGATCAGTGGCAGTCCCAGCAAACCGAAGGCAGCGGTAAACCAGACAATGGCGGTGTTCAGCGTGTCGATGCGGGCATTGATGGCAGCCACGACATTGCTCTGACGCGAAACGGCATCATTGATGGCTTCGCGGAACTGGTTATCGATGGTCACCTCAAGCAGGGTTCTCACCCTTTCCTGCCGGCTCAGGGGCACATCACTGCCGCTTGCAGCGATTGACTGGAATTCTTCAATAATCTGCGTAATCAGCAGCGCCAGGTCTTCGGTGTCTTCAACGCTGCCACGGGTCGCTTCTGCACCCAGCGATTCACGCTGCGTCAGTTCCAGACGCCGGATGTTGCTGAGTGACTCATCTATCTGCTCCTTTTTGTTGCGAACCTCGGCCTGATTGGCGGTCTGGCCAAAAATCAGTCCGTCGGTGAGCTGCTTGAACAGGCGGTAGGAGATGCTGGACAGCTGCTGGTGTTCTATCAGCAGAGTCTGGGCCATGGTGCTCTGTGAGAGGTTCTGGCGGGTAATCTGCGCGGATACAGCGGCGGCCAGCAGGACGACGACCAAGGCCACGCTGGATGCCCCGGCAAACAGGTACAGTTTACGCTTGAACATGCGGACCGGTCTCCGTAAGGTAATATTCAAGTATTCCACGATCACAATCTGACAATAAAGGAGTCCTCATGACATTTGCACTTTCAGACATGAAACTGACCAGTCACGACCTGAAACAGGGTGAGCGTATCGATGACAGGCACAGCCATGACGGTGGCAATGTGTCGCCAGAGCTGACGTGGAGCAAGGTGCCCGAGGGCACAAAGTCACTGGCGATATTCTGTCACGATCCGGATGCCCCTCTGATCTCGACAACAGGTAATTACGGCTTTGTGCATTGGTTGGTTTACAACATTCCGCCCAAAGTGAATCATTTGCCACAGGGTTGCACGGACTACGCACAGGGGCTGAATAATTTTGACAGCATCGGTTATGGTGGTCCCAAGCCGCCACCCGGTCACGGTCGGCACCATTATTATTTCTGGGTATTGGCGCTGAATCTGGAGCCGTCGCTGGCTGACGGGCAGGAACTCGCGGAATTCCTGGAAAGAGTCGAGCCACACGTGCTGGGCATGAACCGGCTTGTGGCTTACTACGAGTCTTGACTCTGGTCCGGAATCGCCATCACGTCGGCGCGATGTGACATGACAACGGCGACTTTCCAGGCATCGTCGGTCAGCACCAGAGTGTAGGTAGCGCCCAGTGTTTCGATGACGTCGCCGTTGCTGTCGAGTCGGGTCCAGACGGTGCTGACCATGGCGTTGGTTTTGCCGAGCAGTTTGATGTTGCATTTGTCGAGACGGGTGTGGGTAAAACCGCGTTGGCGCAGGCTGTCGAACACAGGCATCATTTTATTGCGGGTTTCTTCGGTTGAGGCGGATGAGAAAATATTGCCTTTGGATATGATGGTTCTAGGTGTGGTGAAAAGTGCGAGCCAGGCGTCGAAGTCGAGCCTGGAGAAGGTTTCGCCGATGGCGTGAAACAGGTTTTCTATTTCTTTATGATTATCTGTGATCACATGGTGCTCCGCGTTAAGAACTGGCGCTTTTTATAGTGGCAGGTGCATCGAACTCAACGTTCACGTTGTCAAAGTTGGATGTCCAACGAATCTCACCAGATTGTCACCCCAAATCATAACGTATGTATTTGATGGTGGTGTGCCGTCAACCCCATTAGACGAACTCGTAAGGACGACACATGCGCTGCTACTCAATTACGGGATGAGGTCGCGCGCAGCGTCAGCGCACTTTTTGCCCCGGTATGTTCTGTCCCGCCTGATGCAAGACCATGCCCGTCACGATTCCGTTTTCGTCCCGCTCGAAGGTGATCTGTGCATCAACAACCCTGTAGAAGAACTCTGTCTCAGATTCCGCGAAAATCGGAAACCTGCTTTGGTCTGTGGCCTGAGCGAACAGGGCTCCATCTTCCAGCGTGACGGTGATCGAAAAACTTGGTGAGAGCTGATATTCGCCGACGTAGGTCTGAAGAATGTGCTCTGCGACAGCGATTTCATCGCGCTCGCGTGGAGGTGTTGGGGGCGGCGCGAGCGGCAGTTCCGGATTGATCAAATGAAAAGCGATGTCATCGGCGCCGTGCGCCGAGTTGGTAAGGACGATCACCCCTACCTGCGCATCAGGATCGAAAGCGATGATCGTACGAAAACCAGCTGTGCTCCCGTTATGCCAGACAATCCTCTGCTCATCGACGCTCCGAACGAGCCAGCCAAGCCCTATACTCCTACTCATACCGGCACTCTCCCGTACCTGATGGCTGGCGTGCATCGAGCGCTCAAGCTCAGACGTGGGCGGGCCGATGTTCGCAGCAAGAAAAGCAAGCATGTCACGGACGTTGGAGCGAAGCGCCCCCGCACCAGCCAGCGTGGGCAGGTCCCAAAGCGGAACTCTCTCACCCTGTTGATCGTGACCAGCCACCATCCACTGAAGCATCTCTGCGTCGAGAGTAATACCAGTCATGCTCATCCCAAGCGGCTCCAGGATTCGCTCACGCACGAGATCCTCGTAGGTAACTCCTGCCGCGCGCGCCAACAGATGACCAAGTAAGCCGAAGCCAAGATTTGAGTACTCGTACTGTGAACCGACATCGCGCCGCAGCTCATGATTCGAGAGAAAAGCATACAAATGGTCAACTGTGTAGTCAGCGTACGGATTCGCAGGGTTAGCAAAGGGCATGTTCCCGGGAATTCTGGGCAGTCCCGAACGGTGAGTCGCGAGGTCAAGGAGGGTGATCTCGCGGTCGGCCCTGGGGACGGTGACGCCATCAGGCAGGAAGCCGGAGGCGGGATCGGAAAGCGACACCTCGCCCCGTGCGACCATGTCGGCGAGCAGAATTCCTGTGAACGCCTTGGTGATAGAGCCGATCTCGAATAAAGCTCTCTCGCCCAGGGGCAGGTCGTCCACACCAGTGTCGCCGTAAGTTACCACGCGAGTCGAACCGTCCGCCTCCATGACGCCGAGTACGATGCCGACGCCTCGACCCTCTTCGACCCGGGATTGGATCACCTCGATGAGATCCTGGTCCGGGGGGAAGTGTTGGGCAAGCGCAGTGGCCGGAATCAGCCAAGCTAGAGGATAGCAGATCAAGGTGGTGAAGAATCGCATGTTCATGTCACTCCTTTCCGTGCAATAACTAAGAACGCAGTTCGTGTCCGATGTAGCAAAGCGGAACGAATTTGAGCGGGTTGTTATGTGTTGTTTCTGGAAATGTATCTGACATTCGCCAAGCCCTCAAAGTCTTTATCTTGAGTCCAGATGACAGCAGAATACTTTTGAGCGGTGGCAAAAATAATGCTGTCAGCCAAGGGCAGTTTATGGAGAACACCAAGCTTGGCAGCACCCATTGCCAATTCTGAATCCAGCGAGATAACTTTGCCTTGCTTCATGTGGGCCGTGACAATCAAGGCAGCCTCTTCTCCACGTTGACGCAGCACGTTTTTAAAAACTTCCGTAATCGTGATGCTCGGCACCAGCAATTCCGAAAGCCTTTCAATTGGCTCTGCAAATACCGCGGCATTCCCGTCACTGGCGAAATACGACAGCCAAGCCGACGAATCAACAACATTCATTCCCTATCTTCTTCCCTGACTACGGAGGTATCAATCCCTTTGAGGAAGCCCCTCATCTCCTTCATGGATTTTAGCGGGATCACTTCGATGCGTCCTTGATATGACATCATCTGGACTTTTTGCCCAGAGACTATTCCCATGGATTCTCTAATTTCTTTAGGAATTACAATCTGATACTTCGGAGAAACAGTAACTTCTGTCATGACGCCACCCATCGATAAGACTTTGGTATTACGATACCCCTATCGATCTAATGAATCAATACACATAACGCCCATCAACAACGGCGCCAGATAAGCTGGCGCCCAATCGCTTGTGATTGTTGGGGCGGCCAGAGTATACTCGTACGGCATTCCCGTACATATATTGGTGGTTGCGATGGAAACAGTAAGTGTAAATAAGTTCAGGGATAACCTGAAAAAGCTTGTAGAACAAAGTGTTAGTAGACATGAACCGATAAGAGTCTCCCGACGATCTGGGCAAGACTTTGTGGTGATGAGCGCCGAAGACTGGGAGCGCGAACAGGAAACGTTGTACGTGTTGCAAAACAGCAGCCTGATGCAACAACTGGCCGAATCGGTCAAAACCCATGCTGAGCGTAAAGGATACACGCCTACCAAAGAGCAAATGGATGAGATCACTGGTATTTGAGGGTAAGACCTGGGAAGCGTATGAAGCCATGCGCCAGAACGACAAAAAACTGCATGACGCTGCTCGCAAGATGATCAAAGAGCTCATTCGCTGCGAGGACCCCGCTGTTGGGACAGGCAAACCTGAACCCCTCAAGCATAACCTGACCGGTTTATGGTCAAGGCGCATATCCCAGAAGGATAGAATTGTGTATAGGTTCGACGAATCATCAATCTATATCTTTGCTCTGGGTGGTCACTACGACGAGCCCTGACATTCGTATCGTGAGTATGCGCAGAAAAACAGTTTTCCTGCGACTTCACCCCATGTTTAACTAGCTGCGCGATCCAGCGCCCAACACGCTCCCAACCACAATAGCAATCCAGGAAGCGATAAACCCCGGGATGATTTCATAAACGCCCGGGCCTCCCATGAACTTGCTGTTCCAGCCTAATGAAATCCAGATCACGACAGTTGCAGCCCCCACCACAAGACCCGCTATGGCGCCGGTAGCCGTCGTGCGAGGCCACATCAGCGACAGGATAATAAGAGGACCAAACGCCGCGCCAAAGCCGGCCCAGGCATGACTAACCAGGCCCAGTACCTGAGAGTCCGGATCGGAGGCAATCAGGGCAGCCATCAAGCCCACGGCGACAACGCAGCCCCGGCCTGCCATGACACATTCACGGTCGGTCGCCTGCTTGCGCAGGAACAGGCGGTAGAAGTCCTCGGTCAGCGATGATGACGACACCAGAAGCTGGCTGGAAATGGTGCTCATGATGGCGGCCAGCAGCGCAGCATACAGAAAGCCGGTAATCAGCGGATGGAACAGCAGTTCCGACAGTATGATAAAGATGGTTTCCGGGTCGGCAACATCCAGTCCGTTTCTGATCGCATAGGCGCGACCGAAAATGCCAAGGGAAATAGAACCTATCAGCGAAATGCCCATCCAGCTCATGCAGATATTGCGGGCGATGGGCACATCCTTCAGTGTGCGAATGGCCATAAAGCGGACGATGATGTGGGGCTGACCAAAATAACCCAGTCCCCAGCTTAGCGCAGAAAGCCAACCGACAAAGCTTAAGCCGGTCGTCCAGGACAGCAGTGCGGGATCCACTTGATTCAGCGTTGCAGACGCCTGAGCAAAGCCCCCGCCCCCTTCGCCAAACAGCACAACCGCCGGCATAATCACCAGGGCCAGCATCATGATGCAGCCCTGCACAAAATCCGTCAGGCTCACGGCCAGGAAACCACCCACCACCGTGTATGCCAGTACCACACCCAGCGTGATGAGGATACCCATGGCGTAATCGCTGATACCGGCCACACTAAAGATTCCTTCAAAAGCACTTTCAAACAGCTTGCCGCCAGCCACCAGGCCGGATGCGGTATACACCACAAAGAAGATCACGATCACCAGGGCTGAGACGGTTCGCAAGGATAATGCCTGAGCAGGAAATCGATTCGCCAGAAACGCTGGAATGGTGATGGCGTTACCGTACTGCACCGTCTGCTCGCGCAGCCTGGGTGCGACCAGAATCCAGTTGATGAAGGCACCTATAAACAGGCCAATGCCTATCCAGGCAGACGCCAGACCGGATATATACAAAGCGCCGGGCAGGCCCAGCAGCAGCCATCCACTCATATCGGAGGCACCGGCTGACAGGGCGGCAACCTTGGGGCTGAGTGTACGCCCGCCCAGCATGTAGGCTTCCGACGAAGAGGTTGAGGTGCGCATGGCGTACAGGCCGATGATGATCATCAGCGCAAAGTAGACAAACAGGCTTATCCAGACGCCTACAGCCATGGAATGTCTCCGGTAATGTGGGTCAGAACGCGTGTCATGGAATGGACAAGCACCGTGTTTGCTCGGATTCTATAAAGAATTGATAGTCAGTATATATAAAAACGTCTGGCACTCCGATTCGGCTTTCTGTGCAATGATCCAATGAGTCGAAAATCAGCGAATACATATCATCATGTTAAGCTAGGTCTGACAAATTCTTTGAACCCGTCGTTGTAAGGAGCCTTCTATGCGTATCGGAATCCCCAGCGAGATCAAGAATCGAGAGTACCGGGTGGGTCTGTCGCCCGCGTCGGTTCGAGAGCTTGTTGCCCATGGGCACCAGGTAGCGGTTCAGAAAGATGCAGGTCTGGCCATTGGTTTTAGCAACGAGGACTACGAGAAAGCCGGGGCAGATATCGCGCCTGATGCCGAGAAGATCTACGCAGGCTCGGACATGATTGTTAAGGTCAAGGAGCCACAAGCGGTTGAGCTGAAAATGCTCAGAGAGAATCAGATTATTTTCACATATCTTCATCTGGCTGCCGACCAGGAGCAAACTCAGGGGCTGATGTCTTCCGGTGCTGTGGCCATCGCGTATGAGACGGTCACCGATGACAAGGGTGGTTTGCCGTTATTGGCGCCGATGTCCGAGGTGGCTGGACGTCTTTCGATTCAGGCTGGCGCACATGCTCTGGAAATGAGTCAGGGTGGCAGCGGGACGCTGCTGGGTGGCGTTCCTGGGGTACCGCCGGCGAAGGTTACTATTATTGGCGGCGGTGTCGTCGGCACTAATGCAGCGCGGATGGCTGTGGGGATGGGGGCACATGTCACCATCATAGACCGATCGCTGACCCGCCTTAGGCAGCTGGATGATCTATTTCAGGGGCGCATCACAACGGTTTATGCCACGGAGGAAACGATCGAGGCGGAGCTACTGCAGTCTGATCTTGTGGTGGGGGCGGTTTTGATAGCGGGCGCTGCTGCGCCGAAGCTGGTATCGCGGGAGATGGTGACGCTAATGAAACAGGGGTCGGCGATGGTGGATGTGGCCATCGATCAGGGTGGCTGTTTTGAGACATCGCGCCCTACTACTCATGAGAATCCGACTTATCTGGTAGATGGGGTTGTGCATTACTGTGTGGCGAATATGCCTGGGGCGGTCGCGCGAACTTCGACGCTTGCGCTGAATAATGCGACGCTGCCGCATGTGCTGGCGATTGCTAATAAGGGGTGGGAGGCTGCGCTCAGGGATAACAAGCATTTGATGGAAGGTTTGAATGTTTGTCGGGGGAAAGTGACGTATAAGGCTGTGGCGGAGGTTTTTGGGATGGAGTATACGGCGGCGGAGAGGATGGTGGCTGGGGGTTGAGGGTTGAGGGTTGGGGCTTTTTATCGGTTTTTGTTGTGCGTATGAGGTGCGCTTCTGCAGTTTCGCGGGTAAGGTCGGCGCCTGTTAGCCATGTATTGTTTATACTTTGGATTGTCAGGATCTTTGAGTGCTGCTTTATGGCGCTGTAACCGGCGCGAAATTATCAAGCAGTTTTGTGCGAAAATACGCGTAAATTAAGGAACAAAATCAGGTAGTGATTTTGGTCAGTAATACAGCTTTGTTACTCAAAGTTGCTGACTCATATACCATATAAGTCCCCAATGAGCCTATCGATACAGAGAGATGGCCTCAGGGCATCGCTCGTGAGTATATACTCTCCACTAACACTATAAGCTGTCGATAAATAGGACCAACCAAGAACGCCAACAACAAACTTTGCTAGTTCTACTATTTCCTTAATAGAGGACCAAAACGGGGAATTAACATTCTCAGCATTTTCATTGTGCGCTAGAGCTTTATCTCTAAAGTTACGTAATTCAATGCCATATTCTAAAAGCGGAGTGCTTTCTAGCTCGACAATCACATAGCGCCTCAATTCTCCTGAAAATTCATTTGGTGAGTGTTTAACACAGTGGAGTAGTGTTTCCGTACCTTCTCTAGCCGATAAAGCGTGCAAAAGCTGAAATTCTTCACGAATATCAGGCAACTCTTCATGATATTTTTCTAAGTATGAAAGTAATCCACGAAGACACCGTGTGGGATACTTTTTACTAGGGTTATCATTTATTCTGCTTGCCGCCAATATTGCTTCTGTACTTAAAGAGGAGTCGATAGTCCTAAACGCCAGTCCATAGTTTCCATTTGAAGTATCGTTAATAAGCTCGGAGTGACTAGCGATCTTTCTCTTTAGAGCTAAAGCTCTCTCGAATCGGAATATATCGCCAATGAGGCCATTTTTTACCGTGTCTTCAATTGCTTCCCTGGAGATACTCATGATTTGACTTCCTGGCTAACGCCAACCGTAATCGACGTATTTTTCGTGAGCACAGCGAAAGAAAAATGCTCCCGTGTTCACGGCCTTTTTAGCGCTTCTTAGCGGACGCTAGGGCTTTATTAACCTGATTAAGCAGTCGCGACACATTTCCTATTCGGTTGTCCTCATCAGCCTCCTCGCTTAACCAATCCTTTGCTTTTTCCAAATAGGAAACAGCGACTTTATCTCGATACTTTTGCCAGTATCGCAATGAATGATCAGCAAAAGACATTGCGTGGAAGGCCTTTCTTACATCTGCTGAATGACATTGCTCTAATGCCTCCATACTTTCGTCCAGAGCTTTTCGAACGTCCGGAGAATCCTTTCGTTCTATACTGGCTTTAAACTTAATGATCGCGTATGAGTTCTTTATTGACCAGTTTCGACTCCCACCTTTGGAAATAGCTTCATCTATGACTTCAAACGCTCGCTGGTGGTCCTTTCTTCGGCTCAAATACAACGCTTTTTGTTGCAAGTTAAATGGTGAGTTATGCTTTCGATAGATCACGTCGTATATTGCTGCGCCATCTTCTACCTTTGGAAATGCCCTCTCGAATATTCGAGCGTCATAAGCCCTCCGCTTAAAGGAATCGAAATTCGGGACGCAAAATCGAGGAACATTGTTGTGGAAATTGCTCAGCATAATCGCCAAATCTTCTGTTGGCGCTATTGTAGAAATATGATCCGCCAGCAAGTTTGAGCGTATCGAAAAGTAATCTTGATCCCCTTCAGCGAACTCGCCAACATATTCCGACAAGCTGCTACTAAGAATAGCTATCAAATCGTATAACCCTCTGTAGTCGTTATACGATTTACCAAAGTAACTATAAATTACATCCATTGAGGTTATGCTTCTGCATGTATGCAGGTAGCACGCCAATAGGAAAAGCTGGACAAGTTGCTCGTCTTTCTTCCGAAGGCTATCTATGACATTGTGGAAACGCTCCTTGATTGACGGCGCTCTGCAGTTTCTTTCAATGAGTTCAAACAAAGAGTCGCCATCTCTAAACTTGTAACTCTTTCTCGACTTTATATCTATAGGGATATTGTTAATCACTGCTTGTGCATCTTTTTCATTCAGCGTTGTAATATCGATTATTTCAATATCTTTCCTCAAAAAATTAGCGCTTGAAGCAGATAAATATGCATAATCTCTTTCGGCAATGATTAGCTGAATATTTTTATTCTGGGAAAGGTGGTTTAATGCTTCAATTGATGTCTGTAGGTTATCGACGAACAACAAGGTTGGAATGCCAGACAGCTTCGTTGCGATTGTTTGTGCTTTTGCAGTCGAGATTTCGGAAAGCAGAATCTTAATGCCATTGAAATTGTGAAACGCGGCAAATTGCATCAGCAATGTAGTTTTGCCAGTTGCCGGACCTCCAGTTATCAAAACGTTTTTACCACTATTGACTTGTTCTTCGACGCTGCTATAAAAGCGAAGCTTTGCGACACGCGGAGAATAAATATCACTCCAAGTGGGAGCGGCTCCAAGATAGAAGTCTTGTATTGCTCTGTGTTTGATGTCGGAGTGACTTGGAATTTCGTATTCAGGAAAAGGATTTACATAAGCTTCCTCATCGGCCGGAGACACTGCCTCGAACGTCTTGAGGTACTCTAAAAATTCCTCGGTGTCAGAGCTTATGATTTTTAAATCTAATGATTTGTAATACTGTACTTCATCGTCGGATGTGTATTCCGGATGGACAATTATCCATGAGTTCTTCTTGTTGTTGTCATCTATAGCGTCGGAGAAAACTTGGAGAGTTCCTGCGTCTCTCAACGCATACCCCCAGAATAGGGTTGGGTGCCTATTCATAAGGGATCTAAAATAATTCCATCGAGTAGGGTCATTAGAAAACGCGCTAGCAATATCTAAGTCGCCAAATATTAGTGGGGACTCATCATCAGAAATACTGCCATGAAGATATATATAATCTATCGCAGATTTGTCCTTGATACTTACCCCATTTAACCTTGTGTTGTTTAGGTACTTATTCGGATTTCCACGAAATACACATTCCAAGAGATTGTCCACGTTAGTGGTAAATATAAATCTTGGATTTATGAATTCCAAGTATCTGTATTTGTCACTAAAGCTACCTACATCAAACCTTGCCTTTATGTATCTATCCAGATCATCCTTTCTTGAGCGCGATAAGAATGTACACAACTGTGGGAGCTGCAACGTTTTTGGAGCTGTAGGGAATTCTTCCAATAGCTCATTACGTAACTCATCCCCGATAGGCAGATGGCGTCCTTGTTTATCTTTAGCGAGCAGCGAAAAACCCGCACCTGTAAAAATATTAATACCTTCGCGCAGGCAGCGTTCGAATGTGATTTTGCTCTCGATTTTCATTCTTGCCCCTGTAGTTTCTTTTTTTGTGCTAACGACCCGCTCAGCGGGCAATTGAAGCTAGGCGTAAATTGCCGCGCTGCATCTGATTGTTATGTGTGTTTTGTCCAGTGTTTTAATGTTGATTCTAAACGTGCCAGAAGATCATCATACGTAATTATGTCTATCAAACTTTTGTATTTGCGCTTGATAACCTCGAAATCTTGGCGTTGTTCTGCTGACAAGCCTGTCTCCCGCCCCATGATTATTATCCCCCCTGGACTTGTAATCCTAATGGAAAACCCCGGTTCTAATTTATCTTGGTAGTGCGATGTTAATTTCTCTTCTCCGTTTCTACCCCATTTATTCAGGTAGAAAATATATTTTTCAATCTGCATGACAGTGCCAGATAATTCTCGAAGAGGGATGTAATTATCACGATAGGTGCGATCTGTTACGATGCATTTATCAAAAGGTTTTTTTATTTCTATGATGTCTGCATTGCCAGTTGAATCAACAAGTAGAATATCAATTTTTCTGTCTTTTTTGTTGTACGTATCGCGCACGGGCGCTTCTTTAAATGCAAGGATGTATTTAGGGTAAAGAAGGAGAATAATTTGCAATATTTCTTCTTGCCACTGAGTTTCAGAATAAGATTCTTCTTTTTCAAGCATGCCCTTCAGCTTAGAGAGAAGAAGTTTGTACTTTTCAATCTCGGCATTTGCAACTAGTTGATACGCATTAGATCCTTCTATGCTTGCTCTCCGATCCATATAGTTTTGGTACTTTTCCTCATAGTCCTCTTTTGTTTTCAGGTATGAGGAAATTACTGCTCCAACCCGAGCGAAGGCATATCGTGTTAGCTCATAAGAATTTGGGAAGTTTCGTAATAATTTCGTAAATGCCTCTTCTGGTATTGATGAATCATCTTGGCCACCAATTCGAACATCCCCTTTGATGAGCTGATCTAATCTTGAAAAAATTGAAATATTCCGCTCTGCAATGAATATCTTAGTCGTGAGCTCGATATCCTCATGGATAAAGAGATCGTGCTCGATTCCCATCACTGTCCTTGACAAGCTGTAATATTGTCCATTCTTTGAGCCGATTACGAATAGCACTGGAGCTTCTTCATCGATTGGATCTTCTTCAGACCACAACTCATTTTTTGAGACTGTAAATGTTCGTCTTAATGTCACATCATGACCCTTTTCTAGCTCGGAATATATCCAGCCAGAGGGTCTAAGCTCGCCGCTGTAGGAAAGAACTAGCCTTTTTTCTTCTTTTATAAATTCCAACATCCGTTGCTAACCCCTTCAAAGCACAAAACATTCAAAGCAACGGCGCGTTTACCCATTCGCCTGCCTTTGTTTGTTAGGCTCTTCGCTAGTAAATTGCAAAATGGTGAGAGAATCTGCAACCAAAGAGAGTATTTTCTCTTCCTTTCTGGTAATCACATTCTCTGTGACGCCCTTCAGGCTATCTAAAAGTCTCAACTGATTTTCACGAAGCTCGGCTGGGTCTATTAATTGCTGCCTAACATTCTCCACCACCTCAGATGGCTTATAAGCCTTACCTTCTGTTGGATTGCTACACCAAATAGGACTGGCACCAGTATCATTAAAATAGATAAAATGTGACTCGTTATCATCATAAATCGAAGGACAATCAGACAAATCTGCGAGTCTAAGTAGATCCAGATCCGGCTCCTCGCGATACAATTCTGACCTATCAAAAAGCATCGGGCATGCATAGTAAACTAGAGCGCCTTGGTTTCTATTGAGATTAAAAAGTAATTCATGCTGAGACTGACCAGTATTTATATTTTTGATTGTGTCTAAAGAAACTCGATAGTGAGGCCTGGCTGTAATTTGATGTGGGGTATGACGCATTCGCTTTTGCAGAGTTTTTACAACTTTGTATTGTAAAAAATACCCTAGAAAAAAGTTAGACAGGCTATACCCATCATCCCTAGCGCTAGCCTTCAGCTTATTAAATAGCGCGTCTTCACTTAGATCCGTTCGTACGAAAGCCTGATCAAAACCAACGAAACATTCTCGTTGAGGTGAATATTTGAAGAAATTGAAATTCCCTTCACCAAGTCCAAGCGTCTCCCTGAAAAGGTCAAATATTGGATTATGAAAATGCATTTCAAGTACTGTTTCGTTGATACTCATCTACGGAGTTGACCCTTAGTTTTTCTGCCTAACAGTTGTACAGAGCGCATACTTAGAATCTCAAGGTTATTGCACACTATCTCAATAAGTTCCTTTCCTAATTTGTCGCCCTAATCTTCGAAGTCGACGAAACTATTTTTCGGACCGGTTACTCAATCAGCAATTCAACGAGCGCCCGTGTTATTGGTTATGTGCGCATGCACACTATTTCCGAGTATCCAGGCACGCTACCGCCCAACGGGTGACTCCGTATGGACTGGACACCTGCGTATTGGATGCGGCCGAGGTTGAGAGCAATTGCCGAATATGTCCAGATTCAGGGGGTTATGACAATTAGACATATGGCTAATAGAGGGATTTGTGCGATGAATCACATTTTGGAGGACTTCAGGTTAAACCCGGCATGATTGATTCGTAATCCGCATTGGCGGATTACTCACCCCTTCGGGGCGCCCTGGCGGGGCGTCCAAATCGCATGCGATTTGTCGAACATATGTTCTCTCGTAGCCAGGTAAACCCTGCAGATACAAAAAAGCCCGCGCAAGGCGGGCTTTTTTGTATCTGTATGGCGCACCCGGCATGATTCGAACATGCGACCACCTGATTCGTAGTCATGCGGCTGTTTTTTAAGGCATTGTTTTTGTTACAAATTGTGGATGCCCGTTGCAACCCGCATGCACAACAAAGCACAACAATGCACGATCTGTCCCGCAAAACTCCCGCACGAAATTGGGAAGCATCGCGTGCGGGACATTCTAATGCAAAATTGTCCGCTAACGGACGACACTTTCCGTTAATTGAACTTCCCGATTGTTTGGGCCGAAAGGGACAAACTCTGTGCCTTTTTGTAGTATCTGCTCAGTAAAAGCGGGATCTAAAATACTGTCACTCCAATTGACCAGCGTCGTGAAAGTAGCTTGGTATCTTCTGCCGTAAATATCGCTATACCTGCAGACGCTCATAATTATTGGCTTTTCTTGCTGCTGGATCGCCTGAGCAATATCGGTCATATTAAATTGTGCTCGGCCCATCGATCGATTACCCACAGCAACAACACTGCCGGTACCATTGCCCAATGTTTCATCCACGTCCAATTCAAGCAGGTGATCATTCCCTTCACCAAACTTAAAAAAGAAGCAGGTACCACCAGAAACTACGTCTAGGGCTGGCGAAAAACCAGTGTTCTTCCAATTAACGCGAATCATGACGCTAACTATGTTTCCGTCATTATCGGTAACCCCAGCTATCTCAGTGACATCGATTGTCATATAGGCACGATTGTGCATCGTCTGCTCGCGGATGAGCTGATTAGCTGCCTGAGTCTCGGAAAGAGTTTTTCGCACCAAAATCGCCGCAACCAATGCCGCCACCGCACTTACGATAGCTGCAAATGCTGATAGCCAGGTGGCCAGGGATACTGTCGCGGCAAGTTTACCCAAGTCCACTGAAAAAAACGCCGCCACCAATAGTATTAGCGCGATAAAGGCAATTATGAACCAATGCATATCCAACCCCACAATCGGGCGTACAGCCCAAAACTTAAGTGTGCCGGAAAACTATGCGTTGCGGAATACAAGGAAGGATTTAGGAAATAGAAAGCCCGATGATCTGCAGCACAAAGCCAAATCCGATCAGCCAGATACCCCAGCCCGCGAGCGCCTTTTTCCATGGCGTCTGGTCGCTGGCAGAGCCTAGCCGCACCTTAAAGTCTTTGCCCTTGGAACTCTTCACCGGCAACGGTTTGCCCAGATCATATTTTAAGATGATCAGCACGCCCACGATGTCGAGTATCAGGCCTATCGTTATCAGCACGGTTGGGTCAATGTTTATTGCCATGTCGGGGCTTCCTTTTTGGCCGAACACCCCATTGTAGCACCTTCCCCGCCTTTCCCTTTCAAGCCTCTGGCAGCAGCCCCACAATAGCGCCAGCAACCTCAGCTGGTGTCGTTTCAGTGGTGAACACAAAATCGACCGCACAATCACCCGTGTACTCGGTCCCGATCCACCGGAACACGATCTTGTCAGTGACAAAATCAATCTCGGTGATCTCGGCCTGGGGGTGACTGGCTGAGGGCAGATCAATGATCCAGCCTCTGCCAGTTGACTGCACAATAATCGGCTGTGGCGGGTTTTCACCTGACTGAGCTAGGAAGTTCTCGATGGCGGCGATGGCATCATTGACGGCAAAGCCGGTCGACCACTCGAACGGGACAACGCCCACTGATGTCTTGATCGTGTCGTTTACGATGTCGCCGTAGTAGCACTCGACCTGCTGGCCGCTTACGCTCAATTCGATCATGATTCAACCTCTGTTGCGTGATAGGTGGCAACCACGTTCGTGAGCGCGGCGGTGGTCGCGGAAACTGGTTTCAGGGTCAGTTTTCGAGTCGCTGATGTTGTACCGGCGAAAGGCGTGCTGGTCAGTGTCACACGGTTTCGACCGACAACTACTGGAAAATTATCGACGAATTTCTTCCCTGTTGTGCCGTCACCAACATCAAGATTAAATGTGGCATTTGAATCAAACTCGATGAATTCAACAGCTGCGTTCGACGGGAAAGGCTCCTGATTGAATCCAGTGGCGTACTGGAGTTCGTTGGTCGCGGTCCATGAGTGCGACGGGCTTCGCACCTGGCGACTACGTGCTGGATTCGCGCCCATGATATTGACACCAGCAGCAGGCAGCAGGCCGTGACCCTTGTTGCCAGTCGAGTCGATAATCTGGCCGGTGTTGGATTGAGCATTGGCGGCGTTCCAGTGGCCGATGACTCCAATCTGCTCAACAACGGTGGCAACAATATTAAACTCATCCCCGGTATTTTTTAGGGTCGTAAGCCCCCCAGAGCTAGTAGCAAGGTATAGCTGCAATGTTGTTGACGTCGCGATAAATTCTATCTGAAAGCTTTTCCATGTGGCGTCGACATCGGGCAGCAAGATGTGACTAGCTGACTCGCCAACTAAAACAAGCGCCTGAGCCCCCGACGAGTTTCCCGCCTTTCTGTACACATCGATTCTTAATCTATTTCGCTTGCCAGCGGTTAATGTGTTTATTCTGCGGGCGTAGCGCTCGCTCGTCCCGGTGGACGAGTTTGTAATAGATAAAGTATTGTCGACCCCGCCAACACCATCGACGTTTCCCGCTGTAGCGGTAAACTGTACGGATGCATCCCAATTATCACGACCAGCACTAAAATCACCGGTATACACAGGCACCTGACTCGCATTCAAATCCTCCGGCGCAATACCAACCTGGCTATAACTGAGAACATCGGCAGCCAGATACTGACGGTTGAGCAATATGGCCTCGTAGAATACGCAGGGCTGTCGTGAATTTTGATCTCCACATATCGCCCAATAAGCCGCACCGGGGAAGTTGTATGGCGTGCCAGCAGGTATCGTCACGGAAGTACCGAACTGGTTTTCATCGCGGTAGAACGTCACCGATCCAGCTGCGCTGGCCGTTGGCCGCTTGACCGAGAATCCCCAGAACTTCGAGGCCAGGAATTCGGCAGAAGTAATTGTTGTGGTGGCTGAATACGTTGTGCCGTTCATCGCCAGTTTGGGCGTCACATTGCCGCCAGACAGGTCGAATACGATAGTCGGGTAATCGACAGAACTACCTGTTGAAGCGGCCGCTGCCGTGAACCGTGTTCCGGATGAAGCGGCATAGCCCTTAGGGGTGGCGCGCAAAATGACTGTAAAGTCACTTGCTCCAATTGCATTGGCAGTGTTGATCGTTGTCCGGATGCCGTTGCTGCCACTGGTGGCGGAAGTCATTGCAAGACGGATGGCGCGGGCCAGCGGGTGCGTGTAGGTCTGGATACTCGATATGCCGGCGATCTGTGTGACCGTCTGTTGAATTGATGCCGCTTCGTTTTTGCTGTTCAGGGCTTCGGTGGCAGAGCCTGATGCGGCCGCTGCTTGTGCGGTTGCAACGCCTTCAGCGGCCTCTGCTCGGTCTGCGAAAGGCTCTACGGCTGCCACTGCATCGTCCGCCTTTCCATCCATGAAATCCAAGGCATCATTTATCTTGGTAGGCAGCTCGGTATCGTCGCCAGCTTGGATGTAATAATCAGAAATTGGCATATCAGTTTTCCTCCAGCACCAATGTTGAGCTGTTGCCGTTAAAGAATCGCGCCCTGCGGGTGGCCTGGCTGTTTCGTTTGTAAATTGAGTTACCGAGGTACTTGGTGTACCCGGTTGCGCTGGGATTGGGGATTATATACACATTGCCGCCCATGCCGATGGCCGACATCAGGTCAAGGAATGTGTTGTTGTTCAGGGTTTCCATCAATTCGAATTCCACGCGCAGTGATCGGCGCGCCGGCATGGCGAATGTGTGAAGCCCTCCCCCGCGGGATTGTTCGTGCTCAGCGTCTTCCTGAATGCCCTGGTCATACCCGTAGCTGAAGTTGTAGTCAGGCGACCAGCCGAAAAAGAGCGCGACCGTATCGATTCGCAGTACATCATCCGGCGAGCCAGTGGCATCGATGTCGATCTGAAACGACTTAATCAGAGCGGTGTCAAAGGTCAGCGTGTAAACGGGATCGAGTCGGTTCTCCAGTTCCAGGTACCCATCAATCTTGTGAACACCCGCGATCAGCTCACCAAAGGCGCGATTGGTCAGCGGCACTTTTGACGTGCTGTCGAATAGCAGCGTGCCGGTCTGGTTTTCACCTGAGTACAAGCGCAGCCGGACAGTCGCGGATCCGGTGAAGTTGTGGCCCTTAATCATCAGGGCGTTCACGTTCACTGCTGTGGCTGAGGTGCCTTTGATTGCGAATGATGTGGTCGAGCTAACATCCCACCTGGTGGGAATGTCTTTAATGCCATTGGTCAGGTTACTCAGTGGGTGTGCTGCATCAGCTGAATGGGTGCTGGTGACCGTCATGTTCTCCAGCTGATTGACGGTGCCAATCATGATCTTGTAGCTCATTTCCACACCCTCAGCTGGCAGGTTCTTCGTGTGAGGTTTTTCCGGTTCTCAAGCACCACAAAATCAGCGCCAGCAGATAAACCATAATCCCTGTGCGTGATGGTAATGGTGTCGGCGATATCGTCAGCGATGAACGTCGCATCACCTTTGAATGCCCACTGCTGACGCTCGACGTCACGCAAGTTCCAGCGCCGATCCAGTTCGTCAGAGGCGTCAGTTGATTCATAAATCAGTGTGTCGACTTTGGCGTTCTTTACGAATGGGTAACCGGTCAGGGTTCGTGTCTGCTTCGCGTAGGTGTGCTCGCGGCTATACAGCAGCGCGTTGGCAGCAGAAACCGATCCAGCGAGGGTGTCAGTACCCTGCACCGCCCAGTTGCGCCGGTAGCCAAGCTCAAGCTGTTTGTAAGGAGGTTCGCGAGCATCAAGCGACATGAAGCCGCGCACGTTTGCATCTGTGACAGTGCGTGTTGATGTTCCACCATCGCTGATCTGAATGACGTCCAGCTGCCCCGCATTGTTGATGCGCGGATTCAGACCCAGGCTGTCGCACATCTCTGTCAGCATCTCCCGGGCGCTGCCGTACTGATAGAACGCGTAACCGATATCGTCTGTGGGCGCGGTGTCGAGCGTTGACCCCAGTGGGATCGAAATCTGCATGTAGGCATTCATTTGCTGCAGCAGGTACTTCAGGTTGCTCGATAGCCATGCCGGGTTTGGGTTCGGCGGAACGCCCGGGCGTATGTCGATCGTTACACGCCCTGATGGGGGCGCTGTCAGCTGAACATCGATGCGCAACCCATCGCCTGTACCGTCCGCGATGAAGTTGATCGTGTAGCCACTTAAAGCCACGCCGTTATCACGAACTGCCTCTGGCGAGGCAATGATGTTCGGTGTGTAGTAGGTGAACTTGTCGGACCCGGTGCGAAGCGGCTCAAAGTTGAACACCCGGCCAAAGACGAACGGCAAACCGGCAGCGGCACCCAGGCCATTACCGTTAATCAGCTGATCAAAGTAGATGCTTCGCAGATCATCGAATTCAAAACGGTACTTATCCGGATGCGGGCAGGTGAAGCCAGCCGTCTTGTTAAAACCCTGAAGCCGAAAATCAGAGCGCGGCCACGACTTGTCCCCGAAATAGACATGGAAGTCATACCCGATGAAGCGATAATTCCGCCAGGCATCGTCGAGGTTCTTGATCTCGATGGCGCTGATCGTTGAGCTATCCAGTACTTCATCAATGACGACTTCATTCAACACAACCGGTTTGTAGTTCGGCGCATCGATGTCGGTCGGGTCTTCATAGCCAGCATCTGACAGATACAGGGTCTTTACCGAGCTGCCGTCATGGTGCTTTGCTTCGATCAAGACAACGGGATTGCCACGTCCGTTTGAGAGCTGCTGCAGCCAGTTGCGAAAATCGCTATCCGATATTGCCAACTGCCTTCCTCCCGTTGACGCGCTTGAGCTCGTCATTCATTTCAGAGTCAATGCGGGCTTGTCGGTCACGCTGGCTGGCGGCGTCCTCACCGATCATGGCAACGGTTTCGCGCAGGCGCACAACTTCGTTATTCAGCGACTGGATCTCGCGCACCATGGCGCCATCGTTGGCAGCAGTGCGAACTGGACCTGGCAAACCGTTGTTCATCGGCACGATCAATTCTGTACCGTGCAGCATTTCAAGGTGGCCGCTGGTGGGTCCGGTTGAGATACCACCCTGCGCAAAGCCGGTCGGGTCGATACCAGCAGCGCGAAGCGCCTCATAGATTCCCGATTGCGTGTATCCGCCCACATCAGCGAGCTGGGCGGAACCAATGCCAGCCGCAACCGCATCGTTATAGATTTGTCGAATGGCGGCGGTTTCGCGCTCAAAGTCACCTGAACCGATACCGCCAATGGCGGCGATGTGATCGATGATCTGGTCTGCGGTGTAATTCAGATTGAAGCCCTGATCAGTCAGAACCTTTTCGCCGGCGCTTCTGGCAAGCGTGCCAGAGCCGTAGGATTCAACAGTCCGCTGCATATTGCCTGCAGACTGAAGGAATGCACTCATGACACCGGCAAGCTGACTGGCCATCGCCGGGGGCAGGTCGGACAGTTTGCCGTTGATGCCTTTGAGTTCATCAATGATCGAGCCGTTGACGCCAGAAGCAATCTCAGCCAGTTCAGAATCCAGTCCCGCCAGCGCATTGAGCAGAGCCTGGTTCGCAGCTGATGGGTCAAAGGTCGAACTGCCCAGCGATCCGCCCAGCTGATCCATGACGGCCAGCACTTCAGTGACGACATCCCGGCGACCGGCACCACTGGCGAACTCACGATCTGCTGCAGTGACATAGGCCTCTGCTGCGTTCTCGATACGTGCCGCGGCATCCATATCACCGGACAAGGCAGCAGATGCCAGCTGACGGAACTGCGACTGTGCCAGATCAAGCTGGCCAGCACCTGACAGGTTGGAGAACTCACCGAGCTGCAGCCGGACCGTGTAATCGGATATCGACTGAGCCAGGCGCATGCGCTGGTTGTGAAGCTGCTCTTCGGCTCTCAGTTCATCCTGGTGCTGCCGGGTCAGCAGATCGCGCATCTGCTCGATGTGACGAATCTGATCGGTGACCGTGGCATCAATCTGGAACAGCGGAGAGACGCCCATCAGCTCATAGGACTGAGCCTGCATAGACTGGCGCATGGACCTGATCGATTCCATCTCACCCAGCATGGATTCGATTGCATCAAGGCGCTCTTTCTGCAGCCTTGCCTCGGCTTCAGCTGCTTTCTTGGTTGCTGCGGCTGAGGATTCAGCGGCTTCTGCCGCGGCGACTGCTTCGGCTTCCTGTTCGATCAGGGCGGTCGATAGCAGGGATATTGCTGCCTCTGCACTGCCTGCGCTTCGAATTGAATCCAGCAGCGCCTCATCAAGCCCAGTGGCATAATCTGCCAGCTGGTCGATGAAGTAATTGATCTGCGCCAGCAAATCCCCGGCCAGCTGGCCGTTGCCACCGAGACCCATAAACGTGCCAAGGCTGCCCGGTGTGGCCTCTTCATCCAATCCGGCCAAAGTTGCGCGTGAGGTATCCAGCTTGCCGCCCAGCTGCTCAATCAGGCCGAAGAACACATCATGAACGCCACGGAACTGTTCGATCACCTGAATGGCCTGGGCCTGATCTGCGCGACGTGCGAAACCGGTGACCTGTAGTCCTGATGAGAACGGATCGACCTGGAACGTGCGTGACGGATCGGCGCCGGGAGTTGGAGCCACAAGGAAGCCGGCATTCTGCCGAACCTTGCCGTCACCACCGGTCATGACATCAACCATTGAGCCGAGTGATGAGCCGATGAACGCACCGAGCGGGCCGCCAAGATATGTGCCAATTGCGGTGCCGATAGACTGACCAAGGGCCGACTCAGCCTCTTTGCCGAATATCGCCTCGCCAAGTTCGTTACCAGCAAAGCCACCAGCGAAACCGGCGCCGATATTCATGCCCAGGTCTTTCAGGCCGCTGATCAGCTGATTGGCATTGAATCCGCCCTGGGTAGCTGTCGGCAATCCTGTCGACCAATCCGCACCGGTTTGCACAGCATCACGCAGGCCAAGGCCTGACAGGATATCGGTCAAGCCAGAGTTCTGCCCGAGCTGACCACCGAATCGAGACAGCAAAGCGCCAGCAGCATCACCGGCAAAACCAGAGCTGTCCAAAATGCCCTGAATACCACCCGCGGCACCACCAGGAGTCTGAATATTGAATAGTTTGGCGAGGCCAGACAGCGCCAGCTGCCCGGTCATCTCAAGCAGCATGCGCTCGAAGGAATTGGCCAAGGCATCAAATGCGTTTTCACCATCCTGAACCATGTCAGCCCAGAAGCGGCCAAACTCGCGGCGGGTTTCTGCCCAGTCTTCCTGCATCTGTTTGGCAAGTTGCGCTTCTTCTTCACGCAGCTGCTCAGCAGCCCGGGCGGCATCGTCAGTGGCTTCAGTGGCTACGCGTATCGCCTCTTCCTGATCGTATCGAAGCCCGACCTCTCGAGCGATCGCGGCCAGATCCTGTGGCGACTGATCGAAGCCTGCACGAACAATAGCGTTGTAAATCTCTCTCTGGCGACCAGACAGAGCAAGTGAAGCCTGACGCTGACGCTCAGCCAGTATCATTGAAGACACTTTCTCGGCCTGATCATCGAGAGCATCGGTCAGCTTTTTCTCTGCTTCCGCTTGAGCGTCGGCGGCTTCTTCTTCGTCGTAGCGAAGCTCAGCCAGGCGTTTAATCTCCTGACCTGTAGCAGAGGCAGCATCGACTTCAGCCTGACGCAGCGCGATATGCACTGCCCGCTCACGATCGGTCATGCCGATCATTTCAATTTCGTCTTTCAGTTTGGCAACGACTTCAGAGGCTTTGTCAGACATCTCGCCAGTCGCTTGCGTCGCGCCCTCTGTGGAGCCGGTCAGCGCGTTGTATTCGTTGCGCAGCAGCTCAAGGTCGATCAGAAGCTGCTGGACCTGTTCGCTGTTTGCTCCATAGACGGCAACAGCCTGGTTCAGCATCATCGACGTAGCAGTGATTTCGGTCTGCAGCTGGCGGCTGTGGGCTGAGCCCATTTCCTCGAGTTCGTCGTTCAGGCCTGAGATGCTGTTTGTAGCCTCGTCGGCTGTGTCGCTGACATCACTGAAGGCGCTACTAAGCTGCCATGCGGCTAAGCCAACAGTCGCAATAATACCGGCGGGCCCGCCCAGGAACCCTGCTGTTCGCCCAAGAATGCCCAATGCGCGACCGCCGAGGGTTGCGGTACGGGTATAAGCTGCAGTGGCAGCATTCGCAGCAACTTGAGAGGCTGTCAGCTGTTGGTTTGCAGCAGCAAGACGAGTGATTGCGCCAGCTCTCAGCGTATCATTGTGGGCCATCTGCAGGCTTCTCGCCGCTGCCGCCTGCTCCTGAACCGCGCGCTGCAGGGCCGAGTTTGCGAGGTCTCTTTCAGATTTAAGCAGCGCCACATTGGCAGCGATTTTTGTGTAAGTAGCTGTTGCGGAGGTAGCAATCGAAGCAGCCACTTTGCCGGCGTAAATAGTGGCAACGACTTGCCCGATGGTGACAAGTGTGTCCAGATTTTCAGTCAATCCTTCAACGGCAACTGTGGCCGCCTGAATACCACCGGCGAACGCGTCAGTGGCGCCATCGTCACCGATCTTGCGGAAAAACCCGTCAACAGCATCTTCCAAGTTGGAGAGCATGCCCGGTATGCGCTCCATCTGGTCTTCCATAGCCGTGCCGAACTGGTTTTCACCAATTCGTGTCAGATATTCTTCAATTGCCGCTGATTCTTTATCGACAACCGTGGTGACGCCCTGGAATGTCAGAGCAACTTCATCACCCTGTTGTTTGGCTCGAATACCGAATTCTTTCAGACGCTCAAATTCAAATGTAGAGGCATCAGCAACAGCCTCGATCATTTGCATCATATCTTTGCCCATTGCGGCAGCTGTGTTGCCGTATGAGCGAAGAGCGCGCTCTGAAGGGTCAAGGCCGAGAGACTTCAGGCGAATGAATGCAGTAACCGACTGATCAAGCGTAAACGGTGTTTGCTCAGCAAATTCTGTCAGGCGCGCAAACGCTTCAGAGGCGCCATCAACACTGCCGGTCACAGTTACCAGCGAGCCGCGCAGCCTTTCGGTCTCGACAATAGTCTGTTTGAAACCGTCCACAACCCTGTATACGCCAACGCCGGCCAGAACTGCGGATGTGGCAGCAATCGACTTTGTTAAGGTGCTGAAGCCCTGCTCTGCCCTTTGTGTGGATTGATTCAGCTGCTTTTCAGTGCGGCCCCCTGTCACCGCCAGAGAACGCAATGAGTCCTCGCCCTTTGATAGCGGGCGAGTATCAATGCCGATTTCAATATTCGCTATATCCATCTACGTCCTCAATGCCTCACGCCGTTTTCCGAGAGGGTCTTCCTCGGACACGTAAGGCGGCGGTGAATCTGGGGCTTTGTGTTTAGTCAATCCGTTGACGTGGGTGATCGACATTTGCATGAGCAATCGCTTTTCCCACACTGTCATATCAAGCTGGTTGGCTCGGTCAAATGATTCGAGCTCTGTCCAGGTTAAGGGGGTCGGTCCCCCGGTGGTTTGAAGAAATCGACCAGAGTGCCGAAAGTAGCTCAGAAGATAACGGCCATTGGTTGGCAGAGGGGCTTTGTCATACTCAACCTGGTAGTATTTAAACTCGGCCTCTCGGCTCAGCCTTATGCGGTCTTTATCTTCGTAATCAGGCACGACTTGCAGCCATGCCTCGTGATCCACATAAAGGATCAGCTGTCTTTCGACATCTCCAAAAAATTTGCTTCATCACCGAATGCTTTGTCGACCTTGCGGCGGACGGTGCCAATCAGCAGATAAAGACGTTTGGCATTTTCCGGCGTGCATTTGAGTGGCTTGCCTTTTTCGTACCACCCGGTCCATGAAACTGTGATTTCTGCCAGCGATTCGACGTCCTTTTCCTTCTGGGCCTTGACCATTTCTTCGGTCACCGGTTCTGGCTCGGCATCCTTGCTGTTTTTCTTGTCCCGATTCTTCAACTGCAGCTCACGAGCTCGCTTTGCTACAAGGCGCGCATGCTCGTCGGTGTCAGGCCCGTAGATTTCAATCGTGGCTGGCTTTTTGGTGTTCTCGTCAATGATCAGCGTGCCATCTGGCATACGAAAATCAGTCACGACAGTAGTGTTCTTTTTAACAACAGATGAAATATCCATTAACTTCATACCTCGCAGTTTTTAAAGTGTCATCCGAATCACCAGGGGAACGGTGGATGAGTCCGCTTTCAGCTGCGCGAGCCTACCCCCGGTGAACTGGTCTTAGCTCGGCGCGTCAACGTGGACTGGGCGACCAGAGATAGCCAATGTGGTGGCCAGGCCGATGGGGGTATTGGCGCCACCGGTCACAGTGCGCACACCCATGCAGTTGGCGCGGTAATAGATAACCGCACCGTCCGGCAGGGTTTTCTTAACGGACACTTTCGAGCGGGCAGCATGTGCAGTGCGCAAAATCGCAACACCAGCATCTGCCGTGGTGGTGTACTTCATATTCAGGTTTTCGTTACCGTAGTCGGTCGCACCTTGAGCCTTTTCAGTGTCGCCGGTACCGGCTGGCACGAACGTCACAGGGCTGTCGTTTGCGCCGGTTTCGCCGAACTCACCAACGACATCAATGTCGGTGTAAGTCAGTGCAGCAAAGCCAGTGGAATCGTGCGTGGCGGGCGCTGCCGCTGAGACAGCAATCTCAGTGCCCACCGTGGGCATAAAGTCAGTAGACATAATGTCACCTCATATTTCAGACATAAAAAAAGCCCACCGAGGTGAGCCATTAGGGATTGCGGCAGGGCCGTCTATCGAGCAGTGAATGCCATAAACGACAATCGCAGCACGATCTTGTACCAGCCTTCCTCTGGAGCACCTGGTGAGCGGCGATGCTCGGTGATCCTGACTTTCTGGCCGGAATATTCGTGAATTGAGTACAGTTTGAAGTGTTCGAAAATCTGCCCAGCTTTGGTCTTTGCCGCGACCGCACCGGTGTTCAGCGGGTATCGCAGAATCACCTGAAAAATACCAAGCTGCCGGTCGCAGGTGTTCACGGTTTCTGGCATCTTGTCAGAGTCAAAAACCGTGATTTCTGCGTATGCTGTGCCTTTCACTGGCTCATATTCCAGGTTCTCGTGCGCAATAGGCAGCCCGAAAGCGCCGGCGATGAACGACGACACCAATGCTTGATCAACAGCAATTTTCATTTTCTGATCTGCGCCGCCATTCTGTTCAGGTTGCTCTGAACCCGTTGCACGTTTCTCGCTACCATGGCGTCCTTCTCTTCCAGCACGCCGATGTACGGCAAATTGTTTGTCAGGTAGCTCAGTGAAATTCCATTGATCTTGCTGGACACTTCGTCGATGACCGCTGATCCATTGGTATCGAGTCGGTCAACCTCACCAGACATCGGGACATTTTCGGATGCCTGCCAGTTGCCGCGGGCACGACCGGTGTCAACTCGTGTGTCCAATATGACGCCAGAGAACACTTCCATTTTCACAGCACGGCCAAGCTGGTCGACATCGCTGCTTATCCGCTTAGTGATGCGATTCATGTCGGAAAGAAAGCTCACGTCTATCTCCGGATCGTCAGGGAGTAAACAAGATTGTCGTTATCGAGTGTCGATTTGGTCACGCCAATGACCTCCCATGCAGCGCCCTCAAGCGTGACAGTCTGCAAAGGCTCGGGCGGCCACTGCAGGTTTTGCCCTGCAATCTTCAACGCTCTGAGATTGGTCTCAATGAGCGTGCCGCCGACGAATCGCTGATCAAATGCCTCGACAGTTCCTTTGCTCGCCGGCAGTGGGATCGCGTCAACTGTTTGATTTTGAGTCGTTGGAGAAGTCACCGCGCCAGTTACCGGGTCGACATCACCGCCGACTTGTCGAGTTATGACAATCTGCGTGCGGAACTCTGTAATAAGCTCCTGCGCAATATCAGCCATCTCTTCCGAAAACTGACTCATACAAATTCCAGATATAAAAAAGCCCGGTCAGTGCCGGGCCTTGAATGTTGGTTTTCGTTTGATGTAGCGGCTATGCCCTGACAGCAAACAACCCGCTGCGTTTCAGGAAGGTGCGAATGATTGTTTCACTGGGCTGGTTCTTCGAAACTTTGCTGACGTTCGAGGGGTTCGCATACTTCACCGTGACTGCTCCCTCAACGCGCTTTTCTACCACCGGCAGATTGTCTGGCGGATTATATGGATCCGCACCCTGACTGATCTCGAGAGCAAGCGCAAGCTGTGCACTTATCACCTGGCGCGGGATTTCAGTGCTGGACCACGACCAATCCTCAATAAACAAGTCGGTGCGTGGGAAAACGGTGGGCTGGTTGCGATTGACCAGATAACCCTGAATTTTCGGCTCCAGCGAATTGATGTAATCGCAAGCCTTGATCAGAAAGGCATCACTGGCAGCCTCGTCAGCGATCGTAACGCCCCGGGCTGCAGCATAGGCAATAAAGTCCTCACGGTTTACCCAGCTGTTCGCGCCTGCAACGATGGAGCCATCTTCAACGGTAATGGTCATAGTGTTGGAAGCCACTTGTTCAAAATGAAATCGACAGCCTGTGCAGTTTCATCGATTCGCCATTGTCCATACGCAGAGCGGGCGAAAAACGCTTTGCGGTCAGCAATGACCGGGCATTTCTCGCCAGCAAGCTCGTAGTATGCCGCACAGGGCGCACAATCTACAGCAATACCTTTTCGAAGCGCTTCAAACCCTGTAGTGCTGTTATACATCACAGCGATTCCTGCGCCGTCCAGAGCCTCGTCCAGTGAACCGGGCAGCGCCGGATAACCTGGTAAGTCTACACCGCCGCGAGGATGTGGGCGATATTTTACGTCAAACCCAGTGGCCTCATATTCGGCAGCCTTGCTCAGCAGATAGTCAGTCTGGTCGATGCCGCCAAGGGCAGAATCGCCGGGAACCTGCCCGATCAGCAGCGCATAACCTTTCTTGCGCACAGCCTTGTCGACTGTAATGCCGAGGCTGTCAAAGCGGTCTGACGGACACTCAAAGGCAGGCGGGTTATTCAGTCGGCCATACGAAATCTGATAATGCCCGCTTTGCTTTTCAGCAATCGTATTGACTCGTTGGAAGTAACCCGATTCAACGACAAACACCGGCTTTCCCGCGTGAGCATCAATGATGTCAGATCGGATGCCATGGACAAAAACCAGATCGGCATCGAGTCCCTGACCCGCCCATTTGTCGCGGTTGATTTCTGTTGTCTGATGGCCGGCCCGGGTGAGCCACAACGCCAGCATGGCCATAAAGAAATCGTTGCGCTTGGTATAAAGTGCAATTTTCACCAGTTCACCGCCTGTATGTTACCGTCAAACCCCTGTCGCGCGGGAAAGGGGAAGAATTTCGCCAGCTTCTCAATGTCGCCGCTGTCCATGTGGAGCGAATCAATCACTTCCTGCGGGACAGTCTTATTTCCGACAATGACGCTGATGTTATAGCCATAGGTTTTAACCTTGGCTCTTGAGCAATCGAAACCGGCCAGAATCAGGTTGTAGAGCAACAGCCCGGCATTCCAGAGCGTAAGGTGACCGCCGACAATCGCATGCTTCAGGGGCGGCACAGTGACCGCTAGAAGCCCCTCAGGCTTCAAATCAGACTTACACTTTCTCAGGAAAGCATTCACGTTGGGCTGATGCTCCAGAACGTGGGATGCCCAGATACAGTCGAACTGTTCACCGCCAAGACTCAAATCAAGATAATCGATGCCGATATAATCGGCGGGCGGAATCAGAGAGACAGTTGTTACCGTTTTGCCAGCCTCACGGAAGGCCGTTGCGTGATCACCGGCACCAGAGCCCACATCCAATATGGTTCTGATGCCTGGATTGTTTGCGATCACATGGAACGCAAGCTGCGATGTGCTCACTGCTGATTCTGACTCTCTGTGTGAGTCTTCAGCATCGCCTGCAATTCTTCGATCTTCGCATCTTCAGCGAATTCGATTTCCGCGTCAGTCAGCTGCTTTTTCACGTCAGCTGTGTAGTCTGCCAGCAGCTTTTCGAAGTCTTCCTTTTTCTTGGCCGTCTTCGGAATTTCAACACCGCCATCCTCAAGGATTTTGGTGATGTCTTTGACGGTCGGGCCGCGGCCGGCGGCTGGCGAATCGTCATCATCGAGCTTCTTGTGAAACTCAGGGTTGAAGTCCTCTTCATTGATGACAACGTGGTCACCCTGCCCTTCGCCCCACGGTTTAACTTTGATCGTGTTCATATCAGTCATCCTGTTTTATGAATTTACGGGAGAGGCGAACCCCTCCCGATCATTCAGAGGGTTTAGCCAAGCAGCAGAGCGATATGCTCAGTCTTGACCGCTTTAACACCCCATGCCAGCGCAACCTCGTACTGCACTTGGCGGTACTGCTTATACATGGAGATTTCAAAGCTCAGGCCTGATCGCGGATCAGTGACGATCTGACGGTCAGCTGCTGAGTCACCTTCTTCTGGCAGCGCAGGTGCACGAGTGGCCAGCGCAATCGCAGAGCGAGCAAACGCCATGTTGCGGGCAGAAGCTGCCACAACAGTGATGTTGGTCGCTGATGCTGGGATTGCTTTTCGAAGGCCAGGCGCGGCCAGCGTGATAGTGCCGCCGCCCGATACATCCGCATCGCCAGTTACAACAACATACTTGTTGCTGTCGCCAGCGAATGTGATGACATCACCGGCCAGAATTGTGCCAGTACCAGCAGATGCCAGGGTGATTGCGGTTGCGCCAACGGCATAACCTGCGTTGTTGGTAGTAGCGCTCGCGCCAGTACCAGCAGTTGCAGTGACAACCAGGCCTGATTCACGGATATCCATACCATGAAGCGGCAGCAAAATACCCTGGCGTTGGATGGTGTCGGTACCGGACTCATTGACCTTGGCTTGCTTACCAAGGAATGAGGCACCGGCAGTGGTATCGATGACCAGCTGACGATCACCAGGCGCGCCGTTGTCCTTCAGAATCTTCAGGACATTTGAGCCGTCGCTGTAATCACCAGCAGTGCCAAACGGTGTGCTACCTGCACTGCCGTAGGCGCGCGAGGCGTAAATGTGAAGTCCGGCCAGATCAGCCTCGACTTCGTTCACCAGTGTGCGCATTGCCTGGGCAAACTGATCACGCATGATGTTTGCTCGACCAGGGCCACCGTTGTTCACACCCAGCGTCTGCTCACCATTCCAGCGAACAGGCACTCGACGTGCTTTGGTGATCGACATGCTGACATTGCCGATGGTCTGGTCACCGTCATCAGGCGGTGTGACGTTAGGGGCGATATCAGATGCGGTTGCAGCAGGTGCAACATGCGCGCGGACGGTTTGGCCAACCGCGGCACGCTCGAAGGTCATGTCAGCTGAAACAGCCGGAATGAAACCGGTCAGCTCTCGTGACACAACATCCATGCCTGCATAGATGTCAGGGATCAGGTTCGTAATAGTGTTAGCCATTTTCAATTTACCTCAAGTTTCAGATGGGGATTGGTAGATGTGCTGGCCATCCGGCCAAGTGCGCCGCTCCCCATCCGGGTTGCGGCAAAGACGTCATTCGACGATTTCGGCTTTGCCTTCTCTCGCCTCGCCGGCCACTTTCGCCTGCTCAGCTGGGCTGAGAGCGCCGAACTGTTCGCGCGTGAAGGTGCGTTTACCGGCACCGCCACTACCGCTCTGACTGCCAGCACCACCGCCAGAGGCGGCAGAGCCTTTCAAAATGTTTTCCTTATAGGGGTATTGATCGACGAGGATTTCCAGCGCCTCATCAAATTCAGCTACCTCACCAGGCTTGGCGCGGCTGAATATCTTGTTTCCGGACTGATCGAAAGCAACCACTTTGCCGTCTTCGACTTTGAAGTTATTGCCGAATCGGGCCTGCACCATGTCTGCCGGGATGATGAATTTCTCGCTGATTGCCTTTGAGCGCGAGAACGAACCGCCAATCTTTTCCTGATACAGATCACCCTTCAGCTTGTCGCGCTCCTGCACAACAGGTGCATACTTATCTTCGACAGCCTTGATGGCTTCGGCTTTCACCTTCTCGACTTCGCCGGCATCAACCAGCTTTTTGTCATCGAGATTCTTCACCGTGCTGAGCGCTTTGATCGCAGCAGCAGGGTCGTCAATGCCTTCAAAAGTCTTCAGGGTTTTCTCTGCAGCTTCGGCGCGTTCGCGATGGCTCTTGGCCTCACCATTGAGGCGGGAGATAGTTGCAACGGTGCCAGGGGCATCAAAAGCAATTTCTTTCCCGTCATTGTCGACATAAACAGGTTTTCCGTCCTGTACGACAACGTGTCCATCTGCATCAAGTTTCAGTTTCATGGTCACTCCTGGTCATCCGACCGTACTTGCGGCATCCGCCGCGTGGCACCTGTCTGCATCCGCAGGCCAGGCATAAAAAAGCCCCGCATTTGCGAGGCTTGGTTAAAGCAATTTTGGCTACCACCAATGCGCTTTGCGCATGGCTTTTGTCATTCCTTTTTCCATCAAAAGATTGCAGCCATAGTCATGGCACACTGGGTGACCTTTGTAGCTGCCCCAGTTGTTGTTCTTGGTGTCAGTGAAAAATGCCGGAATCTTTTCAGGATAGCGCTTCAGCTCTTTTGTGCGCTTTTGAATCAGTATCTTCCCGCATGGGCTGATGAACAGGCATGGAGCGAACCACTTGGCAAGCTCAGTAGCCATGACGTGCCGCCACGCTTGCCACTCAAGGATGTTCTGATGATATTCGCCATCGTATTCAATCTTGACGACGCAATCGGGGAAAAGCTGGCACTCATATGTTGCTCGGCTAATCCCAAACCCAATCTGTGGGCCGCAGATAAAATCGAACATATCGGCGCTGATCGCATCGCCAGAAAACAATGCTCGTACATCTGTGCTTGCCACGCCTACAATCCCGCCCTCTCGAACGCCACCGGCTCCAGTTCTCGCATTTCAGCAAGCGTTGTCGGTGTGAAATTCTTGTTCAATCCGATTTCAGCGAATCGCTCGGCAGATAACCCGCCTTCTCGAAGCAGCTTTCCTCGCACCGGGCCAACGACGCTATCCTGAAAGGCTGCAGGCTGACGCTTGAGCCATCCGTAATAGGTAGTGTCTGCATCGACCCGGGCAACACCGCCCTTGCCTCTTGCGCTTCTGGTGCCGCCCTCAGAGAGAAACGAAAACTTCTGATTCAGAACCGCAGCTGTGGTACTTCGACAGCGGATGTGGATCGGTGGCCGCGGGCCTTTGCCAATCGGGTACACCTGGCCGTCGAGTGATCTACAAACCTGAGTGGTTCGACTATCGAGCGTAGACACCCACTCAACGCCTTCCACAATGTCGGGGTTCTGGCTCCAGGTCTCTTGCCGGGATATCGAGGCAACATGCTGAACAGCTGTTCTGACAACCGCCTCAGCATTACGATTCGATATCGCAAGGATGCCATCTCGGTAACCGTTTGCCCGGGTACCGCGGACACGTTGCAAAATCTGGCTGGTTGTCTGGCCTTCGAAGTAACCTTGACGAATTGCGCCTGAAACGCGCTTTACCTCCGTTGCTGACCAGTCTTTGACAAACGGTTCAAGCAACTTGCCCTGATCCGGCCCTGACACCGACAGTGGTGCTGCGGTGACTGCAGCCCATACTTGATTTGCAGCGGGTATCACTGTTTCAAACGCGCCCTGGGCAACAGCATTAAGCGATCGTGCCTCGAACCCTGCCTCGTACTCAGATAGATCAATCAAATTGCCGCTGAGCTCGTCCCAGTATTCAGCATAGATGGCGCTAAGGTCTGCCCGAACGGTTGCCAGTAGGCGTTCCAGTCTCGTGCGTGAATACGCTGTTATCTCTTCGCCAGACAGTCGCAGCCTGATGGATCGGTCGATCTGCTGCAGAAAGCTGGCGAACTGATTGACCTCGCCTGACTTCAAGCGTTCGAGATAGACTTGGTGGCGAGTTGACTGCTCAATGAGCTGCTCGAGCGCCTGTGCCATTACGCATCACCAAGATTAAGCCCGGGCGGATTGGCGCTGAGTTCTTCATCAATCTGTTCGTCCGTTTTTTCCGGATCCACCAAACCTGTCTTGCGCTGCCAGTTGCGCATATCAGAAAGCGGCCATTGGCCTTTGTCCCACCACAGAGCAGCCGCGGTCAGCATCTGTGGATCGAGCTGCTTGCGCGTATAGTCCTGGTTTATTTCGTAGATCGCATCGCCTTCGACATTCATGAAGCGCTTGATCCACTCCAGGCATTTGACATAAGCCTCGGAGACATTGGAAACAGCCAGCGACAGCACAGAATGCTCCTGCTCGTTGTCGTCCTGCGCTTCAGTTGCAGTCTTCACCGCACCACCAGGCTGAACCAATCGGGCGCCCAGTGAATTGATCATCTTTTCGATGTATTCACGTTCACGCTCTGCCTGAGTGTTGCCTTGGGTCTGCAGCAAATCGGCTGTGGCATTTTCAGGCAACAGTAATGGCGCGTTCGAGCCGAAATAAATGCCCTGCTTTTCCATGTGATCACGCCACTTCTCTGTCAATCCGGTGATTACAGGTTGCGCCTGGCCGGTCATGTAAGCTGAATGGCGACAGTCCGCACCCACCTGGTAATGAGCGATCTCTTTCTCTGCCATAGACAGCATCGGGGATTTGTCGGGGCTCGGGTCATTGTTGACTGACCCGACGAAGGTCAGGGGTATCTCATCCCACTTGCTGCCCTTTCCGTCGAGGATGAAAAACGGCTGAGTAAACAAAAACCATTCATCTTTGTCTTCGCGCTTGCGCCAGACTTCCTGCGTGTAACCTTCATCAGTCAGCCTCAGAACGCGGTACTGTGGAATTGTCTCAACACCGAAACCGTCTTCAGTTTCTTCCTCGTGATCCTCAAAGATCACCACCAGGTCGAGCTTGTACTCAGCGCCGACACGGCGGGTGCGCCAGTTCACAACCCGGCGCGCACTGATACTGGCAACGGTCGCGCGGATCCGGCCTGAGCGCAGATCAGCCTGTGATGCCGGTCGCTGTGTCTGGGGATAATCAACAAGCAGCGCATGCCGGGCACGCTTCATGACATCAGAGAGGACAAGCTGTGACTGCTGGTAAATCGAAAGCCCGCTGCCGTCGATATCGCTGCCGACATAATCAATGGCGCTCGGTACGGTGAGCGTTGGCACCTTCTGAAAAGCCGCCCCCACCAATGACGAAAGCGTTCTCTCTGTCGCTCCCCACAGCACAGCTCTGGCCAGATACTGGCGATACCGGGCCTTGTTGGCCTCACTGGTATCCTTGGGCATTGGCATTGGCAGAAACTTGGTCTCTGCCTCTTTGATCGCCTGCTGGCTCATGACAGCATCAACAGTATCCCAGGCATAGAGGCAAGACTGGTACTCGCCCCGCTGGAATGTTACATCGTTGGTTTTTGCCATTAGTAAGCCATTTCCATTTTCATTGACATTGCAATCTTGCGGATGTTTTTAACTGCCACTGCGAAATATCTGAATGCGTCGGCGCCATGACTGGCCCAATCGTGTAACGGTTTGTCTTTCCAGCAGCCTTTGTCGCCGTCCCACTCTTTGCGGTATGCCTCGAGACACTTAACACCAGCCTCAGTCGGCACTTCATCGAATACACAATGCGGAAGCACTTCACGCACCGATTCAATACCGACATCGATACTGCCGTTGGGGACAACATTGAAATCGATTGAGTACGTTTCGCCGTCGATGTCATAGCCATCTCTGGCCATTTCTCGCCGTGATTTTCCGTTGCCCGAGAAATCGCGGTTTTCAATATCGTGGGGCGCCCAGTGTTCCGCGTAGGTATATCCACGCTCTTTGAGCACCTTCAGGTAGTGCTTCAGGCCTTCGCCTGAATTCTCGTAGTAATCGATGATGTGGTACTCGTTACCCACCATCCGGACAAACCAGATTGCGGTCGAATCACCAACGCCGATATCCCAGAACGTATAGACCGGAAGGTGAGAGTTATCCGGCGCTTTGCAAATCCGTCCATCTTTGTAGATTTCTGCGAATTGCTTGGCGTAGTAAGCGCCCTGAATGGTCTGGGCAAACGCCTCTGCAGGAATAGATGGATATTCCCGCTTGATATCATCGCCGAGCGTTTTTTCCTTGGCGGCATACCAGCGCTTTTGGCTGTCGGTAAGGGAAATCCCCTTGCCTTCGATCTCGCTGAAGTAATTCTGAAGCCTCTCCGGAATTTCAGCGCTGCTCTCGAGCGTGTATTCTGGGTTTCGCCACCATGGATAGAAAAAGAATTGCCAATCAAGCGCAGAAAGTTCGCGCCCTTTGATCTGTAGCTTTTCAGCATCCTGGCAATAGTCGTAAAAGTAGCCCTGACGCCCCTCAGCCGTTGATTCAATCGTGATCTGGCAAGTGCTCGAAACTGCCTCGAACGCACCGGTAACAATTTCCCGGGCCTTTTCTGGATACTTCGCGCAGATCTTGCCGAATTCAGATACATGGAGCTTTCTGAGCGTGCCACCACGAAACGAGGTGCTGACAGTTACCGAGCCGCCATTTTCAAAAACAAGCTCCCCCGCCCGATCATTTCTGGCCGGGTTGGCCTTTTTGATCAGAGTGGGCAGGCTGTCGTAAGCGTATTTGACCTTCTCCCTGAATAGCCTTTTCGCATCATCGAGATTGTGAGCAATCATGGCGCACTGGCCAGATTCAAATAGCGCACTATCAAGCTGTATGATGCACTGCTCAGTCGTGAAACCGAGCTGCCTGGCTTTGAGAATAATATTGCGAGTGTGCTGGCGATCGTAATAATCGCGCTGCTCCGGGTTCATCCGGAACTTAACCCGCCGGCCCTCTTTGTTCTTAATCCAGTAGAGGTTGTTTAATCGCCAATCCCGGTTGGTAAGATTGGCAATTACTTCACTCGGCAGAGCCATTGCTGATATGTCGCATCAGATCAGCGAGTTCTTCGCTGACCGACTCCTTAACCTCGTGTTTCTGCCGGTTTGTGAAGACCTCGCCCATTTCCTTGGCGGCCTGTTCGTAAAGACTCGCAGCCAGAACCATGTTTCCCTGGCTCTCAGCCTTGGCGGCCATGCGCTGCAAAGCTCGGAGCCTGACTGGCTTATGACTGATGGCAATGTCGCTGGTGTCCTTTAAAAACGCCTCTCGCGTGGACTCGAACAGTTCCTTGTAGACCTTCCCGACTTTGGCGCCGGCGCGCTTTGTTGGGTCGTGAGATTCGACATACTGGCGCGTTACTTCAACAGCGAATTCGTTCTTGACAGCCTCGACCACTGAAGATGGCGCATCGAAACAGGCAACAGACTGCGTGATGAATGCTCTGATTGTCGCATCAACTTTTTTTGCCATGGCCTTTGTCTATACTTGTCTCAAGAAGCCAGCTTCATCTGGCAGGTTCCGCAGGCTGCTGAAATGTTCGCTCGGGAGACCTCCGGTTTACTGTTTGCGGCCTCGACCAGTTCCTGTAGTTTTCCATCTGGGCTGATAGCGCCATATCGTCTGACAACGCCGACAAATTCCTCGACGTCATGCCCCTTCAGCTCAAACATAGGTCTGCCAGTAGTCCTGCTGAACTTGGGAGCGCCGAACGGGTCACGCTGTTGTGCACAGTGGTAAAGCTCATGTTCGACCAGTGCGCAGAAATCAGCATCAGCACAGCTGTCGCAGTACCTCGCATCAAGCGTGATAACGAAATCAGGCAGAATATCTCCAAACCATTCGTGCATTTGCATCTCTTGGCGGGCTTTCTGCCATTTGCCGCACCTGAACTGAAGCTCTTCAGCCATGCCGAGGACTTTGCGGCCTTTGCGCGAGTTATCGACGGCTGCCCACAGGAAGCCTATCTGTGCGTGCTCAAGGTGAGCGTGATCTGGATTGTATAGCTGGCCCTGCTCACTGATGATCTGATCGCATACCCAGTGCCAAACCTCTGGGGCCGGCACGAAATACTTGCTCGTATCGAAAAGGGTTTCAGGCGGTACGGGGCGGTGCACCAGATCAGACATAATGGGTTTTAAGTATCACAACCCATGGCTTCAGCCAGAGCAATGATCTGATCAATGCTCGCGCCCTGGATAAGCTCGGCATCAGAGACGCCAAGCGCACGGCCTGCGGCCTCAGACTTTGTGAACGTGCCGGTGTAGTCGAACTGTCCGCACCAGGCGGTTGCGTTACCGGGTCCAGTTGGAATTGACTGCGTTCCAGTGCATGCGGTCAGCATGGCGATCAGTGCGATAAAGATTGCTGCGCGAGTCTGCATAGTTCTAGTTCCGTTATGTAGTCGGTCAGTTTGTGGTCAGACTTTCTCTGACGGAATGTGAATAAGCGATCAGCGAACCTGGCCAGCGGGCCGGGGTTGATCATGTAGCCGCCTTCGTTGTCGATGTAGAGCAGCCCGCCTGCGTGGCTGTATCCGATCTTCGGATATCGGCAAACAACATCAGAGCCGTTCTGCACTCTCAAATACGTGCCTTTGTAGTAAGCGTCGCGGATCTGGGCCTGCGTGCTGACTCTGGGCTGGCCGTAGGTGATAACGCGCGACGATCCATGTGCGTGGTGGTGCTGGGCAGCAATAGCCAGCAGCAACGCAATGGCGCCGCCTCTGCTGTGTCCTGCGAATATCAGATTGTGTTCCGGGTACTGGCTCAGGATCTTGAGCATGTCCGCTTCAAGGCTTTCAGCGCCTTGCACAAATCCCCGATGAGCCTTTATGCCGTGCCAGCGCTTGCGCTTGACGACCTTGAAATTGCTCAGCCAGTCGTATTTGTCATCGGTGCCGCGTATCACCACATAAACCGTATCGGTTGTGATGTAGGCGCAGCCATAGTCATGGCCGTTGGTGAACATCTGGACACCAACAATTCCCAGTTCTTCAGCCAAGTCGCTGTGCTGGTAGACATCGCGGCAGAGAGTGGCGATCTCGATCAGCATCTTGAACTTGGGCATTACTTGATACCAGAGAAAAACCTGTGTTTGCCGATCTCGATAAACGAGTTGTTGCCCTTTGCCCAATCAGGGCAGCTAGCCGATTTGTGTAGTGCGGTGGTCAGGTAGTGCGTGGCACCGCCTGTCTCGTCTGGCGCGTATCCGTCCAGGGCATCGATCAGCGCTTTCAGTGCCGCTCTGCAGGTCTTTTGCTGGATGGCGTGACGATAATCAGCCTTCAGCGTGTCCAGCAGTGTTGAATTCGGGTCATTTGGATTCCAGCAACTGAATTGCCAAGGCTTCAGGCAGACAGCTGATACAGAATGATCTGCGTGGCTGGGAACGCCTCTGCCCCACCATGTCCGGGCTTTCATTCGGTTCATGATGCAATGAGCAATGGCGGTTCTTCCGGCCTGTGAGCAGCCTCTGGCTTCGCCGTGGATGGTCAGAGCGCCAACCAGGATGTCGATGTCAGAGACATTCATGGTTGTATAGCCTGTTGCTGGAATTTCTGCTGGCTCTCTTGCTGTCTCTCAAGTTGCCGCACAAGATCTGATATCCGATCTGCGAGATTGCGCGTGTTTTCTTCGATTCTTGCTAAAGCTACAGCCTGATCCTGTGAGCTTTTTGAAATGGCGACATAATCAGCCGTCAGGCGGTCAATGTCTCTTCGGTTGGAGTTAATAGCGGCTGTCCACTGACTTCCGTGCCAGACAACCGTGGCCGCTTGAATCAATAGCGCCACTATCAAAGTGATAGGCACCGACTTAGACAGATGCCAGCTTTCCTTTAAAGGCTTCTGCTGATCAGACATCAAAACTCCGAGCATAAAAAAACCGCCCGAAGGCGGTGTGGGGGAATTCGCGTCGTCCAAAAACGCAAAAACCCCGCCGAGGCGAGGTTTCCGAAGAGGGTCAATAAGACCAAGTTATATCAAAATGGTAGCCGGACAGCCGGACACTTGCAACATTTTTTTGTACTAATTGATCGTGATTGAAATCAGGCGATATTCTGCGCCCTTTCTGCCAGATTCCCCATCGCTCCCCAGATTGTAGCCAGGGCAAAATCCCTGTCTTGAGCGACAGCGTGTTTTGATCTGCGCTGGATTCTGGCTATATCGTTTATTGATCGGTTACAGACATAGAGTGAGTAACAGACATTGCGTGCGCTTTCGGGTAAACCAGAAACCAGCCGATCTATCCGCATGGCCTGGTCATCATCAATATCAGGGTAAGGTTTCGCCCGGCACTCGCGCCACCCTTGCAACATGAGAATCACCCAGGCCGGGTAGCTGTTCGCGCCGATACCTTCACGAGCCCATTGGCCCCAGGACCAGATCATGATGTCATCTTCTAGTTTTGCTGCTGTCATTGATTCACTCATGATGCGCCCCGCTGATTGCAAACTTGATGTATTCCTGTCCTTTGGCCGTTTTAACCTTGCGCACTACCGCCTGACTGATGCGCGAATCATTAAAACCGTACTTTGCCTGCAACACGTCCTGAAACGGTTTGATCGGGTTGTCATAGTCGGCCTGCATGTTTGATACCCCGAATTCGTATTCGACCTGTAGCGGGCCAGCAGGCAGCGCAATCGTCGCCGGCAATAACATCGACAGGGCGTGCGCGTATGACTTGTACTGCGGCGTCTTAAACCGCCTTCCCTGCCAGGCCTCGTTGACTGACATCGGTTTGATGCTGACTGTGTGCATTTTTACTGTCATGCGATTTTCAGAACCCCTAATTCAAACAGCGCCCGGATCGTTCGGGTCTGCGCTCTGCGCATGTAGAACAGTTTGTGCGCCCGCCACTCGTCAGACTTAACCCGGCCATCAACAACGTCATGGCACGCACTGCAGCCGAACGCGCCTGATATATCGTCAGCCTTCAGTGCAACGCCATGGGACTCGTCAGGGAAGTGACAGAACACAACCGACTCCGAGTTGTAGTTGCACACCCCGGCTATGTTGATCAGGCATTGCTGACCCTTGGCGGCGTTGGTGATTTTCTTACTGCGAATCATTGACCCAACCCCTTCGCCGCTTCCCGTTTCGCAACCTCAGCATCGTTGTGCATGCCGCCGTGTTTGTACTGGCCGTTGACCCGGTATAGAACCTCGTAACGATTCCCGAGCTTGCTGACCATGCTGCCGTTTTTCTTATGCTCGATGCAGTGCGGGCTGATTACTTTCCATTCGGATTCTTTCATTGGTCAAAGCTCAGCAACTGGTTAATGGTGTTTTCAGCAACCTGCTCTGTCATGCCATGCACTCTGGAAAGCACCAGGCGCCAGACGGTGTTGAACACGGCCCGATACAGTTCGTTGAATTCGGTTTCATCCATCTCGGCAAAGCTGATCGATTGCGCCTCATAGCGGACTTCGTTTTTGATGTTGACGACCATAACTCTGTAGCCGGCCAGGATCGTGATGTCCTTTCTGAATCGCTCGAAGTTCTTTTCGGGGGTCACAATCTCGCCATCCAGTTCCACCGGCTGCGGCTCCCAATAATCAAATGCGAAGTTGAGCAAGGCGAAAAATTTGCGGTGAAACTTGGCGTTGCGCGGCTGTCTGACATCGGCCAGCATCAGGGCGCCATTTTTGACGCGGTTGAGCGTGGCCATGTCTGTCTCGTTTGCAGGGCGCAATGTGCCACCTGGGCATTTGATTAGATGGAGCTGGCTCACTACCACCACCCCGCAGGCTTGCCGGTTTTAATCTCTTCGATGCGCGCCTCAAGGTGTGCAATGGTTCGCTCTGCGCGTTCGGCCTCGGCCCCAACCAGAGCGTCCTGACTCTGAATGCGGTTGATCGATTCGCGCAGCATGGATAGTTCGGTTGCGTTCATGCGGCCTCCTTATCGTCGGTCAGCATCGCGATAATTCGTTCTGCGTCTGCCCACGGCGATTCCTCTTCTGACTCCCATGGGAATTCGGAGGCAGGGCCGTCCATGCTGTGAAATCGACTGAGCGACTTCCAGTCTCGTATTGATATTTCCGAATCATCCCAAGGGCATGGATTGTCAAATACCCGCACGCTTATTTCTTTGGGGTCGACAGGGCCGCTCCAGTCAATGCCGTACTTTTTACCAATCAGCGCCCATCTTGCGAGCATAGCCATAGCGTTGCAGAATCGCTCGTAACTCTCGGTAACTTTGAATCCGCTATGCTCGTGGGTAACTTCAAATCCAATGAAAGTGAAGTTCGTTATGAGGAGGCCCGGTGCCCAATCAAACTTGCAGGCAGTTGTTTTTAACTTTCCACCTTTGTCGCCGTTACACTCGTATTCAAAATACTCTGGCTTGCTATCGCTCATGCAGCATCCTCCCTCATGGGTTTGTACTCGATATCGAGCATCGCGCAGATTTTTGGCATTTCGCGGTTGCGGGCTTCGATGCGCTTGGATCGCTTATCGACCGGGCCTTTCTCGGCTCGCTCAAACAAATCAAGCATCATGTCGCCAAGCTGCTGTTTGATTTCTTTAGGCACGGAAACCCCCTTTGCGGCCACTCGCATGGTTTTGAGGTTCTTCTGGTGGGGTATAGCCGACACTGCTTCTGAATCGGCTGTAGTTGAGCTGGGCCTGAAGGTAAACGGTGCCAAGCGGCCCGTTGCGTTGTTTCCTGATGATCGCCTCGGCGGTATCGTTCATCGGGGTTTCTTCGTCATAGACTTTATCCCGATACATCATGATCACGACATCAGCATCCTGCTCGATGGCGCCAGAGTCTCTAAGGTCTGACATGACCGGACGGCGATTTTTTAACGGCCTGGACTCTACTGATCGGTTAAGCTGACTGATTGCAACGACCGGGCAATCCAGAGTCCTCGCCATGGTTTTCAGGTTGTTTGAAATCTTCCCCACTCTGCGGTTGTTGTCGTCATCTTCATCGCCCATGATCTGGATGTAGTCGACAATAATTAGATCCGGCTTAACACCAGACTTGCCTGCGATCTTCCTGGCGCGGCTCAACAGCTGAGCGCTTGTTATTCCGGGCTGATCGTCAATGTAAAAATTCTTTCCCTTCATCTTCGAGACTGCCGAAGTCAGCGAAGTGAAATCTTCATCGATCAACTTCCCTGATCGCAGGCGCTCAAACGGAACGCCGCCAATGTGTGAAATCGATTTCAGGTTGATCTGCTCTTTGGGCATCTCAAGGCTGAACATGATTACGCACTTATCAGCCATCACCGCGTTGTCAGCGATATTGAGCGAGAAGGTTGTTTTACCCATCGAGGGGCGACCAGCGACAATCACCAGATCGCCATTGCAAAGCCCGCAGGTCATCCGATCAAGGTCAACAAATCCAGTCGACAACCCAATCAACTCGCCCTTGTGCTTGAAACGCTCTTCGATGCTGGCGACCGTTTTTTTCAGAATTTCATCGATGTGGTTTGGCTCGGCACTGGCTCGAATCTCAACGCCCGCCGCCAGAGATTGTGCTTTGTCGATTTTCCACTGCGCTTCTGATCCGTCATAACCGATGTCGGCTATTTCGTTGCCGATACGAATGATCTGACGTGAAACCGCCCGCTCGCGGATAATGTTCGCGTAGTGTTCAGCGTTTGATGATCCACGACTGTTTGACGAGAGCTCAACCAGGTAATCAATGCCGCCCGCTCGATCAAGGTCTCCAGCCTTCTCCAGCGCTTCACTGAGTGTCACCGGATCAATCGGCAACGACTGGACAGCCATGGCCTGAATGCGGCGCCAGATCGTGACATGCTCGTGGCGGTAGAAATCGTTTTCGGTCAGCCAGTCGATATCGAATATCACACGGTTATCTGAAATCACTGAGGCCAACAGAGCTTGTTCGGCTTCAACGCTATGCGGCGGTACGCGCAGCCCTGTGACATTGCTTTTCTGTTGAGCTACGGCGTTCATGCTGCTTTCCTGTGCTTCAAGACAGCCTGGCGCCCTGCTGTCGTCAGCTGGTAACAGCCAGTGTCATCCATCCACCAAAGTTTGAGATAACCGCCGCGAACGTAATTTCGGAATGCCTTGGGCCAATCACGATATCGTTTGCCAGAGGTCAGCATCCGATCCCTGAACTCAAGCCAAGCCAGCTCCAGAAACTCATGCGGAAGGTTTATTTCGTTCGCGTAGTCGAAAACGGGATCGTCGTCAGGAATCGCTTTTCGATTTCCAGAGCGGCACGAATCGATATAGGTTTGAATTTCGCTCAGAGGCTTTCGGTTTTTCGGTTTTTGTTTTTCAACAGAATCAGCTGAATCCCCCTGCAAGGGGGTAAGGGGGTTATTTATATCTTCTCTTCTCTTCTCTTCTCTAGGTAACGCACCACTAACGCTGCTTGCGTTACCTTTTGCGTTACCTTTTTGTTTGTGCGATGCGACCCTTTTTGCAGTAAGTGCGCGATTCTTGGCGGTTTTTCCATTGTGCCTGTCAAAGTTCGGCAGACTGATGATTCCATCACTTTCAAACATCCAACCACTGGCGATCACCGCATCACAGAAGCCAGTAACGCCAACATTACGATCTAGCAACATTTTGGTAACGCTCGGAGCGTTACCATTTTCAGTGTGTTGATCGAACCAACCCCAGATGCGCAGCAGCTTACCAATTACGGCATCCGGGTCGATCGACAGCATGGCCGCAATCGCCCAGACTTCGGGCTTGTCAGATGTCGTCACTTCGAATTTGATCCAGTCGCCGGCCATGATTAACCCTGCCCCTCGACCTGACCACGCCGCGTCGATCCAGTAACCCGATACCCTGGGTACTGACTGACGGCCTGACGTGATGCCTGCGAATGCAGATGCGCTGGCGTGTTCACCACAACAACGTGATTGCCTTTTCGCAGGGTGATTTGATACATGAATACAGGACGCGAGAGATGCAACTCAGTGGCGCTTTCAAGTGCTGTTAGCTGATCTGTTTGCATGAGCCCTCCTGTTTATCGTTATTCAGCCCTGCCAGGCCGCTTTCGCCCAAACCTGGCAGGGGTTTCCTCTCGTCATCGTGGGCCGCTACCCTTAAACCACTCACGCCAACCAGTAATCAGCCGTGGTTAAACTGACTACCTCAACGGCAAACCATTCGGGTACTGCAGCAGCCCTTCTCTTCGCGTGGGTATTTGATGCGCCCTGCAAACTTAATTGCAGCACGGCTTGATCAAGAGCGCTTAGGCCGATCCGCTGCGCTTATACCGAGGATTACGCAGCCTTTCTTTTCTCGCCTCGGGTGAACATTGAATTCTTTGCTCTTCACATACCCGGCTGGCCTCTCCACCCCCGCCCAGATTTTGGTTGCGACTCCTACTCTTAGGGCTCGTTCGCAATGGGAGAAGCCATGCGGCTATGCCCTGCCAGATAACCCGCTGACAGCACCGGGACAACGCCCGGTTATCGCCGGCCGGATCGTGATAGTTTCTGGCGAGCGTGAATTCGTCGCTTCTGCTGTGATCGGGAACGAAAGCCTTGGTGGCCGGTTTTGTATGGAGTGAGCTTTGGTATGGGAGGACTGAGATTGACATCCGCAGCCTCTTTCAAGCGCTCAAACGCATTTGTCACCGCCAGCATGCTTGCCAAGTAACTCGCGAAACGCATGGCCCTTCCTCCAATGTGTTAAAACCCAAACTCTTCTGCCCAAAAAGCCGCAATTAAGCGGCTGGGCATAATCCCTAAATTTGGCGACTCACTTACCTTCCGTCGCGGCCTTATGGAACTTCGGCCATTGCTCTAATGCTGTATGAATTCACACCCCACACTGGTAACTGTTGCCAAAATTTTTTGGCGGTATGATGTAGTCATGGTTATGCGGCTGAGTCCTCGACCTGGCTATTCGGACCCCATTCAGCTGGAGTCTTGTCCGGAAACAAAAGGCAAAGGGTTTGCTTGCGCGCTGCTGGAATCCCGGCTTTGCGCCATCCAGAAACTGATGCAGGCTCGATTCCAAAGATGGACGCAACCTTTGCTGTTCCGCCAAGAAGGTCGATTATTTGTGAATCTGTCATGGTCATCTCCGCGTTCAGATAGCCTAATGTTAGGCGCACCTAATTCTAAAGTCAAGGTATACCTAACAGAGAAACTGTTAGGATTGCCTAATATGAAAACATGGCATGATCGACTGAATATCGCGCTCGAAAACTCCGGACTGACGAAGGCAGATCTGGCCAAACGTATTGGAGTTTCAAGGCCAACCGTCACTGATTGGACAAAGGGCAACATTAAGACAATAAGTGGCGGGAATGCTGAAAAGCTCAGCCGTCACCTTGGGGTTAGCGTTACATGGCTGCTCACAGGTCACGGGGCTATGCGCCCAAATTCTGAAATCGGAGAAATTAACGCCGCATATACTTTTGGAAAAATGAACCGAATACCCTTGGTTTCTTGGGCTGATGTGGGCGCCTGGTGTGAAAGTAGGTACACCTTCGACCCCGAGCGTGCAGAAGACTGGCTGCAGCCTCCAGAAAAGGTAGGTGATGGCACGTTTGCAGTTGTGGTGGTCAACGACTCAATGATAGCCCCCTACCCCGGCATGAGATCCTATCCCCAAGGAACGATTATCTATGTTGATCCAGAAAAGGTGGTAACCAATGGCTGCAGAGTGGTGGCCAAGGCTGGTGGCGAATATATGTTCAAACAGTACATAGAGGATGCAGGCAAGAGATACCTAAAGCCATTAAACCCGACCTATGAGAAAATCGAATTCACGGAAGATGTCCAAGTTTGCGGTGTAGTTATAGGAAGTTACCTGCCTGAGTAAAAGACAAGGAAATGTGGCGGAACAGTCTGCCACCCAGCAAAAGGAGCTGATATGAAAGCCTTACCAATCGTTGCATTGTTGCTCGTCACTCTACTTCCCCCGGCGCTCGGCTTAGCTCAAAGCTACCAGCCAGATCCAGCCCAAACCCGCGCCCTCGCCTACTTCAAAGGCGATGATGAGCCTTCTGTGAGGGATGCAATCTGGGCCAGCGAATCAGTTTTCAGGGTCGGCATGATCAATGATGGAACCGATCGCTCGGGATTCGCTCGCTATGTTTGCCAGGTGCTGAATTCAGATTTTTCTATTCGGGGCGTCGAAGTTCAGGTTATTGATATCGCTATTCTGGCTAGAGATGGCCGTTGGGAGCGCATAGGGCGTGCTCGCTGCGACTAAAGGTCCAGCTACTGGCAACTCAATACACACCCATTTGGGCAATGATCTGTGCCCGAGAAACCTTATAGACTCAAGCCGCACAATAATTAAAATCACAAAAGCGAGCTGAGCTATGGGCAGATACTTACGTTTCTGGAAATTCCTGACGATTCTGATAATAGTGTTCCCGGCGCTGGCGTGCGCACATGGCGGCGGTCTCGACTCATACGGTTGCCACAATCAAACGGCGACTGGGACTTACCACTGCCACCAAGGCCGATTTGCTGGGCGGTCTTTCCCCTCTAAAGATGCGATGCTTAGGGAGTTGGGATCAAGCCCAACCACCCCTACGACACCTACAAGCCCCACAGGCCCCACGAGCCCATCTAACCCGACGACTGGCGACAAGGGCGCAGTGTCCCCTCCCTATGATCGCGATCTATACCGTCACTGGGTTGATGCTGACAGCAACTGCCGAAATGCACGACACGAGGTGCTACTGATCGAGAGTATCGTACCAGCGACGTTGAGCGCTGACGGCTGCACTGTCGTCGCAGGCCTGTGGCTAGACCCATACACTGGCGTTAATTACACTGATCCGAGCGATTTGGATATCGATCACATGGTTCCGCTGCAGGAGGCTCACAACAGTGGCGCCTATAGCTGGGATGCAGGCAGGCGCGAAGCATTTGCCAATGATCTGGTTCTATCCAAAGCCCTGATTGCCGTCAGTGCCAGCGCAAACCGGTCTAAAGGTGCTAGGGATCCCGCAGAATGGCTACCGACAAACGCCAGCCATCGCTGCGACTATGTGAAGAACTGGATGGAAGTTAAAAGGCGATATGGTCTTGAGATTGATAGCGCGGAGCGTGAAGCCATTGAGGCTGTCCTCGGGGCCCCTATTTCGGCTGGCTCTCGACTTGAATCAGCTGGCTGGGACGAGATTAAGCGCCAATCATCCTCCGCTGTTTTTGGCCTTGGCGTGCGAAAACTCAGCCAGTGCGCCTATAGCTCACAGGTTTCGCCATCAGATCAAATTCAGATTACGGTGTCTGTACTTCCAGATCGGGCGCATATTGGGCAGCGGTTCGATATTTTCCTGGTTGCAGACATCCCTGCTGGGCTGTTCTCTATTGATCCAGCTGGTCGTTTCACGCCTTTCAATGGTGATGTGGCGTCCCTGGTGCCTTTCCAAGACGATGTTTATCTTCGGCAGAGCCAAGAGGTCTCTGTTTTCACAGGCGCCCTGAATGATGAGTTGGTCATGAATCTGTTTATCGGATATGCAACCGAGGGCGGGGACTTTGTCTATACCGGCGCACCATTGCCGCTAAGGGTGACAGACAATTAGATGGAAAGGGTAACCCGCCCCTCTCGGGGCGGGATTGACTCAGCGGCTTCGCTTCCTGCTGGGTATAGCTATATTTAAGATTATGCTGCGGCTCCTTGCCACTTATTTTCGAAATTTAGCGGGGCTGATCGCGCGACGAAAGCGATCAACCTTCAGCGCTCTTAAGGGCAGTCCGGAAGTCAACTGGCAAATAGAAACCACGATATTGAGATTTATTGAAAATATCTTCCAGTGTAACGCGGATATCATCGTAGACTAATGACATTATTTCCGCAGTGTAGGCTTTGGGCATGGGGTCGTCACACTCTATCTTCTTTGTTACTGACAACACCAGTCTGAAACGAACCTCTGCCCGAAAAAGCAACTCTGGGTCGTCATCAGTAATTGAAGACTCGGGGTCGAACTCATGATCCGCGTCGGCCATCTGAACCCTAACACCTACAACATACTCCAGTTTATCCCCAACGTTCGCCGAGCACAGCTCGTCTTCATCTTTAATCATAAAGCCAATTCTTACTGCCACTGTTTCGGCCTTTTCAGACAGTTGCTCGATATCGACCAAGCAAAGACTCTTTTCAACAAGCAGCAAATTGTCTATAAAGCCGGTTTTCATAACTTTGCACTCGCGCTGGAACCACCTGTTTTCCTATCAAACTCTATCTTCGTGTCAGAGAATTGCGGCTTCTCGCTAGGCTGAGTCGGAACGTTATAGTACGTATAGTGGTAGTGAACATCCCCAGATTTGCGCCCACCATTAAGGTGATGATAAATAGCTTGGGCCACAATGTGGTTGATAGACTCGCCGGAATTCGCCGATCTAACCGCCAGAGCTCTATGCTGCTCTGGCTTTATTCGAATGTTAAAGCTGCCAGTAAATGGCTTGTCCGGGTCTCGACCTATTTCTTGACAAAGCTCCAGATATTCATCAACCGCATCCTTAAATGCTTTCTCGATTTCAGGGACTGTATCGCCCTGGTAGCTAACAACATCGTTCACGAATAGCAATTTGCCGTGTAAGCACATCCCCTCAAAGTCACACTCAACGGTTCCTAAGTAACCTTTGTGTGTCAATGTCTTAGTCATGGTAATACTCCAGTTTCTTTCAGTGCTTTTATAACGTCATTGCGCGCGCCTATCACCACATCCTTCTGAGGATGTGTTCTATGCAACAAAATAATGTGTTTTGTATCGCGATGGACGAATCGATATGACGAGCTTCCCTTCTTTGAGGGAATGTCTTGGTAACCCAAATAGGACAAAATTGCACATAACTCACGCCACGAAAATACGAGCTTAGGATTATCCTTCAACTTTTCTAGCAGCTTTTTACCAGTTGCCAAACGTATCACCGTACCGTTTTCTGCAACTATATATTAGTTGCACTACCTTATTCAACAATTTTAACAGTGTTGCCACGAATACACTGTTACACCCCTAACATCCACGCCCTACACAAAACCCACGCAAATACTAATATTGAGAGTTTCCGCCCAGTATTCACAAATAACAGGCAGATCCATAACTTAAGCTTTTCAACCCATAAATCTAATCACCTCCTAAATCTACGTCACCTACCCAAATGGCTAATGCGCTCTTCGCAAAAACCGCACTATTTCGCCAGAGTTAGGTTTACCTAATTTTATTCTTGACATATAAGTTAGGCGCGCCTAATCTATAACCATCAGCCACCCCGCAGGTATCCGAGAAGGCCCGCGAGAACTGCTTAAAGGGTTGAGCCACCCAGGGCGGCTGAAAAACAAGATGAGGGACTGGAAATGCACTTGGTATTGAACACAGAAGCAGCCAACAGACTGCCCCGGCGGGAAGGTGCGGCACTGCTGCACGCTGCTGAGGGTTGCAGCATCAAAGCCAGTGCCAGAAAGATGAATTGCGGCACTGAAAACGTGAAATCTGCCCGTAACAACCTGTTCTGGAAACTTGATGCACCCAACATCACAGCAGCAGTTGCCGAGGGCTTCAGGCGCGGCTATCTGAAGTACATACCTGCCATTGCACTGTGCTTTTTGACACTGCTGGGCGGCGGTGACGAGCAGATGCGATACAACCGAGTCGCACGGACGGTGCGCATTGTGAGAATTCGGGAGGCGTCATGAATCTTGAAACATCACGTCGAGTGTTGGTTTACATCATGGGTAGCTGGCTCCTGATTGCGGCCACCATTGAAACAGCGAGGGCGATTCTATGAGCGCAGCACTACGCATCTGTCAGGCCCGTTACGACGATTTGCAGCCACCCTGCGAGGAACCAGTAAACGGCACTGCAAAGCTCACCGAGCGCGAGACATACAACGTCGAGATTGTTGTCACTGTCCGCCACAGCGAAGCGGTAACGATTCAGGCGACCGATTGCGATACCGGCAAGCTGGTCGAGATTCCCCCGCAAGTCTGGGGCTGCTTTTGGGATGTGGTTGATGTGTCCTATCGGGCTGCTGAGAAGATCAGGAAGGGTGAGGTATGAGCGAGCTGACCCTGAAGCCGGAAGAAGTGTACGAATCCCTGAGCAACGCATCAACGGGCGAGTGGTCCGCATTCAGGGTGAAGGCCATTGACGGCTTCGAGGTTTTTGGCCGATGGATCGACGGCCCTGATGCTGGCATCAGCGCGATTCTCGACAGCGATCCAGCCAACTGGAGAGTGCCAGCGGATCGGCGAGCGGAAACGCTGAGCGCCTGCTTGGCAATCGTGGACACGCCGGAGATTAACCGACACATCGAGGCGTCGTTCGCCTTACACAAAGCTGTGGTTGCGCTCTACAAAGTGGGCGCCCTGAAAATGCCGGAGGCATCACATGAACAGATTCGAGTTTGACCTTGCACGAATCCTGGGTGGCAAGAAGCCTGTCGCCCCAGCCAGCGAGCCGGGCGACATCAAAGCCCTGCGCGTGACGATGCCGACAAAGCGCCTGACCGATCCAGATTTTGACTATGTGCCGGCCTGCGCCACCGATCTGAAAAAGACGTTCCGCAAGGTGCAGCAGACTCGGCAGAAATTGATCAACGGCTAATCGAAGTAGCAACCAATAAACGAGGGACAAGGATCATGAACGAGACAGTAACAGATTTGCAGGAATACAGAGGCGACCGCGAAAGCACGACAGCGCTCGTACTCGACCCGACAAGCATCCAGAGCATGATGTCTCTGGCTAAAACAATGTCTGAAAGCCGCGTGACGGTGCCGGATCACCTTAAATCACCGGGCGACTGCCTTGCTGTGATTATGCAGGCGATGCAATGGGGCATGAACCCCTTTGCTGTTGCGCAAAAGACTCACCTGGTCAATGGCAAGCTGGGCTATGAGGCTCAGCTGGTCAATGCCGTTGTCTCTGCCAGTGGCGCTATCAAGGGCCGGTTTCACTACGAATACCAAGGCGAAGGCGATGCGCTGTGCTGCAGAGTTGGCGCAATCCTGCGCGGCGAGAATGAAATCACATGGAACGAGTGGCTTTGCATAGCTGATGTCACCACCAAAAATTCACCACTTTGGAAAACCAACAAGAAGCAGCAGCTTGGCTATCTCCAGTTGAAAAACTGGACCCGCCAATATGCTCCGGGCGCGATTCTCGGCGTCTACACCGTGGATGAGCTGCAGGCGGAGGTCGAATTGAATCCGCGCCAGCAGCAAGGTAGCGCAAAGCGAGATGAATTGCCGTTCTACTCCGATGAGGATTTCAACACGAACTTCCCCAAATGGGAACAGATCATCGAGTCTGGCAAGAAATCTCCGCAACAGATCATCGACACCGTGAGCAGCAAAGCGGTGCTTACCGAGGGCCAGCGCCAGGCGATTCTCGACCTGACCCCCGTCACTGAAACTGAAGGAGCGCAATCATAATGAAACATACAAATCTTATCCAAGGCTCTGAAGAGTGGCTGGCCAACCGCCGACAGCGTTTTAACGCCTCTGAGGCGCCCGTCATGATGGCTGCCAGCTCAAAGATGCGCCGCAATGAATTGCTGGCGGCAAAGGCTGGCTATGGTGATCGTGAATACAGTGATTTTGTTCAGCGCCTGTTCGACAAAGGCCATGAGACTGAAGCGCAGGCCCGCTCACTGCTCGAAGAGGACATCGGCGAAGAACTGTACCCAGTATCAGGTGTATCTGATTGCGGTCGCTACGCTGCCTCATATGACGGCCTGACCATGCTGGAGAACATCGGCTTTGAACACAAGCTGTGGAATGAGCAGCTTGCCGAAGCGGTGCGCAATAAAGAATTGCCGCCTGAGTATTACTGGCAGCTCGAACATCAGATGCTGGTGAATCCTGACATTGATGTGATTTATTTTGTGGTGTCTGACGGCACTCGCGAGAAGCGCGAGATGCTGGAATATAGAGCCGTGCAAGGCCGTGATCTTGAGCTTATCCGTGGTTGGTCGCAGTTTGAAAAGGATCTGGAAAACTACGAACACGAAGTGATCCCGGCAAAGCCAGAAGCTGAACCGATTGACTCATTCCCTGCCTTGCGCGTCAGCCTGGTCGGCGAGGTTCAATCATCCAACCTGCCAGTGTTCCGATCTGCTGCGCTGGACTTCATCAACGGCATAAACACTGATCTGCAAACCGATCAGGATTTCGCCAATGCTGAGGAAGCAGTCAAATTCTGCGACAAAACCGAGAAAGAAATCGAGGTCGTGAAAAAGGCTGCGCTGGCTCAGACATCCAGCATCGAAGAGCTGTTCCGATCACTGGACGACATCAAGGAAGCGATGCGCAAAAAGCGTCTGGCATTGAGCAAGCTGGTCGCAGAGCGCAAAGAGCAGATTCGCGCCAGTCTGGTGACGAAGGGCCGTACCGCATTCCAGTCCGCACTTGATGAGGCCAACAAGGAATTTCACCCGGTTCGCATCGAAGTCGCTGCGCCTGACTTCTCAGCTGCGATCAAAAACAAGCGAACACTGGAAAGCCTTCGTGGCGCTGTTGACGACGAACTGGCAAAGGCCAAGATCGCGCTGAATGAAAAGCGCGACCACATCCGAGAGTCACTAAAGATCATCAACAGCTACGGCTCTGAATATCAGTTCCTGTTCGCAGATAAGCAGCAGTTGGTCGACAAACCGCATGATCACCTGCAGTTGCTGGTCGACAAACGTGTTGACGATCACAAGGCTGCAGAGCAAAAGCGCATCGATGAGCTGGCTGAGCGCAAAGCCGCCGATCAGCGCCGCAAAGAGCAGGAGGAAGCTGATCGTGTTGCCGCCCAGGAGCGCGAGAAACAGCGCCAGGCTGATGCTGTAGCACAGACTGGAATACCAAATTCAGATGAGCGTAAACCTGTCCGATCGGTGCCAGATACTGAGGCGTCCAAGCCCGCTGCCGAGTTTCCCAAGACTACGACCCTGGATATCGCGGAAGTAAAAACGCGCCCAACTGACGACGAAATAATTGAGGTGCTGGCACTGCATTTCCGTGTCCATGAATTCAAGGTGATCGAGTGGATTGGCAACATCGACCTTGAGCGGGCCAGCCGAAAACTGGCGGGCAACTTCTAACCGAGTCCCCAAGACGGCCCGGAAAGACGGGAAGCCGTGCCAGTGTGCTACCGCTGGGGCGCACGAAATTAACTGAGAGGGAATGGATGATGATGCTTGCAGAAATTATTTCAAAGATAGACCAGCGCAAGTCAGATCGCGAACGGCTGATAAAGGAACACAAAGCCGCAATAGAATCTGTGGACTCAGAGCTTCGCGACCTTAGGACAAAGCTGGCAATTTCCAATTCCGGCCTGAATATCTCGACTATTGATCTTGCCAGGAAGGTTCTTTCGATTGGAGGCGTTTACCAGCCCACTCAGGGACGAGACTCGGTTGTAAGCTCGGCGATCTCTGATCTTGCTGCTGGGTGTCAGCACATGGCCAAAAGGTTTCACGGCGTAAAAATCTACTCAGGATTCGGCGAGCAGCGATGCGATTGTGAGTACGGATACGGGCCGCGTCACGGGAGCATTGTGTTCAGCGTCGGCCTTCTCAATCCGCGCACAGAGCTGACTGACGAAGAGCGTGATGCAGCGATTTACTACCTGCTCAACATCAAGGCCGTAACCGAGGCCGAACAGAAAGCCAAGGTGGCGGCATGAGCTCGCGAAGCGCAAACAACCTGGTCGAAATTTCAATGTCCCACGAAGAGATAGGTCAAATTCTAGGCGTGTCCAGATCCACTGTCGGTGATATTGAACGCAGAGCCATGGAAAAAATACGCAGAATGAGGACTCCGGTAGCGCAGCGGATGCTCGGTTATTTCGAGCACCTGGACGAGAAATCTGAAGCGCCGGATGAGTACCGGGTGTCTGATGAAGTGCATGCAGGGGAGGCGCTGTCGTGAGCATCACATTGAACAGTTATTTTTCCGGCGCAGGGCTGATGGATATCGGTTTGATAGAAGCCGGTTTAAGGATTGCTCAGTCGTTCGAGATTGACCCGGTTGCCTGCCGCGTCCAGCGCGAGAACCTGAAGCATGATGTGGTCGAGTGCGACATTACCCAGAAGCTCGCCCTTGATGAACAGGACTGTGATGCCATGGTGTTCACGTATCCCTGCACAAAGTACAGCACGATCGGTGATATTCACGGCGTCAGGACTGGTGACGAGCTGTTCCTGCATGCGCTCCGACATCTGGCAATCAAAAGACCAGAGGTTTATGTGGTTGAGAATGTGCCGGGCATGCGGGCCTTCCCGGTTGTAATGGAGGCCATGACACGGATGCCTGACTACTACGTGCAGACATTCTGCCCGATCAAGTCCAGCACATGGCTGCCGCAGGAGCGCAACAGGCTGATCATCATCGGCAGCCGTCGAAACTTTGCATGGCGTCCACCAGAAGCCGGTCGAGCAGTGCCACTGGCCAGCATCCTCGAATCAGATCCGCGAGTAACGCTGCCCACTGCAATTGCTGCGCGCATGAATGGCAAGTATCGAGACCTGCCTATCATTTCCGATCCTGAGCGCGGCGATATCGCACCTTGCTGTGTTGCTCATTACGCAAAAGACAAAAGCACCCGGCTGGTGGCTGACAAACGCTTTCCTATGGGTGTGCGCCCCTACTCTGTGCGCGAGTGGGCAAGGCTGCAGGGCGTGCCAGATTGGTTTCAGTTCAATTGCTCAGACACTGATGCTTACCGGCAGATCGGTAATGGTGTGAGCGTTCCAGCGGCGCGGTGGATTGGCAATGAAATCCAGCGGTATTTCAAGGCGGGTGTTGCGGAGATGGTGGCATGACAATACAGCTACCTATCATTCTCGACCCATGCTGTGGCAGCAAAATGATGTGGTTCAACAAGCATCATCCAGACGTCGTGTTCGGAGATAAGCGGCACGAATCTCTCACAGTCACCGACAGATCGCATGGCCGTGCAGATGGTACGCGAGCGCTTTGCATTGAGCCGGATGCGTTAATGGATTTCCGCGCACTGCCCTACCCGGACTCTACATTCCACCTGGTTGCTTTTGATCCACCCCACCTTCTGAGAGCAGGCCCGCGAAGCTGGCTGGCCGCGAAGTACGGAAAACTCAGCACCGACTGGCGTGACGATCTGCGACAGGGATTTGCTGAGTGCTTCAGGGTTCTGAAGCCGAATGGCACTTTGGTATTCAAGTGGAATGAAACCCAGATCAAATTGCGTGAAGTTCTGGAGCTGGCCCCGCAACAGCCATTGTTCGGCAACACGGCCGGCAAGAAGAACGGGACTCACTGGATTGTCTTTATGAAGTTAGAAAGCTCGGAGCCGGTGGCATGAACATGAATCCCCCGCTCAGCCAAAATCATCCTCTTCGCACGGAGCCTTTAAAGGCGTGGCCCTACGAGGTGTATGTCGCCTACCGGAAACCAGGCAGCCGGAAGCTGACAAAGCACCACAGGTTCTACGTCAAAGCTCGCGGTGAAGCGGCAGCACTGAACGCAGGCATGAGAATCGCGCGTGAATTTGGATCGCTCAAACACGAAGGCGCCAGGCTGATACCTTCGCGACCAGTGTCTGCCAGACCGCTTGATCTACAGGATGTGATCGGGGCTGAGCTGTGACAGAAGATCTCTTCAAATCCGCTGAGGCTGAAGATAGCAGACGTGAGTTTAAGGACAGGTTGCATGCTCTGTTTAATGAAACAGTGAGCGGACAAATGAGTTTGCAATACGCGCCCTGGTATCACTTTTGGTGGCGGGCACTAGATCTACAGGAACAGCAGATCAAGAAATATTACACGCGCGAATTTTATTGTTTCACACGGCAATACATTGATGAGCTGACAGCCTGGCTAAAACTTAACTGCCCGACCAAAGGCAGGTTCCATGGGTGCGGGAAATACAGTCCGATTGATCACATTTTATCTGGGCATTGAGAGGCGATATGACACCAATACAGAAAGTTACTGCGCACATCTACATGTGCCCAACAGGATGCGGATGTCTTTGGAAAGACAATCGGGACGACACAATGTCGCTGTTTGGTCCCAACTCAAAGTCATGTGATGTTTGCGAATCACTATCGCTTCATGAGCTGGTTCCACTCTACTCCACACCCCAGCCCCCTGCGGTGGCGGGTGGCGGGGAGGCTGGCTCCTATGCCGCGATACTCATTCAGGCGCGAGAAGAGTTTAAAAGCGGCAACTGGCATTTTCCAATGAGGCTGCTTGACCAAGCCATCCTATGTTCACAGCAGACAGTCCCTGCTGTGCCAGATGGCGGCTGGTCTGGCTGGGCCTGCCAATACCCCGGCAGGAAGCCTCGCTTGTACGGCTCCAGAGAAATCGCTGAGCTGAACTGCTACACCGAGCAGGGTGATCGACTGATGTTTTTATCAGAGAGGCCACTGCCTACGGTGCCGGATGCCATAGCTGAATTCATCGCAAAGAAGAAGTCCGAGCTTGAGCAGTACACAGATGAATATTGCCATCTAGAGCCAGATACAAATTCCGCAGTGTGGTCCTCCGAATACCATCAACAGCACGAAGAGGACATCAGCGAATTCATTGCTGAGCTTGAGTCAGTGCTCGCAGCAGCACAGCAAGGAGGTGAGTGATGCCAGTCGTGCAACTTTCACTGGGCGAACTCCTTTTCCAATTCAATTCGATGCAGGCCTGGGTAAATCAGGCACAGAGAATCTGGAAAATTCATCGTGTCAGATCCGAGGACACAATCTGCGTTGACTCAGTCGGTCGAATTGTAACCAAGGGCGCTGAGTTTATGCGCGCCGACCGAGAAAGCACCTACCCCATATTTGTCTACAGAAAGCTGACTGATGATCCGCTGCCCCGTGCGCTGCCGGATGGGTGGATGCCAATCCTGGGCACTTGTCTTGGCATTCCCACCAAGCTGCTGAACGAACAACAAGCTAAGGCCAACCACAATCAGTCGCTGACCATGCTTAGGGAAAGAGGTGGCATTTCACTCGATGAGGCTCTTGCGATTGCAGAAAAGCGAAAATGGAGATCAATAGACGGGCAAAAATCTCTGTCAACTTTAACGAACATGCTCGCAGCCGTACAGCAGCAGTGGCCATCCTGGTACGGGGCTGACACTCCGTGGCCGCTTCACGATGTTCTAATTGCGCTTGCCGAGGCAACCCAGCACTTGTTGGACGACCATAATTGCGACCGACACGGGCACGAAGTCTGGCGCCTATGCGAGAAACGGGCTACCGAAATTGTCGCACTGATAAAGAATAGCCGTGCGCCAGCATCAAAGAATGCAGCACAGCAAGGAGCCGCCCAATAATGGAAACCAAAATAGTTATCGCAGGCTCAGACGCCCACAAATACGACAAATCGGACTGGGATATTGCAGTGATACCAGTCTACCTGAACGCCCAAGACCTGCCGCATACAGTGACCATTGAGCAGGTCGAGGCGATGATCAAATACGCCTGCTTTGCATGGTCCCTGCGCTATGTCGGCCACACGCTGCATTACAAAGGGCTTTACCACTCTGTTCACAAGCCTGGTGCTGTTGTCGTCACCTACACCACAGGCGATGTCATCTATAACCGATACGGCCAGAGAACAGCCGGCCTTTGCATGTACCACTACCGGGACTGGAACGGAAAAAAGTGGGTCATGGATTCGTGCGAGGTCTACATCGACAAGGCTGCCAGGCCGGTTGCAGATGATTTTGCGCTGGCTTTGATGATGCACGAATTCGGCCATGTCTGCGGCATTGCAGGACACATTGACGAGCCAGGTCACGTCATGAGTACCGGCAGGCACAGAAACTACATATTGACGCTCAGGGACTGTCAGGCGCTCGATAACTGGAACCCCTACCCTGTTGCCCTTAATCGAGACTTCAGCCTGTCCTGTCCATCAGTGGATATGCCAGACGGCCATCATAAGTGGGTCGATCTTCCGTACACCGGCAACCACTTTATCCACTCATGGGAGATCGGGCGCGAGACAGTCTGGGAAAAGCAGATCGCCTGCAACAACGTCACGTTCGGTGATCTTGTCGAGCACCAGGGCCAGATGTGCCAGCGCCTACACATGGCAGACGTTCAAGGGCTTGATCTGAAGGTGTGGGCGGATCTGGTTATTGCGCCCAATGGTCGGGTGATTCTTCGGCATGCGGAGTGAGTGATGTTCATACGAATAGTTTGTGATGGCTTTGATTTGATGCTCAGTGACTATGATCCAAAAGACGTTGATGACCAGGAGATGTTGGCTGAAGCCTTTTTATTGCTGCATAGGCGCGCCCAGGCGCGGGAGGAAGCATGAAACGGAACACCCTGCGAGAAAGCCTGAGACAGCAGCGGATCGAGAACGTGAATGCGCTGGTCAAGGTGATCGGTGACTGCGGGCGGCACTTCTTCAAATATGAAGGCCGGTACGCCAGCATTGAAGTGGATGATCGCGGGCGCGCTTGGTGGATCGACCAATACACCGAGAAGCGCATTTACATGCACTACTCTGGCCGGTGGCGTGGCTTCAGTAATGGTGGCACTTTGCGCGACCTGGCTAAAGATCTTCGTGAGTATGTTGTGAAGGGAACACGAGTGCCTACCCATCACTTCGGTCCATGGCCTGACTGGTACTGCGGCGGCGACCCCTGGGGATACGGCAAAGACATGGAGACCGTCAGAGAGGCTGCGCGGTCGCTCGGGGTCGTTTCTGTTTTGAGTGCTGCAGCATGAAAAAAGCCGACTGGAAAGAGACTCGATCACAGCGCCAGCTGCGCATGCGCGTATGGCTTACCGGGATGCGGACTATGACTTTTGAGCGGGCTGAACAGGTGTTGTCATGCAGACAATGATCAGCGGCGGGCCAATTGCCAATAGCGAAGGTTGGGCCAAGATCCCGTTTGCGGGGCGGCTGGCTCACTACTGGCTGCCTGACGAAATCGAAGGCTACTCAGCGATTCACAAGGGTGAGCGGGTGAGCTTCTGGAAATCACGGTGTGGCGTTGAGGCTACTACCTATAAAGGCGTATCGATGTTGGAGCGTGGTAACTGGCCGATGTGTAAGCGGTGCGGGAGGTTATCGTGAGCTCCCTGCCCCGCTTCATTCGTGCCAAAGATGCCCCTGAATACCTTGGCATGAACCGCAATCAGTTCAACAATGAGGTAAAGCCCAGGCTGACCGTTATCGAGCTCAGCAAGCAGAACCGCGCATACGATCGCCTTGACCTCGACGCCATTGCCGACGATATTAAGCGTCGCAACGGGCGTCCTCCTGCAACACTTAGTGGGGATTCTCTATGGGTACGAAAAGAATGCCAGGACTCACCTTCCGGAAGGGTACCTGGCACATCGATAAGAAAGTCAAAGACTACGGACGCCTTTGTGAAAGCACTGGCTACAGTAGCATCGAAGCGGCAAACCAGTACCTCGCGGACCGGTTAGCTGAGATCAGGCAGGCGCAACTATCTGGGCGGCCACCCGTCATCTGGCGGCAAGCTGCAACGAAATACCTGCTTGATTACCAGGACAAGGCATCGATCTCGGATGATGCAAGGCATTTGGCGGCACTGGATTCCTATATTGGAGACTTGCGGCTAGAGCACATCCATGACGACGCGCTGCGTTCTTTCATTGATGCCAGACGCACGGATGGCATCAGAACAGCCTCTATCAACCGTGCACTGGCTGTCGTTCGACGGGTGCTCAATCTGTGTGCTCGATCATGGCGGCATCCATCGGGCAAGACCTGGTTGGAAACTGCACCACTGATCACGATGCAGAAGCCACCCCAAGGGCGCAGTGATTCAAGAAAGCCCTACCCTCTGGACTGGGACGAACAGGAACGGCTCATCAAGGCCCAGCACCCGAAGCTGGCCCGCATGACGCTCTATGCTGTGAACACCGGCTGCCGGGAGGCTGAGGTTTGCGGACTGCGCTGGAGGTGGGAATGGAAAACCGACAATGAAGCGCTGAAAGGTCGGGTTTTCATCATCCCGGGTGATGCGGATCTGGTGGATGGTACCGGCGTTAAGAATCGCCAGGACAAACTGGTGGTGCTCAATGACGTCGCTCACTCGGTAGTTGAAAGCTGCCGCGGCGAGCATCCTGAATTCGTGTTTACGAACCAGGCAGGCAACCCGGTTAAAAAGATGCACACGACCGCATGGAAGTTTTCATGGATTCGTGCGGGACTGCCAGATGATGGTGTGTATCTGAAGGGAGTGCACAACCTGCGTCATACGTGCGGCCAGAGGCTTCGCGCTGCAGGTGTATCAAACGAGACGCGCAAGACGATCCTTGGCCATAAGAACGGCGACATCACGAGTCACTATTCTGAAGCAGGGATTTTGGAGCTACTGGAAGCGGTAAACCGGCTCTGCAACGCGTCCCGCAAAACTCCCGCACTGACGTTGGTGAAGCTAAGTGCGGGGGGATCGTAACAGGTAAAAGGCTGAATGTACTGCGAAAAAATGGCGCACCCGGCATGATTCGAACATGCGACCACCTGATTCGTAGTCAGGTACTCTATCCAGCTGAGCTACGGGTGCGTTGAGGGTGCGTATTATATATAACTGGCAGTATTTTCAAAGCCCTTTTTGATATTTTCTGTAGAAATTTCCAGGGTCGGGGTGGTCGTGCTAAGATCGGGAATCTTTTGTTTCGCTCTACATATTGTCTAAGGGTCGCATTATGCCTATATCAATAAAACAAACGCTGGGCGCCGTTGGAATGGCTGGCCTGTTGATGGTCTCTGGGGCCGTGCTGGCTGATTTTGAGGCTGGGGTTCGGGCTTATGAGTCGGGGAATTACCGGGCTGCGATGATGGAGTTCACGCAGGAGGCCAATCAGGGGCATGTGCAGGCTCAGCGCCGCCTGGGGGAGATGTATCGTACGGGTCAGGGGGCTTCGGCGCCGGATCTGGTGCAGGCGGTTAAGTGGTTGACGCTGGCCTATGTGAATGGGGAGCGGGATCTGGCGCCTACGCTGGAGATGATTCGGGAGAGTCTGAGTGAGTCGGATGTGGTTCGGGGTGAGCAACTGGCGCTGGAGTGGCTGGAGGATGCCAACCGTGTGGTGTTTGCTGACGATGATACGGACAGTCTGTACGAGCAGTTCTGAGCGGTTTCGTTTGAATTCTTTTCGCTGGATGAGTTCTGCCCTGCCGGTGCGTGCCTTTAGGCGCGTGGCCTGCGGGGCAGTTTGCGTTTTGGGGTTGTGCTTTTGGGCGGCCGGGGCATTCGCTCAGTCGTCGGATGGGCTGGCTGCATTACAGGCTCGCGCAGAGGCTGGTGAGTCGGCGGCGCAGTTTGCGCTGGGCACTCGGTATCTGAATGGCGAGGGCGTGGCGGCGGATAATTTTGAGGCGCTGCGGTGGTTTACGCTGGCGGCGGATCAGGATAATGCCAATGCGCAGTACAACATTGCCGTGATGTATCTGAATGGCCTGGGTGTGATTCGGGATGAGGCTGAGGCGCTGGAGTGGTTTTTGAAGGCCGCGAATAATGGTGACCGGCAGTCGCAGTTCACGCTGGGTGTGGTGATGTTTAATGGCCGGATGGGTGCGCCGCAGAATACGGCGGAGGCCTATCGCTGGTTTACGCTGGCCGGTGCCGGTGGGCATCAGAGTGCGGCGGCCAATGCGGTGCTGATCCAGGAATTGCTGCCCCCTGCCGAGGTGGAGCGTGTTCAGCGGGAAGTGCAGCAGTGGATTGAAGAGTTCAACAGCCAGCAGGCGGGCTCGCCCCCATCTTAAGAAAGGTCTTGAGTACGGTCTTGAGGAAGGTTTTTTGGTGATTTTTTCCTGTCGTTTTGTCTCGTGTCTGATGCTGGCCGCAGCCCTGCTCTGGCCGGCTGCTGCGCTGCAGGCGCAGGTTCAGGTGGTGGATGAGGATACCGAGCTGCCGGACTACAGCGTCTATTACGAGGGCGTTGAGGCGCGGGATGCGGGAGACATGGCCACGGCGGTCGCGCTTTTTACCGAGGCGGCGGAGAATGGGCTGGCGATTGCGCAGCACAATCTGGGGGTGCTGTATTTCAGTGGTGAGGGTGTGCCGCAGGACTATGAGCAGGCCTTTTTGTGGACGCAGCGGGCGGCTGAGCAGGGTTATGTGCGGTCGATGGTGAATCTGGGCGTGCTGTATTACAACCAGTTGGGGGTACAGCCGTCGTGGATGAGTGTCTGGCCGCTGTCGCTGATCAATCGTGGCGCGCACTACGAACAGGCGGCGCGCTGGTACGGTGAGGCAGCGGGCTATGATGATGGCGAGGCGCAGTACTACCTGGCGACCATGTACCATCAGGGCCTCGGCGTGGACCGGGATCTGGCGCAGGCCTATATGTGGGCGCGGCTGGCACAGGATAATGAGGTGGCGCTGGCTACCCAGTTTCTGAACACGCTGGAGACTGAGATGAGTGCCGCGCAGCGTTCGCAGGGGCAGCGTGATTATGCCAACTGGGTGCTGGAGAATCGCAGCTGACGCGCGGGCCTCAGCTTATACTAAGGCCTGGACTCAGGATCAGGCTGCCTGTGAGGCGATCTGCTGGATGCGGGCCACCATGGCCTGCAGGCCACTGCCCCGTGTGGGGCTGAGGTGGCGCATCAGGTCGATGGATTCGAAGTAGGCCTGGATATTAAAGGCCAGAATCTCGTCGGCGGTTTTGCCGTTGTAGGCGGCCATGACGATGGCCAGCAGGCCTTTCACAATAAACGCGTCGCTGTCGACGTCGAAATACAGTTTGCCGTCCTGGCTGCCCTGCTGCTCCTCACGCGTGACCAGCCAGACCTGGCTCTGACAGCCGCGGATCAGGTTGTCTTCCACCTTGTGTTCGTCGGCCATGGGTGGCAGTTCGCGGCCCAGGTCGATGATGTATTTGTAGCGATCGTCCCAGCTGTCAAAAAATGCCAGGGTGTCGACGATGTCGTCGCTGGTGATGTCGACGCCGAATTGCTTAGCCATCAGAAAAACATCCCCGTTTCCAGTTGGGCTTCCTCGCTCATCATCTCGCGGCTCCAGGGCGGATCAAACACCAGATCGACGTTGACCTTTTTGACGTTGGGCACCTTGCGCACGCGGTATTCCACATCACCGACCAGCACCGGACCCATGCCGCAGCCGGGAGCCGTCAGGGTCATGTCGATATCAACGGTTTTGGCGTCCTGGTCCACGTCCACTTTATAGATCAGCCCGAGGTTCACCAGATCGACCGGGATCTCCGGATCAAACACGGTACCCAGCGCTTCCCAGACCTGCGACTCCTGAATCTGGTCGTCAGTGGCAGGCGGAAACGTCAGCGTCTCCGGCTTCAGACCGAGCGCGCCCGCATCCGTGCCATCCACCCGCAGCATCTGCCCCTGGTGCACCACTGTGTAGTTGCCACCCAGCGCCTGCGTAATGCTGACAAAACTGTCCCTGGGAATGGTGACAGGCGTCCCATCCGGCACCCGCCGCGCCGGACAATCCTGCTGCGCCACCACCATCTTGCGTTCCATATCCGATTCCTAAATCAAATAATCCAATCGAGGCTCAGTCAGTCCTTCGCAATCGAAAAACTCTCACCACAACCGCATTGGTCGACAACGTTTGGGTTCTGGAAACGAAGTTGTCTGTTTACTCCTTCCGTAACCAGATCAATCTTCGTCCCCTTAACAACCCCCAGACTGCCACTGTCAATCAGCAGCTCCAGGCCGTCTTCCAGCTGCTGGTGCAGGTCTTCGGCCTGGCCTTCCTGGACCAGGTCGACCACATACATAAAACCGGTGCAGCCGCTTTCCTTGACGCTCAGGCGCACGGCCCTGGCGTTAGTGTCTTTTTGCAGCTGCCTGCGAAAATGCGCCACCGCCGCCGGAGTGACCGACACCGGGGTGGAGGCAGCTTGCGGATCGAATGTCTCTACCGTCATTTCTGTTACCTCACGTTAATAACTGCCGCGCCTTGTCCAGGGCGGCGAATAATCTGTCTACATCGTCAAATGTATTATAAAAGCTGAAGCTGGCCCGCACCGTACCAGGTATCCCGTACTGCTGCATCAGTGGCTGCGCGCAGTGGTGGCCGGTTCGCACGGCCACACCCTGCTGGTCGAGTAGCATGCCCAGATCCGAGGGATGCACCCCTTCCAGCACAAAACTCAAGACCGCGCATTTGTCGGTGGCAGTGCCAATCAGTTTCAGACCCGGCACCTGCGTCGCTTTCTCCGTCGCGTAGGCCAGCAGCGCATGTTCATGTTCGGCAGCTGCTGCGCGATCCAGACTGTCGACGTAATCGATGGCCGCGGCCAGGCCAATGGCGCCAGCAATGTCTGGCGTGCCGGCTTCGAACTTGTAGGGCAGCTGATTATAGGTCGTGCCATCAAAGCTGACCGTTTCAATCATCTCACCACCGCCCTGATATGGCGGCATGGCGTTGAGCAGTTCTTCGCGGCCATACAACACACCGATACCGGTAGGGCCAAACAGTTTGTGGCCGGAGAACACATAAAAATCGCAGTCCATGGCCTGCACATCAACCGGCCAGTGCGCGATGGCCTGGGCACCGTCGATCAGCACCAGCGCACCGTGCTGGTGAGCCAGGCGGATGATGTCAGCAATCGGATTGATGCTGCCCAGGGCATTGGAGACCTGGTTGACCGACACCATACGCACGCGGTCATCCAGCATGTCCGTAAATGCCTGCAGATCCAGCGTGCCAGTGTCATCCACCGGAATGGCTTCAACTTGTGCACCGGTTTTTTCGGCGACCATCTGCCAGGGCACGATATTGGAGTGGTGCTCCATGGCCGAGACCAGCACGCGGTCACCCTGCTTCAGATTCGCGCCGCCCCAGCTGGAGGCGACCAGGTTGATACCTTCGGTAGTGCCGCGGGTCCACAGCACCTGTTTGGCGGCCGGGGCATTGATAAACTGTGTGACGCGCTGCCGTGCCTGTTCAAACTTGGCGGTGGCGCGATCGGCCAGCGTATGGGCACCGCGGTGCACATTGCTGTTGTCGAACTGATAATAGTGGCTGATGGCGTCGATGACGGCCTGTGGCTTTTGGGTGGTCGCGGCATTATCCAGGTAGACCAGTGGCTGGCCGTTCACCTGCTGATTCAGGATCGGAAAGTCCTGCTTGACGCGCCCGGCATCAAAGCCGTGCGCCTGCACTACTGTCTCCGCTGCCACGTCGGCCACCTTAAATCTCCTCAACAAACCGCTGTCGCAGGCGCTTCTGCAGCGCGGTACGGATACCCTCGTGCGGCAGGGTTTCCAGCACCTCATTGATGAAGCCGTAGCTGAGCATCATGCGCGCCTGGGGCAGTTCAATGCCGCGGCTTTGCAGATAGTACAGCGCCGTCTCGTCCAGCTGACTGATGGTTGCACCGTGTGCACAGCGCACATCATCGGCGTAAATTTCCAGTTCCGGCTTGGTGTCCACCTCGGCAGTATTGGAGGTGAGCAGATTGCGGTTGTTCAGTTCCGCCAGGGTTTTCTGCGCATCCTGATGGATATGGATGCGGCCATTAAACACAGCTTTGGCCTTGTCACCCACAATGCCGCGGAAGACTTCCTGGCTGGTGCAGTTGGGCACGCGATGTTCGATGGTGGTGTGGTAATCAACGTGCTGCTGATGCCGGCCCAGATACAGGCCATTGAGGTTCAGCTCGGCACCTTCGCCACAGTGGTTAATCTGGTAGTCCAGGCGCTTGAGCTCGCCGCCTTCAGCCAGTGTGAAACCATTGGCCACCGCGCTGCGCTGCAGGTTGATATGCACCGCGCCGACATGACTGCTGGCTTCGTGTTCCAGGTTAAGACGGGTATGGCTCAGTCTCGCGTTATCGCCGACGTGTATTTCAGTCAGCGTGTTCACAAAGCTGGCACTCGCATCGTCGGCGCTCAGGTAGTGCTCGATCAGATCGGCACTGGCGCCCTGCTCCAGCACTACCAGCAGTCGCTGATTGGCGACGCGCTCGGCCGCTTGCGCAGTCGACAGGTGCACCACATACAGGGGCTTTTCCAGTGTGGCATTTTTCGGCACATAGACCAGCACGCCGTCGGTCAGCCAGGCATCATTGAGAGCTGCAAACAGATTGCGACGTGACGGATCAATATCCTTGGCGATCTTGACCAGGTACTGGTCAAGCACCACACGTGCCGCCTCGTCGGCCTGACTGAACAGGCGCACACCGTCAGGCAGTTCATCCGACGCGGCACCATCAAACAGACCATCGACAAATACCAGACGTGTGGCATCCAGCTCGGGCAGCGACGCCAGCTGCTTGCCGTCGGCGGCGACATCGTCGGCCGGCCATCCGGCATTGGCAAAGGCTTCGACCGGACGCAAAGTGGTGTACTTCCACATTTCGGTCTTGCGACCGGGCCACTGAATCTGGCCGAATTCATCCAGGCCCTGCTGTCGCACCGTCTGCAGGAACGCTGGCGCACTGCGCTGCTGTGCCAGCGTCAGGGCGCGTTTCTGAAAATCGCTTGGCTGAACGGGCTGTGTCATGTTCAGGCGACCTCACCTTCCAGCCAGCCATAACCTTTGGCTTCCAGTTCTTTGGCGAGTTCTTTGTCACCGGATTTGACGATTTTGCCACCGGCAAGCACGTGCACGTGATCAGGCACGATGTAGTCCAGCAGTCGCTGGTAGTGAGTCACGACGATAAAGCTGCGCTTGCCGTCACGCATGGCGTTGACGCCATTGGCAACCACCTGCAGGGCATCAATGTCCAGACCGGAGTCGGTTTCATCCAGAATGCACAGCTGCGGTTCCAGCAGCATCATCTGCAGAATCTCGTTGCGCTTTTTCTCACCACCGGAGAAGCCTTCATTGACGCCGCGCTTCAGGAAAGCGGCATCCAGGCTGACCTTGGCGCTGGTCTCGCGCGCCAGCTTCATGAAGTCGAAGGAGGACAGCTCTTCCAGGCCCTGGTGTTTGCGCCGGGCATCCAGCGAGGCTTTGAGGAATTCCATATTGCTGACGCCGGGGATTTCCACCGGATACTGGAAGGCCAGGAACATGCCTTCACGGGCACGCTCTTCGATCTCCAGATCAAACAGGTTTTTGCCGTTGAACAGTACTTCGCCGGATTTGACCTCGTAGCCATCGCGGCCGGTCAGTACATTGCCCAGCGTACTTTTGCCTGCCCCGTTAGGGCCCATGATGGCGTGGACTTCGCCGTCGCCAATGGTCAGATTCAGGCCATTGAGAATCTGCTTGCCGTCGATTTCAGCAACCAGTTCTTTGATCTGTAACATAATGAAGTTCCGTTTGATAAAAAAAGAATCAGGTTCAGACTGCGGTGGTTTAACCGACCGAGCCTTCCAGGCTGACTTCCAGCAGCTTGCCGGCTTCCACCGCAAACTCCATGGGCAGCTCCTTGAACACCTCACGGCAGAAGCCGTTGACGATCATCGACACCGCTTTCTCCGCATCCAGGCCGCGCTGCTGACACAGGAACATCTGGTCATCACTGACCTTGGAGGTGGTCGCCTCGTGCTCGATGACGGCAGAGGCATTGCGGTTTTCGATATACGGGAAGGTGTGCGCACCGCAGCGATCACCGATCAGCAGTGAATCGCACTGGGTGAAGTTACGTGCGCCCTCGGCAGCCGGATTGATACGCACCAGCCCGCGATAGGAGCTGTTGCTGCGACCGGCCGAGATACCCTTGGCAATAATCGTCGAGCTGGTGTTCTTGCCCAGGTGAATCATCTTGGTGCCGGTATCGGCCTGCTGGAAATTATTGGTCAGCGCGACCGAGTAGAATTCGCCGACGCTGTTGTCACCCTTGAGTATGCAGCTGGGGTACTTCCAGGTGACGGCCGAACCGGTCTCGACCTGGGTCCAGGAGATACGGGCATTGGTGTGCGCGATACCGCGCTTGGTCACAAAGTTGTAGATACCACCCTTGCCTTCTTTATCGCCGGGATACCAGTTCTGCACGGTCGAGTATTTGATCTGGGCATTGTCCAGCGCCACCAGCTCAACCACAGCCGCGTGCAACTGGTTCTCGTCGCGCATTGGCGCGGTGCAACCTTCCAGGTAGCTGACGTGGGAGCCTTCATCGGCCACGATCAGGGTCCGTTCGAACTGTCCGGTGTTGAGCTCATTGATACGGAAATAGGTGGACAGCTCCATAGGGCAGCGCACGCCCTTGGGGATGTACACAAAGGAACCATCGGAGAACACCGCGGAATTGAGCGCGGCATAGTAGTTATCTTTTTGCGGGACCACAGAACCCAGGTACTTTTGAACCAGTTCTGGATACTCGCGAATTGCCTCGCTGATCGGGCAGAAAATCACGCCAGCTTCTGAGAGCTTTTTGCGGAAGGTAGTGACCACCGATACCGAGTCGAATACCGCATCCACCGCCACACCTGCCAGCGCTTCCTGCTCGTGCAGCGGGATACCCAGCTTTTTGTAGGTCTCCAGCAGCTCCGGATCCACCTCATCGAGGCTTTTCGGGCGGTTTTTCATGCTCTTGGGCGAGCTGTAGTAGGAGATCGACTGAAAATCGATCTGCGGGTAGTGCACGTGCGCCCAGGTCGGTTCGCTCATCTGCTGCCAGGCCTCGAAGGCCTTCAGGCGCCAGTCCAGCATCCACTGCGGCTCTTCTTTCTGGGCCGAGATGTGGCGGATGACGTCTTCATTCAGGCCTGGCGGCAGCGTGTCGGACTCGATTGCTGAATGAAATCCGGCAGCATAGTCCTTACGGATCAGGCTTTCGACTTGTTCACTCATGGGCAACCTCGGCTCTAACGACGATTAAAAAAGCTTTCAGGAGCCGCAAATTATCGAGTATCCGACTATTTTAGTCAACTATTAGACCGGTTCTGACTGGGCTGGCTCGGGCTCGATAGTATAACAGGGGTTGTAGCGTTCCCTGGCCAGTTTCATGCGTCCATGTGCCACAAAATCACGCAATAAACCGTCCATCGCCGCCATTATGCTGACATCGCCGCGCAGCACAAAGGGCCCTTTCTCACGCACCAGCCTTACCCCATGGTCCTTCACATTGCCGGCTACAATGCCGGAGAACGCCCGGCGCAGGTTGATGGCCAGCTCCTGCGGAGGCAGTGAACGGGTCAGGCGCAGGCTGGCCATGCTGTCATGATTGACCTCAAAGGGGTGCTTCATCTCTTCCGGGATGTGCAGCAGCCAGTTGTAGTAATAGGCGTCACGCGAGACGCGGCGGCCCTTGCCCACCTGCTGCATGCCTTCGCGCATCACATGCGCCACCTCCACCGGATCGTCCTCAATGATTCGATAGTGGCGGCGCACTTGTTCTCCCAGCGTGGCCACCAGGAACTCGTCAATGCGCTTGAAATAGCCATTGCTGCAGGCCGCTTCGGTGAAAATCAGTGGCAGTTGCTGGTCCTTGTTGGCCGGATCCATCAGTGTGCCGATCAGAAACAGAATCTCCTCCAGCGTCCCCACTCCGCCCGGGAACACGATGATGCCATGGGCCACGCGCACAAATGCCTCAAGGCGTTTTTCAATGTCCGGCAGCACAACCAGATGATTCACAATCGGGTTAGGGGACTCAGCGGCGATGATACCGGGTTCGCTGATCCCGATATAACGCCCGCCCTGGATGCGCTGCTTGGCATGCCCGATCGCGGCGCCTTTCATGGGGCCCTTCATGGCCCCTGGTCCACAGCCGGTACAGATGTCCAGATGGCGCAGGCCCAGTTCGTAACCAACCGATTTGGTGTAATCGTACTCGTCGCGGCTGATCGAATGACCGCCCCAGCACACCACCAGATTGGGCAGCATGCGTGGTTTCAGCAGACCGGCATTGCGCAGCAGCAGAAATACCAGATTATTGATGGCGGCCGGGCTGAGCGGGCCACGATGCACCAGACGAATGGCCTCGAAGCCCTCCTCGACACTGGTTTCATCCTGACGATACAGCTCACTGGCCACAAACACGATATCGCGCAGCACGGCAAACAGATGCTCACGCACGCCGCTCATGATCTTGCCATCCACAAAGGCACAGGCCGGCGCATTTTTTAACTTCAGCTTGACGCCGCGGGTACGCTGCACAATCTCGACATCAAAGTCCGGGTAGCGCGCAAACACCTCTTCGGCACTGTCGGAGCTATCGTCGCAGTTAAGCACTGCCAGTGCGCAACGGCGGAACAGCTCGTGAATTTCCCCATGCCCTACCCGGCTAAGGCGTTCCACCTCCTGCTGGGAGAGCAGCTCGAGGCTGCCCGTAGGACTGATGGCGGCATTTACGGTCTGGTAACGGCAGTTTTCCTGAGTCATGCAAGGTCATCCTTTTTGCTGCAATAATATCGGTGGATACGATATCCTGACGTGGATAGAATACGCGACTTTCTTTGACCGGTCAGCCAGCCTGCGGAGCCTCGACGCCTATGAACACCCACACCGATGATGACAGCAACATTGAGACATTCGTAGAACAGGCGCTGCAGCAGGGCCAGGTCTGGGGCCTGTATGGCGAGGATGGCTGGGCGCTGTGCGACTCCATCGAGTATGAAGATACCGATGTATTTCCGTTCTGGTCCAGCGAACAGGCCGCAGCGGCCATGTGTACGGATGAGTGGTCAGTGTATAAGCCGCGCGCCATCAGCCTGGATGATTTCCTGACCGAGTGGCTGCCGGGCATGCATGAAGACAATGCCATGGTGGGGACCGACTGGGATGCCGAGCTGACCGGTGGCGAAGTGGAACCGGCGGAACTGGCCAAAGCACTGGCGCCGTCAGACTTCGAAGCCTGACGGCGACCGCCGCACTTACTTCTTGCCGGAGTAGTCGTACCAGCCCTTGCCGGTTTTTTCGCCGTATTCGCCTTTCATGTAGTGTTCTACCAGGCGAGGGTTGGGCAAATCGGCAGGGTTGCCGGTCTCACGGAATTTTTCCATACGCATGATGTAGCTCAGATCCAGTCCGGTCAGGTCGTTCAGGCGGAACGGCCCCATCGGGTGACCAGCGCCGTAGACGCAGGCGTTATCAATATCTTCCACTTCGGCCACACCCATCTCCAGCAGCCAGCTGGCTTCGCGTGAAATCGCTGCAAAGATACGGTTGAGCAAAAAGCCATCCACTTCTTTTTTCAGCAGTACCGGCACTTTCTGGAAGACGCGGCACAGCTCCATGGTCAGATCAGCGCTTTCATCCGAGACATGTGGCCCCTTAACAACTTCCACCAGCTTCATCACCAGTGCCGGATTGAAGAAGTGCATGTTCAGCACTTTATCCTGACGCTGGGTGGCATCAGCAATTTTGGAGCTGACGATGGCAGACGAGTTGGTGGCCAGAATCGCGTGCTTGGGTGCGATGCGATCCAGGTCGGCAAAAATCTTGCGCTTCAGCGAAAGCACTTCGGTGGCTGCCTCAATGACAAAGTCGGCATCACCCGCCGCAGATTCCAGCGAGTCGACAAACTGAATATTGCCGCGCGCAGCCTGCGCCTGCTCGGTGGTCAGGCGGCCTTTCTCAACGCGGCCCGGCAGATAGGAATCAACGAAGGCATCGGCCTTTTTCAGGGTTTCCTGATTGACGTCAAAACACTTGACCTTGTATCCGCAAATGGCAGCCTGCAGGGCAATCTGATGACCCATGTTGCCGGCGCCCACTACACATATATTCTTGATGTCTTCAAAGTTCATTGTTGCGTCCTGTGTTGTGTTTTCCTGTTTTGAGAATTTACTACTGCTCTACATCAAATCGTTTGTCGACGGGTTGATACGGTGCCCGATTGTAACCGTATCACCCGCATGCAGACAAAGTGTTCCATAAACCCTGCCTTATTGTGGACGTGCACTGTCAGGCTCACTGTAATCACACACGCCCTGCGGGAATATGTTGCGCAGGCGTTGCTGTTGCGTCTGGTCCGGCTGCCAGCTGCCGTAGGTGCCATCGGCCAGCGCCTGATCAAGCGACTTCAGCTCGCATTTGAAGATACTGCCTTCAATTGGGCCACCTGCCACCATCCGTGAGGTCGAGTAAACCGGAAACTGCTGCGTACAGGCACCCTCTGGCTGCTCGTTGAGAATGCCGTTCCAGACATCGTCTCCCTGCGCGATCAGTTCGCCCTGGGTATTGAAGCAGGCATCCTGGGCGCTGTCCGGACGCGCCGCGGCGACACTGGCATCCGGATTGGCTTTGATATTGCTCACCCACTCGTGCAGCACTTCCAGCGCCTGCAGGGTCTGGTCGAAGGCAGGTTCGGGCCGTGCATCGGTGAACCAGATCAGCTGGTTGTTACTGTGGCCCATCTGGTTCTCGATGCGCTGGCGCGCAGAGAAGGACTGATGTGAGTTGTGCATATCCAGCACGTGCTCCAGATAATGCCGCCAGTCAATGATGGGAATGTTCAGCTGGCCATCAAACACCATGCCGGACTCATACAGTGCGCTGATGGCCTGCGGATCGCCACTGGTGCGCGGCGCTGGCTCACCATTGGTGGACAGGTTCATATTGCGACTGCTCCAGGGATCAAAGTTCTCCGGGGTCATTTCACCCAGAAACGGGGCGCCTTCCTGCACCATGTCAGACGGATGTTTCCAGCCGCCGACTTTTTCGTTCAGGTCGAGGAATTCTTCAGGTGTGATGGCACCTTCTGTCAGCGCCTGCAGACCGTACTGCACACCAACATTGTCCCAGGGCGTGCGCGCCCAGCCATTTTCGTCGACGCCGTAGATGTTCTTCAGATCGTCGTAGTGGGTCCACACCACGTCATCCATGATACCGGGCGGGTGCATCTTGTCCTGCTCCCGTACCCGCCCATAGTGCGGATTCATGCTCAGCGGGGTCAAGCCGCGCCAGGCAGGGATGCATTCGTTGGCACCCGGGGCGGAGGCATAACCCAGCTGACGTTTGATGTCGGCCAGCGGATCCGGCACAGCATCAGTGGAGTTGAAACCCATAAGCAGGCTGCGGTTCCCGGTGACCTGCCAGCGCGGGTTATTGCGATCAGTGACATCCATATAGTGTTCCAGCAGTTCACAGTCACCCACATGGATGGTCTGTGTGACCATGTCAGGATAGGAGTACTGGGCCACACCGGCGTCAATCAGACCAGGATGATTCTGTTGATACACATACTGCTGGATGGCACCACCTGATCCACCCACCGCGACGGTGTAATCGGGCACTCCAAAACGCTTGATAAAGTGCTCTTTGACCATCAGCGCGGTTTCGCCACCGACCTGCAGGTTGTAATGCTCACCGGTGCGATTGCCGGACGAGTAGATGACGGCGTAGCCCTGCCCCAGCGTCTCTGGCAAACGTGCACGGCTGGCACTGACGCGCCCCTGACTGTGACCGACACCCACACCACCTTCAAAGTGGTATAACAGGCGACCATTCCAGTTGGCGGGCCCAGGATCGATGACACTGCCGGTCATTGCATCTGGCTGTACCAGAGTGGCAAAGCTGTAAAGGAAGCGGTTAAGGGTGCCGCGTTCCCAGCGCACCACAAAGTCCACCTCAGTGCCGTCTGTCAGCGTGGTTGTTGCCAGGTCAGCCGGGCGCATGCCATCGGCTGGCCAGGGTTTGTAGCCGCCCTCTGTACTCATATAGTGGTATTCAACAAAGGGTTCGATCATGCAGTCCTTGCTGTATCCGATGGGCTCTGCATTCTCGGCAGTTGCGCCGGGGGCGTAAACAGGGAACCCCCACTCTTCATTGTGATCAATCAGTGGCTGCACACCCCACTCCAGCACACTGGTACAGACAAAGGGATATTGCTGCGGGCCGGAGAATATGGGACCACTGAGAGGATGGCTGGTCACCGGAATCGAGGCCAGCACCTGACCCTGGCTGTTCTGCACCGACAGCGCCTGACTCCCCTGCTCCAGCCCTGCCAGCAGCACATTAAATGAATTCCCGGCAGACATTGCGGTCTCTCTGACGGTTGCCAATGGCCGGTCATCAGCGAGGAAGGTCAGCCCCTGCAGCGAGTCAATCCCATTAATGGTCACCAGCACCGAGCTACCACTGATCTGGTCTGGTGCGCTGGAAGCAACAGCCAGGTCTACGGCTGCGCGAGCCGCGGCCAGGTCAGCCGCCGGATTGACGGAGTTGGTGTCGGTATCTGGTTCACTGCAGGCCGCCAGCGCGGCGAGCAGGCTAACGGTCAGGGCTAGCTGGGGTACCTTGCGAATCATGATCTGCCTCTTCTCTTATTGTTTTGCTGCTGTTCTGCTTTTATTGGACATCGATCGGTGTTCCGGCACTCATTGGCTGATGCGCCAATGACCTACCGCCGGACATTATCATGAATGCGTTCAGAAATGGAGTGTCACGAAAGATTCAGAAATATGACACAACATTGTCAATGCCTAATGGCAACATGCTGTCATTCGTGAAGCAAGTTGGTGCAGCCTGCATTAAAACAGCGCACCAGAAAATTGCTCGCGAATCGGCCTGTTCTGCTATGTTGTTGTTTTTATTATATATAAAAAACTGGCACAGGCTTTGCTTTATCCCAAGTGCAAGTTAATCCAACCCCAAAATTCGAGGTGAAATAAATGAGTAAGTCAGCAGTAGTAAAAATCGCAGTTCTGGCCGGTGTTATTGGCAGCGCAGTTTCTGTAAGCGCCAACGCACAGACTCCTGAAGCAATGGGCATGTACAGCAGCAAGGATCTGCGCGTTGTTGAGTCTTCACTGCCAGAGTACCCACGTCGTGCCGAACTGTCTGGCATCGAAGGCTACACCGTTGTTGAGTTCACTGTAATGCCCGACGGCAGTGTTTCTTCTCCCGCAGTGGCTGAGTCAAACTCTCGTCTGTTCACTCGCGCCGCTCTGAGCGCTATTGAATCCTGGAAGTTTGAGCCGGTAGTTGCTGACGCTGGTGAAGCTGTTCCTGTTCGTACGCTGATGAAGTTCAGCTTCGTTGGTAAGCAGTAAGTTACTGTAGTTACACGTACCTTGATTCATAGTTGAATAGTTAGACAGTACGCTTGTTGTTTCAAACCCGTAAGCAACAAGGCGTTTCACGGCCACAAGCCAGTGAAGAACAGACATAATCACAAAAAACGATATACGGGATAAAACATGAAAACAATCAAAGCAACAGGTTTGAGATGAGTCGGTCGTTTGTGAATGCAGGCGCCGACTCGCTTTCCTTTAACGCTTAATAATGAACTGAATCTCTACGACAAGAAGCCCTCCCCCATTGCCGGCCCCCTGACTAACGCATTCCCCTGATCGACTGTCCTAAGGTAGAACCTCATTACCATCCCACGCAAACACCTTGCCGCTGTCTTCAGTTTTCAGTGAACCAATGACCTGCAACAACTGACACGCTGAATATTCGGCGGTAAACAGCTTGCCCTCTGGTACGTTTTTCTGGAAAGGTTCTGACAACGGGCTATCAACAGTCCCCGGGTGCAGGGCGCAGATGATCGCTTGTTTATTGGTGCGACGCGCCTCGATGGCGACGTTTCGGATGATCATGTTCAGCGCGGCCTTTGAGGCGCGGTATGAGTACCAGCCACCTAGGTGGTTGTCGGAAATACTGCCGACACGTGCTGATAGAGCCGCGAAAACCGAAAGCTGCTTTTTGTTTAAAACGGGCACAAAATATTTGGCAATCAGCGCAGGCACGATGGTATTGGCCTGATAGATCTGCATGAATTTGTCTGCAGATAAATCACGCAGGGATTTCTCCGGCATGATGTCGTCAGTGTGCAGGATGCCTGTCGCTACGATGACGAGGTCGACGGGGGCGTTTGCAGATACCTCTGTAGCGGCATATTTCAGGGCGGCTTCGTCGAGGTAGTCGAGCTGGTGAGTGGTGACGTTTTGGGCGGCACTGTCTTCGGGCCTACGAGAGAAGGCGTGGATGGTTGCTTCGGGATAGTGTGAGGACAGCGCTCTTGTGAATTCGCTGCCGAGGGTGCCATTGGCGCCGAAGATGGTGATGTTGTTGGGCATGAGGGCCTCCGGGTATTCGTCTTTACCTTGAATACGCCGGAAGGCCCGAATCGGAGCTGTCTTGCCGTCGCTTAAAAGTTCCGAATCAAAGACACACGAGTATTCAACGGGCTGCCTACGGTAGCCTGATGAGTGCTGTGTGCATTGGGGTAGTACAGCTCATCTGTCAGGTTTTCAATATTCACCTGAATACGGAAATCCGCGGAAACATCGTAGTATGCCGCAGCATCCACTCGTGTATAGCCTGGCAGTACTGCAAAGTTGCCATTGTCGATGTAACTGTCACTCTGATGTGTCATACCCAGACCCATGCCAAACTGTTCGGTCAACTGATAAGTGTTCCAGAGTGAGAACATATGTTCCGGCAGCTCCCGCGGACGCAAGCCGGTCGGGCCTGAGCGGTCCACCTGCTCCCCATCCAGATTGCTGTACCCGGCAGACAGATACCAGCGGTCATTTACCTGGCCAAGCAGTTGCAGTTCGAAGCCACTGATCTCAGAGTCGATAACATCGAGTGTTTCCGGATTATTATCGGCCACCTGAGGCGAGCTCTGTTCGATTTCGAAGACCGCTGCGGTCAGGCTGAGACCTCTGCCGAAGTCCCATTTCAGACCCGCTTCCTGATTACTGAATGTATCCGGATCCAGCTGACCGCTGCTGCCGCTGATATTCGCGAATTGCTCGCCGCTGCGTGGCAGAAACGATTCGCTGTAGCTGGCATACAGGGAAATATTCTCCAGCGGTTTGAACACCAGGCCGGCCCGCGGTGAAACTTCCTCATCCTGGCGGGTACGCACCTGGTTGGCCGGGACATCAAAAACCTCGATGTCGAAGCTGTCAAAACGCGCACCAATTACAACATCCAACATCTCTGACAGCTCAATCTCGTCCTGAATGTAGATTGAACGAACATCAATGCCTACCCGTGTATCGTCATTCAGATCCGATGCGAAAGAATTGACGGTCCTGGCACCCGCAGCATTGACGCCGACACCGTTGTTCAGACTAAGGGGTCGGGTCACCGCAAACACTTCGTTATCATCGTTGGTAGTGCTCCAAAGCGCATTGAAGCGGTACTGATCCGAAGAAGTATCGATGTATTCACCGCCTGCGATAATGGTATGACCAATGCCACCGATACTGGATTCCCAGATAAAGTTACCGGAAAGGATCATATTTTCGCGCAGGGTTTCATCTGCGTAGCCATCAAGCGTCACTTCCAGGGGCGCTACGGCCTGGTTGTATCCTGAGACATAAAAGTTCTGGTAGAACTTGTCGTAGTCACCATAAAAAGCACTGAAATTAGCCTTCAGGTTTTCAGAGAACCGATGTTGCAGAGCGCCTCGGAACAGATGTGCCTGAAGATCAGAAGTATTCAATTCCGGATCCGCGAACACAATGTCCTCAAACGCATCCATCGGACGACCGTCACTGCCAGTGGGGACACCGCGATCAATAAACCGCTGGTGATCGACGTACTCATAGGACAGATCCAGGGTAGTGTCCGGACTCAGAGCAATCCTGGCGGTCGGGTTGAGGCCAATGCGCTCGCCGTCAAAAAAGTCGCGATGGCTGTCCAGGCTTTCATAGAAGGCATTAACGCGAACAGCGGAGTTGTCGCCAGTCGCAAAATTGCTGTCGAGCTGAAGATCAAAGCCGCCAAAGGAATTCATGCCGGCCTGAGCGCTGGTGAATGCCTCACCGATAACACCCTTCTTGGTGACCCGGTTGAGAATACCACCGGTACCCCCGCGACCGAACAGCAGCGCGTTAGGACCGCGCAGGATTTCGACCTGCTGCAGATTGTAGAGAGGCCGGTAATACTGCACATCATCCCGGGCGCCGTCGATGAAGAAGTCCGCAGTAGACCGCACACCACGGAACACCACCGAGTCTCGATGGCCTTCACCCTGGGAGGTGTTTACTCCTGGCGTGTAATCGACAATGCCACCGATGCTGGTAATACCCTGCTGGGTAATCTGTTCGGCCGTGACAATTGACAGACTTTGCGGCACATCAATGATTGGGGTTGGTGTGCGCAGCGCATTGACCTGGTCCTGGCTCAGATAGCGGCCTGTTATCACCAGTTCTTCAACCACGCCTCCCTCGGCACCCTGCGCAAGCGCTGGCGCTGATAGTATGGACAGGGTAAGCGGCGTAGCGCCGAACAAAATGCCAAGAGCACGAGAGGTATGTCGATCGATCACGTAAAAATCTCCAGAAATGGGTGTTACTCAAATTTGGGAACGGTGATGATACTAAGAATAGTAATGATTATCAATTGTGATATCGAAAATTGTAGAACAGTGATTACAGATAAGTGTGAGACCGGGAACGGTATGTTAGAAAACGGCCAGAGGTTTGGTTCGGGGTAACGCTGGAGTGACGAGAGAGGGATTGATTGGCTCTAGTGCAGGGTTGACGAGAGAGGGATTGATTGGCGTTAGTGCAGGATTGACGAGAGAGGGATTGATTGGCGTTAGTGCAGGTTTGACGAGAGAGGGATTGATTGAACAGCCTTGGGGGCTGTTCAACCCTTCGGGCTTCGCGCTGACGCGCTCGTCTTGGATTGCTTCGCAATCCATCGAACCCTCTGATTGGGTTCGCATCCCTCTCCGTGTTCAGGTCGCAGGACTCTGTTCAGTGGGAGTGCCGCGAACGGCTGCAGATAAATAGCGTATGGCGGAGAGAGAGGGATTCGAACCCTCGATAGGGGATTAACCTATACGCCCTTAGCAGGGGCGCGCCTTCAGCCACTCGGCCATCTCTCCAAAACGGGCGCCATCATAGCATAACTTTGGAGAAATGGCAGGCTTGAATGCCAAGAAATTCACTGATCGGAATGGTTGCCTGTATCAGTGCCGCCATCCTTTTCTTTTTGGATACGTTGATATATTTCTTCGCGATGTACTGCAACGTCCTTTGGGGCATTGACGCCGATTCGTACCTGATTGCCTTTTACACCGAGGACGGTGACTGTTACATCATCGCCTACCATCAGAGTCTCACCAATCCGGCGAGTTAAGATCAACATGATGTATCTCCTTTCCCATTCATGAAATCCATGCAACATCCCTTTCAGCGGCCTGAAAAGTATTCACGGAATTGTTCCAGACTGCGCGGTTACTCAGTAGACCGGATAACAAACCAAATGCAGTCACGTCTCCCCAAAACAAATCACGGCCAGGTCTACGCCTGACTTTTCGAGCTCGCTCCCCCTGATCATCCAGCCAGTGCGGTCTCTTCCCCTAACCCGAATGCGGAGTGCAGCGATCGCACAGCCAGCTCCAGGTATTTCTCTTCTATAACCACCGATATCTTGATTTCGGAGGTCGTTATTATCTGAATATTGATTGACTCGTCGGCCAGTGTTTTGAACATCTGGCTGGCGATACCGGCGTGAGATCGCATGCCGACCCCCACCAGAGACACCTTGGCAATCCTGTTGTCAACGCTGACATCACGAGCGCCTACCTGCTGCGCCACTGCAGTGACCAGTTTGCGGGTCTGCTCGCTGTCCTGGCGCTTGACGGTAAACGTTATGTCAGTTGTACCATCAGCGGACACGTTCTGCACGATCACGTCGACTTCGATACCCGCATCGCTGACCGGGCCCAGCACCTGATAGGCAACCCCTGGCACATCCGGTACACCGGAGACAGTCACTTTTGCCTCGTCACGGGTGAATGCAATGCCAGAGATGATCGGTGCTTCCATTTCAGTGTTGTCCTCAAGTGTAATCAGTGTGCCGGGATCATCTTCAAAGCTGGACAGGACGCGCAATGGCACCTTGTACTTGCCGGCAAACTCCACGGAGCGTATTTGTAGTACCTTTGCCCCCAGGCTTGCAAGCTCCAGCATTTCCTCGAATGTAATCGTTCGTAACAACCGGGCGTCTTCAACGACGCGCGGGTCGGTGGTGTAGACGCCTTTTACGTCGGTATAGATCTGACATTCGTCAGCATCCAGCGCCGCCGCCAGTGCCACCGCCGAGGTATCCGAGCCGCCCCGACCCAGTGTGGTGATGTTGCCATCACCATCAACACCCTGGAATCCTGCCACCACTACTACGTGGCCCTGATCCAGTTCGTCTTTTATACGCTGGGAATCGATCTCCTGGATTCGTGCCCGCGTATGCGCGCTGTCAGTCAGGATACGGACCTGAGATCCGGTAAACGATCGGGCGCCGCAACCGCGCTTGTGCAGGGCCATGGCCAGTAATGCCACTGTCACCTGCTCGCCGGTCGACACCAGTACGTCCAGTTCCCGCGGACTTGGCTGTTCCTGTATTTTTTCGGCCAGTGCAATGAGCCTGTTGGTTTCGCCGCTCATCGCAGAAACCACAACAACGATGTCATCGCCGTTGCTGCGGCTGGCAATAATCTTGTCGGCGACCGCTTCTATGCGCTCAACACTACCTACCGAGGTACCACCAAACTTCTTGACTATTAACGCCATATAATTGCTTCACCGACATTGACTGTGATTAAAACAGACTTATTAAGACCTTGGCAAGTCAATAACTTACGCAGCTTCATGTGATCTGCTTCACAGTTTCAATCACAGATGCCAGTGCCGCAGGCAGGGCTGCTGCATCGCTGCCGCCAGCCATCGCCATGTCCGCTCTACCACCACCTTTACCGCCCACCTGCTGCGCTACCGAATTAACAATATCGCCTGCCTTGATGCGGTCGGTCAGGTCCTGCGTAACACCGGCGACCAGCGCCACTTTGCCACCATCCGCACAGCCCAGCACAACAACCGCGCTGCCCAGCTTGTTCTTGAGCTTGTCGACGGTCTCACGCAGCGCCTTGCTGTCAAAACCTTCCACCTGCTGAGCCAGCACCTTGATACCATTGACCTCAACGGCACTGGATGCGATATCGCTGCCAGCCGCACTGGCCAGTTTGCCTTTGAGCTGTTCCAGTTCTTTCTCGGTGCTGCGCAGATTGGCAACGACCTGCTGCACCCGCTCGGCCACGCCATCGGCGCTGCTGCGAAGGGTTTCACAGACCTGCCGCAATACCTGCTCTTCACGCTCGACGTATTGCAGCGCGCCAAGCCCCGTGACGGCCTCAACCCGGCGTACGCCGGCGGCGATACCGCTTTCGGCAACCAGTTTGAACAGACCGATGTCACCTGTGCGATCTACGTGCGTCCCGCCACACAGTTCAGTCGAAAAATCACCCATGGTGACCACTCTGACCTTGTCGCCGTATTTTTCACCAAACAGGGCCAGCGCACCTTTTTCCATCGCCTGGTCCATGCTCATGACCTCTTTGTGGACCGGTTCGTTGCGCAGTATTTCCACATTGACCAGTCGTTCAATCTTCGACACTTCCTCTGCCGTCAGCGGGCTATTGTGGGAAAAGTCGAAGCGCAGGCGATCTGCTGTCACCAGCGAGCCCTTCTGAGTCACATGCTCACCCAGCACTGTGCGCAGCGCGGCGTGTAACAGGTGCGTCGCCGAATGGTTGAGCATGGTGGCGTGTCGATTCTGTTCTTCAACGGCTGCGGTCAGACTGTCACCAACAGACAGACGGCCCTGGCGCAGGGTACCTTTGTGCAGTACATGTTCACCCTGCTTCTGGGTGTCCTGCACGTCGAACAGCGCGCTGATGGCACCGTTCTGACGCACTTCCAGCGCACCGCGATCGCCCGCCTGACCACCTGATTCACCGTAGAACGGGCTGATGTCGAGCAATACGACGGCTTCGGTATTTCCGATCAGATTCTGCACCGCTTTGCCATCCTGATAGATGGCCAGCACGCGGGCGTCCTCACGCAGGGTGTCGTAACCCACAAATTCGGTGGCAGCAGCGCCTTCGATGCTCAGTTTTTCCACGGCATTGAACTGGCTGGCGGCACGGGCCTGCTGACGCTGTCCTTCCATGGCCTGCTCGAAGCCTGCCATGTCCAGTGTCAGATTGTGTTCGCGTGCCACATCCGCGGTCAGGTCGACCGGGAACCCGTAGGTATCGTAAAGACGGAATACGGTATCGCCGGGCAGAACCTCGCCTTTTAGCTGGGAGATGGCCTGCTCGAGAATCTGCATGCCGTTCTCCAGAGTACGGGCAAACTGTTGCTCTTCTTCACGCAGGACGCGTTCCACGCGCGCCTGATCTTTTTTCAGTGCCGGGTAGGCGTCGCCCATCTCAGTAACCAGTGCGGCGACCAGGCGGTAGAAAAACACGTCTTTGACACCCAGCTGATAGCCGTGACGAACGGCACGGCGGATGATTCGGCGCAATACATAACCCCGGCCTTCATTGGAAGGCGTCACACCGTCGAGCACCAGGAAGGCACAGGAGCGGATGTGGTCGGCGATCACCCGCAGGGAAGTATTGGTGGTGTCGGCAACACCGGTGATCTCTGCAGCCGCTTTCAGGAGGTTCTGGAACAGATCGATCTCATAGTTGCTGTGTACATGCTGCAGCACGGCCGCCAGGCGCTCCAGACCCATACCTGTATCTACCGAAGGCTTGGGCAGCGGCACCAGTTCGCCACTGGGCTGCCTGTCGAACTGCATGAATACCAGGTTCCAGATTTCAATGTAGCGGTCGCCGTCTTCGTCCGGGCTGCCGGGCGGGCCGCCAGCCACTTCGGGCCCATGGTCATAGAATATTTCGGAACAGGGACCGCAGGGGCCGGTGTCACCCATCTGCCAGAAGTTTGATTTTTCTCCCAGGCGAACCACGCGATCAGCAGGCACACCAATTTTGCTGGTCCAGATTTCGGCGGCCTCGTCGTCATCCTGAAACACGGTCACCCACAATTTGTCGCGCGGCAGCTGCAATGATTCAGTCAAAAATTCCCAGGCATAACGAATCGCGTCTTCCTTGAAGTAGTCACCAAAACTGAAGTTGCCCAGCATCTCAAAAAAGGTGTGGTGACGCGCGGTATAACCCACGTTCTCAAGGTCGTTGTGTTTGCCACCGGCACGCACACAGCGCTGCGAACTGACGGCGCGCGTGTAGCTGCGTACTTCGGAGCCCAGGAACAGATCCTTGAATTGCACCATGCCCGCGTTGGTGAACAACAGTGTCGGGTCGTTGCCCGGCACCAGCGAACTGCTGGGGACAATCTCATGCCCTTTCGACTTGAAATAGTTCAGGAACGACTGGCGAATATCATTACTTTTCATCTAACTGTCCAATATTGAATGGTGGCGCTGTTTGTTGGCGGCAGATTATACGCCGATGTAATTGTCCTGTCGTCAGGACACTAGGATTGTGCAGGAGTGTCCTGATCGACCGGCAGATCTATCTGGCCGTTGCTGGACAACAGGATAGCAATCGGTCGCGTTTTAGGAAAATGCGATAAAACGATTGTTGTGATAATCAGGAACGGAACGCACAGGAACATGCCTGCCACGCCCCAGATGTAACCCCACAGGGCCAGATTAAACAGAATGACTACCGGGCTCAGGTTCAGCGAAGTACCCATCAGGCGGGGCTCAATAATATTGCCGATTGTCACCTGCAAGGCGCCGATCATCATCAGCACCAGCAGTGCCAGGTACAGGCCGTCATCAGTCGACTGCGCCAGAGCAATCATGGCGGGAAAAATTGTGGCGATGATGGAGCCCACGGTGGGAATAAAATTCAGCAGAAAAATCAATGTGCCCCAGACTTCGGGAAAATTCACGCCCAGCAGGCGCAAAATGACGTAGCCCAGCGTGCCTGTTATGGCGCTGGTCAGCATCTTGATGGTCATGTATTTCTGGATGTCACCACGCACCTTGTTGATGATTCGGCGCACGCGCCGCTCTCGCGCAGGGTCACCGATCAGGGCCGACAGTTTATTGTTGAAATTGCCCTGCTCCAGCAGCAGGAAACCCACATAAATCATGATCAGGATGCTATCGGCCGCCAGGCCGGTAAATGTCAGCGCCAGTGCTGTGACCATGGAGGAGATATCCAGCCATTCAGTCACAACCTGGGTGAATCCGCCGGCCGGGAACTGGGCGGTAAATGGCAGTGACTGCCAGTAATCACGCAGATTGGCTTCGTATACGCGCGCCACGCTACCCAGGTCATTAAGACTGCCGCTGACAAACTGGACGATGACAGTTACCACGGTTATCCAGATCAGTATCGCAGCCAGAAAGCACAATGGACGCGGAATGTGCCAGCGGCCCAGAGGAATTCGTGCCACCAGATTGGCGACAAAATTGATGAGAAACCAGAAGACGATAGCGATGACCAGTGGCAGGAAGAGTTGCTGCCCGACCACCAGCAGATAGATGCTCAGCGCCACAATCAGGGCGCTGAGCGCGAAGTTCACCAGCGGTGTTTGTTGCCTGACACTCATTCCGCGCTCCCGGCACGCAGACAAACTATTAAGCTAACCTGCTACGTGTCCGTCGTGCAGGGTGCTGGATCATAAACTGGCAACAGCGTCGATGACAATCGAAGGTGTCAGCAGTTGCGGCAGTATTACCGGCTCCAGAGCCGGGTCGCCAGGATACAGAATATACAACGGGACGCTGGGTCGATTGAAGGCATCCAGGACTTTGGTGATCTCTGGATCCTGATTGGTCCAGTCGCCCTTCATGTAGGTAACACCATTGTCGACCAGTGCCTGTTGAACACGCTCTGTGCCCAGGGTTGTGCGCTCATTGGCCAGACAGGTGATACACCATGCGGCCGTCATGTTCAGCAAAACCGGCTTGCCCTGCGCACGCAGCTCGTCGATGCGGGCGCTGGCAAAGGGCTCGAACTCGGCCATGTAGTCATCGCCTGTCATGTCGATGCCGGTGTCACCACCTGCGCCGTTGCCCGGGACCAGCATGGGCGTCCACAGGAAGGACAAACCGCCGATGATCAGGGCCACACCGGCAACGCGACCGACCCATGTTTTCGCTCCGCTGTGACCTGCCGATTTCTGCAACAGCCAGACGGCCAGAGCAACCATCAGACCGGCGGAAGCGACGGCGGTCATACCATCTACACCTACCTGCAGACCCAGCACCCACAGCAGCCACAGTGCAGCGGCGTACATCGGGAAGGCCATGAACTGCTTGAATGTTTCCATCCAGGGACCGGGTTTGGGCATGCGTTTCATCAGGCCCGGCACAAAGGTCAGGATCAGGAATGGCAGCGCCATACCAAGACCCAGGAAGCCGAATACCAGCATCGCGACGACCCATGACTGCGACAGGGCAAAACCCAGTGCCGCGCCCATGAATGGCGCTGTGCAGGGGCTGGCGACGACAGTGGCCAGCACACCGGTCAGGAAAGAAGAGCGATAACCGTTACCCGTGCCCAGGTTGCTGCCCAGCCCCATCAGCCGTGTACCAAACTCAAATACACCTGACAGATTGAGACCGATGACAAAAAACAGCAGTGACAGCGCCCCCACAAACCATGGCGACTGCAGCTGGAAGGCCCAGCCAACTGCCTGCCCGCCGGCCCGCAGTGCCAGCAGTATGGTTGCCAGAATCATGAATGACACGATGATGCCGGCGGCGTACACAACACCGTGCATGCGATGCGTTCCCGTTGACGCTCCCGCCTTTGAGGTCAGATTGACCACCTTCAGGGACAGTACCGGGAACACACAGGGCATCAGGTTAAGAATGACACCACCCATCAGCGCGAACGCCAGAATCAACAGCAGACTCTGATCCCCTGCCATCGACCCGGGACCTGAATTGTCCATGGACTGCTCGGCAGCCACAGTAGCCAGCGCAGCCAGGCCTTCGGGCGTCGATTCGGTGGCATTGATGACAAAACCATCAATCTCGCCGTTGCTGCGCTGCACGGCCAGCATGCCACCAATTTCTGTCAGGTCGGTCAGCATGCGACGCGGCTGCCCGTGGGTGATCTGCACCAGACCGGGGTAGACCGTCACGTCACGCAGGGGACCCGGTGACAGGATTCGGCGCTGCTCCGGGAAGAACCAGGCCTCTTCGACGTCGTCAAACTCGCGCTCATTGGAAGATACGGAGAAGCTGACACGGTCACCGGCAATGGCAAACATACTGTCCAGCTTGTGTTCTTCGACCGGCAGCAGCTCGCGGGTCTCGGCAAAGGCGTCTGCCCATTGTGGGTTCGGCTGCAGCTCACCAGCGCGATCGACCGGCAGTGTCAGACTGACTTCGGCATCGCCGATCAGACAGATCAGGTCGCACACCTGCCACTCAACATGGGCAGTAGCATTGAACTGTTCGCCGCTCAGGTCGGCAGGTACCTGAATGGGCACCATCAACAGCACTTCTTCTTTATAGGAGAATGTGACCAGGTCGGTGCCGGGGAATGGCAGCCAGCTGGGTACCGGCCAGTGGATATCGCCCGCCGAGGCGCCTTCCGGCAGCTGCCACTCATGAATCATGGTGGCGTCGCCGCTGTCACCCGGCCATTTAGAATAGGTATGCCAGCCCTCTGTGGGCTTCAGGCGGACAGCAGTCCAAAGAGTCTCACCGGGCACTACATTGGCAGACTCGGAGACCAGTTCGACTTCGATCTCTTCACCGACGAATACTTCCGCGCTCGCTACTGTGGAAAAGACCGCCAGCATCAGCAGCAATAACTTCTGTACCAACCCCTGTCGCATCACAGCTCCCCGTCTCAAGTGCTTGAATATAGCAATATTTTCTTTTATATCAATTTCTTGAATGGCCCGATTGTAGCGTCTAAGTCAGGCGGATGGCAGTCCCCTTTGTGATAAAAAGTAACATTTTTCACACGGGTTCCAGATGCAGCACAAGAAGCTGCGCCTGACTGACGCCCCGAAACTCATTTACATCCAGCCGGTAGACGACAGACACCTCTCGAATCGAGGCATCGGGCCACGTATCTCTATCCACATTAAAGGCAATGGCGTCTATCAGGGTGACACCACCATCGGCCGACAGCACCATTTTTAAATGCTTTTCGCCAACCAGACGTTGCTGGATCACTCGAAACCGGCCATCGAACACCGGCTCCGGGAAACCCTGACCCCAGGGCCCGGCATCGCGCAGCATACGGGCTGATTCCAGGCTGTGCGCCTCGATCGGCAGTTCGCCGTCGGTCAGCAGGCGGCGCTGCAGGGAATCACTTTTCAGCACCGATTCGGCACAGCGCTGCAGGGCATCCTGAAAGGCCGGCAACTGCTCTGGCGGCAGGCTGAGTCCCGCTGCCATAGCGTGACCGCCAAAGCGGGTAATGACGCCGGGATAGCGTGTAGCAATATCCGCCAGCAGGTCACGAATATGCAGCCCCTCTATCGAACGGGCAGAGCCTTTCAGCTCCTGTTCATCAGCTTTGGCAAAAATGAAGACCGGTCGGTGTAATTGTTCTTTCAGTCGCGAGGCTAGAATACCGACCACACCCGGGTGCCAGCCTGCATCGTACAGACAAAGCGCGGCTGGCAACTCGCGATGCTCCAGCTCGCCCAGCATTTCCTGCAGCGCCTGGTCGGCCTGCTCGCGCATTTCATCCTCGATACGTCGACGTTCCTGGTTAAGGCGATCCAGTTCGCGGGCGTGGCGTTCCGCACTCGCGGAATCGTCAGTAAGCAGACAGGCAATACCGATTGACATGTCTTCCAGGCGCCCTGCTGCATTCAGGCGTGGTGCCACGGCAAAGCCCATGTCGGAGGCTGTCAATGAATGCGTGGCGCGACCGGCAACCGACAGCAAGGCATAAATGCCGGGACAGCCTCGCCCCTGGCGCATGCGACGCAGGCCTTCGTTGACCAGAATTCGATTGTTACGATCCAGTGGCACCAGGTCTGCCACAGTGCCCAATGCCACCAGATCCAGCAGTTCTCCCAGATTGGGCTCCTGAATACCCGCACGGTCAAACCAGCCCTGCTGGCGCAGCAGGGCACGCAGGCCCAGCATTACATAGAACGCCACACCGACGCCTGCCAGCGCCTTGCTGGCAAACCCACAGTCAGGCTGATTGGGATTGACGATGGCATCAGCATCGGGGAGTTGATCTCCGGGCAGGTGATGATCGGTAATCAGTACGGCAATGCCCTCGGCCTTCAGGCGCTCAACGCCTTCGAGACTGGAGATGCCGTTGTCCACGGTGATCACCAGATCCGGTCGACGCTCAAGAGCCAGTTCGGCAATCTCGGGACTCAGCCCGTAACCGTAGGCAAAGCGATCTGGGACAATGTAATCGACGTGCTGAAAACCCATTTTTCCCAGCGCGCGCACGACCAGTGCGCAACTGGTGGCGCCATCGGCATCAAAATCTGAAACAATCAGCACCCGGCCCTGGCGCTGCAGTACCTGGTACAGCAGATGGCTCGCTTCGGGCATGCCTTTTAACGTGTCTGGCGGCAGCAACCGGGAGAGTTTTAACTCCAGCTCTTCAGCATCGGTAATCTGACGCGCCGCGTAGATTCGCTCGAGCAAAGGCGGCACCCTGCCATGCAGGGCTGCCACCGATGGTACCTGACGCCTTTCTATAATCATGAAATCCTTACATGCATGGAACGGGGATCAGGGGGCTGAGCAGGAGTGCTCAGCCCAGGTGCTGCTGCATGAACTGTGTGACCGCGTTGATATCGTTATCCAGCACAGAGTAACGCTCATCACGCTCAAACAGATCCTGCATGTGCGCAGGCAGTTGCGGCGTCTGCAGGCCTGCCTTTTCCACTGCCTCGGCAAACTTCACCGGGTGTGCGGTGGCCAGTGTAACCATTGGAACGGACGTATCCTTGTTGCACTCGCGCGCCGCGTGAACACCGATGGCGGTATGCGGGTCGATGAGGAATTCTGTCTCCTCAAACACCTGGGCAATTACCTGGCAGGTGGTCTGGTCATCAACACCAAGACTGGAGAACAGTTCGCGGGCCTTCTGCCATTTTGCCTGGTCCAGATGCTGTGGCTTTTTCCCCAGACTGGTGACAAATTCGCTGACAGCCTCGGCATCCCGATCGAACAGGTCAAACAGATAACGTTCGAAGTTGCTGGAGACCATGATGTCCATGCTCGGCGACAGCGTATGTTCGAGCTCGCCCAGCGAGTATTCGTTGTCACTGATCAGGCGGTGCAGGATGTCATTGCGGTTGGTGGCAATGATCAGCTGATTGACCGGCAGCCCCATCTGGCGTGCCAGGTAGCCCGCATAAATGTCACCAAAGTTGCCGGTTGGTACCGAGAACGAAACCGGACGCAGTGGACCACCCAGATTCAGCGAGGCATAGAAGTAATAGACAATCTGCGCCATGATGCGCGCCCAGTTGATGGAGTTCACCGCCACCAGCTGTCGGCCATCGGGCAGGAAGGACTGGTTACCAAAGGCCGCCTTGACGATGCGCTGGCAGTCATCAAAATTACCTTTGACGGCTATATTGTGCACATTCTCGCCAGGGATGGTGGTCATCTGTCGGCGCTGCACCTCTGACACGCGCTGATGCGGGTGCAGAATAAACAGGTCGATATTGGCGCAGTGACGGCAGCCTTCCAGCGCAGCAGAGCCGGTATCACCCGAGGTCGCACCCAGTACGGCCACTTTTTTGTTATCGCGGGTCAGCACATGATCCAGCAGTCTGCCCAGCAATTGCAGGGCAAAGTCCTTGAAGGCCAGCGTCGGGCCGCAGTAGAGTTCCAGGACCCACTCATTGACGCCCAGCATACGCAGTGGCGCAATCGCCTTGTGGGAAAAACCGGCATAGCTCTGCTCGATGATATCCTGCAGCACATCGTCCGGTATCTCGCCATTAACAAACGGTTTGATGACCTTAAAAGCCAGTTTGTCGTAGCTCAGACCAGCCCAGGAGGCGATTTCCTCATGACTGAATACTGGCAGTGTTTCCGGCACATAAAGTCCACCATCAGGTGCCAGACCGGTCAGCAGCACTTGTTCAAAAGTGCAGGCGGGAGACTTGCCGCGGGTGCTGATGTATTTCATGTCAGTTGTTCTCGCCATCAAATTGTTCTACGCGGATGCGGATAATTTTTGCACCCACTTCATCAAGCCCTTCGATAACACCCTGGGCGACGTCCATCACTTCTTCCTTGATGCGGCTGGTCAGAATGACAACCGGCACTATTCCTTTATCGGCATCCTCGCCATGTGGCTCTTTCTGGATGACGGCCTCAATGTTGATGCCGTAATTGGTCAGCACCTGGGATATCTTGGCCATGACACCCACCTTGTCACGCGCAGGAATGCGCAGGTAGTACTCGGACTCAATCTCGCTGATGTCGAGTATGCGCAGATCATTGCGCAGATTGTTGAAGGCCAGCGGTGGCACCACTGAGCTCGAACGTTCCTCGCGCCATGCGCGTGCAATATCAATGATGTCGGCCACTACCGATGAGGCAGTGGCTTCGGCGCCGGCGCCGGCACCGTAATAGAGCGTGCTGCCGGAGGAATCGCCCTTGACCACAACAGCGTTCATGACGCCGTTTACATTGGCGATCAGCGTATCCTGGGAGATCAGCGTTGGATGGACGCGCAGCTCTACGCCACTCTCTGTAATACGTGTTATGCCCAGGTGCTTGATGCGGTAACCCAGCTCATCGGCGTACTCAATGTCTGCGGTCGTGATGTGACTGATGCCCTCAGTGAAAACACGATCGAACTCAAGGGCGATACCAAAGGCATTGGAGGCCAGAATGGCCAGCTTGTGTGCGGCGTCGATACCTTCGATGTCGAAGGTCGGATCGGCTTCGGCGTAGCCAAGCTGCTGTGCTTCTTTCAACACCTCAGGGAAGTCGCGCTTGCGCTCCCCCATCTCGGTGAGAATAAAGTTGCTGGTGCCGTTGATGATACCGGCCAGCCACTGGATGGAATTCGCGGCGAGACCTTCACGCAGCGCCTTGATGATGGGAATGCCACCGGCGACAGCGCTTTCGTAGGCAACAACCACGCCCTTCTTCCGGGCTGCCTCAAAAATGGTGTTGCCGTGCACTGCGATCAGTGCCTTGTTGGCTGTCACTACATGTTTGCCATTCTCGATGGCGTAAAGCACCAGTTCCAGCGCTGGATCGAAACCACCGATCAACTCCACAACGATGTCGACGTCGGGGTTTTTGGCAACGTCGAACACATCCTTACTGACTTTGATGTTGTCTTTTTTTAATGCCGGATCAGGATTGCGAGTTGCAACGTGGATGATATCCAGGTCCATGCCAACACGGCGCGTGATTTCCTTTCTCTTGGCCTGCAACAAGTGGTACGTGCCACCACCGACAGTACCCAGTCCGCAGATACCGATTCGCAACTGTTGATTCTTCGTATCCTGACTCACAATTTCCTCACATCAAAAAAAAGACACGAATCCAGTTCGTGTCGGGTAAAACAAATGTATCTGTATAAATGATACGTCGATTGTAAGTGACGTATTACTGGCCCAGAACGGTAGCCGCGAGGCGGTCAACTTCCATATAACCGGGGATCACGGTGCCATCCTGCAGCACAATCGCGGGCGTTCCGGAGATACCTATCTGATTGCCAATCGTGTGCTGGCTGATCACCGGATTCTGACATTCCAGCGCCGGCAGATTCTGTCCGTTTTTGGCCTGCGTCAGCGCACGCTTGCGATCACTGGCACACCACACCGAAATCATCTTGGGATAGGCTTCCGACTGCCGTCCGCCACGCGGATAGGCTACATAGCGCACCTCAATGCCACGCTCATTGATCGCCTCGATATCACCATGCAGGCGTCGGCAGAAAGTGCAATCAACATCAGTGAACACGGTAATGGTCGCGAGCGGGTCACTCTCCGGGCTGAAGATGATCATGTCCTCTTCAGCCATATTGGCGATCAGGTCCGCGGTTTGGCCTTTGCGTGTCTCTGCAGTCAGATTGACCAGCCCCTCGGGCCGGGTCATATACAGCTCACCGGTCATCAGGAACTGCCCGGAGCGGTTGGTATGCAGAATCTCGCCCGAACTCATGATGACTTCGTAGATGCCTTCCATTGGCGTCTCATTGACCTGGCGCACCTGCAACTGGCCCTGGCTGACAGCGCCCAGGCTGGTATTGAGGGTGTTGGTCAACTCGACGGCCCAGTCCGGGGTTTCCGCAGCCGTGGCGCTGCCAGCGACAAAGGTCAAAGACACAGCCGCCAGCTGTGCCCAACGCAATGCGCCATTCAGCTTAGATGACAACTTCATAGAGATTCTCCACAGCCATTTAGAGCGAGTAACAGATACACAAGACTTTACCATGAGCGGCACTACGGGCCAAAAAAAAGGGGCTCGAAAGCCCCTTTTTTCTGCATTTTTCTGCATCTTTGTGCCACAGGCTGTGACACCCGGCAGATCGGCGCGCTGGCCGGCAGAGATCAGCTGACTTTTTTGTCCAGCTTTTCTGTAATACGGGCAGCACGACCAGACAGTTCGCGCAAGTAGTACAGTTTGGCCTGACGAACGTCACCACGACGCTTGACGGCAATGCTGTCTACCAGCGGGCTGTAGGTCTGGAATGTACGCTCAACGCCCACGCCGTGAGAGATCTTGCGGACAGTGAAGGCAGAGTTCAGACCACGGTTACGGATACCGATGACAACGCCTTCAAAAGCCTGCAGACGCTCACGATCGCCTTCCTTGATCTTTACCTGAACAACAACGGTATCACCCGGGCTGAATTCCGGGATTTCCTTGTTCATTTGCTCTTTTTCGATCATTTCAATGTATTTGCTGTTGCTCATTGCCGCACTCCCATTATTGATACCTTGCTACCGTCACGGCAGTCAGGCACCAGATTCACTGATAAATTCGTTTAACAAAACCCGCTGCTCGTCGGTCAATTGCCGCGATTCGAGCAGATCAGGCCGCTTCAACCATGTTCTTCCCAGACGCTGTTTTAACTGCCAGCGTCGAATTTCCTGGTGATTGCCGCCGGTAAGTACCGCCGGAACATCCATCCCGGCAAAGGCCTGAGGCCTGGTGTAGCGCGGACAGTCCAGCAATCCGGCACCACCCTCAACCGCAGCAAATGAATCCAGACCTGCAGAGTCCTCGTTGCCAAGGGCTCCCGGCAGATACCGGATCACTGCATCCAGCATCACCATGGCGGGTAATTCACCGCCACTGAGGACGTAGTCGCCTACCGACCATTCCTCGTCAATCCGGGTTTGCAGTACTCGCTCATCGATGCCCTGATAGCGCCCGCAAACCAATATCAAATTCGTCCGACCAGCCAGTGATTCAACACCTGCCTGGTCCAGCCTGCGCCCCTGAGGCGACAGGTAGATCACCGTCGGCCGACTGTCATGCCAGGCCGTGGCTGCGTCGATGGCCTGACACAGCGGCTCGGTCTTCATCAACATGCCGGCGCCGCCGCCAAACGGCTTGTCATCAACTGTGCGGTGCCTGTCGGTGGTGAAATCACGTGGATTCCAGCACTTCAGGTCCAGCAGCCCGTTGCGACACGCGCGGCCGGTGATGCCGTAGTCGGTCACCGCGGTGAACATGTCCGGAAACAGTGTCACGATTGCAACTTTCATGGCGACGCCTTCCCGGTGGCACTCTTAAAGCAGGTAGTCAGCGCCCCAGTCCACCACAATGACGCCAGCCGTTCGATCCACCTTGACCACAACGTTGTCGGGCAGCCAGGGAATCAGCCGCTGCACATCATCAATGCTGTCAGCGCTGGCATCTACCACCAGCACGTCGTTGGCGCCGGTCTCCAGCAGGTTGCTGACTTTGCCGAGGCACTGCCTCGCCGTATTCTCAACCCGCAGGCCTATCAATTCGTGCCAGTAATAATCGTCTTCTGACAGATCCGGCAAGGCATCGGCCTGCACATAGAGCTCCACATTGGTCAGTTCACGCGCCGCTTCCGGCGTGTCGTAACCAACAAAGTGCCCTACCAGCCCTTTGCCGTGCGGTTTACCAGCATCCATGTCGAGCTGTTTCTCAAGCCCCTGACATGTTACGTAAAACGTTTTGTACTCAAGCAGGTTATCGCGTGGCTGAGTAAATGAAATCAGCTTGACCCAACCCTTGATGCCGTAGGGCGCACCTATGCGCCCCAGACAGATCCGGTCTGCAGATAACGCTGCCAATGCAACTCCGGCTATCAGGCCTGAGTGCTGGCGGCCGCGCTCGCCTGCTTGATCAGCTCAGCTACACGCTCGCTGGCCTGTGCGCCCTGGCCTTCCCAGTGCTTTACACGGTCCAGATCGATACGCAGACGCTCCTCGTTACCACGCGCTACCGGGTTGAAGAACCCAACGCGCTCGATGAAACGGCCGTCACGCGCATTACGCGAATCAGTTACCGTGATGTGATAGAAAGGCTTTTTCTTGGCGCCGCCGCGAGCCAGTCGGATTGTGACCATAGACTACATTTCCTAATGTTAGCTTCGTACGAAAACAGAGTATTCCCGACACAGTGCCGGAAAAAGTGCGGTATTCTAAGCGAATTGGCCGCCAGAGGGAAGAAAACTTTGGTTTTTTTCACACTGCGGCCAGACTGTTGGATCAGTTGTCAGAATCGCGGTGGACCACCAGCACCCGGGAAGCCTCCTGGCCCCCGCATACCGCCCAGGCCACGCATCATATTGGCCAGCGCGCCGCTCTTCATTTTCTTCATCATTTTCTGCATTTGTTTGTGCTGCTTCAGCAGACGGTTCAGATCCTGAATCTGTGTGCCAGAGCCCTGACAGATACGCCGCTTGCGCGATCCATTGAGGGCATCCGGGTTGCGCCGCTCCTTGGGCGTCATGGAGTTGATGATGGCCTCCATGCGACTGAACTGCTTTTCATCCACCTTGGCGGCTGCGCCAGGCGGCAAGGCGCCCATGCCAGGCATCTTGTCCATGATGCTGGCCATACCACCCATATTCTTCATCTGCTGCAGCTGTTCGCGAAAATCCTCAAGGTCAAAGCCCTTGCCCTTCTGGAATTTGCCAGCCAGCTTCTCTGCCTTGCTGCGGTCGACCTTACGTTCAGCTTCTTCGATCAGCGACAGCAGGTCACCCATGCCCAGTATTCGAGAGGCGATACGGTCTGGATAGAACGGCTCCAGCGCGTCAATCTTCTCGCCCATACCAATAAACTTGATCGGCTTGCCGGTGACCTGGCGTACGGACAGCGCGGCACCACCGCGGGAATCACCGTCTGCCTTGGTCAGCACCACACCAGTCAGTGGCAGAGCGTCGCTGAAGGCCTTGGCTGTGACTGCCGCGTCCTGACCAGTCATGGCATCAACCACAAACAGGGTTTCAATCGGGTTCAGTGTGCGGTGCAGACGGCTGATCTCGTCCATCATCTCGCCATCGATGGCGAGGCGACCAGCGGTATCCACCAGCAGCACATCAACAAATGCCTTGCGCGCTTCCTTGACCGCTGCCTGGGCAATGTCTTCCGGCTTCTGTGAGATATCTGACGGGAAGAACTTGACGCCAACTTCTTTGGCCAGGGTCTCCAGCTGTGCGATCGCGGCGGGACGATAAACGTCGGCGCTGACCACCATTACCGATTTTTTCTGATCGTTTTTCAGAAGGCGCGCCAGTTTGGCGACAGTAGTGGTTTTACCCGCACCCTGCAGACCTGCCATCAGGACGATGGCGGGCGGCTGGGCAGACAGGTCCAGTTTTTCGTTGGCCACGCCCATGACCGCTTCCAGCTCGGCCTGCACGATCTTGATGAAGGCCTGACCCGGACTCAGGCTCTTGGAGACCTCCTGTCCGACAGCGCGCAGCTTGACCCGCTCGATGAAGTCCTTGACCACAGGCAGCGCAACATCCGCCTCAAGCAGCGCACGTCTTACCTCACGCAGCGCCTCTTCAATGTTGTTTTCCGTCAGCGTCGCCTTGCCACTGATCTTGCGCAGGGCACCGGAGAGCCGTTCGGTTAAGCTGTCAAACATAGTCAATAGACCTCGGAAACTGGTATATCGTAAATAATGGCGCGTATTATCCCCTTGATGCGCGCCCGCTACAATAGCCGTCAGGCAGAGCTCCGGGCTCACGTGGCAAGCCAAAAAATGCTTCAACGCCTTGGACAGTTATGCGACACTCTGCCGACAACATGCGGGCTGAGCCCTTCAGACCCGCCCGCTTGAGCGATTACCAATAACAAGGATTTGTCTGCTTTCATGCCCATTTCGACGCTGTCAGGCATTGCTGCCATCGTGCTGTACATTGCCAGCCTGAGCTTTCAGAGTCACGCCATCCGGACCCAGAACGCCCGCATCAAGGCCGGTCCAGCTGTGGCCGCTACCGGGCTCGCTGCAATAGCGCTGCATGGCATAAGTGCCTGGCTGCTGGTTGTGCGTCCAGACGGTTACCATTTTGGCATTGTGCAGGTGAGCACTCTGATTCTGGCTGCCATCGCCCTGCTTGCCATGATCACCAACCTGCGCAGACCACTGGCCATCATTGTGCTGTGGGTCTTCCCGCTGGCAGCAGTGACGCTAATGCTGTCCCTGCTGATCGACAGCGACTACCCAGCACAGCAACTGACCTCCGGTCTGGCCGCGCATGTCCTGCTATCGATACTGGCTTACAGCCTGTTTGCACTGGCGTCGCTGCAGGCCGCTTTTCTGGCCTTCCAGAACTACAATCTGAGACATCAGCATGCATCAGCCGTGATCCGACGCTTCCCGCCACTGCAGGATATGGAAAAACTGCTGTTTGAACTGTTGTGGATTGCCCAGGTACTGTTGACGCTGGCCATTGCCGCAGGCTTCATGTTTGTTGATGACCTGATGGCTCAGGGACTGCCGCACAAGACAGTCTTCTCGGTGCTGGCCTGGACGGTGTTCTCGGTGCTGTTGTGGGGCCGGTATCGTCTTGGCTGGCGCGGGAACACGGCCATCAAGGGCACCCTGGCCGGGTTTGCCCTGTTGCTGCTGGGTTTTTATGGCTCAAAGATTGTCATCGAATTCATCCTCGGAGGTTAGGCACTGATGGACGGAGACTCATCGGTTCCCATTCTCACTGGTCTGCTGGTTTTTCTGATTTTCGCTTCAGCTTACTTCTCAAGCTCGGAAACGAGCATGATGTCGCTGAACCGTTATCGACTGAAGCACCTGGTGCGGCAAAAACACGCTGGCGCGCAGCGGGTCAGCCGCCTGCTGGAGGCGCCTGACAAACTGCTGGGAGTGATCCTGATCGGCAACAATTTCGTCAATCTGCTGTCTGCGTCGATCGCCACGTCCATTGCCATTCAATTGTTCGGCAATCCGGAAACCGTGCTGACCACGATTGTCATGACACTGCTGATCCTGATTTTTGCTGAAATCACACCAAAAACCATCGCCGCCCTGCATCCGGAGCGCATTGCCTATCCGTCCAGTCTGCTGCTGGTGCTGCTTCTGAAGTTACTGTATCCGCTGGTGTGGATGGCCAACCGCGTCTCTCACCTGTTGATTCGCGCCTTTGGCATCAAAGCCGAATCTTCTGCAGATCACCAGCTCAGTCCTGAAGAGCTGCGCACCGTGGTGCACGAATCAGCACAGCTGATTCCGGCCCAGGGCCAGGGCATGCTACTGAATGTGCTGGACCTGGAGAAGGTCACAGTGAACGACATTCTGGTGCCCCGCAGTGAGATCACCGGCATCAACATGGATGATGACCTGGACGACATTCTGCTGCTGATTGGCACCGCACAGCACACCCGTCTGCCGGTGTACAGCAAGGAAATCGACAATGTCATTGGCGTGCTGCATATGCGCAGCATTGCCCGACTGGCGCAGTCCAATGAAATTACCAAGGACGATATCAGCAACGAACTTGACCCGGCCTACTTCATTCCGGAAAGCACGCCGCTGCATACACAGCTGTTCAACTTTCAGCGTCATCGCAAACGCATGGCCTTTGTTGTTGATGAGTATGGTGACGTCAAAGGCATCATTACCCTGGAAGATATTCTGGAAGAAATTGTGGGTGAATTCACGACTGATGTGGCCGACAGCAGCCAGGACGTTCACCCGCAGGACGACGGCACCTATCTGATAGACGGCACGGCCACGCTGCGCGATATCAATCGCATTCTTGGCTGGGAACTGGATACCACCAATGCCAAGACGCTGAACGGCCTGTTGATGGAAACGCTGGAGTCCATCCCGGATTCAGCCATCGGCATCCAGATTGGTGAGTATTTTGCGGAGATCGTTCAGGTCAAGGACAACGTGATCAAGACGGTACGCATGTGGCGAGCCGAACCGGCCGAACAGGCCAACGAGACAGACGGCTGAGCTGCCTGACTTCAGATACTGGCGCGGCGCTGCTGCTGCCATTGCGCCGTCTGTACACCGGAGACAATATCGAAACCCTGCACGGTCAGCGACTGCGCACTGATGTCAGCCGCGCTCATCTGGCACGCCAGACCCAGACGAAAAGCGCCATGTATCCCAGACCATACCTGCCAGTGATCCACGCCTGATTCAGGTGCCGACTGTATCGGCTTGTGCAAAGTCATGGCCAGACCTTCCGCCGCGAGCGGGTCAAAAGAAAAGTGTCGCAGCGCATGTGCCAGCCCCATGCCACAGGCTTTCACGCAGGCCTCCTTGAGTGTCCAGATTTCCAGGAAAAGTGACTGCCTGATGTCGGCCGCACAGCTGTTGAGCAGCTGAAATTCTTCATTGGTAAAGAAGCGCTTTGCCAATGCCAGCGCATCCACCTCGCGTGTTTGCGGCTCGATATCGACCCCCACTTCGCCACTGTCGCACACCGCAATGGCCAGCATGCCGTCGGCGTGGGTCAGATTGTAGGAGCCGGAGGTCGGAACAACACCGGGCGGTGCGGATACAAAGGGTTTACCGTGATGTGAGCGCCTGAATCGCCAGGCACCCGGCTCAACAGCGGGCCAGTAGTGACTCAGTAATTTGCGTAATGCCACCCGCGTATGCAGAAAGGTGAACTGTCCTTTGGGTAGCCGCTGACTGTCAAAACGCTTTTGCTCATCTTCGCTGAGCAGCCCGGCAGACATCTCCTGCAACTGCTGCAGTGTCATGTCCGGCTCAGGAACAAGCCACAGATCAATAGACATTCCGCAATCCGGCCAGCAACTGAACCCTCATGTTTTTCCCGCCTTAACTTTCAGGAAATCAGATCGTACTTCCTGAGATAACCGCGCAACTGGTGATAGCTCAGGTTAAGAAACTCTGCTGTCTTGCGCTGATTAAACTGGCAGTGTTCCAGCGCTTTTTTCAGCATGTCTGTCTCGTAGTCCTGCATGTGCTGCCTGAAATCCAGCGGCTCAGCATTCCAGCCGGCAATGTTTGCTGCTGGTGCAGGCGCTGACGCGGTGTCCGTCACAGCCGGCATGGGTTCATCACCACTGGATTGTGCCGCACGCACTGGCGACACCGTGGGTCGGTAGGGAGATTCAAAGGGGTTAAATACCAGACGGCTGACCGTTTTCCCGGGATGCTGATAGACCGCACGCTCAACAACATTCTTAAGCTCGCGGATATTGCCGGGCCAGCTGTATTTGAGCATCTGCTGAATGACGCTGTCAGTGAAACCGGCAAAGTAGTCCAGCCCCAGCTCTTTTACCATGGCTACCGCAAAGTGCTCGGCCAGCACGATGATATCGTCGGATCGGGCACGCAGCGGCGGCAAGGTGATGACATCGAATGACAGACGATCGATCAGGTCTTCACGGAATTTGCCGGCCCTTCCCAGTGCCGGCAGGTCCTCATTGGTGGCTGCTATAAGCCGTACGTCCACGGTCAGGGTCTGATTGCCACCGAGGCGCTCAAACTCACCATATTCGATCACGCGCAGGATCTTCTCCTGTACCATCATCGAGGTATTGGCCAGCTCGTCGAGGAACAGTGTACCGCCATCAGCACGCTCGAAAAAACCTTTGCGCTGACCGGTGGCACCCGTAAAGGCGCCACTTTCGTGACCAAACAGCTGCGCCTCAAGCAAAGACTCACTGAGGGCCGCACAATTGATTTTAAGGAAGTTGTTTTGCCAACGGCTGGAGAGATAGTGCAGACGCGCTGCAATCAACTCCTTACCTGTGCCCCGCTCACCCACGATCAAAACCGGCTTATTAAGCGGCGCAACCTGCGAGACGTGCTCCTGCATTTCCAGAAAACAGGCAGATTCGCCTATCATACGCGGAAGGGAAATATCGTCAGACACCGAAACTCTCCTGTTTCTTATGGCCTGAAATCAAGCTCAGACCAACATGTCGCGAAAAATACCACTTATTGACTCAAACAACCAATAGAGCAAACAACTTAGTACCCGTAGAAAATATTTATATTCTTATATTTCAATGAGATATTGTTATTTTCAAAAACTGGCACAGAACCTGCTCACCACAGTATGGAACACAGTCGCACCCAAGGATGCACTGAAACACCAACACTATTTCAGAGGTAAGACAATATGGGTATCTTCTCACGCTTGAGCGACATCATTAACTCCAACATCAGCGCCATTCTGGATAAAGCTGAGAATCCGGAGAAAATGATCCGCATGATGATTCAGGAAATGGAAGAGACCTTGGTGGAGGTGCGCAGCAACACCGCCAAAGTGATCGCCGAAAAGAAAACCGTCAATCGTCGTATTGAGCAGTTGCGTCGTCAGGCCGCCGACTGGGAAGCCAAGGCCGAATTGGCACTGGGCAAGGATCGTGAAGATCTGGCCCGGGCGGCACTGGTCGAAAAGTCCTCTGTTCACACAACCATCACAATGCTGGAAAGCGAACTGGTCAAGCTGGATGACACGCTGGATAAGCTCAGCACCGAGATTGAACAGCTGCAGGCCAAACTGACTGATGCCCGCGCGCGTCAGAAGACTCTGCTGATGCGTACTAGTGCCGCTCAGTCACGCGTTGATATCAATCAAAAGCTGCACAGCACCAGTATTGACAGCGCCATGAACAAGTTCGAGTATTACGAGCGCAAGATCGACCTGATGGAAGGCCAGGTAGACAGCATGAACATCAAACAACGTGGCCTTGCCGATGAGTTTGAAGAGCTGGCAAATCGGGAAAAGATCGATCAGGAGCTGGAAAGCATCAAAGCCAAACTGAACAAACAGTAAAGGACCCCGGTCATGGAATTCTTTGAATTTGTCATAGCGCTCGTCTCCATTGGCGGCACATTCGTGACAATCTGGGTGGTTCTGCTGTACCGGCGCAAGGAGAAGCAATTGCCGGCTGCCGCTCAGACCTACACACTGAATGAGCTGAGTAAGTTGGCGGATACGATGAATCAGCGTATCGACACGCTGGAAGCGATACTCGACGCTGAGGTGCCGGGCTGGAGGGAACAGCATGAGCAATCCAAATGATCAAGGCGCTTTCACCCGCCCTCGCCCGAAACTGGCGCTGGACCGGGAAAACCGAAAACTGCTGGGTGTCTGCGCGGGATTTGCACGATACCTGGAAGTACCGGCGGCGCTGGTTCGTGTTATCTACCTGATTGCCTGTCTGGTCTCTCCGATTCTGCTGATCGCCTACTTCCTGCTGTACTGGCTGATCGAAGATGAGGAGCGACCTGCCCGCCTGAAGGCGGCAATCTCCCGCAAGCGCGATGACACGGAATCAGTCATGCGCGAAGCTGAACGCGAAGCGGGCTACCGGCCCGCTGACGACTCGGTAGAAAGCGAGCCCGCAGAGGAGGCTCCAGGGACAGGTCGATTCAACCTTAAGCGCCCTTTCTACCGCAGCAGACGCAATGTGCGCATTGCCGGTGTCTGCGCAGGAGTTGCAGATTACCTGGGTATCAGTACCTTTCTGGTACGTCTGATCACCTTCCTGTCGCTGTTTATCGTGGGGGGGCTGACGCTCTGGGCCTATGTGATCCTCTGGATTGTGCTTGACAAGGAGCCCAAAGTAAGTAAAAAAGGAACTCAGGGCACCCAGAGAACTCAGGATAGAGCCGCAGAAGCTGCGCGACACAAAGCCAGTGTTGATGATTGCGTCAACAATCTGCGAGCCACAGAGCAGCGCTTACAGGAAGTTGAAGCGTTTATCACATCCAAGCAGTTCCGGTTGCATTGTGAAATCAACAGGATCTGATCGACCATGGCAAAACTGCCGGACTTCGATACCTTGCTTGCCATGCATCGGGACGACCCCGATGCACTGGACCGGCTGCGCAACAAGCTGACCTCGGAACTGGTCGCTTCGGCCTCTTCCGACACTCAGCGCCGCCTGGCCGGACTGCAGTTCAGAATCAACATGGAGCTGCGCCGCGCAGGCAACCCGACTGCCGCCTTCCTGAAACTTTCCAACATGATGCAGGACTCGTTCTCCGAACTTAACTTCTGCCTCAACAACCCGATCGACGCTGTCAAAGCGAGACAAAACGGTCCGAAAGCTGATATTCTGCCCCTCGATTCTGCTGCCAGAAGGCAAAGCGATACACCCGGCACGCCTACCAGACACTGAGCGTGCCGCCAATTCAGCGTCAACGGTTACTGCCTGATATTTCATGAAATTTTGCCCTCAATGCGCCGGCCCGATAACTCATCACATACCGCCCGGCGATGACAAGCTGCGTTATTGCTGCATCCCCTGTGACAAAGTTTATTATCAGAACCCCAACAATGTAGTGGGCACCCTGCCAGTGTGGCAGGATCAGGTGCTGCTTTGCCGACGGGCCATAGAACCCCGCAAAGGCTATTGGACGCTGCCTGCGGGCTTTCTGGAGAATGGTGAGACGACTCTGGAAGGCGCCATCCGGGAAACCCACGAGGAAGCTGGTGCCGCGCTGCAACTGCCCTCAGACAGCCTGTATGCCCTGTTTAATCTGCCGGTCATCAATCAGGTGTATGTGTTTTTCCGCGCGGACCTCGCCAGCCTGGACTTCGACCCCGGTGAGGAAAGCCTGGAAGTTAAACTGTTCAGAGAGCACGAAGTGCCCTGGGACAACATAGCCTTTGCCGTCGTTCGAAAGACGCTGGAGCTGTACTTCGAGGATAGACGCAAACAGCACTATCCAGTGAGAATGTTTGATGTGAGGTATTCGCCAGAAAGAAAGGCGGATATTCAGTTGATCAGCCAGGGCTGAAAGGTTGTATTCCAGGCAGTTGGCCTTTGCGTCCCTGCGCGGCCGTTTGCGTCCTGCTCGCATCCTGCGTGTAATTTCCATTTACCCAGCGGCCGGAAGAACCGCTCTTTATCCTTGAGCTCCCTGCATGGCGGGCTTTGCCTAGCTTGGCGCATTATGTACATGGCTCGGCTTGCGTTCCCTTGATGGTAGTCTTGTCGCTACTCGGGGCCGATCTTACGTCACCTGACTTAGAATCTGCAACAAATTGTGTCGCAACTGCGACAAAGCGTCATAAGATGGGGATGAATGTATTCAGCTAATCCGTCAGTATGGCAACAGCGCCACGACATCGTAGGCGGGCTCTTCGTAGGGGTGCGACGCTTTCAGTGCCTGGATGACCGCCTCAATACAGGTTTCCGTACAAATCATCTCCACACGATACTCACTGACCGTCTCCAGCGCACCCTGCGAACCGATAAAGGGATTGGCACCATCCAGTGGCCGGAACTGGCCCTGACCGGCGACCTGCCAGCAACAGCTGTCATAATCGCCAATACGGCCCGCACCCGCCTCGAACACAGCCTGCTTGACCGTTTCAAGATGGGACTCGGGCACGTAAAAAGTCAGTTTCAGCATTACTTCAACCAGGCTCGGGCGTTGCGGAACATTCTCAGCGTCGGGGCGTCTTCCTGCCACTCCGCCGGATGCCATGAGTTCTGTACGGCACGGAACACACGCTCCGGGTGCGGCATCATGATTGTCACACGTCCATCGCGGCTGCAGACTCCGGCAATGCCGGCTGGCGAACCGTTAGGGTTCTCTGGGTAATGCTCCGTCACTTCACCATAATTGTCCACGTAGGCAGCGGCGATGCCTGATGCGGCCTTCAGCTGCGCGCGCTGGGTGGCGTCAGCGAACTGCGCCCGCCCTTCTCCATGCGCCACGGCAACCGGGAATACAGAGTCTTTCATGCCGGCGAAAAACACCGAGGGTGAATCGGGAACCTTCAGCAGACTGACACGAGCCTCAAACTGCTCAGAGCGATTGCGTTCGAAGCGCGGCCAGTTCTCTGCGCCCGGGATCAGCTCGTGCAGCAATGACATCATCTGACAGCCGTTACAGATGCCCAGCGACAGTGTGTTGTCTCGTTTGAAGAAGGCCTCAAACTGGCGTCGCAGTGGTTCATTAAACAGCACAGACTTGGCCCAGCCACCGCCGGCTCCCAGCACGTCGCCGTATGAGAAGCCGCCGCAGGCGGCCAATACGTTGAACGCATCCAGAGCAACGGCGCCGCTGAGCAGATCGCTCATGTGCACATCAACTGCCTTGAGGCCGGCACGATCAAACGCCGCTGCCATTTCAACATGACCGTTGACGCCCTGCTCACGCAGGACCGCTACGGCAGGACGTACGCCGGTATTGATAAATGGCGCAGAAATATTCTCGTTCACATCAAAGCTGAGGCGTGCATGCAGGCCCGGGTCTTTTTTGTCAGCAAGGCGTTCGTATTCCTGCTCGGCACACTCCGGATTGTCCCGCAAGGCCTGCATTTCGTAACTGGTGCGGGCCCAGACCTGCTGGCAATGTGTCCGTGTGGTGTCGAGCAGCAGACGACCTGAATTGAAAATGCGGATCTGGTCGCCAGCGACCGGCCGGCCGAGTACGCAGGCACAGTCGGACAGGCCAAACTCTTCGACCAGGCTGATAACCTGATTCAGCTGCGCCGAAGACACCTGCAGTACTGCGCCTGGTTCTTCGTTGAACAGCACGTCTATCTCGGTGGGTTGAACGTCCTGATCCGAGGAGAGCAGCTCCGCCAACTGAATATCCAGACCACAGTGTCCCGCAAACGCCATCTCCAGCAATGTCGTGATCAGACCGCCATCAGAGCGGTCGTGATAGGCCAGCAGCAGGCCGTCGGCGTTAAGCTGCTGGATCAGACCAAAGAAGTTTTTCAGATCGTCAGGACTGTCCAGGTCGGCTGGTGTTTCACCGAGCTCGCGGTAAACCTGCGCCAGTGCCGAGCCGCCCATGCGGTTGCGGCCACGTCCCAGATCCAGCAACAGCAGCTCGGTATCGCCTCGCTCCAGCCGCAGCTGTGGGGTGATGGTCCTGCGTACATCCTGTACTGGCGCAAAGGCCGACACTATCAATGACAACGGCGCGGTGTTGCTCTTTGCCTCGCCGTTTTCCTTCCAGACCGTGCGCATGGACATTGAGTCCTTGCCTACCGGAATACAGATACCCAGCGCCGGGCACAGCTCCATACCGACTGCGCGAACGGTCTCGTACAGGCGCGCATCCTCTCCGGTGTGGCCGGCCGCCACCATCCAGTTCGCCGACAGTTTGATATCACGTATGTCTCTGATGCTGGCCGAGGCGATATTGGTGATGGCCTCAGCAACCGCCATGCGGCCTGATGCGGGCGCATCCAGCAGTGCGATCGGCGTTCGCTCGCCCATGGCCATGGCTTCACCGGCATAGCTGTCGAAAGAGGCGGCTGTCACGGCGGCATCAGCCACCGGTACCTGCCAGGGCCCAACCATCTGGTCGCGTGACACCAGACCGGTTACGGTGCGGTCACCAATGGTAATCAGGAAATTCTTGCTGGCGACTGCTGGAAGACTCAACACCCGCTCAAGCGCATCATCGAGCTCAATCTGGGCCGTATCCAGTCCCACGGTGCGTACCGTCTCGCTGCGCACATCGCGGTGCATACGCGGGGGTTTGCCAAACAGCACCGACATCGGCAGGTCAATCGGACGATTGCCGAAGTGGCTGTCGTCCAGCGCAATATGTTTCTCTTCAGTCGCCTCACCCACTACCGCGAAGGGGCAACGTTCTCGCTTGCAGATGGCTTCGAAGTCGGCCAGACGATCGGGCATCACCGCCAGTACATAACGCTCCTGTGCTTCGTTACACCAGATTTCCAATGGCGACATGCCTGATTCCGCGTTCGGCACCTGACGCAGTTCAAAACGACCACCACGCTCGCCGTCTTTAACCAGCTCGGGCAGCGCATTGGACAGGCCACCGGCACCGACGTCGTGAATGAAGGCAATCGGATTGTTGTCGCCCATCTGCCAGCAGCGATCGATAACTTCCTGGCAGCGACGTTCGATTTCCGGGTTTTCGCGCTGCACTGAGGCAAAATCCAGATCGGCACTGCCGGATCCGGCTGCCATCGACGAGGCCGCACCACCACCGAGTCCGATCAGCATTGCCGGACCGCCCAGCACGATCAGTTTAGCGCCTGGCGCAAAGGGCTGCTTCTGCACATGTGACTCACGAATGTTGCCGATACCACCAGCAATCATGATGGGCTTGTGGTAACCACGGACTTCGTTGCCATCTACCGCAGGCACCGACTCCTCATAGGTACGGAAATAACCGCAGAGATTGGGCCGGCCAAATTCGTTATTGAAGGCTGCCGCACCAATCGGTCCTTCCAGCATGATATCCAGCGCCGAGACGATGTGCGCCGGGCGACCGAAATCTTCCTCCCAGGGCTGTGGCAATGCCGGTATGCGAAGATTGGACACGCTGAACCCGCACAGGCCCGCTTTGGGTTTGGCGCCTGTGCCGGTAGCACCTTCGTCGCGGATTTCACCACCGCTGCCGGTTGCCGCACCCGGGAATGGCGCGATGGCGGTCGGATGATTATGTGTCTCCACTTTCATCAGAATGTGGATGGGTTCCTCTGTGTAGGTGTATTCATGTGTGAGCGGCTGCGGGAAAAAACGCCCCGCAACGCTGCCACTCATGACGGCCGCATTGTCCTTGTAGGCAGACAGAACGTTGTCCGGAGATTTGGCGTGCGTGTTGCGGATCATGGCAAACAGCGACAGATCCTGATCTATGCCATCGATAGTCCAGCTGGCGTTAAATATCTTGTGCCGGCAATGCTCGGAATTGGCCTGCGCAAACATCATCAGCTCTACATCGTTGGGATTTCGGCCAAGCCTGGTGAAGGCATCCACCAGATAATCGATTTCATCATCTGCCAGCGCCAGACCGAGCTCACGATTGGCGTTCACCAGCGCCTGACGGCCCTTGCCCAGCACATCAACCTGCGCCATGGCGGCCGGCTCGGCGTGGGTAAACAGCTGAGCGGCCTGCTCCACTTCATTCAGGACGGCCTGGGTCATCTTGTCGTGCAGGTGGGTATCGAGCAGTTTCAGCTCATCATCGCTAAGCGAGCCTTCGACCGTGACATGCCACTCAATGCCGCGCTCCAGGCGCGCAACGTCTTTCAGACCACAATTGCGGACAATGTCAGTCGCCTTGCTCGACCAGGGTGAAATGGTGCCCGGGCGCGGCACAACCAGCCGGTACACGCCCTGGGCACTGCCCTGCGTTTCTTCTGCCATGTCGCCATAGGCAAGTAACTGCCCCAGAATCTCCAGCTGCTCGCTTGCTATGGGTGCGTCACAGTCAACCAGATGGACAAATCGCGAGTGAATTGCCGTTACTGCTGGCAGGTCCTGCTGAACGCCGCGGAGCAGTTTGCGAAGTCTGAAGTCGGAATGAGCGGTGCTGCCGGGAAGAACTAGCATTGTGTCAGATAGCCTTACAAGTTGGTGGTCAGGGATGCAGGTTACCGGACACAGACGCGCCGGCATTCGGGTGCGACGATTATACAGGAGTCGCCCTGAAAAATCAGACTATTGTCACCATATGGTGGCTTCTGGGCTGGCTAATCGGAGGGCTTAGCGACGGCGCTCGCGGAAAAACCGGCGCATCCGCTCGGCGCTGGGCTCAGCAAGTACCCCTGCTGTCACCGCTAACTTGTGGTTATACTGACCCTGCGCCAGCAGGCGCTGACCACTGACAACGGCGCCATAGCGAGGCTCCTCGGCTCCGTATACAAGCCGCGCTATGCGAGCATGAATAATGGCGCCGAAGCACATGGTACAGGGCTCGATTGTCACATAGAGGCTACAGTCAGGCAGACGATAGTTACCAAGTCTGCGACTGGCTTCACGCAGGGCCATGATCTCCGCATGAGCGGTGGGATCGTGACTGCGCCGGGGCTGGTTGAAGCCGTGCCCTATAATCGCACCCTGATACACCACAACCGCTCCAACCGGCACTTCGTTCACCTGGGCAGCCTGGTCAGCCAGAAGCAGAGCCTGCTCCATCCAGAAATGATCTTCGCGCTGCGCTGGCGCCAGCAACTCTATGGCTGCCTGCTTATCTGGATCGCTGTTTTCTGCCATGGCGCCCCCCTGCTGCCTGCATCGTTTGTTTCACTGTTTATCGTGTGCCGATGGCTGCCCATGCTCGGCGGGTGTTTCAAGCACGGCCAGAACCCGTTCGCGATCAGCCTCCAGAGTGAGTGCCTGCATGGCACGATCACGCGCGAGCAGAGACTGTTTGCTGGCCGCTTCCCGAAACGGGGCATCGCCCAGTTCTCCCAGCGCCCGCAAGGCTTTTTGCAGGCGCAACTGGATCTCGACATGCGCCGCACCGTCGCGGGCAATCAGCATGAACGAATCTTCAAACAGGTCTGCTGTGTCAAGCGTCGGAATGTAGACGCGGGGATATCTTGGTGAGCTGGCACTGGCTGAGCCAGTGTCTGTCGACGAGGACCCTTCGGCCCACCGTGACAGTAGCCGCGTCTGCCGTCCAATTACATCAATCGCGGTGCCAGGGTCGTTGACGCCGGGCGACAGAGCGCGACAGGCAATTTCGCTGAGCACCGCCAGACCAAACCGGGGATCCTGATCAAAGCTGCGATCATCGTCAATAGTTATTGCATCACAGATGGCAGCGCTCAGCGCAGCGGAGTCAACTTCGCTGCTGTTGTCACACTCAAACCAGCCCAGCACAGCACCTTTGTAAACGAAGGCACCTGGAACAACGGACAGGAAAATTCTGACGGACATTTTTTCGCAGCATTCGGTTAACGCAGACATGTCGATATGCTGGACATATCCAATGCGTGAAGCGCACACCTGCGCAGCCGTATCGACGTCGGCGAGATCTGCATCAATGCGCGGCTGTCCTCCCAGGCAGGGCTCGCGCAGATACTCATCCATGGCACGTCGCGTTGCCTGCTCGACCTGCGCAGTAGTTTCGCCAACACGCCCGAACCTTGTCAGGTGATCGATCCAGCGCAACAGCGAAATGACGACCAGTGCCAGCACACCCAGCGTGACGGCAAACAGCAGAATACGGCCCTGATCGCCGTAGGCGCCAACCTGCAGCGCAATAATGCCCACAACACTGAAAAGGAATGAGCCTACAAACGCAGACAGGACATTCTGCGTGGTATGGTCCTCAGTCAGCAGTTTTATGGCCCGTGGTGTGACATTGGTGGATGCGGCTCCATAGGCGCTCACCATGACACTCAGTGAAAATGTCGTAACCGCCAGCATGCTTGTCGCAAGGATATTAAGTATGCGATCAATCGATTCCGCCTCGATGGTGAACGGAAAACTGAAGGGGATGAGCGTATCAGCTGTGGTGGCAATCATCGCCGCTGCCACACCCAGCCCGCCAAGCAGAGTAGCCCGCACCCAAAGCCGCCTGATAAGGTGCATCAGCACCCATTGCCAACGTGGCATAAGCTATCAGCCTGAATTTTTGTGAATAATGCTGAAGGTATGTCAAAAAGAGTGAAGGAGCAAGAAACCTGGTGGAACTCATTGACTGTATGACAGTCACAAGAGTACCCAATTAGTTTTATGAGGTGCCATGACAAACGAAACGACTGCCAATAGAAATGCAACACTGTATCGCATGGACATGCCCGGGCACCTGTGCCCATTTGGATTGAAATCCCGTTATCTGTTACGACGCCAGGGTTACCAGGTAGAGGATCACAAACTGCGATCACGACAGGAAGTTGAATCGTTTAAAAAGAAACACGATGTGGATACCACACCACAGACCTTCATCGATGGAGAACGCATCGGCGGTTATGAATCCCTGCGCCAGTATTTTGGCAAAGCATCTGCCGAAGACGAGGGGCTCAGCTACCGGCCAGTCATCGCGCTCTTTCTCGTCGCCGCACTGATGGCACTATCCATCAGCTGGGCCACAGCAGGTTCTGTGATTACCGGACGAACACTTGAATGGTTTGTGGCAGGCGCAATGACGCTGCTGGGACTCCAAAAACTCAAGGATGTCGAAGCCTTCTCCAGCATGTTTCTCAATTATGATTTATTGGCGCAGCGTTATGTTGGATACGCCTACCTCTACCCTTTTGGGGAAACGCTGGCTGGTTTGCTGATGATTGCAGGGGCGCTGGTCTGGATTTCAGCACCGGTCGCGCTGTTTATCGGTAGTGTTGGCGCCGCCTCAGTTTTTAAAGCCGTGTATATCGACAAGCGGTCCCTTAAGTGCGCCTGCGTTGGCGGGGACAGCAAGGTGCCACTTGGCTTTGTTTCATTGACCGAAAATCTCATGATGATGGGCATGGGTATCTGGATGATTGCCCGCGCTGCTTTGCACAATGTTTAATGACTAAAGCTGCTGTGTTAGTGCTGCCTACAATTTCAGGTGGCAAAAAAAAGCCCGCCAGATTGGCGGGCTTTTTCAATTTCGGTATTACTCCGGCTTTCTGAATTTCAGCGTCATACGATCGCTTTCGCCAATCGCCAGGTAAGTATCACGGTTCTCATCGCCCAGCCGCAGCGTTGGCGGCAGCGTCCAGACGCCAGACGGATGGTCTGCAGTATCAAGCGGGTTGGCATTGATTTCCGATTTTTCTTCCAGATAGAAACCCGCTGCCTGTGCCAGCTCGATGGTATACGCCTCGGTCACATAACCGGTGGTTTCCATCACATCCATGCCACTGCCTTCTGGCGCGCGGTGCTCGACCACACCCAGAACACCGCCCGGTTTGAGGGCCCGATAAAAGGCTTCGAAGTGCTCTTCCTGCGTCCCGGCCATGATCCAGTTGTGCACATTGCGGAAGGTCAGCACCATGTCTGCCGAGCCCGCCGGAGCGATTTCGGTATCAGCTGGTGGATGCAGCCGGGTCACAATAACTTCATCGTAGATCTCATTGTGATTGGCCAGTTTCTGGCGGTAGCGCTCCAGCATGGGTGGCTGATAGGAAATTCCCGAGGTCGGTGAGAAATGGGCTGCGTAGTAAGTACCGTTCTCTTTCAGAAACGGTGCCAGAATTTCTGTGTACCAGCCGCCGCCCGGCAATACCTCAACAACTGTCATGTCGGATTCGATGCCGAAGAACTGCAGCGTCTCAACCGGGTTTCGGTACTGATTGCGCTCGATATTCGCCGGGTCGCGATGATCTGCGGTAATCAGTTCCTGCAGCCGCTGTGCGTCATCGGCCTGAACGGCTGATACCGAAAACAGTGCCAGCGAAACAGCGGCGGTCAAATTCAATGTCTGCAAACGCATAATCCACTCCTGATACATCAAGTATGGGCCTGACACCTTAGCGCAGCCAGGCATGTCTGTCACCAATACGGCCTGCTCAGTCGAGCAGCTCCAGATTACGGACAGCCCCACGGTCAGCACTGGTCGCCAGCATGGCGTAGGCCTTCAGCGCCGCCGAGACCTTGCGCGGCCGCGGCTCGGCGGGTTTCCAGCCCAGCGTGTCCTGTTCGGCACGGCGTGCCGCCAGATCCTCATCACTGACCAGCATGTCGATGCGCCGGTTGGGGATGTCAATGCGGATACGATCACCGTTGCGCACCAGACCGATATTGCCGCCGGCCGCAGCCTCAGGCGAACAGTGGCCTATAGACAGACCGGATGTACCCCCGGAGAAGCGCCCATCGGTCAGCAGCGCGCAGGCTTTGCCGAGGCCCTTGGACTTGATGTAGCTGGTCGGGTACAGCATTTCCTGCATGCCAGGCCCGCCTTTTGGACCCTCGTAGCGAACCACAACCACGTCACCGGCTTTGACCTTGTCATCGAGGATGTTGCGTACCGCCTCATCCTGGCTTTCCACCACATGAGCCGGCCCTTCGAATACCATCAGGCTGTCATCGACGCCAGCCGTTTTGACCACACAGCCGTTCTCTGCCAGGTTGCCAAAAAGAACCGCCAGTCCCCCTTCTTTGCTGAAGGCATTCTCGTAGGAACGGATACAGCCCTGGGCTCTGTCAGTGTCCAGACTCTCCCAGCGCGCGTCCTGACTGAAGGCGACCTGGGTCGGAATGCCACCCGGTCCTGCCATATAAAAGGTTTTCACTTCTTCACTGGGGTTGCGGGCGATATCCCACTGATCCAGCGCATCCTTCATGGTAGGCGCATGGACAGTTGGCACATCGGTGTGCAGCTTACCTGCACGGTCAAGCTCGCCCAGGATGGCCATGATACCACCGGCACGGTGAACATCCTCAATGTGGTACTTGTTGGTATTCGGCGCCACTTTGCACAGTTGCGGCAGATCACGCGACATGCGATCGATATCCGCCATGGTGAAATCAATTTCGGCTTCCTGCGCAATCGCCAGCAGGTGCAGAATGGTATTGGTGGAACCGCCCATGGCAATATCCAGCGCGATGGCATTTTCGAAGGCCTTGAAACCAACAGAGCGCGGCAGCACAGAGGCGTCCTCCTGCTCGTAGTACTTGCGGCACAGTTCCACAACCTGGCGACCTGCCTGGCGGAACAGTTTTTCACGGTCAGCATGCGTAGCCACCACTGTGCCATTGCCAGGCAGGGACAAGCCCAGTGCTTCAGTCAGACAGTTCATGGAATTGGCAGTGAACATGCCGGAACAGGAGCCGCAGGTCGGACAGGCAGAGCGTTCGACTTCTGCCAGTTCGGCATCCGACACTTTGTCGTCGGCGGCCATGACCATGGCGTCAATCAGGTCCAGTTTACGAATCTCGATGGTCTGGGTTTCCGGACGTGCCAGCTGCACCTTGCCGGCCTCCATCGGTCCACCGGATACAAAGATCACTGGGATATTCAGACGCATGGCGGCCATCAGCATGCCGGGGGTGATCTTGTCGCAGTTCGAGATACATACCAGAGCATCGGCGCAGTGGGCGTTGACCATGTACTCCACCGAATCGGCAATGATGTCGCGACTGGGCAGTGAATACAGCATGCCATCGTGCCCCATGGCGATGCCATCGTCGACCGCGATTGTATTGAATTCTTTCGCGACACCACCCGCCGCTTCGATCTCACGCGCCACCAGCTGGCCCAGATCCTTCAGATGCACGTGCCCCGGTACAAACTGCGTAAAGGAGTTCGCAATCGCAATAATGGGTTTGCTGAAATCCTCGTCTTTCATGCCAGTGGCACGCCAGAGCGAACGGGCACCAGCCATGTTGCGGCCGGCGGTTGAGGTCTTGGAACGGTAAGCGGGCATGACTGAACTCCTGGCTGATATCTCGTCCGTGCTTAAAAGCCGGCGATTATACCGTCAGGAGCGGCCTGTGTGCAGTAGTTACGGGTGCCGGCCAGTTCGTTGCCTGCTGTCAGGCGGCGTTGATCCGGCAAGCACGCACCGGCATAATGGCGCGCTTGTTTCCGCATTCTGAGTATCAGCCCTCATGACCCATCTTCCATTGTCCCCGGCAGGCAGACTGTTTTCAGTCGTCGCACTTTTTGAGGCCCTCACCTGGGCCGGTCTGCTGGTGGGCATGTTTCTGAAATACGTCACCGAAACCACCGACCTGGGAGTGTGGCTGTTTGGCCGCCTGCATGGCGGTGCGTTCATCATCTATGTGATCGTATGTGTCTACTGCAGCGCGCGCCTGCGCTGGTCCTGGCAGATGAGTCTGCTCGCCCTGCTCGCGGCCATTCCCCCCCTGGTGACACTGCCTTTGGAAATCTGGTTTCGTCGCCGCGGACTGCTGTCAACGCGCTAACTTCTACCCAAGCTTCGCCTGATTCCGGGCTTATCTGTGCCACCAGGCACCGTGCAACTGACTGCCAACTAAGGTACAGTGGTTTCCGAAATCATTGAAATTCAAAGTGAAATGCCGGCAGCTGCTGGCATAAAGGGTAAGGTATTGGCATGAAGAAAGACCCAAACAAAGGGTATATCGCGCTACTGGGTTGGAGCCTGAACGCTGTAGAGGCGGCAGAAACGTTTGATCGCCGCTATGTCGTGGTCGCTCCTGACTGGGCCGAGGAATACTGTGAGAAACACAATATTCCCTATCTGTCCTGGAACTTTGAAAGACTGAATGACCGATCCATGGAGATCGCTGAGACCCTGAAGGAAATGGGTGTCGATATTGCCATCCCCCTGTATGAGGAAACTGTCGAGTGGGCTGGTGCCATAAACTCGGTACTGCTGGACAACCCGCGCCTGTATGGACAGTCTCTGCTGCTACGTGACAAGGCACTGATGAAACGCAGGGCGCAGCTGGGCGGCATTCGCGTCGGCATTTTCGAAGAGGCACACGACAAGGAAGATGTGGTTCGTTTTCTGAAACGCGTCAATCAGACTCTGCTGAAACTGGACGGCGACCCCAACGATCCGATTCACTTAAAAGCTTTCGACAAGGCAGGCTGCCTGGGGCATCGTGTAATTCGTACCCCCGATGAGGTCGACTCCATTCCCGATGAGGAATTTCCGGTGTTGATGGAATCCCATCTGGATGGCTGGGAGTTTGCGGTTGAGGCCTGGATCCACAACGGCAAGATCGTATTCCTGAACATCTCTGAGTATGTAACACTTGGCTACTCGGTATTTGTGCCAGCCTCACCGGAACTCGAGAAATACCGTCCACAGATTCGCGCCCAGATCGAGAAGCTGATCAAGGCCTTCGACATTGAATTTGGCCTGATTCACCCGGAATACTTCGTCACCAGTGATGGCGAAATGTACTTTGGCGAGGTGGCTTACCGCCCACCGGGTTTCAAGGTATTCGAACTGCTTGAACGCGTGTATGGCTTCAACGCCTATCAGGCCAGCATGCTGGTATTCGACCCCAAGACCACCGCAGAAGAAGTTAAGGCGTTTTTCCCGAAAGAAGTCGAGGACGCCGATGGTTACGCCGGCTGTTTTGGTGTCTATCCACGACGACGCGTGGTCAGCCAGCTGGTCATCCCCGAAGAGGTGGACAACAACCCCTACTTTGAGTCTCACGAGCTGACACCACCGTTGGAAGAAACCGTCACCAAGCGCACAGCGTTTGGCACACACTGGGGACTGGTGTACTTTCGGGGTGAGGATGCACAGAAGCTGCATGACACACTGAAGGCTCAGGAAGAGCTGGACTATTACATCTAGCAGGCAGGACCCGCGGGAGATATCGACTTGTCGGACGATTTAATGACAGGTTTGCTGCAAAAACTGGATGCGGCCATCCTACAACTGGCGCGCGCTCCGGATTTTTCCAAACCCACACGGCTACAGCCGGTCATCGACCTTGCGCGTCGCGTGTTGCAGCAACCAGGTGGCTGCGCGGCGATCGAGGAGCGTGCCGAAGCACTGGAAGAGGCTGGTGTGTTTGAAGGCTCGGACTGGGCGCAGCCGGCGATCCTGGTACCTTCACTGAGTGGGCAGTCACTGCGTGGCAGTGATGCCACTCTGCTGGTCATTGAGGCCTTGAGCGAACTGCGCATGCTGGCTGTGGCCAAATCGCGCTACCAGCACTCCTCCTTGAGCGCGGTGGCTGCAAAGCATTTTCTGACCCAGGTCCTGGCTCTGAACCTGCCAATTCTGTTCGGCTCAGTAGGCGAGTCCGAGCGCGAAACACAGGGTCGTCTGGCGCTGATTCCCAGCCTTCTGCTGCAGCATCTGGCGTCTCGCATCGGCTTTGAACACATCATTGATGAGCTGATCAACGAAATCTGGCGCATCCTTCAACAGCGACCTATTCAGGTCGATCCTGTCAAACAGATGATCACACAGATCAGCCTGTGCCAGGCCAACCCCGACATAGATCTGGGCAGCAGCGGCCAGGGTGCCAACCGCCTGGTCAGCGCACTGTTCGGCCCGACGCAGGCCTGTCATGAAGATCCCGGCGTCGAAGTGTATCAGCAACGACTGGAATCCATGGACACCACGGCCTTGCAGTATGAGGCAACCGGTTTTGCCCGTGCCATGCACGACACCGGACTGGTATCGCCCTATCACGCTGTCCTTTTGAAACAGGTGGCCCAGCATGGCGATCAGTTGCTTGCCGAAGCCCTGGGTCTTTCTGCAACCGGGCGCGACTGCCTGCTGTGTTTTCGTGACCTGGTGCACAGCATTATTGACGACTGCCTGTTTCCAGAAACTGCCCAGGGTATCTATGGACTGGCACTGACGCTGGAGCGCGGTATTTTCTATCAGCCACCGGTAGCACCCGCCTTGTGGCGTCAGCTGGGTCTGGAACTCGCGCCATGGTCGAAGGCGCGTCTGTCAGCAGCGTTTGGCGACGCGGTTCCGCATCGGGCCCGGCTAATGGAAGGAGTGCTTTGTATGCTGGGCCTGCCGCTGGGTGTTGGGCAGGGTAACAACCCCACCTGCCAGTCAGCGCGCGCCCTGTCGATGTGGTCATACAACGATCCGGACTATCTACTGCAGATGGTGACCTGGGCTGCCCGCGATGATGAAATTGTCATGCACTTTGAGGGTAAATCCATTTCATCACGAGAGAGCCTGAGTGGTGTCGCGCAGACGCTGCCGCTGGACCTCGATCCTGTTTCTCTGCTTGTGGTACCACACCTGGACAGAATATACGCGGAAATGGGCCGCCACTGCATTGGTCGCGATGGTGATCCGCACCAGTGGATCAATCCCGAGTTCCACGGCTGGTGGACCGGACGCGGTTTCCGAATCAATGTTGATGTCGGCACCGGCCATCTGCATGAGCTGGAAAGTTTCTATCGACACTTTTACGCGCACTACCACCCCGGGTACAACGGCAATCAGCCGCTGATTCATCCGCAACCTGCTGGCATTGCCGTCACCGACAGCGCCGCGCGATTCATTGGCTGGCATGCCATCACCATCATTCGAGCTACCGTGGATCCCCAGGGAACAACGCGGGTGTACTTTTTTAATCCGAATAATGACAGCGGACAGGACTGGGGTAATGGTGTGAAGGTCAGCACGGCCGGCCACGGGGAACGGTTTGGCGAGTCATCGCTGTCGTTTGCCGAGTTTGCGTCACGCCTCTACATCTTCCATTACGATCCACTCGAACACGGGGCGTTGGCAGATGTCAGCGAGCAGGAGCTGAACGATGTGATATCGATGGTGGAAAGCAGTTGGGGCGCCTCGCGGCGCCCCGAACCAGGTATTCAGGCAGCTCTCTCAAACTGAGATTGCATTCTGCTCTCAGGCGTTTGCCAGCTCGAGTTTCTCACGTCGCTTTTCACGGGCGCGCTGACGCTGGCTGCGACGTTTCCACCACAGGGTCAGACCGGTAACTGACAACAGTACCGGCGACAGACCCAGCAATGCCCACAGCGCTTTTGACAGCAGGCCTGCAAAGTCGCCGAAATGCAGTCGCCGGTAACTGTCGACAATAACCGCGCCGGTGGTGGCTTCACGGATGTCATAGGTAGACAGCCAATCGCCACTGAGCTCATCAAAGGTCACCACACTGGCATACTCACTGGTCAGAATATTGCCGGTAGGCACGTCACCCCAGACCTGGATATCAACGCCGGGCTCGTACGGCAGGGTCAGATAGGTTGCCTCAAAACCAGCTATCCGTTGCTCAGCTGATGCAACAATCGCATCAAATGAGACCTGCTCCCCATAGAGACGGTCAACCATGACGTGGTGCTCACTGCCGTCCGCATGCTCCTGCATCTCATACAGGTATGCCACGACGTTCCACCAGATACCGGTGAAGGCCAGTATGATCAGCACCGGCGATGCGATGACACCGACCAGTTTGTGCATGTCACTGAAGTAAACAACCAGCCGGCTTTTCCAGCGCAGCGTAAAGAAGTTCTTCCAGAATTTGCGGTGCAGGTAAAGCCCCGTCAAACCCAACAGCATTAAAATGGCAGCGAAGAACGATGTCACCAGCATCCCGGCATCATGGAGCAGAAAATTGAAGTGCAGCTCCAGCAGCCAGTCGGTCAGAAACTGATCGTAGAGCTGCGGTTCCTGCAGCACCTGACCTGTGTACTGGTTGAGGAAAACATACGACCAGTCGCTGGTGCCTTTTTCCATGACGTACATCTGATCGGCGCGGCCAGGATCCTGGAACAGGGTCCAGCCAACCGCTTCGTAGTCAGGGTGCGCCTGATTGACCGACGCCAGCAGCGAATCCAGTGGCATACGCTGCGACTGAGGCTCGACGCGAACAAGCTCCCCTCTAAGCAGAGAATCAATTTCATGTTTGAAGACCAGAATACTGCCGGTCACACAAACAATGAGAATTGGCACGACGGCGAGAAGCGCCAGGTAACTGTGTACTTTGAATAGAAGTTTGTTCACGTCAATGCACTCCGCTTAATATGCTAACAGGGCCGGTTTGTCAGAATTGCCAATCCAGCGAAACACTGTAGTTCTGCGGTGCTGCGTAATATGACTGCTCAAACTTGACCGAGCTCAGATACTTCTCATCCAGGGCATTGTCTACGTTCAGAGAGACCGCCAGCGACTCGCTCACGTCATAGCGCGCATAGCCGCCAATGACCGCATAGGCATCCTGACTGATGCGCCCGTAGGCAGAGTCAAAATAGATGTCATCCTGCCAGCGCGCGGCCAGTCCAAGCGCCAGGCGCTGTTGCCATACCGGACGCCAGTCGGCCAGCATCTTGAAGGTATTGCGCGGAATGAATGTGCGCGTCTCATCGCCATTGGGATCTTCCAGCTGCAGATAGGTATAACCGGCCTGCAGCCGCAGTCCCTCAGCCACTTCACCGGAAACTTCCAGCTCGATACCGGTGGAGTCGACGCTGATACCGCGATACATGGCAAAATCAAAATCGTCGCTGTAATCAGTATCGTCGATACCGTCACCGTCGCCGTAACGGACGAATTCCTGCAGGTTTTCCTGCTCAGTCTTGAATACTGCCACCGTGGCAAGCCATGAGGAATCAAACTGCTTTTTCAGGCCCGCCTCATAACTTTTGCCTTCCGCTGAACCCAGCGGCTGCAGATCCATGTCCAGGTAATACTGCGGCTGGTATATGTCACTGTAGCTGGCGTAAAGATTCAGGCTGTCCAGCAGTTCCCAGGTGAATCCGACGTAAGGGCTGCTGCCATCTTCGTCAGAGTCTGTGGAAACACCCCAGCTGACGCCACGATTTTCATAGTCCACCACGTTCACGCCCAGAATCACTTTGAAGCGATCTGTCATCGACAGCAGCAGCGAGCCGTAGAGCCGGTTCAGTTGAGTGTCTTCCTCAGCCGCCTGATAGGGCGTATCCCAGCTTGGGCGCGCCACTTCGTTACCCTGCCAGCCAGGGAATGCCGGCATGGCCTGGAAACCGCTTAGTGCAGTATGGTCCAGGGAACCTGAATCCTGGTCAGCCAGGCTGACACCCAGATTTAGTTCGTGCTCGCGGTCGAAGGCCTGAAAACTGCCCTGCAGTGAGGTATCCCAGATCAATGACTCTTCGCTGGCGTCAAACTTGCCGGGGTAGCTGAGCATGCCCAGCCCGGTGTCGGCATCCAGGCCAGTGTTGGAGTAGACGTAGAACACTTCGGAATTGTCAGCGTAATCAATATGCGTCACTGAACTTTCGACACGCCAGTCATCAGCCAGCTGCCAGCCGAGTTCGACAAAGGAACGCTCTGACAAAGTGTCCCAGTAGGACCATTCCATGGCAGTTGAGGTCGAAACATCAAAATCCAGTTGCTGGCCATTGCTGTAGATCATCGGCGATGCACCCCACAACGGTGCGTCGCTGTTGTTGTCCTGGCGCGTATAACCCAGCGCTACTGTGACTGAATTGCCAATCTGACCGTCAATGACCAGCGAACCCACCGCGCGGTCATTGGCATAGTTGTTCAGCCAGCTTTCGCCATCCTGGGCGACACCCACAAAACGGGCGGCCCAGCGCCCGGATTCGACCAGCGGCGTAGAAATATCGAACTCGGCACGTCGGGTATCCCAGCGCCCTACTGTCAGGCGTGTGCTCATGGCAAATTCATTGCCTGGACGCTTGCGGACATAATTGATGGTGCCTGACGGGTTGCCAAGCCCGGTAATCAGTCCGTTGGAACCACGGATGATTTCGACTTTTTCATAGATTGCGGTATCAATATCACCCACCACCAGTTCACCAAACGGCATACCGACGCCATCCACGTGCATGCTGGTGATATCGAATCCACGCGCGTTGTAATAGGTACGATCTGTCTCGGATGAATCCACATTCACGCCAGTCGTCAGCTTCAGCATGCTGTTGATGTCTTCCAGACCAAAGCTCTCCAGCGTCTCGGTATCCAGAATGGTCAGTGACTGCGGCGTCTCTGCCACATCCAGATCCAGACCGGTGGCGCCGCGGCTGTTACGGTCGGCTCGGATGCTGGTGATGATGATTTCTTCCTGGAATGCAGGCTCATCCTGAGCCGCTATGGCCGAGTGAAGGGGCAGCAGGGAAAATCCGCTGAGCAAAGGAATGAGAGCTGCAGTTCGGTTGGCAGAGATAGTTTTCATTGGGGCGGCACACCTGAGTAACGATTAATACATGAACAAGAATGTCGCGAAATATAGCAGCACAAACATTAACTGTAAAGCGAATCATTCTCATTTGTATTTTCACAAGCAAATGTGCCGAGCCCAGGAAACTTGGCCGCCTGTTCCCTGCCAACCAAAGTAAGCGTGTCAGAAAATCCTCCACCTGCCGTCGCATGGTTGCGGCGAGTGGCGGCTGAAATCCAAGCCAGGAAGCGAAAAGAAATGAAGGAGGTCGTCATGAAACGTTCTTAACGTCTCGGGTGTTTGATTCCGATCTGGTGACAACCCTGCACGACCGCGATCGGATTGATTCATGAACAGGGATGGTACTAGCGCTATCGGCAAGCACAATGGATGTGTCGCCTCCGCAGCAGTCCTGCCGCGGAGGAAACTCCGGATTAAAGCAGCTTATTCAAATACGACGGTAAAGCTCACCGGCACTGCCCGGGAAATGCTGGGCAGACCCGCGATTTCGCGCAGAGCTTCAACACCGGCAGCCAGGGTATGATTATCCGCTGTCACCAGAATTGGTTTCAGTGTTGAAGCCACAACACCGTTCTGGGTTCGCGTCACCAGAATTTCCGCTGGATAGTCACGGGCGTCGCCGCGCAGATCAAGCGACACATCCAGCGTCAAGGCACGGGATTCACCCGGCTCCATCGCGCGCAGATCGGCGATATCAACCGAGCCACTGACCATGGCTTCAGGGAACAGATTGGTTTCGAACAGCATGGCCTGCATGCGCTCGTCACGGATAGGGATCAGGGAATTGATGCTGGCCAGCTCGATGGTGATGCTGACTTCGCCCGAGGCATTGATGCTGCCGGCGAGCCGATCAAAGGTGTGAACTTCGGCGACATGGTCGGCCTTGATGGTTACAAAGCTCAGCTTGGACTGGTCGTTGTCCAGCGTCCACTGGGCCATGGCTGAGGAGCCAATAAGCAATCCGGCCAACAGTACGATAGCCGAGAGCGATTGACGAAGCATGGTGTTCTCCTTCTGCATTAAGGTCATTTGGGTATCATTCGCATGGCGAAGGTTACCTTATTACGACCTGCGGACACGAGCGGTTTCGGCAAAAAGGAGAATCTGAACGGTCTGGCACGGCTGGTGCCGAACAGACATCAGCCGCGCCGGTGACAGAGAGCAGTTATTGCGATGACTGGATCTTGCCACCACTGGCTGAAACAATCAGCTCAACAATGCGCTCAGTGACATTTGGCTCGAGCCCTTCGGTGTGACCTTTGTTCAGCCGCACCACATCGGCAACCACCCGGCCATTCTCGCAATTCGGGTATTCGTAAACAGCCGCTGTTCCTGGACGTGCCTCCATGCCCCATACAGGGAAGCCAGCGCGTCCGCTGTCATAGACCCAGCCTGGTTCGGTATCAATGACCTGCGTTTGCTCACGGGCATCACACTGATAGCGCTGTGCCCAGGGCGAGCTGTCGGGCAGCGATTCAATCTCATACTCTCCAATCGCAAAAATATGGGAGAAGTCGCAGTTGGGCAGCGTCTCTTCCGCCATTCCACGTGGGCGTGAAGGTGGAGGTGTACCGTCTGCCATAGGAGGTCCAAAGTTATCCACAAAGGGTGCCTGGCCGATACGACCACCCGACAGACTGAGCATGCCGTCGACTTTGTCCGCAAAGAAGTCGGTGCAGACAAGGCGACGCGAGGTCATACCGCCCTGGCTGTGGCCGGCCAGCCAGAAGGCGCGGATGTTCTCGGCGCCAAAGGCTTCAATGACCTGCTCGGTGATGGCCTGCAGGTGAGCATCATCCGTTTGTGGTGCCCACACCCGCACGCCACTGCCGCCACCCATGTTTGCCGAACCAGCGGCAGTAGGCGTGGCTACCACAAGACGATGGGAATCTTTGTAGTCCATAGCCGGGAAGTAATGGCGCTGCCAGTTGCCGATGGAACCGGCACCATGAATATTCAGGATGAACGTGACTTCTTCCCCTGGCTGCAGGTCGCATGGATAATCGAGAAAGTATTCCCTGCCGCTGTCAGTCTCGATGACATTGCCAGGCACTGCCGTTTTGCTGGCACAGTCACCGTCGGCGCAATGCACCGGTGGCGGCGTCTGGCAGGTGACACCAAGTACATCTGCGGCCGAGGCCGTGTGGGACAAGGCTAACAATCCCAGTGCGGCCAGCACGTGATTTAGCCGGACTGCCATGCTTCTTCTTAACATACATCCCCCTAAACAATTCGGTATTGGAAGCAAGACTCTACAACTGTGGCAGGGGAATTAGTATGGGCTGCGGGATGAAGTGCAAAAAATTGCGCTCAACTCCCAACTGGAACGCTTTTCAAGAAAGGCTTAATATGGACAGCAGCGCAGATTCTTATTAGTCTGCTGTTTTCCATGGAGCAGGCAAGCCCCATGTCAGAAGGTACTTAATTAATTAAAAACAAGATCCAGACGGAGCCAGCATGAGCATTATCAATTTTGATTCCATTCGCAACCTGATCAGCAATGGAAGTTCCAGTCAAAAGCAAGAACTCTTTCAGGAAGTCCTGCTCATGGTCCTGGCGCGGGCTATTCGTGTTGACTCCAACATCGAGTCTGTAGAGATAGCAAAAGTGAAATCGGTGCTCAAAGAGCAGATCGGCGAGGAATTCAGCCGCGCCGACATCCTCACCGCAGCCTCTTCAGAGCTTTTTGAATCGCAGCCCCTGGTACGCTATCTGTCCAAGGCCACCAAGAAACTGACCGAAAGTGAACGCGTGGCGATTATCAGCTCACTGGCTGATGTCATCCGCAGTGACGATGAGATCCGCTACGGTGAAGTAGATTTCTTCAATCAGGTCGTCATGGCCCTTCGCGCTACCCCGGCGGAAATCGCTGGCCTGCTCTCTGCTGACGACCTCTGAGCAGCATGAACAAGGCTTGAACCTGAGCCCTGAACAACAAGGCACCGATTAATAGCGGCTTATGGCCGCTATTAATCGAGTCGCCTGCCCTGCCCCTACTCCCACTCAATCGTCGCCGGCGGCTTGGACGACACGTCGTAAGTCACCCGCGAGACATCCGCGATTTCATTGATGATGCGGTTGCTGACTGTTTCCAGCAGCTCATAGGGCAGGTGCGCCCAACGGGCTGTCATGAAGTCGATGGTTTCGACTGCACGCAGGCCAATGACCCAGGAATAACGACGACCGTCGCCAACCACGCCCACTGATTTGACCGGCAGGAACACGGCAAAGGCCTGACTGGTCTTGTGGTACCAGTCAGCTTTGTGCAGCTCTTCGATGAAAATTGCGTCGGCCCGGCGCAACACTTCGCAGTACTCGTGTTTGACTTCGCCAAGCACACGGACACCCAGGCCCGGGCCGGGGAACGGGTGGCGGTAAACCATGTCGTAGGGCAGGCCCAGTTCAAGGCCGATCTGGCGCACTTCGTCCTTGAACAGCTCGCGCAGTGGTTCAATCAGCTTCAGTGCCATGTCTTCCGGCAGACCACCAACATTGTGGTGTGATTTGATGACATGCGCCTTGCCGGTGCGTGATCCGGCGGATTCAATGACATCCGGATAGATCGTTCCCTGCGCCAGCCACTTCACATTGGGTATCTTGGCAGCTTCGGCATCAAATACATCTATAAAGGTATTGCCGATGATCTTGCGCTTTTTCTCCGGGTCGTTGACGCCGGCCAGGCGGCTCAGGAATTGCTCCTCCGCGTCAACACGAATGACCTTGACGCCCATGTTTTCGGCAAAGGTCGCCATAACCTGGTCACCTTCGTTGAGACGCAGCAGACCGTTGTCAACAAACACACAGGTCAGCTGCTCACCGATGGCCTGATGCAGCAGTGCTGCAACGACAGAGGAATCCACACCTCCAGAGAGACCAAGCAGCACGTGATCGCTGCCTACCTGTTCACGTACAGTGCGGATGGCATCTTCAATAATATTGGCAGAGGTCCACAGAGCGTCGCAGCCACAGATTTGACGCACAAAGCGTTCCAGAATACGTTTACCCTGCGAGGTGTGCGTCACTTCCGGGTGGAACTGGACGCCATAGAAGCGCTTCTCTTCGTTCGCCATGCCGGCAATCGGTGCGCTGCTGGTTTCGGCCGTTACCACAAAGTCCGGTGGCAGTTTGACGACCTTGTCGCCGTGGCTCATCCACACATCAAGTTGAGCCGTGCCATCGGTCAGGATGCGGTCCTCGATGCCGTCAAACAACGCACCGGGAGCTGGCAGATTGACTTCGGCGTAACCAAACTCGGACTTGTCCGACGCCTCGACCTTACCGCCCAGCTGTTCGGCCATGGTCTGCATGCCGTAGCAGATACCCAGCAACGGTACGTTTAATGTAAACAGGTATTTTGCAGCCTGCGGAGAGTCGGCCAGAGTTGCTGTTTCCGGACCTCCGGACAGGATGATGCCCTGCGCGGCAAAATTGCGCACCTCTTCCTCAGTGCACTGATGGTCCCATATCTCACAATACACACCCAGCTCACGAACGCGGCGGGCTATCAACTGCGTGTACTGTGATCCAAAGTCAAGAATGAGGATTTTCTGGCTGTGAATGTTTTGCTGGGTCATGACAACTGGATTTCCTGAATTGGCATTGCCTGATAAGTAAAACACCGCCGCCAGGGCTCTGACGACGGTGATGAAATACAAGCGTTCATTAGAATCGCGACCGCTCTAGCTCACGCGGTAGTTGGGTGCTTCCTTGGTGATGCTGACATCGTGCACGTGGCTTTCCTGCATGCCCGAGGCCGTGATTTTCACGAATTCAGGCTTGGTGCGCATGGTGTCGATATCGGCGCTGCCGGTATACCCCATGCTTGAACGCAGGCCGCCCATCAACTGATGAACAATGCCGGACATCGTGCCTTTGTAGGGTACCCGACCCTCAATGCCTTCCGGTACCAGCTTCTCAACACCTGAGGCGGCATCCTGGAAGTAACGGTCGCTGGAACCCTGGCTCTGCGACATGGCGCCCAGTGAGCCCATTCCACGATAGGCCTTGTAGCTGCGACCCTGATAGAGTTCAACTTCACCTGGCGCCTCTTCGGTGCCAGCGAGCAGACTGCCGATCATGACAACATGAGCGCCAGCAGCGATGACCTTGGCGATGTCACCAGAGAAACGGATACCACCGTCAGAGATAACACAGACATCGGTATCTTTCAGCGCATCCACTACATTGGACACGGCAGAAATCTGGGGAACACCCACGCCAGTGACTATACGGGTGGTACAGATGGAACCGGGACCGATACCGACCTTGACAGCATCTGCGCCGGCTGCAGCCAGATCACGGGCAGCCTGGGCCGTGGCGATGTTACCGCCAATCACACCAACTTCCGGATACAGACCCTTGATGCGCCGCACCATGTCGATGACGCCTTTGGAGTGACCGTGCGCGGTATCCACGACAATCACATCCACACCTGCCTCGACCAGGGCACTGACACGATCTTCGGTGTCGGCACTGGTACCCACGGCAGCAGCTACGCGCAGGCGGCCCTGCTGATCCTTGGAGGCGTTGGGGAAATCTTCCGACTTGCGGATATCTTTCAGCGTAATCAGCCCGCGCAATTCGAACTCGTCGTTGACGACCAGAATCTTTTCAATGCGGTGTTGATGCAGCAGCTCCTTTATCTGATCATGGCTGGCATCTTCCTTCACCGTCACCAGACTGGGCTTGGGTGTCATGATGGAGTCAACACGCGCTTCCAGATTCGACTCGAACCGGACATCACGGCTGGTGACAATACCCACCAGCTGACGCCCTGTAACGACAGGCATGCCGGAGATGTCATTCTCACGCATCAGGGCGATCAGGTCGTTGATGGAGGCGTCAGGTGCAATGGTAATCGGATCCTTGACCACGCCGCTCTCGAACTTCTTGACCTGCTTCACTTCGCGGGCCTGTTGCTCGATGCTCATGTTCTTGTGAATCACACCAATACCACCCTCCTGCGCCATGGCAATAGCCAGACGCGCCTCGGTCACGGTATCCATGGCCGCCGACATCAGGGGAATGTTCAGTGCGATATTGGCCGTCAATCGTGTTTTCAGACTGACCGATTTGGGGAGCACAGAGGAGTGGGCGGGCAGAAGCAGTACATCGTCGAATGTCAGCGCTTCTTCAGCAATGCGTAACATAAGTTTTCACCTATCCACAAAAACGCGATTATACAGATCACAGTCCCTGAGGTAAACTGCGGCAATGATCAATGACTCTTTTGACGCCTCCCCGACCGCTTCCCTGGATAACACCGTGCTCAGTGTCAGCACTCTCAACCGGCTGGCGCGTGGCCTGCTGGAAGAGTGTTTCCCGGCCGTCATGGTCGAAGGCGAGATCTCCAATCTGTCAGTGCCGTCATCCGGACACTGGTATCTTACGCTTAAAGACGGCCAGGCCCAGGTGCGTTGTGCCATGTTTCGCAACCGCAATATTGGCGTTCGCTTCCGGCCGAGCAATGGCATGCAGGTCATCGTCAAGGGCAAGGTCAGTCTGTACGAGGGGCGTGGCGACTATCAGCTGATTCTGGAGTCACTGCAGGATGCCGGCGCCGGCGCGCTGCAAAAAGCCTTTGATGCCCTCAAGGCCAAACTCAACGCGGAAGGCCTGTTCGCCAGTGCCCGCAAACGCCCGCTGCCGGAACCCTGTCGTCACGTTGCCGTCATCACCTCCCCGACCGGCGCTGTCATCCGCGATATTCTCAGCGTGTTCCAGCGCCGCTACCCGGCCATGCAGGTAACCGTGTTCCCTGTCCCTGTGCAGGGCCAGGATGCCCCCGCTGCCATCATCAGGGCAATTGCCGATGCGAATCGTCTGGCCATGGAGCTGGGTCTGGATGTGATTACGCTGGCGCGCGGCGGCGGATCACTGGAAGACCTGCAGGCGTTTAATGAAGAAGCCGTGGCAAGAGCGATAGCCAGCAGTGAGCTGCCCGTGGTCAGCGCCGTTGGCCACGAAACCGATGTCAGTATTGCTGACTTTGTTGCTGACGTGCGCGCACCGACACCATCGGCTGCTGCTGAACTGCTCAGCCCCGACCAGCAGGCGCTGCTGCAGCGCTTACAGAATCTTCAGTCCCGCCTGGTGCGGACCATGCAGGGGCAAATAAGCCAGCGCCAGCAGCAACTGGAATGGCTGCAACGACGTCTACAGCACCCCGGGCGGCGCCTGCAGGATCAGGCGCAGCGTCTGGATCAGCTCGAGCATCGCCTGGGCCGCTCGATCAGTCGACTCCTGCAGCAAAAGCGTACCTCACTGCACATGCTGGCGCGCAATCTGGACGCCATCAGTCCATTGCAGACCCTGCAAAGAGGTTATAGCATCACGCGTCGGGACGACGGGTCGCTGATCACCAGTGTCGCAGCAGTTTCTGTGGGGGACGTGCTGACAACCCGACTGGCAGACGGCGAAATCATCAGTGAAACCAGAGCGGTCAATCGCAATACGGACAACGGAGGACTCAATGAATAAACGGGAACAGCAGCGGCTGATTCGCGAACAAAAACAACAGGCGGCCGAGAAAAAAGCAGCCCTGCAGAAAAACCTGACCCGTCTGGCACTGGTTATCCTCGTGCCTCTGATATTGATTGGCGTGTTGTACGGTTTGATGGGCCAGGGTGAAGTCTATCCGCCAGATGAAATCGGACCGACAGACCATGTGCGCGGCAACCCTGAGGCCGACACCACGCTGGTGGTCTACGCAGACTTTCAGTGTCCTGCCTGCGCCACCGAGCACCGTGTCATGAGTCAGGCCTGGCCACGAATTGCCAGCGATGTGCAGTTGGTGTTCCGGCACTATCCATTGACCACCACGCATCCATTTGCCTGGACTGCGGCACTCTACTCTGAGGCTGCCGGACGCCAGGGCAAGTTCTGGGAAATGTATGACCTGCTGTTCATGAATCAGGCCTACTGGTCAGGCCTGGCTTCTGTTGAGGCGGAATTTGATGGGTACCTCGAGCAGCTTGATCTGGATGTCGAACAGGCTCACCAGGATATGCAGGACGATACGCTATTGCAGAAAGTGCGCAATGATCAGCGTGGCGGTACCCGGGCAGGTGTGCGATCAACGCCGTCGCTGTTTGTGAATGGGCGCCAGGTGCCGGTACCACAAAACCCGGTCGACATGATTGCCCTGGTCAACAGCGCCAGCGAGTAAGGCTGACGCAAATTACAGATCCAGACCCAGACGGGCGGCCGGCAATCCCAGGAACAGGCCGCCCCAGTACTTGCCATCAATATGGATCGGCACCGACAGGTTGAACATCACCTCGCCGGTGTCGCGCAGGTAGCTCTGCAGACGGAAACGACCCATGTACGGAATATCGCGATTCTGGAAGAAACGCATATGCCGGCTCTTGGCCAGATCGATTTTCGGATCGCCTGTCGGCTCCTGGGACAGCTCACTGCGGTGAATCGCCACATAGCCCTTGCTGTCCAATGGCAGACAGTAAAGCGAACCGTCCTGTTCACTCGCCCACTGATCGATAAAATGCTGACATGCTTTCTGAAAAGCTCTGGCATAGGAAACGTCATATTTGATCGGATTGGTGCCGTCAATCGGCTTGTGATCACGGTCAAACATATTTACGCCACTGCGCTGCAGGGTGGCCAGCGCCGGTTCAATCTGGTCACGTCGATGTTCCAGAATCTCCAGCACTTCCTCAAGTTCACCTCGCCCTATCCGGAACTGACATAATTTGTGCAGCGCTTTGTCGGTAGAATCGAGCAGTTCATGTGTCTGCGCGTTGTTCTGTTCCATGTCCTTGCGGATGCGATGACCCAGATCACGTATTTCATGGCTGCGGCTACGAATGTCGTTGTTGTTGACGGATAGTTGCTCCGCGGCGGAGCTGGCCTGCAGCAGGTCAGCCTGACTCGATTCAAAGCCGTCCATCATCTGATGGAAGTCATTGGCAGATTTGTCGATTGAGGTTCGTGCCAGCGCTGTCTCGCTGATCATTTTTTCGGTGCCAGTAGAGGTCTGGGACACAACGGCAATCATGTCTTCAAGCAGGGCACCAATTTCATCGGCGGAACCCCGAACTTTTACGGCCAGGTCCCGCACTTCATCGGCCACGACTGCAAATCCTCGACCCTGTTCCCCCGCCCTGGCTGCTTCGATGGCAGCGTTTAGCGCCAGCATGTTGGTCTGTGCTGCAAAGCCCTGAACGGTACTAAGGATGACACGAATATTTTCTGATGTGCTTTCCAGCTGCGCCACGGTGCCATGGAACTGCTGCATCATGTCGCCGACGCCGCTGATCTGACGATTCGCCTGCTGCAATTCACCGACAGCCTGCTTGGCAGTGGTCAGATTGCGCGAGTTCAGATCGGCAATATTGCTTGTCCAGCGGGACAGCTGCTCGATCGCCGTTGCCGTTTCTTCGCTGGAGTTATAGATGATCTCGGAATAGTCTTCCTGCTTGCCGGCATCGACACTGGCCTGCTCGGCAATCTTGCGCCCCTGAGCAGAGGTCAGCGTTACCCGGATACTGTGGTTGCGCAGATCTTCCAGCGCAGCGCGCAATCGCTCCATAAACTGGTTGAACAGTTTCGCTGTCTCAACGCTGCGCGCATCACCCGATTCACGCATGCGCAGAGACAGATCACCCTGTGCCTCGTTCACGGTTCGCAACACCTGCAGCAATTCGTCGGATACCGCTGTGCTGCCCGGTCTCATCAGCATGCCGGTCAGCGCCAGACCCAGTGTCGCCAGTGCCAGCACCAGCCACATAGCTCCACCTTCAAACAGCAAAATACCTGACACAAACAACACGAACTGAATCGCCATCAGCCCCAGAACGGGCATGGCTGGCAGCTTTACATTCGAAATCATAACGACACCTTGCTCCCCTGCAATTAATCGTTGTCACAATTACATAACGGCAGACGGGAACAAAAACTTGAGAAAAATCGAGCGCCTGAAGAAGTATCAGGGAGGCAGCAGGCGGCGATGGGTATGAATAGACATCAGAATGCCGAATCCGACCAGCAGCGTCACCGCAGAGGTACCACCATAGCTCACCAGCGGCAACGGAACACCAACCACCGGCAACAGGCCGGACACCATACCCATGTTCACTACTACATAGATACAGAAGGTCAGTCCCAGGCTGATGCCCAGCAATCTGGAGAAGGTTTCGCGGGCCTGCCAGGCAATAAACATGCTACGCCCGACAATGAACATGTAAAGCGCCAGCAAAATGGCGATACCCAGGAATCCAAACTCTTCACCGATGACCGCCAGGATGAAGTCGGTTGATGATTCCGGCAAAAAGTCGAGCCGTGACTGGGTGCCGTTGAGCCAGCCTTTGCCAAACAGCCCGCCAGAGCCGATGGCTATTTTTGACTGGATAATGTTCCAGCCGGCGCCCAGCGGGTCAGCTTCAGGATTGAACAGGGTATCGACGCGGCGGCGCTGATACGGTTCGAGGACAAACATATACATCAATGGAGCTGCCACCATGGCGGCGATTACTGCCGATGAGACGATACGCCAGGATATACCGGCGAAGAACAGCACAATGATGCCAGCCATGCCAACCAGAATTGCTGTTCCCAGGTCGGGCTGGTTGGCGATCAGCGCACTGGGTATACCAACAATTACCAGCGCGATCAGGATATCGGTATAGCGCGGTGGCAGGCTGCGTTTGCTGAAGTACCAGGCCACCATGATGGGCAAGGCCAGTTTCATGATCTCCGAGGGCTGAAACAGGCCCAGCCCGGGGATGGCCAGCCAGCGCTGTGCGCCATTGCGTATCGAACCAAAAAACAGCACCAGAATCAGCAGCACAACGCCCGCAGCAAATAGCGGAACTGCCCAGTAGTGGAAGGTGCGGGGCGGCAACTGCGCAATGATCAGCAATGCCGTGAAGCCGACGCCCAGACGAACGCCCTGCCTGACTACCGAACCCATATCTTCACCCGAGGCGCTATACAGCACGACCATGCCCAGCAGGCTGAGCATCAGCAATGCGGTCAGCAACGGCAGATCCAGGTGCAGACGCCATGCCAGCGTGCGTTCCTGAGGGCTGAGATCAAATCGGGGATTGGTAAAGCGGCGCAGCAGCTCGGCCATGCGTGTCGATAATCCTGAGGCGTCAATCAATCGAAAAAGGGTAGCCCATTGCCGGGATTAAGTCTATGCTCGCTGCGAGCAGGACGGGACATGCATGTCCCACCGTTGACTTCAGTAACAGCGACTACAACAAGCTCTCAAGGAACCTGAACAATGGCAATTGGCAAATCTCTGGAAAGACTTTTTAATGCAATCGCAGATAACTGTCAGACCCTGTCGTGGACCATCATGCGGATACTGGCGGCATTGATGTTCATGACTCATGGCTGGCCAAAACTGTTTGGCGACAATGCGCAGCCAGTGCTTGGCGGCATGGACTTTTTCGGCATCGACCTGATGGTCAACATGCTGTGGATCGCCGGCGTGATTGAGGTATTCGGCGGCGCACTGCTGGTGCTGGGCCTGTTCAGTCGTCTGTCGGCAGGACTGTGTGCCCTGCTGATGGTCATGGCCTATGCGACAGCCCATCCGGCCTGGTTTCCGACGCTGAACAATGGTGAACTGGCGGCGATGTACTTCGTGGTCTTTTTTGTTCTGTTTGCTTTCGGACCTGGCAAGCTCAGCGTCGACTCTCTGATCCGCGGCCAGCGTTAGCCGCCAGAGCCGTGAGGAACTGACTGCGCCAGCCAGTGCAGTAGTCCCTGCGCATTGAGCTGCATATCGCCTGCCAGCTTCTGGCGGATGACGGACGGCGGTACCGTGCACTGACGGGCCGCCAGTTCATCCAGACTGTGCTGCATGAGACGCGACTGAAGGCGGCGCTGCATGGCATCGGCCAGCGCCTCAGCATCGCTATCCACCTCATCAAGCCTGCGACTGAATTCGGCGCCGATCTGACGCGCCAGATTGACATAGACATCTATTTGTTCGTGCAATAGCGCTGCCAGCTCGGCGGGCTGTTCGTGCATCCCAAAATGCGTCAGAAATACCCGCTCTACAGGCAGCTTCATCAGGCGGTTCAGTGATTCATGCCAGGCAGCCGGGTCAAACTGCACTGGTGTACTGGGTGGAAAGATAAAACGGCTGCCACGGCCAGTGTTCAGCTCCGGATAGCTGACGCCGAATGTGTCGCCGGTGAACAGTCCACTGCTGTGTTCATCCCATACCACGTAATGGTGGCGCGCATGGCCAGCCGTGTTCAGCGTCTGCAATCGCCGCGAGCCAAGGTCAAAACTGTCACCATCCGCGGCAATACAGACTCGCTGCGCGGGCACCGGGACCAGCTGACCAAACGCGGCATCGTAGGCCTCTTCGCCGTACACGGCCATTGATCCGGCCTGCAGTTTCTCCGGCGTTATCATATGGCGGGCACCGCGCTCATGAACGACCAGCGTCGCCTCTGGCATTTCAACCATCAGCGCACCGGCACCACCGGCATGATCCAGATGTACGTGCGTGGGCATAATCCAGCGCACCTGCTCCGGTGAGATATTGTGATCAGCCAGTGTCTGCATGATTCTGGGCAGACTGTTGCGAGTGCCGGTATCCACCAGTGCTGCTTCGCCATCATGTTCGATGAGATAGCAGGCTGCCAGACCGTCACGGAACAGCCCGGTATCGATACAGGCAATCTTGAAACCGCAATCGTGCCAGACGCTGGACTGACTCATGTCGTTTTATCCCGTGTTTATTGCTGTTTCCTGTTATTCCTGACCAAGGAAACGCAGGATTCGACTCATCATATCATCATAAAACGGGTTAAAGGTGGTTCGACGCAGCAGGGTACCCGGCTGTTCGATGCCCAGCGATTCGAGCAGATGCCGCTCGGCAAAAATGCTGCTGTCATCATCCTGCTGGCATTGCTGTCGCTGTTCGGTCTCAGCCGCGTAGTGCAGACACTGGCGGTAATAACCCTGAAAACCATAGTGTGGATCGTCTGGCGGCAGCGTCAGACCCACATGTGACAGGCTTCGCACACGATAGTCATTAGCACTGACATCAACTCGAGTAACACCGCTGCAGTCGGGTGCCTGCAGGGCGGCCGAGTCATACCACAGCAGCTGCCGCGATTCAGGACTGAGCTGCTGACAGAAAAACTGCGCCGCATCCGGCACACTCACGGTTTCGTCGGCATCGCTGACGACCATCATCACGGGGACGTCGAGGGGCTGCCATTGCTGCCACTCAAGTTCCTGCAGAAGCCGATAGAATTGGCCGCCAGCAGGCACGGAAAAGGATTCATACTTGGCCGCATCGCGTTCCTGTTCAATGCCCGTCCAACGGACAAGCCAGCCCAGATACGGAGATAGCCGCACCGTAAATCCCGGCAGCCCCAGCGCTGGTGACATCAGGATCAACGAGTCGACCTGCTGATCAATGACATTGCCGGATTCACGTTGTCGATTGAGGAGATCGATCGCCAGCGTGGCGCCTGCTGAATACCCCACCACAGTCAAGGAATCAACCTCGCCTGCAAACGATTCGACGCCATAACGTGCCGCCTGCTGCCAGTCGCGCCGGGTGGCCTGTGCCAGATCGCCAGGTGCCGTCCCGTGACCGGGCAGCAGCAGCGCACGCGCTACGGCGCAATTATCGGCTGCGACCAGATCGCGGGCCATCGCGGACAGCAAATAGGGTGAATCACTGAGCCCGTGCAACAGCAAAAACCCTATCGGGCGTTGTCCGGGCGCGCAGCCGGAGCGGCTCTCCAGCTGGTAGGGACTGCGCATTGCTGCCACCTCAGCCAGCGAATAAGTCTCGCCAAACGGAAGCTGATCTTCAGTAAAGGTTCGCTGCAGCGCAGAACTGACCTGTGTGCGGCTTTGTTCCAGGTATTGATCAAAGGGTGTAGCAAGCTCAGGCGCCGACACAGAAAAGCCGGTCGGCTGCAAATGCGCCGGGTCCTCACTACAGGCGACCAGTGTCAGCAATATGACAGCTGACAGGTTCAAACGGGCTGTTTTACTGATAGGCATGCGTTGCTCCAGCCGCACGTCAGGGTTTTGATATCAGGAGCTCTTTCGACCACCGCCGGGACCAGCAGGTCGACGGCGCGGAGTCTTGCGTTCATCCGCGTGTGTTCCGCCCTGCGCGCGGTTTTTGGCAATTCGGCGTTTCTGGGCAACCTGCTGCGGGGTCATACCCTGCTCGTGCTGTGTATATGGATTGGCATCACTGCGCAGTTCGATGCGAACAGGTGTGCCCTCCAGCTTCAGCACTTCCCGGAATGTTTTCTCCAGATAGCGCTTGTAATGGTCAGGCAGCTTGTCGGTCTGCTTGCCGTGAATCACGATGATCGGCGGATTCTGACCACCCGCATGGGCGTATTTCATTTTGATGCGACGACCATTGACCATTGGCGGTGCATGATCGGTTACCGCATCCTGCAGAATCCGGGTCAGCTGGTTGGTGCTTAATTGCCGTTTCGCGGACTCGTAGGCTTTTTCAATGGACTTGTACAGATCGCCAACTCCAGTGCCATGCAGGGCAGAGATGAAATGAATGGCGGCAAAATCCACGAAGGAGAAACGGCGCCGGATGTCACTCTTGATGCGTTCCTTCTGCTCGGTGTCCATGCCGTCCCATTTATTCAGGGCGATCACCAGGGCCCGCCCGGCGTCCAACACGTAACCGAGCAAATGCAGATCCTGCTCGACGATGCCGTCTCGAGCATCAATAACCAGTACGACGACATTGGCATCCTGAATAGCTGTCAGCGATTTAACGACTGAAAACTTTTCCACCGTTTCGTGCGTTCTGCCACGGCGACGGATACCCGCCGTATCAATCAGCGTATAACGTTTACCGTGCCGTTCGAAAGGAATGTAAATACTGTCACGTGTAGTGCCAGGCATGTCGAACACGACCACCCGCTCCTCACCCAGCATGCGGTTGACCAGCGTGGACTTGCCGACATTGGGACGTCCGGCAATGGCAATGCGGATGCCTTCTTCGACGCGCTCTTCTTCAGACAGAGGCTCAGGAAAACGCTCCAGCACCGATTCGATCAGCTTGCTGACACCGCGCCCCTGTGAGGCAGTGACCGGATATATCTGCTCCATGCCAAGCCCGTAGAAATCCCCAAGGGCTACGTTCTCGTCAATGCCGTCGACCTTGTTGACTACCAGGCAAGCTGGCTTGTCGAGTTTGCGCAGGTGCTCGACGATCTGAATATCAGCCGGATTCAGCCCTGCCCGTCCGTCCACCAGCAACAGCACAACATCGGCCTCTTCCATGGCCAGCAGTGACTGCGATGCCATGGCAAAATCGATGCCCTGCTCGCCACCTTCCAGACCACCGGTGTCGATAACTATATAGGGTTTACTGGCGCCTTTACCCTCACCGTACTTGCGATCACGGGTAAGCCCGGGAAAATCGGCAACCAGGGCATCACGACTGCGAGTCAGTCGATTGAACAGCGTGGACTTACCCACATTGGGGCGACCCACCAGGGCGATAACGGGCTTCATAAGATTTCCAGATGCAAGTCAGGGCCTGTCAGACACAGGCCCTGGAATCAAGGCAGGCGTAAGGCGCTAAGACGCCCGCTGTTTGTAAATACGTAAAGGTTGCGGCCTTCGGAGATAATTTCGCCGCGAATACCTGATCGATCAATGCGTGTACGGGCAACTATCTGGCCATCGATCTGTGACAGCACGTGCAGGTAACCCTCAAAGTCACCGACCGCCAGGTAGTTGTTGAACGTTACCGGGCTGTTCACTTTGCGCAGTCGCAAATCGTCGTTTTCCCAGACAGTTCGCTCGGAATTGTTCTGTACGGCAAACACATGGCTGTTGGCATCGACCCAGTAAATATTGCCGAGGCCCAGTGCCAGTGCATTGTAACTGGAGCCTGCCATACCCCAGACGATACGACCTGTCTGTACATCCAGTCCCATCAGGTTACCCTGAAAGCTGCTGACATACACGATACCACCAAACAGCGTCGGGTTACCGTCGATGTCTATGATCCGTTCAATATCGTACCGCCCCTGCGGAATGGCGACACGCTCTTCCCAGAGCAGGTTGCCATTGGTTATATCCACTGCCGCAATCAGGCCGTTGGCAAAGCCGGCAATCACCCGATTACCGGTGATCAGCGGCTTACTGGTGCCACGCAGTGACAGAGCCGGCACCGTGTTCTCGTAAATCCACAGTCGCTCACCATCGCGTGCATCGTAACCAATCAACCGCCCATCAATGGTCTGGACAACTACGCGCAGGCCGTCAGTCTGGGGTGCGGCCAGGACTTCGCTGGTCGCCGCAGTGGTCCACATCTGTTCACCGGAACTCTGATTAAAGGCCACCACGCGGGCGTCCAGTGTTCCCACCAGTACCAAGCCAGAAGCTGCGCCAACGCCACCGGTAATCGGCAGATCAGTGCGCTCGCGCCACAGTACGCGCCCTGTCTCCTTATTGATCGCCATCACTGTGCCATCGGCACTGGCCGCATAAATGTTCTGACCATCAATGGCGGGTGCCAGACGGTTGTAGCCCTCACCCTGACCATCGCCAACATTGACTGACCAGACACGTTCGAGCTCAAACTGCTCATTGATGTCAGTCAGTTCACGCGGTTGTTCGGTCTCGTCGTCAGAGAAAAGACTGCAGGCACTGATCACTCCGGCAAGCGTAAGCAACAGCGCCAGCTTTATGGCTTGGGTCATAGTCTGATGGCCTGAATCGATGGATTAATCAACGGCTGCCCTGCAGTTCGGACATTTTCATCTGCAACACCGGGCTCATGTTGCCAGCGCCCTGGGCAGACTCGTAAGCCGCCAGTGCCTGTTCATGATTGCCCTGCGCCAGGTAAATGTCACCGCGCAACTCGTCAAATTCGGATTGCAGAGCCTGGCCGTCAACAGTACTGATCAGCGCCAGGGCTTCATCTGTTTCGCCACTGGCCAGCATGACCTGTCCAAGACGCAGCTGTGCCAGCCGGATCAGGGTTGGCTCGGTGCTGTTGAACATGCCGCTCTGTGTGTTAGCCAGCAGCCATTCCAGCTCCTGGCGTGCGGTGGCAAGATCATCCGTTTCGACCGCAAGCCGGGCCGCAAACAGCGCACCGTAAAGTGCATAGACGCTGCTGCTGTGTTCGTTCTTCAGCTCTGCTGTCAGTTGACGGATTTCGTCGTGTCCTTCAGCCGGTATCAGTTCACCCGGGTTGGTGACCGCCAGAGTCGACAGGCGGTCGTAGACAGCGGACGCTTCTGCAGCGGCCGATTGTTGACTGCTCTGCCAGAACTGCCAGCCGAAATAAACGGCGGCGACCACTGCTATTCCCAGAGCCAGCAGGCGGCCACTTTCATGCCACCAGCGCTTTAGCGATTCGAGGGTTTCTTCTTCTGCTGCACTTAAAGCCACAAACCAGCTCCTGTCCAATCCAATCCGACCCCACTGCTTCGCAGTGCGGGCATACTCAATTTAAGGCAGGCATCGTGTCCTACCGTTATCCTGCTGTCAAGCGCTTGCGTCTGGCGTGGCCAGGCGGCGCAGGGCGACCAGCAGACCAGCTTCATCCAGCTCAAAGGTATCGCCGGCATCGTCCAGTCGTCGCAGCCGTGCCGAAAGCCCATCACCTTCTACTGCATCAATGATGACAGCTGCACTGGCGCCGCTATTATATGCTTTCTTCAGCTGGCTGTTGAACTTGCCGCCGCCACAATGCATTGCCAGCCTGAGTCTGGGCAATTGCCGCCGCAGTGATTCCGCCAGCATCATCAGCGCGGACTGCGGCACTCCCTCTGAGCCCAGCAGATAGACATCCAGCGGCTGCATCAGGGAGGCAGGCACTTCGCCAGCGCTCTGCAGCAGCAGCACCAGGCGCTCCATACCAAAGGCCAGGCCTACAGCCGGCGTACCACGCCCACCCAGCTGCGCGACCAGCGAGTCATAACGACCACCAGCGCAGACCGTGCCCTGGGCACCCAGCTCATCCGTTATCCATTCGAAAACCAGATTATTGTAGTAATCCAGCCCGCGCACCAGCCTGGGGTTCTCAGTATAGGCCACGCCGTTGGCATCCAGCAGCGATTTAAGTGTCTGATAATGAACCGCTGTTTCTTCCGCAACATACTCAGACAGTTTAGGAGCATCTGCCAGGATCGTCTGTGTCTGGGGCACTTTGCTGTCCAGAATGCGCAGGGGATTGCTGTGCAGTCGCCGCTGACTGTCTTCATCAAGCTGGGCTTCATGTGACAGCAGGAAGGCTTTCAGCGCCGCGCCATAGGCTTTGCGATCTTCTGAAGTGCCGATATTGTTGATTTCCAGCCTGACAGCATGCTGCAGACCCAGTGCACGCCACAGCGCGGCAGATACCAGAATGATCTCGGCATCAATATCCGGGCCGGTCATGCCAAAGGCTTCGACACCTACCTGATGAAACTGACGGTACCGTCCCTTCTGCGGACGTTCATGGCGGAACATCGGACCACGATACCAGAGGCGCTGTTGCTGGTTGTACAGCAGGCCGTGCTGCTCGGCGGCGCGTACACAGCCAGCGGTGCCTTCAGGGCGCAGACTGAGTTCATCGCCATTGCGATCGGTAAAGGTGTACATCTCCTTTTCAACGATATCGGTCACTTCGCCGATAGAGCGTTTGAAAAGCTGGGTCTGCTCCAGCACCGGGAATCGAATCTCGCGATATCCGTAGCCCTGGACGATCTGCGAGACCACCTGCTCAATGTATTGCCACAATGCCGTGTCTGCGGGGAGTATGTCGTTCATCCCGCGAATTGCCTGGATCTTGCTCATAGATTTTCCAGCGACTCCTTGTCCAGTCTGCTCATCAGCCGCGAGCGATGATGCCTGCCGGCGCCTGCTCTGCCTCGGCCCTGAGTTTCTCTGCCACTCGCGCCCGCACCATGGCCTCAAGTTCATCCACCAGGGTCGCATTGTCCACCTTGTGGTGCGGCTTGCCATCGATATAGGCCAGGTTGTTGGGGCTGGCACCGGTCAGGCCGATCTCTGCCACTTTGGCTTCGCCCGGTCCATTAACGATACAGCCGATGACCGCAACATCCACGGGCGTAATAATGTCCTCAAGCCGGGCTTCAAGCTGATTCACGACACCAATGACATCAAAGTTCTGCCGTGAGCAACTGGGACAGGCCACAAGATTGACGCCTTTGCTGCGCAGCCCCAGGCTCTTGAGAATATCGAAGCCGACGCGAATTTCTTCCACGGGATCGGCCGCCAGCGAGATGCGGATGGTATCGCCGATGCCGTCCATCAACAGTGCACCCAGACCGATTGCCGACTTGACGGTGCCAGAGCGCAGACCGCCCGCCTCAGTGATGCCAAGATGCAGAGGCTGTTCAATCTGGCTGGCCAGTGTGCGGTATGCCTGCAGGGTCATGAATATTTCCGATGCCTTCAGACTGATCTTGAAGTCCTGGAAATCAAGTTTGTCGAGAATGTCGATCTGCGTCAGAGCCGATTCCACCATGGCGTCGGCAGTCGGTTCTTTGTACTTGCGCAACAGCGTCTTGCCCAGAGAGCCGGCATTAACACCGATGCGCAGCGGAATGCCCTTGTCGCGCGCAGCGTCTATGACTGCCCGGATGCGCTTTTCGCTGCCAATATTGCCGGGATTGATGCGCAGGCAGTCAACGCCATATTCGGCGACCTTCAGCGCGATCTTGTAGTCGAAATGAATATCCGCCACCAGTGGCAGGTCTACACGAGCCCGGATCTGGCGGAAGGCTTCGGCCGCTTCCATGCTGGGCACCGAGACCCTGACGATGTCAGCACCTACATTGGCCAGCCGTTGAATCTGGGCTACGGTGGCGTCCACGTCACAGGTTTCCGTATTGGTCATGCTCTGAACGGAAATCGGAGCACCACCACCCACAGGCACACGCCCCACCATGATCTGGCGGCTTTTGCGGCGTTTGATTGGCGATTCACTCATCATGTTACTGCATCCCCACACTCAGTCGGGCCGAGTCATCACTGCGAATGTTATTGCTGATATCCAGCGCGCGACCATTATAAACAACCGACGCGGCTCTGGCGTTGCCAAGATTCAATAAAAATGGCGCGGTGCCGGTGATCTTTAGTTTTTCACCCTGCTGGTGGGTATCCTGATAATTTTCTTCACCGCCACGGTGCTCCAGCTCTACCCAGCTTTCGTCGCTGAAGATGATCTCCAGTTCGTCAGAGCCTGGCCATGCCAGAGCCATGACTGACGCGTCACTGGCCGCTTCCGGCTCTACCGGGCTGTTGAACACCGGCACTTCATCTATTGGCTGATCTTCAATCAGGGCATTGCCCACTTCAGTTTCGTTGACCGCATTGCGCACGGCCTCATCCATCAGGGCATTGTCGACAGGCGGTGTCTCATCGCTCTGATTGATGAACCACAACGCGACTGCCATCACCACAAAAGCTATGCCAGAGACGATAATCCATGGCCGGTTTTTGTCACGACGCCGCCGCGTGTAGCGCTTGATGGCTTCTTCTTTACGGGCAGCCTTTTTATTGGTGAATTCATTGTATAGCTCGATCATCTGCTCTGGGTCGAGCTGCAGCACGCGCGAATAGCTGCGGATATATCCCTTTACGAACACATCACCCGGCAGCTTGTCGTAGCTATCGGATTCCATGCAATTGATGTAATGCATGGTCAGATTCAATTGTTCGGATACCTGCTTCAGAGACAGCTCCAGCGTTTCACGCTGCGTTCTCAGCAGATTGCCGGGCGTCTGGGCGGGAGCCGAGGATGGTGGCTCGACCTGCTCTTCAGACAGACCGGATTGATCCGATGTTTCGTCGTGTGTATTCATTGAATCCTATTTGGGACCTGTTTATTGAGAACCATGTTAGCTCGGCGCCTGACCTGATACCTGCACCGGCGTGCGATCAGTTGTCAGATTACGTTGTGCACATCCAGCCGATTGGCGGCCGATAACTCGGCCGCTTTGCGGTAACGTGCACTTCGCTTGGTCTGGTCAGCCACTTCGCCAACCAGCTGACCACAGGCCGCACCTATGTCGTCGCCACGCGTGGTTCGCACTGTAACAGTGTAGTCAGCCTGTTGCAGGATTTCCCTGAACGTGTTGACCGACGAATTGCTTGGCCGACGGTAATCCGACTGCTCAAACGGATTAAACGGGATGAGATTGATCTTGCAGGGAAAGTCCTTCAGCAACGCCGCCAGCTCTCTGGCGTGCTGACGATGATCGTTGACGCCGGCGATCAGCGTGTACTCAACAACCGGTACCCGTTTATCCGGCAGACTAGCCATATAGTCCTTAACACTGCGCAGAAGTTCCCGGATAGGGTATTTTTTGTTAACCGGCACAATCTGGTTGCGCAGCTCGTCATTGGGTGCGTGCAGCGAAATGGCCAGCGATGCATCGGTATAATCTTTCATTCGGTCAATGGCAGGGACAACACCTGCGGTGCTGACCGTAACACGACGCTTGGACAGACCGTAGGCATTGTCTTCCATCATCAGATGCAGTGCATCCATGACATTGTCGAAATTGAGCAGAGGTTCACCCATGCCCATCATGACAATATTGCTGACCGCCCGATTGCTTTTACCGGCGCCTGCGCGAGGTTCGGCAAAACCATTGAGACGGTGATTGGCCCACCAAAGCTGACCGATGATCTCTGCCGTGGTCAGGTTACTGTTAAAGCCCTGTTTGCCGGTTGCGCAGAAACTGCAGTCCAGCGTACACCCTGCCTGAGAAGAAATGCACAGCGTAGCTCGACCAGCCTCAGGAATATAGACTGTTTCCACCCGGCTGCCACTGGCAACCTGAACGATCCATTTATAACAGCCGTCGCTGGACAGGTATTCCTGAACAACGTTTGGCAGGCGGATCTCCGCGTTGGTCTTGAGTTTGTCGCGCAGACTCTTGCTGATGTCTGTCATCGCATCAAAGTCGGTGACACCACGCTGGTGTATCCACTTCATCACCTGCACGGCACGAAACGGTTTCTCATCCATGGAGACAAAGTAAGCCTGCAGCTTGGGCAGGCTGAGTCCCAAAAGATTGGTTTTAGTGACCGTTTCGCTCATCAGTGATTTCCCGGATCGCTCAGTGCCGCTGCTAATCAGCCGCGCGGGCAGATCTCTGAGTCATTGAAAAAGTAGGCGATTTCGCGCGCCGCAGACTGTGCAGAATCGGAACCGTGCACGGCATTGGCATCGATGGATTTGGCGAAATCAGCACGAATGGTACCTGGCTTGGCTTCTGCAGGGTTGGTGGCACCCATCAGCTCGCGGTTCATGGCCACTGCGCCTTCACCTTCCAGCACCTGAACCATGACCGGGCCAGAGGTCATGAACGCGATCAGATCCTTGAAGAATCCGCGCTCTTTGTGCTCGGCGTAGAAACCGCCAGCGCTCTCGTCGGTCAGTTGCACCATCTTGGCAGCAACGATGCGCAGGCCGGCTTTCTCGAATCGGGAGTAGATCTCGCCGATCACATTTTTGCCGACTGCATCAGGTTTGATGATTGATAATGTACGTTCAGTTGCCATTGTTCAGCTCCACAGCATTTCGCGTCTTAAGTCGCGTGTATAAAAGGCGCGCATTATACTGGTTATCGTGGCTGTAATTCTACAGCTCTGAGACGAGGCACCATTTCCAGCACGGCTGCGATGGCCGTATCGATGTCCTGTTCGGTACTGAAGCGTCCTACCGAGAAGCGCAGCGCCGCCTGGGCCAGCTCGTCAGGTACGCCTATGCCACGCAACACATAGGAAGGCTCCATGGTCGCCGACATGCAGGCAGAGCCGGACGATACGGCGATGCCACGCAGCGCCATCAGCAGTGACTCACCGTCCACATCGGAAAATGCGACATTGATGATGCCGGGTGCATGCTGCTCCGGATGACCGTTAAGCTTCCAGCCATCCAGCTTCGACAGCCCTTCAAGAAACCGTTTGCGCAGCGCCGTGAGGCGGCGGTGATCTGCCTCCAGTTCTGCTGCAGCATACCGGAAGGCATCACCCATGCCGGCAATCTGATGCGTCGGCAGCGTGCCCGAGCGCATACCCCGCTCATGGCCACCACCGTGAATCTGCGCGACCAGATCGACCCTGGGCTCACGACGCACATACAGCGCGCCAATACCTTTGGGCCCGTAAATCTTGTGCGCCGACAGCGACAACAGATCGATGGGCATCTGGCCCAGGTCTATTGGCAGCTTACCCGCGCTTTGTGCCGCATCCACATGAAATATAACGCCTTTACTTCTGCAAACCTCACCCAGAGCATTAACATCGTTGGCCGTTCCCAGCTCGTTGTTGACGTGCATCAGCGACACCAGGATGGTATCCGGGCGAATGGCCTCAGCCAGGGCCGCCGGCTCAATGCGCCCGGTGTTGTCAGACTTCAGGTAGCTGACCTCAAAACCAAGAGTTTCCAGGTATCGACAGCTGTCCAGGACGGCTTTGTGTTCGATGGCAGAGGTAATGATGTGTTTGCCGCGATCGGCATGAAACTGCGCCACACCCTTGATGGCGAGGTTGTCTGCCTCAGTGGCGCCCGAGGTCCAGACAATCTCACGAGGGTCACAGTGCAGCAGATCTGCCACATCGCGGCGGGCGTTTTCGACAACTTCTTCTGCCTGCCAGCCAAACAGATGCGCACGTGAGGCGGGATTGCCGAATTGACCATCCAGCGTCAGGCATTTAGCCATGCGCTCGGCTACCCTGGGATCAACAGGGGTAGTGGCGGCGTAGTCCAGATAGACGGGTAATTTCATCAACTCTCCTGAATACAACCCTGATTACAAGCTGATATCAGGACGACAGGCGCATGTCGCGAACGATCACTTCCCGCCGTTCATCCTGACTGTCGGCTATGCGTTGAACGTCATGACGGCTCATCAGGTCGGCCAGACTGATACCGCCCAGAAACGTGTGAATCTGCTGACTCAGATCCTCCCACAGATGATGTGTGAGACAGATCTCGCCCTGCTGGCAGTTGCCCTGCCCCTGACAACGAGTGGCGTCAACCGACTCATCCACAGCGTCGATGATATCCACGACTGCGATATCGGCGGTGCTGCGCCCGAGTCGGTAACCACCACCGGGGCCGCGCACGCTTTGCACCAGTTCACGCCGCCGCAGGCGGGCGAAAAGCTGCTCAAGGTAGGACAAAGAAATGTCCTGCCGCATTGAAATGTCCGATAAGGTCACCGGCTCGCGACCCGCATGGATAGCCAGATCCAACATAGCGGTCACGGCATAGCGGCCTTTTGTGGTCAGTCGCATACGCTAAAAAATCCATAAAGAATGGGTAGCCAGCTGTTTGACGATTATGGAATACCACAGTAATTTAATCAACTATTCGGCCGGGAGCGTTTACACCGGCCAGCAGCTGGCGTAGTCTGCACGCCATGATAGATCTGCACTCACATACCCGCTTTTCTGACGGCCATCTGGATACCGCCACGCTGCTGCAACGCGCCTCATCGCTTGGCATCCAGCAATTGGCCATTACAGACCATGACTGTGTGGATGCCCACCTGCAGATTGCATCGGGTGCGGTGGATGTACCGGATCAGCTGGATATCATCCCCGGCACAGAGATTTCCACACGCTGGGACAACCAGGAGGTGCATGTTCTTGGCCTGATGGTGGATATCAACAACGCCACGCTCTCTGAGCTGCTGGCACAACAGCAGCAACGACGGCAGGAACGCGCTGCGAAGATTGGTATTCAGCTTGAGCGTGCCGGCCACTGTGGCCTGCAGACCTGGCTGCAGTCACTGGGCTGCACTGCGGTAAGCCGCGTACATGTGGCAGAGTTTCTGGTGCATCAGGGTGTTGTCAAAAGCAAGCAGCAGGCCTTCAGCAAATACCTGGCCAAGCGCGGACGCGCGTACGTGCCGGCAGAGTGGTGCTCAATATCAGAAGCAGTCGAGGCGATTCAGGCTGCGGGCGGCGTCGCAGCGCTAGCACACCCGGATCGTTACCCGCTAAGCCGCCCCAAATTTCGACGACTCATTGATGAGTTTGTTGACGTGGGTGGCGACGCCCTGGAGGTCAGCTACTCGAACCTCAACCAGGACATGCTCAAAAATCTGTCGGTCATTGCCGCTGATCGGAAGCTGTGGGCCACTGTCGGCTCAGACTTCCACTCACCCGAGCACACGTGGATGGATCTGGGCAAGGTGAGACGCTTACCCGAGATATGCAGGGACCAGGGGATCTGGCGACATCCAAGATGGACACAATTCGCCAGACCCGCGGCTGAAGACTGATTAGCGACGACGGATCGCTGCGATCACACCCTTGAAGATATCCATCAGGGTTTCGTGTTTGTAGTCGGTAAATTCTCCGGCATCCATGAACATGCCATGCTCTTCGCAGGCCTCGTATTCAAGGTGGGGCTGTTTGCGATCGTTCAGCTTCTGCATGGATTTGCCGCAGCGCGGGCACTGAATATCACGGACTCGATTGTAAGTTTTGCCTACACGTGGATCGCCACTGTCCAGAAAATCAGACATCCAGGACTTTTTAAGCTGCTCTGCCTCACCGTTGTCAAACCACAGGCCCTGACAACCGGAACACTGATCGATCACGACGGTGCCATGCAGCACCTCAACAGATCGCTCTATCATTTTGGCATTACATTTCGGGCATTCCATTTTATTCTCCTTGTTGTGCAGCGCCCCCATGCTGTGGAGGACTCCTTGCATCAGGGCTTATTGTTATTGCGTCAGCGAGAAAACGCTGCGTGATTCCATTCTATAAGATTACTCTGGCGGCTAACAGCGCCTGAGCTCAATTCATCGAGTACTTCTGCGTCAATAGTCGTAGGTCAATGCCCGCTGCGCCAGGGCTTCACCGGTCAACTCGCCCTGCTGGCATCGCTGCAGGTCCTGCTGATCGATGACATGGATACGATCCAGCCGCTCACCACTATCCAACTGCTGCCCTGTGCCAACCAGAACCAGGCTGAGGTGTTCACCGGACGGCAGCTGCCTGAGGCCAGCAGCATAATCGCACACAGTGCCAAACAGTCGCTGCTCGAATGCAGCCAGATCGCGCTGCCACTGTTGCTGCTGCTGATCACGCAGTGCCTGCTGTCGCTGTCGCAACTCGGCCATCTGCTGTTGTGACCGTTCAGCCAGCGCCAGCATCTGCTGTTCAATTTCTTCACGCATGGACTGCCAGCGCTCCAGCGTGGCGTCATCTGGCAGCGCCTGCGCCTGCACTGCCTCTTCGCGCACTGCGTCGCGCAGTTGCATGGCCCGGTCCAGCTGGGTGTTCAGTTCTGCCCGCAGGGACGAAAGCTCACTGGCAATTGCCCGAACCGCATCAGCATCCAGTAGCTCAGCCTGCTGCAGTTGCTGCACCACGGTTGCCGCCTCCGACAGAGAGCGCTGAATGGCAGGCTCAAACTCGAATGACGACAATGCCTGCAGACGCCCCCGATAGAACTGTGCCACCTCATCGGTGCGCAGGCTGAGCGCCATGGCATCACGCACTGCCTCGAAGTCGGGACGCTCGACAACGCCGCGCTCCAGCATGACACCCAGCTGTTCACCAAGCTCGCTAAGCGACTGACTGAGCGTGTCCATGGATGCCTCGGGCCAACCACCGCGCTGCAATGGCGTGGTCACCTGCAACACTACGCCCTGCCCCTGCAGATATCGCCCGGTGACATCACCATTGCGGGGGCTGAAGATTCCCTGACGCTGGTTCAGGTCGAGACTTTCGCGAAGCACACCACTGAACACGTCAACCGGGCGACGCATGTCATGACCAGCTGCGACATCCTGAGAGTTTTGTGCCGCGATGCTGCCAGCAGTCAGAGTCAGCGCCGCCAGCAGGGCCACCGATGTCAAAGGCCGTCGCAAGATAGGTTCCATTACTGAGCCTCCTGATACTGAACAAACGATGCCAGCTGCTGCACGGAATTGACTGTCTGGTAATTGCGGTTCAATAGCTGCCTGAATCCAGCCTCCATCTGGCGCATGTCCTGCTCGCGCTGTTGTTCGATGTACTGCACAAGCTGAACCAGACTGTCGGCACTGGTTTCGCCGAACTGTGCCAGGGCCTGTTCTACCATCTGCTGATTGGCGAGCTGTTGCTGCTCGGCAAAATCGGCCAGATAGTTGTCGAGAGACTGAGTCTGCATCGTTGCGCCATCTCTGCCCACAAAACTCAGCTGCCAGCCCTGGTCATTTACGTTGATCTGCACCTGGAACACGACCGCGACGGCCATGACCAGCGACGCCGCCAGTGGCCCCCACTGCAACCAGCGCGCCCGGCCGGCAGATTCAGCGGCCGGTCGTTGACCGCCCTCGTCATGCCGACTATTCGGCGACGACGCCATACCTTTATCCTGCTGCATGATCCTGGCAGGTTTCCACTGCGGCACTGGCTCATCGCGCCATTGCGCAAGCATGACTGCCGCCGGTGACAGCTCGTGAACCGCCTGCTGACAGTCAGCGCAGCCCAGCAAATGCTGGTCAATTTGCTGCCGGCGTGCCGCATCCGCATGATCGTCGAAATAGTCGGCGATTAAATGGGGGGTCTGATCACAGCTCATGGCGTGCTCTCCAGTAAGGATTTCAGTTTCTTCAAGGCCGCGTAGAAGCGCGTTTTTGCCGTGTTGGCGGAAATAGACTCAATCTCGGCAATATCATCAAACGTCAGTTCCTGAAAAATTTTCAGCTCCACAACCAGGCGCTGTTCAACTGGCAGTTGCTGCAACACACGCTGGATGCGAGCGTTACTCTGTTGCTCCTGCAAGTGACGATCCGGAAGCTCAGCTTCATCATCTGCCTGAGGCACTTCGGCATGCACCTCATCATCCAGCGTCGTCACAACAGGTCCAGCCTGCCGCCGCCTGGCCATATCAACCGCCTTGTTGTGGCCTATGCGAAACAGCCAGGTAGTCAGTTGTGACTGGCCGCGAAAGTTCTCCAGGTTGCGATACAGACCCAGAAACACTTCCTGCATCAGATCCCTGGCGTCGTCCGGATTGCCGGTAAACCGCAAACTGAAGTTGTACACCTGCCTTTCATGGCGGCGAACCAGTGCATTCCAGGCTGTCAGCGAGCCGTTCAGCGCGGCAGCAATGAGAACCTCATCACTAGTGTCTTGGATTGTCTGTTTCATGTGCCTGCTGGATTGGTCGCAGTGGAGGAAGAAAAAGTTTGGCTTGTGCCGGAGAGAAGTATGCTACGAACTGGCATGCAATGAACAGTGATGATGCCCTGCCGGACTGAACCGCAAGGCTGTGTACATACAAAAACGCCCGCGGCAACGAATAGCACCACGGGCGTCTGTTTAAAAGGGCAAAGAGCCCGGTAAATTTCAGGCAGCGTTGCGTTGCCGCGCTTCGTCAATCAGTTGACCGGCAGCACGCAGCAGCGCATTGAGCGAGGAGCTGACAATGTCCCGACTGATGGCCACACCAGTGTAACGCTCCAGACCATTCTTCAATTGAATGTAGGTAACCGCCTCAGCATCAGCACCCTGACCCAGAGCGTGCTCACCGTATTCCATGATTTCGAAATCAATGTCGGTGGCTTTTTTGATGGCTTCAACGAATGCATCAACAACACCGTCGCCTTCACCTTCAATATCCAGCTCCTTGTCAAAGCAGTTCAGTACCGCCTTAAAGCGTTCGCGATCGCCCACTTTTTCAAATTTAAAATTTTGCAGCTGTACATCCTGATGACTGCTCAGGTAGGTGTCCTTGAACAAGGTCCAGATCTTGTCCGGCGCAATCTCCTGGCCGGATGTTTCCGCCTCCTTCTGCACCACCCGGCTGAAATCAATCTGCAGCCAGCGCGGCAGATTGAAACCAAACTTGCTCTGCAGCACGTAAGCGACGCCGCCCTTGCCTGACTGACTGTTGACCCGAATCACATCCTGGTAGGTACGGCCGAGATCCCGCGGGTCTATCGGCAGGTAGGCAATCTCCCAGGTTTCGCCTTCTTTATACAGGTCGAGACATTTCTTGATGGCATCCTGATGGCTGCCTGAGAATGCAGTGAACACCAGATCTCCAGCATAGGGTTGGCGCGGATGCACATCGATCTGTGTACAGGCTTTGCTGACGGTGCAGATCTTGTCCATGTCGCTGAAATCCAGACGCGGGTCGACACCCTGGCTGTACAGATTCATCGCCATGGTGATGATATCCATATTGCCGGTGCGCTCGCCGTTGCCCAGCAAGGTACCTTCAATACGATCTGCCCCTGCCATTACGCCGAGCTCGGCAGCGGCGACTGCACAACCACGGTCATTGTGGGTGTGCAGACTGACAATGACCGAGTCGCGCCGGTCTACCTTGCGGCAGAACAGCTCAATCTGATCGGCGAACACATTGGGCGTTGCCATTTCAACAGTGGCCGGCAGATTGATGATACAGGGTGAGTCGGGGGTCGGTTGCCACACATCAATGACGGCATTACAGACATCCACTGCGAAGTCGACCTCGGTACCGGTAAAACTTTCGGGCGAGTATTGAAATACCCACTCGGTTTCTGGATTAAGAGCCGCGTGACGTTTAACTTCGCTGGCCCCGCGGACTGCGATATCAATAATGCCCTGCTTGTCGGTTTTGAATACTTTCTGACGCTGTACTACCGAGGTCGAGTTATAGACATGGACAATCGCACGCTTGACACCTTTCAATGCCTCATAGGTGCGTGCGATCAGTTCAGGCCGAGCCTGGGTCAGCACCTGCACCGTCACATCATCGGGAATGCGGTCTTCTTCGATCAGATGACGAACGAAATCGAAGTCGGGCTGTGACGCTGAAGGAAATCCTACTTCAATTTCCTTGAATCCTATCTCCAGCAACAGGTCGAACATCTGTTTTTTCTGCGCTACTGACATTGGCTCAATCAGGGCCTGATTGCCATCGCGCAGATCCACACTGCACCAGCGAGGCGCAGTTGTGATCACCTGATCCGGCCAGCTACGGTCCTTAAGACCCACAGGTGTGAATGCAGGGTATTTACGATGATCGAATCGATTGTGTTCCGACATGCGGTGACTCCAGTTGCTTTCTTCTAACGCTTGACGCGATTGCCCGTTGCTGTTGCTACCAGTGTGAAATCCATCTTACTGGGTCCGTGCCCTGTTCCGGCAGGCGAACTGACGCTGGTGGCGTCAGGATGTCAGTGTGGCTGAGCGGCGCTCTGTTTAAGCTTCGACTCCATCACTGCCCATCTGGCCTGGCACCCGACAGAAGGATCATTCTGTCTGGGTTGGACTCCGAATCATGTTCGGCCGGATGTTGCATAGAATAGTCGGATGCCTTGAGTGATTCCACCACTAATTTACGCCATATTTCGATATTATTGGACTTTATAACTACAATTATGATTTATTGTGGATATATTCACCAAGTAAAGCGAAATACCATGGATTTAGACAAGCTGGATCGACGAATTCTTCAGGAACTGCAGCGAGACGGCGCCATTACCAATCTGGAACTGGCAGAGCGTGTTGGCCTGTCGGCAACCCCTTGCGCACGCCGCGTTAAACGGATGCAGGATGAGGGCCTGATAGAACGTCAGTCCACCATCCTCAGCGCCTCTGCCCTTGGCCTTAAACTCAGCGCGCTGGTGCAGGTAAGCATGGATCGCCACACACCGGATCGCTTTGAGCGATTCGAGTCCGAGATCCTGAAACACCCTGAAGTCATCGAATGCCTGCTGATCACCGGACAATCGGCAGATTATCAGTTAAAAGTGGTGGTGCCGGATATGGACTATTATCAGGAGTTCCTGCTCAACACCCTGACCCGTATTGAGGGAGTTGCCGATGTCCACTCCAGCTTCATCATGCGCAAAGTACTTGATACCACGGCCCTGCCCCTGACACATCTGAAAGGATGACAGGCGTAAATCAGCTCAGACTGGCATCAAAAGAAGTGTTTGACCTTGTCTTTGTAGCTGCGGCTCATTTTCAGCGAGGTACCGCAGCTCAGGGTCAGATGGAACTCGCCATTGATATGTGAGGACACTTTCTCTACCCGATCAAGATTGACGATCGTGGAGCGGTGAACACGTTGAAATACGCCTGGGTCGAGTTGTGATTCAAGTTCTTTCATGGTCGTACGCATGATCAGCGTATCGCCTTTCACATGTACACACATGTAATCGCCGGCAGCATCAATCCAGTCAATATCGCGCACCGATACAAAGGTCGTGGATGAACCGTCCTTGATTGCCAGTTTTTCGCCATAACGCATCATCGGATTGCCGCTGCTCATCAGCTCAACGATGGCCTGTTCCGACTTGCCCGTCAGACTGATAACAATATCCAGAAGCTGGCGTTTCTCCTGATCGTCGCGCCCATGATCCAGGCGCTCCCGCACTTTGTTGACAGCCTGCTGCAAACGCTCGACTTCGATGGGTTTTAACAGATAATCGACCGCGTGAATGTCAAAGGCATTCACCGCGTACTCGTCATAGGCCGTCACAAACACAATCAGCGGCATATTATCCTGCTGAAGCTGCTCAACCACGTCGAAACCCGTCATACCCGGCATCTGAATATCCAGAAACATCAGATCGGGTTCCTTTTCGGCGATCATCTCCAGTGCTTCGCGACCATTCTGACAACTGCCGACGACTTCGACGCCGTCGATGTCAGCAAGACGCAGTTCCAGACCCTGCCTGGCCAGAGCCTCATCATCAACAACCAGGGCACGTATCAACTGTTTGGAATTATCTGGTTTCATAGGGAATCACTACCGTTACCTTAAATCCTTTTGGATCCTGTGGAGAGAACAGAAACTGGTGCTCGTCACCGTAAATCTCCTGCAATCTGTCACGGATATTTTTTAATCCTACCCCAATGGACGTCGGATCGCCCACGGCACCGGGGCCATCGTCGGCGACCGTAATACACAGCTTATTGCGATCACACGGCGACGCGCTGATCCAGATGGTACCGCCATTTTCGTGACGTGCAATGGCGTATTTGATGGAGTTTTCGACCATCGGCTGCAGCAGCATGCTGGGTACCAGTGCCTGACGGACGCTAGCGGCCAGATCATATTCAACCCGCAGGCGTTCTTCAAAACGGACCTTTTCTATATCGAGATACAGGTTAACGCTGGCCAGCTCATGCTCAAGCGTGACTTTGTCCAGAGGGTCGTGCTCCAGTGAGTAACGCAGGAACTTGCTGAGACGGGTCACCATCGCATTGGCCTGGTCGGTCGACTGCACCAGAATCAGCGTCGAGATGGCATTGAGTGTATTAAACAGAAAGTGTGGATTGAGCTGATAGCGCAGCATGCGCAGCTGTGCTTCGTGCGCCAGAGACTCTGAGCGCAGACTTTTTTCGCGCTCGTAATGGAACAGCTGATAATACTTCATCATGAAGTACAGCATGCTCCACAACAGCAGCAGTGACATGGATATCGGCAGCCAGTTGCTGAACGTGTTCCAGCCATAACCGGTCAGATCCACACTGGCGCCAAAATCGGAATCGGTAATCAGCACCTTGATGGGTCGCCAGGCCTGCGAGGCCAGCCAGCAGCCAAGCATCACCGCCAGAAAACGGACATACACCGGCCGATCCCAAACACTTCGGTACAGATAACGCAGCGCCGTGGTCAACGCCATGCCTATCAGGGCATCAACGACAAAAACATTGACGCGCTCAAGAATGTATTCGCGAGGAACAAATGTGAGGTCGCGCAGCACCAGCATCACGATCCACGTCATCCAGCCCAACAATTGAAAGGACCAGAAACGCAGTTCACGACGCCAGTTAATGCGGATGTTCATGTTGCGGACTCGAGAATGCGGCGATGACTCACACAGTCACCGCCGCCAGCCCGGAATCAGGGAAGCAGGTGCGCAACACCGTTGCGTTCTTCTTCCAGCTCCTTCTCGGTTTTTTGCATCAGGCCACGGCTGAAATCACTGATATCCAGACCCTGTACGATGGTGTACTGACCATTGTCGCAGGTGACCGGGAATGAGTAGATCAGGCCTTCGGCGATACCGTAGCTGCCATCGCTGTGAATGCCCATGCTAACCACCTTGCCATTGGTGCCCAGGGCCCAGTCACGCATGTGTTCGATGGCCGCATTGGCCGCTGATGCAGCTGAGGACAGACCACGCGCCTTGATGATGGCGGCGCCGCGCTGCTGAACATTGGGGATGAAGGTGCTTACCAGCCAGTCCTGATCAACCAGGTCGGCCGCCTTTTTGCCAGCCACTGTAGCGTGGTTGATATCCGGGTATTGCGTAGCGGAGTGGTTACCCCAGATGATGATGCCATCAACGTCAGTGCTGTGCTTACCTGTCTTTTCGGCCAGCTGCGCGATGGCGCGGTTGTGGTCGAGACGAGTCATGGCCGTGAACTGACCGGGTTTGAGGTCTGGTGCGTTACGGTATGCGATCAGCGCATTGGTATTGGCCGGGTTACCAACAACCAGCACTTTAACATCGCGGCTGGCATTGTCATTGATGGCCTTGCCCTGTGCCGAGAAAATCGCAGCGTTGGCTTCGAGCAGATCTTTGCGCTCCATGCCTGGGCCGCGGGGACGTGCGCCTACCAGCAGGCAGTAATCGGCGTCTTTGAATGCAACATTGGCGTCATCGGTCTGAACGATGTCGTGAACCAGCGGAAACGCGCAGTCTTCCAGCTCCATGACGACGCCTTTCAGCGCTTCCAGTGCCGGTGTAATCTCAAGTAACTGCAGGATGACGGGCTGATCTTTGCCCAGCATCTCGCCTGCAGCGATACGGAACAACAATGAATAACTGATCTGTCCTGCTGCCCCGGTGACAGCAACGCGAACGGGTGCTTTAGCCATGATAAAACCCTTGTAAAGTCTGTATTTAAGGTGTTACTTGAAGATTAGAGGGGGCAGAGTATACCACTACCGAATGAACATGGCATCGCCGTAACTGAAGAAGCGGTAACGCTGGCTGATTGCCTCAGCGTAGGCAGCCATGACCTTCTCACGCGACGCAAAGGCACTGATCAGCATCATCAGCGTCGACTTCGGCAGATGAAAATTGGTGATCATCGCGTCCACTACCTGAAACTGGTAGCCAGGGTAGATAAAGATATCCGTATCGCCCTGATAGGGATTTATCGTCCGCTCCACATCGATGTCGCCGCCCGCCTTCAGCGCTGCCGATTCGAGGCTGCGAACCGACGTTGTGCCAACGGCAATGACACGCCCGCCGCGGGCACGGCATGCCGCGATCTGCCCGCAGACGCTCGCCGGCACATCAATCCACTCACTGTGCATGCGATGCTCAAGCACATTTTCGCTACGCACCGGTTGAAACGTGCCCGAACCAACATGCAGCGTGACAAAAGCCATGTCGACGCCTCGCTGTTTGATTGCATCAAGCAGGGGGTCGTCAAAATGCAGTCCAGCCGTGGGTGCCGCGACGGCGCCCGGATTGCGTCCATAAACTGTCTGATAACGGCTCTGGTCCGCCTGCTCATCAGGTCGATCAATATAGGGCGGCAGTGGCATATGGCCGTAGCGATCCAGCAGATCAACTGCCGGTGCATCTGCAGGAAAGCGCAGATGAAAAAATTCGCCCTGTCTACCGAGCACTTCCACAGTCAGCCCGGCATCGTTGTCACTTGCCTCCAGTATCAGCTGCATACCGGGGCCGGGTGATTTACTGGCACGCACCTGAGCCAGCGCTTCGTGTTCGCTCAGCAGCCGCTCAATCAGAACTTCAACCTTGCCGCCGGTTGCCTTTTGCCCATGCAGGCGAGCGGGCAGCACCCGGGTATCGTTAAATACCAGCAGATCCTCGGCCTGCAGCATGCTCACAATGTCGCTGAACACGTGGTGGGAAACAGCGCCGCTGTTGCGATCAAGACACAGCATGCGACTGCCACTGCGATTGGCCGCAGGGTAGTGAGCGATCAGCTCGTCAGGCAGTTGATAATCAAAGTCGGATAGTTTCATAAGGGCGGCAAGTTTGCCCGATTCGTCGAAGCTTGCCAAGCTCTGACAGCACCACAGGAGGCTGCGAAACAGCCATTGTCAGATGTTGCAATGTTGTTATAATGGCGCCCTTCTGCACAAGCACACATCCTGCCGGAGTGGTGAAATTGGTAGACACGTCGGATTCAAAATCCGATGCCCTTAAAAGCGTGCCGGTTCGAGTCCGGCCTCCGGTACCATCTTTCTTCTGCTTGCTCCGATCCACAGACTATCTAGACATCCTGAAATTTCGGTGCTCTTTTCTGAAAGTAGGCCGCCACTGCTTCGTTCTGGTTGGCTGAACCAATCAGGCGATGAATTTCTTCCCGTTCGGCCGCAAACTGTTCTGCAGCCTGCTGCCTGAGCTGTCGTGTCAGCAAACGCTTGGCAGCTCTGACCGCATCCGGACTGCGACTGGCAATTTCTGCAGCCAGCGCCTGCGCTTCCACCAAAGGCTCATCTGACAGCCGTGTGACCAGTCCCAGGCCATGCCCTTCCGCTGCCGTCAGCACACGTGCTGTGTATACCAGTTCGCGCGCGACATCCGGCCGCACCAGACTACCCAGCATCAGTGTACCTGTCATGTCGGGGATCAGGCCCCAGTAGACTTCGCGGACTGACAGCTGGGTGCCCGGGTGGGCAATCCGAATATCTGCGCCCAGTGCGATCTGCATGCCTCCGCCGAGCGCATGTCCATGCAGTGAGGCGATTACAGGCACCGGCACTTCCTGCCATACCCAGCAGACCTGCTGGGCGAGATGCGTGATGCTGTCACTGGACACCATGGTGCCGATTGTGGAGGTCTCTCCGTCGCGCTCAGACATTCCCTTGAACGAGGCAAAATCGAGCCCTGCGCAGAACGACTCGCCTTCTCCGGACAAAACAACAGCTCTCAGTCCTGACATGGTTTTCAATGCTTCGCCAGCCGCCGCCAGTGACAAAAACAGATCATCGTCCAGTGCGTTGCGCTTGTCCGGTCGGTTCAAGCGCACATGGGCGACCCCGTTACTCAGACTCACTGCGACTCTGTTTTCCCTGATACCCTCAATATGCATGACCTGGCCCCTTACTGATTCTGCCTGGATGAATGACTGATCTAGTTAACTGTCTGCAGCTCTTCCAGCGCAAACTCGTACTCGCCTGTTTCGGCAGCGACATAGACGGTTCCACCGGAAATGGTTACTGACATATCCATGGTTCGCTGCAAGACCTCGGCCAGTTGCTGAAGAGGCGCCCAGGGGAATCGACTGACCGATACCCTGAGCCCGGCGAACTCTTGTTGATGCTGGCTCCACCAGACAGCAGATTTAGTGTTGAAAGCATAAACCTTGACGTCGCGCGCCAGACGGCTGGCCTTCTTGATGCGATCGAAAGCCGGCTCACCCACATCGATCCAGAGCGCAATACCGCCATTAAGGTCTTTTGCCCAGACGTCAGGCTCATCTGTGTCACTGAGCCCTTTGCAGAAAGTAAGTTGCTCACTGGCATTGAGACAGTAAGCCAGCACGCGGACCAGCATGCGTTCTAGTGTCTCTGACGGGTGCCTGGCAACCGTCAGGTTCAGGGAATCATAATATTCCCTGTCCAGATCACTGAGGGCAATCGTGAATTTGTGAATACTGGGTTTTGTTGCCATGAATTGCCTGCCAGTGCTGCGAACGAAAGTGTCTTGCCCCAAATAATACCTTTAATCATCTGGACTGTCCCTAGTTGCGATCGCCCTTCCCGTCACCAATCTGTCATTCACAAAAAATTCATTGAGCTGCCACATAACCGCCACTGATCTGTCACCAAGTCAGGCTAATCTCCATGGCTTCCGGCACCCAGCCGGATCGTAAAACATTACTTCCGGCCCTCTTCGGAAATTAGAAATCAGTCTATTTCAACCACGCCTTTGGAGTCCATAACATGAACAAGCCATTCCCACACATGGCGGAAGTCCCGGTCTCTGTGGAGACCAGCAAATCCCTTAATATTCCAGGTTTCGGCAAACGACCACTGGCAATGCTAGTGCAGCTTAGTGTGACCGGACTGCTGCTTGGAGCGGGTTCTGCAGCCATAGCACAAACCCCGACAAGCAACGCCATTCCTGAAATTCAGGAAGTGGTGGTGACCGGTTCAAACATACGCCGTGCAGAAAACGATGGCACCGTGCCTGTATCAGTTATTGGCGAAGAAGCCATGGAGGTCAGGGCAGCTGTTCTGCCCGTTGACCTGCTGACCTCGTTACCGTCGGTGGTAAACCTGCCAGAAAACGAGACCCGCCTCGGGTCGTCTGGCGCCCGCGGCGACAACGCCAACATCAATCTGCGCAATATGGGTGCCACTGCAACACTGGTCCTGGTCAATGGCAGACGCATGTCCATTAACCCGATGACGGCGGGCCTGTCGCAGGCAGTCAACGTGAACCAGTTGCCAACACAAGGGGTTGAGCGCATTGAAGTGCTGCGCGATGGTGCATCCTCAATTTATGGTTCAGACGCCGTTGGCGGTGTCATCAACTACATCATGAAGCGCGAGATTGATGGCGTTGAAGTATCGCTGCAGCAAGGCGGCACTGAACACGGCGGCGGTGAGAACACACAGTTGGCACTGACCTTTGGTTCGACCGACCTGGCTAACGGTCGCGGCCGTTTTATCGGCAGCATTGAAGCTTTGAACCGGGATAGCATTGCCCTGAGTGAACGGGATTTCAGTCGTACTTCCTTTAACAGCGACAAGGTACCAGCCCCGTTCAACAACCTGGGCGGCAGCTTTGATGGACGCTCTGCGCGAGGCTACTGGCCCACTTTCCGAATTGGCAGCAGCACAGCGAACAACTACTTTAGACCAGTGAACGGCGCACCAACTTTGACCAACAGCGCCCCTTCACGTGCCAATAATCCCGAATTTTTCCTCGACCTGAATCAGTTTGGTTTCGCCTCACCGGAAGTAAAGCGCGGCAATGCCTACCTGGCTGGTGAATACGACATTTCGCCTTCTGTCACCGTATTTGCCGAAGCTGGCTATTACATGGCTGAATCAACCATGAAACGTCAGCCACTGGCATTGAATGCACCAACCTCAGACAAGCTGATGGTCATGCCGATCGACAATCCCTACAACCCTTACGGATCTCGTTTCTATCACCCTGCCGGCCTGGCGAACGCAGATGGTACGCCGCGACTGACTGGTCAGCCACGTACTGTCAGCTTTACTCAGATGACGCTGGCCGGGCTGTCACCAGAACTGATCACAACTGAATCCGATGTTGTACGCTTTGCTACTGGCCTGAAGGGGTCGTTTGGCGCCACCTGGACCTGGGAAACATCGCTGTTCTACAACCAGGTCAACGGCAATGATGAAGCCTACCCTGACGTGCGCGAAAGCCTGCTTCAGGACGCCATTGGCCGCACAGATGCCAGTGCCTACAACCCATTCGGTTACACATTTCGGGTCCAGGGCAACGCTGTCGTCGCCGACGCACCCTACAACAATCCGCAGGCGACCGTAGATTCATTCAGCGACACTTTTGCGCGCGAAGCACAAAGCTATATCGCCAGCTTCGACGCAAAGACCTCAGGCACTCTGTTCAGCTGGTGGGGTGGTGATGTCATGGCTGCGTTTGGCGTTGAACACCGTCGCGAAGATCTGGAAGACATCCGTCCCCCTTTCAGTGGTGAGAACCCTGCAAGCTCGGGACTGGATACAACCAACAATGATTTCCTGCTTCACCCGCCACGTCCTGATGTATTTGGCAGCCGTGACGTCACCAGCGCCTTTGCTGAAGTGATGATACCGCTGATTAATGAGGATGCAGACATACCGCTGATGAACCGACTGGAACTCAATGTGTCGGCTCGCACCGAACAGTACAGCGACTTTGGTAATACGACCAAACCAAAAGTTGGCGTCAACTGGAAACCTGTTGACTGGTTGATGTTGCGCGCCTCGCGCAATGAAGGATTCATGGCGCCCAGTCTGGCAGCTCTGTATACCAGCCCGCGCTGGACCATCACCGCTGGTGCTGGCGATATTGACGCCTACCGCAACCCCGCACTGAATGAAGGTCCCTACGTCATGCGCACCTATTTTGGTGGCAACCCGGACCTCATGGCCCAGGAATCCAAGGGTGACACCGTAGGACTGGTATTCGATGCGCCATTTATGGATGGTCTCACCATGAATGTCGACTGGTGGCGCATTCGTCGCAGCAATCTGCTGGGCCAGCGTAGTGTGGCTCAGATCAATGAAAGTGACACCGCACTGTTGCGCGCCTACACTCAGCAACAGCTGGCCGCAGGTGTGCCTGCTGACCAGATTGATCTGGGCAGTGGCACTGCAAATTATAAAGGCGATCGCGATGTCGAGCGTTTTGCGCTGACACCCGAAGACCGTGCAGCGTTTGCCGCCTACAACGCAGCAAACCCGAACAACCCTGTCGCGCCTGCCGGACGCATCTTCTCGCGCAACCGCCCCTTCCTGAACCTGTCGACCAGCGAGCACAGTGGTGTCGACTTTGGCTTCCGGTACGAACTGAGAGGCCTGTCGTTTGGTGACATGGTTTTCAGTTCCGAGTGGGCCTACCTGAACAAGGCTGAAGATACGCTGGCGCCAGCTAACGTCGAACCAACCGTCAACAACCAGCTGTATGGCAATGGTGCAGCGAAATGGCGCAGCACCAGCAATATCTTCTGGCGCAATGGCGCATGGAATGCGGGCCTGGGTATCTATCATGTAGGTGAGACACATGACACTGGGGCAACAACCACCCAGGCCGTGTATGAGTCTCTGGGCCAGCCCGACTACATCGAGCCGTTCTTTACGCAGGGTAGAACCGTTTATCGCCGTGTAATCGACAGCTTCGTCACCTACAACCTGACTGTAGGTTACCAGTTCGATAACACTGCCTCGCCCCTGCTGCGCGACACGCGCGTGCGCGTGGGTGTCATCAACCTGACCGACAAAGAACCACCGCTGTCCTCAGACAATTTTGGTTATGACCCATCTGTCAGTCAGTCACTGTTGTCCGGCCGCAGCTGGAACATTCAGCTTACCCGGAGGTTCTGATTATGCATAATGACAACTCAATGCCCGAGGCGACTGTCACTCGTCGTCAGGTCTTGCTGACACTGGGCGCTACCGCAGGTGCGCTCGCCATTGGTACCGGAGTATCAAGTCTGGCACGCCCTGCCGCTGCTGCTGCGTCAACTGACGCGGCAGCAGAAACAAACCCTGGTCTTACCAAACACGGCCTGGTCGCTGACGAACTGCAACGCTGGCAAATCAGCCATGCAAATCAGGGCGTGGCAGTCGATGCAGATCACTTCTACGGTATCGGCAATCATGCACTGGTCAAGCATCGCAAGGACACAGGCGCACTGGTCGGTGAATGGATGGGTCCTCGCGACGGCGCCATCATCCACCTGAATGCCGGCTGGGTCGACGGTGACAAACTGGTCGTGGCGCACTCTAACTTTCCGCAACTGCCAATGGCCAGTTCACTGGAAACCTATGACAGAAACAGCCTGCAACCCGTGGCGACCTACAGCCTGGGTATACGCCTTGGATCGCTGACCTGGGCAGTCCGGCACCAGGGATTCTGGTGGGCATGTTTTGCCAACTACAACGACAATGGAACCACTCCGGGATTTGATCAGCGCTGGACGCACGTGGGCAAGTTCGACGATAAATGGCAGATGCTGGAGTCATGGCTGTTTCCGCCCCAGATCGTTGCGACCTGGGGCGACAGTGCCTGTTCCGGCGGAGACTGGGGCGACGACGGCTTACTGTATGTGACCGGCCACGACGCGGCCGAACTTTATGTACTTCGCCTGCCCCGACAGGGTGTCACGCTTGAGTATGTGACCACCATTGATGTGCCCTTTGAAGGTCAGTCATGGGCCTGGGACCGCAATGCCCGAGGCGAGCGAATCATTTATGGCATCAGTCGGGCACGACGTGAAGTCATAGTGGCGCGCATTCCGGAACTACCTTCGACTCTGCTGGGCTGATCTGAGCGATCAGGGTTCATGGACCAGGCGGCGCTGATACGTCAGCGCCGCTGTACCACTTTGTAACCCTGCACCAGTAGATCCGCCAGCAGCCCCAGAACCCAGATCCAGAGAACGATTGTGCTGACGCGCAACAGACCTTCTGGCAATTGTGGATATGCCTGCAGCAGGGCCTCCGCGGGCATTGACAGACAAAGCGCGATGCCAAATGCTGTCAGTGCGTCTGCCACCATGATCATTGCGCGCTTGCCCTTGGTCCAGTGGGGTTTGAACAGAAGAACAAGATACACGGCAAGTACCACTACCGCCTGAATTTTCAACCAGCCGATGAGCGTGATAAAACGATTATCCTGTTCACCGGACAATACCGCCGCACTGAATTCTGGTGACAACCGGTGCAGTATGACCAGCCATACTGCCACCAGAATACTGACCAGGATGCTCGAGAGCAGCGTCTCGCGCTCAGCCATTGCTGGTGGCAGCGAATCCGGATTCCATCGCTGCAGTGTGCCGGCATTTACCAGGTAGCGATCCGCAATATGAAATCCCAGCGTGATGAACACCAGCCAGTTCACAGCAAATGACCAGGCCTCACTGAAGCCAAACCCCAGATTGACAGCACGCTGCTCAGTCATCACCCCCCATGTGACATCCGCCACGATGCTCCAGACAATTGCAACCACATAAATGAGTGCAGTCGCAGCCAGCAGATAAGTGACCACTTTGCGATACAGTGGATATAAAGCTGCACTGACCAGTGCACCATTGGCGCCATAGCGTGTAGCTACCTGCATGGGATGTCCAAACTCCCGCAGCAGGTCATGCCACTCCGCGTCAGTCAGCGGCCGTTCGCGATCCGCCTCAAGTTCAAGCACTTCCTCTTCCAGTAACGACTGCAGTTCTTCCGCGACATCATCGCGATTTTTTGCTGGCAGGTAGCGCTTGATTTCTGCCACGTAGCGATCGATCCAGTTCATGATGATGACTCCTGTACGGTGTGCATGACCTTATTGAGTGTCTGCCATTCCTGCTTCAATGCATTGAGAACCTTCTGTCCATCTACCGACATCCTGTAGTAACGTCGCCGCCTGCCCTGTTCATCACTCCAGCGACTATCCAGCAGGCCATGACTCTCAAGCCGGCGCACCAGCGGGTACAGGGTGCCCTCTTCGATGGCCAGTCCGTCAGCCTGCAGTTTTTGACGTAGCGAGTAGCCATAGTGCTCTTGACGCAACGCAGTCAGGACAATCAATGCCAGGCTGCCGCGTCGCAATTCTAGGCGCATGGCCTCCAAACGATCTTCACTCATGTGCTACCTCTCTAAAGGACTCTGCCTCAGGGCTGCTGCATTACATGATCCAGCTCGCGAGAGATCCGTACTTAACCTGGTACCCGGCTTCTACTGATTTTTCAGGCGTCAGCAGAGCCCGGCATTCGCTTACTGTGCGCGACACAGTAATAATGCTGTACGTCACACAGTATTGTCAAGCGCATTACCTGAAGCCGCAGATTTGCCAATTGGCCTGCCAGACCTTAGGCTTGTTCAGCATCTGCAACATAGAAAACAACGACCACATGGAGATCGCATAGTGACGCATCTGACACCGGCCAAAATAATCGCCATCATTGCCAGTTTCTGCATACTGATGGTCGCTGGCCTCGCCAACGCACAGCCGGCGCTGTCAACGGCCGCAGAAACCGCTACCGAGAACGACTCCGGCACTGACAATTCCTATGCCTACCTGGCAGATATCCTCGAGGATCAGCAAGCCAGAGAGCAGCTAATCAGTGACTTGCGTGCCCTGGCAGCCGGCGAGGATCCGACAACAGATGAATCTTCAGCCGAGGAAGAAGCCTCTGGCTCTCCGGTGCAGGAAATTGCTGGTGCCACACGTGAGCTGGCACAGAATCTGGTCGCTGAATCCATGGAGGCTTTCCAGTCAATAACTGACCTGGTCACTGGCGAGCAGGCTGTGCAGGTCGACAACCTGACCAGTGATGCCATGGGGCTGCTGCTTGTCATCGCGGCGGCTGTGTCGCTATTCCTTGTGTTGAGACTGATGGCTCGACCGGTATTCACCGCGATTGATCGCTGGGCACTGAAAGATACCGGCGGCAGTCGTATGCTGCACAAATCAATTGCCGTGGGTGGTGCCGCCCTGCTGGATCTTGTAGTGATCCCACTCGCCTATGTGGGCGGCTACCTGGTTGCGCTGTTTGTACCTGGCAACTCTGGCGAAATGGACATTCAGCAGTCGCTGTTCCTGAATGCGTTTCTGATCATCGAAATCACGCGCGCACTGATCAGAGTATTGTTTGCCGCCCGAAATGACGGTCTTCGCATGCTGCCGCTGAGCGCCGAACAGGCGCATTACTGGCACGCCTGGCTGTCCAGGCTGGTTGGTTTCATCGGTTACGGCATATTGTTTCTGGTGCCGCTGGCCAATGAATTACTTACGCCTGCCGTCGGCAAATTGACTGCCCTGATTGTGATGCTGCTGGCGTTCCTGTACGCACTGGCCATTCTTCTGCAAAACAAATCCCGCATCACCGATAAACTCACAGAGCTTTCCCAGAATGCAGAAATGACATTCAATCGCGTCTTGCTGGGCATGCTGAGCAAAAGCTGGTTCGTGGTTGCAATTGCCTATCTGGCAGCGATGACACTGGTGACCATCGCACGCCCCGAAGATGCTCTGCCCTTTATGTTGCGTGCCTCATTGCAGACGCTGGTGGCAATCGGTCTGGGCCTGTTCCTGTCAGTGGTGCTGGGTCAGCTGGTGGGTCGTGGCTTCCAGTTAAGTGATGAAACAAGGGCACGTTTCCCCTTGCTGGAAGACCGGCTTAATGGATTCCTGCCTGCGATCATGAAGGGTGTCAGACTGGTCATCCTGATTGTTGTGCTCGGCTTTGTGGCGGACGCCTGGAGCCTGTTCAACCTGCCCGCATGGCTGGCATCGGATGCCGGCATCAACACACTGGGTACAGCCATTTCTGTAACCTTGATCATCCTGCTGGCACTTGGTGTATGGATTGCCCTGGCTAGCTGGATAGAGCAGCGACTGAACCCTGATTCTTCCCGTGGCGGACCCAGCGCGCGTGAGAAAACCCTGTTGACGATCTTCCGCAATGCTGTGTCGATCACCCTGGTTGTGATGACCCTGATGGTCGTACTGTCAGAAATCGGTATTAATATCGGCCCTCTGATCGCAGGTGCCGGGGTGCTGGGTCTGGCCATTGGTTTTGGTGCCCAGAAGCTGGTGCAGGACATCATTACTGGTGTCTTTATTCAGCTGGAAAACGCCATCAATAGCGGCGATGTCGTAACAGCCGCCGGTATTACCGGCGTCGCGGAAAAACTCACCATCCGCTCCCTGGGGCTACGAGATCTATCCGGCACCTATCACCTGATCCCATTCTCATCGGTAGATACCGTATCCAACTACATGCGTGAATTTGCCTATCATGTAGGCGAGTACGGAGTAGCCTATCGTGAAGATATTGATGCGGTGATTGTAGAACTGCGCAAGGCCTTTGAAGAGCTTATGGCCGATGACGATTGTAAAAACGACATTCTGGAGGAAATCGAGGTCAATGGTGTTACCGCCCTGGCTGACAGTTCCGTCAATATTCGCGTTCGCATCAAAACCCTGCCAGGTTCACAATGGCGTATCGGACGCGCCTACAACCGGCTGGTCAAGTATCGTCTGGATGCAGCTGGCATAGAGATCCCGTTCCCACACATGACGCTCTATTTTGGCGAAGACAAAGACGGCAATGCGCCGGCAGCGCCGATCACCATCCACTCAATTGGTGAGCAGAAAATTGTCAGCGACAACAGTGAACCTAAAAAAGTTGATGACAAGCGCGCTGAGACCAATGCCAAAAAAGGCAAAGACTTCGATGATGAGGATAACCAGTAGGTCACATTATCCGGCAGGCTTACTGCTCGCGTGTTAACCATGCGACCAGTAAGCGAATCTGCGCGTCATTCAGGCGATCATTAAATGCTGGCATTACACCCGTCCGACCAGCGGTAATGGATGCCAGCACGCTCGCGCGGTCGCCGCCGTATAGCCAGTCATCGTCTCGCAGGGAGGGCGCGCCGAACAGAACATTACCCTCTCCCTGTGCGCCATGACAGGCGACACAGTAGGTCATGTAAACCGCACGCCCTGGCATCTGGTCAGAATCGCTGCCATCCATCGCCATTACATAATCGACCAGGGGTTCTAGCTGGCTTTCTTCCACGACGCCTGACCATGCAGGCATGGAAGCGCGACGGCCACTCCTCAGAGTCTGTTCCACCTGCTCGGCAGTGGCGCCCCACTGCCACTCCTGATCGGTCAGATCAGGAAACATTGACAGCTGACCGCTGGCATCACGTCCATGACATGCTGCGCATTCACGGGCAAACAGGCGCGAGGCGGTATTCATGCGCCCTGAGCTGGACTGCAAATCATCAAGCGAGGTGGCCAGAATCTCCTCACGGACTGGTTGAAACTGGTTTTGATAGTGCTCGTAGGCATTGCTGACCCGGGCGTCCTGCGACCAGTTCAGCATGCCACTGAAGGAGCCGAGCCCCGGATACAGCATCAGGTAACCGACAGAGAATACGGTGGCGCCGAGAATCAGCCAGAACCACCACATGGGTGCCGGGGCGTTGCCCTCCCGCATATCGCCGTCCCACACGGGTTCGTTTAATTCTTCTTCCGGCTCATGCGGCGTCGGCGAAAAATACACGCTCCAGATCAGCCACCCGACCACGGCCGCCGACACCAGCGTCAGCACCATGATCCAGCCACTCCAAAAATCTCCGGGCATATCAGCCATTGTAGTTCTCATCCTCCAGCGGGATTCTGCTGATTTCCTGTGCTCTGGATTTACCCACGCCCGCTGTCAACCACACTATCATTGTCACCATAAAAAACATGACCAGCATATCGCCAACGAATATGAAAAGTGTCATGGCGCCTCCTCTCGAGAAACAGCACTTCCAAGCTGCTGCAGGTAAGTGACAAGCGCGTCGAGTTCTGTCAGTCCTTCCAATTGTTGTGGAGCCGCCTCAATCTGCTCCTGCGTGTATGGATGGCCCAGACGCTGCAGGACCTGCATCTTTTTCTGAATATCACCCACCCCGGATGCCGGGGCGTGTTCCAACCATGGATAGGCTGGCATGATCGATTCCGGAATAACTGACCTTGGATCAAGCAGATGGACACGATGCCAGTCATCAGAATATTTGCCTGCCAGGCGATGCAAATCCGGCCCTGTGCGTTTAGACCCCCACAGGAAAGGACGGTCATAGACAAATTCGCCCGACCGTGAGTAGGGCCCGTAGCGCTCGACCTCTGCGATCAGTGGCCTTACCTGCTGCGTATGGCATACCGAGCAGCCCTCACGAATGTAAATGTCGCGCCCCGTGAGTGCCACAGCAGAATATGGCTGTGTGCTGCCAGTTGGTGTTTCCAGAGATTCCTGGTTTAGCACGGGTAAAATCTGCACCAGCCCGCCGATGGCAGATACCACGAGAATCCCGAAAATCAGTAGCCCGGTGTTTTCCTCGAGCTTCTTGTGCAGAGACATGCCAGTCATCGTTTCACCTCGTAAAGCGGGTCAACGTCGGGTGCACTGACTTCGACTGGATCCCGCCCTCTGATGGTCATGAACAGATTCCATGCCATCAGGCAGGTGCCCAGCAGAAAGATCAAACCGGCCAATAGTCGCAGTCCATAATAGGGAGCCATGCCTGCCATGATGTCGGTAAAGTTGAAACGCAGTTCACCCGTTTCATCCAGGTTCAGCCATAGCAGTCCCTGAGAAACGCCGGCCGCCCACATCGCCATGATGTAAAGCATGGTGCCGGCCAGTGCCAGCCAGAAATGCAGATTGGCCAATGGTGTACTGTAAAGCGGACGTCCCGCCATTCTTGGTATCAGAAAGTAAAATGTGCCGTAGGTGATCATGGCATTCCAGCCCAGCGCACCAGAGTGCACATGACCGATGGTCCAGTCAGTAAAGTGACTGACCACGTTAACGCTGCGAATGGCCATCATCGGACCTTCAAAAGTCGCCAGTCCATAAAACGCCAGTGCCAGCACTATAAACTTCAATGCCGGGTCTGTGCGCAGCTTCTGCCAGGCGCCACTGACGGTCATGATGCCGTTGATCAGGGTTGCCCACGAGGGTGCCAGTAGAATGATGCTCATTACCATACCCAGCGACTGCACCCATTCCGGGATGGCGCTGTAATGCAGATGGTGGGGGCCTGCCCAGATGTAAGTGTAGACAAAGGCCCAGAAAGCAACGATGGATAGTCGATAACTCCAGATCGGGCGACCCGCCTGCTTGGGCAGGAAGTAATAGACCATGCCGAGAAAGCCGCCGGTCAACAAAAAGCCAACAGCATTGTGACCGTACCACCATTGAACGACGGCATCCTGCGCGCCAGCATACAGCGAGTAGGACTTGCCCAGCGTCACCGGCAGAGCCAGGTTATTGACGATGTGCAGCATGGCGATAACGATGATCAGACCGCCATAGAACCAGTTGGAGATGTAAATGGGTCGGATACGACGTTTTACCAGGGTACCAAAAAACACAACCCCAAATGACACCCACAGTATCGCGATGGCGATATCAAACGGCCATTCCAGCTCAGCGTATTCCTTGCTGGATGTCCAGCCACCCAGCAGCGAAAGTCCACCCAGCAGCACCGTCAGCTGCCAGCCGTAACAACAGAACCAGGCCAATCGGGGCGCAAAGAGTGACACATGGCTGGTACGTTGCACGCTGTAGAATGCCGTCGCCATCAGCGCAGAAACGCCGAACCCGAAAATGACGCCATTGGTATGCAGCGGACGCAGACGTCCAAATGAAAGCCAGGGCTGCCCAAAATCCAGCCAGGGCCACAACAGCTCCGCCGAAATGTAAACCCCAGCGCCCATCGCCACGATCGCCCAGACAATGGAAAACTGCACCAGACGCAACACAACTTTGTCACGATAGATTTCTGCCTGTACAGCCTTCAGAGTACTGATACCTTCTTCGTAAACAGCTGCCATCCGGTCAAACTCCCAATGAGGGGCCGATGCCGGCCACCCACAACCACATACTCAAACCCAGCAGTGACACCGCCGCCACCAGCAACCAGCCCACCAGCGCCGACGCCATCAACATGCCACGCTCCGGAACCGTTTCCAGCACCGTGGCAATGCCCGAATACAACAGGTACATGCTCCACATCATCGCGGGAATCAGAATGACAACATTGAGAAACACGTGCGGAAAAAGATGGGCGAGACTGGCGAAGGCCAATGGCGCGCCAACCATTGTGACGAATGCAAAATGCCGCCCGAGGTGGCGGTTTGCACCATAGGTGGTTGCCATCCATTGGCTGATCAGCGCCGTGGATACAAACCCGAACACCAGTGCAGCAAAGTACCCCGCACTGATCAGTGCCAGGCTGGATGCCGGCAGCATAAGCGGTTCATCCGCACCGAGGCGCCAGCCAAACTGGTAGGCGCCCAGCCAGGCAAATACAGGCGGCATCAGCAACAGCCAGATCGCATAACGAAAAAGAATCGTGAGTGCGCCTGGCTCACTCGATGAAAGCTGCCGACAGGTTTCTCTGGGCATAACCAGAGCACGCAGCGGCAACATTGTAGGGACGGTTCCTTGCATATTGGACACAACCAGCCTGCCAAGAAGTTATCCACGCCATTGTATCGGACACCGTGCCGCAAGCATTGATCCATGTCAACTATCGCTCATTCAGCCGGATCATGGCGACATACTAAAGTCCAACTCATATCCCGGATCTGGAACGACTCGAAACGTTTGCAGGGTTCAGTCCGCACTACCTGTCAGAAGTATTACCCGAGGGCTGAATCGCCCAGTCCACGACTTTTCCTGAGCTGTTTGCCATCATCGATAATTTCGCGGGCTTCGTCACGCTCTTCGCCATTCGCACTGGGTTTGTCATTACGATCTGACTCGGATGGACGGAAGCACAGAGTCGCCAGGATCGGGAAATGATCAGACCCGAAGTAGTCTAGTCGCTGCATGCGCTTGTGCAGAAAGTGTTCGGTGCAGAACACATGATCGAGGGGCCAGCGCATGAACCAGTACCCAGCGTGGAATGTATTGAACATGCCCCTGCCCCGCCGTGGATCAAGCATGCCACTGGTGCGGCGAAACAGCCGTGTGGTTCGCGACCAGGCGACATCGTTGAGATCACCGGCAACTATCGCCGGCTCCTTGTCGCGATAAACCTGCTGACCCACCAGCAACAGCTCGGAATCACGACACAATGACTCCTCACTTTCATTGGGCGCCGGCGGCCGGGGATGCAGCGCGTAGAAGCGCACGCGTTTGCCACCCGGCAGTTTTACCCAGGCCCGAATCGACGGAATGTCATCTTCAATCAGGTAATGAACTTTGGCGTCTTCCAGCGGCAGCCTGGAGTAAAGATGCATACCGTACAGATTGTCCTGGGGAACACGGACAATCGAGTGCCAGTCGCCGAATGCTTCATCGAGCTTCGACTGCCACCACAGATCAGACTCTACCACCAGCAGAATGTCGGGTTGATGCTGCTTCACCTGATTGATCAGGCCTTCACTATTGCGATTGGGCGTCAGCACATTTGCGACCAGCAGTGTTACGCAGTGCTCGCCAGACACTTTTCCATTAGCGTCCTCCATTTGAGTAGGCCACCACCTTGTCCAGGGCAGAATGCGCGACAGTTGATAGATCATCACAATCAGGCCAAGCGCCCATGTCCATTGCGACAACGCCACACCCGCCAGCGTTTGGGTGCTGTCCAGCAACAGGCCGCCGACCACCAGGATGCACGCCACAGCAGCGATCTGCACGCGGGGAAACTCGCAGGCGCGAATCCACCACTCATAATGTGACAAGCGACCCAGTGTGGAAACCAGACACAACAGAATGGACAGGCCAAACATCAACCATGCCAGTATTGTAATAAACAACCGCTACCTCCATGGAGCCACGCCCTTCCTTCAGACGCTAATCTGTTGACGGCCTGTCCTGATCAATTATTCCGTGCAGCGTGGAGACTGCGCCTCTCTTGCTGCACCGATGAACCACTGATTACTCGATAGGCTGACCTGCGTAGCGTTCGTAGAACCGCTCGTACAGCTCCTGCTGCATGCCCTGCAGCTCCAGTAACCTGCCCTGAATAAAGGCCTCATCAAGCTGATTGGTGCGCATATCCAGCGCGTCACCAGCCGCGATGAAAAACGTTGCATCTTTGCCCACGACCAGCGTGCCCACGCGGTCATCTACATCAAGAATTCGCGCATTGTGCTCCGTGATCATGGCCAGTGCGGTTTCCCTGTCCAACCCATAGCTGGCGGCGGTTCCGGCAAAGAAAGGCAGGTTGCGCTGCGAATCCAGAGCTGTCTCGCCACCACCAATACCCACCAGAATACCGGCGTCGTGCAATTGGAATGGGACCTTGAAAGGCTCGTCAACGTCGTACCAGGACTGCGCGGGCAAACCATGTACTGATTCGTAGATCACTGCCACCGATTCCTGCAGCAACAGATCCTTGACCTTCATGGCATCGCGGCCACCAACGATGACAATTTCTGGCACTTCGTAGTCCCTGGCGAATTGAACACTGTTGACGATGTCACGTGCGTCGTTGGCGTGAATGAACAGTTTCGCCTCGCCAGACAGAACATTCTGCATGGCGGCCAGATTCAGATTCACCGGCGAACCTGTGTAGGTGATCGCATCCTGAAACAGTGCGTGCAACACTTGCACCTGATTGGCGTAGTCTTCGTTGTCCACGGTCTCGAACTGACCGGAGATTTCATTACGCTGACGCCGGGTTCGTGCGGGCCAGTGCATATGCATGGCGCCGTCAGCAGAGAGCAATGTGTCCTCCCAGTTCCAGCCATCAAGTTTCATTACGCTGGAACTGCCTGAAATCAGACCACCCTGTGGCGTAATCTGTGCAGTCAGGATGCCATTAAAACGAAATGTCGGAATCAACTCTGAGTCGGTGTTGTAAGCAATTGCCGAACGAACGCTGGCATTGATATCCCCTGTTTCCACCACATCATTGGTTGCCCGGATATTGCTGACCTCGGACAGGCCCAGAGACGTGTTAGGCAAAATAAAGCCGGGATAAATATGACGCCCCTCCACATCTATCACCTGGTGATTAAAAAATGCCGGACTGTTGGCGTCAGTACCAACGTAGGTGATGACTCCCTGGTCAAAGGCTAGTACGCCGTCCTCGATCACCGTGCCATCTCCCACATGTATGACAGCACCGGTGATGGCTATGGGCTCTGACTGGTCCGGAGCCGGCCGCGGAACAATCGCCTGCAGCATTGAAACGGCCAGCACAACAGGTACAACGCGCACTACTCTGTTTATGATTTTCATGCGATTACTCCTGTTCACTCAAGATGACATTGATGATGCGCTCTCGTTCGCTGGCCATGTACTGACGCAGCTCGCGGTCACGTTCGCGGTCGAAATACGGGATGCCATCAACCCAGGTAGTCTGCGCCTGCGCGTAGACGGACAATGGATGCTGATCCCACAACACAACATCGGCATCCTTGCCTACGCGGATACTGCCCATCCGATCATCCAGATGAAGCAGCCTGGCTGGGTTCAACGTAATCATCTTTAATGCATCAGACTCACTGACACCGCCATACTTGACCATCTTGCCGGCCTCCTGATTCAGGCGCCGGGACATTTCGGCATCGTCCGAATTCAGTGCCACAACAACACCGGCCTGCTGCATCAGTGCGGCATTGTAGGGAATCGCATAACGCACTTCCCACTTGTAGGCCCACCAGTCCGAGAAAGTGGAACCTCCGGCACCATGCGCAGCCATCTTGTCGGCGACTTTGTAACCTTCCAGAATGTGCGTGAAGGTATTAATGGTGAAATCAAAACTGTCCGCAATATGAATCAGCATGTTGATTTCCGACTGCACATAAGAGTGAGCCGTCACGTAACGTTCGCCGTTTAATACTTCCAGCATGGTTTCATCAACCAGATCGCGGCGAGGTCGGATCGCATCCCGACGTGCGCTGTTGGACAGAGAGTTCCACTGTTGCCAGCGCGATTCATACTCACGCGCCTGGCTGAAGGCATTGGCAAAAACCTGTTCCACTCCCATGCGGGTCTGCGGGTAACGAATGGACGCAGGGTTGGTGCTGCGTTTGACGTTCTCACCCAGTGCGAACTTTATAAATCCTGGAGCATCCTCAATCCGTAATTCTTCAGGTGTTCCTCCCCAGCGCATTTTGATCAATGAGGACTGACCGCCGATGGGATTCGCTGAGCCGTGCAGCTGCTGAGCCGCCACTACCCCGCCGGCCAGATTGCGATAGATGTTTACATCCTGGGAGTCCACGACGTCTGTCATGCGCACCATACTTGAGTTAGTCGCCACTTCGTTGATACCAAACAACGCGATGTGAGTATGCTCATCAATAATGCCGGGCGTCAGGTGCATGCCGGATCCATCAACTACTACCGCATCACCGGCCTGCAGATTGTCACCCACGGCCGCGATGCTTCCATCACGCAGCAATACATCCGTTACCAGCGTGCCGGCATCTTCGTTGGTCCAGACTGTCGCACCACGTATCAGCGTTGCCTGTTGCGTCGGCAATGTCTCACTGCCATAGGCAGCAAAAGGGTAGATGACCGGCGAAGGCAGCTCTGTCGACATCTCTGCTTCGTCTTCAGCATCTGCCTCCTCGCCGGCTGGTAATTCTCCGGTTCGCGCCAGCGTCCAGCCGCTGCCTTCCCAGCCATCCTCGGTCGGCCAGCCACTCAGACGCAGGGTCTGCGCTTCACCGGGCATGCGCAGCGTCAGATTAATGAGATCCTGTGCAATCGTCACGCTGGCGCTTGCTCCTTCAAGAGCTGTGTCGCTGCCGCCGTCCAGCACCTGTGTGCGAAGACGGCCATCAGCCAGACGCAGCGCCAGATCCACCGTCGCAGTCTGCGTTGCCAGTTGATATCGGCCTTCCTGTTCAGTCAATGGCTCGGATACCACATAGCGCGAGCCGGCTACCCAGGTCTCAAGCAGACGGGTATCCGTGTCGAACAACGGCCCATCGCTGACAACAAGATTGGCCAGCGCGCCAGCGCCGATGTGGCCAAGCCGTTGCTGTTCACCGATAAGTGCCGCAGGAACGCTGGTCAGCGCCGCAATGGCCGCCGCCTCCGGCAGTCCGGCATTCACCGCTTTGCGCAGATTGGCAATAAATTCATCACCGGATCCGGCGCGGGTAATGGCCATCTGTATGCCCTGCTCGTGCAGCAGGCGCAGATTGTAGGGTGCCAGCTCCCAGTGCTTGAGCTCTGTGAATGACACATCGTCGGCTGTAAAAGGATCGGCGACCTCCGGTGTTTCCGGATAGTCGACAGAGACAATAAGCGGTGCCCCGGTGGCTGCCAGTCGGGCAGCCTGCTGATAGGCGTCAGTGCCTACCTTAAGGATATATCGGGTGGAAAATTCTTCAGCAACACGGTGCACGGCCAGTGCCTGGTGCCAGTCGTCCACTTCCATGATCTGTGGCAGCGACTGCGTGCGCAACCAGCCCTCCAGTGACTCATCGGCGAATGGGCGTGGATCATGCTGAGCGTACCACTCAGCATCCAGGTAAGTTTGACGCAGCAGTGCTATGGCACCCATCAGCGAGACGGGTACGGTCTGCCTGGAGCTGCCTTTATCCAGTGAGTAGTAGGCCGCCACATCAGACGCGAGCACCGCTTCATTGGCGTTACTGTGGTCTAGATTGACCAGAACGGAAGTACCACGGGCAATGCCATCGGCCATAAAGCTGGCTACCGTCGTGAACCCCTGCCGGCGCAGCGGAATCTGGTCGTCACGTGCCGGTTCGAACGCCATGACTGCTCGGTAGTGCGATTTGATGGCATCGTTGACATTCAGCGCACGGGGGCCGGATTCAACCACTTCGGCACCGCCACCTCCGGCTGGCCGAGCCGGCGCTGGCAAACCATAACCACTGTACAGGTCGATAAACCCGGGATAGACGTAGCGACCGGGCAGTGGCATCACAAAATAGTCTTCCGGTATGTCATCTTCGCTGGTGACTTCAACGATGGAGCCATCACGTATCAGCACTGCCGCATCCGGTCGGTACTCACCCTCGCCCACATACACTGTCACCCCGCTCAAGGCGATGGCGGATCGTCGATTATCGACCACGCCATTGGGGGTGGCGGTTTCCTGAGCGACACTTGTCACCGTCAGGCATAACGCCGCAAGTCCCAGCGCCCGTACCAGTATCGTAAGACTCATTTTGATGTGCTCCTGTTGTTCTGCTTATTCCGCGCTTGTAAAAAATCACTGTTAAATCAGTTTATTGACTGCGTCGTTCGGATATCAGAGTCGTTTGTCGCGGGCGGAGTCTTCAGACTCAGGCTCTGCCTGTGCATTGTCTTTATCACGACGGAAAGTGCTGCGCTCGCTGTGCGGCGTTCCCGCACAGCTTTCACCGGTGTACATACCCGCCAGAAACTGCGAGAACGCGTACAGCCATCGCTGCCATCGACCTCGCTTCGGTTCAACACCAAGGTTCAGTTCGCTCAGGCCAATTCGCCGCCCATCCAGCGTGGGCTCGCGCCGGGCTGATTCGCGGGGTTTGCTGTCAGGTGCGCGAGTGCTCATGGCTTTGATCATAACCAAAACATGCGGGCAGTCCTATACGAAGCTGGAAAATCATTGTCCTCAATTGCATCACCTGATGCGACAGCGTCCGTGATTCATACTGTTGTGTTATGCTCGGAATCCATCGACTCTCGACTTCTGGCCTACGGAGACTTCCTTATGCGTTCCATTACCCTGGCTGCAATCCTGCTGGCATACAGTGCACTGAGCGTCGCGCAACCCGGTGACGCTGACAATGCGTCATTCAGCCAATTCAGCGAGTCTTTAATGATGGAAATGCTGGAGCGCAACCCAGAATGGGCTCTGTACGCCGGGCGCTACGACAATGCGCATCTGGTGACATTGCCGACGCCTGCGCGCTTCGCCGATGACGTGGCTTTTGCTGAACAGGCACTGGCGCAGCTGGCGGAGTACCCTGTGGATACACTGACCGCCTCCGAGCGCATTGACCAGGCTCTGCTGCGCAATGAACTGGAGTCAATGCAGTGGTATCTGACAGCGTTTCGTGACTGGCAATGGGATCCCTCCAGCTACAATGTTGCGGGTCCGATCGGCGTGATACTCACGACGCCATACGCCCCGGAAGAGGAGCGTCTGCGTACGATAATGGCGCGACTGGAGCAGGTGCCCGAGTACTACAGGGCAGCCCGCGCCAATATCAGTGATCCGACGCTGCCCCACACCGAACTGGCTATTACGCAGAATCAGGGCACCCGCAATCTGCTGGGTGAGTCACTGCGTGAGCGCGTCATGGCAGCCAATCTGGAACAGGCTGAAAAAGACAGATTTGAACAGCTTCGGGTGCAGGCGCTGGAAACGGTGGACGGCTTCATTACCGAACTGGAACAGCTGCAGCAATTACTGACAGACAACCCGCAGGCGCGCGGCTTTCGCATCGGCGCCGAGCTTTACGAAGAAAAATTTCGCTACGATATACAATCCGGTTTCACCGCGCGGGAAATGTACGAGCGGGCCCTCGCAGAAAAAGAGCGACTGCATAACGACATGGACGCGATCACACGCGAGCTTTGGCCAGGCTACTTCCCCGATACGGCAATGCCTGACGACAGATTGCAGCGCATAGGCATGCTCGTTGATCTGCTATCTGACCGGCATGTCGCCAGAGACGAGTTCTTTGCGGAAATCCGTCGGCAAATCCCGGAACTGACCGCGTTTGTGGCCGAGAACGACCTGCTGGATCAGGATCCCAGCCGTCCCCTGGTTGTGCGGGAGACACCGGAGTACATGCGCGGAAGTGGTGCCGGCGCCTCTGTCAGTGCGCCGGGTCCATTCAATCCGACCGCAGACACTTATTACAACGTCACGCCACTGGATGGTTACACCGAAGAACAGGCGGCAAGCTATCTGCGTGAATACAACCACTGGGTGCTGCAGATTCTGAACATTCACGAAGCTGTGCCAGGGCATTACACGCAGCTCGTGCACGGTAACAAGTCGTCCGGCCTGATCAAAAGCCTGCTGCGCAACGGCGCCATGATTGAAGGCTGGGCCGTGTATTCCGAGCGCATGATGCTGGAGGAAGGCTGGGGCAATCAGGAGCCGGAGATGTGGCTGATGTACGGCAAATGGAACCTGCGCGTCGTCACCAATGCCATCATGGATTATGCCGTGCATGTACTGGGCATGACTGAAGACGAAGCCATGGACATGATGCTGAATGAGGCTTTCCAGGAGCAGACTGAAGCAGAGAACAAATGGCGCCGTATCCGGCTGTCACAGGTTCAGTTGACCTCTTACTTTACTGGTTATGCTGAGATTTACGATTATCGTGAACGCGTCAAGGAGCGTCAGGGTGACGACTTTGATCTGAAGGCATTCCACAACGAATTTTTGAGTTACGGCAATGCGCCGGTCCCTGCCATCATTGAACTGATGGAAGAATGACCGGCGCACGCAAGGTCAGTCGTAGACCTGACCCTGTTTCATGACCCAGTCGACCTGCTGCAGCACAGTCACGTCGCTGAGCGGGTCGCCATCGACCGCAATCAGGTCGGCGCTCATACCGGGTTTAAGCGTACCTATCTCATTCTCCAGACCCAGCACGCCAGCTGCGACTGAGGTTGCACTCAACAGTGCTTCGCGGGCAGGCATGCCCGCCTCGACCATGTACTGAAACTCGATGGCATTGGTTGCATGCGGGAACACACTGGCATCGGTACCGAAGGCAATATTGACTCCATACTCATAAGCACGCGCAAAGGTGCCCTGAATCAGCGGGCCTATTTCACGTGCTTTTGGCACCACCAGCGGATGGTAGTACCCCTCAATCTCCGCCTGTTCGGCTACATATTTACCCGCCGAAATCGTCGGAATATACCAGGTGCCATGCTCAACCATGGCCGCCATGACCTCCTCGTCCATATAGGTGCCGTGCTCGATGGTATGCACGCCAGCCCGAATGGCGCGCAGCATGCCCTCTTTGCCATGCGCGTGCGCCGCGACATGCATACCGTAATCGCGGGCAGTGGCAACCACCGCTTCCAGTTCGTCTTCCATGAACTGCGGATTCTGACCTGAGGCCGCCACGCTCAATACACCGCCTGTCGCGGTAATCTTGATGTGATCGGCGCCATTTTTATATTGCTGGCGAACCGCTTCACGGGCATCTTCAGCACTGTTGATCACACCTTCTCCCGGTCCGGGATGACCCATCAGGTCATCGCGCCAGCCATTGGTCGGATCAGCGTGACCACCGGTAGTAGCCAGGCTTTTACCGACGGTGATGATGCGTGGACCCTCGGTTTTGCCCTGATTGATGGCATCGCGCAAAGCGATATTGACACCGCTGCCACCCAGCTCACGAATTGTTGTAAAGCCCGCGCGTAAAGTCTTGCGTGCATTCACCGCTGCGTCGAAGGCAATATCTGCCGGGTTTTTGGTGAATCGATTAAGTCCCTGAGTCGGGCTGGTTTCACTTTCGATATGCACATGCAGGTCAATGAGTCCGGGCAGCACCGTGCGCTCAGACAGATCAATCAGAGTGTCATTGGCGCCCGGCTGCAGGTACCCGTTTTCGATGGCGTTGATGCGTCCGTCCTGCACGATAAGTGTGACCTGCTGGCGAGCATCTGCACCACTGCCATCCCACAGGCTGCCGGCATGGATGTAGGTCGATTGGGCCAGCGCCGATTGTGCGCTCAGGGTCGTGATGACAATGCCAAGGGCAGAAATAAGTTTATTCATATCTTTGCGTCCGATTCTGTGGTTATTGATTATTGTTCTGTGCCAGTATGCTGCGGCAACGCGAAGTCGAAATATTGCTCCGGGAAGGGCTCGTCCCGCAAGGTGAAATGCCACCATTCCTGATCGTAATTATCGAATCCTGCGGTGTTCATGATATTGACCAGCATGCGACGGCGCGCCAGCACCGCATCACCTACCGCGGGATTGAATGTATGCGACAGGGCATCGAAACAGTCATAGGCTGTGCCCATATCCAGACTGTTATCCGGCACCCGCTCGGCAACCGGTGCCCGGCAATCGTAGTCGCGGGCCAGTGCATCGACCTCTGGCTGTTCACTGTCCAGCGGCACCAGCGTCAGATCAACCGTGCTGCCGCGGCTATGACCACTGCGCTCGGCAATGTAGCCCTGCGAAAATAATTCCGCCTTTGGCACATCCGGGTAATAGCTGGCCTTCATGCGTTGATCAAACACCAGTTGAGCCCATTCAACAAAGTCATCCACGGCATGCTGGGGCCGATAGCAATCGTAAACTTTGAGCCCAAAACCCAGCGCGGCAAGGTGTGGCTGAATCGCGGCCAGGGCATTGGCAGCTTCAGTACTCAATACGCATTCGTTGGCGCCGTACCCGGCAACCGGACGCCCAAGAAAATTGTTGTTGCCTCGATACCGGATATCCTGCTGAATATCCGGTGCCAGCTCTGATAACAGACTGAATCCATCCGGCAATTGCTGGGCAGATTGTGCATGTGCCAGCGTTGAGCCCAGACAGGCAATGCCAACCGCCAGAGCGGCACGGCGGCTTAATTTAGTGATACTGCTGTTTCCAGATGCCATCAAGGCTCTCCTTTGATATTGACCATCGCCTGGCCGTAGCCACTGACGAATTCCTGCGGCATGCGCCTGGCCTTGCCAGTGCTGAGCTCAATACACACGAATGCACTGCGTGCACGCAGCAGCGTGTCACCCCTGTCAGCTTTCTGAATCTGAAAGTGCCGGCTCAGCTTCAGCCGCCCGTCCGATTCTACAATCCAGGTGGCCACCACGAGTTCGTCGCCTTCGTATGCCGCCGCCAGATAATCGATTTCGTGACGCAACACGACCATGGCGCGATCCAGATCGCGATATTCTGCCAATGACAGACCCAGTGACTCGGAGTGACGCCAGGCACAGGCTTCCAGCCAGCGCACATAGGCTGCGTTATTGACATGCCCGAGCTCATCAATATCGGCACGGGTAACCGTCAATTCGTGCATAAAAGGCGCGGGATGGTCCCACTTCAGCATGCAACACTCCTGTATTTACTCATGCAGGACTGCAATTAGGCGCCATTCACCGTAAAATGGCCGCAGCCTAAAATCACTGCCAATCACTGGACCTGCATGGACATTTTTGTATTTTCCTACAATCGCGGCGACTTCCTTAAAAACTGTGTCGATTCGCTGTTGCGACACGCACCAGACAGCCGCATCTGTATTGTCGATGATCGCAGCACCTGTCCGGACACACAAGCTTATCTGTCGGCTTTACCGCCCGGTGTTGAGCTCATGCTGGGTCAGGTCAAGGACGGCGCACGACATGGTGGCCTCTACAATAATATGCAATTGGCCCTGGACAACAGCCGCAGCGAGCTGGTGTTTTTTATTCAGGATGATATGCAGGTGGTCCGTGATATCGATCAACAGGATCAGGACTACATCGAGGCGTTTTTTGCGCAGTACCCGGATGCTGCGTTTCTGCACCCCATGTTTTTGCGTGGCCGGCGCCATCGACGCGACCGACGCATCACACAGCTGGCAGACAATTTTCCTGTGTATTTCCGTCATCAGCCCGAGAAGAAGACACAGCGCGACCTGAGCTATGTGGACGGCGTCATCGCCCATGCGGGAAGGTTGAAAGCCAAAGACTGGCAGTTTGTAGAAGGCGAGGCGGCCAATGCTGATCAGGCGGCTCCGCTGTTTGGCAAAATGGGCATCTGGCCACACCCGGTCGCAATGTTCCTGCCAGAGGTTCCCGTTTACCGGGGCAAACACAAAACCCGAGCCGTACAACTGGCAGAGCGATGGGCGGGCACCGAGCCCAAAGCATTTTTGCCCATGACAGCTGAGCAGGTGGCCAGCATGCGCAGCCGTGACCTGCAGATACTGCCAGTAGCAGAAGATTTTCTGCAGTGCTCAGTGCCGGTCAAGCGACCTTTTCATTACAGTGTGGTCAACGTCTATCCGGCACTGCGCATCTGGCACAAACTAACACAGTGGCTACGGCGCTAGTGCGTTGCTCCTAATTTCCGTTCAGAAAATCCAGTGCCAGCGCCGTCATGGCACTCACGCCCACCGGCAAAGCCCGCTCATCGGCATAAAAGAACGGTGAGTGATTTGGATAAACCATGGCAGGGTCATCGGCGGCAATACCCAGGAAAAAGAACATACCTGGCACCTCATTGGCATAGTAGGAGAAATCCTCCGCACCAGTAATCAGTGATGCCTCGGTAAATCGTTCACCCGCTACACGCTGCAGTGTCGACGACATGCGCCGAGTCAGGGCCGGATCGTTGTTGGTAACCGGATAACCCAGCGAAATATCGACCTCAGCACTTGCTCCAGCACTTTCTGCAATCTGTTTTGCCGTTCGCTCAACACGCTGATGGATCTGACGGCGTGTCTCGGCATCAAAGGTACGCAGTGTGCCGATCATTTCTACTGAATCCGGGATGATGTTGCTGCGCAGACCGCCATTAATGGCCCCCACGGTCACAATCGATGGCGTCAGCGTGGCATCCAGCTGGCGACTGGGAATCGTCTGCAGGCCCAGTACGATCTGAGAGGCAATCACAATCGGGTCGATGCCCGCCCATGGGGCTGCGCCGTGGGTCTGCTGCCCCTGCACCCGAATCCGGAAGGAGTCGCTGGATGCCATGGTGCCACCTTCACGAACCGCAATCTGTCCTGCCGGAATCGGCCAGACATGCAGGCCGAACACGGCATCAGGGCGCAGCTCGTCGAAAAGACCTTCTTTCAGCATCAGTTCGGCACCACCCTCCTCGCCTTCGGGAGCGCCTTCCTCGGCTGGCTGAAAGATGAACATGACGGTACCGGGCAGCTCATCTCGCATACCCGCAAGCACAGAGGCTGTACCCATCAGGATGGCCATGTGATTATCATGACCACAGGCATGCATCACACCGACATCCTGACCGTTGTATTCGGTGCGCACCTGTGAGGCAAACGGCAGATCCACCTGCTCTTCCACAGGCAACGCATCCATGTCCGCGCGCAGCGCAACCACGGGCCCGGGTCGACCACCGTGCAGAATACCAACGACACCCGTGTGTGCCACGCCAGTGGTGACCTCCATCCCCAGTGATTCCAGATGAGATGCGATCACACCAGCGGTCCTGAACTCACGATTGCCAAGTTCAGGATGCTGATGAAAGTCGCGGCGCCAGTCGACTACCTGCGGCATGACGGCATCAACACGCCCCTGCACATTGGCCGGCAGCGCCGGTGTCTGGGCACTAACAACGGCACTTGCGAATAGGAATAGCACTGCACTGAGCTGTTTCATTGTTCTGGCTCCTGAGTTGTCATTGTTGATCTGCCGGTACTGCCAGAAAGCGTAGCCCTGCGCGGCAGATAAATCCAGCGAGCTTTGTTACAATCATTGTTTTGCGAGTCCTTGGTGGGCCGCAACCCGGTATTTGCTATGGAACTGTTCGTTTTTGATCTCGATGGTACGCTGCTGGATAATTCTTCCAGAATCTCTGTGTTCACGCGCGACACTCTGCGCGAGCTGGAACGCAACGGTATTGCCTATACGGTAGCGACCGGTCGCAACCTGCATGCGGCCAAAGACATCATCGCCGATCATGGCTTCGGACTGCCCCATGTCTATACCAACGGTGTACTGGTATGGGATCCACGCCTGGAAAGCATTTCACTCGGCAACTTTCTGACCATTGTTGAGGCCAGGCACATCCTGGCGGCCGCCGACCAGGCAGATCTGACGCCGTTTGTTCATACCATCAACAAGCAGCACCAGCACGCCATTTTCCACCCGCCAGTGCGACACTCGGTTGAGGAAAGGCTGCTGGGAGTGTTCGCTGCCCGCTCGGAGACGCCGGTCAAACCACTGCAGGCCATGCCGAACGACGTACAGATCACCAACATTAACATGATCGGTCAAAATGAATCTGTCGACTTTGTAAACGACAACATCTCCAATGAACCGCTGCTGGTTGCCTATTCCGGACCGGCCATGGAAGACCAGTCTCTCAAGTGGATTGACATTCACCACAGCGAGGCCAGCAAAGGGGCAGCAATTGCGGCACTGCGTGAGCAACTGGGCGCCTCCCGGGTTATATGCTTTGGCGACAGCGACAATGACCTGAGCATGTTTGCCATTGCTGATGAGAGTTACGCCACGAGCAATGCCAAAGATCCGGTCAAAGCCGCTGCCACGGCTGTCATCGGGCATCACCATGAAGACGGTGTCGCCAGATTTCTGCGCGAGCGCTTCGGACTTTAACCGCGCTTGTGAATGCCAGTGCCAGACCGTATGATCAGGCCACCATCACACACCAACAGGGGAAGCCATCATGGCATGGGTAATGTTGATCGTTGCTGTCGCACTGCTGCAATACATCGTCTTCGGCGTACAGGTTGGACGAGCTCGGGGAAAATACAATGTGCCCGCACCAGCAGTTCAGGGCGACCCGACCTTTGAGCGTTACTATCGGGTGCAGATGAACACACTGGAAAGCCTGGTGATCTTCCTGCCGGCTATCTACATGTTTGCCAACAGTATCAGTGCATTTTATGCCGCCATACTCGGTCTGATTTTTGTCATCGGACGCCAGCTTTACGCCATCGCCTACGTGAAAGACCCCAAGACTCGTGGCCTTGGATTCGCTCTTACCATGCTGCCCAATCTGTTTCTTGTCATCGGGGCCATTGTGGCTGCCGTTATGGCGCTGCTTCCGGCATGAGACAGAGTGCACCATCGGCGCTGCGTAACCGCGAACCAATCTGTCAGGTTCTGAAGTCGTTTGTAAAATCTGGTGACATGGCTCTTGAGATCGCAGCGGGTACTGGCGAACATGCCATTTTCTTCAGCCATGAACTGCCAGTTGCGCGATGGTGGCCCAGCGATATCAACCCCGATGCACTGTCGAGCATTGCCGCGTGGCGCGAACACGAGGGCATCGACGCGCTGCAGCCTCCACTTCTGCTGGATATCAGTGGCGAGCCTGCCCAGACCAGAGCGCAACTGGCAGTGGCCGGACTGGACCCTGTCGCGCTGGACCTCATCACCTGCATCAACATGATTCACATCAGTCCCTGGTCAGCGACACAGGGTTTGATGCGCCATGCAGAGGCCTTGCTGAATGCTGGTGGCATTCTGTATCTGTATGGCCCCTATCAGCGTGGAGGCCGCCATACTGCAGACAGCAACGCCGCGTTTGATGCCGACCTGCAAAGCAGAAATCCGCAGTGGGGCGTGCGGCACCTTGAAGATGTGGTGCAGCTGGCAGGCCAGCATCAACTTGAACTGGCGGACACGGTTGAAATGCCTGCCAACAATCTGAGTGTCATCTTCCGGCGGAGTTGACTGGTATCCGGCGGGCAAACCGGTTTTTGTTGATGCGGTATAAGCCCTCTGGGTAAACTGCCTCGCGCGGGTCTCTGAATAACCATTCAAACAAACCGGAGTAGTCTGATGAGCAATAACCGTGTTCTTTCGCGTCGCAAGTTCCTGGGTACCAGTCTTGGCGCAGGAGCGGCGCTGACTTTATCGCCATCCTTTCTGGCGCTGGCGCAGAATGCGTCACCCATAATGCGACCAATTCCATCTTCCGGACAGATGCTGCCTGCCATCGGACTGGGCAGCTCCGCCACATTTGCACAGGTGGCACGCAGCGAAGACATCAGCGCTGTTCGGGACGTACTGCAGCGCATGCACTCTTTGGGTGGGCGTGTGTTTGATACCGCTCCCGGTTATGGCGCATCGGAGGAAGTGGCAGGCCAGATTGCCCAGGAACTGGGTATCAATGACTCACTGTTCTGGGCAACCAAAGTCAATGTCGCCGGCCGGGATGGCGGCAGCGCAGATCCCGAGGCTGCCCGCGAACAGATTGAAACCTCCTTCGAACGCATAGCCAAACCTGTTATTGACCTGATCCAGGTTCACAATATGGGTGACCCGGACACGCAGCTCGGCATTCTGCGCGAGTACAAAGAGGCTGGTCGCATTCGTTACATGGGTATTACTACTACCTTCCCCGGACAATACGATCACCTGATTGAGGTCATGCGCAGCCAGCCACTGGATTTTATCGGTATCGATTACGCCGTCGACAACCGCGACGTTGAGGAAACGATTCTGCCACTGGCCCAGGAACGCGGTATAGGCGTGCTGGTATACGCGCCGTTTGGCCGCACTCGTCTCTGGTCGCGTGTTGGCGACCGGCCAGTCCCTGAGTACGCCAGTGAATTCGATGCGTCAACCTGGGGACAGTTCTTCCTGAAATTTGTGCTCAGCCACCCTGCGGTCACCGCCGCCACGCCATCGACCAGTCGACCCAGCAATATGGAAGACAATATCGGCGCGATGCTTGGACGACTGCCCGATGAAGCCATGCGACGCCGCATGGTTGCGACCGTCGACGAGCTGCCGATGGTATAGCGAGAAGCTGCTTAACGAAGGGACCTGCGGCCAGGGAGAGATCGGCACAGGTATGAGGGTTTTCGCTTAGCCGTCTGCAGAATTGCCCTGCAGACGGCTATCGCGCCCGGCATTTATCAGACTTACAGTGTCCCGATGTAAGCTGCCAGATTCTGCATTTCGTCGTCGGTCAGTGCTGCCGCCGTCGCGTACATCATTGCACTTTGTGGACCACGCTCTTCCCGGTTTTTGTAGGCTGTCAGCGCCTCTACGATGAAGTCCGGGCTGCGACCAGCCAGAGTCGGGCCAATGCCACCGCCGCCATTGGCGCCGTGACAGGCGGCACAGCTGGCGTAGGTAGCCGCACCAAGCTCTGCTGGACTGGCTGAGGCAGCCGCCTCAGCGGCAGCACGCTGCTGATCGAGAATGTTACCGTTGTCTGCTACATACTGTTCATAACAGTCGCCAATGCAGGCATGAACGCGTGATTGATTAGGCAGATCCAGATTCATCCAGGCGATTCCAATGACCGCTACGGTGCCCAATACAGTTAAAACCGGGATGTACACTTGCTTCATAATTACTCCTGAAATTCATAAGCACCGGTGATACCCTACATCTGCACGGAACAGACCCAAATTCACCGGTTTGATCTGCATCTTGCCGCGCGGCGCAATTTTACCCCAATTTACTCGATGGGCGCGATCACATGGCGACAACTTTGTACTGGATAACGAATGATTTGCGGCTTAGTGACAACCCGGCCCTGCTGCGGGCCTCACAAAGCGACGCATTAATTTGTGTTTATTGTGTTGATCAGCGATGGTTTCTGCCACATCGCTATCATATCAGCTCAATGGGCCTGCATCGCTGGCGCTACCTGAACGAGTCGCTTGCCGAACTGGGCCGTTCCCTGCGCGACCGCGGTCAATATCTTGATATCAAGTACGGCTACACAGAACAACAGCTAAGCCAGTTGATTGACCGACACCCCGTCAACCGCCTGGTCTGCAGTCGTCAGAATGGCAGTGATGAGCGCCGGATTCTGAGCTATCTGCAGTCTCGTTTCCCCAATCTGCAAATAGTGCAGGTAGATAACAATACGCTGTATGAGCTCGAACAGATTGACACCGAACTGAGCACACTGAAGCAGGGATTTGCGGCATTTCGCCAGCGGGTTCAGAATCTTCCGCCACAACTTCCCATTCAGACGCCTGATTCTCTGCCCCGACCGCCACTGCGTGTTGTAGAAAGCAGCCCGTTACCCGCCTGGCTGCCAACACTGCCGCCGTTGGCAGCCAATGGCGGTCAGCGCCCCGGCGCCGACAATAGCGCGGATCTCGCTTTCCCGCCGGGTGAGTCGGCTGCCTCCAGTCATGCCAGGCGTTACTTCGAATCAGAGTTACCGATGACCTATAAGGAGACACGCAACGCGCTGTCTGGCAGGGACAACTCCAGCAGGTTATCAGCGGCACTCTCGCAGGGATGTCTGTCAGTGCGCCGTGCTGCACACATGTTGCAACGACACGAGGAACAAAACGGTGTCACCGCATCCAGTCAGCATCTGCTGCAGGAGCTGCTTTGGCGCGAATACTTTCACTGGCTGGCGCTGGCGCAGCATGACAGCCTGTACCGCCTGAAAGGCCTGCGCAAGCAGGCACCGCATGCCTGCCTGCATCCTGAGCGATACCAGAAGTGGTGTCATGGCAATACGCCCTGGCCGCTGGTAAACGCCTGCATGAGGGAATTGAAGGCGACCGGCTACCTGTCCAATCGGGGACGTCAGATTGCAGCCAGTTGCTTTGTCAACGAACTGGGCATGGACTGGCGCTATGGCGCGGCCTGGTTTGAGCACCAGCTGGTTGATTATGATGTCGCGTCAAACTGGGGCAACTGGCAATATATCGCTGGCGTGGGAGTGGATCCTCGCGGTGGTCGACACTTCAATATTGAAAAGCAGGCGGCCCAGTTCGACCCTCACGGAGACTATGTGCGGCACTGGGCACCTGAGCAGCCAAATACCCAGCTGGACTCGGTTGATGCAGCCGATTGGCCCGTTTCGTAGGAGATTTACCCTAAATCCCCCCCATTCGGTGCTAGTAAGCATTGACAATGTTGTGTAATCTACGCTCCATGTATGACAAGGATGCAGGATCTGACATGGCACAAAATAACGAAGGCAAACCTAAAAAGTTTTTTGGTTTTCAGGTCAGCGATACAGTCTCGTATATCGTGGTGGTAATTCTGGCACTCATTTTTATCCGCCAGGTTATGCAGCTATTCTGATTGGCAGGGCCGGTCAGCAAACTTCCGATCCCCCTCCTGCCGTGTTAAATTAACGCCCTTTTTGAAATTCCCGTGCGGACGCAGGCCCGCCCGGGCCCTAATCTATATACAGGAATTCATATGTCTCAACATTACAAGGTCGCCTTGCTCGACGGTGACGGAATCGGCCCGGAAATCATGCGCGAAGCGGTCAAGGTGCTGGAACTCGTTGCCGAGCGCAATGACGTCACCTTTGACCTGATCCATACGCCCTTTGGCGCCAGCGCCTATTTTGAGTGCGGCCACCCGTTTCCGGAACAGACCCAGAAGGTATGTGATGAGGCAGATGCCATTCTGAAAGGTCCGATTGGTCTGAACCACCAGGAATCACAGAAGATCCCGGTCGATATGCAGCCTGAACGTGGTGCTCTGCTGCCGCTGCGCCGTCGTTACAATACCTACGCAAACTTCCGCCCGGTATTCCTGCCACAGGGTCTTGCGCATTTCTCGCCGCTGAAAAAAGAAATCATAGGTGACGGCATTGATATCATGATCATCCGTGAGCTGGTCGGTGGCCTTTACTTCGGCGAGAAGGAAACGGGCACAACGGCCGATGGCATTCGTTATGTCAAAGAGATTCTGGAGTATGACGAAGTGCAGATTCGTCAGATTGCCAAAGTCGCCTTCGAAACGGCACAGAGCCGCAAAAAAGTACTGCACAACATCCACAAGAGCAATGTATTGAAGTCGAGCGTGCTGTGGAACACGGTCATTGAAGAAGTTGGCAAGGACTACCCGGACGTAAAGATCGAACACATTCTGGTTGATGCCGCCGCGACCTACCTCTGCCTGAACCCAGGTCGATTTGACGTGATGGTGATGGAAAATATGTTCGGCGACATTCTCAGCGACCAGGGTGGCGGCATTCTGGGCTCTCTGGGACTGATGCCCTCAGCATGTATCGGTGACGAAAAGGCCTATTATGAGCCCTCTCATGGTTCGGCTCCGGATATCGCGGGCAAGAATATCGCCAATCCTTACTCGATGATCGGGTCTGTGGCAATGATGCTGGAGATGAGCTTTGGAATGCGCGAGGAATCACGCAACGTGTGGCACGCCATGCAAAGCGTATTTGCCGACGGCTACTCGACTCCGGATCTGTCCAAACCCGGCAGCGACGTCAAAATGATTGATACCCAGGCATTTGGCGACCGCGTCGTCGAGGCACTGCGAAAGCTGCCTGTACCGTCAGCCTGACAGGCGGCCCGGACCGTCAGAACGGTCTGGCATGTTTGGGCAGCAGGATCACCTTGCTGCCCGACAGCTTGTCATGCACTGCGTCCCGATCCCGGTCGACGTACATCCAAAAATACCCAAGCCCGGCCAGCCAGAAAGCTGGCCACGCGGCAACAAAACGTGTCACCGCCTGCCGCGCAGTCAAGGGCTGATTATCCAGACTCAGCACCCGAATTCGCCAGGCAATCATGCCCAGCGTCTGACCACTGCGGCACCAGAACCACACGTAGAACGCCAGTGAAGTACTCACCATCATGACAAACTGCAGAGCAGACAGCACCGGGTGCGTAACCACCTCGCCGTCCACCAGTTGACTGGTGTTGTCCGCAAAAAAGCCGAAGATAAACAGCAGTACGTAGCCAAAACAGAACCAGATAGCCGCCACCAGAAACATATCGTACAGCAGCGCTGCCAGACGCCGCAGCAGCCCTGCACGCGGCAGCTCGGCGATTTCTGCTGCATCCAGCAGACGGCGATCGATTTTGGTTTTGCCTGATTTGACTGAGGCGCCGGAGTCTGGCGCCTGACGGGAATCACTCATGGGTTCAGAATACTTCCGGCGGGGTTGTATCGACTGCAGCTTCGTCCGCGTCATCTTCGCTGCCAGGAACACGTCGATTCGGAGCCACTGACTGCAGCAGACCACGCAACTGCTCCAGCTCCTCAGAGCTAGGTTGCTGCCTCGGCTCATCCAGCGACTCACCGTCGAGCTCACTGGCAAAAAACACCTGATCAAAGGTGGTACGCACATCCTTCATACACATGATCGTAAACGAGGGCTCATCACGTTCTGTGCGATACTCATTCAGACGTCCGTACAACACTTCCTGACAATCCTCGTGACGGGCTGCCCGGCGTGCTGCAAGAACCAGCTGATTCTGTAAATGCGAATAACTGGCAGGCAGCCACAGACGGGCTATTTCCTTCTCGTCAAGCAGCTCAGTGCTGCCACCGGAAATACTCTGCGCCTGGACCACACCGGGGGTCAGACCCAGAGCGGGCAGCAGGAACAGGGAGAAAATTGACAGCTTCAGTTTGTTTGTCATCATGCCCTCATTATCGGTCATTTCGCCACAAACTTAAACTCTGATAGAATCGCCGCTCTCGTCCAGACCAGTACCGGGACCCGTAACACATGACAGACACGGCCAACGACACACGCCGCCACATTCGCCTGCTGGACACCACGCTACGCGATGGTGAACAGACCCAGAGTGTTTCCTTCACGCCCAAGGAAAAGCTGCAGATTGCCAAGTCACTGCTGCAGGCGCTGCGTGTTGACCGTATTGAAGTTGCTTCAGCGCGAGTCTCTGCGGGCGAACAACAGGCAGTCGCCGATATTAATGCCTGGGCGGCGCAGGAAGGCCTGCTGGAGAAAGTCGAGGTGCTTGGCTTTGTGGATTACACACTGAGCGTCAACTGGGTTCGCGATGCCGGCGGCAAGGTCATCAACCTGCTGGCAAAAGGCAGCGAAAAACACTGCCGCGAGCAGCTGGGCAGAACGCTGGAACAGCATGTCGACGACATCAGACGGACCGTGGCCTACGCGCATGAAAACGGCCTGCAGGTAAACATGTATCTGGAAGACTGGTCCAATGGTTACCGAGACAGCCGTGAGTATGTTTATAGCCTGGTGGCCGGTGTCAGCGATATTGGGATTCGCAACTTCATGCTGCCTGACACACTGGGCGTCATGACTCCGGACGAAGTGTTCGAAGCGCTCTCCGACATGGTGGATCGCTTTCCCGATCAACGCTTTGACTTCCATCCCCACAATGACTACGGGCTGGCCACTGCCAACGTGATGGCCGCAGTGAAAGCCGGTGTCGACACCATTCATTGCACCATCAACTGCCTCGGCGAACGCGCCGGTAATGCATCACTGGCGGAAGTCGCCGTCGTATTAAAAGACAAAATGAATGTCCGACTGTCCATCGATGAAACCCGCATCGCCATGCTGAGTCGCATGGTCGAAAATTTTTCAGGCAAATGGGTCGCCGCCAATGCGCCCATCGTTGGTGCCGATGTCTTTACTCAAACCGCAGGCATTCACGCCGATGGTGACCAGAAAGGCGGGCTCTATATCACTGCCCTGCGTCCGGAACGTTTTGCCCGCAAGCGCACCTACGCACTGGGCAAAATGAGTGGCAAGGCCTCTCTGGCCAATAACCTGGAAGAGCTGGGCCTGGAACTGTCCGACGAAGATCAGCGCAAGGTGTTGCAGGAAATCGTCAAGCTTGGGGACTCCAAGGCTTTGATCACGGCTGACGATCTGCCGTTCATCATTGCCGATGTGCTCGAACGGCGCGAGTACCGTTACATCGAATTGCTGAACTGCTACATCAGCAGTGGACTGGATGTCGACAGTACCGCCAGCATACGCGTGACCATTCAGGGCAAGAACTACAACGCTTCAGGATCGGGGAATGGCGGCTTTGCAGCCTTCATTGATGCCATCAGCAAAATCCTCAAGAAGCGCGACTTTGTCATGCCGGCACTGGTCGATTATGAAGTCCACATTCCACGTGGCGGCAATACCAATGCGTTGACTGAATGTATCATTACCTGGCGGGTTGAGGAGCGGGAGATAAAAACCCGTGGCGTGGATGCCAACCAGGTGCTGGCGGCGGTCAAGGCCACGCTGCGCATGATCAACATCCGTATGCATGCACTGATCCCCTGATCAGGCAGCGATGCTGAGCTGGATGGCGATCAGTCAGACTCGGCGCAACAGCACGACACCAATCGACACACACAGCAGTACCGGTAGCAGTGCTGCCAGGAACGGGCTGATGCCATACAATAATGTGACAGGCTCAATGGTGCGCTGGACAATGGTAAACACCAGCGATATCGCTATGGCGACAAACACACGGTGCCCCATGGTAGCTTCACGCAGCGGTCCAAATACAAATGATACCGCCAGCAGCACCAGGCTCAGAGTCGCCAGGGGCTGCATCAGTTTTTTCCAGAACGCCAGGTAATAGCTGCTGCTGTCCAGACCCTCGCTGTCAAAATAGCGTGCAAACTGGAACAGACCGCTGATCGACTGTCGGTCTGGCCGGACCAGCAATACGCTTAACAGTTCCGGCGACATATCAACGTCCCATCGATACTCCGGCTGGCGACTGCCCTGCAACTGAGTGTCGCCGAATACAGTCTGCTGCACATCGTAAAGACGCCAGTAGGACTGACCATCGGTGTCGACATATTCACCACGCTGCGCAAAGCGGCTGCTTGCTACCCGGCGCTCGACGTTCAGGGCGAAAATGGTGATACCAAACAGCTCGCGCCCGCCCGGTGCAATGGCATTGATATGAATAAACTGATCACCAATCTTGCGCCATTCCCCCTCATCACTGCTGATCGCCTGCCCACCGCTCATGGTCATGGCACGATCACTTTGCGCCTGTTGCTGCAGAGTCGGCGCCACCCATTCACCCAGAACCAGACCAAACAGCATGACACCCAGAACGGGAATCATTACCCACCCTATCAGTGTGTGCGTCTTGACACCGGCTGCCTGCATGATCAGCAGTTCCTGACTGGAGGCCAGCACACCCAGCCCGATAATCGCGCCACCCAGAGCAATGTAGGGAAGCAGCTCGTAAACGCTGGTAGGCAGGGTTTTCATCACGTAAGCAAAGGCATTCGCAGCTGTGTAAAACTGATTGGTACTGCCCAGCTCGTCAGCCAGCGTGAAGATCAGGTCAATCGTGGTAATCAGGCCCAGCACAATCAGCATTGCGCCAAGCACCGTTCGCGTCACGTATCGGGACAGCATGCTCATGAGGGCTGACCCTCTGGCCCGGACGCGAGGCGGGAAGCCTGGCTGACCCTGGGCCGACCGCGCAGCATCAGCCACAGACCGCCGGCAAGAAACATCAGATGTACCCACCAGAGTCCGACCAGCACCGGCAGCTCACCCTCTTCAATGGCGTCACGAGACACCTGCAGCAGCATGAAATAGACACCATACAGCAGTGCCGCGGGCACCAGCCTGGCAAAACGCCCCTGACGCGGTTCGACCTTGCTAAGAGGCACCGCAATCAAGGACAGAATGGGCAGCAGCAGGACCACTGAAATGCGCCACTGCAGTTCCGCCTGATAGGCAGGGTCTGCCGAACCAAGCAGCGCCAGTGTCGGCAGGGCTTTTTCTTCCAGTACCGGCGCAATGCCGACCTGTTCTGGCAGCAGTATGCCCTGCTGCACAAAGTCTGTGATGGTGTAGTCTGCCTGACCTGGTGTGCCGTCATAAAACACACCGTTTTCCAGCAGCATGAAGCGACGCCCGCTGGGCTCATCGAGCACGGGTCGGGCGGTTTCTGCAATCATCACTCGCAGACCGGACTCGCCTTCCGGCGGCGTTGGGTCCCTGACCACCACAAAGGTATTGTTGAGCTGGCGGCCCTGGCCGGTTTCGGAAATGGTTTCTGCGTAGGTCACCCGCTGTCCGCGGTTGAACTCCTGAAACTGTCCGGCAACGATCAGGTCTATTTCCGTCAGTTCCTGCTGAGACTGACGCAATCGTTCGGTCTGTTGCAGACCTGCCGGGGCTGCGTAAAGACTCAGCAGACCCATCAGCGTAGCCAGTATCAAGGCAATCAGGGTGGTCACGCCAAGCAGCCGGCGGCGACTGTAACCACAGGCATGCAGGACAACCAGTTCATTCTCAGCATACATACGACCATAAGTCAGCAGGACGGCCAAAAACCACGCGAAGGGTACGATGATGGTGAGAAACTCGGGCAGCCGGAACGACATCAACAGCAGCAGAATATCGGTTGTCATCTGCCCGGCAACAGCATCGCCCAGATACTGCAGAAATCTTGAGGTGAAGGACACTACCAACAGGATCAGTGTTACGGCCGCAGTGACCTGCAGCAGTTGACGGGCAAGATAGCGGAACAGGATCACTGGGCAGCGTCCCGTTTAAATTTCACTCTCGCCCACCAGAGTTTTGAAGGCAGGCGGCACAGGGGCGATCTTGTGCTTGTCAAAATCAAAAAAAACAACGCCCTGCTTGGCATTGCAGACAACCCGATCCAGCGCGGAGTTGGTGATCTGAAAGCAGATATCACAGCCGTACTTGTTGAAACGCCCGACTCCCACTTCTATGACCAGCACATCCTTGGCAAACGATTCAGAACGATAATCAATGGCCATATCGGTCACGACCATACCCAGCCCGAAAATATTGGACTCGGTCAGTCCCAGGCTGGCCAGCAGCTGCAGACGCGCTTCATGCAGTATGTGAACCATGGCAACACTATTGAGGTGGCGGGCGTAGTCAAGGTCGCTGAAGCGCACCGGATATTCCATGCTGAACAGGAATTCTTCCGGCATATTGATTTTGACACGTGCCATAACCGCTCCATGTTGCCTGCTGAGAAAATGAGGCGCCAATTTTAATCGTCTGGGGCACTAAAGTACACTTATTGCCATGCCGCGCGTAATTCTCTAGCATGTCAGGCAGTTACCCTTTTGATAACGCACTTTTCAGGAAACTTCTATGAAATTTCAGCTGCTCGCCGACAAGAATCTGGGCAAAAAACACGACTGCCTGGTACTGGGTGTATGCCAAAAAACCGGCCTGCTGGCCGAGGATATCCCACTGGACGACAAGCTGGCCGCACTGATCAAATCACTGCATAAAGCCGGCGACATTAAAGGCAATGCTGGCGAGACTTTGCTGGTGCCGGTTGCAGACAGTTCATTGACGGATCGACTGCTGCTGGTAGGTGTTGGGGAGAGCGCACCGGCCGAAGCCAAAATCTGGCGCAAGGCGGTCCGTGCCGCCGCCCAGGCCCTGAACAAGACCCCCGCAAAATCGGCCCTGGTGGCGCTGGCACAGGTTCCGGTAAAAGAGCGCGATGGCGAATGGACTGTCACACAGTTGACCATGGAACTCGGCAATGCCCAGTACCGTTACGACCAGACCAAAAGCAAAAAAGCGCCACCACTGAGCCTGAAATCGGTTGGCATTGCAGCACCCACGGGCAGCACCAAAAAGTCGCTGGATCAGGCATTGCAGGCAGGTCAGGCAATCAGTGCCGGCATGAGCGTGACAAGAGAGCTGGGCAATCTGCCTGGAAATATCTGCACACCGTCATACCTGGCGCAGCGCGCCACAGAAATGGGCCTGAAGTACAAATCTCTGAAGGTCAAAGCCCTGACCGAAAAGCAGATGGAACGACTCGGTATGGGTTCATTGCTGTCAGTGGGTCACGGCTCTGATCAGGAGTCCCGCCTGATTGTCATCGAACATAAAGGCACCACAAAAGCCAACAGCCGACCTTACTGTCTGGTTGGCAAAGGCATCACCTTCGACACTGGCGGCATCAGCCTGAAGCCAGGACTGGGCATGGACGAAATGAAGTTCGACATGTGCGGTGCGGCCTCAGTAATAGGTACAATGACAGCCGTGGCAGAACTCAACCTGCCGATTAATGTTGTGGCAGTGATTGCCGCTGCTGAAAACATGCCCAGTGGCCGGGCAACCAAACCCGGCGATATCGTTACCAGCATGTCCGGCAAGACCATCGAGATTCTCAATACCGATGCAGAAGGCCGACTGGTATTGTGTGATGCACTGACCTATGCAGAGCGCTTCAAACCCAAAACTGTCATCGATGTTGCAACACTGACGGGCGCGGCCGTGGCCACCTTTGGCGACGTCAACACCGCCATGCTAAGCAACCATGACCCATTGGCTGATGAGCTGTTCAAGATTGGTCAGACCACGCTGGATACCGTCTGGCGCCTGCCCATGAGCGATGAATACCAGGCTCTGCTGGACTCAAATTTTGCTGACATTGCCAACATTGGTGGTCCCAAAGCCGGCACCATCACAGCGGCCTGCTTCCTGTCGCGGTTCACTGAAAAATTCCAGTGGGCACACCTGGATATCGCTGGCACGGCCTGGTTTGGCGGCGCGTTAAAAGGCGCAACCGGACGTCCGGTTCCGCTGCTGGTTGAATACCTGCGTCAACAGAAAGCCTGACAAAGCGCACAAGAGTCGGCCCTTTCTGAACCAGACGCACTCCAGGGTGGCAGTGCGTCTGGCGACCTTAATCATTGTTTTCGGGGATACGGAGCATGTCAGGGCATACCCTGCACAGCGCCATGATTTTGCTGATCGTCGGCAACGCACTCGCTGTGCTTTCGGATGTGGTCGTGAAGCTGATGGGCAGCGACGCACCCATCTTCCAGTTTATTGTCATCCGAACACTGATCACGCTGCTACTGCTGCTTCCCTTTTATCGGCAGTTCAATCACAGGGCGCCATTCGCAGGATTCAAGGTGCATCTTGTGCGCTCGCTGACGGCCCTGCTGGGCGTATTTTGTATGGTCGTGGCGCTGACAACGCTACCACTGGCAACTGCCAATGCGGTTTTTTACGTAGCTCCCCTGATGGTCATGGTGCTGGCTGTGGTGCTGTTCGGCGAAAAACTCACACCGCTGAGTATGTTTGCCGTCGTCAGTGGCTTTGTTGGCACGTTGGTGATTCTGCGGCCAATCGAATTTAACTGGGGTGCACTTGCAGCGCTGGGGAGCGCACTGTCATTAGCCGTCAATGCGGTTCTGGTGCGGTCGCTGCCGAAAGATCAGTCCACCGTCCACAAATTGTTTGTCAGCCATCTTTTGATGATGCCCCTGGCCCTGTTACTGTTCGCCTGGGAATGGTTTTTCTCGGCACCCGGCTGGCGCCTGGATATTGTCAGCTATGCACTGAGTTCCGGCACTCTGATGCTGATCTATAGCCTGACGGTGCTGCTGGCCTACCGGACAGTGGATGCCAACCAGGTGACCAGTGCCGAATACACCGGTCTGATCTGGGCAATAGTGATTGGCTGGATCTGGTTTGCCGAGGCGCCTGATATCTGGTTTGTCATTGGCAGCTTGATGATTGTTGTGCCACTGGTATTGCTGGGCATTGTGCAAAACAATCGCAGCACAGCACCGGCGGCCTATCGACCACCATCCAGCAGCTGACAGGCAGCGTACTTTCCTGAAACAACACAAGACACAGGCAGTTTCGCACTGGCAAACGACCAGCATAAGCAAACAACAAGCAGGAGCAATCGATGGAATCCATCTACTACGTACTTTGCTGGCATTGTCATCGACGCTGCAAACACTGCTATGAAGAGCGCTTCCGCCCCTATGTGCGCGAAGAACTGGACGAGGTGGTGAACGAGGCAATGCGGTGCGCACCGGCCATTATCAAAAATTTTCCTGAGACCATGCAGTACCTCGACCGCGATACACCGGACGACAGCACGCCCAGCGGATTCAAGCTGCGCACCGGCAGAATCATCATTTCGGGTGGCGACGTGCTGACCGACCCAGTCAGGGAGCGCGTGTTATATCCAGCCCTTGAAGCCATCCGCGACAAGTACCGCAACAACGGTGGCGTCAAGGTCATCGTGCAGACCACCGGCGATCTGCTGACTGAAAAGATACTCGACGAACTATTGAGTCGGGGCGTTTGGTCGGTATCAGCGGCAGGCATCGACGATTACCATGTCGGCATGCAGGGTGACAAAAAACTCGAGCTGGCAGCGAAGCTTCGCGAGATGTTCGAATCTGCCGGCATGATCAGCGTCGCAGATCATGACAAGCGTCGCGACCTGGACGGCCAGGGCCCGCCGGTATACAGCATGTTTGGCGCAACCGATGATGCCTGGATTGGCAAGATCTGGCCTCGCGGGCGTGCCTGGCAGAACAGTCTGTCCAAAGCCACCATCAAGGACAACTTCTGTAACGCCTGGTCGGGTGGGCTGGGTTTTCTGGAATATGGCTACAATGGATCAGAAGTCTCGATCGACCCCGATGGCAATGTGTTCCCCTGCTGTCTGAAAACCGCTCGGGCGCTGGGCAACCTGACGGAAGAACCACTGACAGACATTCTCGACAGCCTGGCCGGACATCCGGTATTTGAGGCCATCAACGCCGGCAAACCTGAACGTATGGGCCTTACCCAGGGCCAGTCGGTCAGTGAGTATCTTGCCAACTGCTATACACACACACCCGATGGGCGCGATTACAGCAATCTGTGTATTGGCTGCGACGCATTTTTTCGCGACCACCTGGAAACTGTGCTGCACGATCTTCGCAGACAGCGTCTCGGGCGTCGCCTGCAGATGATACCTACCCATCAGACATCCTGAGAGTTTAATAGCCGATGAAGTCCTATCCGACAACGACTGCATTGACTGATGTGCTCTCAAAACCGCTCCGAGGCCTGGCAAGATGCAAGTCCCGGACGCTGCTCGGCTGCCTGTTTTTTGCGGCTTTCGCTCACGGCCAACAGCCCGACCCGTCAGACTGGACGGCGGTACTGGAACAGGCGCGTAACCAGCCCCTGTATTTTTATGCATGGGGTGGAGATCAGCAGACCAACACCTACCTGAACTGGGTTGCCAGCGAACTGGCTGAACGCCATGACATTGATATGACGCATGTGCGATTGAGCGATACAGCCGATGCCGTCGCTCGGGTGCTGGCGGAAACACAGGCAGGCAATTCAGGTCGAGGTGCCGTGGACCTGCTGTGGCTGAACGGTGAGAATTTTGCCAGCATGAAGGACAATGACCTGCTGTTTGGCCCCTGGGCTGAACAACTGCCCAACTTCGCACTGGTCAATGCCGATGCCAATCCAGATGTCAGATCTGACTTTACCGTACCAGTGGACGGTTATGAGTCGCCCTGGCTGCGGGCGCATCTGGTGTTCTATTACGACAGCGCCTTTGTGGCTTCGGCGCCTGCCAGTGTGAGCGAGCTGCTCGCCTGGGCAGAGCGCTACCCAGGCGAATTCACCTACCCCCGGCCGCCCAACTTTCTGGGCACTACGTTTTTAAAGCAGGCATTGCTGGAGCTGGTGTCAGACACATCGGTGTTGTATACACCAGTTGGTGACAGCGATTTCAATGCAGTCACTGCCCCGCTTTGGCACTTCCTGGACGCCCTGCATCCCAATCTGCTGCGCCAGGGTCGCAGTTTCCCTGCCAACGGGGCGGAGCTTCACCGCCTGATGGTCGACGGTGAAATTGCGCTGGCGATTTCTTTTAATCCGACTGAAGCAGTCAACAGCGTGGTGCGCGGTGAATTGCCGGACAGCGTCCGTACGCACCTGCCCCAACGTGGCACACTGGCGAATGTCAGTTTCCTCGCGATCCCATTCAATGCCAGCCACAAGGCTGCCGCGATGGTGGCAGCCAACTTTCTGCTGTCACCCGAGGCCCAGTTGCGCGCGCAGGATCCCGATCACATGGGTGGCACAGCCGTTATCGATGTAACTGTTCTGTCGCAGCAATGGCAGGATCAATTCGCGGCGACACGCCAGTCACACCCTGCAGCCCCTGCAGCGATGACGGGCACGACCGCACTACAGGAACCGCACCCCAGCTGGATGGACGCGCTAGAGGCAGCCTGGATGGCGCGTTATGTCAGCCGCTGAAGACTCTTTGGTGTCAATGAAACAGTCAAACCACAACAGGGCCGGCTGAAATGCTGAGAGCTGCGCCAGCACTGATGGTCATTTTACTGGTCATTCCCGTTTTATTGGGACTGGCCGCTGTGGTATTGCCAGCCTTCGGCTACCTGCCCGTCCTGGGGCTGACCGATCCCGGTCTGGCTGTCTGGCGCGAACTGCTGGAAGTGCCAGGCATAGGCCATAGTGTTGCACTTAGTCTTGCCGCTGGCGTCATCACACCACTGCTGGCCCTGCTGCTGGTCATGTTGTTTCTTGCTGCAGTCAGCGGCACCCGATGGGCGCGGATCATGCGTCAACTGGTGGCGCCATTGCTCGCGGTCCCCCATGCGGCAGCAGCCTTTGGTCTGGCATTTCTGATCGCGCCTTCAGGCCTTGCGCTGCGCCTGATATCACCAGAATTGAGTGGCTGGCAACGCCCCCCTGATCTGCTGATCCTCAACGATCCGCTGGGCCTGTCGATGATGGCAGGTCTTGTTCTCAAGGAAATCCCTTTCCTGTTACTCATGGCACTGGCCGTACTGCCTCAGTTGCATGCGGACCAACGTGTTGCCATGGCACGGACACTGGGATACCGTCCGGTCTACGCATGGCTGTGGGCCGTGGCGCCTGCTCTCTACCCGCTGTTGCGACTGCCGTTGTTTGCCGTTATCGCTTTCGCTTCCGCCACCGTCGATGTGGCGCTGATTCTGGGCCCGTCTTTGCCACCGCCGCTGAGCGTCCGCATCGTAGGCTGGTTCGCTGACCCCGATTTGACAACCCGTATGCTGGCATCGGCAGCGGCGCTGTTGCAGCTGACGGTCACGCTGTCAGCCATTGCCATCTGGCTGATAGCGGAGCGGCTGCTGACACCGCTGCTTAGACAACTGAGTCTGCGCGGCATCCGTCGACGGGGACAGGCGACAATTAATTTCATTGGCCGCAGCACGCTGATAGTGACGCTTGGCACGTTAATGCTCAGCCTGATGGTTCTCTGCCTGCAGGCATTCGCAGGACCCTGGCGCTTTCCGGACAATCTGCCAACAGCATGGACAATTCAGCACTGGCAGAGTGTGGGCAGTGTGCTCAGCACGCCGTTGGGTAATACACTGTTGCTGGGCCTGACGTCGGTGTTATTCACCGTGGCACTTGTGCTGGCGGCACTGGAATACGAATCCCGACGCGGCCTGGCACCACAACGATTACTTTGGGCCATATATATTCCTCTGCTGGTGCCTCAGGTGGCATTTTTGTATGGCCTGACGCTGTTGCTGGAACAGTTGCGCTGGCAGCCAGGCTTGCTGGTTGTAGGATTTAGCCACTGTCTATTTGTGCTGCCCTACGTCTATCTGACATTGGCGGACCCCTACCGACGCCTGGACCCGCGATGGCAGCAACTCGCTGCGGCGCTGGGAGCCTCCCCCATGCGTGTCTGGTGGCGGATCAAGTTGCCGCTGCTGCTCGCGCCAATAGCCACTGCCTGTGCTGTCGGGTTTGCTGTGAGCATCGGTCAGTACCTGGCAACTTTATTGACAGGTGCAGGACGGGTCAGCACACTGACGACCGAAGCGGTCGCGCTAGCTTCGGGTGGGACACGCGGCCCCATTGCAGTATGGGCATTGATGCAGACAATACTCCCCATGCTGGGTTTCGCGCTGGCACTGGCACTGCCCCGAATTATCTGGCGCCATCGACAGGCGATGCGAGGTTCACTGACATGACTGGCATGACCCTGCGCCTGCAGGATATTGAAATCACCCTCAAAGGTCAGCGCCTTCTGCAAATCAATGCACAGATCGAACCCGGCGCGACGCTGACTGTCATGGGTCCATCCGGCGCCGGAAAGTCCTCGCTGCTGGCATACATTGCAGGCTTTCTTGCACCGGAATTTCAGGCTCAGGGTGAGATATGGCTGGGCGAACGCTGTCTGAACGGGCTGCCGCCTGAACAGCGCAAAGTGGGATTGTTGTTCCAGGACCCTTTGCTGTTTCCGCATCTATCGGTTGCGCAGAACCTTACCTTTGCGTTGCCTGCCGACGTACCGGATCGATCAGCACGCGTCGAACTGGCACTTGAGAATGTGGGTCTGGCGGGTTTTGCTGAGCGCGATCCCGCCACGCTATCCGGTGGCCAGAAAGCACGCGTGTCATTGCAGCGGCTGCTACTGTCCAATCCGCACGCTGTGCTGTTGGATGAACCTTTTTCTCGGCTGGACAGTCATCTGCGCCAGGAAGTTCGACAGCATGTGTTTCAGACCCTGCGCGATGCCAGTCTGCCTGCCATCCTGGTGACGCATGATGCTGAGGATGCCCGCGCTGCAGATGGCACTGTGATTGAGCTTGGCTGAAAGTTACAAAGTTTGTTACGAACCCGGAATATCATTCAGGGCCCAGTCATAATCCAGATAGCGTATTGCCATATCGCCGCTCCGGAGTGCATCAGCCTGCTCTGCTGTCGCGCCCAGCGCTGAGGCGTAGTCTGCAAGGAACTCACCCACCCTCTGATACCCCATCCAGCCTTGCTCAAAATCCTCAGGATACCAGCGGAAGATCTCTGAGACGCGGGCACGGCCGTCCTCGATTCGATTGCGCGAACGGTCTGCCAGGAACAGTCGCGTCTGCTCATCCAGCTGTGCAGCCAGCTGCTCACCGGTATACGCCTCATTGCGAAGCGCCGGACAGCCGATGCTGGCGCAATTGACCGCAAAGTGAATCAACGGATTATTGTAGCGATTCCAGCCGCGAATCATGTCGTGCTCGACATTGTCCAGCGTGTAGCGCTCACCAAACAGCTCGACAATATCCTGACCCCAGGGCGAGCCGAACCAGCCACCAATGTCGCGAATGGAGTCGATGTCCGGATACTCGGTCAGAATGAGCTCCACAGTCCAGGCATTGTAGGCGTTGATCAAGAACGCCAGCTGCTCATCCTGCGCCCACTGTTCAAAATCCTCACGCGAGACAGCCGCCAGCGCATCCAGATAAGCCCGCAGCGCCGCCCTGTCATCATTCATACCCTGGTAATCGACCTGAGTCGCCTGCCCGCCATCAATCACCCGCACATGCTCCTGCAGCAACGCCGTCCAGGCCTGATGATCAATCTCAGCATGCACCGGCGCCGCAGACACCAGCAGCCACAAGGCAGCCACCCGAGCAAAAACACCCAATCGATTCACAAATCCTCCACGCTCTCCAATCAACAACCGGTAGCCATTATCTATCAGATTTTACGCAACCCCGTCCCTCCTGGATGGCTTCGATCCGGTCCGGCCCCAAGGGAACGGGGTAAGTCTGCATTGGGCACGCCCGTGAATACGTCTGGCCGCCATGGATGGCGGTCATGCCGGTTTTGCAGGAGCAATAGCCGCCAATGACGCATGACACCCTAGCGGCCTTGTGCCCGCCAGGTTAAAAGCATACCCGGTGCAGTGATACTGCTGAAGATTTCACGGTCTGACGGCGGATGGCCTCCGTGCTTTGCAGGATGGCACTGAGGCCTTGGGGTGCCGGGGGTAGCTGCGTGGAGCGCCGCCAGCCAGGGATGGCTGGCGACGAGCCCTACACGGACGTATTCACGGGCGTCTCCTAAGCACCTACCCCCGACTTCCCAAGGCCGGAGCTGATCACGGGAATCCGGATGATCGCTGCAAATGTGGCATTGCATCAGGTATAATCCCGGGCTTTCCGACATTGAGCCATCGCAGAGACCCCCCGAGCATCCATGGACAAGACCTACCAGCCCCAAGACATCGAACAACAGTGGTACCAGACCTGGGAATCGCGTAACTACTTTGCCCCCAGCGGCGAAGGCGACTCCTACAGTATTGTGATACCGCCCCCGAACGTCACAGGTCGCCTGCACATGGGTCACGGTTTCCAGAATGCCATCATGGATGCACTGATCCGTTACCACCGCATGATGGGGCGCAACACCCTCTGGCAGGTGGGTACCGACCACGCAGGCATTGCCACCCAGATGGTGGTCGAGCGTCGTCTGGAACGCGAGGGTGTCAAACGCACTGAGCTGGGTCGCGACAAGTTTCTTGATGAAGTCTGGAAGTGGAAAGAAGAGTCCGGCGGCATCATCACGCAGCAGATCCGCCGCCTGGGTGGTTCCATCGACTGGACACGTGAACGCTTCACCATGGACGAAGGGCTGTCTGCGGCCGTGGAAGAAGTGTTTGTCCGCCTCTATGACGAAGGTCTGATCTATCGCGGCAATCGTCTGGTTAACTGGGATCCGAAACTGCACACGGCGGTTTCTGATCTGGAAGTGATCAATGAGGAAGAAGACGGCTTTTTCTGGTACTTCAATTATCCGTTGGCGGACGGTGCCACAACCGACAATGGCGAGACCTTTATCACCATCGCCACCACGCGCCCGGAAACGCTGCTGGGTGACACCGCAGTTGCGGTCAATCCGGAAGATCCGCGTTTCAAGTCACTGATCGGCAAATGGATAGACCTGCCCCTTTGCGATCGGCGCATACCAATTATTGCGGATGATTACGTCGATCCGGAGTTTGGTACTGGCTGCGTAAAAATCACGCCTGCCCACGATTTTAATGACTATGAAGTTGGCAAGCGCCACGACCTGGAAATGATCAATATTTTCACGATCGATGCCGCCATCAACGACAATGCGCCACAGGCCTATCGTGGTATGGACCGCTTTGATGCACGCAAGCAGGTCGTGGCTGATATGGAAAGCGCCGGGCTGCTCGCCAAGGTCGAGCCACACAAATTAAAAGTACCACGCGGCGACAGAACCGGCGTAGTCATTGAGCCCTACCTGACCAACCAGTGGTATGTGGCAGTCAAATCGCTGGCCGAACCAGCCATCAAGGCGGTCGAGGACGGCGATATTGAATTTGTGCCAAAGAACTGGGAAAACACCTATTTTGCCTGGATGCGCGACATTCAGGACTGGTGTATTTCACGTCAGCTATGGTGGGGACATCGCATACCGGCCTGGTATGACGCCGAAGGCAAGATCTATGTCGGACGCAGCGAAGCCCAGGTGCGGGAAAAGTACAAACTGCCTGAGAACCTGGCCCTGCAGCAGGATGAAGACGTGCTGGACACCTGGTTCTCGTCTGCACTGTGGACCTTCTCAACGCTGGGCTGGCCGGATGACCCGGAAACCCTGAAAACCTTCCATCCGACCGATGTACTGGTCACCGGTTTCGACATCATCTTTTTCTGGGTAGCCCGGATGATCATGATGACACTGAAATTCACCGGCGAGATCCCGTTCAAGAAGGTATACATCACCGGCCTGGTCCGCGATGAAAACGGACAGAAGATGTCCAAGTCCAAAGGCAATGTGCTGGACCCGATCGACCTGATCGACGGTATCAGCCTGGATGATCTGGTTGCCAAGCGTACAGAAGGCCTGATGCAGCCGCAGCTCGAGAAGAAAATCGAGAAGTTTACCCGTGAGTCGTTCCCGGATGGCATTACCGGTTATGGCACCGATGCGCTTCGCTACACCTACTACTCGCTGGCATCCACCGGCCGTGACATCAAGTTCGATGTCAGCCGCATGGAGGGTTACCGCAACTTCTGCAACAAGATCTGGAATGCCTCGCGCTACGTGATCATGAACACCGAAGAGAAGGGAATTCAGTTTTCTGCCTCTGATGCGGCCACACTGCGCGACGATCCAAATCTGAGCCTGGCCGACCGCTGGATTCTTTCGCGTCTGCAGCAGACCATCGCCCAGGTACATGATCACATGGGCAACTACCGTTTTGACCTGATGTCACAGACCATCTACGACTTCTTCTGGAACGAGTACTGTGACTGGTATGTGGAGCTGTCCAAGCCCGTGCTCTGGGATGCCGACAATCAGCCGGAGAAGGCCCGCGCTGCCCGCCTTACCCTGTTGACAGTGCTGGAAACCAGCCTGCGTATGGTGCACCCGCTGATGCCATTTATCACCGAAGAAATCTGGCAGAAGATCGCCACCTTGATCGGCATCGAAACCAGCAACACCAGTATCATGCTGCAGGCCTATCCGGCCGTGGATAATGCCTTGATCAATCCTCAGGCAGAGTCCGACATCGACTGGGTCAAGGGCGTGATCATTGGTATTCGAAATATTCGCGGCGAGATGAATATCGCCCCTGGCAAACAGTTCCCGGCGCTGCTGGGCAACACCACCGAGCAGGACCGCCGACGTCTTGATGAAAATCTGGCCAACCTGCTGAAACTGGCAAAACTGTCGGAGCTGCGTGCATTGCGGGCAGGCGAATCGGCACCGGTCAGCGCCACACAGCTGTATCAGGACATGGAGATTCTGGTACCACTGGCTGACCTGATCGACAAGGATGTGGAAATCGCGCGACTTGAAAAAGAGATAGCGAAACTGGAGAAAAACCTGCAGGCGATCAATGGCAAACTGGGCAATGCACGGTTTGTCGACAACGCCCCGGCAGAAATCGTGGCTACCGAGCGTGAACGACAGCGCGCTGTGGAAAGCTCCGTGGCCGCATTGCAGGACAAGCTGAATACCATCAAGTCGCTGGCGTAATCTTACCGCCACACTCCGCGAACGCCGCCAGCCATCGCAGGCTGGCCGGCGCTCTGACATCTGAACAATCGCTCTGGCGCACATCATCTATCCGGAACATTAGCTCGTAGTGTCTTGTAGGGCCGAAACGTGAATGCGTTCTGACGGCCCAAACGATACATATTTTCTATCGATTTATTGCAAAAACAAGATTCTCTATATCAAGCAAAGCGCGCTATAGTGCTTGAGTACAAGACATCACCCTCAAACAATTCATGCAGAACAATGGAGTGAGTTATGGACCGTCAAAACGAAAACAGCGCTGGCAAATGCCCCGTGATGCACGGCTCCCGCACCCAGATGGGCGGCAAAGGCACGGGAGTGCAGGACTGGTGGCCCAACCAGTTGAACCTGGGCATCCTGCATCAACACTCGCCGAAATCGAATCCACTGGGCGATGACTTCAACTATGCTGATGCATTCAAGTCACTCGACCTGGCAGCTGTCAAGAAAGACCTCGAAGCCTTAATGACCGACTCCAAAGACTGGTGGCCGGCTGACTACGGTCACTATGGTCCGTTTTTTATTCGTATGGCCTGGCACAGTGCTGGCACCTACCGTATGGGTGATGGCCGCGGCGGCGCTGGCACTGGCGCTCAGCGTTTCGCACCGCTTGGCAGCTGGCCCGACAACGGCAACCTGGATAAAGCCCGTCGCCTGCTTTGGCCGATCAAAAAGAAGTATGGCAACAAACTTTCCTGGGCTGACCTGTACATCCTTACTGGTAATGTTGCACTGGAATCGATGGGATTCAAAACATTCGGCTTTGCCGGCGGTCGCGCCGACATCTACCAACCTGAAGAAGATATCTACTGGGGTGCGGAAGACGAGTGGCTGGCCACCAGTGACAAACCCAACAGCCGTTATTCTGGCGAGCGCGAGCTGGAAAACCCCCTGGCTGCCGTGCAGATGGGTCTGATCTACGTAAATCCGGAAGGCCCGGATGGCAATCCTGATCCGCTGCTTTCTGCCAAAGACATCCGCGAGACCTTCAAGCGCATGGCCATGGACGATTACGAAACCGTTGCATTGACCGCTGGCGGTCATACCTTCGGCAAAACCCACGGTGCCGGTGACCCCTCCCATGTTGGTCCTGAGCCGGAAGCAGCGCCGATCGAGCAGATGGGCACGGGCTGGAAGAGCAGCTACAAAAGCGGTAAAGGCCGCGATGCGATAACCAGCGGACTGGAAGGTGCATGGACGCCCACGCCGACAAAGTGGGACATGAGCTACTTCGATGTTCTGTTCGGTTATGAATGGGAACTGACCAAGAGTCCGGCTGGCGCTAACCAGTGGCAGCCCAAGAACCTGGCTGACAAAGACAAGGCACCCGACGCCGAAGATGCATCACAGAAAGTCGGCATCATGATGTCGACGGCCGACATGGCCATGCGGGAAGATCCTGAGTACCGCAAAATCTCCCAGCACTTCCACAAGAACCCGGAAGAGTTTGCCGATGCTTTCGCGCGAGCTTGGTTTAAACTGACGCACCGTGACATGGGGCCGAAGTCTCGCTATCTCGGGCCGGAAGTGCCGGCCGAAGACCTGATCTGGCAGGATCCGGTACCTGCAGTTGATCACGAGCTTATCAACGACAAGGACATTGCTGATCTCAAGGCGAAGATTCTAGGCTCCGGTCTGACCGTCTCCGAGCTGGTTTACACAGCATGGTCTTCTGCCTCAACTTTCCGTGGTTCCGACATGCGCGGCGGCGCGAACGGTGCGCGTATCCGCCTGGCACCCCAGAAAGACTGGGAAGTAAACCAGCCGGAACAACTGGCCAAAGTGCTGGGCAAACTGGAAGCCATTCAGTCTGAATTCAACAGTTCACAGTCAGGCAAACAGGTCTCACTGGCTGACCTGATTGTACTGGGCGGCAGCGCTGCCGTTGAAAAGGCTGCCAAGGATGCCGGTCACAGCATTGCTGTACCATTTGCGCCAGGTCGCACCGATACGACTCAGGAAATGACAGATGCGGAATCTTTCGATCCACTGCGTCCCGAAGCAGACGGCTTCCGCAACTATCGCCGCGCCGCGTTTACGGTGTCAGATGAAGAAATGCTGGTCGACAAAGCCCAGCTGCTGCAACTGAGCGCACCAGAGATGACTGTGCTGGTGGGCGGACTGCGTGTATTGAACGCCAACTACAAAGGCGCCAAACACGGCGTATTGACCAAAACACCTGGCAAGCTGACCAATGACTTCTTTGTCAACCTGACTGATCTGGACCTCGAGTGGGCGCCGGTCAAGGGTGAAGACAATGTGTTCGAAGCCCGCGATCGCAAGTCCGGAGAAGTAAAATGGACAGGCACCCGCGTGGATCTGGTTTTCGGTTCCAACTCACAGTTGCGGGCACTGTCAGAGGTCTACGCCCAGGACGACGCCAAAGAAAAATTCGTCAAGGATTTTGTGGCGGCCTGGACCAAGGTGATGAACGCTGATCGTTTTGATCTGTAATACCTCACTGTAAAACACCAATGAGCGCCATCATTCGGCTTCGCCGTCTGATGGCGCTTCGTTTTCGCCAGCTACATACCTAAGAATGTCACCCGGCTGACATTCAAGAAATTCACATATCTTTTCCAGCGTCGCGAAGCGAATACCCTTCACCCTGCCTGTCTTCAACAGCGAGATATTCTGCTCTGTTATTCCGACATAAGCGGCCAGCTCTTTGGATCGCTTTTTGCGGATAGCCAGCATTGCATCGAGGTTTACGATAATCGCCACTGTCAGACAAATGCCTCGTTTTCTGACTGGATGCGATGTCCCTCGCGTAGAACCCAGGCCACCGCCAACAACAGACCGGCGATAAACAGCTGTCCCAGATCATTGCTGCCCGTACTCAGGGTAATCGCCCGTTGTCCAGGCGGATTACTCATGGTCAGTACCAGGCTGAGCAGCGCGCTGATCAGCGGCGAAATCAACACTGTGATGAACAGCATGCGTGCGAACACCAGCAGGTTTGCTGCAGCTCTGTCATTAAAGATCTCGCCGCGACGGAACTGCCCAAACAACATGCGCAAATGCCAGACACCCCACATCATCAGACCAAGCGGAAGTGCACTGACCATGGCGCCCAGCACCAGATTCAGGGTGCCGACATATTCCGGTCTGATCGGTAGCTGCTGGAGTGTCTGCCAACGTGGACCCAGTGTTTCGAAACTCAACCAGATCACTAGCAGCATCACGGGCGCCAACACCAGATACAGTGTGCAGGCGATCTGCATCAGCCTGCTGATACGGCCTATCCGCACCAGATGATTCATTGCCATGCCCTCCTGGACAGAACACAAAAATTTCACTATTGACATCGTAAAACAATATTTTATTATTGTAAAACAATAATTATCTGGAGGTATTCGAATCATGAGGACCTTATTTCTGGTTTGCCTGTGTGTCGCTGCAGCGCCAGTCAAGGCACTGACCTGGCTGGAACTGCACCAGGAAATCCAGTCTGTCGAGCAGGGCAACCCCGCCAATACAGCCATAATCCAGCGTATGAGTGACATCACGACTGCACTTTTCACCTACCACCGCACTGCCGTCAACGCAGAGCTGGCAACCCTGTTCTGTCCCCCTTCAGGTGGTTCAATGGGCCTTGATGAAATTGTCTCAATCGTACGCCAGCAGGCCGCGGAGGCAGACGTGCAGGACGATTATCTGGTAGAGTCTCTGCTGCTGAGCGGCCTGCAGCAACGCTTCCCCTGCAGCCGTTGATATAACAATCGACACGACCGATAACTGCCAAGCAGGAGCAAGGATGAGTGCTTTTCCAAGGGATGATCTGTTGGATACCATCCCCGATGTCAGGGATGGACTGACCCGTGTTGAGCGAATAATCCTTAAAGTGCTGCATGATACGCAACAGGAACTGGGTGGACGTTCTGTATCCACCATCATGCTGTATGGCCGTGTCTGCGAGATCATCGACATCAGCCAGGACGAGCTGCAGCGGCATTTGCAGCGTCTGACCGGCAAACTGAATCCACCCAATTAACGAACACCCCCGAACATGACACTTCGCGTCTTACATACTTCAGACTGGCATCTGGGCCGCAGTCTTTACGGCCACAAACGTTATGAAGAATTTGACTGCATGCTGGACTGGATGGTCAGCACCATTGAGACGGAGCTCATTGATGTACTTCTGATCGCGGGTGACATTTTCGACACCACCACCCCCAGCAACCGCGCTATGCAGCAGTATTACGACTTTCTGCGCCGGGTCAGCGCAACACAGTGCCAGCACATTGTGATCATCGGCGGTAATCATGATTCACCCACATTCCTGAATGCTCCCCGGCAACTGCTACAGGCACTGAATGTCCACGTTGTTGGTGCCGCGCTGGATGATCCGGCAGAAGAAGTTCTGCTGCTCAGAGATTCACAGCAGCAGCCCATGATGATCGTCTGCGCAGTCCCCTACCTGCGCGACCGCGATATTCGACAATCTGAGGCCGGCGAATCCATGGCCGACAAGGAGCAGAAACTGCTGTCGGGCATCGCCCTGCACTACCAGCAGGTTGTGGCAGCTGCAGAAACACTGCGAGCCGAACCTGGCAGCACCGAAACGTCTGTGAAAAAGAGTGAGACCGGTATTGATGTACCCATCATAGGTATGGGCCACCTGTTTACCGCAGGCGCACAGACTGTGGAAGACGATGGCGTCCGTGATCTGTATGTCGGGTCGCTGGCACATGTAGGCCCTGACATCTTCCCTTCATCTCTGGATTATGTGGCGCTGGGCCACCTGCATGTACCTCAGGCTGTCGGCGGGAATACCTACATCCGTTACAGCGGCTCACCGCTGCCGATGGGCTTTGGTGAGGCGACCCAGCAAAAGTCGGTCTGCCTGCTGGAGTTCCGGGGCCGCGAACCGCAGCTGAAGTTGTTGCCTGTACCAGTCTTTCAACGCCTGCGTCAGTGCCGCGGTGACCTTGAAACATTGCAGGATGCCCTGCGTGATGTCGCGGAACTGCCTGGCGACACCTGGGTCGAGCTGGTGTACACCAGTCAGCGTCGACAGCCTGAGCTGCGCGAAAAACTGGAATCCTTCGCCGCCGATATAGGCGCAGGACGACTCACCGTGCTGAGGATAAAACACCCTCAGGCAGTCCAGCGAGCCTTAAGCCAGAGCGACGACGAACAGACGCTGGATGAACTGACACCAGAGGATGTTTTTGAACGTTGTCTCAGCCAGCATGAGGTTCCGATGGATGAACGCGAGGAGCTGCGAAGCCTTTACAGCGAGATCGTCAACGACATGCAAACAGCAGATCGGCGGGCTGAATAAACATGCGCATTCTGGGCATACGCTTTCAGAACCTGAACTCCCTGCTTGGCGAATGGGAAATCGACTTCACAGACCCGGCCTACACAAGTGACGGAATTTTTGCCATTATCGGCCCCACCGGTGCCGGCAAAAGCACGCTGCTTGATGCGATGTGTCTGGCGCTTTATGGACAGACACCGCGGCTTGGTTCCATCACTGCCTCCAGCAATGAAATCATGTCGCGCCAGAGCGGCGAGTGTTTTGCGGAAATTACCTTCAGCACGCAACAGGGTCGCTATCGCGCGTTCTGGGCACAGCACCGCGCTCGCAAAAAACCGGACGGCAAACTGCAGGCCGCCCGACATGAAGTTGTGGATGCAGAGTCCGGGAAAATCATCGACAGCAAGTTGAGCACTGTTGGCTCTCGAATTGTAGAGTTGACCGGCATGGACTTCGCCAGGTTCACGCAATCCATGCTGCTGGCCCAGGGTGGGTTTACCGCCTTCCTGAGAGCCACACCCGATGACCGCGCGCCGATACTGGAAAAGATAACCGGCACCGCCATCTATGGCGATATCTCCCTGGCGGTGCACGAGCGGCTCAGCGAGAAGAAACAGCAGCTTGCACTTTTGCTGGCTGAGCAACAGGGCACGCAATTGCTGACGGAGGAGCAGGAAACCGGACTGCAGAATGAAGCCTCGCAGCTTGCCGCGCAGCTGCAGACTGCAACTGTGCAAATCGATTCTCTGCGCCAGAAATACCAATGGCATATCAAGTGTGAAGAGCTGCGCAGCAGTCTGGAACAACTTCAGCACGACCAGCAGCAATGGCAGCAACGAGAGGCAGCGTCCGCGCCAGACCGACGCCAGCTGGAGGCAGCCAACCGGGCGCTGGAACTCAGCTCTAAATACACAGGCTTGACTGAGTTGCGACGTCAGCAGCAAACCGAGAAACAGCGACTGACTGACGACAAAACCCTGCAGCAAAAACTGCAGGATGACATCGAACAGCAACAGCGACTTATCTCAGACGGTGAGGAAGCGCTGCAGGAAGCCGAGGCCCAAGAGCAGAAGATGCGTCCCTTGTTCCGAAAAGTCGATGCTCTGGATACCCAGATTACAGAGACCAGAGTGTCGGCAGAACATCAGCAGCACGAACTGGCAAAATGCATCAAAGACAAGGGCCTGCAAAAAGACAGAATCCTGCAGATGGATCCGGCGGACGCTGACGCAGTCCACGAACTTGCCAGCAGCGAAGTACGCGCCGCAGAGCAACACCTCCAGAAACTGACCCGTGCCAGCAGCAGTGCCGACATCAGGGCGCAGTCCGAAGCGGCGACAGCGAAGCTTGGCGCGCATGCCAATCTGCTCCGCGATATCGAATCACTCTCATCCTCAGACGAACAGGTGTCGAAACTCGAGCAGGAAAATGCCAACGCCAACAACGAACATGTTCGCGCCAGTCATGAGCGCGAGCAGGCGGAGGCCATGGTGCTGGCGCACCAGAAAACATTAAAGTCACTGCAGGAGCAGCAGCGATTGCAGCAGCGCGTGCTGGACATGGAAGCCATGCGTACGCAACTGGAAGAAGATGTGCCCTGCCCGCTTTGCGGCTCCACACAGCACCCTTATGCCAGTCATCAGCCGGACATCAATCAGGACGCAGTTCAGGCAGACATCGACAGCACTCAACAGGCCCTGGAAAACAGTACTCAAACCGTTTCCACTGCTGGCAAAAAAGAAGTGACATGGCACACCAGAAAGGAGCAACTGCAGCAGCAGATCGAGGCACTCCAGCACAGGCAGTCTGAATTACGTAGACATATCGAAAGCCAGTGCCTTGAGCTTGGCATACACACTGAACAAGACAGGCTGAGTGCCACAGTCGCATCACGTCGCGACTCAATCATCGAGCAGAAAGCCACTCTAAGCAAAACGCTCGAGGAAATTGATGCGGCCCAGGCCAGATTGCATGCCGCCCAACAAAAGCAGATTGCCACTGAGGGCGCACGCGAAGCACTGAGCATCAAGCGCCAGCTGGAAGCAAGCCAGCTGAAACTTGAGAATCTTGTGCAGCAACGGCGGGATCTGCTGGGTGACAAATCAGTTGAGCAGCAAGAGCAGTCTGTCACTGAAAAAACACAGAAAGCACGGCAGTCACTGCACACCGCACAAGTAAGCCTGAATCGACTGGGCCAGCAACTTAGCGACTGTGAACGACGCATCGCAACTGGAATCAAGAGCGTACACAGATTGTGCCACCAGTTAAATGATGCCGAATCACATTTCTGCGAATTATTGTCTGCTCAGCAATTCGAGAATGAACAGGCCTTGCTGTCGGCCCAGTTGCCGGAACGGGAACGCAAGCAGCTGGCGGACCGGATTCAGGCATTAACGGACGAAGGCAAAACCATCAAGGCACTGTTGCGGCGTCGCAATGAGGAACTGGAGGCCCTGCTAAACAGTAAACCGGGTGAGGAAACACGACAGCTTCTACAACAGCAGTTGCAGGCAGAGGAAACGACGGCCAACTCATTGCGGGAATCACTCGGCGCTGTTCGACAACGCCTTAAGGACAACGACGAGGCGCGCCAGCGACAGCAATCACTGTCAGAACAGATTGACCGACACCGCGATGAGGTCGAACGCTGGGGACGCCTGCATGAACTGATTGGCTCCAGTAACGGCAAGAAATTCCGCAATTTTGCACAGGGCCTGACATTTGAATTGATGGTGTCGCATGCCAATCAGCAATTACAGAAAATGACCGATCGATACCTGCTGGTCCGTGATCGCGAGCAACCGCTGGAACTGAATGTCATCGACAACTATCAGGCCGGAGAAACACGTTCAACAAAGAACCTGTCAGGCGGCGAGAGCTTTATCGTGTCGCTGGCCCTGGCACTCGGGCTGTCAGGCATAGCCAGTCGCAATGTGCGGGTCGACTCGCTGTTTCTGGACGAAGGGTTTGGAACTCTGGATGAAGAAGCTCTGGATGTCGCACTGGATACACTGTCCGGCCTGCAGCAGCAAGGCAAATTGATCGGTGTCATTTCTCACGTTGCAGCACTCAAAGAACGCATCGGCACGCAGATAATAGTGGCCCCGGTGGCCGGCGGGCGCAGTCGTCTCAGCGGCCCCGGCTGCCGATCGCTTTCCTCATGACAGTCCAGGCATATACAAAAGGTCCGTCACACCCGGGTCCATGCCCTGCTGGAATAACAATGTAGTGAGCTGCCCACGATGATGGGTCTGATGATTAAAAAAATGTGTCAGCGCCAGCCACATCGGCAGGGTTCGGGGCTGCGGGTTGGTCATCGGGGTGAAATGCAGCTCTGACTCAACGGTTTCCCGGTCCAGGCTGCCTGCCCAGTCAATAATGCGTTGATCTTCCGCTTCTCTGGCCTGTCGCAGCTCCTCAAAAGAATCAGTCAGCATGTAGTCCAGTGACGGCACGACGTATGGTTTGCCTGTAAAACGTCCCATCCAGATTCGGTCAGCCAGTATCAGATGATTCAGCGTACCGTGTATGGACTTGAAAAAGGCTCGCTGGTCCTGTTTGCGCTGCTCATCACTCAGGCTGGCGCTGGCCTCGTAAAGCTTCTGATTCATCCATTGATTATAGGTCGCCATCGTATTGGCATGTGTCAGGTAGTCCACAGACTTTGTGTTCACCACACTTTCCTCCTGATTATCGAGCACTTCCGTTTAACCGGGCCGATGATAAGCCAATTCATACAATGTGCTAATGCGTTCGCAAGCTCTGTCACACCAGCAAGGGATACATGGAGGCCAGCAACAGCCCTGCCATCAGCAGATTGAACTGACGCGCTCGTCTTGCATTTGCCAGAAAGCGTCGCAGCGACGCGCCAAACAGATTCCAGATACTGATGCAGGGGATACCGACTACGGCAAACATAAGACCAATCATCAGAAGACTGTCTAGCATGGCCTCTGGCTGTGTATAGGTTGCCACAGCCGTAATCATCATCATCCATGCTTTGGGATTCACCCACTGAAACAGCGCAGCCTGCCAGAAACTCAACGGACGTTTAACCTTCAAGGGCGCAGACTCATCAATAGCGGGCGCCGGTCGCACCAGCAACCAGGTGAGATACAGCAGCGCAACTCCGCACAATACCTTCAGCAGGCCTGCAGCCTGGGGCACACGCAGCAGCAGCTGACCAATCCCCAGTGCCACGGCGACCAGCAATATCTGACATCCGACTGTGATTCCCAGAATATGCGGTATCGATCGTTGAAAACCAAAATTAGCGCCCGAGGCAAGCAACATCATATTGTTAGGCCCCGGTGTTCCTGTCATGACAAGCACAAACCCGACAAGTGCCAGAATCTGCTCCAATGCCATATCAATTCTCCTCCGCAGGAGTCATACCTGCACATAGTGCTATTACGCATGCCACTGTAGCTGGACAGGCACCACCAATACAGATATAAAATAATGAATTTGAACCGTTACAGTTTTGATATTCACACATCTGTAATGGCGGCCTGAGACCTATCTGTACCGCTGGACTGTAACACTGGAGCTACTATGCTTTATCTGGAAATGGCAGACCGACTGCAGACACAAATCGCCGCAGGACTTTTCCCTGTCGGTTCCCGGCTGCCAGGAGTTCGCAAACTCAGTATTCAGCAGGAAGTCAGCATCGCCACAGCCGTCAGTGCCTGTCGTGAGCTTGAGCAGCGAGGCGTGCTGGAAGCCAGGCCGCGGTCCGGCTATTTTGTGCGCCAGCCACCTGCCCAGCGCGATATGCCGAGGAAGGCAAGCACCAGCCACCGGCCACGCGCAGTCACCGGACAGGAGCGCGTACTGCAGTTACTCCAGGCCGTCAACGATCCCGGGATTGTCAATCTGGGCGCCGCCGTACCAGACGCTGATTTTCTACCTGCGCGGCAGGTGGAACAGGCTTTTCATCACGTACTCAAGACCCAGCGCAGGCGCTGTGCAGGTTACGAATTCCCACCTGGTGCACCTGAGCTGCGTCAGCAGATTGCGCGCAGGCTGGCGGGTATGCAATGTCTGGTTAACGCTGACGATGTACTGGTCACCAACAGCTGTCAGGAATCCATTGCCATCGCCCTGAAGTTGCTGACTCAGGCCGGCGATACCGTGGCTCTAGAGTCGCCAACCTATTACGGACTGCTGCAGGTCATCGAATCGCTGGGGCTGAAGGCCCTGGAGATTCCAACCGACCCCGAGACAGGCATCTCCATAGAAGCGCTGGATCTCGCACTGGAAAAATGGAAGGTCGCAGCCTGCATTCTGGTCCCCAACTTTTCCAACCCGCTTGGCGTATGTATGAGTGACGCACGCAAGCAGGCGCTGATGAAATGCCTGAGCAGACACCAGGTACCACTGATTGAAGATGATATTTATGGAGACCTGTCGTTCAATATAAGACGACCTTCGCCGGTCAAGCGCTGGGACACCGAAGGTCTGGTCTACTATTGTTCTTCATCGTCGAAAACCCTGTCGGCTGGCATGCGGGTGGGCTGGCTGGTTCCTGGCAAACGCCATGCTGAAGCAACCTATCTGCAGTTTGTAAACACGGTTTCGGTTAATTCACCCGGTCAGCTTGCATTGGCGCATATTCTGCAGCACGGCCACTACGAACGGGAAGTGAGGCGCTCAGCCAGTGAATATGTGCGAGCCATTGCCCGCATGACCGACAGGGTGACACAGCTGTTTCCGGAAGATACCCGGGTCAGCCGACCTGCCGGTGGTTTTGTGCTGTGGGTGGAGCTGCCAGAAGATATCAACACCACCGCATTGATGGCACAGGCGATGGATGAAGGTGTGAGCTTTGCGCCAGGTCCGCTGTTTTCTGCCAGCGGCAAGTTTGGCCATTGCCTGCGATTGAACTGTGCCGTGCGCTGGGATGCGCGGCTGGAGAGAGCACTGCTGACACTGGCGCGCCTGCTATGAAATTCTATTGAGTGGCACCTGGAGCCCTGATATCAAATCAGGGCTCCAGTGCTGCACTGCAAAGTCCTCAGGTACCGAGGCGGTAACGCAGCTTGATAACCAGCTGGCTGACCAGTGGGTTCTGCCAGGAATCATCAAACTGATCGGAAAAGTCGAACAGGCCCGCACGACGGTTGGCGTTGCGGTTGTAGACGATAAACAGATCTGACAACGGCGCAATCTCCCAACGGTAGCGCAGCTGGAAGTTCATCTGCGAAATCGAGAAATCCCCGGGTGTCGCCGAGTGCTGATCCACTTCGATCAGATCACGGTTGCGGGTCGGTGCATTCGCAGGCAGGCGGAAGTAGCGATCACCCAGCGCCTTGATGCCTACCCACTGCAGACCCGCACTGAGCTGCTGCTTGGCGGTCAGATAGTACTCAAAACGGAAGTTGCTTTCCCACTGCGAAGTTTCAAAGGCAGTAAAGTTCTGACCGCCCTGATGCAACAACCAGCCGTCACGATCCTGATAGTTAACATTGGCCGCGAAATTAATGTTCGGCAGCGGACGCCAGTTCATCCCCAGGTCATAGCGATAGCTGTCACCACTGGCAAATTCCTCGGAACGGCCAAAGCCAATTTCCCAGCTGAACGGCAGAGCAGTATTGGTGCTGTAGTTGGCGCTGGCATTCAGACGCTCACGGGTAGCAAAGGTGCCATTGCCAAAACTGTTCAGATCATCATAACGCTTGGGGAAGTGCTGGAAGCTCAGGTTGACCCGGTCCAGATTATTCAGCGTGATGGTCGTGCTGATTACAGGCACGGCATTGTTGGTGCGATCACCGTCCAGACTCTCCTCGTAGCGCAGGAAGGGACTGACACGGATATCACGCGCCCAGCCCAGGTTGGTCTTGATCCACTCAAAACGATACCAGGCTTCCCAGACGTTATTGCGATCCTGGTAACCAAAGTCATTGATGTCGATGGTGTCATCCAGGTAGGTCAGGTTCAGGGTGTGTTTAAAGCCCTGCCGCGGTGAGTAAACGATGTCGGTGAAGGTGCCATAACCCTGGCCGTTTTCATCGGAGTCGGAGGTCACCACAGCGCCATCAAAGCTCCAGATACCGCCCTGGGTCAGATAACGATAGTCCACCGCATGCACTTCGGCATCAGAGTCAGGGTGTGCCACCAGTGTGCCAATGTAACCCAGCCCGCGATACGCGGCACCGCCTGCTGCATCCTCATAGAGCACACGGAAAGCTGTGAAGTCGCGACCTTCCTGCTCAATGCGCTGACCGCCGACATTGTATCGGGTCTCGTCTTCCACCGCTGACAGCAGACCATAACGCACACGTCCCAGCTGGCCAGTGGCTTTGACCGCACCAATCAGATCGGCGTTGGTAATGCGCTGGCGCGCGGTCAGCGATTCACCGGGATCCAGATCTGGCGATCGTGGGCGGCCACCAATGCGTCGTGTATTGAGAATTGTGAAGCGCTTCCCGGAACTGCCGTTGGCGCGCGAGGTGACATTAAAGATTTCCTGGCCTTCCTGGAAGAACAGGCGCTTTTCAGGGAAAAAAGTCTCGCTGGCAGTGAGGTTGACCACAACATCATCTGCTTCTGCCGAGCCAAAGTCGGGATTGATGGTTGCCGTCATCTGGAAGTTGGTGGATGGTCTCCAGAATATATCTGCACCCGTGCGATGCCGCCACTCACTGTCGATTTCATCATAGGTCGACGCAACCGAGGGAAACAGGCTCCACTGCTGGGTGGGGTTGACGCCATCGAGCTGCATCCGCGGAAAGTTGCTCAGAAACACCGGATCGGACTTGGCGATGGCCGGCCAGGACCAGTTCTGGTTCAGGTGGGCCACAACACGCTCGGCATAAAACCCGATCTCCCGGTCTTCATCACGTGATGGCATGGCCAGCTGTCCCCAGGGGATATAGAACTCCGCGGACCAGCCATTGGCCGTTTCTGAAGTCGCGCCGTACCAGGCGCCATCCCACTGACTGTTGTACTGACGCTCAGGTAGAATCGTGCCGTCCAGCTGATTGTCACCCAGTGCGAGACTGACCCAGTAGCCATACTGCCCTTCGCCGGAAGAATCCAGTGTTATGGACACCCGGTCGCGGTTCACTTCGCGATTGTCGCGCGCAGTGATGCGGCGCACCAGGGTATCCGACGGCTGTTCCATATCGACGCCGATGTAGATACCACGGTCGTTATAAAACACCCTGAGCCTGGTTCGGTAAGGTGCCGGTGCAAGTGTTTCCGGCTCAACCACGCCAAAACCGGTGTACTCCGTCAGTCCCTGCCAGGCAGAGTCGTCCAGATTACCATCAAGACGGATGTCTATATCATCCGATAATCGTTGCAGAGGCAGTCTGGTTTCGGCTCCCAGTCTGGGAACGGTTTCCGTAGCGGCGGCGTTAATGGGTTGGGCTGCTGCCAGCTGGCTGAACGGGATGGCAAGCAAACCGGCAATGGTCAGGTGAACAATCGATCTCAAAACGACCTTCCTGTAATTTGAATTATGAGTAACAAAACTTTGGGATTATAACGACCTGATATGGAAGTGGCTTTAATAAAATTGCAGCAAAGTTTGTCCAATTGTCGACCATTTGCCGCAAATGCTTGATTAGACCTTGCCTTACCCGGAACCTTTATCCAATAATCGGTGTTGTTCAGGCACAATTCTGTGACAAATCCAACGATCCCGGGGGAAATAATAATGACTCTCCGCGCCGCCGCTATTTCACTGTCCCTGCTTGCCACCCTGCCGGCTGGTCTCAGCCATGCCCAATCTGACGATCTGCCCCGCCTGGCCAATGGCCAGCCTGATCTGCAGGGTGTCTGGAGCAATAAAACACTGACTCCGCTGACCCGCGACCGCGATCTGGGCGAAACGCTGGTACTGAACCCAGAGCAGGTGCGTGCCATGGAACAGAACCATGCCTCATTCATCGATGCCGAATTTGCACCCAGCGATCCCAATCGCGAAGCCGGTGCCGGCGCCCAGGCTGGCGATGATGGCGATACCGATGACGGCTACAACGAGTTCTGGAAAGAAGTCGGCGACCGCATCCAGGTGATCAATGGTGAGCCCCGCTCCTCCATCATCGTGGACCCACCCAACGGGCAGATTCCCTTTGCAGAAGGTGCCCGGCTGCGCCGCGAACTGCCACCAGGAGTCAGCGCCAATGACGGCCCTGAGGGTCGGCCGCTGGCTGAGCGCTGCCTGCTCTCCTTTGGCAACCACTCTGGTCCGCCCATGCTGCCAGTGATGTACAACAATAATTATCAGATCGTTCAGAATGACGACTACGTGATGATCATGGCCGAGATGAATCACGACGCCCGTATCATCCGCCTGAATGATGAATTGCGCCCGGAAATGAACAAGTGGATGGGCGACTCCGTGGGTCACTGGGACGGCGATACCCTGGTCGTGACCACTACCGGCTTTCATCCGCAACAGCGCGTGTTTGGTGCTTCCCAGAACCTGACCGTGACCGAGCGCTTCGAACGGGTCTCGGAAACCGAGATTCTGTACACCTTTACACTGGATGACCCATCAGTTTACCGACAGCCGTGGACCGGTGAACTGATGTTTAATGCCCGGCCCAGCGACGAAAAAATATTCGAATACGCCTGCCACGAGGGCAACTATGCACTGCCAGGCGTCCTGGCGGGGGCACGACGGGCTGAAGCAGAAGCCGCCATGAGCGCCAACGAGTAATAAAGCAGCAAACACTGGATTCAATACTCTGACATGCAGGTGAATGATGACTGATAATGCCGCAACGATGATTCACCCGCCCGCAATCGAACGCGGAATCAGGTATCACGCTTTGTTGCTGGCGCGAACCGCCATGATGGGGGCGACAGCACTGCTGATAGCCTGCTCGCCGCCATCAGAGACTGTTGAGAGCAGCGATGTCAGCGTCGGCTCTACCGATGCCAGCGAGACTGCAGGCAACAACAGTAAGCAGGTTCCGGCCTGGGCGGATGTCGAAATCCTGCAGGACGCCATGCAGGACGGTGAGCTGACTGCCGTCGCCTTGACTGAGTATTACCTGCAGCGTATCGCCACCTACAACGACAGCCTGCGGGCCGTGATCGAAGTGAATCCGGAGGCACTGGACATCGCCGCCCGTCTCGACCAGGAGCGCGCCAGCGGCAACGTGCGTTCGGCGCTGCACGGCATGCCGGTGCTATTGAAAGACAATATCGATACCGCGGATGCCATGAAAACGACCGCCGGGAGTTACGCGCTGCTGTTTGCCCCCACACCGGCAGAGGACGCCTTTCTGGTTCAACAGCTGCGTGAGGCTGGTGCCGTCATTCTTGGAAAGGCCAATCTCAGTGAGTGGGCTAATTTCCGCTCCACAAGCTCATCCAGCGGCTGGTCAGCGCGTGGTGGCCAGGCCCGCAACCCCTACAATGCGCTGCACACTCCCTGCGGGTCCAGCTCTGGCTCCGGTGTCGCAGTCGCAGCCGATCTGACATTGCTGGCAGTGGGCACCGAAACCAACGGGTCCATCATCTGCCCCTCTGCCAACAATAGCGTGGTTGGCATTAAGCCCACGCTGGGACTGATTTCCCGCAGCGGTGTCATTCCGATTGCCCACAGTCAGGACACTGCAGGCCCCATGACGCGAACTGTGGCAGACGCCGCTGTCATGCTGAGCGTGATGGCGGGCAGCGATCCGCAGGATGCCATCACTGACAACCCTCAGGCGCAGAGCCCCGTGGACTACACGCAATACCTGCAGGCCGACGCGCTGTCAGGCAAACGCATAGGCGTGATGCGCTCTTTGTTTGGCCGCAACGCTCCGCTTGACGCCTTGATGGAGTCGCAACTGGACGAGCTGCGCAGTGCTGGCGCTACAGTGGTTGACATCGAACTGAGTGGCAGCCGCGAGCTCAGTGAGGCCTCCTACCAGGTGCTGTTGTATGAGTTCAAAAACGACCTGAATGCCTACCTGAGAAATCGTGGTGGCTTTTATCAGTCCCTTGAGCACCTGATCCGCTTTAACGAGGTCAATGCATCACTGCAGATGCCATGGTTCGCCCAGGAGATTTTTCTGGAGGCCCAGGCGACAACAGATCTGACCGACCCTGCATACCTGGAAGCCTTGCAGCAGGCAAAGTCCATCAGTCAGTCCCGCCTCGACGACGCACTGACAGACAATCAGCTGGATGCGATTGTGGCACCGAGCAACGGCCCTGGCTGGCTGATCGATCTGGAAAATGGTGATGATGGCTCCTCGGTGAACTATGTATCCAGCTCCGGCCTCGCCGCGATCGCTGGGTACCCTGCCATCACGGTTCCCGCTGGCTACATAGACGGGATGCCAGTCGGCATCTCCTTTTTCGGAGCGGCCTTTTCAGAACCAGAGCTGATTGGCCTGGCCTATGCCTACGAACAGCGCACCCAGGCCAGACGGGCGCCCGAGCTGACATCCGTATCGCCCTGACGCTGCTTTGTCGGTGTATACTCGCCGAATGCGAAGGACAAGGACTGACGGATGATTCAACACGGCTTCATGGTGCTGCAGAGCAACCGACTGGAAAACCTGCGCCGTGTAACTGTGGAATGGCTGCGCCTCAACCCGCTGCCGCCGCTGCAGAACGAAGTCATACTGGTTCAGAGCAGCGGTGTCGCACAGTGGCTGAAACTCGCGCTGGCCAATGACGACGATGGCAGCAGTGATGCTGGCTGCGGAATCGCCGCCGCACTCTCCATTGATCTCCCCGGACGCTTTCACTGGCAGGCCTATCGGGCGGTGCTGGGCGATCTTCCACCCCTCTCGCCATTCGACAAACCGCTGCTGGTGTGGCGCCTGTTACACCTGCTGCCTTCACTGCTGGATGATTCACAGTTTTCTGCACTCAGGCACTTCCTGCAGCGCGACGACAGCCAGCGCAAACGTTATCAGCTTGCAGAACGTCTGGCCGACCTGCTTGACCAGTACCAGATATACCGGGCCGACTGGCTGAACGACTGGGCTGAAGGTAATGACCAGATAAGCCAGCATAACCGGCTCACATCGCTGCCAGACTCGCAACGCTGGCAGGCACAGCTCTGGCGACGCCTGCTGGATGATATTCCCGACTCACAGCGCGACAGTGGCAGAGCGCAGATTCATGCGCGTTTTCTGAAAGCCTGCGAGAGCGGCTCACTGGCCATGGCGGACCAGTTACCGCAGCGCGTTCTTGTATTTGGTCTTTCATCGCTGCCTGCTCAGACGCTCGAAGTGCTGGCCGCCGTATCCCGGCATACCCAGGTGATCCTTTGTGTGCACAACCCCTGCCAGTTCTACTGGGGTGACATCATTGAACCACATACAGTGATGCGACTGTTCCACAAGCCCTATCGGCGCCACAACACCAGACCCGATTTTCCGCAGCTGCCCGCAGACGACCAGTCTGATATCGATCCGGGGATAATCGACGAACTGTTTTCGCGCGGCAATCCATTGCTTGCCGCCTGGGGCAAGCAGGGTCGCGACTATATCAGGCTGTTGGATGAGCATGACGAACGGGCCGCTTACGAAGAAGTCTTCGCCAGTCGCAAACTGGCCGTCGATCTGTTTGAGGCGCCGGATGAAAGTTCAAGACTGAGGCGTCTGCAGGGCGACATCTATCACTTGCGAAGCCGCAGCGAGATCCAGCAGCAGACCACACTACCGTCGGATGACCGCAGCATCAGCTTTCACATAGCCCACAGCCGGCAGCGAGAAGTAGAAATACTGCAGGACCACCTGCTTGCCCTGTTTGCCGAGGATCCGCAATTGCATCCGCGGGATATTCTGGTCATGGTGCCCGACATCAATCAGTTTGCACCGCACATTCAGGCAGTGTTCGGGCGGCTGTCACGGGACGATCCGCGATACATACCATTTACTGTCTCCGACCGCGGACAGCGACAGCGGGCGGGTGCGTTTCGCGCACTGGATGTACTGATGAACCTGCATCGTTCACGATTTGCCGTCAGCGAAATTCTTGACCTGCTCGACATACCGGTCGTGCAGGCAGCGTTTGGTTTAAAAAGTGAAGACCATGCCCTGCTGCACCGCTGGATTACCGGCTCCGGTGTGCGCTGGGGCATGGACGCCAAACAGCGGCTGGAGCAATCCTGGCTGGTGACTGACGACGTCAGATCTGCGAACCAGAATACCTGGCAGTTCGGTTTGCAGCGTATGCTGCTCGGTTACACCAGTGGTGATCAGTGCGCCTGGTCGGGCATAGAGTCCTACGCCGAAGTGGGCGGGCTTGATGCCGCCCTGGCCGGTATTGTCGCCCATGTCGTGGAGCGCCTGAACCACTATCGCGAATTATTTATGACACCCGCCCCGGTTCGCGAATGGACCACGCGCATCAGCACCATGATGCAGGAGTTTCTGCGAGCAGACAGCGACCAGGATCTGTTACTGACTACGCGCGTAGAGCAGAAACTCCAACAATGGCAGGAACATTGTGAGCTCGCAGACTTTGATGACGAGCTGCCTATTGAAATCGTCAGTGATTATTTTCTGGATTCCATTGATCAGTCTGATCTCAACCAGCGCTTCCTGGGTGGCTCAGTCAACTTTGCCACACTGATGCCGATGCGGGCCATACCGTTTCGGCATATCTGCCTTCTGGGGATGAATGATGGAGACTATCCCCGTCAGGTGCCAGCAGTCGATTTTGATCTTATGCGACAGGATTATCGGCCTGGCGATCGATCCCGCCGGGAGGATGACCGCTACCTGTTTCTGGAAGCACTTTTGTCCGCACGCGATTCACTTTACATTGGCTGGACGGGGCGTAGCATTAGGGACAACAGCGAACGCCCACCATCGGTCCTGGTTGCCCAGCTTCGAGAGTACCTGGCCGATACCTGCGACGTCGACGCGCTGACAACCGTCTATCCACTGCAGCCATTCAGCCTCAGCTACTTCACAGCAGGATCACCCCACCAGACCTTCGCCCATGAGTGGCAGCCCGCCGAACTGTCAACATCCGAAGAGCAGCACGACGCCACCACTATTGCCGGCGCCTCCATCGGGGCGGAAGCTAAAGAAGTATCTGTGGTGTCCCTGCGTCAGTTGGCAGCCTTGCTGAAAAACCCGGCAGCGGTTTTCTTTGAGCATGTGCTGGGCATCGTGTTTCGCTCGCCAGGCGCCGACATTGATGACGACGAAGTATTCACAGTGGATGCCCTGCAACGCTGGCAGCTGCAGGACCAGCTGCTGAGCATGGCGACCGATGTCATGCGGCGCGACCCCGATCAGGACAGTAGCGCTGCGCTGCAACATGCATCACAGCGTCTCAAGGGGCGTGGACTTTTGCCTCTGGGTCATTTTGCAGACATTTATCATGACTCGCTGACAGAGCCACTGAGCAAGTCGCTGGAAGTCTATCGTGACTTGTGCAGCAGCCACCCGCAGACACTTCAGGACAGTATTGACCTTGCGCAGGATGATGGTGCCGTAGCATTGAGCGACACATTGACAGGGATTCGCAGATCGGAATCCGGAGAACGATTGCGCATCGAGTTGATCAGCGGCCAGCTTTGGCAGGGCAAAAAGTCAGGCGGCAGGCAGGCGCTGGTTAAATGGCACTACCTGGCACGTATCTGGCCAGCTCATCTGGCAGCGCAGCTGGCTGGCCCGACACCGACACACATACTCGGCCCAGACACCAATGAGGTATTGCCAGCCATGACAGCCGCTGAAGCCAGAGCCTCGCTTTTGCAGCTGCTATCTGCCTGGCATGATAATTTACAGACACCGTTGGCAAGCAGTGTTAAAACCGGTTGCGGCTGGCTGGCTAATGACAACGGCGAAGTACCATCAAAAGCGACACTGGCCTGTTATGAAGGCGACTACCATCGCAGTGGCGAGGTAGTTGACAGCGAAGCCCTGGCGCGTCTGTGGCCAGACTTCGACAGTCTGTGCAGTAACGGTTTTGAACAAGACAGCACCACCCTGTACAGCCCATTGGTGGCATTCTGGCAGGCATCAAGATCACAGCGATTCAGCCAGGGTTTGGAGCGCGCAGATGAGGAGGCAGTGGAGTGAGCACCGCATTGCAGCCATTCAGTCTGCCATTGCGTGGCAGCAGCCTCATCGAAGCCAGCGCCGGCACCGGCAAGACCTATACCATCGCCCTGCTTTACGTCAGGCTGATCCTTCAGCATGGTAAAGAGCAGGCTTTTCACCGGGCGCTGACACCCGATGAAATCCTGGTGGTAACCTTTACCGATGCGGCAACCCAGGAACTTCGTGATCGCATCCGGGCGCGACTCAGCGCAGCAGCGCGCTGCTTCCTGAACGACAGCCCGGATCATGACACGAGCCTGTTGGCGCTCCGTGAAGACTATCCCGAATCCGACTGGTTGCGATGTGCACAACAATTGACGCTGGCTGCCCAGAGCATGGACCAGTCTGCCATATCCACCATTCATGGCTGGTGCTACCGAATGCTGCGAGAACACGCTTTCGACAGCGGTTCACTGTTTCGCCAGCAATTGATCACCCAGATGCAGGACGTACTGGCAGAGCTGGTGCGCGATTACTGGCGCCAGCATTTTTACCGACTCGATCCGGCCTGTGTGGCATTGGTGCAGGCTTCGTTTGCAGGTCCCGGAGAACTGCTGAAGGCAGTCCGGGGACTCCTGAACAAAACCCAGACCACCGTCACCTTCAATGGTCAGCCGCTGCAGGTGGAAGCAGATCTTGAGCAGGCGCTGGCACCCGTCATCAAGCGTCACGCACACTCGGCTGCTGAGCAGCAGGCTGCCCGTGAGCTTTGGCTACAACATTGGGACGAACTCAGTGCCCTGCTGGATTCCCTGCGGCCTGGTCTGAGCAAGCGGAGCTACCCTGCTGCCAAGACGGAAGACGACTTCGTCAGCCTGAAGGAGTCTCTCCACCGTTGGGCGCAGGGCGAGGAGTTTGAGGACAAACTGGAACGTTTTGGTTATAACGGCCTGCAACTGAATAAAGGTTATAGTGCACCTGAGCACCCTGCACTGCTGGCAATTGACCGCTGGGCCGAAGTCGAACAGGATGCGGCTGCGCGTCACCGCATTCCGGCCAGAGCGATAGTTCTGCAGCATGCCCGGCACTGGCTGGAACAGGCTTTGGAGCAGCGCATTCACAGCCGGGCCGAACTCGGCTTTGACGACCTTTTGCTGCAACTCGATCGAGCCCTGCACGGCGCCCAGGGTGAACAACTGGCCGCGCAGATCCGCGCTCAGTACCCGGTAGCATTGATAGATGAATTTCAGGATACTGACCCGCTTCAATACCGAATATTCAACCGGATTTACGGAATAGCCGATGCTCCCAACGAACAGGTCGTGGTGCTGATCGGCGACCCTAAACAATCCATTTATTCGTTCCGTAATGCAGACATTCACACCTATCTGGCTGCACGTACAGCAACCACAGGTCGACACTTCCACCTGGGCACCAACTTTCGCTCCAGCAAATCGCTGGTCGACGCCGTCAATGCATGCTTTGAACATGCCGACCAGTTCCCGGCCGGAGCCTTCTGTTTCCGGGATGCCAGTGGCGATGATCCCTTACCGTTTCATCCGGTCAAAGCCAATGGCCGTCCCGAAGTACTATACCAGTCAGCCGATACGGCTGCTGCGGCCATGACATTCTGGCATCTCAGCGATGCCGATGATGCAGAGGCAGCAATCAGCAAGGAGCGTTACCAGCGCAGCCTGGGCGCGGTGTGTGCAGCCCGTATCGCGACCATACTACAGTCAGACAGTGACTGGCGATTCGCTGGCGCATCGGAGCAGCGGGTTCGTGCCAGTGATATCGCTATCCTGGTCCGTGACCGGCATGAGGCTGCGGCAATCCGGGAACACCTGCAGCAGCATGGACTCGCCAGCGTTTACCTGTCCGACCAGGAGTCTGTATTTGCAACGCCAGAGGCGCACGATGTTCTGCGCTGGCTGATTGCCTGCGCGGAACCAGCCAATGAGAGCGCTGTGCGGGCAGCACTGGGCACTGCATCATTGGGCCTCACTGTCGATGCGCTTCGCAGACTTAATGAAGATGAACAGCACTGGGAGGATCAGGCTGAGCTTTTCCGTCTGCTGTCGCAGCACTGGCAAACCAATGGTGTGCTACCCATGTTGCGTGAACTGATGCAAAAGCATCACGTGCCACAACGCCTGGTACAGCTGGTTGACGGCGAGCGGGTTCTGACCAATCTGTTACACCTGGCGGAATACCTGCAACAGGCAAGTGTTGAATTTGAAGGCGAACAGGCTCTCATTCGTCACCTGCGCGAGATGATCGACAACCCGGGCGACGAGGAGATTCTGCGTCTGGAAAGTGACGCCGAACTGATTCGTATCGTCACCATCCACAAATCAAAAGGGCTGCAATATCCGCTGGTATTCCTGCCCTTTGCAGCCAGCTGGCGACCCATTCGCAAGGACTGGACGGTGATGCTGCCGATGGCAGATCAGACACAGCAGCGTCGGCTGGAAATCTCTCCCGACCGTGATGATGCAGATACCGCGCTGGCCGAGCAGGAACGGCTGGCAGAGGACCTGAGGCTGCTGTACGTGGCGATGACACGTGCGGTGCACGGACTATGGCTGGGCGTTGGCCTGTTGAAATACGGCAACAGCAACAAACCCAGGCTGCATGAAAGTGCACTGGGATATCTGCTTGCCGGTGGCCAGGAGATCGATGCCGGTGGACTGTCCGCGGCGCTTGCCGACCTGCAGCAGCGTTGTGGCGACATCACTGTCGAAACGGTGACAACACAGCAGAGTCACGCTGACGACGATCACGACAAAAGCGAAGTTTTCAGCTCAAGTGTGAACAAGCCAGCAACAGAGCTCCAACCGGCTCGCAAGGCAGAACACACGCGTCCAACGCCATGGTGGATCTCCAGTTACTCGCTGATTACCCAGGTTACAGTTGCCGGCGACCGGGTTGAACCTGAACAGCCACAGGACGAACAGGCGCTTGAGGAACGAATGGCACAGGAATCCGAACTGGATCAGTCTGTACTGTCCACTCCGCGCAGTTTTGACCGCAATGACCCGGGTCTGCATGGATTCGCTCGCGGTCCCGCGCAAGGCACTTTCCTTCACAACCTGCTGGAGTGGGCCTGCGCCGAAGGCTTCGCCAATGCTGTCAGCGATGATACTCGCAGGCTCGAAGCCATCACGTCCCGCTGTCGGGTAAAAGGCTGGCAGGATGAGGTGCAGCGACTGGATGCCTGGTTGAAAGGCTTTCTCCAGCAAACCTTCACACTGCACAATCAGAGCAACCTGGTACTTACGACTTTGCAGAATCTACAGCCAGAAATGGAATTTCTGTTGCCCGCGCACTCCGTGGATACTGCTGACATCGACGCCCTGTGTCATCAGTATCTGCTGCCGGGACACCCACGCCCCAGGCTGCAGCCGACAGACCTGAACGGCATGCTGAAGGGCTTTATTGACCTGAGCTTCGAACACGACGGAAAGTACTACGTGGCAGACTGGAAATCCAACCATCTGGGGCGCAATGACACAGCGTACCATGAGGCTGCGTTGACAAAGGCTGTGCTGGAACATCGCTATGATGTGCAATACGCGCTCTACCTGCTGGCGCTGCATCGACTGCTGCGAGTCAGATTGCCTGACTACGATTACCAGCAGCATGTAGGAGGCGCCGTGTATTTCTTTTTGCGTGGCTATCAGGCCGACACTCAGGGTGTATTGATGGACAGGCCACCAGCGGTGTTCATTCACGCTCTGGACCAACTGTTTGCCGGTAAACCCCTGACGGAGGGCCAGCCATGAATGCTACAGAGCAGACATCATCACAGCGCGTGACAGTCAGCGAAGCATTGGCAGACAGTAAAATACTGATAAGGGTGCTGGACCAGTGGGCGCAGGCAGACTGGCTGCGCTGGCTGGATGTTGAGGTGGTGCGCTTTCTCTGGCAGCAGACCGCGACCAGCGATCCTGCATCCCCTTTGTTGCTGCTGGCCGCTGCCCTTTGCAGTCACCAGAACGGGCACGGACATGCCTGCCTGGACCTGGCCTATTGTCTTGAGGATCCGGACCAGGCACTGGCTCTGCCACCCGACAGACCCCACGGTCAGCCGGACGTCTTGCCGAAAGATCTGCTGGCCGGGCTGACGCTGGAACAATGGCGCGGGCATCTGGCTCATGCTCAGCTAATCGATGCAGGAACTGGCAATGCTCCTCTGGTGCTGGTTGATGATCCGGCGCGACCGTTGTTTTATCTGCGCCGATTCTGGCGCTACGAACAGGCTATTCTGCGCCAGATAGAAAAGCGGCTTGAAACATCGGCAGGCAGCGACGGCATTAACGCTGTTGATCCACAAAAGCTGCGCAGCATTCTGGACTCCCTGTTCCCCGACGCAGAGGATTGTGACTGGCAGAAAATAGCCTGTGCCAATGCGCTGCGGAATCGTTTCGCAATCATCACCGGCGGCCCGGGCACGGGTAAGACAACAACAGTGATGCGCCTGCTGATTGCATTACAACTGGCAATCAGCTCGGACCGACCCTTGCGTATCCGTCTGGCCGCACCTACCGGCAAAGCGGCCGTGCGCCTGAGCGAATCGATCAGCAGTCAGCGCGACCGACTCAGCCGAGACGGCGATGACACAAGCCTGCCGAGCGAAGTCACGACGCTGCACAGACTGCTGGGCCCGATACCCAACAGCAGACAGTTCAGACATCACGCGGGTAATCCCCTGCCCGCCGATGTCGTGGTCATCGACGAAGCTTCGATGGTGGATATTGAGCTGTTCGCCCAGTTACTGGATGCGCTTCCTGACGCATGTCGTCTGGTACTGCTCGGTGACAAGGATCAGCTGGCATCGGTTGAGGCCGGCGCCGTGCTGGGTAGTCTGTGCGCGCGCGCTGATGCTGGCCATTACTCTGCCAACACCATGGCCTGGCTGAAATCCACGACCGGCCAGCAGTTGCCCGCGTCTGTACAATCCAGTGTCGGCCAACCCATTGATCAGGCCATTACCATGCTGCGATTCAGCTATCGATTTGGCAGCATTCCAGGCATCGGTGCCCTGGCCGGTGCCATCAACCGTCAGCAGGACTCCCTGCTGGAACTGTTCGATGGACGCTATCCCGAGTTGCAGGCGCTCCGGCTGCAGACGTCCTCCGACAAAGCATTTAGACAACTGATACTTGACCCCGAAAATGGTTATGGGCGACTGCTGAAGATACTGTCGCAGCAACCTGCCACAACAGGCAGCCGTCAGGGTGCGGAACCATCGATCTGGGACAGCTGGGCCCAGCAGGTACTGAAAGCTTTCGACGGCTTCAGGGTGCTTGCTGCGGTGCGTCGCTCAGAGTTCGGGACTATCGCCCTGAATCAACGCATTGAATCAATCCTGCGCTCGACTGACATGGATAGTGATGTGTCAAGGTACGACAGACCTGCCCTGAGCAGCGAAACACTGTGGTATCGCGGCCGCGCCATCATGCTGACGCGCAACGACTACAATCTGAAGTTGATGAATGGTGATATCGGCATTGTGCTGCCCTGCCCCGACGCTGAGGGCCGTCTGCGTTTACGGGTGGCCTTCCCGGGCAAAGATGGCGACGCCGTGCGCTGGGTCTCTCCCACACGTTTGCAGTCGGTTGAAACGGCCTTTGCAATGACGGTACACAAGTCACAGGGTTCCGAGTTCGCCCACACCGCACTGGTGCTGCCCGGACACGATGTGCCAATTCTGACACGCGAGCTGATCTACACAGCCGTCACGCGGGCGTCCCGGCAATTCACACTGATTCAGACCGATCCAGACATCCTGGCGCGCGCTGTCCGCAGACGCGTGACGCGCCAGGATGGATTGAACAGGACTTATTCCTGAGTCTGAATTTCAGCGGCGATTCGCTGCACCTCATCCAGTACCCGCAGCACGTTGCCGCCCCAGATTTTGGCGATATCCTCTTCTGAGTAGCCACGTCGCACCATTTCCAGCGTGACATTGAAGGTTTCGCTGGCATCGTCCCAGCCGGTCACACCGCCACCACCATCAAAGTCACCACTGATGCCGACATGGTCAATGCCTATAAGGTCAACGATATGGTCGATGTGGTCAACGAAGTCACTGACGTCTACCGGCGGTGCCACGCTGTAAACCTCTTCGGCCAGTCGGGGCTCAGCCATGGCGTTGATTTCCTCAAGGCGGGCTGTGTACATCTCTCGCTGTTCTGCATCCAGAGCGCGCACCTCGGCCGGCTCCAGCAGCGTGTAGCCCAGCTCTTCGGCAATGGCCGCCTGCAGCGCGTTCAGAGCCTCTACGTAGGCACGATGTTTGGCTGAGTTGACATATCCTCGGAAAGCTACCGCCTGGACAACGCCACCATTGTCGCGCACTGCCAGCAGCTCTTCGTCGGTCAGGTTACGGCTGACGTCCGGATCCAGGGCCCGCGCAGAAGAGTGAGAGGCGATCACTGGTGCCTGGCTCAACTCCAGCACCTGCTGATTGGCTGCGGATGAAGGGTGTGAGATATCAATCATGATGCCAAGACGGTTCATTTCAGCGACGGCCTGTCGACCAAGCTCACTAAGTCCGTTATGCAGCCAAACATCGTCACGCTCACCGGTATTGGAGTCGGAGAACTGGCTGTGGCCGTTGTGGGACAATGACACGTAACGGGCGCCGCGATCATAATAATCCTGCAGTTTGCTGAGGTCCTCACCCAGTGGGTAGGCATTTTCAACGCCGATCATGGCAACCTTCTTGCCCGCAGCAACGATACGCCGAACGTCATCCGACGTGGTGGCCAGCTCAATTTGGTCGGGTGCAATCTCAGTGGTCAGACGACGAATGGCCTCAAACTTGTCGATCGCGTTGGCTTCAGCTGCCACGTAGCCTTCAGCTGTCAACGGCCCCTGCCCGGTGTAGACCACCAGCCAGGCGACATCCATCCCGCCGGCTTCCATCTTGGGCAGGTTGACCTGTGTGTTCAGGTCCTGAAGATAGTTCTGTCCTTCTGTGAAATTGGCAGTATTGATATCAACATGGGTGTCCATGACGATGACGCGTTCATGAATCGCCAGTGCCCTGGCCACCAGATCTTCTTCTGACTCTTCAGCTGCAGCGTCAACCATATCCGCAGACTCGGCGATGGACTGCGACATCGACATGTCGGTTTCCGACATGTCAGAGCCTGTATCAGCGGGCCCGCAGGCAGCGAGTAGTACAAAGCATAAAGCGAGCGCTGGTATACGTAAGCTATCCAGGTATTGTTTTGTCACGCGCGGTTCCTCCAGTCAGAAATATTTTTATGTGGTGGTTTCTTCCATGTCATTCATGTTGCGATGGTCCCGCCCGTCCCCTGGCAACCAGCCACCGGAGCAGATTCGTGGTCTGCCCTCCACGGGCAGCAGGTAAAGATACACCCAGGCCAGTCCAAAACGGGTCTCAATCTGAATGCGGTCATACATGCCATTGCGGGGTTCAATCGCATCATAATCTTCCAGTTCATCAAGTTGCTGCAACTGATTTGTGTCTATCTCGTAAACTTCAACATCAATCCCCAGCGAGGCCTCAAGCCTGGCACCCGGCCAGGGACCCAGGTCATACAGCACGATATCCGTCAGACAGTCGGTACCGAGGTAATGCGCATGCTCGAGATAGTGCGCATTGGACAAGCCTTTTTTCAGCGTGCCATAGACGGCAACACGAATCGTCATGACAAACCCTGTAATTGATTTACTGGCATACTCGTGTGATAGTTGGACCGAAAATAACTCCTTCACAATAATGAAGAACAAGCGGGAGAACAAGTATGCCGAAATACCGGGCTGATGCGTTGTATTGCGCAGCTGCAATGACTCTTTCAATGTCAATCGCGGTGACGCTCTCTCTGGGCGGGGCCGACGCTCACGCGCAGCCAGCCAACAGCGACACCATCAGCCGCACTGCAGATGGCAGGCCAGACCTGAGCGGACTGTGGCAAAGCATGGGCAACCACCACTACAACATCGAACCCTCCGCAGCGCATGCCGGTCCCGACTGGGAACTGGGTGCCTATGGTGCCATCCCGGCTACTCTGGGCGTTGTACAGGATGGTGAACTGCCGTACACGCCGCAGGGTCTCGCACAAAAGCAGGAAAACCAGGCTGACTGGCTGGCTCTTGATCCACTGGTAAAATGCTATATGCCAGGTGTCCCACGCGCCAACTACCTGCCCTTCCCATTCCAGATCATTCAGTCCGACGACCACATTGTCATGGCCTATGAGTTTGCCTCTGCCATGCGCATTGTGTACATGGATCAGCCTGATTTCGACGGCCCGGTGCCTGCATGGATGGGTCACTCCCGCGGACACTGGGAAGGCGACACGCTGGTCATCCGCGTGACCGATTTCATGCCCTATACCTGGTTTGACCACGCTGGCAACCACCACAGTGACCAGCTGGAGGTCATCGAGCGCTACACACCTGCCGGCCCCAACGTCATCATGTACGAGGCTGAAATTCGCGACCCGGTCACCTACACCCGACCCTGGCACATGAAGTTCCCGATCTACCGGCGCCTGGAGGACAACGCCCAGTTGCTGGAATTCAAGTGTGTGGAATTCGCCGAAGAACTCATCTACGGCTACCTGAACAAGGATGCTCCTGACGACCGTGTCCCGCCGCGCGGGATGCCATTTACCATTCAGGAACCTGTGCAATAGTAAGCACGCCGAGGAGTCACGTCATGACTTGTACCGACACAACATTGAACTTAAAAATCAGAGTCAAGCCGGTCCGCCGCGCACTGACCCTGCTTGTGGCCATCGCATTAAGCGCTCAGGCATCTGCGCAACAGGCCAATGACTGGGAGGCCCCCAGAACCCCTGACGGTCACCCTGACCTGCAGGGCGTATGGGCCAATAACAGCAGTACGCCGCTGGAAAGACCGGAAATATTTGGTGACCGCGCCACGCTCTCTGCGGAGGAATTTGCCGAGTTGCGACGTCAGGCCCAGGAAATTCGCGACAGCGGCGGCGATGCCCTGTTCGGCGACGGCTTTCTGAATGCGGTAATCTCCGGTGAAGTGCAATCCTATGACCCTTCAACCGGCAACTATGATGCAGCCTGGATGGTTGATCGCAATCTGGAGAATCGTACCTCCCTGATTATTGATCCGCCCAATGGCCGCATACCGCCAATGACCGAAGAAGCCCGCGCACGCCTGGCACAGCGCAATGCCAACAGGCCGGGAGAAACCGACTCCTATCTGGGGCGACCGCTGCAGGAGCGCTGTATTACCTGGGGAATGCCCTACATCATGGCCGGCTATAACAGCTACTATCAGATTGTTCAGGGCAGCGACTCGGTGGCCATCATTCAGGAAATGATTCATGACGTTCGGGTGATTCCGATCGTTGACGCACCAGAACAGGATGAGTTTGTGCTGGATGACCGGGTGCGACTCTGGCACGGGGCATCACGTGGCTGGTACGAAGGAGATACGCTGGTGGTGGAAACCCGCAACTTCTCTGACCAGAGCCTGTTCCGTGGCGCGGGTGCCAACCGGCTGTTTATGGAGCGCTACACCCGCATATCCGAGGATGTGCTGCAGTATCAGTTCACCGTGGAAGACCCCAGCACCTGGGAGCGACCATGGACGGCCATTATCAACTATACCGCCAGCGAGGACCCGATCTTTGAATACGCCTGTCATGAGGGCAATTATGCACTGATGGGCATTCTTTCAGGGGCACGCGCTGCTGAGCGAAACGCAGCAACAGGCAACAACCAGTAAGTCTGAATCCTAGCTTCTGGCCAGTTCCCGGGGCATGCGGAAAACGATATTTTCTTCTACCCCGGGCACTTCGACAGGATCCTCGCCGCTCATCTCGCGCAGGCGCTCAACAACCTGCTGTACCAGAATCTCGGGCGCCGACGCTCCCGCAGTGACTCCGAAACGACGCTTGCCGTTGAACCACTCGGGTTTAAGGTCCTCAACGCGATCAATAAGATAGGCTTCGCAACCCAGTCTTTCCGCCAGCTCCCGCAAACGGTTGGAGTTGGAGCTGTTGGGTGAACCAACCACCAGCACCAGATCTGACTCCAGTGCCAGCTGCTTCACCGCATCCTGACGGTTCTGCGTGGCATAACAAATATCTTTCTTACGCGGGCCTTCGATCGCCGGAAAGTGTTCATGCAGCGCATCGATGATTTTTGCCGTATCGTCCATGGACAGCGTCGTTTGTGTGACGTAGGCCAGTTTGTCCGGATTGCGTACGGTCAGTGTCGCCACATCGTCAACACTTTCCACCAGGTAGATATCACCGCCGTGGCTGCGATCATACTGCCCCATGGTGCCTTCCACTTCCGGGTGTCGGGCATGGCCAATCAGCACGCATTCACGCCCTTCGGCGCTGAAACGGGCCACTTCCAGATGCACTTTGGTGACCAGCGGACAGGTCGCGTCAAATACCTGAAAGCCGCGCAATGTGGCTTCCTGCTGTACCTGCTGAGAGACACCATGCGCACTGAAAATAACGATGGGCTGACGACCCAGGCTGTCCTCTGTGGGGACATCATCAAGCTCATCAACAAAGATTGCGCCGCGCTGGCGCAGGGTATCAACCACAAATTTGTTGTGCACTACCTCGTGCCGCACGTATATAGGCGCGCCATATACATCCAGCGCACGATTGACAATGTCGATGGCACGGTCCACGCCAGCGCAGAAACCACGCGGGTTGGCGAGCTTGATTTCTGTTCTTCCGCTTGATTGCATAATTCCTTAACCCTGAATCCTGACTGCCTGAACATCAGGCGCCATGACAGAAATAATATGCGCCCTGAATACGATCTCACGACCCGCCAATGGATGATTGAAGTCCACCACGATAGTCAGTTCGCCAATCTGTTTCAAGACACCGGGAATCTCATTGCCGCCACTGTCCGTGAAAGACAGGACCGTACCAGGCTCTACCGGATCGGTGGTATTGGCCAGCAGGCGGGCGAACTGCTGACGGGGAAACGTCTGCACATTACTGGGGTTGCTGTCGCCAAAGGCTTCACTGGCGGGCAGGACGCACTCTCGCGTGTCACCGGCTTTAGCCCCCATCAGGGCTGCCTCAAAACCCGGCAGCAGATTGCCATCACCAACGGTAAACGTGGCTGGCTTGCCATCGAAATTGCTGTCAACGATGGAGCCATCAGTCAAGGCCAGCGAAAAATGCAGGGTAACCCGTGCGCCGGCAACAATTTCCGTTGCCGGAGAGTCAGCATGATGATCAGGCATAGTGACGTATTTCACCCTCGCCACTGATGTTGTCAACGCAGCGACCACACAGTTCCGGATGCTCCTGATGCTGACCTACATCTTCTCGATGGTGCCAGCAGCGAACGCATTTGGTGTGAACAGACGGCTTCACTTTGACCTTGAGCCCTTCCACTTCGGTGGCACTGGCATCACCGGCCTGTTCCAGGGGCTGGAGTTTGGCTGCCGAAACAATCAGCACAAACCGCAATTCGTCCTGCAGAGTAGCCAGCCGTTTCAGCAGTCCATCCTCACAGTACAGCGTAACTTCAGCGCTGAGTGCGGCGCCGACACGTTTCTCGGTACGTTCACGCTCCAGCTCTTTGTTGACTGCAGCCTTGACCTCGATCAGTTCACGCCAGAAGGCGTCACTGAAATCGTCTCGCGCTGGCAAAGGTGCCAGGCCGTCCGCAAAAGCGGACAGGAACACTGATTCGCTGCGTTGCCCTGGGATCAGTGGCCAGATTTCATCTGCCGTAAAACTGAGTACCGGTGCAATCAGGCGCACCAGAATCTCAACGATATGGTACATGGCAGTCTGCGTGGAACGACGCGCCAGACCTTCTGCCTTGGCGGTGTACTGTCTGTCCTTGATGACATCCAGGTAGAAACTGCCCAGCTCAATGACACAGAAGTTATGCACTTTCTGATAGACACTCAGGAACTGGTAGTTCTCATAGTCTGCCTTGACCTGCTCTCGCAGCAGCTGCGCCTGGCGGGTGATCCAGTAATCCAGCGCCAGCATCTGTTCCGGTGCTACTGCATCGGCAGACGGGTCGAAGCCGTTGAGGTTGGCCAGAATGAAGCGCGCGGTATTACGAATGCGACGATAGGAGTCGGCAACGCGCTTGAAAATTTCACTCGATGCAGCGATCTCACCCCGATAATCAGTGGCAGCGACCCACAGACGCAGAATATCAGCACCGTATTCGTTGAATACTTCCTGCGGGGATATGGTATTACCGATGGATTTGGACATTTTGCGTCCCTGCGAATCCACCGTAAAACCGTGCGTCAGCACCTGCCGATACGGTGCTGTGCCGTTCATGGCAATCGCTGTTTTCAATGATGACTGGAACCAGCCACGATGCTGATCTGACCCTTCCAGATACAGGTCAGCCGGGTAACTTAATCCCTCACGTGCCTGCAACACAGAGTAATGTGTGACACCTGAGTCAAACCAGACATCCAGTGTATCAGTCACCTTGCTGTAGTTATCAGCTTCCGCCCCCAGCAATTCGGCAGCATCCAGTTCAAACCAGGCGTCGATGCCTGACTTTTCAATCAGACTGGCCACCTGCTCCACTAAAGATGCCGTATCCGGATGCAGTTCTCCTGTCTGCTTGTGAACAAACAGGGTAATTGGCACGCCCCAGGTACGCTGACGCGACACACACCAGTCAGGGCTGCCTTTGAGCATCAGCTCTATCCGCGCCTGACCCCATTCTGGCATCCACTTGACCTGTTTGACGGCAGCCAGTGCGTCGGTCAACAGCCCTTTCTCTGTCATGCTGATGAACCATTGCGGCGTCGCCCGGTAAATAAGCGGCGTCTTGGTGCGCCAGCAGTGCGGATAGCTGTGCGTGATTTTATTGACGTGAACCAGGGCCTGCTGTCGCTTGAGGATTTCCAGAATCTTTTCGTCAACTTTGTAGACATGTTCACCGGCAACTTCTCCCGCCGCTTCGACAAACACGCCATTTTCGTCGACCAGGTTCAGTGTACCCAGGCCGTAGACCTGCCCCACAACAAAGTCTTCCATACCATGGTCGGGTGCCGTGTGAACGGCACCGGTGCCGGCATCAAGCGTCACATGGTCACCCAGCAGCACTGGAACCTGACGCTCAACAAACGGGTGTTGCAGCAGCATCTTTTCAAAAGCCGCGCCTTTGGCGATACCAAGCCGCGTCGCGGATTCCGCACACCCATAACGTTTTAGCACGTCGTCCTGCATTTCTGCGGCAACCACCAGCAACTCTTCACCCACCGCGTCATCGACGGTGCATCGGATCAGCGCGTACTCCAGATCGGCATTCAGGGAAACCGCCTGATTGGCAGGCAGGGTCCAGGGAGTGGTTGTCCAGATCACCAGTGACAGGCTGCCAGTGCCGGCAGTGTCAGCATCCACATTAAAGGCCTGCAGCCACGCATTGGCATCGACCACCGGAAAACGCACGTCGATCGCAAACGATGTTTTGTCCTGATATTCAACTTCCGCTTCAGCCAGGGCAGAGGCGCCAACCACACTCCAGTAAACCGGTTTGAAACCTTTGACCAGATGTCCGTTTACGGCGATCTTGCCGAGCGCTCTGACGATATTGGCCTCGGTGTCGAAGTTCATGGTCAGGTAAGGGTTGTCCCAGTCTCCCAGCACACCCATCCGGATAAAGTCTTTCTTCTGGTTCTCGACCTGCCGCGCCGCATATTCGCGACACGCTTTACGGAATTCAGCGTGGCTGATCTTGTGACCCGCCTTGCCCTTTTTCTTCTCAACATTGTGTTCGATGGGCAGGCCATGGCAGTCCCAGCCCGGCACGTAGGGCGCATCATAGCCGGCCAGCGAGCGTGACTTGACGATTATGTCTTTCAGTGTCTTGTTGACTGAGTGTCCCAGGTGCAGGTCACCGTTTGCATAGGGAGGACCATCATGCAGAATGAATGTCGGACTGCCTGCGCGCAGTTGGCGGATTTTTCCGTACAGGTCCATGTCCTGCCAGCGTTTCAGCATGGCTGGCTCGCGCTGCGACAGACCCGCCTTCATCGGAAACTCCGTAAACGGCAGGTTCAGGGTTTGCTTGTAGTCAGTCATAAAGTGTCACTTGCTCGATTTACGTTTTGAATTCAATGGTTGGCAAGCCACGCTCTGGCCTGCTGGGTGTCCTTGCCTATTTGCTGTGTCAGCTCGTCCAATGACGAAAATTTCTGCTCCGAGCGCACCCGGTGCCGGAAGATCACCGACATCCACGCACCGTAGACATCCTGGTCAAAATCCAGCAAGTGCACCTCCAGAATGGCCTCGCCGCTGTCATCCACCGTCGGACGATATCCGATATTGGCAATCCCCGACACACTCAGCTGACGTCCATCAGGCAGGCTAATCTGTGTGTCGCAGACATAGACGCCATGCAGGGGGATATTGCGACGATTAAGCGCCAGGTTGCAGGTTGGGAAGCCAATGTCACGTCCCAGTTGCCTGCCCTTGACAACTTCTCCGGCAATTGCATAAGGCCGCCCCAACAATCCAGCCACGGTTTCGAAGTCCCCGGCCCTGAGCCGGTCGCGCACATACGTGCTGCTGACGCGGGCGCCATCGTAGCTGCAGCTCTGGGTCTCGATTACCTGAAAACCTGCACGCGCCCCATACTCCTGCAGTAAGGCGTAATCGCCTTGACGCTGGTGACCAAATCGGAAGTCATTGCCCACGATCAGACAGCGCACATTCAGACCTTTGATCAGGATATCCTCGACATACTGCTGGGGGCTCAGACGGCAGAGTCTGTCGTCAAAGCGCAGCAGATAGACCGTGTCGACGCCAAACTCTTCCAGCAATGTGATCTTTTCAGCGGCCTCACTGAGCCTTGGCGGGCAGTCACGGGGATTTCTGGCAAAAAACTCTTCCGGATGCGGCTCAATGACAATTACAACAGTGGGCACATCGAGCTCAGCTGCCCTGGCCCGCAATTGCCTGACGATCTGCTGATGCCCAAGGTGCACGCCATCAAACTTGCCGATGGTCGCTACACAACCTGGATGATGTTCCAGGAAGCCTTCAGTGTCGTGAATGACGTTCATGAGCCAGCTGCTGCAGAAAAAGCCGGATTATAACGTGTTAGTCGCCAGCTTCCCACTCCTGAGCCAGACCATCCGCGCTTAGCGCAACCGGGCTCTGCCAGCCTCGTATAACCATTTGGCCAGTACCAGCGCCGCCACAATCACAACAAACTGGCCGATAAAGGTATTGGCCACGGAGATCGAATCAGGCCGCGTCATGATAAAACCCAGATTAATGGCCGTCATTACCGCCGCCAGTGCGCTGGCCAGCGCCAGCACCAATAGAATCACTGCGATTATTTTTGTTTTCATCACGCCTCCAGCGTCCAGTTATCCTGATGCTCAGATCCACCGATTATGGCAGCGGAAAGGTCAATCGGTCCATAACACTGGCAGTGGGCATAGCTGAAAGGTATCATTCGGGTCCTTGCGAGACTGGGTAGCAACATGCTTTGGAAGATTTTGATTACAGCTCTTGTCGTGGTGGTCGCATTTGCCTACCTCAAACGACGCAGCCGGCTGCAGCGGGCTGCCCAGCAGCAGCATCGCGTCAACGAATTTCTGGGGCATGCCGAAACCTCATCCGGATGGCGGGATAACGGTACCGGTGACCCGACGCTGAACCGCAGCCTGGCCGCGCGACTGCGATTGATCCTCTGGATTATTCTTACTCTCATTCTGCTGGCAGGCTCAGTCTACAGTTTCTTCCAATGGCGTGACCAGCAGTCTGAACCGCTTGCCAGCATGGAGCGTAACCCCTAGTCCAGATGCACTTTCTGTCGGGCCAAAGGCACGGCTTGTCGACATCAGGGCGCGACCCCAGGATTAATCTGATATTCTGAACCTGTTCAAAAATATTCATCATTCCCTGCCCTGGACCATTACCCAGCCGGACACTGCATGCTGCTCACGTTTGACCACACAGAACCATTAAGACTGTCCATCACGCGCAATCTGCACCGATTGCTTCGCTGGACGCTGTGTCTTTGCATGACAGTGCTACTGCTGTCCCAATCGGGCCTGGCGCTTGCACGCGAAGTACGCGTGACCATGAGCGATGGCAGCGAGGTCAAGGTTTTCCTGTTTGAACCGGACAACCACGGCGAAGGCCCATGGCCGCTTTCAGTGCTGATACCCGGTGGCGGCGGCAATGAATATGTTGCGCGCGCGCAGTTCTGGCTGGGCCGCGAGCTTGCCAGACAGGGCTGGATGATCGCGGTTCCAGTGTCGACCGACGGCAGCAATTTTGATGGTCAAAACGGTTACAAAATTCCGGCTGTGATCGAACACCTGCAATCCCAGGCCGATATCCTGTCAGGCAAAGCCTTGCTGGTCGGAGTTTCCACAGGAGGCAGTTCTGCACTGGCGCTGGCCGCACAGCAACCCGATCAGTACCACGGCGTGGTCGCCGTGCCCGGTATCCTTCGTGACCTGAGCATTATTCAGGATATGAACAATCTGCCAGTTTACGTGCGGATCGCGCAGAATGACCTATTCCGCTGGGATCAGGCGATGCCTGACATGGTCACAGCTCTGGAACAGGCCGGCGCCAGAGTCAATGCCGGGCTTGTAACTGGCACTAACGCCAAACACATTTTTAACCTGGACTGGGATGAGCTGCGCCCATGGATTGATGCGCTGCACGCGCACGAACCGAGCAGCGATTGAACCTCCACTGACTCCCAGGCAACATCCCTGATATGGTGTATGACAGGCCTGCATGATAAAGTGCGCGTCCACAACCGAGTTTATGGCCACGCTGGAGTAGCTGGATGAAATTGATAACTGCCATCATTAAACCCTTCAAATCCGATGATGTTCGCGAAGCGCTGTCCGAGCTTGGCGTCAATGGCATGACCATGACGGAAGTTAAGGGTTTCGGCCGGCAAAAAGGCCACACCGAGCTCTATCGCGGCGCGGAGTATGTCGTTGATTTTCTGCCTAAAGCCAAGATTGAAGTAGCAGTCGCTGATGAGATCGTAGACGCTGTCATCGACGCCATCTGCAAAGCGGCCAACACTGGTCATATTGGCGATGGCAAAATTTTTGTGACCGCCCTCGAACAGAGCATACGCATTCGAACCGGCGAAACGGGCAACGATGCGTTGTAAGGCAAGACCGATAATTATTGCTTAATTGCTGGCCTTGTCGATGACACGCAGGGTCACAATCGAATAGACCTGCTTTTCCCCATCAGGGCCGTAAAATGTCACCGCAACCAGCGATGTCGAGCGGCCCTGATTGATCAACTCCCCAGTCAAGCGCACTCTCGGCCCGGTTACAGGCGATAGATAGTCAATCCGCATGTTGATTGTGGTGATCCAGTAGTCATGACGCGAACCAAACATGGTCCGGATGGTGTACAGAGCCACCATGTCGACGTAGGTCCCGGTAAACCCGCCAAATAACTGCTGCCGTGGATTCAGCACCTGATCGGGAATGTGGGCATCAATCTCGACAAAGCCGTGCGACTGCGCCAGCACTTTCCACTGCGGTGCTTCCAGCAGATCCCCCGCGCAATGTCCTGGCCGCATGAATATGGGTAAGTTTGTTTCGTCAGTTGTCATAGCCTGCCTCAATCGTTGACTGCGTTGCCAAACTCAAAAAAGTACACCTCCAGGTTCAGCTGCACGCGTGGATCAGGCTCCCAGTCGTATCGGTACTCAAACAGCAATTGCGGCACCACCTCCATAACCAGCCAGTCTTCGTAGATCGCTTTTCGATACAGCATTTGCGCGTAATAACTGTCTACCTCACTTTCCGGTCGATTCTGCCCCAACAAGCCGATTTCATAAATCATGCTCTCTCGTTCAGCCAGTTGCTGATGCAGTGAGAACGACTGTGCAAACTCTGTCAGCCGGTATTTGTGTTCGTAGTTCACTTCCGATTCAATGCGGAAGTTCCAGTCTTCAGAAATGCGTCGGGTAAAGAACAGCCGGGTATCCTGACCCCAGCCCTCGTTATGATAATAATAGATGCGGTTGTTGAGGCCGACATACCAGTCCTCGTTAATATCCACGCCATAGCGCGTCCGCAGACGATAGAACACATCCAGAGGGATCCGCCCCCTGACACCAACATCATGATTAAATCGCCACCCATTGCGCTCAGGGTGTTCGTAGCTGAAGCCACCGGTAAACTCGGAGGAATTGATGTTGCTCAGGCGCTGATCACGCAGTGAGTTCTGCTCACGGTTCTCAGACTCGAAGATCAGCTTCCAGCGTTCAGAGGCGCGCGGCAGATCCAGGCGGCCGCTGATGCGCGCATTGGAGAAATAAGCATCATGTCGCCCAACACGCTGATTGAAGCGGATTCTCAGGTAGCTTTGATTAATGTCTGCACTTTCGATATCGCCAGCGAGCCAGTCGTCAACGGACCGCCCCATATTGGTCACTCGCCGGGACATGTCGTCGCGCTGCTCTTCCAGCCACTCTAATGTCCGGTCCAGCGGCAATTCGTCCAGTGCACGTGATATCAGGCCGGGCTCATCATCCTGAGCTGTCTGATTTAAATCTTCGGCATCCTGTGCCCAGGCAATCGCAATTGGCAGGCAGAGCAGCGTCAGCAGCCAAGAGGTTTGCGCTAATTTCTTCCTGCCCACTTGATTCCCCTGATGGTTGATCTCAGCCGGCCCAGTTTAGTGCAGCTTCCCTGGCCTCGCCAGTCACCCCCGCAAATTTCCCTGCGAAGGTCATGTTTGGCCACATTCTGTCATTATTCAACAGTCAGACGAGTCGATGCGCGAGATATTCCAGGATCGCGATCAATGACTCAGCTCCGTGATGCAAAGGGTCCAGCGAAAGGATGAGCAGGGATGTGCAGATCAGAGTCAGCACCAACATTAGCCAGGCGGGAATTGGACGGCGGCTGTGATGAGCCAGTAAGGCCTCCACTCTGAGCTCAAGATCACTGCTCGCGAAACCACGCGAGTGAATCGGCGCCGGGTGATTCTTCAATACTCTCCCCACGTGCACCAGCGTCTCCGCAACACTGGCAACGCCATGATTACCCGCAGCCACAAAATCGCAGGCTTCTTCACACAATAAATGCATATCATGGCGAATCTGCCGGCCACGATCTCCCGGGACAAACAGCGTGAACACCCGACCCAGCAGCAACCTGAGATTGTCTTTACGCTGACGGTGCGCCTGCTCATGATCGAGGATAACGGCCAGCTGCTCGCGACTGCAGGACTCAAGCAGACCACGACTGATGAAAACACGCGGACTCCACCAGCCCAGAGTAAACACGGCCGGCTCTCTGGCATCGAGAAATCTGAATCCAGGCCTGGTTTCTGTCATCAATTCAAATTGCTTGAACATCGAGCGACCTTTAGCAAGCTGCTGCAGGAAATTAAATAACAGCACCAGAACCAGCAGACCAGCTATCACCAGACCGCCAATGGCGAGCGCATCGACACTCAGCAGCGGTACGTGTTCTTCGCAGGCGCCGTGACAGTGTGCCGAGATCAACATCCCGTCCGCCTGCGATACAAACAACAAACTGCTGGCCAGAAACCCGACAAGTGCGGGTGCCGCCCAGTATAGAAGTAACAGCAGACTGCCATGCTTTGGGTGTATTCGCAGCACAACACGTCGCAGCAGCGGATACAGCAGAGCAAAAAACAGTGCCAGTCCTGCCCACAGCATTAGCCAGATCAGAGAGAATGTGCCGACCATTTGAATCATGCTCGCAACTCCATCAAAGCTTACCCTCTTGCGGAGTACCGTCATTACCGCCCGATGTCCTGCGATAATTCCTGATCATCTCCTCCAGACTGTCCAGAGACGACTCGTCCATGTCGGCGGCGACGTGCACAAAACTGCTCAGAATGGTTTCCATGCGACCGTCATGCAAAAGGTGAATCGCCTCGCCCAGCATACGGGCCAACAGCGCGCCTCGGGAAACCGTGACAAAGTAAGAGTAAGCGTGACCCTGTTTAATGCGATCTACGAAAGACTTGCGATAGAGGCGTTCCAACGCCGACTGCACGGTGCTCAAGCTGGGTTGTCTGGTGCGCTGAAGGCGTTCACGGATCTGTCGTGCATCAAGATGCGGGCAACCCCACAGGACTTCCATGGCCTGCAATTCCAGCTCACCCAGATTGGTGGCAAGAATATTTGAAGAGGCTCGGTGCTTATTGTTTTCCATGGTTGGGCCTTGTGGACAACTGCATGCAGATTGCTGGGTGACAATCTAGCGCCCTTCCCCAAAAATTGCAAAAACCGATTGCCGATCGGCACCTATTCTGTCCATTTACTAATTACATATCAGTCACTTAAGATTTATAGCCATTTAAACAAGCTATATTCACAAGCCTCTAACTGCGAGATACGTAATTAAACAGGCCAACAGAATAAGGAAGTAATTTTGAAGTCAACTTACCTGCTAAGCGCTGCGATTGCCGTGGCACTGCCCACTCATGCTCAGACAAATAGTGATGCAGACAACGTTTTTGAAGAGATGCCCGTGCAGAGCACACAACAGGGCGTACGTGAAATTCTGGTCATGGGTACAGATTTCGACCTTCAGGGAGACCCTGAGACGGCGACCGAAGGAGTGGTCTACGCCCAGCAACTGGAACTGCGCCCGGTGTCACGAACTGCAGAACTGCTCGAGTTTGTTCCGGGTATGATCGCGACACAGCATAGTGGCGAGGGCAAAGCGAACCAGTACTTTGTGCGCGGCTTCAACCTGGATCACGGCACCGATTTTGCCATCAGTGTCGACAAAATGCCGGTCAACACACCGTCGCATGGCCATGGTCAGGGTTACGCGGACATCAACTTCATTATCCCCGAACTGGTTGGCACCCTGCGCTACCGAAAAGGCCCTTACTACGCAGACGCCGGTAATTTCGCCACCGCTGGCTCAGCCGAGTTTGTCTATCTGGACAGCCTGGATGAGGGGCAGATCAGTCTGACATTGGGTGAACATGACTACCGAAGACTGTTTGCAGGTGAATCCTTTGCCGTTGGCGACGGACAACTGACACTCGCTGGCGCGCTGACAGATTATGATGGGCCCTGGGACCTGGATCAGGATCTGGACAAACGCAATGCCATGATCAAGTACCACGAACAGGGCGAAGACTACAGCCTCAGCATCACTGGCCTGGCCTACGACAACAGCTGGGATGCCACCGACCAGATCCCGCTGCGTGCGGTTGAACGTGGTGCGATCAGTGTATGGGGCAATATTGACCCGACTGCTGGCGGCGAATCACGCCGCAACAGCCTGTCCATGGACTATGACAGTCAGCTGGACAGCCGCAGCCGCTGGCAGTTCAGTGCCTATCTTATGGATTACGCGCTGGACCTGTACTCCAACTTTACCTACTTCGACGCTGACCCGGTGCGGGGCGATCAGTTTCAACAGACTGACAGCCGTCGCGTTGCCGGTATCGACACGCAGTACGAGCAGGATCTTGAAACCCGGCTGCCGACCACTGTCCGCTTCGGTTTTCAGCATCGCTACGATGACATTCACGTCGGCCTGCACCTTTCTGAACAGCGTCAGCGTTACGCGAGCACACGTGACGACTATATCGAGCAGTCGCTGACCAGCGTCTATGCCGCCGTCGATACACGCTGGACCTCAAAGTTGCGAACTGTTGCCTCGCTGCGGACTGACCACTACCGGTTCCGGGTCGATGACCTGCTGGGTACAAACAGCGGCGAAGGTAACGACTCGCTGCTGAACCCCAGGCTGAATGTCATCTACACGCTGACTGACGACTTTGAGACCTACCTCAGCGCCGGACAGGGCTACCACAGCAATGATGCGCGTGGAGCCACAACCAGAACTGACCCGGTGACCGGAGATCTGACGACGCCAGTTGATCCGCTGGCTACAGCCAGAAGCTATGAAGTTGGCATGCGATCAACCATTATCCCCAGGACTCAGATAACGCTGACCGCGTTCCGGCTGAAGCTGTCGTCTGAACTGATTTACGTTGGTGACGCTGGAAATACCGAAGCGCTCTCGCCCAGTGAACGTGAAGGTGTGGAGATTGATATTCTGTATTCGCCGCTGGACTGGTTGCTGATTGATGCTGATGCAACCTGGACGGATGCCAGCCTGAAGGATATCGGCCCTGACGACTACATACCCAATGCCGTCAAAAACACGGCGTCACTGGGCGTGATTGCCGACAACATCCGCGACAGCGGCTGGAGTGCCGGACTACGCGTGCGCTATCTGGGTTCCGCGCCATTGATAGAAGACAACTCGGTTCGGACTGAACCCACAACGCTGGTCAACGCCCAGCTAAGCACCCGTCTGACTGACAATATGTCGCTGGATGTTGAATTACTGAACCTGCTGGACAGCCGTGACAGTGATATTACCTATTACTACGCTTCGCGTCTGCCGAATGAGGCTCAGGGGGTTGAAGATATCCACTTCCACCCGGCCGAACCACGAAGCCTGCGCGCCACGATTACCGCTCGTTTTTAGGCGACTGCCTGATACTCCGTCGGCTACATGAAGTCCATGTCGCCGGCGGTCAACCACCATTTGCCCTGCAATTGATCAGCGCCGGGGCCGGCAGTCCAGCGATTGCAGGGAATGTGTATACCCAGCGACTCGACACATAGTGACTCAATGCCGAGGCGATCCACCTGACCTGCTGACAACCAGAACACGGTCGGCCGACCCTGGCGCAGGGTGTGCGCGCTGATCTCATTAAAGGCCTGCCCCAACAGTGCCGGTTCGCATAGTATGTCCATAACCAGGTAATGCTCACCATGCGGTCTTAGCACAATGATCGCGACCAGCGTGTCGCCATCTATAATCTGAACGCTTTCGTACTCAAGCCCGGGGCGTTGTCTGAACCGATAGTCGAGATACTGCGAATCTCTGACGCCGATAATGCTATCTGTAAAACCCTCTTTCATGGTCAGCCACAGACTCTGCGCCGCTTCGATGACTGCGGCGTCCATGTCTCCGAACTGCAGGTGCCAGTCGGTCTGATGCTGAGCTACCGGAATTTTTAACTGCACCAGCTCATCAGTTTTGTCGTAAAGCTTCAGTCGCTGGGCAACGTGCATGGCTTTCATGTTGGGAAAGCCGAAACCAAGCAGATGCCTGGCGTGATAACCGGCGTATTGTTCCAGCATGGTTGAAGCCGTTTTGAAAAACAGACTGTCACGGCTGAAGAAACTGCGTTGCTCAGGCATGACCATGACGTCACAGATCTGAACTGCCGCGCCCGGATCGCCAAAATACAGAATATCCCTGCGGATACCGCCGTAGTGCGCCACCACCTGCTGATCCCGAAGGGCGGCCACCGAAGCGCCACGCCCTGCACCGTATTTCCAGTGCCACAATGCAGCAGAAAAATCTGTTTTGAAACTTCGCTCAAACACCTGCTGGAAATCTTCTGCCTGCAGGGTTTCAGCAGGCACCAGTGATTCTGCCGCGGCCTGCATTTGCCAGGTCAGTAGCTGGTGACTGGTGTCGCCTTGCCGCAATCGCTTCAAGTCGTCGAGCATGGCCGTTTCCAGCTCACTGATCGTTTCCGGGGACTCGTCAGTGAGTGCCACCAGTTCCTGCCGGTGTCCCTGAAACAGGGCAATGAACGCGCCCAGGAAATTGGCAGTTTCGCCGGTCATGTCCACCCTGTCCTGCAACAGGAACCCGGCTCGGGCAGCAAGCGCCTCAACATTATCTAACTGTGCCAGGTCGCACGACTTGGCGGCATCCGATGTTCTTGCCAGGAACTCATCAACAATCAGCACTCTGCCGTTATCAGCAAGCAAATGTCTTGCCGACGCAAAACAGCACAAGGGGAGAAAATAGCGCGCACTATTGTGAAAGATCAGCGCGTCGTATTGTTGCGGCGCCCATTGCGGCCACTGACTGGCAAAATCTGCAGTGACAATATTTGCACTGACTTCACTCAGCGCCTGCGTGCTCAGTTTGCTGGCCGCCTCATTATTATCCACGGCCGTGACCTGCCATCCGGCATCAGCCATGTGTCTTGCCAGCAGCCCTGAACCACTGCCCACTTCCAGTACTCTGGAACCAGCAGGCAGGTCCAGCGCAGCAATTATCTGGTCAGCGAGCCGCCGTTGAGCGTCTATCAGCTCGTCTGCAACCGGTGATGAGGAGCTGGAGCGGGCTTGCAGTGTTCCGTAAGCCAGAAAGGCGGATTGCTCTGCTGTCGCCTCCATCAATGCGGCGTAGACATTCAGGGGAAAACGTAATTTTTCTGCGACTGTCTCCATGCGCGGCATTATACGGTAGAATGCCGTGCATGAGTGAATCGTTGCTACAAGCCTTGAGCCGCCTGCTCGCGGCTGGCGCCAGTGAACTGCGCAGCTCCCCCAGAGTTGCCCTGCAGCGATTGCTGCTGTTGCGTGCACTGGTAACTATCACAGGCACTCTGGGTGCACTCATATTTAATTATTTCTCACCTTTGCAGGTCCCGCTCTCGGTAATTCTGGTGTTATTGTCCGGCATCATTGTGTCGCTGCTTGCCGGGTGGTTTCAGGTTCAACGGGCAACCCTGGTCGGACAGCGCACTGTCGCATTGAACCTCGCGCTGGATTTTGTGTTTCTGGCCATACTGCTGGCCTACACCGGCGGCGCTTCCAATCCGCTTATCTCATATCTGCTGGTTCTGTTGGCCGTTGCAGCAACACTGATGACGGCGCTATGGGCACACATCTTTGCGCTGGCAGCCATGGCGTTTTACACGGTTTTCCTGCTGATAGGCATCAATACTGACGCCCACAGTGACCACATGATGCAGAGCTTTCAGGTGCATCTGGTTGGCATGTGGGTGACATTTGTTGTCAGCGCAGCCTTGATCAGCATTTTTGTCAATCGGATGGCAGCAGCGATCCGCAGTCGCGAACTAAGTCTGGCCACGTTCCGCGAAAGCGAAATGCGCAATGAACAGCTGGTCGCCATTGGCACACTGGCAGCCGGTACTGCACACGCGCTGGGTACACCTCTGTCCACCATGTCGGTGCTGCTGGCCGATCTGGATGACCAGACTCTCGATGGCCTGCCTCCAGAGGAGCTGAAACGGGATATTCACCTGCTTCGTCAGCAGGTGATGCGGTGCAAGGCTTCTCTGGACCAGTTGACGCAGTTCTATCATCAGAATGATCCACAGAACCCTGGCAAGATCTCAGTGCGCGCCTTTCGCCAGGCGATCAGCGATTACATTACCAATATACATCCCAGTGCCACAATTTCCTTCAGTGTCGAACCAGAGTGCGACAAGCTGTTCCTGAGCAGTGATCTGACCGTGCGCCACGCCCTGATCAACTTGATCGAGAACGCCATCAGGGCCGCTGCCAGCCAGGTGCAGGTCCATTACCAGCGAGACCAGCAGACACCAGCCGTTCTGATGATCAGCGTAGAGGACGACGGCCCGGGTATTCCGGCACATGTGATGGAGAACATGGGAGAGCCGTTCATCTCGACGCGGGAAGGCAATATGGGACTGGGTATCTTTCTGGCCAACGCTTCCATTCAGCGACTGGGTGGTCAGATCGAAATGTTTAACTTGAAGGACGCCGGTGCCAGAACGGTCGTCCGCTTGCCAACCGTGACTGGGATATCCGGCGATGCCGAACAACTCACTACTGCTGATTGAAGATGACGAGGTTTTTGCCTCGGTACTGGTCCGCGCTTTTCAACGCCGCGGATTTGAAACTGCACATGCTACAGATATCCCGCAAGCACGCCAGCTAATCGCCAGCACGGCTTTCACTCATGCAGTAGTTGACCTGAATCTGGACGGACAATCGTCACTGGAACTGATTCCGCTGCTTCGCAAGTATGCACCGGCCAGCCGCATCCTGATGCTGACCGGCTACGCGAGCATTGCCACTGCGGTAGAAGCCATCAAACTCGGTGCCGACAATTACCTGGCCAAACCCGCCGACACCAATGAAATTCTGGCGGCACTTCAGGAGGATTCTGTAGAATCGGCGCGCGAGCCTGAGTTTCAGGAGCCGATGTCTGTTCGACGCCTTGAGTGGGAACATATTCAGAAGGTGCTGAAAGAGAACAACGGCAATATTTCCGAAACTGCGCGTCAGCTAAAGATGCACAGGCGAACTTTGCAACGCAAACTTCAGAAGAAGCCTGTATCAGGCTAGGCATGGGCCTCGAAGCGCCTGCCTTTGTGACTTTTGGCACTCAGGCATTTTGCGGCGTTGTGGTATAAAGCCTCGCGCAATGTTCTCATCCGGCGCTTATCTTTCTCAAGATCTGTCCGCAAACCGCTGGCGTAACTAACTCATACAAAAACAATAATACATAAGGCGCATCCGGACCGGGTGTCGGCATTGCGATTGTTCGAGCATGGTTGCCTGTTCTGGCTAGTCTTACTAGCTGACTGTCATAGCTTAATGGCCTGGTAACACCCCACATTTTTGTCAGCAAGTGGAGTCTGGCGTGAAAAAACAGTATCTGGTAGCAGTGGGCCTGGTTGCCCTTATAGTGATATGGATGGTCATGCCACGAGGTGAGCGCGCAGACGATGATCGTTACGCCATAAGTGAGGATCAGCCCCAAATCAATGTAATCCCTGAATCTGCATCCATGTCTGGCAGCGGCGAAGACTTCACTGTAAGAGCCCGTCGTGTCAGTGCCGACATGTTCACTCAGTCTGTCAGCGTCCGCGGCCGCACCCAGGCAGACCGGCTCGTTGAGGTCCGTGCTGAAACCGCAGGCCGTATCGTCGGCACGCCGGTGGCCGAAGGCGAGCGGGTCAGACAGGGCGACACTCTGTGCGAACTGGCCATGGACACCCGACAGTCTGACCTTCAGGAGGCTCTGAGCCGCGTCGAGCAGACTCGCCGGGAATATGAAGGTGCGCAGGATCTGCAGCGCCGCGATCTCGAATCATCGGTCTCCGTTTCCCAGCGCAAGGCCGCCTATGATTCCGCAGTCGCCGCTGCTGCGCGCGCTGAACTGGCAGTGGAGCGTACCAAAATCAAGGCACCATTTGACGGCATCATGGAGTCGCGCCGCGTCGAAGTGGGCGGCTATATGGACATGGGCGGCGTTTGCGCCACCCTGATGGACGATCGCCCGATGCTGCTGGTGGCCCAGGTGCCCGAGCTTGATGTGGGAAAACTGGAACTGGGCAGCCAGGTGACCGGGCGTCTGGTTACCGGAGAGAGGGTGCAGGGCACGCTGACCTACATCGCGCGGGCAGCTGACAATATGTCGCGCAGCTATCGCATAGAAGTGGCGCTGAACCTGCAGGACGATCAGCTGATCCGTCAGGGCGTCAGCACAGACATACAGATCGCTGCGAATCAGAGCAGAGCTCACCTGGTACCTCCGTCGTCACTGACCATGGATGACCAGGGTATGGTCGGCGTCAAGACTCTTAACAGCGACAATGTCGTCGAATTTCATCATGTCGAGATCGTTGGTGAAAGCACAGACATGGCCAACCCGGGCTTCTGGGTAGCCGGACTGCCGGACCAGATCACTCTGATCACGCTGGGCCAGGAGCTGGTGTTTGCTGGCCAGCAGGTCAATGCCAATTTTGACTGGGCACAACAATGAGATACATCAAATCTGCCGTATCGAGATCGCGCACCACACTCAGTATCTTTGTGGTGATCCTGCTGGCTGGACTGGCGTCCTACCGGTCCATCCCCGTGGAACTGAACCCGGATGTCACAGTACCAGTCATCATCACCACCATTATCTTTCCTGGCATTTCACCTGAAGACTCTGAGCGCCTGCTGGTCAGACCGACCGAGATTGAGCTGAAAAACGTCGAAGGCATCACCGAGATTCGCTCGTTTGCCAACGAGGGCACGGCAACCATCATTACCGAGTTTGATGTCAGCTTTAATCCTGACCTGGCTGTTCAGGACATCCGCACAGCGGTGGATCGGGCCAAAGCGCGCTTCCCGGCAGAGACTGAGGAGCCGATCATTCAGGAAGTATCAGCGGCGACAGTACCCGTGGTGCAGATCGCCATCGGCGGTACTGGCGTTTCAGAGCGGGTTCTGCTGCAGATCGCCCAGGACCTGCAACGCGATATCGAAAACCTGCCGGAAATCCTCTCCGCTGACATGATTGGTGCCCGCGAAGAACTGCTGGAAGTCATCGTCGACCCTGCCAAGCTGGAAACCTACGGCATAACTAATCAACAGCTGGTGCAGGCGGTAAGCAGCAATAACCGTCTGATTCCGGCAGGCACCCTGAATACTGGTTCGGGCAGCTTCTCCATCAAAGTTCCGGGGCTGATCGAAACCGCCAACGACCTGTTCGAGCTGCCGGTAGCGGCGAACGAAGACGGCGTTGTTGTACTCAGCGATCTGGCCGAAGTGCGCCGCACCTTTAAAGATGCCGAGCGCTTTGCCTACGCTAATGGTGAGCAGAGCATCTCCCTGGACGTACAGAAACGCAAGGGAGCCAACCTTATCCAGGCCATGGACAATATCGACGCGCTGGTGCGTGAAATGCGTGCCCAGATTCCACCGGCGGTCGAAATCACCTACCTGAATAACACCATCCCGCTGGTCATTGAACAGAACTCGGGACTGCAGGGCAATATGGCCACGGCAATGGTGCTGGTGCTGGTCGTGGTCATCGCCGCTGTTGGCGTCCGTTCTGGCATTCTGGTCGCGCTGGCCGTGCCCTTCTCTTTCTTTTTTGCCTTCATCGTTATCTCAATGCTGGGTTTCACCTACAATTTTATGGTGATCTTTGGCCTGCTGCTGGGTCTGGGTATGCTGATCGATGGCGCCATCGTGATGGTGGAATACGCCGATCGCAAGATGGCCGAGGGGTATGCACGCTCCGACGCCTTCCAGGAAGCGGTCAGCCGGATGTTCTGGCCCATCATGGCATCCACCGGCACAACCCTGGCCGCCTTTCTGCCACTGATGTTCTGGCCCGGCGTCGCCGGTGAGTTCATGGGATATCTGCCCGTTACGGTGTTTGCTGTGCTGGTCGGCTCCCTGCTCTACGCACTGATATTTGCGCCTACCATTGGCTCGCTGATTGGCAGCCAGACGGTAAAGATGCAGGGTGCAAACCAACTGAGCCAGCTGGAAGACGTCAAACCCGAAAAGCTTGGTGGCGTGGTGGGCGTCTATGCAGCCATATTGCGAACTGCCGTCAGATTTCCCGGGCTCGTCACGCTGGGCAGTGTCTTTACACTGGTCGCCATCATAGTTTCATACGGCATGTTTGGCAGAGGCGTCGAGTTCTTCACCAGTGTAGAGCCAGCGCAGACCCAGGTGCAGATATTTGCGCGCGGAAACTACTCGCCAGAAGAAATCCGTGACATCGTGCTGGATGTTGAAGATCGCATCAAAAACGTGGGTTATTACAAGAGCATTGTTACCCAGTCCGGCGCCGGTCGCAGCATGGGTGGTGGCATGGGTGCCGCGCCCGATCTGATCGGTACCATTTTCCTGGAGTTCACCGACCGTCGTGACCGGGACGTTAATGGCTTTGAAGTCGAAGATCTTTACCGCCAGGCCATTCAGGGCATTCCTGGTGTACGCGCCGAAATCAATACCCCGGAACAGGGTCCACCGGTCGGCAAGGAACTGCAGATCGAGTTTTACGGTGAGGACCTGCGCACCATCATTTCTGAGGCCCGTCGCGTGCGTGACTTTATCGAAAATGAAGTCACTGGCCTGATTGATATCGATGATACAACACCGGTTCCCGGTATCGAGTGGGAAATAACAGTTGACCGCGCACGTGCTGCCATGTCCGGAGCCAGCATGACCGAGATTGGCACGGCTATCCAGCTGTTGACCAATGGTGTGATGATGGGTGACTACCGCCCGGACGACAGTGAGGAAGAAGTTGAGATTCGCGTGCGCTACCCACGTGAATATCGTGGCATTGAGCAGATAGACAATATCCGGATCAACACCATGGACGGCCTGGTGCCGATCAGCAGCTTTATACAGCGCGAAGCGTTGCCCGGTGTGAGCTCCATCCAGCGTGTCGATGGCAATCGCGTGATTTACGTGCGAGCCAACCCGGCGCCCGGCGTCGTCACCGACAACAAGCTGCAGGAAATCCGTCAGTGGCTGCAGGAAAACCCACTGGCACCTGGCGTCAACTACGTATTCCGTGGTGCCAACGAGGAACAGGAAGAGTCTTTCGCATTCCTGATGGTGGCCTTCAGCCTGGCGCTGGCTTTGATGGCCGTTTTGCTGGTCACGCAGTTCAACAGCTTTTATCAGGCTGTGTTGATCCTGTCTTCGGTGCTGCTGTCCACTGCGGGCGTGCTGCTGGGTCTGCTGACCACGGGCCAGACATTCAGTGTGATTCTGACCGGGGTGGGTATTGTGTCGCTGGCAGGTATTATCGTGAACAACAACATCGTTCTGATCGATACGTTCAACTATCTGCGTGAACGACACAAGGACTGGCATATCCGTGAGGTAATTGTACAGACCGGGGTGCAGCGTCTGCGACCGGTGTTCCTGACAACCTTCACGACCGGTTGCGGCCTGCTACCGCTGGCGGCGCATGTGTCGTTCGACCTGATTGGTGCCGAGATTGAAATCGGTGGCCCTATTACCTCGCAATGGGTGAAACTGGCCAATGCGATTGTATTTGGCCTGTCCTTTGCGACCATTCTGACATTGATCGTGACACCTGCCATGCTGGCATTGCCTGATTCCCTGCGCAGCAAGATCGCATGGGTACGTGATCGCTTCAGTCGTAACTCTCAGGCTCAGCCTGCAGCCTGAAACGTCCAGGACTGAGTTACATTTGCGGGCGTTTGTAATGCTTCGTTACAGCAATACAAACGCTTTGCAACAATTTGTCACCCCGGGGTACGGCCCGAAAGGCCTGTGATAGGATTCGACCATCCAGAGCAAGGTTGTGGGGTCATCATTCTCTGTTCCCCCCTAACTGACTTGGAATCTGCTCCTGCAGCCTTGTTCTGGTGATTGCAACCGCACATACATTCTCTTCCTGAAGCACCTCCTGTCTACTCACACCCTGACTGAACTGTTTCTCAGAACAGAGCCCTGAATAAACATCAGCTCAGCGATACGTGCGATTGGCGATCCAGGCCTCCAGGATCAGCATTAATGCCGCAACCAGAAGAATCCACCACCAGAGCCTCTGCGGCTGTTCCAGATCAGCAATCAGCTGGGCAGAGCGAACCTGCTCGCTGGCACGCGGCGTGGTTTCCGGATTCAGGATTCGATCATTCACGGTAGCAACGGCTACCCGGTTTAACTGCGCAGCGGCAGGCTCAATATTGACCGCCAGCGTGCGATTATCAGGCCCTTCGACAAAACCGGGCATGGACGCCGTGTAGTAAGGGGATTGCGAGTCTATCCGCACCTGTTGTCCGTCACTTTGTGTCAGCACCAGCTCTTCACCGGAGACCCGCCGTGCATCAAGCATGGACTCGTCCAGAACAATGCGGTCACCAATCTGCCAGGCGCCCTGCTGTTGTGGTGGCTGGATCAGATAACGAAGCATTTCGTGAACAAACGGTACATAGAGCCCCTGCAAGGGAAAATTGCTCCATCCCAGATCAAGCGAGGTTGTCAGCAAAACCGTATGGCCGTCCCCAAGCGAGCGCTCCATGACCATGGGTGCCCCGGAATCAAAGCGCATCAACACCTCAGCCTCGTCTGATGGTGTCACCTGCCAGAACCCCTGGAAACGTGCTGTCCAGTCAACGTTCAGACCACTTAGCGCAGGATGACGACGATCCATATCAGCAATCAACTGATACTCCGCCTCGCTCAGCACATTGGGTGCCTGCAATGTGGCAGGACTGAGCTCAGCGAAGCTGCGACTAAACGCGTCAGCTCGCACCCGGTCACCAGGCGCAAACCAGACAGCACCGCCCTGCCTTACGAAATCTGACATATCATCGACAAAAGCCGCAGGCAGGGTATCCAGGTTCAGGACAACCACGGCATCGCTGCTGGCGAGCATATCTGCAGACAAATCAGAGGGCGTGGTTGTTGTCACGGCAAATGGAGAGTTCTCCATGCCCTCCAGCGCCAGTACAAACCAGTGAGCCTCATCGTCAAACCAGTCGGAGGAAGGCGCCCCGTTGATAACCAGTACACGCATCGGTGGCAGGACATTCATGGTGAAGTACCAGCGATTATCAACGTCGAAATCGTCGTCAGACAAGCGCAACTCGCCGCGATAGGAACCGGAGTCTTCAAGCTCAAACGGGAAAGTGATCACCGCCTCTGAGCGATCCCCAAGATCGACCGCCTCCTGTCCTACCACCTCACCATTCATTCGCAGCGTCAAATTAGCGCGCGGCTGAAACACTGAGCCGGTGCTGCGCACCCGCGCCAGGACTTCATAATTGTCGGTGGTCTCCATCACCTGCATGGGTGCTCTGACGTCAGTCAGCGTCAGGTTGCTGCTGCGCTCATCGCCCACATCAATCCCCTGAAAGGCAACCCCCGGAGCGAGTCGCCACCCCTGTACGTCATCAGACAGACCGTCAGCCTGAAAATCAGAAATCAGCACAACGCGTCGCTGATCATGTATGGCCTGGCGGGCCAGCATATCGTCAGCCAGCTGCAACGGCGGATAAAATCGCACCCGCTCGTAGCCGGGACCTTCGAGTTCTTCGATGAATTGTCGCTGACTGTCCAGATCGCTGCTTAGTTCCCGCGTATCCTGAGTGCCCGCGGCAAAGGTTACCACGGCCACTTCATCACCGCTGGACAGCCCGTCCAGGACATCCTGGGCCTGCTCAATAGCGCGCTCGAAGCGATCACCAAACTGCATGCTCAATGAGGTGTCCAGCAGGATCACAACCGACTCAGGCTCTGCGTCCACCAGTTGCGCCAGCGAGCCCTGATAGAGCAGTGGCCTGGCAAAGGCCAGCACCACCAGACAGATCAACAGTGACCGTAACAACAGCAGCAACCACTGCTGTACCTTCTGAAAAAGAATCAGTTTTTTACTAGTTTGTTTTAGAAACCGCAGTGAGCCAAACAGCAGCTTGGGCGGATCTTCGCGTTTGATCAGGTGAATGGCCACAGGAATTGCAGCAGCCAGCAGACCCAACAGGAACAGAGGCGACAGGAAACCCATTTATGCGCTCCTTGCCCGGCGCGCCAGATAGGAGGCCAGCGCCTTGTCCAGCGGTTGTGAAGTGTTGAGCAGGCAGTAATCAACGCCGCTACTCTGACAGCGTTTGCGGCACTCAGTCAGATAGTGGTTCAGATTCTCCAGATAGGCATTGCGCACAGCGGCCGGGGATGTCCGGTGAGTTTCTGCCGACTCCATGTCGACAAACTCCGTGGACTCCTTGAAGTTGAAATTCAGCTCCTGATCATCAAGTACATGAAAAACGATGACTTCGTTGCCCATGGCGCGCAACTGCTGCAGTGCCTTTATGGTGCCCTCTTCATCTTCCAGCATATCGCTGATCAGTATTACCAGGCTTTTGCTGTTCAGCGACATGGCCAGCTCGGTTAACGGTCGCACGATATTGGTAGTCTTGCCTGCCTGAAGCTCATTCAGTTTGCGCAGGATCCGAATCAGATGTAACTGACGGGCCCGGGCAGGAATGTAGTCCCGGATGTGATCATCAAAAGTAATCAGGCCTACCGCATCTTTCTGCCGCATGATGAAATAGGCCAGTGCTGAGGCCAGCGTGCGGCCATACTCAAGCTTGCTCATCATGCCCGGCGAGGCATAACTCATCGATGCACTGCTATCCAGCAGCAGATAACAGCGCACGTTGGTTTCATCCTCGTACTGCTTGATATACAGCTTGTCGGTGCGGCCGTAGAGCTTCCAGTCCACATGGCGCATGTCGTCACCGCGGATATAGTGACGATAGTCGGTGAACTCCACACTGAAACCACGTTTGGGACTTTTGTGCAGGCCGGCAATAAACCCTTCAACAACGACGCGGGCGCGCATCTCCAGATTATCCAGAGTTGCCAGCACAGCAGGGTCTATAAAGTTATTGCTTTGTGTCATATCTGCCAGCTTCCTGTCGCCACACCTGTTCCCGTTGTTATTGTTTCAACAGCCACCTGATTGATCAGGCCGGTTCCTTGACGTGAGCCAGCACACGTCTGATGAGTTCGTCAGCATTGATGCGCTCAGCCTCGGCGTGAAAGTTCAATTGCAGACGATGCCGCAGCACGGATGGCGCCAGTGCCCGGATGTCATTAAAGGACACGTTATAGCGGCCATGCAGCAGCGCACGAACCTTGCCAGCCAGCACCAGATTCTGGGATGCGCGAATACCAGCGCCCCAGGTTACCCAGTCGCGCACAAAATCCGGTGCCGATTCGCTCTGCGGACGAGTCGCATGTACCAGTCTCACGGCATACTGAATGACGGCCTGAGCGGCGGGAACCTGGCGGGCGATACGCTGGAAGGCCAGAATGTCCTCGCCACTCAATGGATGTGACACCGTATGATCAACGGTACGGGTGGTGTTGCTGACCACCTGCACTTCCTCCTCTTCACTCAGGTACTGCAGCTCTATCTTGAACATGAACCGGTCCAGCTGCGCCTCTGGCAGGGGATAGGTGCCTTCCAGTTCAATCGGGTTCTGAGTGGCCAGCACAAAAAATGGTTGCGCCATTTTGTGTGTGACACCTGCCGCTGTGACCTGACGCTCCTCCATTGCTTCAAGCAGGGATGACTGTGTCTTGGGTGGCGTCCGGTTGATTTCGTCGGCCAGCAGAATATTGGTGAAAATGGGTCCTTTCACAAACACCAGCTTGCGACGACCTTCCTGCTCTTCAACAATCTCCGCGCCCACCACATCAGAAGGCATCAAATCCGGTGTGAACTGTATGCGACTGAAATCAAGCTGGAGAATGTCAGCCACGGTTTTGATCAACAGTGTTTTGGCCAGACCCGGCACACCAGTCACCAGGCAGTGGCCGCCTGCAAACAGCGCAATCAGCAACTCCTCCACAACCGCTTCCTGACCGACGATGATCTTGCGGATCTCCTGCACCATCTGATCCCGTCCCTGCTGCATCTTTTTGACCAGCGCCAGATCGTCTTGATCATCCAGCCCGGCAACTGGTGCGTCCTGTATGGTATCTGTGTCTGTCATCGTCATGTCCTTCTTGTGCCAATAGGTTGAAGCAGTCTCTCTGCTTTAATCAGTGTGTGTAAGCGTAAATCAGATAGTTAATTCCAAGTCGATATGCTGCGTTGCTCATTTCCGTGGGATACATCTCCAGAAAGGTATGTTCCCAGCCATCACCCATATCCGAATTGTAATTTGCCACCAGCATGATCCTTCCGTCATCGTCGAGGATGGCGTGTACAGAGGGTGGATAGCGCGCATCATCCAGCGTGACACCGCCGTAGTCCCAGGTCACGGCGCGGCCAGGCACCTGCGGTACCCTGTCAATCTCATAAAACAGGTTAAATATCTCGTGATCCAGGGGCAGCTGCACGACTTCGCGATCCGGGAAAATTTTCACCATCTCTATCAGAAAATCTTCAAAATGCGCTTCGGTCCAGAAATCATCCAGCATTACAAATCCGCCGCGCAGCATAAACTCGCGCAGCGCTTCAGCCTCTGCCGTCGAGAAGTTCGGGCCGCTGTACATCCGGCCGACGGGTACGCGTTTCATGGTCATGTAAAGAAACACATGTTCAAACAGCGTCGGATCTGTCAGGTCCAGCCAGCGAGTCGCCTGTGTCTCTGTGTCTACCAGGGTATAGCGCTGCACGCCGCGCAGAAAGTTCTGTTCGGCGTCGGGATAGTCGGTATCCCACCAGCCACCGCGTCGTCCCATTCCGCCAGGATAGTTTTCATAGCGTCCCCGGATAAAAGTGAATTCGGGCGCTACCCGAGGCTCGCGCGCCTGGTTGCTGCTCTGCCCGCCGATGGCGATCTGGGGTGGATCGCGGTCCTGCAGTGAACGTATGTCAAAGTCTGGTGGGAATGCGATACCGGACTGCGGCTGTGCCTGACTATTGACCGCCAGCAGTGCGCTCGCCACCAGCAGCCCGCAGGCAAGAGCCCGGCGACCAGCAATCATGTGTCGCAGCCGGACCGGCATGCTACTCACCTCCCCGGCCAACAGCGCGCAGCAGTATCTGCTGCGCACGTACATAACCGGGCGCTGTTTCAAGTGCTCGCAACACACTCTGGCGAGCTTCCTCAGTCTGGTTGTTTTCCAAATAGGCCTGCGCCAGATTGGTTCTAGCGGCAACCGGATCAGTCTGATCAAGTTCCAGCAGAACTTCGTATTCCTGGACCGCAGTGGCAGTATCACCCAGTGCCGATGCCAGTTCGGCATTGACCTGATGAATCTCGGGGCGATATGGGTTTACTGACAGCGCACGCTCTATGTAATACCCGGCACGTTCCAGATTACCGTTTTCAAGTGCGACATTGGCCAGTTTCAATGGCGATGCAAAATCATGCTGGCTGTTTTCAAGCATGACTTCCAGCCAGTACAGCTGCTGATTGGTATCACCTCTTGCTTCGTAAACCTGTGACAGCACAAGTGGGGGACTTGGGTAGCCCGAATAATCGGGCAGGATTTCATGGGCGATGACCAGATGCTCAATCGCCTCATCCCATGCCTCTTCGCGAAACTGTACGATTCCCAGTTGCAGATGGGCCTGAAAGTCGCGCGGCTGACGCTGCACCCGTCCTTCCATGTACTCCTTCAAAGATTGATTGTTGTACAGCTCGGCAAGCACCGCGCTGCTGTTTTCACGGCGCCCGTGACCATGTGCCGCGCCATCGTCAGGGCTGTCTTCACTGTGCACGTAAACGTTGATCGATTCCACTCTGGCCTGCAACCAGGCCTGGAAGCCCTCATCAAAGCTTGCCATGTCCATATTGAACACAGCCTCAAACATTTCAGCCTCGGGTTTGGCCTCGGCATACTGATGAATCAGGGCCAGCAGACTCTCGAAACCGAAGGCTTCGGCGATGTATTCCACCACCAGATAGGATTGATAGTAGGCGAAGTTCAGATCGGAATTGCTCCCTGCCGAGGTGAACGCATTGTTGAGCTCTGCGACTGGTGCAACGCGCTGCTGTTGTACCGCCCTGACCAGATCAAGCCCCTGGCGGCGGCCCCACTCTGGTCGGCCGAGTCGCTCTTCCCAGGTTGAGATACCTTCTGACAGCCAGCGCGGCATGCGATTGCTGGTCATCTGCAGCGTCCACACATGGACCAGTTCGTGCCAGACAATTTCCTGCCAGTTGGCACTCAGGGTATCCGGTGAAATCAGTGTAATCACTTTACCAAAACAGATGCCGACCAGCGGCCCGATATCGGGAAGTCCGACGGAGCGCACGGCAAAATCCTCGGTACGTTCGAAGACCTGGATGACAACCGGCACCTCAGGCTCGAACTGGTATTTGGCCACCAGGCGGTCCCAGCTTTCCTCAAGCAGCGGTGCCATATACGGCCACAGGATCTGCGCATCGCGCGAACTCATGTTGACGCGGAAATGCTCGGTCTCCAGCGTCTCGTACTCTTCCAGCACATCAAATACCTGCAGCATGTTTGATGTGAGCACGTTAAACGGGTCATTATCAAAGGCGCTTTCCAGATGGCCTTTACCCTCTGCTTCCTCGCCGAGTCGGACCAGATTGCCACCCAGCACGGTATGCGCAAACCAGTTCTGCGGATCGCTGTCTATTGCCAGTCTTGCATATTCAACCGCTTCCTCGAATCGATAGTTATTGCCCAGGAACTCTGCAGCCAGCGCATAGAACATGGAATTGTCCGGGCTGAAACTGTTGATTGCGGCGCGCTGGGCAGCCAGCGCAGGCTCGTCATCATTCATGACAGCCAGCGCCGCCAGTATCGCCCGTGCAGGAATGGACTCGGGATTGATGCCGATCGCCTGCTCCAGCATGCGAACGCCTTCTTCGCGCTGATTATTACGTATCAGTATCAGTCCGAATGTGTGCAGCGCCTCGCTGTCGCGAACATTGACATCCAGCGCTCGCGAGAGGTTCTGCTCCGGTGAAGTGATACGCCCCATGCCAACCAGCGCCGGTGTGTAGCGGGGATTGATATCCAGCACCTGCTGATAGTTGCGACGGGCATCCTCGTCATTAAATTTGTCCTGGAACAGATCACCCCACAGCGCCAGTGCTTCGAGGTTGTTGTCGTCCAGGCGCACGGCCTCGTTAAAAAGTGCATTGGCGTCATGGAATTCACCGAGCTGCCAGGCAGCCAGTGCCACCATCCCGACATCTGAGGATTCGAATACACTGCCACTGTCGTAACGCGCCAGCGCGGCATTAAATTGCTCCTGCGCCGCCTCACGATCGCCACGCAGCGACAACACCATGCCGTGTTGCACCAGGGACCGCACAGGCGGTGTAGTCAGCTGCCGTGTTACTTCTGTCAGCAAGGTGTTTGCCTGTTCCGAACGTCCGGTACGCACATAAATTTCAGCCAGTGCTGTGGCCACTTCGGGCGTGTCAGCAGCGTCGCGCATGACATCCTGCAGCACATCCACGGCACGATCGTACTGTCCGGTTTCGACATGTGCGCGGGCGAGTGCCAGGGCGGCCGACTCCTGATAAAAATCGTCGCGAACGGAGCCAAGAACCTCCATCGCAGCCAGGTAGGATCCGCGCAACAGCAGCTGCTGCCCGCGTTCAAGATTCTCCAGGTCAGTCGGCTGGGTCTGCGCATACGCTGCTGGTGCCAGATAAACAACTACACCCGCCAGATTAAGTCTGTCCGTTACCAGCGGCGAGGCCAGCATTGCCAGCATCAGGCAGGCAGTGATCGGACGTCGCATGCTCATCGCAGCGAAGCGTCTGGATTTTCTGATCTTTACGTGGCCAATCGATTCAGGGCAATGCATTGTAATCCCTCGTTTGTAACGCCAGGTCAATTAACAGGGCTTCCAGCCGGCTCCAGTAGTCTTCCTCCAGGTAGTTGCTCTTCTGATTGCGAAGAATGAAAATCTCCCGCTCCAGACGCTGAATATCTGCCAGTATTTCCCGCGCGCCAGGTGAGGTTTTGGCCTCATCCGGCCTGACAATATCGATATATGCGATTTCCGCCAGCAGGCCATCAGACTCGTTTCGACCAGGCTCCCGACTGAACAGACCATCACCGGTATCATCCAGGACGGCATTTTCAGTGGGTAATCTGCCCTGTTCGCTGTACCACTCGGCCGTCTGACTGCTCGCAAAATTGAAGGCTTCCAGAATTGACAGTCGACCATTACGATCCAGATCCGCCTGTCGCCCCTGCATGGCCTCTATAAAAAAGCCGCCGAACACCGGGTCATAACGTTCTGCTGCAGACCGGGTCGCCGACACGATGACACGACCGTTGGCTGCCAGCTCGCGTGAAAACTCAAAGCTTGCACTTGTCGTATTGACCACAACGATATCCTGACCCTCAAAAGCTTCAAGCATCTGCGCCAGATCGCTGCCCGTCATGTCTGGACCGACGTTGTTGAATTTGGCCTCACCAAACCGGCTTGAACCGTGACCGATCAAAAACAGTGTCAGCTGATCACCCTGAGCCATCTGCTGGCCCAGCTGATCAAGGGCACTGCGGATATCTTCGAGTTCAGAGCTGCCATCAACCAAAGGTGCCAGCTCGCCTACGTTATTGCCATCATCCATCAACAGCGTAGTGTGGGAATCCGGATAACCGTAGTCGTCACGCAGAGACCGGTACAGGTCTGCAGTCCAGCTGCGAAACTGTTCCCGGCTCTCCGGCGTGGCAGCCGCTCCGGTAATGATCACCGCGAACTTTTCGGTATCTACTGCCTGACTGAACCATGGCGTCTCGCCGTCTGTTGCAACATCCTGTGCCATGACTAAAGCCGCAGATGAGAAAACGCTCAGCGCAAAAACCAGTCTGCCAATTACGCTTCGAGCAATCATGACAACCCCCGGTAACGTCTGGCCATCCAGTCGGCACACATCAATGCGATCAGCAACAGAAGGAAGCCTGGCCGGTCCCACAGGTCTTCCTCAACCTGTTGAGAATACGCACCAGGGCTGCGCTCAATATCGCCTACCAGCTGGTTGATTTCACCCAGATCGTAATACCGACCGCCACTGCTTTCCGCGATGCGACCCAGCAGACCGTCGTCACGGGCTGCATTGTTGTATTCGCGCAGCGACGGAGTAACCACAAATGCTGCCGGTTTTTCGTCATCGATTCTTGCCGCCGCAGTGCTGCTGACATCCACCAGCGTGTTGTAAACGCCTTCGTCTTCCACCAGGAAACGGCTGCGGTAGACTCCGTCTTCATCGATGTCCCACTCCATCGCAATATCACTGACTTCGCCCTGCGGGTCGGTGCGCTGCAGCCACAGCGACGCGTTATTGTCCGGCTCAAAGCGTTCATCACGAACTTCAACCGAAACGGTAACTTCATCACCGACATTGTAAAATGGCTTATCAAAGTTCACGGTAACGCGTTCCATCGCTCCCTGCGCCAGCCAGCGCAGTATCTGTCGCCAGACACGCTCGTGCGATTCATCTTCTGCCGGCATCAGCATCTGCCAGCGCCAGGTGCTGGCTGTGGTAATCGCCATGCTGCGACCGCTGCCATAACGCTGCGTGGCCATGACCGGCAGCGCCTGATCCTGAAACTGCACCGATGGGTGTTCCATCAGGACGGTGGCGCCCGGTTTGGCGCGGCCGGTCACATAGATACCCTGCAATTGCGGCAAGGCCGACCAGGCATTGCGATTCTCACTGTCATCAGCGCCCAGACGCAGTAGCGGGGAGAATTCACCGGGCGTGGTCAGGCGAGGTGTAAACATTTCGCCGGTAGCATGGCTGCCTCGCCGTACACCACCCTGCAGGTAGCCGGGAAGAGCGGACAGCCGTACCGGCGTGACCGGAAGGATGTCAGCCAGCGCCGTATCAACAAAGGCATCATCCAGCATACCGCTCACCAGCAGGCCGCCACCGCGCTCTGCCACAAAATCCTGCAGCAGCGTCAACTGCTCCGCACTGAGAAAGTCCGGATCAATGTCACCTATCACCACCGCCTGATACTGATAGAGGTCTTCTGCAGTGGCAGGGAACCCGTCGTTCAGCTCCAGCGGTGTATTGATACCCTGTCGGTAGAACCTGCCAGGCCCAGTCTGCAGATAGGAGGCCAGACGCAGGCTTTCGTCACCTTCGGCAGCCCGTCTGATGAACTTGAACTCATTACGTGGATGGCCCTCAACATAAAGAATATTCAGTGGCGGGCGCTCGCTGTTGTCGACCAGAAACTGATAGCGGTTATTCTGGGCAATCAGCTCTCCATCAAGAGTTTCAACTTCAAGTTCGTAGAGAATCGGCTCCCGGCGCTCCGGCTCCAGTTCCAGCTCGTAGCGGCTGCTGCCACCATTAGCGCCGAGTGTCACATTTCGAGTGAGCACTTCAGTCTCACCATCGAGAACCCGCAGCTGAACCTGACGCCCTTCATAACCCTGCTGCTGCAGCGTAACCTGAACATCAAAAATACTGTTGTCCAGTATCGTGCTGGCTGCTGCAACATCGGTAATGGCGACATCCTGCTGGATTTCAGGCTGACCCACACCGACGGTAAAAATTGGCACCTGACGTGCCGCGAATTCGCGCGCCTGCGCCAGCACATCGGCACCGGAATTGTCGGCTCCATCGCTGATCAGCACAACGCCGCTCAAAGGCAGCCCGCCCAGCTGGTTGCGCAGTTGCTGCAATGCCTGGCCGGGATCAGACAGATTGCCGCTTGCCTGCAGTTCTTCGGCCGTATCCAGCCGGTTCAAGGCATTGTTGAACGCGAATGTCCTCAGTTGATATCGCTCGGCCAGCGGCGGCAGTATGCCGTTGTCAGCAAACAGCGCCCTTTGCACGGCTTCGGCTCGTGACTGGCCATTCCCCACATCATTGATCTGCATGCTCTGGCTGTCATCAATCAGCACGGCCAGGTAAGTCTCCTGTGGATTGACTTCCCAGGTGGTTATTACCGGACGCAGCAGCATCAGCAGCAGGAGCAGCAGGACGGCCGATCGCAGGGTGATGAGCAGGGCCTTCCAGCGAGGGCTGACCGGCCGTGTTGTGCGCCGGTACAGCAGCCAGACGATTGCCGGCACAAGCAGTATCAGAATGGCTGTGACCAGCGGGTGCGGGCTGTTAGCGAAGGAGAACTGCCCGTCTGCAATAGCCTCAAGTGCATATGGATCTACAAAGAAACTCATCGTTTAGGGCGTCGCGCTCCGATTCTCGGACAGCGCCCGGTAGTAGTCTTCCACCAGCTGTCGATATTCCTCAGGGATATCCTCTTCGGATACGGTATACAGGCGGCGCGTGATGCGGGCGAGTTCAGCGCGCGCACGCAGATCACTTTCGAGTTCAATCAGTGGTTGCAGAACACCCTGCAGAAGCTCGGGCTGATTCATGAATGCTTCCAGCGACTGACTGGTAATCTCGGTACTGATTGAGCGGGCGTTACCCCAGAGTGCCGCTTCACCTTCCGCTGGAATGCGTCCGATACCCCGCTGATCACCAGGATCGACCTGACTGGCGGCGCCACCCACTTGAACCTGGCTGCCAGGGTTGCCCTGCTGGCCGCGCTGAGCAAGCTGACCACGTGAGGGCTGGCCTTCGCCGGCCTGCTGCTCGCCAGCCTGCGACAGTTGCTGATCGAGTTGCTGCGCCAGTTGCTGGGAGCGCGCCAGTCTCTCCCGCATCTGCCCGATTGACTCCTGCAGGCCATTACTAATCTGCTCCTGCAGCGCCTCGAGCTCGCGCCGCAGCGCGCTGGCGTCAGCGGCGGCCTGATTGATAGGATCAGCATCCGTCTGCTGGGCAAGCTGATTACCCGGCTCCAGACCCTGCAGGTCGCGGCTGAGATCAGCCAGCGCTTCCGCAATGTCCTGCTCAATATCAACCGCCAGATTGACCATGCCATTGCGCAGCACACGATTACTGGTGTCCATCTGCTCACGTAGAGGCCGCAGCGCACGTGTGGCTTCCTGTGCCTGCGCCAGCGTCTGCTGCTCGTCATTGCCCGCCCGCGCGATGACGGCACGCAACATGCGATCGATCTCCTCCAGCTCCTGACGCAGACGCTGCTGCTGTTCTGTCAGCTCCTGCAGGCCTTCATCATTGGCTGCCGACTGTCGCGACTGACCGAGGCCCTGCTCACGACTCAGGTCTTCCAGCGACTGCTGCAACTGTCGCTGCTGCTGCTGAAGCTGTTGTCCACGCTGCGCCAGATCCTGTACCAGCTGATTCGGTGACTGCTCAGACTGCTGTGCCAGCTGCCTTTGCTGTTCACGGAGACTGTCCAATGCACGTTGACTGCGGGCGGCTGCCTGCGCTGGCGTTTCGGCCTGCGCTGCTTCCTGCATCTGTTCAATCGTGCGCTGCATCTGCTCTAGCTGCTGACTGCTGCCACCTGCCTGAGCCTGACTGTTCTGCTGTCCCTGACTCATTTGTTGCCGACGTGACATCTGTTGCTGCAGCTGCGCCAGCTCATTGCTGATCTGCTCCTGATCGCGGCGCAGGCGCTCGAGCTCCCGGCGGCGCTGCTCTTCATCCATCTCTTCCAGACGTCGGGCCAGGTTTCGCTGGGCCCGAGTCAGTCCTTCCTGACGTCTGGCAAGCTCTTCCAGCCGGCTGGCCTCTTCGGTGTTCTGACCACCCTGACTGGCCTGACGTGGGGTTTCGTAACGATTTTCGTTCTGCCCCATTTCCATATCAAACAGTTCACGCAGGTCCTGACGTTCCTGCTGGCTGCCACCGCCTCCGCCACCACCGGCCTGCTGCTGGAAGCTGACATCGGTCTGATTGATTTCTGCCTCGGCACGCAGCACATACTGCAGCGCCTGTTGTTCAGGTGTCATGGCCTGAGTTAGCGCCAGCTGGTCGAGATCTGCGGCAGCGGCTTCCATCTGCTCGATGGCACGCTGCAGGTAGGTCACTGCATTGCCGTAGCTGTCATCGGCAAAGTTGACACGCTCTGACAGGCGGTCAATGGACATCTGAGCCCGTTCCGAAGCATCTCGCTGGGACTCGGCAATCACAGCGACATCGTCGCTGAACTGTTGCTGATCCATATTAAGCTGCTGCTGCCGAAGGCGCCAGGTCGCCGCAATAATGTCTTTCTGTAATGTCACCAGCGCACTGCCGGTGTCACCACCGCCACCACCACCGCCGCCGCCCTGCTGTCCACCACTGGCACGACGGAACTCCTGATCAGTTGGAACCACCTGCAGGAAGTAGATGTCAGACACAACTTCCTGCGGCCCTCTGAGGCCGTTATTGTCAGCCACGGTGAGGTAGTAACTGACAAAGTCGCCCGGGCTGACAACCAGGTCTTCCATGTAGATCATCTGGTTGCCGGTCACATTGCGAGTGCGCTCTTCTGGCAGGAAATCGATGGCCACCTCATCAGAGCCGATCACGCTGTAATGCAGCGTAAAATCACTCAGTCCGTAGTCATCAGTAGCCTCTACCTGAAGAATCACTTCCTCCAGTGGCATCACATCCTGATCGCGGCCCGGACTGTGTAAAGCCAGTTCCGGAGGCTCATCAGGTATGGTACGCAAGTAGTAGATGTCGGCGTCTTCGGTCTGCAGCTGCTCAAAATCGGTTGCCAGGACACGGTAGGAACGATCCTGCTCGGCAATCAGGGTGACCTGGCCACGATCGCCATCAACAGTGACCGGTACGCGCGTGTCATCCTCAAACACCAGGTCAGCCTGTGTGACTGCCTTATTAAACATGATGTCGAGCGTCAGGGAAGTGCCTTCTGGCACAACAAAGTCACCACTGTCGGTTTCCTGGTAGTCGTCTATGCCAGTGTATTCCGGAAAGTCGTAAGCCACATCAATCTGTTCGGCCCGTGGGAGGTCATAGAGCGTAATGCGGTACTCGCGGCTCCGTTCATCATCACCCTCGCCCACGCTGACGTAATAAACGAGATCCTCTTCCACAGCCGGCAGGTAGTAGCTGAATGCCGCGCCGTTGCTACCGCTACCGTCACGCTGCATATTGGCGTCGTACCAGTTGACCTGGTCGGAGCGCATACGCAACCGCACATCATCGGGTATGGCGTTTTCGATACGGACTTCGATGGTCGCGGCCCGGCCGCGTTGCATGCTGATGTCACCCGGTTCCACCGAGATGACCATGTCGGCTGGCTCGACCACAGGTTCGGGCACTGGCGCCAGCGCGAGCTCCGGACCGGCACGGAATGGCCACAGGAGTGACGAACCGGCACGCCACAGTGCGTCTGAGGCGGTAAGCAGAACTACAAGTGTCAGAATGGCGCCACCAGCCACCGATAATGGCAACCACGGCATGCGATTGTCAGCATCCTCAAGCAGTCGTTGCTGCTGGGCGCCCAACTGGGTATCCGCATCATCCCAAAGCTGCTGGACAAACTGCTGCGAAACACCGCGCTGCTCCACGCTGTCGGGATCGGATGAAAATTCAAGTGAGGTGAGAAGTCGCTGTTCAAGATCGGGCAAGCGCGATTCAACATAGCCCGCGAGCTGACGATCGTCCTGCCGCAGTTGTGCAAGCGTGCGCAGGTAACGCCAGACCAGCACCCCAGCAATTGCAACGAATGCCAGAAACAGCAAGGCATCGAGGCCACGCCCGCCAGGCAGCGACACACTGAGTGTGGACAAACCCAAAAATGCAGCAATCAGGGCGATGGCGACCAGGCTGGTCTGCTTGAGTATCAGGAGCCGCTGGCGGCGTTTACGAACACCGGCCAGCGCGGCTCTGAGTTTGATGACACTGGCTGAATCCGGTTTGACAGTCTCGGGACGGCTCATATGCGACTCGGTTAATTCTTCTTTCGGATCTGCTTCAACTATCCCATTAACGGACCGGGCAAAGCAAGGGAATCTGACACGCTGCAAGGTTCACTTATCGGGTACGCTCAAGCGGCGTCAACGGATGCTGCAGATACCCTCAACCGGCCGATAATGCGCAGAGTCTTCCGGAAAAACATGAATATCAGCAGTGGACATGGCATGGCACAGGGACTTCAGCGACTTAAAGCCTGCGATACTCTGAAGTGTATGTGCGGTGGGTGGAGGCAGGCGAATTTCACCACTTGCGTGACGAGCCAGCGCCAGGTCTGGACGTATCCACTGATAGTCGTGTATTTCCTGCTGGTCAACAACGATGTCCACCGCTTCATTCAGTGGACACAGGAAAAACCAGGTAGCGAATCGCCGCGACATACCCTGCGGAGTGGTCCAGTGAGCGATATGGATGAGCTCGCCCGGCGAGATACAGATACCGGCCTCCTCCTCAGTTTCACGCACCGCGGCCTTGATGGCCGCCAGGTACTCTACGTGGGAAGCAGGCAGATCCGCGCGATCGGGCGGGTAATCGCAGTCATCGACTCTACCGCCCGGGAACACCCAGGCTCCGCCCTCAAATACAAGCTTTGAGTTGCGAAGCAGCAGCAGCGTCTCCAGCCCTGAAGTGCCGGATGTCTGGGCCTGTTCCCGAACCAGCACTACGGTGCTGGCCAGACTCGGGGACATCATGTGTGTTGCACCAATTTTGTGCGCATTACACATTTTTAACGGAAAGCCACTCCGCTGGCAAGTTCCTATTTGTGGCACTATTTGAGTTTGTGTTTCAACACTTTGCCGGACGGTGCAGTCGGTAACGACTCAACGAAATGAATGATGCCTGGCCGTTTGTACGCCGTCAGTCTGGGCTTGATAAAAGCGCGCAGTTCCTCTTCGCCCAGCTGGCTGTCGGCAATCCGCTGGATATAAGCAACCACTTCCTCATTGCCGTCGTGCATCTGACCGATCACGGCACATAGCAGTACATCCGGATGCTTGGAAATAACTGCCTCTACTTCCGGAGGGAACACATTAAAGCCGGAATGAATGATCAGTTCCTTGCTGCGCCCGGCGATGTGGACATTGCCGTACTCGTCCAGTCTGACCAGATCGCCCGTATTCAGAAAGCCATCCGCATCTATTGCGGCCCTGGTTGCCTCTGGGTTGCGATAATAGCCTCGCATGACATTCGGGCCACGGACATGCAGCTCTCCAACTTCACCATCGGTGACTGGATTACCGTCCGCACCGATCAAACGTATCTCCAGGCCGGGCAGCGGCTTGCCGACACTGCAGCTGTCCAGGGGCTCATTGAATCTTACCTGGCAGATGGTGGGACCGCTTTCTGTCATGCCGTAACCATTAAGCAGGGGCAGTCCAAACAGCTTTTCGGTTTTCTCCTTGATGGCCGGATCCAGCGGTGCACCGCCACTGTACATAAAACGCAGCGCCGGAATGTCGTCACCGGTAAGGCCCTGCTGACGAACATGATCCACCAGCCGGGCAAACATGGCAGGTACACCAAAAATGCCTGTCACCGACTGCTCACGCATGACCCGCAGGGCCTGGCTGGCGTCAAACCGGTCAGCCACGATAAGTTCTGCTCCGGCGTAGATCGCGGCCAGAAACACTGCGGACAAGCCAAATACATGGGAAACTGGCAGCACCAGGTAAACCTTGTCGCTGTTGTTCAGACCACGCAGTGCGCCACTTACTGCAGATACAAAAAGTATGTTGCGATGCGTCAACATGACTCCCTTGGGGTCGCCAGTTGTGCCTGTTGTGTAAATGAGGGTAAACACATCGGCCGTATCAGCTGCGGCGTCTGGCGCATCCGGCTGATGCTGCAGAACACCGACAGAGCCCCCTGCCAGTTCGCGCTGAGCCTGGGCTTCATCGCTGTTCGCAAGTGCCTGCCAATGCTGCCGGGCTGCGGCAGAATCGAGCAGGTAAAGTGACAGACGCGGCTGACAGTGAGCCCTAATCTTTTCAATCTCGTCGGCGGCCATCCGAGCGTTGATGACAACCGGCCAGGCACCTACTTCACTCAACGCCAGAATGACGACCAGCAAGGGGACACAATTCTCGTTGACCAGCACCACTCGATCGCCAGCCACAACACCCAGCGATGCCAGTTCTACCGCGGTCTGCTCAACCGCAGCCGCCAACTCCCGATACGTCAATTGTCGACCCAGGTGGTCGGTCACGGCTGGCGCATCGGGCCGATTGCCGGCCTGAGTGAAAAGCGGTGTACTTACTTTCGCTGGCAAGCCTGTCAGCAGCGCTTCCGGCGATTGACCCAGAAGTTGTTCATCATTAGATTGCATGTTCCGTTCCTGTTACGAATCCCTGGATACAACTTATCAGCACTAATCTCACATCTGACTCACGACTGGCGACCATGCTCAGCTCGCTGGCTGGCAAACGCATACTGTTGCTGAGCGCCTATGACGCCTACAGCCACCAGTTGTGGCGCACAACTCTGGTCGACATGTTTCCGCAGATCGATTGGACGGTGCTGAGCCTGCCACCGCGCTATTTTGCCTGGCGCGTTCGGGGCAATAGTCTAAGCTGGGCATTTAACCATCGTGACCAGTTAACTGACAACTATGACATGGTTCTGGCAACATCGCTGACTGACCTGACTGCGTTGCGGGGATTTGTGCCGGAACTGGCACAGCTTCCGGCAATGGTTTACTTCCACGAAAATCAGTTTGCCTATCCAGAAAACCGCGGACCTCAAAACCGTGGATCTGAAAGCCAGCGGCCTGAGGGTGACGGAGTAGCCCGAGTGCAGGCGCAGCTAACCAGCCTATACACAGCGCTATGTGCCGACCAGGTGCTGTTCAACAGCGACTGGAACCGGCGCAGCTTCTTTACCGGCGCCGGGCAGCTATTGGCCAAATTGCCTGATCATGTACCTGGCAATCTGCTTGCCGAACTTCAGAATAAATCGCATGTGCTGGCGGTGCCGCTTGCGGATCAACTGTTCAGGGCGACCCAACGCACAGCGCAGCGGGCTCGGACTGCCGAAGAACCAGTGAACATCGTCTGGAACCACCGGCATGAATACGACAAAGGTCCAGCCTTGCTGCTGAGCATCGTCAACAGGCTGTGCGACCGGGGTGTCGCCTTCCGTCTGCACCTGCTGGGACAACGCTTTCGCAGCAGCCCGACTGAATTTGACAGCATCAGACGTCGCCTGCAGCAGCACTATCAGGACCACGACATCAGCCCCGGTGTTGACGAATGGCTCAGTGACCGCCAGACCTACCAGGCATTGCTGGCGCAATCAGACATTGTGCTATCGACGGCGGAACACGACTTTCAGGGGCTTTCAGTGCTGGAAGCGAGTATCCTGGGCTGCCTGCCTGCAGTGCCCGATGCGCTGGCCTATCCGGAATATTTTGCCAGCCACTTTCGTTATGAAGTTGGTGAGCTCGACCATGGCGGCATCGCACTGTCGGCGGTGAAGTTGATCGAGCGTCTGGCCGCGGAACGGGCGTCTGATTTGCCTGTCCCACCCCCGGACCTGCAAGACCTGTCAGCCTCTGCGCTCCGACCAGCCTGGGCCAGTGCATTGCTCGGTACCATAAAGCGCCACAAACACAAGAACAGTAAATAACTTGTCCACCCTAATCAGCTCAGGATAAAGTTAGGGGCTGTTTCGGTTTTCCATCAGGAGTCTGCATGTTCGTCAAACCCTCACTTAAAGCTATTTCCCTTGCCGTATGCGTGGCGACCTCCAGCCTGTTGGCCCCTCACGGACTCGCCCAGGAAGTTGCCGAGGCTGACAACGAGGCAGCATTTCAGAGCTGGCTGCTTGAGTTTCGCAGTGAGGCCCTGGAACGAGGCATCAGTGAACAGACGCTGGATGAGGTGCTGCCACAGATTTCGCAGCAGCGTCAGGTCATCCAGCAGGATCGCAACCAGGCTGAATTTGACAACACCTATTCTCGTTACCTGCAGCGCGTCAACAACAACCGGATTGAAGCCGGTAAAGAGCTGATGGCTGAGCACGGCGACATGATCCGTGAGGTCAGCGCGCACTACGGCGTGCAGTGGCGCTTTGTGGTGGCCATCCTGGGACTGGAAAGCAATTACGGTTCTTTCCCAATCACCGAGCCTCTGTTCAGCGTCATCGCTACTCTGGCCTTTGATGGTCGGCGTGGCGACATGTTTCGCAATGAATTGATCGCCGCTCTGCAGATTATCGAAAACGGTTATGCGACGGTTGATATGATGAAAAGCTCATGGGCTGGAGCGCTGGGCATCGTTCAGTTCACACCCAGCAGTTTTTTGCGCCTGGCCGTTGATCACGATGGCGATGGTCAAATTGACCTCTGGTCCATGGGTCCGGACGTGATTGCCTCGGTCGCCAATTACCTGGCGTCTTTTGGGTGGCGTGAAGATCAGACCTGGGGACGTGAAGTCAGTCTGCCGCCCGGTGGTGAACAGTCTCTGGCGGCGCCTCAGAGTGCCGGCATGACACCCGATGCGACCTGTCGCTCGTTCCGCACAATGGGGGCATGGCGCCCTCTGGAAGACTGGCAACAGCTGGGCGTGCGCCGCAGTGACGGCAGTGACCTGCCAACCCGCAATCTGCCGGCAGCGCTGCTGATGGGAGATGAAGGCGATGACAAGGGTTATCTGGTTTACCGCAACTTCTGCTCAATCATGCGCTACAACCCGGCATTTCGATATGCTTTGTCGGTCAGCCTGCTGGCCGATGAAATTGCCGATATCTCCAACTGATCACACGTCATTAACCGGTTCGACAACCGGGAACACGATTGTCTGACCAACCCGGACGCGACTGAAGTCCAGCTCCGGGTTGTACTGGCGCAGCAGCCACAAGGGTACTGAGTAACGCTGACGGGCCAGGGTATCAATGTTCTCGTTGGCGGCCAGTTGATGCTGCTCCAGATCCTGAATACGGTGGTTGCGGAAAAAGTTCTGCTGCTGATCAATATGGAACTGGCGGCGACGAAGTTCAAACTCGTCGCGGCTGACCTCTGACAGATCTACTACCAGACGCTGACCGACGATCAGTGGCTGATCAAAACGCATGTTGTTGGCATTGCGAAGATCCTGCGAGCGTACGCCCAGCCACTCTGCGTAATGACCCAGTGTCTCCGAGGCGTGTACTTCGATGGTACGGTTATCAGCAACTGAATAGTCGTTGGGATCAGCCGCCAGCGCCTGTGCTGCCAGCTCATTACGCTCGGCAGGGCTTTCAATAATCTCCACTGCCAGCTGGCTGGCGTTTACTGCCGACATCGGCTGTTCAACCATGGCCACCTCTGCAGGCGCCGGTGGTCCAAAAAACTCACCAGTGGGTGGCTGGCGTTCCGGAGTTTGCGCGGATTCAGCTGATGCCAGTGATTCGCTTATATCTGCATCTGTCGGCGTCTGCTCTGGCACCGTGTAAGATGCGGCAATCAGCTCCGGCTCATCGCCCAGTGGCATTTGCAGAGACTGCCCCGCGTAGATGCGATCCACGCTGTCGAGGCCGTTCAGGCGCATGATGTCGATGGCGGAGACGCCATGCTGATCAGCAATTCGGGACAGTGTGTCACCGGATCGGACGACATAGCGACCATCTGCAGCGATCGGCAAAGGTTCATCTTCCGATGCCAGTGTCTGAGTGACCATCTGGGTGTCATGCGGCAATAGCAGGGTTTCACCTACCCGGATCTGATGCTGGTTCTGCAACTGATTCAGCCTGACCAGTTCACCCACCGACGTATCAAAACGTGAGGCGATGACTGACAGGCTGTCGCCACGCTGCACCACATAGTTGACATCGGGAGTCTGGTAGGCATAGAGCTGCGTATCGGGTATCGCCGCAATCAGGGCATCCAGATTGCCGCGGATGGAGTCGCTCTGGATCTTGACCGTGTAACCTTTGGGTATGCGCTTGCCACCCTGCCAGACGACCGGGCGCAGTGCCGGATTATCGAATTTCAGCTGGTCAATCGTTACACCCAGCGACTGCGCCAGAGTGTCCGCCTCAATGTAGGCCTGCAGCTCAAACTCCTGATAGTCGGGCGCTGGATCCAGGTGGAGAACGCCGAACAGTGCCTGCGCCTGACGCTCGACATCAAGCACGGCAAGAAACTGAGGGTAGAAGTTGCGAGAGGCAAATCCAAACGCCCGCCCCTGGTAGTTGGCAATGATGGTCGCGATGTCATTGGTACCGGTTTCGCGGACTGCCCGGGCCAGACCACCGGCACCATGGTTATAGGCTGTCAGCGCCAGAGGCCAGCTGCCGAGAAGATTGTAGTTGTACTCCAGCAGGCTCATTGCCGCATAGGTGGCGGTATAAGGGTCCATCCGCTCATCGACTACATTGTCGATACGCATGAATCGCTGCCCGGTAGCACGAATGAACTGCCACATACCGGCGGCATTGGCGTGAGAGTAGGCACCCGGATGGAATGAAGACTCAACATGCGGAAGCGCCGCCAGCTCGACCGGCAAGCCCTTCTCGCGAGCTACCTGTTCAATGTGCTCGCGATAGGCGCCAGAGCGGATCAGACCTTCGATGAACCGGTCGGACTGTCCAAGCTGAAAGCGTACATTGTTGGCTGCCTCGGCCAGTGTGGCGTTGTCGACACCGGCTGGCCAGGCATCAAGCACTTCCTGCTGGGTCAGGGTCAGGCCGGTGCGCTTTCCCGAAGCAAGGACTTTCAGATCCTCAACTATCCGGCTGCGGAAACTTTCGATCTCGCGCCGATCGTAATCCACTTTACGGTAGACCACTGACAGATTGCGCGCGTCATGCAGAAATCCACTCTCCGTGTCCGCCTCGGTGTAAACGCGGGTCCAGAAACGAATGGCTGGCTCGAGGCCAGCCGGACGCGGCAGCGCATCAGTGCCAGTCTGGGCAGAGACTCGAGAGCTGAGCAGCAGTGTCATCAACAGAACCAATAGCAGCCCGCTGGCCAAACACCGATTTAGAAAGCTTGAGGTTGCACTTGTCACTGACATCGTGTGAAGACTCTTGTTCTGTCTCTCGTTTGATTGGGATTATCGTTGCGCAGGTCTTCAGCAGACCTGGATTAATTTGCCTGATCTTGCCCGCAGCCATGCAAGCTGTCAACCTCGGCCCGGGTGCCGGGCGGCGTTTCACTTACCGGACATTTGCTCTATACTGCGCACCCCGTTTGCCAATGAGCGTCTACGATGAGCGATAGCAACGAGCTGGCCCAGGCCGGCAGCCGTAAACTGGCCAGGGCAAGTCTGGATTCCCTGTACCGTATCTTTACCGTCCCTGAGGCGCCGGATTCGACGCTTGGACGCATAGATCAGTCTATTTCCCAGAACCTGGCGGGCTTTCTGCAAGAGCATATCGTTGCATCAGAGCGCGACCTTGCCGACATAGAAAAAGACTTCTCAGATCCGCAGATTCCGGAACAACCGACCTTTGTCTCCGACCAGATCCAGTTTGTTCTGGACAAACTCGTCGCGCAATCTGTCCATATTTCAGCCCCAAGCTTCGTAGGCCATATGGCCTCGGCGCTGCCCTATTTCATGCTGCCTCTGTCGCGCATCATGATGGCGCTGAACCAGAACCTGGTTAAAGTCGAGACATCCAAGGCGTTTACCCCCATGGAACGGCAGGTCATCGGCATGATCCATCATCTGGTTTACGGCCGGGATGAGGATTTCTACAGTCAGTGGATGCACGACCGGGCTCATGCCCTCGGCAGTTTCTGTTCAGGAGGCACGATTGCCAATCTGACCGCGCTATGGGCGGCACGCAATAACGTACTGGCCCCACGGGAAGGTTTCGCCGGACTCGGCCAGGAAGGCCTGATGGCCGGTATGCAGCATTACGGATACCAGGGTCTGGCCATCCTGGTTTCCGAACGTGGGCACTACTCTCTTGGTAAAGCAGCCGACATCCTGGGTATCGGTCGCCGTTCTCTGATTGCCATCGAAACCGATGCCAATAACCGCATTCGCACTGACCTGCTGGCGAAGAAATGCGACGAGCTGGCGGCAAAAAATATTAAAGTCATGGCGCTGGTTGGTATCGCCGGGGCCTCCGAGACTGGCAGTATCGATCCGCTGGATGCCATGGCGGACGTTGCCGAGGAGCGCGGCATTCACTTTCATGTCGACTCCGCATGGGGCGGCCCTACCCTGTTCTCGAGCACTCATCGCCCACTGCTGAAAGGCATCGAACGGGCCGATTCGGTGACACTTGATGCGCACAAGCAGCTTTACGTACCGATGGGTGCCGGCATCTGTGTGTTCAAGGGGCCAAATACGCTCAGCAGCGTCGAGCATCATGCCGAGTACATCATCCGCAAAGGCTCCAAGGACCTTGGCAGCCACACGGTAGAAGGCTCACGACCGGGCATGGCCATTCTGGTGCATTCGGGATTGCATATCATTGGGCGCCAGGGCTACGAGCTGCTGATTGATCAGGGCATCAACCGTGCGCGTCAATTTGCAGACATGATCCGGCGGGAAGCCGACTTTGAACTGATCAGCGAACCTGAGTTGAACATCCTGACCTATCGCTACGTACCGGCAGACATACAGAAGGCCCTGCAGGACGCGCCAGCAAGCCTGCGCCAGGAGGTCAATGACAGCCTCAATCTGGTGACCAAGCGTATTCAGAAGATTCAGCGTGGACTGGGTCGCTCGTTTGTCTCTCGCACACGCCTGAATCCACATCAGCACGGCCGCGACCCCATTATTGTATTCCGCGCTGTACTGGCAAATCCGCTGACAACCGACCAGATTCTCGCGGACATGCTGGAGGAACAAAAGGAAATTGCCCAGATGCCTGAAGTGCAAACGCTGCTCAAGCAGACCCGGGCGATGTTCTGTGGCTGCTAACTGCTCCCTGCGTTAGCAGCACTTCCACCATCCCTGGTGGTCGGCTATTAACTGCTCCCTGCGTTAGCAGCACTTCCACCTTTATCCTCGAAGAGGGATCCGTGGCGGCCGGCTGTTGACGACTGAGCCTGCAGCCAGCCGTCACCACGCCAGCCAAAGGCAAACTGACTAGCCTTCGGTAATTTCTATCAGCACTTCGCCGGGTGTCACACGATCTCCTTTGGCGACATGTACTTCTTTCACCGTGCCTGAAATCGTCGCGTGAATCTCTGTTTCCATTTTCATGGCCTCAGTGATCAGCACTGCCCGGCCGGCCTCAACCTTATCCCCGACCTGAACCAGCACTTCGACAATATTACCCGGCATGGTGGTCGTCACATGTCCGGGCCGGCTGGCACGCTGACGAGCATCGCCGCCCTCTGAAACGTAGGCGTTGGTAGGCTGGAACACCACCTCTTCTGGCATGCCATCCAGCGTCAGGTAGATACGGCGCTTGCCATCTTCCTGTTTGCCAACACCGGTGACGGCCACCTGATAGGTTTCACCGTGCACATCAATGATGAACTCGGTGGCAACGCCCTCTTCAACCGTACGACCACTTTTGGGTTCTGGCAGCAGTTGCTCGGGCTCAAGGGTGCCGGCCTCACGCTGCTCCAGAAACTGTCGACCCAGGTCCGGGAACATGGCGTAGGTCAGTACATCTTCTTCAGTTTTGGCGAGTTCACCGACGTCCTTGCGCAGCTTGTCCATCTCAGGCTTGAGCAGATCTGCCGGCCGACCATCGATGATGTCTTCCTTACCGATCGCCCGTGTCTGCAGCTTCTGGTCCACCTCTGCTGGCGGCTGACCATAACCACCCTGAAGGTAACGTTTCACTTCATTGGTGATTGACTTGTAGCGCTCGCCCGTCAGCACATTGAGCACCGCCTGCGTGCCTACAATCTGAGACGTGGGTGTTACCAGCGGCGGATAACCGAGATCCTTGCGCACTCGCGGAATTTCCGCAAAAACGTCACGAATACGACTCAGTGCGTTCTGTTCTTTTAACTGGTTGGCCAGGTTGGACATCATGCCGCCCGGCACCTGATTGATCTGAACAGAAATATCCTCGCGCGCAAACTCGCTTTCAAACTGATGATACTTCTTGCGTACTTCACGGAAGTAATCCGCGATTTCAGTCAGCAGCTCGAGGTCCAGCCCGGTGTCCCACTTTGTGCCTTTTAGTGCCGCGACCATCGATTCAGTCGCCGGATGGCTGGTACCCCAGGCAAACGAGGAGATCGCTGTATCAATATGCTCGGCGCCCGCTTCGATCGCTTTCAGCTGACACTGATCTGCCATGCCTGCAGTGGCGTGGCTGTGAATAAACAGTGGCAGGTCAACAGCCCCTTTGATGGCCTTGACCAGGTCATAGGTCGCATATGGCGTCAGGAGTCCCGCCATGTCCTTGATGGCGATTGAGTCAGCACCCATATCGCGCAGCGCCAATGCCTGCTTAACAAACAGCTCTGCTGTATGGACCGGGCTGGTGGTGTAGCAAATGGTGCCCTGGGCGTGCTTGCCTGATTTTTTGACCGCGCGTATTGCCACTTCAAGATTGCGCAGGTCGTTCAGCGCATCGAAGACCCGGAACACATCTATGCCATTGGCCGCCGCTTTTGCGACGAAGGCTTCAACCACGTCGTCGGCGTAGTGCCTATAGCCCAGCAGGTTCTGACCTCGCAGCAACATCTGCAGGCGCGTGTTGGGCAGAGCCTCACGCAGCTGTCGCAGACGCTCCCAGGGATCTTCCTTGAGGAACCGTACGCAGGCGTCAAAGGTTGCACCTCCCCAGACTTCCAGCGACCAGTAGCCGACCTTGTCCAGTTTCTCGCAGATGGGCAGCATGTCTTCGGTGCGCATACGGGTAGCGATCAGTGACTGGTGCGCGTCGCGCAGTATCACATCGCTCACATGAATTTTACTCATAGGTCTGTCTCCTTGTTCCTGGCGCCTTACACGCCGGCATGTGCAGCAAGTGCTGCCGCAATGGCCAAAGCCACTTCATTGGGGTTACGTTTCTCGGAGTAACTCAGAAGCTGCGGATGCTCCGGCACAAAACTGGTAGTGAATTCTGCACTTCTAAAATCAGGGTCCTGCAATATTTCCTGGTAATAACGCGCGGTGGTCTTGACCCCCTGCACACGCATATCCGATAGCGCACGTGCACCTCTGTTCAAGGCTTCTTCCCAGGTCAGTGCCCAGACAATCAGCTTGAGGCACATGGAATCATAGTACGGAGGAATCGTGTATCCGGTGTAAATTGCAGTGTCCGTACGCACACCAGGACCGCCCGGCGCGTAGTAACGCGTGATGCGACCAAAGCTTGGCAGGAAGTTGTTTTTGGGATCCTCGGCATTGATCCTGAACTGCAGGGCAAAACCACGATAGCTGATATCCTCCTGGCGATAACGCAGCGGCAGGCCTGAGGCAATCCGTATCTGCTCCTGCACGATATCGACACCGGTAATCTGTTCAGAAATGGTGTGCTCAACCTGCACGCGAGTGTTCATTTCCATGAAGTAGATTTCGTGACCAGTGACCAGAAACTCAACCGTGCCGGCATTTTCATAACCGACGGCTTTGCTGGCCCGCACCGCCAGCTCACCCACGTACTGGCGCTGTTCGGGTGTCAGTTGCGGACTGGGTGCAATCTCGATTAGCTTCTGGTTGCGGCGCTGAATGGAGCAGTCACGTTCATAGAGGTGAATGACATTACCCTGGCTGTCCGCCAGTACCTGAACCTCAATGTGTTTGGGATCGACGATACACTTTTCCAGGAAAACATCCGCCGACCCGAAAGCCTTCGTCGCTTCTGAAATGACGCGTGAGAACTGCTTTTTCAGATCATCAGGGGAATCACAGCGGCGAATGCCGCGACCACCACCACCAGATGTCGCTTTCAGCATGACCGGGTAACCGATTTTTTCAGCGACCTGAAGGGCCTCATCAACATCCGCCAGGTTACCGTCAGAACCCGGCGTAACGGGAACGTCTGCCTCAATCATGCTGGCTCGTGCGGCAGTTTTGTCACCCATTCTGGCAATCACGTCCGCTGACGGGCCGATAAAGCGTACACCGCGTGATTCACAGATTCTGGCAAACTCCGAGTTCTCCGACAGAAAGCCATAACCCGGGTGGATGGCGTCGCAACCGGTCTGGACGGCCAGGTTCACCAGCTGACGCGGATCCAGATATCCCGCCAGCGGGTCCTCGCCCACACAGTAGGCTTCGTCGGCACGTTTGACATGAAGGGCGTGCCGGTCAGGTTCGGTATATACCGCCACGGACCGGATGTTCATCTCGGCACAGGCCCGGACAATCCGGACCGCGATCTCCCCGCGATTGGCGATCAGTATCTTCTTTAGCATGCGCAGTCTCCGCTGGGTGCGTTCATTGCAGGCTGACTAACATAATGCACCTGAAGCAAAAGAAAAAATTGAATTTACTTTTATTTAACATAAGGTATACCTTATACATGAACCACAAGCTACGGCAAACAACGCATGCTTTACACTCTTAACCAGCTCATACAGCGACTCACATTCAGACAACTGCAGGTATTCGATGCGGTTTACACGAAACAAAGCTACAGCCATGCGGCTGTGGAGCTCGGTCTGACCCAGCCGGCTGTAAGCGCCCAGATTCGTCAGCTGGAACATGTCATCGGACAGCCGGTTTTTGAGTATGTTGGTAAAAAGCTGTATGTGACGGCGGCTGGTGAACAGCTAATGAAACATGTCACCTTGCTGTTTGAGAATCTGGGACGTCTGCAGATGGAGCTGGCTGTACTTCAGGGGCAGATCAGGGGCGACCTGCGGATTTCTGCCGTCAGCACCGCACAGTACGTCGTGCCCTACCTGCTGCAGGGATTTCTTGAGCTCTATCCCCAGGTCGATGTCCAGCTTCAGGTGATCAATCGGGCACAGGCAGTGGAGCGTCTGTCACAGAACCGTGAAGACCTGTTCATCATGGGCATGGTGCCAGAATCCCGAGTCGTGAACCTGCTGCCATTTCTGGACAACCTGCTGGTGCCAGTGGTGCGGGCCGATGACCCGATACTGAAACAACGCAGCCTGCAGACCAAACAGTTCCTCGATGCGGGATTGCTGGTACGTGAGCGCGGCTCGGGCACCCGCCATGCGCTGGAACAGTGGTGCAGCCAGCAACAGCTGCAGTTTCAGCCAAGACTGGAGATGGGGTCTAACGATGCCATCAAGCATGGAGTGCTGGCCGGACTTGGCGTTGCCGTATTGCCGCGTCTGAGCATCAGCGCAGAACTGCGACTGGGCGAGCTGGCGATTCCGGCATTGCCGGGGTTTCCCTTGCGCCGCTCATGGAGCGTCGTGTACCCGCGCGGCAAACACCCCACACCGGTCATGCATGCCTTCATGGAATACGTAAAAGCATCCATGCCCGACCTCGCCAAAACAATTTATGGCTAGACCGGGCAGCAATGTCTGTTACGGCAGTGAATCGACTTCTTCCCCTTCTTTAATGGGGACTGCCAGATCTTCTTTGTCGATTTTGAGGTACATCAGGAAGTTGCAGCTGATATGCAGTGAGGTATAAGTACCCACGCTGACACCAACGATCAATGACACCGCAAATCCTCGGATCGATTCACCACCCATCACCAGCATGGCGAACAGTGCCAGCAAGGTGGTCAGCGAGGTTACAAAGGTACGCGAAATCACCTGATTCAGTGTCGTGTTCAAAATGAACTCTGAATCCGTCGAGCGCATTGTCCGGAAGTTCTCCCGGGCTCGGTCGAATACCACGATGGTGTCATTCAATGAGTAACCAATTACGGCCAGCAAAGCCGCCAGTACAGTCAGATCGAAGGTCAGGTGGAACAGAGAGATGATGCCCAGCACGACAATTACATCGTGCGCCAGCGCAGCCACCGAGGCCACTGCAAACTTGTACTGAAAGCGGACTGCCACGTACAGCATGACGATGCCCAGAGCAACCAGCAGCGCCAATGCGCCCTGTTCGGCAAGTTCCTCACCCACTTTTGGCCCGACGTATTCAGAGCGGCGCATTTCGACCGGTACGTCACTGGCCTCCTGCAACGCAGCCAGCACTTCATTGCCTAGCGATGAGGCCGCACTGGCCGCGGCCAGGTCGTCAGCACTTTCTTCCACGGGCAGCCTGACCAGCAGATCACGGTCGGATCCGAAGGCGACTACTACCGCGTCCTCAAAACCAGCAGAAATCAGCTGTTGGCGCACATCCTCCGGATTGATGGATTGCGGGTAACCGACCTCGATGAGCGTGCCGCTGGTGAAATCGAGACCGAATTCAAATCGGTTGATAGCCAGCGACAGGATGGCAACCACGAGCATAACCGCAGAGATGGTCCCCGTGATGCGGCGCTTGCGCGCACTCATGAAGTCGATATCGGATTTTAACAGTGCCATAATGCTTACCCCTGCGCCTCAGCTGCCTTGATGAATGGGCCGATGGACAGTTTGTCGACCTTGCGGCCGCCATACATCAGGTTGACGATGAAACGTGTCACCATGATTGCCGAGAACATCGAGGTCATGATGCCGACCATCAGGGTCACGGCAAAGCCCTTGACAGGACCAGTACCCACCGAGAACAGCACCATGGCCACCAGGAATGTGGTCAGGTTGGCGTCTACAATGGTGGAGAATGCCCGGTCGAAACCGGCAGAAATGGCGTTCTGTGGCGACAGGCCTGAGACAATCTCTTCCCGTATCCTGGTAAAAATCAGTACGTTGGCATCAACCGCCATACCGATCGTCAATACAATACCGAAGATACCCGGCAAGGTGAGCGTGGCTGAAATAATCGACATGATCGATACCAGCAGCACCACGTTGATGACCAGGGCAATATTCGCCGCCAGGCCGAACAGACGGTAATAATAGAGCATGAACGACAGCACCAGCAGGTAGCCAAGCATGACAGCGCGACTGCCCTGCTCGATATTTTCTGCACCAAGGCTCGGCCCAACGGTACGCTCTTCGATGAAGTACATCGGCGCCGCCAGCGCCCCTGATCGAATCAGCAGCGACAGATCATTTGCCTCCTGCTGGCTGAGACCGGTAATGACAAACTCGCGTCCAAGCGCGGCACGAATGACTGCATGACTGATCAGACGGCGCTCTTCATAGGTTTCCTGGCGCTCAACCACATTGCCGTCGGCGTCTTCTTCAAAAACCGTCCGTGTCCGAGTCTCAATCAACAGGATATCCATCAGGTTGCCGATGTTCTCCCGAGTGACGCGGTTAAACTGTTGCCCACCCTGGGCATCCAGATTTATGACAACCTGCGGCTGGCCATACTGGTCAAGTGCGGAACGCACATTGCTGATGCGGTCACCCTGCAGAATGACGGTATTGTCCACATTGACCCGCTGTCCCTGATATTCGTAGGTCTCGTAACTGGTAGTGGGCGCACCCGGCTCCGCCTCCAGGTGGAACTGCAACGTGGCGATGCGCTGCAGAATACGTTTGGCCTGCGCGGTATCCTGAACACCGGGCAACTCCACAACAATCCGGTTAGGCCCCTGTTGCTGCACCACGGGTTCGGCGACACCAAGCGAGTCAACACGATTGCGGATACTGGTCTGGTTGGCGGTCACGGTGTCCTGACGCATCTGGTCCAGATCTTCAGCTGTCAGCGACATCTCCAGCAGATAATCACCGCCCTGCTCTCTGGCGATGACCTGCAGATCGGCAAAGTTCTCGCGGATCAGGGTTCGTGCCTGGCTGCGTGACTCTTCATCTTCAAAGCGAGCTTCGATCAGATTGATATTTTCCAGGGACAGATTGCGTGAACGGATACGTTCATTACGCAACTCCTGGCGAATGGAGTTCATGGTATTTTCCATGCGCCTTCTTTGCGCAGTCTCCATGTCGACTTCCATCAGGAAGTGCACACCGCCCTGCAGGTCAAGACCGAGGTTCATCTTGCCGGCACCCACCGCCTGCAGGAATCCAGGAGTCGTTGGTGCCAGGTTCAACGCGACAATGTAATCACCTTCGAGGTTCTGCTCGATGGTCGACTTGGCACGCAATTGATCATCCAGACTGTAAAAGCGGATCAGGCCACCCAGATCAGTCAGCTCGTCGCCGAAATATTCAATACCCGCCGCACGCAGGGCATCAGTGGCCATGCCCAGGTCGATATCGGTAACTTCGCGGTTCTCGTGAGATATCTGCAGCGCCGGATCGTCCGGGAACAGATTGGGGGAGGCGTAAATCAGACCCAGCGCCACAACCGTGGCCACCAGGATGTTCTTCCAGAGTGGAAATTTGTTAAGCATGCTTAGAACCTGTTACAGCGCGGCGGGCCGAAGCCAGCCGCTTATGTTCGCTGACTCATCCGATCGACTTGATCGTGCCTTTGGGAAGAGCTGCCGCTACTGCTGACTTCTGCAGATTCAGCTCGACGCCATCAGCCACTTCTACAGCAATATAATCGTCTGTCACTTTAGTGACTTTGCCCAGGATGCCACCACTGGTCAGCACTTCGTCACCTTTGCCAAGGTTGCCGACCAGCTCGCGATGCTCTTTGGCCCGTTTGGCCTGTGGACGCCACAGAATCAGGTAAAACAGCACAAACATGCCGCCAATAAACAGCAGGTTGAACATGGCACCACCCTGCGGGGCTGCTGCTTGCTGGGCATGTGCGGTACTGATAAAAAAGTCCATAGTGCGTCTCTCTCAAATAATGTCTGTGTTGTATCAATAGTATATAACGATTAAATGGCGTGGCCTGTTTAGATCCCACCATTGACATCTGTATGACCGATGCAGCGGGGCGCAGTTACAAGCCATGCAAAATCAGGCCTCAGGTTCGTCCTGCAACCTGGCCTGATTCTGGTAGAACTCTTCAGCAAAGGCGGTAAATCTACCCTGTTCCAATGCCTGACGCAAACCCTGCATCAAGTGTTGGTAGTAGTGCAGATTATGGATGGTATTGAGCTGGGCACCCAGCATTTCCTTGCACTTGTCGAGATGATGCAGGTAGGCCCGACTGAAATTCTGACAGGTATAGCAGTCACAATTGGGATCCAATGGCCGAACATCATCTTTAAAGCGGGCATTACGCAGCTTCAGCAGGCCCTGACTGGTGAACAGATGGGCGTTGCGGGCGTTACGGGTCGGCATCACACAGTCAAACATGTCGATACCGCGCCGCACACCCTCAACCAGATCTGCCGGCGTACCGACCCCCATCAGATAACGGGGCTTGTGCTCTGGCAGGCGATGACCGACGTAATCCAGCACCTTGATCATCTCATCCTTTGGTTCCCCCACGGAAAGACCACCGATGGCATAACCATCAAAATCCATGGCCACCAGCGCATCCAGCGACTGCTGCCGCAGATGTTCGTACATCCCCCCCTGCACAATACCAAACAGGGCCGACGGGTGGTCGCCATGCGCCACCTTGCAGCGCTGGGCCCAGCGCAGGCTCAGCTGCATCGATGCCTCGGCCTCTTGCTCAGTAGCCGGATAGGGTGTGCATTCGTCAAAAATCATGATGATGTCTGAACCCAACTCATGCTGCACCTGGATGGCGGACTCGGGGCCGAGAAACACTTTGGCGCCGTCCACGGGCGAGCGGAAGGTCACGCCCTCTTCGGTAATCTTGCGCATCTCGCCCAGGCTGAACACCTGAAATCCGCCGGAGTCGGTCAGAATGGGTTTCTGCCAGCCGCCAAAATCGTGCAGATCGCCATGCTTGCGGATAATCCCGGTCCCGGGACGCAGCATCAGATGGAAGGTGTTGCCGAGGATTATTTCAGCGCCGGTATCAAGGATCTGCTGGGGAGTCATGCCTTTGACGGTGCCGTAGGTGCCAACGGGCATAAAGGCCGGTGTCTGCACATCACCGCGCGGGAAGCTGAGTGTACCGCGTCGGGCGTGGCCGTCTGTATGGTGTACCTTGAATTCCATCGTTCTCTCAGTGCCGGCATCCGGCTTGTCTGTCGTTGTTTACTTTTACGTCTATCACTCTGTAACCCGCGTCGCGGGTTGCCCTGAACTGTGTCGATTACCCTGTAGCCCGCGTCGCGTGATGTCCGAAGCCGACGTGAGGAGCGTCGAGCGCCAGGGACGGTGATGACTCCTGCTACACCGTCATGCTCGCCATCCATGGCGAGCAGACAGCGCGAGGCGAGCCCTACAGGGACGTATTCACGGGCGTCTCCGAGCGGCGGCTCCGGACAGCGCGCGGGGCGGAAAACTATCGACCAACCGTCAGCGCGACGCGGGCTACGAAGCACAGCGCAGGCTACGAAGAGGAACCGGCAGCGTGCTCGCGGGTGGCGCGGAAGCGGACGTCGGGCCAGCGTTCTTCCATCAGGCTCAGGTTTACCCGCGTTGGCGGCAGATACGTCAGGTGATCGCCACCATCTACTGCCAGGTTTTCATAGGCCTTCTTCCTGAACTCCTCGAACTTCTTCGGATCGTCGCATTCCACCCAGCGCGCGCTGTAAATGTTCACCGGCTCGTAGATGCAGTCCACCTTGTATTCATCTTTCAGACGATAGGCAACCACTTCGAACTGCAGCACGCCGACCGCGCCAACGATCAGGTCATTGTTGCGCTCAGGCATGAATACCTGGACAGAACCTTCTTCTGACAACTGCCGCAGCCCTTTCTGCAACTGCTTGGTCTTCAATGGGTCTTTCAGGCGGATGCGGCGAAACAATTCAGGGGCGAAGTGCGGGATACCGGTGAACTGCAGCAGCTCGCCTTCGGTAAAGGTGTCACCAATCTGGATGGTACCGTGATTGTGAAAACCGATGATGTCACCAGACACGGCGTGTTCCGCCTGCTCGCGCTCACCGGCCTTGAAAGTCACGGCATCGCTGATACGGACATCTTTGCCGAGCCTGCAGTGCTGCAGCTTCATGCCCTTGCTGTATTTGCCGGAGCAGATCCGCAGGAAGGCAACACGGTCACGGTGGTTCGGGTCCATGTTCGCCTGGATCTTGAATACAAAGGCACTGAACTGGGGTTCAACCGGCGACACCTCGCGGCTGTCGGTGCCCCGGGCCCTGGGCGATGGCGCCCATTTCACAAAATCGTCGAGCAGCTCGCGAACGCCGAAGTTACCCAGTGCTGTACCAAAAAACACCGGCGTCATGCGACCGGCCAGGTATTCTTCGAGATCAAATTCATGACTGGCGCCGCGCACCAGCTCAATCTCGTCAGCGAAATCGTCGGCGTAGGCACCCAGCAGGGCCCTGGCCTCGGCGCTGCGCAGCCCTTCGATTCTCACATCATCAGGAATACGATCGCCCTGCCCGTGATGATAGACATGTAGGGTGTCAGTATAGAGGTTGTAAACACCCTTAAAGCCCTTACCGTTGCCCAGCGGCCAATAGATCGGTGCACACTGGATATTAAGCACTGTCTCAATCTCATCCAGCACTTCAATCGGATCTCGCGTGTCACGGTCCAGTTTGTTGACGAAGGTAAAGATGGGCGTGTCCCGCAGACGACAGACTTCCATCAGCTTGATGGTCCTTTCCTCAACGCCTTTTGCGCCATCCACCACCATCAGCGCCGAGTCTACGGCAGTCAATACGCGGTAAGTGTCTTCCGAGAAATCTTCGTGGCCGGGCGTGTCGAGCAGGTTTACAACAGCATCGTTGTAGGGAAACTGCATTACCGACGAGGTAACCGAGATGCCCCGTTGCTGCTCCATGGCCATCCAGTCAGAGGTCGCATGTTTTTCATTGCGTTTGCCCTTCACCGAGCCGGCTGTCTGAATCAGACGCCCGAACAGCAGCAGCTTTTCGGTAATCGTGGTTTTACCGGCATCCGGGTGCGAAATGATCGCGAAGGTGCGACGGGTAGCGATTTCCCGCGCTAACTGGTCTTGTGCCATAACGTGTATCTGCGACTTTGAAAAGGCGCGTATTTTCGCCTATTCGCCGCCATTAAACAAACCTGCAACCCGCTTATGTGCTACGCTTTGCCACTTTTTCGCATCTGATGAATCTGATATGGGCTTATTGTTATTTGTCACCGTCTTCTGGGCGTTCTCATTCAGCCTGATTGGCGAGTTTTTGAGCGGCAACGTCGACAACGATTTTGCAGTCCTGACGCGCGTGACTCTGGCCGCGCTGATGTTCCTGCCGCTGACGGTCTGGCGCGGGGTTCCCGGCCGGCTGATCGGTGGACTCATGTTGTGTGGCGCCCTGCAGTTTGGCATCACTTACCTGTTGCTGTATCGATCATTCAGCTTCCTGACAGTGCCGGAAGTGCTGCTGTTTACAATCTTCACGCCCCTGTACGTGACGCTGATCGATGATGCCCTGAATCGCCGGTTTTCACCTGTTGCTTTGTTGGCCGCAGCGGTTGCAACACTGGGCGCCGGCGTGATTCGTTATGACGGTCTGAGTGAAGACTATCTGACGGGTTTCCTGCTGTTGCAGGTGTCGAACCTGACGTTTGCTGCTGGCCAGGTGGGTTACAAGCATTTGATGCAGGCGTTCCCATTGGTGCTGAAGCCTTGGCGCACTTTTGGTCACTTTTTTATCGGTGCACTGATCATTGCGCTGCCCTCTTTCCTGATTTTCGGCAATACCGAGATGCTGCCGTCTACATCCCTACACTGGGGCATTCTTGCCTGGCTGGGCGTGGGTGCGTCCGGCATCGGCATGTATCTGTGGAACCGGGGTGGCTGTCAGGTCGACGCCGGCACGCTGGGCATCATGAACAACGCCCTGGTGCCAGCTGGCTTGTTGGTCAATCTTGCCATCTGGGGCCGGGATGAACCTTTGCTGCCGCTGTTCCTGGGCGGCTCCATTATTGCCTTTTCCTTATGGATCAATGCGCGACGCCCGGCCAGCAAGCTTGCCTGAGACAGCTCACAGAACCTCAAGCGCATCGGCAATCAGACTTTTGCGACGGGCCGCGACGGATCTGTAATCCACTCGCTCCATGAACCAGCGTAGAGCCGCGGCAATTCCAGCCCGGCTATCGCTGCCGCCAGAATATTGTGGCAGGCCGTCACGCCTGAACCACAATACGCCACCAGTTCGCCGTTTGACTCCAGCGCAGCAAAACGCTTCGCCAATTCCGCAGCAGGCAGAAACCGGCCCTGTTCATCGACGTTGCCGGAGCACGGCAGACAGATTGCGCCGGGAATATGCCCGGCTACCGGATCAATCGGCTCGTGCTCTCCCCGAAACCTCGGCTCAGCGCGCGCATCAATCAGTTGCCACTGCGGCGTGTCCAGATGCTTCAGCACTTCACCGGACGAAACCCACATGTCTGCCACAGGCTGCGCAACAAAATTGCCCGGCCAGGCTTTGACGGTCATGGAATTTGTGGTCTTGCCGCCCCGGTTTCGCCACGCCGCAAGACCACCGTCAAGCACCTGTACCTTTGAATGTCCGAGCCACACCAGCAGCCACCAGGCTCGCGCGGCATGCAGGGAAGAGCTGTCGTCGTAGACCACGACATGATCGCTGTTGCGCATGCCCAGTTCTCGAAGCCTGGCCTCCAGTACTGCCGGATCTGGCAGCGGATGGCGGCCTGTCTCGCCGGGCACGATTGTCGACGACAGGTCCTCATCCAGATCCAGAAATACCGCTCCTGGAATGTGACCTTCCTGGTAGGCCCTCCGGCCATAGCTGACATCCTCCAGCTTGAACCGACAGTCAATGACAAAAACCCCTTCACTGGACAGCAGTGATTCCAGCTGCCCGGCACTGATCAACGGATTAACGACTGTTTTTTCATCACTGTGTGTCTTCATTAACGCCTCATTTTCCATGATGGGGATAATTAAATGTGTCGGGTCAGCCGCCGTTAGCAAAACCATTGATTGTCAACGAAATGTCATGTGCAGGACATGCAGCTGTCGTAAAGCGCTGCCAAACTGCCCGCGTGCAGACAAACGGGGTAGCCGTTATGAACAACCGAACCGTCAATGCTTTGCAACGTCTGGCTGACATGGATGCCCGCCTTTTCCTCGCACTAAACAGTGTACACCGTCACGCCCGGGTGGAACGACTGATTCGCGCCATCTCCTTCAGCGGTGACGGGTATCTGTATCTGGCGCTTGGCATATGTTTGCCCTGGCTGTTTCCAGAAGCAGGCACTGGGTTCCTGATTGCTGGTCTGATTGGCTTCCTGATTGAATTGCCCATTTACTGGGTGCTCAAGAACGCGTTCAAACGCCGTCGGCCGTTCCGGGTTGTTGAGGCGATGGCACCAGCACTTAATCCGTCCGATGAGTTCAGTTTCCCTTCCGGGCACACCACAGCGGCCTTCATGATGGCCGCGCTGGTCAGTTTCTTCTTCCCCCTGGCAGGCCTGTTCATGTATGGCTGGGCTGCTCTGGTTGGACTGTCCCGGGTCATGCTTAAGGTACATTTCATTTCTGACGTAATCGCCGGTGCAGCGCTTGGCTCACTGATCGCCTGGCTGGCAATCACTGCACTGTTACCGCTGGCAATTCTGGGGTAATCTCTTTCGCTCGGTATTCACACTCTGCGGAGCATTACGCAATGAAAACAGCAATTAGAAAAACGCTCGCCTGCTCAGCTTTGATGCTGGCCGGCGTTCTGGCCATCGGACAGGCTGCCGCCCAGCACAATGGCCCACTGCTGGCTGCCATTCACGGCGACCACAGATCTGACCTCAATAAGGCTCGCGATGTCTATCGCAGCCCATACGACACACTGACATTCTTTGGCATAGAGCCACACCACACTGTCATCGAAGCCTGGCCAGGCGGCGGCTGGTATACCGAAATACTCGCGCCCTATCTGAAAGAGAATGGCAAGCTGATTGCCGCCACTTATGATCGCAGTGACAACCCTGAACAAGGCTGGATGACTGGCTCCAACGCCGCATTTGCGCGTCTGGTCGACAGCAACCCGGAGCTGTACGGTGATATCGAGATATCCCAACAGCTCACCCAGTCACAGTCTGCAATCGCGCCAGCTGGCACAGTTGATGCGATCGTGGATTTCAGAAATGCCCACAACTGGCTTGGCATGGGCGCAGACAATGTTGTCATGGCGTGGCATGCTGCACTGAAACCGGGCGGTGTCGTTGGCATCGTCGATCACCGTTGGCCAGCTGACCAGGCTGCCATTCCGGGCAACGGCTATATTCACGAACAGCAATTGATCGACCTGATGACCGCACATGGATTCACCCTGGCTGGCCGCTCGGAGATTAATGCCAATCCAAACGATCCCAAGGATCATCCCAACGGTGTGTGGATGCTGCCTCCGAACCTGCGCGGACTAGACGATGAAACACGTGCGCGTAACATCCGTATCGGTGAAAGTGACCGCATGACCCTCAAGTTCATCAAGAACTGATCAGGGCTGCAGAAAATCAAGCATGGTCTGGCGGACGTTCTGCCAGGCCTCCTGCCCCAGTGAGTGCGGCCCGATGATCAGATGATTCAGCACACTGGCCGCATCTTCGCTTTTTTCAACATCGACATACTGCCACTGACTCAACTGATGCGTATTGATGAATTCACGTATGCCATTGTCTGATACCAGCTCATCGCGTGAGTGCATGAATAGCAGCACAGGCATGTTCAATGTATCGGTTATCGATGCGTTAAATGCTTCAATGCCGCGATAAAGGGCAAGATAGGCCGACACCGGTGCAAAATCATTGGCACGATACTCATCTGGTGAAGTGCTGGGCAGCACCACGTCAGGAAAAGGCTGCAAAGGGTAAAGCAGATAGGAAGACCAGCGCAGACTGATAGCTGGCGCAAACAGCACCATTTTTTGCGGACCTGCGCCGTCCTGTTCAGCGAAGTGCGCCTGATAATCAGCTGCCAGCAATCCACCCAGCGAAAACCCGACCACATAGAGCGGCAGTGACTGCTCTACAGCAGCCTGATTCGCCTCACGGACCGCCCTGCGAACCTCGCCCTGCCAGACAGAAAAATCGGCCTCGCGAAACTGCACCAGACGGCCCTGCGCATCCAGCTCATCAGCATGACCGCTCAGAGAAACGCTGAGCACATTGATATTGGCGTCCAGGAGCGCAGCGGCAATATCGTCCATCGCATCAGGCTGCAGATTCAGACCATGCACCAGCACCGCCACGGCATGGGGTTCGTCTACCAATAGCCATTCATAGGTATAGGTATCCGAGTCAAGCAGCGCCTGTTGTTGCGCATCCAGCGTGTCACGGTCAAGCGACGCTGGATAGCCGGCACAGCCACTGGTAAGTAGCAGCGCCGCCGCCAGCCAGCGAATCACGCGATGGCTGCCTGATGGCCGCCGCCGGATTGCTGCCCTGTTGCGTGTCGGTAATCCATCCATAACAGAAACTGCAGGCCAAAAATAAGTGAGGCACTGAGCAGGTGCAGGGGTTGAACCAGGGCCGGCATTCCAAGGTGGCCAAGGGTCGCACCAGAGATGACCGCAAGCCCGATCACCGCCAGCACGCCGCCGGCCAGTCTTGTAATGAAGTGATGATGGCCCAGCGAACGGTAAGCCAGCCACACCAGCCAGACATTGGAGAACAGGACTACCGCCGAGAAGGAACGGTGTACATAAAACACCCACTGCTGTGCGGATATCCATGTCGAGCGGTCAGCACCCTGAACATGGTTCAGATAGTCCATTAATTCTCGAATCTGAATGCCCATCGTGATCTGCACAACGGTCATGGCCATGACCGCATAGAGCCATGGCTTGAAGCGTCGGTCCAGCCCCTCAATTGAGCGCGCAGCCACAATGCCGCGCCTTGAGCGCGCCAGTGCAAACAGCAACACACCAACGATTGCCAGCGCCATTAACATATGCACGGTAATCATGCCTGGCTGCAGGTTGGACGCCACTACCCGCGAACCCAGCCAGCCCTGGTAGATCACCATCAACAGCGCGGCTACCGACGCGATTGTGATCCAGCGATCGTGTCGCCGAAGCCCGATTGACTTCACAGCGGTGATCAGGATGAACAGACCAATACTGACGCCTACCAGGCGGTTGACATACTCAGTCCAGGTTTTGACTGGATTGAAGCGGGTTTCAGCGTAACCGCGATCGGCATAGATTTCCTGGTAGTTGGCTGGCAGCTGCGACTCGCTGACTGGAGGAATCCAGCTTCCGAAACAGGTTGGCCAGTCGGGGCAGCCCATTCCGGCACCGGATGCGCGGACTGTCGCTCCGACAAGAATCAGAAAATAGACAGCACAAATGGTTATCAGTGCAATTCGGCGCCAGGATCTTAGCGCAGGCGTATCATCAATAAGGCTTGAATCGGTCATGTTCAGCGTATGTTCCAGCAATCGGGAGAATCAGGACACGGTGATCAGGGAGCCCGACTGATTCAGGTCTCAACACACCGTATGAGGCAAGTCTTGTTGTACAGGGATTTTACTCCCCTTGCCCGCCACTGGCAAAGTGCTGTGCGTCGGTTTGTATGCGCCAAACCGACGGCGTCACACCATGAGTCTCTTTGAACGCCTTATTGAACGAAGACAATGAGACATAACCCACATCAAGCGCGATGCTGGATATGGGAATATGTTCTTCCTCAGGGTCTCGAAGCCGGCGGGCGGCCTCTTCAATGCGGTACTGGTTCAGGAACTGATTGAAATTTCTGAAGTGCATTGCCTGATTGATCAGCCGACGAAGACGGTATTCCTGCAGGGATACCTTGGCCGCCAGGTCACCAATCGTCAGTCCTGGCTCGGCGTACAGACGCTCCTGGCGCATCGCCGTCAGAACGCGATCGATCAGCTGCTGATCATGTCGTGATACGGTGCCAGTGGGGAGAGTGGACGCTGCAATCCGCGGCTGTTCAACGGCAGTCTGAATCAGCTGTGGCGCATCATTCTGCAGTCTGAACATGGCCAGGTTCACAAACAGGATCAGTCCAAAGATCACGATGAAATACAGGGTATCCAGCTGCGGCCCGCCGAACTGGAAAAAGCCGGAGCCAATGATTACCCCGACGATGGTACCCATGCCGATGGCAAAGGGCACCCGCACCTGACGACGCGACTCCACCAGATCACCTTCGCGGCCGCGACAGGCCATATAGACAACGTGGCAGGCCAGGAACAGCATGATCCATTGTGGTATGTAAAAGTAAAGTAAATACAGGAAGGTACTGTCTCGGGGCACACTGCCACCGTAGGACAGCAGTCCAATCGTACGGATGACCATATAAAAGATGATCATGGCCGCCACACCCGGATGGACTCGCCTCTGGTCTTCAAACAGATAACGGGCAATCACCCACAGCACCGCTGGCGCCAGGGTTGCCAGAATGGTCAGCAGCAGGCGCACCGCCTGCGGCCAATCAACGTCGGAACGCACCAGAATGTAGGCCGTGATGCAGATACTGAAGAGTACGATAAGGCGGGAGATCAGCCTGCGTGGAAAATAGACCGAATACAGACAGGCGAGAAACACCAGTTGCGAAATGGCCAGAAAACTACTGGCTGTGTGTAACCATGACATCGTGGGATTAGCCTGCCGTGCCGTGCCTGAAAGTACCCGTCAACCGGGCCGGAAGAGGTCATGACAATAAATGAGCTTATTCATTTATGCAAGTCCACTCCTGCGATGCCGCCGCAGCAATAAAAAAGCCAGGCTCCCGTCGGGAGGCCTGGCTTCGACCCAGCGGACGTCAGACCTCAGGGATTGACGTTCACCGTGATGTACTGATCATGGTAGAGACCACCATCATCAGCACGCGCCCAGAGAATATACTGACCGGGCTTGTCAAAGGTCACTGAGGTTTCATAGATACCGTCTTCCGGATAGGGTGGCGGCGTCCAGTAGGCTCCCCAGGGTGAATTGGCACTGGCTCGTGTGTCTTCCCAGGGTTTAACCTGCGGCGGGTAGAACTCGACGTTGCCGTCGCCAGATTCTTCATCACCCCGATACACGTTCCATGACAGGTAAAGACCGTTCACTTTACCCACGGTGATGCGCGAAGGTGCGCGCATGAAGCGGCGAATCTCGCTGGTTGCGGTACGAGTGCTGAGGTCATAAAAACTCGCGCCGGCAATGCCCTGTTTAGGCAGACCATCGTCCTTCACCTCGGTACGCAGCAACAGTGGTTCGCCGACACGCACATTGCGCACAGTATCACCGATCACACTGACCACAGGTGGCGTATTGGCACGCGACTCCGGGGTACTGGTACCCGCACCGAGAGAACCGGTTTCGGAGGCTATCACTACGCTGTCGATCACGTAGTCTTTAGCCAGCGTGGCATAAGCTGTGCGGGTTTCGCCATTGGCAGTAATGGTCCACGTCAGCTCCTTGTCACCCCAGTCAGCCGGTACGTGCACCTTGAAGGTAAAGCGGTTGCGACGCGGCAGAAAGTGCGTGGGCTGACCACGGTCGGCTTCACCGGGCGAGAAGAAATTGTTTTCTCCGACCTGGATATCCAGTTCTTCTTCCCAGTTTTCATTGTGATAACCGAAGATGAAGTTATAGCTGCCATCGGGGTTTTGCTCCCAGCCTTCAAAGGCCGGCTCGATATGCTGGCCTCTGAAGTAAGTCTGAGCCTGGGCTGGCAGCGTGGCCAGCACCATCACCACACCGAGCACTGCCACGGCACCCGCCGTCACTCGTTTTGTTAAAGCACGTGCGAACATCAGTTTTCCTCCGTCTGACTGACCATCATGGCATCGCCAGTCAGGCCAATTCGTTGTTTTTCTTCTTCTGTCAGCGTCAGATAGTTGATCATCGCTTCTGACATCTCTGCTTTTTCTTCTTCAGTTGGCTCAATCGGTGCTACCAGTGGTGCCAGACACAGCGGGCAACCAATCTGGTGGTCATTTGGCCCAAGCTGCAGCTCGCGGCGACGGTTGGTCATTTCTTCGTAAAATTGATCCTCAGTCAGCGCAACCCGCATACCCAGATCGATGAACATATTGGTCACCGAGCGGTTGCCGGAACCCTGCCAGTTACGTGAATCCGGCACGTTAGGGTTGGTATCAGTGTTGTTCATGTAACCAACAATGTGCAGCACTGTGCCTTCCGGCAGCAGAGGTGCAGCGTCAGACTCGAAGGTGTAACCACGCACCCAGTTGTGGTCGTAACCCACGCATGACAGTGTTTCCACCGTGTAGCCCCAGATTGCTTCCAGGCACATACGTTCGCCCGGCGCATGCAGGTGCGGCTCGAAGGTCACGATCTTGGTAGGCTGATTCAGCACCGCATAGGCATGCAGTTCCTGCTGATCCTGGTTACCGGTGATTGAAATATCTACACCGTTACCCAGACCCAGAATTGCGGGCGGATACTTGGGCTCATAACCCTCAGGGTGGAAGCGGAAGCCGATTTCCAGATGGCCAGTGGTATCAACACCCGTGGAGTGCAGGTGCACCGAGTTGGAAACCAGGTGTGAATTGGCACGCAGCAGGCGGCCTGAATCTTCGTCGAAGATGTCGGGGTTACGGGCAATTTCATGCACCGGCCAGGACACCTGACGGCCATCAGAACTGCCGTCTTCGTTGAATACCTGCGTACTCCAGATCATGTGGTGCACAATGTTACGTGCGCCCACTGTACCGCCTGCAGCTGCGGTATCAACGTTATTGATTTCGCGAATTTCAACGGATTTGACATAACGGTCTTCAGTCAGGCCAGTCGGTACGGACGGGATATCACCCCACCAGTCCGGTGCCCCACCTTCTACAAAAATGTCTTCGGTGCGAATGATCAGATCAGGCTCGCCGGCCGTCCAGGTTGCACCGCTGCCGAAATCGATGGGCTCCGGGGCATCCGCCGGATTACCTTCCGGTACACCACCGCGCGCCCAGGCAGAAATCTTAGCCAGTTCTTCGTCACTCAGTGACGGATCCTGTTTGTAGTGCTGAATACCGACATCTTTCTCGGCATACCACGGCGGCATGGCACCAGCGCGGTCCCGCAGCTGGGTGCGGTATTCAATCAGGCCCGCCCATGGCACCACTTCTTCGTAGCTCACCAGTGACATGGGGGCAACACCCGCCGGACGGTGACAGTTTTGACAGCTGCGCTGCAAAATAGGGGCGATGTCCTTGTGGAATGTGACTTGCTCATCATTGGACTGAGCATGGCTGAGGGAGATCGGTAAGGTGGCAAAACAGGCAGCGGCCAGCAGACGCAGCGACTGACGGGTGGTGAAACCCTTGCCGGGGGAACGCAGTATCCTCACGGGACACCTCCTTGGTTGTTTATTGTTGTTGCTATTGCGACCAGCTTATTGGAGCACGAATTTACCGGGCCGTCTTGCTGATTCAGAAAAATAGCTGACGGATTTTTGAAATCTGCTGTATTTACTGCAAAATCCGCCAGTGCCGACCTGCACCAAAAAATGCTGACATGGTATAAAGCGAGAGTCGATTTACGTCAGTGACAGGATAATAACAACAGTGACCATGCCTCCACGATTCACCCTTCCAGCGCTGCTTCTAGGCGTTTTGCTTATGGCTACAGCCGGCGCCGCCTCGGCCCAGCATTTTTCGCATACCTATCGTTATACTGGCGATGTGGAAATCGATCACATTCCCGATCACGACGCTGTGCTCGCGAGCGCCCCCAGTGATCTGATACTGCGTTTCAGCGACTTTGTCACACTGGTCAAACTGACGGTAAAAACGCCCGATTACAAGAATATAGACATCAAATTCCGTTATGACCCGGCAGCCAATCGTGTTTTCATTTGGCCGCTGCCGACCTTGCCGGAAGCAGCCTACTATATTGTGGACTGGGGCGTGATTGATCCGGATCGGCAACTGATGCAGGGCCAGTTCCTGTTTTCTGCAGGTCCCGATGCCCAGCTGCCCTCATCCCTGGTTACCGAGGATGAAGCGGAGCACGTAATGCTGCCCGATTATCGACTGATCGACCCCTCGCTGTTTCAGCAACAGACAGAAAGCGGACCAGTACCCTGATCTGACTGGCCAGCAACGGACATCATTCAGCCAGGAAAATGACAGGCAACGAAATGATCACCGATACCTGATGGTGATGCCTGCATGGCAGGCTCCTGCTGCGCGCAGATTGCCTGAGCTTTGGGGCAGCGTGTTCTGAACCGGCAGCCGGAGGGCGGATTCATCGGCGACGGGATGTCGCCCTGCAACAGCGGAATGGCATCTTCCTGCGATGTCTCCAGCTCAGGAATGGAGGCCAGCAGGGCCTGCGTATAAGGGTGCGAGGGATGCTGATACACCGCATCAACACTGCCAATTTCGCACAACTTGCCCAGATACATGACGGCGACCCGGTCGCTGATGTGCTTCACCACTGCCAGGTTGTGGGCGACAAACACCATGGTCAGCTGGTAGCGGGCCTTCATGTCTTCGAGCAGGTTGAGTATCTGGGCCTGGACACTGACATCCAGCGCCGACACCGGCTCGTCGCAGATCAGTACATCCGGATCAAGCGCCAGTGAGCGGGCGATACAGATGCGTTGGCACTGGCCTCCAGAAAACTGATGGGGGCGTCGATCCGCGGCCGTCTCGGGATCCAGCCCGACAGCCTCCATGACCTCTTCCACTCTGGCGCGCTGGTTCGGGCGCTCCCAGATCTGCAGCCCCTCGGCAATGATGTCTTTCACACGCCGACGCGGGTTCAGAGACGATATAGGGTCCTGAAAAATCATTTGCAGGGCGGTGCGCGTCTTACGCAACGCCTCGCCCTCAAGCTGGGTGATATCCTGGCCCTTGAAAATTACTTTACCGCCTTTCGGTGGCGGCAGTTGCATGATTGCGCGTCCTACTGTCGACTTGCCGCAGCCTGACTCCCCCACCAGCCCAAGGGTCTCACCACGGGCGATATCAAAACTGACATCGGAAACTGCCTGTACGAGCTCGCGCCCCACATCGAATGTGACCACAAGATGCTCAACTTTCAGGACGATATCGTCTCGTGCTCTAAGCTGGGGGTTGGACGTCTCGCTCATGCACCGACCTCCTTGCTGCCGATCGGGTAAAAGCAGGCATGCAGATGTTGATCGCCGATCTGCGCCAGTGCCGGTGTCTCGCGGCGACAGCGTTGCTGGGCATTGGGGCAACGCGGGGCGAAGGCGCAACCTGGCGCAGGGTCAATCAATTGCGGCGGTCGTCCTGGAATGGCGTGCAGACGCGTATGCGAGGGATCACTGAGTCTGGGCACCGATTTGAACAGCGCTTCCGTATAGGGGTGACGCATGGACGAGAAAAGTCGTGAGGTCGGTGCGTATTCAACAATACGCCCGGCATACATAACGGCGATATGATCGGCGCGATTGGCAACCACACCCAGATCGTGGGTAATCAATACCATGCCCATCTGCCGCTCTCGCTGCAGAGCCAGCAGCAGATCCAGCACCTGCCGTTGCACTGTGACATCCAGCGCCGTGGTTGGCTCATCAGCCAGCAACACCTGCGGATCGCAGGCAAGAGCAATCGCGATCACCACGCGCTGGCGCATGCCACCCGACAATTGATGAGGATACTGTCGCAACCGTCCTTCAGGGTCTGGGATACCAACCTGCGTCAGCAATTCCAGCGCCCTGGCCATGGCCTGAGCTTTGTTCAGTCCCAGATGCAGTTGCAGTGGTTCGGCGATCTGTACTCCCAGTGTCAGGACGGGGTTCAGAGCCGTCATTGGATCTTGAAAGACCATCGCCAGCCGGGGACCACGAAGAGTGCGAAACTCGCGCTCCGACAATTTAAGCAACTCCAGGACCCTGCCATCAACAGCCAGACTTACACTGCCTTCCATCAGATGCGTGGCACGGCGTGGAAGCAGTCCCATCAGCGCCCTTGCCATGACACTCTTGCCAGAGCCAGACTCACCAACAATACCCAGCGTCTGACCCCGCTGCAGCTGGAAGGACACATCGGAAACGGCGTGCACAATTCCGGCTTCGCCGCGCAATCGAACCGTCAGTTCCTCAACCCTGAGCAAGGGCACCTGCTGTGTTTGGTGTTGTGAATCCGTCACAGGTTTGACTCCTTGACCTCAAAGCGACTGCGCAGCCTGTCGCCCACGTAATTCAATGACAGCACCGTCAGGAACATGGTTATCGACGGCACCAGCGCAACATGCGGTGCAATTGCCAGGTGGCGCTTGCCTTCCGCAATCATGCCGCCCCAGGTCGGTTGCGGGGCCTCTACACTCAAACCCAGAAACGCCAGCGCACTTTCAACAATGACCACCAGACCCATGGCAACCAGGCCATATGCCAGTACTGGCAGAATGACATTTGGCAGCACTTCGCGCAGCAGAATGCGCAGGGTACTGGCCCCCATGGCTCTTGCCGCCAGCACATACTCACGCTGCACAACAGACAGGGTGTTGGCACGCGCCACACGCGCGTAGGCAGGGATCCACAAAAGCCCGATCGCCAGGGAGATAGCCATCAGGCTCTGACCGATGAAGGCCACCAGCGCCAGCAGCAGCACCAGCCAGGGGAAGGCCAGAATGACATCAAGCACTGCCATCAGTGCGCGCTCGAAGCGACCCCGGAAATAGCCAGCCAGGATCCCCAGACTGCCACCAATCAGCATACCGATGCTGACCGCCGTTAAAGAAATGACAACCGACACCCTGGCACCGTGAACCAGTCTGGAAAGCATATCCCGACCCAGGCCATCGGCGCCAAGCCAGTTGCTTGTAAATGGCGCATTCAGACGATTGACAATAACAGGGTCCAGCGGATCGCGCACAGGCAGCACCGTCGCAAACAGAGCGCATGCCGCCACCAGCAACAGCCAGCCAGCCGCCAGCCAGAAACCTGTACCGAAGCCACTGCCAAACACCTGACGTACAGCGACCGAAAAGCTCAGCGCACGACTGGCACGGCCGGCCGAGCCATAGCTGGTTTTGCGCCGGACCGGCAGTGGTTCAGCAGGCGTGCGGCGGCGATTACCTGACTCAATCGGCATGGCGCACCCTTGGGTCGAGAAGCGAATAACTCAGATCAACCAGGAAGTTTACAACGACGTAGGCGGTGGCAATAAACAGGACGATACCCTGCACCATCAGCAGATCACGCTGCAGAATGGACTGATACAGCAAGCGTCCGACACCGGGCAGTGCAAATATCTCCTCAATGATAATAGCGCCACTGATCACACCACCCAGCTGCAGGCCCACCACGGTCATCAGTGAGAAAGATGATGGGCGCAGGGCGTGGCGAAGCATTATCTGCCAGTTGGGAACACCTTTGGCACGGGCCAGTGTGATGTAATCCTGTTGCAATGTGCTGATCAGGTCGGTTCGCAGCAGGCGCATGTACAGCGCCAGTTCGATCATTGCCAGCGACAGCGCTGGCAATGCGGCACTACGCAGATTGGCTGTCGGTGACACCGAGAATGGCACCCAGCCGGTGGCCGGGAACAGGTTCATTGAAACAGCCAGGATAAGAATCAGGAAAATTGCCATCATGAAACTGGGAATCGACATCAGTGCAAAGCCCAGTCCGCTGATCACCCGGTCCAGGCGGCTTCCGGCGTGGTAAGCAGAGAGCATGGCCAGCGGCACTGCCAGCAGCAGGGCAATGATTATCGCCATGACTCCCAGCTGAATGGTGACCGGCAATCGGCTCAGTATGGCATCCATGACTGACTGCCCGGTCATCGGGGAGCGTCCAAAGTCACCAGTAAGCGCAGAACCCAGCCAGTCAAAATAACGGACAAGCAATGGACGATCGAGTCCCAGCTCGGCTCTCAACGCAGCGACCGCTTCCGGGGAAACGCCCCCTGCCCCGAGTATCATCACTGCTGGATCTCCCGGCAGCAGACTGACCAGCAAAAAGGTGAAAAAGGACACTGCCAACAGGGTACCAATCAACCAGGGTAACTTGCGCAGCACCAGGTGCATTATTCGCCACCCTCCTGGCTGGCCTGTTCGGCCTGCCAGGCTTCATCGTCAAGCATCCACACCTGGGCCCAGCTGACCTGAGCAACCGGCATGCCATCGCCCAGCGTTCCATCTGGAAAAGTCCAGTCACGCAGATTGCGCACGCGCGGCTGAGCCGCAACAGCCGATGGCGTTGAACCAGTCCAGGTGTTCGGCACCTGTTCGGTCAGCAGCATCATGATGTCTTCCACGGCGGCCTTGCGAATTTCAAATTCAGGCTCGGTTCGCAGTATCGCCAGCTTCTCCTCGATCAGCGGGTGCGTAAAGTTGGTGTAATTCAGTGGCTGGATATCCACCGGCCCAAAATCATTATTGAGCGTGATATAGGGATCCTGTTCATTACTGGTGCGCCAGCACGTGGTCATGTAGTCGCCACTGATGACGCTCTGGATCTGTGTCGCCTGTTCCACCTGCCGCAATCTGACCTCGAAACCGACCGCATTCCAGAGTGCCTGATACATCTGCGCCAGATCCTGCAGGCTTTGCTCTGGCAGGCACATCAGCTCAAGGGAAATCGGGGTCCCGACCGGCAGCCCGTCGGAACGATCAGGGTCATTGACATAGGACTGTACCAGCTCTCTGGCACGCTGCTGGTCGCGCTGTGGCCAGGCTTCTGCAACGCGGTCGGAATACCAGACGCTGTTCTCATTAAAGTACTGGGTCTGCACCGGGGAGATACCCCGTCCACCCAGAACCTCAACCAGCGCGGCCGGATCGACCGCCCATGCCAGCGCCTGACGCACACGATAATCGTCAACCGGCGGTCGCTGGGCATTGAAGATGGCGCTGCCACTGCTGTTGCCCAACTGTTCGTAGAGGTGAATGTCAGACATACGTCTGAGTCTATCGACAATGTGCTGGCGTAAGGTCTGAATGGCATCCATGTCGCCGGAAATCAGACTGGCGACACGGGCATCTTCATCCGGCAGCGGCCTGAAGGTGATCCCATCGAGATACGGCAGCCCTTCCCGCCAATACTGCTCATTGCGCTCCAGTACCAGACGGTCATCCCGCCGCCAGCTGACCAGTTTGAAGGGACCAGTACCAACCGGATAAAGTCCAGCCTCCTCGCCGTACTGCTGAACAGCGGTTGGCGAGACTGGCCAGCCAACGGCGCGCGTCAACATATCAGGGAACGGGACCACAGTCTGCGTTAAATGGTAGACGACTGTCAGTTCATCAATAACCTCCACCCGGTCGATGTCCCGGATGGAACCGAAGGTTACTGAGCCCTGACGTTTGTGGAGGTTATCAAAATTCCACTTGATCGCGTCGGCGTCAAGCGGTGTGCCATCATGAAAGACAACTCCCGGACGCAGTCGTACGGTCCACTGATCGTAGCTTTCGTTGGGTGTGACTGACTCAGCCAGGTAGGGCCGGAACTGGCCTTCATGGTCCAGGCGGACCAGAGGGTCAAAAAGTGCCATGGCAACGGTTAACGCGGCAGGTGCCACATGATTGCCGCGCCCAGGCAGCCAGTTATTGGTCTCGCCCTCCAGGGCAACCCGCAACTGCCCACCATAAACTGGCGGACCCGGGTCAGCGGGCGGCGCATTATCTACATAGCCGCCATTTTCAGGCGTACACGCCACAAATAGCAGCGACACTGACAACAGCGCCGAACGATATATCAGGCCAATCTGTTTCATCCGTCCCCCCCGGGCATGCCACCTTACCTGTGTGATGATTTCTAATTATTCAGGCAAAACGGCAGCTTGGGACGTTATCAGCAAATCAAGGGAATTGACAAGTGCCGAAACTGGTTCGGCACTGTCAAAAAAGTTGAATGGTAACTGGGACGGGTTCAATAACCGCAATCAGTGCAACGTTGCGCTCGGTGGGCGTACCAGATCACTGGCGAAGTCGGGGTGTAGCAAGTCAGTGGTTTTGACCATTAGCAGATCATGGCGACTCAGGCGGTCGTATTCTCCAATGGACACCACATCGACTTCTTCCAGCAGGACACAGACAACGTCTTCCCCATCCATATCCACAACCACACAGCGCTTGAATCCGTCCAGCGTATTGAGCGCAGCGAAGCTGCCGATGTCACAGGCGTGCGGCGGATAGCGGCCGATAGAGTTGTTCAGCATGCCATGCGACGAGTAAGCCGTTCCAAAACCGGCGGCAGCAACCACATGTATGATCTCAATGATCTCTGGGTCGGTCAGATCCACGCGCACCGACTCAGCAACCGGCACATGCTCACCTTGCTGCTGGCAGGTAACCAGTTTGAGGAACAGGTTCATGTCGTCCTGATTCCATTCAAGCGTCTCTTCATTTTCCGCACGGGTACTGTCAGACGAAAAGCTGACCACGCTGGTTTCGATGGTCAGGTCACGCCGCTCTTCAGCCTCGTCGTCTGGTTCAAAAGGGACCACCATTGAAACCATACAGAATCCGTCGCTGGATTCAGGACTCAATCGCCAGAGGAATGGAATGTTGCCGGAGAGTTCAACCATGATGAGTAAGACCTGCAATAATCATGTTGCTTTACGATAGCATTAGAAATGAGTCAGCACCAGCGTAAACCGCCGATGTCGCACACTGTGACACAGCTAATATGTGGGCACTTAGGTAACATTTCAATGCACGACTTTGATGCAGTTCACACATCACTCCCCGAAGCTCGGCAGCTTGTCCACAGAATCTGTGGATAAGTCAGTTGATAACTTACGGATAAGCGCCTGAAACGCTTGAATCATGGCGACTTAGCTTAAATTGGTTATTTTTTAACCAATAAAGATATCTTTATTTATCAATTACTTATGTATTTTTTATAGGATAAAAGCGGTTTTTTGAGAAAAACTGTGTCGAAGATTGACATCGCTGACATCTATGTGCATAAAACCGCGTTTTTTCATGAGCAACTGCAATTCAATCGCATTTCTATATGTTTTTCTTCGATTTTTTTGCCCTATAATGAAGTCACGTGCAGACCCGCCCAAGAGACACCCGTATGAAACGAATCGCACTCATCCTTTCAAGTGCCGTGCTCGTCGTCGTTTTAACCCTCACGCTGTGGCAAAATTATGACCGCGGGCAGGCTATTGAGCAGGCTTCTCAGTTAATGCAGGAAGTCACGCAGGCCGCACTGTCTGACTGGGACCCGGCACCCGTGCTTGCCAATGCGGCAGTGCCCACCCCGGAACCGATGCAGGAGGCATCTATGGCCAATGTCTTCAATGCCTTGCGGCGCCTGGGTGAACTTCGCCAGATGGGCGAGGTGCAGATGGAGGTTGATATACCCCCGATCTGGCAGACCAGTCGTGCCGCGACAGCAGGTTTTGTCACTCACGCTGAGTTTGAGTACGGCAATGCAGAAATCCGTATCACCATGGAGCGCGAGTCTGGTCGCTGGTACTTTACCAGCTTTCGCGTGCTGACTTCCCTGCTGGCTGCCTGACGGACAACAGCAGAAGTCTCGCTTCAGTCATCGGCCTTCCGTTCGCCGATTTTCCGTATCAGTCTGGCCATCAATTTGATGGCAGCGACGACCAGAACGGCCAGCAGCATTGTGCCTATCACAACCGCGAGACTGCCTATCAGGAAGCTCGCCAGTTCCGACAGCGGTATATCGTACGATACCGTCAGCGCATAGAGCGCGGCTACCGCGATTGCGAGCCCGCCCAGCGTGGCACGGGTCTTTACGGAAACTCTACGTTTGCCCATAAGGCTCCAACAACGTTCATTGTGACTTCAAAAGCTGTTTGAGTGCGGACAGCAGGGTGTCGTTTTCCTCGACCGTGCCCACCGTTATTCGCAGCTTGTCGCTCAGACGGGGCTGATCGAAGTACCGGATCAGAATGCCTTGATCCTTGAGTCCCAGGTACAGCGTCCTGGCCAGCTCATCGCCTGGCTGCGAGGCGCCATGTGGCACTGTCGCCAGCAAAAAGTTGCTCTGACTGGGCAACACATCAAAACCCAGCTCACGCAGCCTCTCAGCCAATCTCAGGCGCTCGCTGCGCACCTTTGCCCAACCGACCGCCGCTTCGTCCTTCGCCGCCAGCGCCGCAGCAGCCAGCACTTGCGAGAATGCATCGGTGTTATAACTGTCGCGTGTTTTATACAGCATTGGTGCCAGCAATTCCGCCGAGCCGATACCGTAGGCAAATCGGAGACCTGCCAGGGAATAGCCCTTGCTCATCGTACGCAGCAGCAGGACATTGTCAAACTCTTTGACCAGAGGCACCGCATCATAGGCCTGATCAGGCTCGATAAAATCAACATAGGCCTCATCAATCACCAGCACGCCGCGAAAGGTACGGGCTATCTCCCGCAGACGCGACACAGGCAACAACGTGCCGGTTGGCGCGTGAGGGTTCACTACAAACGCCAGCCTGACGTCGGCGCGATTTAACTGATCGGCGAAATCGTCCGGCAGTGCCCAGTCATCCAGCAGGGGGATACGACACACCTGGCACCCCTGTATTGCAGCCAGGACGGGGTAGAGTGAGTAACTGGGCTCGGCCATGCCTAATGTCTGGCCAACATCAACAAAAGTGGTGATGGCGAGCCTCAATAGCTCGTCGCCACCGTTGGTCGCAATGATGTTGTCGCGACTGAGACCATGACTGGCAGCGGCCACATCCCTGAAACCATTGGCGAATGGCTGCGGATAGCGGCGCAGCTGATCCACCGAAAGTCCGGCCAGCGCACTGGCAACTGCTGCAGTGGCCGGATAAGGGTTTTCGTTGGTATTCAATTTGATTACGCGCTGCTGAGCAGGTTGTTCGCCAAAGGCATAACCTTGCATGTCGCGGATATTGGGTCGTTCATAACTCATACAGCATCGTCCTCAGGGCACGTAGGTAAACGTGCGATTGTTCCAGCCATCGCGCCATCTTGATTCATTGCGTTCTGCCGGGGCGTTTGCGATTCGGCGCGCCAGCACCGCGCGTGCCGCCGCCGCGAACTGCTCAAGCAGCGCGCTTTCGTCGTCCAGGATCGGCGGATTGTCCAACATAAACTCGAGGACCTGCAACAGGCCCCAGCCCTCACCCTGGTAGCGTTCGGACAGCGCTGTGCCCTCACCCTTGAAGTTGACATAATCAATGAGCGCGTACATACCGTATGGCGATGAGGTATTGGCGATACGATAAAAAAGATCCTGAACCGCCTCCGGGCGATCACTGGCCTGCATCAGTTTCGGCAGGCTTTCCTCCATGCGCTGCATGATAAAAGCGGTCTGTGTAGCCCGAGTGTTGTAAAGAAATGCCCGCAGCTCACTTAGCTGAGCCCCCTGCCTCGCTTCAAGAAAGGTCTGACGATCGGACCACGGCGATTCCCACCCTGGCAGCCCGGCCAGCCAGGCCGGCAACTGTTCTCCGCGACTGACATAATAGGCCAGCAACTGCGGGAAACTCTCCACAAACCGCTCCTGCTGACCCTCGCGGTACCAGATAAAGTGGCCAATTCCAAGCGACGGGAAATCCTCCCCTGAATTCCAGCTGGTCAGGCAATCCATACGTCGGGCACATTCATTGTTAAATATCTGGTCAGCCACCCATTCTGCCTCACTTTCACTCAGTTGCGGCAGGCTTTCGGGCCCATTCTGCGCGTACAGTTCCGAGGCAGCACAGCCGTAAAAAAATACGATCAACGCGGCATTGAGCACTGACCGCGCCCATCGACGGGACTTGGCTTTAATCATCATTGTTCACTCTGTTTTTGCAGGCGTGAATCCAGCCGACACGACAGAATCAGGGCATTTTCCCGTTCAACACTGCCTGGCTCGGACGGATAATAGTGGCGTCTTTCTCCGACCTGAACAAAACCCATCGAATAATAAAGAGAGCGTGCAGCCTGATTGGATGGCCTGACTTCCAGAAAACAGGTATCTGCCCCCAGACGGTCTGCTTCGGCCAGCAAATGCGTCAGCATCTTCCGGCCGTACGCGCGTCGACGAGCCTGAGGATGGACACAGAGCGTCAGTAAGTGGCTCTCATCCATGGCTACGCTCATAACGCCATGCGCGAGAATTTTGTCGCGTGTCGCGTATACCCAACACTGGTAACCGGCACGCAGGCAATCAAGAAAAATACGCTTGCTCCAGGGGTTGGGATAGGAAATGTTTTCATTGTGCACGACCTGATCCAGGTCGCTTGCCCTCATGCGGCGCAGAACAGGCTGGCTGGGGTCTCTGGCTAAATCAAACATGGGTTTCAGAATTTACTCGTTTGCCTCTGCGGCCAGTCTCGGCATCAGTGCCTGCATGGCCTTCCACGCAGAGCGCTTAAGTGCTGGCTCTGTCTGCATAGACTGTAAAGAATGGGTTTGTAGTACGGTCAGGCCAAACTGCGCCTCGCGACGCAGTTCCGATTGCATGCCCGATGCATCAGCCGGATGAGACCTGGATTTAAGGAAGAACAGTTCATCATCACCCAGCACCAACAGGTTTTGCGCAGGACGATCACGCAGACGGCGCGCGATAAATCCGAGCACGGCCTGCTCTGCCGCCTGTTCATCATCCGCAGGTCCAATTCCAAGGTCGGCTGGCAAGGGCCAGTGAAAAGCCTGACCAGAGAGCTGTATCTGCCTGTATCTTGGATTGAGCGCAGCAATAATTCTCTGCAGCATCTCCCGTGAGACAGCCGACAGCTGTTGCTGCTGCGACGGCTGCACAGCCAGAACCGCCAGCTGTGTGTCGAGCCCAAACCAGGTAAAAGCAAAAGGCTGCACGGATAACTCGCTGCCCTGTGGCTGATCATCCTGATTCGATTCAGGCTCTGGAACAGCGGGTGCCTGCGGCATGACTTGCCTGGATAAATCTTCTGAAACGTTCTTGCCAGGCTCCGGCTGCGGTGCAGTCACAGATGCCTGCAAGGCCTGCCTTGCGGCTTCCAGCTCGGCTTGCGGGTTACCTTTTGGTGTTTTCTGTTCCAACCGTGCAGGCACTGCTTCAGCAGCTTGCACAGCACGACTCTCGCCTGCCACGATTGAGGCGCGAGCCTGAACCGAATCAGCGGCACCTGCCTGTATTGCCGAAAAGTCGAAAACCGGGGATGGCCCGGCACCAGGCAGCGTGCGTGTCTGGTAAAGGGCGACGACACCCATTTCGGCCAGCAGCTCGCGCCGCCACATTTCGCGGCTGGCTGAGCCTGGCGTACCTGCATATACGTTTGATTCTCCCATCCCACTATTATAGGGACTGCAGCGCTTTTGCGCCAAAGCAATATTGTGCCGTGCGGGCAAACATGGTTGAATCTGTGCCTTTGTCAGAAGATGCTTCCAAAGGGGGAACGACATGAAAGCACTACTCTGCAAATCCTACGGGCCGCCGGAGAATCTGGTGATCGAGGATGTACCGGACCTGGAGCCGGAGGCCGGAGAAGCCATCGTTGATGTATATGCAGCGTCACTGAACTTTCCGGACACCCTGCAGATTCAGGGCAAGTACCAGTTTCAGCCACCTATGCCATTTTCACCCGGTTCCGAAGTAGGTGGCATCATCAGCAAGCTCGGTCCAAACATGGACGGCTTCAAGGTCGGCGATCGCGTGATGGCCACACCTTCCATCGGTGGCATGGCAGAGCAGGTACGCTGCGCAGCCGCTGGCCTGCGCAAGATTCCTGACAATATGGACTTCAAGACCGCCGCGGGTTTCGCCATGGTCTATACCACGTCCTACCACGCCCTGAAACAGCGTGCCCAGATCAAACCCGGCGAGACACTGCTGGTACTCGGCGCCAGTGGCGGCGTTGGCATGGCAGCGGTGGAACTTGGCAAAATCATGGGCGCGCGAGTCATTGCTGCGGCCAGTAGCGACGAAAAGCTTGAGTTTGTTAAACAGGCTGACCCTGACGAGCTGCTCAACTATGGCGACGGAGAGCTCAAGGAAAAGGTCAAAGCCATGACCGACGGCAAGGGCGCGGATGTGATCTATGACCCGGTCGGCGGCGATCTTTTTGATCAGTCCACCCGCTGCATCAACTGGAACGGACGTCTGCTGGTGGTCGGATTTACCAGTGGCCGCATCCCCTCTTATCCGGCCAACCTGGCACTGCTGAAGGGCAGTTCCATGGTGGGTGTATTCCTGGGACGTTTCCGCAAAGAGGAACCAGAAGAATACGAACGGAATTTCCAGGAACTGCTGGACATGTACCGGTCCGGCAAAATCAAACCCATAGTGACCGAATCATTTGCCTTCGAAGACTACGTTGCTGCCTTTAATGTGTTCAGAGACCGGCGCGTCATGGGCAAGGTTACCTTTGAAATTCGCAAGGAATAAAGCCGCAGCAGACACCCATCCGCGCTGCGGCAACATTTGACTACAGAATAAGACAACGCATCATGTTAACAGCACAACAAGTTCAGCAGGACCTGGAAAAACTCAGGGACATCGTTATTGCTTTAAAATCGCCAGAGTCAGATCTGGCAACTACCACCAAAGTCATCAACGGCATCGAATTAAACGTATTCGCAAAGGTCCCGGACAATCTTCGGGGCGTCTACAAGCTTGGCCTGGAAGCTGCCGACAAAGACTTTCTTGTTTACGAAGACGAGCGTTTTACCTTTGCGCAGTCACTGCACACCGCGGAGGCCATGAGCCAGGTGTTGCTCAGGAGATATGGCATCAAAAAGGGTGACCGGGTGGCTGTCTGCTCGCGCAATTACCCGGAATGGTGTCTTGCCTACATGGCCATCACCATGATCGGTGCCATCGTTGTGCCAATGAACTCCTGGTGGCAGAGCAATGAGCTGGTTTATGGCATCAAGGACAGTGGCACACGTGTATTGTTTGCAGACCAGGAGCGCATAGACCAGCTGCTGCCTGTGATCGACCAGGTTGATGTTGAAGTGATCGCCATCAAGCCCAGCAAGCCGGATCCACGATTCCCGGAGTTTCATGATCTTGTCGCCGAAGGTCTTACCGGAGAGCAGGTCGATCTGGACGCCATTGAGGTGCTGCCAGAGGACGACGCCTCCATCATGTACACCTCTGGTTCTACCGGCAATCCCAAAGGCGTTCTGTCTACCCACCGCAATATCGTCAACGCCCTCTATAGCTGGATATTTGGCAAAGAGGCCAATGACACGCTGCGCCCTGAGCTGGTAGAAGAGGATCCGGAGTTTGATCCCGGCATACTGTCAAATGTGCCGCTGTTTCACGTCACCGGCAGTCACGCGCAGTTTCTGGTCAGCTTCATCATGCTTCGTAAATTCGTCATGATGTATAAGTGGAACGCCGAAAAGGCCCTGGAGCTTATCGAACAAGAACGTCTGTCCGTATTGCACGGCGTGCCCACCATGACATGGGAAGTGATGAACTCCCCAATGTTCGACAAAACCGATCTGCGCAGCCTGCGAATCGTGCAAAGTGGCGGAGCAGCGCGCCCACCAGGGCACCTGACGCTGATGAAACAGAAATTCGACGAAGTGGTACAGCCAGGGCTGGGTTACGGTCTGACCGAAACCAATGCCATCGGCGCCACAATCACCGGGGCATTCTATCTGGCCAAGCCAGAAAGTACTGGCCGCCCTACTCAGCCTGTTACAGAAATCCGCATTGAGGATGAACGAGGCAATGTGTTGCCAAACGGACAGATTGGCGAAATCTGTATCAAGGGCGCCACGATCATGAAAGCCTACTGGAATCGTCCAGAGGAGACGGCCAAAGCCATCAAAAATGGCTGGTTCCACACTGGCGATATCGGTCTGTTGGATGAACATGGCTTCCTGGTCATCAAGGATCGCGCCAAGGACATCGTCATCCGCGGCGGCGAAAACGTGGCATGCGCCGAGGTCGAGTACGCGCTGTGTGACCACCCCGATGTCTGCGAAGCGGCGGTCTATGGCCTGCCTGACGAAAGACTGGGTGAAATCGTTGGCGCCAGCGTCATGGTCCAGCCCGGATCTGGCCTGGACGAGGCCACATTGCAGGTTTTCCTGCGCGAAAACATAGCCCACTACAAAGTCCCGAGTCACATCGCTGTGCAAACCAAACAGCTGGAAAGAATAGCCACTGGCAAGATCGCCAAAAAGCTTCTGAGGGAGCAGGCAATCAAGCGACTTGGCCTCGCGTAAAAAAAGTTTTCCAACCTATTGCATATTTCACTTTTATACCCATAATTCGCATCGTGAGCGCCGGCCAAACCGGCCCTCACGCATGCTGAAGCGTCCAAAGCCTTCAGAGTGCTGGTGGTTGGCATAATCTGCTTAACAGAGCATGCCATGATTCTCGTGTTGATTCCGTTAGGACGGAGTTTTAGAGAGAGTATTCTTATGAAGAGCCATCCCTGGGACGAATTAAACGATAGTTCAAAAGACTACTTCGATTCTGGCAGCTTTGTACCTGAAGCCGAGTTCGAAGAAGAACCTATGGACAAGCACATGCAGCGTCGCCGTCTGACAGAGCTGCGCCGCCGTACTGAAGAGCGCCTCGACTGGAAGCGCATGTACGGTGATATGCAGTTTGATGACATCGAGGACGAAGACGACGAGCGCCTGATGAAGGACGACTTCAGTCGCGCTGCTGACGATTATTACGACGCGGACGAGCTCGACGACTAAGACGAGCTACCGCCATCGCACCCCACTCCGGGAGGCTGATCTCCACGCCTCCCGTCGCTATATGTTTCACCTCGCTACACGCGCTATCTTCATCGCTTCCGGCGCCGGAACTAAGGTGGCAGTCCTCCTCAAGTTTTCGTCGCTCCTTGCCACCTTATCCCCGGCGCCTCGATTGGGGCCCTGTGCCGCGTCAATCAACAACTTTTGACTGACAATGTCTGGCATAAGAATTTGAGCAATGACCCGCCCACTGATCGGGTGAGCGGCAAAAGGATAAACGCGACAACCGCCATGGATGGCGGGAATGCGGGTTTTGCAGGAGCAAAAACCCGCCTGATTGGGCGAGATGCTGCCACCCGCTACCCTGCCCTAGTACCAACGTCGACGCCTGAGCCTGAGCCTGAGCCTTACGTGATTAAACCGATGTAGCATTGACGCGGCACAAGCAACTAATCGAGGTTCAGGGCCTGGCGGGAAACGGATCGAGGGAACTCGGACGATGGCACTAGGGACGGGGAGCGGCGGGAGCGATGGGAACCAATCAGGCCATGTATTCTTTCTTTCCCGCACACCCGAATAGCGGGCGGGACTGTCCGAGTCCCGAGCGGCGGCGCCGCGAGGTCGAGTTCCCCCCCGCCGGGTGGGCGGGGAAGGAAGATGGCCGGTTCACAGCGTCCCGCCGCTTCCCGTCCCGACCTTAAAACGAAGCTTACCGGCCTTCGCGCAGACGGGCGATGCGGTCAGCCAGCGGCGGGTGGCTCATGAAGAGTTTGGTGTAGACATCACGCGCCTTGTTATTGATACCGAAGGCAACCAGCTCATCCGGCAGATGCGTCGGCTGCCCGGCTTTCAGGCGCTCCAGCGCGGCGATCATGTTCTGTCGGCCGGCGAGAGCTGCACCGCCAGCATCAGCCCGGTATTCACGCTGACGGCTGAACCACATCACGATAACCGAGGCCAGAATACCCAGCACCAGCTGCGCGATGATGGACGTGACCCAGAACGCCGGACCGTGGCCCTGTTCCGTCTTGAATACCACACGGTCAACAAAGTGACCGATAACACGTGAGAAGAAGATGACGAATGTGTTGACGATGCCCTGAATCAGGGTAAGCGTCACCATATCACCGTTGGCCACGTGACTGACTTCATGCGCCAGCACGGCTTCGGCTTCCTGTTTGGTCATGGTGTTCAGAAGCCCCGCACTGACCGCGACCAGCGAGCTGTTCTTGCTCGCGCCGGTTGCGAAGGCATTGACTTCAGGAGATGGGAAAATGGCAACTTCAGGCATGGCGATGCCAGCGCGTTTAGCCTGACTGGCAACGGTGTCCAGCAACCACTGCTCAGTAGCATTGCGCGCCTGGGTGATAACCTGTGCGTTGGTCGAGCGCTTGGCGACCCATTTGGACATTGCCAGTGAAATAAAGGAACCGCCAAAACCGATGACGGCGGAGAAAATCAACAAGGCGTTCAGATCCAGATCGCTGCCGCTCTCATCCAGGATCCGCTCCACGCCCAACAGACGCAGCACAATACTCAGCACCAACACGATGGCCAGGTTGGTCAGCAAAAACAGCGCAATACGCTTCATATACTCAATCCTCAGTCAACTGCAGAGTCAATAACCTTGTCATAGAGCGGCGCTACCTTTGGCATCCCACTAAACAGATTGTGGAAATGCTTCTGTACTCGCGCCATGTTGATTACCGAGATGCCACTGGCAAATCCAAACCACACATACAATCCATTCAGGTCCCTGAACATCTCAGGAATATAATGGGGGCCGGCAATGGTTCCTTCAAGATAGTGCTGATACAAAATTGGAATATCATCCAGTGTTACTTTGCCCACGAACAGCATTGGCAGTATCTCCGGCACACCGGAGTGAATGCTGCTGCGTATGAAGTTCACGTTTTCCACAAAACCTTTCAGGTAGGAAAGGTCTTTGGTGAACACCGAACCACCGCGCAGCATACCGCCCCTGAACACGCGCTGCGTGATTTTATAGCTATCCGCAGGCTTAAGTCCACGCTCGCAGAAATAGCGATATACCTCAATAAAATCAGCACCTTGCTCAGCCATATCGACTGCAACCACGCGATCACTGACTTTTAGTGCACGGCGTGGATAGGAACTGAATGTCAGCGTCTCCATGAGCACAGCCAGGCCTTCCTGGCAGGCAGTTACGCGCGGCGACCCGACACTGAGCCAGCTCGCCCAGGGCTGCCTGCGACCATTGAGCGTGGTACCGACATGCACCCAACCCTCGTGGACCTCGAGAACCTGCAGGTCAATATCGGTGAAGCTGGCATCCTGATTAACCTTGATGTAATCACCACCCGCTGCGGCATCGGACACGATGCCGTCACTGAGAATGACGCGGATATCGCCCGGCTGGAAGTAACTGCCCAGCCGCTGCTGCAGGATCTCGACCGCTTCGGGCGCGCCGATATCTTTGTCGTAAGGACGGGTCAAGTGCTCGGCTGCCGGCAGGGAAAAAATATCGCAGAGTTTCTCGCCAAGCTGGCGCAAGGATTTCCGGTCACCTCGCAGGTGGTCCCTGGCAGAGCCATAAAGCTCACGACTGTAGCGCCCGAAGTCGACAGTGCCACGATGGCGCAGCAACTCGATTACCAGCAGGTACTGATCAACGGTGTCACACAGGATACTGCCAAGTCCATCACGGCGACCCAGTTTGCGACGAACTTCGCGGCGCAGCTCAAGAAACCGGTCGCGAAGCAGTTCGGGTGAGAACCCCAGATCAATCCGTTGATAGTGGTCCGGATCCAGACGGGGCATTTCAGTACCATTTGCGGCCAGGAATGTTTTTTCCAGCGACGATGACCACTTGATGGCATCCAGAATGCGGATAGGTTTTTGCAGCTCTATCAGTTGATCTGACAGCCGTTTAACCTGCGCCTGATATTCAGACAATGTCATCGTAGCAGCATGGCCTTGATGTTGGTGAACTCTCGAATGCCAAACGGACCCAGCTCGCGCCCGTACCCGGACGCCTTTATACCACCAAATGGCATGGCTGGCTCGGATTTTACGAAGTCATTGACAGCGCAGGCGCCCGCTTCCAGAGCCAGCGCAACACGGCGCCCTCGGGCGGCGTCACGGGTAAACACGGCAGAGCCCAGACCAAATGCAGACTGATTGGCAAGGGAGATGGCCTCGTTTTCATCGCGGGCCCGTATCAGTGCTGCCACGGGGCCGAACAGCTCCTCATCAAACGCCGGCATACCCGGTCGTACTTCACCGAGCACTGTTGGCCAGTAGGTGGCGCCCTCGGACTGTCCACCTGAGACCAGTACCGCGCCCAGTCGTATTGTTTCGTTCACCTGTCTGGTCAACTCATCACAGAGATCCTGCTTGGCCTGCGGCCCGATATCCGTGTCTTCCAGCAAGGGATCACCAACACGCTTTTTGTTCATGGCCGCCGCCATTGCCGATGCAAACTCACCATACAGGCTGTCATGAACAATAAACCGTTTGGCGGCGATACAGCTCTGCCCGTTGTTCAACAAGCGGCTGGTGACACACTTTTCCACGGCCAGATCAATATCGGCATCATCAAGCACCAGATAGGGGTCGCTGCCACCCAGTTCCAGAACCGTCTTCTTGAGACATTTGCCCGCAGTCGAGGCTATTTTTCGACCCGCATTGGTGCTGCCAGTGAAAGTCACCGCCTTGATCAGCGGATGTTCGATCAGGCGGTCGGCATCTTTGCTGGAGACCAGCAATGAACGGAACAGATTCTCCGGCACATTGGCATCCCGGCAGATTGCTTCAATTGCCATGGCACAGCCCGGCACATTGGAGGCATGTTTGAGAATGGCACCGTTACCTGCCATCAATGCCGGCGCCAGAAACCGGAACACCTGCCAGTACGGAAAGTTCCAGGGCATGATGGCCAGCACCAGTCCCAATGGCTGGTAACAGATAATGCGTTCGGCATCGTCGTCACTGGGAACGGTTTCAGACTGCAGCATGGCGGGACCATTATCAGCATAATATTCACAGGCCCAGGCACATTTATCTACCTCAGCCCTGGCGCTTGCCAGTGTCTTGCCCATTTCCAGCGTAGCTGTGCGCGCAAGTGTGTCGCGCTGCGCCTTGAGCTGTTTCGCAAGGGATCGCAACACTGAGGCACGAGTCGACAGCTCAGTGGTCTGCCACATTTTCTGCGCCTGATCCGCCGCAGCCAGAGTTGAGTCCAGTGCAGTGAGATCGAAAGCCTCATAAGTATCCAGCGTCTCACCAGAAAACGGATTGATACTGCTGATCTGTTTCATTGACTTCTCCCCCTGGATGATTGCTTTTGAGCGCGGGCGCAGGCCGATTACTCGGGTCCAAGCATGCGCCGCGCATCGACTTGCCGATCAAACTCTGCTTCGCTCATCAGCTCAAGCTCCACCACTGATTCCCTGAGACTGAGCCCATGATCGTTGGCATGTTTGGCAGCACGTGCAGCGTTTTCATAACCTATAACCGGGCTAAGCGCCGTCACCAGCATAAGAGAACGGTTGACATATTGTGACAACTGCTCCTTATTGGCCTGAATTCCGCTGACACAGTGCGCGTGGAAGCTGTGCTGAGCATCCGTCAACAGCTGCAGTGACTCCATCAGTGCATGAATGATAACCGGTTTGAATACATTTAACTGGAAGTGCCCCTGGCTTGCCGCCACCGTGACAGTGGTATGGTTGCCCATCACGCGGCTGCAGACCATTGTCAGCGCCTCTGCCTGAGTCGGGTTGACCTTGCCGGGCATGATCGAGCTGCCGGGTTCATTGGCAGGAATGGTAATTTCAGCCAGACCACAGCGTGGCCCACTGTTCATCAGGCGAATATCGCTGGCTATTTTGAAAAGCGCCGTGGCGAGCGTGTTGGCGCGCCCATGCAGATCAACCAGCGCATCATGGGCCGCCAGGGCCATAAATTTGTTGCCGGCAGAAGCAAACTCTATTCCTGTGAGCTCGCTGACCTTCTTCGCCACCATGCTCGCCCAATCGGGATGTGTATTGAGTCCGGTACCCACGGCACTGCCACCGATCGCCAGCTGGCGCACGCCTGAACGTGCCTGAATGAGCTGTTCCAGCGAGTAGTCCAGCTGCGCGACATAGGCTGAAAATTCCTGGCCCAGCGTGATCGGTGTAGCATCCATCAGATGGGTTCGCCCACTTTTCAGGATATCCGCAAATGCCTCTGCACGTTCGGCCAGTGATGCCCTTAGCGTGGACGTCGCGTCAATCAGCGTTTCCAGTTGCTGCGCGGCGACCACATGCATGACCGTCGGGAACACATCATTCGATGACTGTGACATGTTGACGTGATCATTGGGGTGCAGCGGCGAGTAAGCCCCGCGCGCGTGGCCTGCCAGTTCATTGCCCCTATTGGCAATGACTTCATTAAGATTCATATTGGTCTGCGTGCCACTGCCAGTCTGCCAGACACTTAATGGAAACTGGTCATCGTGTCGCCCCTGCAGAATCTCATCGCAAACAGCAGCGATCAGCCTGGCCCTGTCTTCAGACAACCCGCCCAGCGCCTGGTTGCTGCTGGCAGCCGCCTTTTTGACCTTGGCAAAAGCATGGATGAACTGCCTGGGGAAGCGGTGGTCTCCAATCGCAAAATTCTGCAGCGATCGTTGAGTCTGTGCCCCCCACAACACCTGTTCTGAAACCTCGACAGGTCCGAGGCTGTCTCGTTCCTGTCGGGTTTTCATGATGTCATCAACTTGTTCACGACAAATGGCATGATACCGCCACTGGTGTAGTAACTGACCTCATCAGCGGTATCCAGTCTGCACAGCAGATCGACGCTGTCCACATGATCGCCGCCACGGCATACCTGCATGGTTACCGTCATGCCTGCTGAAATCCTCTCGAGGCCCACAAGGTTGATTGTCTCACTGCCGGTCAATTTCAGTGACTTGCGAGTCACTCCTTCGGGAAACTGAAGTGGCAGGACGCCCATACCGGCCAGGTTGGAGCGATGAATACGCTCAAAGCTTTCGGCAATTACAGCCTGAATGCCAAGCAGCCGCGTCCCTTTGGCCGCCCAGTCGCGGCTGGAACCTGTGCCGTATTCCTTGCCCGCAATCACTACCAGTGGTGTTTTCTGCTTCTGATAATGCATCGCCGCATCGTAGATGCTCATCTCTTCGCCATCTGGCATCAAGCTGGTGTAACCACCCTCGACCCCGTCCAGCATTTCGTTCTTGATACGCACGTTCGCAAAGGTGCCACGCATCATCACTTCGTGGTTACCACGTCGCGACCCATAGGAATTGAAATCTTCTGGGGCAACGCCTTTTTCTATCAGATACTTGCCTGCAGGCGTGGAGCGCCCGATTGAGCCCGCTGGTGAAATATGGTCAGTAGTGACCGAGTCACCCAGCAATGCGATGATTCGAGCACTTTTGATGTCTCCCGATACCGGCGCCATTTCAGGGCTGAAGAACGGCGGATTCTGTATGTATGTCGAATCGTCGTTCCAGTCGTAGGTATCGCCCTCGGTAATAGGCATGGCATTCCATGCCTCGTTACCGGTGAACACATCGGCGTAATCTTTGGTAAACATTTCACGACTCACCAGGGCGACGGCCTTTTTGATGGCATCAGTATCTGGCCATATGTCGCGCAGGTAGACTGGATTTCCGGATTTGTCCTCACCCAGCGCCTCAGTGGTCAGATCAATCTCCGTGGTACCTGCCAGCGCGAATGCGACCACCAGGGGCGGAGAGGCCAGCCAGTTGGCACGCACTTTGGGATGAATGCGGCCCTCGAAGTTACGGTTACCAGACAGTACTGAGCAGACCGTCAGCTTGCCCTTGTCTATCGCCTCATCAATCTCGGGTGGCAGCGGACCGGAGTTCCCGATGCAGGTCGTGCAACCATAACCCACAAGATTGAATCCCAGCTGGTCAAGCGCAGGCTGCAAACCGGCTTTTTCCAGATAATGTGTGACCACTTTTGAACCCGGCGCCAGCGATGTTTTCACCCACGGCTTTACCGTCAGACCTTTCTCCAGAGCGTTCCTGGCGAGTAATCCCGCTGCCATCATCACCGCTGGATTGGAGGTATTGGTGCAGGAAGTAATTGCTGCGATAACGACGTCACCATCCTGCAGGGTCCATTTACCATGATCCATGGCCGCGACGGCTTTATTGTGGTTGGGATACTGTTTACGCGTTGCATCTGCCATGGCAGTCAAAGCCACACGGTCCTGGGGACGGACGGGGCCTGCCAGGCTGGGCTCGACAGTCGTCAAGTCCAGTTGCACTTCACTGGAATAAACAGCGCTGGACTCGGACTGTCGCCACAGGCCCTGCTCTTCGCTGTAGCGTCTGGTCAGCTCAATGACGTCTGTGTCGCGGCCACTCAATTCCATGTAGCGAAGTGTTTCGTCATCGACGGCGAAAAAGCAACACGTGGCGCCATACTCTGGCGACATATTGGCGATTGTAGCACGGTCGGCGAGCGTCAGATCGTCCAGGCCGGGGCCAAAGAACTCGACAAATTTGCCAACCACACCATGCTTACGCAGCATTTCCGCCACCGTCAATACCAGGTCAGTTGCCGTCACACCCTCTTTGAGCCGCCCCTCGAGTTTGACACCAACCACTTCAGGAATTCGCATGGAGATCGGCTGGCCCAGCATGGCCGCTTCAGCCTCGATACCGCCCACGCCCCAGCCAAGCACTGCCAGGCCGTTGATCATGGTGGTATGGCTGTCAGTGCCGACCAGCGTGTCAGGATAGGCGCGCAGTTTGCCTTCGCTATCAGACGACCAGACACAACGAGCCAGGTACTCCAGATTGACCTGGTGACAGATACCTGTACCCGGCGGTACTACCCGGAAGTTGTCGAAAGCTTCTTGTCCCCAGCGGAGAAACTCATAGCGCTCCCCGTTACGCTCCATTTCGATGCGCACGTTATCTTCGTAGGCGCTGCTCGATGCGAAACGGTCGACCATGACAGAATGGTCAATGACCAGATCCACCGGATTCAGTGGATTGACTTTCCTGGGATCGCCGCCTTCATTGGCAACCGCATCCCGCATTGCCGCCAGATCAACAACCGCCGGCACACCCGTAAAGTCCTGCATCAGGACGCGCGCCGGCATGAAGGAAATTTCATGGTCAGAGTTACGTTTTTCTGTCCACTCCAGCAGCTCACGCACGTCGTGATCCGTGGCGAAGCCCTTCTCTTTATGCCGTAACAGATTCTCCAACAGAATCTTCAGTGTCACTGGCAGTTTGCTAACGCCTTTCAGTCCAGCCTGCTCCAGCGCGGCAAGACTGAAATATTCGTAGGTTTGACCATTCACGGATAATTCGCGACGAGTATCAGGAATCGTGTCTCGAGCCGTCATTGCGCATTTCTCCTTTAATCCAGCATACACTTGGGCACGTAGGTCTCATAAAGTGCCTTTTCGGCAGTATAACCCAGCAAACAGGCCAGGGCGAACAGCGTCCCACTGGCATCCGGCAGGCGTTCACGTTAAGCTGATGAGCCAATGGTTTGCCAGGAACGGCACGGTATTTTTCTTGAAATGTGGGCTAAAATCAGAGTTACCAACACAGTAGTTGCCATGCTCGGCGCGTTGGCATGTGTACCAACTGTCTCGTTGGCTCAAACCGAGCCTGACCCCGGGACCGCCCAGGCAGCTCAGCAGCAATCACCGCGGATTCAGGTTCTGGGGGTTGAGGGTGCGTTGGCGGATAATATCCGTGTGCATGTTGGCACCCCCGATATCAGCTGCGAAGCCAGTCAGCGCCGCCTGGACCGTTTACTGCCAGGTATCCGGCGTGAGGTTCTGCGGGCCGCTCAGGCTCTGGGCTATTACCAGTCGCAGCGCCAGATCAGTTTTACACCTGCATCAGAGACCGAATCCGGATGCTGGCAGCTTGTCGTCAATATCACTCCTGGTGCTCCGGTCAGACTGGCAGAGATCGATGTGCAGATCACAGACCCGCAGTACCGGGATCTGTTTACGCCCGTCCTGCAAAGCCTTCCCTTGCGAAGCGGCGATGTGCTGAACCACAGCGCTTACGAGCGACTGAAAGCCATGCTGAGCGGCTACGCCGTAGAGCGTGGCTTCTTTCAGGCACGCTTTGACACCGCTGAGCTGCAGGTTGACGTGACCCAGAATCAAGCCTTCGTGGATATCGACTTCAACCCTGGCGCCCGTTATCGGTTCGGCGAAATCGTTTTAAACACACCCGATGCGCTGTCCCAGCGATTCGTTGAGCGCTTCCTGATTTTCGAACCCAATAGTGAGTACTCAAGCGAAGTGCTCATTCAGCAGCGACAGAATTTTAATGACAGCCAGTACTTTTCAAGAGTTTCGGTATCGCCTGAACTGGACAACGCGCAGAATAATGCGGTGCCCGTAAGCGTCGATCTTGCCATGCGCCCTCGCAAAGCCTGGTCGGCTGGCGCTGGTGTCAACACGGACACCGGCCCCAGAATGCGCTTTTCCTACGAGGACCGATACTTCAACCGCCAGGGCCATCGACTGACGGGTGACCTGACCGTGTCCACCGCTCGACAGGAGCCAAGTCTGACATATGTCATCCCATTGCAGGATCCAGTGAATGACAGCCTGCGACTTTCCGGCGGTTTTCAGCGTGAGGAAACTGACAGCTACATCACAAACACGTATCGTGCGGGTGCGAGTTATCAGACCCTGGTTGGCAGCTGGGTACAGAGTATCTTCACCAACTATGAGCAGGAACGATCTCAGCTGACCAATGTCATGGACCGGTCGGAGTTCAACGAACAGACCAACTCGCTGATCTCGGGTGTCAGCTGGTCACGCACGCGCAGCAACGATCCAATCTACCCAAGCCGCGGCTGGCGTCTGTTCGGCCAGGTGCGTGGCGCCCATGAAGACCTGATTTCCGACATCACCTTCGTGCAGCTGACCAGCAGCGCCAAGTTCATCCGCGAGATTGGGCCAGGGCGTGTTCTGCTGCGCGCGGAAGCAGCCACCACGCTCGCCGACGAGCTGCTGGAACTGCCCATCTCAGTCCGGTTTTTTACAGGTGGCGATACCAGTGTCCGCGGCTATCAGTTCGGCGAACTGGGCGCAACCAACGATGACGGTGAGGTTGTCGGTGGTAAACACATGCTGGTAGGCAGCATCGAGTATGACATTCCAGTGATGGGTAACTGGTATGCTGCCGCGTTTTTTGACACAGGTAACTCGTTTTCCGATTTTGATGACATGCAGCTCCAGGAAAGCGCCGGCCTTGGTATCCGCTGGCTGTCGCCAATTGGTCCGATCCGCGTTGATGTTGCCAAGGGTCTGGACAGTGGAGGCGGTTACCGCTTGCATATCACCATGGGGCCAGACCTGTAATGAGCAATCAGAGCAACTCTCCCCATTCGTACCCCACACCGGATCGATCAGCTGGACGCCGGATCATGCGCTGGATCTGGCGAATTCTGGCTGCCACAAGTCTTGTCATTGTGTTGGCTCTGGCGACGGTAACTGGCATGCTGGGAACGGTGTCTGGCACTGAGTGGTTATTGACCAGGGCAACGAAGCTGTTAAATACAGAGTCTCGCCAGTTTTCCTATGATCGCTCTCAGGGTACCTTTCTGCGAGGTCTTAATCTTCAGGGTGTGCGCTGGATTGACGACAGTATGGACGTTCGTGCTGCACAGTTGCACAGCCGCTGGAACCCGATGACCCTGCTGGAAGGTACTTTCAATCTGGAGTCGCTCAGGTTAACGGGGCTACAGTTGACGCTTGCCGAGTCAGATGCGCCTGCAGAACCCGCCCCGCCGCTGATGCTGGATGACATCCTCGACACCTTCCTGCCATTGCCGATTGCCATAGATATCTACAATGCCCGTTTTGATGGCATACGTATTCAGAGCGGAGACACCAGCGTGGCTATCAACCTGCTGGCTTTCAGCGCGCATCTGCAGGGCCGCCAGCTAAGTATCGACTCACTTGAGCTCGACAGCCCGCCTGCGCACCTTGAAGCCGCGGTGAACCTGACACTGGAGCAACCCTATCCTGTAGAGGCCACGGCTCAGTGGCAGTACGACGAAGTGCTGCTGGAAAACACGCAGCCGCCGTCAGGTGAACTGACGTTGACCGGCAACCTGGATCGACTGCAGCTTGAACATTCACTGCGCGGTATCGCCAGCGTCCTGAGTGAAGGTGAAGTGACACTGGAGCTGGCGCGCTTTCTGAATGCACAGGCAGAAGCAATAGATCCGCGCGTAGATCTGGAGCACACACTGGAGCCCATGCAGGTTCCTGGCATGGAGAGTTACGACATCAGGGCTCTGCGACTGCGCACCCAGGGAAGTCCGGATGATCTGGGCCTGTTCGCGGCGGCGCAGATAAACGCGGAAATTTCAGCAGATGTTGCATTGGAAGCTGACATGAATGTCCGTGCGTACCTGCGTGGCTCCACGCTCAACATTGATGAACTGGCCTTGCGCTCAACCAACGATGGCAGACTGCTGATCGCCGGCGAAGTTGACTGGTCACAGGGTGTGCAGGTGACGCTGGATTACAGCATTACCGATCCGACACCCACCAGCTATATCGCTTCGATTCCGGAATCCATCCGCCTCAGAGAGCTGGCAAGCCAGGGGAGTCTCTCGCTCTCCCAGGCTGAAAACGAATCCCTGCAGTTGCAATTCATGATGGCTGAGCTCAGTGCCAACCTGAACGATTTCGATCTGAATGGCAGCGGAGGGCTGCGTTTCGATGGGGATGAGTGGCATGTGCAGGACCTGGCGATCGCCACCGGGGAAAACTCACTTAGGCTTGATGCCAGTGTTGAGCCCGAGCAAAGCATCCGGGCCACGGCCACGATCGACGCGCCTTCTCTTGCGGCAATCTATCCTGACCTGGATGGCAGGCTTCAGGTTGATGCGCAGGTGTCCGGCACCGTGTCCGAACCTGTGATAGACCTGGACGCCAGCGCCAGCAATGTCCGCTATGGTGAATATCTGATTCCGGAACTGACAATAACGGGTCAGAACCGCGGCGGCATGAACGAGATTGAAATGCAGACCGGCAATATCCGGGTGCCAGTGGGCGAGTCGGTTGAAACAGTGGAATCGCTGCAGCTGCGACTGCGCGGCGCGCCGGACGCCCACAGTCTTCTGTTACTCGTCCAGAGCAGCCTGGGTGGTGCCCGCATTAATGCCGATGGCGGCACCACCAGCAACGGCTGGCAGGGTCGCCTGCTTAACAGTGAAGTAAGCTCAGAGTTTGGCACCTGGGCACAGCAACAATCGACCAGTATCGTTGCGCGATCTGAGCGTCTATCAATGGCAGAAACCTGCTGGGCCATGCGCGATACGCGGCTTTGTCTCGACGGCGAGCTCTCGGGCGGAGAACAGCTGGATGCCAACGCCCGGCTGGAAAACTACCCGCTGTCTGCTCTGAATCTGCCGGCCACAGAACGAAGCCTGCAGCAACTTGGCGGCATTGAACTACATGATGGGTCAGAAGCGGAACCCTATAGATTGCCATTCTCCCTGCCACCGGATCTGGCCCTGGCCGGCCGTGTCAACGTGTCAGCACAGGTGGCGGGCCTTATATCATCAATCGATCAGCTTGATATCCAGGCTGAAATCGATGCCACCGGTGGCAGTCTCTATTTTATCGGGCAAGCCGTTCCTGAGGATCTGGAAGGCGCTGATGCTGCCGCTGCGCTGGCGGAGCCGGAAATCAGCCAGTTCCGCTGGCCAGAGCTGACCGGCAGTGCCAGCCTGCAAAACGGCGACTGGCAACTGGACAGCCTGTTGCGCTTCACCCAGGAAGACCCCGAAAGCTCGGCGGTAATCCAGGGTACCGCCACAGCCAATGTCGGGCTCGCGGCTGATCGCTCGCTCAGTGGCAACCTGCAGCTCGATTTCGACGACATTGCCTGGGCAGCTGCGCTGGCCCCGCAGATTTCAGAGGTTTCAGGTCAGCTCACAGGACGTATGAATCTGCAGGGGTCCATGGAAGCACCAGTGCTGGTTGGCGACCTTAATCTGACAGACGCCAGTGTCGCTGTGCCGATTCTAGGCATTCAGGTAGCTGCCATCGACGCGACGCTGAGCAGTCGTGACAACAGCCTGGTAGAATTAAACGGATACGCTGAATCTGGTGCAGGCAGCCTCAATTTTGGTGGCCAGTTAAGCAATCCTTTCGATGAGCGACGTGAATTTTCTCTGCAGGTCGCAGGCAGCAACTTCACCGTGGCCGATCTCCCCGACATTCAGGCCGCCATCAGCCCGGACATACGTTTGCAGGGCAATATTGAAGGCATCGAGCTGAGCGGACAGCTGTTTATCCCCAGCGTAGATGCCCGCATCAATACCCTGCCAGAGTCGGCTGTTGACGTCTCCAGCGACACCATCATCATAAACCAGCCTGCATCCGGTGAGCCCGTACGCAACGCGGCGATCGCTGATACTGGCCTGCTCGGCAATACGCCGGTATCCGGTGAAATTACGATCACACTCGGAGATGACGTGCGCATCTCCGGTTTCGGACTGAATGCCCAGGTCAGCGGTGAACTGGACATTACTCAGCGCCCGAACGCGACGCCATTGACTTACGGTGAGCTGGAAGTGGTTCAGGGTAGTTTTGAAACCTACGGCAGAGTGCTGACCATCGAGCAGGGCAAGCTGCTCTTCATGGGCAGCTACGACAATCCTGCAATCGATATTCGCGCGGTACGCCAGGTGGAAAACATGCGGGTGGGTGTGCAGATGAACGGCACCATCCAGAATATTCGCAGCGACCTGTTCTCCACCCCTTCCCTGTCGGATGGCGATATCCTGGCTGTGATGATCACCGGTCGCCCCATGTCGGAAATTGGCACCGAGCAGGATGGCAATGCACTGGTGGGTGCCGCGACATCGCTGGGTATCAATCAGACCCAGGGCATCGTGACACAGATTCAGGACCAGCTTGGACTGGACACACTGTCCATTGACAGCCGCGGTGATGTCTCTGACAGCAGTCTGATGCTTGGCAAGTACATCACTCCTCGCATATTTGTTCGCTACGCTGTTGGTCTGTTCGAAACCGAGAGCAGCCTGGCCATCGAATATACTGTAAATGACCGCGTCAGACTGGAGGCAACGTCCGGGCAGAGCCAGAGCATCGATCTGACTTACACGGTCGAACAGTAGCAGCGATCCTCGTTTGGGCAGCGATGTTTCTACTGGTATGCCTGCTGCGAATCAAGCTGCTAAACTGCAAGTCGCGCAAACTCGGATAACGGGTCAACACGCCAACTGACGTGCGGAGGTCCATCGATGCTGACTGATAGTGTGACCGTGCAATGCCCCTATTGCTGGGAGACCATTGAAGTAGTGGTGGACTGCTCTGTCGAGGAGCAGGAATATACCGAGGACTGCAGCGTCTGTTGCCGGCCCATCATATTGACAGTGATCACGGCGGACGGCGAACTGCAATCGATCGACGCCCGTTCGGAGGACGAATAAGGCGACAAGTGCAGCATGGACTTGCGCTACGACGCGCGATTACAATACGCGCCTTCAGTTTGAGCCGACCGCAGAAACAGCGGCGGTTGCCAATCGAAAGGAGCGCCACAGCGTGAAGGAAATCGTCCTGATCAACATTACTGGCCCGGACCGGCCAGGTCTGACTGCGGCCATTACTGGCATACTTTCGCGCTCCGACGTTAACATTCTCGACATTGGGCAGGCTGTGATTCACGACACTCTGTCTTTCGGCATACTTGTCGAGCTGGCAGACGAAACTGGCAAGGCTGATGTACTGAAGGACCTGCTCTTCAAGGCCTCCGAGCTGGACCAGCAAGTCAAATTCACGCCCGTCAGCGCAGACGATTACACCCAGTGGGTCAGTGGTCAGGGTAAGGCCCGGCACATCGTCACACTGCTGGCGCGTCGCATCACCGCCGAACACATCGCCCGAGTCAGCACCATTACCGCCCGCCATGGTCTAAACATTGATCACATAGACAGATTATCAGGCCGTATTCCGGAAGGACTGCCTGCCGATCAGGGCAAAGGCTGCATAGAGTTTTCGGTGCGCGGCGAAGCCGAAGACCCTGATGCCTTGCGCGCAGAGTTTCTGGCGATAGCACAGGAACTCAATGTAGATATCGCCTTCCAGCAGGACAGCATTTTCCGACGCAACCGACGTCTGGTCGTGTTCGATATGGATTCAACACTGATTGACGCAGAGGTCATCGACGAGCTGGCGAAGGCCGCCGGCGTAGGTGAGCAGGTCGCCGAAATCACCGAGCGAGCCATGCGCGGCGAACTGGACTTCCAGGCGAGCTTCAGAGAGCGTATGGCCCTGTTGAAAGGACTTCCAGAAACCACGCTGGAACAGATCGCGGGACGGCTGCAACTTAATGAAGGCGCGGAAACGCTGATCAGCCAGCTCAGGCGACTGGGATACAAAACCGCCATCCTGTCGGGTGGTTTCCAGTATTTTGCCGAGAAACTTCAGCGCCGCCTGGGCATTGACTACATTTATGCCAACGCCCTGCCCATCAAGGATGGACTGGTCACCGGCGAAGTACTGGAGCCGATAGTCGACGGTCAGCGCAAAGCCGACCTGCTGCGAGAGCTGGCCGAGAGAGAGGGAATCAGTCTGGAACAGACTATTGCGGTAGGCGACGGTGCCAATGACCTGCCCATGCTGTCGATCGCTGGACTGGGTGTCGCATTCCGCGCAAAACCACTGGTCAAGCAGTCCGCCAAACAGGCCATCTCCAATCTGGGCCTGGATGGTATTCTCTATCTGCTGGGTTTCCGGGACAGAGATGGAATTTAATCACACTAATGATAATGATTATTATTTACAAATCCTGATTTGATCCGTTATTATTACTCTCCATTACTACAACAACTGTTACAGGAGAGACCGCAATGAGCCAAGTCAAGCCTCACGCTGCGGCGTCAGACCCCAACTTGCCGACAACCCTCAACTCAAAATCCCTGTTTCAGGGCCGCAAAACATTGAAGATTGAACACAACGGTGATCAGTACACACTGCGTATCACAGCCAACGGAAAACTGATTTTGACCAAATAACTGCGTCTGTTTGAGTCCAGCCAGCCACCCTCTTCACTCCCCTCAGCACGGTAGCCAGCACGACTCTCTTTTAACCAGGAGAGATGTGCCATGCATACGAAAAAATTTAAACACTTATTATTGATGGGTGTACCGGTCGCCGCGACGACATTCGCCATCCAGGCCCACGCACAACAGAATTCAGATTCACCAACCGAAGTCCTTGTTACCGCGACACATCTGGAACGTCGCCCGGAAGACATCGCCGGTACAGTCACCGTTGTTGGCGATGCACAGATCCGCGATATGGTGGCCAACAATCTGGCCGATGTGGTGCGCTATCAGCCCGGACTGGGGATGGATAGTGCCGCACGCGGCGGCGATGAAGGTTTCCGGATACGCGGCATTGGCGGCAACCGCGTTCTGACTGTGATTGATGGTGTGCGAAGTAATGACATGTACGCCGCTGGCCCGGCATCGTATGGTAAGGACAGTTTTGAAGTCGATGACCTCAAAGCGGTCGAAGTCATCCGGGGCCCGGCCTCAGTGCTATACGGGGCAGATGCTCTGGGTGGGGTGGTAGTGCTGCGCACCCGGGATGCCAGTGATTATCTGGGCAGCGAAAACCGGCTCTACACCGCGGTCAGGGCGTCGAGTGCCAGCGTCAATAGCCAGAGCCGCATTGGTGCCACAATCGCCGGACAGTCCGGAACCTTGGGCAGCGTACTGCAACTGACACGTCGCGAGTTCTCGGAACAGGAGGTCAAAGGTGAAGGACAATGGAATCCGCAGGACGGCGAAAGTCAGAATGTGTTCTGGAAAACAGACTGGCAAGCTGCCGCAGGACATCAACTGACGCTGGCTATTGACGCCAATGACGAAACCATTGATACCCTGCTGGAGAATGAACTCAGCAGCTCGGTTTCACTATCGACTGGCGAGGACACCACAGAGCGCCGACGTGTCAGCCTGAGCCACGACTGGCAACTGGAATCGGCACTGGCTGACTCAGTCAGCACGCACCTGCACTGGCAACGCACTGATGCGGAGCAGTTTACGCGCCAACTGCGCACCAGTTATGCCTTCGTGAACCCGCGCAACCCGGCGTCGTTTGCGGGTTCGCAGGCAGAACGACTGACAAGCTTCGGATTCAATCAGGACACAGCCAGTGCCATGCTCCTGGCCGAGAAGTTCTGGTCAAGCCCGGGCATCTCGCACGCGCTGGTCTACGGCGTCAGTATCGAACGAACCGACACCGAACGTCCCCGATACCGTCAAGATCGACAGCTGAGCACCGGTGAAACCAGCCAGGCCATACCCAGTTATCCGATGGCGCCACCTGAACTGTTTCCCAACAAAACTTTTCCGGACACAGAAACAAAGCGCAGCGGTTTTTTCGCCCAGAATGAAGTATCTCTGATAGCTGGCCGTCTGACTGTCATTCCAGGGCTGCGCTATGACCGATATGAGATGACACCGCGACCGGACACGCTATTTGTTGGCGCCGACAGTATCACCAATGGCTCAGGCGAGTTTCAGGTACGAGCGTTTGACCAGGATAAGGTATCAGCCAATCTGGGAGTGATTTTTGATATCAATGACGGGTACTCGGTATTCGCGCAATATGCAGAAGGTTTTCGGCCGCCGAATTTTGACGAGGCCAACCAGGCATTTGTAAATCTCGGCCACGGCTACGCAACACTGCCAAATCCTAATTTGTCCGCAGAGACCAGTCAGGGATTTGAGGCTGGCATCCGAGGCAGGGTGTCAAAAGGCCAATTCACGGTTTCGGTGTTCGACAATCACTACGACGACTTTATCGAGAGTTCCCTGGTCGGCACGGCCGATGGCGTCATGCTGTTCCAGTCAGACAACATCGGCAGGGCCAGAATATATGGTCTTGAGACGAGCCTTGACTGGCAGCTCAGCGACGCTTTGAGCTGGCGTAATGCCGTTTCACTTAGTCGAGGTCGCGACAAGATAAGCGAGCGTGAACTCAATTCAGTCGATCCCATGACCTGGGTCACTGGTCTGCGTTATCAGACCAGCGCCCGCTGGTCAGCCGAGGCAATTGCCACTCTCACCGCCGACAAGAATCACGTTGCTGAGCCGGGTCAGATCACCGGTGATGCCTATCAGGTCGTTGACCTCCTTGGCCACTACCAATTGTCCAGCAACGCTGAACTTCGCTTCGGGGTATTCAATGTGCTTGACGAGCAGTACGCCCCATGGAGCCGTATTCGTGGCCTTCAGGCCAGTGACAACGAGGCTGTCGCCAACAGTCAGGCACCAGGCATTAACGCCCGACTGGCCCTGGACTGGCATTTCTGAATAACACATAAAGTTTGCACTTGAGGATATCTCGATGAAGATCAGACAAATAATGGAAAAATCAGGCCGTGGGATGATGCTGTCCTTGTTACTGGCCACTGCAGGTCTTTCTGCACCGTGGGCAATGGCCAAGGAGTCAGACGACCGTTTTGGTGTCGTCGTCATGGCCCACGGCGGCCCGCAATCATGGAACGAAGGAGTGAGCGAGATGCTGGCGCCGCTATCCAGTCAATACAAGCTGGAGCTGGCTTTCGGCATGGCAGATGCCTACTCGTTGCAGGAAGCAATCGACCGCCTGGAAGCAAGAGGGGTAGATGACATCGGTGTAGTGCGACTTTTTATCAGCGGCGAAAGCTGGCTGGAGCGGACCCGACAGATTCTGGGCATGAAGGAAGGAGCGCCACTACGAGACACCCCATCTCAGGAACATGGCACCAGTGGTCATGGCATGCATGGTGCGCACTCGCCGGAATCAACTCCGTCTGCAACGGCAAGCCACGGCAATCACGGCGGTATGCGCATGGAATTCTGGCAGGTGGACAGCGATGCGCAGTTTGCCATCAGCCTGGAGGGCCTGTCCGAAGCACCGGAGATGGATCAGATATTGCTGCAACGCGCCAGAAGCCTGAGCACTGAGCCTTCGCAAGAGCAGGTGCTGGTGCTTGCCCATGGTCCTGGCGATGATGCAGAAAATGAACGCTGGCTGGCAAACATCAGTAATCGTGCAGAGCTGCTGTCACGGGAGGGCGGCTTTAGTGACGTGAAAGTTGCCACGCTTAGAGAGGACTGGCCGGAAAAACGCGAGGCGGCTCAGCAGGAAGTCCGTGAGTATGTACACATGGGCAATGAAGCCGGCCACCGCGTTCTGGTGATCCCGTATCGCGTCCACGGCTTCGGCCCCTATGCAGAAGCATTGGAGGGCCTCGACTATGTTGCTGACGAGACTGGTCTGGTTCCCCACCCCGCCGTGGCGCAGTGGATCAAACGACAGATTATGGAATTGCAGGCTCAGTAATTCACAGCCCCTAGTCAATGAACACATTCACTTTACAAGCATAGGTAACAGCGATACCGTATCGAGCAGACTCATAATTCAAAACTCAGGAGATCTGTGATGAAAATGACCTTTCCGCTGACCCGATTATCTGCAGCAGTGGGTGTGTCATTGTCTGTGGTACTGGCCTCATCCTGGGCATTTGCCCAGGATGCTGACATTCCCGACCTGGAAGGCCTTTGGACCAATGCATCCTTAACCAACCTGCAGCGTCCGGACGGAGTTGACTCGCTGGTGGTCACGCCAGAGGAGGCAGCCCTGATCGTGGCCAACACGTCAATCGCAGGGTTACCCGCTAATGAAGTTGACGCACCTGAGGCGAGCACACCGGGCACAGCACCGCCCGCTGGCAGTTTCGACTTCGGTCTGCGTGGCTACAACGACTTCTGGATTGATCCAGGTTCCAACCTGGCATTGGTAAAAGGTGAGTTCCGTACTTCCTATATTATCGACCCTGAGAACGGCCAGATCCCCAGACTCGAGAATCCGGCCGTGCAGATTCGTCGAAGTTTTGGTGCCCGGTATGTGACTGGCCAGGGCAACGCCGACGGCCCTGAGGCCCTGCCGCTGGCAGAGCGCTGCTTTATTGGTTTTGGCAACACCGCCGGTCCAGGCATGATGGGAACGCTGTACAACAGCACGTATCAGTTTGTGCAGACGGACGATTATGTGGTCATCCTGGTTGAAATGAACCACGATGCGCGCATCATCCCGCTCTACAATAATGCCGAAGAAGCTCGCGCGAATGAAAGGCCTGAAGAGCTGAACCAGTGGTTCGGCGACTCTCGCGGCTGGTATGAAGACGGCTGGCTGGTTGTGGAAACTGTGAACATCAATCCGCAACAGATGGCTGAGAGCTCGGTGCCGATAACGCCGGATGGCAAAATTACCGAGCGCTTCATGCGGTACTCCGATTCGGAAATCGTCTACCAGTTCACTGTTGATGATGCCAACCTGTACAGTCAGCCATGGACCGCTGAGCTTAGTTACCACGCAACCGAGGGCCCAATGTATGAGTATGCCTGCCATGAAGGCAATTATGCACTGCCCGGCATTCTCGCTGGTGCTCGTCGAGCGGAAGCTGAAGCAGCGACCAACCAGTAATCAGCGTATAATGTTCGACCATGAACCCTTCACAGTACATGGTCATTGACCTGAACATACATCCAGATGAATACCTGCGTCACTACCGTGGCAAAGTGACGCAGGTCGTCTGTCGCGCACGCGACGGCCGCACTGTCCGCTTTCCCTCAGCCCTTTTGCAGCGCCACGTAACACACGACGGTGTACATGGAACATTCCGTCTGGAGTTTGACAACAACTTCAAACTGATTGCCTTTAATCGAGTTCACCCGTCCAGCTCTGTGTGACGGCTTGTACTCGTGAATCCCTCGTCCCAATTTAACTGGCCGGTCCTCAGACATCTGTATTGGATGTGTCATGCGCCGCAACTGATCACACACCCGGCGGTGTTGCCCATGCAGTCCTGGCACCCTTCAGACCTGACCTCAAAGCTGCTTCGCTGGCAGTCCGAGCCGGAATCAGCGCCGGCCTGGCTGCATGCGCGTGCACATTACCGTCTGGGCATCTATTTTGAAGATCTGTATGCAGGGTTAATATCTGAGCTGCTGGGTTGGCGGCTGCTGGCTCGCAATGTTGCTGTGCGCCAGAAAGGTCACACATTCGGCGAGCTTGACTTTGTGGTACAGAATCCATCATCAGGACTCGTTGAACACCATGAGATTGCCGTAAAATTTTATCTGGCCGTACAAACTGCAGAGGGATTGAGCTGGCACGGTCCGAACCCGGCAGATCGCCTTGACATCAAAGTCAGCCGCCTGCTGTCGCATCAGCTGGCGCTCAGTGATCGACCGGATACCATCGCCACGCTGAGCCGGCTGGGCATTGCCGCTCCAGCAGCAAAACGACTCTTCATGCCCGGTTATCTGTTCTACCCTCGCCGGCGAGATTCACAGTCAAACGTCCCCATCCCAGACATGCCAGCGAAATTCGTGTTGCCACCGGAGGCCGATATCGCGAGTGACCATCTTTCAGGGAGCTGGAGTTACGCAAATGAAATAAGCGATACAGAATGCCGACACTGGGTGCCGCTTAACAAGCCACATTGGCTGGGCGACTGGCAGCAGGAGGCTGAAGCCGATCCGGCGCTAGCAGCCGATTCAGTTCAGGCAGTGGAACTGTCGGGTAAACCCAGGCTGTTTGCCAGGCTGGCTAGGCAGCCTGACTCAGCCATGTGGACAGAGGTCGAGCGAATTTTTGTAGTGCCGTCGTTCTGGCCCGGAACTCAAGACTCGTCCAGAACTACCTTGAGCACCTGACCCACTTTCAGCAGATCACCGGCGAGACCATTTTCACTGCGCAATGCTTCGACACTGGTGCGATAGCGACTGGCGATGCGCCACAACGTCTCTCCGGCACGCACGCGATGTTCCAGTTCACGCACCACCGGCGCGCTGGCCTGCATCATGACAGGTGCGTTGCTGGCCTGCTCACCAGGTATCATCAAGGTCTGTCCGATATGGATCAGGTCGCCGCTGATCGCATTGGCCGCGCGCAGCTGAGCAACAGTGGTATCCATTCTTGAGGCTATCGCCACCAGCGTATCACCGCGTCGCACTGTGTATTCACGCTGCTGGCCCATAATGCCGGCAAGATACTGCTGATAGGGTTCTGGAAAAACTGCGACATGGTAATGCGGCGGGCGTCGCTCCCGCGTGGCATCCAGCACGTTGTAGTCTTCCAGTGACAGCAGTGTGCTTTCCAGCCAGCTTCGGCAACGGGAATTCGATGGAACCCGCAGATCGAAGGCCATACCCGTTGGGTGGACTGAGTCATTGTGGGCATTGGCGGGCTGACGGGCAATTGGCCGCGTCATGCTGGTTACCGTAAGCTTTTCACCGCAGGCGTTGTGGTATTGAGCACTGAGCCGTTCCAGCAGGGTTTTGACCTGTGGCTTCAGGTAGGCATAGGAAACATTGTGAATGACCATGTCACGATTGGCCGTCACTTTGACCAGTTGGCCACGGTTGACCAGATCCGAGACATCACGGGACGTATGAGCGAACCCGTAGCCGTGCATGACCGCATGGGAATGTTGAAGATCCATGGAGGAACGAGAGCCGCGCAGGCTGCTTTGTGCCAGACTCTCCGACGCGAACGTCAGAAAGGACACGACTGTCAAAGCTGCTGTCAGAAGTTTCATACCGTCTACCCCACCGCTAAGTCTACGGTTTATTGTTGTCAGACTTTGCAAAATTTCGAACCCTCGGCGCCGTATTCTCACGTGGTTTATTTAAAAAGTCCAGCACCGCAATGATTTTATTATTAAAAAATAGTTCTGAGCAGCTTTTCCAGGCTTTAGGTCATTCGCAATAGCCGGGAGACAGGCGTTATACTGCCAGCCTTAGTCTGACTCCGTAGCAAAACAGTAACTGAACCGCACACCGAGCCGCGCGCCAGGAAAGCCGGGCATAAGTACCGACAAATCGGCGTGATGATCAATTTGCCACCCCTGCAGAGGCCAACCATGATCAACGAAAAGCCAGTCAACGTCAGAGATTTTTCACTCCGCGCAGTTTCCACTCCAAAGCGCCTCATGGCACTGCTCTGCGCAGCAACGCTCAGCAGCGGCGGGGCCGTCGCACAGACCGACACTGAGCAGCTTGACGTTGGCAGCGACCATATCGAGTTCCCTATAAGCTGTGTCGACGCCAGTTCAGAAACGTTTAATCGTGGCGTTGCCCTGCTGCACTCATTCTGGTTCGCCGACGCGATCAACACCTTCAATCAGGTATTGGCCAAGGATCCGGACTGCGATATAGCCTATTGGGGTATTGCACTTGCACACTGGGGCAACCCCTTCGCCGGACAGCGCAATGCCCAGCAACTGGCCCGCGGCAGCAGCACACTTGAGCAGGCCGGCCAGGCCGGCAGCGCCCGCGAGCAAGCCTATCTGAACGCCGTCAGTGCATTGTTCTCTGATCACAATCCCGGCAACCAGCGCAACCGCACCCTGGCTTACGAAGAAGCCATGGCAAATCTGGTCGCTGACTATCCGGACGATATGGAGGCAAAGATATTCTATGCACTGTCAGTCAATCAAAATGCATCGGCCAACGATCAGTCCTATAGCAAGCAATTGCAGGCTGCGGCCATACTGGAGCCATTGTTTGAACAGCATCCGGAACATCCTGGCCTGGCACACTACATCATCCACGCGTATGACCACCCGCCTTTGGCGGAACGGGCACTGACCGCGGCAGAGCGCTACGCCTCGCTGGCACCGGACGCACCACACGCCCTGCACATGCCCTCCCATACCTTTACGCGGGTCGGCAGATGGCAGGCTTCGGTTGATACCAATCTGCGCTCGGCAGCGGCAGCGCAAAACGACGGTGACCCGGGCTCTGAACTCCACGCTCTGGACTACCTGGCTTACGCCTATCTGCAGATGGCCCGGGACACTGAGGCCGCAGTAGTGGTCGCGAGGGCCAATGAACTGCGCGCCGAGGTGGATATCACCGCCGTCGGAGCCACACAGGCAGGCGCCTTTGCCATTGCTGCCATTCCGGCGCGATATGCTCTGGAGCGTGAACAGTGGGAACAGGCTGCCGGGCTGGACATCGTCCCCGCTGAGACGCCCCATACTCAGGCCATGACGCATTTTGCGCGCGTCATTGGCGCCGCCCGAAGTGGGCAGCCTGAACAAGCAACTGAAGACATTGCCATGCTTGAGGAGCTGCATAAACGGGCGCAGGCACGTCAGGACAGCTACTGGCAGGAGCAGATAGCCATTCAGCTGCAGGCTGCCCGCGCCTGGCTTCACTTTGCCAGCGACGAACCGGTAGACGCCATCCACTTGATGGCAGCCGCCGCCGATCGTGAGGACAATACAGACAAAGCGGCGGTGACCCCTGGCCCGCTTGTCCCGACAAGAGAAATGCTGGCTGACATGCTGATGGCACATGACGATCCGGAGCAGGCGCTGGCTGCGTATCAGGCAACCCTGCGACGCGAACCTAATCGCTTCAGGGCAATTGCGGGAGCGGCAAAGGCAGCTGAGGTAATCGGCAATAAGCAACTGGCAACAGACTACTATCAGCAATTACTGGACATGGCTGAGGGGCAGATGCATAACCGGCCTGATTTACAGCGGGCAAGGGAGTTTGTGGGTAACTAAGTCGCAGGCGGGGATATCAACGAAGTTGTTTTATTTGGCTATTATTTGGCCGGCCTGACCAATCCCGCGACCAGGCACAGAGATTTTTTGTAAAAAAATCAGGCTGATGAACGTTGGCATGAACTCTGCAGGTCTTCTTGGGTCAAGCCTGCCCACCACTCGGTGGCGACAGGTAAAAAGCTTTCGATTACAGGATCGACCGATTGATTAATTGAGGATAAAGACTGTGTCCATGCCGGTACCACCTTTTAGACCCCTGCCGCTTTACGCCAAAGTCATTGCCCTGGTGCTGATTGCGGGTTTTGTTGTGATTGGCATCATCGGCATCCTTCTGCCGGTGATTCCGGGAGTGCTGTTCCTGTTTCTGGCCGCCCTGATGGCAACCCGGGTCTCCCGGCGTGCTTCGGCTGCGGCGCATTCCAGCCCCTGGTTTCGCGAGCAGCTCAGGCAGTGGCGGGCATCCTCGCACCTGTCAGCTGGTCACAAAGTCAAGCTGTCGCTGCTGATCGTGGCACGTGCATTTGTTGGTACTATTCGCGCGGGCCTGAATCTGCTGCGCCGGGTGTCGCGCTAGTTTCTGACACGGATGAGCACGGCGCCCCGATTCTCCTGTCTGTAATCCAGAATCGTGCCCTGGCTCTGCAGATAATGCAGTTCGGCCAGAACAGCGTCGCCGATACGACCACCGCCTACGATCAGGCGCAGGAATTCAGCATGCGAATGTTGCCAGACACGATCGAGTGCAGCGCGACATTTTTCCAGCGCCACAACCACGGTTTCCCGTTGATGGGCAATATCTTCAGTCTCGATAGACCCATCTGAGCAGCTCCATAGCGGACTGTCACATTTGCTGCAAAGCGGTTCAGAATCGCGGTCCACAATACTGCCAGGACTGTGGCTGTGCTGCATGCCACAGATCAGACAGCATCGCTGCCCTCGCTGTAGATATGAACCACTCATGGATCTGCTCCCCCAATCCTGTTTACCACCGCAGGTACAATCAAACCTGAATAAATACGCCAGATGGGAGGCTCCCATCCTGCAGGCGGGACATTATCCGCAAACTGTGGCCGAGTGCAATCGGCCTGCGTATACTGAAATCTTTTGCTGCGTTGCAGACCAAAGCCACCCACACAACAGGAGGCAACATGAAAAAAATCGGGATTTTTGTTTGCCAGCTTCTGCTGATTAGCCTTTTTGCGGGTTCTACATCAGCCAGCCCTGCGGGGTGGTCACCTCTGCTCGAAGCCGCTCCGCTGCTGAATATGCTCTCCACTCAGGATTCAGTGCGCGTTCTGCACCTGACCGGAGACTACGATGCGGCACACATACCGGGTGCGGTGAATGCTCCTTACGCGCGCTTTCGCGGGCCGGAAGACAATGCTGGCCAACTCCCTCCCATGACCGAACTGACGACGCTGGTTCAAGAGCTGGGTATTGCAGCAGACACGCCGGTCGTGTTGGTGCACGCCGGCAATGGACCCGTGGACATGGGTGCTGCAACCCGCGTTTACTGGACACTGAAGTCTCTGGGCATTGAACAGCTGGCGATCCTCAACGGCGGCCTCTCGGCCTGGCAGGAAGCCGGTTTTCCGGTCAGCAATGAACCCGTCACTGTCACTGCGTCCAGCTTCCAGCCCGAATGGAACGACCAGTACCAGGCGACGACCGTGCAAATTGAGCAAATGCTCAATGACAGCGGTACGCAAATCGTTGACGCCCGACCAGCCGCATATTTCCGCGGCGAGCAAAGCACTGCCGCGCGCGCTGGCACCCTGCCTGGTGCCGATAACATCAGTTTTACGCAGTTTTTCGCCGGCAGCCGCATGCAGGTTTCAACGGAATTGGCAGACACGCTGAGCGGCACACTGGATCGAAGCGCTGATTCCACCGTAACATTCTGTAATACTGGCCACCTTGGCTCCATCAACTGGTTTGTTATCAGTGAGCTGGGCGGTTATGAAAATACCCGGCTGTACGCTGAAAGCATCACGGAGTGGGCTCAGGATGCCAGCCGACCAATGATGAACGAACCATAACTGGCCTGATTGATCCGGCTTCCCTATACTCGGAAAGGGACCATACAATCAGGATGCGTTTATCGTGACCAATAACAAGACCCTGCTGGGCCATCCGCGCGGACTGGCCATACTGTTTCTCACCGAAATGTGGGAACGCTTTTCTTATTATGGAATGCGCGCACTGCTGGTCATTTACCTGACCCAGCACTTTCTGTTCTCCGATGAACGCTCGACTGTGCTGTATGGCGCCTATACAGCACTGGTCTTTGTGATGACCATCATCGGCGGCATTCTTGCTGATCGTTATCTGGGCTCTCGCAAGGCCGTAACCTTTGGCGCCCTGCTGCTGGTACTGGGGCACACCGGTATGGCCTTCGAGGGCAGCGGTTCACGTCAGATCATGAGTTATCAGGGCAATGAGTATCAATTGACCCTGGATGGTCGTGGCGGGGATGCCAATCAGATCATCGTCTCCGAGTCGGGTGTCTCCCGCATCAGTTTTTCGGATGCTGGGTCAATGATGCAGGTCGCGGAGCCGGACACAGTGGGTTTGCCAGCCACCATTGCCGTATCGGATTACACGACCCGCGTTGAAACCGAATCGCTTTACGTCAATATTCTGTACCTGTCACTGGCGCTCATCATAACCGGAGTTGGTTTTCTCAAAGCCAATATTTCCACCATGGTTGGCGACCTCTATGAACCCGGCGATCCGCGTCGCGACTCCGGTTTCACCATCTTTTACATGGGCATCAATCTTGGCTCGTTCCTGTCATCGATCACCTGTGGTTATCTCGGTATTGTTTATGGCTGGAAGTATGGCTTTGGACTGGCAGGCATTGGCATGCTGGCTGGCCTGCTGATATTCCTGCGCTACCAGCCCTGGCTGGAAGGCCGGGGGGAGCCGCCAAATGCTGCCAGACTGCAGGACAAGGTTCTGGGCCCAATCAACCTGGAATGGATGTGTTACCTGATCGGCATCGGCATTATTGCCATCTCGATGATAATTGTCATGAACTCACATCTGGTGGAAGAAGGATATGTGGGACTTCTTGGCCTGATCATTCTGGTACTGATGGTGGCTTATGCCATCTGGGGATGCCGGGGCAACGAACGTGGCAAAATGTTTGCGGCGCTGTATTTCATTCTGGCGCAGATTCCATTCTGGGCACTGTTCGAACAGGCTGGTTCATCACTCAACCTTTTCACTGACCGCCTGGTCGACCGCAGCATGTTTGGCATGACCGTGCCAGCACCGGTGTTCCAGTCGTTGAACGCCGGCTTCATCATCATCTTTGCGCCATTGCTGGCGTGGCTGTGGGTTATTCTGGCACGCCGCAACCTGAACCCGTCAACGCCGGTAAAATTTGCTTTTGGCGTGTTTCTGGCAGGACTGGGCTTCCTGGCGCTGGTTGGTGGTATGCAGATCTCCGGCGATGCCGGCATGACCGCAGTGTACTTCATATTCCTTATTTACTGGATTCACACCATGGGCGAATTGATGGTTTCTCCGGTAGGACTATCGGTGGTGACCAAACTGGCTCCCGCTCGTGCTGTCGGCATGACCATGGGCGCCTGGTTCCTGTACAGCGGTCTTTCAAACTATCTTGCTGGCATTATTGCCGCGGGTACCGGCGCCGAGACCATCGGAGGTCAACTGACCGATACCGTGGCTGCCAAAGCCAATTACGCTGAGGTCTATACCAGTGTAGGATACGTAGCTATGGCAATTTCGCTGGCAATGCTGCTGGTTGCCCCCATTATCAAGAAACTTATGCACGATGCCGAATGAGCCGTGCTGCACCAAAGATTCAGGAGTTAATTGTGAAAATACGTCAACTTGGTTTAGCAATGAGCATCAGCGCGGCAATGGCTGCCTGCTCCGACAACACCAATACAACCACAGATCTCGTGGCAGAGCCTGAAGAAACCATCGATACCCAGGTCACACAGGCTGCCGCTACTACCCAGGACAATCCATTGTTCACAGAGAGTCAGTTGCCTTACGGACTGCCGGCATTCGATGAGATTCGGGACGAACATTTCCTGCCCGCTTTTGAGCGCGCCATGGCGCTGCACCTGGAAGAGATTGACATTATTGCCAGCAACCCTGACCCGGCCACATTCGACAATACCATTCTGGCCATGGAACGCAGCGGCAGAGACCTGGATCGCGTTGCACGGGTTTTCTTTAATGTGGCAGGTGCAGATACCAATCCAGATCGTCAGCAGATTCAACGTGAAGTGTCCCCCATGCTGTCAGCCCATGACGACACCATTGCGCTGAACAGTGAGCTTTTTGCACGTATCGACAGCCTGTACCAACAGAGTAATTCGCTGAATCTGGATCCGGTCTCACAGCGCCTGCTGGAACGTTACCACACCCAGTTCGTGCGCTCAGGCGCGTTGCTGTCAGACGTCCAGAAAGAGCGCCTGCGCGAGATCAACAGCGACCTGGCAACATTGAGCACGCAGTTCAGCCAGAATGTGCTGGCCGAGGTTAATGACTCTGCAGTTCTTGTGGATGATGTGGCCCTGCTGGATGGCCTCAGTGATGCCCAGATCGAGGCAGCCGCTGCCGCAGCTGAAGAGCGCGGCGAGATCGGGCAGTATCTGATCACCCTCCAGAACACCAGCAATCAGCCCGTGCTGACTTCACTGACCAATCGCGAGCTGCGCGAGCGTATTCATGATGCATCATTGCAGCGTGGCATTCGCGGCAATGAGTTCGACACGCGCGATATCGTCGCGACAACGCTAAGACTGCGTGCTGAACGTGCACAGATGCTTGGTTATGAAACCCATGCCGATTACATCCTTTCAGAGCAAACCGCAGGCTCTATTGCCGCAGTCAACGAAATGCTGGATGACATCGTGCCGGTGGCGGTAGCCAATGCGCGTCGTGAGGGAGAAGACATCCAGCAGATGATCAACGAGATTGAAGCCGAGCCTTTTGAGCTTTCTGACTCGGACTGGTCTTACTACGCTGAAAAAGTCCGTGCCGAGCGCTACGCATTCGACGAGTCAGAAGTGCGGCCCTATTTTGAGCTGAATAGCGTACTCACCAATGGTGTATTCTTTGCCGCGGAACAGGTTTACGGTCTGACATTCCAGCGTCGCGAAGATCTATCTGGTTACCATCCCGATGTACAGGTGTGGGAAGTATTCGACGCCGATGGCTCGCCGCTCGGACTGATGCTTGCGGACTTCTATGCACGGCCCAGCAAACGTGGCGGCGCGTGGATGAACAGCTACGACCTGCCCAGTGAGCTAACTGGCGGCTTCCCGGTTGTTGCCATGCACCAGAATATTCCCAAACCCCCGGCTGGCGACCCCACACTGCTGACCTTTGATGAAGTGACCACCATGTTCCACGAGTTCGGTCATGTACTACACGGCATCATGACCGATGTGCCCTACCCCTATTTTGCAGGCACGGCGGTGCCGCGCGACTTTGTGGAATTCCCATCACAGGTCAATGAAATGTGGGCGTCCTGGCCCGAGGTTCTCGCCAACTATGCGCGCCACTACGAGACAGGCGAGCAGATACCGCAGGAGCTGCTCGACAAGGTGATGGCGGCCGAGCAATTCAATCAGGGTTACTCGACCACCGAGTACATTGCGGCGTCTGTGCTGGACCAGGAACTGCATCAACTGAGCCTGGAGGAGATACCTTCAGCAGATGAGCTGGTTGAATTTGAACTGCAGGCGCTGGCAGAAAATGGACTCAACTATGGCCCGGTTCCGCCTCGTTACCGCACGGCGTATTTCTCACACATCATGGGCGGCTATTCAGCTGGCTATTACTCATATATCTGGTCTGAAGTACTGGATGCGGATGCCGTTGAGTGGTTCAAGGAGAACGGCGGCATGCTGCGCGAGAATGGTCAACAGTTCCGCGATCAGCTGCTCGCGCGGGGTGGCAGTGCAGAAGCCATGCAGCTGTATCGCGATTTTGCAGGTCGTGAACCAGACCCGGTTCACATGCTGCAACGACGTGGCCTGACGGAATAAACAGATAAACAGCAGGGACTCTGCTCCAGGAGAATAAACCATGACTTTTTTGCAGAGCACAGGCCGCTCAAGTCGGCCTGTTCGTTTTGCTGTGTGTGCAATTGCTGCCAGTTTCAGCAGCCTGTTGATCAACCTTGGCGTCGCCGCAGAGGTAGCTGAGCATCCCTCAATCACCGCGCTGCATGAGTCGTCTGGATTTAGCGGAATAACCCTTATCTACGATGACGAAGCAGGTCAATGGATATCAGGCTCCGCCGATGCAGGTCAGTCAGTGACTGCTGAAACTTCCGCCCTGCCCGCGTCGACTTTCAAGATTTTCAGCACAATGACTGCGCTGCAGGCTGGTGTGGCTGAAGGCCCGGATACACTGCTGCGCTGGGACGGAACCGTCCGCAGCAGGCCCGAAACCAATCGCGATATGACGCTTCGTGAAGCCTTTGCTATCTCAGCGGTACCACATTACCAGCAGATGGTGCAGTCTGTTGGCGGCACTCGCATGCAGGCGATGCTGGATGCCGCAGAATACGGCAATCAGAACATGTCGGGTGGGCTGACAACGTTCTGGCTGTCTGGAGAACTGCGCATCAGCCCACTGCAACAGATCGAGCTGTTGCAGCGGCTGCGCCACAACGATCTTCCCTTTCAGTCGGAAGTGATGGCGGCAACACGTGACATCATGCGCATGGAACAGACGGCGGATTACGCGCTGTATGCCAAGACCGGACTGACAACTGCCGATGATGGTGGTTACGTAGGCTGGTATGTGGGATGGGTAGAGCAGGAAAATGACACCTGGTACTTTGCCACACTGCTCCGTTCAACAGGAGAGGATGACACCCTGATTCCAGCGCGCATCGATATCACACGACGCGCGCTGCAATCAGTAGGTGCGCTGCCCTGACGGGACAGCGCACCCATCAAGGTACTGGCGTTTTGAGTGCCTGATAGAAATTATCCACGCTTTCGCCTTCATTCTGTGGAGACTGTGTCATCAGTGAGACCACCGGTATCACGACCAGCGGCACCAGCGTAGTGAAATAGGCCGCCACATCATTCTCCAGTCCGAGGACAAAGGTGTTGGCTGCCCAGCCTGCCAGGCCAAGCCCGTATCCGCTGGCAATGCCCCAGAACACACCCTGCTCGGTAGTCTTGCGCCAGTAGAAGATGAAACCGATAGCCAGGGCCGGCGGCACAACCATCGCGAAGCCCAGCAGCAGCAATTCAAGCACCGAGGTAATCGGCAGCACACAGGCCAGGGCACCGGCGAATAATCCGTAGATGACACTGGTAATGCGGTAGGAACGCAGCTTGCGCTTTGGTTCAAAATCTTTGGAACCCGGAATCCAGTCATTCACAAACAGCGTGGCGCTGGATAGCAGAATCGGGCCACCTGAGGAAATCAGCGCTGCCAGTACCGCCGCAAGCGCGATACCGCCAATGATGGGGCCTGTATCGGTGGCAATTCGTGTAATTGTGGCATAGCTGGTAATACCGCTGTCCGTGCCGTAACGTGCAACCGCCTCAATACCAATGATGGAAGCGAGTACCGGCATCAGCGCCGCCAGTACACCCGCCAGCAGGAAGGCGGGAATCAGCAGGTTCTCACGTCGGGCTGAGCTGGAGTAGTTCACATAAACCGAAGCGGCTGGCGTATGAATGACCGCAGAGAAGAACATGGCAATGACCGGGAACCAGCCAAGGCCTACGAAACTCCACCAGCTGGCAGCATTGGTATCCGGGTCTGCAGCCAGCGCCGCGTCCACTTTCTCTTTGATACCACTGATACCGCCCAGTTCAGCGCCTGCCACCATCGCAACAGCCAGCAGACCAAAGGTCACCACCACCACGTGGATGACGTTGGTAGCCGATGCCCCGCGCAGACCCGACAGTGTGGTTGAACTGATGATGATCAGCGCACCGATCATGATCGCCAGTTCGCGGTTAATGCCGAACACGGCGCTGATGATGATACCGATCAGAAGAGGCTCAAGGATATTGATGATCAGGTATTCGGTCTGCACGCAAAGGCTGGTCAACCGGCCGTTGCGCTGACTGTCGTGACGTTTTACGAACAGCTCGCCAATCGTTGTCAGTCGCAGACGGCGGTAAGGCACCGCAAAAAAGATACCCACCAGAGCCAGCGCCAGAAAGGAATTGACGCCGTACCACATGTTCCAGACACCGGTGTTCATGGTGTCGCCAGCAACGCCATAAGTGCCTGCACCACCGATGCGGGTACCGGCGATACCGGCGGCAATCAGCCACAGGCCCATGCCACCACCACCGATCGCCCAGTCATCTGAACTGCTGCTGCGTTTGGTCAGATACATGCCGACCAAGGTCACGACCACCAGATACACGATGATGGTGATGCCTGCCATATCCATGATATTCCCCCCCGGGATTATTGTTTTAAATGATACCGGGGCGGGATTCTAGCCTGCGCGTCAGTACAGTACAACGCTGCGGATGGATTTACCCTCGTGCATCAGATCAAATGCCTCATTGATGCGCTCGAGCGGCATGGTGTGGGTAATCAGGTCATCGATATTGATACGGCCTTCCATATACCAGTCGACGATGGTCGGCACGTCAGTGCGCCCTCGCGCACCGCCAAAGGCACTGCCGCGCCAGACACGGCCCGTCACCAGCTGGAAGGGGCGGGTCGAGATTTCCTGGCCAGCACCAGCCACACCGATAATGACTGACTCACCCCAGCCCTTGTGGCAGGCCTCCAGCGCCTGCCGCATGGTATTGACGTTGCCGATGCATTCAAAGGTGTAATCGGCACCACCATGGGTCAGATCGACGATCGCCTCAACCACATTGTCAACTTCCTTGGGGTTGATGAAATCTGTCATGCCGAATTTTTTCGCCAGCTCGACTTTGGCCGGATTGATGTCCACACCCACGATCTGCCGCGCCCCAACCATACGTGCCGCCTGAATGACATTCAGGCCGATACCGCCAAGACCAAATACAACCACTCGCGAACCCGGCTCCACTTTGGCGTCAAACACCACGGCCCCGACGCCGGTTGTCACACCGCAGCCGATATAACAGACCTTGTCCAGGGGCGCATCGCTGCGAATCTTCGCCAGGGCTATCTCGGGGAGCACGGTATAGTTGGAAAATGAAGAGCAGCCCATATAGTGCAGGATAGGTTTGCCATCCAGCGAAAAACGGCTGGTACCATCTGGCATCACCCCTTTTCCCTGCGTGCTGCGAATCGCCTGGCACAGATTCGTTTTGGGATGCAGACAGTACTCGCATTCACGGCATTCAGGTGTATACAGCGGGATGACTGTGTCACCCTTTTTTAAGGATTTAACGCCCGGTCCCACATCAACAACAATACCGGCACCTTCATGGCCCAGGATGGCCGGAAATGCACCCTCTGGATCATCGCCAGACAGAGTGAAGGCATCCGTATGGCAGACACCTGTCGCCTTGAGCTCTACCAGCACCTCACCCGCCTTGGGCCCCTCAAGATCAACTTCCATAATTTCGAGTGGTTTTCCGGCTGCGAATGCAACCGCTGCTTTGGTTTTCATGATTATTTTCTCCCGTCGAGTTCGTTATGCGATTGCGTGTTCAGCCAAGATAACGTGCGTGGAATCGCAGATGCTCTTCAATATAGCTGGCAATAAAGTAATAGCTGTGATCATAACCCGGCTGGTACCTCACCTGCACATCGGCGTAGCCATCAGTTGCCGCGATCAGATTGTCAGTCAGCAGCTGTTCTCGCAGAAAGTTGTCCTCAGTGCCCTGATCCACCAGCAAGGGCAGTTTCAGACCACGTTTTTTGATCAGCTCTACGCTGTCGTAGTCAAGCCAGCTGGCCTGCTCATTACCCAGGTAGGCAGAAAAAGCCTTATGCCCCCAAGGGCACTGCGAGGGATTGGCGATTGGCGCGAAGGCGGACACAGAACAGTAATTTTCGGGTTCCCGCACTGCCATGATGATGGCACCGTGTCCGCCCATGGAATGACCACAGATTGAACGCCGGGCACTGATTGGAAAGTGACCCTCGACCACTGCCGGCAATTCCTTTGTGATGTAGTCATACATCTGGTAGTGAGTCTGCCAGGGAGACTCGGTGGCATTGACATAAAACCCGGCGCCCTTGCCAAGATCATAGCCCTCATCATCGGGGACATCGTCTCCTCTCGGGCTGGTATCGGGAATGACCAACGCAAGACCCAGCTCTGCTGCAACTCTCTGCGCACCGGCTTTGGTGCTGAAGTTTTCGTCATTGCAGGTCAGGCCTGACAGGAAATAGACAGCCGGCACTGCTTTCTTTTCACTGGCAGCAGGTATAAACACTGAAAACTGCATTTTGCACTGCAGCGTCTCTGACCAGTGCGTCACTCTGATCTGCTGCCCGCCAAAAGCCTTTACCTGGCTGACCTGATCGATTCCCGTTTCGTTTTTGCTGGACATACGGCGTGCGGCTCCCCTAAATTCATCTGACTGTATTAAATATTCCCGTTTATCGCATCCTGACCAGGCTGCAATGCTGATAAGCTGCTGCAATACCCGAAGATAAACCAGGCCGAAGCCAGTCTCAACGTTACATTACGCATTACTGCGCAGATCAGGATCAACTCAGACACCGTAAAGGCAGGACCGCATGAGCCAACAGGGCAGTTACAAACCATCAACCGCGATCGCTGTGGTCATTGCCAATATGGTGGGTACTGGTGTTTTCACCAGTCTTGGTTACCAGATCATCGACATTAAATCGACTTTCGCGCTGCTGATGCTCTGGCTGGTCGGTGGCATTGCCGCGCTTTGTGGCGCGCTAACCTATGCCGAACTGGCAAGCCGGTTACCGCGCTCAGGTGGTGAGTACAACTTTCTCAGTCGCATTTATCACCCGGCGGTTGGCTTCGTGTCTGGCTGGGTTTCGCTGACAGTCGGGTTTGCGGCCCCAACAGCACTGGCCGCCATGACATTCGCGGCCTACCTTGATTCGGCGCTGACGGCAGTGGAGCTGAACCGCATGCTGATTGCGGTGCTGCTGGTGATCATTGTAACCGTCACACATGGACGAAATCATCGCGCCAGTGGCGGCCTGCAAAACTGGTTCACGCTGATCAAGGTCGGACTGATACTGGGGTTTGTGACGTTGGTGACCCTGAGCGTCGACACTCCCCAGCCCTTAAGCCTGCTGCCCTCAGACAGCGACCTCGGCGTACTGACCAGCAGCGCGTTCGCCGTATCGCTGATCTACGTGAACTACGCCTATACTGGCTGGAATGCGGCTACCTACATCACCAGCGAAGTGGATGATCCGGCACGCTCGGTGCCCAGAGTACTGATACTGGGTACTGCTGTCGTCATCCTGTTATACCTGGCACTGAACGCGACATTTCTGTATGCCGTCCCCATGCAGCTTTTAGAGGGACGTCTGGAGATCGGGGTCATCGTAGCACAGAACACCTTCGGACAGACTGGCGCTCTGATCATGGGTGCAGTGCTGTCTTTGCTGCTGATCTCCACCGTCAGTGCCATGCTGATGGCTGGCCCAAGAGTCCTGCAGGTCATGGGCGAGGACTTTCGACTGTTCCGCTGGTTGTCAGTGCGTCATGCTGACGGCGTTCCGCGTGTTGCCATCTACTCACAGGGTATTCTGACAGCCCTGTTTATATTGACCTCAACCTTTGAGTCGATTCTGGTCTTTTCCGGATTCATCCTCGGCTTGAGTTCGCTGGCTACGGTATTGGGTGTATTTGTGCTGCGCTATCGACACGGCATAGACCGTCAGCCGGGAGAACAGACCTACAGAACCTGGCTCTACCCCTATCCTCCGCTGATCTACAGCGGTATTGTCATCTGGACGCTGACATTCATAACCATCAATCGCCCTCAGGAGGCCGGAATTGCGCTCGCGGTGATCCTTGGCGGTTGCCTGTGCTACTGGCTCACTGAGCGCGCTTCGCGCCCGGGAACGAATCCCAACTAACTTTCTATCCACTAACCAGTCGGAGTAATCATGCTAAAAATAAAGACTCTTCTGTTACCGGTAGCTCTGACGCTGTTTGCGCTGCTGTCTGCCTGCTCCCAGGATAATGCCCCGCCGCCCCAGGCACCGTCGACAGACATGACTTCGGAGATGCAGCGGCTGCAGGCCCGGGCCGAGCGCGTTGAAATCATTCGCGATGACTTTGGTGTTGCTCACATCTACGGGGAAACCGATGCCGATGTGGTGTTCGGTTTTCTGTATGCCCAGGCCGAAGACGATTTCCCCCGAATTGAACGCAACTATACCTGGGCCATCGGCCGACTGGCGGAGGTGGAAGGGGAATCAGCGCTGTACAGTGACCTGCGCGCACAACTCTACATGAGCGAAGCCGAGGCACGGACCGCATACGCGGAAGCGCCAGAGTGGTTGCAGGAACTGAGTGAGGCCTTTGCTGATGGTCTGAACTATTATCTGGCCAGCAATCCTCAGGTTGAACCTCTGTTGCTGACCCGCTTTGAGCCATGGATGCCTTTCTATTTCTTCGAGGGCTCGATCGGTGGTGACATCGAGCAGATCCCGCTGGCAGGTATTGAGGCATTCTACTCATCGGCTGAGGAGCGCGTCAGCCAGCTGCCGACCACCACGGCACAGCTCGGCGATGACATGCGCGAGCTGTCACCAGTGCCCGCCGTCCCGCTGGCGCGCAGCATCTTTCAGGAGCCAGCCGGTTCCAATGGTATTGCTGTTACCGGCGATAAAAGTGCCAGTGGCAATGCACTGCTGCTGATCAACCCGCACACCAGTTTTTTCTTCCGGGGTGAATATCACCTGGTCAGTGAAGAGGGGCTAAATGCGTACGGGGCATCGACCTGGGGACAGTTCTTTATTTATCAGGGATTTAATGAAACCACCGGCTGGATGCATACCAGCACCAGTGCCGACTTTATGGACGAGTTTGTCCAGCAGGTCGTCAATGACAATGGCCAGTTAATGTATCGCTACGGCGACGAACTGCGCCCTCTGGAGGTATCAGAAGTAACGCTGCGTTATCGCAATGGCGAGCAAATGGCAGAGCGTACTTTCCCGGTATACCGCACCCATCAGGGGCCCATCACTCACCTGCACGACAACCAGTGGACCAGCACCCGTATCAACTGGAACCCAGTCGAGGCGCTGCGTCAGTCCTATCTGCGCATGAAAACAGATGATCTGGGCGAGTTCCTGGACATGATGGACATACGCACCAACTCCTCCAACAATACCGTGTTTGCCGACGCGGATGGCAACATCGCCTACTTCCATGGCAATTTCATGCCACGCCGTGATCCGCAGTTCGACTATGGTCAGCCGGTCAACGGCAGCAATCCGGCGACAGACTGGCAGGGCATGCATGAGGTAGACGAAACCGTAGTCGTCATCAACCCTGACAGCGACTGGATTCAGAACACCAACTCCACACCATTTACTGCAGCGGGTCCGGACAGCCCCGTTCGTGAAGACTACCCTGCCTATATGGCACCCGACGCCGAAAATTTTCGCGGGGTACATGCTGCCGCGCTGCTGTCGGAGACACCGCCCCTGACACTGGAGTCATTAATTGATCTTGCCTACGACCCCACCATCATCGGTTTTAGCCTGCTGATTGATGGTCTGGTCTCGGCCTGGGACGATCATTCAGAGGAATGGCCCGCGCTGGCGCCTGCCATAGAAACACTGCGCGGCTGGGATCTTAATGTCAGCACCGGATCTGTTGCTATGACACTGGCCCACTTTTACGGCATGAATGCCGCGCAGGCAATCGATACGCCTGCCGGCCTGAGCCAGATGGAACAGATCAACTGGCTGGGGACCGGCAGTGAAGCTGAAGAACGTCTGCAGGTTTTCGCCGATACTCTGACACAACTGGAAAACAGTTTTGGCGACTGGCAGACGCCCTGGGGCGGGGTCAATCGTTACCAGCGCATCAGCGGTGCCATTGATCATCCCTACAGCGACGACGCTCCCAGCCTGCCGGTAGGTATGGCCTCATCTCGCTGGGGAGCACTGGCGTCATTTGGAGCCCGGGCGTTTCCCGGCACTGAACGCATTTACGGTACTGCCGGCAACAGCTTCATCGCCGTTGTTGAGTTTGGCGACCGGGTACGAGCCAAATCCCTGTTGGCGGGCGGACAAAGCAATGACCCGAACTCCCCGCACTTCGACGATCAGGCACAGCGCTACGTAGACCGTGAGTTCAAGGATGTTGCTTTCTACCGTGAAGATGTGGAGCAACGCGCCCAGCGAAGCTATTCACCGGGCGACTAATACATCACATTGGCATTGGCTGCTTGACTTGATTGATGCAAAAGTCTGTCAGCAACCCGGCGGTCATACCGCCTGGGTTGCCTGGCCTGCCACAATATACCAGCCAACAAACATCGTGTTGATCAGAGCGCCGGGAACGTAGCTACCAGTGTGCCGCCAGGCACAGGTAGAGATGGTCGATATAATGACCAGCAATGGCACAAACTGGATCATGACGATGGTATTTAATGGTTCAGCCGGCGTAAGTAGCAGTCCTCGCGTAAACAGGCTGATGTACTGAGCCAGCAGAAATATCGCAAAGCCGCCTGCCAGCACCATGGCATTGCTCAGGTACTGCTGGCGAACCGTATCACTGGACACCGAAAGACCGCCATGCAGGGCCCTGCCCAGCAGCAGGAAGAACACCAGCAGCGGCGGCAGGTAAATCAGCATGTTCTGGAACTGATCCAGACTCAACAGCTTAAGCCCGACAAACCAGAACCGGAAATCGATCAGGAAGAAATAGTCCGCGAGCAGCAGCGCCAGATATCCCACTCCCACGATCGCCAGTGCAAATCTTGCCGCAGCAAACCAGGACACCGATTTAAAGCTGACCGCTTCCGCTTTGATCACCAGCCCAAGGGCGGTCGCCAGCAGCCCATTGAGTACAGCCCAGACGATGATCTGGTTGGTGATGCTCTGGGGAAACCAGGAAGATGCCGGCAGCATTGAGGCGGCCATTGAGAATACCGGGTAGAAAACGGCAACCGGGATAAACATGCTAAGGGCTGCCAATAACCACCACTTCCCATTGCGCTGGGTCCAGGCCGTGTTGATGGGTGCACCACTCAAACCCGCAAAAGTCGGGAATTGAATGAACTGCTTGATCGCCCCGCACAGCAGCACCACAAAACCAACAAATGCCAGTAAAGTGCCAATTTCCTTAAAGAACCAGATCTGTCCGGTCACACCCGCAGTCTGGGCGCCCGACAAGGTCAGCTGAAACCAGTCCACCGTATGCCCAATGGAAGCATGTGACAGATGATTGCCAGGATGCGTGACCGGCGGATTGTGCAGGACCCGCGCGGTGCCTGCCGGTACGCTGCCATACACGCGCCCTTCCTGTATCGCGTCATCCACGCCAAACATGGCCTGCAACTTCTCACTGTCAGCCACATCACTGCCGCGCGGCACTTCCCACATCAACGGCGCAAACTCATCATACTGGGCAAAGACAACGGACACATTGCGCGGCCAGTCGGGTGTACCTGGCAAGGCACGCCCGCTGCCAGTGCTGGAACCCTGCAACACCATGGAGCGGTAGGCATCCGGCATGGCTGCCGCCGCTGCCAGCACTGTCCAGCCACCCATTGAATGCCCTTCCAGTCCGATATTATCCGGGTCAACAATATCCAGTGAACGCAGATAACGCAGGGCGGCCGGCCCGCCAAAACCATTGGAGAATGCCGGTGCATCCGAGTAACCGTGGCCACTCTGATCCAGAGCCAGTACGACATAGCCACGGCGCGCCAGCTCGATGGCGAAACCGGACTGCACTTCACGCGAGTTGATATAACCATGAACAGCCAGCACACCAGGTGCCGGACTGTCTGCCGAAGCGTTGGCCGGGATATATAACAATGCACTCAGTGTCTGACCATTGTCTCCGGTGAACCTGACATCTTCGATACGTGTTCCACCGGATGTCTGCACCCAATGGGCCAGTAGTGATCCGACCAATACCAGAACACACCCTGCGATCAGCGTGCGGGCTGCTGACTGTTTCATCTGTGATTCTCCGTTTCCAGTGGCTAAAGTTTATCTGGGGTTTTTGCTTTCTGACGGGCCTTGTCGCTGTACATACGCGAATCGGCTGCCCCCAGCAACTCATCCGCACTCGTACCATCGACAGGACAGACTGCTGCCCCGATACTGACAACCACGTAGAACGTGCCACCCGGCACACGCAGCTCACTGTTCAGCTTGTCACGCAGGCGCTCGATCAGTTGATCCAGCGATTCACGTGACTCCAGCTGCCTGGCGATTACCAGAAACTCATCGCCGCCGTAGCGGCCTGCAAAGTCCGACGTCCTGACGGCTTCGCGCAGCCTGCCGGTAAACTCAACCAGTAAGGTATCGCCGGAGCTGTGCCCATAGTGGTCATTTACCGTTTTGAAATCGTTCAGGTCGATAAGAATGGTGGCAAACTGTTCCCCGCTGCGTTGCACTTCCAGCAAAGTCTGGTTTAGTTTTTCGTCGATACAACGTCTGTTGGGCAAGCCGGTCAGCGCGTCCTCACGGGCCAGTTGCATAACCTGCTGTCGTGAACGGAAATAACAGGCGACGCTCAGTCCGAAGATCCAGGCGACATGGAAATTGGCGCCAGCAAAGACATACCACTGTGTACCGGTGGATTCTGGACCCATTATTATGCTCTCGCTGCTCGTCAGCGCCAGCATGAACCGCCACGCTATCGTGGCGCTCATGCATACACCCGCTACAGCGGCCAGGGAGTTGGCCGTGAATTCATGACGGTCGCTGGTGCGCCAGACGAACGCAATCGCCGAAGTCAATTGAAAAGCCAACGTAAAGCCGTCATGGAAAATATACCGCAAACCCGGATCAAGCCTCAGGAGCCAGGAACCAATGACAAACACGGGAATCAGCAGTATCAAATAACTCCAGCGGTCGGTTGAGCCCAGGTTTCGAAACCGCAAGGTGCCTTCCATGATCAACAGATTGGCGGTCAAGCTGGCCGTATTGCTGGTAAACGGTCCCCAGCCATCGGACCAGCCCAGCAAGGCATTGAGCAGGTTGAACATGGCAGACGTGATGTTGAGCAGGGTGCCCAGCATCCAAAACATGACTCCAGGCATATCACGATTGATACGCCAGATCAGGAACATGACAAAAAACGAGGTTATCCCCAGCGCCAAAAACATAAGCGCCAGTGTCGCAAGGTCAAGCTGGATCATAGGAAGATGCAAATCTCCGCAAGACAGTTGCCCAAACCCCGTTTGCAGGCACTGTCAGTTTTATTGTGCTCAAGCTGTCATTCCAGTTGGAACAACTGACCCGACAACGTGATTTTGCACTGATCTTAGCAGAATTGCATCGCAGCAGACAGCAATCGATACTATTGATTACGTTTACATTCTGAGGTCCATTCACCAGCTTTATGTTGTGGCTTGCCGGACAATGTCGGGCACATTCTATTTTCCCAAGATTCCGGCTGCGGCACGACCAGCCCGCAGCCCGCTTGCCATGCTTGCCGTCAACAAATAACCACCCGTCGGCGCATCCCAGTCGAGCATTTCACCGACACAGAACAGGCCCGGATGCTCATTCAGCATCAGGTCCTGTGTCAGCGCAGAGCCATGTACCCCGCCTGCTGTGCTGATCGCCTCATCAAGCGGGCGCATGCCTTTGACCGGCAGACTCAGTTTTTTGGCTGCCACTGCCATGGCGACAACGTCCTGTTCTGCGCCATCCCTTACAAGTTCGCGCAACAGCGCGTATTTGACGCCATCAAGGCCCAGGCGTTTACGCAGGTAGTTACTACGGGACATCTTGCCCTGCGGCTTATTCAACTTCTGGCGGACCTGCTCCTCTGTCAGATCAGGCAACAGATCAAGCCCCAGAGTGACAGCTCCTGATTTCGCCAGAGCCTCCCTGATCGATGCAGACAGGGCATAAATCAACCCGCCTTCCAGTCCATGCGTTGTCACCACGGCTTCGCCTCGCCTGCAGCCCGATTCAGTCCCGGCCACGCCGAGTGTCACAGTTTTCAGGGGCCTTCCAGCGAAGTGTTCACTGAACCACGGCGACCAGGGGATTTCGACGCCGCCGTTGCTTGGCATGAAATCGGTCACAGGGATAGTGTGGGCTGATAAGACATCGCGCCAGCGCCCGTCAGAACCGAGTCGTGACCAGCTGGCGCCACCCAGGGCCAGCACGCAGACACGGGCAGCAATCTGCACCTGCCCCGTCGGCGTCGTGAATTCGTGAACCATGCCGTCGGCGGTCTGTGTCCATCCGCACCAGCGGTACCGGTTACGAATCTGCAGTCCGGCAAGCGCCAGTTGTCCCAACCAGGCTCTCAAGAGTGGTGATGCCTTCATCTGGACAGGAAAGACACGCCCTGAGCTGCCCACGAATGTGTCTATTCCCAGCGCTCGCGCCCACGCTGTCATGGCCTGAGCATCAAAGTCCTCCAGCCACGGAGCGACATCGACCGACCCAGTGAAACGTGAGACAAACTCTGCTTTGGGTTCTGCATGGGTAAGGTTGAGACCGCCAACGCCAGCGCGAAGCAGTTTGCGCCCCACGGCCGGCATGGCGTCACACAGCACAACAGAGCAACCAGCTTCGATGAGTTGTTGGGCAGCCATCAGACCGGCGGGGCCACCACCGACGACCAGAGCATCGGGCTTATTCTCAGGCAGGATTTTGTTTTCAGACACGCGCTGCGGCCCAGCGATCGGTGTAGTCAATCAATACACTGGTAATACCTGGTTCTGACAGGGCATGACCGGCATCAGCAATGATGTGCAGCTCTGAATTGGGCAGTACTCGATGCAGATCCCAGGCATTCTCGACCGGACAGATAACGTCGTAGCGGCCATGCACTATCACTGTGGGTATATGCTGGATACTGGCTGCCTGGTTTAGCAGATAGTTATCTTCGCTAAAGAAACCTCGATTGATGAAGTAATGGCATTCGATGCGGGCAAAGGCCTCGGCAAAACTGTCCTGACCAAACTTGGCGGCTGCACCAGCATCAGGCAACAGTCGCAGGGTTGAACCTTCCCAGGTTGACCAGGCTCTGGCTGCCTCGCGGCGTACATTCGCATCGTCGGAGGTCAGACGCCGATAGTATGCCGTAACCATGTCCCCACGCTCATTCACTGGGATGGGGGCCTGATACTGCTCCCATAGATCGGGAAACAGGCGGGAACAGCCCTCCTGGTAAAACCAGTCAATCTCTTTTTTGCGAAGCAGGAAAATGCCACGCAAAAACAGCTCCGTGCAACGCTCCGCATGGGTCACGGCATAGGCCAGCGACAGGGTAGAGCCCCAGGAACCGCCAAACACTGCCCAATTATCGATTCCCAGATGGACCCGAAGACGCTCCATATCAGCAACCAGGTCCCAGGTTGTATTCTCCCGAAGTTCAGCAAATGGCGTGCTGCGCCCACAGCCACGCTGATCGAACAGCACCACACGCCATTTGTCAGGGTCAAAATAGCGACGGTAATCTGGATTTACCCCTCCTCCGGGACCACCATGCAGGAATACCACCGGCTTGCCGTCCGGATTGCCAACCTGCTCATAATAGAGCGTGTGCAGGGGCGACACTTCAAGTGTGCCCACGTCGTATGGCTCAATGGGTGGATAGGGTTTGTTCATTGTCGGCACACCTTATTCTGTCATTGTCAGTATTCAGCGGCTTGCTGAGTATTGTATGCTACCACCACTTACACCAGGACTGCTGCTGACTTCATCAACAAGTAAGCAGCAAACCCAAGCAAGACGCGCCATGTCAAAACAGAAGATTGCTTCATTAAGCCATTATATCGACCTCCTGCTTGACGCTATCTGCCTGGTCGATGCCGAAGGCTTTTTTGTTGATGTCAGCGCTGGCTGTGAACGGGTATTCGGCTATACGCGCGACGAACTGATAGGCCGTAACATTCGCGAGCTCATTCACCCTGATGATCTGGAGCCAACCATGGCCACGGCCGATCGCGTGCTCAAGGGGCAGCCCGTCACTTTCTTTGAAAACAGATACATACGTAAAGATGGCAGCGTGGCGCATATCATGTGGTCAGCACGCTGGGCAGAACAGGATAAACTGCGCGTCGCGGTCGCCCGCAACATCTCCGAGCGCAAACACGTTGAAGCTAAGCAACACGCCATGTACTCGATATCCGAGGCCGTCCATGCTGCAGATAATATTGAACAGCTGACTGCCAACATCAGTCATGCAGTGAGCAGCATACTGCCCGGGCTGAAGCTGAGCATTACACATCAGGACGGTACTGCTGATTTGGCCGACCTGACAGTGAACTGCACGCATAACGGTAGACTGGACGCTGCCGATCAGGCCCTGTTCGAATTCATCAATACCCAGGTGGCCATCGCCGTCGAGCGCCACCAGCTACTGGCAAAACTGAAACACCTGGCACTGTATGATGAATTGACCGGACTGCCCAATCGCAGCCTTTTCAATGACCGGCTGGATTCCGCACTCAAGCGCAAACAGCGCAGTGGGGGCTCCTTGACGATCCTGTATATCGACCTGGATGGGTTCAAGGCAATCAACGATACCTGGGGGCATGAAGCTGGCGATATTGTGCTCAAACAGGTCGCCATCCGATTACAGGACAGCGTACGCAGCGCTGACACGGTAGCCCGTCTTGCTGGTGATGAATTTGTGATCCTGCTGGAAGGCGATGGACCGGCGCATTCACCCTGGGTGGTTGCCGAAAAGATCGTCTGCAACGTCGAACAGCCGATTCGCGTGGCAGAAGCAGAGTTGCGAGTACTACCCAGTATTGGCCTGGCGAACTTCCCGACAGACGCGCTGGACGCCACAGCCCTGCTGAGGCACGCTGATCATGCCATGTACAAGGCCAAGAAAACGCGCAACCAATACATCTACCCACCTTCGCCAGCCTGTAACTGAGCTGTTATGGCTGCTAGCAGGTAGCCTTGAAAATGTCCGCTGGTATTGATTTGCTGTACAACCAGCCCTGGGCGTACCGAACGCCTCTTTCACGCAGATAGGCAGCCTGCTTCTCCGTCTCGACCCCTTCTGCAACAACATCAAGCTGCAGAGTGTTGGCCATCTCAATCAAGTGCAGAACAACGCGGCTGGTAGCCGCTTCCTTGTCAATTGCTTCAACAAACAGCCTGTCGATTTTCAGGCTGTCAAAAGGCATGGTTTCCAGGTAAGACAGACTACTGTAACCAGTACCAAAATCATCTATCGATACACGAATGCCCTGCTCCCTCATGGCTGCCAGCGCGACGCGGGCTTTTTCAGGCTCCACCAGCATTCGCTCGGTCAACTCGACAGTCAGCTGGCCCGGTCGCAAATTAAACCGCTTGATGACGGACAGCAGATGTTCCGATGTTGCCGGGAGCAGAATATCGCTGGCAGACAGGTTGATACTTAAGGACATGACTGGATTGTCACGCAGAAACCCTCCCATGTCCTGTGCCGCCAGCTCCAGAACCCGGCTTGTGATCAGATTGATGAGATTGCTTTCCTCCGCCACCGGAATAAAGATGTCCGGCTCTACCAGCTTACCATCGCGCGTTCGCCATCTAAGAAGCGCCTCGGCGCCAACCCATTCACTGGTCTGTAGATCTACAATCGGCTGGTATTCAAGGAAAAACTCATCGCGGCGCAGACCCAAACGTATCTGCGTCGCCATCGACACCTGTTGCCGTGCCGCATACAGAAACGCCAATGTCAGCACGCCGGCCGCAAGGAGTGAAAATGGCAGCCAGCGCAGGCTGATTTCCCGAACACGCTCATCCAGATGGAATAATGGCTCAGCCGCCAGAGAACCCGTCTGACCCACCTGGTCGGACAACATCACAGCCACAATAAAACTACCGTCTACGAAAGTGGCTTCCTGCTCATCTCCCAGCCGGTCAATCCAGTCGGGATTGGCTTCACCAATCGACGTCCTTATCTCACCATTATTAGGGTTGAATGTTGCAAAAACTGCGCCCTGAATATCCGTGGCAATATCCACCGCCTGATTACGGTGGGCCATCGCTATGAATCCGTCACGGGAGATGGAAATGTACGGGGTGTCATTAGGCAGCGGCATAGGAGAGCTAAGCCGTAATTCTGTGCCAATTGCAGTAACCGTATCCGGCTGCCCGAGGTTTAATGGTGGTTCGTGCAAGCCAAGTGATGAACACGGCATGAAATTGCCATCGACCACACCTGCAGCTTTCATGAATTCGCCGCGAAGAGCCAGCTGCCTCATGAGCTGAAGCATATCTGCAGAGCAGGGATCAACAGCGCCTTCAGCGATGAGCATATCAATTGCTTCCTGCATCTGCTCCACAGCGCGATCAGAGCGCTGCACAACAACCTCAGCGTAACCCCGGACCCGTTCCATTTCTATCTGCAGTCCCTGCTGGCGCGCCAGATAAAGCGATACCAGTGGCGGCCCGAGAGCCGTCATCAGCACAATCGTTGCTGTTACGAGGGTAAATCTCATACTGCGCATGCTGATCCCTGCATGTCTTGTTATGGTTTGTAAAAGCATACTAGGGCAGGAAGACGCTCTTGTCACTAGTCAGTAAGTAACGCAGCGAAGGCAGGAATACAAACCGCATCAAACCGTTGTCAGCAATGATATTAGTTGTTAAATTCAGATCGATAACCACAAATCAAAGCGGTGAGTATTATGTTTGACAGAAACAAGGATAAAACCAACGAAAGAACGGAAGCCCCTGCTTCACCCGCAGCGCCAGCCGAAACCAGTAACACTGGCGCCAGCTATCGCAGCGCACCTGCTGCCTCCCCCTCATCGGCTTCCGGCAAGGCTGCCGTGCTGGGCGCGACCATCAAGGTCAAAGGAGACATCAGTGGCGACGAGAATTTGCTGATCGAAGGCCAGGTGGATGGTTCCGTTATGCTGGCCAATCACGAATTGACCATCGGCAAAACCGGCCGACTGAATGCTGACCTCACCGCCAAGACCATACGAATCGATGGCGAAGTGAATGGCGACATCACTGGCAAGGACAAAGTGGTAGTCAGCAGCACCAGTCATATTAAAGGCAATATCGTCACGCCAAAGATGACGCTGGAAGAAGGCGCACGCTTCAAGGGTACCATCGATATCGATCCCAGCCACGCCAACAGCAACACCAGTGCGGCGTCTCTGAAATCATCAAGCACTTCGGACAAGCCTGCCTGATCGTGAACCTGGCCGAGCAACTCAACAGCGGACAGCCTGAAACGCTGCCGTCGCGACTGATGCCCGACATAATGGAGCGCCTGCAGTCTGTACCAAGACTGATGGTACTGGACGTCGGGCTGGGCGTGCATGAAACGGTGGCTTTTTTTGGCGATCGCAGATGTCGGCTGCATTTTGCGGGCATTCACGATGCACTGCACAGCCCACCGCGAGTTGAACATCAGCGTCAACCAGGCCAACTGGTCGACAAACAGGTCGAGGAAGCTGCCAGCTACGAGGCATGGCGACAGCATTTTGCTCAATCAATGAACTATCCGTCAGACACCCGCTTTGATGTCTGTCTGTTCTGGGATCTGTTCAATTACCTTGACGATATTGCCATCAAGGCCTTTGCCGATGTGCTGTCGCCCTACCTCTCGGATCAGACCCTGGCACATGCCTATCTGCTTCTCAAAGCGGATAACGGGTTTAGCAGCCGCGAATACGGCATCAAGTCTGCCGGGGAAATAGCAATTCGAGCTGGCGCTCACAACAGCCTGGATTGTTTTCCAAGGCCACAGGCTCGTGTCACCAGCATGATTTCTGACTTCTCAGTCAATCACAGCGTGCTGCGCCGTGATGGACTGTTGGAAGTATCACTGCGCAGCAAGACTGGGACAGCGCGATAAGCGCTGACTGAAGAGTCGATTACTCGTCGTCGTGAATCAGACGACCACCGACCCAGGTCTGAAATACATCAGTCTTCCAGATTTCCTGTGGTGCCACTTCGAACACATCCTGATCCACCAGAATAAAATCGGCCTTCTTGCCTGGCTCCAGCGTGCCCAATACATCTTCCTGATGCGCCGCATAGGCAGCATCCAGCGTGAAACTGAGCAATGCCTCTTCATGCGTCATGCGCTCTTCGGGAAACCAGCCGCCGGGTGGCTGATTGTCCTGATCCTGGCGAGTAATGGCTGCATGCAGGCCAAAGAACGGATTGGGTGATTCGACGGGAAAATCAGATCCGTTGGCGATGATTACACCAGTATCCAGAAGCTTGCGCCATGCGTACGCTCCATGAATACGCACCTCGCCAATACGATCCTGTGCCATGTTTTTATCGCTGGTCGCGTGCGTTGCCTGCATCGAGGGAATCACACCAAGTTCATTGAATCTCAGAATATCCTCAAAACGCAGAATCTGTGCGTGCTCTATGCGATGTCGCTGCTCCTCGGTACCGGTACCACGAATCAGCGCTTCAAAGTTGTCCATGACGATCCGGTTCGCACCGTCGCCAATCGCATGTACGTTAACCTGAAAGTCTGCAGACATCGCCTGGTTCATCAACTGGGTCAGACGCTCCGGGGTATGCAGCAGTAAGCCACGATGTCCAGGCTGATCGCTGTAGTCATCGTCCAGGTAGGCACCCCGGCTGCCCAGCGCGCCATCAGCAGAAATCTTCACACTTCGAACCGCCAGGGTGTTGTCATCACTGATGAAATGCCCTTCCGCCAGGCGCTCTGCAAACGCGCTGTCAGTGGCGGCCAGCATTACATAAACACGAATCGGAAGTGGACCTTCCTCCTGCAGTTCGCGGTAGGCCTGCAGCGTGCTGCTACCGACCCCCGCATCATGTACGCTGGTCAAGCCCTGAGCTGCCAGTGACTGCATCGACAGTCGCAGCGCAGCTTTTTGATCATCGATACTGGGCTGCGGAATATGCTGAGTGATCAGGCGCATGGCGGTATCAACAAAGGTACCTGTGGCGCGCCCTTCAGAATCACGTATGATCATGCCGCCGTCAGGATCCGGCGTTGATGCGTCGATTCCTGCCAGCTCCATAGCAGCCCTGTTGGCCCAGCCTGCATGCCCGTCGACACGACTGAACCACATGGGAGTGTCTGAATCTGCGGCTGCCAGTGAGTCCGCGCTTGGGAAGCTGTTGCTGTCCCACAAAACCTGATTCCAGCCCCGCCCCTGAATCCACTGCAAATCCGGATTGGCCTGCTGAAAAGCGATGACGCGCTCAACAGCTTCCTGCTCTGAGCGGGTACCGGTCATGTCCACGCGCAGCAGGCTCAGGCCATAGTTCAAGACGTGACCATGCGCATCAATCAGACCTGGCAACAGCGTGCGACCCTGCCCGTCGAGCACCGTTACATCTTCCTGCTGCGGCAACTCATCACCGGCCATCAACAGTCGATCCACCGTATCACCAGTAAACTGGATGCCAGTAAATTGCACCAGCTCACGATCGCGGTTCATAGTGTAGCCATTAACATTGGTCACCACGGTTGTCTGGGCGGCCAACAAAGATGAGCCCATGGCCGCAACCACACCAGCCAGCAACAACCATCCCTTTTTTGGGGAAACTCGCGATGAAGCTGAAGCAAACGTAGTTGGGTTGCAAGACGGTGCCATCGGCTTGGCAGAGCGGACAAGTCGGGCGAGTAAGCAGGATAAAGACATAATGAGTTCCGTAAGAGCTTGTGTAGGCAAATGTGGCGGCTCGGCGCACCACTAAACGTGTACGGAGTCTAACCAGAAACCGGCGTTTTGACTATAATGTCGCGCAGCAGAAAAAAATCCGACCAATAACAATGAGAATGTCACCATGATATCAAGTCCTTTCGTTTCGCCCCCAATGGGCCGATTTATGAACATCCGTAGCGCCGTTTTATCCGCACTGCTGGCACTGTCTGTTGCATTGCCTGCAACTGCCAAGGCAGCTGAATTGACGCTGGTGCGTTTTGGCGAGCCAGGTGCCGAAAAACCTGGCCTGGTGGATGGTCAGGGACAAATTCGGGATCTATCAGCTCATATCAGCGAGCTGACGCCCGCGCAACTGACCGACGAAAGCCTGCAACGCCTGGCGGCAATATCAGTGGATTCTCTGCCGATAGTTTCCGGCAGCCCGAGACTGGCCGCACCCATGACGGGCGTAGGCAAGATTGTCGCGATCGGGTTCAATTATGTCGACCATGCCGCAGAAATGGCTGTCGACCTGCCAGAAGAACCTCTGGTGTTCATGAAAGCAGTGACCGCGCTCAGCAACCCCTTCGATGACATCATCACGCCACGTGCGGCCACCAAGCTGGACTATGAGGCCGAACTGGTTGTTGTGATTGGCAAACGTGCCCAGTATGTCAGCCTGGAAGATGCGCTTGACTACGTGGCCGGCTATACCACTGGCAACGATGTATCGGAGCGAGCGTTTCAACGCGAACGTGCTGGTCAGTTCGTCAAGGGCAAAAGCGCCGACTCATTTGCACCATTTGGCCCCTATCTGGTGACACGTGACTCGATAGACGATGTGCAAAACCTGCGCATCTGGTCCGAAATCAATGGCGAAATGCGTCAGGATGGCAATACCAGCCAGATGGTGTTTGGGGTTGCGCATATCGTCAGTTATCTGAGTCAGTTCATGACACTGATGCCCGGCGACCTGATCTACACCGGCACACCCGAAGGCGTCGGTGACGGCATGACTCCTCCCCAGTACCTTCAGCCCGGTGACATTGTGCGTATCGGTATTGATGGCATTGGCGAGTTGCGCCAGACAGTGGTGCCGGCCCCCTGATATGACACCAGGAATCGACGCAGCCAGCAAGGCCGGAATCGAGTACCGGATCCACGAGTACACTCATGATCCGGCCCACGCGTCTTATGGTCTTGAGGCTGCAGAAAAAATGCAGGTCTCTCCTGATCAGGTGTTTAAAACACTGGTCGCAGCCCTGGACACCAGGGAATTGCTGGTAGCGGTGATTCCTGTATCGACCAGCCTGAATATGAAAATGCTGGCGAAGGCCGCTGGCGGCAAAAAGGCTGCAATGGCAGAGGTCAATGCAGTCCAGCGCAGCACCGGCTACGTGCTGGGGGGCGTCAGCCCGCTGGGACAGAAAAAGCAGCTGCGCACCTTCATAGACAGCAGCGCCACTGAGTTCGAAACCATCTTTGTCAGTGCAGGCAAGCGAGGGCTGGAAATAGAGCTGAGCCCGAACGACCTGAAGACACTGACAGCTGCACAGTTTGCGGCGCTGTCAGCCTGAGCTGCGTGTCAACATCGGCACATATTGTCCCTGCAGTGTTTTCAACCACTGCCCGAACAGGCGCTCTGACGGCGAGTTGAGATAAGCCAGATAATCGTGGCAGCACAGATTAAGTAACTGCCGGTCCGCTGCCAGTCTTTCCACAGCGAGCCAGTCATTCCATGCCAGCGACAAGGACCAGTTGCTGTCGTGAATGTCACAGTTGGGCAATCGATAATGCAGTGCGGGTCGTGACTTGATGCGCGGGTCATCGGTGTATTCCCGCACCAGTTTTTCGTCCACATGAGCGAATACGGGCAACATGTCCAGTGCCCGGTTGCGGGTTGGATTGAATTCAAGATAGTCACGCATCAGCTGTTCAAGATCAGGCTGGTAGTCCGGCGCCAGCACCAGGCGCACATAATCGACCGGGAAGGGGTCGATGTAAGGTGTCACCCGACGCGCCATGTCCACCTGGCATCGGACCTGCAGCCAGTCGAACAGGCAAAAGAACGCCTTGAGAATGGAATCAATATAGTCCGCAGTGGTCTCTGGCACCTCCATGTTCAGATGCATGCCGAACGCGTTCGACCAGCGGTCAGAGGTCCCTTTTGCGCCATGCTTCCTGATACGCGATATCAGGGTTTCCACCTGCTGCAAGCGCGCCATTGGCAGTGGCGGACTGACCAGCTCTACAGGCACAACAGTTTCTGCAACGCTGGCCATCAGCTCCTCCAGCGATTGCACCAGCTCACCCATCATGCCCGGCTCAATGGCCTGCCGCCCCATACTCTTGAGCAGCCCAAAGTCCAGTTCCACCTGCCAGTCTCCCGCCGGGTCGCCCACAATCTCCCAATCATAGCGTCCGCTTTCGCGCACATCGACGGCCATGCCCTGATCATGCAGGAACTCTGCGACCAGCTTTGCAAGCCTGTCGACAGTGATATCACTCATCTCAAGCTCAACGCCAAGCCGTCGCTCCTTACCCTCAGCATTGCGGGTAATGTCCGGCATGTGTACTGGCTGAACCTCACTCATTGCTACGGGACTCCGGAGTCGGGGGTTCAACTGTTCCCTGTTGCACAGGCGAGCCAATGTCAGGCTCAGGTCGGATTCTTTGATACACCCAGGCTTGACCGCCGTCTTCGAGGGTCACGACGAAGCGTCGATAACGCTGACCCAGACGCTCATAGCGATCCAGGCGCCGCAGCTGACGCTCATTAACGGTCAGCACCAGACCGCTGACACTGGCCGACTCATCTTCGACAATATCCAGACCAGCACGACGATAACCAGATAGCGCGCCGGGACGGCCGGTGATCCTGGAACCGGTCACCAGCATCCTGACTGCCGGATTACGCAGCGTTCCGAAAACGAAAAGCCGGGCTTCGCCGTTCTCGTCAAATCCGTAGCTGGCCTGCTCCAGCTCAAGTTGCATGGTCTGTGGCACCTCAAAATTCGCGGGATTCAGATATACATGCCACCAGAGAACGGCTGGCACTGCAAGTAGCAATGCCAGCAGCAGTGAACGAGAGCGTGTCAGGCGGGGCCAGCGCAAGAATCCTCCTGTCTGAATCGCTTACTCGCCAGCCGGGCCGTTCAGAGCATCAACGATGTTCGATTTGAACTCTTCCCGAAAGCCATTACCACTGGCGGGTGAGACCTGTGCCATGATCACAGCAATCATATTATTGACGGGATCGATCCAGAAACGGGTGCCAGCTGATCCATCCCACCAGTACTCACCGGTGCTGACGGGGTGATTGTAGGCAGCTGGGTCCATCGCAACCGCAAAGCCGCCCAGCGACCATCCCGAGCCAAGCCAGTACCCGCCACTACCGATTGGCAGAAGCGCATCAGGAATGGCATTTTCCGATACCAGACGCCGCGTCTGTTCGCTGAACAATGCCTCACCATCGGGTCGCGTGTTGGTCAACAAGGCGTGGGAGAACGACAGGAAATCTGCAGTGCTGGAAACCAGGCCCACACCACTGCTGGTCAAGGTCCGGCGCTCGGTGACGGGAATGTCCTCCATCTCTATCGCCCTTAACTGCCCTGCGTCATCCGGCCGATACACGGTTGCCAGTCGTGGGGCACGTTCTTCATCGACGTAAAACACGGTATCAGTCATACCCAGCGGCTGAAAAAGCTGCTCCTCCAGGTAGACATCAACGGGCTGCCCCGTCACCACCTCAATCACGCGCCCCAATACTTCGGCATGCAGACCATAACGAAACTGGGTACCCGGATCCTCAAACAGCGGCAGAGCCGCTGCATTGTCAACCACCTGCGCCAGTGTCTGGTCATAGCTATGTACATTATTGGCGCGATAGAGTGAGCTGCTGCGACTGCCCAGGCCTGAGGTGTGCGTCAGCAACTGGGCCAGTGTAATATCGCCCACCCTGGCCCGCACTGCGCCGGGGTCTGGATTGGCAGAATCGATCAGCACGGGTTGATCGGCGAAGGCAGGCAAGTACTGGCTGACAGGGTCATTGACGTCCAGCAGCCCCTGATCATGCAACAGCAGGATTGCCACGGCGGTCACTGGTCGAGTCATTGAATAGGTGCGAAACAGCGCATCCAGCGGCATCTCATCACGGCTTTCAATGTCGCGCCAGCCCACCGCCTCGGCGTACACGAGCTTGTCGTCCTTCATGATCGCCGCAACAGCACCAGCAATGTCATTGGCTTCCACGCGCGCGCGCAGGGCGGATGTTGCAGACTGCAGAGCCTGATCAGACAAGCCAACCGTGGCTGGTGACGCGGTGTCGAATCGATCCGACCAGGGCAGAGATGACCCGGCACTTTGCGACAGAGCGGTGCCGGCAGACAACATCATCAGCACGCCTACTGAAACCGCCTTGAAACCCGTTTGCATCTGAATACTCTCCCGTCATATTGATGATGACAGGCAGTCTACATTCAACCTCCACTCAAGGCACCCACAATCTGTATGCGACCACCATCCGGCACTGGCACAGTCAGATCATGAACCAGCGTTTCGCCCACAAACATGGCAATGTGCCGGCGGATACGCTGATGTTCGTCTACCACTCTGAATCTCAGGCCCGGGAATTTCAATTCCAGCGCATCCAGAACGCCTGCCAGTGTCAGGGTGTTAACCGGCAGACTCAAGACCAGGTGACGCTGAGCACCGGTATAGTCATCCAGCTGACTGGGCAGGGTGACAGTGATGTTCATTACTCAGCCCGCTCAGCCACTTCTACTGAATAAATCTGTGGCAGATCCATGGCCAGCCCCTGCCAGGAGTCGCCACCATCAAAGCTGCCCCAGATCTGGCCGTTGGTGGTCCCCAGATATACGCCCGTCTGATCATGTGAATCTACTGCCATACACTGACGTTTGACCGTCCACCAGGCCTGCGAGACAGGAAAACCTTTATCCAGTCGCTGCCAGCTCATGCCGCCATCGTGACTGCGATACACCGCAGGTTTACCCTGAGGACTGGTTCTCGGCCACTGTCCCGAGCCATCCATGGGGAAAACCCAGATCGTCTCCGGGTCGCGCGGATGCACCAGCATGGGAAAACCAATATCACCAATCTCGACAGGCATATTGTCACCGATACGCTGCCAGGTTTCGCCCTTGTCACGATCCATACGATAGATACCACAATGGTTTTGATGGTACAGCCGATTTGAATGAACTGGGTGCATGACCACACAGTGTGGATCGTGACCATACTCATATTCGCTGCCATCTTCTTTAGGGGGATAAAAGTCCATGGCAACGCCTTTGTTCAGGGGTCGCCAGGTGCCACCTTCATCATGGCTTTCAAAAATGCCGCCGCTGGACATGCCAATCAGCAGGTGTCGCGCGTCAGTCGGGTCCACGATCACTGAATGCAGTTTCGGACCATCCGGTGTGCCGTCCTTGTCACCGCCGCGCCAGTCCACAAATTCAGCCAGGTGGTTCAGCCCGACCACCTCCTGCCAGCTCATTCCGCCATCATTGGACCGGAACAGGCCCTGGGGAGAGGTGCCGGCATACCACACATCAGGCTGACTGGCGTGTCCCGGCGTCAACCAGAAGACATGATCCACGGCCCTGGCTGTTGAGCCTACTGGGGCAAATGCAGGCGGCTGCGTCGACTCCCGCCAGGTCTCGCCTGCATCTGTGGACACAAATACAGACGGCCCAAGATGCCCACTGCCCACGGCCATGAGCTGATAACCCGGCCGGCGCGGATCCTCCACGTAGTGGCTGACCACTGCCCCCAGATGCATAGGCCCGGTCAATTGCCGCAGCTGCCTGTCACTGCCAAGCGTCAGGCACCATGCGCCCTTTTTTGTACCGATCAACAGCGTTGTTGCTGCCGGCTCCCTGTTTTTATTCATGTCTGATGTCCTTTGCCGCGCTGAAATTGAAGGATTCCAACCAATCAGTCGTTACAGTTTGACCGCTTTCGACACAGTTTGAAGAAAAAATTGACTCTGTCAAAAAACATGGTTTATGCTTCGAGCGATCGATCGCACAGGTCTTGATTGCAAAATTTTTGTTTCAAAACATGGCGTTACGAAAAGAAACAAAATGATCATTCTGTGGAGATTGGTAACACTTCTCGAGCAGTACCTGCCGTGGGAAGTGTGACAATTCAGATCCGCCAGACGCATAACAACAACAAACAGAAACTGCAAAAAGCAACAACGTGAAGAGGGCTGACAAAGGTCCCTGTAGGCACTGGCTATTTTTATGGCCGGGAGTGATAGAGCCGAGTATTGCTATTACCTCAAGCAAACGGGGTACTGCGTTCCAGTTCTTATCTGTTTGTGTGTCCGTTACACGTATACAGGTGGCAACTTAACTGCAGTAAATAATAAGTACTAAGGGGGGGGAAACCCGATGAAACTGAAAGAACTGTACCGGTGTATCGCATGCGCCTCACTGGTGGCACCAACCCTGGTGTTCGCACAGCAAGGCTCCGAGCCGGAAATTGAAGAAGTTGTAGTTACCGGTTCCTTGATTCGTGGCACACCTGTTGATGCCGCACTTCCCGTAGAAGTTTACTCCCAGGACGATCTGGCACTGTCCGGCTCGCCTTCTGCACTGGACTTCGCCAAAAGCCTGAGTATCTCTGGTGCCACTACCGGTGAATCCTACTACTTCGGCGGCGCTGGCCTGACTGGTAGCGTGCAATACAACCTGCGCGGTATCGGCTCCGACAAAACACTGTCGCTGTTCAACGGTCGCCGCGTTACGCAAAACACCTCTGTTATTCCATCAATCGCACTGCAGCGCACCGAGATCCTGAAAGACGGCGCGGCTGTAACCTACGGTGCGGACGCCACAGGCGGTGTTGTTAACTTTATCAGCCGCGACAGCTTTGAAGGCATTGAAATCCAGTCTTCATACAAGGCTATCGACGGTTCTGATGGCGACTGGAACGTTGGTATCGTAGGCGGCTTCAGCGGCGACGTAACCGATGTCGTCTGGGCTGCTTCATGGGATCACCGTTCACTGCTGAACGCAGACGAGCGCCCCTTTACTGATCTGCCTTACGGCGTCAACCCAGCCCCCTGGTCAACACTGACCAACCTGGCTGGCTGGCTGCCGCGCGGCGCGCTGCCTGCAACACAGACTTATAACCCTGCTTCTTCGAACGGTGCAGGCGACTGGGGCAACCCGGTTGGTGGCGTAATCTCCGACTTCACCCAGAGTTCCTGTGAAGCCGTCGGTGGTGTGTATGTCAACAGCTTCACCTGTGCATACAACTACATTCCTTACTACAACGTCGTATCTGAGAATGACATTTACCGACTGTTTGGTCAGGTAACCACACAGGTTACTGACAGCATGGAATTCTACGCACGCGCAGCCTACTCCATGGTGGATACACCTGCCCAGTACGGCTCGCCCTCACAGCCAGTAATCCGCGGTCCTGCCATCCACGGCGGCGCGACATACCAGCTGTATGTGCCGAAGAACAACCCGTTTGTGCAGGATTTCGCGACCCGTACCGGCTTTATCAATAACCCGGCATGGGCTGTGACTCAGGGCTTCACGCCCATCACATACCGCGCGTTCGCACACGGTGGTCTGGATACGTTTGCTGAAGATGGCAAGTACTCAACCCCCAGCAAAATCCGCAACAAGTTCACGCACCTGGTGGCAGGTTTTGAGGGCGAGTTCGACAACGGCATCACCTACGATATCGCTACCACCTACAACCAGTCCAACCTCTACGCCGACAGCCCCGACATGATGCTGTACAACGTTCAGGAAGCGCTGAATGGTTTTGGTGGTCCAAACTGTAATGTACCCGACCTGAACCCGAACCGTTTCGGTACTCAGAACCCTGCCCTGGCAGGATCAGCTGGCTGTAGCTGGTACAACCCGTTTGCTTCCAACTTTGCTCAACAGCCGGTTTATGGCCTGGCCAACCCAAGCTATGTACCAGGCGCAGAGAACCCGGACGAGCTGATCGAGTGGATGTTTAACCCACGTGCGACTCGTGACGTTAACTGGAACCTGACCTTTGACGCCGTATTCAGCGGCGAGACACCACTGGAACTGCCAGGCGGTATCGTAGGCTGGGCGGCTGGTGCACAATTCCGTACCACCGAAAACCAGGAAATCGTGACAGATCCGCTGTACAACGGTTCACGTCCGTGTCAGAACCCAGCCACAGACGGTCAGGTACCACGCGACCCTTCAGACCCTCTGTACAACGGCTGTACGCCTGACGAACCGGGTCCATTCCAGTTCTTCTCAACCAACCCGGCTGACTTCAGCACCCAGGATCAGACTTCCGTATTCGGTGAATTGAGCCTGCCTGTGCTGGATAACGTGTTCCTGTCAGCAGCAGCACGTTATGAAGAGTTCTCGGGCGGACTGGATTCAACGGTATACAAGGTCTCTGGCCAGTGGAACATCACCGACAACATGTCAGTCCGTGGCTCGTACGGCACCAACTACCAGGCTCCTGGCGCGGATATCATTCCAGGTGAATTTGCCAGCGGCACTGCGAGCTACACCGTCGCCGGTGGTAACTGGCGTGGCGCACAGACGGTAACCCGCTCTGACATCGTTCCAGAAGAAGCCACTGTCTGGAGTTCAGGCTTCATCTGGCAATCTGAAGGCTTCACAGCTGGCAGCGACTTCCGTTTCATCATTGACTACTTCAATATTGAAACTGAAAACGAGCTGGGCCTGCTGGCTTCAGTTAACCAGATCGCCTCCTCAGTGTTCAGCATTTCGCCAACCGGCTCAGGTGCTGTACCGACTAATGGTAGCGCGCTGGCTGACTGTTCACACCCGCTCGTTGGTCGTGTGACCTTCAACGGCCAGTGTGTGCAGGGCGTAACGACTGCAGCCGACTTCTCGGAAATCCGTACTGACTTTGGTAACGGTCCTGGCCAGCTGACTGCTGGTTTTGACATCCAGACCACGTATGGTTTCCCGGCGTTCTCTGGCGACGTGACCCTGAGTGCAACAGCCACCAAGATCAACAAGTTCCAGTACACTGAAACCACGCTGGACGGCTTCCAGATTGAACCGGGCGCTGACCGACTGGGCTTCCTGAACTTCGCAACCATTGCCAACGCTGTTTCCGAATGGCGCGGCAACCTGACAGCGAACTACGCTCAGGGCGACCACAACTTCCGTCTGCAGGCTCTGTACATCAAAGGAGTTAAGGACGACCGTTACTTCAACGCAGACGGTACACGCGTTGGTGACGCTGCTCTGACACCGTCTGGTCGTCAGATTGGCAGCACTGACCCCTACGGCCCAAGCCTGTACGGTGTGTTTGGTGAAGACTGGGTATCTGTGGACTTCCACTACACCCTGGACCTGCTGGACTGGGATGCAACCCTGTCAGCTTCTATCGAGAACATCGCGGACGAAATGCCGCCTGCCTCTCGTCAGGAGCTGGGTTACGATCCACGTATCGGCAACCCGCTGGGCCGCACCTTCCAGGTTGGTGTGACCAAGCGCTTCTAATAGGCACTGCCCTCACGGGCAGTCTTGTTGGATAAACTAAAAGCCCCGCTCTCTCGAGCGGGGCTTTTTTGTTTGTACTGTCTGCGACCTGAAAATCTGTGCACTATCCCTGAATCAGATAAGTCAGTGTGCCTACGTCAGCCAAGGCGAAAAGCTCAGTATAGGATCTGTCGGTAGCGGAGTGTCAGTCTACTGTACTGTCGGGCTCTATCGTCTCATCCAGCTCATCAAGCTCATTGAAGCGAATCATCTCGCTCAGCTCATCAATATAGGCCTCACCGCGCTCCGAGTAACGATCCAGATCGCCGACCAGTTCCAGGCCGCTAACCAGCCGGTCGTTCTCGCGCAATGCTTCACGGCGTCGACGCAGCTCCAGGTAGGCCTCGTGACTGTTGAGGTTGTGGATGTAACGCTGCACCGAATGCAGTGGCGAATCAAAGGCTGCCACCTCATGCTGGGCACCGGCTGGCCTATCTTCCGGCACCAGGCCGCAACCGGCGACAAAACACCAGTGGCCAAAGTAGTTGTTGCCTTCGACGGCAAACCGCGAACCACCCCAGGCGCTCTCGTTGGCAGCCTGTGCCAGCGCCAATGACGGGGGCACGATGTCGACGCGGCGAATCAACACTTCCCAGTCTTCGTCGGAAGCGACATCGAAATCGCTTATTTCGTATTCTTCGGCCAGTTGCTGCAGCCACATGCGTTGCCAGAACATTAGCGACCCTCGCCGCTCGCTCAAAGACAGCAGGCGCTCGCGTTGCTCGAGGATCTGCTGGTTACGCAAAGTGACTAGCGGGAGAAAATACTCGAAAAACATCTGTTTGCGTTGTTCGGTATCCGTGTACATTGAGAAATCAGGCGGCGCGGGAATCGTGGCGTTGGGCAGCATTCGCCAGGCGATGGCAATCAACACCAGCGCCGCCAGACCCAATACCAGGGCATTTACCCGCCGCTGAGGTTCAGGAACAGCTACTTCCGATGGTGCCTCGACGTCAGTGCCTGATTGAGGCTTGTTTTCGTTCTGGTCGGTCATATGATCCACAATTCTCTGATTACTCCCTACCACCCTTGATACGCACCAGCATAGCCGGTCGGATCGATACAAGTCCATTCCCCACTGAGGCTTGCAGTTATCCCGGCCAGGGACTATATTCGTTTCAACAGATATTCGGGAAAACGAATATGCCAGAAAACTATTCCCCTCCCTCGGCACTGGAGTTTTTCAAGGCACTTGCGGATGAAACGCGGATGCTGAGCCTGCTATTGATTGAGCGGGCCGGTGAACTTTGTGTATGCGAGCTAATGGCCGCGCTGGAAATGCCCCAGCCAAAAATTTCGCGCCATCTGGCACAGCTGCGCAAGTGTGGCATCGTCAGTGATCGACGGGAAGGACAGTGGGTTTACTATCGGCTGCATCCGGGTCTGTTGGACTGGATGAAATCCACACTGTCAGACGCCAGACGGCATTCGCAGGGCAAAATCGAAACGCCCATGCAACGACTGCAGACAATCAACCGGCGCAGCCCTTTTCAATCCTGCGCTTCAACTGAGATGTTACAGACCACAGGAAGCTGCTCATGACTATCAGGATCGGTATTAATGGCTTTGGACGCATCGGTCGTCTGGCCACACGTGTATTACTGGAGCAGCCAAAAGCTCGAATTGTGCATATCAATGATCCGGGAGGTGACACTGAAACACTGGCTCATCTGCTGAATTTCGACTCGGTTCATGGCCGCAGTGCGCATGACTGCCAGGCGGACGGTGACGCCCTGCTGGTTAAGGGGCAACGCATATCAGTCTCGCACAACACATTGATTGCCGATACCGACTGGTCTGGTTGCGACCTTGTTATTGAGGCCTCCGGCCGCATGAAAACCGTGGCAGTACTGCAGGGCTATCTGGATCAGGGCGTAAAACGCGTCGTTGTCTCGGCGCCCGTTAAAGAGGAGGGTGTGCTGAACATCGTCATGGGGGTCAATGACGAGCTGTACGACCCAAGCCAACACACGATCGTCACAGCCGCGTCCTGCACCACCAACTGCCTGGCGCCTGTGGTCAAAGTCATCCATGAAAACCTGGGTATCAAACACGGCTCGATGACCACCATTCACAGCATCACCAACACCCAGACCATACTGGATGCGCCACACAAGGATTTGCGACGCGCCCGCGCCTGCGGTGAAAGTCTTATCCCAACTACCACTGGCTCGGCCACGGCGATCACTCACATTTTTCCGGAGTTGAAAGGCAAGCTGAACGGGCACGCCATTCGTGTACCACTTGCTAATGCCTCGCTGACCGATTGTGTGTTTGAAGTTGACAAGCCAACCACCGCAGAGGCGGTCAATGCGTTGCTGAGGCAGGCGTCAGAGACGGATCTGCAAGGTATTCTGGGATATGAGGAGCGTCCTCTGGTGTCCATCGATTACCGGACTGACCCACGTTCCAGCATCATCGATGCACTCAGCACACTGGTCGTCAACGACACTCAGGTGAAGATCTATGCCTGGTATGACAACGAGTGGGGTTACGCCAACCGCACGGCTGAGCTGGCGATAAAGGTCGGCACGCTGGACCAACAGAACGGATAAGTGTCGCCTGTAATGCGCAAACCGCTCTCACCTGACGTCCGCCAGTATCTGATTGTCACCGGCAACTACTGGGCTTTCACGCTGACCGACGGCGCACTGCGCATGCTGGTGGTGCTGCACTTCTACCAGCTGGGTTATACACCGCTGGAAATCGCTCTGCTGTTTCTGTTCTACGAGATTTTTGGTGTGGTCACCAATCTGGTGGGTGGCTGGCTGGGCGCCCGCGTGGGTCTGAATCGCACCATGAATATCGGGCTGTTCCTGCAGATTGTGGCCCTGGGCATGTTGCTGGTGCCGGCCAGTATGCTGACGGTTGCCTGGGTCATGACAGCCCAGGCGTTATCCGGTATCGCCAAGGACCTGAACAAAATGAGCGCCAAAAGCGCCATCAAGCTGCTGGTACCTGCCGAGGCCCACGGCACCCTGTTCCACTGGGTTGCTTTGCTGACGGGCTCCAAAAACGCCCTGAAAGGTGCCGGCTTTTTCCTGGGTGGTGTGCTGTTGGCCTGGCTGGGCTTTCAGGGCGCTGTTGGCGCAATGGCCGGCGCGTTACTAGTGATCTGGTGCCTGAGCCTGATGTTATTAAAGGATGATCTTGGCCGCAGCAACGCCAAACCACGTTTTCGTGATGTTTTCTCAAAAAGCCGGGCCGTCAATGTCCTGTCGGCAGCCAGGTTGTGCCTGTTTGCCGCGCGCGATGTCTGGTTTGTCGTCGCCCTGCCGGTTTACCTGTCGCAGGCACTGGACTGGTCCTCAAGTCAGACTGGCGGCTTCATGGCGTCGTGGATTATAGCTTATGGCCTGGTTCAGGGTCTGACGCCGCGCTTCATCCATCGCGACCAGAGTCGCCCTGTTTCCGGCCGCACGGCAATGGGATGGGCGGCTGCGCTGACACTGGTTCCCGCCCTGATTGCACTTGCGCTTACCCAGAATTTGCCCGACAGCCTCTTGCTGATTTGCGGTCTGCTGGTGTTTGGTGTGCTGTTTGCCATCAACTCATCACTGCACAGTTATCTGATCGTCAGCTACGCAGACAGGGAGAATGTCTCAATGGATGTGGGCTTCTACTACATGTCCAATGCCATGGGCAGGTTATTGGGTACCGTGCTGTCCGGCTGGGTGTTTCAGGTCTATGGCCTGGGTGCCTGTCTGTTAATTTCCAGCGTATTGATATTGCTCGCCAGCCTCATATCGGTCGCGCTGCCACGATAATTCCTCTATAATTCGCGCCCTTTGCACGACCGCATATTCGACGCAGCTTATCTTCATGTTCGGAACGCCACCATAGGGCAACGGCCTTTGCATCAATTCCAGATGTGAGGATCAGGCGCCTTCTTAGACACGCTTGCATCACCAGCCTCGCGCACAACAATCCAACAAGCGTGGCGCATTTTAATCAACTGCTACCCAAACCGTCTGTCAGCCAATGCCGGACCTGGGTAATCTTTAACTACGGAATGACCATGCTTTTATACTCAACACGCAAAGACTGGTTTGGAAATGTCCGTGGCGACCTGCTCGCCGGACTTGTCGTCGCCCTGGCTCTGATTCCCGAGGCAATCGCCTTCTCCATCATCGCTGGTGTCGACCCGCGAGTGGGTCTGTATGCGTCTTTTGCGATCGCAGTGATCACGGCCATCGTCGGCGGACGTCCCGGCATGATCTCTGCCGCCACTGGTGCCATGGCACTGTTGATGGTGACGCTGGTCAAAGAACACGGCCTGCAGTATCTGCTGGTCGCGACGCTGCTTACAGGGGTGATACAGATCGTCGCCGGCTACCTGAAGCTCGGTAATCTGATGAGTTTCGTATCCCGATCAGTGGTCACTGGCTTCGTCAATGCCCTGGCAATTCTGATTTTTATGGCGCAGTTGCCGGAGCTGACCAATGTCACCTGGCATGTCTACGCCATGACCGCGGCTGGATTGGGCATTATTTACCTGTTTCCTTATCTGCCGGTGGTTGGCCGCACGATACCCTCACCACTGGTATGCATTCTGTCGTTGACGGCCATCGCGGTCATATACGGTATCGATGTGCGCACCGTGGGTGACATGGGCGAGTTGCCTGCCACACTTCCGGTTTTCCTGCTGCCGGATGTCCCCTGGACGCTGGATACCCTGATGATTGTGTTGCCCTACTCTGTCTCATTGGCAGTGGTTGGCCTACTGGAATCGCTGATGACAGCAACCATTGTCGACGATCTGACCGACACACCCAGCGACAAGAACCGCGAGTGTAAAGGCCAGGGTATCGCCAATATTGGCGCAGGCCTGCTCGGCGGCATGGCCGGTTGCGCGATGATCGGGCAGTCGGTGATCAACGTGAAATCCGGCGGGCGTGGACGCCTCTCGACGCTTTGCGCCGGTGTGTTTCTGCTGATCATGGTGGTGTTTCTGGGTCCCTGGCTATCGATGATCCCCATGGCCGCTTTGGTGGCGGTGATGATCATGGTCTCAATCGGCACTTTCAGCTGGAGCTCCATCATCAACATCAAACACCACCCCAAATCGACCACGCTGGTGATGCTGGTAACCGTGGTTGTGGTGGTTGCCACCCACAACCTGGCCTATGGTGTGCTGGCCGGCGTGCTGCTGGCTTCACTGTTTTTTGCCAATAAGGTCAGCCACTTCATGTATGTGGCGTCGGAGCTTGATGCGCAAACGCAGACCCGCCATTACACGGTGGTCGGTCAGGTGTTCTTCAACTCGGCTGATCGCTTTGCCAGCAACTTCAATTTTAAGGAAGTTCTGAACAAAGTAGTGATAGACTTGAGTCGTGCACACTTTTGGGACATCTCGGCCGTCGCCGCGCTGGACAAAGTAGTCATCAAGTTCCGCCGCGAAGGCGCCGACGTTCAGGTGATTGGACTGAATGAGGCCAGCGCCACTATCGTCGATCGCTTCGGCGTACACGACAAACCCGAAGAAATAGAAAAAGTACTGGGGGGACACTGATGACGGAACGAACCACCGTATTGGCCTGTATCGACGGGTCTTCATTTACCGGCGCAGTGATCGATTATTCCGCGTGGGTAGCCTATACCGTTAACGCCCCCCTGCGCCTGCTGAATAACATTGAGCGGGGCCGCATGCCCTCTTCCGACCTCAGCGGCAGTATCGGCCTTGGCGCCCGTGAGGAGCTGCTGGATGAGCTCGTGGAGCTGGAGTCACGGCGCAGCAAGATTCTGATGGAGCAGGGTCGTATCATGCTGACTCACGCTACCGAACGCGCCTGTGATTTTGGTGTCGCCGGCATTGAGTCACTGCAGCAGCATGGTGACCTGACCGACTCGCTGATCGACATGGAGCATGAGATTCGCGTCCTTGTAGTGGGTATTCGCGGCGAAGGTCATGAGGACCGTGAGAAAGGCATTGGTGCACAGCTGGAAACTATCATCCGTGCCCTGCACCGCCCCATCCTGGTGGTCAACCGTCCTTTTGATAGTGCGCCACAGCGCATGATGCTCGCCTACGATGGCAGCGAAGCGTCCCGTAAGGCGCTGAACATGATTATCTCCAGTCCGCTGTATCAGGAGATGGAATGCCATGTGGTGCACGTCAACAATAACGCTGAAGAAGCTCAGGCACTGCTCGCACAGGCCAGCTCTGAATTGCAGGCTGCTGGCTTGCAGGCAACGACAGAAACGCTAACGGGTGATGTTGTACCCGCATTACTCGAATACCAGCACGATCATCAGATTGAGCTGACGGTCATGGGTGCATTCGGACACAACCGTCTACGCGAATTACTGTTTGGCAGTCTCACAGCCAAAATGCTGGTGCAATCAAAGGTACCGTTGCTGCTGCTGCGCTGAGCAGGACTCTGAACCCAGAAGTACCCGCGGTTGATCGGCGCGCCAACAAAAAAGCCCCACTTCTTAAAGCGGGGCTTTTTGTTTCTACACCGACGCTGACCCCATAAAAGGGCAATGCAGTCAGCTGTAGCCTGGGATTACTCGTCTTGCGCTTCCTGGAACTCCACGTGAACTTCGAGCTCGATGTCGTCACCGACGCCGAAGGTCACCATGTTGTCCAGGCCGAAATCCGAACGCTGGAATTCAGCACTTGCCTCAAAACCAAGCGTGTAACGACGAGTGAGGAAGTTACGACCACCACCATTGAAATCAACGGTCATTGTGACAGGTGCAGTATTACCCAGCAGTGTCAGGTCGCCCTCGAAAACAAAGGTGTCCTCATCGACCGCTTCAACAAAACGGGTGGTTCTATAGATTGCCTGTGGGAAGGCAGCCACATTGAACCAGTCCTCGCCACGCAGATCTTCAGCAAACTCAGGGTTGTTCACATCAATCGATTCAGTATTGATGATGACTTCCAGGCTGGAGTTTTCAACGTTCTCCGGATCGAAGTCCAGAGTGGCATCAAAGTCGTTAAAACGACCGATGTAGCTGGAAAAGCCGAGGTGGTTGATCTTCCACAGCAGGGACGCGTGAGTCTTGTCCAGTGTGTAGGCACCACCACGCAGTTCTGCTACTTCGGTGTTGAAGTCTGGAGTGATCAGACGATCACAGCCAGCCAGCGCAGCCGCGCTGACAACCGCCAGCGCGAGGGTTCGACATTTAACAAATGGTTTATTGATCATTACGGTTACCTTGTTCTAATAATGCCGATTGGTCACTGCATTTCTGCGTAGACATCAACTTCAACAGTCACATCGTTCGGAACTGCTGAGGTGTTGGCAAAATAGCCCTGACCTACACCGAACGCCAGACGCTGAACAACCACTTCGCTGGTCAGATTGAAGCGATTGCCATCAACTGTCAGCTCAAATGGGAACGTCAGCGGATGAGTCTGGTCACGAATAGTCAGCATGCCATCAGCCACAAACGAATTCATGGACTCCAGACGGCAGGAAGTTGCCTCAAAACGTGCCGTCGGGAAACGGTCCACGTCAAACAGTTCGATGTCCATCATGTAGCTGTATGTCTCTTCGTCATCAATGGCCATATCAATAATCGGAATGGTCACTTCAAACTTGCAGTCAGCCGGATTCAACGGGTCGATCTCGAATACCGCATCGACGTTCTTGAACTCACCCTGGTAAGGGGTGTCTGAATACGAGTACTTGAAGATAACGCTGGAAGCATCCTGATCAATAACCCAGGTTTGTGCCTGGGCAGAGATGCCAGCCGTCAGCATGAGCGGCGCCAGCGCCGCCCGGAAAAACTTAGTTCGCATAATCAATACAACTCCAAATCTTACAAATTAGGGCAGCGCGTAAGCCACCAGTTCGGACGGTTGTCCCTGACCGCTTACGACCATGGCCACGTACTGTTTGCCATTGTGCTCGTAAGTAAAGGGCTGACCAGTCTGAGTGCCGGGCATTTCGATCTCGGCAATGATCTCACCGGTCTGCTTGTCATGGGCACGCAGGTATGGGCCACCGCCGACGCCTTCACCGGCGAACAGCAGGGTTTTGGTCAGCAGCAGACCGGAGCGCGTTTCCACGCCGGTTCGCGGCAGATCCACGCCTTCCAGGGCGGGGTTATCAGCAATAATTGATGGTGTGTCGGCATTCGCAACCATCCACTCGTGCTCGCCTTCTACCATATCGATAGCCGTGATTCGGCCATACGGTGGCTTGACGATAGGCAGACCCATCGCGCGAGGTACACGCACACCCAGCGCCATGCTGAAATCGATGTCTGAATTTTCATCTTTGGCTACCGACAACACGGCCACTACTGTGCGTGACGGTACGTACAGCATGCCGGTTTCTGGATCCAGTGCCGCACCTTCCCAGTTAGCACCACCGGTTGCTGATGGCAGGCTCAGAGTGCCCTGCGTACCATCTTCAGCACCACGCACTGACGGTGGAGAATACAGGTTGGTACCCAGGCGGAAGGGCTCGATAGCTTCCAGGGCAGCGGCGCGCAGCTCTGGCGTGTAGTCAATCAGGTCATCTTCTGTGATGCCCTGACGGTCGAAGCCAGCTGGTTTGGTCGGGAACGGCTGCGTTGCGGCATACCACTCACCAGGCACGTCACCGGCCGGAACTGGCAACTCTTCGATTGGCCAGATTGGCTCGCCAGTCTCGCGATCGAAGGTGTAAACAAATGCCTGTTTAGTAACCTGCATGACGATTTTGCGACCGTTAGGCAGATCCGCCAGGATCGGGGCGGCCGGGTTATCCCAGTCCCAGATGTCGTGGTGGATGATCTGGTAGTGCCACTGACGTTCACCGGTTTCGATGTCAACAGCCACCAGGCTGGTACCAAACAGGTTGTCGCCCGGGCGGTCACCGCCGTAACGGTCACCGGTAGGTGCCTCTACTGGCAGATAGACGTGTCCCAGTTCCGGGTCGCCAGACATCGGGGCCCATACGCCGGTGTTACCGGTGTAATCGGCACTGTTTTCCAGCCAGGTGTCATAACCGAATTCGCCCGGACGCGGAATCGTGTGGAAAGTCCACAGATGCTCACCAGTGCGGACATCGTAGGCGCGCACGTCACCTTTGACGTTAGCCATTGACGGCGGACGCATGGACACGGCCATGGCTGGACCAACCACTACCACATTGTTCATGACAAACGGAGGCATGGAAGAGCCAATGTCGAGGTCTTCGCGGCCTGGTCCAAGACGCAGACCTTCATGCATGTCGATGAAGCCGTTGTCGCCAAATTCAGGATCGAGGGTACCGGTTTCGGCATCCAGAGATACCAGGTAGAAGCCGGGCGTAATGACAAGAAGACGACTCTCGTCACCGTCGCGCCAGATGGCCAGACCCCGCCCGGAGCCTTTACGTGGCGCATTGTCGTAGCGTTCCTGGCTGTCAATCGACTCCCATTGCCACAGCACTTCGCCAGAGGTGGCGTCTATGGCAACCACGTCACGTTGCGAACCAATGGTCGTGTACAGGACACCATCGACTTCCAGCGGCGTGAATGTTGCGTTGTATTCAGGGTTATCACCGAAATCGCCGGTGGGCAGACGCCAGGCAATCTCCAGATCGGCGACGTTGTCAGCATTAATCTGGTCCAGCGGCGAATAACGCTGGGCGGCCATGTTTCCGTTGTAATCCGGCCAGTCACCCTGTGACACGTCAGTGCCATGCTGTGACCATGCGGTGGATGCGCACATGAGGGAACCGACACTCAAAGCGAGCGCCGACAACACGCGTTTCGTTTTTATCATTCTTAACTCCCTGAATTCAGGTTGTATTTCTTGAAACTCCTGGCCAGAACCCACCCATCTGCCGCCACCTTCAGGCAGCTGACAGCACATCAAGAGGAGATTTAGCCAAGTATGGGTTGTGCCAAGAATAAGTCATACACCGGCTGCAAGCAAGCCGTGGGGCCCTCGCGTCACGTTTTGACACGATGTACAACAGGCCTGCTGCGACCAGCCCCCAGGCGCGCGATCAGGCCGCTTCAGGCACTCTTCTATTTTGTCAGATGTCCGGTACCGCTCGCCGCCAGAGCAGCGAACTGCCGTATCTCCTCCCTGAGCGCCTCGTGATCCTTCAGCCCGGTTATCCACTCCTCGGGCACCTCGCTGCTGCCCGCTGCAAGCAACAGCCCCAGCACCAGCCCACGATGGACACTGTCGCCACCAATTTCCGCATTGGCTCGCAAAGTGCTGATCAGTCCGCAGTCGTGCTCTTTCCCAAGTTTCGCCATAAGTGGCAGTGCCTGTTCAACATAGCAGGCCGTCGCAAAGTAATCCGTACTTCTGGTCTCTGCACCCTCCTTCAGAAAGCTCATGTGCAGGCGCCAGGCTTCATCAGCCGGGATATTTCCCGGGCCGTCATGTTCCCGGTATGCCTTGAAAAGCTCATCGCCAGAAATCGCTGGCGACGGTACCTGCGTCAGCAGATCTTTAAATACTTTCTGAGGATCGCTGCCATTAACCAATCGCAGCAATGCCGGCACCAGTACTCCAAGACCACTGCTTACCACTTCCGAGCGGTGCGTCAGTTGCTGGTGAGTGATTGCCATTCCCATGGCGATGAACTGATTGTCCGAATTCAGCAGAGATAGCACCAATGGTCTTATCAAACCGCCGACGCTATCGATCGACCAGACCTGACGCTGCTGCTCAGCACAATTCTCTGGCGCGATACCCAGGCTGTAATTCTCGAACCAGCGGCGCAAATAGATTTCAGTGTACGGGTCTGAATTGTCACGCGGCGTTGTCATGTAGCCAATAAAATCCTGCAAGAAGCCATCCTGGCTGTACCCGCCGCGGGAGATCACTGACCGCATCAGCAACCGCAGCAGTCCGGCGCCAAGTGTAGACTCACCTGCCTGTAAGCCATGGTGGTAGTGAATCCGCTCTTCGAGCGATGTTGTCTCGTTGCCATGCTCGCCCTCGCGATCGTCCAGTTTGAATTTGAAATCACTGTAGCTGGTGCGGTAGAAGCTGGCGTGTTCATGAAGAATGTCGAAGTCGCGATCGCAGGCCTTTGACTTTTTTACGTCCGGCTGATAACTGCTGCCCACCATGAATGAATCCGGATGAGGGTGCGGCGCCGGATAATACTGGTCGATACCGCTGGGGAACTGTTCACGAATGTGATCTGTTGAATAAAACCAGTGCACCGGCATTGCCAGTGCGTCGCCAATAAACGCGCCCCACAATGCATTCTCGATCCGGCTGGCAATAGAATCACTCATGGTTCTGCTCCTTCACTGTTCAGCTTGAGTCCGATTTATCAATGCTGGTTGTACACCCTACATTTCACCTTTTCAGTATTACTGTACGACTGAGCTGGACAGCTGGAGCACACCCAGTCGCGAGAAGACTTCAACGCTCTTTTGCTCCGATTGTCGTAAGGAAGTCGGACTAACCGGGATGAATTCGACTTCATGCAGCTGCTGTGCTGAAATTGTCGGAAATTGAGAATCCTGCAGCTGAAAGACAACTCGAAGAGCACGGAATCCCAAACTCGCCCAAAAGGCCGGACCATGATGACAGACGATGCACATATACAATATTTGCAAAAAGCGATTTCACTGGCAGTTAAATCCGTGCACGAAGGCGGTGGGCCATTTGGTGCGGTGATTGTGCGAGAGGGGAAAGTTATTGCCGAGGCCTGGAACCAGGTAACACTGAATCATGATCCGTCCGCCCATGCGGAAGTGGCTGCGATACGTAAAGCAGGCAAAGTTCTGGGACACGCCCACATACAGGACTGTATTCTATACAGCAGCTGCGAGCCCTGTCCGATGTGTCTGGCGGCCACAATGTGGGCTCGTATTCCCAAGGTTTATTTTGCTGCCGCGCACGACGAAGCCGCACGAGCTGGCTTTGCCGACACGCACATTGCGGAGCAGTTGTACGGGCAGACTCGACCAGTAGCGCTGGAAACAGGTTTTTTAACGCAAGTGAAAGTCGCATCGGCGACGCTACCATTTGATACGTGGCTGGCGAGAGAGGATCGGGTAGAATATTAATTGACTGCACTGAACCAGAGCCAGTGAAGTTTCGTTGCTGTTCGTGATTTTGCGATAGTCTGGGCCCATCTTCATGAACACTGATGGTTTCTGGCAAGCTATTGCTTGATTCCAATCCAACAGGCAAAAATCAAATGGAAGTCTTGTGATTCGAGAACTGCTGTCCCGCCTTTTCGGCCAGTCTGGGCGCCGAAACCTGTCACCAAGCTCAGCTGAAAAAAAGAACAGCCGGCCAGCGACACTCCCATCGGAAAAGACAAGGCCCGCTCCCTCTCGTGACGACACCGTTCAACATGGGCAAGCAGCCCGTGAGGCACTAAGCCGGGAAATCAAATACACCGAGATGACAGGCGGAAACACCGGGCAGTTATTCTATGACTTTCTACTTGGGGAGCCGAAGTTACAGCGAGTGTCGACACTGGAACAGGAAATTCTGCTCGATACCAATGCACTACTGGATTCTCCAGACACCATCGCCGCACACATACCGAAGCTGTCGCATTCTGTCAGCAAGTTAATGGACATGCTTGAGTCAGATGATTTTGACCTGAAGTCATATTGTGAAGTCGTGGAGAAGGATCCAACGATCGCGGCGCAACTGATTTCAGTGGCAAACAGTGCGCAATACAACCCAGGTGGTGAAGAAATTACCGATATCAAACGGGCCTTCTCACTACTGGGCAGTCAGGGCGTCAAGCAACATGTGCTGCTGGCCTACATTAAAGGTATATCGACTATCCGGCATGCTTACTTCAAGGCATTTGGCGAAAAGATCTGGATTCACAGTGACGATACAGCCAACATTTGTCGCGATCTGGCCGGGATACGTGGCCTGGACGGTGAAACAGCTTTTCTGATTGGCCTGGTCCATGACATTGGCAAGATTGTGATCTTCAAGCTGATGATAGACGCAGTACGCCGATTCAACCCTGATGAAAAGCTGGGATCGCCGGTCGTCAAACAACTGTTGTCCCAGAAGTCCATGCAGCTCAGTGTTCTGGTAGCCACGCACTGGCGGATGCCCACTGTTGTAATCTCAGCAATCCGGGACCTGGCGCTTGCAGACCGTCAGTCATCGTTTAGCCCCCTTGGGCAGGTGCTGATCTATGCCAACTTCATCAGTGAATGGCGCCAGATTCTGGGAGCCGGATTATCCTCGGAGGTGGAGTTCGAACGAGAGGTCATGCGACTGCAGCTTGCCGATGATGTGCGTGCTTACATCATGTCGGCGGAGCGGCGCTCGGCCAGTCATTAGAAAGCCTGGGCTCGGTCAAACCGGGGAGTTCTCACTAACCAGATACCACAAACAAAAAAGGCCCGCATAAAGCGGACCTTTCTTGTTTGGCGCACCCGGAGAGATTGATTCGCAATCCGCTGTGGCGGATTACTCACCCCTTCGGGGCGGCTTGCAGCCGTCCAAAACGCGAGGCGTTTTGTCGAACCGGGGAGTTCTCACTAACCAGATACCACAAACAAAAAAGGCCCGCATAAAGCGGACCTTTCTTGTTTGGCGCACCCGGAGAGATTCGAACTCCCGACCAAGTGGTTCGAAGCCACTACCTGGAACGCCATGTGATTGTTTTTATTAACTTTAATAGTGCGTCCGTTGCGTGATTTTGCACTACAAAGCACAACAATGCCCAACCAAACCCGCAAAAGTCCCGCATACAAATCCAACCCAAAAGCTTGGACTGCGGTCCAGTTGAGATACGGGAAAAGTTTCAATATCACTTGTCCGCGCTACTGCTTTCCTGATCCTTTATCGCACTTTCTGGTTCGCATCGTTTGTGTCGGGCTGAAACCATATCCCAGACCGAGACACCTAGCATGAATCCAAGCCCCGGATAAAAATACCATTCACTCATCGTTATGGCCCCGATCAATACTAATATCGGGCCAATCAACCCCAGCGCTGTCCGATGCCATTGCCCGTGACTGAAGTAACCCAACACATTGACGACTATCACCAGAACGGCTATGAGCGGAATGACCCAACTCACGAGTACCGATTCCCACTGACTGAGAAAACCTAAGCCCAAAGCCGCGCCTATAGCGCCCAGTGCGGGGAAACACGCGGAACATCCTATTCCTGCAACCAAGGCTCCGCTAAAGCCAGCTTTGTCACCAATGCGGACTATCATGTTAAACAAATTATTGAACATACTGTCTCCCTTTATTGCCGATTTCAAGGATGATTCCAGGCAACCTCGTGCACTCTGCTACGCAGCGCAACAAGATAACTGTTTAACATCCTTAGTGAACGTCTGAGCGCAAAGCTTGAGACCTTCCACCATGGTCAAATAAGGAAACATCTCATCACCGATAGCCTTCACCGTCATGCCTGCGCGCAGCGCCATTACCGCCGTCTGAATCAGTTCACCGGCGTCTCCCGCTACAGCCTGCACACCCAGCAACTTTCCTGAGTCGCGATCGGCCACCATCTTTATAAACCCATTGGTGTCGAAATTGACCAGCGCGCGCGGTACATTCTCCAGATCCAGCACGCGGGTATCCACGGTAAAGCCTCGCTTGATTGCCTCGGCTTCTGTCAGGCCAACGGTGGCCACCTGAGGGTCGGTAAACATCACGGCTGGCATGGCGCTGAGGTCCAGGATTGTCTTGCCTCCCGTCATGTTGACAGCAGCCCGACTGCCTCCGGCAGCGGCGACGTAAACAAATTGCGGCTGACCGGTGCAGTCACCGGCGGCAAAGATACCGGGGACCGTGGTTTGAAGTTGTTCGTCCACCTGGATCGCACCACGGGAGGTTTCCACGCCGATACCCTCCAGGTTCAGGGCCTCGGTATTGGGGGTCCGTCCGGTGGCTATCAACAGTTGACTTGCCCGCAGGGTACCAGCGTTGGTGTGGAGAATAAATTCATTGTCGGTATATTCCGTACGGCTGGCCTGCGTCTGCTTGAGCACCTCGATGCCTTCGCGCTTGAACGCTGCCTCAATGGCCTCGCCGATTGCAGGGTCTTCACTGGATAGCAGAGTGCTGCGGGCCAGGACAGTGACCTGGCTACCCAGTCGGGCAAAAGCCTGAGCCAGCTCCAAAGCGACAAATCCGGCGCCGATTACAATCAATCGATCTGGCAAAGCCTCCAGTGTCATTGCGCTGGTGGAAGTCAGGTAGGGCGTTTCAGCCAGCCCTGGTAGCGGCGGCACCGCCGGGCGGGCGCCAGTGCCGATGAAAGCACAATCGAAGCGGACGCTCTGCTCGTCACCTTCATTCAGTCTGACCGCCAGGTGATGGGCATCAAGAAAGCGGGCCTCGCCGTTCAGGACCGTGATGCCTGGGTGGTCGCGCAAAATCCGCTGGTACTTGGCATCACGCAGCTCGTCGACACGTTCTTGCTGTAGCTGGAGCAGTTTCGCCCGATCCACCACCGGTGCGTGGGCGCTCAATCCCTCGTCAAAGGGGCTTTCCTTTCGCTGATGCGCAATATGCGCGGCGCGAATCATGATCTTCGAGGGTACGCAGCCGACATTCACGCAGGTGCCGCCGATGGTACCTCGCTCGATCAGGGTAATGCGTGCTCCACGTTCGGCCGCCTTCAGGGCGGCCGCCATGGCCGCCCCGCCGCTGCCGATCACCGCAATATGCGGGGTTTTGTTATCGCTCATAAGGGGTTTTCCTTACTGAGATGAGTCGTTGTCATTCGCGCTCATGAATTTGAGGATCGATGGAAAGCCGGCGTTGGTGGTGGCTTCGGTCAACGCCGCCACGGACGTCTGGGCGTCGTCGAAGGTGACCACGGCTTCACGTTCTCGATAGTCCACGTCGATCTGCGAGACGCCTTCCACTTGGCCTAGAGCCATCTTGATGGTGATCGGACAAGTAGGGCAGGTCATGCCCGGCACTGAAAGTGTGACGGTCTGCATTGCGGCCCATGCGGGCATGCTTAGCAGGGCGATAAACAAGGGCATAATGAATCGCATTTTCATGGGAAATCTCCTTTTAATAGAACAGGGGAAGAGCGTAAGGGAACACCACGCCAATCAATACCAGTACCAATACCATCCAGAATGCGACCTTGTAGGCAGAGCGAACGCGGGGGACGGCGCATACCTCTCCCAGCTGGCATTTCTCCGATGGGCGGTAGATTCGGCGCCAGGCGAAGAACAGGGCCACCGCCGCTATGCCGATGAAAAGCGGACGATAGGGTTCCAGCGCCACTAGGTTACCAATCCAGGCGCCGGATATTCCCAGCGAGACCAGCACCAGAGGCCCGAGACAGCAGGCCGAGGCCAAAAGCGCCGCAACCCCGCCGGCAGCCAGGGGAAAGCGCCCTGAATTCGACATTGACATAATGCTTACTCCTTTCCTGATCCTCTCCAATGGATTAAAGTTACATCCGTAGCTGGATACGGAGTCAATAGCATGCAGAACAAATCCAATACAATGACCATCGGCGGGCTGGCCAAGGCTGCCGACGTGCATATTGAGACGATCCGTTACTATCAGCGGCGAGGCCTGTTAAAGGAGCCTGATCGTCCGTTGGGCGGCATTAGACGGTATGGATCTACCGATATAGACCGATTGATGTTCGTGAAAACGGCGAAAGAGCTCGGCTTCAGTCTTAATGAAATTAGCGACCTGCTTCGGCTGGAAGATGGCGCTAATTGCCTGGAAGCCAGTGCTCTCGCCGAGCATAAGCTGGAGCACGTACGAAAGAAGATCGTCAGACTGAAGCGCATAGAGAAGGTGTTGCGTGAAATGGTCGGTCGATGTCACGCGCAGCAGGGCAATGTCTTTTGCCCCTTGATTGAGTCTTTGCATGAAGGAATCACGAAAGCGTGACAGCCAAAGTTTTGAGCGTGCCAACAAAGAACACGTGAATGAATCACTGCAGATTCACTGATGATCAAAATTCTCAATGATTACAGGCATGGCGTCAGGTATTGCTTTTTCGACGGCGATAGCCTGGTTTCTGTAATGAGTCCGCCGCCCCAACAAAAACGATCAGCTCTCCGCTGATGCCGGAGACGGCGTAGGCTTTCGATGTTGACGGCAAATAGGGGCGTCCTGCGGGGTAAAACTCAGCAAAAACTGTATTCGCTGGAAGTGGTCGCACGGATCCCACTTCTCTATCGTCGGTTGGTTCTGACGAACCTAGTAAACTCAGGAAAGTCCCGCAAACTCCCGCATTTAAACGGTTTTCAGCCTGGGGATAACCTACCCAAAGGACTTCAACCCATTGTTTTAATGAGAAATATTGGCGCACCCGGAGAGATTCGAACTCCCGACCAAGTGGTTCGAAGCCCCTATTGCAAGCGCTATATGATTGTTTTTATTAACTTTAATAGTGCGTCCGTTGCGTGATTTTGCACTATAAAGCACAACAATGCACAACCAAACCCGCAAAAGTCCCACAAGGACTTAGCGCAGAATACGGGGAAGAGGCACTAGCCCGAAAATATACTGAAAACCTTGTCTGTGGCCAAAGTGAGGCATAACACTAGATTTAGGAAGCCTAGTTGACACCTAGTGCATTAGGAATCAATCTGATCAATGTCTCGCTTGTGAGGTAGAATAGAAATTAGTGGCAAAAACAGGGTTTATTTCAAGTGGCAGAAAACAAATTTGTCTGCGAGTTCAATCTTCCAAAAATGGACTGTGCCGCTGAAGAGCAGATGGTTCGAATGGCATTTGCGCATATTGAACCACCTCCGACTCTTATTTTTGATCTAAAAAATCGCAGCCTTAGAATAGTCCACAGTGGCAAACTATCTGACATTCAGTCACGACTTGAAGCATTGCGCCTGGGTGCAAAATTGCAATCAGTGCGTGAACTTAGTGAAGATGAACTGACTCAGACCATGAAGCAGTCAGATGTAGATCATGCGCGCGAATCGTACGCACTCAAGTGGTTGTTAGCTATCAACGGGACTATGTTTTCTCTTGAGTTGATAGTCGGCTGGATAGCGCAATCTACCGGCTTGATCGCCGATTCCTTAGATATGTTCGCAGATGCCGCAGTTTATGGGCTGGCACTGTATGCGGTAGGGCGCGCTAGCAGCTTGAAGTTACGTGCAGCCCATCTGGCGGGGCTTTTACAGATGCTGCTCGCGTTGAGCGTACTTGGTGAGGTCGTGCGACGTTTCTTTTTGGGTAGTGAGCCTGTTTCCGGATTGATGATAAGCTTTGGGATGCTAGCGTTGGCAGCCAACATCGCTTGCCTGATAATAATTCATCGCGAGAAAGACAGCGGCGCACATATGAAGGCCAGCTGGATTTTTTCGGCAAATGACGTTATCGCCAACGTTGGCGTCATTCTCGCCGGGGTGTTGGTGACCTGGACAGGATCAAGTTATCCAGACCTGGTGATTGGTTTCATTATTGGTGCCATTGTATTAAACGGTGCCTGGCGCATTCTTCAGCTTAAAAATTAGCACATTGGACATTTGTACATGCCTCTATGATGAACGCAACCTAGAACAACACTTTAATACCCCCATTCACAATAAAACCATCAAGCGGGGCATAAATATCCCTGAATTGAGGATTCGATAGGCTGCCGGTGTAGATAGTATCGAACCGTGTTTGACGGGTATCACCAAAGTTTTCGAAATTAAGGAATAGCTTTACGTTTTCCGCCAAAGTCTTCTCTGTCATCACACCTGTGACCCAATAGCTTTTACCTCTGGCACCGTCGCTCAGACGCTGCGGTCCATAGTAATAAGCTTCAAGTCCTATCCTGAAATCATCTTCGCGCTCATAGATTAGAACATTGTTGAGCCGGTGTTCTGACACCAGCGGCGCTCTGGATACAGTACCCGCATAGTGCTCCCGCACATTCGCATGCGTATAACCCAGAAACAGCTTGAAGTCGCCGTATGTGGCTGTAACAGTGATCTCTACGCCCCGTGTATCGACATATCCATCTGGTTGCGTAAATTCAAGGTTATCTCCCTGCTCCTGCAACTCCAGTGGATCGTCCACGCGTGTATAAAACAGAAGCGAATTTAGCGTAATAAGGTTACCGTTACCCTGGGGTATCCTATAGGTCACATCCATGTTGACACCTTTGGACTGCTCCTCATTCATTGAGCTGCGGTCCAACGGTAATACATTGCGGAACTGCACACTCTCTGCTTCTTCAATGAATAATGAAGGCAAACGATAACCCAGGCCACCACCAGCGCGAACAGTAATGTCAGGCGTCGGCTCGTACAAAAACGCGACACGCGGCAGAGTAATGGTACCGTGATCATCGTTGTGGTCTACGCGAACGCCTGCTTCAATACTGACGGTGTCGGTCAGCGGTCGGGAGTTTTGAATGAATGCACCCAGCGTATACTGAGAGAAATCCTGATTAAAGCCTGGTACGGCGTCCTGTTGTTCAAATTCTTCAGTGATCAGGCTCAAGCCCGTTATCCACTCCGCAGCTCCCGTCGGCAGCGCGTAGTGCAGCTCGCTGAAGCTTGATTTTTGTACCCCCGCAAATCCAAAGTCGGCCATTTCAAGCTCTCGATCAAAGTGTCCCAGACTGTTTCTGAAATTTAAAGTCCCCTCTCCCAGCGGCCGACTATATTCGAGCTGACTTGACAACCGCTTGGTACGATTGTCTTCGTAATAAGGCTCGGCGACCGGCCTGTCTTTGATGTAATCCATATTGCCGCCGAGGCGGTCTTCCACAACGGCGGTAATGCCGATGCTCAGCTCGCTTGAATCATCCAGATAGAAAAATGCGCGCGGATTCAGCGTCCATCGCTCAAATTCAGGAATAGCTGACAAGCCGACGTCCGACGGATCATAGGCAGCGTTTTCGTTCCATGAGGCGAAAAGCGTGGTACCTACGTTGTCGCTGCGCGAAGCGTGAAAAGCACTGGCATCGAGCCCACCCGCCGAAGTTCGATTTAGTAACATGCTGGTCTCTGGCTCGTAATCAGGCACTTTGGTGATCAGATTCACTAAACCCGCTATTGCGCCGCCTCCATACAAGGTAGAAGACGAGCCCTTGATGACCTCAACTGCCTGCAGATCCAGAGGCGCGATCTGGAGCAACCCAAGTCCACCGGCAAAGCCCGAATACAATGGCAAGCCGTCGCGCAACATTTGTGTGTAGCGGCCGTCCAGCCCCTGGATACGGATACTCGAGTTAAATGTGGTCGCCGAAGTCTGTTGAACCTGAATGCCGGTGCTTTCATTCAACAACATCCTGATGTCACCAGGTTTCATGTTCACCTTTTCACCAAGCTCTTCACCCGAGATTAATTCCACTCGTGTTGGCAAATCTTCCAATGAACGACGGCTTCGGGTAGAGGTCACCAGGATTTCTTCGACTGCCTCTTCCTGGGTATCTTCATCATCATCAGATTGGCCATACGCATCAGGTTGAACGATACAAAATACTAATACTCCACACACTAACGGGGACCAAAAAGACTGCATGATAAGAGCTCCTTTATGAACTGCTATTTTGGCTGACATCTGAATCAATGATGGAGGAGTCAGCTTTGTAGAACGCCGCTTTGGTGGCAATGGCCGACATTTAAAACCCTGTAGCTACTCCAGGGTCAATAGGGTATTATCTGGAAAAATTATAGAGGTGAGCATGCGGATAGGACAGCTAAGCCAAGCAACTGGCATAGGGATTGAAACAATTCGCTACTATGAGAAAGTTGGGTTGCTGCCCGACCCTGCACGATTGCCGAATGGTTATCGCGATTATGGCCCTGGGCACCTGGACAGATTGGCATTCATTCGCCAATGCCGCTCTCTGGATATATCAATCGCTGATATAGCGCGTTTGCTCGATTTTCGACATGGTAGTCCAACAGATTGCGACGCGATCAATCAGCTGGTCGATGAACATCTGGCTCAGATTCGTACTCAAATTGTCAGCATGCGTGCGCTAGAGAGCCAGCTCATTGAGTTGCGTAAACGCTGTTCAAAAGGAAAGAGAACGCCTGATTGCGGTATTCTCAATGAATTGACAACCTCAGCCCGTGGCAAAATGGCAATCAAACGGTTCCCTTCACATTGATTAGCAACTGATCAACCTCACAGCCAATCACAGTCTATGGTGTCATTCTATCCGTGCCCATATATCTTGGTATCCTGGTGACAGTGATCAGGGTGTTCAAACTCCAGCGTGGAATGCCGTATGTTGAACTCCGCCTCCAGCGCCTTTTTTAGCCGATGTTTGGTCTGCTCAAACTGATCCCAGGCGCCGGCATCAATGACTACATGAGCGTCTAGCGAGGCTTCATGCTCACCCATTTGCCAGCAATGCACATGATGAACATCAACCACGCCTTCGATCCTGGTGAGTACCTGAATGACAGCGTCCGTATCAATATTCAAAGGGCTCCCCAACATCAATGTTCTGATACTTCCACCGATTTCTGTCAGGCCAAGATAAAGAATATAGCTTGCGATGACGATGGTGATGACAGGGTCAACCCAACGCAGGTCGTAGAGCAGGATGAAAACACCGCCAATGATCACGGCAACTGATGCGAGCGCATCGGACAGATTATGCAGAAACAGCGCACGGATGTTGACGCTGTCTTTCTGCATTGAATAGGTGAGCAAGGCTGTCAGCGCATCCACGGCCAGTGCAATACCGCCAAGCCAGATAACCCACCATCCTTTGACTTCCGGGGGATCCAGTATCCGCATCCCACCTTCGTAGATCAGATATATCCCAATGATAATCAAGGTGGTGTAGTTTATCAGGGCCGCAACCACTTCAATTCGCCCATAGCCAAAGGTCATTCTGGCGTCAGCCGGACGGCGCGAAATTTTCCGGGCGGCAAACGCAATGACCAGCGCTGCCATGTCCGAAAAGTTATGCAAGGCATCGGCAATAAGCGCCAGGCTGCCGGCAAAAATACCGCCCCCGATTTGCGCAAACGTCAGAATAGCATTGGCCCAGATGGCGATGGCAACGCGCTTATCCTTCGATTCCGGGGACATATGGTTGTGTTCGTGACTCATTGGATCACCCTCGTCCTAGTCGCTGGAAAATTGCCCCCGGCAAGGTCGCTAGGGGCAAAGCAATCACCTTTCCTTAAGTTTTTTGTCTTTCCTGTGCAGCAGGGTATAAAGCACCGGCAACACAAACAACGTCAGTAATGTCGACGAAATAATGCCGCCAATCACGACTGTAGCCAATGGCCTTTGAACCTCAGCACCTGTTCCGGTGTTTAGCGCCATGGGCACAAAACCCAATGCCGCGACAAGCGCTGTCATCAGCACCGGCCGCAGACGTATCAATGCGCCTTCAGTTACTGACTTGATCAGGTCACCATTCGCGTGCCACAGGTCGCGGATGAAAGCCACCATCACCAGTCCATTGAGCACGGCAACACCTGACAAGGCAATAAAACCCACCCCGGCAGAGATTGACAAGGGCATGTCTCGCAACCACAAAGAGAATACCCCGCCTGTCAGAGCAAGCGGTACGCCACTGAAGATAATCAAGGCATCCTTGAGCGAGCCAAATGCCATCACCAACAAAGCTACAATGATCGCCAGGGTGACGGGAACCACAATGGCAAGACGCTGACTGGCGGACTCCAGTTGCTCGAATGTGCCACCATAGTCGAGCCAATAGCCTGCGGGCAGATCGACCTCCTGCTCCATACGCTCGCGGATTTCCTCCACAAAGCCACCCAGGTCGCGATCACGAACGTTGGCGGTAACCACAACCCGTCTTTTGCCATTCTCGCGGCTAATCTGGTTGGGTGCGGGTGCCAGTTCCAGTTCTGCCACTTCCGATAACGGTACATAGCCCCCGTCAGGAAGCGGCACGGGTAGATCCGCCAGGCTATCCACATCCCGGCGGATATCTTCGGGTAGCCGGACCACCAACTGGAAGCGGCGATCACCTTCGTAAATCAGGCCTGCATTCTCGCCGCCGACGCCTGCTGCCACTAGGTCTTGCATGTCATCAACAGTCAGGCCGTAGCGCGACAGTGCCATGCGTTTGGGGTGAATCGAAAGCATGGGCAACCCCGTGACCTGTTCCAGTCGGGCATCAGCAGCGCCGGTGACCGACTCAACCACCTCCAGCACCTCAGTGGCCGAGGCAAGCAACTGATCCAGGTCATCACCGAATACCTTGATGCCCAGATCTGCCCGCACCCCTGAGATCAGCTCATTAAAACGCATCTCGATGGGCTGGGTGAACTCATAGTTGTTGCCGGGCAATTCTTCCACCGCCGCCTGGATTTCTGCGATCAGCGTATCCCTTGGTTTACCCGGATCGGGCCATTCCTCTTTGGGCTTAAGGATCACAAAGTTGTCGGCCACGTTGGGCGGCATGGGGTCGGTGGCGACCTCTGGCGTGCCGATTCGCGCAAAGACCTTGTCTACCTCCGGAAATTCCTTGATACGCTGCTCAAGCTGTTCCTGCATGGCAATCGACTGCTCCAGACCCGTGCCCGGAATGCGAAGTGCATGTAAGGCGATATCCCCTTCGTTAAGTTGCGGGATGAACTCAGAACCGAGCGTTGTCGCCAACCACAGACTGGCGGCCAGCAACACACCGGCACCGGTGAGTACCATCAAACGGAACCTTAGCGCGAGCTCCAAAGCCGGACGGTAAAGCTTTTTGGAGACGTTGATGACAGCACTTTCCTTTTCCCGGACCTTGCCGGTCATGAACACAGCAACTGCGGCGGGCACAATGGTCAGCGAGAGCAGCATCGCGGAAAGCAGCGCCATGACAACCGTAGCGGCCATGGGATGGAACATCTTGCCCTCGACACCGGTGAGGGAGAAGATGGGTATGTACACCACGGTAATAATGGCCACACCGAACAGGCTGGGCCGGATAACCTCGGAGGTCGCTTCGTACACTAACTGCAGCCGCTCCTTCAACGGTTGTCGTCCGCCACTGGCGTGCTGTGCTTCGGCCAGGCGTCGTGTGCAATTCTCCACGATGATGACCGCGCCATCGACAATGAGACCAAAATCCAACGCCCCCAGACTCATCAGGTTAGCGGAAACGCCGGTGCGCACCATGCCGGTAATGGTGGCGAGCATCGCCAACGGAATCACTGCTGCGGTGATCAGCGCCGCGCGCAGATTGCCTAGCAGCAGAAATAGCACGACAATCACCAGTAGCGCGCCTTCCAGCAGATTCTTCTCCACTGTAGCGATGGCTTTGTCAACTAATGTAGTACGGTCATAGACGGTTTCCAGGCGCACACCTTGCGGCAAGGACGGACGGATCTCCTCCAGCCGTGCGGCGATGGCGCGAGCAACGCTGCGAGAGTTTTCGCCCACCAACATCATGGCGGTACCCAACACCGTTTCCACGCCATCGCGGGTGGCCGCACCCGTGCGTAGCTCCTTGCCGATGGCCACCGAAGCAACATCCGCGACCCTGACAGGGGCGCCATTGCGATTGGCTATCACCACCTGCTCAATGTCACTGATGGTCTGCAATTGACCGGGCGAGCGTACCAGCAACTGCTGGCCATTATTTTCAATATAACCGGCCCCGCGGTTGGCATTGTTGCTCTGTAATGCTGTGACCAGGTTTTCCATAGTGACACCCAACTCGAGCAACCTTGCTGGATAAGGGGTCACATGATACTGCTTGTCGTATCCGCCAATAGAATTGATTTCAATGACACCTGGTACCTGTGCAAGTTGCGGCTTGATGATCCAGTCCTGCACTTCCCGCAAGGCTGTCGGTGTCCAAGGTTCACCGTTGGCTTGTGTGGTGCCGGGAATAGCATCCACGGTGTACATAAAAATCTCGCCCAGACCGGTAGAGATAGGTCCCATTTCTGGCTCCATGCCCGGCGGCAGGACACTCTTGATGGAACCAAGTCGCTCATTGATCAGGTTACGCGCGAAATAGAGATCCGTGCCCTCTTCAAACACAACAGTGACCTGGGACAAGCCGTAGCGTGACAGCGAACGGGTGTAGGACAGATTCGGCAGCCCGTACAACGCGGTTTCGACCGGGAAGGTGATACGTTGTTCGGCTTCCAGAGGCGAATAGCCGGGGGCTTCTGTGTTGATCTGTACCTGAACATTGGTAATATCCGGCACCGCATCAATAGGCAGGCGCTGGAAACTCCAGACCCCCGCACCAATCAGCACCAGAATCAGGGATAACATAAGATACCGCCTCTCAACCGAGAAGCGGACGATTGCATCAATCATGGTGGCCTCCTGGCTTAGTGGGCGTGTTCTGCGCCGGATTTTTCAATATCGGCTTTGATGAGGTAGCTGTTGTCGACCACATAGCGCTCACCTGTCCTCAATCCGGACAGGACTTCGACAAACTCGCCATCGGTGAGACCGAGCTCCACAGGACGTGCTTCAAATGCGTTACCTTCGTGTATGAATACAACCTGCGAGTTGTCCAAGGATTGCAATGCACGTCTCTCAATAACCAGCGGTGCCTCCATACGCTCCACCACGATGTGTCCGGTAACCAGACGCCCCGGGGCTAACAAGCCATCAGAATTGTCAATTTGCACTCGGGCAATGACATAGGGAGAGTCATCGCCTTGCGGCAGGATGTCGCGAATGCTGGCCTCGATTTGAGTATCGCCGGTATCGATACGGACCATCTGTCCGGGAGCCACCTGTTGGCGCTGGCCCGGAAAGATTTTCAGCTCTGCCAACAAGATATCAAGCGGGGCGATGGTGAACAGAGCCTGTTCCATGGCCACTCCGCCCAGATTGGCGTTGCGCTCCAGTACGGTGCCACTTATAGGCGCTGTCACCGTGTAGGTTTGAAGGCTGTCATTCGATTCGATAGTAATCAGCCGATCACCGGCCTCGACGCTATCGCCCAGGCCTGCGTTTACATTAACGATCTGCCCCGGAAACCGGGCCCGAATGTGGACAATGGTGTCTGGGTCCAGCGTTAGTCTCCCATAGCTGACCAATGTACGTACCAGGGTGCCGCTACCGGCTTCTCTGCTACGGATACCGACCTGCTCTGCCATGCTGGCTGAGATTTCCACGTGGGCGCTTTCCGACTCTTCGTGTTCACCGGCTTCTTCATGATCCTGGTGTTCAGCATTTTCTTCATGTTCATGAGTATCTTGTGCGGCAAGCATCGGAGCTGATGTCATTGCACATAGACTGGCAAGAATAAGTAATAAATTAACGTTTCTCATAGTCATTGTCCTTTTTCAGCGATCAGCCAGCGGCTGGGCTGTAAGTTGTTCGATCAAGGCCTGATTCAGCAGCGCTGTTGCTGCGGAGTCGACCAGAGCACGCTGTGCGGCGAGTAATTCACGTTGTGCGGCCATCCATTCCACATAGCTGTAGCGCCCGCTTTCATAAGCTTCGCGGGTTTGAGTTAGCGCCTCGCTCAGATCGGGTAGCATCTCGTTGCGGATCCGCTCCACGGCGGCTATGCTTTGCTGCCTTTGTTGATAGGCATCAAACAGATATGAATGCAGGTTCAGCAGCGTGGTCTCGCGTCGATACCTGACTTCGTCGCGGGCCGCTCGTGCCGCGCGAACTTCGCCACGGTTACGCTGGACTGGGAACAGTGGCACGGAAAATCCAGCTGTAAATGCGAAGTCATCAGTATCTTCCCTGCGTCGGACACCCACTTGCCAGCCAATGTCGCTTTCAGACTGGCTACGGGCCAATTGAATCTCTGCTTCGCGCACTCGCTGTTCACTGGCATAGACCTGAATGGCAGGGCTGTCGCTGACGCGCTGGAACAAGGTCTCAAAACTGTCGGAAGACCCGAATTGAAACAGATCACCCTGCAACTGGCCGAACTCTGCCGAGGTGTCCCCCCACAACAGAGCCAGTGCCATCTTTCGACTAACCAGCTCCGATTGCAGGCGTGACTGTTCAATCTGGCCTTGCGTCAGCGCAGCCCTGGCCCGCAATACCTCAGCCTGGGATGTAGCGCCTTGATTGGCGCGCCGGGTAACGATATCAAGTGTCGACTGAGCCAGTGACACTGCATCAGCAGCAAGTTGAAGTTTCTCCTGCAATGCCAGGGTAGCAACAAAACGTTGAGCGACTTGCCCCAGCAGATCAAGGGTTTCCGCCCTACGTTCCGCCTCTACAAGTTCTCGCCGCGAATCGACTGCACTGACTCGTGCCTGCCGCTGCCCGCCAAGTTCAAGAGTTGACGACAGTGTCAGGGTAAGCTCCGCGCCCACCAGGCCGCGCGCATCTGCGGTACCGAGGAAGTTCTCGACCTCAGCGCCGACTTCCAGTGCCGGACTCAGATCGGCCGTGATTCGGCGCCCCTGAAGTCCATCAAGACGCAGGTCAAAGACCTGTAACCGCGGATTTTGCGCCATAGCGCGGGACATGGCATCGCTCAAGGTGAGCGTGTTATCTGCCGCCTGGACGGTAGTGAAATTGAGCGGATATACAATAACCGCCCACAACAATAGGAAAAAAATACGATACGACAATGCGCATCTCGCCGCATACACGGGCAATTTGGAAGGCATGAGAATGCTCCTACGAAAGTCTGAAAAACAGCTATTCCCTGATCAGGGAAGATATAAGCAGTGTCAGGCGATCGGAGGGCGCAGCAGTGGGGGGTGGATACCTTTCAGCAAGCTGGCTCGATAAACCAGTACAACTGAAGCCTCGGCAGTAGCAGGAAGAGATGTCTGTGGTATCACCAAACCCATATGAAAACAGTTATGGTTGTGATGACAATCAGCGCTGGAGTGATGAGACTCATTTTGAGAGGGATAGCTTTTATGTACTTCTCTTTCGATGTCAGCCGACGCCAATGAATGTTCATGGTGCGGTGCTGACGCGTGGTGAAGCTGCTCTTCATAGGCAATAGAAATCACTGACTGCAAAGCAATCATGAGCGCTACCGCTAAAATGAAACAGCGTTTGATCATAAAACCCACCAAGAATTCATCTCTTAGCTTACCAGATTCACGTGGAAAAGAAAAACTTTCGAATTTTACAAGATTCCCGCGAACATGGTTTGACCTTGTATCGAACACAGAGATAGGATTTTTAGGATAACTCATAAAGAGCCATTTCCGTGTACCGCACAGTTTTTTTCGCATTGATGCTGGTCATGCACTACTCGTTGGCATTCGGAGCCATTGAGGCAGCCGCCATGCCAGATGAGCAGCATCCGTTGGGCAAAGCCATTCAACACAATCATCACCATGCACATGCTGATGACCATAGTCATGATCACACGACTATCTGGGGCCGTACAGCACGAAACCGCTGGCGACGTACATGATCATGAACACAAACACGGTATAGACATTCAATTAAACATGAATGTACTTGGCTTATTGGCTCTGGACTTTTTCAGGGCTGATTCTCCGCCGGTCGCTCGGTACCGGCTCGATCACAACTCAATAAGTTACGCCCCCGCCGTCCCTCCGCCCAATCTCCTTTAGTCACCGGCTATGACGATCTCTTGTTTTTGGTCGGTGTGATTTTTTTCCTCCATCGATTCAAGGATGTAGCCCTCTACGTCAGCTTGTTTGCGCTGGGGCACACCATAACCCTGCTGCTTGGCACTCTGATGCAGATAAGCGTTAACGCCTATCTGATTGATGCCATTCCCCCGCATCGGTGGTCGTATGCAGCTTTTCCATCTGTTGCTGCATTTTCTCCATGTTCCCCTGCATCTGGTCCATCCGCTTGTCCATGTCCATGTTCATCGACTGATTAGCCGGCTTCGTTTCTTGCTGTGCGATTACGATCGGCGTCAACAATGTGCAGGCAAGGATTGCACTAACGAGTATTGAAGTTTTCATATGGGGTTATCTTCTTTTGGGTTGAGTAATTCGAAGTTTCATGTCTGATGACCACGGAAGGTCAAAGCTTGCTGTGCGTAAAACGCAACGGTTGGACTACCTTTATAGATGTTAAATTTTTCGACGTCCGTTCGCTGTCGAACATAGACAGCATGGCACCCATATGAGGTTCCAAACCGATTTCTCGCCAAGCCATATCTGGGGTTGCAGGCTTCCAGAATTCGGTGCGACTACATGTCCTTGTCCAGCTTTTCTGTTCATTGTGGTACTGGCGCACATCGGAAAATCCGGGGATGGTCAAAGCCGCTTTGGGACAAGACGCTTCTTGTATTAGGGATACACGAATAGAGACTTTTTGGACCTATGTAACGTGTTTGGACCCCGGAGATGGTGCTATGGTCATGAAGCCGAAGATGAAGTGGTTGCCGATAAAAAATGATCGCGCACGGGGAAAAGTGTCTTGCTTATCCCGCCCACAGTGCCGAATAGGGTGTGTCATCTTGCCTTTTGGCAAGACGACTTAACCAACAACGACTGGAACAGAACGAAAAAAGCTTTCACGACATTGCACGATTACGGCAACGCATGCTCAACGCCGTAGAGACATGGAGTCAAAAACTGAATCTAACTCCAACAGGAGAGATGATCTGCCATCTAATACAAGAATTTGGCGATACTGCTACATCGCGAGTGAACGGTAACTGCTAATCGGAGCAATCGACATGACTAAGCAAAATCCTTCAACGCACTCGCAAGCACTTGATACGCAGCGTGCAAGTAATATAGGTCAGTTTGTGGTGCCCGACATGGGCAGCCTGCCGCCCTATCTGAGAAAGTGACCCAAAGATTACATATTTGTAATCTTTGGGTCACTTTCTAGACAGAAGTGTAATTTTACAATCAGTAAACTTACACTTCAGACGCTTAGCAATCTGTCAAATCAGTTGTATATGGAGGAAGCACAGATGTCAGACACAAAAACAGCTGAGCTGTACCGTATGGTAATGAAAGACCATCTCTGTCCCTACGGCTTAAAGTCGAAACACTTATTGGAGGCCCAAGGGTTTCACGTGGAAGATCATCACTTGAAAAACCGGGACGAAATCGACGCGTTCAAAGCCGAACACGATGTAGACACGACGCCACAGGCTTTCATCAATGGAAGCCGGGTTGGCGGATATGACGAACTGCAGACCTTTTTCGGAAAAGATCCGAAGAGCGGTGACGAGACAACTTACTGGCCCGTTATCACCCTGTTCTCAATCAGCTTTCTGATGGCCGTAGGGGCGGCCTCAGTTGCTGAAGGACAATGGCTGACTTTGCGCACTTTTGAATGGTTCATCGCTTTTTCAATGTGCAGTCTTGCGTACCTGAAAATACGCGATGTCGAAAGCTTCTCGACTATGTTCCTGAACTATGACCTTATGGCCCAAAAATGGGTGCCTTACGGATACCTATATCCCTATGGTGAAGGCCTGGCGGGCATACTAATGATTGCCGGTGTACTATCATTTATTTCGATACCCATTGCTTTGTTCATAGGGACTGTGGGTGCCGTCTCGGTGTTCAAAGCCGTATACATTGAAAAACGAGAGCTCAAGTGCGCCTGCGTCGGGGGCGAGAGCAATGTACCGTTGGGTTTTATTTCCCTCACAGAAAACTTCATGATGCTTGGCATGGGCATATGGATGCTTGTCAAGACAAGTATTCTGGGATAACCGCAGTCACTATGACTGTCAATTTTCTGAAGACCATTCATACATCCGAAATCAAAGACTGGTCTCATCAAATTTTGTGAAAACTTTACAGCATTACAGGATTGTTATCCCTGGAATCATACGAGTGTCAGGCTACGAAACATTTTTAGCGTTATATGGACCTTGACCTGGGTGCAGGACACAGCCTTATGATTAGGACAAGTGTATTAACATCCGGGGCTACAACTTCTGCGTTTGACTCAAATCATATTGTTGAAGTTCGTGGATAACTAAATTTGTCCGGAGCGATGAAAAATAAGGCACTACGATGCGCGTCAAACAGCTAGCCGAGGTGATTGGGGTGACCGGCCACACCGCGCTACTACACCCGTATCGGATTCCTTAAGCCGAACAAGTCACCTGCCAACGGCTACAAGGAATACGGCGCAAAGGACAGGCGTGTATTGCGGTTTATCCTGAGCGCTCGTCAATTGGGGTTTTCAGTGAAAGATATTGGTGAAATTATCCATACTTCAGAGCAGGGCATGTATCGTACCACCTTCCGCCAAATTGTCGAAAATCTGTTCTGGGCCTGGTTCTACAACCTGGCAGCCATCCCGATAGCTGCTGTTGGGCTGCTTCACCCCATGATCGGGGTGATTGCCATGACCATCAGCTCCCTGTCGGTGATCGGTAACTCTTTGCGCCTTAAGCGGGTGAAGCTGAATGTAGACAAATGATCGATCGGACACCAAGGTAAAAAACTCTGTCTAATGGACGGTACAGGAGATAGTCTATGGCAATAAAAACCCGATACTGGACGAGCTTGCACGGTATTACAACAATCATTCTTGTAGGGACAGCTCTGTATTTTATCTTCGCTGAGCATAGCGCTCACGTCCTTCCGTACTTGCCCTTTCTGATCATTCTGCTTTGCCCACTGATGCACATCTTCATGCACAAGGGACACGGCGGCGGGGAAGGCCACAGCCAAAGTGAGCATAATCACCAGAATGAAGAAGAGGCTTATCACCGCGGCATGGAAGAAGGTAGGAAAGAGAATCAAAAACGGAAAAAATAATAACTAGAAGCATAAAATAAACGATGAAAATCACTTTCTGCTCCTCGCAATCCGCGAGTTAGGTTGATTCACCATGGGCTCCTATCTAAAGTTGACCAATGTCGCATGGATGCTAGTGGTTACACTGCTCTGGGCCATCTGCTTTCCGTTCATCGTGACCGGGCTCCCGGATGCCCCACCCTTGCTGCTTGCTGCTTTGCGTGCTTTTCTGGCCAGTGGACTACTCTTTGCGGTGTACCTGATGCAGCGCCTGCGCGAGCCGTATCTTTTTAACCTACGAGACCTGGGGCAGTTGGGCCTCATCGGATTGTCGTACACGGCGATGGGCTTTGGCGGGATGTTTCTAGGGGCCGGACATCTGTCTCCGGGACTGGCAACTGTTCTGGCAAGTACGCAGCCCTTGATTGCTGCGGCGATCGCCGCCGCTTGGCTGGGGGAGACGTTGAAGACCAAGGGCATAGCCGGGCTTTTCATCGGCTTTTTGGGCGTCGCCTTGCTTTCTTGGTCCGGATTTGACAATAACAATGCCGGTTATCTGTGGGGAATCATCTGGGTTCTTATGGGCGCTTTCGGAGTAGCCATCGGCAACATCCTGTTAAAAAAGCGTGCAGGGGGATCAATTGCCGCACCCATGGCCGTCCAGTTGTTAATAGGCGGCGGAATACTTTTGCTTGCATCCGCGATCGGCGGTGAACAATGGGATATTCGGTGGACATTTCGATTCACCGGTTCCCTGCTCATTCTATCTGCTCTGGCGACAGCCGCGATGGTATTCTTATGGTTCGGGCTACTGGCTCGTGCGCCTTTGAATCAACTGAACGTTTTCAGCTTCCTGACCCCGGCGTTTGGCCTGCTGATTGGCTATTTGTTCTTTGAAGAACGGCTGCAACTTGTCCAGATCTTGGGAATCATTGTGATCATTTTTGGTATTGCCCTGATGCACGCAAGCGACGCTGTCCTGGATCCTAACGATACAGTAATGCCCTCTTAGCCACTTAAACCACTACGCCCTATGAAGAAATCGATGAGAGCAATCAATATCTGGAACAACGTCTGACCCAAAAAGAATCCAGTTTTTTTACCACAAGGAAACGAGGAAACTAGTTATGAACAGTTCGAACGCACCTGATATCCATTTACGTATCATCCCGGTAGGTAACACCCTGTCACTGCTGCTGGTAATCAGCTACCTGCTGTGTGTTGGCTTTGGTCTACTCGCCCCGGGACAGATGCGCATGTATGAGGCGTGGGCGCCGTTGCTGCCTGGTTTTGAATGGCTTACGTGGACGGGATTTTTGATTGGATTGGTAGAAGTTTATTTGTACGGTTGGTATATCGCGGTCTTGTTTGTCTCTTTATACCGCTGGTTCACAAAAGGCAAACATTGACATTTTTAACGCTTATAAGTCTTTTTTGTCATGGTGCCCGCGGCATTTGTTCCGGCCAACTAAATCCTGACACATTTTTTGGCCCTAACTCATGGTCAACTGGCGACCTACCGTTGTTGGCCTGTATGGTTCCTGGAGGGGAATCACCGAACTGAGAAAGGTATGATCAAAAGAATATTCGAAGAAGCAATCGATAGTCCGGAACACAGACACAACCCCCGCTTTCCAGAACTTCCTCTGGCGGGGTTCGGGCTTCTGACGCATTTCTTATGGGAGATGCTTCAGGTGCCTTGGTATAGCGGAATGGCAGAGGCATCCCACGCTTCGGTGGTTTGGTTATGTACACGCGCCACGGGCGGTGACGTCGTGATTCTGCTAGTCAGCTTCTGGTTGGCATCGGTAACCTGCAGCACCCGACAATGGCTCCTCAGGGGCGATCGAAAACCTGCGGTCGTCCTGCCTCGTCGTCACAGTCGTACTCGAATGGCTAGCGACTGGTCCTCTGGAACGATGGACGTATGCCGACTCTATGCCAATTATTCCGCTGTTGGACGTGGGCTTGACCCCTGTGCTGCAATGGTTGCTGTTGTCACCGATGATAATGTGGCTGGCGCGCCGACACATGCTTGGCCACATCGCTCTCCGTCCTTACAAACCTAGCTAATCGCGCGGGACTATTGGCAGCAAGACAAAAGGGAGAACGTAGCAGCGAAATGAGGTGATCGAGTTCGCCTCCCTTTTCGCGCCTTTCATGGCCTGACAGAGGCGGTGATTAGTATTCTTGAGTTGAGCCACCGACTTTTGCCCGCAACAATGACGTGATTCTGACAAAAGCTGTACAATGCCTCCCGGTATCAGTTTTCAGGAGAAGCAGGCTTTGTCCTCTATCGATAATTCTTCCGACCCAACAGAAGCGGAAAGGCTGAACCAGCACTGCATTTGCGTCACACTTGACCGGCCAGCAATCGCTCACAATATCACCGATCAACTGGGTGACAACGCCGACGAAATCCTCTCCAGTGCTGCTTGGCAGCAATTTTTCTCGAATACCGCAGTGTTTATTCCTGAGCAGATACTGGGACACATGCAAGGCATTGTCCATGCCCTGGAAGCTGCGGCCACACTCCCCGATTATCGGCGTCGTGTATTATCCTGGGCGCCACAAAGCGCGCAGATCGATCCGGGACTGTCCGGCGCATTTATGGGTTACGATTTCCACCTGGGGGCGGATGGTCCTCGCCTTATCGAAGTCAATACCAATGCCGGTGGCGCATTCCTCAACGCCGTGCTAGGACATGCTCAGATTCAATGTTGTGGCGGCTCAACGCGCGTGTCCGGCGCGGAAGGCTTCAACGCTGCTGTGATTGCACAATTCAACAGTGAATGGCGTGCACAGCGCGGCAGCGGCCGACCCACAACTATAGCGATAGTCGACGAGCACCCGACCGAACAATATCTCTATCCGGAATTCAGACTGGCACAACAGTTGTTGCAGAATAATGGCTTCGATGCACTGATACTGTCTCCCTCAGACTTCATATATGAGGCAGCCGCACTGTATAGCGGCGACAAAGAGATCGACATGGTTTATAACCGCCTGGTAGATTTCGGACTGGAAGCACCTGATCACGCGGCCCTGCGCTCGGCGTGGCTGGACGGCAGTGCTGTCATCACGCCTAATCCCTTTGTCCATGCGCTTCGCGCAGACAAACGCAACCTGGCACTGTTATCAGATCGTGACACCCTGCTGGAATGGGGATTGAGCGCCGAACACGCTGAATTGCTGCACCATGGCATTCCTCGCACGGTACCGGTCACCGCTGCCAACGGCGATGAGCTCTGGCAACAGCGCAAACAGTGGTTTTTCAAACCGGTGGCCGGTCATGGCAGCAAGGGCGTCTACCGCGGTAGCAAACTGACCCAAGGCACCTTTGCCCGTATTCTTGACAGCTATTACATCGCTCAGGCCTTTGTACCGCCTTCCGAACGTGTCGTCATGGTTAATGGAGAGCGGCAGATGCTCAAGGTTGATGTGCGCCTGTATACCTATCGCGGCGCCGTGTTGCTGGCGGCGGCCAGGCTTTATCAGGGCCAGACCACCAATTTCCGTACGCCAGGCGGCGGCTTCGCTCCCCTGATGCTATTGGATGACTCTGTGAATATCAAAAGCAGGGCACAAATCGACAACTTTTGATTTAACCGAGGCCATGCTGCGAAATTTCGCGAGCAGCAGTCTTTCTTACAAATCATCCATCCTTCCGATTTGCCGCACCAACAGCTTTGTCTCATTTTCCTCCATGTCGAGCAGCAGTTGCATCAGCTCAGCAGCTTCTGGGATCTCTGCCTTGCGCAGCAGAGTGCGGTACAACTCAATGACTTGCTCATGAAAATCGATGACTTCAGCGCTGATCGCATCAGCATCCATTTTCGCGTAGTGATCATCACAATCGAGATGTGTCTTAATCGGATTATGAGGAATGTAATCGTAGACATACGTCTTTGCCGCCTTGGGATCAGCCTGATGTTCAAAGCCAGCCACCATTTTTTCCATGGCAGTTTCACAGGACGCAAGATACTCCAGCAGCATGGCCGTGCGCTCTTCATGGTGCAATTTCGCACAGTGTGACAGGCATTGCGCCAGTTGCGCATGCAATGAGCGGGACCATTCGATCAGATCGAAAAACGTTTTGATTTCCATGCCAGATGTTTCCTTGATAAATATTACGTTACGTTCGCTGATCATTATTAATTCAGCGATTAGATACCAGGTTATTCACTCATCATGTCGCCGGGCTTTCTCCGCCGGCCATTGAGCAAAAGCAAGAAAGTACAACAGAACCAGATTCACCAAGGGTATCAGTATCAAAAATCCTAAAAAACCTGGATACCCTGTACGTTGACATATACGCCACGCCGGGATCACAGCCACAATTGCGATTACCAGCATCCACAGCCAGTGTTCTGCCCACATTGTATTTCCCGCCATTTCATTCCCCATCATGGTGCTATCCTCCATTTCATTTTTCGTTTTTAGTGATGACCTTCATGAGATTCGTCACCCCCGGCATCTCGTGCCTCCGAAGTTCTCTTGAGAAAGATTTGCTCGGCAACTGCAATCACGATCATTGCAACAACTGCAACCCCGATTACGAAGGGGTCCGTGTTCAGCTTAACCCAGACGAAACCACCAAGCGCGAGCAAATCAAGCAGAATCGCCACAACAGGCACCCAAGCATTGGCATTTATATCCTCGCGTAAATAACGCAGCACTCCCCAATGGATGGCAATGTCCATGATCAGGTAAAACACAATACCCAGCGCAGCTATTCGGGACAGATCGAAAAATGCAGTTAAAACCAGCCCCAAAACTACGGTGTAGACCAGTGTGTGTTTCTGTATACTGCCGGGCATACCAAAGTGGCGATGCGGAACAAGCTTCATTTCTGTCAGCATGGCTAACATACGTGACACTGCAAATACGCTGGCAAGGATTCCGCCGGCAGTGGCCATCATGGCAATGGCTACCGTGAACCACACACCATACTCACCCAGCGCTGGCCGTGCGGCGGCGGCAAGCGAATAGTCTCGTGTCTCGATGATTTCGGCAAGCGAGAGGTTGCTCGCAACCGCAAAGCCTACCAGGGTGTAGATCACCACACAGGCTGCAATGGAAATCACTATGGCGCGTCCGACGTTCCGTGTTGGGTCCTTAACCTCCGAGCCACTATTGGTAATCGTGGTGAAGCCTTTGAAAGCCAAAATACCCAGAGCGGTAGCGCCCAGAAAGTTGCCGACTGTGCCTGTTTCTCTTGAGTTCGAGAAATCAACAGCGAGGCTGTCTGCTATCCATACCCCCACTAATCCGAAAATCAGTATACCGCCTATCTTCAGGATCCCGATAAAAGAGGCGACACCCTGAATCCATCGATTCCCGGACAAGTTGACCAAAAAGGCTGCAACTATTAGAGACACGCCCAACACAGGAATCATCAGACCAGTATCATCACCGCCAAAGAGTTGTATGGTATACGCGCCAAATGTACGTGCCAGGAAACTTTGCGCAATTACCATTGAAAAGTACATTAACAAAGCATTGAACGCGGTAGGTAGTCGGTTCCCGTATGCCTTGTGCAGGTACATACCAATGCCACCGGCAGACGGATAGGCATTGGATATCTTGATGTAAGAATACGAACTGAAGCTCACGATTACCGCGGCAGCCAGAAATGCCAACGGAAACAATACGCCCGTCATTTGTGCCATCTGCCCTGTCAACGCGAAGATACCTGCACCTATCATGACACCAGTGCCCAGCATCACGATGCCGCCCAACGTTAAACTGTCTTTGGCGTAGCTTGATTTGCGATCATTTTTGTCGTCGGATACCATGCTCAACGCTCTCCTGTATTAGCGGATTAGCCTGTCGGGCCGGACTCGAGATTTAATTTATGCCTCCTCCCCTTGCGCACGGTGGACGGTGGACGGCATTAAGGTCCAACATTCGTAGTCAAATGGACCGTCATGGCCAGTATCCCCAGCGCCATTACCATTTCCAACCCAATAGAGCGAGCCAGACTTTGTCTGCCAGTGTCTACGTACAGACGAGAGACAAGAAAAAATTTATTTAAAGCGCCCAGCGTCAACAGAGCAACCACAGCAAGTAGTTTAATAAGCATGGCTTGACCATACGGGGTACTGAACAATTGGTCGATTGAGGACAGTAGCTGAGTCAGCAAATACACGCCCGCAGTGAGCAACAAAGCCACTAAATAGATGGCAAACCGACCAAATTTTTCCATAACAGTCTTTAACTTTGCACTCGAAACATCTGCGTTGCACAAAAGCCACAAGGGATACAAAGACCCTATCCACAGAAGAGCGGCTGCAACATGAATCACAATGCTCAGACGGGGAAGAATGCCAAGTTCGGCGATATGCCCCATCATAGTAAACGAAAAAAACAGTGATGCCAGAGCGCTAAGGCCAAACACAACGTACAGGTAGTAGAGCCGAGATCGTTCACGATATTGCCACATTAGCATCGCGGCAATCGCGATCGTAAAACCGGCGAACCTTGTCCCTGTGGCATAGCCGAGTGGTGACTGACCGATGATCAAAGCCATTTGAGGATCAAACATGCCACGCAACCCGTTTTGATTGATTGCGCCGAGCTGCGTTAGAAATGTCACCATTGTCGCCACAGCTCCAAGCATTGCCCCAAGGATGATATAGCGACGCATTCGCCCGCTGATGTCGTCTCCGAAATCCCGGCTCAGATAAAGACTGAATGTACCACCAGAAACAGTGCTTGCGCCAACCAGGACAAGCAATTTACTGACCAAGTACCAGATATCCCAGGGGCTCATATCAGTGAGCGTGCCCGTGTTCGGAGTGCCCCATATCGGATGTGTCCTCGCTCTGCATATTTTGCATATGATTGCCGTGCGCAGACATCGCGTCCGACGTCAGGGTGAAATCAGAGCTGCCGTCCATCGTGTGGCCGTCAGCCCCCATAATTGTCCATTCCACCTCGTATTGTCCTTGTTGAAGGTTTGTCAGTGGCACAACAAATTGACGCTTCGTGTCGGCGGTGGGATTAAATCCAATATCTATTGAGTGTTGTCCTGCATGCAAAAGGGCCAGACGCAAAAGTCGAACATCTGCATTAAAGTTTAGTTCCAATGCAGATAGCGGCATATTGATCACGGCACCCTCCGCTGGAACGATTTCGGAGAGCTCTGTATGGGCCCGCAACGCACCCGTTTGCAACAAAATCAAGCTCGACAGTAAAATTGTCAACCGGTTTACTTTTCTCATATTCATTTCCCGATAATGTATTGATTGTTAAAACCAGAACCGAACACCCGCGACCAGGCGAGTGTCACGCACCGGCGCCCCCTCTGCTCTTTGGTAGTCAGCAGTTTTACCATAACTCCCTGTCCACTCGAATCCGAAATAGGGCGCGAATTGACGTGAAAACTCATAACGTAGCCGCATTCCTAAAGCAGAAGTTGAAAGACCGCTTCCCACCCCATTCGATAAATCGTCGTTACCATAAAACGTCAATTCGGCTCGTGACTGCAAAATTAACCGCTGCGTAAACAATAGTTCGTATTCAGCCTCGAAGGTCAGCGCTGAGCGCCCACCTTCCGCAATATATGCCGTTGCATCAAGTTCGAACCAGTATGGTGCGAGTCCTTGGATACCAACTGCCAGCCATTGGCGATCCTCACCCTCATCATTGTTATCGAAACGCACACCCAGTTGTGTGTCGAAATAGGCATTCAGGGCACGCGCCCAAAGCAGGTCTGTCTCACTTTCCTTTAATGTGCCCTCCTCGACTTCGCCTTCTAGTTTGACAACAGCTTTGTTGTAGGTGGACCCATACCAGCCTTGAAGATCAAACACAGCGGTCTTGTTGTCTGGATCATATTCCAACCGGTCGCCCAACACTGACCAGAACTGATGCTCATCGGCCAGTTTCAGTTGCCGTGGACCTGGTCGGGCGTAGGGCCCCTCAGTTAGCGAATAACCATCGGAGTACGCATGGGGGTCTCGCGCGTCCGCAGGTGCTTCCGCTCCTTGCATCTGCATCTGACCGTGGTTCATAACGCCATTATTAGTCGCAGGACTTTCCGAAGAAGCCGTTGCCACCTCTGAGTCCGCATGCCCTGCATGGGCGTCTACCATCGGGTTCAGGTTATGCCCGGCATGTGGGTCATTCGGCTGCGCCCAAAGCGCAACTGGCATGATCAACGAACCAAAAACCATCAAGACTCTACTAGAGCTGCAAATGTTAATTTTATACATCACGATACAACCACCTCCCGGAACATGCCTGCGTCCATGTGAAACAATAAATGGCAGTGCCAGGCCCAACGCCCAAGGTCATGAGGGGTGGTGAGAAAGCTTATTCGTTGTGCCGGCTGCACCGGAATCGTATGACGCCGCACAAGGAAGTCACCCTGGTCGTTCTCCAGGTCGCTCCACATCCCATGCAGGTGCATGGGATGGGTCATCATGGTGTCGTTTTGCAGAATCACCCGAATCCTCTCTCCATGTTTCATTGATATCGGGGTACTCTGGCCGAACTCTAGTCCATCAAAAGACCAACTATACCGTTCCATGTTGCCCGTCAAATGCAACTCGATCTCCCGAGTCGGCAGTCTCTGATCAACTGGTCCGCCGATAGTCTTCAAATCGGCAAGGGTTAACACACGTCGACCATTTTGTCGAAGACCAACGCCCGGGTCGTCTAAATTGGTACGGGGCGTATGGACAAGCATATCTACAGATGGCCCGTATTCGGAACGCGCGTGGTTGACGCTGGACGAGGGTATGGCTAAAGGATTGGAATGCATGACATGCTGACTGTGGTCCATCGCCATTTCACCGTGGTCCATGTCCATACCCATGTCATTGTGATTCATGCCGGCGTGATCCATCGAACCCATCATATCGCGCATTGCCAGCCATTCTACGGCATCAAGCGCCGGTGTCGGTGCCGTAAGTCCATGCCGAACTGCGAGTGTGCCTCTGGCGTAGCCGGTACGCTCCATGCTTTGCGAAAAGATCGTATAGGCGTCATTTTCGGGCTCTACCACCACATCATAGGTTTCCCCGGGCCCAAACCGAAACTCATCAACAGAAACTGGTTCGACATTTTGACCGTCGGCCTGGACTACGGTCATTTTCAAGCCAGGAATTCGAATATCATAAAAGCTATTGCCAGCAGCATTGATAAATCGCAATCGAACTCGTTCGCCGGGTGAGAACAGGCCCGTCCAGTTGCCTGCTGGTGTTTGACCATTCATCAGGTAGGTTAAGGTTGAGGCAGATAGATCGCCCAGATCAGTAGGATTCATGCGCATCTGATTCCACATGCGACGCTTGTTGAGAGCACCCGCCAAGCCTAGCGTCGATACGTCGCGCATAAAACCAGGCACAGTAGGCTGATTGAAGTTGTAGACATCGCTTTGGACTTTCAGTTTGCTAAACACCCGCATTGGGTCTTCGTCAGTCCAATCGGACAACTGCACCACATAGTCTCGGTCTGCTCGTATAGTTTCGCCGTCACGAGGCTCTACAATCAAAGCACCGTACATTCCCGTAATTTCCTGAAAACCGCTATGAGAGTGATACCAATATGTACCGCTTTGCTGAAGCGTGAACCGGTACTCAAAGGTTTCTCCAGGCGCTATGCCGTCAAAACTTATGCCCGGCACTCCATCCATCTGGTAGGGTAAGATGATGCCGTGCCAATGAATGGAAGTCGCTACTGCCAGGTGATTGGTCACACGAATGGTGACTTCCTCACCTTCGCGCAGACGCAATGTCGGCGCCGGTATAGAGCCGTTGATAGTCGTTGCCATACGGACTTCACCGGTAAAGTTCACCGGCGACTCAGCTATCACAAGCTCAATTTGATTGCCGCTGAGCACGGGCGCCGTACCCGTGTGAGTCAACGTCGCGCCTGCCCGGCTGGCAGCCTGCAACACTGCGGGAAAGGCCGCCAGCACGCCACCAGCAGCCAAGCCCTGTACGAACCTTCGCCGGTTTACATTGATTGGGAATGGAAATGGTTGTTCAGACTTTTTCATAGGAGCAGCTCCTTTCGCCGATGCCTTTATCGTCAATACGTTTATAGTGCCGATACAATCCAGTTGAGAGTTGACAAGGGTAGCGAAATCGACCTGTCCAGAGGATGACGTCTACATTACATTGTTGTAATCGTCGTGTAATCTGACTGTCGGATGCAGTAATCTATAGTGGCAAGGCACTAATCAGGAGAGGCACGCTATGCGATTGCTCGTAGTGGAAGACGAAACAAAGACTGGCAACTACATTCGCCAGGGCCTATCTGAGGCTGGCTTTGTCGTTGAGCTAGTTCGCAACGGCCTGGACGGATACCACTTGGCCATGACAGAGTCTTTTGACCTGATTATCCTCGATGTAATGCTCCCGGATGTAGACGGGTGGCGCATCATGCAATCTTACCGAGATGCTGGGCATCAGACCCCTGTGTTGTTCCTTACTGCTCGGGACTCTGTCGATGATCGCGTCAAAGGCCTGGAATTGGGCGCCGACGACTACCTTGTAAAACCCTTTGCATTTGCCGAGTTACTGGCCAGGATACGAACTTTACTCCGCCGACGATCCATGGCTTCACCAGCAGAGCAGATTCAGGTGGCGGACCTGACACTTGATCCGCTCAAACATCGTGTATCACGCGCAGGCAAGAGAATACTCCTGACCCAGAAGGAATTTTCGCTATTGGAACTCCTGGCGCGTCGCCCAGGTGAAGTGCTACCGCGCTCACTCATAGCCTCCCAAGTGTGGGACATGAACTTTGATTCAGACACTAATGTTATCGATGTAGCGATTCGCCGCCTGCGCGCCAAGATCGACGACAATTTTCAGCCTAAATTGATTCATACCGTTCGTGGGATGGGATACAAAATGGACCTGGAATCCAACGATGAAACCCATTAGTCGATACCCACTCCCCCTTGCTGCGCGAGTCATGCTGTTCGTTGGCCTGACCATTGGTCTGAGTTTTATGCTGATTGGCACTCTGGTGCTGAATGCTGTGGAGCATCATTTCTCCGAGCAAGATGCTAGTCAACTTGTAGTAATGTCCAGCGCCGTGACGAATGCACTGGAAAATGCAGGAAATCAGCCCGATCGCCTGCGCGCGGCCCTATCCAATGCCATCTCCGGTCATCATGGTGTGTATTTTCAAGTAAGAAATAACAACGAAGAGATCCTGTACCAAACTGTCGGAGCAGGGTCGGGTTTGGCGCAAGCGGGACGTATCCTGACACCAACCGATGTGATACAACCTGGCAATTTACAAACCTGGCGCGAAGGCACCAAGACGTACAGAGGGGTGCTCAGCCAGCTAGAAGTCTCTGGACAGAACTACACCATCATTAGCGCCATTGACATGAGCTTTCACCTACAGTTTCTGCGAGACTTTCGGCAAAGCTTATTGATCATCATGAGTCTGGCTGGCGTTATAACTTTATTGGCTGCAGGCTATGGTGTACATCAGGCCCATGCCCCACTACGTGGTCTGTCTGCAAAAATGGGCGACATTCAAGCAGACAAACTACACGTGCGACTCGATCCATCCGCAATTCCGTCGGAGCTGAAAGATCTGGTGACATCTTTTAACCATATGATCGGTCGTTTGGAGGACAGTTTTACTCGTCTATCGCATTTTTCCGCTGACATTGCTCACGAGCTAAGAACCCCCCTTACCAATCTTATTACTCAGACCCAGGTTGGACTAGGCAAGGCCAGGACGCTCGAGAAATATCGCGAACTACTATACTCCAATCTAGAAGAGCAGGAGCGGCTAGCCAAAATGGTCAATGATATGCTTTGGCTTGCGAAAAGTGATCATGGCCTGCTCAAACCCGAGCAAGTACCCCTCAACCTGACCAATGAAGTTAATGAACTTTTTGATTTTTTCGAAGCACTGGCAGAAGAGAGAAATATCCGCCTGACGCTGGAGGGTTGCGCACCTATGACCATGGGTGACCGCGCCATGCTGAGACGAGCTATTTCCAACTTGTTGTCGAATGCCATCCGGTATACTCCACCGGGGAAAGAGGTGAAGGTTTTGCTCGACAACGCCTCTCACCACGAAATGTCGCTTAGTGTACAGAATCCTGGCCCCATGATTCCCGCCGAATACTTGTCCCATTTGTTTGACCGCTTTTATCGAGTTGAACCCTCTCGTGTAAGACAGGGTGAAGGCGCAGGTCTGGGGCTAGCTATTGTCAGATCCATCGTTGAAGCACATGGTGGGCATGTGGAGGCTTCTTCTGTCCGGGATAAGACGTCTTTCACACTCTTTTTACCGGTAAAATCCTAAAATTGTTCCTGCCGTTAGGCGAGCACAATTTTTTAACATCTCGCCGATACTATCCAGATCAATGCAATGAATATACTTCGCCGGTAAAGCTTGGTAAGCTATTAATTGGAGTGGATATCGTTGCTTCACTAAACTCAGCCAGATGTGGCACTTTCTGTACCTTTGTCGTTATAGTCATGCATAGAAATACAAAATATCGCCAGTTACTCACATGGTTTTTTGTAGCCAGCCTGCTTCTGAATGTTCAGTCGACTTTCGCCTGCACGATGATGCCGGATATGCCTGATCTACCGCAGCCTGCGCACGAGTGCTGCCTTGCTATGCACAAAAACAAGGTAACTGAAAAACCGGATACTCCCGCCTCGTCCAGTGATACTTGTTTTACACTGAAGGTATCATTACAGCTCAAAGCTTCGCCCGAGGCTGATGCGGACCCCGGCAACGACCACGCCCTGCTCAAGGACAAACCGGGAACACAAAATCTGGCGCCAGTCATGGCCTTGCTGGTCTTCACTTTGCTGCAGACAGCGCAAACTGGCGGCTATGCTGTGCCGTCCAACGACCGAGATCACAGCACTCCCCTGCCAGTCTACCAGGCAACCCAGCGCTACCGTATTTAACAGAACTCCTTAGTTACAACTACTTCAGAGCGGCAGCACACGCCTGCCGTTCCTGGTTTTTGTTCGATGACGGAGTTCTGCCCATGCACCATACAAACACACAAATCGGTTCGTATTTTGTTTCCCGATTAACAGCCGCCCTGATTCCACTTGGGCTGGCAATCACGCTCGTTTCCCTGCCCGCAAGTGCGCAGCAGACCGAAGGGTTTACCCCCGAAGGTCTGATTCGGGAGATTCTCCAACTGAATCCCGGTCTGGCTGCTCAGCGACTTGAGACACTGGCCCGCGAGGAACAAATTGTCAGCGCCGGCGCACTTGACGACCCCCGGGTAAACTATGCCATTGCCCCGGCGAGCATCGGCGACAACATCCCCAGTGCGCTGGGAGATACCCTGGGCGTACGTCAGGTTATTCAACTCAGTCAAAATTTCCCGTGGGCGGGCAAACGGCAATTGCGCACGGAGGTCGCGCAAGCGCAAAGCACAGCCGCTCATCTGATGACCCAGGATCTGCAATTGCAACTGATCGCCGCCGGCCGGCGTCACTGGGCAAGCTGGTGGGATGTTCACCAGGCATTAACCATCAACCGTGAACAGCAACAGTTGCTTACCGAACTGGAGAAAGTGATCGAAACCCAGTACGCCAGCGGCAGCGGCCTGCAACAGGATCTGCTTCAGGTGCAAACGGCCAGGATTCAGGCGGATCATCGCGACATAGTCCTTGAACAGCAGGCCAGGCGCATCCGGGCCCGCATCAATGCCTTGCGCAATCGCCCGGCAGCGGCTGAGCTCGCCGCCACCGAGGAGCAACCGCAACCGCCAACGTTGCCAGCCGACACAGTGCTGCACAGCTGGCTGGAAGAAGCCAATCCCGCACTGCGGGGGGCTCGGGCTGAGGCCGATGCTGCGCGCGCAGACCGGGACCTGACCTATAAAAACGACTTCCCCGACGTACAGGTCAATGTGGGTTACAACGAACTGTGGAATGCCAGCGACCTGCGCCTGCAGGTGGGCGTATCAGTCAACATACCCCTGGATTTTGGCAAGCGCTCTGCACGCAAAGCCGCGTCAGACTACCAACTTAACAGTGCCCGAACCGACATCCAGTATCTTCACAATCAGCTGCTTGCCGAGCTTGAACAAGCACTATCACGCGCCGAGGAAGCCCAACACGCCATCGAGTTGTGCCGTGAGCAGTTGATACCTATCGCACAGCAATCACTGACAGCGTCACAGTCTGACTATCAGGAGGGCATCGCGGATTTCTCCAATGTTATTCAGGCTGAGCAGGCCCTGCTTGAGGCCCGACTACTGTTATCCCGCTCCATGGCCGACCAGTATCAGGCCCATGCAGAAATAGATCGACTGGTAGGCGGGCGGCTTTGGCCCTTTGAGTTCTCTGGTCACTAAAACTGCGGCATCTGCTGAAGAGAGAAGAATCATGAACACACGAAACATGTTACTTGCCGGAATCGTAGTCGCTGCACTGATTTTGGTAGCTGCCTATTTCATTTTAATGCCCCAGCAAGCCAATATCTCTGCTGAGCATGCATCATCGACAACAAGGCAGCCCCTGTATTGGGTCGCCCCGATGGACCCGGATTATCGACGCGACGAACCGGGGCTCTCCCCTATGGGGATGGAACTGGTGCCGGTTTATGAAGACAATGATGAAGATGCAAGCGTCACCATCTCAGCCACTGTTCAGCAGAATCTGGGTGTACGCCTGGGCATGGTTACCATGGGCGAGTTCCGGCAGCAGGCTGATGCTGTGGGTTATACCGCGTGGGATCAGTCAACTATTCAGATGCTGCACCCGCGCGCCGAGGGCTGGCTGGAACAGTTCAATGTGGCCAGCGTCGGTGATCGTGTCAGCGCTGGCCAGATCCTGTATCAGCTTTTTTCACCGCGACTGGTCAGTGCTCAGCGCGAATACCTCAACGCCGCCGGAAATGCCGTTCTTCGCAAGGCGGCTGAAGATCGACTGCTTGCGCTGGGTGTGACACCGGCGCAGGTAACGGAACTTGCCAGCAGCAATGAAGTCAGTGCCCAACTAGCCTATCGCGCCGAATCAGATGCGGTGGTATCGGCCATTGGCGCCCGCGAGGGCAGCTATGTGACACCGGCAGATACCATTCTGACGCTGGCCTCACTCGACCGGATATGGCTGGATGTCGAAGTACCGTCCACCGCCATGTCCTGGATGGAGGTGGGCTTGCCGGTCACTGCCGAATTCCCAGCATACTCCGCCGAACAATGGCAGGGTCAAGTCGCACTTGTCTATCCGGAACTTGATCCTGTCACCCGAAGTTTGCGGTTGCGGCTGGAAATCGACAATCCAGACCACAGGCTGAAACCCAATATGTTTGCCAGCGTCCAGGTGAAAGGCCCTACTCGACACAACGTCGTCAGTGTGCCAACAGAAGCGGTGATCCGCTCAGGTCAGGGTGCCCGGGTGTTGCTCGCCGCAGGCGATGGTCGTTTCACGGTACAGCCGGTTCGCACCGGTGTGACCCGCGGTGACCGGATTGAAGTCCTGGACGGGCTGAGCGATGGCATGCAGGTCGTTACATCGGGTCAGTTTCTGCTGGACTCCGAAGCTAATGGAGAGCAGGCAATGGCAAGACTTAACGCCGCTGGCTCTGATTCTGACCTCGACCCGGAACAGGTCAATGACCAGCAAGAAGACACAGGCACCGCCCCGGCCACGCTGACCGGCACCGGGACTATCCAAAGTATAAGCGACAACCGCGTGACGCTGGACCACGGTCCCATACCTGCTCTGAATTGGCCTTCAATGGTCATGGGATTCCAGATCATGTCCAGCGTTGATCTGTCTGATGTCGCCGAAGGCGATCAGATCGAATTCGACTTTATGCCGATGCCTGCCGGCGGCTACAGCATCACGGCGTTGCGCCCGGCGACAACGTCAGGCCCGGGAGACACGCCATGATTGAAGCTGTCATTCGCGCCTCCCTGCGCAATCGCGGGCTGGTATTGGTTGCCGCCCTGCTGTTGACCATGGCCGGGTTGCTGAACCTGCGCACCATGCCGGTCGATGCCCTGCCCGATCTGTCCGATGTTCAGGTCATCATCCGTACGCCTTTCGCTGGCCAGGCCCCGCAGGTGGTCGAGGACCAGGTCACCTATCCGCTGACTACCGCTATGCTGTCGGTGCCCGGCGCGGAGACAGTGCGCGGATACTCGTTCTTTGGTGATTCCTACGTCTATATCATTTTCAGCGACGATACCGACCCTTATTGGGCACGCAGCCGAGTGCTGGAATACCTGAGTCAGGTCAGCTCGCGTCTGCCTGACGGCGTGACACCGGCGCTGGGCCCCGACGCTACCGGTGTCGGCTGGGTCTACGAATACGCCCTGGTGGACAGAAGCAATCAACATGATCTGTCGCAATTGCGCGCCATTCAGGACTGGTTTCTGAAATACGAACTGCAGACCGTGGCAGGTGTGTCAGAAGTTGCGTCAGTCGGTGGCATGGTCAAACAGTACCAGGTCATTGTTGATCCGGATCGGCTGAGTGCCTATGGCCTGACGCTGTCTGCGGTGAACCAGGCGATTCGGGCCGGCAACCAGGAAGTGGGCGGCTCAGTCATCGAGATGGCGGAAACCGAGTTTATGGTGCGGGCCACCGGTTACATTCAGGGGCTGGATGATCTGCGGGCCATTCCGTTAAAAGTTACACAAGACGGCACTGCGGTGTTGTTGGGCGATGTTGCCCGGGTGCAGACCGGTCCGCAGCTGCGCCGGGGTGTTGCCGACCTGAACGGTGAAGGCGAAGTGGCTGGAGGAATCGTGGTCATGCGCTCCGGTGAAAATGCCCAGGCCACCATCGCTGCCGTGAAACAGCGCCTGTATGAGCTGCAGGCAAGCCTGCCAGAGGGGGTAGAAATAGTTCCCACCTATGACCGCTCAGAGTTGATTGGTCGATCAGTCGACAACCTTTACAGCAAGCTACTTGAAGAATTTGCAGTGGTCGCCTTTATCTGCGCGCTGTTTTTATTCCATTTGCGCTCATCACTGGTTGCCATTGCCACACTGCCGCTTGGGATATTGGCGGCACTGCTGATCATGCGCGGCCAGGATCTTAACGCCAACATCATGTCGCTGGGCGGTATCGCCATTGCCATTGGCGCGATGGTCGATGGCGCTATTGTGATGATCGAGAACGTGCACAAACATCTGGAGCATGATCCCGAAAAGGCAAAAACCGACCGCTGGGGTGTTATTGCGAAAGCCTCTGCCGAAGTGGGTCCGGCCCTGTTTTTCTCGCTGCTGATCATCACCTTCAGCTTTCTGCCGGTGTTCACGCTGGAGGCACAGGAGGGGCGGCTGTTTGCACCGCTGGCGTTCACCAAGACTTACGCGATGGCTGCCGCCGCTATTCTGTCGATAACCGTTGTACCGGTACTGATGGGCTATCTGATCCGAGGCAAAATCATGCCTGAGAACAGAAATCCGGTGAATCGACTTCTGAGCTGGATTTACCGGCCCGTAATCAGGCTGGTCATGCGTGCGCCCTGGGTGATGGTCGCCGCCGGTATCCTGGTGATGACATCAGCAATCTGGCCACTGTCCCGACTCGGGTCAGAGTTCATGCCGCCACTGGATGAAGGGGATTGGATGTACATGCCCACCACCCGGCCGGGCTTGTCCATTGGTGAGGCAACACAATTGCTGCAGCAGACAGATCGCCTGATCAAGTCTGTACCCGAAGTGGCACAGGTGTTCGGCAAGATCGGCCGCGCTGATACCGCCACCGATCCGGCGCCGCTGAGCATGATAGAAACCATCATCCGCTTCAAGCCTGAGTCGGAATGGCGTGAGGGCATGACCATCGAGAGCATCCGCGAAGAGATCCGGCGCACGGTGGATCTGCCAGGCGTCACCAATGCCTGGGTTATGCCGATCAAGACCCGTATCGATATGTTGGCCACCGGTATCAAGACACCGGTGGGTATCAAGATCGGCGGTCCCGAATTGCCGGTCATACAGAACATTGGTGCGGATATCGAGGCATTGCTACCGCAGGTGCAGGGAACCGCCAGCGTGTTTGCCGAACGGGTCGCCGGCGGGCGTTATGTTACCGTGGATATTGACCGGGCGGCAGCGGCCCGCCATGGCCTGAATATCGACGAGGTGCAGGCAGTTGTTTCGTCGGCGATCGGCGGCATGAATGTTTCCGAAACCATTGAGGGCCTGGAGCGCTTCCCGATCAATGTGCGCTACCCGCAGGAAATCCGCAACTCGGTCGATGCCATTAGGGATCTGCCCGTATTAACATCGCAAGGGGCACGCATTCGTCTGGGTGACGTGGCACATATAGAAATACAAGACGGACCACCGATGATAAAGAGCGAGAATTCGCGCCCTACCGGGTGGGTATATGTGGACATCGCCGAGCGTGATATTGGCTCTTATGTCCAGGCCGCACAGCAACACCTGGCGGACAATCTGGCCTTGCCCGCTGGTTATTCACTGACTTGGTCCGGGCAGTACGAATACATGGAGCGGGCAAAAGAGCGCTTGACGCTGGTGGTACCGCTGACCCTGCTGATTATTGCATTCCTGCTCTACATGGCGTTCCGCGGGCTGGCGGAAGTCTTGATCATCATGGCCACGCTGCCCATGGCGATTGCCGGTAGCTCCTGGTTACTGTGGTGGCTTGCCTTTGACCTGTCGGTTGCTGTCGCAGTGGGGTTTATCGCCCTGGCCGGTGTGGCGGTGGAAATCGGTGTCATCATGCTGATTTATCTGAACCAGCACCGCACACGCTACCTGGCTGAGGCGCATGAACAAGGCGGCCCGACTGTGGAGGGCTTACGAGATGCGATTGCCAAAGGCGCACTGCAACGCCTGCGCCCTGTGGTAATGACCGTCGCGGCCATCACAGTGGGCCTGCTGCCCATCATGCAGGGGCACGGCACCGGCGGTGAAATCATGCAGCGCATAGCAACACCGATGGTGGGCGGCATGATCAGCACCCTGGTGCTGACCCTGCTGGTGTTGCCTGCAGTGTATTTTTTATGGCAAAGGTGGCAACTGCACTCTGAACTCCTGAAGTAGCCGCACGCAAGGCAAGGCCCCTTCAGCATCATCAGGTGGGGGCTGCCTCACCATCGGAGTGTTTCCGAACGCCATAATTAATCGTGAACATAGGACTGTTATTGTGGTCATGGGAATTCCCGCAAACTCCCGCATTCTAACGGTTTCAAACCCGAGGACAGTCTACCTAAAGGATTTCAAACCATTGTTATAAAAGGAAATATTGGCGCACCCGGAGAGATTCGAACTCCCGACCAAGTGGTTCGAAGCCACCTACTCTATCCAGCTGAGCTACGGGTGCATAACTTTTGGTGTTTTATTTTAATCACTGTCACCTGCAGTGGTTACGTGGGGCGGCATTATATAGTGATCAAATGCGAAGGTCACCTGTCATTATGCAGATTGTTCGTCTTCGGGCTTATACACTCGGTAATGGTTGCGACCGCCGCGTTTTACCTGGTATAGCGCAATATCCGCTTTTCGCAGTAATTCCTCGGCCGAGTCTGGATCATTCGGATCGAAGATAACGACACCAACGCTTAACGAGACCTTGAATTGCTGTAACCCTGTATCGAAGGGCTCTCGAATGGCATAAAACACCTTTCGTGCGACCAGCTCGGCATCCTCAGCAGAGCTGATTTCAGCCAGCAGCAGAACAAACTCGTCGCCACCCTGTCTCGCCAATGTGTCACTGGCACGAACGCTGTCGCCTAATTGTTTTGCGATCCACTTTAGCAGCTCATCTCCTACATCATGCCCGTACTGATCATTAACCTGCTTAAAGTGGTCAACATCGATAAACATAAGCGCAAACTTGCGTTTGTGGCGCCGGCATAGAGCGATAGTTTGAGCTAGTCTCTGCTGAAGAAGTCTACGGTTAGGCAAGTCGGTGAGATCGTCGTGACTTGCCTGATAGGCCACTTTTTTTGCCAGTTCTTTGCGATCGGTAATATTTTCTATCTGGGAGACGAAGTGCAATGGATTGCCGTTCGCGTCCCTGACCAACGACACACTCAGTACGATCCATATCTGGGAGCCATCCTTGCAGAAATAGCGTTTTTCCATCTGGTAACTGGGTATCTTTCCCGCGACCAACGCATTTAGCAACTCCATGTCCCGGTCGAGATCTTCAGGATGGGTGATATCCTGAAACGTCAGCTTTAATAATTCACCTTCTTCGTATCCCAGCATGTCCAGCAATGCCTGGTTTACTTCCAGCCACTCACCCTGCAGGCCCACCAGCGCCATGCCGATCGCTGCAGTTCCAAATGCACCACGGAAGCGCTGATCACTCTCACTGAGCGCCAGCTCAAGCTTTTTCTGCCGGTCAATGTCAGTATGGGTGCCAATTGTCCGCGCTGCATTACCCTCATTGTCTCTGGCAACGATTGCACCCTTGGTCAGAATCCAGCGCCAACTGCCATCTCGTGCAAGCATTCGATGTTGCACACTGTAAGTCGATGTCTTGCCGTCAATAAAATCTGCAACTGCGGCCTCTGCATTTTCCAGGTCCTCTGGGTGGACCAGGCGCCGCCATTCCGAAAACTCGTTTTTTACTTCGTCCTCGGTGTAGCCAAGCATGGATTTCCATTCTTTATTATAGTTGACCTCATTGGTCAGGTTGTTCCAGTCCCAGACCCCGTGACCAGCGCCAGATAGTGCAGACTTCCAGCGAAACTCTGTTTCAGAAAGCTCGCGATTGATGACTGCCGCCCGGGCTTCAGCCCTTTCTCTGCCAGATGCCAGAGACCAGACCAGTATTGTCAGCAGCGCTGTCAACAACCCACCAACGAACATAACAACCTCAGGCTCAGCGCCCTGATGGTCTTGAATAAAACTGTCGTCTGCCAGAAACCTCACCGTCCAGATCCGCTGTGAGATTCTCAATTGCTCAGTGCGCGAAAAAGTCCACTCCGGCACAAAATCACTATCGTCAATGGTCGAATAGAGCAAGGCCCCTTCATTCATGTCAGGGCCATCGTAAACACTGAAAGCAATTGGGGATTCATTCAGGCGTATACCCTCCATCAGGATATCCATGCTAAACGGTGCATACACCCAACCATAGATATTGCTGGAGCTCGCCGCGGCCAGGCCGACTTCCCGTTCGTAGACCGGCAAATACAACAGCACGCCAGCAATGGGACCACGATCTGCGTCCTGAACCAGGCTGACTTTGCCCGAAAGCGTCAATTCACCACTGACTTGTGACTGATCCATCGCCTCGCGCCTGACCTGTTCAGAGTACATGTCATAGCCAAAGGCATTCAGGTTGTTGCCGCTAAACGGCTCGATAAAAACTATCGATGTATATCGATCACGGTCACCCGCCGGGTGAACCGAATAAAATGGGAAACCGCTCTCCTGGACTTGCTCGATATGCGCATCGAGTCTCTCTGGCTCTAGGTCCAGCGCGAATGCGATACCCAGAATGCCTGGGTAGTTTTCATCTAGAGCCAGCTCGTTGGCGTAATTGCGGAACTCCTCGCGATCGACACGATTGGAAGCAACAAATAGACCTTTCAGTCCACGGATCACCTGACCATAGGTCTCCATGCGCTCCTGGATTAGCTCCAGGCTCTCGCCGGTTTCCTCTTCGAAGCGATCCTGGTCTTCCAGGTTAACGGCACGTATGGCTCCTTGCCATGACAGAATTGTCAGCAATGCACCGACTATTAACACAGCCAATGTCAACGCGATAACTCGTGTGGAGCGGAACCACGACTCAGAGAACATTTTCGTCCGACTCAGCATCTTCTTTCTCAATTTACAGCGGCGCTGCGCACCAGCACCTGGGCCTGCACCGCCTGAGGCGGAACGTCGGCCGGCAACACCAGCCCGGAATCATAGTCTCGTGCATCACCAGCGGACAGGTTGCGAACGTCCACGACTCGCCGCACTCGCTCACGTCCCACACTGGCCTGCAGCTCCACTGAGGCCTGTGTGATAGTCATCGGTGCAGCATTACCCACTCGCACCATCACACGACCGTCATTGCTGACGTAGGCAGATGTCTGCAGATAGTTGGCCGGGTTGTCAGCCACATCCAGCCGCAGGAAGGCCGAACGGGCAGATTCACCGATGCTGCCGGGTGCTGAGGCCGCCTGCTGAAAATACTGCTTGGCGGCATTACGGTTGTTATCAGCCAGCGCCATGGTACCAAGCTCATTCATGGCCAGCGCCGTTGGCAGCAGCTCAACGCTGGCCTGCAAATCAGCCTGGGCTCGGCTGCGATTACCCTGCCGGGCGAAAGCCAGGCCCCGGCCAAGGTAATAGTCGAAATAGGCATCGTCCCGAGCCAGCGCGCTGTTGTAATGATCAATGGCTGCACTGTAGCGACGCTGCATCAGGGCGATGTCACCATTCAAACCATGAAACCGTGCCTCCTGCGGTAGCATCGCGATGGCGTCATCCAGTTTTTGCTGAGCGTCTTCAACACGATCGTCCCGGACCAGCGTCATGGCCTCATCAAATGCGTCGTAAGCGGGCTTTGTTTCCCGCAGGAAGGCCATTTGCTGCTGGTAACGCTGTTCGCCCTGCTCACCGCCGGTATAACCTTCAGCGCGCAATTGCGCGACCAGCTGGCGGTTGTTCTGCACCCGTTCCTGAGACGGTGGGTGACTGGCAAACAGGCCCTGCAACCAACCCTGCTCTGTGCGCCCCTCGGAGAGGCGGACAAAGGTTTCCTGCAGGCGAACTGCGGCCTCAGGGTCGTAACCGGCCTGGGCCAGATAGCGTGTGCCGTACAGGTCCGCTTCCCGCTCCGCCTCACGACCATAACTCTGGCTGATCAATTGGGCACCTAACGAGGCACCGCCTACAATGGCACCAGCATAAGCGTTATCGCTGGCGGCGATGGCAGTAACAGCCAATGCGCCCTGCAAAAGAACACCTCTTTCCATGGACTGCGCGCCATGCCTGGCTGCAGCATGCACCACTTCATGCCCCAGCACTGCTGCCAGTTCGGCCTCGCTATCCATTTCATACAGCAGGCCGCGATTGACGGCAATCTTGCCACCGGGCAGCGCCCAGGCATTGGGGACAGAGTTATTGAGTACCACAAATTCATAGGGCAGCTGGCGTGGACTGTGTCTGGCAACGCGCTGTCCCACCTCACTGACGTATGCGGTCAACTCGGGGTCAATCTTGAACTCTCCGCCCTGGCTTTGCTGGGTAGGACCATAATTCTCCTGCCCTATCGCCACTTCTTCCCGTTCGGATACCAGCGTGAGCTCGCGATCCCCGGTTACCGGATTGACGGCGCAGGCCTGCAGCACGCCCACACACGCCGCCATAACCGCCAGACGGCTGAACATGCCCGAGAACCCGGCTGGTAAAGCCGCAACCAGCGCTGTCTTGGATAATCGCCCCTGATTCATGTTCATTTTTGTGCCTCCCATCATCCGTCTTCTTTTTCTGTGTCTGATCGTACTCACTCTCTGGCCGATCGCACCCGCCACTCGCAGGCTCTATTACTGTCAGATTATCAGGCCTGTCACGGTCTTGGAATAAAACTTGTGTAAGTCCTGTCTCATGTTAACGAAGCCGGACGTAGTTCTATTCAGTTTTCGCCTGACTTCAGGAATTTGCCGTAGATACGCGTCAAATCATGAACCCGTTCACTGTCACGTTCTGTTGCAGGCCGGAGCTTCCTTGGGTTTGGCAAACGCGCTACTATCGGTTCCCCTAGATTCCCTTCTAATAAAAATAATCCAACTGTTCAGACCCATACTCACAGAGGAGAATACCTGTGGTTAGAGTATTCCTAATCATGTTTTTGCCACTTATTGCTGCGATCAATGCGCAGGCACAGACCGCATCGGTAGAGCGCGGCTCGGAACTTTTCCAGTCGGAATGCGCCCGTTGCCATGTGCAGGCTGACATTGAGATGCGTATTGCCAATCGCTGGCTAGACCGCCCTGCCAGTGAGCTTTACGCAGCGATAATGGCAACCATGCCTGCCGAGACACCCGGCTCACTGAGCCCGGAACAGTACCTGGACCTGACAGCGCATGTCATGCAGATGGGCCGCGTGAACGCGCCGATCGCCGGATTGACAGTGACTGAGCTGGCGTCTGTCAATATTGAACAGGGTAGCGAGAATACCGGCCCGGAATATTACGCCTGGACCAGCATGTTTGGCGGCCTGAATGCCAACCGCTACGCGCCATTAGAGCAGATCAATGCCGATAACGTCGGCGAGCTGGAGATTGCCTGGCGCTGGAAAGCAGACAACTTTGGCCCCCGCCCCGAGGGTCTGAGTGTCACCACACCCATCATGGCCAATGGCGTTCTGTATGCAACCGCTGGCACAACCCGTAATGTGGTAGCCATTGACGCAGAATCCGGCCAGACGCTGTGGATGTGGCGTCCGCAGGAAGGTCAGCGCTTTGAAGACTCTCCTCGCAAGAACTCAGGCAAAGGTGTTGCCTACTGGACAGATGGTGATCAGGAAGTCATTTTTGTGGTCACGCCTGGCTATTACCTGGCCGCACTGGACGCCAGCACTGGCTTGCCGCTGGAGTCCTTCGCAGATGGTGGCATTCTGGACCTGATGGATGGCATGCGCTTCAGTGATGTGCGCGACGATCGAGACATTACCCTGACCTTCCCGCCGCTGGTCATCGACGATGTACTGGTAGTTGGTGCAGCCCACCAGGTGAGCATGCGCCCGCCTCACGCTGATAACGTCAAGGGTGACGTACGCGCTTTTGACATTCACACTGGCGAGTTGTTGTGGACACACCGCAACATCCCCAAACCCGGTGAGGAAGGTTACGAAACCTGGTTGAACGATTCAGCCCTGATGACTGGTAATGGTGGCGTCTGGACCTCCATGTCGGCCGATACCGATCTTGGTCTGGTCTACCTGCCAGTAGAATCTGGCACCGGTGACCGTTTTGGTGGCGGCCGCCCGGGCACCAACCTGTTTACCGGTTCTGTCGTGGCGGTTGATTACCGTACCGGTGAGCGCAAGTGGTACTTCCAGCACCTGCGCCATGACATCTGGGACTATGACACTCCCACGGCACCTATCCTTGCCGATCTTCCCGACGGGACCAAGGCCCTGGTGCAGCTGACCAAACAGTCGTTTGCCTACGTGTTGAATCGTGAAACCGGCGAGCCGATCTGGGAGATGGAAGAGCGACCAGTACCACAGACTGACGTGCCGGGTGAGTGGACATCACCAACCCAGCCCTTCCCGACCAAGCCACCGGCTTACGATCGTCAGGGCATTTCAGAAGAAGATCTGGTGAACTTCACTCCGGAAATATTTGCCCGCGCCAAAGAAGCGGTCAAACCTTATCGCATGGGGCCACTGTACCAGCCACCGTCACTGGCTAATGCAGAAGACGGAACAATTGGCACCCTGAGCCTGCCCGGCACGCTGGGTGGCACCAACTGGGAAGGTGGGGTTTACGATCCGGAAACCGGCATGTTGTACGTCGCTTCTCATACAGCGGTAGCCGTGTTGTCTCTGGTCCCTGGTGCAGAGTTCTCCACCACAGACTGGATCCAGGGTCCTGCCCGCTCACCTAACGTGGACGGCCTGCCCATCGTGCAGCCACCATGGGGCCGGATCACGGCCATCGACCTGAATGAGGGCGATATTGAATGGACCATGGCCAACGCCGACACGCCCGAGCGCATAAAGAATCACCCGCTGCTCGAAGGCGTTGAGCTGGATCGTACGGGTATCCCCACACGTGCTGGCCTGCTGGTAACCAAGAGCCTGCTGTTCGCCGGTGAAGGTCAGGGTGGCAACCCGGTATTCCGCGCGCATGACAAAACAACCGGCGCAATCCTCGCGGAGATAGACCTTCCAGCGTCCCAGACTGGATTGCCGATGACCTATGTACAGAACGGCAAGCAGTACATCGTGATGGCGGTCAGCGGTAACGGTCCTGCCGAACTGGTGGCTCTGGCGCTACCATGAGGAGCAACACGCGCTGATTGAGGCGCTTGTTCAAACCCCCAAAAGAAAAAGCGATCCATCATGCTGATGGGTCGCTTTTTTTTTCGACTGCGAATTCACACGGAATCACTGTAACTTTTCGATAAACATCCTCGCCGGCTCAGCACTTTGGATTGCGGGTTGGCCTTACCTGATCGTTTTGTTATAATTATCACGCTTTCAAAATCAATAACAAAAAATTATGAAGCATTCACCAAAGCCACGAGCTTAAATCCGAGATTCAAAAACGAGACACAAAACTTGTTATGAATACTTTTCAAGAAGCGCCAGCGCTTCAAGAAAGACCCGACACAAATCAAGATATTCAGCTTCGCCCTCCAAAGGCCACCGACGGTGCGCCGGTCCACAATCTGATTCGCAAAAGTGCGTTCCTGGACGATAACTCGCTGTATTGTTATCTGGCCATTTGCACACATTTTGCGCAAACCAGCGTGGTAGCCACCATGGGCGAGGACGTCGTAGGCGTAGTGACTGCCTACATTCCACCAGAGCAGCCGGACACACTGTTTGTGTGGCAGGTTGCTGTCGACACGGTTGCCCAGAAACGGGGTCTGGCCAGCAAAATGCTTAATCACATCCTGGAACGCGACAGCTGCAAAGCGGTCCAATATGTGGAGACTACCGTAACTGAAGATAACGCAGCCTCTCGCGCCATGTTTGCGTCACTGGCGCGGCGGCGTGAATGCGAAATCAATGAGTCCGTAATGTTCGACCGTGAGGAGCACTTTCTTAATCTTCACGACACCGAATTCAAACTTAGAATTGGCCCATTCGCAGCGGCCAACAACCAGGGAGAAACATCATGACCAACATTTTTAATGACATTGAGTCAGAAGTTCAAAGTTACGCGCGCGCCTTCCCGGTTATATTTGAGCGCGCGAAAGGTTCTTATCTTTACGATACAGAAGGCAATGCCTACCTGGACTTTCTTGCCGGTGCCGGCACGCTTAACTACGGCCACAACAACGATACATTGAAGGCCAAACTGCTGGAGTACATCGAGAAAGATGGCATTACGCATGGTCTGGACATGCACACCAGCGCCAAGAAGCAGTTTCTGGAGAACCTGAACAACTATATTTTCAAGCCTCGCGGTCTGGAGTACATGGTTCAGTTTACAGGACCGACCGGTACCAACGCCGTAGAGGCAGCGATGAAAATCGCCCGTAACGTGACTGGCCGTCATAACATCGTGGCGTTCACCAATGGCTTCCATGGTGTTTCGCTTGGTTCAATGGCGGCGACTGGTAATTCGCATCACCGTGACGCTGCCGGCATACCGCTGGGTGGAGTTTCCCACGTACCTTACGCCGGTTATATGGGCGAGGACCTGGACACCATCAAGCTGCTGGAGAATATGCTGGAAGACTCATCCAGTGGCCTGGACAAACCGGCAGCCATCATGCTGGAAACCATTCAGGGTGAAGGCGGTCTGAACACTGCCAGCAGCGAGTGGTTGCAGGCGATTGAGAAAATCTGTCGCAAGCACGACATCATCCTGATTGTTGATGACATTCAGTCAGGCTGTGGACGTTCGGGCAAATTCTTCAGCTTTGAGGAATCCGGCATCAAGCCCGACCTGGTGACCATGTCCAAGTCCCTGAGCGGTTATGGTCTGCCATTCGCAGTAACCTTGATCAAACCGGAGTACGACACCTGGAAGCCAGGCGAGCACAACGGCACATTCCGTGGTAACAACCACGCATTTGTGACTGCAGCCGCTGCGCTTGAGCGATTCTGGTCTGACGACAAGTTCGAGAAAGAACTGAAAACCAAGATCGAGCACATGACCATGCGTCTTCGCAAGATTGCCAATGGTTATGAGAAGTCGCTGATCAAAGCCAAGGGACGTGGCTTCATGCAGGGTCTTGAGTGCCGTGATGGCGAACTGGCCGGCAAGATCTGTCGTTACGCTTTCGATAAAGGTCTGGTCATTGAGACCAGTGGCGCCGACAGTCAGGTTGTGAAATGCCTGTGTCCTTTGACCATATCAATGGATGACCTGAACAAAGGTCTCGATATTGTTGAAGAAGCAGTACACAGCACGCTCGCTAAAGAGCACAGCGCTGCATCGTAATAGTTCGCCGCGCGGACTACCCGCCTGAATCGAAACCTAAAATGGAAGTCGACTGATCGTCTGGAGCCTCTGAAAAGGGGCTCCAGATACTGCCCTGTAACATCTGATGTCGCAGCGGCTTATTCATCGACGAATTGCATGAGGAACTATAAATGATCGTACGACAACTGAAAGATTGTGAGCAAAGCGAAAGACTGGTCAAGTCAGAGACCTGGCAGAGTGTGCGCATGCTGCTGGCCGACGACAAGATGGGTTTTTCGTTTCACATCACGACGATCTTTGCAGGGACCACAACCCCTATCCATTACAAAAACCATCTGGAGTCTGTCTACTGCATATCCGGTAATGGTTCGATCAAGGATCTTGCCACAAACGAAGTGCATCAGATCAAACCTGGCACCTTGTATATACTGGACCAGAACGACAAACACATTCTGTCGGGCGGCACAGAGGACATGGTACTGGCCTGCGTATTCAACCCACCGGTGACCGGCCGCGAAGTGCACGATGCCGACGGATCCTATCCGGCTGCAGACTGAATACGTCGGCGACCTGGCCGAATAAAAAAGCGGGTAGCGCACTTTGAGTCGCTACCCGCTTTTTTTCGTCGGTCATCAGGCTCCCCACCGCAGCCTAGAACGCAGTCAGCCCACTCACTGGAATGATGCTCGACACCAGTGTCAGATAAGCCAGGTTAAACCACATCAGAATGTAGTGAATCTGCCGATTATCGGTGAACAGCAGCAGTATGACCGAGGCGCTGACCAGAATAGTGCCCGTCATGCGTCGCAGCCAGGTATCGGCGTAATCCGGAAGGAGTGGATCTGAGGCGCGCGCGAGAATCAGAAAAATGATGACCATGATGAAAAACCAGTTCTTGGTCTCGAAATAGTGTTTCTCCAGATCAATCGACTGGTTAAAGCGGATTTCCGGAGTCAACACGAAGGTCAGCAACACCATCATGATAGGCGCTGCCAGAAATAGCAGCATGGGCGTCACTTTAGTGAAGTTGTAGGCCTGATACTCCCAGAATCCCATGTAGTGGTAGGTCATGATGAATAACAGCCAGACCGACCATCCCGCCAAAAGTCCAGGCCGTGTGACCCGCCGGCGGGCTCTGATCAGCTTCCCCCACCCCATCAGCAGTTCGGCCATCGCAAAGGCAACGACGACCGAAACAAACATCATGATGAATTCAAACTTGGACACCCGGGATTACTCCTCGGCCAGCTCTGCCTCAAACGCCTCGCGCGATAACCTGTTCAGTTCTTTGGTGTTCTCTTCATTTATGATCTGCTGCAGTATTCCAGCCAGTGTCGACCTGAAGTCGTCGGCATGCAGATAGGCACAGACATTACCATCGGCGGGGTCGAGCGCACGCCGTTTGAGATCCTCACGATGATCTTCGGTGATCATTACCACTGGGGTTGGCTGCCTGAAAGGACTTTTACGCTCCTGTTCACGTAACCGATACAAAAACTGGTCACGAGGCTTCTTATGGCGATTCCAGCCCGTCACGATGCAGGCCAGCTTATTGGTCAGCAGGCCAAATCCGCGGTTGTACTGCCGCACAGCATCCATGGCATTGGCTTCGTTGTAGGTATTGATACTGGTGAATTTGCCAGTGATGCCGATTTCGCCTGCCACTTCATCAACGAGTTTATTGTTGATGTCATAGACCAGGATGACGGGTTTGGTTTGCATGGGTTCCTCGACGCGAATCTCTGTTGTTATTATATTTATCGCCGGTAGACGACGTCTATTCTGACCGCATTATGACACTGCTGGCAACCGGGTCGCGAGTGGTGCGTGTGCGATTGGCGGCTACCTGAGTGTCCTCGTAGCCAAACGCCAGCCCGAACAGAATGCGATCGTCCTCGCTGAGATCAAAGGCCTCGCGGACCAGATCAGGGTAATTGCGCATCGTGCCCATCGGGCAACTGTGCAGACCGTGCGCCACCAGCGTCAACATCAGATTCTGGGCATACATGCCCACGTCGATTGCAACCGTGGTGCCAAACGCCTTGTCCATACCAATAAACGCCATATACGGAGCATCAAAGAACTCAAAGTTTCGCATCACGGCGCGCTGACGACCTTCACGGTCATTGCGGGCTATGCCCATCTCGCTGTAAAGGGCGACGGCACACTCCACCTGTCGCGTGCGATATTCACCTTCAAAATCACCGCGATACTCGTAATCAGGATCAGGCGGCACACCCTCACGGACACGGCGCTGCATCTCTGCGCTCAAGCGGTCACGCAATGCGCCAGATGCCACATATACCTTCCAGGGCTGCACATTGCAGTTTGAGGGTGCCCATTGTGCAAGCTCGAATATCTGTTGCAGTTCATCATCTGGCACCAGATCCGGCAGATAGCCTCGCACCGAGCGTCGCGAACGGATGGCGTCAGCCAGGGACATTTCGGACGGCCTCTGAGTACCGCCCGACTTATAGGAGCTATCACTCATATCAATTAACTCAACAACTGCCCGCCGTCGACATCAACCGTCGTGCCGGTGGCATAGGGATTATTCATCAGGTAAACAAGCGCGCTGGCGACCTCCTCCGGTCGACCGATCCGCTTGACCAGCTGCCCCTGTGTCATCGCGGCAACACGCTCATTTTTCTCGTTACCCATCCAGTCAAACAGCGCAGTATCAATGATGCCAGGCGACACCACATTGACGCGGACCGGGCTAAGTTCTACGGCAAGACAACGTACCATGTTCTCAACCGCTCCGCCGACACAGCTGAGCGCTGACATATTGGGTTTGAAACGCCGAGCTGGGGCGCCGCTGACAAACGTGATTGACCCGTCTTTGGCCACATACGACGCACCAATACGGGCGACTTTTGCATAACCCCATAGCTTGCCGAATGCAGCCTGAAACTGCTCTTCAGTCTGTTCGATAAAGGGTTTAAGCGTTCGGGTACCGCCAGTGGCAGCTGATACCAGATGGTCTATCTGCCCTACTTTTTCAAACAGCGCCCGCAGCCCGTCATCGTCGTGGGTATCCAGTTGTACCAGTTCCACGCGATCTCCAACGACGGCTCTGGCTTTGTCCAGGTGCTCAGCTGAGCGACCACAGGCCCATACCTTAGCGCCCTGCGCAGCAGCGGCAATCACCGTAGCCAGGCCGATTCCCGAGGTTCCGCCGATGACCACAACTTGCTTGCCGGTCAGATTCTGTTGCTGTTGATCAGTTGACATTATTAAAACTCTCCCTCTTTCTGGTTGATCGCGATAGTATCATAAGCAGCATGCCAGAACGTGATCTGTCGCACAGCTTTCGCGATGGGTAGCAGTTGATAAGGCATCAATTCCCGTCATAATACAGCCTTTGCAAGCGGAGTCTTTTTATGTCCCTCAGAACCACTCGTCATATGACAATTGTCACAATTATTGCTGCGATGACAGCCTGCAGCAGCAACTGGGTCCAACTCAGTGCGGCCGGTCAGAGTGTCAGCGTCGTGCCAGCATCAGAAGTGCGCAATTGCAATCGATTGGGTACTGCCAATGTCAACGCAGCAGACAATATTGCTTTCGTACAGCGCGGCGCCAATACACTCCAGGAAGAGTTAACTATATTGGCACGCAATGAGGCAGGCGCCATGGGAGGTAACCGGGTGACACCTGAATCGACCATCGAGGAAGGTCGTCAAACATTCGGTGTGTTCCGCTGCTGAACCTGAAATTAAACTGAATCGTGTCTGTTTTTTGCGGTAGCAGCGCGTACTGGAGCTTCCAATATGGAAAGTAAGCTTCTGGTGCTCAGCCGTAGTTTTGCCAATGCACCTCTAATCGCCGTTCGCTATCGTGCGGCGATTCTTGTGATCCTGCTGCTGACTACGGGGTTCGCCGCCTACAGCATGGCGACGCGAACCAGCATCGATATGAGCGTGGACAGCTTTCTGGATCAGACCGATCCGGCAATCTCGGCCCTCAACTCGTTTCGCACGCAATTCGGCAGTGATGATTCAGTTTTCCTGGTATACGAAGCGCGCGATGGCGACGTCTTCTCATACGAATCGCTGCGCGCCGTTCAGGCGCTGACCGAGAATCTGCGCAACTGGCAGTCCCTGGACGCTGACAACTATTCGAGCGACCTCAATGAACTCGGCCGCATCCGACGCATCCAGTCCATAACCACCTTGCGTGTGCAAAGCGTGGAGGGCGATACCCTGCGGTCGGACCGGCTGGTACCCGATCAGATACCACAGGACCCGGAGGCGCTGGCTGCAATTCGCGAGAACGCATTGCAGGAAGAAGACTACCGTCTGGCTTTCTACTCTGCTGACGCACGCTTTGGAGCGCTGTTAATTCAGACTACACTGGGATCCGAACCGACGGAAGACTACGTGCCGGCAGTAAACGCCGCAGACGTGGAGCTCGGCAACTTCTTCAGTGATTTTGATACCGGAGCCGACAGCTTCGAGCTGAAATTTGACGAGAATGCCAGCGTTGATGAAATTCCGTTTCAAACTGTCGACATGCTGGCTTATGACCAATTTTTCTCCGCAGTACGTGAAGTATACGCGGAGTTTGATTCGCAGCTGGATTTCTATCCGGCCGGCAATCCACCATTGATGGCCTGGGTCAGCCAGGTCCTTCAGCAGATGTTGTGGCTGGCAGCAGGCATGATTGGCATATTCATTTTCCTGCTGCGATCGCTGTTCCGGTCATTCAGTGCAGTGGCCTGGTCGCTGATTACTATCGCGCTCAGCCTTGTCTGGACCTGGGGGTTCACTGTCTGGTTCAACATCACCCTGTCGACCATGCTGACGCTGACTGTATTGCTGGTTTTCGCGGTGGGCATTGCTGACTGCGTCCATGTCATGAGTGCCTACTTCACTAACCGGCAGTCTGGACAGGATCACGAGGCTGCCTTGTCACGCGCCTATGGCAAGACCGGGCTGGCAATCCTGGTAACAACCTTAACCACGATGGCAGGCGTCCTGGCGCTGACGACATCCGACCTGGTGCCCATCCGGGTGTTTGGTGCCATGTCTGCGCTTGGTGTTTTCATGGCGTTTTTCTTTACCATCGTCCTGTTGCCCATTCTGTTAAGCCTCTGGCACCCGGGCCAGCCGACTCAGGGTCAGGCAAAATCGAGCCTTATGTCGAATCTGAGCACCCGGTGGCAGCATCTGCCAGCACCCCTGCAAATTGGCATACTGACGGTCGCCACGCTTGCATTGGCCCTGCTGGCCAGCCCCGCCATGGCTTTCTATATCCTGCTGATCGTGCTGCTGACCTACTGCGCCATTCGCTGGCAGGACAAGCTGCTTACCGCCTGCCCGGCGCTTGTAAGACAACGCCCGTGGACAGTGCTGTCCGCATTTCTTGCAGTATTTCTGGCATCCATGTACGGCACCAGTCAGGTCCAGATTGACAGCAATGTCGCCGAATTGACCCGTGCCGACTCAGAGCCACGCATCGCCTACAACATAGTTGACGAGCACATGGCTGGCGCTCAGACCATCTCCATCATGATTGATACCGGGATCAGCGACGGCATGCTGGAACCGGCAGTACTGGATGCAGTCGACACGCTTCAGAGTCAGGTCGAAACCGAGTACGAGGATCAGATTTCCAGGACCTACTCACTGGCCAATATCGTTAAAGACACTCATCAGGTAATGAACCAGGATGATCCTGGCTTCCATACCATCCCGGATTCCGCGACCACCATTTCCCAGTTGCTGTACCTGTTTAACAGCTCCAATCCGGAAGAGCGTCGCAGCCTGGTTTCCGACGACTACAGCCGTAGCCACATTACCCTGAACGCCTATAATGCGGGTTCCTACCAGTACCAGGTGTTTTTCGAGGAACTGAGTGCTGACATCGATCAGGTATTTGCGCCCTTGATGGATGAGTATCCGGAACTGCAGGTCACAGTCACTGGCTCTGTGCCCCTGATGATGCGGGCCATGGATGAGATTGCGCAGTCCCAGTACAGCAGCTTTCTATTTGCGCTGGCTGTCATCAGCGTCATCATGATTGTCACACTGGGCTCGGTTCAGGCAGGACTGATTGCCATCATTCCCAACCTGATCCCTGCACTGCTGACCTTCGGCCTGATGGGGCTGCTGGACATACCGCTAGATACCGACACTCTCCTGATCGCGCCTGTCATCATTGGTATTGCGGTAGACGATACCATCCACTTCATGACACATTACCGCGTCGAACTTATCAAGACGCGCGACATGTCGGCAGCACTGGCGAGTACGGTGCATGATGTTGGCCGTGCGGTCCTGTTCACCACCATGGTGCTGGGTCTGGGCTTTGCCATTCTATCATTCTCGGAATACCTTGGCATGGCAAAGATCGGCATGTTTGGTTCGCTGGCCATCCTGGTGGCATTGTTATGCGACCTGCTGCTGTTGCCGGCACTATTGATGATACTTAAACCCCGGTTCGGCCTGAAGGGCGACATCGCCGGATTCAATTCTCCATTGAGACCCGCGGAGGAAAGCACGGCATGATTGGTACACGGCAGATTCACAGGGGATACTGGTTCGCCGTCTTCTCCTTATTACTGGTGACCATGAGCAGCGCCCAGGCACAACTGACGGGGCGAGAGATACTGGAACGTGTTGAGGAGAACCAGCGCGCCACAACCGATGCCGCATTCAATCGGATCCAGCTTTCCAGCTGTCGTTTTGGGCTCCAGAACAACCAGATTACCTGCGCGGAACGCCCCCGTATCAAGGCCATTGAATCAGTCGGCATCAACACTGGATCCAACGACCGTGACACGCAGACCATATCTATCGTGCTGGAGCCACCTGCCGAGCGTGGCGTGGGTATGCTCAGTTACACCTATGACGACCCTGAGCAGGACAATGAGACCTGGCTGTATCTCTCAGCGCTTGGTCAGGTAAAACGTATTGCCAGTGGCAATTCCGACGATGATTCCGAGGCCGCCTCCATCTTCGGTTCGGAATTTACTACTGAGGATCAGGATACCGGCAAACTGGAAGACTACGAGATTTCGATCCTCGAGGAGACAAGCGAATCCGGGCGCGATGTCTGGAAGATTGAAACCATTCCCAATGCCGAGCGAGCCCGCAAGACACGTTATGCCCGCACTGTTCAGTACGTCGACAAAGAACGCTTTGTGGTGCTGCGTGCCGACATGTATGACGACCAGGGACGGGAAATCAAGCGACTGATGGCATCGCGTGTCGAACAGATAAACGGTACCTGGGTGGCGCGTTCTCTAACCATGATGAACCTGGTGGCCAATCGCCTGTCCAATATGGCGATCCTGGAAATCAACACCGGGCTCGATATCCCCGAGCAGTTTCTAACCCCACGTACCCTGACCGACGTGGCATTCCGCGAAGCTGAACTGAGCCGTCTGCGTGAGCAAGTAGACTGACAATGCCCGGCAAGTTGTTATGCTCAGCGATGGCTATCTGCCTGTATCTGCCCTCAGCTGCTTTTGCACAGTTTGACGGGGAACTGGTGTTTGACGACAGTGCGTTTCAGGACGACGACCTGTTCAGCTCTGTAGATGATGCCAATGATAATTTTCGCTTCCGTCTCAGCCATCAGGTCGTTGCGCATATCAACCGCCATCAACGCCAACTGCCTGACGGAACCACTGACACTCGTGCGCGAGGACTGGAGAACAACCGCACAGCACTGAATATCAGATACCAGAATCCGTTTCGTGCCGGCTGGTTACTGCAGGGCAGCGCTCAGCTTCGCGCCTATCTGCCGGGGGACTATGAATACAACAACCCGACCCGCGACGACTGGGAGTGGCGCCTGAACGAACTCTTTGTGCAGCGTAGTGGTGAGCGCAACAGTTTCTCTTTTGGCAGGCAGACTATCGTCTGGGGTGAGACTATCGGTAATTCGGTGTTGGATGTGATCAATACCACCGAGTATCGCGACCTTACTATCATTGATATTGAAGACGCCCGGCTCAATCAATGGCTGGGAATCTGGGATCACTTCTCCCAAGCCGGCAACTGGTCCAGCTTTGTCAATCTCTACCCTGAATTCAATCCGGTACCCGTACAGGACAGCCCACTGTTTCCAGGAGCACCTTTTCGATTGGGCCACTACCATCGAGACAAACCACTGTTCGAAGCGGGCACCCGCTGGAACCGATCATTCACCGGCAGTGATGTTGCCATCATGGCTGCCCGGTTGTATGAAAACCCTTTGCAGTATACACCGCCCACTGGCGGCGATGGCCGGGCCCAGGTTCACATCAATGATTACAATCTGCTGGGACTCAGCGCCAACCGGGCGATCGGCATGCTGTTGCTGACGCTTGATGTCGCCTACTCACAAGGCGTTCTGGCAAGCGTTGCAGAAGCTGACGGACAACCAGCATTGTCCACTGGTGATTTGTGGGGCGTCTCAACCGGGCTGGAGTATGGCATCAGTGCCACCCAGCAGATAAGTGCCGGACTCAGGATCGAGCAACTGAATCAAGTTGATACGAGCGCAGGACAGTCGGTGACAGATTCACGCCATTCGGCCCGCAGTGACCTGCTGGTCCGCTACAGCAATCGCTTAATGAATGAAGAGCTGACGCTGTCAGCTACCCTGCAGAGCCAGCTTGACGGCGATGCCGGACTGCTCAACCTTGCTGCCGATTATCGCCTTAATGACGACTGGGAGCTGCGCGCCCAGCTGATCCTGACCCATGCCGAGGAAGATAACGAGCTGGCCTTCCTGGATGAGGATGTCAGAGCCGGGCTTACGCTTAGCTGGTCATTCTGAGCAGCACAGTCCAGACCTGCCCTGCTATTTCTTTATCTTCTCGGGCGAGACCGGATTCTTGCGCGTGAAGATGTCCTCATCGAATTCATTTGACCAGCGCGCAACTGCCGTCGCCACTGACAAATCGCCAGTCACGTTAACCGCTGTGCGCATCATGTCCAGCGGCCTGTCAAAGGGCAATACAAAACCTACTACAAGGGCGATCTGCGCAGGTGACAGCCCGATGGTCTCCATCACGGCCGCCATCAGGAATATGGAGGCACCTGGCACTGCGGCCGTGCCAATTGAGACCAGGGTGGTCGTGGCAGCAATCAGCATGTAGTCCATGAGATCCAGGCTGACGCCAAACGCCTGCGCGGCAAATACCGACACGATGCCAACATACAGCGCTGAACCGTCCATATTGATGGTAGCGCCGATTGGCAATGTAGTAGATGCCACCACGGGTCTGATGCCCAGATTGGTTTCAGCGACCGACATGGTCACCGGCAGCGTTGCCGAGCTGGACGAGGTCGAAAAGGCAACCAGCATTGCGTTTTTTGCACCGCGGAAGAAATCCAGCGGATTCAGCTTCAGCACAAATTTCATCAAGCCGCCGTGCACAACCACCAGTTGCAGGACGCAGGCTACTGTCACTGTCAGTGCAAGCCCGACAACCTGAAGCAGTGCCGCAACCCCCTGTGTTCCCGCTACCCACGCAATCAATGCAAATACACCAAAAGGCGCTACTTCCATGACCCAGTGCGTCAGTTTCAACATCACAGCAGAGCCGGCATCCATCACATGCGCCAGCGTCTCAGCGGGTTTACCAACCGTCAGGATACCAATACCAAACAGCAGGGCGAAAAAGATCACCGCCAGGATATTACCCTCGGCCAGCGCCGCAATCGGGTTGCTGGGGATGATGGTCATCAGTCGCTCCCCCAACGGGATCGGGTCCTGCAGGGCCCCGGGCTCTGCACCAGAAAGATCAACACCAACCCCTGGCTGAACAATGGCGGCCAATACCAGACCAATCGAGATGGCAAACAGTGTGGTCAACATGTATACCGCCAGGGTCTTGACCCCGAGCGACCCGAGCTTTTGCGGGTCTCCCATCGACACGATGCCCGCGACAATGGTGATGAATACCAGCGGCACAACAACCATCTGAATCAGGCGAATGAACACATCGCCTATCCAGCGGATGGATTGAGCACCCTCGCCCCAGATGGCACCAACCACCACACCCAGGACCAAGGCCAGAATGATGCGTTTCCAGAGGGGGATGTCGAACCAGAATTGCAGTTTTGATGTTGTGCCAGTCAAGTTATTCACCTCTTGTTATTTGGGACTGCGCCTGCTCTGTCGGGGCTGAGTCTGTCCGGATCACTGTCTGTGTGCCACTGATACCGCGGCCCCCAGCGCGCCGGCGCAAGCATCACGTCGATCGCAACAGACTATAGAATTCTGCAGTCAAGTGCCAATATATTTCCAACTATGAGACAATGTTCGATCTTCATCGTATCACTCGACAAATCAACTCTTGCAGGCTCACCGTAATGACTGACTGGGTTCCCGGCACAGTGGCAAACGTCACACACTGGACCAATAACTTGTTTTCACTCACCATCAACGCTGATATCGAACCATTTGTGGCAGGCCAGTACACCAACCTGGCACTGGAGATTGATGGCGAGCGACACGGCCAGCCCTATTCCATCCTGAGTGCCCCGGGTGAACAACCACTGGAGTTTTTCTTTTATACACAGCTCGAAGGTGACCTGTCGCGACGATTGTCGCAGCTGCAGCCTGGAGACACTGTCTGGGTCGATCGTCAACCCGCCGGTTCTCTGACACTATCCAACGTCGCGGATACCGCAACACTGTGCCTTATGGCGACCGGCACAGGAGTGGCGCCATTTGTCTCAATGTTGCAGACCGACGAGATATGGACTCGCTTCAAAACAGTGATTCTTGTCTATGCCGCTCGCGTGCAGGCTGATTTCCAGTACCAGGCCCTGTTTGACCGCCTGAAAGCCAAGTATCCGGGACGCTTTGCACTGGTTCCATTTATCAGCCGCGAGAAGGTTTTGGGCGCGTTGCCCGGTCACATTCCTGACAGCCTGCGCAGTGGTGAACTGGAACGGCACATTGGCCTGGTTCTTGACCCTGACAACAGCCACGTCATGTTGTGTGGCAACCCCGGTATGGTTAAAGATGCAGCCAGCGTACTTGAAGGAAGAGGATTTGCGGTCAATACGCCCACTAAACGCGGCCAGTTGAGCTATGAAAGCTACTGGTAACAGTAGCTTTATCCAGAAATTCCGCTACATTGAAGAGCAAGCTGACGGCGCGCAGTCGAAGACAGAACACAAGACATTCAGATGGTGTTAACAGTGTAAAGTAGAACGCGGAGAACAACATGAAGATGTACGGTACAGCTCAAGGCACAGGCTCCAATCGTGGCATCCTGGGTCACAGCGCAATGGCAGTGACATTTGTACTGGCCCTTTTGGCAACCGCCTGCAGTCCCGAGCAATCCACGACGCCGGCTGACACTGGCGCCGCCCAGAGCGAGCCGGCAACAGCCCAGTACACCCGCATCTATCCACCGAATGCAACTGACCCGCTGAATGCCCATATTTACGAATTGAACAATGGATTGCGCGTTTACCTCAGCCGAAATACTGAAGAGCCGCGATTTTACGCCGAAATAGCGGTTCGAGCCGGCAGCAAGCATGACCCTGCGGATGCAACCGGCCTGGCTCACTATCTGGAACACCTTCTGTTTAAAGGTAATCAGCAGCTGGGCACTCTCGATTATGAGGCTGAAAAGCCTTATCTCGACGAGATTCGCGAGCTTTACGAGATACACTTCAATACCGCTGACCCGGTCGAACGCGCTGCCATTTACAGCCAGATCAACCAGGCATCACAGCAGGCTGCCGAATACGCCATCCCCAATGAATTTGACAAGCTTTACAGCATTATGGGGGCCAGTGGCCTGAATGCGCACACCTGGCACGAAGAGACAGTTTACAAAGTAGGTCTGCCTGCCAACCGCCTGGAACAGTGGGCGACCATTGAATCGGACCGTTTCATCAACCCCGTGTTCCGTCTTTTCCACACGGAGCTCGAAGTTGTTTACGAAGAAAAGAACCGCACACTGGATAACCGCGACCGCATTTCTTACTACGCCCTGGCGGACCTGCTTTACAAGAACCACCCCTATGGCCAGCAAAGCACCATTGGTGATGCCGAGCATCTGAAGAATCCGTCGCTGGTCTACATCCAGGATTACTTCGACACTTATTATGTTCCCAATAATATGGCCATCTTTATCAGTGGCGATATTGATATTGAGCAGACCATCAACACAGTTGCACAACACTTTTCAAAGTGGGAGTCCAAGCCTTTGCCTCCAGCCCAGAGCTGGCAGGAAGAACCCATTACCGAGGTTGAGCGCGCTACCGTTTATTACCCGGGCCAGGAACAGGTCACCATGGCGTTTCGCACGGTCCCGAATGGCCACCCTGACAAGGAAGCCCTGATGCTTGTCGACATGATTCTCGACAATCGCACTGCCGGTCTGATCAACCTGAATCTTAATCAGCGCCAGCGCGTCCAGGCGGCCGGCAGCTCGCCGGAATTTCATAATGACTATGGCGCCCAGACTCTGTGGGGCGTGCCTCGCGAGGGCCAGACGCTGGAAGAGGTAGAGCAACTGCTGCTGGAGCAGATCGAGATGATCAAACAGGGTGAATTCGAAGACTGGATTCTGCCCGCCATCGTCAATGACTTTAAACGCATGGAAAAACGATCGCTGGAATCCAATGTCGCCCGCGTCACTGAAATGCGTGAAGCCTTCCTGTCTCATGCTGACTGGAACACACATATCGGCGAAATCCGCAGACTGGAACGCGTCACCAAGCAGGATGTAATTGATGTAGCCAATCGCTACTTCAGTGATCAGAATTATGTGGCCGTGCACCGCCTGGATGGCCCGGCGGATATTCCTGAGGTAGAGAAACCACAAATCGACCCGGTCAATATCGACCCCTCCCGCCAGTCCGAGTATGCAGCCAACATTCTGGCCATGCCCTATGATGAAATCGAACCACGATTTCTGGAAGCCGGCGTAGACTATCAGGTCGCTGAATTCGCGCCCAATGTGCCCATTTATTATGCACACAATGAACTAAACGACCTGTTCACTTTCTCGATCAACATTGAGGTTGGTACCGAGCAGAATGAGCTGCTCAGTATGGCCTCTGCGCTGCTGGACAAGGCTGGCACTGTCGACTACCCGGCGGAAGAATTGCAAAAGCAGTGGTATCGGCTGGGCAGCGATTTCAGCTTCAGCGTTGGCAGTAACGAAACCCAGATCTCGATTGCCGGCATGGATCCGCAGTTCGAAGAGTCGCTGACACTGATGCTCTCGCTGATCAGCGATCCGCAGAGCGACGCACAGACACTCGAAGATCTGAAACGTACCGTGTTGCAGGCTCGCGCTGACCAGAAAGAGAACCCCGCGGTCATCAGTCAGGCGCTTTATCTCTATAACCGCTATGGCGACGAGTCACCGATGCTGCAGTCACTGACCAGCGAACAGATTCGCAGCGTCGACGCGCCAACCCTGCTGGCTTTGATTCCGCAACTGCTGAAGTACGAACACAGTATTTCCTACACGGGTTCAATGCCATTGCAGACAGTCTCAGAGATTGTCTCCGGGCACCACCAGATTGGCAGCGAACTGATGGCGCCGCCGGCCGAGAAGCTTATGTTTGCGCGCGAGATTCAGGACAATCAGATCTACGTCATTGATCGCGACACTGCCCAGGCCCAGATCCGTATCGAGTTCCCGGACACGACCTATGACCCGACACTGACAGTTCCCTCATCTCTGTACAACAACTACTTCGGCTCTGGAATGTCGAGTGTCGTGTTTCAGGAGTTGCGAGAAGCCCGGGCACTGGCATACTCGGCAGCCGCGCGCTACGCGCAGGGCGGACGCCAGGATGCAGAAAACCTGATGCTTGGTGTCATTGGCACCCAGAACGACAAAGCCATTGATGCGCTCGATGCGTTTGTGGACCTGATCGACAACATGCCTCAGTCATTCGAGCGCTTTGCTGACGCATACGGCTCGCAGATAAACGACTATCGCACCGCAACCACCAGCGCCCGGCAGGTCCCGGGAATGGTTCGTGCGTGGCAGAGACTCGGCTACAACAGCGATCCGCGCCCCGAGCAGTTCGCACAATTGCAGAGCGCTGGCTTCGAAGACATGCTTCAGTTCCAGCAAAATCATGTCGCAGGGCGTCCCAAATTCATTTCCATTGTAGGCGATACTGATCGGATCGACCTTGAAGCGCTTTCGCGTCTGGGGACCGTGCAGACGCTGAGTGTCGACGACGTTTTTGTGGAATAAAACAGGTTTCGGAGTAACCGGCATGAAGGCAACGGATGCAATCCTGTCAGTAACGAGCCTGCGCAAGCGGTTTGCTGCCGTCGACGTTTTAAAGGGCATCGATCTGACAGTGACACCCGGCGCCATCCATGGGCTGGTAGGACTAAACGGCTCAGGGAAAACCACAACAATGGAATGTGTACTGGGCATGCAGTCATTTCAGTCGGGGGACGTCCGGATTCTCGGCAGGCAACCGGCCGATATCTGGCAATGTCATGGTGCAGTCGTTGGTATATTCGACACGCCGGGCCTGCACAGCGGACTGACCGTGAGGCAGGTGCTGACACACGCCAGAATGCTGTGCCCGCAACCGGTTCGCAGTGCGGCGGAGGTCGAGGACATGCTCGGCATCAGTCGTTACAGCCATTACCGGATTCGACAACTGTCGCTGGGCAATCGCCGGCGTGTATCTATCGCTCACGCGCTGCTTGGGCGACCACAATTTATTGTCATGGACGAACCGTTTAACGGCCTGGACGCCGGTGGCGTAGACGACGTTCTGGCACTGATCAAAGACCTGAACAGCCAGACCGGGACCAGCTTCCTGTTATCAAGCCATCAGCTGGCCTATCTGGAAAGCATCTGTACGCACATTTCCATCCTGCATAACGGCCGCATCTCCCTGACCGAAACTCTGCAGAACCTCGCGGGCAGCGCAGACACGCAACTGCGTATTGTCTGCGACAAGGCTGACGCTGCAGTAGCGCTGCTTCAGTCAGACCCTGCCATCCGCATATCATCGCATGAACAGAACCAGCTGAACCTGCAGACAGTGGGTCTTCACGCTGCCGAGATTAACCGACGACTGGTAATGGCTGGCATCTCGGTATCCGAGTTACAACCGATACGGCGCGGCCTGCATCAGGTTTTTCAGGACATCGTTAATGCACCCGCTGACAGCTCGCTGCAGGAGGCGTCATGATCAGCTCCTTCCGGGTGGCGTTAAGGGCAGAAATCTATGTCGGTCTGCGCAGTCATGCCTCACGACTTGTGGTTATTCTCCCCGCACTGATTGCCTGTGCACAACTGGTATTGACCAGCATGCTGACGGCAAGCCGCGAGGCCAGTGAAACGATGTTTGGTGGCATGGGCGCCGGGCAGATCGAAGGTGCTGATGCCTGGGGTACCCTGGTGGACGCCTACGCAACCGGACTGACACTGATCGGACTGCTGCTGGCAGGTTATGCCGCATGGAGCCTTGCCAACGACAAAGACAGCGGCGTACTCCGTCACCTGCTGATCCGTCATGCCAGCCGTCGAACCATGCTGATGGTCAAGCTGGCGCATGCTCATTTGCTCGGCATTGCTTCCATTGTGGTGCTTTTAGTCAGTTGCACGGCATGTGCATGGCTGATCTGGGACTTTGGTCCGGTGGTCGAAGATGGCTACGAACTGATCGGCACTTCGGAAATACTGACAGAGCTGCGCCTGGGTTTGCTACTGGCGATTATCCCATTACCAGCAGCCATCACGATGGGACTGCTGGTGTCCGTGCTGGCGGGCAACAGCACTCAGGCGCTGGTTGCAGCGCTGGGCATCACCCTGGCTCTGGATATTCTTAAAGGGATCATTGGTGCAGCCTCTGACTATATCTACGCCAGCTACCTGGTATCGCTGCTGGACAGCTCTTACCTGCGTGACGTCAGCCGCCTGGTTCGCGGCTTCTCTGATGTAATGATTAATCCAACTACCTTGCAGATGAATCAATGGGTACCCTGGCCACAGGCGATATTCCTGCTGCTACTGGCCTGGTACGCAATCAACAGGAAACCGGTATGAGATTCAACCGAAGCAAATCAGCTTTTCTGTCAGGCTGGATGTCGCTACTGCTTCTAAGCGCCTGCGTCAGCACCGAACCCCGCGAATTGCTACCCACTATTTCCCAGTCGCCTGAACAGATTGTGCTTGCGGGCGATGGTGGCGCCAGCGAGCCCGAAGTAGATTTCGGTCTGACCGCGACGGTCAACGAAAGTGACTCACTGACCAATATCAGTGTTCTGCCGGGCATCAGGGTGCGCAGCGTCAGCAACGGCGGTCCGGCAGACCGGGCGGGTATCAGGGCTGGCGATGTCATCCTCAGTATCGACGGGCTACCGAGCAACCAGCCAGACATTCTGGACTTGTTGGTGCTTGAGACCACTGACAATCGAAGTTTCGAGTTCGAAGTCCGCCGCAATACCACTGTTTTTCAGGCCACGGTTGCGGTCCAGCCCATCCGCAATGAGACATTGCCACCAGTGGAACTGTATCGTACAGACCCGGTTTTGCTGCGGGCCGGATTCACAACAGAACATTTATCTGGCCGAAGTGGAGAGCCGCTCACGGGCGCAAGGATAGTCCGCATATTTGATCAAAGCCCCCTGCTGATGGCGGGCCTGCTGGAAGACGACGTGGTTGTGGCCGTAGACGAACAAAGCATAGGGTCTGCACAGGGGCTGGTCACGATGATCAGCAGCAACTATCAGGCAGGCGATCGTGTAAACCTGCAATTCCTGCGCCGCGGTGAACTGATGAATGAAGATCTGCGGCTCTGGCATCCTGGCACGCGCCTGAGCGAACTAAGCATCTGGCCGCTGTTCAGTTACGAGTCATCGCTGAGTCCCGACCAGACCCGCCTTCGAGTGGGCGACCTGATTCTGTTTTCGCTGTTTCAGTACCAGCGAACCGGCCCGGAGCGCGAATACAGCGTGCTCGGCATTTTCCGCGCGGCCAGCGGATTTGGAGAACTGGTGGAGGAATGATGGGAACGTTGCGCCCGCCCCTGATACTTATTGCGCTATTGTTGACGGGATCTCAGTCCTGGGCACAAACCAACTACATTGCCTCAGAAACGCCGTCAGCCGAATGGCCTAATGACATCCAGCTGGCCGATGTGGACGGCGACGGTTTGCTCGACCTCGTCATACCGCAATGGACGCCAGGTATCGGACGGCAATTGCTGATTCATCAACAGCAGGCCGACCACCGTTTCCCGGCTCGACCTACGCGCACCGTTGATATTCGCCCTGAAATAGTCGCGGTGGCCTTCGCTGACGTACGCGAAGAACCGGGTGATGAATTGCTATTGTTTACCGGCACTTCTGTGTTCAGCCTCAGCACGGCGCAGGCCACCTATGCCGGCAATATTCGCCACCTGTTTGACTGGCCCCTGCTCACAGCCGTGCCTCAGCGGCGCACCACCTATTTTCTGCAGGCACCCACTGATCTGACCGGCAATGGCTATGTTGACCTGTTGTTGCCCGGAACAGACGGTTACGGCTATTTCGAAGGCCAGGGCCACGAGTCATTCACACTACGACAGCAGTTCACGACCGAGAACCTCGAACTGGACCGGTCATTGCTGCCACCTCCAGCGGGTCGATTTTCGACAGAGGTCACATTTAACGAGCAGGATGGCCTGGTGGTCAGGGTCATTCCGCGCAGTGCTTCAGATTTCGAAGGCTTTGTCATGGACCTTAGTGATAGTGCCGCAGACACGCTACTGGAGACTGAACAGTGGATGCCATCCGCAGTGCTGGCTGATATGCGATCCGAAGGGTCGGCTGACGTCGTCTTCCTGAACATTGGCAATGACCTTTATGGACAGGTCAATATCCTTTCGAGAGACGAGCTCGCTAACGGTAATACGACACCGGTATGGCAGGGGCCGGTCGAGATGGAAGGCGATTTTCATTTATTGCACCTGAATGGAGACGAGCTGGTAGACCTGGCGCGTGTTCTGGAAAGTGGCGAAGACTGGGACGTGCACCTGTATCGCAACCAGGGCGGGCGCTTTGATCTGCGGCAGCCTGATCAGGTCATGCGCTTCAGTGGTTATGATCTGCGGCTGGAAACGCTTGATGTGGCTGGGGATGGTCAGCGACAACTCAGCATCACCTACTACACAATTCCGGTCGTCAATGCGATCCGCAATGCCAGCATCGTGCGTAGTCAACTTCTCTATGGCAGCGCGACAGGGGCACAGGTCTTTAACAGCCGTCCCGACTTCCGGCAGGATGACAGCTTCTCTGCACAGACCATTCGTGGTCTGACGAGCCCCATCCACCTGCAAAGTGATCTGGATGGCGATGGCCGCCTGGACGCACTCTATCTGACAGATGCCGGTGTACTGACCGCCAGACGTATTGATGCCCGGCTGAACTTTGAACCGCAGCCATTCTGGCAGTATGTGCCTTCACGCACCATTCTCGACTTTGAGCTGCGCGACCTGAATGGGGATTCGGTACCAGATATACTGTTGTATCACTCCAATACCATCACCATGCTGGTGTCAGCGCCATGAATATATTTGAACTGAAAATTTCCAGACAATCTGTCCGCGGTCTGAGCCTTGGCGCAGCCGCTTTGCTCTGGGCAGGCAGTTCACTGTACGCTGACACTATTGATGGTTATCAGCGCATGGATTTCTCGCTGACTGGTGACACCAGCAGCCTGATCCTGGTGGACGCGGACAACGATGGCCTGAGCGACATTCTGGCAATCGCAGAAAACAGTGTTCACCTGTATTTTCAGTCTGCAGGCGGTGAACAGACTCGCTTCGACTTCAGTGAGCCCCAGGCCAGCCTCGAAATGCCGGGTCAGTCGGTCGGCTGGGATGTCAGCGGCGAGTTTTCATTGATTGCCCTGATAGATGGCAACCGCGTGATGCGCTGGCAACTTCAGGACCGTCAGTTCACGGACGCCGAAACCGTGCTCGATGGCGTCAGTGGATTTCTACCGCCAGGCATGCACAGGCTGACGTTTGCCCGTGACATTAACAACGATGGCAGAGAAGATCTGATTATTCCGGCTGCTGGCGAGCTGAGCCTGTACATTCAGTCGAGCGATAGCAGCTTTCAACCCCCGCTTCTGGTCAGCTCTGACATCCGGCTGCGTTCCGTGTTGCAATCAGACTCAACACTGGATCGTGATGTGGGCCAGGCACTAAGCATTCCTCTGATGAGCCTGCGGGACGTGAACGGTGATGATCAGCCAGATCTGATTTCTGACACCAGCGAACGGCTGGATGTGTTTTTTGCCGCGCCACAGGCCAATGCTTATTTTCCCCAGGAGCCCGACATATCAATCGACCGCGTGGCCATTCGCGAGCGGCTTGGCGAGTTTGATATCGATCAACTGGATTTTGCCAATCTGACAGGTGTGCTGGCACTGACTCATGAGGAAATACTCCAGGACATGAATGGCGACGGCGTTGACGACCTGATTCTGCGTGAAGGTGGGCGGGTGGCCCTGCATCTGGGAAGTCCCCTGGGAATGGACCTGGCGCAAGCTGACCAGATACTGCGATCGAGTGGTAATGTACTGTCCGTATTCATGCACGATGAGAACGAAGATGGACGACCCGACCTGTGGTTATGGCGGGTTGACCAGGTGTCATTGGGAGACGTTTTCCTGTGGCTGGCCATCTCTGGAACCATTAACCTCGAAGCCTACATATACCCCAGTGAGGGCGACAATTTTGCCCGCCGCCCATCCCGACGTATTACGGTGGCTCTGCGCTTCCCCTCTGTTGTCCGGATGATTGGTTCCGTCAATGAGGTCCGTGAGCGGGCACGCTCAACAGAAGCTGTCATTCCCAGTGCGCAGGCAATCGTCAGCGCCGAAACACTGCAGGGCAGCTCAGCTGAGGCGGGCATCAGGGATCTGTTGGCTCTTGTCGACGGCCAGCTTCAGCTCTTCTACCGCGCAGTCGCAACTGAGCCAGCTCCAGACGAAGATCGCTTCCTCGCATCATTGAATTACCGCCGTCAGGTGGACAACTACGAGATCGATATCCGAAGGGTTATTGATGAGTTTGATGTCGAAATCAACAGCGACGTGCGCGCTGTCAGCGACCGGCAGCCTGATGCTGCCCTGCCCCTGCCGATGGCAACTCCTAGAAGTGATATTGCCATGCAGGATCTGAACAACGATGGTCTTGATGACATCTTTGTGCTGCTGGAGCGTGATGAGACTGCTGTCACTGGCATCCTGTTTCTGTCAGACTGAGGAATACTAACGGGCTACCGGTTGGCCCGTTGGAAAACTATCGTGACGCCCGGTGGAGGCGCAAGCCGATGAAAAAACTGATCTGGATAACCTTTTTCAGTGCTCTAGTTGTCGTCAATCTGCTGGCCATGGCCGCCGACTATTTCGGTGGGGTTTATATCGCCATCCCATATCGACTGGTGATGATCCTGGCAATTACGTTGATTGGAACCATCTTCGGCGGCGCCTGGGTGTTGATGCGCACAGCCGAATCCGAGCAACCAAATACCGGGCGAGCAAAACAAGACGAACGCTAAGCCACTATTTTATAAATCACTCCTCGATCCTTGTCATAATTTATTCCCCGTTTTTTCCCTAATTAGAGCGGCCGATCCGTATCTATTTGTGATCCAGAATTCGATAATCCACGTGCGCGCGTGATCAACGCGCAGGACGCGTGAATCACAAAAAAGTGGAAAACAAAAAAATGCCAGCCAAAGATCGTTCAGCCAGCAAGCCGACTCAGACCACCTCCACGACCAAGCGACGCAAGCAGCACAGCACCTATGAGAACTCCCTGCTCGCCTTGGAGCCGCGGATGTTGTTGGATGCAGCACTGGCCACCACGGTGGTCGATGCACCGAGTGATGATGCGACGGTTGAAACGATGTTCGTCGAAGATATCGAACAGCAGGCACACTCGGCATTTCTGGACAATAACGACAGTGACTGGTCACCCGCGGCAGTCTCGTCTAATGCTGACGACGAAGGTGAGAGTCTGCCCACCCCTGCCCCTGAGGCAACGTTAAACCTCGAGCGTTTTGCGCAAACCCTGGCCCTGAATGCACGTCGCGAAGTAGTATTCGTCGATGCGTCCCTGCCTGATTATCAGGTCCTGCTTCAGGCAGCCAAGCCGGGACTGGACGTAGTCCTGCTGGACCCGAATACCGATGGACTGGAACAAATCGCCAACTGGCTGTCTGAAAACGGCCGGATGGATGCTATCCATGTGCTGGCTCATGGCGATGCCAGCAGCAAGCACTTTGGCTCCACCGTCGTCACCACCGAAAATATTGGTGAGTACGCCGAACTGCTCAACGAGATTGGCCAATCGTTGACTGAAGACGCGGACATTCTGCTGTATGGCTGTCGCGTCGCAGAAGCCGAAGGCTCGTTTTTCGTAGATGAGTTTGCGCGTCTGACTGGCGCAGATGTCGCAGCGTCCACGGATGTTACCGCCAACCCTGAACACGGTGGCAACTGGCTGCTGGAATACGCCAATGGCACGATCGAGTCTGAACTGCCTTTCGAGCGGAATGCGCTGCAGGCGTTTTCCACCCAACTGGATGCCCAGGTCAATCTTGCAGGAAAAGACAGCTGGGTTCCCATTATGGGGGGGGATAATTTCGACCCACAGGGTGACTCACAGTCTGGCGCGGCTGACCTGGACCTTATCGGTGCCACCAGCCACCCGGTTCTGTACGCCGCCTATGACGATAACGGCACTCCTGACAATGCCGATGACGACACCCTCGCATTCCGGGTACGTATTGATAACCCTGCATCCCAGAGCGATGTCGGACGTGTGATCCTGATCGGCATGGATGCCAACAACGACGGGCGCGTTGATATATTCATGTCGGTCGACGCCCGCAACAACTCACGCGCCGTCAGGCTCATGGATCCGGGCACGGGGCTCAATAACTCCCCGAATACGACTACCACCTCAGTATTGCCGCCAGGCTGGCTACCCAACAACGGCGTCTACTCGCTCAATAGCAGCAATTTTTCTGTGGTTTCCGTCAGCAGTAGCACTGACCCCAACTGGGACGGCACGACGGACCGCGGCAATGATGGCAATAACGATGTTTTTGTCAGCTTCAGAATACCGATGAAAGACCTAACCACGGTCCTTGCCATTGGTTCTCCAACCGACCGCAAAGGCGAAGTCGGTCCGCGTGGCACCAGCGGGATTAGCGGATTCAACAAAGATACCAGCGTTAAATATGTGCTGATGTCGCAGACACAACCTGGTCCGATCAATGGTGACCTGGCAGGCGTGGGCTCCAAATACAACAAGAATGCCACGTTTGACGACCTTGGCGCTTACACGCCACCGATGACTCCTGATGAACCCGTCGCGTCAGGCTTGAGCGTCTCCGTTACCACCGTGGGTGACGGCAATATCTCTCTGAGTGAGAGCCAGGCACTGGATATTACCGGCAAAACCGGCTCCAACGTAACCGACGGCACCTGGGTCAAGGTAACCGTTACCAGTAGTGGCGGAGGCTCAGTCGATCCGTTTTTTGTGCAGGTCAGCAACAAGACCTGGTCTCTTGATGACGTCAATATCAGCGCGCTCAATAACGGCACGCTGACCGTCACGTCTCAGCTGTGGACTACTGGCAATGACTCCGGCAGCCAGGTCAGTGGCTCCACCACCGGCACGCTGACTGCGACGCTGGACAAAACAGCCCCCTCGGTCACAGTCAACAGCATCGCGACAGTCGGCACACCGACCATCAGCGGTACCTCTGACCTCCCCGTTGGCAGCCAGATTACAGTCGTTATCGACCCGGACAATAACAGCAGCACAGATAACTCGCTGACCTATGTGACGACCGTGCTCAGTGGCGGCACCTGGAGTATTCCGATCAGCACTGCCACGCCGACATCGGGCACTTTGTCATCCAGCGGTCTGACTCGCTTTGCCAAGATCACCGCGTCCGGCACCGATGCGGCTGGCAATACCGGATCTGCCACGGGTCAGAACGTGCCCACGGTTAACTCACAAACCACGGTGGATAAAACACCAACCGTGACCGGTACCTGGACCAATATCTCCGGGGACACGCTGAGCGTGGTTATTAATAATGTCACTTACACCAGTGGCAGCGGACTGACCATCAGCGGAAACACCTGGACAGCAACTGTAAGCGGCGCGTTGGACGCTGGCACTTACCAGGTCGTCGCTACGGTGACGCGCGACAGTACCAATGTCAGCGACGCAACCGCAGGAGAACTGGTCGTCGTCGATGGCCAGCAAGTCAGTATCACCAGCAGTGCAACGGCTAACCTGCCAAAGCCGACCATTTCCGGCACGTCTACCGTCAACAATGGCAGCATCATTGTCCGTGTGGATCCGGGCAATGATGGCACCGGCTACGTGACCTATTCGGTGAGCACCGATGCCTCTGGCAACTGGTCTTTGAATCTTGCCACGGCGACACCGCTGTCAGGATCCCTGCCATCAACCGGACTCGAATCAACAAACGGCATCCGGGCCAGCTACACCGATGACAATGGCACAGTTATCGCCGAGCAGACTTTGACCGTCGTACTTCCTACTATGAGCAGCATTGGCATTGAAACAGCCGTCACGCAGGCGACGACTGCCGCCAAGCTGATTACCGGCGATGGTTTTCTTAACTCACTGGAATCCAGCAATGTTGTTGTCAGCGGCACTACAACGAATGTCGCAAACGGCAGCAATCTGATATTGACCATTACCGACAGCAACAACAATGTGGTCACACGCACCGTTCAGGTCAACAACAACAGCTGGTCGGTCACCATCGCAAATGATGTGCAATCACTCAGCAACGGCACTCTGACGGTAAAAGGGGCGCTGGATGGAACGACTGTCACGCGTACCACTACAACGACGCTGGACAAGATTGCACCCTACATTTCTAACACCACACAGTCACCCATACGGGCCTCTTCCGGTGCGGTCATCAAAGGGATCACAGACTTACCGCAGAACACTGTGTTGACTGTAGAGCTGTACACGGCTTCCAATTACAGCGGCAACCCTGTGCAAACACTGTCAGCAACGGTTCAGGCGAACGGATCTTGGTCGGCGGAGACAACCTCAAACCTGAGTAACAACTCAACAGTCTATGTGCGAGTAAAGGCGCCCGCCAATACCTCCGACACCGCCGGAAACCTGGTACAGAATCTAGACTTCAATCGCCCTGTTGCCAACTCCATCGGTAACTCCACGAGGGTTATTGACGTAAAGCCGATTACCGGGGACAACGTCGTTTCTAGCAATGAGATCAGTGGCGGTCTCACCATTTCTGGCGAAACCAATGGAACCTCGCAAACCGTAACGGTAACCATTACTCAAAATGGCAGTACCGTTTACACTAAAACGACCACCGCCGGGTCAAGCTATACAGCTGGCACCAACAACTGGTCGGTCACCCTGACCAAAGCAGAAGTCCAAGCCCTGTCCAACGGCCAGTTCCAGGTCACAGCGACTGTGACAGAGGGCTCGGGCAACAGCCAGGTCACCGTTACCGATGCGGAATTGGCCACACTGAATCTGGACAGTCCCGTATTGACCATCACTGACAACGTCAGCGGTGTCGCCTCCGGAGATGTCACATTCACCTTTACGTTCGACCAGGCAATGAAGACAGGCGAGTTTACTGCCAGCGATATCAACGTCACCAATGGTACAAAGGGCACGTTTACCGCTGTCAGCTCGACGGTTTATACACTGGTCGTCACACCAACGGCTAACAGCACTGGAAACATCACGGTCAGCGTCGGTGCAGGAGCGGCCACGAGTGATGTCACAGGCCGAAACAACCTGGCCGCCTCAGCGACTCAGGCATTTGATACTGCGAACGACATCACTGCCCCATCGCTCGACTTTACTATCGATAATCAAGCTGTCACTGCGTTCCCGGTAATCAGCGGTACGACCTCATTGGCCGCAGGCGCCACGGTTGATATCACAATCGACCCGAATGGCGACGGGAATCTGACTGATCAGGTTGTGTACTCCGCGACGGTCAAGGCAGGGAATCCATCAAACACCTGGTCTGTTGACCTGTCGGCAGCTACTCCGGACTCTGGCACCGCACCCGACTCAGGGTACACTGGCAGTAGCATCATTTCGGTCAAAGCCGAAAATCAATATGGGAATAGCACGACATTAAAAGGCTCTGTACTTAGAAGTATCAGTAACGATTCTGGCAACAGCAGTACCGATTTCCTGACCAATGACCAGACATTGATTTTCAGTGGTTACGCGCAGCCGGGCAGCTCCGTCGCGCTTACTCTGGGTAGCACCAGTCTGGCCACGGTGACAGCGGATGGGTCTACCGGTATCTGGACTTACAACTACACCGGGACGACCCTGGCAGCCGGAAATTACGAGCTTAAGGCAGTATCAACAGTAGACGGCAATACAGCGACATCGACGCAGGATATTGTTATCGACACGACAGCTCCATCTGTCGCTATCAGTTCTATCACGACTGATTCCGGTACTGCCGCGGATTTCAAAACCAATGACAACCAACTGGTATTCAACGGCACAGCGACTGCCAATTCAGCCGTCACTGTAACCTTAAGTGGCAGCTCGGGACAGGTGTTCTCGGTTAATACAACCGCAAGTTCTGAGGGCAACTGGTCCGTTGATCGCAGTGCGCTGACGGCGTTAGCTGACGGCAGCTACACCTTGACTGCCGCGACCAGCGACAGAGCAGGTAACAGTGCACAGGCGACCCAGACTATCGTCATCGATACCACCGCGGCCATCTCAATTACCAGCAGCTATATATCCCGTGACACCACGCCGACGATTTCCGGCAGCAGTGATCTCGAGACTGGGCGCACCATCACGGTGACTGTCGACGGAACCCAATACACAACGACAGTTCAGGCCGGTGGGTTCTGGTCAGTTGAGGCAACCACACCAGTCAGCGGTGAGATCACAGTAAGCGCATCCGGCACGGATGAAGCTGGCAACTCAGCCAGCACCAGCAAGGCGATGGTCATCGACACCTCCGCACCCGATATTGCTATTGGCACTGTCGCCGGTGACGATACGATTACCAGCGAGGAAAATGGATCAGTTGTCATCTCGGGCACAACAACTGATGTATCCAACAACCGCACCGTTTATGTAACGATTACAGATGGTACGACGACTATCGTCGACGATACGACCGTCTCAAATAACGCATGGAGCCTTGATGCGCTAAACCTCAAATCCATGAAAGCTGGTACGCTGACGATAACTGCCACTTATTATGACGATCAGGGCAATGCTTATGTGGCAACACGCAGCGTAACTCATACAAAAACTGGCGTCAGCATTGACTCAATTTCTGACGACACTGGCACTGCGTTTGACTACATAACCAGTGACCGAACCCTGACATTCAATGGTACAACTGGCGCTAACGACACTGTCACCCTCAGCCTGAGCGGACCATCTGGCACGTTCAGCAATGTAACCGTCACAGCAAACTCAAGCGGCGTCTGGACATATAACCATACAGGCACCTCACTTTCTGATGGCACTTACACTCTTACAGCGGTCAGCAATGGCGATACCAAACAACAGCAGATAGTAGTTGACGGTACGGCACCGACAGGCCCTGTCACGGTTAATAGCCAGACCGTTCTTGACGTGACACCTACCATTACTGGTACTGCTACGGTTGGTTCTGGTGAAGAGCTGACAGTCGATGTCAACGGTGTGCGTTATACCGTCGGTGACGGACATCTGACTCTGAGTGGCAGCAACTGGACACTGCAGATACCTGACGCCAATGCACTCTCTGCGGGTCGGGCAGGAACCGATTTCGTTGGTTATTATGAAGTCACGGCAGCCATCAGAGACACGGCCGGCAATGTATTGAATGACTCTACTACCAATGAGCTATTGATTCAGGATGCTACGGCTCCGGTCGTCGACCTGAATGGGTCGGGTGATGGCGCAAATCACAGTGCCACGAGCAGTAATGGTGCTCGAACCAGCCTCGACAGCAGCAATAGCGCAACTGTTACGGAAGCGTCCGACAAGATACAGAAAGTATCTGTCACCGTGTCGGGATTACAGAATGGCGACAGTGAAAAGCTGATCCTCGGTTCAACAACCTTCAACGCGAATGGTACGAGTGGTAATCAATCCAGTATTACTGTCGATAATGTCACTTATTCCGTCTCGTACAATGGCGGCGCATCCCGCTTTGATATCTTCCGTGCTGATGCTGAACCGATGTCTGCAAGCCAGGCACAATCGATCATACGCGCTCTTGACTACCAGAACACTTCTGGCAATAGCAGCACCACCGGTGCCCGGACATTTACAATTACAGCCATTGACGATGCTGGCAATACATCGAGCAGTGTCACCAGCACTATCACAGTCTCACTAGGTGATACAACACCGCCTGCAAAACCTGTTGTCAGTTCAATCAGCACGGATACCGGCACGAACACATCAGATGGCATCACCTCCGACCAAACGCTGACGTTCTCAGGTACCGCTGAAGCAAACAGTACCGTTGAAGTGTTTATAGATGGCACCTCCATTGGGACAACAACCGCTAACGGATCGGGTAACTGGAGCTTTAATCACGAAGGAACCACGCTCGCGGAAGGCAGCTATACAGTTACCGCTAAAGCAACTGACGCTGCGAACAATGTAAGTGATCCCTCAGATAATTATTCGCTGGTCATCGACATTACCGCCCCAGCCAAACCGGCTGTCACTGCAATCAGCACCGACACTGCGGGCACCAGTACCAGTGATGGCATTACCTCCGATCAGACCCTGGTCTTCTCCGGCACGGCCGCAGCCAACAGCACCGTGGAAGTGTTCATTGGTGGCAACTCTATCGGCACCACCACGGCCAATGGTTCGGGCAACTGGAGCTTTGACCACACCGGCACCACGCTGGCAGAGGGCAGCTACACCGTGACCGCGCGTGCCAG
>NZ_JAJSAR010000001.1 GCF_021729085.1 Pseudohongiella sp. O18 | reverse complement strand
GACGTGAACATCTCTGTTGCGCTGCCGAACACGGCGGTAGCCGGTGATGTGTTGAACCTGAGCGGTTCACTGACCAGTACTGTGACGCTCACCAGCGACATGATCAATGCCGGCGCTTACACCACCACCGTGGCCAGCCCCGGCAATGGCAACACCGTTACTGTTAACGCCACTATTACTGACAAGGCTGGCAACACCTCCGCCCAGGGTAGCGACAGTGCCATTGTCGACACCAGTGCCCCGACCAAACCTGTGGTCAGCACCATCACCGATGACACAGGCACCGCAGGCGATGGCATCACTTCCGATCAGACACTGATCTTCGGCGGTACTGCCGAGGCCAACAGCTCTGTGGAAGTGTTTATCGGTGGCAATTCCATCGGTACCACCACAGCCAACAGTTCAGGCAACTGGAGCTTTGACCACACCGGCACTTCGCTGGCCAATGGCAGCTACACCGTGACCGCACGCAGCACCGATGCGGCAGGCAACCAGAGCGCTGTGTCGGATGACTTTGCGCTGACCATCAACACCAACGCCCCGGCCGTGGCGATTACCGGTATCACCAGTGACTCAGCCGGTGCCAGCAGCAGTGACTTTATTACTAATGACACCACGCTGCAGTTCAGCGGTACTGCCACCAGTGGCATCAGTGTTGTTGTGACCTTAAAGGATGCCAGCGATAACACCATATTCACTCAGACCGTAACCGCCACCGGCGGTAACTGGAGTGTCGACCGCACCAGTGAAGCGGCCCTGGCTGAGGGTACCTACACCCTGACCGCATTGGCCACCAACAGTGCGGGTCTTACCAGCACAGCCACGCAGAATGTGGTAATCGACACCACCGCCACGTCCGCACCAACGGTTACGATTACCGAAGACACCAACAACGATGGCTACATCAGTGCGTCAGAGCTCAGCGGTGATGTGAATATCTCCGTTGCCCTGCCCTCTGGTGCGGTTGCCGGTGATGTACTGAACCTGAGCGGCTCACTGACCAGCAGCGTGACCTTAACCAGTGACATGATCAATGCCGGCAGCTACACCACGACCGTGGCCAGCCCTGGCAATGGCAACACCGTGACCGTTAATGCCACCGTTACCGACAAAGCCGGCAACACCTCCGCACAGGGTTCAGACAGTGCGATCATCGACACCACCGCTACAGCGGCACCGACGGTTACGATCACTGAAGACACCAACAACGACGGTTACATCAGTGCGTCGGAGCTCAGCGGAGATGTAAACATCAGCGTTGCCCTGCCCTCTGGTGCGGTAGCGGGTGATGTGCTGAACCTCAGCGGTTCACTGAGCAGCACCGTCACGCTGACCAGTGACATGATCAATGCCGGCGCTTACACCACCACCGTGGCCAGCCCTGGCAATGGCAACACCGTTACTGTTAACGCCACTATTACTGACAAGGCTGGCAACACATCCGCCCAGGGCAGCGACAGTGCGATCATCGACACAAGTGCCCCGACCAAACCTGTGGTCAGCACCATCACTGATGACACAGGCACCGCAGGCGATGGCATCACTTCCGATCAGACACTGATCTTCGGCGGTACTGCTGAAGCCAACAGTTCAGTAGAAGTGTTTATCGGTGGCAATTCCATCGGTACCACCACAGCCAACAGTTCAGGCAACTGGAGCTTTGACCACACCGGCACTTCGCTGGCCAATGGCAGCTACACCGTGACCGCACGCAGCACCGATGCGGCAGGCAACCAGAGCGCTGTGTCTGATGACTTTGCACTGACCATCAACACTAACGCCCCGGCTGTGGCCATCACAGGTATTACCAGCGACAGCGCTGGTGCCAGCAGCAGTGACTTTGTCACCAATGACACCACACTGGTGTTCAGCGGTACCGCTACCAGCGGGGCCAGTGTCCAGGTCACCCTCAAAGACAGTAGTGACAATACCATCTTCACTCAGACAGTGACCGCCACGGGCGGTAACTGGAGTGTTGATCGTACAACGGCCGCTGCGCTGGCCGAAGGCACTTATACCTTGACCGCGGTCGCTACCAACAGTGCGGGTCTTAACAGCACGGCCACCCAGAGTGTGGTGATTGACACCACCGCTACAGCGGCACCGACGGTTACAATCACAGAAGACACCAACAACGATGGTTATATCAGTGCGTCGGAGCTTAGCGGTGATGTGAACATCAGCGTTGCACTGCCCTCTGGCGCGGTTGCGGGTGATATACTGAACCTGAGCGGCTCGCTGACCAGTACCGTCACGCTGACAAGTGACATGATCAATGCCGGCAGCTACACCACTACCGTGGCCAGCCCTGGCAATGGCAACACCGTTACGGTCAATGCAACAGTCACTGACAAGGCGGGCAATACCTCAGCACAAGGTTCAGACAGCGCCATTGTCGACACCAGTGCACCGGCCAAACCAGTGGTCAGCACCATCACCGATGACACCGGTACTGCGGGCGATGGCATCACTTCCGATCAGACACTGATCTTCGGTGGTACTGCTGAGGCCAACAGTTCTGTAGAAGTGTTCATCGGTGGCAACTCCATCGGCACCACCACTGCGGATGGATCAGGTAACTGGAGCTACAACCATACTGGCACTACATTGGCCGCCGGCAGCTACACCGTCACCGCCCGCGCCACTGATGTAGCAGGCAACCAAAGTGCCGTGTCTGATGACTTTGCACTGAGCATCGTCACCGATGGTCCGGCAGTGGCGATCACTGGCATCACCAATGACTCAGCCGGTTCCAGTAGCAGTGACTTTATTACCAATGACACCACGCTGCAGTTCAGCGGTACTGCGACCAGTGGCGTCAGTGTCGTCGTCACATTAAAAGATGCCAGCGACAACACCATTTTCACCCAGACAGTAACCGCCACTGGCGGTAACTGGAGCGTAGATCGCACCAGTGAAGCGGCCCTGGCTGAGGGCACCTACACCTTGACTGCAGTGGCCACCAACAGTGCAGGTAATACCAGCACGGCAACCCAGAGTGTAGTGATCGACACCACGGCTACCGCCGCACCAACGGTCACCATCAGTGAAGACACCAACAATGATGGCTACATCAGTGCGTCGGAGCTCAGCGGTGATGTAAATATCTCCGTTGCTCTGCCCTCTGGAGCAGTTGCTGGCGATGTCCTGAACCTGAGCGGCTCACTGACCAGCACCGTCACCCTGACCAGTGACATGATCACCGCCGGCAGCTACACGACTACTGTGGCCAGCCCCGGCAATGGCAATACCGTCACGGTCAATGCCACCGTTACTGACAAGGCGGGCAATACCTCAGCACAAGGCTCAGACAGCGCCATTGTGGACACCAGTGCGCCGGCCAAACCAGTGGTCAGCACCATCACCGATGATACCGGCACCGCAGGCGACGGCATCACCTCCGATCAGACACTGATCTTCGGTGGAACTGCCGAAGCCAACAGCACTGTGGAAGTGTTCATCGGCGGCAACTCCATTGGCACTACCACTGCCAACAGTTCAGGCAACTGGGGCTTTGACCACACCGGCACTTCACTGGCCAATGGCAGCTACACCGTCACTGCCCGCAGCACCGATGCCGCAGGCAACAAGAGCGCTGTGTCCGATGACTTTGCGCTGACCATCAACACCAACGCGCCTGCCGTGGCGATCACCGGTATCACCAGTGACTCAGCCGGCGCAAGCGCCAGTGATTTTGTCACCAATGACACCACCCTGGTGTTCAGTGGTACCGCCACCAGTGGCGTCAGTGTCCAGGTCACCCTTAAAGACAGCAGCAACAATACGGTATTTACACAAACAGTGACCGCCACGGGCGGCAACTGGAGTGTGGATCGTACTGCGGCTGCTGCGCTGGCCGAAGGCACTTACACCCTGACGGCAGTGGCCACCAACAGTGCGGGTCTTAACAGCACGGCGACCCAGACTGTGGTCATCGATACCACGGCTACCGCCGCACCAACGGTCACCATCACTGAAGACACCAACAACGACGGTTACATCAGTGCGTCAGAGCTCAGCGGTGATGTAAACATCAGCGTTGCCCTGCCCTCTGGCGCAGTTGCGGGTGATGTGCTGAACCTCAGCGGTTCACTGACCAGCACCGTCACGCTGACCAGTGACATGATCAATGCCGGCAGCTACACCACCACCGTGGCCAGCCCAGGCAATGGCAATACCGTGACCGTCAATGCCACCGTTACCGACAAAGCAGGCAACACCTCAGCACAAGGCTCAGACAGCGCCATTGTGGACACCAGTGCGCCGGCCAAACCAGTGGTCAGCACCATCACCGATGATACCGGCACCGCAGGCGATGGCATCACTTCCGATCAGACGCTGATCTTCGGCGGCACCGCCGAGGCCAACAGCACCGTTCAGGTGTTTATTGGTGGTAACTCAATCGGTACCACTACTGCCAACAGTTCAGGCAACTGGAGCTTTGACCACACCGGCACTTCACTGGCCAATGGCAGCTACACCGTCACTGCCCGCAGCACCGATGCGGCAGGTAACCAGAGCGCTATGTCCGATGACTTTGCGCTGACCATCAACACCAACGCACCGGCCGTGGCCATCACTGGCATCACCAGTGACTCAGCCGGCGCAAGCGCCAGTGATTTTGTCACCAATGACACCACCCTGGTGTTCAATGGTACTGCGACCAGCGGCGCCAGTGTCCAGGTCACCCTTAAAGACAGTAGTGACAACACCATCTTCACTCAGACGGTGACCGCCACCGGCGGCAACTGGAGTGTGGATCGCACTGCGGCCGCTGCGCTGGCCGAAGGCACTTACACCCTGACGGCAGTGGCCACCAACAGTGCGGGTCTTAACAGCACGGCGACCCAGAGTGTGGTCATCGATACCACGGCTACCGCCGCACCAACGGTCACCATCACTGAAGACACCAACAACGATGGTTATATCAGCGCGTCGGAACTCAGCGGCGATGTAAACATCTCCGTCTCCCTGCCCTCCGGGGCAGTAGCCGGTGATGTGCTGAACCTCTCTGGTTCGCTGACCAGCACCGTCACACTGACCAGTGACATGATCAATGCCGGCAGCTACACCACGACCGTGGCCAGCCCTGGCAACGGCAACACCGTGACCGTTAATGCCACCGTTACCGACAAAGCAGGCAACACCTCCGCACAGGGTTCAGACAGTGCGATCATCGACACCACCGCTACAGCGGCACCGACGGTTACGATCACTGAAGACACCAACAACGACGGTTACATCAGTGCGTCGGAGCTCAGCGGAGATGTAAACATCAGCGTTGCCCTGCCCTCTGGCGCAGTTGCGGGTGATGTGCTGAACCTCAGCGGTTCACTGACCAGTACCGTCACGCTGACAAGTGACATGATCAATGCCGGCAGCTACACCACCACCGTGGCCAGCCCTGGCAACGGCAACACCGTGACCGTTAATGCAACAGTCACTGACAAGGCCGGCAATACTTCAGCTCAGGGCTCTGACAGTGCCATTGTGGACACCAGTGCCCCGGCCAAACCTGTAGTCAGCACCATCACTGATGACACAGGCACCGCAGGCGATGGCATCACTTCCGATCAGACACTGATCTTCGGCGGTACTGCTGAAGCCAACAGTTCAGTAGAAGTGTTTATCGGTGGCAATTCCATCGGTACCACCACAGCCAACAGTTCAGGCAACTGGAGCTTTGACCACACCGGCACTTCGCTGGCCAATGGCAGCTACACCGTGACCGCACGCAGCACCGATGCGGCAGGCAACCAGAGCGCTGTGTCTGATGACTTTGCACTGACCATCAACACTAACGCCCCGGCTGTGGCCATCACAGGTATTACCAGCGACAGCGCTGGTGCCAGCAGCAGTGACTTTGTCACCAATGACACCACACTGGTGTTCAGCGGTACCGCTACCAGCGGGGCCAGTGTCCAGGTCACCCTTAAAGACAGCAGCAACAATACTGTGTTCACACAAACCGTTACCGCCACCGGCGGTAACTGGAGTGTGGATCGCACAACGGCTGCTGCGCTTGCCGAAGGCACGTATACCTTGACCGCGGTCGCTACCAACAGTGCGGGGCTTAACAGCACGGCAACGCAGAGTGTCGTGATCGACACGACCGCTACAGCGGCACCAACGGTTACGATTACCGAAGACACCAACAACGATGGCTACATCAGTGCCTCAGAGCTCAGTGGTGATGTGAACATCTCCGTTGCCCTACCCTCTGGTGCGGTAGCGGGTGATGTACTGAACCTGAGCGGCTCGCTGACCAGCACCGTCACGCTGACCAGTGACATGATCAACGCCGGCAGCTACACGACTACCGTAGCGAGCCCTGGTAACGGCAACACCGTTACTGTTAACGCCACGATTACGGACAAGGCTGGCAACAGCTCAAGCCAGGGCAGCGACAATGCTGTCGTAGACACTCAGGCACCGGCCGCCCCGACCCTCTCGTTGGCCACAGACAGCAATATTAATAACGACCTGATCTCGAATGTGGGTACGGTCAATGTTGGAGGCGTCGAAAATGGCGCGACATGGCAGTACTCGACAAATGGGGGTACTTCCTGGAGCAATGGCACTGGGACGAGCTTTACTCTAAGTGAGGGAAGTTATTCGGCCAATACGGTCCGCGTCAGACAAACTGATAGCGCCGGAAACACATCCAGCGATGCCAATATGGCTGCAGTGGTCATAGACCAGACCGCCCCAGCGCTTGCAAGTGCGATCGTCAAGGGTGGAAAGATCGTCCTGACATATACTGAAGCGCAGGGAGACCTGGCCTCTACTACGCCGTCAACCAGCGACTTCCGGGTCACGTCTGGAACCAATAATACTCCCCTGACGGTTAGTTCAGTGGCAGTTGATGCATCAGCGAAGACCATCACACTAAGCCTCAGTTCAGCGCTGACTTCTGCCAACACCAATCTAAAAGTCAGCTATACGCCGGGTACGTCGCCGGCTGAGGATGTGGCAGGCAATGATGCCAGCGCATTCACAGACAGAGCCATCAGCGTTGACACGCTGGTTGCTTCCTTAACTAACAATCAAATAAACGGGGTCAATTACACCACCAGCTCCGGCCTTAGCGGAAAAACCGGTGACGCTGGCAGTGCAGGCTCTTTCAACTACCGGACTGGAGACACCATTACCTTCAAAATCGGTGATGTGACGATCGCGCAGTTCAATGCAAGTGCAGTGGTTGGCGACCATCTGTTCCTGCAGGATATCGCAGGGGTGTCACTGGCTGACGTTAACAACGCTTACGTGGAAAACATGGCTATTTTCCTGCAGGCACTGGATGATGACCTGAAGGACAGCACCCCCAACGACGGCAAGCTGAATACTAATTCGCTCGTTGACAACGCTGCAAGTTACGGCACCAAGATCAACATCACCGATGCAATTCACACCAAATTCACCGGATATGTGGACCCAACAACCAATACAGCATTAGACCTGCGGCAGTCTGACAAAAAGATGATTTCTGATGCCCTGGCGCATGCTGACATTATCTTTACGGCCGCAACCGAAACTGACAGCTCTGGCAACAACGTGTTCGAGACAATCGCTCTCAAAAACGTCGCAGACACTATTCAGTCACTGGCGGGTGATCGCAAACCCGGCACTATGAACGCGCGTAACCAGGACGAACTGGACGTTCCGCCAGCGCCGATCAAATATAACTACAATCAGTTAAACGGTGAGATTACATTCAAGGCCAGCGACCTGTTGGCGAATGCAACCGCCAAACAGGTCAGAGCAGAAAACCTCGTTGTAAGTAACGTGGCTCTGGCCGCCGAATTCAAGTCTCTTGGTACACTTGAAAATCGCGGCAACGGCAACTATGCGATCGTGCTTGCGAGTGGCAAAGACCAGTATGACCTGGAAGGCTTGAAAATCGACTATCGAGTTGCGGACTGGACAGCCGTCAAAGATGTGACATCAAGCGCCCAGGATCAATATAAATCGCACCTGTCAGCAACCATATCCGACGTTGCAGAAGACGTTGGTACGCACAGATTTACAATCAAGAGTGAACTGACCTACGACACTGACACAGAACTGAGTATTGACTTCACCAGCGAGCTGTTAAGCGACGAGGTTGGATACAAGGTGGCGGAGTACGGCGACGACTATCTGGTACCCATGGAGTACTCAAACGATGGTGGTACAACCTGGCAGACAATGAAGCAGTCCGGGATCATCTATAACTCGCTCGGCGTTCCCAGACCAACTTTCGGCTTCGTCATGAAAGCAGGTCAAAACAGCGTTGATATCCGTATACAGGTCCTGGATGACGCCAAAATTGAAGGAACGGAATACTTCGACGCAAAAGTGTTCGGTGATCGCGTTTACGACGAAAAATTGAAATTCGCGATAACAGATAACGATTCAGTTGCATCTACCGACCCTGAAGCGACAATCAACTTTGTCTACGCAAGCGAAGGACAAGGAACAGCAGAACTCACTGTAACTTTGAGTAAGGCCTCTGATAAAACTGTGACAATCGATTATCTCACCCAGGATCTGGGCGCAACAGCCGGGCAGGACTACACGTCTGCAAGTGGCACATTAACTTTTGCCCCAGGTGAAACAACCGCCAAAGTGACGGTGTCGATAATAGATGACACCTTGGTGGAAGCTGACCCCAATCCAGAGCTGTTGGTCGTCACATTGCGCAATCCAGTCAACGCTGTGCTGTCTGATGCCCAAGGCACCATCCGAATTTTCGATAACGATAATCCGGCTGGCCCAACCATAGTTCAGCCTGCTGATGCACCTACAGCCACTGTCGAGGTGGAGGAAAACACTAGCCTGGTGACAACCATCAAGGCTAATGATCCGACGCCTAATGACACCTTGACTTACACAATAACCGGCGGCGCAGATCGTAGTGAATTCACTATCGACTCCAGCACCGGCGCCTTGTCGTTTACCGGCGACAAGGGCCGGGATTTCGAGTCCGACAAGAAGTCATATGAAGTTCAGGTTATGGTGCGTGATAAAGACAATCACGCAGACCTGCAGACCCTGACCGTTAATCTCAAAAATGCTAACGACAACACGCCAACCATCACCAGCAATGGCGGAGGCGATGCTGCGACGATCGAACTGTTTGAAGATGCAAAAACTGTCACGACCGTTACAGCAACTGATGCAGACAAGGACACATTGACCTATCGCATCAGCGGCGGAGCAGATGCGGATCAGTTCTCGATCAATTCCACATCAGGACTGCTAACTGTCACCGGTAACGTTGATCCTTTAACAAAATCCGCCTATCAATTGACGGTTGAAGTCAGTGACGGCAAGAACACTGACGCGCAGACGCTGAACGTTAACTTCTCGTCAGCACCAACGGTGGACAGAGTCTCAACGACCTCAACGACTCCAACGCTTACTGGTCGCGTAAAACTATTGGATTCACAAACCGTCACAGTCACCGTAAACGGTAAGGAATACCACGGCGGCGATGGCCACTTATCATACGATTCGGCCGCTTTATCATGGCGACTGGTGATTCCGACAGAACACAGTCTGTCACCGGGAAGCTATGAAGTTGTTGCCAGTGCAAAGATGAGTGACGGCAGCACGATGAAAGATTCATCATCAAACGAGCTGATAATTGAGGCTGAAGCTACAGAGCAGCCGCAACCTCAGCCTGAGCCGAAACCAGATCCGGAACCGCAGCCGCAGCCTGAGCCTGAGCCCGAGCCAGAACCTGAACCAGAGCCACAGCCAGAACCAGAGCCACAGCCAGAACCCGAACCTGAGCCACAGCCGGAGCCGCAGCCTGAGCCTCAACCTCAGCCGCAGCCGCAGCCGCAGCCGCAGCCGCAGCCGCAGCCGGAACCTCAGCCAAGGCCTGTGCCCCCGGCACCCGCACCCGTAGTTGCGCCCCCTGCGCCACCGGCACGACCTGTGGTTGCGCCGACGCCGCCGGCAACGCCAACCCCTATCGGCGATGTTGGAGGCCCAGTGACGCCGCAACTCGCACTGCCGTCAGCAGCCACGACGGGATTTGGTCAGACTGGCGGAGCGGATACTGGCGCGAACTCATTTAACTCTGCGGCCACTGGCGGTGTGAACCTCCAGGGCAATCGCCCACCAGCTGTGCGACTTATTCCGGGAGCAGACAGTGGCGCAGCTGGCACCAATGCGTTGGTGCTCGGTGTCGAGCCGCAGAATCGACTGATGGATGCGGGCACAACCGTCAGCTTTAACATTCCGGAAGGAACCTTCCTGCATTCAGATCCTGGTGCCAGCGTCGAGCTGGAAGCACAACTGTCGGATGGTTCCCCATTGCCAGGCTGGCTGCAATTCGACCCTGAAAGAGGTGTATTCACGGGTGAGGCGCCAGAAGGCACGAATGCGACATTCGAAATCGAGATAGTCGCACGTGACACGAATGGCTCGGAAGCATCAGCACGTTTCACCCTGATCGTCAGCGACGGCGAAGCTGTTAACACAGAGCTGGCACCCAGCGACAGCGACACAGAGGAACTGAACGTAGAAGGCAATGAAAACGATGATAGTGAGGCCGCCGAAGAAGAACAGACAGACCAGCAGGCAATGAATGGGCGGGCCAGTCTGAGAGTCCAGCTCGCAGAGTATCAGAGCAACAGCGTGAAGTCCTCGGCGCTGCGTTTCCTGGACACACTGATTTCAGAAATGAAACAAGATGATACAAACACGGAAGTAGTTGAGGCTGTCGCTGAAAGCACTGACGTTTAAAATTGGATTTCATGAAGATTGACAGGGTACTTGATTGAAAACTCACACCATGACAAGTTCAAAAACATCGACAACATTAAAAAAGGCACTCCGGTTTGCAGGTTTACCAGTTTCACTGGTATTAATCAGCGCCTGTACTATCTCTCCCAGACCGCTCGATCTGGCAACGCAGAGAGAGATGATCAAGGAGGACTTGCCTAACGTTTTTGTACAGCAAGAACCGATCACTGGTGCGTTAACGCTGGAAGAAGCGCTGGCCCGCGCCCTGAAGTACAACCTCGACCACCGGCTGATGCTGATGGAAGAAGTGCTACGCAACAATCAATTGCATTTGTCTAGATTTGATATGCTGCCAACTCTGGCACTCAATTCTGGCTATGTCACCCGTTCAAATGAAAACCTGAATCTGAGCCGAGACACCGGCACCGGGAATGTGACAACCGACCCTTCATTAAGTCAGGATCGTAATCTTGGAACAGCGAACCTGAACATGAGCTGGAATGTCCTGGACTTTGGTGTCAGCTACTACCAGGCACACCAGAATGCCGATCAGTATCTGATAGCGCAGGAACGTCGACGCCGTGTTGTCAATCAAGTCGTACAGCAAGTCAGGGCAGCCTACTGGCGGGCCGCGACTGCAGAACCTTTGTATCGGCAAGTCGAACCATTACTGGTCGAGGCTCGTCAGGCACTGGTTGATGCGCGCGAAGTGGAATCGCAGCGACTGACACCGCCACTGGAGTCTTTGCAGTACCAGAAAGGCCTGGTCGAGGTTATTCGCGAGCTTGAAGGCATGGAGATGGACCTGGCGATAGCTAAAGCCGAGCTTGCTTCATTAATGGGATTGAGGCCGGGAGAGCCGTTCTCACTGGCACTCCCAGCTACAGATGAAATGCAGGCACCACAACTCGACATGGCAATTGAAGACATGGAAGAGCTGGCGTTGCTGCGTCGACCTGAGTTGATTGAGGAGCGTTACCAGCAACGGATTTCCGCGGCTGAAACACGTAAAGCGCTGCTGCGACTGTTCCCGAGCCTCACGCTCAGTACTTCAGCGAACTACGACAGCAATTCTTACCTGGTTAATCAGAACTGGGCCGACGCAGCCGCCCGGCTGAGCTGGAACCTGCTAAATCTGGCCAGTGGCCCCAGCGCGATGCGGGCAGCAGAGGCGGCTGAAGACGTGGCGGAAATGCGCAGACTGTCGCTCAGTATGGCTGCATTAACACAGGTCCATGTAAGCTATCAGCAATACTTGCGCGCAAGTAAGTCGTTCGATCGGGCTCGGGTCCTGGATGACATCGAGAGCCGTATCTTCCTGGCCGTCAGTCAGGCCGCGGATAACTCCGCGCAAAGCCCACTGCAGAGAATACGTGCTCGCATGGCGGCGATCTATGCTGAGGTAAACAGCTTCAGGGCGTATGCAGAAGTTCACAGTGCGGTCGCTAACCTGTACGTGTCAATGGGTCTGGATTTATTGCCTGAAACTGTTGAAAGTCACGAAATAACTGACCTGGCGGCGGACATCCGCGAAGTACTGGCACAGTGGAATGATGGCGATATTGAGGCATTGTTGTGAAGCTGAACAGGAGTTTGCCGACAGCTGCCTTCGCCTTGGTGTTGTTGATCCCGTGCAGCAGTATGACCTTCGCGCAACAGGTCGGTGCCGAGTTGCCGAACTATCCACCGGTTGCCAACACGCGCAATGAAATCAGGATGCAGCTAACACCCCGTCAACGCACAATCCTGTCAACTGAAATACCCGGGCGAGTTGAACAGATAACTGTCAAAGAGGGACAGAGTTTCACCGCAGGGCAGACCTTGATCTCGCTGGATTGTTCAATTCACCAGGCACGACTCGATAAGGCCGAAGCGCAAGCCCGGGAAGCCAGTCAGGTCTCACAGGTTAACCAACAACTCGACCGACTCGGATCAATCAGTGTATTAGAAGTGGGTGTGGCAGACTCTCGTCTCGACGCGGCCCAGGCCGAAGCAGCCCTCATGCAGGCTATTGTTGACAGATGCGTTATACACGCTCCTTTTGCGGGCAAAGTAGAAAGCTTGCCGGTAAAACAGTACCAGTTTGTCGCAGAAGGTCAGGAACTGATGACAATCCTTGACGACTCAGTGCTTGATGTCGAAATGGTTGTACCGTCTCGATGGATTAGTCAATTGTCGCAAGGCCACGAGTTTGAGCTGTATGTGGATGAGACTCAAAAAAGCTATCCTGCTCGTATTGAACGCTTCGGTGCGGCAATAGATGCTGTCAGCATGTCCATCAAGGTCTTTGCCAGAATTGACGGCTCTTTCCCGGAGTTGCGTGCCGGAATGAGCGGCACAGCAAGATTGTCACCGTTATGAACGAACACGATAGCCGACTGCAAAAACTGGCTGTATTCATTGAGCTGGAGAAACGCTTGCGTCAATGTAAAGACGACGCACATTTGGCGTTTATGCTGGTTAATGAAACTCACAGTCTGGGCCCATTCAGGCAAGCCGTTTTATGGCAGCCATCAGGAGGCCCGAAAGGCCGAGTTAGCGCTGTCTCAGGCTTGGCCGTGCCAGATGCCTCTGCACCATTCGCATCTTGGGTCCGCAGCCTGGCTCAGGAACTTCATCAACAGGGCGAAGAGTCCCTGTCTCCCCAACGTATATCGTCATCGGCCCTGTCCGACGACGTGGCTGCTAACTGGCAGCAATGGCTGCCGTCCGCCGCAGTCTGGATACCATTCTCCTCATCTGACGGACAGCTCAAGGCGGCCTTGATCGTGGCGCGCGACGAACGTTGGGGCGATGCTGATTTAATGCTTTTCTCATACCTGTCAGACTCTGTCAGCCACATCTGGCAATCACTTGGCAAGCAACATGCATCACAATCAATTCGCAAGCGAATCACCGTTAAACGCAGGTCCTTGATCGCAGCCGCATGTCTTGTTGTTGTTTCATTGATACCTGTCAGCCAGACGACATTGGCTCCCGCCGAAATCATTGCCAAGGATCCCGTCATAATCCGTGCCGGTATCGACGGCGTGATTGACCAGATCAGCGTATTACCCAATCAGCAGGTACGACCCGGGGAGACTCTGGCAACTCTCGACGCACGCCGTCTTGAGAGTCAACTGGAGGTGGCGCGCAAGGCATTGGAGGTCGCGGATGCTGAGTATCGCCAAGCGGCACAAATGGGACTATCAGATTCCCGCGCCAACGCTAACCTTGCCATACTCAAGGGACGCGCAGAACAGAACGTAGCTGAAATCCGGTATCTCGAATCCATGCTGCAACGAAGTGAGATAAAAGCACCTCAGGCTGGTGTCGCAGTATTCAATGATCGCTCTGAGTGGGAAGGCCGACCGGTCAACATTGGTGAGCGCATCATGCTGCTCGCTGACCCAGCGCAAATTGAGCTTGAAATTCGTCTACCCGTCGCCGACGCCATTGCCCTGGATCCGGGGGCGCGAATCAGACTATTCTTGAACACCGACCCCCACCGGCCCATAGAGGCTACATTGACATTCGCCAGTTATCAGGCCGACCTGACGCCTGAAGGCATTCTCGCCTACAGGCTTACCGCGTCACTGAACTCCGACGAAAGCCGACGTATTGGCCTTAAAGGAACAGCCAAAGTCTATGGTGACAGAACACTGCTGATCTTATATGTGTTGCGTCGGCCATTAACCGCCATCCGACAGTGGACCGGATTCTGACATGAGTGGAATAGCGGTCTCCCAGTCACCCAGCAGCCAGCGTAAGACGTTTGCACTGCCGCCACTAAGAGAAGAGCTTGCCTTATTTCCTGGCGCACCCGGTATCGACGGCATCCCAACCTGGGTATTGCAGGATCCTGTCGCACACCGATTCTTCAGGATTGGCTGGAAAGAATATGAAATTCTCTCTCGCTGGACGCTAAATAGTGTCGATGAAATTAAACGTGATATCGCAGAGCAAACAACCCTGAGTATCACCACTAACGATATAGATCGTTTACTGAAGTTTCTTGCCACGCACAACCTGATTCAAAGCCGAGGCGCAATGGCGATCAGCCGGCTACGCGAGCAGGCCGACAAGCTGAAACGAAAAGACGTAGTCTGGCTGGTCAAGAACTACCTTTTTATTCGTATCCCTCTTGTAAGACCTGATCGATTTCTTGAAAAGACACTGCCCTATCTCAGATGGTTGACCAGTAAGACCTTTGTTTTTGTCACAATCGGAGCACTCCTCGCCGGCATCTGGTTGGCACAGCGTAACTGGGATGGTTTTCTCTCACAATTCCCATACTTCTTCAGCCTGCAGGGCTTGATAACCATGTTTCTGGTCTTAACTGCCGCGAAGATACTTCATGAGCTTGGCCACGCTTATGCATGCAAACGTTTTGGGTGCCGTGTTCCCAGCATTGGAGTCGCGTTTCTTGTTATGTGGCCAGTTTTGTACACTGACGCCAGTGATGCATGGAGACTAACGTCTAGATACCAACGCATGGCTATCGGTGGTGCTGGTATTGTTGTTGAACTGGTACTCGCAATTTATGCAACGCTGCTCTGGAGTTTTCTCCCCGACGGGGCACTGCGCAGCTCTGTCTTTCTGCTCGCTACCGCCACATGGCTGGTAACACTTTTTATCAATCTGAACCCGTTTATGCGCTTTGACGGCTACTATCTGCTCTCCGACCTGCTTGGGATTCCCAACTTGCAGGACAGAGCATTTGCGATCGCCCGCTGGCGTTTACGCGAAGCACTGTTCGGATTAAATGCGCCCATTCCCGAGAACTTCCCCACCAAGACTTACCGACTGTTGCTGGTTTACTCCTACGGTACGTGGATTTATCGCTTCTTCCTGTTCTTGGGCATTGCCCTGCTGGTTTATTTCTTTTTCTTCAAGATTCTGGGTATTGCGTTAATGATCGTTGAACTGGCCTGGTTCATCGGCCGGCCAATTCTTAATGAATTCAAAGCCTGGAATGAAAACAAGGCGCTTATGACCATCAACAGACAGACGATCCGCACCGGTTTACTTGTGACAGCCATACTCGCCCTGCTGCTGTTTCCGTGGCAAAGGGACGTAAAGGCACCGGCCCTGCTGCGAGCTGAACAGCATACGAACCTTTACGCACCTGTTGCATCGCAGGTGGTCAGTATCAAAGTCTCACCAGGCGACTCAGTGAAGGCAGGCGATGTTCTGTTTGAATTGAGCTCTCCGGCCCTTGATCACGAAATTCGCGTCGGAAATATCAGGCTGGAAATGCTTCGTTGGCTTACTGACAATCAAGGCTTCAACAACGAGTTACTGGAGCGGGCGCCTGTTGCATGGCAGGAATTGCAAGCGGAAAATACAAGCCAGCAAGGCAGATATCAGGAACAACACAGCCTCATAATAAAAAGTCCTATAGACGGCGTTGTGCGAGAGATTCAGCAATCGATTACCGAGGGCGCATGGTTGCCTGAAGATGAATGGCTGGCACTGGTTGTTTCACCAGAGTCCGTTGTCATTGAAGCCTGGGTCAATGAGCGAGACCTGGATCGGATCAATCCAAATACATCGGCGCGCTTTTACACAGACAATGCAGTCCGGCCACCGTTTGATGTTGTCATTGCAACTGTCGATACCGCCAGCACCCGCGCACTGACCGAGCCCTCCCTCGCCTCAGTGCATGGTGGGCCGATTGCCGTTCGTGTCGACAGTGAAGATAACTATATCCCGGAGCAGCCTGTTTACCGGGTCTCTGCCCCGGTGAACATTGAGAACCTGTCACCAGAGCAGGTGCTGCGAGGAAGTTTACATATAGAAGCTGATCGACAAAGTCTTGCCGCCCAGATATGGCGCAACGTCGCATCGATTCTTATCCGGGAGAGTGGATTCTAGGCCACAATCCGGTTTACAGCGGCCACGCCCACAATAACACTGGCAGACTGACAGCCACGACGACAATCTCCACTGGCAGACCAAGGCGCCAGTAGTCACCAAACTTGAAACCACCCGGGCCCAAAATCAACGTGTTGTTCTGATGTCCGATTGGCGTCAAAAATGCGCAGGATGCACCGACAGCAACTGCCATCAAAAACGAGTCCGGATTAACGCCTAACTGATCAGCAATACTGATGGCCAACGGACACATCACGGCAGCCGTCGCTGCATTGTTCATAAAGTCAGACAGTGTCATTGTCACTATCAGCACCAGTGCCAGAGCAATAACTGGATGTCCCTGCGCAAGAGAATCCAGCAACACCTGCGCCAGCAAGTCGGCAGTTCCCGTTGAGGCCATCGCTGTTGCCACTGGCAACAAGGCGCCCAGCAGCACTATCACTGGCCAGTCGATTGAACTGTAGACCGCCCGGGGTGGCACGATACGCAATGCCATATATGCGAGCACGGCAGCAGCGAATGCGATCGCCACCGGTAATATGCCCAGGGCCGTCACAATAATGGCGGCAACAAAAATACCACCAGCCAGCAACCCCTGCCCTTTGACTGGCACGCGAATATCCCTTTCAGCCAGCGGCACACAGCTAAAGTCGGCGGCGAAGCCAGATACAGACTCTGGCACACCCTGCATCAACAGCACGTCGCCGGCACGAATACTGGTGGATCGCAGCCGTTTTATCGATCGACGCCCCTGGCGCGATACGGCCAGCAAATTGATTCCGTAACGCGTGCGAAGTTCGATATCCGAGGCTGAACGACCAGAAATCGGTGAGCCAGGCATGACTACCAGCTCCTGAATGATCAGCTCATCAGACTTCTTGGGGGCTTTTACTTCAGTCTTTTCATCAGATTCTGACGTACTGCGCCTGGCATCGCGCTTTTCAGGCTTGCCAGTGTCAGCCTTTTTGACGTTCTCGCCTTTGCCGGCAGGTTTTTCGGATTCGGCGGCGCCTTCCTCCTCGCTGTCCTTGCTGCTGATCACTTCTTCTTCAAGTTTAAGGCCGAGGCTGGCCAGTGCCGCACCAAGTGACTCAGGCTCAGCCTCAATCACCAGGATATCGTGTTCACGAAGAATCCGACGCGAATAAGGCGCAATGACCCGGAAATCTCCGCGCACCATACCGACAATCTGTGCGTCTTCTTTTTCGAGGGCGACTTCCACCTCCCGGATGGTTTTGCCTATCGCTTTGCTGTCGGCAACAATCCGCACTTCTGTCAGATACGTGCCAGTCTCGAAACTTGCAGTGTCAGCGCGTTTGCGGGCAGGCACAATACGCCACCCCAGCAGGCCCACAAATAAAATGCCCACGAGCGTGATTGAAACACCAACCGGTGAAAAATCGAACATGCTGTAGGACCCGAGGCCTGCCTCCGCTCGATAACCGGACACGATCAGGTTAGGCGGCGTACCTATCAGCGTCATGGTGCCGCCGAGAATGGAGCCAAATGCAAGTGGCATCAAAACACGACCGGTGGGGATCTGCTGCCGGGATGCGACCTGAATCGCCACAGGCATCAACAGCGCCAGCGCGCCCACATTGTTCATAAATCCTGACAGTGCCGCAGCCAGTGCCGTCAATGCAAAAATGCTGATTGTTGGACCTGCACTTGACGGCAGAACTCGTTGCGTCAGGGCGTCCACCACACCCGTCACCTGTAGCCCATGGCTGAGAACCAGCACACAGGCAACGGTTATTACTGCCGGATGGCCAAATCCAACAAAGGCATCCTCTGCAGAAACCAGGCCCACCAAAATACAGGCCAGCAAAGCAGCACCGGCAACCATGTCATGGCGCCAGCGGCCCCAGATGAACATGGCCATGCTCAGGACCAGTATGGCAAGGATGGCGATTTGATCCTGTGTCATGTCGCAGGCGGCTCCGGAATTTTAGTTACAGCTAATGTGACACGAAGCTTAGGGTCGCGGCAACACATGGCCTCAATACTCATGCAGGGTATCGGATTGCCATAGAGAAAGCGCATTCGATCTGATACGCTCTCGCGGACCATTCAACTGCGAGGAAGTGATTGTGAAAATATCAATAAAAACGCTTGTCGCCGCAACTCTGCTCGTTGGCAGCCTGCTGTCAGCTGTCGGCGCTGCCGCCCAGGAAGGGCCGGTGTTCGAATTGCGAACCTACACGTCGACGCCTGGCAATCTGGACAAACTGCTGGCCCGGTTTCGCGACCACACCATGGGCCTGTTTGAAAAGCACGGCATGACCAATATCGGCTACTGGATTCCCGTTGACGAAGCCAAGTCGGGCAACACGCTTATTTATCTGCTCAAACACGACAGTATGGAAGCTGCATCTGCCTCCTGGCGTGCCTTCGCCTCAGACCCGGAGTGGGCAGCAGTCAATGAGGCCTCCAATCGCGATGGTGCCATCCTCGACAGCGTACAGCGTGAATACATGACCGCGACGGATTTCTCACAGATGAAGTGAAGCCTACAACGGCCAGACGATCGGCATAAGCACCGCGCCTACCAGGAATACAAGCAGAGTCAGTGGCAGGCCGAGCTTCAGGAAATCAACGAATCGATAGCCGCCCGGGCCCATCACCAGCACATTGGTTGGATGGGACACCGGGCTGGCCACGCTTGCCGATGCTGCCAGTGCGACGGCCATCATCGCAGCATGCGGCTGGATATCCAGTCCAACACTGACGGACAGCGCTATCGGTGCCATCAGCACGACCAGGACCACCACCGGGATGATCAATGTCCCAATCACCGAAAGGAAATACAGTCCCGCTATAGTCCACCAAGGATTATGACTGCCCGTCCACATCAATAGCTGATCGGACAGGAAGTTGGCGGCACCGCTGCCCTGCATGGCGGCTCCCAACGGCATCATGCCCACCAGCACAACAATGGAACGCCAGTGGATAGCCTTGTAGGCCTGTTCCATGCTCAGGCAGCGCCCCAGAACCATTGCAGTAGCACCCAACAAAGCAGCAATATAGATCGGCAGCCACCCGCTCAATGCGATCGCGACTACAGCGAGCATACTGCCTAGCGCTATGGGTGCGCGGGACTTGTCGACCTCTGGCGCGGATACCGGGTCCAGGATGATCAGGTCCTTGTTTTTATTCAAGGCCGCCAGTTGCTTTAGTGGTGCGACCAGCAACAGGGCATCACCGCGTTGCAGTTCCATATCCTTGAGGCCGGAACGATACGGTCGCCCGCCCCGCCATAGCGCTGCGACTTCGACCTGCCAGGCCTCTCGCAGCTTCAGGTCGGCAACTTTTTTGTTGTTGAGCCACTTGTGAGGGTGAATGATGGCCTCCACCATGGCGAGCTTGCCCTGCTCAAAAACTTTCAGATAGGGTGTGGCGTCATCCAGAACCTTTAGCTGCTGCAAGCCTCGCAGCAAATCAAAATCTTCAATACGACCCTGCACCAGCAGCAAATCACCGCCCATCAGTTCAGCTTCAGCGGGGATAGGACGGATGAAGTCACCGGCGCGAAACAATGCCATCAAGCGCAGGTCGAAGGCCTTGCCCAGACGCATCTCCTCAATGCTCTTACCCGTCAGGGCACCGTCACGAGGTACGCGCAACACCAAAAGGCGCTCATCCAACTGGTAGTGATGCTGCACCTGTTCCTTGTCGACAGACTTCAACTCAGCAAACTCATAACGCGACTCAATCGACTTGCGGGCTTTTTCCGGTGCCTGAAACAGCACTTTGTCGCCGGCTTTTAACTGATAATCACCCAGATGCGTGCGCCGGACTGTTTCGCCACGCAGCACAGCAAGTAACCAGCCGCCAGTCTGCTCGTGAAACTCAGCGGGCCTGATCGACCTGCCCACCAGCCCATGTTCCTCAGAAATTGTCGTCTCATACAGCGCAGCATCTTCGAGAAGCCGGTCATGCAGCACCGGGGCTTCTCGTTCGATAGACAACTCACTCCATTGGCGCAGCAGCTTGAAGCGGTCCAGACGGCCCTGCGCAAGCAGGATATCGCCGGCCTGTAGCCGCGTGACTGACGACGGTAAGGCCTGGGTCTGACCACCACGGCTGAGTGCAATCACCATCAAACCAGCCGCTGCTGTCATCCCGGTTTCACCTAGACGTTTGCCCACCAGTAATGAGTCCTCGGCAACCTGAACAGCAAAAATCCGTTCCTGAAGGCTGTACAGCTCGCGCAGGTCTCGGCTGCTTCCAGTCTCTGCAACCGGGTCTCTTGATGGCAACCAGTGACGCCCAACGAGGGCGACGAAGGCAGTTGCGATCAGCAGCATGGGGACGGCAATGGGGGTGAAATCGAAAAAGTGGAAACCTTCAAAACCGGCATCTTCCAGCGCGGTACTTACCAGAAGATTCGGGGGCGTGCCTATCAGTGTCAATGCACCGCCCAGCAGACAGCCGAAAGCCATCGGCATCAACAGACGTGAGGGGGTAGCTCCAACCTGTCTGGCAACACTTACCACAACCGGGAGCAATAGCGCGGTCACACCTATGTTATTCATGAAGCCGGACAGCAATCCGGCCAGCAACATGAAGGTGGCGACCAGCTTCATTTCGCTGTCTCCCGCAACGCGAATAACACGTTGACCAAGAGCTTCGGCGATACCGGTGCGCGTCAGACCATCACTCAGGATGAACATCGCCCAGATGGTTACTACGGCTGGATGGCTGAAACCGGCTATTGCCTGTTCGGGTGACACCAGCCCAAGTACTGCTAGCGCGCATAAAACTGCCAGAGCCACGACATCCATGCGCAGCTTTTCCGTCGCGAACAACAGCACCGCAACCAGCAGTATTCCCAGGACGAGAGCAATGTCTAACGTCAAAACTGGACCCTCAATGGTTCAACTTACAGGCCTGACATTCAAGCAAGCATCATAGCAGAATCGCAGAATGTAGGCGCCGCAGCATATCCATATATGCCGACCCTCAGGGATTTCTCGCTTTGGCCGATAATGGACAAGGGTACATACAGGGTACAAATAGTCACAGAATGCTCGCGGATGACGGCGATATCGCTATAATCTGCAGTAGTTGACTGCATAGACGCCATTTCTAACATCAAGGATACTGTCATGGGATCATCTCGACTGATAGCACTGGCTACACTGCTGGTAGCGCTGACTGCCTGCCAAAGTGGCTACACGCCGCAGCCACGTGCAACACTTTTCCCTGCCACTGACCAGAACTACATGCGTTCAGCGGCACACTGGGACATGCTGGCGGCCAATGAGGCCACAATGATTGGTCAGGCGCTGGACAGCAACCATCTGGTCGCCATTCGTGACACCGGCCCGGCCAGCAGTCCTTTCGAGCAAGCCTATCGCAATCTGCTGATTTCCCAGCTGGTCTCCAATGATGTCCAGGTTGCACTGACCAGCGAAGCAGCTTCACACCATGTGGACTATGATATTCAGGTCGTGACGCATGAAGATCGACGCTCACTGCGACCCCGACCCGGCACAGCATCCGCCACGTTCGCTATTGGAGTGTTCGCAGCCAACATCCGCAATTGGACTGAACAGGAGCTTGCACTGATTCCCGTTGGTCTGGGGCTGGACATCCTCAATGCCCTGTGGCGCGACACTGACGACGCCATCACCGAGGTCATCGTCAACTCACGCCTGCATGACGGCAGTCGGATTGTGGCCGCTGATTCACGCATCTACTACTTCAGCGCGCAGGACCAGCACAACTACCAGGGTCAGGGTCGTCAGTTCCAGGTCGTCAGCAATCAGGGAGGTGAATAAGCAATGACTCGTCGCTTTTCAAGCCTGATTCTGGTTGGCGCGCTGCTGGCACTCACTGCCTGCGGTGGCATCAAGACTTCAAACAACCGTGTTATTTCGTCTCACCATGATGCAGCGCGCTATCTGATCATGATGGCGGGTGATCAGCTTCCTGCCAATGGTCGCATGATTGCCGCCAGCTTTGCCGATGTGAATGAGTTGAGCACCTCATCGACGTTCGGCAGGATGGCCTCGCAGCAACTGGTTTCCCAGTTTGTTATTGAGGGCTTTTCCTTCGTTGAAATCCTGATGCGTGACAATATCTACATCGACAGCAATGAAGGTGAGTTTCTGTTATCACGGACAGTCAACGACATCAGCGATCAGCACAACGCACCAATTGTGCTGGTTGGCACTTATGCACCGGCCGATGAAAACGTATTCGTCACCGCCAAGCTGATTCGTACCACTGACAATGTCATCGTCGCCTCCTACGATTACGCCGTCCCCTATACCCGTGACATGCGGAATCTGCTGCGACCCAGACGCTGATCTGCTCCTTGTATTGCGGCGCTGATTGAGCTTTTTCAGGAAATATGCTTATATCAGCGCCCATGAAGATGCGGCTGATAATCATACTGACAGGGCTGCTCACGCTGGCTTCGTGTTCTGACGAACTGGCGGGCAATCGTCCATACATCCTGACGACGGCAACCACCGGCGGGGCCTACTACCCCATTGGAGTTGCTATCGCCACCATCACCAAATCCCAGCTGGGACCGGAAGGTATCGCACTGTCCGCGATCAGCTCAGCAGGGTCTCTGGAAAATATCAAACTCCTGCGTGACAACCAGGCCCAGTTTGCCCTGTTGCAGGGTCCTTTCGCAGCCTGGGGCTGGAATGGCGAAGGCCCCATCAGCCGTCCACAGACAGGCCTGCGATCAGTGGCTGCCGTCTGGCTAAACGTCGAACATTTTGTCATCACCAACGATCTGGTCGAAACCGGCACTATCCGCGACCTGGACAACCTGTCAGGTCAACGCTTTGTGCTGGGTGCGCGCAATTCCGGTGCCGAGCAGACAGGTCGTTACATTCTTGAGTCGCTGGGCATCAATTACGAAGAGAAAATGTCACTGGCCTGGATGGGTTACGGTGGTGCAGCCAATGCCATCCAGGATGGCAATGTGGTCGGTATGAATGTCCCGGCGGGTGCGCCTGTCAGCGCTATCACCCAGGCGTTCGCGCAGATGGGCGATGAGCTGACACTTCTCAATTTCACTGAGCAGGACCTTATCGATATCAATCGGCGTTATGACCTGTGGGACTGGTACGAGTTTCCCGCAGATACCTATCCTAATCAGAGCGAGCCGGTTCGTTCCATCGCCAGCCCCAATGTGCTTGCCGCGCGCTCCGATGTGCCTGAAGAGGTGGTTTACCAGATCACCAAGACCATCTGGGAGAACCTCAGCGCCCTGCAGGAGATACACGCCGCCACCAAGGATATGCAGTTGCAGCGCGCCGTTCGCGGACTCGGTGCTCCGCTGCATCCCGGTGCCATTCGCTACTATCGTGAGCGGGGGCTGGAAATTCCAGAGCGCCTGATCATGCCAGGAGAAGATCGCCCCGCGGGCATCGATGACCTATGAAATCACCCTTGCTGCAATGGGCGGCTTTCCTGTTTGCCCTGTTCCATGTCTACGTTAACGTTTTTGCCACCATCCCGGAACTGTGGTTCTCGGCCATTCACTTTGGTGGATTCGTCGCTCTTTGCGCCCTGTCTGGCAATGAAGCAACGGTCGATCACGCTGCCCCTCCACTCTGGCTGAGAGCCGTCAATGTCGTGTTGGCTGCTCTGGCAGTGCTGGTCACCTGCTACATGATTTTCTTTGAAGATGCGCTGTATGCCCGCGAAGCCGAGTTCATACTGAGCGACTACGTGGTGACCGCCACTGCCGTGCTGCTTGCCATCGAGTTCACGCGGCGCACCACCGGCTGGTTCATGCCGGTGCTGATCATGATCTCTTTGAGCTACATCCTGTTCATGGGCCGCTATATCACTGGCGTATTCGCCTTTCCAGGACTCAGCCTGGAAACCGTTCTGTACCGCAGTTATTTCAGCGAAGAAGGCATGTTTGGCACAACGGCCAACATCTCTGCGACCTATGTCTTCATGTTTATCCTGTTTGGCTCTTTCCTGCTCAAATCCGGCGCCGGAGACTTCATTGTCAGCTTCGCGCGCTGTCTGGCCGGCCGGTTTACCGGTGGCGCCGGTTTTGTCGCCGTCATCGGCTCGGGTCTGATGGGTTCAGTTTCCGGATCCGCGGTCGCCAACACTGTGTCCACAGGGGTCATTACCATTCCGATGATGAAGCGATCGGGTTTCGATCCACAGTTCTCGGCAGGCGTGGTGGCAGCCTCTTCCACAGGTGGCGCCCTGATGCCCCCCATCATGGGCGCAGGCGCATTTGTGATGGCCAGTTACACACAGATTCCCTACCTGCACATCATCGCCATGTCAGTGCTGCCAGCCATGCTGTACTACCTGACTGTCATGTTTTTTGTGCGTATTGAGGCCAAGCGCCTGGGTCTGTTTGCCGACAAGATCGGTGACCACGACAGCGTATGGACGGTCCTGCGAACCGGCTGGCACTTCATCATTCCGCTTGGCGTCCTGGTGGGGCTGCTGATTGCAGGATATACACCGATCAGGGCAGCTGCCGTGGCCATCCTGGCCGTGATCGCGGCATCCTGGCTGTCACCAACCCCAATGAAATGGCAGGGCATTTTCGATGCGACCGTCGATGGTGTCCGTACCATGGTCTCCACCGCCCTGCTGCTGGTGGCCGTTGGGCTGATCATCAATGTGGTTACCACCACCGGTGTCGGCAATGCATTTTCTTTGATGATCGTGGAATGGGCAGATGGCAGCCTGCTGATCAGCCTGGTGCTGGTCGCCATAGCCTCACTGGTACTGGGCATGGGCCTGCCGGTGACCGCGTCGTATATCGTTCTGGCAACGCTGTCAGCCCCCATCCTGTTTGACCTGATTGCCCGTGATGCGATGATGGAAGCACTCAGTGCCCCCGACCTGCCCTCCAATGTGGTTGCGACACTCAACCTGTTTGGTGGTGACGCCATGGTCGCTCTGCGTGAAATGCCACTGGAGATGCGTCAGTTGCTGCGCGCGGAACTGCTTAGCCCAGAGCTGCTGACCGGTATGCTGCTCAGCGCCCACCTGATCATCTTCTGGCTGTCCCAGGACAGTAACGTCACACCGCCTGTCTGTCTGGCAGCGTTTGCCGCAGCGGGTATTGCCGGTACCAAACCCATGGCCACCGGCATTACCTCCTGGAAGGTCGCCAAGGGACTTTACCTGGTGCCGCTGCTGTTTGCTTACTCGCCGTTGATTTCCGGCACCTGGCCTGAACGTTTTTATACCTTCTTCTGGTCGTGTTTAGGGCTGTATGCTGCCGCCGGTTTACTTCAGTGGCGCCTGGACCGACCTCTGAATGCGGTAACGGCTCTGATGCTGGCTGTGGCGGCTGTGCTGCTGTTGTGGGCTCCACTTACCGTTTATCATCATATTGTTGGAGCGGCACTTCTGGCAGCCGTGGTAATCTGGCAGCGAAATCAGGATAAACTCAGTTCTGTCGCGCAGCAGTGATCTTGCTGCAGACGTAGTGGCCATGCCAAGGCAAGAGGCGATGCATGTTTTCGGAAAAAGCATTGAACCTGGAAGAGCATGAGCTGCGTGAGACCGCGCGCGCCCTGCCACCGCCTCTAAAACACCAATACCAGTTGTTGGAACAGCGACACCTCAAGCGTCCGTCTACCTACCGGGCACTGAACTGGGTATTTCCCACTGGCATCCATCATTTCTACCTGCGCCGCTGGCTGAGGGGGCTTATCACACTGAGCCTGACGCTGGGGGGACTATATCTGGTCTATGCCTCGCAGACATCAGCCTTTGGCCTGATGGTGCTGATGGTAGTGGTCGTCATTGAAATACCGCAGTTACTTAATGCCAGACATCTCGTGCACAGCTGCAACAATCGCATCATGGCGCAATGTCTCGAGCAGGTGCAGCGTGCACACCAGGCTCCTCAACAGGAGCCTGCGCCATGAGCCGCATCGATCTCGCATCGCGCTATCCTGGTGTTTTCAGCAACTGGCGCCAGTTGCAGCAGCGAACCCGACGCTTGCAGCCGCACATACCGATAACTACCACAGGTGTTCTGATTCTGATCGCATCACTGGCCGCGTTGCGCGGCTTTGGATACCAGCGCATGGACCTGGTGGTGTTTGCACTGACCGTATGCGCCCTCAGCATTGTGCTTGTCAGCGCGATAATGGTGACCGTTACTGGCCTGTTGCTGCGCAGGCGACTGGCAGCCACCATGAATACGCCATTGCCGTCGCTGCAGGCGGAGGCCGGTTATGCCAACGAAACCGCTTTGCAGCTATCCGGTCACAGCTGGTTGCCCATGATGTCGCTTGAATGGCAGGTCGTTGCTCCCAGTCGCATGACAACACGCGTCGAGCTCGAACCCGATACAGGACAACTGGAAGAGATCATCGTGCCAGGGCATCGCTGTCTGGGCACGCAGGTCACACGCCTGTTTACGATACGAGATGTCCTTGGTCTGTGCCGCTTTTCGTGGCGAATGACGCAGCCGATGTCGTTGATGGTGCTGCCCCGCACCGGCAATCTGCGCCATTTGCCATTGCTGCGCTCGATGGATTCTGAAGACGGCATACCGGACATGCGTGGCAAGCCTGAGGGTGACCGTATGGACATTCGACGTTACGCGCCTGGTGACTCTGTCCGCGACATCATGTGGCGCGTCTACGCACGCAACAGGCACCTGAATGTTCGCCTTCCGGAAAAAAGCATGTTTCAGGCCGACCGAACGCTGGCCTACCTGTTGTCTGGTGAAAGCGATGAAGCCGCTGCTGGCGTGGCGCGTTTTGCTGTGACCAATGGCGCACTGGGTGATACCTGGATTTTCGGAGCTGACGGAAGCCCCGAAGTGGCCAGGACCGCCAAGGCAGCGCTGCCGCTCATATGCGGCTCATGGCAGGCCGCAGGGCGCAGCGACAAGTCAGGAAACAATGGATCACTCGACCACTTTCTACACAGCCAGGCGGGCAATCAGGCGGCCTGTATCGTCTTCGCGCCCGCATTGACCGGAGCCTGGGTGCAGGCCTTATCCACAACGATGCGAAAATTCACCGGCCCTTTCACAGTTGTACTGGCGACAGACGACCTCAGTCAACAGACCTCAGCGCCCTGGTGGCAGCGCCTGCTGTATGAGCCCGATTATCAGCAATATGGCAGTGGCCTCACTGAACTGCAGTCTCTGGCGGCGAAGTTGACGGGCGCTGGTGCCCGGGTGCTGATAGTGGATCGTCAATCTGGTCAGACTTTTGACCAGGGTCTGAAAAGGGTTTAATGTCGAGGACTTATGATGTCTCACTCCGCTGCATCCCCGACAGGCAATAATTCAGCCAGGCGCGTATCCAACGCCCACCGGTTGCTGCGTGCTATTGTGCTGGCAGGCGCCTGCTGGGTATTAAGCACACCTCTGACGACAGTGGCCGGCTCTGCAGCGGCCTTTTTGGGTTGCCTGCTGGCCTGCCTGTGGATCGACAGCCGATCAGGCACAGCCGTACTCAAACTCAGGTCACTGGCGCTACTGGCCGGACTCGTGGTTCTCACGGCGCTGGTTACCAGCCTTGCCAACCTGCTGACCCGACAGTCATTTCTTGCGCAGTGGCTGGGTGCCATGCCCGCCTTTCAGCTGGGCCAGCTACTTTTCTGGCTGGTGCTTGCCGCAAGTGTCGGGCTGCTGCTGCGGCTATACGCACGACGCCATAGCTGGGGCAGTGTGCCAGAGTTGCTGTTTGTGACCTGTGCATTTGTCATCACACTTGCTGCGCATCAGCGAGGCATGATCGACCGCCCTTACTTCATCGGTGACTTTGCACTGATTCGAGGCATGGATCCATCCAACATTCTGATGGGCGTTGGTGTCGCGGCGGTGCTGACGCTGACAGTCCTGTTGATGCTGGAAGGCAACCAGCGCAGGCTGCCCTACCATTTCTCGGTACTCGCCCTGGTCTGCCTATCCCTGCTGCTGTATGTACAGACATTTGGTATGCCCACTCCACAGATGACGGATGACCTCGGGTTGACGGGTCAGGGCGCAGGCGGTGGCTCACAGTCAGAAAACCCGTTCCGGGATGGCGACAACGACGCCAATGACCGGGAAGCGCCCGTCGCCATCGTGCTGTTCCGCGATGATTATGAGCCGGAAAACGGCGCCTACTATTTCCGTGAGTCTGCCTACTCCGAGTTCAATGGCACGCTGCTGTGGACAGCAGAGCGGGACGACCTGGACGTGGACCTGGTTGAACAGTTTCCCGCCAGTGAAGTATCAGTGTCCGAACACATTCCCGCGCAGGACATGCGCCGCAGTGTCACAACAACTATCGGCCTGCTGACACCACACCGCAGCCCGTTTGGGCTGGAGGCACCCGTGCGCTTTGAACCAGCGCCCAACCCCAACAGTCTGCGCTTTACCCAGACCTATACCGTTGAATCACTGGTGCCACAGTTTGAGTTTCCGGACCTTATTGGCAGACGTGCCGGGTCGCCCGACTGGACAGTCGCCCAGTGGGAACAGTATCTGGCAATGCCGGACGACCCTCGCTACGGTGAGTTTGCTGAGCATCTGGTCAGCAATATGCGCGAGGGTTTTGAGGATGACCCCTATGCCAAGGCGCTCGCCGTCAAGGCCTGGCTGGATGACAACGGTATCTACAGCCTGGAAAACCAGCACGCCTACGCGACCGACCCGGCGGCATCCTTCCTGTTTGGCGATGTAACAGGTTACTGCGTCCACTTTGCCTACGCAGCCACCTACATGTATCGCAGCCTGGGTATTCCTGCTCGGGTGGGCATAGGCTACTCAGTCCCGGCAGACAACCGTGCCGGCGGCTCTGCATTGCTTATCCAGGCTATTCACGGTCACGCCTGGCCGGAGATTTACCTGGATGGCCTGGGCTGGGTAATCGTCGACCCAACCCCGTCGCGAACATTGGTAGATATGTCCTCAGAGCCGCAGGATTCGCTGCAGCAGATGCTGGCTGACATGCTGCGTGATGACGCCAGCTTCCAGGGATTCCTGGAGCAACAGTCCCAGACCAGCGAACTGCCATCATTCAGACAACTGCTGACAGCACTTCTAATTGTCGCCGCAACACTGATCATCCTGGCATGGCTGGTGCGTCTATGGCGTGCCCAATGTCCTGCCTGGTCCCCGGTCTCCGACCAATATCGAGTCCAGTACCGCGCTGCTTTGGACACACTGGCGAGTGTCGGCGTCAGACGGCGTCGTGGTGAAAGCCGGGAAGCATTTGCGCGGCGCTATGCTGCCCAGTTCCCGACGCTGCATCAGCTGACACAATGGCATCTTCAGCAGGCACCAGGCTACGCCTGGTCACCGCAGGGTTCGCTGGCGTTGGCAGGGAAATCTGTTTCGGGACATGCCATGGCAAATGCTGAATGGAACGGGCTGCGTAAACAACTCGCTGCTGAAATATCGCAGTCAGTACCCCGCTGGCGTCGACTGCTGGGAACTGTGCACCCGGCACCCTGGTACTACACACACTAAAGCCTGACCCCGTCGGGCAAACTACAAATACAGATAATGGCAATTTGCATATAGCGAGGATGGGCATGGACACACAGGGATCTGAACTGGAAACTTCTGCGCCGCTGTCAGCCGCACAGACTGTTCTTCAGCAATTGAAGCAGGCTGTCAAAGCTCAGGTGATTGGACGTGACGAGGTCATAGACCTGACGCTGATTGCCCTTATGGCAGATGGTCACGTGCTGCTGGAAGATTTCCCCGGATCTGGCAAAACAACGCTGGCCAAGGCACTTGGTGAAGCCATCATTGATGATGGCAAAGGGCCTTCAGCACTTGCGGAACAACCACCAATAGTGCCCTTCAGACGAATCCAGTTTACTCCAGACCTGCTGCCTTCTGATGTCACAGGCAGCTCCGTGTTTGATGCTGACGCCAACACCTTCCACTTTCGTTATGGCCCGCTGTTTGCGCATGTTGTCCTGGCTGATGAAATCAATCGCACCTCGCCCAAAGTACAGTCGGCGATGCTTGAGGCCATGGGTGAAAAGCAGGTAACCGTTGACAACGTCACCTATAAACTCGATTCGCTGTTCTTTGTCATCGCCACCCAGAACCCGCTGGATCTGGTGGGCACTTACCCTCTGCCGACGCCACAGCTTGACCGTTTTCTGTTCAAGATCACCATGGCACATATCGATCGCGATGCCGAACTGCAGGTTCTGGACACCTGGCAGCAAAGGCGCGATCAAAGCCAGGAAGCTGTCAAAGTCAGCCGCAGTGATATTCTTGCCGCGCGGCGCACCATCGATGAACAGGTACATATTGCCCAGGCCATAAAAACTGCCCTGGTCGATATATCGCGCAGACTTCGGGACGACGAACGCGTGCTGCAGGGCAACTCTACGCGCAGCCTGGTGCTGATCCTGCCCGCTCTACAGGTACTGGCCACACTGCGCGGGCGCGCTTACGTCAGTGCCGAGGATCTTGAAACACTGCTGCCGCATGTACTGGCCCATCGTGTCGAACTGGCGCCCGGCATTGCCGATTTCAACAAAGTGCTCCGAGACTGTATGCGCGAGCCGATGGAACAACTGGCCCGCAGCACATTAAAGAAGGCAAGCGTGACCACTGCATGAGACACTTGACCCCAACAGGCTTTGGCAAAGCAGGCAGACAGCTTTTTTGCGCTGTTGCGGCAAGCGCAGTATTTGTCATGCCATCCTTTGTTTCGGCACAGGACAGTGAACAGGGTCAGGATCTGAGCAACGTCCCAATCCGCAGCGCCTCGCGTCTGTGTTTTGGCATGACCGATATCACCGAGCCTCAGGCTCTGGCCGTATGTGATGCGCTGGCACTCGACCAGAATGTTCGCGCCCGGGAACTGGCACAGCAATGGGTAGCCGAGGCGCCCGACTCTCCAGGCGCACAGTACGCACTTGCCGAAGTTCTGTTCCGGGTTGAAGGCAACCTGCCCAGAGCGCTTTATCACCTTAATATTGCCGAATCGCTGACAAATTACACATCACTGGGACGTGCGCTGGAGTCTGGCAACCTGGTCTGGCACTACCTGACGCTCAGCCAGCTCTCCTATGCTCATCAGCTGATCGGCAATCAGGAGGAGTCGCTGGTTTATCTGGACAAGATCAGCCAGATTTACGGGCAGGACACCGAGTCGTTTCGTGGCTGGCCACTGATCAAGATGAAACGCTACGACGAGGCTCGTGAAAGTGCCGAGAAAGTTCTCAGCACCAGCAACAGCCCCGGCGAGCGAAGTCGCGCCTGGAATACCCTGTGCGCTGTGGAACTGGCAGACCTGCGACCCAATGAATCGCTGGCCGCCTGTCAGAACGCCATGAACGAAGACACCGGGATTGCCGCAGCGCAGGGCTTTGAAGACCTGGATACTGTGCATCTGCTCAACTCTGCGGAAGTCTCTCTAAATCTGCTGCAGTTTGCTGAGGCCGAGGACTTTCTTGATCGTGCCTCACGTCGTATGGACCCGGACAGCGTTGGCAACCCCTGGGTCTACAAGCTTTACCTGTACATGAACCAGTCCCGGTTTGACGAGGCGCGTCAGGCGCTGGATCGCATGCTGGTCTGGCGCGAAAACCAGACGCCGCTGGTTGGTGTGATGAATCGCGCTGATCATTTTATGGTCAGTGCCGCATTTCTGCTGCTGTCAGGCTATGCCGACGATGCTGCCCGGTTGACACAGGCGGCATTGAACCAGCCGGATCGCACCGGGTCTTACACAGCGGATGAGGCCCAGAAAGATTCCTATTCTGCTCTGGTTAACAGCATGGCTCACCAGATGCGCTATCAACAGATAAGGGAGCGCATGGCAACCCGACCCTGGTTCAGTAACGGACGTCTGTGGATTGAAGCTCAGGCAGCCCGTTTCCAGGCCTGGCGCACAGGGCGGCTCGCCGCCTCACTGTTCGCCGATGAGCAGACGCTTGTCAGTCGACTGCGGCCTTACGCCCCACTGGATGTGCATATCCCGGAGTGGATGGAACATGAGTTAATTGACCTTATCGGTGCCGGCGTCATGGCAGAGCTGCTGGATGCCGCAGCCGCTGAGGGTGCCTTTACATTGAATGAAGGTTACTACTTCGCCTACCAGAGTGAAATTCATGCCCGTCAGGGTCGACGTCAGAGTCTGCTGACATCCGCCGAGCAGGCGCTGCGCTTACTGCCAGGGCAGGAAGTCATGTTGCGCGCCCGCGTCAGTGCCCGCCTGGCCAATGCGCTATGGCGCGACGACCGCCATGAAGAGGCCATCGGTCACTTTACCTACGCGTTGCGTCATGATCCCAGTCTGTTCCGGCGCCTGGATATTGCCCTCCCCGTCACACTGACAACAGGAAACACGCTTTTCAGCTCAGACCTCAGTGACTATCTGCAGCGCTCACCCCGTTTCATGCTGCACAATCAGGGCTTAGCTGTGTCCATTCAGCAGGACGGTGACGCTGAGCCCACGCTCTGTCTGCGCGACCGTCAGGGTGATTCATTATCCTGTGTGCAGGCCGGAGACTGGCCTGAAGACAGACCAGCCCTTCAGGAAGACGATGAGGAGCTGGATGAGATCGCAGTGCTGATGCGCCAGTTCCAACACCAGACCTTCGCGCTGGGTTATAATATCAGCCGCTCTCAGCGTCTGGCCCTGCTTGGGACCAGCGTCATCATCAGTTCCCGGGATAACTCCAACCTGCAACAACAACGCGAAGCAGTGCTGGGGCCCTGACCTTACGGAAATAATCTTACATGTCTGACTCCCCGCGAGAATTCTCACGCGGCATGATCGTGCTTTTGGCGGCAGCATCAGCCCTTGGCCCTGTTGCCATGCAGATCATGCTGCCTGCCATTCCGATCGTGCGCGAGACATTTGAAGTATCAACGGGCACCGCGCAGCTCACCCTTAGCCTGTCGATGCTATCCATCGCCATAGCAACACTGATCTATGGACCATTGTCGGATCGCTACGGGCGCCGGCCAGTGATGCTGGCTGGCATATCAATCACCGTCATCGGCTCCATTCTCTGTATGGCTGCTGACAGCATTGGCTGGCTGATTTTTGGGCGCATTGTGCAGGCAGCCGGCGGCGCCGTGGGGCTGGTTCTGGCTCGCGCCATTGTGCGCGACACCTACCCCGCCGATCGCGCGGCAAGTGTCATTGCGACCCTCGTCATGGTGATGGTGGTCATGCCGATGCTGTCCCCCCTGGTGGGTGGTGAACTGATGATCCGGTTTGACTGGCACAGCATTTTTTACCTGGTTGCTGCCATCAGCCTAACGATGCTGTTTGCCATGCAGCGGGCCTTGCCGGAAACACTCAAAAAACAGACACCATTTACGGGTGTCGGCAGCATGCTGAAGGGTTTCGTGACTTTGCTGCGCTCGCGCATCTTCAGCGCCTACGCCATGAATGTCGCCTTCGTCTCTGTGATGTTCTTCAGTTTCATCGCCGCCGCACCAGAAGTCATGGTATCGGTGCTGAACCGGCCACCCAACGAATACGGCTACTACTTCGTGCTGATCCCTTCTGCCTTTATGGCCGGAAACTACGTGGCCCGCTGGCTCTCAACCAGATTTGGTGTCAAACGCATGATCACTAGCGGATCGTGGCTCAGTATCACAGGCATTTCAGTCGCACTGATCCTGCATCTAAGCGGTCTGCTGCACCCGCTCGCACTGTTCATGCCGATTGCGCTGACCACGTTCGGGAATGGGATATCGCTACCCAATGCGCAGGCGGCGGCGATCAATGAGTTCCCGGATATGGCTGGCAGTGCGTCGGGGCTGACGGGTTTTCTGCAGATGGGTTTCTCCGCGGTGGCGGCGCAGCTGGTTGCGCTGATGTTCAACGGCACGGTCTATCCGATGCTGCTGCTGATGCTCACCGCGGCAACCCTGTCGCTGGTCAGCTTCTACATCGCTCAACGGCACACCTCTCGCTGATCGCTTGCAGTCCGTAATTTGCGCACAATTTGAGAGCGGTCCGGGTAGCGGGTGGCAGATCATGCCCGGATCGCATCCTTGCACCGGACACCCGGCGGGGGGGAACTCGACTTCGCGACTGCGTCGCTCAGGACTCAGACAGTCCCGCCCGCTGATCGGGTGTCCGGCACAATGATAGACGCGCCAACCGCCATGGATGGCGGGAATGCAGGTTTTGCAGGAGCAAAAACCTGCCTGATTGGGCATGATTCTGCCACCCACTACCCTGCCCTTGTGCCAGTTTCGACACTGTCTATCATCAAAGGCTCAATCAGAATTCACGATTGGTAAGCGCGAGCCAAAAGGGATACACAATGTACTCTGTAGTTGGGATGGCAATTCGGCCACAGACCTCTTCGTTCGGGCTTCTGCGCCGTGTCCAGACAGAGTCGGCGCCTGTTGCAGCTTTGTTGCGATTGACGATGGCACAAGGGGAGGAAGGAGGGTGTCAGCAGCTCGCCCAATCAGGGCGCGCTTTATCCTTTTGCCTGGCGACCGATCAGCGGGTAGGACTGTTCGAGTCCCGAGCCCGCGTAGCGTGCGAGGTCGAGGCCCGCACCGCCGGGCGCCAGGTGAAAGGATGCGATCCGGGCGAGATGTGACACCCTTCTTCCGGACCGCTGCCTTTAAACAAACTGAGGCCAAAGTTGCCGCAAGATGCGGCACCTTGGTTCAATCGAGGCGGCGGGGACAGGGTGGCAAGGAGCGAGGAAAACCTGACGAGGACTGCCACCCTGGTTCCGGCGCCGGAAGCGATAAGGCACCAGATGCTCCGGAGTCGACGTGTCAGAGGCCGGCGTAGGCTTCGATGTAATTTACCGAGTGATTCTTGATGTGCTGCAGAGACATGAACATGTCACTGAACGTCTGCGCCGTAACAGCCGGATACTGACCTGCGCGCAGTCGATCCAGGTGTCGGTCACGCATCTGCTTGCCCAGTTTCTTGATCGGACGTGAGTCCTTGATCAGCGCTCGGACTGAGTCAACATCAGCGTCCTCGTGGCGGGCCTTGAGAATTGCCTTGAAGTAAGCCTCAACATCGTTGAAGAAAACCATGATGTCCTGCCAGGCCTCTTCGCCGATATCTTCATTGCGCTTGAACAATCGGCTCCGATAGATACTGAAGGCCTGCAGAGCATCAGCAATACTTTCGATTTCATCCGCCATCCGCATCAGACCATAGGAGCGTGCCGACTGCTCCTGGCTGAGATTACCGGTCATCACAATAGTGATGAACTTGATCATCTCTTCTTCGATGTTGTCGGTGATGTCTTCCAGATGATTGATGCGTTCAAACATCTTCTTGTCGTGACCATTGCCGAGCACGTACTCACGCGTTGTGGTGAACATCTCGCGCGTAATCTCGACCATGTTGTCCATTTCCAGGTCGGCCTGCTGCAATGCAACCTCGGGCGCCATGGTAGTGCGGTTGCCCAGATACTTGAGTTTGTGCTTTTCCTTCTCGGTTTTCTGCGGTACCAGCCAGATAACAGTTTTGGTCAGGAAACCGATGAAAGGTACCCAGATCAGCACGTTGATCACATTGAACATGGTATGAGCTACAGCAATGTGGAAACCGATGTAGGGACGCATGCCTTCTGCATCCAGCTCATCAGCCGCGCCACCAACAATCAGATCAACAAACTGCACGTACCAGGGGAACACGGCCACCAGTACTATCGCGCCCAGGATATTAAAGATGGCGTGGGCGCGCGCCGCCCGGATCGCTGACGTGTTGGCACCAATGGCGGCCAGTTGGGCCGTAATGGTGGTACCAATATTTTCGCCAATAATCAGAGCGACCGCCGTATTGAAATCGATAACTCCCGTCGTGGCCAGAGTAATGGTAATACCCAGCATGGCTGAGCTGCTCTGTACGATAACTGTCAGCAGGCACGCCAGGACCACGCAGGCCAGCAGACTGAACAGTGAATCCGCATCGAACAGGTAGAGATAGGAGATGAAAGCTTCGTCTGTGCGCAGCGGCACGAATGCGCCACTCATGAACTCCAGGCCAGTAAACACCAGGCCGAGTGCAACAGACGTCTTGCCCAGCGTCGCCAGCCACTGCCGCTGTGCCGCAAACATGGGATACATGCCCAGCGCTATCAGAAACAGGCCGTACTTGCCTACTTTGATTGAGATGATCCAGCCCGTGACGGTCGTACCAATGTTGGCGCCGAGGATGACACCAATGGCCTGCTTAAGCTCCATCAAGCCGGCGTTAACCAGACTGACAGTCATCACCGTCGAGATCGAGCTGGACTGAACGAAGACAGTGATACCCAGGCCGGCAAGCACCGCCATCACCCGATTACGGGTTAGCGACGCCAGGATGCGCTTGATGGCTTCCTGCCCGCTCGATTGCAGTGACTCCGACAGGTACTTCAACCCGAGGAAGAAGATTGCCAGTCCACCCAGCGCGGTATATGTAATATCGAAGTAGTTCATTTGGGGCGCAGTCTAGTAAAAGCCGCCGGATATTACAATTTGTTTTGTGACAATTTTTTTACAATAGCGCTAAAAACAACAGATTAGCGGACCGGACCCTCCACCGTTGTCATCAGTGCCGTTACCACAACAACAGCAACAGCCAGCACAATCTCCATCATAATAGTCAAACGCAGTCCCTTGACGGCTCCATGCCTGCTCTGTGGCTCAACCAGACGAGCAACCCAGAAGAACTTATTAGTGGCTCCCAGCGCCATCAGGAGTGCCACCAGCGTCAGCTTAAGCAACAGGAAACGTCCATGAGTTGTAGTCAACAAGGCGCTGAAACTCCCCAGCAGTTGCCAGGCCATCCAGACTCCACTGACGACCATCAGGCCCAGAAACAGCCAGCCAAACTGACCAAACTGGCGCAGCAACAATATCAACCTGCCAGGATAACGATCACCTTGAAATGCCTGCTGACACACCCACAAAAGCGGCAGCAATGAGCCGATCCAGACAGACACTGCCAGCAGGTGCAGCACCGCTGCAACACGCGTTGCCATGTCCAGTATGTTGACATGGCCAAGCACGGCGACTGACACCGCCAGAGCGGTGCAGCCAAGGAGACCAGTGATGAAAGCCGCTGCTATCCAGCCATGAAATCGTGAATGGGTGTCAGCAAGCCAGATGGTGGCCGCCGCTATCAGAACCAGCGCAAACCCTGTCAGGCGCCAGCGCAGCCCTTCACCTAGCGTAGTCTCCGCCAGGATGACGCCCAGTTGCATGTCGAACATGCCGGAAAAGCTTTGCTGATTGACCTGCCCGATCTGAACAAGAAAAAACAGACACACCGCCAGCAGACCCATAACAGTAGCAGGCAGCAGGTAGCGGACGGTGATCGCCTTAAGCGGATAAAGGAGGGAAATGAACAGGCCACCACCGGCGGCCAGCATGGCCATATAAACCAGAGACTTGGTCACCAGGCTGGCCAGCAGCCACGCTGTCATACTAGGTCAAATCAGTGGTGGTGGTGCTCTGCGCCATGCGAATGTTGTTGCATTTGTGCTCCGCTGGCATTTGGGTTCACAGTAAATCCAAAGCTGTCGCTGACGGTATGGCCATCCGGTCCGATAATTGTCCAATTGACCGTGTGTGCGCCTGACATCAAAGCAGGTAGTTCGAAGCTGAATTCAGCTGAGGCAGTCGTGACCGCTTCAAAGCCTATATCCATCTCGTGAGCGGCACCATGAACCAGAGTCAATCGCAACAGTCGGACAGGCTCATTGAATGTCAGCGTCAGTGCTTCCGGGCTGCTCACCTCACTGCCATTCCCCGGCATCGAGGCAATCAGAGTCCCGTGCGCGAATGCCTGTCCGATCAGGCCAGACAGTAACAACGCGACAGCCATGCTACGAATCATCATCAGTTTCATGATACATCCTCATCAATCATTAGGTCTGGCCTCTGATCTTACGGGCCGGTTTCTGAATTCTACCTGAACGTCCTGTGGATTACAGCGCTGGCGCTGTGGCATTTTGTCGCAGTCGAGTACTGAATCAAACGTCCCAGTCGGATACAATACTGCGATCTGCACACAGGGAATATAACAAGCGAGCACGATTATGACAGACAAACTACTGGACGGGTACAAGCGCTTCAAGGCCGGTTACTACGCTGAAAATAAAGACAAAATCAGGGAGGCAGCGCAAACGCAGACGCCCTCTTACGTTCTGATCACCTGCTGTGATGCCCGACTGGAGCCGTCACGTATTTTTGACACCGAACCAGGTGATCTGTTTGTGATCCGCAACGTCGCCAATCTGGTTCCGCCCTATGAAGAACAGGGCTCCTACCACGGAACCAGTGCGGCACTGCAGTTCGCCATCACTGTGCTGGAAGTACCGGAAATCATTGTCCTGGGCCACTCCCGTTGCGGCGGTATTCGCACGCTGGTCCAGCAGGGCGACAAGCTGGATCAATCATCATTCATCGGGCGCTGGATGTCGATCATCGGACCGGTCTCGAAACTGGCTGATCGTCAGAAACTGGAAGACCCCGCAACTTACGCAAGATGTGAGCAGGCGGCGGTGGGGTATTCACTGTGCAACCTGATGACATTTCCGTGGATCGCCAGCCGCGTCAAGGACGGCAAGCTGCGTCTGACTGGCTGGCACTATGACATTTACTCCGGTGCACTGAAAAAAGTGCATGACCAGGACACTATCAGCACCATCATTGAGGCTTCCGAGGATATTCAGCCAGCGCTGCTGTAGCCCTGGCTGGAAGATGCGTCACCACGTGGCAGACGCCTGGCCAAACGCTCTTTGGCCGAGTGCACTGCCACGTAAACAACCGGAATCAAGACCAGCGTAATCAAGGTCGAAGCCAGCAGGCCGCCGACCACAACCCGCGCCAGTGAGGCCTGCATTTCTGCTCCCGCCCCGACACCAAGCGCCAGCGGCATCAGCCCCAGCACCGTTGTCGCGGTTGTCATCAGGATGGGACGCAGACGCAGATGGCCAGCCTTGACGACAGCGGGCACCAGATCCATCTTCTCTTCACGGCGCATGATATTAATGTAGTCCACCAGCAGAATGGCATTGTTCACAACAATACCAATGAGCATAACCATGCCCATGAAACTTTGCATGTTCAGGGTCGTGCCGGTGAGAATCAGGGTGGGTACCACGCCGACGATCGCAAGCGGCACAGAGGCCATCACAATCAGAGGGTCGATAAACCTCTCGAACTGGGCCGCCATTACCATGTAGATGAGGATCAGCGCCATGGCGATGGCCATGATGAAGTCTGCCTGAGCCTTCATCTGCTCCTCGTATTCGCCACCGTATACAATCGAGAAACCCTCGGGAAGCGCCATCTGGGCCAGGTCAGCACGAATCAGCGCGACGGCGTCTCCCAGTGCAACACCATTTTCCAGGTTGGCATTAATGTAGGTAACGCGCTGGCCATCGATGCGCCTGACATCCGTTGGGCCCCGACCATAGCTGGTAGTCACCAGCGATGACACTGGCACGACTGTGCCATCCGCCGCCCGGACCGAGATATTATCGATGTCCTGCACGTTCAGACGGTCTTCAGGCCGCAAGCGGACATTGATATCTATCTCATCGCCCCGATCGCGGAATACGCCGGCACGAGAGCCACCTATGCTGGCCTGGATGGCACGACTGATATCAGCAGCGCCAATACCGAGAGACGCCATTCGCTCCCTGTCAAAAATCACACTTTGCTCGGGCCGACCTTCAAGCCGGCTGAGATTGACGTCAGCAATACCCGGCAGTACTTCAACACGACGTTGAATCCCCTGTGCTATCTGCTCTGCCTGATCCAGATCATACCCGCGCAATTGTATCTGTATGGCGTCATCGCCACCCGAACCAAAAATTCTACGCATGATCCACATGCCAGACTGGGCGCGCACCCACACGCGCATGCCCGGGATGGCCGATTCGATTCGCGCACGGATATAGTCGGCCAGTTCTCCTGAGTCCATCGTTCGCTGACCCAGGTCAACGAGCGTCAATTCCAGCTCGGCATTACTGTTGCGCACGTCTCGCGTGTAGTTAACGACATTTTCCCAGGGCACGATATTGCGGATGATGGTGTCCATTTCCATCATATAGGAGTGCAATATCGCGATGTTGGTGCCCTCGTCCATGCGCATACCGATACTGATGGTATCTGCCTCCGTCTGCGGGGTCAGTTCATAGGATATGAAGCGCAGGCTGAAAACTGAACCGACCACAAGTACCGCTGCCAGACCCACAACAATCAGTTTGTGACGCAGCGCCCAGGAAATGACACTTTCGTAACGGTTCTCCAATGACTGCAGGACGCGCTCATTGCTGCTGAGCTGGGTTCGTTCACTGTCGGGTTTGATGGTTAAAAAGCGGCTGGCCAGCATCGGGACCAGCGTCAGCGCGACCAGCAACGAACAGACCAGAGCAAAGACAACCACCAGCGCCATTTCCTGGAACATGGTGCCGGTCAGTGTCTGCATGAATACCACGGGCAGGAAGATCACAGATGTCGTGACAGTAGAGGCAATCACTGCACCGGTAACCTGGCGCGTACCGCGCTGTGCCGCGCGTTTGAGCCGGGCGCCGCCCTGTCGGTGTCGAACAATATTCTCTATCACGACAATCGCGTTATCGACGATGAGACCGACACCCAGCGCCAGTCCCCCGAAACTCATCTGATTCAGTGTCAATCCGCCAAAGTACAGCAGCGCGAATGTGGCGATGATGGCGATAGGAATGGAGACAGAAATGATGCCGGTAATTGAACCGTTGCGGAAAAACGCCATCAGTACAATAACCGCCAGAATGCCACCCCAGACTGCGGAGTTGCGAACACTGTCGATTGACTCCTGGATAAATTCACTCTGATCGGTCACCACAATCATGCTCAGATCATTGCGTTCCAGATTGACGCGTTCTACCTCCCGGCGAATATCCTCAGCAATAGCTACCGTGTTGGCACCGCTTTGTTTGCGTATGCCCATACGGATCATCGGAATGTCGTCGATCTCGATGTAGCGGCCAATGTCGGCACGTGCGTACTGAACATCGGCTACGTCCTCGACACGCACCGGGACGCCTTCCACATTACGGATTACCACATCACGGATCTGCTCGACGTCGGTGAACTCGCCAATGGATCGGACGTACAGATCGGACAAACCGCGCTGCACGTTACCGCCCGGGGCATTGTTGCCTTCGGCGGCAATCGCAGAGGAAATGTCGTTCATGGTCAGACCACTGGCAAGCAGCCTGTCACGCCGTACTTCCACCCGGATCTCACGATCGATACCACCCCAGACATCTACGGCACCCACGCCACCAATCTGCTCAAAGCGGCGACTGAGATCACGCTCCATGATGGTGGTCAGGTCCATCAGATCCATGTCTGATTGCACACCCAGAATCATGATGGGCGAATCGTCAGGGTTGAAGCGATTGATGCGGGGTGGATCGGCGTCTTCAGGCAGACTGCGCCGCGCCCGGTCCAGTGCTTCGCGGACGTCATTGGTGATCACATTGATGTCGGTCCCCTGCGCGAAGCGCAGAGTCACAGAGCCCTGGCCCTCACGGGACGTTGAGGTCATCTGTTCGATGTCTGGCACAACCGCCAGCGCATTTTCCAGTGGTTCGGTGACCAGCAACTCGATGTCTTCGGGCCCGACATTCGGATAACCAACCTGAACTGATAATTCTGGCAGTTCGATGGGTGGTAACAGGTCAACGGGAAGGTATCGAAACCCCAGGGTACCCAGGGTGATAATGATCAGGAATACCATCGTGGTGGCGATGGGACGTTTAATGGAATTAGCCGTAAGTGCCATGGATGTTTACCCTTGCTCAGCTTTCGGCAGCGTTGTTACGATCGTCCCGAGCCGCATCGATGATGTCGAAAATATCCCGGCTCTGCATGCGCTGTAACGACATCATATGGTTCCATTCCATGACCCGGGCGCGCGCCTCGGGCACATTACCCGTCAGCATGTTCTGACCAACCGTTACAACCCAGTCACCTTCCTGCACGCCACGTACGCCGGACGCCATGCGACCACTGGCGATCACGGTGACAGGCACGAATCGCACCGCAGCCGGAGGAGAAACCGCAGGGGCGCCGTCGACTTCAACCACAGGCCGAAACTCTTCACCAGGCGGCGACATGACATAGACGCCCTCCTCGCCGGTTCGCGGATTTCGATACAGCGCACTGTTCGGGATCAGCACAGCTTCGGCAGATTCGCCGTAGAGTACATCCACGTTAAGGAACATGCCCGGTCTCATCAGACCATCCGGGTTGGCCATGTCGATATAGGCCTGAGTGCGCAGCGTGCTGGTATCAAGGAAAGGAGAGATTCTGGAGATTTCTGATTCAAGGACGACATCAGGCCAGTTTTCGGAATAAAGATTGACTGTCATCCCTTCACGAATGAAATTAAGCTGCCGCTCAGTGATCAGAACCTCAATTCGGACCTCATCCATATCACCGATCAGAAACAGGCGTGAACCGGTATTCACGATCTGGCCTCGCTCGGCATTACGCTGGCCTACAGTGCCGCTGATCGGCGCTCTGACCGTGGTATTCAGAAGCTGCAGCCGGCGCTCTTCAAGAATGGATTGTGCCTGGCTTTCCTGGGCTTCTCTCAGGTCGACGTTGGCCCTGGCCACTTCTACTTCAACCTGGATGCTCTCCAACGCTGAAGCAGTCTCCAGCTGCCGTGTGGTTAATTCCTGCACGCGACGCATCTGGCTTTCCAGCACCTGCAGATTGGCTTCTGCCTGACGGGTTTGCGCCCGCGCGATATCCAGGCCTGCCTGCGCCTGCTGATAACGTTCGACATACTCGTCGTCACGCAGCTGCACCAGTGGGTCGCCTTCGTTCACGAAGTCGCCATTGTCGATGTAGATTTCGGTGATCGGGCCCGCAACTTCGGGATAGATCTCGGTCTGACTGCGGGCACTGACCCTGCCCGTCAACCGCTCTTCCAGCGGCAGTGCACCGCGACGCGCTACAACAACTTCAACCGCCGGGATGACCTGCGCGCCACCCGGACCGAATCCGCCTGGACGTCCTGGCCGGTTATCTGCCGCCTGTTCCTGCTCTGAGCCACAGGCTACAAGCAGACTCAAACCGGATACCAGCAGGCATGTTCGGGTCAGTCTGTGGATCGTGCTTAGATGCGTCATGATAGTCCTGAATACGCGACGATGATCGGTTATGGATCAATCTTAAAGAATTAACAGGAGTATCCCATGCCGTCTGTCGCGATAAAGGGAGAATTCGTGGAAAAAGTGTTACAACTCTTGACACTCAAGGACATTAAGTCCGTTTTTTGTCCTATTTTCCGCCTAGATCGATTACATATCTCTTTTTGAACTAAAACGCGCAAAATACCCATCTTTCAGGTGAGCAGATCACTCACTGCGCCTATCGCCCACTTGGATTTGGCAGGTAGGTAGTTTACCTTTAACACGCATTCGAAAGACGTTTGATGACAGACATCAAGCGATTCCTGAGGACAAACATCAGTATGGGTAATAGTTGGGACAACGCAATCACGGGTCAGCCGGGCACCGGAGCCGTCAATTCGCACAGCTTTGGTGGCGCCGTCAGTTTCTTCCGTACGCCATTTGGCCGGGATCTGACCGGCATTGATGTGGCCGTCATGGGCGTGCCCTTTGATGTGGCAACCACGAATCGTTCCGGCGCCAGGCTTGGCCCGCGAGCCATCCGCAACGCCTCTCTGTCGCTGGCATGGGAACGCCCCTGGCCATGGAAAACCGATCCCCTGGCAGCACTGCGCGTTGTCGATTATGGTGATTGCGAAAATCGTCAGGGCGGCGGTCTGGCCAGCATCAAGCATATGCAGTCGTGCATCAGTGAGATCCTGGATCAGGGGACGGCCACGCTGCTGCTCGGTGGTGATCATTTCATCTCCTATCCAAGTCTTGTTGCGCACCACAAAAAACACGGTCCGATCGCGCTGATCCACTTCGACGCACACACCGATACCTGGCCCTCATCTGGCGAGGGTGTCAATCATGGCACTATGTTTTACAAGGCTGCCAAAGAAGGCATCGTGCTTCCGGAACATTCCATTCAGATTGGCATCCGGACTACCAACGACGACACGCTGGGCTACGACATCGTTTACGCGCCTCAGGTTCAGGACATGACAGCCGCTGCAATCGCGCAGCGCATCAAGGAGCGCGTGGGCAATCACCCAGCGTACATTACCTTCGATATCGACTGCCTTGACCCGGCTTTTGCTCCCGGCACCGGCACCCCCGTCCCCGGTGGACTGTCGTCGCTGCAGGCACTTAGCATCATTCGTCAGCTGCAGGGCATCAACCTTGTGGGGATGGATGTTGTTGAAGTTGCCCCAGCCTACGATCATGCGGAGATGACTGCGCTGGCAGGTGCGCAGATCGCCATCGAACTGCTGGCACTTTACGCTGACTGCAAAGCCGCAGATAACAAATAACGACAAGGACTCAATTCATGACAGAAACCTCTTCATCGCCGTGGACTCTGGACGATGCCCGCGAGCTGTACTCAGTCGATGTCTGGGGCGACGGCTTTTTCAGTATCAATGATCAGGGCAATGTCAGTGTGCGCCCAATCGAGGATAACCCTGAGCTGCGCATTGATATCAATGATGTGGTGGCCGAGGCACTGGAGAGCGGCTCGACGTTGCCTCTGCTGGTGCGTTTTCAGGACATCATCAGCTCCCGCGTCAGGCGCCTGAACCGCAAATTTCGCGAAGCAATCGAGGCAGCCGGGTACGACGGCAGCTATCGCAGCATCTTTCCGATCAAGGTAAACCAGCTGCAGGAGGTTGTCGCCGAGGTCATGGAGGCCGGGCGCGAGTTCAATAATGGTATCGAATGCGGCTCCAAGGCCGAATTGATGGCCGCGCTGCCGCTGATCGGCTCGGATACGCTGCTGCTGTGCAACGGCGTGAAGGACCATGTGATGCTGACCCTGATGCTTAACGCTCAACAGCTCGGGCAGCAGGTGGTTCCCATCATTGAGAAGTATTCTGAATTTGAACAGTTGATGATTCTGGCCGACCAGCGACAGATGTCGCCAAGGCTGGGTGTGCGGGTCAAACTGAACACCCGGGGTGCGGGACGCTGGTATGAGTCCGGTGGCGCACGATCGAAATTCGGCCTGACGGTGCCTGAGCTGCTGCGCCTGGTCAAAACGCTTGAAAAGCGCAACCAGGGCCAGTGTCTGGAACTTCTGCATTTTCACCTCGGCAGCCAGATATCAGATATCCAGGTACTGCGCAGCGCCGTCAAGGAAATTACCCAGATCTATGCTGATCTGGTACTGCGCGGCGTCAAAGTCCAGTTCCTGGATGTTGGTGGTGGCCTGGGCGTCAACTACGGTGGCGACTATGATAATCCAGAGTCTTCGATCAACTATGGGCTCAGGGAATATGCCAATGTCATTGTCTACGCCGTCAAAGAGATCTGTGACGAGCGTGGGGTCCCGGTTCCGACCCTGCTTTCAGAGAGCGGCCGGGCGCTGACAGCACATCATTCAATGCTGATCATTCCGGTGCTGGGCGTCCACCGCCCGGACAGTCCGCCAATGAACGATGAGCCGCCTGCAGATTCCCCGGCCGTTGTCACCCGCATGGAGACTGCGTTTCAGGAGGCCAGCGAGACAGATGTCACCGGCATTCTGCTGGAGTGCTATCACGATGCTCGCGAGATTCGCGAGGAGGCCGATCAGTTGATGCGCCTTGGCTACCTGACACTGGACCAGCTGGCACACACTGACAGCCTTTACTGGAGCACCTGCCGCGAGGTGTTGCACAAGCTGGCAGAAGCTGAGCTTGCCACACCGCCGACTGAGCAACTTGAACTGGAAGAACAGCTGACCGACCTGTACCTGTGTGACTTTTCAGTCTTTCATTCCATTATCGACCACTGGGCGATACAGCAGGTGTTTCCGGTGATGCCGCTGCACCGACTCAACGAGCGGCCGGAGCGGCGCGCCCAGGTTGTCGACCTGACCTGCGACTCGGACGGTAAAATCGACCAGTACGTCTGTGGCAACACCAACACCAGCTGGCTGCCTTTGCACACGCACAGGCATGGCGAAGCATACCACCTTGGCATCTTCCTGGTCGGCGCCTACCAGGAAATTCTGGGAGATGCCCACAACCTGCTGGGTCGGGTCGATGAAGTGCATGTTTACGCCCGCGATGACGAATCAGGCAATTTCTGGATAGAGGAAACACTGAAGGGTATCAGTATCAAGGACATGCTCAGCCAGGTGCAGTATTTCCCAAATGACCTTGACCGTCGCATGACCGAGCTTATCCGCAAACAGATCAACGCTGGCATCATCAAAGCAGCCGAAGGCTCACGCATCCTTAATAATTACACGCGGCGCCTTGACGAAAGCACCTACTGTACAACAGAGGTCGTTCGTTAAGTGAGCATCGACATCAATACTGAGTTCAGCCCCGAGCTCGTCCATCAGCAATACGTTTTGGACAGACGTGTCCGTGTCGCGAATTTCCTGAAAGCGGATGATGCAAGCCAGCTGTTGCAGACACTGGCTCGGGAAACACCGTTCAGCAGCGCCTTCAATATTGATGGCGACAACGGTGTATTGAGCGATGCCGAGATGCGTCAGCTTTCCAATGACCAGATACAAAGTCTGCAGCAGAAAATCCACGAAAATGCCAGCCGGGGTTCAGGTTTTCTGTACGGCCGCCACGATATTACTGGCCGGAGCGCAGTGGACACCCCTGCTGCGCTCACGCAATTTGCACAACTCATCAATGCCGAGCCTTTTCTGGAACAGATCAGACAGATCAGTGGTCATGCTGACATACTGGCAGCCTCAGCTCAGGCAACACGTTATCTGCCAGGCAATTTCCTGACGCGACACAATGACTTTCACCCCAGCGAAGGCAGACGGGTCGCCTATGTCATGAATTTTTCACCTCAGTGGCACCCCGACTGGGGTGGCATGCTGCAGTTTTTTCAGGATGACGGCACGCCTCGTGACGCCTGGGCGCCGCAGTTTAACTCGCTGGTCCTGTTCGATGTTGCCCATGTGCACTCAGTCACATTTGTCGCGCCCTTCGCCAAAACACCTCGTTTCGCGGTGACTGGCTGGTTCCGCACCAAACCTCTGGAGAATCAGACCGGGTACTAATATTTACCTCAATGGCACTATTCTAGGACGCAATTATTCGTTATAACCGGAGTCTGGACCAGTCAGGCAGTCAACGGTTCCAAAATAACAATAATGCTCTTGATAATAAGGTGCCCGGAATGATCCACAGATTTGTCAAACCACTCGCCTGCGTGACTCTTACCACATTATGCTGGTACCTGCCTGCCGTTACGGCCGCAGAGTCGAAGCCACTACTTGATCAGCTCAGCCCGGTGAGTGACGCCATGCTCGCAGATCCGCCAGCCGGAGACTGGCTGATGTGGCGCCGCACCTGGGATGCATACGGATTCAGCCCACTCGATCAGATCAACACCAGCAATGTTGGCCAGTTGCAGGAAGCCTATAGGGTGCCACTGCCAGCCAGTTCAAATACGCCGACGCCCATCGTTCACGATGGAGTGATGTTCCTGGCCAACGGCGATGATCGTCTGTACGCGCTCGATGCAGCTACCGGCGATACACTCTGGCAATATCAGCACCCTACTCGTGAGGGCGCAGTCCCCAGCTCCAAGTTCGGCGTAGCACTTCACGGCAACAAGGTCATCATGCCGACCAACGACATGCAGCTGGTCGCGCTGGATATGCGCAGCGGCGAGATAATCTGGCAACACAGCATCGCTGACTCTCTGGTAGGCCGACGTGGCCATACGCTAAGAGCGACGCCGATCATAGCCAATGGCAAAATTATCCAGGGCGTCAATGCCACCATGGTTCCGGAGGGTGGGTTCATCGTTGCTCTTGACCTGGAAACCGGCGAAGAGTCATGGCGTTTCTATACCATACCGCGACCCGGTGAACACGGCGACAACACCTGGAACGGACTGGAGCTGAGCGCCCGCAGCGGCGGCTCGGTGTGGATGCCGCCAACCTATGATCCGGAACTGGATCTGGTCTACTTCGGTACCGCACCAACATATGACACAGCGCCGCTTCTGCATCCAAAAAACGACGGCGAAGTGACAGCAGATGCGCTTTATACGAACTCGACGCTGGCCATCAATGTAAGCTCTGGGGAGTTGGCCTGGCATTACCAGCACAACGCTAATGATCAGTGGGATCTCGACTGGGTTTATGAACGTCAGGTTGTTAACGTGCCAGTCAATGGTCAGATGCGCAAGGCCGTGATTACCGCCGGCAAAATGGCTCTGTACGATGCGCTGGACGCAGCGACCGGAGAATATCTGTATTCCGTAGATCTGGGTCTCCAGAATCTGATCACGGCAATCGACCCGGAAACGGGTGCCAAAACCATGGCTATCAATGCCAGACCCAATGCAGAAACAACACAACTGGTATGCCCGTTCGCTGCCGGCGGACGCAACTGGCAGGTCAGCTCGATCAACCCGGACACCGACATTCTGTTTTTGCCAATCACACAAATGTGTATGAACGGCGGCCCGGTTGGCGGCCAGAGTATTCTGTCGACGGGTGCCGCGCTGAACCCGACGCCAGTTCCTGGCCAGGAGGGTCAGTTTGGCCGCCTGCAGGCCATGAATGTGAAAACACGTGAACTGCTGTGGGACTTCAGGGAGCTGGCACCACCCACCACTGCTATAGTGGCAACTGCCGGCGGCGTTATATTTAGCGGCACACTTGATCACCGCTTCAAGGCTCTGAGTCAGCAGGACGGTTCCTTGCTGTGGGAGGTCAATACTGGCGACATACCTGCTTCATTCCCGGTCACTTACATGGCTGATGGACGCCAGCATATTGCAGTGGTTATTGGCCAGCCTACCATTCACGCGGGCACATTCATGGGCGCCGTGATGGCAATGACTGGTGGACCTGAGGGCCCAATGGGACAATTGCAGAGTCAGGGGGCTGCGCTTGTGGTCTACGCGCTCCCTGCAGAATGACCGGACTGCTTACCTCGCTGTGGGCGTGTACGCGCCCACTGCAGAGCCGCGCTTCCTGACATTGGGCGGGTAATGTAAAAGCCCTGGGCTGCATCGCAACCGATGTCGCCCAGCATGCCCAGTGTCCAGGCATCTTCTACGCCTTCCGCAGTCACGGTCAGACCCAGTGTGTGAGCGAGACCAACTATAGCCTCAACAATCTTGCGTGACTCCTGCGACTGCGGTGCAGTCATTACAAAAGACTTATCCACCTTCATTTCAGAAAACGGCAGTCGCGCCAATTGCGTCAGAGAGGAGTAACCCACTCCAAAGTCGTCAATCGACAGGCTGAAGCCCTTTATCCGCAACTGTGTCAGATATTCCAGGACCAGCTCCGGATTCTCAAGACTGCTGGTCTCCGTCACTTCGAGGATAATCTGGCGCGGATCAATGCTGTAATGGTGACATTGGCTGACCAACCATAACGGTGTGTCAGCTTCTGCCAGCAGTCGGGCAGACATATTCAGAGCAAGTTTGACATCCGGGCTGGCAAAATTTTCACTCAGCCAGCACATGGCCTGGCTGAATACAACTCGGCTCAATGGGCCAATCAAACCAGACCGTTCGGCAAGCGGTATGAAGGCGTCCGGATAAATCATTCCCTGACTGGGATGCTGCCAACGGGCCAGACATTCAAAACCAACCAGTTCGCCACTGCCGCAGGCAATTTTGGGCTGAAAATGCGGGGTAATTTCATTCTGATTGATGGCGCGACTTAATTCGGTGTATGCCGTTGAGCGCTGTTGCTGTTCAGACTGTAACGCCCCCGGACTTGTTTCCGCGCGCGACTGCAGCAGCATTTTTTTGAGTTCATTGGCAGAAAACGGCTTTGGCAATATGCCGGACAGTCGCAAGCCTTTTTCCCGGGCTATTCGCGCGGCCGCATCCAGAACACGACCTTCGAGACCGCTGCTGATAATGAGGTTACATTCGCAGGACAGCCCGGCAAGCTGCTTGAGTGTTTCAATACCGTCGACTTCAGGTATCTGCAAGTCAATTACAAGATGCGTTGGCTGAAAATCGTCCAGCCTCGCGAAAAATGATCGGGCATCAGTCGCAGATAAGGTTTCAAAACCGGCCGTTCTGGCTATTGCACATATAGTGAAGTTGACGCTTTCATCATCGTCCAGAACAAACAGCCGCAATCCGTTAGCTGCGGACATCATCTCAAATCTGGCTCCTAGAATGTAGAACTGACACTCAAGATCAAGCGGCGATACCTGCTGCTGCATGAGTCTTCGATTCTGCTCAACTCACCATCAATTGTTGACGGCTCGTATCGGTAGCGGGAGCGACATCTGGACTGCCCCAGGGTATTGTCCGATTCCAGTCGAACAGTGACGTCATCAAAAAACACTCTGGACACAAACATATCCAGAGAGGGTTGATTATCATTGCGCGTAATCGTGGTGACGTCAATATCGTACTCACCCCCATGGAAAGGGTAACGGTAGTCAAAGCCATAACTTAATGCCCAGGCTGTCACATCGTGCCTAAAGCCCAGTTCCGCTTCGCCCCGCCGGTTGATACGTTCTTTGGAGCCAAGGAAGGGGTTGGTGATCTGGGAATCGAAGATGTTGAGCTCTGCCGACACGATTGCGTCGGGTACGCCCAGGAAGCCCAGGCGAAGGCTGGCATCGTTGAAAATTCCCCACCGCGTCGCGGGCCCTACGTTACCCTCAGCTGACAGTGGCTCATTGGGGTCGACTGTTGCGTTGATGTTGCCAATGTAGTTTTCAATATCACGATAGAAGATGCGCGAATTGACCACCCCGCTGTCATTTGGCAGCCGGTATTCCAGCCCCAGTTCGTATCGCAGCTCCTCCTGCGGCGTCAGTTCGGGGTTCCCGGCATCCGTGTTCTGTTCACGGTCATCGTCGTTGACGGTGGCTGCAAATGAAGAAAAGCTGAGCTGTGAGACCTCTTTGGCCGCCGTTGCACGTAACTGCAATGACTCGGTGAAATTGAAACGATAGTCAATGGAGGGCCGCAAATAGTTGAACCGGCGACTGTTGTCGACAACACCGGACTGGGAAATCTCGGATGACTCGTACACCAGACTGGTTTCCAGGGTACTTCTTGGGCTCAGAACCCAGTTGTGAAACGCAAAACCCTCGTAACGGACTTCCTCGACGGTCGTGCCCGCATTTGACAGAGATGGCTGGGGGTTCAGGCCTCCGTAGCGCTCGGATGGCGGCAGAGATCCACTGCCCGAATGTCGCGAACCGACCAGCAGACTTGAATCCAGACGGGTAACGGCTCTTTCAAGTCCGACACGCAGATTCTGATCAGACGTTAACGGAAAGCTGTAGTTGCCTTGCACAATGCGCTCACGTGTGCGCTGATCAGAGTCGATAAACAGTGTCTTGTTGTTGACGTCAGCCACCTGTGCAGTGTCAGGATCGGCACGATACCGCTCGCGCTGCTCATCCCGCGTCTGGTCTGTGGCGACGAACAGCAATTGCGCGCGGTGCCCGTTGGCGAAGCTGATATCGTAGTCACCGCCAACTTCCCAGTTGCTGTGATCATTGTCAGTCTGCTCATATTCCAGATAATCTCTGAAATCGCGGCTGACCCGGCGCGGATACCCTGAATCGCCATAGAGCACATTCAGTTGCGCTCGCTGGTTGGCCCATTGATACCCTATATTACCTGCAATCTCGAGTATGTCCTGATCGCGGACATTGCTTTCAAAAAGGGATCCAATAGGCTGTCCGGCCGGGTCATATTGAAGCTCTGTGCTCTCGCGGTTTTCGTAATTGGGGCGCGCTTCAATGTTGATCAGCCCCTGCAAATTGCCGATTTGCCTGCTGTGCGATACTGAAGCACCTGCCTCTGCTGTCTGATCATGATTCCAGCGCCCAACAAGCTCAACGGTCGTGCTGGATCGGCTGTTGGCATCTGCCAGAACCACGTTGACGACCTGACCGGATCCGCGAACATCCAGCTCGGCAGACGTACCCCTGATGATTTCGATACGTTCCACCTCCTGGGCAGCAATCCGGTCAAGCTGGTCGCGGGGTGAATTCTCCTTACCTGCCATACGCTGACCGTTAATCAGCACGTCGCCCCCAGTACCAAGGCCCCGACCACCGCCGCCACCGCCACCGCCACCAACCGACACACCAGGTATCCGATCCAGCATGTCACTCACAGATACCGGATTGTAGGGTGTGAAAAAAGAAGCCGGATAGATGACAGTGCCATCGGTCGCAGCCTCTAGTGCGGGGGATTCAGTGGAAAGTTCAGCGGTATTTTCCTGCGCTTGTGCAGAGCTCATGCCCCACAACAGGCTGGTGCTGGCAAGCATGAGTATTGGAACGGTTTTTACATTGAGCATTGGTTCTCCCACTTCGCCGAAGAGATTCCCATCCTACCTAATAGCTGACCGGCCTGTTTGTTACATTTTGTCAGGACTTTTAAACAGTTAACGAAAATCAGGCGGAAATACCGAGTAAAGAATGTCCGATCATCAACACTAAGGCGTAACGTGCAGCCTTGCCAGTTGCTACCAGCAACAGAAACAGATCGAAGCGTATCCGTAATATACCGGCGACAAAGGTAAGTGGATCACCGACTATGGGAAGCCAGGCGAACAACAGACTCCAGCTGCCAAATCGCGCGAACTGGCCGCTGGCGCGCTCCAGCGTTTTCTCGTCGGCCGGAAACCAGCGACGATGCTGAAACCTGAGAATCTCCCGCCCCAGCCACCAGTTGACACAGGAACCCAGGGTGTTACCGGCCGTTGCAGCCAGCCACAAAGCCCACAGCAGGTACCCCTGCTGACGCAATGTGAGCAACAGTGCTTCGGATGAGGCAGGCAACAGAGTAGCCGCAACAAACGCCACCACAAACAGGCTCAGATAGGCGAACACGTCAGTCTGGACTCACGAATCGTCGTCCGACATGGCCATTAGTGAGGCATTGCCGCCAGCTGCGGTGGTGTTGGTACTGATTGACTGTTCCGTGGCGAATCGACTGAGGTAATGCGGCCCACCGGCCTTGGGGCCCGTGCCCGACAGACCCGTGCCGCCGAAGGGCTGGACTCCAACAATGGCACCGATCATATTGCGATTGACGTACACATTGCCGGCCCTGATGCGCGATGCAATCTGTCGTGCACGGCTGTCTATGCGGCTGTGAATACCGAAGGTCAGACCATAACCGGTCGCATTTATCTCATCTATGCGCTTGTCCAGGTCGGCAGAGTGATACCGCAACAGATGAACGATTGGCCCAAAAACCTCCTCCTGTATCTGGTCAATACTGGTAATTTCATACAGTTGCGGCGGGAAATAGAGCGTTGACGGAAGCTCCTCTGGCAAGGCACAGCGTTTACGGCAGCGGGCATTGCTATCCAGGAAGTCAGCATGCTGTGCAAGGCGCTCATAAGCTTCCGCATCAATTACAGGGCCTACATCAGTTGCCAGCCTGGCGGGATCGCCGATACACAGCTCGTCCATGGCCCCTGCCAGCAAGCGGATCAGCTCATCTGCGATGTCTTCCTGAACCAGCAAAATGCGCAATGCAGAGCAACGCTGACCGGCACTTTGAAAGCCCGATTGAAGCACGTCAGTAACCACCTGCTCCAGCAGCGCCGACGAGTCCACGATCATGGCGTTAAGACCACCCGTTTCCGCTATCAATGTCGCGATAGGTGCATCACGTGCGGCAAGTGACTGATTGATGGAGCGCGCCGCCGCTGTGGAACCGGTAAAGGCAACACCGGCCACCCGGCTGTCCCTGACCAGTCTCCGACCCGTCTTCTCCCCACCCAGCACCAACTGGAAAACCTCTTTGGGAATCCCGGCCTGATGAATCAGCTCAGCCGCTGCGATGGCCACTGCTGGCGTCTGTTCGGCTGGCTTGGCAACGACGCTGTTACCAGCCACGAGTGCGGCTGTGACCTGCCCCAGGAAAATCGCCAATGGAAAATTCCACGGACTGATACAGACAAAAACACCTTTGCCACGCAGCCGCCACTGATTAAGCTCGCCGGTTGGCCCTGGCAGCGTACGCACGGCAAACTCTCGGCGCGCCTGCAGCGCATAGTATCGGCAAAAATCAACTGCCTCGCGGACCTCAGCGACGCCATCCGTGATTGTTTTTCCGCCTTCAGTTGTGCACAGCGCCATCAATCTTGGCGTTTCTACTTCCAGCAACTGAGCAAGATTTTCCAGACACAGTGCTCGTTGTTCTACCTCCGTGGCATCCCAGTCTTCGAAACTGGCATGGGCGGTCGCCAGTGCCCTCTCGATATCAGCGTCGCTGCTGGGCGAGTGCTGGGCGGAATTGATCCTTTGCAGCTCTCGCTTCCAGTCCCCCTGCAGTGCAGCCAATGTTTCGGTGTCGTGAAGGTCGATGCCTGCGGAATTGACGCGATCAGGATAAAGCTCAACAGGTAAAGGAATTCTCGGGTGCGATATTTTTTCCAGGCCCGCAATCTGCAAATGCGGATGCTGGATCAGTGATTCAATAGGCGCCTGGTCATCCAGAATACGATTGACGAACGAGGTATTGGCCCCATTCTCCAGCAACCGTCTGACCAGATACGGCAACAGGTCCTCATGACTGCCAACCGGCGCGTAAACGCGACATACCAGATCGCGAGAATTCGCCAGCAACTGGTCATATAACGGGCCACCCATGCCATGCAGGCGCTGAAATTCAAAATCACGATAGTCACCCGCCAGCGTAAGAATTGCTGCCACCGTGTAGGCATTGTGCGTGGCGAACTGCGGGTAGAGGAGCTCATGGTAGTTCAGCAGTTTCTGTGCGCAGGCCAGGTAGGAAACGTCTGTGCACACCTTGCGTGTGAATACCGGATAGCTTGCCAGCCCCCGCTCCTGTGCGCGTTTGATTTCACTATCCCAGTAAGCCCCCTTGACCAGCCGCACCATCAGTCTGCGTTGTGAACTCCGCGCCAGTTCAGCAAGCAAGTCCAGCAGATCAAAACAGCGCTTCTGATACGCCTGGACGGCCAGGCCCAGGCCATCCCATCCGCTCAGTGCCGGATCATGAGCCAGTGCAGCAAAAACAGCGAGCGTCAGATCAAGTCGATCAGCTTCTTCGGCATCGACCGTCAGTCCGATATCGTAGCGCCTGGCAAGCAGTGCCAGCTCTCGTGCCTTTGGGATCAGCTCAGTCATCACACGATCGGCCTGTGACAATTCGAATCGCGGATGCAGAGCCGACAGCTTTATCGAGATACCTGGCGCCTTGATAGGAGATGTGTGCTCAGCCACAGTTTTTCCGATAGCGTGAATGGACGCTGCATAGGCTTTGAAATAGCGTTGGCTGTCTGGCTGCGTCCTGGCGGCCTCACCCAGCATATCGAAGGAGTAACGGTAGTCGGTATCGCGGCGCTTGAGAGCCTCATCAATCGTGCGACCCATGACAAAATGTCTTGCCATAATGCGCATAGCCTGGCGAACTGCCTGCCGGACCATGGGTTCGCCGCAGCGCTGCGCAAACTGCCTGAATACATGCTGACCCTGCTCGGTATCCAACGGGGCCATGATTCGTCCGGACAGCATCAGCCCCCAGGTCGAGGCATTTACAAACAAAGAGTCACTTTTACCCAGGTGACTGCCCCAGTTGCCGCTGGCCAGTTTGTCCTCAATCAGCCGATCAGCCGTATCGCTGTCGGGAATGCGCAGCAAGGCCTCGGCCAGACACATCAGCACCACACCTTCATCACTGGACAGCTGGTATTCCTGCATCAATGCATCAACGCCCGAACCATTACGCCGATTGGCACGAACCGTGGCAACCAGATCGCGAGCCCGTTGCTGCACTTCATCCAGCGTCGCCTGCGACCACTGCAGCTGACTGCAAAGTCGTTTTACATGGCTGGCCTCGTCAACACGATACGCGTCCAGCAATGCCTGGTAGCCTTCGGTCTCAGTAATATCCAGCCTGGAGTAGTGCATGTCGGCCTCACTGTCGGTAACCGGGATCCTTGGCGTCCAACGTACGCAGCAGGCCTGGCCAGAGCAGTTTGGCCACTTTGGGAAGGGTTTCGGACTGCTTGCGGGTCGTCTCTATCGCTTCGGCAGATGGGAAGTGCAGCTCGCCGCCGGCCTGCGCGCGAATCTGTTTCTCACAGGCGTTTTCAAGAAAGTACATCAAGGTGAAGGCCTCGGGCACACCTTTGCCTAGTGTCAGGGTGCCATGATTGCGCAGTATCATAATGTCCTTGTCGCCGAGGTCACGGACAATGCGTTCACGCTCGTCTAGATTCAGAGCCACACCCTCATAGTCATGGTAAGTCACGCGCGGATGCACCAGCATGGCCGTCTGTGTGATGGGCAGCAGGCCTTCCTTCTGAGCCGAGACGGCAGTACCCGCGTGGTTGTGGAGGTGCATGACGCTGCCCGCGTCAGGTCGGGCCATATGCACGGCGCTGTGAATCGTGAAACCGGCGGGATTGACGCCATAGCCATTATCCGCCACCACGGCACCCTCGTGATCAACTTTAACCAGGGATGAGGCGGTGATCTCATGGAACATCATGCCGTAGGGGTTAATCAGAAAGTGATGGTGATTGCCTGGCACACGCGCCGAAAGATGCGTAAATATCAGATCATCCCAACCAAAGTGGGCGACCAGACGGTAGGCTGCTGCCAGATCCACGCGCACCTGCCATTCCTCAGCCGGGATATGGGACGGACGTTTATCAAACAGTGTTTGTGGATTCGCGCTCATGACTTTGCTCCAGAATTGCCTATAATCATGTCAGGAATTGTGAACCGAGCAGGCGCTGGTTTCCAGCCTTTTTGAACCTCGCGCAGCCTGGACCTGGATCAACTCATGCGGGAACAGCACTGATGAGCAAAACATCTCTGACAGGACTCCATCGATTCTGCTGCGGATTACTGTTGATTGTAATTGGCTCTGCCTGCTCAAGCAGGCCCACACCTGAGCAGCAACTGGCGACGCTGGAAGCCGAGCTTCTCAACAGTCCCACGTTAACAGTCTCATTTGAAGTCATCGCCACGGGTGCCTTTGCGGCCGAATTGCGTGGCACCTTAACCATCATGGGCGACAATCAGACCTCACTGCGTGCTGACGGCAGCTTTGGTGGCGAACCAGTATCGCTGCATCTTGGCAGCACGGATACCGGCCTGGTCGGTGGCAATGGTGACAATCAGTTTGCCGTCGCCCAGCCTGCTGCACTTCGCGAAGCGCTGGTCATCGGTCTGACGCGCATGGGGATCCTGCACAATCTGGCAAGGCTCACCTCCGTGCAGCCGCCGGATCACGCTGATGGCGGAGTTCAGAACTGGGTTCAGGCAGACAGTCTGACTGGCGGAGGCGACAGCCTGAGTTTCAGCATCATCGTTGCAGGTCAGCCCAGTGGGGAAGCAACCCTGCTGTTCAGCGACCCGCAAACCCTGCTGGGCCGTGAGCAGGTAGTGAATTTTCCGGGTGGCTCCATGCAGGTGACCGAGTCCTATACAATCACCTCTTCTGGCACGGGGATATCCAGCGTCTCCTTGATTTCCTCCATGACGATGTAACTCTTCGATTCCCGCACACCGGGCAGTTTCAGCAGGATATCGCCCAACAACTGGCGGTAGGAGGCCATCTCGGATATGCGGGCCTTGACCAGGTAGTCGAAATCACCCGATACCAGATGGCATTCCATCACATGCGGCAGCTTGGTCGCAGCCTTGCGAAAATCATCAAAAATACTGGCGGATTTGGAAGTCAGGCTGATTTCCACAAACACCAGCAGACTGGCGTGCAGCTTGTGTGGATTGAGCCGCGCGCCGTAGGACAGGATAAATTTTTCCCGCTCCAGACGTTTCACACGCTCCATACAGGGTGAGGTCGACAGACCCACCCGCTCGCCGAGCTCGACGAAGGAAATCCGCGCCTCTTTTTGCAATATGCGTAAGATCTGGCGATCTATTTTGTCCAGTTCACGACTCGAAGCTCTGCGCGTTTTCATTAATTACCTCTGAATTTTTAAAACTTTGCAGTAATAATTACTGCCTTAACCAGTTAATACAAAAAATACACGCAGTGCTGAACACTTACAATATGTTCCAGAAACTGACACCGAAGTTAATTGAGGTGAGTCAGCATGAAACAGTCGACAGGAAATACTATGCACTGCATTGTGATGGGAAGCGGCGTTATCGGTATGACCAGCGCCTGGTATCTGGCCAAAGCCGGACATCAGGTGACTGTGATTGATCGCCAGTATGGACCGGCGAAGGAAACCAGTTTTGCCAATGCCGGTATGGTCTCTCCCGGCTACTCAGCGCCATGGGCAGCGCCCGGCGTGCCCCTGAAAGCGATTAAATGGCTCATGTCACGCCACGCACCACTGGCAATCCGTCCCACCGCGGACATGGAACAGTATCGCTGGATGTGGCAAATGCTGAGCAACTGCACTTCTGCGCGCTATCAGGTCAACAAGGAACGAATGATGCGGTTGGCTGACCACAGCCGCCACTGCCTGATTGCGCTGCGGAATGAAACCGGCATCGACTACGAGCAGCGCCGCCGTGGCACACTGCAGCTGTTCCGCACCAATGCCCAGATGGACGCAGCGACACGAGATATCGCCGTGCTCAAGGAACTGGGTGTCCCCTACGAATTGCTGGATGCTGAAGCCTGCGTGAGTGCAGAGCCAGGCCTGGCACAGAGCCGCGACAAACTGGCCGGTGGTTTGCGCCTGCCACTGGATGAAACCGGCGACTGTCACATGTTTACGGTTGAACTGGAGAAACGCTGCCGTGCGCTTGGTGTGGAATTCCGCTATGGCACAGACATCACAAAGCTGAACAGCGATGACACCCGCATCAAATCGGTGACGATCTGTAAGCGGAATAACGGTGCCGAGCCGCAAGAGCTGGTTGCTGACAATTATATCCTCGCGCTGGGCAGCTACTCTCCAGGGTTGCTGGCTCCACTTGGCATCAGGCTGCCTGTGTATCCGGTCAAGGGCTACTCTCTGACCATTCCGGTGACAGACGATGCTCGCGCTCCGGTATCAACCTTGATGGACGAAACCTACAAAGTTGCCATCACTCGATTCGACCAGCGTATTCGCGTTGGTGGCATGGCAGAGCTCGCAGGGCACGACCTGAGTTTGCGCAAGCGCCCGCTGCAGACACTGCAAATGGTGATCGGGGATCTGTTCCCGGAAGGCGGCGATGTAAGCAAGGCTGAATACTGGACTGGACTGCGACCCATGACGCCGGACGGCACACCAGTTGTCGGCGCGACCCAGCTGCACAACCTGTACCTCAATACCGGTCACGGCACGCTGGGCTGGACCATGTCATGCGGCTCGGCGCAAGTGTTGAGTGACATCATCAGCGGTCATCGACCTGCAATCCGCAGCGATGGCCTGGATATAAGCCGTTACCAGCGCCCGGTCGATCGGAGCCGTAGTGGCAGGCCGGCCACCGCGCAAGGCTGAGCCTGCTGGCAAACATCAGGCAAGGCCAGCTGAGGCTGATCACGGACTGACCACCCTCAGCTGGCCGACCTCAGCATGGTCCGCCACTCAGACTGGCTAACCGGCATCACAGAAAGCCGGTTGCCTTTTTTGACCAGCGGCAACTCAAGCAGCTCCGGATTGGCCTTTATCTCATCCAGTGGAATTAAGCGCTCAAACCTGCGAACAAACACAAGATCCACCGCGTCCCAGCGCGGCTTGTCAGCACTGCTTTTTGGGTCGTGGTAGCTTGATCGCGGATCAAACTGCGCCGGATCAGGGTAAGCCGCTTTAACAATACGTGCTATGCCTGCGACACCGATATGCTTGCAGCTGGAGTGATATATGAACACCTCATCACCTACGGACATCTGCCGCAGAAAATTTCGCGCCTGATAATTGCGCACGCCCTCCCAGACGATCGGTTTGTCGGCTTGTGAGGCAAAGTCATCAATACTGCACTCATCAGGCTCGGTTTTCACCAACCAGTAACTTGTCATCCAATTACCTCGTCAATTACCCCAACACTGTTCTCAACATCTGCAAGGCCAGCACAATCACCAGAGCTGCGAATAGCTTCTTGAGCGTCGCAACCGGCAGGCTGTGTGCCAGTCTGACGCCGACAGGCGCACTGAGCTGACTGGCCAGCGCCATGACCAGCACCGCTGGCCAGTAGATAAATCCCCAGCTTAATGCCGGCAGATCTGCGATAGACCAGCCATTGATCAGATAACCCAGGGTACCGGCCAGCGCAATCGGCAAACCGACCGCTGCCGAGGTGCCAATCGCCGTCTGTATACGGGTATTACACCAGGTCAGAAACGGTACCGTCATGGTGCCACCACCTATCGCCACCAGCGCAGAGATGCCCCCAATGATACTGCCAACACCGGCCAACGATGCCGCGCCAGGCAGTTGACGGGAAGGTGGCGGCTTGCGATTCAGAGTCATCTGCACCGCCACGAAGCACATGAAGCAGAAGAAGAAAATCGCCAGAGGGCGCGGAGAGAGATAGGCTGCCAAAAATGTTGCTGCAAAGGTACCGACAATAATGCCTGGGGCCAGTCCGCGAACAGCAGGCCAGAGCACGGCCCCACGGCTATGATGGGCGCGCAGACTGGCAATCGATGTCGGGATAATAGTGGCCATGGAGGTGCCGAGCGCAAGGTGCACAACATAATCAGACACGAAACCCTGTTGCGCGAACAGTACGGTCAGCACCGGCACCATGACTGCACCACCACCAATCCCGAAAAGTCCCGCAAGCAGCCCGGTCACTGCGCCCAGCCCCAGATAGGCCAACAACCAGCTCAGCATTACTGCACCCACTCAAATTTATTGTTTCGCGATTGTAACCGCAGGCTGTCATCTGTAACACCCGACATTTGCGCATAGAGACCGCTTGCAATAAAATGCACAATATGCAACCTTATGGTTGCATATAAACTATTGACACCGGGAGCACCCCATGAACAAACAGGACACTCTGGTCAAAGTTGTTGACCTGAAGGCAAGCCAGTCCCGTGTCTGGCAGGCACTGACAGACTATCGACAGTTCGGCGAATGGTTTCGCGTTGATCTTAATGAACCCTTTGCACCTGGCAGTCGCTCCACGGGCCTGACCACCTACCCAGGTTACGAGGGATACGAATGGTTGGCGACCATAGAAACCATGGAACCAGAGTCACTGTTCTCCTTTCACTGGCACCACGATAATGTTGATGCACACCTGCCCCTGGCGCAGCGACCCACCACACGCGTCGAGTTTCGACTGGAACCGATAGATGGCGGGACACGTCTGACGATTACAGAATCCGGGTTCGCGGCATTACCGGATGACAGCCGGGACTTAATCATTCGCAACAACACGCAGGGCTGGGACATACAGGCGGAGCACATCAAAGCTTATGTCAGTTGACCCGACGGCACCGCTTTTGCCAAAAGATGCCGTGCCACTGTTTGCTGCCCTCGGAGACTCGACCAGGCTGAGCCTGCTTAGCCGATTGCAGGATGGTCAGCCCCATGCAATTGTAGAATTGACTCAGGGCAGCGGCCTGACACGACAGGCAGTCACGAAACACCTGCGAGTACTCGAGCGCGCCAGACTGGTCATCAGTCAGCGCGAAGGTCGCGAGACGCGTTACGTGTTTGATGCGACCGGACTGAATGAAGCCAGATCCTATCTGGAGATGGCCTCACTGCAGTGGGATCGGGCAATAGATCGGCTGCGACTGTTTGTGGAAGACTGATAGTCCCGATAGTCTACATATTCCGACGATACTGCCCGCCAACCTCAAAGAACGCCTGAGTGATCTGTCCAAGCGAACAGACCTGCACAGCATTCATCAGTTCAGCAAACACATTCTCGTTATTACGGGCAGCATCTTTGAGACGAGCTAGCGCGGTATCGGAGTCTTTCGCGTGTCGAAGATGGAATGCACGCAGCCGTTTGATCTGGCTTATTTTTTCCTCTTCAGTGGAGCGTGCCAGCTCCATATTGAACTCACTGTTGTCGTCCTCACCATCCGGGTTGAGGAAGGTGTTCACGCCCACGATGGGCAGCGAGCCATCGTGCTTGCGATGTTCGTAGAGCATCGACTCGTCCTGAATCTTGCCGCGCTGGTACCCGGTCTCCATGGCACCCAGCACACCGCCACGTTCAGCGATGCGCTCGAACTCCTGCAGCACGGCCTCTTCCACCAAATCAGTCAGCTCATCAATAATGAACGCGCCCTGATTGGGATTCTCGTTCTTCGCCAGTCCCCACTCTTTGTTAATGATCAATTGAATCGCCATGGCGCGACGCACAGACTCGCCGGTGGGCGTCGTGACGGCCTCATCGTAGGCGTTGGTGTGCAGGCTGTTGCAGTTGTCATAGATGGCGATCAGTGCCTGCAGGGTGGTGCGGATATCGTTGAATGACATCTCCTGTGCGTGCAATGAGCGGCCCGAGGTCTGGATGTGATATTTAAGTTTCTGACTACGATCATTGGCGCCGTATTTTTCGCGCATTGCTACGGCCCAGATGCGGCGCGCCACACGACCCAGCACGGTATATTCCGGGTCCATGCCATTAGAGAAAAAGAAGGACAGATTCGGCGCAAAGTCGTCGATCTTCATGCCCCGAGCCAGCCAGGCCTCCACGAAGGTAAAGCCATTGGACAGCGTAAATGCCAGTTGCGAGATGGGGTTGGCGCCGGCTTCGGCAATGTGATAGCCGGAGATGGACACCGAATAGAAATTACGCACCCTGTTTTCGATGAAGTATTCCTGGATGTCGCCCATCACTTTGAGGCTGAACTCGGTGGAAAAAATACAAGTATTCTGACCCTGATCTTCTTTCAGGATGTCAGCCTGCACTGTGCCACGCACGGACTGCAGCGCACGTGTGCGAATCTGTGAAGACTCTTCTGTCGACGGCGCACGGCCCTGCTCGCGTTCAAAGGCCGTCAGTTGCTGGTCAATGGCTGCATTCAGAAACATGGCCAGGATGGTCGGCGCCGGCCCATTGATGGTCATCGATACCGAGGTGTTGGGGTGGCAAAGATCGAATCCGTCATACAGCGCTTTCATATCATCAAGCGTCGCAATCGAGACACCCGAGTTACCCACCTTGCCATAGATGTCCGGACGCTCGTCCGGATCAAAGCCGTACAGCGTGACCGAGTCAAATGCTGTGGACAGGCGCTTGGCGTCGGAGTATTCCGACAGCGCCTTGAACCGACGATTGGTGCGAAATGCATCGCCCTCGCCAGCGAACATCCGTGTGGGATCTTCGCCCTCTCGCTTAAATGCGAATACACCTGCCGTGTAAGGAAAGCGACCCGGTACGTTCTCCAGCATCAGCCAGCGCAGCAGATCACCATGATCAGTGAAACGCGGCAGTACAATTTTAGGGATACGTGTACCAGACAGACTGGTCGTTACCAGCGAAGTGCGTACTTCCTTATCTCGGACGTGCACAACCAGCTCATCGGCGGCATAGTCCTGCATTAGTTGTGGCCACTTAGCCAGAAGGTCATGACTCTCGCCGTCCAGCTGTTGAGCACGCTGATCAGCCAGCGCCTTTAATGGCGCCACAGCAGCGTCAATGTCAGCCTGGCCCAGCATCGCCGCAGATGCTTCAAGCTGTTGAATCTCCCGTGCCAGCATAGACTGCTGCTCAACATGGCGACGGTAACTGCGAATAGTGTCAGCAATTTCCGCCAGATAGCGCTGTCGCTGGGCGGGCACAACGGCACTCTGAAGAGTAGAGGTACGCCGCTTGACGGCCGGCAGCTGGCTGTCAAACTCCTTCAAACCTTTCTTGCGCAGCACAGCCAGCAAGGCCTGATAAAGCGCAGTAACACCGTCATCGTTAAAATGGGAGGCGATGGTACCGTACACCGGCATCTGATCAGTGTCACGATCAAAGGCCATGCGGTTGCGTTGCACCTGTTTGCTGACATCGCGTAGCGCGTCGTCTGCGCCCTTGCGGTCGAACTTGTTGATCGCGACTACATCGGCGTAGTCCAGCATGTCGATTTTTTCCAGCTGACTGGCCGCGCCAAACTCAGGCGTCATCACATACAGCGAGGCATCGACAAATGGCACGATGCCAGCGTCACCCTGACCAATGCCAGGTGTTTCGACAATCACCAGATCAAACCCGGAAACGCGCACAGCGTTGATGATGTCGCGCATGCAGGCTGGCACTTCTGTCTCTGCGCCGCGCGTGGCGATCGAGCGCATATACACTGAAGGATGGTAGATGGCGTTCATACGGACCCGGTCACCCAGCAAGGCGCCACCCGTGCGACGCCGGGTGGGGTCGATGGCAAGCACGGCCACCCGCAGATCATCACCACTGTCCTGTCGAATTCGCAGAATGACTTCGTCGGTCAGTGAGGATTTTCCTGCACCGCCCGTGCCGGTTATCCCCAGCACTGGCGCGCGATTGACCGGATTGGTACGTTCGCGCAAATACTCGCGCTGTTCAGTACTGACATTGCCGTTCTCCAGGTGACTGATAAAGCGCGCCAGCTGCAGCCGGTCGCCTGTCAGCATGGCATCCAGATCCACAACTGGCGCAGCCTGTTGATCGTTGGCCAGGCGTTGCAGCATGTCATCGATCATGCCCTGCAAACCCATCTTCTGACCGTCCTCAGGCGAGTAAATCCGTGTCACGCCGTAATCGTGCAACTGCTTGATCTCGGATGGAATGATGACGCCACCGCCACCTCCGAAAACCTTAATGTGTCCGGCTCCGCGTTCGCGCAGCATGTCGATCATGTAGCTGAAGTACTCAACATGTCCGCCCTGATATGAGCTGATTGCAATGCCCTGCACATCTTCCTGCAATGCCGCCTCCACGACCTCCTGCACAGAGCGGTTATGCGCCAGGTGAATGACCTCTGCACCTGCCGCCTGCAGCATACGGCGCATGATATTGATGGCAGCATCATGACCATCAAACAGACTGGCCGCAGTGACGAAGCGGGGAAAGCTGGAACGCGAAGGCTGAGGCATTTGGCAGTGCTCTAATTGATGTGTGGCTGGTGGTGGTTTATTATATTGACGTTAACGTCAACGTCAATCAAGACACTTGTCATTGAATCCAACAAAAAAGAATTACTTCCATGCCCGACATTTCCCAGGTACTCAGCGATACGTTTCTGCGCACCAACGCGCTCGATCCACGCGAAAGTGGCAATAAAACCTACAGCATTTCGCAGCTGGCCAAAGAGTTTGACATCACTACACGTGCCATCCGTTTTTATGAAAGCGAAGGATTACTCAGCCCCGAGCGCGAAGGTCGCAACAGGCTATACAGCCAACGTGACCATACGCGTCTGAAACTGATTCTGCGCGGCAAGCGTCTGGGTTTCTCGCTGGATGAAATTGGCGAGCTGTTCGAGCTTTATGATTCGTCCTCGACCGGCGAACTGGCCCAGCTCAGCCGCGTGCTCGAAAAAATTGAAGAGCGCAAGCAGATACTCAAACAGCAACTTGAAGACATCCAGCTCAGCCTGCACGAGCTCAAGGAATTTGAGCGGCAATGCCGTCAGCGGCTTCGCCAGATGCGCAGCAATCACTAATCACATTCAGCAATTTCAGGACACAGGACAATCGCACATGACTGACCAATCTGTGGTGATACTCGGTGGCGCCCGCACTGCCATTGGCGGCTTTCAGGGCGTCTTCAGCAATACGGCTGCGCCAGCCCTCGGGACAGCCGCCGCACGCGCGGCACTGGAACGCGCCGGACTGGATCCGGCCCAGCACCCTGAGGCGATCGACGACGTGTTGATGGGTTGTGTGCTCCCCGCCGGGCTTGCCCAGGCACCAGCGAGACAGGTTGCGCTGGGAGCAGGCCTGGCTGTTACAACGCCCTGCACGACCGTCAACAAAATGTGTGGTTCTGGCATGAAAACCGTCATGATGGGCATGGATCAGATCCTCGCTGGCCATGCTGACGTCGTGCTTGCGGGCGGTATAGAAAATATGACGCAGGCGCCTTACCTGATACCCAAGGCGCGGGGCGGCCTGCGACTTGGTCACGGCGAACTGAAAGACCATATGTTTCTGGACGGACTGGAGGATGCCTACACGGGCAGACTGATGGGCAGCTTTGCCCAGGAAACGGCGGACAAATTTGGTCTCACGCGCCAACAGATGGATGACTACGCGATCTCCTCGCTGACGCGTGCCAAGGCCGCGATAGACAAGGGCTGGTTTGACGCCGAAACAGTTCCAGTGACGGTGAAGGCCGGTAAACAGGAAGTCACTGTCCGTCACGATGAACAGCCAGGAAAAGCCAATATCGACAAGATCCCTCAGCTGCGCCCGGCGTTCTCTGCGGAAGGAACTATTACCGCGGCCAACTCTTCCTCAATCTCCGACGGTGCGGCCGCACTGGTGCTGGCCCGCGAGGCGGTGGCGAAAGCGTCGGGACTCAAACCTATTGCCCGTCTGCGTGCGCAGGCCAGTCATGCGCGTCATCCCGGCGAATTCACAATTGCCCCGATTGGCGCCATCGAAAAAGTGCTGCACCAGACAGGCTGGTCTGTCGACGATGTGGATCTGTTCGAAATTAATGAGGCGTTTGCGATGGTACCCATGCTGGCCATGCAGGAACTGGGGCTTAACCACGACAAGGTCAATATTCATGGTGGTGCCTGTGCACTGGGCCACCCGGTAGGAGCCTCGGGAGCGCGAATTATCGTTACTTTGATTTACGCGCTACAGAGACTTGGCAAACAGCGGGGCATCGCCAGCCTTTGTATCGGTGGCGGCGAAGCGGTTGCCGTAGCACTGGAGTTGACCGACTGAGTCTGGCCGCTCGGTCGAGCGGCCAGAGGATTCCCAGTCAGGCTGAATTACAGACCAGAAGCCGCCAGCTCGATGCGGCTGGCCGCGCCATAAAGCACAGCTGGCTGAGTCGGCAACTGCTGCGGCGGTTGCACACCAGACCAGGTGGGCATGATGCTGTCCATTTGCTCACGCATGCGGCCAGTGACTCCTGCATCGGCGCCCATCGCCTCTATTCGGTCCAGCACGTCATACGCCACTCGCATGAAACCGAAAGAATCCTGGTACTCATGGGCATTCTCCAGGCTCAGGTCGTCACCTGCCGCGATGTCGTACTCAGCAGCGGCAGTGCTCACGAGATCAACAATAACCTCACCCAGCAATCCAGCGTCAGGGTCTTCGACCACATCTTCAGCTGCAGCGATTCCCTGCAGCAGGTTGGCATAAGCAGCTTCCACATCAGACAGCGGCTGGCGACGTTCCACGGCAACTGCCAGAGCCTCCAGCTCGCTGGCGAAGCCGGGTGCACCGCGCGCGTTCAGAGCGGGCACCAACGCCGCATAAATTTCTGCTTCGGGATGCTTCATATGTGTTTCGGCAGCAGCGCGATCGCCTGCACGGTAAAGGTCAACGCCAACCATCAGGTGCCCGCGGATAAAACCGAGCTGTCCCAGGTAGACGGCATCGTTGCTGACCGAAGCGACGCTGCTGGCGCCTTCGCCACCCTCACCACCTTCTCCGCCTTCGCCGCCTTCTCCACCTTCACCGCCCTCGGACACACTCATGGCCATCGCACTGTGATCCATGCCGTCCATGCCGGACGAACCCGCACAAGAAACCATGGTTCCGGCCATACAGACTGCGCCAAGACCCAGCCAGAGCTTATGCTTGGACTCCATACCCACTCCTCTTTTCAACACGTCTTTTCAAAAAACACTTCAGTTTAAGCGACTGTAGCGTGTAAACTGCAAGAAGCTTACTACAATCAATAATCATTCTCAATTGTATTAACATGATATTACCCATCGGCCAGACTTTGCCTGATCACCTGTTGCAATCGCTCTACGAACTTTCTGCGGACGAGACTCAATTCGTAGACGGCGCCAGCACAGCCGGATGGCATGCACGCACGCTGAAGCGCAATCTGCAGGCAAAGCCCTCACCGCTGGTCAGCCGGCTGCTGCGGCAGACAGGTGACGCATTGCTGGCTAATGAACTGGTTCAGGCGGCAGCTCGTCCCAAGGCAATTGTCCGGCTGTTGTTAAGTCGCTACGAACCCGGCATGGAATACGGCCTTCATGTTGACGATGCAATGATCGACGGCCAACGAACCGATCTGTCATTCACACTGTTTCTCTCTGCAGCTGACAGCTATGAGGGCGGAGAGCTGGTGATCGATGAAGCATCTGCTGAGCGCAGTTTTAAACTGGACGCAGGCAGTCTGCTGCTGTATCCGTCAACGACTCTACACCGCGTGTCACCCGTGACTCGCGGCCAGCGATTGGTCATCGTTGGCTGGATTCGCAGTCTGGTGCGTGATCCTGCACAGCGAGAGATACTTTTTGATCTGGAACGCAGCATCACCCAGTTGCGCCAACAGGCAGATCAACAGGCGACGCTCGCCTTACTGCTAAAATCACGCAGCAACCTTCTGCGTATGTGGTCTGAAGATTGAGCGCCCCGTTTTTGGGCCCTTGCACCACGAGCGAACATGACAATAGTGTCGCATTATGAGGCATCACTAAAATCGCGCTTAAAAGCAGTGCAATAACAGCACCCACCCCTTCAACACAATTATTTCACGGCACCGTTATGGAACACACATCCTTTTATTACGAACCAAACTGGTGACCTTTTTTTAATTGTTATTCTATATCATATCTTTTTTGATGTGGCACATCGATTGCAGTTAACACTCCTGTATACCAATAAAACTATCAGGAGTGACCATGGCAAATCTGTCAAAGAACCCACTTTCACGAACCATTGCTGTCATTATCGCTGGCCTTGCAGTTATCCCTGCAGAACTCTCTGCACAGCCTGCCGAGGCTGAGCCCACACTGGAAGAAGTTGTCGTTACCGGCTCTCGAGGCCGACCCAGAACTGTTTCTGACTCACCCGTTCCAATTGACGTCTTTGATGCCGACACCATCGAATCTGTTTCGTTTACTGACACTAACGACGTATTAAAAACACTGGTTCCGTCATATAACGTATCGCGAAACCCAATTAGTGATGGCGGCACCTTTATACGACCCGCCTCGCTGCGCGGCATGCCAACTGACAAGACACTGGTTCTGGTCAACTCCAAGCGCAGACACCGCGCTGCACTCGTTTCCATCGGTGGCTCGGGCACGCAGGGCCCCGATATCGCCACCATACCCACTATTGCGCTGAAGAATGTAGAGGTGCTTCGGGACGGTGCGGCTGCACAGTACGGCTCTGATGCGATTGCCGGCGTTATTAACTTCATCCTCAAGGACAGCGCCGAAGGCGCCAGCTTTAGCGTAGACACGGGCGAGTATTACGAGGGCGACGGTTCGCAGTTTACAGTACAGGGCAACATTGGTTTACCGCTGGCGAATAGCGGCTTCATCAACCTTTCTGCTGAAGTATCTCAGTCAGATGCAACCATACGTGCCGAACAATATTGTGAGACCTGGTTCTGTCTGGATCCGTCGAACCCCGTCTATGACCCAACCGCATCCTATACCCGATACACCGAAGATCCCGGCTACATGGCCGCAGTGGCAGATATGGGCGAGGTTGTGCAGCCCTGGGGGCAACCCAATAGCGATGCTCAACGCTTTTTTGTTAATGCTGAAATGCCTCTCAGCACGACAGCGACACTGTACGGGTTTGGTAACTATTCCAGCAGTGAAACGGACGGCCCCTTCTTCTACAGATATCCAGGCAATGGCACGATCGAAGAGCTCCGGCGCCAGGATGGGTCCATATACACGCCTCTGGAAAAATTTCCGGGCGGCTTCACACCACGATTCTTCGGCGACGTGTTTGATTTTTCAATCGTTGGCGGTTTGCGGGGTGAGCTGAGCAACGGTCTGATGTATGACCTCAGTGGTCGTACTGCGGAAAGCAAAGTTGAGTATACCCTCAACAACACTATCAACCCTTCTCTGGGCCCAGACTCTCCAACGTCGTTCAAGCCTGGCGACCTGGTCAATCAGGAGACGCAGTTTCAGGCGGATTTCAGCCTGGATGTGGACGTCGGACTGGATGCTCCGGCACTGCTGGCGTTTGGAGCAAGTTATCTGGATGAAACCTACAAAATCGTCGAGGGTGAGCCAGTCTCCTATGAGGCTGGTCCATACGCCGTCCCGGATCCCTGGGGATTCTGTAACGATAACGGCACAGCAACCAGCGCAGGCCTGGCCGTTATTGCCAATGGCTCATCTCTCAATTGCGCCAGCAGCAGCGACCCGGTATATCGGGTAGTTGGCGTGGGCTCGAATGGTTTCCCGGGTTACTCTCCCGAATTCTCTGATAACTACGAGCGTGATTCCTATGCCTTCTACACGGACATCAGTGCAGACCTGACGGATGCACTGTTTATGCAGGCAGCCGTTCGCTACGAAGACTACTCAGATTTCGGTAGTGAAGTCGTTGGCAAGCTGGCTGGACGCTATAGCCTGACTGAAGCCATTGGCGTGCGGGCATCTGTAGGCACCGGCTTCCGGGCACCGACGCCTGGACAACAGGGCACAACCAACGTATCAACCCGATTGCCGGACGGTTTCCCTGTCGCAACTGGCCTCTTCCCTGCAGGCGGAGTTGTTGCCCAGGCTCTCGGTGCGACCCCCCTTAGACCCGAGACATCGACGAACTTTGCCATCGGCCTGACGGCAGAATTCGATGCACTGAGCTTCACTGCCGACTTCTATCGCATCGACGTCGACGACCGTGTGTACTCAGTCTCTACACGCCCCGTATCCACCAATCCGACGGCAGGTGCGGCTTACGACAACTATCTAGCGCTGGCAAATGCCAGTGTAGTCGGCGCTGAAACCATTGGAGGTGTTTTCTACTTTACTAACGCCTTTGATACCAAGACACAGGGACTGGATCTGGTAGCGACGCTGCCAGTAAGCTGGGACTCGGGTGCTAATACCACGTTTAGTGCATCCCTAAACTTTAATACCTCCGAGTTTGCTTCAGATCCCAGTACATTTCTGAACGAGGAGAACCAGTTCGACTTCGAAAACTTCGACCCGTCCTGGCGCGGCATGATGTCAGCCCGCCATACGGTGGGACCATTGACCCTGGTAGCTCGTGCCAACCTCTACGGCTCGTATGAGAACTTCAATGGTGGGCAGGTGCAGGAGTTTGACCCGGCAGTGATTTTCGACCTGGAAGGGCAGTACCAGATCAACGAAACCCTTCGCCTGACGCTGGGTGGGCGTAACCTGTTTGATTACTACCCTGAGAAGGACAGCATTGGTGACTACTGCTGTGGTCGCCTGTACTCATCAGGCACGGCAGTGAGCTGGCAGGGTGGTTATTACTATGCTCGATTGAACGCGAGCTTCTAACTGCAGGTGTCGGGCCGGCGACTGTCGGCCCGATGTCCAGCAAGGAGGTAGTAAGTGCTGCCACACCTTTTTGGCAGAGTTATGCCTGACCCTGAAAGGGGTCAGGCTTTTTTTATCTGCGACAATCAGAAATCGACGGTAAGAGTCGCTGTAGCTGTTCGTGGCGGAGCAATCCAGCCGCCCCAGCCGCCAGCCACGCCACCAATATAGGACTCGTCGGTGAGGTTGCTGACATTGACACGCAGATTGGCGGATTTAAGACCCAGCAGGTCCTCTGTCAGATCCACACCAAAATACATATCAGTCACTCCATAACCATCGATTCGCGTGGTATTTGCGGCATTCAACCAGCGCTCCCCAACATCTTTGTATGTCACACCTGCAAAGTATCTGTCGCGGCGCCAGTCTGCAGACAGCACAAACATGTCTTCTGCCGATCCAAACACGGTATTGCCAGGAAACACACCCAGCAATGTGTTTGCCGCAGGGTCAGGTGTACCGATATAGGTTGAATCGTTCATCGTATAGGAGAAGTAAAGACTCAGACTGTCGGTAACCATTGCCTGGACAGCCGCTTCAATACCTGATGAATCGATACCACCCACGTTCACGTAGGCGCCATCACTCTCTCCCAGATAGTCGATGCCATCGGTCGATCCTTCCGGAATATAGGTGATACGGTTAGCGAACTCGATATCGTAGTAGGTCAGACTGGCATTCAGCATACCGGTGCTGTAGCGCAGACCGATGTCCATACTGTCTGCCGTTTCCGGCTCCACCGAATCCAGCGCTGTCTGATTGGCCTCCAGAACACCATCTTTGATGGACGAGAAGCTTTCTGCGTAACCGCCAAACACCTCCAGGCCATCAACGGGCAAGGCGTACACCAGTCCGCCACTAAACAGAACATCCGAGTCTGAGTTCACGGTTGCCGTTCTCAGACCACCCTGATGCTCATCTTCGCGTTCGATGTCCACCAGATACTGCTTAACGCCCAGGCGGGCCGTCAGATCACCCATGATGACAGTATCTTCGAGATACCATGTCATGGTTTCCTGCGGGAAGCTTCGATCGTACTGTGTCCAGTAAGGCATGTGATTAAAATTGTAGCCGGTACGCGAATCCAGAATCTTCAGCCAGTCGCGTGACTCGTTGCGCGTATTGTCTTCATACCAGAAGCCGCCGCGCAGCTCGTTGCTGAAACCACTCAGATCCTGCTCCCACGCGAAGTCAGCGATAAAACCGGTTCGCTGTTTGTCATACACAGTGTGGCGATAGGACCCAACCGGAATGGCACCAGCAGGGAAACAGGCCGGATCATACGCAGGCCCGGCACCGCCGTAAGGGAATACCAGTGAGCTCTGACAGTTGGCTCTGGGCTGAAGCGCCCGGCCGTTCGCGTCGACAAAGGTGATGGTACCCAGCGGGCTGCCACCCAGCACCGGTGCACCCGTGGTCAGCTCCGAATGCGGATTGCCCGCACCGTCATTTCTCACATCAACAATATATGGTGGCAGCCAGTCTCCACGACCACTGTTGTCATGATGATAAACGGAAGTACTGAAATCGATCTCTGAAACAGTGAAATCAACTTTTGCGTAGGCGAGCAGGTTTTCACGCAGTGTGGACCAGCCGCGACGGTACAGTTGGTCGATGTGTGGAATGCCAGTCCAGTCCCCGGTCAATCGATCCCAGGTCGGATCCTCGGCAAACTCCTGTGGTGTGACACGCTGGTAGTTGTCCTCATGCGCATCGTCAAAAGAGATATAGCCAGTCAGCTCAAAGGACTCGTAGTGACCTTTCAGCTTTGCGGCGATATGATCGCGATTAGACTCACCTGAGGCATCTATCCAGGCATCGATATCAGAGGTAGATACGCTGATCCAGGCGTATGTATTGTCAGCAATTTCACCGGTGTTGTAGCGTGCAAAAACCTTGCGTGCATTGTTATCACAGAATGTTGTGGAAACGGTCAGCCCGGCCTGGTCTGTGGGATCCACACTGCGAAAATTCATGCTGCCACCCAGTGCTTCATGCGACCAGGAGGCTATATCAGAAGTGCCCTGAACCACGTCGACGGCGAACAGGTTTTCGGTATCGAGGAATCGGTTGGCTTTGGAGCCACCACCATAATTTGAGTTACCGTTGGGTATGCCGTCGATGGTCATACCCAGCTGCTGCTCATCAAGACTCACCTGGAATCCGCGGATACTGACTGTTGTGGACCAGTCATCACCGCCAAAGGCGTCGCCCTCATTTACCAGCACGCCGGGGATATAATCTATGGCACCCAGCACGCTGGAAGCAGCTGATACCTGATTCTGCATTTCTTCAGTGACGCTGCTGCTGGCAAATGTACGCAGCTGTGTTGTCACGACCATTTCTTCAACCGCCGGGGCTTGCTGTGCAAAGGCCAGCGGCGTGGCAATCATGGATCCGATCGCGGCGCAGATTGCGCGTGTTAATGTGTTATTTCTCATTGTTGTCAAACCCTGGATAGTGTCGTAGGAACTGGCACTTTAGGGTCTGACTGTAACAATCGAGCGACAGTTCGATGTCAGTTTTAAAACAGTTTTGTGGCAATCCGAACCTTAGTCGGCTTTGCTTTGACCGATCAGGCGTGCAACAGCGGCACGACTGCCATCAGGCTCATCTACCAGCCCTTCAAAATACTCGATCACTTCCAGATTGCTGGCGCTTTCCCGCAGCTCACCTGGCGCAGCCCGGAATCGCGTGCCACCTGGCCCCGATACTGCTTCGTCGGACTGCAGGTGGACCTCCACAATAAGGAATGCACCAGGTATCAACCGTTCAACAAGAGAGGGAATGATCGACAGATTCAGGTAGCGCAGGACACTTATCAGGTGGAATCCATTCAACGTGCCCGGCAGAGGCCCATCTAGATCATGCGCATGCCACCGGATGCTGGACAGTCCTGCCTGTCTCGCCATGTCTGCACCCAGTGCCAGCGCTGTTTCCGAGATATCCACGGCATCCACCTGATAGCCGCAGGATGCCAGATACATGGCGTTGCGGCCGGCCCCGCAGGCCAGATCCAGCGCCCTGCCGTTGACAGGGAGCGTGCCGATCAGATTCAGAGCCTGCACCAGGAATGGGGATGGATAGTTGCGCGTTGCGTAAGCCCCGTCTCGGTATCTGGCGTCCCACTTTTCTTTATCTGCCTGACTCACGGTGTTGGTGCCATGCTGGTGATCAGGTACACGGTGTAGGCCACATAGGACAACAGGAACATAGCACCAACGCCGCGCGAGATGCGCTTGGCAAAGAAGAAAATTGGCAGACAGAGCAGCGATGCCGCAATCATGACGGGTATGTCCAGCCGCAAGGCCGACGAGGCGACATCAACGCCGTCAGGCGAAATCATGCTGGAAAGGCCCAGTACGGCAAGAATATTAAAGAGGTTACTACCGACGACGTTACCAACCGCAATATCCCGTTCACCACGAATACTGGCGACCACCGAAGTGGCGAGCTCCGGCATTGAGGTGCCAGCTGCCACAATCGTCAGCCCAATAACCAGCTCGCTGACACCGAATGTCTGGGCAATCTGGACGGCACTGTCGACCAGCCAGCGTGAACCGAGTACCAGCAGTATCAGACCACCCGCAATCCACGCCAGATTGGCAAGCGTGTTCGCCGACTTACCGGCTGTAACGACGTCACCACCGGTGATTTCTGTCATGGCCACATCAGTCGGCGCTTTTTTGCTCAGCCAGATCAATCCGGCTGTATAGACAACAACACCAGAGAACAGTATCAAGCCATCAAACCCGGACACCCGACCATCTAGTGCCATCAGCAGCAGCACAATCGCAGCCAGTATCATCAAGGGTACATCCAGTTTTACCAGATTAGATGCCACGACAAGCGGTGCCACCAGAGCAGAAAGGCCGAGGATGGCGAGAATATTGAAAGTATTGCTGCCAACCACATTGCCCAGCGCGATATCCGCCTGACCGCTCAGCGCAGCGCCGATGCTGACCGCCATTTCCGGAGCGCTGGTCCCAAAAGCCACCACGGTTAGACCGATAACCAGAGGAGTGATACCCAGTCCTGCCGCCAATCGGGATGCACCTCGCACCAACGCCTCCGCACCCAGCACCAGCAACACCAAACCAGCAATCAATACCACGTAAGCCATAAGCCCCCCCTTTCAGTCAGATCCGCGCGCTCAGTTGGCATGGATACACCAACCGGGCGCGCTCATTCTGTTTTAAGCGAGCGCCTGATTCAATACGGCCAGCCAGCACAATTTATCTATCAATCAGGCCGAATTACGAGCCGCATTGATATTACCGAACAGGGTTCTGACAACCATTTTTTCGTACATTGCCAGGCGCTGCTGGTCGTCCTGCTCACGCGCTTCGCGAATCCTTATAAGTGCGTACTGCTGAATGGTCAGCAACGGCAGGACCACTTCTTCTCGCAACTTGATACTTAAACGGCTGCGCGCATTGTCCTGCAGCAACTCCTGCTGGCCTGCCACTTTCAGCACCATCTCGCGGCTCAGCAGAAACTCCTGGTAAATATCCTGCCAGAACGCACCAAAACGTTTGTCGCTCTCCATATAACGGGTCAGTGCGAAGTTGGTCTTGCTCATGCTTTGCATGCTGTTGGATATCAGCGCGCGGAAAAAACGTGATTTCTGATAGAGGTCCAGGCAGGCATCCAGACGCCCCAATTCCTCCTGGGCCTTCAGTGCCGAACCAAGACCATAGAAGCCAGGCACGTTCTGCTTGAGCTGGCTCCACGAGCCAACAAATGGAATGGCACGCAGGTCCTCGAATTTCATGGCACCGCCACCACCCCGTTTGGAGGGTCGACTGCCGATATTGGCCATGGCGTAGTACTTCAGCGTACTCATCTCTTCGAGATAAGGCATGAACAGCTCATGCTGCTTGAATGCTTCGTACTTGGCATAACTGCGCTCGGCCAGATCGCGAATCAGATTGCGTTGCAGATCATCCAGTTCACGGTCCGGACGCTCTATCAGGTTATTCTCCAGACCCGCAGTCAGCAGCTGACTCAGATTGTGTTTGGCTGCAGCCTTGATACCATAATAGGAGCTGATGGTCTGCCCCTGCACAGTCATCTGAATCTGATTGCTTTCTATGGTCCGGCCATGCGCGGCGTAGAAAAGATAGGCGTCACCACCACCTCTGGCGGGCGGACCACCGCGCCCGTCGAAGAATATGACTTCCACGCCCTGCTCCCGCGACACCGCGGTGATGTCTTCTTTCGCCGAATAGATCGCCCAGTTGGCCATCAGGTAACCACCGTCCTTGGTACCGTCGGAGAAGCCAAGCATTACCGTCTGACGCTGACGCCGCTGTCCCAGGTGTGCCTTATAGGCTTCAGTCCGATAGAGACTTTGCATGGAGGCGCCACCATGCTGAAGATCATTGACCGTTTCAAACAGGGGCACGATATCTACCGTGATGGGTTGATCGCCCCATCCACACAGACGGAACAGCGCCAGTACGCGCGCCACATCGACGGGCCCCCGGCAATTACTGATGATATATCGATGAGCACCGCGCTCACCGTTACTGAGCTGGATATGACGAATCACCTCAAATGACTCAATAGTGTCCCGTATCACCGGGTCGTCAAACTGGCTGGGATCAACATCACCATGACAATTAAACAACGCGGCCACTTGTGCGTCTTCACTCAGATCATCGAAATCTTCCGGCAACAGCCCTGGTTGTTTCTCTGCAATCTCTGTCAGCGTGCGGGCAATAACGCGGCTGTCCTGGCGGATATCAAGGCTGGCAAAATGGAAGCCGAACAGCGTCAGCTTGCGACGGAAAGACTGGATCATCTCAACGTACATGCCCTGGTGTTTTTCAACGACACGGGCTTCAACCTCATCCAGTGTTCTGTAGATATCGCGCAACAGAATGTTTTCGTGTTCGAGACTGCCCGCCAGCTCCTCACGAATTTGTTTTTCCAGTTTATCCAGCGGCTCGTATACATCACGGAAACTCAGGCGACGCTTCATTGCCCGCAGGTCCTGGTGATAGCACTGCATGATGGTCTGACGCAGCCGCGCGGCCACACGCAACGTTGTATCCGTAGTAACAAAAGGGTTGCCGTCGCGGTCGCCACCCGGCCAGAAACCAATACTGATCAGCTCGGCGTTGGTATTGATGGCATCGGGAAAGCGCTGTGCCAGCGGATCGACGAGCTCACCGATGCTTGAATAGAAAATATTGCCCAGATACCAGGTCAGCAGCACAGCCTCGTCGTACGGCGAGGGTTTTTCTTTCTGGAAGAAAGGTGTATTACCCAGTTGTTGCAGCAGATCTCGCACCTCTCCGGTGCGTGCCTGCGAAATGGCCTGATTGAGATCGGAGATGATAGCCAGCACCTGTCCCGGATAGAACTGTGTCGGGTGTGCCGTCAGCACCACGCGCACACCAAAATTGCGCAGCAGCGCCGCAAGCCTGTCCGCGCGACCCTCATCTTCCGCCCGCTCAGCGAGACGAGTCAGTGCGTTTTTGTTGTCGATCTGGTGAATCTTTGTATAGGACGCATCCTCCAGAGCATCAATCAATACGACCTGGCGCTCGACGTACTGAATGATCTTGAACAGAAACTGTACCTGTTCCCGCTCGGAGAAATGATCGCGATGCTGTTCAAAGAACTTCTCGATAATTTCAACCGGGGTCCGGCCTTCTGACAGCCCGTCTGCACAGGCTTCTGACAGCAACGGCAACAATGTTCCCGTCTGTTCAATGGCGTCGAGTGGTAATTTCAGAAACAGGCTGCTGTAGAGCTGGTAGTTAAGGCCTACCAATTCTTCGAACAACCGGGCGGGATCATTACTCATCACAGGTCAATTTCCTTGTCTGAAGTCTTGTTCCGATTGATTCTCTGGCGCGGTGACGTATTCATGGGATACGAGAATAGTAACAGTATCAGTGCAACAGTGATCACCAGGGCGCTGGTCCCGAACAGTGACTCCGCCGTTGCACCATTGTCGATAAAATATCCGTAAAGGATAGGTGATACCGACGTGCTGAACACCATCAGCGCCATATTCATGGACCGGATCGCACCAAGTCGCGCTGTGCCGTATACCTTTGGCCACAACCACCCGGTGATCGGCGATCCACTGCCAGCTGAAATACCCAGCAGTGACAGCATCACCAGCGCTGCAATGTCACCCGGCATATAGGCCGCGACCAGTATGCTGCAAAGCGTAGGCGCGACAATGGTCGGCAGCAACCACGCACTTTTCAGCCGATCCACCAGCACACCCATCACCATCGAGCTCAGCCAGTGTACAACGCCATAGACGATAAAGCAGCTGGCCAGCCAGCTGACACTCCATCCCTTGCTGTCGACCAGAAAGTTCTGGTGAATAAAAACACCTGTGATTATGAAGGGATTGACCATGATGCCAGGCAACGCCAGCCAATAGCGATAGTCGGTCAGTAGCTCACGGCGTCCTGCATCTTCAGGGGAGCCAAGCTCACTGCTGACCGGTGCCGCTGCTCCTGAGACGCGTCGCGTATCTCCTGCACTCAGACCGGTAATCTTAAGCAGTAGCAGCATTGTCGGAATCAAAACGAATGCAACACCGAGTGCGAGCAGTTGAAAAGTGCCCTGCCAGCCAAGCGCGGCAATCAGTGCCACCGCCAAAATGGGAAGCACGATTTCACCAAGCGGAACCGCCGACATGGCCAGGCTGATGGCCTTGCCGCGCCCATCGCTGAAATAGCGCGACATGGTTGTCATGCCGGTATGCGGCAGCAAAGACTGGCCAAACAGGCGCAGCAGAAAAAAGCTGAGCAGCAGCATCAACAGGTTCTGTGACAGCGACAGACCCAGCATCGCAATGCACAGCCCCAGGCTGATAAACAGACAGAAGCGGCGCAGTGGCATACGATCAATCAGACCGCCAGCCCACACTACAACAATAGCCGCACCCAGCGTTGCCAGTGAGTAAGCACTGCCATACGCGCCCGCACTAAGTCCCAGGTCGCGCTGTATTTCCGCGCCAAACCAGGCGACGAAAAACGACTGGCCAAAGTTACCCCAGAATACAGCTGTAAATCCGAAAGCCAGCAGCGGCCAGTTGCGCCGGATGAACCCAAGGTAAGACATCATGTCGTGCTCGATAGTCGATGACTCATTTCAACAATTCATCCAGGGTCAAACCGTAGCTGGGAGCAAAGGTATCCAGAAAATACTTCACTTCTGGCGCGTCAATCCGGTCAAGACGCGCCCGGACATCCTTTTCTGCCTGTCGAAACTCCGGGTTACCCGCCTGCACCTCGGCTTTGCATTTGAGATAGGCACAGATCGTGTCAGCTGACTTGATGATGGCGTGATAGTCAGGCGGTATTTCTGCCTCAACCAGCACCTTGCGGAAGTCTGCCTGCAGATCGGCAGGCAACAGGTTCAGCAGCTCATGGTCGGCCTGATGCTCGATAGCCTTATAGGCCCGGGTGATTTCTGGCGAGTGATATTTGATCGGCGACGGCATGTCACCAGTGATGACTTCACTGCAATCGTGGTACAGCGCAGCAACGACCACCGCGTTGACGTCGACCGTGCCACCAAAGAACCGGTTCTTGGCCAGTGCCAGCACATGCGCAATGGTCGCAACCTCCCAGCTGTGCTCCATGACGTTCTCGGCGATGACATTGCGCTTCATGCCCCAGCGTTGTAACCAGCGCAATTTGCTGATGTAGGCGTAAAAGTGACTTCTGAGTGCTTGTACCATGATTTAACCTGTTTTCCTGATCATTCACCCATGTGGGGCTGCGTACTTCGCCGACCATGCTAGAATGCGTCATCTGACCGACGGGCTATCCTATGACCGAGCACAACGCACCGCAAACTTCTTTTTGGCAGCGCCTGCGAAGTGGCCATGTATCTCTGGCCTTAAAGTACTGGACATTGTACTGGATTATGGCAGTGATTTTTTTTGTCACCGGCAGTTTTGCTGTCGCAGATCGTAACTGGCAAGTCTATTTGATGTTGCTGGGAGGGGTAGTCGCGTGGTCGTTTGTGCTGCTGTTTGGCATCCGCCGCGCCTATCAGGGCTCGGACCCGGGCAAGGCCATCAGTCGCATTTCCGTATTATTTCTTCTTCTTAATCTCACCAACGCCCTGGCGACTCTGAGCTTTATCTGAACGCAGAGTTCGTGCCGGTTGCTCGTGTATCATCGCTGGCTGCCCAGGCTGGCCGGCAGGCTCATTTTTGGCAGCACTGTAATGCCTGACAGGCATGTCAGTTGGGAACAGATCCGCAACATCTACCCGAAACGCACGACACAGCTGTTCCAGTGTCTGAAGTGTGACGTTCTGGTCTTCATTCTCGATGCGCATGATGGTTGACTGCGCCACACCCAGTTTGCGGGCAAATGCCCGCTGGGTCGCCTCGCCCCGGCGACTGCGCACGTAATTCGCCAGTCTGTAACGCAAATGAACCATATGTGGTTTATACTGCTAGTAACGAACCACATGCGGTTCAGAGCCAGCAATTTTCTACCAGCAGGAAGCAACCGGTGGAGAACGAGAGGGCGACGGGCAGCCAATTCCCGTCGTCCTCTTTTTTTACGTGCCAAGCTGCACTATTCTTGCCAGATACGTGCGACAGCGAAACAAGCTCAATACAGGCGTATGACAAGCACACACTGCTAGAACAATAAACTCACAGGCTCTGACCTACTGGCACAGGAATTCAGCATGGCCCAAACTCCGTCCGATCAGACACCTCCCGAGCAGACACGGCAACCCGGCATCCTGGGTTGGATAGAACACACCGGCAACCGACTGCCCGACCCTGCATTCATCTTCCTGTGGCTGATACTGGCGATCATGGTAATCAGCGTGATTGCTGCCATGATGGGCGTCTCTGCAGTGCACCCGACGCAGGTGCAGGCCGACGGCAGCCCATTGATCATCAGTGCTGCCAGTCTGCTGTCACCCGAGAACATCCAGCGGTTGCTGGTTGAAATGCCAACAACGTTTACGCACTTTCACCCGCTCGGATACGTCCTGGTTGTGATGTTGGGTGCAGGTGTTGCTGAGCGCAGCGGACTGTTTGGCACGGTCATGAGCAGTGCGGTCAAGATGGCTCCAGCGGCTCTGTTGACGCCTGTCGTGGCTCTGCTGGCAATGATCGGCAACCTCGCAGCCGACGCTGCTTACGTGGTCTTGATTCCTTTGGCGGGCGTGGTGTTCGCCGCTGCGGGCAGACACCCGATCGCAGGCATTGCCGCCGGTTTTGCTGGCGTGTCGGGTGGTTTCTCAGCCAACCTGATGCCCGGGCAGCTGGACGCACTACTGTTTGGTATTACCGAAGCTGCTGTGCAGACGCTGGATCAGAGCTGGGTAATGAACATCGCCGGCAACTGGTATTTCATCGCTGCGATGACGCTGATTTATCTGCCTGTCATCTGGTATATCACCGACAAAATCATCGAGCCCCGGCTGGGAACACTCAAGGGCAACGCGGTCAGCAGCACCGCCGGCACCATCAAGAATGCCGAGGAGCCTGCTACAGAAGCCGAGAGCCGTGGCATGCGTCGCGCCGGCCTGTCTGCACTCGCCGTGATCGGAGTCTGGCTGCTGCTGTGCTTCGCCCCGGGCACCCCATTGATCAACGAAGACGGCGGCCCCGCGCGCCTGCAGCCATTTTATCAGTCACTGGTTGCCGGCTTTTTCATACTTTTCCTCGCCTGCGGCTGGGCCTACGGCAGTGCCACCGGTACGGTCAAAAGCCATCGTGATGTTGTCACCATGATGTCCGAGGCCATGGCTGACCTGTCCTACTATCTGGTACTGGCATTCGCAGCAGCGCACTTCGTTGCCATGTTCAACTGGTCGAATCTGGGTTTGATTTTTGCCATCAATGGCGCTGGTCTCATCCAGTCAGTAAACATGCCAATGCCGTTGCTGGTCAGCTTCATTGTCCTGTTGACCGGCATGATCAACCTGTTCATTGGCTCCGCAAGCTCCAAATGGGCTTTGCTGGCACCGGTTCTGGTACCCATGCTAATGCTGCTGGGCATCAGCCCAGAGATGGCCACAGCTGCTTACCGCGTGGGTGATGGCGCCACCAATATCATCACACCGCTGATGCCCTACTTCCCACTGATTCTGGCTTTCTGTCAACGCTGGAACAAGGAGTTTGGCCTCGGTTCGCTGGCAGCGACCATGATCCCCTACAGTATCTGGATGATGATCACCGGTCTGATCTTGGCCGTGATCTGGATCTGGCTGGGGCTGCCACTGGGACCAGGTGCAGGCACTGAGTATGCTCTGTAAATACTCTACCCAGAAAACACGAATCGGCTACATGACTCTGTTCGTCGCGCTGGCGTTGCTGTCACTCAGCAGCAACGCAGCGCAGCCCGATACGGCTGATACTTTCCAGGAGTGGAGCGCAGAGACACGTACCTCACTGAGCTTTCAGGTCAATGCCGAGGCAGTTAAACCCTTACTGGCAGACGGCTGGGTGGTGCCGGTTGTCGCAGAAAACCCAGACCGGGTCAACCTGACGGTTACCTTCATGGATCGCCACATCGTGCTGGATGCAGATGGTGACGCAATCGGCTCGGGCACCAGCCGTTACATGGTGATGTCGGTGCAGGGACGCAACCACTCTGACGGTCAAACCAGCATTCTGATCATCAACGGCATTTCGCCAGAAGGTGCCGGCGCCTACGAGGTCTATCAAACGGCACAGGAGGCGAGCGCTCAACGATTGGTGTCGGGAAATGGTGAGCAGATGGGTGAGGTCGAAGAAACCTGGCAAATGACGGCAGAGAGCGGCGACAGCATCCGGCTGCATCTGCAGTATCAGCCAGCGGTGCCAGTGCTTCGCGAGCCAACGCTCGTCATTCGATCTGCGAAAAACACCGGCTACACGCGCACCTACAGGATAGAGCAGGCATCCGACGCGCTAGGCGTGCCAGGAGAAACCGATAGCCGACTGCAAGGCTTTGAATTTACTGCGAGAGGCCCGCTGTTCTCCCGGATCTTCGATGGCACCGAAGTGCTACAGGGCGTGACCTCCACCCCCTGGTACCACCGCGAGATCTACGTCCCCTGAAACCTTTCCCCTGGAAGAGCGTTTAAACGTCTGCAGAGATCGGGAGCGGTCCGGACGACGGGTAACAGATTACGCCCGGATCGCATCCTTTCACCTGGCGCCCGGCGGTGCGGGTCTCGACCTCGCGCGCTGCGCGGGCTCGGGACTCGAACAGTCCTACCCGCTGATCGGGCGCCACGCAAAAGGATAAACGCGCCCTGATTGGGCGTAATTCTGCTACCCGCCGCCCTACCCTTGTGCCTACTTCTGCCGAGCAGTCACAATCGCGCATGGTAGAGAACATTCTTGAACAACCGTGTTACGTCAGCTTATCCCAGGTGCCCAGGGTAGGCGTGGCGCCGCCTTTCGACGTTAACTGTTCCCCTGCACTTCAGACGTCATCGCAACTGAGGAGGCTACCACAGCGATACAGCAAATCACGCCCATGATGCTGATTTGCGCACTGTTGCTTGATGCGCCTTGCCAACCGGGAAACCGCTGTAGACGATGGCACTAGGGGCGTGTTGTGGGTGACAGAGTCCTGCCCAATCAGGGCGCGCTTTATCCTTTCCCCGCGCACCCGATCAGCGGGAGGACTGTCTGAGTCCTGAGCGGCAAAGCCGCGAAGTCGAGTTCCGCCCCGCCGGGTGCGCGGGGGAAGGATGCGATCCGGGCATGACCTGTCACCCACTACCCGAACCGATTCCCGATCCGGGCGAGATTTAATACCCACCTCTCGGACCGATTCCCGATCCGGGCGTAATCTGTTACCCGCCACACCAAAGCTCAATCGAGGTGCCGGGGACTGGGTGGCAAGGAGCGAGGAAAACCTGACGAGGACTGCCACCCAGGTTCCGGCGCCGGACGCGCTTGAGCCGGGGATCAGTCTGCCCCAGAGGCTGAAGCGGGCTCGACGAACTGCCAGCTGACCGAGCCGAAGAACATCTCATCCCAGCTCTGCTGCCCCCACGGCACCAGACGTGACGGATCCGGGTTTGCCTTGTTCTGCTCCGAGTTATCGAATGCACCGATCGCCGTGATAACCGTGCCCGCCGGCACCAGCTTTGGTTCACGCAATTGATATCGCAACTGCCAGTTGTAGTTGTAGTTGGCGATATTGATCAGCTCTTCGATGGTGCCATCCGGATAATGCGCCTCAAAGCGCATGCGCTTGCCGCGGAAATGCATGTGCGGCAGGAATGCATGCAGATAGGCATCACGTGGCACCGTTACCGATTTGGTCTGCTCGAAGTCAGGATCGAAGGGCGGAATCGACGTCCAGTCATTGGGGAAGATACAGGCGCACTGGCCCGACATGCGCTTCTCCGGCACATACCCTTCCGGATAGAACCAGATACCTATCCGGCTCTCGTCAACAGTCTCGCGGCCATTGGTTGTGTAGTGTAGTTGCAGTGCCAGACGGGAGCCAGCGCGTAGCAGACCTCCGGTATTTTCTGGTTCGTGATAGGGTGCGGCGCCAGGGATGTAAGCGGTAATGCTGGGATCATCCGGGCTGCCGCCTCCCAGGAAACGTGCTCGATCACCGGCCTCAGGTGGCAGAATACTGTTCAGTGTGTGGTGCAGCACGGTGCGGTCGCCGGCAATGTACTGGCTTGCGCGTACCCAGCGATCTTCCGTCAGTCCGTCAAATGGGACAACAACGTTGATGTAATCCAGCACACCTGTGGCGGGTATGGTCTGAGGCGGCACGTTCACAATCAGGTCAGGTTCACCGAAGGCCCATTCGGTCTCTGGCCAGGTCAACTCAGCGAGTGGGTCGCTGGGGCCATCAAAGGTGGAACCCTGCTCTATCCAGTGCACCAGCGTCTGCTGGTCTTCCGGGCTGAGCGTGTAGCTGTTGACGAAGTCACCAACGTGCGGATCGATCTGGCCTGGTGGCATGCGCTTGGTCATCAGCACTTCCCTGATCATCGGTGACCAGCCCTGTGCCATGCTGTGATTGTTCAGCGCAAACGGTGCGATGCCACTCTCGCGGTGGCAGGCAGCGCAATTCTCGGCGAGAATCGGCGCCACATCACGTGTATATGATACGGGCTCCGCCATGTTTTGGGCGCGCGCTGCGTATTCAATGGCCTCTCCTGACATGGCTACCTGAGCGCGGCTGACCGGACGCTGCGCAGCCAGATCATCCAGTGCCTCACCCAGCGCACTGACCGGTCCGCGGAACACGATACGGAAGCTGCGCGGGTCGTAGACCAGGGCCTCACCGACGATATTCAGCCCCATGGATTCCGATACGATCTGGGCATCGTCGATCAACACCGGGATATCAGAACCAGCAACAGCCTGTGAAACAGACTGTCGGTTTTGTCCCAGCGGGTTGATCATGAAAAACTGGAAGTTCTCCCGCTGTGCAGCCAGGGCCGCATATTCAGACTGCAGCGCGTCGAGTTGTGCCGCTTCATTGGTTTGAACGAGGAAAACAATGGCAGTCCGGTTGTCATACCAGCTCATGTGATGGAAATAACCATCGTGATCGAGCAGGGCAAAATCGCCTACCCGATGGCCAACCTGCCCGGCAGTCTCGAGAGTGGCCGATTGGGCATACAGTGCAGGTGTGGCAGCTAAAGACAATCCACCAACCAGCAAAGAAGCTGAGAAAAGAGACGTGAAACAGACACGACGACGAAAGGAACTCATGTGCACCTCCGGTGAACACCTGACACTCATTAAACAATAAGGACAAACGCAATCCGGACGGCAGCCTCGGCACCGGCAATACATAAGATCAACGCTTTAGACGCTATCACAGCCCCAGTCACCGCACAATCACTGGACAACGCCGTTCGGCGCTCCCCAAGAACCGCTGAACGACAGGCAGTACGACCTGTTGAAGTCCACCTCCAGCGGACCGGGTATTTGTCATTCACGGAATAATGAATTCACTCAAGGTTTCCGTTACACTTGTTTTCCCGAACAAACGCTCAGTATGAGTACCCATCCAAAAAAATGGACGAGAGAAGGACCAGTCATGAGAGAAGCCGTAATCGTAGCAACCGCCAGAACCCCAATTGGCAAGGCCTATCGGGGAGCATTCAACAACACTGAAGGCCCCACCCTGGGTGGCCATGCCATCAAGCACGCCGTGCAGCGCGCCGGCATTGCGCCGGATGAAGTCGATGACGTGGTAATGGGTTGTGCTGTTCAGCAGGGCACGACTGGCTATAACATCGGCCGACTGGCCTCGGTTGCCGCCGGCCTTCCCAACACCGTTGCAGGTATGAGTATGGACCGCCAGTGTGCCTCAGGCATGATGGCCATCTGTACCGCCGCCAAGCAGGTTATCAGCGACAACATGGACATCGTTGTGGGCGCAGGCATGGAGTCCATCAGCCTGGTGCAGAACGACCATCGCAACAAATTCCGCACCGTTGATGAGAACGTACTGGCGATTTCCCAGCACGCCTACATGCCAATGCTGCAAACTGCCGAAGTCGTGGCCAAGCGCTATGGCATCAGCCGTGAGGCACAGGATGAGTACAGCCTGCAGAGCCAGCAGCGCACAGCAGCTGCCCAGGCAGCCGGCAAGTTTGACGATGAAATTGTTCCCATGGAATCAGTCATGGGTGTAATGAACAAGGAAACCGGTGAAATCAGCTACAAAAACGTAAAGCTGGAGAAAGACGAAGGCAACCGGCCGGAAACAAATATAGAGGGCCTTGCTGGGCTCAAACCTGTTATCGAAGGCGGCTTCATCACCGCAGGTAATGCCAGCCAGTTGTCAGATGGCTCGTCTGCCAGCGTTGTCATGGAAGCCAGAGAAGCCGAGAAGCGCGGCCTGACGCCTCTGGGCGCCTATCGTGGCATGGCCGTGGCTGGCTGTGATCCGGATGAGATGGGCATCGGTCCGGTGTTCGCGATTCCGAAACTGCTGCAGCGTTTCAACCTGAAAATGGACGATATCGGCCTTTGGGAGCTGAACGAAGCGTTTGCCGTGCAGGTGCTGTACTGCCGTGACAAACTGGGCATCCCCAACGAACTGCTCAACGTTAACGGTGGTGCGATTTCAATTGGTCACCCTTACGGCATGAGCGGTGCCCGTATGGTTGGTCACGCACTGATCGAAGGCAAGCGCCGCGGCGCCAAGTATGTTGTCTGCACCATGTGTATTGGTGGCGGCATGGGCGCGGCAGGCCTGTTCGAAGTATTCTGAGACTAAGCCTGATACAAGGCAAAGTTACAAAATCAGGCCCACGGGAATGCTTTCCGTGGGCCTGATTTTATTTCAGGGTTCGTATTTGTAGCCGACGCCATATACCGAATGAATCAGATCCTTGTCGGGGTAGGCCTGCTCCAGCTTCCGGCGCAGATTGCGGATATGACTGTCAACGGCACGGTCGGTCACTACGCGATGATCCACATAGGCATGATCAAGTAACTGGTCGCGGGAAAACACCCGACCGGGCGCAGCGACCATGGTTTTGAGCAGCCTCATCTCAACGGGCGTCACTGCCAGCGACTTGCCGTTCAGCGACACCGTATAGGCCTCCTCATCGATAATCAGGCCTTCCTGGCTACTGTTCGCCGGTTCCTGGCGACCTACTCGACGCAGGATGGCCTTGACGCGTGACACCAGTTCACGCGGACTGAAGGGTTTGCACAAATAGTCATCTGCACCCAGTTCCAGCCCCAGCAGCCTGTCGATTTCCTCAACGCGCGCCGTCACCATGATGACCGGAACATCGCTGAAAGTTCGCAACTCCCGACAGACATCCAGGCCATCACGTCCGGGCAGCATCAAATCGAGTACGATCAGCGCAGGTGGCTGTTGTCGTACGACCGTCAACACCTCATTGCCATGATCGACGATGCGGGTCATGTAGCCCGAGGCTTCCAGATAGTCCTTCATCAGACTGCTGAGCCTGGGCTCGTCTTCAACGATCAGTATCAATGGAGACTCTGCGGTCGACGCCATAGAAGAGGCATTATCAGATGCGTTAGTTTGCTCAGTCATAACCTGGCTCAGTCATAGACAGTTGTGGTTCAGCTTCGATTGACCGGGAAGCGAATGGTCAGACACAAACCACCCAGCTCGGAGTGACTTGCCTGTATTGTCCCGTCATGTCCCTCGACGATTTTTTTGCAGATCGCCAGCCCCAGACCTGCCCCGCCGCGGGCACGGTTGCGCGACGTCTCCACGCGGAACAGACGGTCAAACAGTGAATTTAAAAGTGGCGCCGGTACACCTGGGGGGGAGTCCTGGATGACAATAACAAGCTCGTCGTCCTGTTGAGTTGCCTCTAGCCTGAGTACCCCGCCCGCATCCGTGTATTTGAGCACATTCTCCAACAGGTTATTGAACAGCTGTCTCAAACGGCCACCATCAGCCAGAATCATCAGCGGCTCTTCTGCCATGTCGTATTGGACATCAATCTTCTGCGCTGCAAGACGGGGCCGATACTGCAGCAGGGCATCAGAAAGCACGTCGCGCAGGTCCTGTGGCTCCTTGCGATAACTCAGTGCGCCCAGGTCAGCCAGGGAGAGGTCGTAGAGATCGTCCACCAGCTGACTCAGCGCCAGCACTTCTGTCTGCAGCGATCGAATGCTCTGACCGTCCAACTTGCGAACACCATCCTCAAGCGCTTCCAGCTCGCCTTTCAGAATCGACAGGGGAGTGCGTAGCTCGTGAGAAACATCCGCCATAAAGTTCTTGCGCAGCTTTTCATTCTTTTTCAGTGACAGAGCCAGCAGGTTGAAATCGTCAGCCAGCCGTCCGAGCTCATCGCGGGAATTCAATTGGATGCGGTGTTCGTAATCTCCCACTGCCAGACGTCGCGTGCCACTGGCGATCAGCCTTACTGGCTGCATCAACAGCCGCGCCAGCACGGTGGCAACTACGGCAGCCAGCAGCAGCGAAAGCCCACTGATCACCCAGGTAGCCTGACGCTGCTGCGCCTCAAAGGCCTTGGCAGCGGCAGAGCTGACCTGTGTAAACGGCAACAGCGCCACATGCCCCACTAATTCTCCATTAACAGTGACTGCGCGAAGGTTTTCTATGTCAACCGTATCCAGGCGGGCGCCTGCCAGGTAATCAAGCTCAGCGTCGAGCAGGCTGATACGAATATTGAGACCCAGCAGCGTTTCGTCAGCCGGGCCATCGGACTCATCCACACCGCTGGGGCCCAGATCCATTGCACGCATCAAACTGTACCAGGCGCCGCGCTGTCTTCCGCGCAGAAAATCCCAGCCGCCGTTTTCTTCATAGGCCTGGGCCAGAACGGGGATCAATCGTTCTACGCGTTGCTGCTCCTGCTGACTCAGATAGCCGATAAAGCCACGCGCAAAACTTGCCTGCATGGCAATAGCCATGGCCAGCGCCACCACTACACTGGTGGCAAACAGTCCCAAAAACAGTTTTGCCGTTACACCCGGTCTGATCAATGCCCTGCTCCGTCAATATTCGACCGCACATTAAGGCCGATGCTCAGGGCATAATCAATACCACCAATAACGATGTCACAAATATTCCTGAATTCCTGCACATTTACACGGCAAACAGCTGTGTTTCGATATCTGCAAATGCCTTGAATTCAAGCGCATTGCCGGATGGATCCATGAAAAACAGCGTAGCCTGCTCACCCGGCTGCCCTTTGAATCGGACATAGGGTTCAATAATGAACTGCGTGTCCAGCGCGCGCAGTTTGGCTGCCAGCGCCTCCCAGTCAGGCAGGGTCAGGACCACGCCGAAATGCGGCACTGGCACACCATGCCCGTCCACATGATTGTTCATCTGGTTTACCTGACCATCGCGGCCAATTCGGGGATTCAGGTGCACAACAAGCTGATGACCAAACAGGTTGTAATCAATCCATTGGTCAGAGCTGCGGCCCTGCGGCAGACCGAGACGATTGCCATAAAATTCACGTGCCTCGTCAAGGTCTCGCACCTGTATTGCCAGATGAAAGGGTGTCAGCATGGGCTCTCCTGCACCGGTAGGGTGCTGTCAGTCAACGGGTGGTTTGTTGCGAAGGGATTTTACTGCAGCCACACGTCGTTTAGTATCCAGACGTTTGCGCTTCTGGCCTTTGGGTATTCGAGTAGGAACCCTGGGCGCTGCCGGCTGGGCTGCCTTGTCTATCAGGGACTGCAGGCGCACCAACGCATCCTCGCGGTTTTTTTCCTGCGTGCGAAAACGCTGGGCTTTGATGATCAATACGCCCTCGCGGCTGATTCGCCGGTCCTTCAAGTCAAGCAGCGCCGACTTGATATGTGCCGGCAGACTTGACGCAGGGATGTCAAAGCGTAAATGAATGGCCGACGACACCTTGTTGACGTTTTGCCCGCCCGCCCCTTGAGCCCGCACCGCGGTCAGCTCGACCTCCTGCTCGTTAACTCTGATCATCCAGAACCTTTATTTAGAAACCGAAATAGCGTTGTGTCCTGTGATAGTAGCGGATCGCGGGGCGACATTAAAACTCAGCAGAGAATCGCCCGTTTTTGGTGCAAATACACGAATTCAGAACCAAAACGACTCAGGGCATGCACGGCTAATGCGCTCGTCATCGTGCAGTTAAAAGCATCATGCCTGACCGCCATAGCCATATAAACTTTTATTTTCAGATATATCAACACTATAGCGCACCGTATAAAAAACTGGCACGCCACATGCATTTAACAGATCAAGCATCGGCACTCCCCTGCTGATGCGGTAAATGGAACTGACTCTCCCCTTTTCCATTGATGGGTGATCTCGCCCACGTGTGTATCCCCGTACCACGTGGGCTTTTTTTTGCCTGCTATACTAGGGTCTTGAATTCGAAACAGGCCCAACCCTATGACCATAACCCGCCCTCTGATCTTGCGCATGTTGCTGATCGCAGCTTTATCGATACTGTCAGCATCTCCCGTGCTGGCCTGGGACGCTCTGGGGCATCGCCTGTCGGCCTACCTCGCCTACGATCAAATGAACGAGGCACAACGCAGATTCTGGGTTAGCACGCTACAGGGCCATCCCAGGTATCAGCAGGACTTTGTGACCGCCATGCCGGCAGAAATAGCAGCTCAGGGTGCAATCGCCCAGGCGCGCTGGCAGTTCGGACAGGCTGCTGTCTGGCCCGATATAGCGCGCGGCTTCCGAGGCCTGGATGAGCGTTTCCATTTCCCTGACCGTCACTGGATAGATGGCGCCTGGGTCAGGGATGATGTGGAGATGCAGGGCAATATCTACATTGATATGGAGCCATTGCCTGATATCCAGGGACCACAAGACCAACAGATCACTCGGGAATACCAGGCAGATAATGTGCTGACGGGACTGGTTTACGCGAGGCGCGTACTGGTGACCAACAGCGACCCGGAAGAGCGCGCCATCGCGCTTTGCTGGTTGCTGCATCTGGGCGGCGACATCCATCAACCATTACACGCAGGCGCGCTCTATTCCCCGGGAGTCTTTCCGGACGGCGACCGCGGCGGCAATGGCATCGCCGTCGACACTACAAATCTGCACGCAATGTGGGACGGCGCCTTACGTGGTGTCAGCCTGCAGCGCAATCTGAGTGAACTGCGTGACATTCAGCGCAGCCTGAGAGAGCATGAGTTTGCCTTCACGCCGGGCACCTGGTTGCTGGAGAGTCGCGAACTGCTGCATGCCGCCGTTTATCCTGATGCCGTCATCAGTGCCATACAGCGCAGCGAACGCACTGGCAATCAGCTGGACAGCATTGAAACCAGTGACAGCTATCGTGACGGTATGCGCACCATGGCTTTGCAACGGATTGCCGAAGCTGGCCAGCGCCTGCTCCGCACTCTAAATGAACTACACGGACAGCCCTGACTTCATGAAATATTCCGCAATTATACGGTCGCCCTGGTCGCTCCGGGCTCTGGCATTTTATACAAGCCTGACACATTGCTCGTTGGCCAGTGCCCAGGATGCTGACGAGGAAATCGTTGCCGAGCTCGAGAAACCATTATGGGAGCTCGGCGTCGGCGCCGGCGCCCTGATGCAGCCCCACTACCCGTCATCGTCAGAACATCAGACTCGCAGCCTGGCACTGCCCTACCTTGTTTACCGCGGCGAAGTGCTGCGCATCGGAGATGGCCAGTCGGCTCGTGCAGTAGCCGCAGAGAACAGCCGCTACGAACTGTCCATGTCTTTCGCTGCGGCGTTTGACGCCGACAGCGAGGGCAATGAACTGCGTCGGGGCATGGACGACCTGGACTTCATTTTTGAAGTGGGCCCGCAACTGGTCTTTAAACTTGGCAATTACACTTACAGCGACACCAGTCGCAGTGAGTTACAGCTGGCACTGCAGGCACGTGCAGCTTTTTCCACCGATTTTGGTCGTATCGATCATCGTGGCTATGTGTTCGAACCAATGCTGCGCTATCGCCACTACGGATTGTTCAGCCCGCAACTGGAAGCCACAGTTTCTCTGCGGCCTATCTGGGCGACGCGCGAACTGCACCAATATTTCTACGATGTGGCTGCTGTTGACGCCACCGCTTTCAGACCCGCCTACCTGGCTGAGTCCGGCTACTTTGGTACCGGACTGAACTTCTCTGGCACCTGGCATCTGTCTGACAAGGCAAGGGTTTTTGGCGGCATACAGACCAGCTTCCACCATGGCGCAGCCAACCGTCAAAGCCCCCTGTTTGAAGACGATTTCACCATGGGTGTCGCCATTGGGTTTATCTGGAGCTTCCTGGAAAGTGAACGTATGGTAGTGAGACCCTGATGGCCGAGCCACTCAAAAACCTTTATGGGCAGGAGATTCCGCATCGTATCGCGAACATGATCAGCAATGCGTCCCCGATCTTTGATCGGCAGCGTTTTCTTGATTACGTACTGCCTGAGTATGACGGGCTGGAATTAATGCCACGCGGCTGGCATATGGCTGATGGACTTAAACATGCCTTGCCGGAAGACTACGAGACCGCTATTGACATACTGCTGGCCTCACTGCCGCCGGCGCGACCACCAGTAGCAGAAACATCCGCGACAGCAGATCGTGAAGGCAACACTCTGGCACCCTTCATCTTCATGCCGCATACATTTTTTGTCGCACGTTATGGATTAAATCATTTCGACGCTTCGATGCGCGCACAGTATGAACTGACACAGCGCTTTACCGCCGAATTCAGTATCCGGCCATTTCTGCAACAGTTCCCTGAACGGACTTTGAAAGTATTGCGAGGCTGGACTGAAGACAGCAGCGAACATGTCAGGCGGCTGGTCTCGGAAGGAACACGTCCACGCCTGCCCTGGGCTTCACGGCTGCCTGCATTTCAGAAAAACCCAGAACCAGTGCTGTCAGTGCTTGAGCTTCTCAAAGATGACCCGTCCCTGTACGTGCGCAGATCGGTGGCAAATAATCTCAATGACATTGGCAAAGACAACCCTGACCACTTGTTTGAAACTGCTGAACGCTGGCTCAAGAACGCCAGCCCGGATCGCGAATGGATTATCAGTCATGCGCTGCGCGTTGCCATCAAAAACGGTGAACCGCGGGCGTTGCGGCTGATCGGGTTTGGGAGTAAGCCTCAGGTGTCGCTCAGTGATATAAACATTACGCCGGACGTCGTCACAGAAGGCGATAGCCTTGCGTTTAGTGTCACCATCAACAGCAAGGTCCCGGCTTCGCAGTCCTTGCTGATCGATTTCGTGGTGCATTACCTTAAAGCCAATGGCAGCAGTCGCGGCAAAGTGTTTAAACTGACCCGTATGGAACTTGATGGCAAACAGAGTGTGACCGTTGGCAAGCGCATATCACTAAAACCCATGACCACTCGCAAGCACTACGCAGGCGAACATCGACTGGAGTTGCTGATCAATGGCACTGCCTACCCGCTAGGTTCATTTTCGCTCGTGACGGAGGATAAACCCCAGGTCCAGGCGATCCTTCCAGAAGCCAAGTAAGGGCCGCAGCGCAGTATTGCTGATACTGTATTTTCCGTAGCTCAACAGCGCACCACCATCTGCTGTTGCCAGCAGCGCCAGTGTTCTGGGCTGAGGCTGATATTTTCGCAATGGGCGGTCATTCAGAAATGCCATGACATTATGCGCCAGCGTAGGGCCCTGCCGGACAGCATATACCCCAGAGCGCTGGCTGCCTTTGTGCGAACAGGCGTCGCCGCTGATGAACACCTGCGGGTGATTCACACTTTGCAGACAGGCATCAACTCGCAGAAAGCCCCTTTTATCAGTCGCCAGTCCCGAACAGGCATACCAGGGCAGTGGCGCGGCTCCCGTCGCCAGCACGACAGCATCCGGGTGCGCAACGATCTTGCCTCCGGACCATAACTGCCCGTCGCGGATGTTGGAAATAAACGTGTCAGGCAGGCACTCAATCTCGCGTTCCCGCAACAGAGCAGCAGCTGCCCGTTGCAGCTCTACTGGCTGCCCCGGCAATAGCTCTTCAGCGCAAATCAATCTGAATCCGGTGGTGGGCAATTTCCATTGCAGTGCCAGCACCAGCTCAAAAGCGGCGGGGCCACCTCCCAGCACAACAATTTCGCCGGGTGGTTGCTGACGCCAAAGCTGCCAGCGTTGAAAAAAATTGGCAAAAGGTTTTGCCGGCTCGATGGGAACACTACTGTCGTTTTTGGGGACCGGCGGCTCTGAACCGGTGTTGATAGACAGAACCTGGTAGGTAATGGACTGATTATTACTCAGCACCAGTTTTTGATTGTCAGCGTTCATGGCACTGACTTCACCATATACCAGGTGCAGACCCACCGCGTCAGCGAGCGGTCTCAGGTCAACGGCACACTGTTCAACATGGAACCGTCCCGCCAGCAGACCCGGCATCATGCCCGAATACCAGGCATGCGTTCCTGGCGATATCAGCACACTGTTCTCAGGCACTTTGAGACCCTGTTCGGCCCAGCATCGCATGGCGACCAGATGCGTATGTCCAGCACCAGCCATTACCAGCGGAGCATCCATATTGTGTTGTGCCTGTGTCACATTTACTGCCAGGGGGTTGGCCACAGTAGTATCATCGCATTACACTGAATCCACTGATCATAACAGGATTCTCAGCTAGCCATGACGACTCAATCTAATTCCCGCTGGATCGACCTGCGCAGTGATACCGTAACCCAGCCAACTGAGGCGATGCGGCAGGCCATGTTCACTGCAGATGTCGGCGATGACGTCTGGGGCGAAGACCCAACCGTCATCAGGCTGCAGCAGGTGCTGGCAGAGCGCGCCGGTCTTGAGGCAGGTCTGTTTCTGCCGTCAGGCACACAGTCAAATCTGGTGGCTTTGCTCACACATTGCGGGCGCGGCGATGAGTACATTGTCGGACAGCAGGCACACACCTATCGCTACGAAGGCGGCGGAGCAGCAGCACTGGGCGGCATACAGCCGCAACCTTTGCCAATGACCGAATTCGGTGGCCTGGACCTGCATGATGTCGAAAAGGCCATCAAACCCGACGATTGCCATTTCGCGCGCACCCGCCTGCTATGTCTGGAAAATACCGTGCACGGAAAGGTACTGCCTCTGGACTATCTTGCTCAAGCCAGCGAGGTCGCTCAGGAATATGGTCTGCAGCGACACCTGGACGGGGCCAGGATTTTCAACGCTGTTATGGCGCTGGGCTGTAAACTCACCGATATTAGCCAGCACTTTGATACGGTGTCGATATGCCTGTCGAAAGGACTTGGGGCACCGGTCGGCTCAGTACTGCTCGGCCCTGTCGATTTCATTGAGCAGGCCCGGCGCTGGCGCAAAGTCACCGGTGGCGGAATGCGTCAGGCGGGCATTCTGGCAGCCGCTGGATTGCATGCGCTGGATCATCATGTCGAACGTCTGGCTGACGATCATCGCCGTGCCAGACTGTTGGCGGAGCGCCTGCAGGCAGCCGGATACTCAGTAGCAACGCCGCAGACCAACATACTGTTTGTTGACTCAAGTGAGCTGCCACGTACAGCACTTGCACAGTGGCTGGATAGACACGGTATCAAGGCCGACTGCCTGGGCCGCGACAATATTCGGCTGGTGACGCACCTGGATGTATCGGATGCCGACATAGATCGCGCAGCCGAGGTCTTTACCGAGTTCCTGCGCGAGCATCGCCTTTAATTACAATAACTTATCAAATATTTTGCTCACCCGAAAAATTTGCGTTAAGCTCAATCAACAGCGTCTGATATCCCAGATGCATGTTTGAACCGCAGAGACCTGGCCTCAACACCCCGACGCCAAATCTCTTGCAATTGACCCAAACGGTCTGACAGCGGTGGAGACATCTTATGTTCGATAAACTCGAGCGCGCCCGACTGGAAGAAATTCACTTCCGGCATGACCCCGATTCCCGGCTGAACGCCATTATTGCCATTCATAACACCCGTCTGGGCCCGGCCCTCGGCGGCTGTCGATGCATTCATTACACAAGTGACGATCAGGCTGTAGACGACGCCATCAGACTGGCTCGAGGTATGAGCTACAAGGCTGCTCTGGCCGGTGTACCGCAGGGCGGTGGCAAAGCTGTCATCATGCTACCCGCCGACGGCGTTGAAGATCGCAAAAGTCTCTACCAGGCCTTCGGGCGCTTCGTTCACGACCTGGGGGGGCGCTATATCACCGCTGCTGACAGCGGCACAACGCTGGCCGACCTGGATGAAGTATCAGGTGTCACACCCTACGTGTCAGGCACCAGCCGAGATGGCTTCAACCCGTCACCGCTGACTGCACTGGGTGTTTTTGCTGGTATCAAGGCAGCCGTGCGACACAAACTCAGGCGCAATTCACTTAAAGACATACATGTCGCGATTCAGGGCGTCGGCAACGTAGGGTACGCGTTGGCGGCATTGCTTGCAGACGCTGGCGCCAGGCTTACTGTCAGCGACACTGATCCGGCCAAGACAGCGCGCTGTGTCTCAGAGTTTGGAGCCACCGTAGTAACGGGCGATGACATTCTGACGCAGGAATGTGATGTGCTGGCACCCTGTGGCCTGGGTGGCATCCTCAATGACATCAGCATCCCGCAGCTGCGCTGCCCAATCGTGGCCGGCGCCGCAAACAATCAGCTGCAAAAACCTGAGCATGGCGCTCTGCTGCACCAGTCCGACATCCTTTACGCGCCTGACTATGTCATCAATGCCGGTGGCCTGATCACGGTATCTCTGGGTTATATGAATGCCTCCATGCCTGGGATTCAGCAACGTGTACTGGCGCTCGAGACTACCCTGCTGACGCTGTTCGAACGCAGCCAAGCCGAGGGAAGTCCAAGCAGCGACATTGCTGATCAGATGGCCGAGGACATTCTGTATCAGCGTCATTTCGGACAGCGCGCGTCCGCAAAACTGGTGATCTGACAATCTGATGGCCTGACTGACAGGAGGGCAAACCATGTCCACTCCAGTGCCGAGCTCCATTGAAAAACCACGTTATGTTGCACCACCTCCGCTGGTGTATATCGAACCCAGTGGCAAAAGTAATCGGGATCTGCCAGCGCAGATCGATTTCGACTGGCTGCGTCAGGCCTATCAGCATATGTCGCTGATTCGGGCGCTCGACAAAAAAGCCGTTGCACTGCAGCGTACCGGCCAGATGCGTACCTACCCTTCCTGCCTGGGACAGGAAGCCGTGGGCATCGGGACCGGCATGGCAATGATGGACGCCGATGTATATGTGCCCTACTACCGCGATCAGGCGACACTGTATCTGCGTGGCGTGCAACTGAAACAGATATTGCAGCTTTGGGGCGGCGATGAACGCGGCCACCTGTTTGACGGGGCAGCCAAAAAAGACCTGCCCATCTGCGTGCCCATTGCAACACAGCTGACCCAGGCCGCAGGCGCTGCGGTCGCTCTCAAAAGCAAAGGGGTAAAGGGCGCCGTCGTCACCAGTTGTGGTGATGGTGCCACTTCACGCGGCGACTTTTATGAAGCACTAAACGTTGCCGGCCTCTGGCAGCTACCACTGGTAACTGTCATCAACAATAACCAGTGGGCTATCTCGGTTCCCCGGCAGATGCAGTCAGGAACACCAACCCTGGCACAGAAAGCGGTGGCGGCCGGAATTGAGGGTATTCAGGTAGACGGCAATGATGTCGTGGCCGTGTTCGATGCCGTCAATCATGCCCTGCAAAAAGCCCGCAGTGGCAAAGGCCCCACACTGATTGAGGCGATTACCTACCGACTCGGAGACCATACCACAGCAGACGATGCAACCCGCTACCGCAGCGCCTCTGAAGTCAGTGATGCCTGGCAACGCGAACCCATCAAACGCCTTCAGACCTGGCTACATGATCACGATGCCTGGGATGCCACCCGTGAGCAATCACTGCATGGCGAAATCAAACAGCAGATCGAGCGTGCCGTCGCTGACTATCTGGCCATTGAACCAGCACCGGTGGATGACATTCTGCGATATCAGTACGCCGACATGACACCAGCGCTCGAACAACAACGCACCTGGCTGCTGCAGCGGCACGGGGGGTAGCTATGGGCAAGGACAACAACAGCAACACTCACGAAGTTACACTGGTCGAAGCGGTCAATCTGGCGCTGCGCCGGGCATTGAGCGACGACCCGGACGTGGTGCTGCTGGGCGAGGACATCGGCACCAACGGTGGCGTATTTCGCGCAACCGAGGGCCTGAAGCAGGATTTTGGCTATAAGCGTGTCATTGACACACCACTGGCGGAATCCATGATCGCCGGCCTCAGCGTTGGCATGGCCACACAGGGCATGAAACCAGTGGCGGAAATCCAGTTTATGGGATTCATATTTGCTGCCTTTGAACAGATAGTGTGCCATGCGGCACGTATGCGAAATCGCACGCGCGGCAGACTGCATTGCCCGCTGGTGATCCGCGCTCCTTTTGGGGGTGGCATACAGGCGCCCGAGCATCATTCTGAAAGCACTGAGGCGCTGTTTGCCCATATACCTGGTCTGCGGGTCGTCATACCGTCATCGCCCACTCGTGCCTACGGACTGCTGCTTTCGGCCATCCAGTGTCCGGACCCGGTGCTGTTCCTGGAGCCCAAGCGGATTTACCGTATGGTCCGCCAGCGCCTGGTCGACTCGGGCAAAGGCCTTCCGCTGGACACCTGTTTTACGCTGCGTCAGGGCAAGGATGTCACGCTGGTGTCATGGGGTGCGGCGATGCACGAAACCCTGCAGGCGGCCGAGAGGCTCGCCCGGGACGGAATCGAGTGTGAAGTGATTGATGTCGCCACCATCAGCCCTCTCGATTTCAATACCATCAAGCGCTCTGTGCAGCACACAGGTCGCTGCATAATTGTTCAGGAGGCGCCCCGCAATGGCGGCGTTGCTTCAGAAATCAGCGCCAGACTTGCAGAAACCTGCCTGATGCATTTGCGCGCTCCGGTACAGCGGGTGACCGGTTATGACGCCACCATGCCATATCCACGGCAGGAACATCTGTATATGCCAGCAACCGACGATATCATCGCGGCGGCTAGAACCACTCTGGAGGGCTTATGAAATACTTCAAACTGCCTGATTTGGGGGAAGGTCTGCAGGAAGCGGAAATTGTTGAATGGCATATCGCCCAGGGCGATGAAGTCAGCGAAGACCAGACAATTCTGTCCGTCGAAACAGCCAAGGCCATCGTTGATCTGCCAGCACCCCAGGCCGGCAAGATTGTAAAACTGTTTGGTCAGCCGGGTGATATCGTGCATGTGGGCGACCCGCTGCTTGAGTATGACGCCGAAAGTGATGACTCAGGGACCGTCGTGGGTGAAATGTCTGGCCCCTCCGATGACAACGCTGTTCAGGAGGACGACTTTATCATTGGCAGTGCCCATGATGACGCTGACGTACCGGCACCTGTGCGGGAACGATCGGTATTCAGCGGTGGTACGCCGTTGAAAGGCGTTCAGCGTGTGATGGCAAAAAACATGTCCAGGGCTCACGCCGAAGTGGTCAGTGTTTCAATCCATGATGACGTGGACATTCACGCCTGGCAGAGCGGTGAGGACCCGACCATGCGGCTGGTCCGTGCTATAGCGGCGGCCTGCCTGGCAGAGCCCGGACTGAACACCTGGTACGATGGTGAACGCATGGCTGTAAAGCAGCACGAGCACATTGATCTGGGAATCGCCGTTGATACACCCGACGGACTGTTTGTACCGGTGCTGCGCGACATTGCGGGACGTGACCGTGCTGATCTTCGCAAGGGGCTGAATGCGCTGCGTGAAGCGGTCAACACACGCAAAATTCCACCTGAGGAGATGCGGGGTGCGACCATCACGCTGTCCAACTTCGGCACCATGGCCGGTCGTTATGCCAATCCGGTGATTGTGCCGCCCATGGTCGCTATTCTGGGTGCCGGAAAAATACGCAGGCAAGCCGTCGCCACTGACGATGGCATTGAAGCCCACCGGGTACTGCCGCTATCGCTGAGTTTTGACCACCGCTGTGTCAGTGGCGGCGAGGCTGCCCGCTTCCTGGCAGCCGTGATGAAGGATCTGGGCCAGCCCTGATCACTCAGTGCAGGACGTTACCACGCTCCTGCATTAGCATGGACACTTCTGCGGCATCGAACTGGTATTCGGTGCCGCAGAATTCGCAGGCGATATTGACGGCACCGTGTTCAGCAACAATGCTGTCCACTTCTTCTTTGCCAATGGAGATCAGTGCTCTGGCAGTACGCTCGCGCGAACAGCTGCACTGATAATGGAATGTGCGCGGCTCAAACAGTTCGACCTGCTCCTGATGATAAAGCCTGTGCAACAGGGCCTCATTGTCCAGCTGCAACAGCTCGCTGGTGGTCAGTGTCTGTGCCAGCATCACCAGGTGCTGCCAGGCATCATCGCGATCATCATCGTCTTGCTGCGAGGAACCCGGCAACTGCTGCAGCATGAAGCCGCAGGCCTGTTCCCCATCAACTGCAAAAATGAACCAGCTTGGCAGCTGCTCGGACTGACCAAAGTAGGTCTGCAGGGCGGCCGACAGGGATCCGCCTTCCAGTGACACAATACCCTGGTAGGGTTCGCGTTTGCGCGAGTCGACAGTAATGACCAGCACGCCGTCACCCGTCAGGGTCGTAAACTCGCTGCTCTTGGGCGGTGAGTCAAACCTGGCAATACCCCGAATAGCGCCTTCGCTGGTGCACTCGGACATGATCAGGCTCAGCTCACCATCGCCACGCACCTGCAGCACCAGCCGCCCCTCGTACTTGATGGCCGATCCCAGCAACACACTGGCTGCCAGAAACTCACCCAGCAAGTGGCGAACTCCTTCTGGATAGGCGTGGTTACTGACTGTATCCAGGTAACTCTTGTTCAACCGCACGATTTCGCCGCGCACATCCGACTGACTGAAAAGGAATCGCTGACAAGTGTCAATTTGGGCTGGTTTGGACATGGGGCTCCCCGTACATTGGCGTGATACTATTTTACGCGTCCTGCACCGTCTTTGCACAGACGTGAATTGATGCTAATTTAGGCGAATGTCCAGTAGTCGACCTCTCTGCCTTTTTATTGCATGCCTGTTGTTTCTGCCCAGCCTGGCGCTTGGGCACGACATGACCGACATCGCCCGCGAACGGATGGCCTCCGGTGGCTATCTTGAGGTCATGTGGACTGGCGCCGAGCATATGCTGAGTGGTTACGACCACCTTCTCTTCCTGCTTGGTGTCATGTTCTTTCTGACGCGCTTCGTCGACATTCTTAAATTTGTTACGGCTTTCACCATCGGCCATACCATCACGCTGATTTTCGCTACCTATGCCGGCATCACCGCCAACCACTATCTGATTGATGCCGTGATCGCCCTGACGGTGGCCTACAAGGGTTTTGAGAACATCAACGGTTTCCAGCGCTGGCTGGGCACCAGAGCTCCCAGTCTGCTGCTGATGGTTTTCATCTTCGGCCTGATTCATGGTTTTGGTCTGTCCGCGCGACTCCAGGCTGTAACACTGGCCGAGGACCCGGCACTGCTGAGTAAAATCCTGCTGTTTAACGTTGGCGTCGAATTTGGTCAGATCATTGCGCTGGTGATCATGGCGGTGGCCATCAGAGCCTGGCAACAGGTCAGCGCATGGCCGAAAATCAGTTATGTCGCCAACATCAGCCTGATTCTGGCCGGCGCCGTGCTGCTGGTGGTGCAACTGACCGGTTACGCTCGCGAGCAGGCCGAAATCAACGCTCCGGTGCGTTTCACGGTGTTCACTGACCAGGACCAGATGATGGGCCAGGTCACTGACGGCAGTGGGCAGGGCCTTGGCAATGCAAGCGTGCAGATCACCGACGTCGCCTCGGGGACCAGCAATGAAGTGAGCACCGATGCTGATGGCTGGTTCTCGTTCGCTGGCACAATTGACAACAGCTATCAACTCCAGGCGAGCACTGCCCAGGGGGATAGCGGAAGCACCAGTGTGGCGCTGGGGGATCCGGCCCCTGCCCATGAGCATGAGGCCTTCCACATTCCTTTCTATTTCATCATCGCCGCCCTGCTGCTGCTTTCGGCGCTGCTTGTACGGCGTTTCAACCCACCGCACAAGCCTGCGGTTTGAGCCTTCCTTCGCAGCGGGCGCTGACAGCTCTGACCACATTTCGCACCAGTGCATCGCCAGCCGTAAGACTCGACCCGTCAGCGACTCCCGTCTGCTGTGTCAGGATCGATTCGGGATGGAACTGCACCGCCATCCACGGCAACGTGCGATGCATGACCGCCATGGTGTGACAACTCTCGTCATCTGTGACCGCAACCGGCGCAAGCGCCTCTGGCAATCGGCTTGCCACCAGGGAATGATAGCGGCCGGCCATGAACCGGGGCGGCAGCCCGCTGAACATCAGACTGCCATCGTGTTTCACCATTGATGCCTTGCCGTGTCTGGGTGTGGGCATGACACCCAGCTCACCGCCACAGTATTCAACCATCGCCTGCAGGCCCAGACACACTCCAAATACTGGAAGCCCCTGCTGCTCGCAGAGACTGAGCGTTGTCTGACAGTCAAAGTCGGCTGGGCGACCAGGGCCTGGTGAAAGGATCACCAGGTCGAAAGCCTGCCCAGACAAGGCACGACGGGCAGCCTCAGGTCGCAGCGTGATCACATCCACCCCCTGCATGCGGAAACAGGCGGCAAGTGTCTGTACAAATGAATCCTGATGATCAACCATCAGTGCACGTAAATTCGGCGGTTTGATCCCTGCCTGCGATTGAGGGGCTGCACCGACTGTATTCTCTTTCTTTGCGGGCTGCAGCGCTGCCAGCAAAGCGGATGCTTTCAGGCGGGTTTCCGCTTCTTCCGCATGCGGGTCGGAATCATGCAATAAGGTTGCACCGGCACGGACGTGTGCAATGCCCCGCTGCAGATGGATGGTCCGCAGTGTGAGCCCGGTGTCCATGCTGCCGTCAAAACCCAGCCGCCCGAAGGCGCCACCATACCATTGCCTAGGTGACTTCTCGTGCTGCTCTATGAATGCCATCGCAGCACGCTTGGGAGCACCTGTCACAGTTACCGCCCAGGTATGCGCAAGAAAGGCATCCAGAGCGTCAAATTGCGGCAGCAGCCGCCCCTCCACATGATCAACGGTATGTATCAAACGTGAATAGAGTTCCGGTTGTCGCCTGCCGATAACACGCACAGATCCGGGCTCACAGATCCGGCTTTTGTCATTGCGGTCGACATCCGTACACATCGACAGCTCTGCCTCATCCTTGGCTGAATTCAGCAGCTCGCGAATCAGTTCGGCATCCTCCAGTGCATTTCTGCCTCTGGCGATTGTCCCCGAGATGGGACAGCTTTCGACCCGCCTGCCAGCGACCCGAACGTACATTTCAGGTGAGGCGGAAATCAGAAACTCGTCTTGGCCCAGATTCATCAGTGCCAGATAAGGTGCCGGATTTGCCTTTTGCAGACGCCGGAAAATTGCACTGGGCAACTCGGCTGTGGCCTGGCTGAACATTTGTCCTGGAACCACTTCAAACAGGTCACCGCGACTGAAGCAGGCTTTCGCCTTCTCCACCAGCGCCGCATACTCACCAGGGGCATGATCGCAACGCTGACCAATTTTGGCGCTGACTTTTGCAGCAGCGTTTTCGGTGACGGTCTGCGGCGCCAGGCGTTTAAGTCCGCCAGTGGTCTGCGTTTCGCCATGCAAGTCGCGACAGAAGAATTCGTAGCGAAGCAGGTCCCCTGCGCCTGTTGCCGGATCGACCACAATAAGTTCATCCGGCAGGTACAACACCAGGTCTCGTTGCTTCTTCGCTCTGGGGTGTTGCAGCTCAACAGGTTCAAATTGAAAAGCAAGGTCGTAACCGAAAGGTCCATAAAGACCCAGAAAACTGTCCTCATCACTGGCGAAGTGCGCCAGTATGTGACGAATAACCGACATGACACTCGGCCGCCGCGTTCGCATCTCTTCGGTTTCATCTGCGGCCGCCTCTGCCGCAGGCAACACCTCCACACGCAACTCACGCGTTTCCATGATGTCGCAGCAGCTTATTGATGCCTGAGCAGCAAGTGAGCGATGAATTTCTGGCAGCAGGACAGTGCCGCGTGAATTCAGTGCCTCGACACGCACGCAGTAATCACGAGAGGTAATCCGCAAGGGCGGGTTGATGAAGGCCAGTGACTTGCGCCGGTATCGGCCCGGATAATCTACTTCGCAGCTGAAAACAGCCCCCGGACGAGTGTCCAGCGCCTGCACGATCCGCGTCAGCTCAGCGCTGCCATCACACTGGCTTTGCTGTCGGTTGACGACAACACCACCGTCGGTGGTATATCGGGTCTGTTGTATGTGCACGATCATTCTCCTCTTAAGTTTCAAGAGGCTGCCACCCTGGGAGAGCTGGCTTGATCGTTACTTTGTGAAGAGTTGATCCGGGATTTCAGATCGGTTCTTGCAGGTATGACTCAGGCCGCCTTCCTGTCGGGGGCAGCCTGAAAACAATGCCTATCTGAAGGCGTTTATGCTGTTTTCCTGGCGGCCCTTGTTGCTAAACCACCAGAAATATACGGTCTGAATGTTCATAGTTCGCAATGATGCGCCCGATCCGCGCCCTGTGTCAAGCCAGCATTACCATGGAATACGCTGCCCGTCATAGGCAATGAATGCGCCGCTATCAACCGGGCCGGCCTGCTGAATTACCGACAGCAGACCATTAGCGCTGGTCTCTGTGTCGATAAGACCGTTCGGCCCTCCCATGTCGGTCCGCACCCAGCCCGGATGCAGGCTCAGTACAATAAACTGCTCTGGCTGCAGATCAATTGAGAGTGACTTGACGGCCTGATTCAGGGCGGATTTGGCAGTCCGATAGATGTAGGACCCGCCACTGCCATTGTCGGCAACCGACCCCATTTTTGAACTCATGAATGCAATGCGTCGCTCATTGCCCTGCCGGAGATTGGGCATCAGTTTCTGAGTGAGAAGCAGTGGCGCGATGGTATCGACGTGAAAGACCTGCAGCCACTCATCAGCCTGCAGCTTGCCGAACACAGCGTCGCGCGGCCCGTAAATCCCGGCATTGTTGATCAGCACGTCAATCGGCCGGTCACCCAGACGTCCAAGCAGCGCGTCATAACTGTCTGCATCAGCCAGGTCCAGAGGCGCCAGTGTCAAAGCAGGGTTTATGGCTGCCAGCTCTTTTAGCGCGGGCACCGCCTCCGGATCTCTGGCGGTGGCTATCACATGATGCCCCTGCGCCAGCGTCTGTTTTACCAGCTCCAGTCCGATACCCCTGTTTGTGCCAGTGATCAAATAATCAGCCATGATAGAACTCCCAATAAAGAGCCAGAAGACAGGCCCTGCAACAATTGTCCAACAATGAATTTGGTGTGCGGCACCAAAGCTGGGGCCGCCGCAAATACTGGAGAAATGTTTTAACACGGGCGGCATGCTGCTGTCAGGTTGTCGCATCAAGACGTATGCCCGTCTCGGCCCGCAGGTGGCCACTGTGCCAGTGTCAAAAAGTTTGATATAAGGGATAGAACGACTGATCGATTTCTGTCCGACTCCCGAGGATCACCATGAAAACAAGACATTACCCGAGTTACCTCAAGCAACTGACGCTGGCGATGGCCATAGCCACGAGTTTTTCCACTCACACGTTCGCGCAGGACCTCGAACATGCGTCGCCACAAAGTGCTGGCTTGAGTGAGCAGGGCATCGAGGATCTGGCAGCCGGAATGCGCAAGGCTGTAGATGAGGGCAACCTGGCAGGCATCGTGAGCACTTTGATTCGTGATGGCAAGATTGTGCATCTGGACGCCTATGGATATCAGGACATTCAGGATCAGGTGCCAATGACAGAAGAGACCATCTTCCGCATCTTCTCAATGACCAAACCCGTCACTGGTGTGGCCTTGATGATGCTGCACGAAGAAGGCAAATTCTCTCTCGAAGACCCGGTCTCGCTGTACATTCCGGAACTGGCGGGCCTGCGCGTCGCCGCAGCTGACGGCCCTGATGGCGTTCCCGAAACAGAACCTGCCGACCATGAAATGACCATTCGTGAGCTAATGTCTCACACCGGCGGCCTGACCTACGGGCTTTTCTCTCGCTCGCAGGTCGATTCTATGTATCAGGCTGCCAATATCCTGGATGCCAACGGGACTCTCAAGGAAATGATCGACAAGCTGGCAGAAATCCCGCTACGTCAACAACCCGGTTCGCTATGGCACTACAGTGTCTCGGTCGATGTGCAGGGCTACCTGGTCGAGGTGCTGTCCGGCCAGACCTTTGCGGAATTCCTGCAGCAACGTCTGTTTGATCCGCTTAACATGGACGACACCGGCTTTGCCGTACCGGACAGTGACCGCGAGCGCTTTGCCACTATGTACCAGTCTGGCCAGGGTGGCCTGGCACAACCCCAGGACGCGCTTGGTGGCGACTACCGGGAGCCAGTTACATTTTACGGCGGCGGTGGCGGGCTGGTCTCAACGATTGGCGACTATATGAAGTTCACCCAGATGCTGGCCAATGGTGGTGAATTGGATGGCGTACGCGTTCTGTCGCCCGAATCTGTAGAGCTGATGCGCAGCAATCAACTGCCAGAAGGCATGGAAGAGATTCCGGGTTATCCCGGTAACCAGTTCGGACTGGATTTTGCTGTCGTGGTTGACCCTTCCCGCAATAATGGCATGAGCGAGGGCAGTTACTGGTGGTGGGGCATCGGCGGCACCTGGTTCTGGATAGACCCGGTCGAGAACCTGACCTTCATCGGCATGATTCAAAACCGCAACCTGATGTATGCCCGCCAGCTGCAGGCTATCAGCAAGGAACTTGTTTACAGCGCCATCACGGAATCAAACCGCTGACAAACGATTGATCAATCCTCCAGCAGATGCTGATAGCGCTTGTCTGTCAGCATCCGCAGGAAGGCCTCCAGCGCATCCAGGTGACGCGGCTCCAGAGGCATGGTCCCTGTCAGTTTATCCAGAGCAATTGTCTCGGGCACTTCGGCGTTACCCCAGGGCTCGTCAGTCTCCGGGTTGATCTGGCTGTCACCGCCACTGCGATTGTACTTGTTGTAAAAATCCAGAACCGTGCGTAGTTCGCTGAACACACCGTTGTGCATATAAGGCCCCGTTACTGCGACGTTGCGCAGGCTCGGAACCTTGAATCGACCATCCGTATCGCCCTGTGGTGTCTCAGGCCGGAACGCCAGCCCTTTGTCCACATAGGGTTTTCCCTCCACATCGAACTGACGGCCGTTGGCAGCCCGCAAGCGTTGATTCACTGGCACACCGATATTTTCAAACGCGTAGTTGCTGAAGGTTTCCAGCCTGCGTCCAGGCACGTCCTGAAGCTGATGACACTCATTGCAATTGGTGAATCCCTCTGTGAAGAACAGAGCCATGCCAAGCGACTCCTGCAGCGTGGGCTGATAGTTTCCCTGGAGATATTCATCGTATTTCGAATCAAAAGGCTGAAACTGTTCGCCTTGCTGAAAGGCCGCCAGTGCCTGGCCGACAGCTTCGCTAAGGAGTTGCGTATCGGCCACAACCTGCTCACCGAACAGTGATACTAGACGTCGCTGATACTCCGGGTTCTCCAAAACGCGATCCGCCAGTTGTTCCGGACCGGACAACTGCATCTCAGTGGGATCAAAAATCGGTATCAGTGCCTGTTCAGCAAGATCAGCAGCCCGGCCGTCCCAGAACAGTCCGCCGTGATAAAGGCCCTCTTCATCCTGCGAGAACGAAGGTGTCAGCGAAACGTAGCCGAGTGACGGGGCCTGACGATCCCCCAGGGAAATGCCATCGCTACCTAGCGACGCTGCTGAAAATACGCCGTTGTCACGGGCATCAGTGAACGCGCGATTGGGATCGTGGCATGTGGCACATGCCAAAGTGCGCTCTCTTGATAAATTGGTGTCAAAAAAAAAGGCCTGTCCTAGCCAGGCCAAAGAGGTGGAATCATCGTTTGCGATTGCGACCGAACTGAAGTTCGCCAACAGAAGACCCAACATCACTTGACACCTGAAGATCATGGCGCCTCCAGATTCTCCGCAATCAATTGTCTGCGCAATGCCAGGATATCCAGCACTTTATTGGCGCGATGCTGGGTGACTTCAGACTCTGTGTAGGGCCTGAATGTCCCTTCGGCAAATGTCCTCAACATCCAGTTCATAATTTCGGTAAGCTGGGCATCTGTGACTGGTGCCTGTGAAGCACCCGGCACCTGAACCATATAGGCACGACCCTCGTCATGACTGGCCAGCTTTGGCATGGTTATCCGCAGATCCGGAATGGCTGGCGGCATGCCCGAGCCATTTTCAATATGACATCCACCACAATGCAGCAGATACATATATTGCGGGCCCTGTCCATGCTGCGCCAAAGCCTTACCCATTGGCAACAGGCTTAGCAAAAGGGTGACGGCTGCCGCCCGAATCCTGCTTTTGTGGCTGAACCGCAGCCTGGATTGATAGCCAGGCTGCGGCGAACGATCAAGGCAGTGAATTCGCATCAGCATGACCGATGACCAGCGCGAGTGTGCAGTGATAGGCATGGCTCGTAGAACCAAAGCACCACAACACATTATTGGACTTCGATGGGAAGTAAACCGGACGGTCGCCTTCCGAGCGCGAACAGCCACAGCCGCTACCACAACTACCCTTGCCGCAGCAGTCGTTGTAGGAAATCAGGTAGTCGCGACCATCGGTCGGGTTATGGCAGGAGCCAACCCAGGCGATTGTTGCGGTCTGTGACCCTGGAGGACATTGTGTCAGTGAACCACCACAGCAGCTACACAGCGAACCACTGAACGCGCAGTAGCGCCAGTACTCACACTCTTGTGGATCACCCATCTCTTCAATGTCTGCAACGCCATTCACCGGGCCGGAATTACCGGCTGGTGGGAACTGTGTCTGTGCCGAAGCACGGGCCACCGGCAACACCGGCAAGGCACCCATACCTGCCATGAACACCCCAATGCGACCCAGGAAGGAACGTCGCGAGGTTCTACCGGCCAGGAAACGGATAGCCCCTGTAGTTTTTGCATCCAGATCTTTGTACAACTGTGCGATCAGCGCCTGTCTATCACTCATGATGCCTGCTCCTGCAGACTGCCTGATTTGACCAGGTAGTCCTGTATTGATTCATATCCACTCTGCATTGATGTCACCAGGGACTCCAGATGCTCCCGACTGTTGACCAGACCTTTCGAACGCAGCACGCCGTGCTGATCGATGAGGACTGCGTACGGCAATTTGCCGACTTCAAACTTCATGCCCAACTCGAGTGAGACAACATAGGGATAGTCTTCCAGCCCCATCTTTGCTACATAGTTCTGATGCTTGTTCAGTTGACCGCCATCGCTACCAAAAACCAGCGACAGCTTTTCAGCACGTGCCATACTTTTAGCTACTGGCACCAGGTCCTTACAGATTGGACAGCTTGGCGAGACAAACAGAATCAGCTGCGGCTTTTTCACCATGCCCACTTCTGATGGACCTGCACCAATGGCGACCGGCTTGCCATTAATATCCGGGATTGACAAAGCAGGTGCCTTGTCTCCCACCTTAGGGCCGGCTGTTGTCATCAACGCACCGGCAGGTGCCAAACGTGTATGCAGAATGCCGATCTGCCTGGCCAGCGCAATGACCGCCAGTATCAGCACCAGTACAACAAAACAAAGTACGCTTAACACCACCATAGAAGCACTACCCATTACATGACTCCTCGTGCAGGCCAGAACCTGCCAATTATGACTTACTCAATCCGGAAAAATTTCGTGTCAGCTGTTCGCACATGACATAGGCCAACGATAAGGTCGCCGTCAGTATCACCATGAACAGTATGTCAGCGACGCCCAGCGCCCGCTCTGCCACAGGCGCAATCAGCGCAGCAGTGGCGACAGCCAGTACCGCATTACGCAGCAACAGCCAGCGGGACAGACTCTGCGGCTGATCGCCACATCCACAGTCGATTTCGCTGCGGCCACGCTTGATATTGACAGCCATGGCTGTGGCATACATCACCAGCAGTGCGATCGCTACCAGCGCAGCAGGTATGCGGGTGACCGGAACCAGGAGTGCGACCGCCACTGTCAGCTCGAGCCAGGGCAATGCTTTGGCAACCGGTCGCAGCATGGACTCCGGCAAAAGGCGATAAGCTGCCAGTTGCGCTTCGAAGCGACGACCACTGTTCATTTTGTGTCGAGCAGCAGTGAAGAACAGCAAACCTATCGATGTCGCAACAACCAGTGTCAGCAAAGGATCCATTTCGTGAACCTCCTCAGAACAGGTTGAAGATTGAGCCGCTGACACTGCTGACAGTGCGCAGATGACGACCCGTTACCGGATCATGCACACGCAAGCCTTCATTGGTCTGGATCAGCATAAGTGGCTCGGCGTCAGGGGTAAACATGACGGCACTGGCAGTCTCACCTTCATCCAGTTTAAGTCGATAGCCGCGATTTCCGGTCTTCATGTTAAAAGCCCAGATTTCGGTACCGGCCTTCTCAAACGTCTCCTGGCCACCACCCTGATGCATGACGGTCGCCAGCAGGGCAGCTTCATCGTGATAGGCAAAAGGTTGACGTCCACCAATGCGCCAGTTGTCGTCCGGCTCTCTGACTACACCGTTGATGTCGGCTTCACCGTCGTTTTCCGGATTGATGTTGAACGATTCAGTAACGACTACTTCGCCGCCATCCAGATACGCCTTGCGCAGGTAGCCATCAAACGACATGATCATCCAGCCGTCAGACGCCGGAGAGGCATAGTCGTAGACAGGGTCAACCGTCAGATCAAAAAATGGCTCGCTTCTTACCCGGGACACTTCCTGACCGGCATTGGAGACCTCAATATACTGAACCGTACCGTCGCCGCAGATAGACATGAACCCTGCTTCGATCGGATACATTGACGAGCAGCCGGCCAGAGATATCTCGTTGACAAATGCATTGGTGCGGGTGTCAACCAGACTGACTGATTGCGCCGGCGTCAGGTTAAATACGCCCACGAACGCATCATTTATGACGCTGATCATGCCTCGATGGCCGATACCAGCGGCCCGCGCGGGAATTTCCACTTCGCCGACAGGTGAGGCTGTCTCGATGTCAAAGATCAAAACGACGTCAGTACGCTCGCCATAGGTATCACGGGTGTAAAAGCTTCCGTATGAGTAGATTCGGCCCTGACTGGCATGCGAAACCAGCGTTGGCGAAAATCTTGAGAGTGGCAGAGTACCTTTAACGACACCCTCATCGGTATCGACCAGGTAGGCAGAACTGCCTCCGCGAACGGCTACCCAGCGAACGTCAGGCTCCTCCACGGTTAGCACGTCACCTACGATTGTGTCCCACTGCGCGTGTACTGCCCCGCAACTCAGCAAGAGCGCAAGGGACCAGAGTGTGCGTTGCAACATCTGATGCTCCAATTTATTTCAGGATAGTTATTGACGACGGAATCTATTAATACCACTGCAGTCCTGCAGGCGCAGTGGGTTAAACGACGTAGAGAGCGGGTATGAGTGCGCATGGCAATGTCACCCGTGATTGCATATGACCTGTTTAATGCAATGGCGTGGGCACTAATGACGTCTGTCAGCTGCATGGCTCACATTTTGCATAGCCTTTGTGGATCGGGAATCCAAAAAACAGACTCGAAGGAAGCTTAGCAGCCGAAAACACCAATGCCAACTCAAAAGATTTTTCGTGTGCGACGAAAGTACAACCTGTGGGTCGGCAACGAAACACTGGAAGACTTTGCGCTGCGATTCACGGCGATAGGAGCGCGCCGATTCAGCATCAGCACGGTAGCGATGACGGCGATAGGCGCCACCGCCTTCCTGGCACTGGAAGCGATTTCTGCAACCATCACTTTGAATTACGGGGTGGTGAATGCAGTAGCCGCCATGCTGGCGGTCGCGCTGGTCATTATCACAACTGGGTTTCCAATCTGTTACTACGCGGCGCGCTATGGCCTGGACATTGACCTGCTGACACGCGGCGCAGGTTTCGGCTATCTGGGTTCAACCATCACATCCTTGATCTATGCTTCATTCACTTTCATATTCTTCGCGATTGAAGGAGCCATTCTTGCGGCAGCGTTAAACGCTATGCTGGGCATTCCATTATGGCTGGGCTACATCATCTGCGCGGTTGCAGTCATACCCATCGTGACACATGGTATTACACTCATCTCACGCTTCCAGATCGGCACACAAACGTTCTGGCTGACGCTACAGTGCACTGCTTTGGTGCTTGTTTTGTGGTTTGAGTTCTCCAGGGTCGAAGATTGGGCAGCCTACATGCCAGACGGCACCACCGGCGGCCTGCCCGGTTTTGACCTTGCGCTGTTCGGTGCATCAACGGCCATACTGTTCGCCATGGTCGCCCAGATTGGCGAGCAGGTGGACTACCTGAGATTCATGCCGCAAAAAACCCATGCCAATCGTTTTCGCTGGTGGTTCTGGTTGTCGCTGGCTGGTCCCTGCTGGATTCTTATCGGTCTTATTAAAATGCTGCTGGGATCCTTTCTTGCCTGGATTGCAGTCTCTGAGGGCGCGTCGGTCGAAAGGGCTATTGACCCGACCTGGATGTATCAGATGGTCTTCAACTACGTCAGCAGTTCGCCAACGTTTTCGCTGGTGCTGGCAGGGTTGATGGTCATTGTCTCGCAGATGAAGATTAACGTAACTAATGCCTATGCTGGCTCCATCGCCTGGTCCAACTTCTTTTCGAGATTGACACATAGCCACCCCGGCCGCGTGGTCTGGCTGGTTTTTAATGTGGCAATCGCACTGTTGTTGATGGAGCTTGGACTCTACCGGGCACTGGAATCAATTCTGGGTTTGTTCTCGATAGTTACCCTGAGCTGGCTGGGCTGCCTGTCGGCCGATCTGATGATCAATAAACCGCTGAAACTCAGCCCTTCCTACATTGAATTCAAACGAGCTCATTTGTATGACATCAATCCGGTCGGTGTCGTCTCCGTCCTGATTGCATCGATTGTCGGCGTACTCTGCTATCTCGGCATGTTCGGTGATACACCCAGGCACCTGGCTCACTTTATCAGTCTGGGATTGTGCTTTGTCTGCGTTCCACTTATCGCACTGCTTACTAAAGGTCGCTTTTACCTGGCCAGAACATCCCCCGAAATTGACCACATCATGGTCTCCACCGGCCCGGAAGAAAAAGCGCAGTGCTGCATATGTGAGAATCATTTCGAGCGACCCGACCTTGCCTATTGCCCTGCCTATGAAGGCGCAATCTGCTCGCTGTGTTGCTCACTCGACTCACGTTGCATGGACGCCTGCAAACCCGAAGCAACGCTCAGCAGTCAACTTGAAGAATGGTTGCAGCATTGGCTGCCTGCGGCCCTGTTCCGTCCTGTGGGCAGACGCCTGGTGCGATTCATGACACTTTTCAGTATTGCTAATCTGATCAGTGCTGCACTGTTATCACTGGTTTATTTCCAGTTGAGCACCGATCCGGTCAGCGCCCTGATTCTGAATCAGGCGCTGACCATGCTGTTCTTTGTAATGATGATCATTCTTGGCGTTATCTGCTGGCTTTATCTGCTGGCGAGTGAAAGCCGGGTCGTCGCCCAGGCGGAGTCGACCATTCAGACCAATAGACTGCTGGCAGAGATTGAAGCCCACAGTCGAACCGATGAACAACTGCAGCGCGCCAAGGACCTGGCCGAACGCGCGAACAATGCCAAAAGCCGATATCTGTCCGGCATCAGTCATGAATTGCGCACCCCATTGCAGGCCATTCTCGGATACGCACAGCTTTTGATTCAGCGCGAAGACATGAGCGAGCGTAACCGGGATGCGGTGCAGATCATCAAACGCAGCGGCGATCACCTGGCGGGACTTATCGAAGGTCTGCTCGATATTTCAAAAATCGAGGCCGGCCGCCTGGAGATCTATCGAAATCACGTCAAGCTGCCTGAGTTCATTGACCAGATGGTGCAGATGTTCCGCGACATGGCGGCAAACAAACAGATTGACTTCAGCTGCCATATCCACAACAAGCTCCCGGAAGTCGTTACCACCGACTCAAAAAGGCTTTATCAGATCCTGGTGAATCTGCTGTCCAACGCTATTAAGTACACACCTCGTGGCAGCGTTGAGTTCCATGTCCGCTATCGCAATCAGGTCGCCGAGTTCTCGGTAGTCGACACTGGTATTGGCATCAGCGAAAAAGACCTCAAACGCATCCTTGACCCCTTCGAGCGGGTCCGCGGGCCTGACGTACCTAATGTGCCGGGTACCGGTCTGGGTCTGACCATTGTCCGCCTGTTATCGGAAATCATGGGTGGGGAGCTGGACATCGTCAGCACACCCGGAAAAGGAAGCCGCTTTACCGTCAGCCTCATGATGTCCCGGGTCACCGAGCATTCAGTACAGACCCCAGTACCACATCAGATTAAAGGCTATCGCGGACCACGACTCACTGTCATGGTTGTGGACGACGATCCGATCCATCGCGGACTGATGTCAGAGTTACTGCCTCCGCTGGGATTCACGGTACTGGAGTCACCTGACGCCCATGACTGTCTTGAAACCATCGAAGAGGCCCGCCCTGATATTCTGCTGCTGGATGTCAGCATGCCCGGACTGAGTGGTCTGGAGTTGATCCGAACGTTGCGCGAAATGGGCCACCGCCAACCGGCGATCATGATTTCTGCCGACGCCCAGGAGCATCACCGTAGCGTTCAGGATACGGCCCACCATAATGCCTACCTGGTCAAACCAATCAATCACCAGCGCTTGCTGGAAACCATCGGGGATCTGTTATCTATCGACTGGATAGTCGACAGGCCCGGCGCTGACAACTCACTGCTGGAGAAAACTGAGCCTCCTACCGATCTGACAACCATCGCTGATCACGAACTGGTCAGGGAGTTGATCACCTGCGCAGAGCTGGGCTACAAGCGCGGCGTTCAGAACAAACTGGACGAGCTGGCGCGGCATGAACTGATAAACGAAACCAGCAGAAAATCTCTCAAAAAGTTGTTGGATGGAATGCAGTTTGCGCAGATTGCACGCAGCTTTACCGCCACAAAAAAGCCAAAACCCACACCGGACGAACAGATGAGTGCTACTGAAAAATGAACAAAAAAACCAATTCCAATGTGATACTGGTAGTCGATGACTCCCCCGAATCACTGAGCTTCGTCAATGACACACTGGAGGAGGCCGGCTACAACGTCCTGGTTGCGCTTGAGGGACGTCAGGCATTGACCATTGCCCGGCGAATCAGGCCTGACATGATCCTGCTCGATGCCATCATGCCCAACAAGGACGGCTTTGAGACCTGCCGGGATCTGCGTGCCATACCAGAACTTGCCAGCATTCCCGTGGTGTTTATGACTGGTCTCAGCGACTCTGCCAGCATTGTCAGGGGACTTGAGGCGGGAGGCGTAGACTACCTGACCAAACCCATTAAGCCCGAGGAATTACTGGCCAGAATGAACGTGCACCTGAACAATGCCCGCCTGACCAGCAGCGCCTACAATGCCCTGGATTCGGCAGGCCAGCATTTGTTTTCTGTGAGCCGCGACGGGCGCATTCTCTGGGCAACGCCGCAGACCCTGGCGCTGTTTGCACGCGCTGGCGCCAGCGAGCAGTGGCAAACCTCAACCCTGTCTGTGGCGCTGAGCAACTGGCTGTCGCCACCAGCCCAGCGCGAAGAAAATCAGATGCTCACTCTGACCGTAGAGTCTGGCAGTGGTCCGTCTTACCAGGAAAAACGACTGAGCGTGACCTTCATCCGACATGTCAATGCAGAAGAAAAACTGTTGCGATTATCGGAAGCCGCCGAAACCACAGGCGAGGAGTTACTGCGCGAAAAGTTGAACCTGACCAAGCGGGAGTCGGAAGTACTGGCATGGATCAGTCAAGGCAAAACCAACTGGGAGGCCGCACAGATTCTTCAGATGAGCCCGAGAACTGTTAACAAACATCTGGAGCAGATATTCAAGAAGCTGAATGTTCAGAATAGAACTGCCGCTGCACGTATCGCCATCGGTATTCTGGAGCGCGATTGAAATAGCGAATTAACTGATTTTCGTAGCAGGGGCGACTATCAATAGTCGCCCCGAACGATGTCAGTCACCTCTGCGGCTCTGATTCCACTTCTGCTTCAGAATCATGCCGATAATTACGACAGCACTGATCGCCAGCACCAGCCATGCAGCGTGCTGAATATCATGTAATACAGTGCCAGGCGTTCCATGCCCTTCGTGAGCAACAGCCATGGGCGACACCGTCACGCCCGCGAACAGCATAGCGGCAACAAGGCTGTCACGCAGCCAGCGGCCTGGACAAGTAACAATCTTTTTAAACACATTCATAAAACTGGACTCCTGAATAGTAAATCTGCGCTCTTGAAAGCAATGTTGTCACTGGCTGGCCCGGGTTTCTTCGGCGACATCTGCCGCTCTGGCACCCGCACGACTGACAAGCTCAGCCCCCGACAAGCGTGGCGCCAGCATGCCCTGCTCAACGATAAAATCGATGATACGATCCAGGCCTTCCCAGGCTTTCAGATTGCTGAACACAAAAGGTCTTTCACCTCGCATTTTTAGTGAGTCCCGATTCATCACATCCAGAGATGCACCTACCAACGGGGCCAGGTCTGTCTTGTTGATGATCAGCAGGTCAGACCGGGTGATACCGGGACCACCTTTGCGGGGAATCTTGTCACCAGCGGAAACATCAATGACATAGAGTGTCAGATCGGACAACTCCGGGCTGAATGTTGCACTTAGATTGTCGCCACCGCTCTCCACGAATATGACTTCTAACTGCGGGTGCCGGCGCAAGAGCTCATCAATGGCAGCGAGGTTCATCGATGCATCTTCGCGAATTGCGGTATGCGGGCAACCACCAGTTTCTACACCGAGGATCCGGTCGGCATCCAGTGCTTCATGGCGCGTCAGAAAATCAGCGTCCTCGCGGGTGTAAATATCATTGGTCACAACGCCTATCTGCCAGTGCTCGCGCATCAGAGTGCAAAGCGCCCTGAGCAGAGCAGTCTTGCCGGAGCCTACTGGCCCTCCGACACCCACGCGCAGTGTCTGACGTGCAGATTCATTACTCATTAGCAGTCTCCTGATTTGTTTTGGGTAAGCATCGGCTTGGCGCTCATGAGCGGAAAAGCCTTGTGTATTGAGTCTCATGGTACATGCTGGCCAGACTGAGGGCCGGCAGCGTCATGCCCAGTTCATCGTCAGTAAGCTCTCTTGCCTGCTCAATCGCAGTCGGCAGATCCTGCTGCAATTGTTGAATCAGACTCTGTGCCTGGGACTGACCGAGCGGCACGAGCTTGGTTGCCGCGTTTACCTGGTTTTCCAACCAGGCCCAGCCATAACCAAGCGCAACCATCTGTGCTGGAATCTGCCACTGCGCTGCAACATAACTGAATACCGTGGCAAAGCTGCTGCGGCCTTGCCAGCGCGGCGGATCAATAGTCAGCGTCGGCAGCAGTCTGATCAGTGCCTCTCCCGTCGCTGTATCAGTCAACTGCAGTTCGTGAGTCTCACGGCTCGCCAGTAGAAAGTCATTCCACCACTGAACAGCAGCATCATCATTTAGTCGATGCGCATCACTAAGGCGCAGCAGGACTGGCAGGTCCAGACGTGCCAGCGAGAAACGAATCTGTGTGCCGAGCCAGTCCGCCACCTCATCTCGATTTTTCACCCAGGAGGCCTCAATCGCGTACTCAAGTCCCTGCGAGAATGCATAAGCACCTACTGGCAACCCCGGGCTGCACAGCTGCATCAGGCGCAGCAGCATCAGGTCAGTGGTGATTGTGGCGGGTCCTGTCACCGGCTTCTCCAATCGTGATTGCAGCCTGTTCGGCGTGCGAGTCCTCTTTGTCGTGATGGTGCTCGTGCGAATGTTCGTGAGCATGCCCATGTGAATGGTGATGTGCATGCGAGTGAGGCTGATTTTGAAAATAGGCACCAGACTCAGGGATGAAGACATCGTGCCCGTGCTCAACCTTCAGGCCCAGCTGGGTCAACATGTCTTCAAGTACATGATCTCTCTGAATACTCAGGCTCAATTCAGAAACCTGCAGTTTTACGTGGCGATTGCCCAGGTGATAACAGGCTTTTGCAAACAGCAGCCAATCGTCACAACGCGCGATGGCGACTGGCTCGATAGCACCTTCAACGAGTACGTGGCGCCCGCACCTGCAACGCAGGAACTCTCCCACTTGCAGGGGCGTCCCACGCGACAGAAAGATTCGCACTTCCTCACCTTCCGGCGAGAATGCTCTTAGCCGTCCGCGGTCCCGTTGCTCATGCGTCAGGATAATCCGCGCATCAATCGCACAGGAGGCTTCAGTGCCGAGTCGTTCGCAAACTTCCAACATGTCGTGTTTCCTTAAAACAGAAAGTACCGCTGTGCCATCGGCAGCACAGAGGCGGGCTCACAGGTCAGCAACACACCGTCTGCCCTGACTTCGTAGGTTTGCGCGTCCACCTCAATAGTGGGCAGCCAGCTGTTGAGTTTCATGTCACTTTTGCGCATCGCTCTCACATTTCGACAGGCTACCAGTCGTCGTTGCAAGCCCAGCGAATTTATGTCCCCGGCATCCAGCGCCAGTTGACTGGTGAAGGTTACTGACAGCGCCGCTGCCGCCGCGCCGTAAGCGCCAAACATAGACCGATAGTGCACCGGCTGGGGCGTCGGAATGGATGCATTGGGGTCCCCCATAGGCGCTGCTGCTATAAAACCAGACTTTATGATCAGCGAGGGTTTGACACCAAAAAACGCCGGCTTCCAGAGTACAAGGTCAGCCATTTTGCCGACCTCAATTGAGCCGACCTCATGCCCGACACCGTGCGTGATTGCCGGGTTGATGGTGTATTTAGCGATGTAGCGTTTCACTCGGAAGTTGTCAGCCCTTGTGATGCCGTCAGGATCATCCAGCTGACCACGCTGCACTTTCATTTTGTGCGCGGTCTGCCAGGTTCGTGTTATTACTTCACCCACCCGGCCCATGGCCTGTGAGTCTGAGGCAATCATGCTGAAAGCGCCGAGGTCATGAAGAATATCCTCTGCGGCGATAGTTTCCTTGCGGATACGCGAATCGGCAAAAGCGACATCTTCCGGTATGGCCGAGTCCAGATGATGGCAGACCATCAGCATATCCAGATGTTCATCAACGGTATTTACTGTGTACGGTCGTGTCGGGTTGGTTGATGAGGGTAATACGTTTGGCAGAGAGCACGCCTTGATAATATCGGGCGCATGACCACCTCCTGCGCCTTCAGTATGGTAGGTATGAATGGCACGACCCTTGAAGGCATCAATGGTGTCATCCACAAAGCCGGATTCATTCAGGGTATCGGTATGAATGGCAACCTGCACATCGTAGTCGTCAGCAACGTTCAGGCAATTATTTATCGATGCCGGCGTCGTACCCCAGTCCTCATGCAGTTTCAGGCCACAGGCACCTGCACGTAACTGCTCCACCAGCGGCTCCGGTGTGCTGCCATTGCCTTTGCCGAGAAAGCCCAGGTTCATGGGCATCTGATCGGTTGCCTGCAGCATGCGCGCCATATTCCAGATACCGGGAGTACAAGTGGTTGCCTTGGTGCCGGTGGCTGGGCCGGTACCGCCACCAATCATGGTGGTCACCCCGGACATCAAGGCCTCCTCTACCTGCTGCGGACAAATAAAGTGAATGTGTGAGTCGACACCTCCTGCTGTCAGGATGCAGCCCTCGCCTGCCACGATTTCTGTACCAGGACCGATGATGATATTGACGCCCTGCTGGACATCCGGGTTACCGGCCTTGCCGATGTGATGCACCCGTCCGTGTTTAATGCCAACATCTGCTTTTACAATACCCCAATAGTCGATGATCAGGGCATTGGTGATAACCAGGTCCATGCTTTCGCTGTCGCCACACTGGCTTTGTCCCATGCCGTCGCGTACAACCTTGCCGCCACCAAATTTGACCTCGTCTCCATACTGGGTGTGATCGTATTCCACTTCAACCCACAGATCAGTATCTGCCAGGCGAACCCGGTCACCGACAGTGGGGCCGAACATTTGTGCATAACTTGTGCGATCGATTGTGGCCAAAGTCAGTTCTCCCCTTATTTTAAAGTATCCAGGTCACCCATGACTTCACCACGGAATCCGACAACGCGCCGGGCACCGGCAAATGGCACCAGCTCGACCTCGCGGGTCTGACCCGGTTCAAAACGTACGGCGGTGCCCGCGGCGATATTCAGGTGATGCCCCCGTGCCGCGGCTCTGTCCAGTCGCAAAGCAGGATTAACCTCGGCGAAGTGATAGTGAGAGCCAATCTGAACCGGTCTGTCGCCAGTGTTTTCCACAGACAGAAGAAGACGTGTTCGACCATCGTTAATGGTAATGTCGTCGTCAGCCGTCACAACCTGACCAGGAATCATGTTTCCGCTGCCGTTATCTGGTGTCATGAAAATTCTCACTTGCGGTGCTCAGTTGATGGGATTGTGCACGGTGACCAATTTGGTGCCGTCAGGAAATGTTGCCTCAACCTGAACTTCAGGCATCAACTCAGCGACCCCTTCCATCACCTGATCACTGCTCAGTACCTGCTTGCCCTCGCTCATCAGTTCCGCCACGGTTTTGCCGTCCCGGGCACCCTCGATGATGGCCATTGAAACCAGGGCAACAGCCTCTGGATAATTCAGTTTGAGGCCCCTGGCCAGACGGCGTTCAGCCAGCAAAGCGGCTGTGAATAGCATTAACTTGTCTTTTTCTCTGGGTAACAGTTCCATGATCGTTTCACCGGGGTAGAAGTTCAGGTGACGGGGTCACATCATTCATAAACATGCATGTGCCTATGCACAAAGTTTGCCAGCCCCGCCGGCATGTCAGGTACCTGACGCCCATCAGCCTGCATCAGGTTGCCCATATACGCGGCGGGCAGTGTTCGCGTCCGAGCAGTAGCGGCCTCAACAATTGCCAGCACTGGATGAATATTTCTCTGGCCTCTGCCGACGAACTGCCGAGATAGCGAACCGTTACAAAGCCGTTAAAAACGCTGACATTGCAAAGCATTCCAGGCTTACAGGAATCGGTCACTGATCGCAGACTGGTGACTATTTCTGCAGTTTCGCCGCTACGGCTTTCTGCAAACGGGCCGGCGACCATCAGGCCCATGACCGGCTGGCCACGCAGCCCTACAGAGGCGTCATACAGAAAGCGACTGCCCTCGTTAAGCACGAAATTCTCAACGATTAGTGGCCGGCCATCGCGAAAAATACCTAAATGCTGCCTGAATTCTCCGCTATCAAATTTCAGCGCACTGGCCGGCAGACCCAGGCAGGTGATTTCCCAGCCTACGTAATGGCATTGATCGCTCAACTCAACTCGGGTTTCAAGACCGGCAGACGCGCCGGGATAGATAATGGTTTCCTGGGGGAAGTATTCGATATTCGCACCCTCCGAAAGCACCATTCTGGTGCGCTGCCATTGCAGCGTGCGATCTTCTCGTGCACGGTAAACTCGCCCTGCACCAGGAGTGGTCACCAGAACGCTGGCGTCATTGCCCAGAGCTACTGATATCTCCAGAGAGTCGCCCGAAACCAGTCCACCGGGTGGGTGCAAAAGGTAAACATGCGCCAGATCAGGGCCTTCCGGATAAAATGGTTTTTGCACGTAAAGAGGCCCGTTGTGGGCACTGGCCACCAGGCGACAGCCGCGGGCTGTCTGCGCAAATCTTAAATCAAGCGATGCCTGCCAGCGTGACGCTGCAGGCCTGGCTAACGCGGCGGTCATACTGCCAGATGCCGTCGAATCAGCTCGTCACTAAGTCCACTCATGGCATCGCTGGCAACCACACGGCCCTTTTCCATCAAACGAAACTCAGTACCGACACGTCGCGCGAATGCCAGTTTTTGTTCAACAAGAATAACGGTCAGACCTTCCGAATTCAGTTTCATAATGACGTCACCAATCTGTTTGACGATATTCGGCTGGATGCCCTCATTCGGTTCGTCCAGCACCAGAACCTGCGGGTCAGTCACCAGCGCACGGCCGATAGCCAGTTGCTGCTGCTGTCCACCTGACAGGTCTCCACCACGTCGATGCAACATATCGGCCAATACCGGGAACAATTCGAAAATGCGATCCGGAATGGTTTTTATTCCGTCTGTACGGCACGCCAGTCCGGTCTGCAGGTTTTCCTCCACGGTCAGCAATGGAAATATCTCGCGGCCTTGTGGCACAAAGCCAATACCGGCGCGTGCCCTTTGATGTGCGGGCATGTCCTGGATGGCTGTTCCGCTCAATTCTATAGTGCCGCTGTCAATGGGCAGCAAACCCATCAGGCACTTTAGCAGTGTCGTCTTGCCAACACCGTTTCGGCCCATGATGCAGGTACAGGAGCCCTGCTCCACCGAAATATCAACGTCCCAGAGAATCTGGGATCCACCGTAGCGCTGGTTCAGACCACTGATGGCTATGGTTGGCGTTGTCATGATGACTCCCCCAGATACACCTCAATGACGTCGCGGTTATTTTGCACCTGATCCATTGTCCCTTCAGCCAGTACGGCCCCCTGATGCAAGACAGTCACTGTACGCGCAATACTGCGCACAAATTCCATATCATGTTCCACGACAATCACCGTGCGTTCGCCAGCCAGGGATTTGAGCAACTCAGCTGTGCGCTCAGTCTCTTGCGCCGTCATGCCGGCAACAGGTTCATCGATCAACATAACGCGGGGGTTGGCGGTCAACAGCATGCCAATCTCCAGCCACTGTTTCTGACCATGAGACAGCACACCTGCCTTGCGATGCCGCTCGGAGACCAGGCCAATTGTCTCAAGCACCTGATCCATCTGATCTTTTTGCGCTGCACTCACTTTTGCCATCAGCGTCGACCAGACGCCCTTGTGGCTGGCCAGTGACAACTCCAGGTTCTCGTAAACCGTCAAAGCCTCGAAGACTGTGGGTTTCTGAAATTTTCGACCAATGCCCAGTCGCGCTATGGCCGCTTCATCATGCTTTAGCAGATCTATCGTCTGACCAAACCACACCTGACCAGAATCACAGCGCGTCTTGCCGGTTATGACATCCATCAGCGTGGTTTTGCCCGCACCATTGGCACCAATCAGGCAGCGCAGTTCGCCATCGTTGACGTACAGGCTGAGATTGTTCAAAGCTTTGAAACCATCGAAACTGACCGATAGATTTTCGATATAAAGTATGACATTGTGCGAGACATCCGGTCGGGCGCTGACTGCTTTGTAGCTCATGAGCTCGCCCTCCCCAGATTTGCATTACCTTTGCCCCCACCGGAAGACCCCGGCAAGCGGCTTTGCAGAATGCCAACCAGACCCTTGGGCAGGAAGATGGTAACAATCACAAACAGGGCGCCCAGCATGAAGATCCAGCTCTCGGGAATCAATGCAGTAAACCTTGTCTTGGCGTAGCTGACCAGAATCGCGCCGACCACAGCACCATAAAGCGTGCCACGTCCCCCAATAGCAACCCAGACCACAATCTCAATGGAATTGATGGGACTGAACTCACCGGGATTGATGATGCCAACCTGTGGTACATAGAGAGCACCGGCCATGGCAGCAATCAGCGCTGAATAAACAAACAGCCAGACCTTGTAGTCCTGAGTGCGGTAGCCAAGAAACCGGGCACGTGCCTCGCTGTCGCGCACTGCGATAATGACCCGCCCCATACGGGAGTCAAGAATATAGCGACTGGTCGCGAATACCAGTGCAAGCATCACTGCAGTCATCATAAACAGCGTCACCCGGGTGCTGTCTTCCGTCAGGCTGACACCGAGGATATCTTTGAAGTCAGTCAGTCCGTTATTGCCGCCGAACCCTGTTTCGTTGCGAAAGAAAGCCAGCATCAGAGCGTAAGTCAGCGCCTGCGTCATGATGGACAGATACACGCCTGTCACGCGGGACCTGAATGCCAGCCAGCCAAATACAAAGGCCAGCAGCCCGGGCACCAGCAGCACCATCAACATGGCAAACCAGAATTGATCCATACCCAGCCAGAACCAGGGCAGCGAATCCCAGTTCAGGAACACCATGAAATCAGGTAATTCGGGGTTGCCATAGACACCCCGGTCACCGATCTGGCGCATCAGATACATGCCCATGGCATAACCACCCAGCGCAAAAAACGCCCCATGGCCCAGGCTCAGGATGCCGCAGTAGCCCCAGATCACATCCACCGCCAGCGCCAGCATGGCATAACACAGATACTTGCCCAGCAGCGTTATTGTGTAGGTACTGACATGAAATGCCGAGTCTTCAGGCAGCAGCAGATTACTTAATGACGCCAGTGTGGTGCTGACAAAAAGCACAATCACAAACAGCGTAATCGTGCCCGAAGTCGCGCTGCGCATATCGCCTAACTTAACCAGCAACGATGTCATTCCGCGGCCCTCCCTTTCTGCGGGAACAGGCCCTTGGGACGGAACTGGATGAACACGATAATAAAGACCAGTGTGATAATTTTTGCCAGTACCGCACCTACTGCGGGCTCGAGGAATTTATTCGATACACCCAGGCTGAATGCGCCTACCAGCGTACCAAACAGATTACCGACACCGCCGAACACAACAACCATGAATGAGTCGATGATATACGACTGGCCGAGATTAGGGCCCACGTTGGTCAGCTGGCTCAGCGCGACACCGGCGATCCCAGCAATACCCGAACCGAGTCCGAAAGTCAGCGCATCTACTCTGTCAGTTCTAATCCCCATCGCCTTGGCCATGTTCCTGTTCTGGGATACTGCACGAACCTGGAGTCCCAGAGAGGTTTTTCTCAGAATCATCATCAGGGCAAAAAACACAATCAGTGAAAATATCAGAATGAATAGTCTGTTATTGGTAATTGCCAGCACCGGGTTTATCTGTATTGTCCCACTCATCCACTCGGGTGAGACCACCATACGGTTTAGCGGTGAAAATATGGTGCGGACTGTCTGTTGCAGAATCAGACTGATACCAAAGGTCGCCAGCAGAGTTTCCAGAGGACGACCATGCAGATAACGAATAACGTAGCGCTGAATCAGAATACCTACTGAGGCAGACACCAGGAAAGCGGCGGGAATGGCAACCCAGAGCGAGTAAGTGATGAATCCGGGCATCACCAGCTGCACGACGTAGGTGGTGTAGGCACCCAGCATCAGCATCTCGCCATGTGCCATGTTGATTACACCCATCACCCCAAAGGTAACGGCCAACCCGATCGCGGCCAGCAACAGCACAGACCCAAGACTCAGTCCATAAAACAGCTCTTCGATGAATCCGTAAAAGCGGATACGCGTGTCAATCGCCGCATTGGCTTCTTCGATCGCCGCACGCACTTCAGGGTTCTGTTCATTACGGCCATTGGGGTCCAGCAGGCTGTTCAGCAGATTCCGTACGGGTGCCTCCAGGCGTCCGTGAAGCGTCGGTACCACCTGCAGTCGTTCCTCATCAGGGGCATCGGAGACCAGCACGTTCATGGCGATACCGACTTCCAGAACTTCGCGAACCTCAGCATCCTCTTCAGACGCCAGCGCTTCTCGCAGCAAGAGCACGGTATCTTCTCCCATCTGGGAAAGTAACTCCGCCGCCGCTATGCTGCGCTCTTCCGCATCACCTTCAAACAGACGTATGCGTGCGATCGCATCACGTAACAGAACACGTAGCCGGTTGCTGACCCGGATTCGCTCAAGCTCATCAGCTGCCGTCGGCAACAGCTGAACAGCCTCGTCGTTAGAAGCATCTGCGGGAGGATAGACCGGTGTGGCCGAATTATCTTCGGCCAGCCGGTAGAAGGTCATGGATTCTGGGTCGACGGCCAGCGAGTTGTCGAACATCGCGGTGAATAGCGGCAGGATGCCCCGGCCACCCTGAGTCTCGAGTTGCGGAATCAACTCGACGGCCTCACTCAGGCTGGCATCAACCAGACGGGCCAACAGGGGTTCCAGGTCAGAGGTATCTGACCCGGCCTGGGACTGCGCCTGTGCCTGCGACACAGAAGCGAATGCCATTGCAATCCAGACCAGGACAGCAGTAATACTTAGGTGTTTCAAGAGGTGACTCCGTCGCCGTGCAACTCAGTAGCAATTGTCTTAGTAGCTTTGACCAGAACAGACTTCAGTTACTGTGTTGTAGTTGCCGCAACGAATAGGATCAGTCCAGTCGGCTTCCAGCACGCGGGAACCTTCCAGGTAGTCGGACCAGGCATCACCGGGCACCAGGCCTTCGGTTTCCCAGACAACCTGGAACTGGCCGTTTTCCTGGATTTCACCGATCAGAACAGGCTTGGACAAATGGTGATTCTTGCCCATCACCGCAGTTCCGCCAGTCAGGTTGGGTGTTTCCATGCCGATCATGGCCTGTTCTACCGCATCTACATCGGTAGTGCCGGCTTTCTCAACGGCTTTCACCCACATATTGAAACCGATGTAGGTCGCTTCCATCGGGTCATTGGTGACACGTGACTCGCTACCAATGAAGTCGTGCCAGTTGTCGATGAATTCTTCGTTTTGAGCAGTATCGACACTCTGGAAGTAGTTCCAGGCAGCCATGTGCCCCACAAGTGGGCGTGTATCAATACCGGACAACTCTTCTTCACCGACGGAGAATGCCATCACAGGAATGTCGAACGATGAGACTCCCTGATTACTCAATTCACGATAGAACGGCACATTGGCATCGCCATTGATGGTGGAAACAACTGCCGTGGGTTTACCGGTGCTCCCGAAGCGACGGATATCTGCAACGATGCTCTGCCAGTCAGAATGGCTGAATGGCGTGTAATTGATCATGATATCTTCATCAGCAACACCATTGGCTTTCAGATAGGCTTCAAGAATGCGATTGGTGGTGCGGGGATACACGTAGTCAGTACCGGCCAGCACCCAGCGCTCAATACCCAGCTCGTTCATCAGATAGTCAACAGCAGGAATGGCCTGCTGGTTTGGAGCGGCCCCCGTATAAAAAATATTTTTGGATGACTCTTCACCTTCGTACTGAACAGGGTAGAACAGCAGGCCATTTAGCTCCTCCAGGACTGGCAACATCGATTTGCGGGACACCGAGGTCCATGCACCAAAAATGACATCGACTTCTTCCTGGGTCAGCAGCTCGCGGGTCTTCTCTGCAAACAGTGGCCAGTCCGATGCGGGGTCGACCACGACTGGTTCAAGCTGTCGGCCAAGCACTCCACCACGCTCGTTCTGCTGCTCAACGAGCATCAGCACGGTATCCTTCAGTGTGGTTTCACTGATGGCCATGGTGCCCGAGAGTGAGTGCAGCACGCCCACTTTGATCGTGTCCTGGGCCACAGCTACCGGGCTCAATGCCATCAGCCCCATCAAACAGGCGCCGGCTTTCAGGATCATGGATGACTTGGGTTTGCGGGTGCTCATTGTCTACTCCTGCTGGTGATTGATGGCGAACCTGACAGTCTGCGACAAGGTTCATGATGCTAAGTAGATTGTTGCAATTTAAAGGGCTCTGCGACCAGTCGGCGATTGACGGCACAAACTACGTCATAATGCGTATTACGTAGTTTGACGCAGAATGCGCCTCATGACCCCTTTTGCTACGTAGCAGCGATCCGGCCTCTGACTGAACCTGCCGAATCAGCTGATTTAACAAGGGAACCAGCCTGTCAGCCGACCACCCGTTGCAGTGTCCAGAAGACCCCCATACCGCCCACGAGACACGTGGTTGCGTGTATCAGTGCGTATTCCACTCGACCCAGGCGTCTTAGTATCGCAAGAGCCAGCAGAATGACACCCACGAACAAGACCTGACCTACCTCAACGCCGATATTAAAGAATGCCAGTGCAATCACCGTATCAGCGGCAGAGACACCCAGCTCGCCCAACACGCTGGCGAACCCGAGACCATGAATGAGTCCAAATGCAGCCGTCACACCCATACGCCAGCGATGCGAATGCACTTGCGCCTGAGGTCCCGAGAGGGTTTCAGAGCCTTGCCCGCGCCGCAGGCTCAGTCGTGAGCCCGGTGTGAAGAAAACCTCACGCGCCATGAATACAACCGACAGAGCGATCACCGCTTCAACTGGCGCAATTGGAATGTTGACCAGACCAAGATGCGCCAGCGCAAGCGACAGTGAGTGCCCTACCGTGAATGATGTAATCAGGCCAATCAGCGGCAGCCCCGTGGCAAGCATCGCCAGACAGAACACAAAAGCGAGGTGGTCCCAGCCAATAAGAACGTGTACCGTTCCAAGCTCAAGGTAGCGCCAGGCCTTTTCAAAAAAGCCCTGCGGTGGTTGCGCGGCAAGTTCGTCCCAGACTGGCATGTCGAGACTGATGCCGGTTCGATTGCCCGACAGCATGACAGACGAACTGGTGCCATCCAACATCTGCAATTGCAGCATGCCGCCATCACGACCCCATCGCGTTTCGATCTGCCCGGTCAACTCAGTGCCCGCTTCCGCAGCCAGCTCTGGATCGCAGTCAATCATCATGGTGACGACATGCGACTGCCCTTCTGTTACTGAATCGCGCTGCATCAGAACACAGTGGCGAGGAACGAGCAGAGGCGCATTGGCATCGAGGTTGGCAGGCATGGTCACTACCAGTTGGTGCACATTCGGATTGGCCTGTTCGACCAGGGTAAATTGCACGATATCCAGATAATGAGCGCGTGCCGGTGCTGCCATCAACAGCAGCGCACACAGCAGTGCAGCAAATCGGGCAAGCCGCAGTCGCAAGAGAGTAGCGCCTGTCACTTTCATCAGTGCCCCTCTTCTTCGCGCAGATTTCTGGCGCTTGCCAGCAATGCCTCTACGCTGGAACTGACTTCCCCGCTGGAGTCATAGACGACATCAAACTCATCACGAATCTGCTCGGTGCGCTCAGCCACCCGATTGAAAAGCATTGCATCTGACCAGTCCTGCAGCAGTCTGTCACGAACCGCTTCATAGGCTATTGGCTGAGGTTGCTGCACACCGCTGACCTTGACGTAATGGTAACCACGTGGTGACTGATAGGGGCCCATCCAGGTTTCCAGGGGCGCCTCCAGAAGTGCAGTAAAGAATTCTCCACCAAAACTGGAACGCAGAATACTGGCAGCATAGTCCGACATATTGTCTCCCAGCCAGTAACGCTCGCCTTCGATGTCTTCACCAGAACGCAGTCGCTCCAACAACTCGTCAGCATTCTCAGGTTGCTCTGAATAAAAGACCTGATCAAAACTGACGCGGGTTTCACTGTAGTACTCCTGAATATTGTCCATGTAGAAGGCAAGCAGGTCTTCTTCGCTGGGTGTGCTCGGTACCCCAGCCCACAACAGGCGGACTTTCTCAATCAGGTGGGCGCGCATTTTGCCGTCGGACAGATGCATGTTCTGACGCAGTGCTTCACGAAAAACGATTTCCTCATTCAGCCATTCCTGAACGATCTGTTCGGTTTCCTCTTCGTTGGGCTCGCGGCCTTCCAGCCACTCAAAATCTTCCTGCAGAATGTCCACCACGGCTTCGTTCACAATAATCGTGCTGACCGCATTCTGGTCAGCCTCCGCCAGACTCTCCGTGGTTTCCCCACCGTTTCTGATCGCATCAACGACAAATATGCCCGCCGCCGCCACACAGAATATGGCCAGTGGTTCTTTCAACAGTCTGTCAAACATCAAGTTTCTCCTGCACACCGAGCCCTGTTAAGGCTCGGCAGATTCATCGGGCGCGTTCCTGGCGTGATAGTCATCCTGGGCGTGGTCAAGGGATACCGGGTTCAGGTAATGAGGCTCGTCAATACCCTCTGCCCGCATCGCAATTCCCGTCAGACAGGCCTTTACAATGGCTGCGCTGTGCAGTGCCGTTGTGTAGGCCGGGTCAAGTGCGGGGGCCACTTCAACCAGATCGAAACCGATTACCTGGTCTTCCGCACACAGGCGACGGATGATCGGTATCGACTCACGCGGTGTCATACCTCCTGCAACTGGCGTGCCAGTACCGGCGATATAGGAGGGATCGAGCACATCCACATCGAAGGAAATATATAGATAGCGGCCATCACCTTTGGCTTCAGCCAGCACACGCTCCAGGACGTAGTCCCAGCCATAACGCTCAACCTCAGCCATAGAGTGGTATTTAAAGCCCTCTTCACGCATCCAGCGGTAGATGCGCTCATTTGGGCTGCCCGATCTAAGGCCCACCTGAATGTAGTCCGCACCGGTGATCAGATCCTCACGCAGCAGTCGATAGATAGGCTGACCGTGTGAGATATAGTGAGGACTGTCGCGGCCAACGTCGTAGTGTGCATCAAAATGGATCACTCCGACGTTTCCCTTGCCATAAACATCCACCATGGCCGCAACGTTGGGGTATTCCAGGGAGTGGTCACCACCAATGATGAACGGAATGGCGCCGGTACTGGCAATTTCTCTGACCACTTCGCGCACATGCTGCATGCTGCGCTCGGTACTGTCGTTGTCGATGGCAATATCGCCATAGTCGACGATATTCAGCACGGAACTGGCATTGACCTGGGTATATTGATCGTTACCGGCCATGCCGCCGCGCAGGCGCAGGGCCAATGGTCCATGGTCGGCGTCACGCCAACCAGATCCCATGTTCAGTGGTGCACCCACGATGGCGATGTCCACATCACCCGCGACCAGATCCTCTGGCGTCAGGGCTACCGGGGCGCCGGCAAAGGTTGGAATGCCACCATTACCCCCCATGTAACGGCCCAGACTGATGGGACCATCCTCACGCTCAGGGTCGAAACTGCGGGGACGTCTGACTGTCCAGGCATTGAAATCGGGTGAGTCAGTATTCAAAGGAATAAACGCCTCATCCACACCTTCCTGAAAGGGGCGCTGTTCCCGAACCCACATCATTGCCTGAACGTAGGCCTTCACTTCATCCGGGCTGCGTTTTTCCAGCGCTTCAAACAGCTCCTCCGGAGTCTCCGCATAAGAACGGGTCATCGACGGATCCGACAGAAAAGCCATCTCTTCCTCAGTCAGCGGCGCCAGTCGGTCGGCGAGATTACTGGGAAACTCAATCGACTCCGGCTCTTCCTCGGCTTCCTCTGAAGACTGTGCATGGCCTGACTGCCATGAAAGCAAAGCGGACAGACATAGTGCCGACAGCAGCATGGTCCGACAGGAAAAACGCGTTTTTGTTAATTCAAAGTTCATACTGAATACCTGTCAATGTTGAAACACGTTTGGCGATTCTTCCTGTAATTGCAATCAGTCCTGACCATGATCCACCGCTATTGGATCCAGGTAGTTTTCCTCGGTCAGCCCACTTTTTCGCATCGCCACACCCGTCAGACAGGCGTTCAACATGGCATTGGCATTCATGGCGCTGACATAGCTGAAGTCCAGCATCGGGGCCAGGTCCATGAGTTCAAATCCGGCGATCTGAGTTTCCGCGCACAAACGGCGCAGCAAAGGCTGAAGTTCGCGCACCGTCAGACCACCAGGAACTGCGCGACCAATGCCAGAAACTGCTGAGGGATCAAATATGCTGACATCAAATGAAATGTAAACTGGATTGCCAGAGTCTTTTGCCTCGTCTATGACACGATTCATGACCGAGTCCCAGCCGCGAAGCTCGATTTCCGCCATGGTGTGATATTTGACACCTTGCTCTCGCATCCACATAAAGGCTTCGCGCGTGGGTTGCGGTCCGCGCAGCCCCACCTGAATCAGGTTTTCACCACTGATAATCTGTTCGTCCATCAGACGATAGACAGCATCACGATCTGACAGGCGGTGTGCGCGAGTCGGCTCGGCGTTGTAGTGCGCACCGAGATGAACAACAGTCAGTTCCTCATCGCCCATGGCAGTCTTGACAGCCTTCACCGTCGGATACATCACGGAATGGTCACCGCCAACCAGGAACGGGACAGCACCTGTCTCAGCCAGAAGTGTGACCTGCTCGGTGATATGACCAATGCTGCGCTCCACACTCATGCGGTCGACGTTAAAGTCACCATAATCGACAATATTGAGCACTGCCATAGGATCAATCAGGGCATGCACGTTGGAGTCGGCTATGCCACTCATCGCGCGCAGTGTTTCGGGACCGTTGCGCGCATCGCGTGAGCCACTGCTCATACTTTGCGGAATACCGGAGATGGCAATATCAACTTTGCCAGCAACCAGGTCTGCAGGCGTAATAGCGACTGGCGCACCAGCAAAAGTGGGAATACCACCCCACTGGTGAATATAACGCGAGACACTGAAGGGACCCGGAGTACGGCGTCGCTCCCACAAGGCTTCAGGACGAACAATCTTCCAGCTGTTGAATCCGCTTGCTTCAGGGTTAAGTGGAATCTGCCCCATGTCGCGCTCGGGGTCGTAGGCAAATTCATCAAGCGCCTGCATCATATCGGACACATAAAGTGCAATTTGCTCTGGCGTGCGGCTGTCCAGCTCCTGCATCAGTTTCTCGCGAGACGCGACAATCCGCAGCGGTTCGGTCCCGCGTAAAAAGCTGCGCTGTTCGGGTGTCAAAAGCGCCAGTTTATCGGTCACACTTTCCGGCATCGCCACCGCGTCGGGCGTCGGCTCCGACGATGACAACATCACCGAACTGGAGCTGGAAGTTGTGCTGGCACAGGCTCCAAGGAACAGACACATACTTGTAGAGACCATCGCCACGTACTTCATTTTTGAGCACTTCATTGTTGATTCTCCTCGTGGTAATCGTCCTGGGCGTGATCCAGCGATACAGGGTTAAGATAATGTGGTTCTGTCAATTCAAGTCGTCGCATCGCCACGCCGGTCAGGCAGGCTTTGGCAATAGCAGCACTGTGAAGGGTTGTAACGTAGGTCGGATCCAGCTCGGGTGCGACTTCAACCAGGTCGAACCCCACCACATTGGATTCCGCACAAAGGCGACGCACGATAGGTATCGCCTCTCGTGGTTTAATTCCGCCAGACACCGGTGTTCCGGTTGCCGAGGTATAGGAAGGATCCAGTACGTCAACATCGAATGAGATATAGAGTTTGCGTCCGTCACCCTTGGCTTCTGCCAGTACGCGCTCCAGTACATAGTCCCATCCATACTTTTCCACTTCGGCCATAGTGTGGTACTTGAAACCTTCTTCGCGCATCCAGCGGAAAATGCTTTCATTTGGACTATTCGCACGCAGTCCAACCTGTATATAGTCAGCGCCAGTAATGAGTCCTTCATTCAGCAATCGATAAATGGGTGCCCCGTGGTCAATCAGGTGGGCACGATCCCGGCCGACATCGTAATGCGCATCAAAGTGAATAACGCCCAGATTGCCGACACCAAAGACATCCACAAGTGCTGCCACGTTGGGATACTCCAGAGAATGGTCACCACCAATAATGAATGGAATGGCACCGGTCTCAACAATTTCCCGCACCACTTCACGTACATGTTCCATGCTGCGCTCGGTGCTGTCGTTATCGATGGCAATGTCTCCGTAATCGACGATGTTCAACACCGATCCCGCGTTAACCTGTGTGTACTGGTCATTGCCACTCATACGACCCATCGTTCGCAGCGCCAGTGGTCCGTGCTGCGCGCCGCGCCAACCGGATCCCATATTTAGCGGCGCACCCACAAAGGCCACGTCTACTTCACCGGCGATAAGATCTTCTGGCGTTAGTGCAACAGGCGCACCAGCGAATGTCGGAATACCTCCGTTACCACGCATGTAGCGCCCGAGGCTGATGGGGCCTGGTTCACGTTCTGGGTCAAAACTGCGGGGACGCCTGACTTTCCAGGCATTGAATTCTGGTGTATCCGTATTCAAGGGAATATGGTCCAGATCCTGACCTTCCTGAAAACCACGCTGATCCCGCACCCACATCATGGCCTCAACATAAGCCTTGACCTCGTCTGCAGAACGTTTTTCGATCTGCTCTACTAGCTGATCAAGATCTTCGGCGTAGGAGCGAGTATTTCGGGGGGTGCGGAGAAACTCGAGTTCCTCGTCGCTAAGCAGACCCAGGCGACTGTCCAGCGAGGCGGGGAACTCTACCAGCTCGGGATGATCAGACTCTTCTTCTGTCTGTGCCGTGGCAAACTGGCCCAACAGAAGTGCGCTGCTGAGAGTTACCTGGAGTAACAGGCGCATGTGCCTGCCAATATTTGTTTGATTGTTTTTTGTTGTCATCTTTTTTCCTTGCTTTATATCCGCAGCCGACTGCGCTGAGGCTGGTAAGCCGGAAACTACTTGCCCGCCTCAGCCAACTCACCAATAAACAGGAGAGTTGACAGCGGCGGGCAGTAGCACCAGGAGAGGCTCTATCAGAGTGCGACGTTAATACCCAGGAAGTAGGAGCGGCCAACCGGGCTCACTGGATAGGCACGTTCAGTTATGAACGGTTTTTCATCGGTAATGTTGCTGATACCACCATAGAAACGCACGGTATCATTGAACTGGTAGTTACCCGACAGGTTGTGTGAGTAGAACTCGTCAGTGAAAATGCCTTCACCGTAGTTCTGGACTGCAGTCTCAATTGGGCCTGTCAGCGCCATCTCGCTCAGATACTGTGATCGCAGACTGATACTCCAGTTGTCGCGACCAACGGTGGCAGACAACTGTCCAGCATATTCTGGCGAACGCATCTCCAACAGGTCTTCGTCAACGACAGCTTCTTCGCCCGGGTTGGTGGGCTCGACGAAGTCAAGCTTCAGCTGCTTGGTCACGTTAGTGCTCAAGGAGATGTTGTAGTCAGCCAGCTGAAAGCGGTATGACAGGTTCAAGTCAACACCTTCTGCCAACGCTTCACCAAAGTTCAGCTGGGTTTGACGAAGGAAGACAAAACCGCCGGACTGTGCTGATGTTGAAGTGCTGTTACGCTGAATCAATTCACAGAACGGGTTGTTGATTGATGCCGCGTCGTAGCAGCTGTTCACAATGTTCTGAGAAGAAATCTCGGCAATCGCCTCCTCAATTTCGATGTTCCAGTAATCCATGCTCATCGTGAAGCCTTCCAGGAATCGCGGCTGGAATACAAAACCAACCGTCTCCGTGGTAGCAATTTCCGGCTTCAGGTTTGGGTTACCCCCGACGACACCCGGGAATCCGGCTGACAGCGGGTCTACGAAAATGTAGTTCCCGTTGGCATCGAAGATTTTTGACTGCTGTACACCATTGGCGGTCAGATCGGCCACACAGTTAGCCTGTCGCAGGGCCGGATTCGGGCCACTGGCAATCTGCGATGCATCACAGGGATCATTGGGACGGAAGCTTTGTCCCTGCTCTGGCGAATACAGTTCGAACAGGTTAGGTACCCGTACCGCTTCGCTGTAATTGGCGCGGATACGGAAGTCCATGACGGGCGCCCAGACACCGCCAACACTGTAAGTATCGTTGCTACCAAAGGTCGAATAGTCAGCACGACGGAAAGCCGCATCAACTGTCAGTGTCTCTGCCAGGGGCAGACCGGCCAGAATGGGCAGTTCTGCTTCCACAAACATATCCCATACATCATACTTGGCACTGGTATTCAGCAGCCGGTTACCGGGTGAGCTGCCCAGGCTCTTTGCGGCACTGACGTCACCTACCCAGTCTCCCGGACTGAAGCTGGTGCCCTGCGGCGTTACACCGCTGACCTGGATAATGCCCTGATCGTAGCTGTCGAAGGACTGTGAGCTTTTCTCTTCGCGCCATTCACCACCGGCTGCAAATGAAACAGGACCACCCTGCAGAGAGAACCAGTTGGCACTGGAACCGCTTACAAAACCCATTACGACCGACTGCTCAATACTCTCTTCAACGGTACGTGTGTAAGAGAAAAAGTCGATGGCTTCCTGGCTGATTGAGCCTTTGCCGCCCCAAATATTGGCTGGCTGGCACTGGCCGTCACCAGGTGCGAAGGTGAAGAACGGCGACACTGCACGTCCACCCAGGTAGGCGGGGAAGTTAAATGGTGTGGTACGCGGGTAGGCAGTCGGGTCGAGATCCGAACGACAAACCGGCTGACCTGTTGCCGGGTCAGTTGTCACGTCGATGGCCGCAAAGAAGCGGTCAGTAATCGGCGTAAACGGAGACTCCATAGTGCGCTCAAACTTACCGTAGTTGGCAGAGACTTCGTAATCCAGACCCAGATCGTCGAAGCTGCCGCGCAGACCGGTTACCAGACGGTAGGTAGTACGCTCGTTGTAGGACTCATTGTGCCCCCAGTCGTCGGAGTCACGTGAAATGTAAAGTCCGCCCGGGCCAACGAAGCCCACGCCTGGATTAGTGGCAAATGGCGCCAGCTGTGCAGGCAGGAAGGGGTTATCCGGCGCACCATACAACAAGTCGGTTGCCTGGTTTCCGCCGCCACCGAAAGTCACATCATGACGAACGTACTTGGTCTCGACAAACGCTGTTGTGGTTGGCGTAAGATCATAGTTGGCGTTCAGGTTAACAGCCCACTTGGTATCCTCAGGTATAACAAACGGGCGGTTCGGCGCGATGTAAGATCCGGCCGCACCAAACTGGTTGAAGTTACCTGCCACCAGACCGTCCTGATACGTATTCAGGCTGCCATCCTCACCAATAATCCAGCAACCACCGGCTGCGCCAAATGAAGCTGTGCCGTCCAGGCTCGAGTTGTAACCGGTGAAGCTGTCCAGACAGTCACCAGTGCCGTTTCCGTCCAGGTCAGGTTCCTGACCCAGACCTATTGTGGTACCAAAGTCACCCAGTGCTACCACACCGTAAGGGGAAGTGATGTTAAAGGTACGACCAGGCAGCAGTGCACGTGGTGACGCCGAGTTAATGCGGTCCAGGAGAGCCTGTTCAGCTGAGGTCAAAGTAGGTTGCGCACCAAAGGCTGAGTTGTAGCTATTGCCAAAAGCTGTTGCTGTCGGAATACGTGCGCCGAATGGATATCGGCCAGTGTTGTCAAAATTGTAGTAGCGCGCCAGGTTAGGCATTGTGCTGGGGTCAATGTCACCCTTCTGGAATCGCAGCAGCGGATTGACATCGCCCGTTGCGCGGCCTCCGTTGGCAAGGAAATCACGATCGCCAGCTCGCAGACCTGCGGAATAATCGTGCTGCAATGACAGATTCACGTTACCGCGATTGGCATCGAAGTTGCGCCCCAGCAGCGCGCGTATGCTGTTAGTCTCCGCATCGCCTTCGCCAGACATGCCTGTTCTGAAGTCGATGTCTACACCTTCAAAATCGTCCTTAAGTACAAAGTTGACAACACCAGTCACCGCATCCGCACCGTATACGGCAGACGCGCCGCCGGTCAGTACTTCTACACGCTCAATCAACGCCGATGGAATTGTTGATACATCAACAGAAGAGGTACCTTCGATACCAGACACGTGACGCCGTCCGTTAACCAGCGTGAGAGTACGCTGGGAGCCCAGGCCGCGCAGGTTGAGCGCGCTACCACCAACGTTACTGGCACGGCCCACGTTCTGCGCAGAGTTGCCGATTGATGCTGTACTGGTAACTGAAGACAGCAGAGCCGGGTTCTCATTCAACACTTCGCCAATGTCGATACTAGCCGAACTGGTGAGATCATCGGCGCTGATCACAGACAGGGGCTGCGGAGAGGTTGCGTTATCCATTCTCTGAATACGGCTGCCTGTAACGACCAGCTCTTCAATCTGCGGCGCCTCTTGTGCGTAGAGTGATGGCACGGTAGTCGCACTCATCAGCAACGCGATCGCAGTGTGAAGTCGCTGACGTCTTACAGTAGTAGTTGTTTTCTTCATATCTTTCATTAGCCTCATTACAATCAGTAATTGATACGCTCCCTGCCAGGACGTGATCAGAGTCAATTCAAATCATCGAACGAGGTTTAGCAAGTTGCGTACCAGCTAATGAGTCATGATAAATATCAAAGGCTTATGGTTCAGAAAGAGTGCGCGAGAAAAACAGCGTGCTTCAAAAAGAGGCAACGCGGATATGCGAAGCCACTTTATTGTGCATTGAATTATGTTTTTATGTTATTAAACAATAACTTAGGCGAGATACGAGCAGTTATATTATTTCATTTCTACGTTCATTGGTTAACTAGCTTTTTTACTTATACGTCAACTAAAAAGGTGTGCGTTTAACTTAGAAATTACAGTTTATTAGGCCTATGACGTAGATGATTCCAGCGACTACGTCATTCGACGTACCGACGTGATGACGTATAAAAATCGCAGGTGTCCCTTTTATTATCGACACCACGGATAGACCACTTTAATTAAATAAAGTTCTTGCAGAATTTCTGGAAGTTATCGGCGCAGCACCATCAACCATCTGCCAATATTGACGACACTGGCCAGAGCTCCAGCAAAGTATGTAAGGGCGGCTGCTTTCAGTACCTGCCGCGCACTGCGAATCTGGGAGTCATCCAGATATTCTCCCTCTACCAGTATGGGTAAAGCCTTGTTAAAACTGGCATCCCACTCCTCGGGTAGCACGATCAGGTAGGCCATTGCGCCTGCCAGTTGCAGCAACACACTCAGCCCGATGACAGTCCCGATGGCGATTGGCGAACGCAGCACCAAAGCGGCGACCGGTACCGACCACATCAAGGCGATGCCCATCTTGTTGAGCCGCGCCGCCATGGGCATGTATTTGCTTCTCAGTTCAAAGATGGACTCGCGGCGATGAAACTGAATTGCGTGTCCGACTTCGTGAGCGGCTACAGCCACAGCCGTAACGGATCGACCGTGGAAGTTGCTCGGGCCAAGGCGAACGATTTGCGCCTGCGGGTCAAAATGATCCCGCCCCTCATCGGTCTCTTCCACCCCGATACCGGTCAGCGCAAAGCGTTGAATCAGATGCTGTGCAAGCTCTCCTCCAGTGCCTGGCATATCGGGAACTTCCCGATGATGTTTACGCATAACCTGCTTGACCCATAGCTGGGGTGCAAACACCAGCGCAGCCAGGAACAGACCCAGTATTGCCAGAACCATGCAGTAAATTCCTCACAAGGGCTTGAATTGTGCAATTAATCTAATGATAATGATTCTCATTAACATAGCCAGCCGCATCGACACGAAGCCAGCCAACGGTTAACCAGGACATTTATCGGTCCATATCAGACAAGAGAGGTTAGCATGACAGGATATTACATTTACGCCAGCATCAATGACGGCAAACCCAGTCTGCAGGTGGTTGACGCCGATTCTCAGGAAACCTGCCTGGACTGGGCCGGTCACGAAGTAAGCAATAGCCCGGATACTTCCGAGATTTCTGATCAGGATCTGCAGGAGCTGTTTCGCCGATTGTTACTGGTAACCTGCCGGCAAAAGCTCAAGGCACGGGTAAAGCAGGCCAAGACCCGCAGGGCACAGCATTGATGGCTGTACACCACGGGCCCGGCAGTTGGTGACGCCGTCAAAAGCCGCGCAGGGAAGCGTAGCGGTCGCGGTGATAGCTCGCATCCCCCAGGGTCTGCTGAGCCACCCGTGCGCGTTTGATAAAGAAACCAATATCAAACTCGTCGGTCATACCGATGCCGCCGTGCATCTGGATACCCTCATTGCTGACGAGCTCGTAGACCTCGGATAGTTTGGCTTTACACATACTCGCCAGTGCAGGGATATCCTCCGCATCATCTCCACGGTCAAGCTCTAGCAGGGCCTTGCGCACGAGCGATCTGCACAGCTCTATCTCGGAGTACATGATCGCTGCCCGGTGTTGCAAAGCCTGAAAGGCACCAATCTGCACACCAAACTGTGTACGCTGCTGCAGGTAGTCAACGATGCGCTCAAACACCTCCTGCACACCACCCAGCATCTCTGCAGCCAGGCCAATTCGGCCGATGTCCAGTGTGCGCTCCAGCGCAGCTCTGCCCTGACCCTCTGCGCCCATCAAGGCGTCAGCCGGCACTTTCACATTGTCAAACCTGACATTGCCAGCATTGCGATTGTCGACCATGTTCAGCTGTTGCACCGAAATACCCGGCGTCGCCGCATCGACTACAAACAGGCTGATGCCGTCCTCTGAGTCTGTCGGATCACTGCTTCTGGCCACCACGACAAAGTGTTCGGCCACATGTGCATCCAGGACAAACACCTTGTGACCGTTGAGAGTATATCCGTCAGCGGTTTTTTCAGCGCCAAGAGCGATATTCGACGGTCTGTGAAGAGCCCCCTCCTCAAGTGCGAAGGCAAGGACAGCTTCACCCGCGGCGACCTTCGGCAGCAATTCACCCTTCTGTGCATCTGAGCCTGCCAGGTTGATGGCCGTCGCGCATAGAAGCACAGTTGACACCAGTGGCGTCGGCACCAGGGTGCGCCCTGTTTCCTCAAGCACAATGCCCAGCCCTGAATAACCGAACTCAAAACCACCGTAGGCCTCCGGAATGGCCATACCGGCCCAGCCCAGACCCACCATGGCCTGCCACAGCTCGTCTGAAAAACCGCGCGGGTCTTTCTCGTCGCGCAATTTTCGTAATACCGCGACAGTTGCTTTCTCGCGACAAAAATCACGCGCTGATTCCTGAAGCATTAGCTGATCTTCGTTGAGTACCAATGACATGTAAAAGTCCTCCCTTACTTTTTGTTACTGGCGACCATGGAGGTCATGTCTGGCAGGCCCAATACCCGCTTGGCAATCACATTCAGCTGTACCTCATAGGTGCCTCCTTCAATTGAATTGCCTTTCGAGCGCAGCCATTGTCTGGTGGTATCCAGCTCTCGTGCACTGAAGTCACTGCCGTCTTCGGTTAGTGACTCCCAGCCCAGCGCCTGGGTGCCTGCTGCTTTCAGCGCCAGCTCATAACGCCGCTTGTTCAGTTCACAGCCGTAATTCTTCAGCATTGACGACGTCGCATTCGGCCCCTTGCTCTGTTTGGCTTCCTGCGCCGAGCGCTGCGAGGTCAGTGAGAATGCCTCACTGTCTATCATGAACTGGGCGATCTGGTCGCGCAGGGCGGGATCGGACAGTTTGCCGGTATCACCCCGATACGACATGGCTGTCTGCGCCAGTGAGTCAGCCAGACCGCCACGGTTGTTGCGACCACTGCTAAGCCCGAAGCCGGAAATCATGGTGCGCTCATGCTGGAGCAGACGCTTGGCTATGGTCCAGCCGTCATTGAGGCGACCGACGACATTGCCAGCCGGCACGCGCACATTGTCAAAGAAGGTCTCGCAGAATACCGAGTTGCCACTGATCAGCTTGATGGGTTTGGTGGTCACGCCCGGTGAGGCCATATCAAACAGAATAAAACTGATACCACTGTGCTTGGGCGCTTCGAAATCAGTGCGCACCAGACAGAATATCCAGTCAGCCTTATCAGCATAGGAGGTCCAGATCTTGGAGCCATTAATCACGTATTCGTCGCCGTCCAGGATAGCCTTGGTGCCCAGTCCGGCCAGGTCCGAACCGGCACCCGGCTCGCTGTATCCCTGACACCAGCGGATCTCACCGCGGACGATTTTGGGAATATGCTCCAGCTTCTGCTCGTGGGTGGCCATTTCCAGCAGCACCGGTCCCAACATGCTGATGCCAAAGCTCACCAACGGTGGTCGCGCCTTGATGCGCTGCATCTCTTCCGCCAGCACCATCGATTCAGCCTTGCTCAGGCCACCACCACCGTACTCGGCCGGCCAGGTCGGCGTGGTCCAGCCTTTGTCCGCCATTCGGTCCAGCCAGACTTTGCTGTCCGGATTCTTGAATTCGGCATTGCGCCCACCCCAGACCACCTCATCTTCGGGCATGGGCGTGCGCATAGACGCCGGACAGTTTTCTTCCAGCCAGGCACGGGTTTCCGCGCGGAATGATTCCAGATCCTGCAAGGGGCACCTCCTTGGTAAGTGTCTTTTTACATGCCCAGAGTGTACCAAGGAGAAGGTGTTAAATCAGCAGAATCTATGTCTGCCGAGCTACTAATTCATGGATTTAATAGGCGCATCGATCGGGCTGTCCGTCTGATCAATCTGTCGCTCTATAACAGGAGAGGTGCCGATGAACTATGCTGATGATAATCTGTCCATTGAATGACAATAACAACAAGGAGAGACTCAGGATGTCGAACGTTATCAGCGTCCCTGCAGAGATAAGGACTGGCGAAAATCGGGTAGCACTGGTCCCGGAAATAGCCAAAAAATTGATCGCTGCCGGAACTACCATTCAAGTTCAGACACTGGCTGGTGAGCATGCCGGCTTCAGCGATGAGGACTATACCGCTGCAGGTGCAAGTATATGTCCGGACGATTCGCTACTCGGTACAGCTGATGTCGTTTTAACTGTAAACCCTCTGACCGAGACCCAGCTTCAAAAACTGCGCGATGGCAGCATAATGATTGGATATCAGAACCCATGGTCAGATACGCAGCGGTTCAAGCTGCTTCGGGACAAGAAGATCAGCGCCATTTCAATGGAACTGATCCCCCGCATCTCCCGTGCCCAGGCAATGGACTCGTTGTCATCTCAGGCCTCAATCGCCGGTTACAAGAGCGTCCTGATGGCAGCCTCATTGTCTGGCAAGTTTTTCCCCATGCTGACCACCGCAGCGGGTACTGTGCGTCCATCCAAAGTACTGGTCATTGGTGCCGGCGTGGCCGGCCTGCAGGCAATTGCCACGGCACGCCGACTGGGCGCCATGGTCGAAGCCTATGACGTACGCGCTGCCGTCAAGGAACAGGTTGAATCACTGGGTGCAAGATTTGTTGATATCGACATCAAGGCTGAAGGCAGCGGCGGCTATGCCCGGGAACTGACCGAGGAAGAAAAGCAAAAACAGCAGGAGATCCTCGCCCGCCACGTTGCGGCATCGGATGTCGTTATCTGTACTGCCGCCCTTCCCGGCCGCGCCTCGCCCCGCATTATTCCCACAGACATGGTCAACAACATGAAAGGCGGCGCGGTGATTGTGGATCTGGCCGCAGAGGGTGGTGGTAATTGCGAACTCACCCGACCGGGTGAGACCGTGATGCATAACCGCGTGACCATTTATGGACCGATTAACGTGCCATCAACTGTACCCAACCATGCCAGTGAATTGTACGCAAAAAACCTGTTCAATCTGCTCGGCCTGATCATCAAAGAGGACTCGCTCCAGATAGATCTGGACGATCAGATCCTCAAAGACAGCCTGATCACTCACGCTGGCGACATCATCAACGATGCAGTGCAAGAGCGACTGCAGGCAAGCACTAACTAGGGGGAGAACAACATGATCGAAGGACTCGCAGCGATTTACATCTTTCTACTGGCCGGCTTTACCGGATTCGAAATCATCAGCCGTGTGCCGGTGATTCTTCACACCCCGTTGATGTCGGGCTCCAATTTCGTTCACGGCATTGTCCTTGTAGGCGCGATGATCGCGCTTGGCATTGCAGAAACCACATCGCAACAGGTCATAGGCTTTATAGCAGTGTTACTTGCTGCCGGCAACGCGGTTGGCGGCTATGTGGTGACTGAGCGCATGCTGGAAATGTTCAAGAGCACAAACAAGCAGGGAGACAAAAAATAAATGGAACTTATTATTCAGATCAGCTACCTGCTGGCAGCCATCATGTTCATTCTCGGGCTCAAGCAGATGAGTTCGCCAGTCACCGCCCGGCGCGGCATTCACTGGGCCGGCGCGGGTATGGTGGTCGCTACACTTGTCACCTTTGCCGCAGAAGAGATCACCGGCAATGAACAGGCATCCACCAATGTCATTCTGATCATAATCGCGATTGCACTGGGCGGAGGTTATGCCTGGTACACGGGAAAGCGCGTGGCGATGACTGACATGCCACAGATGATCGCCATGTACAACGGCATGGGTGGCGGTGCCGCTGCCGCAATTGCAGCAGTGGAACTGCTAAAGGCCCAGGCTGCAGTAAGCGGAGGTTACGCCAGCAGCGTGCCGGATTACCTGGGCGCCGATGTGACGATCCTGGCGATTCTTGGCGCCATCATTGGCACCATTGCTTTTTCTGGCAGCATCATCGCCTGGGCCAAACTGGATGGTCGTTTGAACAGCAATCGTCTGCTGCCACAGCAGCAGTTGATCAATCTGATACTGGCCATCGTGCTGGTGGCTGTGGCGGTCAGTGTTTACACAAACGGCAGCCTCAATCTGATCATTGCCTTCTTTGCGATAGCACTGGTGCTGGGAATCTTTATCACGGTGCCGGTTGGCGGCGCAGACATGCCAGTGATCATTTCCCTGTTCAACGCCCTGACGGGGCTTGCGGTCGGCTTCGAGGGTTATGTGCTGGGCAATGCGGCAATGATCATCGCCGGCACGGTGGTCGGCTCAGCCGGCACCCTGCTGACTCACCTGATGGCCAAAGCCATGAACCGTTCGGTCTCGAATGTGTTTTTCAGTGGCTTTGGAACAGGCCATTCCGCTCAGGCGTCTGGGGACGAAGACGGTGGCACTCAAAAAGAAGTGCAGGCACAGGATGCCGGCATCATGATGGCTTATGCCAGTCAGGTGATCATTGTGCCGGGTTACGGCATGGCAGTTGCGCAGGCGCAGCACAAGATCTGGGAACTGACTCAGCTGTTAACTGACAAGGGCGTAAAAGTGAAGTTTGCCATTCACCCGGTCGCAGGACGCATGCCAGGCCATATGAACGTGTTATTGGCTGAAGCGGGTGTTCCCTACGATCTGATCTACGACATGGAGGACATCAACGCCGATTTCGCCAATACCACAGTAACGCTGGTAATTGGCGCCAATGACGTGGTCAATCCAGCCGCCAAAAAAGATCCCAACAGCCCCCTGTTTGGCATGCCAACTCTGCATGCTGAGTTGTCTGAGAATGTCATTGTTGTTAAACGCGGTCGTGGCACTGGCTTTTCGGGTGTCGAAAACCCGCTGTTTGTTGCGGAGAACACCCGTATGCTGTTTGGTGACGGACAGAAAGTGGCTAATGAACTGATCGTGGCGGTCAAGGAACTGTCGTAAGCACCCCAGAGCCCATAGGGCTCTGGGAATTATAGGGGGCGCGAACAAGTTTGACGCGCCTCTCTACTGAACCAGATCGGCCTTCTCAACTGCGAACTTGAATTCACCCAGGTGTCGGAGGGTCACATTAAAGGTCTCGGCGCCCACACGCACCAGCGGAAGAATCAGCTTGTTGTTGCCGCCATCAAAAAATGACGGCACGGCGTCGGGGTTGTCGCTGGTGTTCTCTGCGGCGCTGGCCAGGAAGAAATTCAGATTACCGGTATGCTTCAGAGTGACTGAGTAGTTCACTTTATCCACATACACCTTGGGAATGGTCACCAGATCTGCAACCGGGTCGTAGACGTTGATATCTGCCCGCACCTCCGCCAGCGAATCAACTACTGTGATGCCCGTTACATTGTCACTGATGAAGCTGAACAGCGCCGGTATCTTTGCATAGACACCAGGTGATCCCGGTGTTCCACAATTCGCTGTCTCACTGCCGCCAAAACTGCTCAAGCCAATCTGCAGCGCACCCTGATTACCATTCAGCTTAACGAACAATGGTCCTCCGCTGTCTCCCTGGCAGGTGTCTGATGTGTCGATATCGGCAAAGCTGCCGGCACAGAACATGTTAGATGTGATCAAACCCTCGTGGGCTGCTTCACACACCGGTGTCGTAACAGTAATTACCTGCGTCTGCAGCAGATCGTCGGAAGGACTCGTTCCGTCACCCACTGTCGCGCCCCAACCGGCAACGATGGTGGGGATGTGGGCCGGCAACGCACCGGTGAAAAGTTTTACCGGTGTCAGATTGACCGGGGAGGCCAGCTCCACCAGCGCAATATCGAAGTCATTGGCGTTCGGGCTGGTCTCTGCGTCGGGGTTATAGCTCGGATGAATGATGACGCGACTGGCGGAGCGCACGACGGCGCCACTGCTCACGTTATTGATGTTGTCCGAGTTAAGAGTGACTGTCACCAGCGATGCCGGATCGTCTGCCAGGGCATCACCCGCTGTGTTCAAAAAACAGTGTGCTGCAGAGAGTATCCAGCCGGGCGCTATCAGGCTTCCGCCGCAACCACCACCATTCTCACTGTCCTTGCCACCCTGAATAAACAGGCTGGCCATCCATGGATAGGATGATGTCGAGGCAGGCTTGCCATTAATGATTCTTGTTTGTGTTTGTGCATGGGTGCCATTCAAGAGCATGACCGAGCAACAGAACGCCAATGCTGTCAGGCTTATTTTTTTCATGATTCCTTCCTTATTAATAGCGAATTGGGCACATCAGTAGTACCAGGCGGTAGGGCGAGTCTGATGAATACAAGGGTCATAGTCCTAGATGAGGACCATCAGGTCAAGAAGCGGCCGAATCCTGAGGCACTCTGGCCTGCCTGCAACCGGCTCCTGACGTCTCGGGCTATGGAATAGATCCGCGTCCCCGTCCGTTAACGTATCGAGACTAACAGACGCTATGCACACTGGAGGCATAACAATGAGTACACGAAAAATCAGCCAACTGATGCTTTTAACTGGCGTTACTTTCCTGCTGGTTGCCTGCGCGTCGCAGCCTGCCTACCGCGCTGCCGAGAATGGCGGCTATGGATATTCGCACCGCGAACTGTCACAGGACCAGTATCGCGTTCAGTTCCGAGGCCGCGGCGACGATGCCGGCCGCGCGATGGATTATGCCATGCTGCGCGCCAGCGAATTGACCCTGGAAAAGGGCTATGACTGGTTTGACGTCGCCAGTCGCGACACGCTGGTCAACAACCAGCAGTCCGAGCCATCCGTTTCCGTATCTGCCTCAAGCGCCCGGTACGCAACCGTTCAGGATTGTGGTCTGTTAACCTGTACAACCTATCAGCGCCCTGTGCCACAGTATGGAGCTGGTGTGACAACCATGGGAGACTCACGCAGTACCGTCGAGGTCATCATGGAAATCCGCATGGGCAACGGTGAGCGTCCGAGCGGCCAAAACACCTATGATGCCCAGGAACTGTATTCCAGACTGAAACCCGAAGTCTGATCAGACTATTACTGCGGCTACCACATTCAGTGTCAGCCTCTTGAAATCCTGAGGACAGACCTTATCTGTCCAATTGGATAAACAACGAGGTTGATACCCATGAACAGTCGCATCATCACACTGATGGCTGCCGGACTGGGTCTTTGCCTGACGCTTACCGCCTGGCTGGCCTGGTCCAATTGGCAGCTGCAACAACAACTTGACAACATGAGCAGTGTCCAGCGCGATACGTCGTCATCCTCTGAGCCGGGCTGGCTGCGTCGTCTGGAAACGCAGGACATCCCCCAAAATCCTCCTCTGACTCAGTCGGCGCCTATGACCGGCTGGGACCCGTTTGCTGAAATGAACCGCATGCAGCAGCAGATTGATCGCTGGATGCAAGGCGCCACCCTCGGTTTTGGCCAGGCACAACGTGGCAGCCTGTTCTCTGCCACAACTGCGCAGCCGGATATCCGTATCGAGGAAGACACAGAGGCATACCGGGTCCGTATCACGGTACCTGAAGGAAGCGAGCTGGAGTTGAACACAGAAGTTGATGACCAGCGCCTGACCGTCAGTGGCGCTATCAGCTCTAAAGTCAACGAAACCGCTAACGGATCAACTCAGCGCTTTTTCAGCAGCAGTCAGTTCTCCAGGCAATTTACGCTGAATCGGCCCGTTGACAGTCTGGGCATGAGCAAAGAGGCAACGGACAACGAGGTTATCATCACCCTGCCCAAGGTATGAACCAATCTCCAGTGCACTGCCTGTTATGCTGCAGACAAGTTATGCAGCCAGCGCAGAGCGGTCTCGCGGCGATAATTAAATCTCGCCGCGTCTGGCTGCCTGAATAATATTGTCCGCGGCCCTGAAGGCCAGTGCCATGATGGTCATGGTGGGTTGACCGCGTCCGGAAGTTACCAGACTACTGCCATCTACCATATAGAGGTTAGGCACATCGTGGGCGCGATGGTATCGATCGATAACAGAGTTGGTTGGGTCATCGCCCATGCGACAGGTACCCAGCAAATGTACGCTGCCGTTCTGACCGTTCTGGGCGTAATAACCGGTTTGTTTTATGGCTCCGGCCGCTGACATCAACTCTGAGCATCTGTCATGGAAAAACTTCATGGTCGCGATGTCATCCGGATGATCCATGTAGGTGCAGCGCAGCGCCGGTCTTCCCCACTTGTCTTTCAGGGTCGGATCCAGGCTGACGTTATTACTGGACAGGGGAAGCGAGGTCGTGTGCCCGTTAAACGCAGCAGTGTGTGTAAATTCCTGACTCAGATGGCGCTTGAATTCACTTCCCCAGCTGGGACCGTCGAAAAGGCTGCCCCGCAGCGCGAGCCCCATTGGCATGCCACGGGAGGGATGCCGACCATCAATACCACCACCACCATAAAAACCCATGGTCTGGTCTATCTCATAATAATCATGAACAACACGGGTTGTAGGCACGCTCTTGTAGGCATTCACCGGGTGCTCAAACAGACCGACCACGGAGCAATGGGCATTGAACATCAGGTTTTTGCCGACCATACCGCTACTGTTGGCCAGGCCATCCGGAAATTGACTGTTGGCAGAGAGCAGCAGCAGACGCGGCGTTTCCGCCCCATTGGCACAAAGCACGACCGCTTTGGCACGTTGTGCCTGTTCTGTACCATCAGCATCCCAGTAGACCACCTCCCGCACGCGGCCGCTGTCATCGGTATCTATTCGCGCTGCCGTGCAGCCGGTGCGCAACTCGCAATTTCCGGAAGCCAGCGCCTGCGGAATCATGGCAATCATGGTGGAAGATTTGGCGTTCATCTCACACCCATACCCATTACAGAAGCCACAGTGCGTGCAGGCTGGACGCCCATTGTGTGGTTGGGAAAGAATGGCCACGGGGGCAGGATAGGCAGTCAGCCCCAGCTGACGTGCAGCGCGCTCCAACAGAACATCAGACCCCTTCACAGGCATGGGAGGGCAGGGATAATCGCGCGACCGGGGCGGATCCCATGGCCCCTGGAGCCCTGACACGCCAATTTCCCAGTCTACCCGGGAGTAATACGGCTCGAGTTCCTCGTAACTGATCGGCCAGTCGGTGAAATTGGTTCCGGCGATAGTGCCTTTGACACTTGCCTCCATAAAATCAATGGGTCGCAGGCGCCAGAAGTTGCCCGAATAATGCACACTGCTACCACCCACGTTGTGTGCGTAACTCAGGGCACGTTCGACGGGCTGCGCTTCTTCGTTTTCGGTTTTCCTGAACGTCTGAGGGTGGCCCTGCCTTACGCTCCAGGTAAGTTCACTATTGATATCATAAGCCCATTCATCGTGACGAAAATCGCCAGCCTGCAAATGCGGGCCCTGCTCCAGCACCACGACAGAAAAGCCTGCCGTACTGAGTTCTCTGGCCATGATACCGCCGGCCGCGCCAGAGCCAATAATGACAAAATCAACGTCCGTACGGGTGTCGAAATGCGGCAGGGAGTTGTTCGCTTCAGCCATGACCTACTCCCCCCTCGCGGCGTAATCCGCGTCGTAATAACCGAAAGGCGGCTGCCAGAAATGTCGGCTTTCAAAGCCGATCATACGGTAGCCGGGCAGGTCCGCACTGCCACCATACTCTGGCAGCGCGAACATACCGGCAACGGTGAGGAAGCGCATGGTGCCAAAAAACTGGGTTGATTCAATGCGTGTCAGCAACTCATCCTGTTGGCTGCTATCGAGGCTGGCAAACGTGGGTGTATTAAAACTCTGTTGGACCATAGCCTGTAGTTCCAGCAGCCCTACCCGAAGCAATGCAAGCTCATCATCGCGCCCATCGCCCAGCACATGATCCATAAAATGGATCACCCCGGCCTCATTGGCACCTGGCGTCTCGTCGCTGGGCAGGATGCGTGATGCAATGGCAGCCAGCTCACTGGCTTCATCGGAGTTGAGCGTTGAAAAAAGTGCTCCCTCTGCAGCCGACTGACGAGCACGTTCGCAGCCGCTTAGCACCATGGGCAGGGTCAGTACTATGCAGGATTGTTTTGCAAGTCGCGCAGTCAGGGCCAGCAACGCGCGGCGGGACATTGGGCCGTTCATGAGAAGTTCCTCTCTCGTAGCCTCATCGCGAAAACGCTATCCCGGCCAGCTGTTAACCGAACAGGATTTCAACTTGAGTCTAGCATGAACCGATAGAGATGCATCGAGGAATTGCTACGCTAAATGACATACGCGCGATGGACGTATATCTGCAGCAGAAGTGATTTCCGTAAAGTTACGTGCCACTCGTTCTACAACCAGGGCAGCTGGTACTGGACTATTCAGACTGTGTTGCGCTGGCGAACATGCCTCGCAACAAGCGTGGCAATCGACCGTCTATAAAAGTCAGCCCCAGAAAGATCACGGCCATACCCAGCAGGTGTGATGGGAGTATGGTCTCTCCCAGAAAAAGGGTACCCAGGATAATGGCAGAGATTGGCGCAATCAGCGTGGTCGTGGAGAAATTGGTTGCGCCAACCAGCGGCAACAAGCGGTACATGATCTGAAATGTAAACGCAGTGGAGATCAGACCAATCGCCAGCGCCGCGGCCCAGGAAGATGGCATCACCATCACAGGCAAACCATCCGCAGCCAAAGCCACAGGAATGGCTGCGACGGCTGACCCGGTTAAAGCTATGGACGTCAGTGCCGTGGGTTCGACATGCCGGAAGCTACGCACAATGTTCAAAGCCAGCGCATAACACAGGGTCGCCAACAGGCAGGCGCCGATTGCCCATACCCGCGAATTGCCGTCGGCCAGCAGTGCTGGAGACGCCAGAATCGCAACCCCGGAAAAACCAGCAACCACACCAACCGTTTTACTCCAGGTCATGCGTTCGCCATTAAGCCAGAAATGCGACACGATCACCGTCATGATAGGCGTCAGTGCGTTGATGATTGCCGCCACACCACTGGCCAACTGCGCCTGCGCTAACGGAAACAGGGCAAACGGAATGGCGTAGTTAAGCACGCCCAGCAATCCAAGCTTCAACCATAAAACCGGATCGCGCGGCACAGCCTTACGCATCGCCATCAGGAACAGCCAGCAGCCCAGCGCACCAATACCAACACGAAACGCTGTCACCCACAGCGGGCTCAACTCCCGAATCAGCAGTGCATTAAAAATAAATGAGCCGCCCCAGACCGCACCCAGAAATACGATCCAGAACCATTCCCGCAGGGTCATGGAGATTACTCTTAAGAAAATTTGCGCGCATTATGCGCGTTTTATCGGCGAGCGAACAGGTACAGTTTCAGGAAATATCCCGCGCACACAAACGACTGGCGGTGGTGATCTCTGCAGACAAACGTCGCCGGCAGTGTCGATAGGACACACTGCAGGCGACGTGAAAAACGAATCTTTTAACCTAATCCACAATCGCCTGATTTACGACATTGTGGAATCCTTCGCGGATGCGAATGTGGCTGTAAGGACGGATCTGGGTCAAAATGATTGCCACCAGCTCCTCCTCCGGATCAATCCAGAACAGAGTGCCGAATGCGCCGCCCCAGGACACCGAACCTTCGCTGTCAGACGTGTGGGCTTCTGCCCTGTCAAGCACAACGGAATAACCCAGCCCAAAGCCCATACCAGGACCACTCAACCACAATGGCAGGTCGCCAGTGTGATTGGCAAATATCAGTTCTACTGTTTTCTTGCCAAGCAATCTGACCCCATCCAGCTCACCGCCATTGAGCATCATCTGCTGGAAACGCACATAGTCATGCGCTGTAGATACCAGACCACCTGCACCTGAAAAGAAATTACGCGGCTCTGCGACATAGCGACTGTTGCTGTCGCCAACTTCGGTCAGCATCATACGGTTTTCATCGTCAGGATTGGGCCCGTAAAGTGTGGCAAAGCGATTGACCTTATCTGGCGGCAGGTAGAAGTAGGTATCACGCATCTGAAGCGGTTCAAAAATGCGTTCGCGGAAAAACGTATCCAGGTCCTGCCCCGAAATGACTTCCACAAGACGACCGACAACGCTGGTCGCAGCTGAATACTCCCAGCGCGTGCCTGGTTCGTAACGCAGTGGCAGAGTTGCCAGCCGCTCAGTCCAGCTGGCCAGGTCCTCGTCACCCATGACCTGGGACACACGGGAATATCGGGCTACGTCACCCCGGTAACTGTTCATCAGTCCGGCAGTGTGAGTCAGTATGTGGGTAAACGTGATTGGTGTTCTGGCCGGTTCAAGCCGCGTGTTGCCCGCCTCGTCCTCAACCTGCACCATCATGTCAGAGAATTCTGGCAGCCAGTCCGAGATAGGATCATCCAGCTGGAACCAGCCTTCTTCATAAAGCATCATCAAGGCGACGGAGGCGATCGGTTTGGTCATCGATGCCATGCGAAAAATGGTGTCCCTCGTCATCGGCTGATTGCGTTCAACATCCTTCATACCCTGCGCACTGAAATGCACAACACGCCCCTTGCGCGCGACCAGCGTTACTGTGCCGGCAACCATCTCATCGTCGATATAACGCTGGGTAAAGTCATCAATACGTTGCAGGCGTTCGGAGGACATGCCGACAGTTTCTGGCTCGGCCATGGGCAGTCCGGATTCGGGGGTTTGCGCGATTGCTGACAGGGGTGTCAGTAGCGCGGCCGTCAGGGCAAGACGGCGCAATTGTCTGGCAGCTGGCTTCATGGAGCTTCTCCTCTTCTGTGACCCGTTTTGGTATTTTGGTTTTCAGGGCAGAATTCGAGAATAGCGATCTTGACGGACAAATGCCAATCAAATCACAGAAATGCAAAAGCCCCGGACCGGATGTTCAAATCCTGACCGGGGCTTTTGCATTGCGTTCTTTTTTTTCAGCCGCGAAGCACTACACGACCCTGCACTTTACCCGCTTTGAGGTCAGCCAGCGCCTGTGTGGCCTGGTCCAGTGGGCGTTCCTCAATGCGGATAGGTGCAATTTTGCCAGCTCGAACCAGCTCCATCAGCTCACCCATTTCCTGCAGACTGCCAACGTAGGTACCCTGAATAATACGGGCGCTCATGGGTATAAACGGCAGTGGCATGTTCAACGCTCCACCATAAAGACCCACGATAATGATCTTGCCACCCTTACGAAGGCAGCCCAGACCAAAGTTGACTGATGCCTCCGCGCCAACAAAATCGATGGCCGCGTAGGCACCGCCGGCAGTCAGCTTTTTGATTTCCTTGCTTGCTGCACGATCACTGGAGTTAAACACCGCTTTCGCCCCGAGCTCTGCCGCAGCAGCCAGTTTCTGGTCGTCTATGTCGACCACTATTGGCTTGATGCCAATGGCAAGAGCGATCTGCAGCGCCATCATGCCGACACCACCAGCACCGATCAGCACAACCTCGTCGCCATCGGTCAGCGCACCGACCTTTCTCAGCGCGCTGTAGGCAGTCAGACCGGAGCACGCGTATGTCGATGCAAGCGAGTCAGAAACCTCACCTTTGTCGAACAGGTACCGCGGGTGAGGCACCACAACATACTCAGCAAAACCACCCTGATTGACAGTGCCCAGACCGCGGCCCGGTGTACATAAATGCTCTTCGCCGCGCCGGCAGCTGGCGCATTCACCACAACCGATCCAGGGATAAACCACGCGTCGATCACCGACAGCGACACCCTTCGCATCTGGCCCCACGGCAACTACTTCACCAAAGATTTCATGACCCAGCACCAGGCCGGATCTGCCCACGTCGAGCTTCTTGTCATTGCCCAGATTGAACTCACCGTCATGCAGGTGAATGTCTGAGTGACAGACACCGCAGGCCACCATCTTCACCAATACTTCACTGCCCTGCGGCTGTGGCGTATCGGACTCAACGCGTTGCAGCGGCGCGCCTGGCGCCGCAGTCTGGTAAGAAATCATGTGTGCTCCTGTCGTTGAGCTATGGATTGATCAGCCGTTGTCCTTTGCCCAGTCTGCGAATGTCTTACCTTCTTTGGCAAGCTTCTCCAGCAGCGGAGCCGGCTGCCAGTAGTCGGCTCCCAGCTTGTCGCGGAACTCACAAATACGATCGTAGACCTGCTTCAGGCCCACCTGATCGCCGTAGAACATCGGACCACCCTTGGCCACCGGGAAACCATAGCCATACAGGTAGACAACATCGATATCTCCGGGGCGCTGGGCGATACCCTCTTCGAGAATCAGCGCACCTTCGTTAATCAGCGGGAAGAACAGCCTGTCGACAATTTCTTCTTCGCTGATGTCACGCTGTTCGATACCCAGCTCTTTTGCTTTTTCCTTGATCAGCGCTTCTACTTCAGGGTCTGCCTGACGGGCTCGGGTCGCCGCGTCATATTTGTAATACCCGGCACCTGATTTCTGACCCAGACGATCCATTTCTACCAGCGCATCAGCGATGATGCAGGTCCGCGGATCTGGCTTGGTGCCCAATGCCTGACGCGCCTTGTAACCGATGTCCAGTCCTGCCAGATCGCCCACTGCCAGCGGACCCATCGCCATACCGAATTTCTCGGCGGCGGCATCCACCTGAGTAGGCGTAGCGCCGTCGAGCAACAGCATGTGCGCCTGACGACCGTAGCCCTGCAGCATACGGTTGCCAATAAAGCCGTAGCAGACACGTGACAGTGCACACACTTTACCAATGGTCTTGCCCAGTTTCATGACTGTTGCCAGCACATCATCCGCTGTCTTGTCACCACGCACCACCTCCAGCAGTTTCATGACATTGGCAGGGCTGAAGAAGTGCATGCCTACCACATCCTGCGGACGGCTGGTCGCCTCGGCGATCATGTTGACGTCCTGGTAGGAGGTATTGGTGGCAAGAATGGCGCCCTGCTTGCAGACCGCATCGAGTTTGCCAAACACTTCTTTTTTGATGTCCGGATTTTCAAATACCGCTTCGATGACCAGGTCGACGTTCTTGATATCGTCATAGCTGGTGGTTCCGTCGATCAGCTTCAGGCGTTTTTCCATGTCGGCTTCTGACATCTTGCCTTTCTGAACGGTGATGCTGTAGTTCTTGCGGATGATGCCGAGACCACGATCCAGTGCTTCCTGGTTCAGCTCAACCAGCGTCACAGGGATGCCGACGTTGGCAAAGCACATGGCGATACCACCACCCATGGTGCCGCTGCCAATGATAGCAACGTGCTTGACGTCACGGATTGGTGTGTCTTTGGGAAGGTCTTTAATCTTGGCAGCTTCACGCTCGGCAAAGAAAGCATGGCGCATGGCCTTTGACTGCGGTGAGCTGACAAGCTCTGAGAACAGTTTGCGCTCGACTTCCAGACCCTCGTCCATCGGCAGATTCACAGCCGCCTCAACGCAAGAGACGATGCGGTCCTGAGCAATTTGACCTCGCGCACGCTTGGCAACCTGCTTGCGGTAGGCGTCAAAGAAGCCAGGTTCAATGCTTGCCGGGTCAATCTTGATATCACGAATACGTTTCAGCAGTGCGCCTGAATCAGCCAGATCGCGTGCATAGGCAACTGCTTCTGATTTCAGGTCTTTTCCAGCCAACACTTCATCAATCAATCCCATGTCGCTTGCTTTTGCTGCAGCAACAGGATTGCCGGATGTAATCATTTCCAGGGCGGCCTTGACCCCAGCTATACGAGGAACGCGTTGTGTGCCACCTGCCCCCGGAAGAATGCCAAGTTTTACCTCAGGCAGCCCGACTTTGGCAGACGGGACCGCACAACGATAATGACAGGCCAGGGCCGTCTCAAAGCCACCACCCAGAGCTGTGCCATGAATGGCTGCGACAACCAGCTTTGAAGAATTTTCCAGTGCGCCCAGCACGGCTGGCAGTGATGGATCACGCGGTGGTTTGCCGAATTCGGTAATGTCCGCACCAGCGATAAAGGTACGACCCTCACACATAAGAACGATGGCATCAGTGTCATCTTTCTGTGCGGCGTTGACAGCATCCAGAATACCTTCGCGCACTGCCTGCGACAACGCATTGACGGGTGGGCTGTCGACCTTGATGACACCGATATTATTGACGATTTCGTAGCTGACTACACTAGACATAGCAAATTCCTTGTAAGTGAATGATTGATTAGTCGAGTCGCTCAATGACGGCTGCGACGCCCTGACCGATACCAATACAAAGGCTGATCACTGCGTATCGACCACCGGTGCGTTCGAGTTGACGCAGTGTCGTGATGGCGATCCTGGCACCCGAGGCACCCAGCGGGTGACCCACGGCAATCGCACCACCATTGGGGTTTACGCGTTTATCGCTGAAATCGATCTCGAGCATCTTCAGACAACCCAGCACCTGGGTAGCAAACGCCTCGTTGATTTCAATGATGTCCATGTCTTTCAACGTCAGGCCGGCGCGTTGCAGAGCCTTGCGAATGGCAAAGACCGGCCCCAGGCCCATGACACGCGGCTCGACGCCTGCCACAGCGCCAGCGATGATACGTGCGCGTGGCTTTACGCCGTATTTCTGTCCAATCGCCTCGTCACCGATGATCAATGCGGCGGCGCCGTCGTTAATGCCTGATGCATTACCTGCAGTAACCACACCACCATCAAACAGTGTTCGCAACCCGCTCAGCACGTCAAGAGTCGATTGAGGGCGTGGATGCTCGTCAGCGTCAACCACCAGTGGCGGCTTTTTGCGCCCCTGAGGCACTTCAACCGGAACAATCTCTTCCTGGAAAAAGCCCGCTGCACGTGCAGTTTCATATTTCGACTGGGACGCAGCAGCAAACGCATCGCTGTCTTCACGGCTGATACCCAGGTCTTTGGCGATGTTGTCTGCCGTCTGTGGCATGGTGTCATCGCCGAAGTTCTTGGAGATCAGCGGATTGGTGAATCGCGCTCCCAGCGTACTGTCAGCGATCTGCTGACCACGATCGAATGCCGTCTGGGCCTTGGAAAGAATCAGTGGTGCCCGGCTCATCGACTCAACACCACCCGCCAGGAACAGGGAGCCCTCGCCGGCTTTGACACCCCGGCTGGCGTCCAGTATTGCAGCCAGCCCTGATCCACACAGGCGATTGACAGTCAGACCGGCCACCGTTGTTGGCAGACCCGCCAGCAGCGCGGCAAAGCGGCCAACATTGCGGCAATCTTCCCCGGCCTGGTTGGTATTGCCCATGATGACGTCTTCATAGGCCGCCGGGTCAAACACATTGCGCCCCACAACGCTGCGAATGACGTGCGACAGCAGATCATCAGGGCGGATCGGTGAGAGCGCGCCGCCATGACGACCAAAAGCCGTGCGGGCACCATCATATATATAGGCTTCTTGTAACTGACTCATAGAATTCTTCTCTTGTTCCCCATAACATACAGAATCGGCAGGGCCGCAATGGTAGCACAAGCTTTTGGAGCCGTGCAGTTCGACTCGGACGCTCGTTCGGGGTATTATGTCGAACTTTCGTTCGATAAAAAACAGCGCTTTTACTATTTGAGGTTACGCATGATCCGAGACCAGGAAATTCTCAACCAACTCGTTGATATGGTTGAACGTTTTGTGCGGGAACGGCTGATTCCCGTTGAGCAGGAAGTAGCAGAAACCCATAAGGTTCCCGACGAGATCATTCAGGAAATGAAAGACCTCGGACTGTTCGGCATGACCATTCCTGAAGAATATGGCGGCCTCGGCCTGACCATGGAAGAAGAGATCTATGTCGCATTAGCACTGGGTCGCACGTCGCCGGCCTTCCGCTCCATCCTGGGTACCAACAATGGTATCGGATCGGCGGCTGTGGTCTTCGACGGCACTGAAGAGCAGAAGCAGAAGTTCCTCCCCAAATATGCCAGTGGCGAGTGGGTAGGCTGTTTCTGTCTGACCGAACCAGATGTCGGCTCCGACGCCGGCTCAGTAAAAACCACCGCGGTTCGAGACGGTGACCACTACATCATTAATGGTACCAAGCGCTATATCACCAACGGCCCGGTCGCCGATACATTCAATGTCATGGCACGCACCAACCCGGATATAAAGGGTGCACGCGGCATCTCCGCCTTTATCGTTGAGAAAGGCACACCTGGCATCACCCTGGGTGCAATCGACAAGAAAATGGGCCAGGCCGGCTCACTCACCTGCGATGTCATCTTTGAAGACTGTCGTGTACCGGCAGAAAACCTGATCGGCAAGGAAGGCGACGGCTTCATCACCGCCATGAAAGTGCTGGACCGCGGCCGTCTGCATATCGCTGGTTTCAGCGTAGGGATCGCTGAACGCCTGATTGACGACGCTCTGCACTATGCCATTGAGCGCAAACAGTTCGGCAAACCCATCGCCGAGCACCAGCTGATCCAGGCCATGCTGGCCGACTCGAAGACAGAGGCCTATGCGGCTCGCTGCATGGTGCTGGACGCTGCCCGCAAGCGTGACGAGGGACAGAACATCAGCACGGAATCGGCAGCCTGCAAGCTGTTCGCTACTGAGATGGTGGGACGCGTGGCAGACCGTGCAGTGCAGATCCATGGTGGCGCCGGCTATATCTCGGAATACGCGGTGGAGCGCTTCTATCGGGATGTGCGTCTGTTCCGTCTTTACGAGGGCACCTCGCAGATCCAGCAGATCATCATCGCCCGCAATATGATCCGCGACGCCAGCTAAGCGCTCACTCCGACACTGAGTTGGCTTATAAGCACTTCTGTTTCGGTAGCGGTCCGGGAGGTGGGTGTCACATCCCGCCCGGATCGCATCCTTTCGCCACTCACCCGGCGGGGCGGAACTCGACCTCGCACGCTTCGCGGCTCGGGACTCAGTTCATCGCTTCCGGCCTCGGAACTAGGGTGGCAGTCCTCGTCAGGTTTTCCTCGCTCCTTGCCACCCTATCCCCGAGACCTCGATTTCACTACAGTGCCAGTTCCCGCGGTTCTATACACACCCACCTCCCTCCCCTTGTGCCAACCTCAAGATTGAAGCCCTGATCCCAACAACGGACGCACCAATTCCAGAACGCGCCGTCATCGCCCAGAACAGGGGTCACAACAGGTTCACTGCGTTTCTCTGACTGCCGGCGGCGTGGCGACACGGTTCAATCGAGGCGTCGGGGACTGGGTGGCAAGGAGCGAGGGTGTACCCGAGGACTGCCACCCAGGTTCCGGCGCCGGACGCTCCGAACCCAGAACACGCCGCAACGCCAAGAACTGGAATCACATGAGGTTCTCTGCGTTTCTGTGACCGCTGGCGGCGCGGCAAACGGCCCAATCGAGGTGTCGGGGACTGGGTGGCAAGGAGCGAGGGTGTACCCGAGGACTGCCACCCAGGTTCCGGAGTCGGACGCGTTGTCCCAGAAAACGCCGCCGGAACACCAAAAAAAGTCAGAAAACCTCTTGTAATTCCCTAAAAAATCAATAAACTGCTCCCCCTCTGTCGCTTCATGCAGTTTTCCGCAGAACAGCATCAGAAAATCACCGAAATCAACCACGCATGGTGTGGAGGCTTATAGTCCAGACGGCAACTGCTTAATCACAGCAATACAGACGGTCTATGAGTTCACCGCCATCTTTTTTTGGGGAAAGGATAATGAGTGCAATCTCCTCCTTTAAAAAAGAGTCTCTCAAACCAGCCGCCACCAGTGCGAATGAGAGTGAATGGCCCACATTTGCCGGAGAACCGGACGCGGACGCCAAGGATCACTTCATTCAGCGCAATGGCCTCGAATTCGCTGGCACACACCTGCTGATTGACTTCTGGGGTGCAGAGAACCTGACCGACCTGGAGCTGATGGAAGCCAAGTTCCGCGAATGCGTCGAAGTCTGTGGTGCCACCCTGCTGCACATCCATCTGCATCATTTCACCCCCAACGGCGGTATCTCCGGCGTTGCGGTACTGGCCGAGTCGCATATCAGCGTACACACCTGGCCTGAGCGCGGATACGCCGCCTTTGATATCTTCATGTGCGGCGATGCTGCGCCCGAGAAGGCCGTACCCGTACTTAAAGGTGCCTTCCGTCCGACGCGTGTAACCGTCGGCGAGCAGCTGCGCGGCCTGACGCAGCCTGCCAGCGAAGAATAAGCCGAGCCTCAGATGTCTGATCAACGTTGGACCGAAACGCTTTATGCGAGTTACGGACAGTCGTTTCGTGTCGACGAAATCCTGTTCGAACACAAGACCGAGCACCAGCACCTGGTGATATTCGAGAATGCGCAGTTCGGACGTGTCATGGCACTGGATGGTGTTGTTCAGACAACTGAGCGTGATGAGTTTATCTATCACGAGATGCTGACACATGTACCCCTTGTTGCTCACGGCAATGCGAAGCGGGTGCTGATCATCGGCGGCGGTGATGGCGGAATTCTTCGGGAAGTGTGCCGTCACAAAAGCGTTGAGCATATCACCCAGGTCGAGATAGACCAGGCTGTAATTGACATGGCACGTCAGTACCTTCCGTCCCATAGCGACGGGGCTTACGATGATCCGCGCGCAAATATCGTGATTGGTGATGGTTTTGACTTTGTGCAGACCACTGACCAAAGCTTCGATGTGATCATTTCTGACTCCACTGACCCAATGGGTCCTGGTGAAGTTCTTTTCACCAAAGACTTCTATGCTGGATGTCAGCGCTGCCTCAACCCGGGCGGCATTCTGGTCACCCAGAATGGAGTGGCTTTCATGCAGACTGACGAAGTAGCCAACACAGCTGCCCGATTCAGCAAGCTGTTTGAGGACTGGCACTTCTACTGCGCCGCCGTGCCAACCTATGTTGGCGGAATCATGGCTTTTGCCTGGGCCAGTGACTCACCAGCCGCACGACAGACCAGTCTGACCGAGTTGCGCGAGCGATGGCAGGCGACTGGCATCCAGAGCCGCTACTACACGCCTGAGCTGCATGCCGGCGCCTTTGCGCTGCCCGCTTACCTGCAACAGGCTATCAAACAGTAGCACGCGCCCTGATCCCGGTCTCAGGGCCAGAACATTCCACCTTGACAATCACTTTGCTGATTACCCAATATGTCTGCTGTTGACGCAACCGCAAGGCAAGGGCACCGGCAGTGGAAAAACTAAAAAAAATACTGGTCATTGTTGACCCTGACAATGACAAAGACCACGTAATTGACCGTGCCATTCTGCTGGGTTTCTACTACCGCGCCAGCGTCGTGCTGGTCATGAACAAAGCGAACGTCCTGGCACAGGAAGAAAGTACCCAGAGCGGTCTGACAGCACGATTTTTCTCCTCTCAGAAACAAAAATTTCAGGAGCATTACCAGGACCGACTGGATGCGCTGCAGCAGCGCTTCGAAGCCCAGGGTATCGAAGCCCGCAGCGTTTTTACATCAGACAAGAACGCTTCTGAAGCATTGCTAAAGCTGATCGACAGCGAACAACCGGACTTGGTTTTAAAAAGTGTTCAGAAACCGGGTCGGCTGGCACGCATACTGATCACCAACACTGACTGGCGCCTGGTCAAAAACTGTCCAACCCCCCTGCTTCTGGTTAAAGCGCAGCCCTGGGTTGAGGACGGCTGCGTGATGGCATCCGTAGACCCCATGCATGCCAAAGCGCAGCAGAATGCGCTGGATCACCTGTTGCTGGAGACCACAGCGAGCCTGGCCCGCGCCATGCAGCTCAATACCCGCGTATTTCACTGTTACTTCCCTGATCTCAGCGCCATGTTCCCCAAAGTGACCGATGCCGAGGTGTATATTCGCAAAGTCCGTCAACAACACCGGGACAGGCTGCTGGAATTGATTCACGAGCATCACATTGATGAGCAGAATCTGGTCATGACCCGCGGTGATATTGCAAAAACGCTGACACACGCGATCAAGCGCGAAAAAGCCAACATCCTGGTACTCGGTGCACTGTCGCGCAATGTGGTGGAACAGGCGATTGTTGGCAGCACCGCTGAAAAAATTCTTTACGACACCCCCTGCGACGTCCTCGTCATGAAGCACAAGTCGCAACCGGCATAACCATGTCAGAGACCCACTTCCGTGTATTGACGCTGAATATTCACAAAGGATTCAGCATGGGGCCCAAACGCCTGGTGCTGTCTCATATCCGCGACCATCTGCGCGCCAGCAAAGCCAACCTGGTGTTTCTGCAGGAGGTCGTCGGCGACCATTCCCTGCATCGTAAACGTTTGCGACACTGGCCCGACGAGTCCCAGATGGAGTTCCTGGCAGATACGGTCTGGTCTCATCACGCCTACGGCAAGAACGCAATCTACCAGCACGGACACCACGGCAATGCCATTCTGAGCGAACTGCCTTTTGTCAGCTGGGATAACATCGACGCTTCGTTTGTGAACTTCTCACAACGCGGCTTCCTGCACGGCACCATCTCCGACGACGTACACCTGCTGTGTATTCACCTTGGTCTGTTTGAACGGGAACGTCAGCTACAGACACGCCACCTGATTGACTATATCCAACGCAAGGTTCCTGACACGGCACCGCTTGTCATCGCAGGTGATCTTAACGACTGGCGCCGCACCACACACCGCACGCTGAAAGAGAAGCTGGGTGTAGTGGAAGCGCATGAAAGTGTGTTTGGCAAATGCGCGGAGACCTTTCCAGCGTTTTTCCCGATGCTGCCAATGGATCGCATTTATCTGCGCGGATTCGATATCCACGACTGTGTTAAGCTTTCAGGCACCAATTGGCGTGAATTTTCCGATCACTGCGCTTTGATAACGGACATCGAACTGACCAGAGGCTGAGCTCTCATGACGACACAGGACGTGCTGGTATGGTTGCTACCTCCGCTGTTGCTCGTCATGGGTTTGCTTACCGCCGGCCATGCACTGCTAAACAAGCGCGACTCAAAAGCCGCTTTTGGATGGATTGCTCTGTGTATCATCCTGCCTGCGGCTGGTCCGATAATGTATCTGCTGTTTGGCATCAATCGCGTCCGAACCAGGGCGCAGCGCGACTATATCACCAAGATCAATCGTGACTCCCTGCAGACTATCGCCGAGCCAGACGGCACCTCATTTCGGCCGCTGTCATTGATTGGTGAGACACTGGCCAGAAAAGGCCTGAGCTCCTGTTCCGACATTCAAATATATGAGAACGGCGACAAGCTGTATCCGGCTATGCTGGATGCCATCAACAATGCCACTGATCGAGTACTGCTGGCGTCCTATATATTCGACAACAACAAGACTGGCCGGGACTTTGCGCGGGCACTGGCCAGCGCCCAGCGACGTGGCGTGCAGGTAAAAGTGCTGCTCGATGGTATGGGGGAGATGATGAGCCTGCCTCGCATTGGTGGTCATCTTTCGGAGCTGGGCATCCAGTACACGCGCTTCAACCCCCTGAAGCTGTTCCCACCATCACTCAACCTGAATATGCGCAATCACCGCAAGTTGATGATCGTCGATGGCCTGCTGGCGTTTACCGGCGGAACCAACATTGGTGACCGCCATTTATCCAATTCCGCCAGCAACCCGCACCGCGTGCAGGACATACACTTTGGTCTGCGCGGCAAGATTGTCGACGAGCTGGAATGGGCATTCTGGCAGGACTGGTATTACTGTACCGGAGACCCGGATGCTGAAAAATTCAGGGGCTGTAATGTCAATGACGAATCAGCCGAGACCTGGACGCGGCTAATTCTTGATGGCCCCAACCGGGATCTTGACAAGCTTAGTCAACTGATCAACGGTGTGATTGCCGCATCCAAAGAGCGGGTGTACCTGATGACACCCTATTTTCTGCCAACCTTTGATCTTATTGGCACGCTTATTTCGGCACGCCTTAGAGGGGTCAAGATTACTATTTTGCTGCCGGGCACCAACAATATCAAAATAGCTGACTGGGCCTCTCGGAACTCAGTGCGGCAGCTGCTGGAATCAGGACTGGATATACGCTATCAACCGCCGCCGTTTGTGCACAGCAAACTGCTGCTGGTCGATGATGAGTATGCGCTGATCGGTTCACCCAACATCGATCCACGCAGCCTGCGCCTAAACTATGAACTTGGTGTCGAAGTATTTTCACGTCCCTTCAACGAGTCTCTGCGGCAATACTTCGAACTGCGCGCAGAGGTGTCTGAACCGATCACACTCAACTGGTTACGTGAGCGCTCATTACTGATCCGGCTCAGAGACTCTCTGGCATGGCTTTTTTCACCTTACCTTTGAAACCCTGGGGCTTCAGAATCAATACATCCTGAGCTACTCTGTCAAGCAACCTCTCGGCTGTGCTGCCAACCAGAAAATGATCCAGGGCCGACCGGGAAACGGCGCCCATGATCAGAATATTGGCCGCTATTCGATCCAGCAGTGCAGGCAGCGATTTTTTTACCTCATCCTGCTCAATGTGCAAGTGTGAATCATTCAGCGAAAAATCGGCCAGCAATTCGCGTGTTTTCTCTCGAACTTCCGCGACATCGACCGCAACCGGGTACATACCCGACACTGGCGGCTGATAGCAGGAGTGGAACACATGCATACTACCCCCAGTCAATTTCTGCAATTCACTGCCGGCAGCTGTTAGTTGAACATCAAAATCAGCAGGCTTGTCGTTTACATGATTGGGGTCCACAGCAACTACTGCCACCGGCTTCTCAGGCCATGGCAGATCTTTGACCAGCAACAGCGGGCAGGGACAGTAGCGCAATAACTGCCAGTCCTGGTGAGATAGCAGCAGTCGTGAAATCTTTTCGTGATGGCGACTGCTCTGTACCAACAGGTCAGGATTGCTGTCCAGCACTTTGTTAATGATATAGCGATAGGGTGGATTACCCCACATGGCATCCACCGTGACAGTAATGCCCTGAGGCCGAATAACAGAGGCCATTTCCTCCAGCAACTTGCGATTAGCTGCAACGTGTTCCTCCCGCAACTGCCTGGCCTGGAGTGGTTCAAAATAGTAACCGTCCTCCAGATAGGGGTTATGATCGCAAATCAGCAATTCGAGAGCTGCGCCAGACTCTCTTGCCAATCGCAAGGCTTTGCCCAGCGCCAGTTGCGTGTCATGTTCCGGCTCAATAACAACTAAAATCTTTTGCAGATCCCGCATTGAATTGTCCTCGAGTTAAGTACACAGCTGGTTGACAATCACGGCAGTTACCGGTGGATTAAACGCAGATACCGGTCGCAAGCTTGCCTCTGGTTATCAGAAAAGAGTAAGGCAATAGCGCAACTGAATCAATCCGCAGGCATGGCTTGCCATCGCTTCTCATTTTTTGCCGCCTCGGTTACACTCGGATAAAGCGTGCATGTGTTCTTAACACAGGAGCGAACGGCCATGGCTTACAAGACAATTATTACCGCTGTCGATTTATCCAACGAATCCAGCAGGATCATCGAACGTGCTGTTGAACTGGCAGATGGCGATGTTTCGCGGCTTTACCTGGCCCACGTGGTCGAGCCCGTCGCGGCGGCTTATCCGATTGATGCCTATGCGATCAACATGACCAAGCTTCAGGAAGAGGCGATGGCCATCGCAGCGCAGCGCCTGAAGGATATCGGCGGAAAATACGGTGTGCCCGAAGACCGGCAACTGGTCATGGCCGGCGCTGCAGCGACTGAGATTCGCAGCAAAGCTGAAGAACTGGAAGCTGATCTGATAGTGATCGGCAGTCACGGCACCTCCGGTTGGAAGCTGTTGCTGGGCTCGACAGCAAACAAGGTATTACACGGCGCTCCCTGTGACATCATGACCGTGCGCGTCGGCAACTGATCAAGTCCTCCGGAGCATTCATGTCTCAATCTTCTAGCAACGCTGGCGCTCTGGCAGGCGACTTTCGGATCGCCCCGCAAAAAATAGTCAATAAAGCACGCCCATGCCCGCACAATCCGGCTGCAAGCTGCAGCAATTGTCGGCTGAGCGATCTGTGTCTACCTATTTCGCTGAACGAGTCAGAAATTGTTCAGCTTGACGGGATTATCGAACGCAACCGCCCGCTCAAAAAGGGTGAACATCTCTATCGCCAGAACGATGAGTTCCGATCCATCTATGCGGTACGCAGCGGCAGCTTCAAATCCTACTTCCTCGGTAGTGATGGCAAAAGCAGAGTCACTGGTTTTTTTATGCCTGGAGAAATCCTGGGCATGGACGGCATTGGTTCGCGCAGGCATGGCATGTCGGCAATGGCGCTCGAGCATGCCTCCATTTGCGAGATTCCATTCTCACAGCTGGAGAAACTGGGTCATCAACTGCCCAGCCTGCAGAGTCGGTTCATTTCCATCATGGGCAATGAAATCGTAAAGGATCAACAGATACACACCCTGCTCAGCAGCTACACAGCAGAGCAGCGCTTAAGCTCATTTCTGCTCAGCCTGTCTGCCCGACATGCGCGCTGCCAGCTGTCTCCCGATCGCTTTCTGCTGCATATGACGCGTGGCGATATTGGTGAATACCTTGGGCTGACACTGGAGACCGTAAGCCGGGTGTTCTCGGCCCTGCAGAAAAAAGAAATCATTCGGGTCAATAATCGCGAGATTACCATTACCCAGATGCCTGCACTGCGAGCCATCGTTGGCGATTCCGTAGGAGCTTGCCAATGACGATAGACTGGGCTGCGTTTACGCCATGGGCGGCACTGGCAGGCGGCGCGCTGATCGGGCTGGCAGCCGCGATGTTTATTTTACTGAACGGCCGCATCGCAGGAATCTCCGGCATCGTAGGCGGGCTGCTCAATCCTCAGACTGGTGATGTCACATGGCGCATCATGTTTGTCCTCGGCATGCTTCTGGCGCCTGCCGTCTGGCTGTTGGCTGCCGACATGCCAGGCATTCAGATTGATGCGGACTACCCTCTTTTGATCATCGCAGGATTACTGGTTGGAATAAGCACCCGTTACGGTGCAGGCTGCACCAGTGGACATGGCGTTTGCGGAATATCGAGGCTTTCTCCCCGCTCGGTCATAGCCACACTGGCCTTCATGGCAACCGGCTTTTTGACTGTCTTCATTATGAGGCACGTCCTGTCATGAACAAAACATTTATCTCAGCCTTCGTCACCGGCCTGATTTTTGGTATCGGTCTGCTGGTGTCCGGAATGGCCAATCCAGACAAGGTGCTTTCGTTCCTGGACCTCGCCGGTGCCTGGGATCCATCGCTGGCGCTGGTGATGGCCGGTGCGATTGCCGTTGGACTGATAGCATTCACGCTGGTCAGAGGTCGCAGCCAATCACTGCTGGGAGAGCCACTGCGGCTGCCCACCAAGAAAGCCATTGACCGGCGCCTGGTGCTGGGCAGCCTGGGTTTTGGTGTTGGTTGGGGGCTGGCCGGTTTCTGCCCCGGCCCAGCACTGGTTGCACTTGGCGCGGGCGAACTCAAAGCAGCGGTGTTTGTCGGCGCGATGCTGGCAGGTATGGGGCTATTTGAACTGCTCGAGCATCGCAAACCCACAACGGGCCAGCCTGCCAAGAGCCATTAATACTGATTTAGTTCAGCAGATTGGCCGGTGAGTATTGATCGGTCAGTATGCGTGTTGATTCATCCCAGTCTGCCTCTGTGGTCAACAGCGGCGGATACTCCAGAACATTCATGTCATACGGTGCCAGCGCATCGTATAGTTCGCGTGAGCGACGGCGCAAATCGCCGAGCTCAGGCAACTCACCGTTCGTCGCAAGTATGATCCGATTGCCACTACCGGCGCGCTTGAAGTTATAGAACTTACCAAACACAGACTGATAGGTCACCGACTCATAGTCGTAGAGATCGCTGGAGGCAAAGGTGTTGGCAACAACGACACCATCATCAGTCAGCAGCGCCTTGACCTCCTCCAGAAACTCACGGGTCAGCAGGTGCTCGGGAATGTATTCGCCCGAGAATGCATCAAGTACGATGTAATCATACTTGTCACCGCGCAGCCCGGCACGCTTGATATACACTCGCGCATCAACCACGTGCACTTCATGCTTTTCGTCTTCCTGATAACCGAAAAACTCCCTGGCCACATTGACCACAGCCTGGTCGACTTCCAGCACATCGATTTCTGCCTCAGGATAGAGTTCACGCATCACCATCGGAATAGTGCCACCGCCGAGACCAGCCACCAGAATACGCTCGGGCTCAGGATTGAGCAGCAGGCCGGCAAAACTCATTTTGGTATAGTTAAATACCAGACGCTTGGGATTTCGCAGGTCTATGCAGGTCTGGTTCATATCGCCGCGATGGATATTGAACAGCATGCAGCGCTGACCGTTGAATTCAGTGACCAGCACATTGCGGTACTGAGAGCGCTCTTCATGGATGACCTGGCGTTGAGCGCTTGCAGGCGCCGCACTTATCAGCACAAGCACACAAAGCAATGGCGACCAGATACGAAGATTCATGATTTCTGCTCCTTGATCGCGTGGCGACTGGAGAAGGCAATCAGGGCGGCGCACAGCAGCAAGGCGACGATACAGCCCCACATGACCTGATTGATCTCAAACCACATGACAAAGTAAAAGGATGTGGCCAGCGTACCCAGAGCACTGCCCAATGTCGAGACGAAGTACAGCATTCCCGCGACACCGCCACTGTGCTCCTGCGTCAGCACGAGCAGTCGCACAGAGTACGGTGAGACCATGCCCATCACACAAATCGGTGCAAAATACAGCAGCACGGCAGACCACAGTGAACCGTAGCGCGGATCTTCAATCGACAGGAAGATGGTCCGCATCACCGGGTCAGCCAGATAGATGATGGGCAGGCACAGCAAGGCCGCAAAAATGAAGAAACTGATAAACGTCCGGTGGCCGGGATTGCGCAGCGACAACTTGCCGCCCCACAGATAACCCAGCGACAGAGACAGCATGAATACAGCGATAATGCTGCCCCAGACATGGACGCTGCTGCCGAAATAAGGTGCCAGCACCCGCCCGCCAAGCAGCTCTATGGACATGATGACAAAGCCGTTGATGAACGCGACAGCCAGTATTGCCAAACGACTGGCGACTGAGTGGGACACGGATACAAGCGCCTGTTGTTGTTGCACAAATCTCTCCACTGGGGCTATGGGCCAGTCGGGCCGTCCGGACAAGGTTGCCAAGCGTACCACAGCCTTGCGCAAATTTGCCAAAGCACCCACATCGGCGTATCCTTCGCAGCGCAATCCGCGCGGCGCGGCTTGATTGTCGCTGTGTGCCGATGGCTTCTCTCCGGGATTATTCTATGTCTGTGTCCAACGCTGAAGCACCCCGCCTGAGCCTTTTCAGGCTGGCAGGCCCGACCATTGTTGGTAACCTGTTACTGTCGATGGTGCACCTTGCGGCCATCAAGATTGTTGCGGAACTAGGTGCAGAGGCAGTAGCTGCGGTGATTGCAGCTGACCGTATCTACATGGCGATCCAGCTGATCATTTTTTCGATCACCGCCGGCACCACGACCATGGTCGCCTACGCCTGGGGAGCCCGAAACCTGGATGAAGCCGACCGTGTTGTAAAACTGTCAGCTGCGGCTTGCCTGGCAGCATCGCTGTCACTGTGGGTAATCATTCAGTGGCTGGCCACACCGCTGGTGGCGATATTCGGACTGCAGGGACCCATGCTTGCAGAAGCGGCGCAGTATCTGAAAGTACTCATCTACTTTAATGTTTTCTTCTCCTTCCTGGCGGTGATCAGCGCGGCGCTGCGTGCGGCGGGTGATGCTCTGACCCCAGTCTGGGTAGCCGGCATCGGGAATATCGTCAACGTCCTGCTGGCCTATGCCTTTGTCTATGGCATCGGTCCTTTGCCCGCCATGGGCATAATCGGGGCTGCCTATGCGGCAGGCATCTCCTACGCGCTGGTCGGTGGCATATTCTTTTTGCTGTGGACCCGGCAGCGTCTGTTGCTAAAACCCGTCAAGCAGCCCTACTGGGAAATGACCAGGCTGCGTAAGTTGATTCGCATCGCAGTGCCAGCGGGCATCGAGCAATCTGTTTTCAATTTTTCAATCATTGCTTTCATGTGGGTAGTTTCTCTGTATGGCACAGAAGCGTTTACAGCATATGGCATTGGCGTAAACATTCTGTCTGTTTCTATTGTGATTGGTATCGGCTTTTCGATAGCGACCGCCACCATGACAGGTCAGAACCTGGGCGCGGGGCGGCCCGATCTTGCGGAACAGGCTGCTCGACGCAATCTGAAGATTTCCTTCGCCATCATGGCAGTCGTGGGCCTGGTGATTGGTCTCAATGCACGGCTCATAGGCAGCTTTTTCATCAACGAACCCTTGGTGCTGGACTACCTGGTCGCACTGACAATCATGGTCGCGATCGTGCAGCCAATGATGTCCATAGAATTCACTCTGGGCGGCGCGCTGCGAGGCGCTGGCGACACAAGATCGCCCGCCAGGATCATGTTTACCGGCTTCCTGTTTGGACGCGTGGTGCTGACAGCCTTGTTCTTCTGGCTGGGCTTAAGCGTGTACTGGGTCTATGCTGCGCTGATTGCGGACTACATCATAAAGTGCTGCATGTATCTGGTCATCTTCAAGCGAGGCAACTGGAAAACCGCCTTTGGCGGGAACTAGACCATGTTGCTGTTTGAAGGCATATTCCCCGTCCTCGCGCTGGCTCTGGCTGGATACATAACGGCGCGCAGCGGCTTTCTTAGCATTAATGAATACCAGGCTCTGGCCAGATTCACCTTTAACCTGGTTATCCCCTGCCTGTTGGTCATCAACATGGCACATGCCGAGATTCCTGAGAACTTTGGTGCCGACTTTCTGCTGGCTTTTTATGTGCCGGTGCTGCTGGTGTACTGCCTGACCCTGGTGATTACGAGGTTTTTTCTGAAGGCGACCGGCACTCTTCAGTCGGTACTGGCGCTCGGCGCCACCTACTCCAACACCACCATCGTAGGCATCCCGCTGGTGCTGCAGACGCTTGGCGAACAGGCGCTGCTACCACTGTTCCTGATCATTGCTACACAAAATCTGGTGCTATTCACCGTAGCCACTCTGTTTGCCGAACGGGATCAATTTGACCTGTCCACCCTGCTGGCAAGTATTGCGCGTCTGCTCAAGCAGCTGGTTGCCAGCCCCTTAACTGCCAGCCTGATCGCCGGCCTGGCCTTTAATCTGCTCGGTCTGCCTATCTATCGTCCGCTGGACAGTGCCCTGCAACTGATGTCAGAGGCCGCCATTCCCTGTGCCCTGTTTGTGCTTGGCACCAGCCTGCATCAGTATCGGGTCGGGCACCAATTAAAACCTGCAATGCTCATCACCGCATTAAAGCTGATTGCCCTGCCGCTGATCATGGCAACATCCATGCTGTTCGTGTTTGACGTGACACCTTTGTGGGCGAAGACGGCGATTCTGGCAGCGAGTATGCCGGCGGGTCTGAGCGCATATGTGTTTTCGGTCAGATATCAGACCGGGCAGGCGACCATTGCCGCTGCCTCAGTCATCTCTACCCTGCTCAGCCTGATACCAATGACACTGGTACTGCTGATAGTGCCTTAGCCCCAGGTCAGAGCCTGGAGCGATCAATAACCAGCTCACACATCTGTCGCAGACTGTGCACCTTTTCAATCAGTCGCGCGAAGCGGGCATCCTTGGTCAGCCCCTGCGCATAACGGTAGTAAATCTGCTGGCCGATACCGGCCAGGCGGAACAGCCCGAAGCAGAAATAGAAGTCCATATTGTCGACATTGATGCCAGTCCGTTCACTGAAACGCGCCACAATCTCTGCGCGAGTTGGTGCACCCGGCGCATCACTGGGCATGGCACGATACTGGCGGAAAAAGTCCGGATCGCCTGCCTCGGCCCAGTAGCCGAGCGTGCACCCCAGATCCATCAGCGGATCGCCCACTGTGGCCATTTCCCAGTCCAGCACACCAATCAGCCTCATGGGGTCGTTCGGTGACCAGATGACGTTGTCGAGTTTGTAATCATTGTGAATCACACCGACAACACCGCTCTCGCCTGGCTTTTTATCGCGTAACCAGTCGATGACGGGTGCAAAATCCGGAGCATCCGCGGTCATGGCATTGACGTATCGTTTGCTCCAACCCTCGAGCTGCCTGGTAACGTAGCCTTCCGGTTTGCCAAAATTGTCCAGCCCTGCCTTGACCAGGTCCACCGAGTGCAATTCGCCAAGCACATCGAACAGGGTAAAAAACTGCTGACGCACCTGCTCCGGTGACAAGGCCAGCCCCTCCGGATATTCACGACGGATGACCAGCCCTTCAATATATGACATCAGGTAAAAATCACAGCCCAGAACGTTGTGATCGTCGCAAAAATGGATGGGCTTCGGGGCATAGGGAAAGACCTTTTCCAGCGCTGTAAGAACTGTGAATTCACGCCCCATGTCATGCGCTGACTTGACCTTGCTGCCAAAGGGCGGACGCCTGAGCACCCACTTCTGGTCTCCACTGCTAAGCAGGTAAGTCAGATTGGAGTAGCCACCCGGAAACTGTTTCACTTGCAGATCATCAACCAGCCCACCGAGCACTGGGCGCAGATGCTCGCGCAGTACATTCAGATCCAGCTCTTCGCCTTCCCTGACCGATTGTGCCTGGTCAACCAGATTGGATTGCTGATGAGATTGTTGTGTCATTGCAGATCCCTTTTTTGTTCTGTTGTATTTAACGGAAAGTCACCAGCTTCTGGTGGGCCGGCGTTTCAAGGTGGGCCACGGAATTAAAGCTTCCCAGCGATACCTTGCCGCGGCCATACACCAGCCGTGTGACGGCACTGTTTAGCACCATCCAGTTGGTTTCCACGGTGCGACTGTCTGGCAAATCCAGCGCTCGTTGCACAGCGCTCGCAATGACACCTCCCGAGGTGGCCAGCAGCACGCGACTGCCTCTGGAATGTCGCGCCATCAGCTCGGTCAGTGTGTCATGAACGCGTTGCTTGAAATCAAGCCAGGGTTCGAAATCGGCATCGTCTGGTCCAGCGGCCCGAAGCGTTCCGGCAATCCAGTGACGACTGGCCGCCTCCAGCACCAGCTGGAACAATTTGCGATCCTTCGTCAACGCTCCCTGCTGCACATCGTAACCTTCATTACGGGCATGGTCGCGCAGGTAGAGTCGCAGCAAGGGCTCCCCATTATATTCATTGAGGCCGCTTTGCACTTTGATCTGCGTGTCACTGACTACCGGCAGCAGCAATTCGGCGGTCTGTTGCTGGCGCTGCAGATCGCCCGCGTAAACATGATCGAATTGCTCGCCGAGCGCCTGCCAGTGACTGCAGAGCACCTGCACCTGCTGCCTTCCAAGATCACTCAAATTGTCGTAAGACGCGGCACCAAATGACGCCTGCCCGTGTCGCACCAGAATGAGTTCGCTCAATCCCTGTCCTGCCCTGTTGCTGTCGCCCGAATGCACGCCATCGAGTCGCTGCCTGCAAATTACGGCATGAAAAATAGCATACAAATAAAAACGGGGCATAGCATCAATGCGCAGCCCCGTTATGTGTCAATCTGCCCTGGTCGTATTACAGCCTGGCGTAACGCAATGTGTGGAAGTCGGTATTGCCAAACAGGTGTTCAATCGTGGTGACACGCTTGAAGTAATGGCCTACGTCCAGTTCATCGGTCACGGCGATACCACCATGAATCTGTACAGCCTCCTGACCGACTTTACGAATAGCGCGGCCGACACGGCTCTTGGCAGCGGAAACGGCTTTTGCCTTTTCCTGCACTGATGCTGAACTATCGAGCTTCATCGCAGCCATGATCACGATGGAACGCGCCAGCTGACACTCGATAAACATTTCCGACATGCGGTGCTGCAATGCCTGGAAGGTGCCGATGGCTACGCCAAACTGTTTACGCGTCTTGGCATATTCAACGGTTTTCTTCAGCAGACTGTCCATGGCACCGACCGCTTCCGCACCCACGGCAAGAGTTGCACGGTCAATGGCTGCTTCCAGCGCCGGCAGCGCCGCACCCTCTGCGCCCAGCAGCGCAGATGCAGCCACCTTGACATCTTTCAGATGAATTTCTGCTGCGCGATGGCCATCCACATTGGTGTACTCGCGCTTGCTGATGCCAGCTGCAGTCGCATCAACAATGAATACAGAGATACCGTCACGGTCGAATTGGCCGCCGGCGGTGCGGGCAACGACCAGCAGTTTGTCGGCCGCGGGTCCATTCAACACCTGGATCTTGGTGCCATTGAGCACATAGTCATCACCACTTTTTGTGGCTGTGGTTCCGACTGCTGCCAGATTGTAACGGCTGTCTGCCTCTGCATAGGCTGTTGCGAGTTGCAGGCTGCCTTCCATGATGGCCCCAATCAGCGCCTCTTTCTGCTCGGCGCTGCCAAGGTCAGTAATCAGGCCACCGCTGATGACACCAGTCGGGATGAACGGCTCGACGACCATGCCTTTGCCGAACTCTTCCATCACCACCATCAGATCAACTGCCGAGCCACCGAAACCGCCATCCTCTTCCTTGAATGGCACGGTCAGCCAGCCGAGCTCGGCAAACAGGTTCCAGGCTTCATCACTGAACCCTTTTTCACTTTCCAAATACTTGCGACGCGTATCGAAGTCGTACTGGCTCATTACGAATTTCTGCACGCTGTCCTGCAGCATCTGCTGCTCATCACTGTAAGAAAAATCCACTAGCTGTTCCTCTTGATGTCAGTTGACAGGTCCGCGTGCTGTTACAGACCCAGTACCGCTTTGCTGATAATGTTTTTCTGGACCTCGTTGGATCCACCGTAGATCGACTTCTTGCGATTATTGAAGTAGACATTGGCAGATGACGCCAGCGTCCCCTTGGCAACCCGCTCACCTTCAAAGCCTTCGGTGAACTGCTCGGGGACATGTGGCATGCAATGGTAGGCTGCCACTTCCATATAAAGTTCATCGATGAACTGCGTCGCCTCGGTTCCAACAATCTTGAGGATGGACGACTCTGGGCCCGGTGCCTTGCCGACACTCACGGCAGCCAGCGTGCGCAGCTCTGCGAACTCCAGCGCCAGCACCTGAATATCCACCTCAGCCAGCTTGCGGGCAAACACGGGATCGTCCAGCAGAGTGCCACCGTTGCCATCAGGGGTGTTGGCAGCCAGATTGTGCAGTTTGCGCAGTTTCAGTTTGGAGTTGGGAACCTGGGCAATATTGGTACGCTCGTGCGTCAGCAGGACCTTGGCGTAAGTCCAGCCCTTGTTCTCTTCACCGATCAGATTCTCAGCTGGCACTCGAACATTGTCGAAGTGTACTTCGTTGACTTCGGGTTCGCCGTCCAGCAACACGATAGGAGATACCTTGATGCCAGGCGTTTTCATGTCAATCAACAGGAAGCTGATGCCTTCCTGCTTTTTCACCGTTGAGTCGGTACGCACCAGGCAGAATATCCAGTCTGCATGCTGACCGAGCGTCGTCCAGGTTTTGGTGCCGTTGACTATGTAGTGGTCACCGTCACGCACCGCGGTGGTTTTCAGTGACGCCAGGTCGGAACCGGCATTGGGTTCGGAGTAACCCTGACACCACCAGACGTTGCTTGCCAGAATATCAGGGAGGAAACGCTTTTTCTGCTCTTCATTGCCGAAGCTGTAGATTACCGGTGCCACCATCTTCATGCCGAAGGCAACCGGCTCCATGGCACCGTACAGGCCCATCTCCATGGCGAAAATGTACTTCTGGGTGGGGTTCCAGCCGGTACCGCCGTACTCAACTGGCCAGTTGGGTGCTACCCAGCCCTTTTTATAAAGGATTTTCTGCCATCGCACGTAGTCATCTTTTTCCAGGCGAATGCCGTTATCGACCTTGTGCTTGATGTCCTTCGGGAACTCAGCTTCCAAAAACTGACGAACCTCTTTTTGAAACTCTAGTTCTTCTGCAGTGAAATCAGCATTCACAGGGATTCTCCTGAAAACTATATAATTCAACTAGTTGCCCGCTCACCCCCAGGATGGGGTGATCATCTGACGCAACAGGGAAACCGACTTTACCACTTTTGCCGAGGCTTGAAAACGAAAAGACGAACAGTTGCTCTGTAAATTTATTACCCGTCTGGCGGCTTGACCTGTCATGTCGATCGCGCATAATGCGGGCCTTGGCATCACCACATCGGGTACTACAATGGATTGGCTGCAAATCCTGATACTGGCTGTCGTCCAGGGCGTTACTGAATTCCTGCCGGTATCGAGCTCAGCGCACCTGATCCTGGTACCCATTGTCACTGGCTGGCAGGATCAGGGCCTGGTCTTTGATGTTGCCCTTCATTTCGGCAGCCTGGCTGCAGTCGTCATCTACTTCCGCCAGGAACTGTGGGTCATGGCGCTGGCGTGGCTCGGATCTCTGCGCACGCGCCAGCTGGATGCGAATAGTCGGCTGGCCTGGGCAGTATTACTGGGTACAATCCCGGTTGGCCTGGCTGGGCTGCTGCTAAACGACACCATCGAGACAGTGCTTCGCTCACCTCTTTACCTGGCTGCAGGCCTGATTGTTTTTGGGGTGATTCTGGGATGGGTGGACTGGCGTCACCGCGGCATCCGGACTGAGTACCAGCTGCGCTGGCGGGATGTGGCATTTATCGGGTTTGCTCAGGCGGTCGCCTTATTTCCCGGCACCTCTCGATCCGGCATCACCATGACAGCCGGGTTGATGCTGGGCATGAGCCGTGATGCGGCGTCGCGCTTCTCGTTTTTGTTGTCGATCCCAGTGATTGTGATTGCGACGGCACTGCAGACTTATGAACTGCTGAAGTCTGAGCAGACCATCGCCTACGGCGCACTGGCAACGGGCACGATACTCTCGGGCATAAGCGCCTATCTGTGCATTCACTTCTTTCTTGCATTCATCAACCGCATTGGCATGCAGCCGTTTGTCATCTACCGGATCGTGCTGGGTCTGCTGCTGATTTATTTCTTCATCTAGGCGGGACGCAACAGCGCCTCCCTCAGCTCCAGCGGAATGAACGAATTGGCCGCATGCCGGCGATCATGACAACCAGCGCGTAAAGAATCAGTGGTGGCAGCACGTATAAGGCAATTGAACCCAGGTGCTGACCGCCCAGCCCGAACAGTGCCATCACCAGGTAGACCAATGCCGCCAGCAGGTGCAGCACCAGGTAGGCAGTTACAAACTGTTGGCGAGTGCTGCTAAGCGTATAGGCCTGACCTTTCAGCAGCCAACTGAACGCCACTCCCAGCCCCAGCAGATCCGTGGGCCAGAACAGCAGCAGGTTCAAATTGCCGTGCACGTCCTGATGGCTGGATAACCACCAGCCCAGGCTCATGATCAGACCATAGACACCACTGAACAGTGCGATTATCAGCCCCAGCAATCCAAGCAGACGATAACTGATGGCGGGCGCACGCAGCGCAAAACCGGGCTGACTTGAGAATGATGCAATCGAGGCGCGTCTCACACTGAACAGCAACAGCAGCATCGGCAACGCCAGCAGCAGGCTGATCAGGTTGGCGCTTGGCCCGGCTTCGGGCGGCGCAAACGACATGACCGTCTCTGATTCCTCAATCATGCCCAGACGCAGCAGCTGCTCACGTAATTGCAAGGGCAGGAACATTCGCTGCCACTGCGTCATGCGCTCATCAATATTGCCGTTCATCAGAATATTCAGCGAGAAAGCTATTACCGGCACGCTGGCGTAGTGATCGACCACTTCGTCGCGAAACGTTCGCTGACCGAGAACCTGGGTCTGATTTGACAGCGCCCCGCCCAGTGCTTCGTCCAGATAGTCCCGCACCCGGGTCGTGCAGTTATCGAAAAAATACTCGTAGTCGTAGCTGATGTTTTCGGGCCGCAGATTCCAGGCCAGGCGCTGATACAGCGTGCGTTTTTGCTCTGCTGTCAGGCGCAGTCTGTCCTGCCATACGCTGCGCCCCTCGGCCTGATAGCGGCCCAGTTCCCAGGCTGGTGGTGCCACGCCCAACTGATAATTCATGATGCCGCGCGCAAAATTGGCGGCAAACCGCAGATTGCCAATGCTGGTATCGAACAGCCCCCAGTTGAAGATCAGGTCGGTGTTGGTCGTGTTGTCGACAACACGCAGGGCAGTATGGCCGAAGTTATCCCAGACATTGGCGCCAACATCGACAGTAATCAGATAGAACTCAAGCTGGTTCAGATTGTTCGGTACCTGGATGTCCTGCCGATTTTCAATCGTGGGCTGTGCATGTGCGGCACCCTGCGCAAGCATCAGCATCATGGTCAGTAGCAGGAGTAAAACTGGCAATGGGAATGAGTGCACCACAGGGCCGCTCGCCGAGGCGATTTGAGAGTTGCCCGGCAGGGCTTGGTGGTCGGAATGTAAGAAAATCAATGATCAGCCAGCGTTGTTGTATTCGTTGTCGCGATCATATCAAAGAAACTGCGGCAATCAACCAGCAAATGTCAGAACGAGCGGGTGTTCGCCTTGCCGTTGAGCCTGTGTATGCCTATGATAGCCGGCTAATCATTACAATTATTGACAAATAGAACTGTGGAGACCCGGCCATGAATGGTGCCAGAGCCCTGATTGAAACCCTTGCCGAGTGCGGCGTCGAACTTTGTCTTGCCAACCCGGGCACATCCGAAATGCATCTGGTTCAGGCACTGGATCAGGTACCGCGCATGCGCAGCGTGCTGGCACTGTTCGAGGGTGTCTGCACCGGAGCCGCTGATGGCTACGGACGCATGACCGGAAAACCAGCCGCCACGCTGCTGCATCTGGGCCCAGGTCTTGCCAATGGTATCGCCAATCTGCATAACGCACGCAAGGCTGGCACCCCCATCATCAACCTGGTCGGCAATCACCCGCAATTTCATATTGGTTACGACGCGCCACTGACCTCCGACATCGATACCCTGGCACGCAACTTCTCCTGCTGGATCAAGTCATGCAGTACTGCCGACACACTGGCCAAAGACGGTGCAGAAGCGTACACGGCAAGCCTGCGCGCCACGCCTGGTTCCCAAGGCCAGATTTCAACACTGATCCTTGGCGCCGATGCGGCCTGGGGCGATTCGCCCGGTCCGTCCATCCCCAATGGTCTGCCATCACGGTCGCGAATTGACAACAGCCAGGCCGCACGGATTGCCGAGGTTCTGCGCAGTGGCGAGTCCTGTGTGATGATTCTTGAGCACGACGCGGCGCGTCCCGAGTCGCTGGAGCAGGCAGGTAAAATCGCAGCCAAGACAGGTTGCCGCATCATGACCGGCACTTTTCCGGCGCGCGTCGATGGCGGTGCTGGCCGGATTGATGTCGAGCGCATGCCGTATTTCCCGGAGCACATTCTGGCTTCATTCGCCGAGGTCAAGCACCTGATTCTGGTCGGTGGTCAAACCCCCGCCAGCTTCTTTGCCTATCGCACCACTCCCAGCCGGCTGGTGCCTGAAGGGTGTCAGGTACACACACTGGCCCGTATTGAGGAGGACGCCCTGGATGCGCTCAATCAGCTGGCCGAGCTGACAGGCGCAGAGAAGTCCGAGGCGCGCCGCCTGCAGCGTGTAGATATGGGACTGCCGAGCGGTGAGATGAGCATGCGCAATATGTTGCAGGCCGTTGCCGCAACCTTGCCGGAAGACGCAATCGTGGCAACCGATTCTGGCCCAGGCAATGCGGCACACCCGGTGTGTCAGGGCGCTGCACCGCACAGCTGGTTGAGCCTGACCGGTGGCTCTATCGGCCAGGGCAGCCCGGTCGCCACCGGCGCAGCACTGGCATGCCCGGACCGACGTGTTGTGGCACTGCTGGGCGATGGCGGCGCTGCCTACACCATCCAGAGCCTCTGGACGCAGGCACGCGAGCAGTTGAACGTCACGACAGTGATATTTGCCAACCGCAAATACAATATCCTGAATATCGAATATGGCCGACTTGGCGTGACCGAGGTCGGACCAATCGCAGAAAGCCTGTTTGACATCGGGAACCCGGAAATTGACTGGACCAAACTCTCTGAGAGCTTTGGTGTCCCGGCCGCCAAAGCAACCACAGCTGACGAATTCGTCAAGTTGCTGCAAAAGGCCAATGCGACACCGGGTCCATTCCTGATTCAGGCGGTGTATTGATCTGGAACAAAGCGGTGACAGGGGCTTGTGTTACGCTGACTAACATATCGTCGAATTCGCTAAATTTTGGCGCTGACGACAGCTGAACACAAACCCCTGGTATCAATTAAATCATTGTTTTTAATAACTTTTATTTTTGGCACGGATCTCGCTTAGTAAATCTCAGGCAATGTATGAATGCCATCATTGAAATAACCTGAGTGGAGCCCGGACTATGGACGTAATCAAGACACTTTGCACCATCATCGTATTCACTGTGTTAGCAGTCATGGCCCTGCCATTGATTGGTGCTGGCATCGGTCTGATGTTCGTGCTGGGCTTTTTCTTTATCTGGTTACTGCCGATTCTGATCATCCTGAGTTCGGATAAAACAACCGGAGGCGAAAAATTTGCCTGGGTTCTGGCTATCATCTTTCTGTCCTGGTTCGCCTGGATATTCTATTTCCTGTTGGCGCCACTGAAACCTAGAAAAGACTATTGGTATGAATGAAACTCCCGGCAGCGATGCCTGGCTCGCTCAGGTAACCGAACCCATCATCGAACCTGAGCGGCCAATTATCGACCCTCACCATCACCTGTGGCGCAAACGTTTTGGCCGCGATTACCTGCTCGACGATTTATGGCAGGACACGGCCAGCGGCCACAACATCAAACAGACCGTTTTTATCGAATGCCGGGCCTTTTATGACAAGGAGGCCGAGCCACACTGGCAGTCACTTGGCGAAACCCGCGTCATTACGGAAATCGCCAGAAAGAGTCAGCAGCAGACAGAGCAACCAGCCATCAATGGAATTGTCGCCAAGATTGACCTGACATTGGGCGACAAGCCGGCTCTGCTCAAAGAAATCATTCAGACTCATCAGCAGGTCGCCGGTGATCTTTTCAAGGGCGTCCGCTTCGCTGGCGCACGCGATGCAAGACCTGAAGACCTGACCATTTCCCTGCAGGCACTGCCCTATCTGTATGGTCGCGAGAATTTTCGGCAGGGATTGCGAATACTGGGCGAACTTGGCTTGAGTTACGACACCTGGCACTACCACCATCAGAATGTTGATTTCTGCGACCTGGCAGAGGCCGTCACTGACACAACTCTGGTGCTCGATCACTTTGGCACGCCGCTCGGCGTGGGTATCTATCGAAACGCCAGCGACGCGATATTTCAGCAATGGAAGGAGGATATCCGGCGACTGTCCCGGTATCCGAACGTTGTTGCCAAGCTTGGCGGCCTGGCGATGCCAGACAATGGTTTTGGCTGGGATAAGCGGGATTGTCCACCAGATTCCGACGAGTTTGTACGCCGGCAGAGGAAATACTACCTGCACACTATTGAGTGTTTTGGGCCTGAGCGATGCATGTTCGAGAGCAATTTCCCGGTAGACCGCTTATCGGTCAGCTATCCGGTTGTGTGGAATGCCTTCAAAAAGATGGTTGCCGACTTTTCCGAATCCGAGAAGCACGCCATGTTCTATGAGACCGCTCGGCGCGTCTATCGTCTGCCCTGATGCCGCCTGCCCCGATAGCAGCTACCCTGAATCAGCTGCGGCGGTTAACCAGTTTCAGTACACCGCTGGCGGTCAGTATCGGCTCTCCCTCAACCTCCAGCACCGCTCGCGCAAACACCAGCGAGCGGCCTTTGCGAATCACCTCTCCACGACCTGTTACCAGATCACCCTCTTGGGCCGGACCGACAAATTCACTATTGCATGAAACCGTGACCACGCCTTCGTGAGTACCACCAATGGCGGCCAGGCAAAGGGTGTAATCGGCGAACATCATGGAAATACCACCATGCAGCGTGCGATGCGCATTGCAGTTCTCGGGTTTTACGCGGAACGCTGTGTGGATTTCACCATCCTGCAGCGCGAAAAAGAAAGGACCTATGCTGTCTTCCGCCTGGTCACCATCCCAGTGCTGAAAATGTCCGGGAATACCATAGTCCTCGGGACGGTGGCCCTTCCGCTTGTAACTGCTCATGGTTCGGGCGTCCTAATCAGTCCTTGTCGTCATCATCGTCTGTGGCAACGTCTGCCACCGCGCCAGCTACCTTGAATGGCACTTTGGCGACTTCCAGTGTGACGTCCACGGCTGCGCCTACTGCTGTGCCCAGACAGCCGCTCATTGCTGCCATCAGCAGAGCCACACTGCTTATGCGCAGTGTAGTGGATATCACCGAATTACGAGACGAATCAAACATGTTTGGTCCTGCTGTTGGAGAATTCGTGAATGTGTTCGACAACCGCGGGCCCCATGGCCACCAGTTCCCGAAAGCTGTCAGCCAGCCGCTCGCTCTCGCTGAGCACAGTCTGCCAGTATTTGAGCCGCTGTGCATCCGACAGGCGCCGAAAGTCATCACGGTCAGGTATTTTCCCATAAGGCAGTCGATCAACAAACTGCTTTGTGGGTGTAACAAGCACAACGTTGTCAAAGTGCGCAGGGTTGGCGCGGCGCCAGCGCGCAAGCTTATCGAACCAGCCCGGTACAACGGAGGCGTAAAAGTGCGGATACAACACCAGGCCATCTGATTTTTCGTATGGCAGATCAAGGTGATAGTCGGTCATGCCACCATCGCGAAAAACAGCCCCTGGAGCTCCCTCTACCTGCGTGACAGCCTCCATGACCAGTGGAATTGATCCGCTTGCCATCAAAGCACTGTGAACGTTCTGCGCAGACAGCGGGACATATTGTGTTGGCATGTCACTTAGCACAAGCTCGTCTGCGCCTCGATCACAGGCGTTGTGAAACACGTAGCGCTCAAAAAACCAGCGCAGGCTGCGGCGACTGCCGAGGTTTCCGAGCGCGACCAGCGTCAGCCCAATATTCAGCATCAATTTATTCTCAGGGCGGGTCAGCCGCCGGGCTCTGTCCGTTATGACATACAGGCGCCGATGCTGATTGCTGGCGATCGCCGCAGCCGCCTTCTCAATACTCATGTCGTTTGCTGCAAGTACCTGATTGAGCATCTTCCTGGCCTCAAGACTGATCTCATAACGGTCAGGGCGTGACGAGTAGGTCTGGCTGGAATAATGCGTGGCCAGCGCCTGAAGACTGGCAACCGGATCAGGTGCAGCATAGCAGGCAAGCCGCCAGGCACCCGCAGATGATCCCACCATTCTTAGCGGGACGCCGTTGCGGGGCCCAAAAAATTCACCTGCCAGATAACGATCAAGGCCATACAGCACAAACCACTTTGGGCCGCCAGACGCTCCAGCAAGCCAATTAAAATCCCGTCCGCGCAAACCGTTCTGCGCCAGCGAATTTTTTGCGGCTGCACCAGCCATCAATCTTAAATCGGACATAGTAAAATCTGTTCGTAATCAATGCAGCAAATTATAATTAATAGTGATGATAAGGCTATGGATACGTGTCACAAATTATCACAGCTTAATTCACGCACAACATAGCTCGGAACGCCAAGCATCGATAGTATTGTAGAAAAGCTCAACAGGTGAACAATGATGACCACTAAGTTAACAGACTACAGCATCCCTCTGATTGCTGCCGTCCTGGTAGTCACGGCACTGATGCTGCCGGCAGCAGCGCAGGCGCAGGGTGCCACTCAACACGAGCGTGCCCTGTCTGCCACGTCATCAGAGCTTGCCCAGCGTCATTATCGCCGCGGCAACACTTACAACAATCTGGAGCGTTACGATGAGGCGATTGAAGAATATCGTCTGGCTGTAGCAGCGGATCCGAATCTGGCTGACGCCTATCGCAACCTGGCCAATATTTTTCTCTCACAGGAGCGCCCCGACGATGCCATCCCCATGATGGCGCGTTTCATCGCCCTCCAGAATCAACCCAGCACGCCTCTGACCGCGTCGTTAAAAACCATCGGTGATCTGTTGCGCCGCGCTGAGCGTTTCGAAGAGTCTATCGAGTATGACTTGCGAGCCATCGAAGCTGATCCGCGTGATGACTCCATCGTCCATATCATGGGCAATATTTACGACAACGCCGGGCACACAGAGAAAGCCATTCAGGTCTACGAAACGGCCGTCCGCGTCATGCCAGACAATGCATTCATGAATCGTACACTGGGCAGACTGTACGAGCGCGAAGGCCGACTGGAGGATGCGCTGGCTCAGTATCGAATGGCAGCGGAAAAAGACCTTGGCTCACAATTCTATAAAGAACTGGTACAAACACTGGAAGCACGCCTGAATGGCGCGCCGCTGCAGGCCAACGGCTAATTGATCTGCGCGTCGCAGCCTTACCGGCCGGCGGCGCGCGAGCCCAGAACCATCAAGCGCTGGGTCCGCTCCTCGGGCGGAAGCTCAGCCAGCGACTCCACAGCCTGATAGAAGTTCATCAAATCCTCACCGCTCTGCTGATACAGGGCCGCAAATGCCGGCACCCAGTCAAAATAAGTCGACACGGTAAGCAATTGCGCATTGTTCAGCGGACCTGCGAACCAGCCATCATAGCGGCCACTGCTGCTTTGCGCGCGCCAGCTCTCCCGCATCTGCTGCTGTAATGTCTGTTTGGATTCCTGATCGGCATCGGGCGCCTGGTAAAGCTGTTCAAAGCGCTGACGCCAGTCCTGCACAAATTCTGTGAAACGGCGCTGCTCCTCCTGCTCAGCCAGGTATGTCTGGAAGTGGTTTTCATCATCATTGCGGGCCAGCCAACGCTCAACGCCCAGCTGCTCTACAAAGCTGGCGAAACTCTCATTGAATTGAGTGTCACCTGGCACGTAAATTTGTTGATGAGCCATTTCATGGAAAATCAGACCCGCCAGGCGATGATCTGGTCGACGCATGACGGTTGACGGTATCGGGTCGGCAAACCAGCCCAGCGTGGAATAGGCGTCTACACCTCCGATGTACACATCAAAACCGCGCTTCTCCAGATCACTGGCAAAGTCTCTGGCCGCTGATTCAGTGAAATACCCGCGATAACTGACACAGCCGGCTATAGGAAAACACCATTGCAGGGGCTGCATCGCGAAGGCAGGTGCGGCGAAAACATTCCACACCAGATAGGACCGCTCCACGTCCACGTAGCTGGTATAGCTGCCATTGTCTGGCAGCCCCAGTTCATTAATCGCAAACTGGCGGGCATCTGATACAAGCTGCAGCTTTTCAAGCAGTTCTGGCGGGGTATCAGCGCTGGCGATCAACTCCGCAATCGACTGTCGATTCATCAGCAGGGAAAGCTGCCCGGTTGCAGCCTGGGTATAGAAAGACACCGCGGAGCAGGCGCTGAGCGACAGGGCAAGCAGGGTTATCAGCAGTGCCTTGACGCCGGGTTTCACGAGCCTAATCTTGCGGAGCAATGTCACTGCGAGGATGCAGGCTGATTTCAAAGACATGGGACCACAACTTACCGGTAACGAGCAGCCTGCGCTGCTCAGCATCCCAGGCAATACCATTCAGTACCGAATCCCCAGGTCCACGCTCGGTTCTGTCAGCCAGCCCGGTCAGGTCAATCACGCCGGTAATATCACCAGTTTCCGGGTTGATTCGAACAATCTGCTGAGACATCCAGACATTTGCCCAGACCTCTCCATCGATGAACTCCAGCTCATTGAGGTTTCCTATATACTGCCCGCCCGCCTGCACGGCCACGCGACGACGGGTTGCGAAGGTATCCGGATCCAGGAAATACAGCTGATGGCTGCCGTCACTCAATATCAGTGATTCTCCATCCCAAGTCAGGCCCCAGCCCTCCATCGGGATAAAGTGAGCATTTACCCGCTCAAAAGTATCCAGGTCGTACTCAAAGGCAACATTTTCGCGCCAGGTCAGTTGGAACAGGCGATCCCCTGCGACGGCAATCCCCTCGCCAAAGTAACGCTGGGCCAGGTCAACACGACGAACGATCGAACCATCGGCAAGATTGATCTCCATCAGCGCAGATTCACCGTAACGTCCCGTTCCCTCATACAGCCGTCCGTCATGAATCAGCAGCCCCTGAGTAAAAAAGCGGCTATTGTGCGGATATTGTGCCACGACTTCGAAGTCATACACCGGAACCTGCGCTCTGGCAGGCACCGCGATTGAAAGTGCCAGACCAATAAGCAACAGACACAGCAGGTTTTTACCAGCAGCGCCGTATGGCAATGAACCCGTAATACCAAAAGATATGCAAGGTCGCTGGCGACGCTCAGCAAGACTGTGTGACAGATGTAATCGGGGGAACAACATGCTATGTTCTGGCTCCTGCACAGCTAGCTTGCCTGATAATTCTGCGTCAGTTTAGGGAGGAAGCAGCACAATGACAAGTCAGTGCCTGTTCTGTCGAATCATCGCCGGTGAAATTCCCAGCACCCGGGTTTACCAGGATGAACATGTCTATGCTTTTCGCGACATAAGCCCGGTCGCTCCAACACATATTCTCGTCATTCCTCGCAAACATATCGCCAGTGTGGCCGACGCAGAGGACGGTGATTGCGAGCTGATGGGAAGTCTGCTGCTGGCGGCACGCCGTATCGCAAAAGAAGAAGGTCTGAGTGAGGGCGGCTATCGGCTGGTCATCAATACTGGAGACGATGGCGGTCAGACTGTCCATCATTTGCACCTGCACATTCTGGGCGGGAGACAGATGCAATGGCCGCCAGGCTGATCAGGTGAACAGCACCGCCTGATGTGCCGCCCGGCTCAGGCGCTCTCAGCAACGCCAGACTCGATGTCCAGTTGCTCCCTGATCGACATCAAACCGGCACGGCTTGCATCAAAGACGCCGAGCTCCGTGATCAGGCCGGAAACCAGGCGTGCGGGAGTAACGTCAAAGCCGTAGTTGCTGACTGCTGTGGAGGCGGGTGTAATGGCAACCTTCTGAACGCTCACCTGCCCTGACTGGGATTCGCCTGCCAGCGCACCCTGCACCTGCCTGACTTCGTCGGCACTGCGCTCTTCAATAGGTATTTCCCGAACGCCATCCACACATTCAAAATCAATGGTCGAAGATGGCAGAGCCACATAGAAGGGCACCTGATTGTCGAAAGCGGCCAGGGCTTTCAGGTACGTGCCAATCTTGTTGCATACATCGCCTTGCGCGGTGGTGCGGTCGCTGCCCACCAGACAGACATCAACCTGTGCATGCTGCATCAGATGGCCACCGGCATTATCGACGATGAGAGTGTGTGGCACGCCACTACGGGCCAGCTCCCAGGTTGTCAGGGATGCTCCCTGATTGCGGGGCCGTGTTTCATCGACCCAGACATGAACTGGCAAGCCAGCGAGATGGGCTTTGTAAATGGGTGCCAGGGCCGTTCCCCATCCGCCCGTGGCCAGCCAGCCGGCGTTGCAGTGTGTCAGAATATTGAGCACCGCCTGGTCGCCGTCACGCTGACGTTTCGCCGCCAGCAGGTCCTGCAGAATCCGATAGCCATGATCCCCTATTGCGCCGCAGGCTGCTGCGTCTTCCGCCAGCAGAGCCCTGGCCAGCACCAATGCCCTTGGGGCGCGCTGCGCGGCGGGCACATCACGCAGTCCGTTTACCATGCGAGACAGGGCCCAGTGCAGATTGATGGCCGTCGGCCGGGTCGCCAGCAGTGTCTTGCTGCTGGACTCCAGGTCTTCGGGGTCCTGCTGCAGAGCTCGCCAGAGACCGAAGGCGGCGGTAATGCCGATCAGTGGGGCGCCTCTCACCTGCATGTCGACAATTGCGCTTACAGCGTCTGAGAGGGAGTCCAGGGTGCGGATGATCAGCTGATGAGGCAGATGCGTCTGATCGATGAAACAAACTTTCTGATCTGACTCGTCAAACCACAAAGTACGCATATTCTCGGCCGGAACAGCACTGAGCGCGGACATGTTGGACTCCTATAAACCAAAAACGCACCCGGAGGTGCGTTTTGTCGACTATTCTGGATTGTCAGCCGGCCATCAGGGCTCAACAACCGAAATATTGTAGATGCCGGCCTGTCTCGCCGCATCCATTACCATAACCATGGTCTCGACGTTGGAACGGTTATCTGGCTGGATGATCACTGATGCTGAGGGGTTCTCGGCTTTCAGACGGTCAATGTTCGCACGGATCTGACTGGGCAGAACGGCACGTGGCTCACCATTGAAACGAATCTCATTGTTCTGGCTAAGCTCGACCAGAATGTTTTTCAGATCGTCATTCTGTTCGGGCGGAGTCTCGTTGTTCTCGTTACTGGCCGCATCAATTGCCTGCTCTGACAGGAATGTTGCCGTTACCACGAAGAAGATCAACAGGATGAATACCACGTCGAGCATCGGGGTGAGGTCGACATTGCTTTCGTCTTTTTTACGTTCTCCAGCCAGTTTTTTCATTATATGCTACCAGTATCGTTTGATTAATTGCTTAACCAGTTGTTTTTATTACGATTTGCAGGACAACAAGCAGTTTGCTGCATATCCATCATTGCCCTAAGTATACCTGATATGACGGTGACGACAACAGATAAGGCGGACGGATTTAAGAATTATTGCGAGCCTGCCGCCGCACTACACAACGGCAGGCCTGATACAGAATCAGCGCAGTGAGCTGATCGTGAACTTGATGATTTCGCCCAGCTGCTTGGCAGGCTTACCCTCACGGGAATGCACGCGAAGCCCACTGAGTGCATTCATCAGCACATCGGTGGCCAGTTCAGCATTGGCAGACTTGTTCAGCTCGCCCGCTTTCTCAGCGTCTTTCAGGCGCTTCAGCAGCGCCTTGCGGATGTTGCTGTAGTAAGCCTTGACCAGCTTCTGGATGTCTTTGTTGTAATTGATGCTTTCACAGAAGGAATTCACCAGCAGGCAGCCCATGGACCGACGCTTGTTGGTGGTTGCCAGCACTGTTACATCAAAATACTTCTCGATCGCTGCCCAGGGTGCAAGCTCTTCATTGTTGAGCGTCGCTGCCAGTTCTTTGTCTACCAGCTTATTGTAGTGCTCCAGACAGGACTTGAAGAATGTGTCCTTATCACCAAAGGAGTTGTACAAAGTACCACGATTGATTCCAGTGACATCCAGCAGCTTCTGAACCGAGCTTGCTTCAAAGCCCTCTCTCCAGAATTGCTCCATGGCATTGGTCAATACATCTTCGTAAACGAACTCTACCGGTCTTGCCATAATAAATCACACACTCTCGTCAGATTGAATTGCTGGGCGGATTCTAGACGATAGGTTTTTCTTTTTACATCTATTGATACAAAATGCCACAATTGTTCCGAAAAAATTCAATTTTGACACTGGCTTAACACAATTGTGTCAGTATCCTGAGGGCACTTTCACAGGTGCTTGGGAACAAGCGTTCTCTAAACTGACTGGTGCCAATCTCACAAAGCAGACTGGCGGCGCAAGCCAGCAGACAGCCTGCTGAAAAGACGTGCTGTCATCACTACAGATTGGTCACCAGTGCGACGACCAGCCCCAGGGCACCACCAATGACTCCGCCCCAGACAACCAGCCAGCCCAGATGCTCTTTGATCATTCGCTGCACCAGTTCTTTGACCTGAGCGGGTGTCAGCTCCTGAAGCCTGTTATCGATCAACAGTTCAATTCGCGCCATCACATCATCACTGTGTGCCAGATCGTCCAGGCGTTTAGCAACAGCGTCATGGAACTGGGGCGACTCCACAAAGTCATACAGCGCGTCACGCATCCGGTCGGCGAATGGCTGCCGCAATGTCTCCAATGCCTTTGGACCGCCCACAAAGCCAAGCATACTGCCCATGGAGGATGCCATGATGGCCTCTACCAGCGAATCAAATGCCCGATCAAAATCCACCTCATCAATCATGGAAGGCATCATGTTGTGAATACCTTCCTGCATCAGCGCTGAGGCATCGAAGAAGCGATCAAGACTGTCTGGACTGAAAAACTGATCCATGATCATTTCGCGCAGCTTGGTTTTGATTGTCTCAAAATGCAGGCTGATGACACCTGACCCATACAGGCCGGGCACTTTCTCGAAAAGCATATGGATTGCCAGTGAGTTGGTTACCGCACCCGACAAAGCGAACAGGCCACTGCTCATCAGGTATGGAGCAATGGCCTGGGGTGCCACGAGTCCCAGCAGCACAAGCGTTAATGCAGCAAGATTGGTTATGCTTCCTTTACTCATAGTTCTTCCGTTATTAAAACTTGCGATGATCGCGAATGGGCATTTTGCGACGCAATTCGTGCAACTGATCAAGATCCAGCGCGGCACTGACTACCCCCTCACCACCTGGCAAAGTATCGAGCACACGTCCCCATGGATCGATGATCATGCTGTGCCCGAAGGTTTCACGCGTCTCGTTATGCACACCACCCTGCCCTGCGCCTATGACATAACACTGGTTTTCGATAGCTCGTGCCCGCAACAGCACTTCCCAATGCGCCTGGCCAGTAACCTTGGTGAAGGCGGCTGGTACTGTGATTAGCTCAACCTGCTCATTAAACAGTTCGCGGTAAAGTTCAGGAAAGCGCAGATCGTAACAGATCGTCAGCCCCAGACGGGCTACCGGCGTTTCCGCGACCACGACCTGATCACCCGGCTCAAAGCTGTCAGATTCGGCATATCGCGCCTGGCGATCACTGACCTCAACATCAAACAGATGTATTTTGTCGTAACGCGCCATCAGTCGACCGTCCGGGTCAAACAGCAGACTGGCTGGGCGCACCCGACCATCGCTCAGCACTTCCGGCTCGACGCCTTCGGGCGCAGGCCGTGTGATCAGTGGTACCGTGCCACCAACCAGATAAACACCATGCTCACGCGCTTTGCGCGACAGCATGCCCTGCAGCAAAGCATCGTAGTCCCCTTCACGCTCGGCAAAACGGGCCAGCGGCCCACCGTCGAGCACTGCAAAATTTTCTGGCAGCACGATCAGCGCTGCACCTCGCCCGGCGGCCTGATCAATCAGCCGCTCAGCGTCCCTGACATTTTTCTGGATGTCGCCACCACTGACCATCTGGATAGCGGCAACAACCGGCTTGCTGGTTTCAACATCATTCTGCTGCATGAGTCGTTCTCTTTGCTCAATTGAAGATCAATCGTCCGAATCTGCATCGGTAAACACCTGGTAGAGACGCGGCTCCAGTCCCTCCCAGGGGCCCTCAAGTGTATAGTGCGCACTGGTGAGATTGTCGACCTGGTCACCAAAGATACGGTCGAAAATGAAGACACCTACCGCCATTTGCCAGTTGATCAGGTTGTTAAGTACGGCCAGCCCGCCCAGCCAGGGAATATTATCGCTAACCGGCAGGGTAATATACAAATCAGCATCAATGGTCTCGGCGGCCAGATCTACCGTCCCTTCCAGCTGAAACAGACTGGCTGGACCGATAATCTGCAAACGATCCTCGATGGTGACGATACCATCTCGCAGACTGATCTGGCCGGTAATTTCGTCATAAGACAAGCCTGTACGTGCCAGGTCGCCGCTAAAGCGGAGGCGACGCATGATGGCATCAAAATTAATAATACTGATCAGGCGCAGCGCGCTGTTGGCGACGCCGGCACGCTGCCGGAAACGACCGTTTTGCACCTGCAGGTCGATATCACCATTGAGACCCAGTGCCGAGAAATACGCAGGACTGCCATCCCAGTGTAACCGCGTGTTGAAACGAGCCGTCTGACTTTCCAGACTGGGCGCATATCCAAAAGAGCTGAGCACCGGCGCCAGATTCTGAGCAGTGACGATGCCATTCAGCGCACTGCGATGCTGCTGTCCATCATAGATCCAGCGAAACTCAGCCGGCTCCTCTTCGGTTCCGATAGACAGCCCGCGAACATTCAACTGCAGATTTCGAAACAGCGCGCCCGCAGCATCCGGAATCAACTCGAACGACCAGCTGCCGAAATCAGCCTCGCCAAGAATCAGCTCGTCTATCGACAATCGCATCGGTGGCAGAGTCCGCGGGTCAAAGGCAGCCAGCGGGTCTTCACGGGGCAGTTCAAACTCTACAGCTGGCAGCTCTTCGAGATCCAGCTCCACATTTGCCTGACTGCTCGCGACCTCGCTATCGACAGCTGCCACCAACTCTGGCTCCGCACTTTCCGGTTCGTCGAATACTTCGTAGTCCAGCTGCAGGCGATCAAGGTCAATATTCCAGAGCTGATCGCTACCACCGGGAATGACCAGGTTTCCGGCCAGCGCCTCACTGTCAAAACCAAAGCGCCAGTCCTGATTCGTTTTATTGAGTGACAGATTGACGTTGGTAAATCGCTCGTCAAACGCCAGCAGTTCCCCGACTCGCACCCCGGCGGTGCCTGTGATTGCGGACAGTCCACCCATGCTGCCGACACCAGCCAGGTTACGCGAGTCTGTCATCATTTCACTGATCGCCAGTTGCCAGGCTTCAAGATCAAAGACTGCAATCTCGCCCAATACCTCCAGACCAGGTGCACCCGGGTTGAGGCGTCGTACCTGCATGCCATTGCCCGTACTGCCCAGGTAAATCAATCCGCTATAGGCGCTGTCAGGTTCACCACCTGTAAGCCGCATCTGCAACCTGTCACCCAGAGTCAAGACGATATCCGGGTTACTGGCTGCGAATGTCAGTCTTAGATCAAGCGGCAAAGCCTCGCCAGCCGCCTTACTGAATGGCGCTGGATACGCGAAGGCGACATCATCAAGCGCCGTACGGACCGAGAGCTCCGGCGCCTGTCCCAGCCGCAGCTGGGTCTGGTGTTCAAACTCACCGGTGGTTTTGATGAGTATGGGCCGCAAAAACCCTGGCAGACCGGGCCAGTCAAGCAAGGCCTCAACACTGGAGCGGCCGGTGACATTGATCTGTGTGTTGCCAATACCCTGCTCACTGTCCGCCGACAGGATCTCGAAATCCGTTTCGCGCCCCATTACCACGCCAGACATATCTGTCGAGCTCAAACCGCTGTGCGCAGAGTAATGCAATTGCCCCGACAGATCTGAGGCGGTCAGTTCATACTGGGGAATGTAAAGCGCGTTGTCGGCAAACTGCATATCCAGCTGCACTTCCGGCTCTACACCTTCTATGAACAACGGGATTACCAGGGAGAGTGTGAAGTCAGCACTGCCCTGCGCCTGCCATCCACTCAGATACTGGGCGACATCGCGGGTAACAGGTGTCCGGGCAAGGTACTGCAAGCCCTGATCGGCTGTGCCACGGCCAGTGCCACTGACCGTCAGCCAGCTGCCGCCGCCGGGGTTCTGCTGGACAGACGCTTCCGTCTGCTGGAAGTCGATGCCCATGCTCTGACCAGCTTCGGCAAGCACATAAACCTCACCGTCGCTAACCGTCACAGTGCCACTGACCTGCTCCAGAGCCGGCCATTCAGGGTCGAACTTCAATTCACCGTCCGCCACCCGGTAGAACATCTGCATGGTGCGCTCGGCTGGCAGTGCCCCGCCGTCCACATGACCACGAAATATGAAACCACTGCCGGCGCCACTGCCAGCAATCACAGCGTCGTCGACCCAGGAAAGTACGCCCTGGGCAGAGCGTGGTGCGCCGGCAGCCATGGGCAAATACAGCGACTTGCGGCTTACATCCGCTTCCAGAGCACCTACCATCAACTCCAGATTGATAAATCTATCGGCTGTCTCATTCACATCCAGGGCAAATTGCGCCCGTGCATTCAAATGGGGAGATTCGACAACCACTACGCTGCTGGCAAGGCGCATCTGCATGGCGTCCTGGTAATCGACATGAACGTTGACGCGACCATTTACTTGAGAGTACTGCCAGACATCATCAAACAGGCGCGGGATCTGCATCGACATATCCTTACCCGCCACTTCGACAAAACCATCAATCACGCGTGCGGACGTATCAAAGTCTACCTCGGCGTAACCGTCCACACCCCAGAAAGCTGGCACACCACGATGCGCGCTGATGGCTCCCTCCCGGATATTGCTGCTGAATGCACCGACCCATTGCCCGTCGCTTGCGGGCTGAGCACTCATCACAATATTGCGTAACTGGCCACGTGGATTGAAGGTATCCAGCTCCTGCCGAATGGTACCGGCGGGCAACAGCGCCAGCATCAGGCGACTGGCCAGGCCAGTATCAAGCGCGTCCATGTGCAGGCGAATCTGCTGACCAGGCAGATAGTCCAGTGTCAGACCACCATCCGGCCAGCGGCCTCCGTCATAGGCAAACTCGAGTCCCTCGAACTGCAGGTACCAGCTATCATCAGGCGCCTGGTAATACTTCAGCCAGTCAACGTCCAGTTCGTCAATCGTTACCTGCTCGACCATGGTCTGGCTGTCATCCCAGACACTCAGCGAAGCATTGCCGCCGCCTCGCCAGGTCAGCCCCTGCAGATTCCCCTGCTGAATATCCAGCCAGAATTCGCCAAACAGTTGCAGGCCCGACAATTCAAGCCGCCCGCCTCCGGCCCGTGAGAGATCCAGTGAGGCCAGCAGTTCTGCATACTCCGCGGGTGGAGCATTGAGGTAAACGTGTCCCTGCAGACTGGCTACTGAATCGCCCGTCAAGTCCGCAGAGAGCCTCAGCTCATCGCTGGCCATCTCAGGAAAAGCCGACAGTATCAGTTGGTGCTGACCACCCTGGCTCTGAAATTCGATGCGCGCATCGGCCATGACCAGTTCGTCACCGCGGAACGGACGAAAACTGATTTGTGTGTCATCGAGGCGGAAACGTGCCAGCGCAGTCATCCACTGAAACAGCTGCTCGGGATTGATCTGTGGGGGTACGGCGGCCTCACCGAGTCCGGCAAGCTGCCAGCGGCCGCTTTCCGACTGCGCGAAATTAAGGTGGAGCTGCTCTATGGCCGCCGACGCAATAATCAGGCGGCGCGCCAACAGACTGGCTGGTACATCGGCGAATACGTCCACACGTTCCAGACGCAGTGCGGGCGGCAGGGCATCGAGATCAGCCTGGCGGCCATTAATCTGCAGGCCTTCAATAACAAAGCGTGGGCTCAGCCGGTGCCATTCACCATGGATGGCGTCCATTTTGACGCTGGCATCCAGCATCTGCGACAGGCGCTCTTCTATCTGCTCCTGATAGTCGCTGACCATCGGTACCAGCTGCCGTCCCAGACTGACATAGAGCGCCATGAGGACCAGCAGGGTCAGCAAAGACCAGAACGCCAGGCGCAGGCCGATGCGACCAATCGATCGTGTGATCTGCCAGATCATGAATATCCATCAATACAGTACGACATCATATTGTTCCTGAGTATACATCGGTTCCACCTCGAATCTGATGGTTTTCCCGGTGATTACTTCCAGATCGGCAAGCGTACTTGACTCCTCATCCAACAACCGGTCAACAACCGTTTGCGATGCCATGACCAGCAACTCATCATTTTCATAGACCCGCGCAACTCGCACAATCTCACGGAATATCTCGTAGCAGATCGTTTCTGCTGTCTTGATTCGTCCTCTGCCCTCACAAACCGGACAGGGGCTGCACAGCACCTGACCAAGACTTTCCCGCGTGCGCTTGCGCGTCATCTCTACCAGACCCAGCTCCGATATTGCCGTTACCATGGTTCTGGCATGATCCTTTTCCAGCGCTTTGGTCAAGGTACGCAGTACCTGCCGCTGGTGTTCTGGATCTTCCATATCAATGAAATCAAGAATGATGATACCGCCGAGGTTGCGGATACGCAGCTGCCGGGCGATGGCTGTTGCCGCTTCCAGATTCGTCTTCAACACAGTCTCGGCATGGTTGCGGCTGCCCAGGTACCCCCCCGTGTTGACGTCGATGGTTGTCATCGCCTCGGTCTGATCGATAATCAGATCACCGCCTGACTTGAGCCTGACCTGACGACCCAGCGCCTTTTCGATTTCATCATCAATACCGTAGAGATCGAATATCGGTCGCTCACCACGATAAAGCTCTACCCGGTCCCGGTATTCAGGCATGAAGTCGTTGATGAACTCGCGGATTTCATCAAAGGCCTCCTGCGTATCGACGCGGATTTTTTCAATATTCGGCGCAATCAGATCGCGCACAGCCCGCAGATACAATGGCAGGTCACGGTACAGTACACGGACTTCCTTGCTGCGTCCGATGCGGCGTTCAACCGCTGCCCAAAGCTTGTACAGGAAACGGATATCTTCACGCAGCTCGCTTTCAGTCGCGCCCTCGGCAGCGGTGCGAATAATGAACCCTCCCCTGGGTTCGGACTCATCGCCGTGTTCCTCGGCTATGCAGGCGTGGAGAACCTGTTGCAGTCTTTCGCGCTCTTCTTCGCTTTCAAGACGCTGCGAAATGCCGATATGCCGGTTACGCGGCAAGTAAACAAGGTGGCGTGATGGCAGGGTCAGATGCGTTGTCAGCCTGGCACCTTTGGTGCCTATGGGGTCTTTGGCTACCTGGACAACAATCATCTGTCCTTCATGCAAGTGTGCCTGAATGGCAACCGGGTGTTCTTCGCGTACCTCAAGCCCATCGGCACCAATCGGGGCGATATCAGCATTGTGAAGAAATGCGGCCCGCTCCAGTCCGATATCAACAAACGCCGCCTCCATGCCTGGCATGACACGCACAACCTTGCCGAGGTAGATATCTCCGACAAAACCACTGCGACTGCGGCGCTCCAGAAATATTTCCTGCAACAGACCGTTTTCGATGAGCGCCAGCCGGGTCTCCCGGGGCGTTACGTTGATTAATATTTCTTCACTCAAGATCCGTCTCCGCAACTCAGCTGCGAGCTTGACTGCGCAGGGTGTGGCGATTCAATTCAGTAGGCACTGCGTAGTCAGCGAGCAACTGGGAAGTCTCATACAGCGGCAGGCCGACCACGCCCGTGTAACTACCGCACAGACGCTCCACAAACGCCGCTGCCAGGCCCTGTATCGCGTAGGCACCGGCCTTGCCAAAGGGTTCGCCCGTCGCCACATAGGCCTCGATGTCGTCTCCGCTCATTGCCCTGAAGGCTACATCCGTGCTGACCACCGCAATATTGTGACGCTCTCTGTCCATCAGGCAGACTGCGGTAATAACCTGATGCTCGCGCCCGGCCAGGCTGCCCAGCATTTGTGCCGCATCCGCCCCGTCAACCGGCTTGCCCAGCAATCGCTGGCCCAGCACAACAATAGTATCAGCCCCCATGACAGGCAGATGCGTCTCCGCTTCGGCGCCATCTGCCAGTAATGCGGCAACAGCCGACGCTTTCTGGCGAGCCAGCCGGGATACATAGTCTGTCGGAGATTCACCGGCAAGTGCAGTTTCGTCGATGTCGGCAGCCAGCACCCGAAACTTCACGCCGAGTTGCTCCAGCAGCTGGCGGCGACGCGGCGAGGCCGATGCCAGAACAAGGTCGACCAGCCCGTCCTCTGACAATGCGTTGTTGGGGCTAGTGGACATCAAAACCACGTCGCAGGTGCCGCAGCATTACAAACAGCCACGGCCAGATGAAAGCACTGGACAGGGCTCCGAGCAGGAACAGCAGGCTGCCTTCGCTGGATTCCTCAAGTCCTATTTTGATCCAGTAGCTCAGCATCATGCTCAGGCCGACAAGTGCCAGAATCATGCCGCTTTGCTGCAGGGCGGAGAACATGCGCAGCCGTTGATGCAGGCTCAGTGTGATGTATGCAAGCAGCGCAAAGGTCAGTGCGTTCATGCCAAGCAGGGACCCTTCCAGAATGTCCAGAAACGCCCCGGCAAACCAGGCGGTCGCGATGCCAACCCGGTACGGGATGGCCATCACCCAGTAAATCAGTACCATGGCCACCCAGGCAGGCCGGTAATGCATGGCCCATTCGGGGAACGGGACGATCTCCAGCAGATAGGCGACCAGAAAACTCAGGATGATCACCCAGATTCCATTAGCTCTTGGCGTCATGGCAGATCCTCCCCTGGTCCGGGCCCGTCTTCCTCAGGCATCACTGTTTCATCGGCCTCTGCGCTTTCAACTGCTGTTTCTGTACCTTCTGTATTCACACTGTCGGTCACAGCAGCTTCTGTATCGGCACTTTGCTGGCCGGCAGTTGGCATATCTGTTTCCTGCTCATCCGCATCCCGCACCAGCAGGGCATTATCGTCTGGCACAGTGTCACGCTCAGCCTCGATATCGTTGCCTGAATTCGTGCTGACTGTGGGCTCTGACACCTCTTCGGTGACCGGCAGTTCACCGGGGCCCGCGCCCAGAAAATCATCCGGAACTGGCACGCTACTGATCACCTCGTCGTCGGGAATCACCAGCATCACATGCCGTGTTCTGTCCATCTGCGCCAGCGGGCGGGCCCTGATGACGGCAAACGCCTGACCCGGGTCATGAACAACACTGGTGACTTCGGCCACCGGATAGTCTTTAGGGAAACGCTGCCCCAGTCCGGAGCTGACCAACAGGTCACCCACCACAATATCAGCTGTATCAGGAACAAATTCCAGTTCCAGGCCGGCCACATCACTGCGGCTGCCGCGGGCTATGGCGCGTTCACCATTGCGATTTACCTGAACTGGTGTGCCATGGCGGGAGTCGGTGATCAGGAGGACCCAGCTGGTAAAAGGCAGCACTTCTACCACCTGGCCCATCAGACCATGAGCATCCAGCACAGCCTGACCCTCGAACACGCCATTATGGGCGCCACGGTTGATCAGTACACGCCGCGCGCCAGGGTCGTTGGATACATTGATGATTTCAGCGGTGACTGCTCGCCCCTGCACGGTCTGCGATGCTGCCTGCAGATCACGCAGACGGCTGTTTTCGCTAGCCAGGCCCGCCAGCAATTGCAGTTCACGCTGGGCAAACAGCAGTTCCTGGCGCAGTTGGGCATTTTCTTCGATCAGATCCCGCTGCGAAACGAAAACATCATCGATCCACAGCGAAACACGGGTGGGGATATCAGCAACCCAGTAGATGGGTGTACTCAGATAGGCGACGGTAAAACGGAATCTATCCAGATAGTCGTAGCGCCGATCCGCAAACATGACCAATACCGCCAGCAGAACAAACGCTACCAGGCGGTATTCAAGCGATACACCTTTTGTGAATAAGGGTTTAATAGCCAGAACCTCTGTCTGTCAATCAGTCCAGGGTCAGCGCATCCATCTCGTTGAGGTCCATCAACTCCATTGCCTTGCCGCCCCCACGTGCCACACAGGTCAAGGGGTCATCAGCGACAATGACAGGCAGACCGGTTTCTTCGGCCAGCAGCTTGTCCAGATCCTTAAGCAGCGCGCCACCACCAGTCAGAACCATACCACTCTCAGCGATATCGGACGCCAGTTCCGGAGGAGACTGTTCCAGCGCGCTTTTTACTGCCTGCACGATGGCTGACAGCGGCTCCTGCAGTGCTTCAAGGATTTCATCGCTGTTCAGAGTAAAACTGCGCGGCACGCCTTCGGCCAGGTTGCGACCACGCACGTCGATTTCGCGCAGAATGCCCTCTGATGGATAGGCACAGCCGATTTCCTTTTTGATGCGCTCTGCTGTGGCATCACCAATCAGACTGCCGTAATTGCGGCGAACGTGAGTGATAATCGCCTCGTCAAATCGATCGCCACCGATCCGCACCGATTCCGCGTAGACCACACCATTCAAAGAAATGATGGCAATCTCGGTGGTGCCACCGCCGATATCCACCACCATGGAGCCACTGGGCTTTTCAACTGGCAGGCCTGCACCGATGGCAGCTGCCATGGGCTCCTCGATCAAACGGACTTCACGCGCGCCGGCGCTGAGAACTGATTCCCGGATGGCTCGTCGTTCTACCTGGGTAGATTTACAGGGTACGCAAACCAGCACACGCGGGCTGGGCGGGAAGAAACTGTTTTCGTGAACTTTGCTGATGAAGTGCTGGAGCATTTTTTCGGTGACCTGAAAGTCGGCAATAACACCATCTTTCATGGGTCTGATCGCTGTGATGTTGCCAGGTGTCCGACCCAGCATACGCTTGGCGTCAGCGCCGACAGCGGTAACTGTTTTCTGGCCATTGTGATTTCTGATTGCTACCACCGACGGTTCATTCAGAACGATTCCTTCGCCGCGCACGTAAATCAGTGTGTTGGCCGTTCCAAGATCGATGGACAGATCATTGGAAAACATTCCCCTTATTTTTTTGAACATTGAACTTTTGTTAACCTCAATACTAATCGTACCCGCCCGAAATCCGGACCCCTTGTCCAGCTTCAATGAGCAGACAGACAAATCCCAATACAGTTCCTGCGCCAATACAAAAGTGCTTGTTCAGCGAACGATCGTCTTCCAGGGGAAGGAAACTGTTGCCCTAGACCGGCCTAAATCCCGTATAATCACGGTTTCTCCAGCAATAAGGTATGCACTCTAGCAACGCTCTGATGATAGGGCAAGTATCAAAACATGCCCGCGTTGCAGTCATCCCCGGCCGTCGGGAAAGCGCGCATTATCGCACACTAAGGGAGTTCATGAATGGCTTTGGACAACACTGATGTGGAAAAAATTGCACATCTGGCAAGACTGCAAATCAAACAGCCCGACATCGATGAAGTGACCAGTCGCATCTCCAACATTCTCACCATGATCGACCAGATGCAAAGCATCGACACCAGCGCCGTCACTCCGATGGCGCACCCGTTCGATGCCACCCAGCGGCTGCGGCCGGACCAGGTGACCGAGACCAATCAGCGGGATCGACTGCAGCAGATCGCACCTGCCACAGAGAATGGTCTGTACCTGGTTCCCAAAGTCATTGAGTAAAGCCAACGAGCAAGGATCACCCTTTCATGTTAAGCAAAACTGTAGCAGAGCTGAGCGCAGCCCTGGATCGCAAAGACGTTTCCAGCGTTGAACTGACTCAGGCCTATCTGGATCGCATCGAAAAATTGAATCCGGATCTCAATGCCTACATCACCGTGTGCAAAGAGCAGGCACTGAAACAGGCGGCCGACGCTGACAAACAGCGCGCCGCTGGCAATGGTACTCCTTTCACCGGCATACCCATTGCGCACAAGGACATCTTCTGTACGCGCGACGTGCTGACAACCTGCGGCTCGCGCATGCTGCACAATTTTGTGTCGCCCTACGATGCCAGCGTTGTTGAACGTCTCCAGCAGGCCGGCGCTGTCACGCTGGGTAAAACCAACATGGATGAATTTGCGATGGGTTCATCCAACGAGACCAGTTACTACGGACCGGTTCGCAACCCCTGGGACAGCAGCCGTGTACCCGGCGGATCATCGGGCGGCTCCGCCGCCGCGGTTGCCGCTGATCTGTGTGCCATCGCCACCGGCACCGACACCGGCGGATCAATTCGCCAGCCTGCATCTTTCTGCGGCATTACAGGTTTGAAACCAACCTACGGACGAGTATCCCGCTTTGGCATGATCGCGTTTGCCTCCAGTCTTGACCAGGCTGGTCCGCTAAGCAAAAGCGCAGAAGACGCAGCGCTGATGATGAACGCCATTGCCGGACTGGACTCACGTGACTCCACCAGCCTGGACCATCCGGCCGAAGATTTCACGGCGCATCTGCAGCAGTCGCTGAAAGGTCTGCGCATCGGCCTGCCTCGTGACCACTTCACCGCTGACCTGAACCCAGCTGTGCAGACCATTCTGCAGGATGCGATCAAAGTACTGGAAAGCCTCGGCGCCAGCGTGACCGAGGTTGATCTGCCGCACAATCACCTGTCGGTGCCTGCGTATTACGTCGTGGCACCTGCAGAGGCTTCAGCAAACCTGTCGCGTTATGACGGCGTGCGCTTTGGCCATCGCGCCGAAAACCCGGCGAACCTTGAAGACCTGTACAAGCGCAGCCGCAGCGAAGGCTTTGGTGACGAAGTCAAACGTCGCATCATGGTGGGCACTTACGCACTGTCTGCAGGTTACTATGATGCCTATTACAAGAAGGCGCAGAAAATCCGCCGCTTGATCAAGCAGGATTTTGATGAAGCCTTCAAGTCTGTAGACGTCATCCTGGGACCGACCTCACCCCACACGGCCTTCAAACTTGGTGAGAAAAATGCCGATCCGGTCACCATGTATCTGGAAGACATCTACACGATCGCCGTCAACCTGGCCGGCATCCCTGGCATGTCCCTGCCAGCAGGTATGCTGCAGGGATTGCCTATTGGCATGCAGTTGGTCGGACCGGCGTTTTCAGAGGCACGCCTGCTGAATGTCGCCCATCAGTTCCAGTTGAACACAGACTGGCATCAGCGCCGACCGGAGGTTAAATAATGAGTTGGGAAACCGTCATCGGTCTTGAAGTGCACGTGCAGCTGGCAACTGCCAGCAAACTGTTTTCCGGCAGCAGCACTGCATTTGGTGCAGAACCGAATACCCAGGCCAATATATACGACCTGGCGCTGCCGGGCACGCTACCGGTCATGAACGAGGAAGTTCTGCGGATGGCTGTGTCATTCGGCCTGGCAGTAGACGCAGAAATCGGCAAGCGCTCGGTATTCGACCGCAAGAATTACTTCTACCCCGATCTGCCCAAAGGCTATCAGATCAGTCAGCTGGATCACCCAACCGTTGGCAAAGGCAGCCTGCGTATTGTGATGGATGATGGCTCAGAAAAGGTCATTGGCATTACCCGCGCCCACATCGAAGAAGATGCAGGTAAATCCTTGCATGAAGATTTTCAGGGCATGTCCGGTATCGACCTTAACCGGGCGGGAACACCGCTGCTGGAAATAGTATCGGAGCCTGATCTGCGCAACGCCAAAGAGGCGGTTGCCTATCTGAAGAAACTGCACTCCATCATTCTCTATCTCGGCATCTCCGACGGCAATATGTCTCAGGGCTCCATGCGCTGTGACGCCAACGTATCGGTACGCCGCAAGGGTGCGACAGAATTTGGCACACGTACCGAGATCAAAAACATCAACTCGTTCCGCTTTGTCGAAAAAGCCATCAATCACGAAGTTCAGCGCCAGATTGACCTGATCGAAGATGGCGGCCGTGTCATTCAGGAGACCCGCCTGTACGACTCCGATCGTGACGAGACCCGCTCGATGCGCAGCAAGGAAGTCGCCAACGACTACCGTTACTTCCCCGAGCCGGATCTGCTGCCTGTCGTGATCGATGATGCGTATATTGATGCCGTGCGTGCGACCATGCCAGAGCTGCCAGACGCGCGCTGCAGCCGCTTTGTTAAGCAGTACGGCCTTAGCGAGTATGATGCCGATGTATTGACCAGCAGCCGTGCCATGGCCGATTACTTTGAACAGGTAGCGCAGCTGTGCGGAGACGCCAAGCTGTCAGCCAACTGGGTGACCGTCGACCTGCTGGGGCTGTTGAACAAGCAGGATCTTGATATCCAGCAGAGTCCGGTCACGCCGACCCAGCTGGGCACGTTGATCAGCCGAATCAAGGACAACACCATCTCCGGCAAGATCGCCAAGACCGTGTTTGAAGCGCTGACCGAAGGCGAAACTGATGTCGACCAGATTATTGAGTCTCGCGGGTTGAAGCAGGTCACGGACACAGGTGCCATCGAAAAGCTGGTGGATGATGTGATCGCCGCCAACCCGGATCAGGTCGCACAATACAAAGGCGGTAAGGAAGCAGTGTTTGGATACTTTGTTGGCCAGGCCATGAAGATTTCCAAAGGCAAGGCCAATCCTGCTCAATTGAACGAACTGCTGCGCAAGAAGCTCAGCGAATAAGCCCATCTCTCCTGACAGTCACGGCACCTAGCCGGACTGCCTGGGGTGAGCCAAACGGATGACACCATGATTGAAGAGAAAAAAACCGGGAAAGAACGCACTCAGCCTGCCACTCGCAATGAAGAATGGTCAGATGAGCGCATCAAGGCTTTCTTGAGCCTGGAGCCACCCGAGGGCGTGCCGGCTGATTACCACATCCTGCTCAAAGCCTACCGCGGTATGCTGCCCGAGCAATTCACCCGCTTCGTTCCTTTCTTTGTCGAAGCAGGCCACGACATCAATGTCACGCTGGAAAGTGGCGCCACGTTTCTGGACCATCTGGCGCAGCATCGTCGTGCTGCGCCCTACATGGAAATTCTCGAGTCACATGGCGCCCGTCGCGGCGCATAACCCTCAGATCTAGCGGCGCGGCCGCGGGCGTCCGCCACCGGACGGCTTGCCACCGCGCCCGCCGCGTCCAGCTGGTTTGGACTCATCCTTGAACTTGGACTCCCGCGTGAAAGCCGGTGGATCGGTGAGCAAGCGACTGTCGGGGTGAACGCAAGGCAGTTTCTGACCCAGCTTAGATTCGATATTTGGCAGCAGGAAGGAATCTTCCTCGCAGGCAAAACTGATAGACGTACCGGTAGCACCAGCCCGACCGGTTCTGCCGATGCGGTGAACGTAGTCCTCCGCTTCCTCCGGCAGTGTGTAATTGATGACATGCGTCACATCATCAATGTGCAGACCACGGCCTGCCACGTCCGTCGCTACCAGCACCTTTAACTTGCCTTCACGAAAATCTTCCAGGGTTTTTACACGTTTTTTCTGCGCAATTTCACCGGACAATAACCCACAACTGACACCGTTGCGGTGCAGATTGTCAGCCAGCTTGCGCACCTGGTCGCGACGATTACTAAACACAATCACTTTCTCGGATCCCTGCAGGCCGATCAGGTTGTAAAGCAGTTTGTATTTGTCGTCGCTGGTGACCAGATAGACGATCTGCTCGACCGTGTCAGTGGCAACACGCTCGGGCTCGATTTCGATCATCACCGGATCCATGGCCCAGCGCGACGTCAGTTCCAGAATTTCTGGCGTAAAGGTCGCACTGAACAGCAGGGTCTGACGGCAGTCTTTGTGCGGGGTGCGCGCCACGATGTTGCGAACCTGCGGGATAAAACCCATATCCAGCATGCGATCGGCCTCATCAATAACCAGCAGCTCAACCAGCCCGAGATACAGATGTTCATTCTGCAGAAAATCGATCAGACGGCCGGGCGTCGCTACCACAATATCGACGGGGCGTTTGTCGACCGCCCGCAACTGTTTCTGATAATCCTCACCACCTACAAGGGTGACGACGCGCAGGTCACTGTGTTTGCATAGATCAGTCGCATCATTGGCGATCTGAATGACCAGCTCCCGCGTCGGCGCCAGCACCAGTGCCCTTGGTTCTCCGGCATAGCGCTGTTCGGTAATCGGATTCTTAAGCATGTCATTGATCAGCGTGATCAGGAATGCCGCTGTTTTGCCGGTGCCTGTCTGGGCCTTGCCCGTCACGTCATAACCAACCAGTGTATAGCGCAGACTCTGGGCCTGGATAGGCGTGCAATACTCAAAACCAAGATCGCTAATGGCTTTGGCAAGTGGTTCTGCCAGATCAAAACTGCTGAATTGTACTTTGGGGGCAGGCTGTTTTGCGGGCGTCTCCGGCGTTGTTGGCGCATCAGATGCTGTTGATTCAGAGCCGGGCTGCCCCTCGCCTGATTCTTCTTCTGTTGCTGACTGCTCAGTTGTCGCCAGCATACCTTCAGACTCCGCTACAGATTTCTGCTGCTGATCCAACTCTGTGGCTGGCTCCTGTGCAGTCTCAGGCTCTGGTGCTGGCTGCTGTTCAGCCACCGGGCTATTGTCAGACTCGACTCTGGCAGCTTCTGCACTCTGGCTGTCCTCAACAGGCTGCTCGTCCGCCGGCTGTTCCGGTTCGGAGGCATTCTGCTGCTGCGGCGCTGCTTGCTGGCTTTCCTGCGAAGGGTCTTGCTGCTCGCTGCTATGCGGCTCCTGGCCTGCCTGCACTGGGTCCTGTTGTTCCTGCTTGTTTTGCGTCTGGTCTTGCTGCTCCTGGTTTACCTGATCTTGTGCTTCCTGGTTCGGAGCATCGGGATTACTCTGGTCTGAATCTTTTGTTTGCATGTATTAGCAGCCTGTCTTCTAAATTCGAAATATGGCCCGCATCATAGCGCCTGAGCATTTGCAGCATCAAGCACGCACTGCGCACACCGCGCAGGCGGGATCGCGTGGTAACTTCAACGTCCGCCATTGACTGTCAATGGCATCAAAAATCAGCAACTTACCGCACAAGTCCTGACCTATGCCGGCAATCACTTTTATTGCCTCCAGTGCCTGCATCGTGCCGATAATGCCCACGACTGGCGACAGAACACCATTACGGGCGCAGCTCATCTGCTCGTCATCACCGCCCTCACGGTACAGGCATTGATAGCAGGGACTGTGCTCGCGCCGTGTATCAAACACGGCAACCTGCCCTTCCAGCCGAATGGCGGCGCCAGACACCAGAGGCAGTTTATTTTGCACACAGGCCCGGTTGATCATGAAACGTGTGGCGAAATTATCACAGGCATCCACAATCAGGTCGATGCCTCGGTCGATCTGCGCCTGCAGGGTATGCGCATCCAGCCGTGTCGTCAGTGTCTCAATCTGGACTTCCGGGTTAAGCGCCTGCAGCGTCTGCTGCGCGGAGGCCACTTTTGTTTGCCCAATGCGATCAGTGGTGTGTGCGATCTGGCGCTGCAGATTACTGAGCTCTACCTCGTCATCATCGACCAGCACGAGTTTGCCGACGCCAGCAGCGGCCAGATACATGGCAACCGGACTGCCCAGCCCGCCCATTCCCACAATAAGCACGCTTGCATCCAGCAGCCGCTGCTGACCGGCGATATCCATATTTGGCAGCATGATCTGCCGACTATAGCGTAGCAGCTGTTCGTCATTCATGATCGACACCCCAGCGTCACCCGATCCAGACCCGCAAGGTCCTGAACGGTCCGCACTTGATTAAATTTATGGTGCTCCAGCAACTGTCGCACGGCGGCGCCCTGATTATACCCATGTTCAAGCAGAAGCCAGCCGGCCGGCTTCAGCACGGCCAGCGACTGCTGCACTATAAAACGAATATCACGCAAGCCCTGCTCATCTGAACGCAGTGCTGACAGGGGCTCAAAAGGCAGCGCGCCCTGGCTCAGATGCGGATCCTCCGGGTCAATATAAGGCGGATTACTGACAAGAATGTCGAGTTCAAGCCCATCGGGCAGCGCCGCGCACCAGTCCCCCTGACGAAACTCGATTCGATCGGACAATGACAATCGACGGGCATTGGCGGTTGCGACTGCCAGCGCCGCCTCACTGCGATCAGTGGCATAGACCCGCCAGGCGGGACGCTCTGCCGCCAGAGCCAGGGCAATCGCACCCGACCCGGTACCCAGATCGGCGATAGCAAAGTCTGCGACGTCAGGCCCTGCAATCTCCAGACAGCTTTCCACCAATAGCTCGGTCTCGGGTCTGGGTATCAGCACATCCGGCGTGACATCCAGCTCCAGACTCCAGAACCCCTGGCGACCAAGCAGATAGGCCACCGGTTCGCCCCGCTCGCGGCGGGCAATCAGTTCCTCATAGGCATCCTGAATCCCGGGCTGAACTGGATCGCGCAGGCGCGCCAGTACGCCGGAGCGACTGACACCCATGACCTGCGCCAGCAACAGCTCGGCATCCAGTTGCGGCGAGCCTGATTGCGTCAGCCGGGCGGCCGTCTGCCTGAGCAACTGGCCGACGGAGAGTGTGGCCACGGTCAGGCCGCCAGCTCCGCCAGTTGATCGGCCTGGTATTCATTGATCAGCGGCTGAATCACCGCATCGAGATCACCAGACAGCACTTCTGACAGCTTGTACAAGGTCAGGTTGATACGGTGATCGGTGACTCGCCCCTGGGGATAGTTATAGGTACGGATCCGCTCGGAACGATCGCCAGATCCCACCAGCAGGCGACGGGTATCGGACTGCTCCTTGTCGGCAGCTGCCTGCTGCATGTCATTGAGCCGTGCGCTGAGCAGGGACATGGCGCGCGCACGATTCTTGTGCTGCGAGCGTTCATCCTGACACTCGACCACGATACCAGTCGGGATATGGGTAATGCGAATGGCTGAGTCGGTCTTGTTGACGTGCTGACCACCGGCACCACTGGCACGGAAGGTATCAATGCGCAGATCCGCCTTGTTCAGCTCGATCTCTTCCATCTCATCGCCAGCGGGCAGAATCGCAACCGTGCAGGCAGAGGTATGAATACGTCCCTGTGTCTCGGTCTCGGGTACTCGCTGCACACGGTGCGCACCGGATTCGAATTTCAGGTGTCCATAGACATTCTTGCCGGCCACACGGGTAATGATTTCCTTGTAACCGCCATGTTCACCAGGGCGCTCGCTCAGAATCTCGATGCGCCAGCCTTTGGATTCCGCATACAGGGAATACATTCTGAACAGATCACCAGCAAAGATGGCTGCTTCGTCGCCACCTGTGCCAGCGCGCACCTCCAGAAACACATCCATCGTGTCACGCTCATCCTTGGGCAAAAGCAGCTTCTGAAGTGAAAGCTCAAGCTCTTGCAGAGACTCTTTCAGCTTGAAATACTCTTCTTCAGCCATGGCACGCATGTCCGGGTCACTGTCGCGCATCATATCCTGCGCCTGCGACATATCCTGCTGCGCCGTGCGGTAGCGCTCAAACTCCTGGGCGATCGGTTCAAGGTCTGCGAACTCGCGCGACAGTTTGCGAAAACGCTCCTGATCGGCGATCGTCTCGGCATCACTGAGCAGCGCCTGCAGCTCCTGGTAGCGCTCCGCTAAATGTTCCAGTTTCTGAAAGATGGACTCTTTCATGACTCATCTCCCAATTGATACAGCTCCTGCACCAGACGCACGACCTCGTCGCGTCCTTCGGCGCTGGCTTTTTTCATTTGCACACTGGGTGTATGGATAAGTTTGTTGGTCAAACCCCGCGCCAGAGACTCCAGCACCTGCTCGGCATCAACACCCTTCTCCAGCGAACGCCTGGCCTTCTCAAGCTCTGCCTGACGAATTGCATCAGCCTGGCCGCGAAATGCCCGCAAGGTGGCTACAGCGTTCAGGGCTCTTAATTGCCGCAGATACTCTTCTACACCACGCTCAATGATGGCGCTGGCCTGCTCGGCCGCCTGTGCGCGACTCTTCACCCCGTCCTCAATCACGTCGCGGATATCGTCAACGCTATATAGATAGGCATCACTGATCTGCCCCACTTCAGGTTCGATATCGCGCGGAACGGCCAGGTCGACCAGCAGCATGGGCTTGTGTCGGCGGCTCTTCAGCGCCCGTTCGACAGCGCCTTTACCGAGCAATGGCAACTGGCTGTTGGTCGAGGAAACGATGATATCCGCATGCTCCAACTCCGCCGGAATATCCGACAGCAGGACGCCGCGCGCACCAAACTTGTCTCCCAGTTTGACCGCATTTTCCAGAGTCCGGTTGGCAATCACGATTCGTTTGACGCCACGCTCAATCAGATGGCGCGCCACCAGCTCAATGGTATGGCCCGCACCAATCAGCAGTGCATTCAGGCTGCGCAATTCAGAGAATATCTGCTCCGCCAGAGTGACAGCCGCGTAGGCAACTGAAACCGGGTTCTCGCCAATGGCGGTATCGGTTCGCACTTCCTTGGCAATGGAGAACGCTTCCTGAAAGGCCTTGCCGAGATCGGAGCCGGCCGCGCCAAGATCTTTGGCAACTGCAAACGCGGATTTGATCTGACCCAGAATCTGGGGCTCGCCGAGCACCATGGAATCGAGTCCGCAGGCGACCCGCATCAAATGGCGGATCACGTCCTCACGCCAGTGAAAATAACTGCAGGTGCCCAGCTCCGTGGCATCAATTCCGTGGTAGTCGCTCAGCCACTGCAACAGCTTCTGCTGTTCCTGTTGCATGCGTTCGGGGCTGAACTCCTGCTCCTGGTCGCCCTCTATATCAACATCTATATACAGCTCGGTCCGGTTACAGGTGGACACAATCACAGCTTCAGACACATGCTGCAAGGACCGCACGCCCTGCATGGCGTCCGCCATTTTTTCAGGTGGGAATGCCACCTTCTCACGAAGTGTCACATTGGCCGTGTTGTGATTGATGCCGAGCAGAACCAGCGCCATACTGAGCCTTGAGTCGAAAAAGTGCGCTATCTTACTAAAAAACGGGGGCGTTTGCCCGTTCTGGAGTGGGAATTTGGCCACAAAGAGCAGGCAACGCACGTATTATGGGGCCCGCCCGGTCTTCAGTGTAGTGTTGAATTATAACTGTTGCTACAATCCGGGCGTGCCCTGGCACACCCATGACCGGATATTATGATAAAAATTTTACCAAGACTGTTCTATCTCAGCCTGCCGCTTTTGGCCGCATGCGCCAGCAATCCTGCGCCACCAGATGCTGAGCCACAAGCACCAGAGCCTTCCGAACAGGCGGTTAAGGCCCCTGTGCAGGCTGCACCTGAGCCACCCATCGAGTACGGTAATTTTACCCAGGAGCAGCTGGAGCTGGCACTGCTCAGCGAATTCCGTGGTCTGCGCGGTGACATGGCTGGCGCGGCCGAGGGATATTATCGACTGGCACTGGAAACACAGGACCCGGGCATCATCCGGCGTGCCGTAGAGTATGCATCAGCACTGGGCAATGCGCAGGCACTGTCCAATCTGGCTGACCAGTGGCTGGCGATTGAACCTGACGCCATGGACCCGCATTTGATCATTGGCTACCAGTTCATGGAGCAGGGTCTGTTCGTAAGAGCCCTGCCACATTTCGAACAGGTTATGGCGCTAGGTGGCCAGGTCGATTTCACGGCGCTGTCAGCGCGCACTGCCAATCTGGAAGACCGTCAACGCCAGGTCATCATTGAACGACTGCAGGCCATCAATACACGGCACCCGGACGAACCCTCCGTTTATTACGCCCTGGCACAGCTGCACGACCAGAGCGGCGATACCGACAGCGCCCGCGCCATCCTTGATGTGGCCCGCCAGCGCTACGGCGACAACCCAAGAACCGTGCTTATAGAAGCACAGCTGCTTCAGAACAGCGGCCAGGTTGAGGCGGCCGAAGCGCTGCTGGCGGAGTACGTCGAGCGCTATCCGGAGCACCGGCTGCTGCGTTACAGCTACGCACAGCTGCTGGTGCAGAACGAAAAACTTGAACCAGCTTCGATTCAGTTTACCGAACTGCTGCGGCGCGAACCCGGCGATATGGAAACACTGTATTCGCTGATCCTGATCAACCTGGAAATTGATCAGTTGACGCTGGCCGAAGCCCAGCTGCGTGACCTGTTACGCTCCGGGTACCGGCAGAATGAAGCACACTACTATCTTGGCTATGTTCTGGAGGCTCGAGACGAGCTTGAACAGGCGCTGTTCCACTACCAGCAGGTCCAGCGGCGTTCCAACGCCTTTCTGAACGCCCAGCGTGAAGCCCTGCGATTGCAGGTAGATCTCGAGCAGTTCGACGAAGCTGAGGCCTGGGTGGCACAAATGAGCGCGCGGGACGCCGCACTGGCGCCCGCGTATCCGGCTCTGCTCGCCGAAGCCCTTATTAATGCCGGACATCACGAGCGGGCATTGACGGTGCTTGACCAGGCACTGCTGGATCATCCACAGAATGTCGATCTGCTGTTCGCACGCACCCTGCTGCACGAGCGCGCCGGACGCCAGGAAGCTGCCGAACGTGATCTGCAGCGCATCATTGCCATCAACCCCAACGATGCACGAGCCCTGAACCACCTCGGGTACTCACTGACGGTCAGGACCGATCGCTATCAGGAGGCGCTGGAGCTGATCGAGCGCGCCATTGATATTTCACCCGATGACCCGGCCATCATCGACAGCCTGGGCTGGGTGCAGTTCAAGCTCGGGTATCTGGACGACGCACTGTACAACCTGCAGCGCGCCTATGCTGCGTTTCCTGACCCTGAAGTGGCCGCCCATCTGGGCGAGGTTTTGTGGGTAACCGGTAAAGAAGCAGAAGCCCTGTTGATCTGGGAACAGGCGCTGGATGCCGACCCTGACAGCGAGCATGTGCTGGACGCCATGGAGCGCCTCACTGGGGATTCGCCCGGAGAAACATCCTGATGATGCAACGCGCCTGCCTGTCGCTTACATGCCTGCTTGTGCTTGCATCCTGCCAGAGCACACCGCGTATCGATGCACCCGTCAATCCGGAGTGGGCGCAGCGCCAGCAGGTTCTGCAGCAAATCGAGCGCTGGGAGTTTACCGGCAGCATTAATGTGCGCGACGCTGAGGAGGCACACTCTTCCCGGATTCGCTGGCAACAGGACGAAGAGCGGTACCGTATCAACCTGTGGGGCACGTTTAATATTGGTGCTACCGAGATCAACGGACAACCCGGCTACGTGCGGATTGAACAACAGGGCGAAGACCCGGTCATTACCGATTCGCCGGAAGAGCTGCTGTATCAGCAGATCGGTTATGAGTTACCCGTCACCGAGCTCAACTACTGGATCCGGGGAATCCCGGCACCCGGCGAAGCTCACGATCTCAGCTTTGGTGAGACCAGCCAGCTGCTGCAGTTTCAGCAAAGCGGCTGGCAGATCAACTACATGGGCTACACAAACTTTGGCACCGAAACCTTGCCAACCCGCATTCGCATACAGAAGTCGCCGCTGCGCCTCGACCTCTACCGCCTGGACTGGTCGCTGCCAGGTGACGAGCCACTGATAGTGACGCAACAAGACTCATGAGCTCAGCCACTGCAACACTGGTGGTCCCTGCGCCGGCCAAACTTAATCTGTTTCTTCACATCACAGGTCGCCGCGCTGACGGTTATCACAATCTGCAGACGGTGTTCCAGATACTCGATCACGGCGACACGCTGCACTTGAGGCCGCGCCGCGACGGCAAGCTGAGACTGGACTGCAACAGATCCGGGCTGATCAGCGACGACAATCTGGTGCTTCGCGCCGCGCGCGCCCTTCAGTCCGACAGCGGCTGTCCGCTTGGCGCCGACATCTATCTGGACAAGCGCCTGCCTGCCGGCGGGGGGCTGGGTGGTGGCAGCAGCGATGCCGCGAGCACACTGCTGGCACTGAATGCCCTGTGGAAACTCGGCATGGATAAACAGCAATTGGCCAGCATTGGCCTGGCGCTGGGAGCTGACGTCCCGGTTTTTGTCCACGGCAACAGTGCCTGGGCAGAAGGTGTCGGCGAGCACCTCACGCCCATTTCATTGCCTGCAGCGACTTACCTGGTGATCACTCCCGACTGCCACGTCACTACCGGCAGAATTTTTTCACATGAGCAATTGACACGAGACACGTCACCCATCAAAATGTGCGCCTTTCTGGCAGGGCAGTCCCGAAACGACTGCGAAACACTGGTCAGAAACCTGTATCCCGAGGTGGATGAGGCGCTGAATTGGCTCGCTCAATTCGCCCCCGCCAGGATGACAGGAACAGGCGCCAGTGTTTTTGCATCATTCAGGACAGAAGCTGACGCCAAAAAAGTATTGCACGAACTGGAACACATTGATTTGCCGGCTTTAAAACGCGCCAGCGGCTTTGTGGCTCAAGGACTGAACCAGTCTCCAGTCGACCAGGCTCTGGCCTCGCAACTGGACGTGCAATAGGAAAGTGGCTTAAAATAGCCAACTATCACTGGGGTGTCGCCAAGTTGGTAAGGCACAAGGTTTTGATCCTTGCATGCGTTGGTTCGAGTCCAGCCACCCCAGCCAAATCCCCGGAAATCCGCACATGCATCACCCCCTGGGTCGATGCGGTGCGGATTTTCTGATTGAACGAGCAGAGCGTCCAGGCAGTCATCGGCCGCCAGCAATGACGAACAGAAACTATCCGGACGGGCAGCGTTATCAAACAGTCACTGTTCAAGACCAAGCAGCTCATGAACCGGAGCCCCGCCCGCAGCAAGTCTGAAGGTACTCAACTCATGGCAAACAACTTGATGGTTTTCACCGGCAATGCGAACCCGGTGCTGGCAGAGAAAATTGCCCGCTATATCGGTATTCCGCTGGGTGATGCCGATATTGGCAAGTTCAGCGACGGCGAAGTGGCGGTCGAAATCAAGGAAAACGTACGAGGCAAGGACGTTTTTATCATTCAGTCCACCTGTGCACCTACCAATGACAGCCTGATGGAACTTCTGCTGACCGCTGATGCCATGCACCGCGCCTCAGCCAACCGCATCACTGCCGTGATTCCGTATTTCGGCTATGCCCGTCAGGATCGTCGCGTTCGCTCAGCGCGCGTGGCTATCAGTGCCAAAGTGGTTGCTGACATGATTTCTGCGGTTGGCATCAATCGCGTGCTGACAGTTGATCTGCATGCCGAACAGATCCAGGGCTTCTTCAGCATTCCAGTGGACAACGTGTATGGATCGCCGGTACTGACCGAAGACATCGTTCGTCAGAATTATGAAAACCTGACTGTGGTATCACCAGACATCGGTGGTGTTGTGCGTGCACGCGCGGTGGCCAAGCAGTTGAACGTGGATCTGGCGATTATCGACAAACGTCGCCCACAGGCCAACGAAGCCCAGGTCATGCACATTATCGGTGAAGTGAAAAACCGTACCTGCCTGATCGTGGACGACATGGTTGATACGGCTGGCACCCTGTGCAAAGCTGCTGCCGCTCTGAAAGAGCACGGAGCAACCAAAGTTGTGGCGTACTGTACACACCCGGTCCTGTCCGGCAAAGCGGCCGAAAATATTGCCAACTCGACGCTGGATACGCTGGTGGTTACTGACACCATCCCGCTGAGCGACGAGATCAAGAAGTGCAAGAAAGTTCGCCAATTGAGCATGGCGCGCCTGCTGGCCGAGTCTATCCGACGCGTCAGCAATGAAGAATCCATCAGTGCCATGTTTGACAGCGCTGAAATCTGATTTTAACCGGAGTGTCAGGAGCAGTTTTCCCGACACTCTTTTACTGACACGTCTGCGGCGCTGGTCGCAAGCAAAGCAGGCGTTATTTGAAACTGGAGGGACATCATGTCCAATGAGTTTGATCTGAATGCAACTGCCAGAGACGACCTGGGGAAAGGTGCGAGCCGCCGCCTGCGTCGCCTGGCTGACGAAGTACCGGCCATCATCTACGGCGGCAACAAAAAGCCGCAGTCGATTTCGATTCCTCACAAGGATCTGCTGAAGGCCACCACCAACGAAGCGTTCTTTGCGCACATCATCACACTTCACGTGGATGGCAAAAAAGAACAGGTCGTTATCAAGGACCTGCAGCGTCACCCGGCCAAGCCGCGCCTGATGCACGCAGACTTCCAGCGCGTCAGCGCCAAGCAGACCATTCACGTGAAAGTACCTGTACACGTTCTGAACGAAGAGAAGTGTAAAGGCGTGAAACTGGGTGGTGGCAGCCTGCTGCGTACCATCACTGAACTTGAAATCGTGTGTCTGCCCAAAGACCTGCCAGAGTACCTGGAAATCGACGTGGCCAACCTGGGTGTGGGCGAAGCCATCCACATCTCCCAGATTGACTTCCCGAAAGGCGTCAGCAGCGTAGACCTGACGCACGGCGCCGATGCTGACCACGCCGTTGTTACTGTTCAGCCGCCTCGTGGCGGTGCGCAGGACGAAGAGTCTGACGACGAAGAGTCCGGCGAGGAGTAATCTCTCCTGCCATGAGCACTGACACGCTCAAATTGATTGTGGGCCTGGGAAATCCGGGCCCGCAATATCGCTTTAACCGCCACAATGTGGGCGTCTGGTTTCTGGATGAGATCTGTCGACGCTACCACGGCGAACTCCGTCCCGAAGCACGTTTTCATGGGAATGTGGCACGTGTCACCATTGAAGGAAACGATGTCCGACTGTTATTCCCTACCACCTTCATGAATCGCAGCGGCCTGTCCGTGGCCAGTCTCTGTCATTACTTCGATATCCAGCCACAGCAGATGCTGGTCGCTTACGATGAGATAGATTTCCCTGTCGGCACAACCCGTCTGAAATCGGGCGGTGGTCATGGCGGGCACAATGGCATGCGCGATATCATCAGCGCGCTTGGTGGAGCAAATGATTTCAAACGTCTACGTATCGGCGTGGGCCACCCTGGCGACAAAAACAAAGTTGCCAATTATGTGCTTAGCGATCCCGGCAAAGACGACACCATACAGATAGAACACGATATTGATCAGGCTCTCAAGGTTCTGCCCCAACTGGTTAACGGACAGTGGAATCAGGCAATGCAGACCCTGCACAGTCAGAGCCCTGTTGCAGACAGCCAATAGACATCACACTTTACAGGATATACACCCATGGGTTTTAAATGCGGCATCGTTGGCCTGCCAAACGTCGGAAAATCAACACTGTTCAACGCGCTTACCAAAGCGGGTATTGCTGCAGAGAATTTTCCGTTCTGCACCATTGAACCCAATTCAGGCATTGTACCCATGCCAGATCCGCGACTTGACGTGCTGGCAGACATCGTTCAACCGCAAAAGACCATTCCCACCAGCATGGAGTTTGTGGACATCGCCGGACTGGTTGCCGGCGCCTCCAAAGGCGAAGGCCTGGGTAACCAGTTTCTTGCCAACATTCGTGAGACTGACGCGATTGCACATGTCGTGCGCTGCTTTGAAGACAGCAATATCGTCCATGTCGCTGACACCATCAACCCGGTAGCGGACATTGAGACCATCAATACCGAGCTGGCACTGGCCGACCTGGAGTCAGTGGAAAAAGGTATTCTGCGACTGGGCCGCATCGCCAAGGGCGGTGACAAGGACGCGGTGCGACAGATTGCCCTGTTCGAAAAGGTTAAACAACACCTGGATGGCGCTCAACCGGTTCGCAGCATGGGCCTGAGCAAGGAAGAACTGGCAGATCTGTATTCGCTGCATCTGCTGACTGTCAAACCAACCATGTACATCGCCAACGTTGACGAAGATGGATTCGAGAACAATCCCCATCTGGATAAAGTCCGCGCTGTGGCAGAAGCCGAAGGTGCCGTACTCGTGCCGATCTGCAACAAACTGGAAGCGGAAATTGCGGAGCTGGAAGACGACGAAAAGCTCGAATTCCTGCAGGATCTGGGCATGGAAGAGCCAGGACTTGATCGCGTTATCCGTGCCGGTTACAGCCTGCTGGGCCTGCAGACCTATTTCACCGCCGGACCCAAGGAAGTGCGTGCCTGGACCATCAAACAGGGTGCCACGGCTCCCCGCGCAGCTGCCGCCATTCATACCGATTTCGAACGTGGGTTTATCCGCGCCGAGGTCATCGCCTACGACGACTATGTTGCCTTTAAAGGTGAACAGGGCGCCAAGGATGCCGGCAAATGGCGACTGGAAGGCAAGGAATACATTGTCCACGATGGTGATGTGATTCACTTCCGCTTCAATGTTTAAGTCGCGTATATCAGGTTCTTGACAAAGGCCCTTGAAATAGACAAAATGCGCGTCCTCGATGTGGCTACGTAGCTCAGCTGGTTAGAGCACAGCATTCATAATGCTGGGGTCGGTGGTTCAAGTCCACCCGTAGCTACCACTCTTTTTCTCCCCCTGCGGCCCAAAAAACGGACTCCGACTATGACCCAGGGCACGACCACAGATCAGCCAAGTCCCGAGCAGCAGCCAAAGAAACCACGTGGCGGATTTCTCGGCAATCTTGCATTCAACATCATCATCCCGGTCGTCATTCTCAGCCGTTTTAATGGTGAAGACAGCCTTGGGCCGAGTCTGAGCATTGTTGTGGCACTGGCCTTCCCCATCCTTTATGGCCTGTGGGATCTGCGGGAGTCCGGCAAGATCAATCCATTTTCGGTACTTGGTGTCGTCAGTGTTTTTCTGACCGGCGGCATCAGTCTGCTGCAACTTGATCCACAGTACATTGCGATCAAGGAAGCAGCCATTCCCGGAATCATCGGGCTCGCAGTACTGATCAGCCAGCGGACACGCTTCCCGCTGGTCAAGACCTTGATACTGAACGCACAGTTGATCCGTGTTCAAGCGCTGTATGATGCGCTGGCAGCAAAGGGCAATACGGAAGTGTTCGAACGCCGTCTGGCGCAGGCCTCAATGATTGTGGCGGGGTCTTTTTTCCTGTCTTCGGCGCTGAACTACATTCTGGCGCGAGTTATTCTGGTGAGCCCACCTGGCACCAGCGAGTTCAGCGCAGAGCTGGGTCGCATGACAGCACTCAGCTACCCGGTCATTGCGATTCCCAGCATGATCGTCCTGATGATCGCGATCTGGTTTGTGTTTTCACAGATCCACAGGCTTACCGATCAGAAACTGGAAACCTTTCTGGTAGACAACAATTAATCGATTGGAAACACCACCAGGTGATCCATCTCCACCTTAATGCCAATATCACTGCCCACCGGATGGGCATGATGACTGGGCACCAGGCTTAGCACCTTAGCGCCACTGGGCAGTGCCAGCGAGTACATAAAGTCGGCCCCACGGAATACCTTTTTCAGTACCCGGGCAGTTTCTTTACTGTTGTCGTCATGTACTACGTCGTCAGGGCGGATCAGCACTGATACCAGGTCACCCGCTTTGTGTGCAATCGGCTCATGTGTTGTTAGCACCCCAAGTTCAGTACTCACACTGAGGGTATCAATGACCGTCCCGGGCAGGAATACACCCTCACCGACGAAATCAGCCACGTAGGCATTTCGCGGCTCATGATAAAGTTCGAATGCGGTGCTCCACTGCAACAGCCGCCCGGCTCGCATGACGCCAATTTCATCAGCCATGGCAAAGGCTTCAAGTTGATTGTGACTCACCAGAATACTGGTGATGCCGTCCTGTTTGAGCACCTCACGAATCTCACGCGCAATGTCTTCGCGCAACTCGACGTCCAGACTCGCAAACGGCTCATCCAGCAACAGAATGCGCGGCCGCGGCGCCATGGCGCGAGCGATGGCGACGCGCTGCTGCTGGCCACCTGACAGGCGATGGGGATAGGCACCCAGCAGCTCCTCAATGTGCAGCATGCGGGCCAGCTCCTGCACCCTGGCCAGTTTGTCAGCGGCTTTCCAGCCAGTCAGACCGAAGGCGATGTTGTCCTCCACACTCAGATGGGGAAAAAGCGCGTAGTCCTGAAACACCATACCAACCTGACGCTTCTCGACGGGCATCTGGCTGCCGGGTTTGCTCACCAGCTGTCCGGCAATCTGAATGCTGCCCTGCGTGACCGGCTCAAAGCCAGCGATGGCGCGCAGCAAGGTCGTCTTGCCACAGCCACTGGGCCCCAGCAGACAGCCGATATCACCCTGCGCCAGTTGCAGGCTGATGTCATGGACAATTGGCGTGTTCTGCAACGCCACCGAAATAGTGTCAATCTGCAATGCGTGAGTCATGGCCCGGTCTTGATGCTGAAATGGATAGACTGATGATGATAACAGGAATGATGCCAGCCAGAACGATCATCAGGGCCGACGCGGCGGCCTCAGTCAGACGTTCCTGGTTGGCCAGCTCGTAGGTGCGAATGGCCAGTGTATTAAAGTTGAACGGCCGCAGAATCAAGGTCGCGGGCAGCTCTTTGAGGACATCCACAAACACCAGCAGCGCCGCAGTCAACAGGCTGCCGCGCAGCATGGGAATATGCACGCGTCGCAGCATCTGCCAGTTGCCCAGCCCCATGGAACGGCCCACATCGTCCATGGTTGGTTTTATTTTGCCAAGGCCGGCATCCAGCGTATTCATTGATACCGGCAGGAATCGCACCGTGTAGGCAAACATCACGGCCCCCAGCGTGCCACTTAACAGCAGCCCTGTGGAAAAGTCGAACTGCCCGCGCATCCAGCCGTCGAGAGTATTATCAAAAAAAGTGAAGGGGATCAGCACACCAACCGCAATCACTGTGCCGGGGATTGCATACCCCAGACTCAGCACACGAACAGCGGTCCGCATTGGCATGCCAGGCTGCAGGCGCTTCGCATAGCTGATACCCAGTCCCAGCCCCAGCGTGATCAGTGCCGCCACCAGAGCAAGGCGCAGACTGTTGAAAAGCAGATTGCTGAAATCCCCGAAATTGACCAGATCGCGGGTATCCCAGGCCCACCAGGACAACTGCAGGAAAGGGATCAGAAAGCCGCACAGCACCGGCAATGCACAGAACAGCATGGCTGCCATGCTCTGCCAGCCAGCCAGACGCTTAGGGTGCAATTGTGAGTACTTGCTACTTGTGTGATGGAAACGTGCCTTGTTGCGCGACCATTGTTCAGTGACGATCAATACCAGAATGAACAGCATCAGAACGGCTGACAGCTGCGCGGCCGCCGTGGAGCTGCCCATACCAAACCAGGTCCGGAATATGCCGGTGGTAAAAGTCGACAGACCAAAATACTGCACCGTGCCATAGTCGGCCAGTGTCTCCATGAGCACCAGCGCCAGTCCCGCAACAATGGCCGGTCGCGCCAGCGGCACAGCCACCCTGGAGAAGGACCGCCAGGGGCTTGCGCCCAGCGTGCGCGAGACTTCCAGCACGCAGACAGACTGCTCCAGAAACGCCATGCGTGACAACAGGTAAACGTAGGGATACAGAACCAGCGCCAGCATCACAATGGCACCGCTCAATGAGCGAACCTGCGGAAACCAGTAATCACCGAAGCGCAGATCAAAGGTTTCGCGGATAAACCCCTGAACCGGACCGGTGACATCCAGCATGCCCGTATAGGTGTAGGCGATGATATAGGCTGGCATGGCAAGCGGCAGGATCAGCGCCCACTCCAGCACCCGACTGCCAGGAAAACGCGTCATGGTGACCAGCCAGGCCGGCACCACGCCCAGCACCAGTACCAGCAGCCCAACCCCGGTCATCAAGGTGAGAGACTGACCTATATAGGACCACAACAGCGTGTCAGCCAGATGTTGCCAGACGCCATCGCTGTCTGCGCCTATGGACCAGAGAACGGTAAAAATCGGCAGGCTTAAAAGCAAACAAAGCGCAATGATACTAATCAGTGCGCTTCGTCCACGACCTTGTTGAGTATGCAATGTCTTGCCAGTCAAAATGGGGCCTTAGCGGTCAGTTACCTCCAGCCGGCTCTGTCCATCAGTCGCACGGCTTCGGCATTATGAACACCCAGCTGGTCCAGGGCAAGATCGTCTGCCTTGAATTCACCCCAGGCTGCCAGCGTATCGCTGACGGGGACATCTTCACGAACAGGGTATTCATTGTTGGCTTCGGCATACCAGGTCTGTGCTTCGTCACTGACCAGGAACTCCATCAACTGAACCGCTTCTTCACGGTTCGGCGCATGCTGACTGAGAGCAACGCCACTGATGTTGATGTGAGCGCCGCGGCCATCCTGATTTGGCCAGAACACGGATACCTGGGCAGCCTGTTCACGCTGATCTTCGCTGGTCGCATTGATCATGCCGGCCAGGTAGTAAGTGTTGACTACCGCCAGCTGGCACTGACCAATGGCTACAGCAGCAATCTGGTCACGGTCGCCACCCTGGGGCGGACGTGCCATGTTGGCAACAATACCGCGCGCCCATTCTTCGGTCGCCGCTACGCCATCATGCGCGACCATGGATGCAGCCAGGGACTGGTTGTAAATATTGGATGAGGAACGAATGCAGATGCTGTTGCGCCACTTGGGGTCAGCCAGCGCTTCGTAGGTCGACAGTTCAGCAGGATCGACGCGATCTTTATCGTACACAATGACACGTGAGCGCAGTGATGCTGCGTACCAGTAACCTTCAGAATCACGATACTGCGAAGGTACACGTTGTTCCAGCACGTCAGACTCAACTGGCTGCAACAGGCCCATTTCCTTGGCGCGGTGCAGACGACCCACATCAACAGTCAACAGCAGGTCTGCTGGCGAGTTGACGCCCTCAAGCTCCATACGTGTTGTCAGTTCATCAGCACCTGCCGTGATGAGGTTCACCTGGATGCCGGTCTGTTCGGAGAATCGATCCAGAATCGGTTTGATCAGGTTTTCTTCACGCGCCGAATAGACATTAACCTCGGCCGCCTGCGCCGATGCTGTCAGCAAGCCTGCCAGCGCAGTCATAGCGACAGTTGACGATAACAGCACCTTCTTCAGTGAACGCATCATAACCTCCGGTAATTGGTAATATCTTTAGCAAATGATAATTTCTCTCATTTACATTTGCAATCACCGAATGCGCTTTTGTGCTATCCCGATGCAATTATTCTTGCGCTGACAGCTTTTACTGGGCTGCCGCGTCCGCCTCCTCGCGCCGCGCACCCATCAGGATACCAGGCAGGCCGTAGTTGCCCTCATGACAGGCATATTCATAAATGCGGTCATCACTGGCATTAAAACTCATCTCGCCGCGCCAGACCTGCGTGTAATAGACCGGGTCATCAACCTCAAATTCGTACAGAATCTGATCTTCGGAGTAACGGGTGAATCGCTCAATGACTTTACCCTCGTCTGACAGATTGACCTGGCCGCTGCCGGCCTGTTGGGGGTGCAGGCTCACTGTCTCAACGACCAGCGTATCGCCTTCCCACCAGCCAATCGAGTCTCCCAGCCATTGCTGCAGCTCGGGCGGGCGATGCTCGCCACCGATGGGGATAATTCTGGCATCCTGGTTCATCTCGACCATGATCATCAGATAGTCATCGGTCTGCACAAAACGGTAATGGTTATTGTAAAGAACGTTCAGCATCGGTGGGCCGCCGGTGCCTCCAAAACCAATCAGACAACGTTCGCCCAGCGCACGGCCCTCGGGACCATCATTGCTGCTGAATTTTTCCCGGAATTCGCTCCTCAGCTGCTGGCCCTGCTCGGAATAGGGAATTCGACCATCCGGCGGATCGATGATCCAGGAGCTTCGGTATTCTCCGCGCACCCGGCCAAAACTGCTACCCGGATCAATCCAGAACGCGTTGTAGCCGCGCCCCATGGCAAGGTCAGACCCGTCCAGCAGCTCGCCTGCCTGCAGATTGTCGTCTGTTGCCTGGCGCACATTCTGCGGATGCGCTGCCGTGACCGCAGCCAGCTGATCCTCAGGGATAACCAGCTCATCGTAACGGCCTGCACGCTGCAGGGTGGTAATCGAGGCATTGGTCCAGACCCCCTGAAAGTCAGGTTTACCTGAAGGCGTTCGCGGCGGTTCATAGCCCGGCGCGGTGTTTTCTGCTGCGTTCCCGAGCAAGGGACCGGCAAGCAAAAGTGCTGCCAGCAGGCTTCGACAGGGCGTCACTGAATTAATGATAGTGGCGTTGAGGGTGTTAAAACGAGTCATGGGCATGCGTCCTGTGGCGTACTGTTTTCGTTATTATGGGAGTGAAGGTAGACCAGCCGTTGATTTGAATCAAGTCATAGTCACGGCTTGCCAGGACAAACTGTGTAACGTGACTGGCGGGATGTGTCATAATCGGGACATCCAAGCATAGCTGAGTGTTACCAGCTTTTCCGACCAACCGGGGAGTCAATGATGACAGGAATCCTGAGATTTTTTGCGGTGTTGATATTTGCCGCCGGACTGGCTGCCTGTGGCAGCGACAGCGATTCCGCAAGCGAATCAGCAGCAGGCCCGGAATACACACTGACCCTGAGCATGCCGGAGCTGATGGCGCACGTCCTGGAACCGGTCGCAGACTCGCTGTGGCGCTCGGCAGGCTGGATTGATGACGAAATTGAAGGTTATTACGAACTCTACCCGACCACTGACGAGGGCTGGCATCAGGCTGAAGAGCGAGCCGCCTTGATTGTAGAGATCGGCAATACCCTGATGTTACCGGGTCGCGCCGTTGACAATGACAGTTGGGCGACTTATTCCAAAGCGATGAGCACCGTGGGCCTGAACATGATGCAGGCAGCCGAACAGCAAAATGAAGAAGAGTTTTTTCAGACCGGTGCACAGCTGTACAGCGTCTGTACCGCCTGCCACCAGTCCTACAGTCCGGATATCGCAGGCCGATTCGCACCGTCCAGTCTTTCGCAGTAATGCTGACACGAACTGTACTGTCCATAATCTGTCTGCTTCCAGCCCTGGCTATCGCCCATAATATTGCCGGCGGCGACGCCAGCTTTGTTGCCAGTAATGCCGGAGCCGCGCCAGGGCCATTCATCTACCTTGGCGCCAAGCACATGGTTACCGGTTACGACCATTTGCTGTTTCTGGCCGGTGTCATCTTTTTCCTCAGTCGCGCACTTGATGTCATCAAGTATGTAACGCTTTTTGCTGCGGGCCACAGCATCACATTGATAATAGGCGTACTCGGTGACATCGCCATCAATGCCTATTTCATAGATGCCATTATTGCGTTGTCTGTGGTTTACAAGGCGCTGGAGAATATGGGTGCGTTTCAGGCCCTGGGTCGCTGGAAGCCAGACACACGTGCAGCCGTGTTTGTTTTCGGCCTCTTTCACGGCTTTGGGCTGGCATCCAGTCTGCAGGAACTGCAACTGGCGCCCGAGGGTCTGCTAGTCAACCTGATAAGTTTTAACCTTGGTGTGGAAATTGGCCAGATGATCGCGCTGTTCATGATTTTCATCGTGTTCATGCTGTGGCGCCAGCACCCGTCTTTCCAGCGCCAGGCCTTCCTGAGCAACACCTTATTGATGACTGCAGGCTTCCTTTTGATGTTTTATCAATTGGCAGCCTGGCAGCTCGCCGCCTGACAGGAGTACATTCCATGAGCGATGACCGCAAACGACTGGCCGTGGCAATCAGCAGCGCCTTTTTTGGCGCTCTATTGCTGTTTCTGGCCGTCATACTGCCAGCCGAGTTTGGCCGCGACCCGCTGCGCACAGGGGCGCTGCTGGGCCTGGACACCATGTCCAACACCACAGCAGACGCTCTGCACAGTCAGCTCGAAATTCACAAGAGTGACGAAGTGGAATTTATTCTGGAGCCATTTCAGTCTCTGGAATACAAGTACCTGATGGATCTTGGTCAGGCTCTGGTATTCAGCTGGGAAGCCGAGGGCGAGCTCTACTTTGACATGCATGCCGACAACATCACCGTGGAAAACTATGATGAGAGTTATCTGCAGGGCAATGCCAGCTCTGACCAGGGCATGTACGAGGCCGCGTTTAATGGCATGCACGGCTGGTTCTGGGAAAACCGGGGTTTCGAGACCGTCACGCTGACTCTCAAAACCTCAGGCTTTTACATTCACGCCACCGAGTATCGTGGTGGCAGCAGCATGGATCGCGAACTGCAACCGGTGCTGTAAGACCGCTAGCGCGTCGCCATATGGCAGTTTTCACAGGACGTATACAGGTCGTTATTGAGTTCGACCAGCGCATCAAGGTCACGTGCCTGCGCCGCCTGCCAGGCACGCACTGACGCGTCCCGCATCAATAGCGAATCCTGCAGCCACTGCTCAGTGTCCTGCCGATAGCCGGCGATCAGCAGCAGGTTGGCAGACTCGGCCAGCATCAGAGTCTTGTTCTCCAGCTCACGCCAGGCTGCATCATCTGCCGGTGGCGTTCGGGAAATATAAAACACCGCGTCAGAAGTTGGCTGCACAATACGCGTCATGAAATCCGCCATGCTGGCTGTCGCCTGTGCCTGCTCCATCGACGGCGCCTGCGCCTGCACCAGGCCAGCAACAGCCGCAGCCATGGCGCCTGCTCCCAGCAACAATGAAAGCGTTTTACTGCTTTTGCTTTTGCTCATTCGATACGCTCCTGTTTCCCTTTTACGCCCATCATAAGCACTCCTGCCAAAACTCACTGTCTCATCTCCAGGCCAGATTAACAGACAAAAAAAAGCGCCTGATTGATCCGGATCAACCGGAATGTCAGACGCTTCTTTTGGCAGCCACTGGCTGCCCTCTAACAACTCAGCCAGGATCAAAGAACCTGGCTGGCCATAAGGTCGGTGTTACTGTTCGGTCGGGTCAGACCCGTCGTCCGGTGCACCAATACCTGAGGATCCCATGAACAGCTTGCGGCCATCAGGGAAGGTAATGTCGCGGCCATTGGCGCGGCATGCCGGTGTACACAGCTGGTCTTTACTCTGGTAGCCAGTCACAACAATCTCGGTGCCGATTTCCAGGGAGTTGCGGGTAATACCGCGACGCAGCAATGTGTTGGGCGTGCCGCCCTCTGCCATCCATGCCTGCTCAGAACCATCATCGTTGGTGTGGCGCAGGTGAATCCAGGAGTGAGGGTTGATCCACTCAACACGTGTGATCGGACCACGCAACGCAACAGGAAGGTTGGCGTCAAATTCAGCTGAGAACGCGTGGTGAGCAGTTGCTGGTGTCTTCACACTCATAGCAGCAACGCCACCGACGACCGCCACAGCAGCTACAAGCAGTTTCATTTTCATGATAATCACCCCTATTTATTTAGCTTCATGGCTAAAATATTAACGTTTATAACAGACCAGTACCAGTTTAATCTGATCTGCCTGACGATTATTGATGGCTGTCCGTCTCATTTGCCTTTAATGGCCACTTGCCTCTTCCATGCAGGCTTCCGACCCATCAGCTTTCCGTCAGTATGTCCTACGATGACTGAACCTTTGCTTAACGACTGTGCCCACAGCTTCCGATTCATTCAGAACCCGCGGGCCCAGTAATCAGAACGGCATCACCATTTCTTCAATCGGACGGCCTTTACGGAAGCGCCCGAACATCAATTCTTCCACGAACTCCACACACTTGAATTGCGGCAGCTCAAAGTCCTGTTCAAGTCGACGGTACAGCGGCATGGCGATGGTCCATGGCTCTGTGTACAGTTGCGGATCTTCGATGGTTGCTTCGTATTGAATCACATTTTCATCAACCATCGTGTAACGCTCTGTTACCTTGGATTCCCAGGAACGATAGTTGCCGGCGCGGTCGTACCAGGTCTGATCGATCAGTCCGGAGACTTCCACGACAAAGGTATCGCCTTCCCAATAGCCATAGGACTGCCCCATCCAGGAGTCAATCGGCGGCTCACCGGGATCTTCCAGATAGACATTTCGAACAGCGCCCGCAAACGAATAAGCGATGAAGAACGCACTGTCACTCTGAAAAATCTGAAAAGGGTGAGGCAGGTAAGTAGCCCGCGGCACACCTGGCATGAAGCATTTGATCTCGGGATCGCGCTGCAGCCAGTTCTCGCGGTTTTCATCACGTTGCGCCAGTGCTTCCGGCTTGTAGGGAATGTAACCATCATTAGTGGTAATGACGCCCTGACTGGCCGGAACCGCGCCAACTGCGCCCATTGCAACTACTTCAGGTGCTGGAACCGGCACAAAATCACCTGGCACCATCGCAAAAGCGGATTGTGGTGGTGCTGGCTCCAGGTTGACGTTGGCATTGGAAAGCACCTGCCAGATGCCGTTGAGATCCGGCTTGCCATCCGGCGTGCGCGGGATGCCGCTCTCGGCAGCGCTGCCCTGAGCAGCTGCGGTATTGGTCCCTGACTGTGTCGCGCCAGGCGATTGCGACTCCTGTGGAGCACAAGCCATAACGCTGACGGCCACTGCTGCGGATAATAATTGTAATTTTTTGAACCCGTTAAGCATGGTTTTTCACCTCCCCCGTGTAATCAGCCGATATAAACACTTCGATTTTTTGCTGTCAAGCATGTCGGCAGCTTACCGCAGGGGGATGGGTGCAAAGCTCGGTCAGGGACCCGGTCAATCCCGTCGGTTGCTACTCTTTACGGGTCGCCGTAAATGTCCCCTCACCCATGCCGCCGAGGTTCAATTTGCCGGCCAGCGTGCCATCGGGCAATTGTTCCCCTGAGTAAGTGACTGAGCCCATCTGGCTGGTCAACACAAACTCAAAGTTGTCGCCCTCTGAGCTGCCGGTAAAATCGGTGTTTCCAAGCTGCCCTGAGTAGGTGCCAGTAATGGACCCATCTGCAGCCTCCTGCATGGTGACGCTGGCATTGCCACTGCCCACATCGGCAATTTCAACTGCAAAATTCCAGTCGCCACTTACATCAGCGTAAGCAACAGGGACCAGAAAGCTGGTGAGCAGAGCAATAGCACTGACTGACGTGACGATAGCGCGACGCTTCATCTGTAACATATACAACTCCTTAAAGCGGTGAGATTTTTCACACGTTGTGGATTGGTACCATCGCTGAACTTTGCGCTCAGAAATGACCATCCATAAGCTAACATGGAGCCCTGCAGGAATGAGTGGGTTACAGTGAGGACTGATCGCAGCAATACCACCACTGGTCGCAAGAGTCCTGACATCTCGCAGCGTGCTACGACATGACCGACACAAACGTCCTGTATGAGGCCAGGAAAATTGCTTACTGCGGCGGATCAGGACGGTCGGCAACGCTGCCGTTAACGCGGAACCATCCAGCCAGGCTGTAACGATCGCGCATCGCAGGCAATACCTCGTGCGGGACCTCAGTGCTCAAGAAGACAACAACCGTGCCGTAAACCGGCGACACACGTCGCACGACCTGCTCACCAGCGGCATCGTAAATGGCCAGCTCCCCGCCATCGCTGGACTCCCAGCCCGGGTTAAGATAGGTGACGAGAGACAATTCTCTACGCGCACCACGCTCCAGACCATTCGGACGGAATGCGTCCAGATGCTTTTTGTAGAAGTCACCGGGGCCATAATGGGCAAAATGCGATTCGAAAGAAAACAGACCCAGAAACAGTCGTCGATTCAGATAGGTCTGAAGGCGTTGCGCCCAATCCAGCCAGACTTGCTCCGCCATGGTTGCGCCATCAATCCAGCGCACCTGGTCACGCCGCACAAAGCTGTTGTGCACATGGTCCTGGCTGCGGCCAATACCTGCCGGGTCAAAGTCGCTGTCATTCAGATCGCGCACCTGCTGAAACAGAGGCTGCGCGACCGCCGGAGGCAAGCCATCCAGCACCACAGACCAGGATTGACTGACCAGGTCAGCAGCAATCTGTTCAAACACGAGCTGTTCGGCCAGCAACGCTTCGTTGCCGACCACTTCATTAATCAATGCGGACATTTACGCTTCCTGGCTGTTCTTCATGATCTGGCCGAGGTAGTCGCTGGTCCGCGTCAATTCATAGCGACGGAACTTTATGCGGGGATGCAACTCTCTCATTCGCGAGCTTAGCAGGCCGTGGGCAGAATGCAGCTGGGCATCGGTGATGATATTGTTGACATCACAATCACGCGCCAGCTTCAGCAATCGGTCAAAGTTCACGATGAAATTCTCGGTATGGGTGGTGCGAATCTGGGTGCCATAAAACAGTGGCCCCATGTTTTCGCCACGTCCGGCAAGGATCAGGAATCGGCGCGAGAACACCTCGAAGTCGCCTGTCGCGAAATGATGCCACATTTCCATCATTTCAGCTTCGCTTAACGAGCCGTCACCCGCGGGGCCCTTGCAGGACTGGAGCAAGAGACCGGAAATGCCGCCCAATTGTCTCCGGGTATTATCAGCGATCTTGAAAAAAGTTTCCTGGCGGGCATTTTTCTCATTGGCTGCCAGAGCTTCCGCCTGCCGGGCAGAAACGATATTGCTGTGATAAAGCTCGCGGTTGTTCTGCGCCTGAATGGATTGTTGAATAAACAGACCAATGACCAGCCAGAGGAAGGCCAGCGGTGCGAACGCCCCTTCCAGAAAACTGCCCATATCTTCGATCGGTAAGGTGGCGAAACGTGACCAGCCAACATTGACGGTCATGTACAGGGTGCCGAGCAACAACCAGATGAGTGTGACGACCAGTCCGAACTGAATACGCCAGTCCTGACGATCAAAACCGCGCAGACTGTCTTTGAGACGATTATCGTTTTTATTGTCCATGAATATGCCGGCAAATTGACCCCGATTGACAGGAGCGCCAGCATACTGCGCACTGCCGAAGTGGTCAACGATGGAGCTGTTGAAGCCTCTGACCGAGCAGTTCGTCCAGTTTCGTGCGAATACCCAGGTTGGCCTGTGCCACATCAGTTATCTGTTGGCTGTCCGCATAACGCTGCGCGGACTCGCTCAGTGCCGGCAGATTGTCAAAGAAGCGTGCCAGCTGACGCACGCCAGCCGGCGCAGCACTCATGCCATAACCTAGCTGCTCAAGGCAGAAGGCATTCAGTTGTTGCTCAAACTGCCCCTGCATTGGCAGCGCGAGATAAGGTTTGCCAAGATAAAGCGCCTCACTGATCAGCGTGAAGCCGGCTGTCGCGATCACTGACTGGCACGACTCCAGGTCGCGCAGAAAACCATCAACACTGAACGGCCTGAATGTCAGGTTGGCATCCTCGCCCTGCTGACTGCTGCCGTAGACAATAAACTGGTGTTCCGGGAACTGGCGCAGCAGACCCAACAGAGAAGTGAATTCACTGGTTACGTATACCAGATGGTGACCGCCCTGGTAGGGCCGACATTCAAGAACTTCACGGCGCAGGATTGGCGGAAACAGAAAGGTCCGGTCATTGCGCGGCTCGCCGAAGAAATAGGTGGTGGCCAGCGCGGCATCAGGCGCAGGAATCATCAGCTTGATGATGGTCTCTGTGATGCGGCGTGACCAGGACAGCCCCGGCGGTGACTCATAGCTCATGTACCGCATACGGTGCTGATTATCCAGACTGATCAGAGGCAGATCGAAGAACCATGCCAGCCAGGCGCTGGTCGGTTCAAAATCAGTCAGCACCACATCCGGCTGAAACTCGCGGATCATTCGGCGCAATGTTACCAGGCGGCGCACTGCACGCGGCGCGCGGCGCAGGTTATTCCAGACTGTCTTTAATGGCCGCACACGATTATCATCACTGACAATGTGTAGCCCTTCGATAGCAAAACAGTCAAATTCACCGGCAAGCGCTTTCAGCCCACGATCATAGGTCACCATCTTGAGTTGATGCCCTTCGGCGAGCAGGTGACGGCCGATTTCCATGGCCCGCGACGAATGTCCTGATCCTTCACCCGAAACACCGTACAATATGCGGCTCATAGTCAAATTTCCAATTCATCTGTCCCGAGATGTGACAAGTGTATGGAGAGTTTGTGACAGGCGTATGATTGGCGCAGCGGCTGGCGATTGCCTTCGCCTTGCGTAGCGCCGATAATTGGCAGCTTTAAGCGCAAAGGAGCCCGTGATGTCGGACCAAAAACCCCTGGCTTTTGAGCAGACCCTGGCCGAACTGGAAACACTGGTCAACCAGATGGAAGAAGGGAACATGGGGCTCGAAGACTCACTGGCCGCTTTCGAAAAAGGCATCCGACTGACACGTGAGTGCCAGCAGGCTTTGCAGCAGGCCGAGCTGCGAGTGCAGGTATTAACCAACCCCGATGCCGATCCAGTCAAGCTGGAGCCGCTGGCCACTGCCAACAACGATGCAGTGGAGACCCGGGACTGAGAATGAGCACTCCAGCAGCCAATCAACTGAACTCCTTTTTGAAGCAGTGCCGTGAACGCTGTGACCAGCAGATGGAAAACCGCCTGGCCGCGCTTACCGCCATGCCGCCCCGCCTGGTGGAAGCAATGCGCTACAGCACATTGCTGGGTGGCAAGCGCATACGCCCGTGCCTTGCCTACGCCGCTGCCAACGCGCTCGGCGCACCCATGTCAGCCGCTGATGACGCAGCCTGCGCCGTAGAGATGATGCATTGCTACTCGCTGATTCACGACGACCTGCCCGCCATGGACAACGATGACCTGCGCCGCGGCAAACCCACACTGCACAAGGCTTATGACGAGGCCACAGCCATCCTCGCGGGCGATGCCCTGCAAAGCCTGGCCATACAGATTCTCAGTGAACACAAAGGCAGTGATCCGGTCACCGTGGTGAACATGATCAATATCCTGACGGCAGCCAGTGGCTGCTATGGAATGATTGCGGGCCAGGCGCTGGATACGGGCGCGGTGGGACGACAGCTGACCCAGACCGAACTGGAGACAATGCACCGCCTGAAAACCGGGGCACTGATCTGCGCCAGCGTAGAGCTGGGCGCGCTTAGCGCTGGCTGCCGGGCACCTCAGATAATGGAAGCTCTGCAGGTCTATGCCCGCAACATCGGACTGGCGTTTCAGGTGCACGATGACGTGCTTGATGTCGTCGCCGAAACCGGCACACTGGGCAAGAAACAGGGTGCTGATATCGCTCTGAACAAACCCACTTATGTCAGCCTGCTGGGGCTGGATGGTGCCAGGGAAAAGGCAACCGCCCTGATTCAGGCGGCCAAGGACGCCTTAAGCCCGATTCCGGGCGACACCACCATGCTCAGCTCGATTGCTGACTATGTCACTCAGCGAGCGTACTGAATTGACATCTGATCCAATTAAATGCAGGCTCATGACCAAATGTTAACCGAAATCCCTCTCAGCCGTCCGGACACGCCACTGCTGGACCAGATCAGCTCACCCGCTGACCTCAAGACCATGGATCCCGCCGATTTTCCGGATCTGGCACGCGAACTACGCAACTTCCTGCTGTATTCGGTAGGACAGACTGGTGGGCATTTCGGCGCAGGGCTGGGTGTGGTCGAACTGACCATCGCCCTGCACTACGTGTTTGACACTCCAGAGGACCGGCTGATCTGGGATGTGGGTCATCAGTCCTACCCGCACAAGATACTCACCGGGCGCCGCGAACGGATGCTGACCATGCGCCAGCCTGGTGGCCTGGCAGCCTTCCCCTGCCGTACCGAAAGTGACTACGACTGCTTTGGTGTCGGGCATTCCAGCACATCCATCAGCGCCGCACTGGGCATGATGATTGCCGCCCGGCGCCAGGAAGCCGAGCGGCACGTAATCGCGGTCATCGGTGATGGCGCAATGACCGCAGGTATGGCCTTTGAAGCGCTGAACCATGCCGGCGAGCTGGACGACAATGTGCTTGTCATTCTTAACGACAACAACATGTCTATCTCACGTAATGTCGGCGGCCTGTCCAGCTACTTCGCGCGCATGTGGGCCAGCAAGCCATACAACTTTATTCGTACCGGCAGCAAAAAAATGCTGTCGAAGATTCCTCCGGCACTCAAGGCAGCGCATCGGGCAGAGGAATACATGAAAGGCATGGTGTCACCCGGCACACTGTTTGAAGAAATCGGGTTCAACTACATTGGACTTGTAGATGGCCACGATACAGAACGCCTCATCGAAGTGCTGGGCAATATAAAACAGCTGCGCGGACCGCAGCTGCTGCACATCGTCACACAGAAAGGCAAGGGTTATACCGCATCTGAAAACGATCCGTTCGGCATGCACGCCCTCAGCAAAATCGAAGCCAAGCCCAAGCGCCCAACCAGCGAACCCAAAACGCCGACCTACTCACAGGTTTTTGGCCAGTGGTTGTGCGACATGGCACAGCAGGATGAAAAACTGATTGCGATTACACCCGCCATGAGTGCCGGCTCAGGCATGGACGAGTTTGCTGACCAGTACCCTGAACGCTTTTTTGATGTGGCAATCGCCGAACAGCATGCTGTCACGTTTGCCGCCGGCATGGCCTGCGACGGTCTCAAGCCGGTTGTGGCCATCTACTCCACTTTTCTGCAACGCGCCTACGACCAGTTGATTCACGATGTCGCCATCCAGAATCTGGACGTGCTTTTTGCAATCGACCGGGCTGGTCTGGTTGGCGAAGACGGCCCGACGCATGCTGGCAGCTTTGATCTGTCTTATCTGCGCTGTATACCCAACATGGTGATCATGGCGCCCAGTGATGAGAACGAGTGCCGCCAGATGCTGTATACCGGTCATCAGCACAAGGGTCCTGCGGCAGTGCGGTACGCGCGCGGCAAAGGTCCTGGCGCAAGCATTGCGTCGGACATGACTGAACTGCCAATCGGCAAGGCCGTGGTGCGACGCAAAGGCAATACCGTAGCATTGCTTGCCTTTGGCACCATGTTGAAGCCGGCTCTGGATGCAGCCGAGGCACTGGATGCCACCGTAGTTGATATGCGTTTCATCAAACCCCTGGACACAGAGCTGATCGACCGTATGGCACAGCAGCATTCATTGCTGGTGACCATCGAAGAGAACGCTGTGGCTGGCGGCGCCGGCTCCGCGGTCAATGAGCACCTGCTGAACCAGAATTTCAGAACACCGATTCTGAACATGGGTCTGCCCGACACATTCCTGCCGCACGGCCGCGTGCCAGATATGCTGGCATCGGTGGGCCTTGATCGTGACGGTATTGTCGCCGCAGTCAGAGACAAGCTGACCCGCTGCAAAATTCACTCTCAGGCAGTCTGACCTGTCCGCAACCTAATGGAATCAATCTGACCATGACTGCCACTGACGATCGCAATGCCCGACACAAAAAAGCCATGCAGCGCAAAAAAGAACATGTTGATCAACGCATTGCTGCTGCGACAGTCGACAAGGGACTGCTACTGGTCCTGACAGGCAATGGTAAAGGCAAAAGCTCTTCGGCGTTTGGCATGCTGGCTCGCAGCGTTGGGCATGGCCTGCGCTGTGGCGTGGTGCAGTTCATCAAAGGTCAGTGGGATTGCGGCGAGCACCGCCTGTTTGCTGATCATCCGCTGGTTGAATTTCACGTAATGAATACCGGATTTACCTGGGAAACCCAGGATCGCGAGTCAGATATCGCAGCAGCGACAGCGACCTGGGAGCACGCAGCACGTCTGTTGCGCGACCCTGAAGTTCAGGTCGTTGTGCTGGATGAACTGACCTACATGCTTACTTATGGTTACCTGCCAGCCGACGAGGTTATTCAGGCCTTGCGTGACCGCCCGGCCGACCAGCACGTAATCATCACTGGGCGCAATGCCAGCAAAGCGCTGATCGACATGGCTGATACTGTCAGCGAAGTCACGGATGTAAAACATGCCTTTAACGCCGGTGTCAAAGTCCAGAAAGGTATCGATTATTAAGTTGCCGCTTATGTTGGTCAGACTACAGGGCGCGCTGCTGTTGTTTCTGCTGAGCATCTCTGCGCCCGCCCAGACGCTGGTTGTTACTGACGACAATAATCAGTCAGTGACGCTGCAGGCTCCTGCACAGCGTATTATTACCCTGGCACCATCAATGACCGAGCTGGTGTTCAGCCTGGGCGCGGGAGACCGCATCGTGGGCGTCATGGATTTCAGCAATTACCCGCCAGCTGCCAATGATCTGCCTGTCGTGGGTCGCTTTGACATGCTGGACATGGAACAGATCGTTGCATTGCAACCGGACCTTATCGTCGCGTGGCGCTCTGGCAATCCACGCAGCGCACTGCAAAGACTGCAGGAGCTCGGGTTTACCGTTTACACGGCAGAACCTGAGTCATTGCGCAGTATTGCCTCACATCTGCAACGCCTTGGAGTTCTCACTGGTACCGAGACCAGGGCCAATGCGCTGGCCGAGGACTTTATCGAGCAGCTCGATGCCACTAGCCGGCGTTATGCCGATGACAGGCTTGTTGATGTGTTTTATCAGGTCTGGGATCGGCCGCTGGTGACTGTCGGCGGCAGCGAACTGATCAGTGACATGATCGAAGTCTGCGGCGGTCGGAACGTATTCCGCGAGCTGGGCACGGGCCCAAAGGTCAATCTGGAAGACGTGTTATTAAAAGAACCGGAAGTGATCATCGCCAGTGGATCGGATGAAAACTCTCCAGCCTGGCTTGAGGACTGGCGACGCTGGTCACAGTTGCCGGCAGTAGCAAATGACCACCTGTATGCTATCCCCCCGGATCTGGTTCAACGGCACAGCCTCAGAGCACTGCAGGGACTGGACTTGATGTGTCAGCATATCGACAAGGCCAGATGACAGCTGCACGCTGACGCATCGCGCTACTTGCGTATCAGGTGTCCCATCTTATTGACTTTGACTGCCAGATAGCTTTCGTTGTGGCGATTAAGTCCTGTCTCTATTGGTATGCGGTCAACCACTACTATACCCTGCTCGGTCAATGCGTCGACTTTGCGCGGATTATTGGTCAACAGTCTGACCTGTGAGACGCCGAAGTGGTCCAGCATCGGTTTGCAGACATCATACTCGCGCGCATCAGGTTCGAAACCGAGCTGCACATTGGCTTCAACGGTATCCGCGCCCTTATCCTGCAGTGAGTAGGCCTTCAGCTTATTCAGCAGACCGATGCCACGGCCCTCCTGACGCAGGTAGAGAATCATGCCGCGCCCATGCTCGGCAATTTTTTTCATTGCAAACTCAAGCTGCGGCCCACAGTCGCAACGCATGCTGAACAGGGCATCACCGGTCAGGCACTCTGAGTGCACCCGGCTGATCACCGGCTCATCAGTGCTCAGATCACCCATCGTCAGCACCACGTGCTCTTTGCTTGTCACCATATCCTGAAAACCATGGATACTGAACTCCCCGTGTTCAGTCGGCAACCTGGCAGAAGCAACAAACTTGACTCTCACTCGAATTCCCCTTACGCAAAAAATGCAGCGGCAATCTGCAGACACAGCAGTGCAAAAATGCCTGCCAGTATATCGTCAATCATTATGCCAAAGCCGCCCGCCACGCGTCTGTCCAACCAGCGAATCGGCCAGGGCTTCAGCACATCAAAAATCCTGAAGAGCACAAATCCCAGTACCAGCCAGACCCAGCCAGGTGGCGCCAGAAACATCGTCAGCCACAGGCCGACAAACTCATCCCAGACGATACCGCCATGGTCATGGACGCCAATGTCGTCCGCTGTTTTACCACATAACCAGATGCCTGCCACAAAGGTCAGCAGCAGCATCAACAAATACCACATCCAGCCCATCGACGGCAGCGCCAGATAGATAAGCACTGCAGCCAGGGTGCCAAACGTTCCGGGCGCCACTGGCGCGGCCCCGCTGCCCAGCCCAAAGGCCAGAAAGTGTACGGGGTTGCGCCAGACGGATGCAGGTGTTGCTGCCATAAGAGACTTCCTGTGCCTCAGCTCGAGTGTGACTGAAAATGATGATACCCGGTCGCCTTCAGATCCATGATACTGCCATCGCTGGCGATCACCATCATCTCCGGGTCATTACTAAGCTGGCCGATTCGGGTAAACGGCACCTGCAGAGCAGCTACAGCCGCCTCTGCCTCCCTGATTCGGGCGGGCGGGATGCAGACACACAATTCGTAGTCATCACCTCCACCCATGGCCAGCTCGATTTGATGCGAACGGCTGACGCGCTGCTTCAATACCTCGGAAACTGGCAGATGTCCGGACTCTATTAGAGCGCCAGATACACTGCTGGCTTTCAGAATGTGACGCAGATCCGAAGCCAGACCGTCTGAAAGATCCAGAGCGGCTGAGGCAATGCCCCGCAGCGCTTTACCTACCGCAATACGACTGGCTGGCTGATAGAACGCTTCCAGCAGGTGCTGTTCCTCTGAACTATTCATTCCCTGTGCCGCGAAGCGCGAATCACCCTGCATCCACCACAGTGCAGCCGCCGCATCACCAAGAGTTCCGGTAACATAGACAGCATCGCCGGCGCTCGCCCCGGAGCGTAACAGAGCCTGCCCTCTGGGCACTATACCGTGCACCTGAATCGTGATCGACAGAGGCCCACGTGTGGTATCACCTCCTATCAACGGACAGTCTGCGTCCCGCGCTGCCTGCGCCAGGCCTTCGCTGAACGCCTGCAACCAGCTTACGCTGACCTGCGGCAGGCTCAATGCGAGCGTGAAACCAAGTGGCGAGGCCCCCATGGCTGCCAGGTCACTCACATTGACGGCCAGGCAACGCGCGGCCAGAAGTGAGGGTTCGGCGTCTGGCAGAAAATGAACAGACTCGTTCAGTGTATCAACCGACACAAGCAGATCATGATCGTCAGGCAATGACAGGATGGCGGCATCATCGCCCGGCCCCTTGACCAGATGCGGATGATCCGCCGCAAAAGACTCCGACATGAAAAACTGCCGGATAATGTCGAATTCAGTCAGCGCCACGGCGCTCCAACGCTCTCAGTTCTTTTGATGCGCGGTCGAGAACCCCATTGATGTACTTGTGGCCGTCGGTCGCACCGAATACCTTGGCGAGCTCAACCGACTCGTTGATCACCACCTTATAGGGCACATCAATGCGGTGTGCCAGTTCGTACAGCCCCAGACGCAACAATGAAATCTCCACCGGGTCCAGTGACTTTAACTCACGGTCCAGCAGCGGCTGCATCATGGCATCAAGCTCGTCGACATGCGATATGACAGCAGGGAACACTTCCTTGAAGAACTCGCGATCAATCTTGCCCTGATAGTACACCAGGAACTCTGCAACGATCTCATTGACTGGTGCTCGGGCTATCTGCCATTGATACAGCGCCTGCAGCAACATGCGGCGCGCCTTCTGGCGATCGGTCAATTTTTTCTCTTTCGCCTTTTTGCCAGCCCCGCCGTTTTCGGCCGGTACGGCATCATCTGGCAAAGAGCCACTGGTTCCCGGAATATCGATCACGTATCAGGCTCCCAACTTGCCGAGCACGCTGACCATTTCGATGGCACCCATGGCAGCCTCGGCGCCTTTGTTTCCAGCTTTGGTACCAGCACGTTCAATAGCCTGCTCGATTGTATCAACAGTCAGAACACCAAATGCTACCGGAACACCAGAATCCAGACTGACCTGGCTCAGGCCCTTGACGCACTCACCTGCCACATAGTCAAAATGCGGCGTGCCTCCGCGGATCACTGCACCCAGCGCGATCACTGCATCGCAGGGACGGTTGGCAACTACGTGCTTGGCCAGTACTGGCAGCTCGTAGGCGCCTGGCGCCATGACGATACTGATGTTTTCCTTATCAACACCGTGACGCACCAGTGTATCGACTGCGCCATCGATCAGCTTCTCAACGATAAAGCTGTTAAATCGCGATGCAATAATGATGTAACGGCCAGAACCGCTTACAAAGTCACCCTCAATACGACGAATCTCACTCATGTTTTTTCCTCTGTAAAGTCAGTCAGGCTGGTTCATCAAACTGGACAAACTCAACCACTTCCAAATCGAATCCGGTGACGGCATTAAACTTCGCCGGGTAACTCAGCAGTCGCATCTTGCCCACTCCCAGTTCACGAAGAATCTGTGAACCGGTACCAATCGTCACATCACTGCCACCATGGCGATGGCGACGGGGGATCACTTTCTTTTCGCCCAGCACACCGGCAATACTTTCATTGATATCTTCATCGTAGTCGTCACCGGACAGCAGTACCGCGACGCCCTTGCCTTCTTCAGCGATTCTTGCCAGCGCACGGCTGAATGACCAACTGGTGGCACCCGGCACGATCACATCACATACATCACGCAGTGTGCTGGCAATATGCACTCGCACCAGTGTCGGGTCATCCTTGACTATATCACCCATGGTGAAAGCCAGATGCGTTCCACCAGAAATGGTGTCATCAAAAGTATGCAGCGTGAACTCACCGTGCTCGGTCACAACCTGGTGACTCTGTCGGCGGCTGACAGTGTGCTCGTTGGCGATACGATAGTGAATCAGATCAACGATGGTGCCGATCTTGAGTCCATGCTGTTCTGCAAATATCTCAAGGTCCGGACGCCGTGCCATGGTGCCGTCTTCGTTCATTATTTCCACGATGGCGGCTGCCGGTGTAAAGCCGGCCAGGCGCGCCAGATCACAACCCGCCTCGGTATGGCCGGCGCGACGCAGGACACCACCTGGCTGCGCCATGATGGGGAATACGTGGCCAGGCTGAACGATATCTTCTGGCCTGGCGTCGCGCGCCACTGCAACCTGAATGGTGCGGGCTCGATCGGCCGCGGAAATACCCGTGGTGACACCAGTGGCTGCCTCAATCGACGCTGTAAAATTGGTGTTGTATGGCGTGTTGTTTTTCGACACCATCAAAGACAGATCCAACTGCTCACAGCGCTCACGCGTGAGAGTCAGACACACCAGTCCACGTGCATTTTTGGCCATGAAGTTGATATCTTCAGCCCGCACTCTTTCAGCTGCAATAATCAGATCGCCTTCATTTTCGCGATCCTCGTCATCCATCAGAATGACCATTTTGCCCTGTCGGATATCGTCGATCAGTTCTTGAACAGTATTGAGTTTCATAATCTCCGCTGCTTACACTCGCTGGATTTACAGTCGATTCAATTCAATTTTCTGCAGTTTCTGTCAGCGGTCAAAACCGTGACTGCTCAGAAACTCTGCCGTGATGCCGCCGGCCTGCTTGTCGTGCCGTCCCTGAGCTGCCCGCTCACCGAGCATTAATCGCTCCAGATACCGGGCGATCTGGTCGACCTCGATATTGACGCGCTGACCCGGCCGGTATGTATGAATGATCGTGGCCTGCTGCGTGTGGGGGATGATATTAACACCGAAGCAGGCCCCATCCACAGTATTGACGGTCAAACTGGCCCCGTCGATGCAGATTGATCCCTTCTGGGCGATGTATTTTGCCAGCTCGTCCGGCACCCGGAACACCAGGCGCCAGCTACCCCCATCCTCATGCTGCTCTAGCAGTTCACCCAGGCCGTCAACATGACCACTGACCAGATGACCACCGAGGCGGCTCTTCGGCATCAGGGCTTTTTCCAGGTTCACTTTGGAACCCACTTTCAAATTCTGAAAGCTGGTCAGGCTGAGTGTTTCATTAGACACGTCAGCGCAAAAACTGCTGCCATCAAACTCCGTCACAGTCAGGCAGCAGCCATTGACAGCAATACTGTCACCCAGTTGCACATCCGACATATCCAGCGAAGAACAGCTCACCTTCAGGCGCCACTCTTTGCCGCGCAATTTCAATTCTGCAATGTGGCCGACTGCTTCTATGATTCCGGTAAACATGGTTTGTCCTGTATCAGCGCTGAGCGTCACTGCTGCCCGTGGTCAGGCGTGCGGTTATACGACAGTCATCGGCAATCTGTTTAACATCGGTGATTTTCAGGGCTATGTGATCCTGCATGCGGCTGATGCCTGGCAAGTGGAACAGCGGCAGGGCATCACTGCCCAGGAATCGCGCGCCCACATAGATGACAACCTCGTCTACCAGTCCTGCCTGCACCATGGCGCCACTCAGAGTGGGACCGGCCTCCAGCATGACCTCATTGCAGGCGTATTCCTGCGCAAGCGTCTGCATTGCATCGAGCAGATTGACACGACCGCCTGGCAACTGCGACAGCTGGCGTATCTGCGCACTGCTGTTGTTGAAGCGCGCCAGCTGCTGGGCATGCGGTTTACCCGTCAGAAACAGCATATTACCCGGCAGCGAAATGATGCGCGAATCCGGCGGGGTCCGTAACGACGAATCGATCACCACACGCAGCGGCTGCCTGTCTGCCTGCACCTCGCCCGCTTCCCCTTCCGGGATCTGCTCAAGCCGCAGGTTCAGGCTGGGGTCGTCACTGAGCACAGTGTTGACGCCCGTCACAATGGCGCAGCTGGCCGCCCGCATCAACTGTACATCGGCGCGGGCACCGGCACCGGTAATCCATTTGCTCTCGCCCGAAGCCATGGCGGTGCGTCCATCCAGGCTCATGGCCATTTTACAGCGCACCCAAGGCAAGCCGCTGCGCATGCGTTTCATGAATCCTAGGTTGAGTGCACTGCATGCCTCTTCCAATAGCGGCCCGTGGACCGTGACACCGGCATCGCGCAGCTTCTGCAGACCCAGACCCGACACTTGCGGATTGGGATCCTGTACACCGTAGTAGACCTCACTGACGCCGGCGTCTATCAGCGCATCAGAACAAGGCGGTGTACGGCCCATATGAGCACAGGGTTCCAGCGTCACATACACGGTGGCGCCGTGCGCCAGCTCGCCGGCTGCGTTCAGTGCATGGGCTTCAGCATGCGGCGTACCCACACGTTCGTGACAGCCCTCACCCACTATTTTTCCGTCGCGCACAATCACGCAGCCAACCCGCGGGTTGGGAGTCGCCGTCAGAACGGACTGCGCCAGTTCAATGGCGCGCTGCATGTAATATTCGGGCGTCACAGTGTTAGCTCCACCTATTCGTCCGGGCCGCAGGGCTTAAAAAACTGGTTGGTATTATTCGTTGGACAGCCGGTCGATTTCGGCACGGAATTCGTTGAGATCCTTGAAACTGCGATACACCGATGCAAATCGCACAAAGGCAACTTCATCCAGCTGTCGCAGCTCTTTCATGACTTCTTCGCCTACCATACGCGAGGGAACTTCCCGTTCGCCGGTAGCGCGGATGTGATGCTTGATGCGATTCACGGCCGACTCAACACTTTCTATACTGACCGGTCTTTTTTCCAGCGCCCGCATCAGGCCGGAATACAGTTTCGCTTCATCAAAAGGCTCACGATTGCCATTCTGTTTGATGATGCGAGGCATGACCAGCTCGGCTGTCTCATAGGTTGTGAAACGCTCGGCACAGGTGATGCATTCGCGACGACGCCGCACCTGATCGCCCTCGGCGACCAGGCGTGAGTCGATTACCTTGGTATCCAGCGCACCACAAAATGGACAGTGCATGCTTGTCAGTCTCTAGTGTGCGCTTAAGCGCTTTTGTACACCGGGAAGCGCGCACACAGCGCCTTGACCTTCTCGCGTACCGTGTCTATCACCGACTCGTTCTCGATGTCGTCCAGAATGTCGCACATCCATTCAGTCAGTTCTGCGACTTCTTTTTCCTTCATGCCACGACGAGTGACTGCCGGCGAACCTATGCGCAGACCACTGGTCACGAATGGCGGACGTGGATCGTTGGGAACCGCATTCTTGTTGACGGTAATGTAAGCGCGACCAAGAGCGGCATCCGCGTCTTTTCCAGTGATGTCCTGTTTGACCAGGCTGAGCAGGAACAGGTGATCATCAGTACCACCAGAAACCACCTCGAAGCCTCGCTTGATGAATCCTTCAGCCATGGTCTGTGCATTGGCGACCACCTGCTTCTGGTACTCCTTGAATTCCTTGCTCATCGCTTCCTTGAAGCACACCGCCTTACCGGCGATCACATGCATCAAAGGGCCACCCTGGCTTTCCGGGAAAACGGCAAAATTCAGCTTCTTTTCCAGCTCCGGGTTCGCCTTGGCGAGAATGATGCCACCGCGCGGCCCACCCAGTGTTTTGTGGGTAGTGGTGGTGGTCACGTCAGCAATCTTGACCGGACTTGGGTATACGCCTGCAGCTACCAGACCGGCGATATGAGCCATGTCTACCAGCAGGTATGCGCCCACCTTGTCGGCGATTGCGCGGAACTTGAGCCAGTCAATGACTCGGGAGTAGGCAGAAAAACCGGCTACGATCATTTTGGGACGGTGTTCAACGGCCAGCGCTTCTACCTGTTCGTAGTCGATTTCGCCGGTTTCTTCGTTGATACCGTACTGCACGGCATTGTAGATGCGACCGGAGAAGCTGACGCTGGCACCATGAGTCAGGTGACCACCATGCGCCAGGCTCATGCCCAGTACGGTATCGCCCGGCTTCAGCAGCGCCATGTACACAGCGGCATTGGCCTGTGAACCGGAATGCGGCTGCACGTTGGCATAATCGGCACCGAACAGTTCCTTGGCGCGATCAATAGCCAGCGTTTCCACATCATCAACAAACTCACAGCCACCGTAATAGCGCTTGCCTGGATACCCTTCGGCATACTTGTTGGTCAGTACGCTGCCCTGAGCCTCCATGACGCGAGGGCTGGTATAGTTCTCAGAGGCAATCAGCTCGATATGCTCTTCCTGGCGCTGACGCTCACCCTCAATCGCTGCGTGCAGCTCAGGATCGAAATCTTTGATGGTCATGCTGGTGTCAAACATGCGTTTCCCCGTGACTGGAATATGACTGGAGGCGCATTTTACATGATCTGGAGCGTATCAGCATCCGGAAATTCCGCTCCGGTATACTGCGCGAAGCGGCGAAGACTCGTATAGTCGGTTCTGAGCTGAGCCTCCGCCGCCATACTCACCAGCGAGACATCCAGTCATTGGGCCGCTGCCTGGCCCGCAGATCGGGCATGGACTGTCCCGAAATGATTTCAGGCCCCAGCCCTGACCGATCAACGTCAAGGTGTTTGAAGTGCGCGCGCAGCAGGATATTGACGTCCTCAGCGCGCTCCTCCGACAGGAACAGCCGGGCGCCCGGCATTTCCACAACTGCGTAGGTGCCCGGTATTGTCGACTGCAGCCAGTACGCCCATTCCACATCAAAGAAGACGTCATCTGTGCCCCACATAATAAGCGTGGGCCTGTCATAAGCTTCCAGTTGAGGTTTAATAGCGACTGTCTCTGAATTGTCCTGCGATGCAATGTAGCGATTGACCGCCTCACGGGACGTGGCCGTTCGCAGCAACGGCTCAGTGTAAGTCGTCAAAAGCGCCGCCGTAACGTATTGCGGATCTTCATAGACCAGCGCAGCTAGTCCGTTGCGGGCGCTGTCGACATCATGCATGTAAGCCTGCAGTACATCGTCCATCTGCCCCTGGGTAGCCAGGTCATGCACGGTGCTAAGGGCCTGCGGTGGCCAGTTGTCATGCACGTCAGCGTTGCTGATCACCAGCGAGCGCACCCGATTCGGTGCTTTTGCGACAATCAGCTGCGCGATGCCGCCGCCACTGTCGTTTCCAATCAGGTCGAACTCACGCACACCCATGGCATCCAGCGTTGCCAGCACCATGTCGGCCTGCGTGGAGAAGCGCAGATCCTGATCGGCTGCGATCTCGGTATAACCCAGTCCCATCAAGTCAATCGCAATACCGCGGCGAATATCTGACAAATCCTCCAGCTGGTTCCGCCAGTGCCAGGCATTCAACGGGAAACCGTGCAAATAAACGGCTACCGGCCCCCTGCCTCGCTCAACAACAGCGATACGCCCAAATTCAGTCTCAACATACTGGCGTGATGACTCCCACCAGTCAAAACGCCTGGCGTCGTTCCCTGCCATGCCTGTACACGAAGACAGCGACAGCGCCAGAAGCAGGCAGATGCCTGACAAACGCGTGATCAATTTCATAACTCCCCCCCCTGAATGATGTTGTCGTGGCGCCCAAGAATCGCGCCAAAGCCAAATAACATAATTACGTTATGCTACATATTTAGATTACGCAACATAATTATTTTATGTCAACTGCTTTTATGACAGACTGTGGGTGTGCGTATAATGCGCAGGTAATTACCGGGAGAATCCAAGTAACCATGCCGACAGAACCTCAGTCGACTGCCCCATTTGCCGCTGCTGAGCTCTCCTCCAGCAGTCGTCGCGAAGCCAATGCACGGGCGACCAGAGACGCCATGATCCGTGCAGGCCGGGCTGCCTTCAGCCAGTATGGTTTTGCCGAAGCCCCTCTGGATGTCATCGTGCAGGAAGCGCAAGTGACTACCGGCGCTCTGTACCATCATTTCGGCAACAAAAAGGGCCTGTTTCAGGCGGTTGCAGAAAGCATCGAGCAGGAAATTCTGGATCGCATAAGCGCAGCTTTGAGCGACGATATGAGTGGCTGGGAGCAACTGGAGACGGCCATGCACATGACGTTCGCACTGTGCGCGGATGCAGGTGTGCATCGCATCCTGTTCAGTGATGCCCCCAATGTGATCGGCATGCGCGAATGGCGCAGCATCGAACTTCGCTACGGTTTCGGCCTGGTGCGCGGCATACTCGGCAAACTGAAAGACGAAGGGCAATTGTGCTGCAATTCCACGGATCTGACCGCACAGATGCTGCTGGGCGCCGTCATGGAGGCAGTTCACGCAGTGGTGATGTCCGAGGACAGCGAGCGCACTGCCGCCGAAGCCAAGGAAACACTGCTCGGATTTATGCAGACTCTCCGCACTACACCAGCGACCTGAGTCTGCACCCGATCACAACACTTCATCTGCGCCTTATCCCCAATACCGCGCCGCTCCGTGCTAGAATTCGCGCATTGATCAGGCGCCCTCAACTCAGGCGCGCTCCGTAAAATTCTTCAACTTGTTAAAGCCCCGGAGATAAACCCCGTTATGGCACAGTTCGTTTACACCATGCACCGCGTAGGCAAGGTTGTACCGCCCAAAAAAGAGATTCTCAAAGACATTTCCCTGTCGTTTTTTCCAGGCGCAAAAATTGGCGTCCTGGGCCTTAATGGCTCCGGTAAATCCACGCTGCTGCGCATCATGGCGGGCGTAGACAAGGAGTATAACGGCGAGGCGCGAGCGCAATCGGGCATCAATGTCGGTTACCTGCCTCAGGAGCCGCAACTGAATCCTGAAAAAGATGTGCGCGGCAATGTCGAAGAAGGCATGGGCGAGGTCATCAAGCTGCTGGAAGAGTTCAACGCCATCAGCGACCGTTTTGCAGAGCCAATGAGCGATGAAGAGATGAACGAACTGCTCGAGCGCCAGGGCGAGCTGCAGAATGCCATTGATGCCTCGAATGGCTGGGACATTGAGCGCACGCTGGATCGCGCCGCCGACGCATTGCGTCTGCCACCCTGGGATGCCGATGTCACCAAACTGTCTGGTGGTGAGAAACGCCGTGTCGCTCTCTGCCGTCTGTTGCTGTCCAACCCGGACATGCTGCTGCTGGACGAACCGACCAACCACCTGGACGCCGAGAGTGTGGCCTGGCTGGAACGCTTCCTCGTTGAATTCCCCGGTACCGTGGTTGCGATCACGCACGACCGCTACTTCCTGGATAATGCGGCCGGCTGGATTCTGGAACTGGACCGCGGGCACGGCATTCCCTACGAGGGCAATTACACCAACTGGCTGGAGGCCAAGGAAAAACGCCTGGAAATCGAGGCCAAACAGGAAGCCGCCCGCGAGAAAACCATTCGCTCAGAACTGGAATGGGTGCGCAACAACCCGAAAGGACGTCAGGCCAAGAGCAAGGCCCGCCTGGCACGCTTTGAAGAGCTGAACTCGCAGGAGTTCCAGAAGCGTAATGAAACCACTGAACTCTACATTCCGCCAGGCCCGCGCCTGGGCGACAAGGTCATTGAGGTCAACAATCTGACCAAGGGCTTTGGTGACCGACTGCTGATAGACAATCTGTCATTTGCTGTGCCAAAAGGCGGCATCGTTGGCATTATCGGCGGCAACGGCGCAGGTAAAACCACCTTCCTGCGCATGCTCACCGGCGTCGAGCAGCCAGACAGCGGCAGCATTGAGCTGGGCGACACAGTGGACATGGCTTATGTTGATCAGAGCCGTGACTCGCTGGACGACAGCAAAACTGTCTGGGAAGAGTTGTCCGAGGGCCAGGACATTCTGCAGATCGGCCGCTACGAAGTGCCGTCACGCGCCTATGTGGGACGCTTCAACTTCAAGGGCAGTGATCAGCAGAAATACATCAAGGAACTGTCTGGCGGTGAGCGCAACCGTGTCCACCTGGCCAAACTGCTCAAACGCGGCGCCAACGTGCTGCTGCTCGACGAACCGACCAACGACCTGGATGTGGAAACACTGCGTGCACTGGAGGAAGGCCTGCTAAACTTCCCGGGCACTGTGATAGTCGTGTCGCACGACCGCTGGTTCCTGGACCGTATCTGCACCCACATACTGGCGTTTGAAGGTGACAGTCAGGTGGTTTTCCACGACGGTAACTACACCGACTATGAAGCCGACCGCAAGAAGCGACTGGGTACCGAAGCGCAACCAACCCGTATCAAGTACCGTAAACTGGCATAACTGCCCCGGGGGCATAAATACCCGGGAGGCATAAATACCCGCAGGGCATAAATACCCGGGGGGCATAAATACCCAAAGGGCATAAATACCCAAAGGGCATAAATACCCAAAGGGCAAAGATCAGCTCAACTTTATGGCAGGGATGCCGATAATCAGTCAACACCTCCCTGACAATGCATCGCCAGCGGTGCAGGGTCAGGGCCTGACAGCAGTTGACAGGACAGCCCAGCAAAATGACAGAAGAGCAGCAACGCGCGTTTACCCGCGTCTTTTTTGACGCTGAAACCATTGTGAGTCAGCCAGGACGGGACTTTATCGTTCAGCTGGTGGATCTGTCACTGCGCGGCGCGCTTGTGCAACTGCTTCCCGATCAAACCCTGAATGACGATGAGCCTGTTGATGTAGTGATTCATCTGGGTGGTGACGTGCAGATCTGCATGGTCACTCATGTCGCCAATCACCGGGGTGACCACGTGGGGCTGGCCTGCGATTACATCGATGTCGACAGCATGACCCACCTGCGCCGCCTGGTGGAGCTGAATACTGGTGATACCAGCCTGCTCGAGCGAGAACTGCACCTGCTGAGCTGAGACGTCTACACGTCCAGTTTGTCGCGGAGTGCCGCCAGTCGACGCTCCCTCTCGGCAAAACTCAAAGGCTTATCCGGGCTGCTGCCAAGCGCTGGGGGAACTGGATCATCCAGTTTTTCGCCTCGCAACACCCGATCACACAGCTGTTGATAGTAACGGGAGAAAACCGGAAAAACCTTTTCTTCTGGTTCAGAAGCCAGCAAAAACCAGTCTGTAGCTTTGCCAGCGCGATACACGGCCGGGTGACTCCACTGGTAAGCTGACTTGGGCGCTGGCGCGCGACATGCTTCGATATAGGCATCACGTGTTGATGGCAGGCCGAACAGTTCATAACCACGCTCGCAGGCACGACGGACAGCGGAAATCGTTGGCAGAAAATCCTGAGTTTTGACCAGTTGTCGGGCGGCCGCGACCAATTGCCTGGGATGCAAATCTGCCAGACACTCCAACCAGTATTTTTTGGTCAGTACCAGGCGATCGGAATCACCGTAAGCCTTGTGATACTGGTTGTGATATGCCAGTTCAAACTCTGCAAATATCTGATTGATCGCATCGATCAGATCAGGAGAATTGGGCTCGCGCTGCTGACGCCGCTCATTCTGCCCAGCTTCGGTCTGTGAAGCGCCGGAATGCGGCTTCGAGTCCGTGTCGATCTCGCTCAACAGTTTGTTGATCTCTTGCATGGGATTGAATCACTCCTGTCCCGATCGCTTCAGGTCGCCGCGCCCAGGCGAATTTGATGAATTGCAGGAATTTAGTGTTCCAGGAAGCCTGAACCTGGCCCGCATCACGCCAGTAGAGAACAAACTCCGGTATCTTGTCGCGCGCAAACTGCTCATCAATCTCGGCCAGGCGCAGCACATCAAACACTTCCTCGCTGGGCTGCCAGCCTTCCGGAATCGGCCGCGGCACACCATCGTGCTCCACCGAGGCCTGGTACCGCGCCCATTGCCGGCGGATATGGCCAATAAATCGCGTATTCCAGGCACCGTCCTGCTCGCCGCGTTCACGCCAGTATAGAACAAATTCGGGAATGGCGTCCTCAATGAAGGCCTCACTGATACCGGCATTGACCAGTATGGCTATTGCTTCTTCACCCGGGCGCCAGCGTGAGGACATCGGTGTTTCCAGAGAACCCGCGCTGCGTCGGCTCTGATCTTCGCGCCACTTTTGCAGCACATGCTTGTAGAACACATTACCCCAGGAAAAGCGCGATTGACCTCGGTCTCGCCAGTACATCACAAACCCGGGCACCAGCGATCGAGCGAAATCTTCAGGTACGCCATGTTGACCACACAGCACCAGCCATTCGTGATCCGGCTGCCAGTCTGCAGCAATATAGCTGGCCCTGCCGGGCTGATCAGGCGTCGACCGGGGCGCAGGAGTAGTGACGGGTGCAGGCGCTGAACTGCCTCGCACCGACTGGCTGGCAGACTCTTTCTGGTTGATCGCGAAAAACCAGCTGTCCCCGCGCGAGGTGCCGGCATCTATCAACAGCAGGCCCAGTTCCTGCAGGCTTTGCTGTATCCGCTTGATATCAATCCAGGCCCAGAACGGCATCAGGTCGAGCAGGTCCTGTTGCCCAAGCTCCACCCAGCTCAAGCCATCGCGCCGCTGCGCACCATGAAAACTCAGCTGTTCGCTCAGCACGTGCAGCAGCACGGCCTCTTCCAGACCAATAGTGGCGGCCAGCGTCGGTGACACGATCAGTGGACGTTCGGGAATCAGCGAAGACTGCATAACTGGACCGGAGTTTGCTTTATCTATTTAATGTTATTGAATGCGTAAGTGATCAAGTGACGTTTTTATCAGCCCCCGGAACCTCGATAGCAGACCGGCAGGCTGACCGCCTGAGAGAACGGCAAGCTTAACACAGCGCTGGCTGGCTAAGACATAGAGCCGACGGCTTCATTGCACCGCATCCTAAACTGGGCCTGCCAGCAGCGGGGGACGGCTCGCAGCGCATCAGAGGAAGGCACCTGATTTGGCGCACCAATATGGTGCAACCCACCTTCAGGCGATCCACGCAAGGGCGTCAGGGAGACAATCATGGCCACAGAACCGGAAAAGACCAGCAGCCAGCAATCGGCCGAAGATCTGCTGACGTTGATCATGATTGAGGAAAATCTTCCCGACACCTGGCTCCAGGATGCCGTGACGTGGTTCGTACCACTGGCTCAGCACATCGCCAATCTGCACCATAAAACAGCAACTTCAGTCTGCATTGGCATAAATGGTGCACAAGGCACAGGTAAGACCACGCTGGCACGGACACTCAAGATGCTACTGGAACAATGTCATGGCTTAACCACTGCTGCACTGTCGCTGGATGATTTCTATCTGTCACGGCGCGCACGGCAGGACCTTGCCATGTCTGTGCATCCCCTGCTGGTAACACGGGGCGTGCCAGGCACTCATGACACAAAGCTCGCATTGGATACCATTACCCGGCTCAAGCACGGCCAGCCTGTCCAGTTGCCGGCATTCGATAAAGCAGTCGACGACGTAGTGGCCGCTGAGAACTGGCAGCGGCTGACAGAACCAGTCGCCGTGGTGCTCTTTGAGGGCTGGTGTATTGGCCTTGGCCCGCAGTCAGATGAGCAGCTTGCCGAACCGGTCAATTCACTGGAGGTCGCAGAAGACCAGGGTGGCCTGTGGCGCCATTACGTCAACGCGGCACTGGCAGCTGACTACCAGATCCTGTTTCGGCAGCTGGACATGCTGGTGATGGTGAAAGCCCCTGATTTCGACTGTGTGTTTGCCTGGCGCCTGCATCAGGAACAAGAGCTGGCCAGACGCCTGGCTGATTCAACATCGGCAAGCGTGGCGCCAAAGCTGAGACTGATGAATGCCGAACAGATCAGCCGCTTTATCGCGCACTATCAACGGCTGACGGCTCACTCGCTGTCTACATTACCTTCAAAAGCGGATGTTGTGTTTAGTCTGGACACGAATCATCGCATCACAGCGGGGTTGTATCGTGAACATTGAGCAGCGCCCCGGGCTACTGATATTCACCGATCTGGATGGCACACTGATCGACCATTACAGTTATAGTGCGGACGCCGCGCTCAGCACGCTGGCAGAGCTGCAGGCGCAACAGATTCCGGTAATTTTCAACACCAGCAAAACCATCGAAGAGTGTCAGTCACTGGCCAGCGAGCTGCACCTGGACTGCCCCTTCATTGTCGAGAACGGCTCCGCCATCTGCTTCCCTGACCAGGCCTTTGCGGAACAGGCCAGACAGGTAATGGGCTCCGCCACCTGGCAAAGCATTGAAGCGCTGGACGGCGACCAGTCATTGTCTGTTTGTGTGTTGGGCGCCGATCTGGCCTCGATCCACGAACAACTGATGCCGCTGCAATCCTCATTCGACTTTCTGGTACTGAGCATGACGGATGTGGACACCGTCTGCGAGCTGACCGGACTGAATACAGAGCAGGCGCGAAAGGCACAACAAAGACGCTACAGCGAACCGCTAATCTGGCGCGACAGTGAGCCGGCGCTTGCCGGGTTCAAAATGCAGGTAGCCGCGCTGGGCCTGACGCTGCTTCAGGGCGGACGCTTTATTCATGTGCTGGGACCCAGCGATAAGGGGCGCGCACTGCAGGCGCTTTCGGCCTGCTACCGGGATATCTGCCAGAAACCATTCGAAACCGTGGCACTGGGCGATAGCGGCAATGATCTGGCCATGCTGCAGGCCGCCGATCACCCCGTGCTGATTCGCTCTCCAGCACACGCATTGCCAACTCATAACAACATCAAAAACTTACGCATCAGTCAGTCGACCGGACCCGCCGGGTGGGCGGAGTGCATCAGCGAACTGATTCAGCCAGGTAATATACAGCGAGGATAAAAGCATGGGAGATTTTCATCAAAACGGCGTTGTGACCACGCTCCACAATCTCAGTCGCCGGCCGTTGCCAGAGCTGGAATACGAGCTGCAGGTATTTTCAAAAATGCGTCCGATGACGCTGATTCTGCCATCACTGTTCTCCGAGCTGGAGGGCCCAGCGCTGCCCAATATCATCGACGAGCTGCAGAAAGTTCCTTACCTCAGCCAGATTGTGATAGGCCTCGACCGCGCCGACAAGGAGCAATACCTGCATGCCGGTGAATTCTTTGGGCGGCTGCCCCAGCATCACCGAATACTCTGGAATGACGGCCCAAGGCTGCGCGCCATTGATGCGCGCCTGCAGGAGATGGGCCTGGCGCCAACAGAAGCGGGCAAAGGCCGCAATGTCTGGTACTGCCTGGGTTACACACTGGCGTCTCGCAAAAGCCAGGCCATCGCCCTGCATGACTGTGACATCCTTACCTACTCCAGAGAATTACTCGCCCGACTGATTTATCCGGTAGCCAATCCGGGTTTTAACTATCAATTCTGCAAGGGCTACTACGCCCGCGTCGCCGACGGCAAGATCAATGGCCGGGTATGCCGCCTGATGGTGACCCCACTGCTGCGCGCCTTAAAAAAGGTACTTGGCTCTCTGGACTATCTGGACTACCTGGACAGCTTCCGCTACCCACTCGCGGGTGAGTTCTCATTCCGGACGGACGTGGTGCATGACCTGCGCATCCCCAGCGACTGGGGACTGGAGATTGGTATACTGTCCGAGATGTATCGCAACTATTCCACCAACCGCATCTGCCAGGTCGATATTGCCGATATCTACGATCACAAACATCAGGATCTGTCTGCCGACAATGCCGCCGCCGGTCTGTCAAAAATGTCTGTTGATATTGCCAAAGCCATTTTCAGAAAACTGGCGACCAATGGTGTGGTGCTGTCCAGCGAGACCTTTCGCACACTCAAGGCAACCTACTTTCGCATCGCGCTGGATTTTGTTGAAACCTACCGCAACGACGCCCTGATCAACGGCCTGACACTCGACATTCACAAGGAAGAACAGGCAGTGGAACTGTTCGCCCAGAATATCAAACAGGCTGGTGACTACTTTCTCGATAATCCCATGGAAACCCCCTTCATCCCCAGTTGGAATCGGGTATGCAGCGCCGTCCCTGATATTCTTGAGCAAATCCGGGCAGCAGTGGATGCAGATACAGAGGAGTTCATCAATAAATGACAGATCTGTTTCAGCGTGTCGTCAATCACCTGACGCATATTTACGCCGAACTATCGTCAGAGGCGATCGAAGCTGTGGCACGCCAGCTGCTGGAAGAGATGCGGCTGCCCCCCGAAGCAAGCCAGTCTGCGCGACAACCAGGTCACTGGAGCGAGCGTGACTCGTATTTGATCTGTTACGCCGACAATGTGCTGCCGGACGCGGATACGCCGGCACCCCATACGCCATTGCAGGCACTCCGCAGCTTCCTGGATACGCACCTGCGCGGAGCGATTACCGGCGTACACATTCTGCCGTTTTTTCCATGGAGCTCCGATGACGGTTTCGCCGTCAAGGAATACACAGAGGTAGATGCTGCAGTAGGCTCCTGGCAGGACATAGAAGATATCGCTGCGCATTTCCGATTGATGGCCGACCTGGTCATTAATCATTGTTCTTCCGAACACCCCTGGTTCAGGAATTTTGTTGCTGGCACTGATCCTGGTGCGGACTACTTTTTCTGCGCCAGCCCGGAGCTGGATCTGAGCGAGGTCATTCGCCCGCGAACCAGCGACCTGCTGCGTCCGACCGAAACAGCAGACGGCCTCAAACATGTCTGGTGCACCTTCGGTCATGATCAGGTCGATTTTGATTTCAGCAACCCTAAAGTCCTTGTGGAGTTTGTCCGCATTGTTCGACTGTATCTGGATCGCAAGGTCAGTGTTTTCAGGCTCGATGCTGTTGCGTTCATCTGGAAGGAAATTGGCACCGTCTGTCTGAACCTGGAACAGACACATGAGATTGTCCGCTTGCTACGTGCGCTTATCGAAAACGCCAATCCCGACGCCATCATCATTACCGAAACCAATATTCCAAAACGGGAGAATCTGAGCTACTTCGGCAATGCCAACGAAGCGCACAGCATTTACAATTTTTCCCTGCCACCTCTGCTGCTGTTCACATTGCTGAACGGCAACTGCCGCCACCTTAAAAACTGGCTGATGAGCATGCCGCCGGCACAGATGGGAACCTTTTACTTTAACTTCATTGCCTCGCATGACGGTATCGGATTGCGTCCGGCAGAAGGCCTGCTGAGTGATGAGGAAATACACGATCTTATTACCGCCACAGAGAGAGCTGGTGGACTGGTGTCCTGGCGAGCCACTTCCAGCCTGACGCGCCGCCCCTATGAACTGAATATCAGCCTGTGGGATGCCCTCTCCTTCACCATTGCCAACAGTCACCTGGGACCCGATCAATGGCACCTGCAGCGATTTATCTGTGCACATGCCATTCTGCTGGCTCTGGAAGGTATTCCTGCCCTGTACTTTCACAGTCTGGTAGGCAGTGGCAATGATCTGGAGCGGGTGGCGAGAACACAGCACAACCGCCATATCAATCGCCGCCGCTGGCCCCAACACGCCCTGAATACGGCCCTTGCCGACCCGGACAGCCACCATAGCCAGGTGCTCCAGCAGCTCAAACACCTGTTACAGATCCGCCAGGGACAGCCGGCCTTCCACCCTAATGCCACACAGTTCACGCTGCACCTTGGTGACGCGGTGTTTGCGTTCTGGCGTCAAAGCCTGCAGCGCGAGCAGAGTATTTTTGCACTCAACAATGTGTCAGACACTGAGCAGACCATTTCTTTGTCAGACATTAACCTGATTGACACGGATGACTGGCGCGATCTGATCAGCGACACACCCATCACCCTCAATCAGTCGCAGCTTACTCTGGCGCCCTATCAAAGCGTCTGGCTCAGTAATCGATAGAATTGCGTATTTCGGTGATCGGACGTCAGCTTATTCGCGTATGATGTGCTTAATATTACTCGAGCACAGGAGCCAGCCCATGCTGGATATCGCACAACAAACCATTCAGAAGCTGGCTACACCTGCCGGACGCATCATACTGGGCGTGTATTTCCTGCTGCCTGGCCTGATGAAGTTCACCCAGTATGATATGCATGTCGAGTACATGGCTTCTCACGGCATGGTGTTTATACCGTTCTTCCTGATTCTGTCCGGCATCATTCAGGTCAGCGGCGCCATTGCATTCTTTGTGGGCTACCAGGTCAGACTCTATGCCTTTCTGCTGGCTGGCATGACAGTTATCATCAGCCTGGTCATGCATGATTTCTGGACAATGGAAGAAGGTCTGCAGCGCAGTCACGAAACCCAGAACTTTTTTAAGAATATGGGCATCACCGCCGGACTGCTGGTACTTATCAACGCTGGTGCGGGCGCCTACAGTTTTGATAACAGATCCGCAGCCCGCTGACCGGGAACAAGCCGTCAGACGGCGGGATTTTCCATTAACCCTCTTGGAAAACGACAACGATTCTGACATATTATGCGCCCCGGTCAGGCGCAAAAACCTGTACCAAATTGCATGACCCATCGGAGTGTAGCTCAGCCTGGTAGAGCACCGTCTTCGGGAGGCGGGGGTCGGAGGTTCAAATCCTCTCACTCCGACCAATTTTCTTCAGCTACAGGGAGAATGATTTAATCACCTGTCATGCTGCAGCCCATTCGCTTTTATCATCCTGCGGTTACTCAGATCCTGAATCTGGTTGAGCAACTGCAGCAATGGCAATCAGCCAGCACCTCAGCTATCAGTACTGCCCAGCAGCAACAGCTTATGGCCGTACTTGTGCACGCACATCGCTATTCGCCAGCCTGGCGCCAGCGCCTGGAACAGGCGGCATTCAGCCCCTCAGGAAACGCGATGGATACCCTCAGTCGGCTACCGGCGCTAAGCCGGGATGACCTGCAGGTAGACGCGGCGCAGTTTCGCGCGCACTGGCCAGACATGCCGACCCGGCAGATCAAAATTGCCCAAAGCTCCGGCTCAACGGGAACGCCGGTGCGCGTTGAAAAAGATATCAGCCGTTATCAGCCACTTTACTCAGCCATCTCCTGGCTGGAGACCCAGTGGCATCAACGCGACCCGAATCGTCGTTTTGCAGTTCTCGGCACAGGCATGAAACCGGCCAGACAAAAGTCCTGGGGCAATATGCACGCAGCACTGGGATATCATGGAGAAAGCGAAGTACGCGCCGCAGAGCAGGATTCCCTGGACGGCCATCTGGACTGGCTGCAGACTTTTCAGCCCGACTACGTTAAGTGCAGCCCCAATCTGGCCGGAGAGCTTGCCGGCAGAGCGCTGCAACGCGGCATCACACTCCCGCTTAAACAGGTTTTATCCCACTGGGAGCGCATCAGCCCACGTGATCGTGCGCTTTGTCAGCAGGCCTTTGCCGCCCCGATAATCGACCGTTATTCCTGCGAGGAGCTTGGCTGGCTGGCCCTGGAATGTCCAACTCACGGCAAGCTGCATGCGGTCAGCCCGACTGTGCTGCTGGAAATTGTCGACGACGAGCTTAACCCCTGCCCACCGGGTACGCCCGGTCGCGTGCTGGCCACCTCTCTGCAAAATGCCGTCATGCCGCTGATTCGCTACGATCTGGGAGATCTCGCGCAATGGGGAGAACCCTGCGGATGCGGGCTGGCATGGCCGGTTATCGACAAGCTGTGGGGACGCGAGCGACACATGATTGAGCTGAGTAACGGCACGCGCATCCCCATGCCGTTCCTGGGTGACGAGATTGGACGCATAAAGGCCGTCCGCCAGTTCCAGATCCGGCAATACCAGGGACTCGACCTGGAACTACTGGTAAGCTCCGACCGGTCGCTGACGCAGGAAGAGCTCCATAGACTGCAGCAGATTTTCACACGTAATGGCCTGGCAGACATTCCCCTGCACATCCGTGACCAACAACAGATCGACTGGGGCAAGGGGCGCAAACGGCAGGAATTCATAAGAATCGACCAGGGCTGGCAGGCCGGCTGATTTTGGCCCCGCTTTATCGGACAGTTGTTTCACTGGGAGGGGCTTCAAGCTACAATCGCTGATATGCGAATCATCCTTCTAGTCATATCAATACTACTTGCTAGCGCCAGCCTCGGCGCTCAGGCTCAATCCTACGATGTTAATGTCGGACTTCAGGCCTTTCAGGATGAAGACTACGACACAGCCATTGAGAACTTCACAGAAGGCGCGATGATTGGGCACGCTCTGGCGCAGTTCAATCTGGGCCTGATGTATCACCAGGGAATCGGCACCCAGGTTGATCACGAACGCGCCATGCAGTTATACGCACTGGCCGCCCAGCAGGGCATTGTGCAGGCGCAGTTTAACCTCGGGCTGATGTACGATCGCGGCGAAGGCATACCCCAGGACTATCGCGAGGCCTACTACTGGTACCGCCAGGCTGCGGAACAGGGTAGCGCGGACGGCCAGTACGCAGTCGGCACCATGAACTTCTACGGCCAGGGCAGACCGCGCGACTACGAGGCAGCCATCCGCTGGTACCAGGAAGCGGCCCGTCAGGGCCATCGCGACGCACAATACAATCTGGGCGTCATGCACCTGTCTGGCATGGGAACCGAGGCAAGCCCGGTGGTGGCACTGACATGGTTTGAGATGGCAGCCGAAAACGGCAGTGCCGATGCACAGTACAATGCCGCCATGATGTATTCCGCCGGTCAGGGGGTGGAACGCGACGTTCTCAAAGCCCGCGACCTGTTTGCCATGGCTGCCGAACAGGGAATGCGCGATGCACAGACACAACTGGGCATGCTGTACTCCTCCGGCAATAATGAGCAATTGCCGCGCGACTATGAACAGGCACACACCTGGTTCAATGAAGCCGCCCACCGTGGCGACTCGCTGGCACAACTTTTCCTGGGACGCATTTATGCCGATGGCCTGGGATTGGAACAGAATCTGACCATCGGGCATATGTGGTATGAAATTTCCTACCGGTTTGGCAACGAGCAGGCCCCCCGCTACCTGACTCAGCTGCGCGAGCAAATGGACCCGGAGTCTATTGAGCAGGCTGAACTGATGGCCCTGCGCTGGATGATTGCCTACGCACGCCGCAACCCTGGTTCGGTCCGTCTAAGGCGCGAAGAGCCTATCGGGTCTGCAGAGCAGCCAACAGCCGAACCCTCACCCTGAAGGTCCCTGGTCTCCCTAATTCACCAACCAGCCGGTACAGGCATCGCGCCACTGGGCACTCGACTGTGAAAACCCACTCTCCAATGTAAAACAATGTACACCGGTGATCTGCCCACCCACCCCAGTGCGTACAAGGCCCATCAACAATACATAGAAGGTAAGTCGTATGTCTCTGGAAATAATCGATTTTGGCGCCAATGACCTGGAAAACAAACTCGCCACAATGAGCAGCAGCGAAATTGATGGTCTTGCGTTTGGTGCCATCCAGCTGGACAGTACCGGGAAAATCATTCAGTACAATCAGACCGAAGGCGCTATCACTGGACGCACGCCATCACAGGTAATCGGTAAAAATTTCTTTACCGATGTTGCGCCCTGCACCAACACACCAAAATTCAAGGGTGCATTCGACAAGGTCGTTAAAGACCACAGCAGCGTGATGCTGGAGTACACTTTCGACTATCAGATGACCCCCACCAAAGTAAAAGTTCATATGAAACCCGCTCTGGTTGGTGGCAGCTTCTGGATCTTCGTTAAACGTCTCTGACCGTGACGGTATGGTGGCGCACTTCCACAGGCTGCGGCGCCAACGCTGACAGCGATGGGCTGCAACGCTGGCTGCGGGATTTCCTGCGCGATGTGTTGCAGCGCCGCGGGCTGTCTGAGTTGCTGGCAGATCCAGAGTTTGATCCCGCCAGCCTGCTGGACGATCCGCGCTCGTTCGCCATGAACTCTCTGGATATGATCAGCATGGCGAGCCGTGCCGCTGGCAGCCTCGGACTTGACCGCACCGGCCTGTCCGACCTGCTGCTGGCCCGGCGATCCTTTCAGGGCTGGCTGGAAGTCATGCAACGCAGCCTGCAGGCCGATGACTCGCAGATTGGTTTCTACTCATCTGGTTCAACCGGATCGCCGGCAATGACTCTGCACACTGTCGACCACCTTCTGACAGAGTGCCAGGCATTTGAGCAGGTTCTTAATGGATTAGATGTGGCACCTGGACGATTGGTCTCGACGGTGCCCTCTCATCATATCTACGGCTTCATCTGGAGCCAGCTGCTGCCCGCCATCATGTCGCTACCTGTTTATCGGGTACATCCTGCGGCCTCCCTGCCGACCACATGGGTTAAAACCCTCAAAGACGGTGATGTGTTGATTTGCACACCCGACCTTTGGCAGTTGTTGCTGCAGTTGGACATGAAACTCCCCGACCGCTTTATCGGTATCAGCTCTGCCGGGGCGTTACCGACCGATATCGCCCGCGCGATTCGTCAGAGATTTCCACAGTCCTGTCTGCTTGAAATTTATGGCAGCACCGAATCGGCTGGTGTTGCTTATCGCGCGCAGGATGGAAGCGACTACCAACTTCTGCCATATTGGCAATTGCAGCAGGATCTTCAAACCTGGAAATTACAACATTGTCAGTCTGATCTTGAGGTCGAACTGCACGACAATCTGCTCAAAACCGGACCCGAGACAATCCAGCTGCTCGGAAGACGGGATGCTGCCATCAAGATCAATGGCCATAATGTGCAGCTATCGGCACTTGCTGAGATCATGGAGCAACATTCAGATGTTGCCGCCGCAGTGATCAAAACCAGCGGCTCCGACAGTCAACGTCAACTGCATATGTTTCTGGCACTCAAGCATAGGATGCAGCCATCCACCCTGTGGTGCCAACAGTTCAACGACTGGATGAATGCACGTCTTGGCAATGTGCCACCACCGGCATCGGTAGTTGTCGGGGCCAGTCTCCCGCGCTCTTCTCTGGGCAAGGTCATCAGTTGGCAGCCAGAAAGCTTCCCACGCATAGAGGGCACACGACTTTTCCGCTCCGCTTTTACTGTGACCTGATCACACTCAGGCTTTTTTTTGCCATGAAAATAGTGGAATATGGGTGAAAAAATAACTGAGGACTCACCCATGCCTGAGAACAAGCACCACGCCCAAAGACATGTGCAGGCCATTAAAAATCATGCACTTACTCTTGTACTGCTCCTGATCGCCAATACCATTGGTTTATTTGCTACGACAGCCCTCGCCCAGACCAAAGACGTTGTCATGGTCCCGATGCGCGACGGCGTTAATCTGGCAACCAACATCTACCTGCCAGAAGGCGATGGCCCCTGGCCGGTGGTGCTGACAAGAACCCCCTATGACAAAGATGGCGCCGACCGCAGCGCTGCCACCTACAATGAGCGTGGTTACGCACTGGTCTCGCAGGATGTGCGCGGCCGCTATGACTCAGAAGGTGAAAACCGACCCTTCGAAACGGACATTGAAGATGGCTACGACACGGTTGAATGGATTGCCGACCAGTCATTCAGCAACGGCAAGATTGGTATCTTTGGTACTTCCGCCCCCGGCATCACCTCCAACCTGGCAGCCGCTTCAGCGCCACCCAGCCTGACCGCAGCCTATGTCACTGTTGCACCAGACAGCCTGTTCTATCGCTCCCGCTTTGTAGGCGGTGTATTTAAAGAGAGTCATTCCGGTGGCTGGCTGCGCGGCCAGGGTGTCAGTGAAGAGGTCATCAATGCCTATCGCGCCCGCGCAGTGCTGGATGATCAGTGGCGCGCCACGGACTTCCTGTTCCATCGCGAAAATGTGCAGATTCCGATTTATAACGTCGGTGGCTGGCACGACATTTACGCCGAGGGTTCATTGCACAACTTCGTGTACCTGCAGAACGAAGGCCATCCCGCGGCACGTGGCAAGCAGAAACTGTTTATGGGTGCCTTTGGCCATGGCGTGCTGCAGGGGGACCTGGAGTATCCCGGTGGTGGCCTGATCAACGGCGATATGGAACAGCAGCTGCGCTGGTGGGATTACTGGCTGAAGGACATCGACAACGGCATTATGGACGAACCGCCGGTCAGCTACTACATGATGGCCTCTGCGCGTAAGGGTGCTGTCTCCGACAAAAATCGGGTGGTACACGCGGAAAGCTGGCCGCCCCAGCACGAACTGACGCGTTTCTATCTGCAACCGGACATGAGCCTGAGCACAGAGATGCCGGATGCCAGCAACGCATCGAAGACCTATCAATTTGATCCTGCTAACCCGGTACCCACTTTCGGCGGCCAAAACCTGGGACAGGATGTCGGCCCACGTGACCAGCGTGAAATTGGAGAGCGCCGGGACTACCTGCGTTTCGAAACCGAGGTGCTGGAAGAGGACGTGGTAGTGGCCGGCCATATCGACATGGAGCTGTATGTAGCCACTGATGCGCTGGATACCGACTTCGTCGTCAAGCTGGTTGATATCTACCCGGACGGCTACGAAGCGCTGATTCTTGACTATCCGCTGCGTACCCGCTTTCGCGACGGCCAGAATGCCGAAGACGTAAAGATGATGACGCCCGGTGAGGTTGAGAAACTGACCATCAATATGTGGAGTACGGCACAGACATTCGAGAAGGGACACCGCATCGGTGTGCATGTGACATCCAGCAACTACCCACGCTTTGCAGTAAACCCCAACAATGGGGCAGCGCTGGACGACATGGCGGCGCCAGCCAAAACCGCTGAAAACACGATTTATTTCGACAGCCAGCGACCCTCGGCAATTGTGCTGCCGGTGGTTACTGAGTCACTGGATTGATATTGATATGCAGCACCCGTCCTGTCTCGTGAACAGGCAGGGCGGGAAGCAATCAGCATTTTTGGTAGCAGCAAACAAATCAAAGTATAAAGATCAGCGTACTGCCAGCTTTTCGAACAACTCAAAATAGGTTGGAAAGGTTTTTGCGGTACAGCCCGGATCATTGATGGTGATCGGACTGTCACCAAACGCGGCCAGTGAGAAACACATAGCCATGCGGTGGTCATCATAGGTATCGATGCTGGCAGACTGGATACGTGCCGGCGGTTCGATGGCTATATAGTCATTACCCTCTTCTACAACAGCCCCTACTTTGCGCAGCTCGGTCGCCATAGCAGCGAGCCTGTCGGTTTCCTTCACCCGCCAGTTGTAGATGTTACGAATGACAGTTGGCCCCTTTGCAAACAGCGCCGTCGTTGCAATGGTCATTGCTGCGTCCGGGATGTGGTTCAGATCGACATCCACACCCTTCAGCTCACCTCGCGACACCTCTATCCAGTCGTCTCCCCAGGTGACAGCTGCCCCCATTTGTTCCAGCACTTCGGCAAAGCGGACATCACCCTGTACGCTGTTGCGACCGCTGCCAATCACACGTACCGGCCCGCCGGCAATAGCGGCCGCGGCCAGAAAATAGGAAGCTGATGAGGCATCACCTTCCACCATGATCTCACCTGGTGACTGATAGCGCTGTCCGGCACGCACCACAAAGCGTCGGTAAGCGTGGTTTTCAACTTCAACCCCGAAGCGCTGCATGACATCGAGCGTGATCCGGATGTAGGGCTTGGAGACCAGCTCCCCATCCACATCAATAGTCAGATCATCTTTGCACAGTGGCGCGATCATCAGCATCGCGGTTAGAAACTGACTGGAGATGTTGCCACGGATACTGATCTGCCCACCACGCAGGCCGCCGGCCTTGATACGCAGCGGTGGGAAATTCTCGTCTTTCAGGTAATCAATCTGCGCACCGCAACCACGCAGCGCATCTACCAGGTCGCCGATCGGCCGTTCATACATGCGTGGGTCGCCAGTCAGTTCAAACTCGCCTGTGCCGGCGCACAGTGCTGCGCACAGCGGTCGCATCGCGGTGCCGGCGTTGCCCAGGTACAGCGCCAGCAAATGTCTATCCCGATGGAAGGCATGACCAAGCCCCTCAACTTCACAGCTGCTGCGATCAGCCGACAGCTCCAGTCGGACGCCCAGTTGTGCCAGCGCCTGCAACATATAACGCACATCATCACTGTCCAGCAGATTGCTGATGCGGGTGCGGCCGCTGGCCAGCGCCGACAACAGCAGAATGCGGTTGGAGAGACTCTTGGAGCCGGGCAGCGTTACATTGCCCTCGAATGCGCTTACGGGTTGGAGCGTCAGAGATTGCATGCCTGGAGGTCCGGTTGGAAAATTTCAGAGGGCAGCAATTATAGCGGATCACGCAGGCTCTCAACACCCGCGCGTTGGTCGAGAAGGATCATCCATGATCCTCTCTGATATCAACTCAGTATCAGGCCTGCCGTTCTTTGACGGTGTGATGTTTAAGGCGGTTTTCCCAGCGCTTGCGGGCAAAGCGTCGCATATTGGGAATATCATCGGTTTCGTCCATGATGGACTGACCCAGAATTGTCTCCAGCAGGTCTTCCATAGTGACCAGACCCAGCCAGGTGCCATACTGGTCGTAGACCAGGCCCATGTGCTGGTGCTCATGCAGAAAATTGCCAAGCACTGCCTCGGCGCTGACTTCATCGGTCACCACTTTGACGGGCTTGATAAGCTCGCTTAGTGGCGTCTCCGGCGACGCATCCAGGATCTCGGCACGGAACACGATGCCCTGCGGGTGATCATTGTCATCCAGCACCGGGTAGCGAGAGAAAGCCGTGTTGCGCATCTCATCGAGGATTTCACTTACCGTGGCATTCAGGCTCATGTATTCGCAGACGGTACGCGGTGTCATGATGTCTTTGATCTGCACTTCGTGCAGGTCCAGAATATTGCCGATGACACGGCGTTCGTCTTCATCCAGCTGATCAGTATCACGTCCCAGACTGGTAAGAGCCTTGATCTCCGAGCGCAGATCGATCTCAGGATTGCCCTCACCCATCCACTCGGTGATCTTGTCAGACATCTTGATAAACGGTTTGAGCAACATGATCATGACGCCCAGCGTGGTTGGCAGAATCGGCACCAGCGTCTGCCAGTGTCGGGCACCCAGCGTTTTGGGGATGATTTCAGATAACACCAGCACCAGAAAAGTCATGACAGCTGAAGCCGCACCCAGATAACCGTCACCAAAAACCACCCCAACCTGGGCACCAACACCTGCCGCACCAAAGGTGTGGGCTACGGTATTCAGCGTCAGAATTGCAGCTAATGGCTGGTCAATACGGTCTTTAAGCTTGCGTAGCTTCTCGTAGAGGGCCGGGTTGGTATCCCGGTATCGGACGATATGGCTGGGTGTCAGCGACAGTAGCGCAGCTTCCAGCAGTGAACATATGAATGAAACACAAATCGACAGTAATGCAAAAAGCAGAAGTAGGCCCATCGAGGGTCTGTTGTTCTCCTGTGAAAACGATGAGCTGTCATGCTACTACACCGATGCCAAGCGCGACAATGAGGAAATTCTTAAAGAATTTACGACGGTGAGTATGCACCGTTTCAAGGCAGGAGACGGGCAGACGCTCACTGAGCCACATCTGCTCCGCAAAGTCAGACAGTCAGCGTTACCCCAGGCACGCCAGCCTCCCTACGTTGCCAGAATTTCTCATGAACAAAATAGACTATGGTATTGATCGCCGGCTCAACCAGAGCTACCGCGCCGCCGATAATCCAGCTGCCGGTCATGGCCCAGGCCACGCCGAATGCTGTGCAGAAGTGCAACACGGCAAAGCTGGCTGTTTTCTGAAATGCTTTCATTGCTTATCCCTCGGGGATATTTCGACCCTGTCAGGATAAGCAATGCGATCGATAAACAAAATTTGTTAATTTCTATTCAGTTGATAACAATTATCAATAACATCGACCTCCCCGGCCATTAACCTCCCAGACGAAGGAAATTCAAAAATTCCCGCCGTGTCCGCGGACCGTAAGTCTGGAAATGCGGCTGCGGATTTTCCTGGTAGGCAAGCTTGCGCTGACTCAGCGAATCGCCAGCAACAAAGCGGCTGATCTCGTCCGTTGAAATCTGATAGGGACGGGCTGCATTCAGACCGAACACTTTACGGCGCAGTTCAGGTGTTATCGCCGGATAGCCAAAACGCTCCTGAAACTCCTCGGAAATCTGGAATGTCCGGAACGCCTGGATCTGATCCTGCGGTGACCCGTACCAGATGGAATCTGTCCCCCACAGTACGTTGTCCTCGCCAATATAACGAAACAGCTTGCCCAGTGAGTGCGCGGCGTTGTCCGGGTCACGCATCAGCAGTCGCCAGGTACTTCCCAGCTCAGCGTATACATTGCTGTTGGGCGCCACTTCGTTATCCAGCACCGACTGAATCAGACTGTCGATACCCATACGACCAGCGCCATCGGCAAAAGCCTGCTCCGTGACAGAATTGTCGTAGCCGGAGTGGTAAATCAGAAAATTCATGTCGGGGTACATTTTGGCAACGATACCGACATCGTCACAGCGACTGTGCTCGATGGAGCGCGGCCCGAATGGCAGTCCCTTGTGAATGCAGATATTTCTGACGCCCAGACTGCGGGCGCGTTCGATCATGGCAAGACCCGGGTCTTCGTGCAGAAAGAAGCCAAGGCCATCCGGTCCAAACTGCGTGTAGGTTTTGAAGGCGCAAATGTCCCAGTTTTCCGCCAGTTCATCCATGGCCTCCAGGTCCCCTTCCTGATTTGGATTGACCCGCCCATGAATCATCAGGCGTTTACTGCCATCGAGCTGGGCAACAATATTGCGGGTCTCGTGTGCGTCCTCGATGGTGACAGGTTCCGTTTCGCGGGTGGACGGCACAAAACTCAGCACCATGATGCTGGTGTCACTGTCCAGAAACACGTCCTTGATAAATTCATCCGAACTCAGGCAATTCAGGTAACTGCGCTCGCCAGGCTGTTCACTCAGCTCGCAGCTGGCTTTTTCCATCCCTGAATAGGGACGCGCGCCTTCTGGCACAAACTGCAGCCAGGCTCCGTTCGGATTGACGTAATGGCCCTGAACATCAAAGATGAACTCATTGCCACCGATCTCGGCCTGAGCCAGTTGCAGGTCAACGGCTGCATCATCACTGATCTGATAGAACCCGCCCGTCTTGCCGGCAGCCGCATTGGCGACATTAAACGCCAGCAGCGTGCTGGCCGCACCGCAACCAGAGATCAGAAAGCTTCGCCGGTCGACGCCTTGCCGTTTGGCATGGCTCGTCGCCTGACTGAGCGCCAGCTCATTGCCCAGACAGTTGGTTCGCGACAGGGGCATGGGGGCATATTCGCCGTTTGAGGTTGTGTCCACCTTGATGGGCAGGCGTGTTCCGTCCTGATCGATCGCGTGTTTCATGGCCGTTCACCTCTTATGTTGTTTTTATTGTGCAGATAAACAAAAAGCCCACTGTAGCTCGCGCTGCAGTGGGCTTTTTGGTGGTGTGGCCGAACTTTAGCGTTCAGTCACGGGTCAGGCTGTCACTCCGGCAGAGCTAGGGCAGTCAGTGTGCCGCCTGTCTGCAGTACGACGTACTGCTTGCCTTCGTGCTGGAAGTTCATCATGCCATAGCGGCTGATATCCGGTGTTTCCACCTTGCCCAGCTGCTCGCCAGTTTCTTTATCAACTGCGAACAGTGCAGGAGTGCCGTCGCTCATGGTGCTTGAATACATCAGCATGGTGTCGGTCACTGTCATTGGAGCCACTGTGCCGGAGCCAGTGTTGCCAATGTCGATGCCTTCCAGAGCTGGATGATTCTTGATGCGATCAGGCGTTTCACCAACAGGGATCCACCACTTGTGATCACCTGAGTTCAGGTCGATCGCAGTGATGCGGCTGAAGGGCGGCTTGAACAGTGGCAGACCCTGCGGTCCACGCACCAGTGCCGGACGCAGCGCAGCGTACTGAGCGAAGGTTGTACCTGTAGGCAGTTCCAGCATGGCATCACGCTCTTGCGCAGGCGCCATGATGCGGTTCGTACAGCCCTTACGGGAAGTTACGAACAGTGTGCCAGTGGTTGGGTCGCCAGCGGCTGGACCATCGATGTTCACACCACCGATGTCACCTGGACACCACAGTGAGCCTTGCAGACCCATGTCGTTGTCGCGGTGCAGTGGTGGCTGGAACAATGGACCAATCTCAAACTCGGAGATCGCTTCGATGGCCTGCTGACGCAGCTCCGGTGTGAAGTCGATCAGGTCGTCGTGGGTCAGACCCTGCATGTCGTAAGGTGCCGGCTTGGTCGGGAACGGCTGAGTGGCCGCCAGAACTTCACCTGGCATCTTGGACTGTGGTACTGGACGCTCTTCGATTGGCCAGATTGGCTCACCGGTTTCGCGGTTGAACACATAGGTGAACGCCTGCTTGGTGACCTGGGCTACGACTGGCACTGTACGACCGTTCTGCTGCACATCCAGCAGTACCGGAGCCGTCGGGGTGTCGTAGTTCCAGACATCCTTGTGCACCAGCTGGTAGTGCCAGACGCGCTCACCCGTTGATGCATTCAGAGCGATCAGGCTGGTGCCGTACAGGCCATCACCCTGAACGTGACCACGATAGAAATCGATGGACGGACCATTGGTCGGGATGTAGACCATGTCCAGTTCCGGGTCGGCTGCAATCGGAGCCCAGGAAGAAACTTCACCGGTGTAGGCGCGTGGATCTTCGATCTGGTTACCGTCGCCATCTTTCCATGTATCCCAGCCAAATTCGCCTTTGTCGGGAATGATGTTGAAGGTCCAGGTGTGCTCGCCAGTCTTGGCATCGAAGCCCAGAATGTCGCCCGGGATGTTTTCGTAACGGGTCTGGTTGTAGCCCTGCTCAGCAGAGTTACCGACGACCACTGTGCCATTAACGACGATGGGCGGAGAAGAGGCCGTGATGTAACCTTCTTCCAGCGGGATGCCGTAGTAAGGATCAAACTCGTAACCATTGGCTTCGGCCAGGATCTTCTGCAGATCCACAACGCCGGTCTCAGGGAAGCCTTCAACGCCAATCTCGTGACCAAAACCTTCCAGCGGTGCGCCAGTCTTGGCGTCCAGCGCTGTCAGGAAGAAAGCCGGGCTGATGATGTAGATGACGCCACGGCCGTCCACTTCTGCGTAACCTACACCCTTGCCGTAGTCTTTACGCATGGAGTATTCGTGACGGAAAGTGTGCGGCTCGCGGTATGACCAGATAGTCTCACCGGTTTCCGGATCGATGGCTACCACGTGGCGGCGGTCACCGGCGACGGTGTAAAGAATACCGTCAATGTAACTGGGTGTAGAACGACCGCTGCTGGCCTGGAAGCTTGCGCCATCCCAGACCCATGCTGTCTGAAGGGATTCAAAATTCTCTGCGTTGATCTGATCCGCTGGCAGATAGCGGGTGTGCGCGTAGTCACTTCCCAGCGTCAACCATTCAATCGATTCCTGTGCCGACACCAGCGCAGGCGACGCCATGGCCGCACAGACGGCTGCGGACAGCAGGCCGGACAGCACAGGCTTGCGAACAAACCCACCTGCCAATTGCTTATTTTTCATCTTCACTTGCACTCTCCTCATCAAGCCGAAAACAGGATTCTGGCTTTTGTGGTTTTCTTTTATCCCCGTTGTTCATCGGAGCCTTTCCGCGCCCGACCAGAAACCCAGCCGTAAAGCCCCCCTTCTTAAGGCTTACTGACTCTGGCCGATCATTGCAGTGTTCAATGACAGGAAAGGACTTCAGAGAATACCGCAGAGTATGCCCCAAGTCCACAAACGCAGTGTCTGCCTGCCTTACATGGATTTCGACAGATCGATTTGCTAATTTATCCGCTAATCCCATTCAATGGTGCAGGAATCCGATATGACCCCCGAAACTCCCTCAGATGTTTTTCTCAAGCTGCGCAACCTCACACTGGGGGACTACCCGCAGCTCGCCAAGTTGATGGAGGCTGTTTACCCGGATATTGGCGGAGCCTGGCCGGAGTCGTCCATCAAGCGCCTGATCAATGAATTCCCGGCCGGTCAGATTGTGATTGAGGACTCTGGCCAGCTGGTCGCCGCCGCCCTGACCATCTGCTGCAACTATGACCGCTTCAGCCGTCAGCACACCTACGAGGACCTGATTGGCCGTCGAGAGCACATGAAGCACGACCCGAACGGCGATGCCATGTACGGCATGGACCTGTTTGTCGACCCTGAGTACCGGGATCTGCGGCTGGGCAGGCGCCTCTACGATGCCCGCAAGGACATCTGCCGCGACCTCAACCTGCGCGCCATCCTGGCAGGCGGCCGCATCACCAACTATCACAAATATGCAGACGATATGTCGCCGATGGAGTATATCGAGGCGGTTGACCACAAGGACATCCATGACCCGATTCTGAGCTTTCAGCTGGCCAATGATTTTGAGGTCAAACGCCTGCTCAAGGACTACAACCCGCAGGATGAAAAGTCGCAGGGTTATGCCACACTGCTGGAGTGGAACAACATCCTGTATGAGCCGGAAAACCGTGATCTGAGCCAGCGCCGCAAATCAGTGGTGCGTGTTGGCATTTTGCAGTGGCAGATGCGTCTGACCAAATCCTTCGAGGACTGGCTGTCACAGGTGGAGTATTTCGTAGATACCTTTGCCGACTACCAGGCGGATTTTGTGCTGTTCCCGGAATTCTTCAACGCGCCGCTGATGGGACTGGGTGACCAGAGCAACCAGTTCGAGGCCATCCGCTTTCTGTCGACCTATGCTGAAAAAACCATCGAAGCGCTATCGGAATTCGCCATCACTTACAACATCAACATTATTGCCGGCAGTATCCCGGTAATGGAAGATGAAAAGCTGTTGAACAAGGCCTACCTGTGTCGCCGCGACGGCACCGTCGACGCGCAGGCCAAGCTGCATATCACACCGCACGAACGTCGCGACTGGGTCATCGATGGCGGTGACAAACTGAAGGTTTTTGATACCGATGCAGGCCGCATTGGCATCCTGATCTGCTACGACGTGGAGTTCCCGGAGCTGTCCCGACTGCTGGCCAAACAGGGCATGGACATTCTGTTTGTGCCGTTCTGGACAGATACCAAAAACGGTTTTCTGCGCGTGCAGCGCTGCGCCCAGGCTCGCGCCATCGAGAACGAATGTTATGTGGCGATCGGCGGCAGCGTCGGCAACCTGCCGCAGGTTCATAATGTGGATATTCAGTACGCTGAGTCGGCGGTTTATTCTCCGTCGGATTTTGCGTTCCCGCATGACGCCGTGATGGCAGAAAGTACGCCCAACACCGAAATGGCACTGGTTGCCGATCTGGATCTGGACAAGCTGGTACAGGTCCGCCACGAGGGCTCAGTGACCAACGCCAAAGACCAGCGCAATGATCTTTACGAAATACGCTGGCTGGGCGAAGGCCCCGACGTCGAAAAAGTGTAAGGCGCCTGAGCTTACTCAGCAGCCACGGCGGCGGCGCTATCCACCTGCTCTACATGCAGTGTGTAGTCGCCCGTCGCTGCGGGCTCAAAGGTGTTAACGTAGACCGAGTAAAACGGATAGGTCGCCGTCAGCACGATCTGCGAGTCCGTGGTGCCGTCCTCGAAGTCGTCATTCTCATGCTGCAGCAGCACGTCCTGGCAGTAACCCACGCCAATCAGCAGATAACTGTCGAAGTCCGATGAGCGCAGCGTAAAGCTGTACGACTGCCCCTCTGTAGCCTCGAACTGGAAACAGTCAGCGTGAGTCCCGTCACTCATCATGGGATGATCGCTGTTCAGCGCACCACTGTGTACTTCGTCGAGCAACAGTCCGGTGCCGCTATAGTCGATACCGGCAACAATCGGATCAGCTGCAGCAACTGCTGACTCACTGGCATCAGTTTCCTGCGCTGAAGCGTAGCCCGCCATCAATGCCGCGGCAATACAGACAGGCGCCAGGCGACGCTTTGATGCGATTACAAACATGGATAACCTACTCCTGAACTGATCAAACTTTATTCAGCATATCACGCAGCGCCTGCAGAGCATCTGCCATAACTGTGTCGAATTGCCACGGCGGATTCACCACCAGCATGCCCGAGCCATGCATGCCAAATTCCTCGGCCTGCTCGCCAACTACCCATTCAACAACGTGCGTTTCCAGTTGCTGACACAGCTGTGACTTGAGCCACTCACTGCGGTCGCGGGTTTTGCCCAGCATTGGATACCATAGCACCAGCACACCCGTATGCCAGCGCCGGTTGACACTCAGCAGGCTTTTGACGACCTGCTGATAATCCCGCTTGTCTTCATAGGCCGGATCCATCAGCAGCAGACCACGTTTCGGCTCCGGCGGCACCAGCCCTACCGCGCCCTCAAACCCATCGCGGTGGTGAATACTCACTCGCCCGTCACGCCCCATGTTCTCGCGCAGAATGTCAATCTCGGTGGTGTGCAGTTCCATCAAATGTGCACGATCATTTTCGCGCAGCTGAGACTGGATAATCGCTGGTGAACCCGGGTAATAAACTGGCGCGTCCCCGGCGTCAACTGGGTTGCTGACAGCCACCAGCTCCAGATAATCACGCAGCAACGCGTTATCACAGCCATGCTGCCGCCAGGCCTCCCACAGTGGCAAAATGCCAGTGTTTGCCTCACCGGTTTTGCGCGCCTGGTCGTCGTCAAGGCGATACCAGCCTGCGCCGCTGTGCGTATCAATACAACAGAATGGTTTGTCCTTTTTGCGCATTTGCTGCAGCAGCGCCAGCAGCACCAGGTGCTTGAGTACATCGGCGTGGTTGCCAGCGTGAAATGCGTGACGGTAACTGAGCATCAGTGGTTCAACATCAAGTCGGGATTGATTGGCGTTAAAAACCGGCATCATAGAGTAAATGGCGCCGGATTCGTAGTATCATGCGCCGCTATGAGATCACCCGAAACCGCCTCCGCTGCCTCCTACGCCTGGTTTGCCACCTGCGCCAAAAGCCTTGAACCCCTGCTGCAGGATGAACTGCAGTCGCTGGGCGCCCAGGATATCCGCCAGACGGTGGCCGGCGTGTATTTTTCCGGCGACCTGATGACGGCCTATCGGGCCACCATGTACTCACGCATCGCCAACCGGGTCATTGTGCTATTGGCGAATATGCCAGCGTCCGATGCAGATCAACTCTACCAGGCTGCTGACAGCATTGACTGGCTGCAGCACATGCAGGCAAACCACAGCTTTGCCATCAGCGCCTCCGGTACCAATCACGAACTCAGGCACACCCAGTTCATTGCCCAGCGCGTCAAGGATGCGGTGGTTGACCAGTTCCGTGCATCGGGTCAGCAACGCCCGGACGTCGCCAAACAGTCGCCTGACATTAGAATTCATGCAGTTCTGAAAAAGGACCGCGTTTTGCTGGGCATCGAACTGGCCAGTGGCAGTCTGCACCGTCGCGGCTACCGGGTTGAACAGGGTGAAGCACCCATGAAAGAAACTCTGGCCGCTGCGCTGCTGATTCGCGCCGGCTGGCCAGCGCTTGCTAAGACACCGCAGCCTGTCATATACGACCCCATGTGCGGCGCTGGCACCCTGATCATTGAAGCAGTACTGATGGCCATGGACGTGGCTCCCGGCCTGCTGCGCGCAGACGGTTACTCTCGCTGGCTACATCACGATAAAAATGCAATCGACGCTGTGCGCCATGAAGCTGAGCAGCGCCGCGATGCCGGCAGGACCTGGGCAGGTCAGGCGCTGGGCAGCGACCAGGATTTGCGTGCACTGGGCATGGCGCGCCGCAATGCAGAGCGTGCGGAAGTATGGGATCACATTGAGTTCAGCTCGCATACTGTCTCGGAAGCGGTTGTGGAGATGCCGGTGACCCTGCTGATCACCAACCCACCCTATGCAGAGCGCCTTGGGGAAGATGCCGAAGTCATGGCGCTTTACCAGGATCTTGGTGGCCTGATCAAGCGCAATGCCATGGGTGCGCAGGCGGCGGTTTTCACAGCACGCCCCGAGTGGGGCAAGTTGCTGGGCATGCACAGCCATCGCCAGTACGCTTTATTTAACGGCCAGCTGCCTGCCAAACTGCTGCTGTTCAAGGTCAATGATGATGCCATCTATCAACGCTCAGCGCCGGCCGTCGACAGTGCCAATCAGGTCACCGAAGCAGCACTGGATGACGGCGGCCAGATGCTGGCCAATCGACTGCGCAAGAATCTGAAAAACCTGGGCCGATGGGCGCGTCAGCAGCAGATAGAAAATTACCGGCTGTACGACGCTGACATTCCTGAGTTTGCATTCGCCATTGATATCTACGTGGACGAGCAGCAACAGGTCCATGCGCACGTGCAGGAATACAAACCGCCTGCCACCGTCAATGAGGCCGATGCCGCACTGAGGCGGCGTCAGGCATTGCTGGCCGTGCAGCATGTGCTGTCGCTGCCCGCATCACGTGTCAGCATCAAAGTACGCGAACGGCAGAAAGGCAAGCAGCAGTATCAGCCACTGCAGCAGGATGCGGAAGATATCGTTGTCAGAGAGGGCGAGGCCAGATTGCTGGTCAACCTGCACCGTTATCTGGACACCGGCCTGTTCCTGGATCATCGCCCCATTCGTCGCTACGTACATGAGCACGCCAAAGACAAGGAAGTGCTTAATCTGTTCTGCTATACCGGCTCGGTGAGTGTGCAGGCAGCGCTGGGCGGCGCCAAACGAACTGTCAGCGTGGACCTGTCCAAGACCTATCTGAACTGGGCACGTCGTAACCTGGCCCTGAACGAATTGAACCTCTGGCAGAACGAACTGGTTGAGATGGACTGCATGGTCTATCTGCAAAAGTGTCGACAGAGTTTCGACATGATCTTTCTGGATCCGCCAACCTTCTCAAACTCGAAAAGCACCAGCAACGTGCTGGATATCCAGCGCGACCATGTCACGTTGATCGAACAGTGCATGCAGCGGCTGCGGCCTTGCGGCGTGCTGATTTTTTCCAATAATATGCGCCGCTTCAAACTGGACCCGTCGGTCACGGAAAAGTACAAGGTCGAGGATTACACCGCGCGCAGCCTGGACAAAGACTTTGCCCGCAACGCGCGCATACACCAGACCTGGCTACTGCGGGCCTGATAGCTCCTGCAGATCCTGGTGTAGCGATCGCCGCAGCGAGTAAGCCATAAATACCAGCAAGACGCAGAATGGGAAACCCAGCGTGGTGATCACGTTCTGCAGCGCATCCAGACCACCACCCAGCATCAACGTGCCAGCAATTGCCCCCAGCAGGAAGGTCCAGAAAATGCGCTGTCGCACCAGGCTGGGCTGTATGTCATTGCGTGACAGCTGATCCACTACCAGCGCGGCCGAGTCGGCCGAGGTTGTCAGGAAAACCACGATCACTATCAGACTGATGCCCGACATCAGCGTCGGCAGCGGGAAAGTTGCCAGGAAATCGAACAGCGCAATGGCAACGTTATTCTCCACCTGGGTTACCAGATCGATGCCCTGATTGAGTTCCTGATCGATGGCCGCCAGGCCAAACACCGAGAACCACACCAGCGTGAATGCCATGGGCGCCAGCAGCGCGCCAAGTACAAACTGCTTGATGGTGCGTCCGCGTGAGATACGCGCAATAAAAATACCGACATACGGCGCCCAGGAAATTGTCCACGCCCAGTAAAACACCGTCCAGCTCTGCTGCCAGCTGGTGCCCTGGTACGCCTCCGTCCAGAAGGCCATCCAGGGCAGGTTCTGCATGTAATTGCCAAAATTCTGCACAATGCCCGAGGTGATGAATAGCGTGGGGCCTGCCAGCCACACAAACAGCATCACGATCAGTGCCAGTACAATGTTGATTTCGGAAAGCCGCTTGATACCCCGATCCAGCCCGAGTGCTACCGAGATAGTGGCGATGATGGTGATAACGGCCACGATGACGATTTGCGACACCACACCGATCGGCACACCAAACACCACATTAAGCCCGCTGTTCAGTTGCAGCGTGCCCAGACCAACAGACACCGCCACGCCAAACAACGTGCCCAGCAGCGCAATGATATCGATGGTCCAGCCAATCGGCCCGAAAATGCGATCCCCCAGCACCGGATAAAACACGCTGCTGATACGCATCGGAAGATTCTTGCGATAACTGAAGTAAGCAATCGCCAAGGCCGGCAGCGTGAATATGGTCCAGGTGTGCAGGCCGAAATGGTAGAGCGCCACATTCATGGCATGTTTGGCGGCATCCACCGTTTGTGGCTCAATACCGGCCATGGGCGGGTTGGCAAAGTGCGAAAGCGGTTCGGCCACTCCCCAGAACATCAGGATGGTACCGATACCCGCGGCGAACAGCATCGCAAACCAGGTCTCGGTGCTGTACTGCGGGGTTTCGTCATCCGCACCCAGGCGAATGCCGCCATACTTGCTGAAGGCAATCCAGATCAGAAAAATCAACAGCCCTGACACACTTGCTACGTAAAACCAGCCAAAATACTGGAAGGTGAAGTCACCCACCAGACCAAAGGCATATGCAAACGGCTCATGGAACGGAATGGCGAACGCCACAAACACAATCGCGATCGCGGCAGCCGTGACGAATATTTGCGGTATCGCATTCAGTCCCAGCTTGTTGCCCAGACGCTCAAACATTCCGCCCTCCTCTGTTGATAGTTATACCAGCTCCGCCAGCAAAGATTTTTCGTAGGTTTGCAGTTTTTCGACCTGGCCCTGGGTGATCAATTGAACCCAGTTCGGGTTGGCAATCAGGGCACGACCGACGGCCACCAGATCGAACTCGTCGGCATCCAGGCGCTGCAACAGCTCCTGAATGTCGGCTGTATCGGCCTGACCGCCCTGGAAGGTTGTAATAAACTCTTCATTAAGGCTGACACTGCCGACGGTAATGGTGGGTTTGTTAAGCAGGCGGCGTGTCCAGCCGGCCAGATTCATGCTGGAACCTTCGAACTCCGGTTCCCAGAAACGACGCTGGCTGCAATGGAAGATATCGACACCGGCGTCGGAGATTGGTTGCAGCACTTCTGCCAGCTGCTCAGGTGTTTCGGCCAGTCGCGCGCTGTAATCCTGCTGTTTCCACTGCGAGAAACGGAAAATGATGGGGAAATCCTCGCCCACCTCGGCACGGATCGCCTGGACGATCTCAACCGCAAACTGACTGCGTTTGGCGCGCGAACCGCCGTACTGGTCGCTGCGCTGATTCAGCCCTTCCCACAGAAAATCATCAATCATGTAGCCGTGTGCGCCGTGAATTTCCAGCGCATCAAATCCCAGCTTTTTGGCGTTGCCACCGGCTTCGCCGAAGGCTTTGACGATATTGTCGATTTCGGCCGTTGTCAGTGGCTCACCCACTTTTTTGCCGGGCAGCGCATATCCGGACGGCGTGGCGCTGGGGAAATCAGGATGCGGACCGGTGCCAGGCTTGCGCGCACAACCCACATGCCAGAGCTGAGGAGCTATCTTACCGCCAGCCTTGTGGACGGCATCCACAACCTGTTTCCAGCCAGCCAATGCTTCGTCTGTGTGAAAATTGGGGATCTTACTGTCAAATGACGCGGCCTTGTGACCGACCGTAGTCCCTTCAGTGATGATAAGGCCAACATCGCCTTCGGCGCGGCGCCGGTAATAGTCAACCACCAGCTGGTGTGGCACACCATCTGGCGAAAACTGACGCGTCATCGGCGCCATGACAACGCGGTTTTTCAACTGCAGTTTGGGGCTTTCGAAGGGTTTCAGCAAAACATCCAGTGGAGCGTTCGACGACATATTTCTTTTCCTGTGAATTAAAAACAAAAAGGGCCGCTCCTGTCAGGAAGCAGCCCCTTTGTATACGTACTGCTTGTTTAGTCAGCCTACCATAGCGGGTGGTCAGGCTGATTTCAACAACTTACTCGGATGGTAGATCCGTGTAGGAGAAGTAACCAATAAACATCTCCTCCCAGCTCTGCAGGCCACCGTATGCAGTTACGGTAGGATCAGGCACACCCGGGTTGTACTCGGAGTTGTCAAACAGACCCTCTACCACTACGCGCGAGCCAGCCGGAATGACCATGGGCTCGTCCATGCGGTAAGTGGGCTGCCAGGCAAAGTTGTAGTTGGCAACATTGATGATGTCTTCCTGCGTGTTGTCAGGATAGATCACGCGGGCTGCCATGGACTTGCCGCGGTAGTGCATGTGCGCACGGAAGCCGTACAGCAGGATGTCTTCCTCAAACACGTGAGTTGCTGCCATTTCGTGCTCCATGGCACCAGGCGGAATCACGATGTTCTCAGTACGGTTACCGGGAGAGACTGAGTACGTGTGGAACTCCAGATTCGGCTCTTCTTCATCCTCATAGAACCACAGACCAACACGGGTGTTGTCGACAGTTTCCTGACCGAATGAAGTGTAGTGGATGCTCATGCGCAGCGCGGAATCCTCCGGCACTCGAATACCGGTACCTTCTGGAAACTCGGTGGCATATTCCTTACCAGGCGCATAACCTTCCAGGAACTCACGACGCGGATCGTTGACCGCCTCGTCGATCATGCCTTCTTCCTGGGGTTCATCAGCGACGACATAGGACAACAAGTGGTGCAGAACTCGTTTGTCACCCGGGATAAACTGAACCGCTTTTACCCACTTCTCCTCGCCAAATTCCAGAGGAATTACCGAGTCGATATAGTCGATAACACCTGTGGCAGGCACCGTGAAGCTGGGGACATCGATTACAACGTCCGGCTCGGCCCCGTTATACTGCCACTCACTTTGTGGTGGCTGTATCTGAGTTAATGGGTCAACTCCCGCATCAGCTACGACTGCCCAGCTCGAGGCCAGCAGCATTGCAGCAGTCAAACTCGTTTTTTTCATTGTCACTGCTCCTGTCGTTGGAAATGGAATATCACTCAACTTCGATCCTATGCCACAAAACAGTGCAGCTCAAGCATTGAAATCAATGCTTTGCAACAAAGTGTTACCACAAAAAAATGGGGCGCGCTGGTTGACAGCACGCCCCACTCCTTTGCTAAGCGATTGATTTAGTTGGGTACGTCTGTATACGAGAAGTATCCAATAAACATTTCTTCCCAGCTCTGGGGACCACCGACGGCCGGTACGGTCGGGTCAGGGTTACCGGGGTTGTACTCGGAGTTGTCAAACAGACCTTCCACAACCACTCGGGAGCCTGCCGGCAGAACCATCGGCTCGTCCATGCGGTAGGTGGGCTGCCAGGCAAAGTTATAGTTGGCCACGTTGATGATCTGCTCCTGGGTATTGTCAGGATAAATCACACGGGCTGACATGGATTTGCCGCGATAGTGCATGTGCGCACGGAAACCATGCAGGACAATGGCGTCCTCAAACACATGACTGGCCGCCATTTCATGCTCCATGGCTCCCGGCGGAATGTGCAGCCGCTCGGCGCCATTGGCGGACACTGAATAGGTGTGGTATTCCAGTTCCGGCTGGTCATTCTCATCAGCGAACCATAGACCAACACGGGTGTTGTCGACAGTTTCCTGGCCGAATGATGTGTAGTGGATGCTCATGCGCAGCGCAGAGCCCACAGGCACTTTGATACCAGTATTTTCCGGGAATTCAGTGGCATATTCCTTACCAGGCGCATAGCCTTCGAGGAACTCGCGGCGCGGGTCGTTGGATGCCTCATCAATCATGCCTTCGTTTTGGCCATCATGGGCCACAACATAAGACAACAGATGGTGCAGCACGCGCTTGTCGCCGGGAATGAACTGCACGGCCTTAACCCACTTTTCCTCTTCGAATTCGAGAGGAATCACTGAGTTGATGTAGTCGATAACACCAGTGGCAGGCACGGTAAAGCTGGGCACTTCGATAATCTGGTCAGGATTGGAACCGTCGTAGGTCCATTCGTTTGACGGTGGCTGAATCTGTGTCAGGGGGTCTACACCTGCGTGCGCCTGAACTCCCCAGGCAGCAGCCAGCGCAAATGCAGTGGTCAGGCTTTTTATTCTCATTGTCCTTGTCCTCGTGCGGGAATTTTGTGTTCTGCACACAAACTACCTTGCATTAAAGCCGACTCTAAACCACAGATTCCAGTAAAGCAATAGGCCAGCAGAAAAGGGACGGAGGGGTTTAGAAAGCTAATTCCCTCCGGCCCTTTCGGCCCTCTTGGGTCCTTTAACACAAAAAAAAAGCCGCCCTAAGGCGGCTTTTTTTGATGCTTGTCAGCGCGTTATCAGTTACGCGGTGAGCCAGCATTGATCCAGTGTACGAGGATCTGACGTTCTTCAACCGGCATGTTGCCTGCGTTGATCCAGGTGCGAACCGAGGGGTCGACCTGCATCGGAGGCATACGCTTGGTCATAAGAACCTCTTTGATCATCGGGCTCCAGCCCTGAATCATCATGTGGCTGTTCATGGCGAACGGACCGATACCGCCTTCAACGTGACAACCTACGCAGCGCTCGATCAGGATTGGCGCAACTTCAGTTTCGTAATCAGGCGCTTCTGCCTGGTAACGATCACGCATCGGGAATTCAAGTGCACAGCCTTCAGCTGTTTCGAAGTCCACGTTTACGGTTTCCATCTGACGGCTGTCAGCGCCGTCGGCCAGGATGGCTTCCAGCACAGTACCCAGCTCGTGACGCGCCCACTGAGCAGGCATCGGGCCACGGTACAGGACATTCATACGAACCGGATCCACAACAACTACCTGACCGGCTTTATCGATACCCAGGGCATCAGCTACCAGCTGAGCGTCGTCATCCATGATCGGGAAGTCATAATTCCAGACTGCTTCCTCGGCACGGATGTCATCACGCTCGTCTGCCACTGATGAATTCATCATCAGGAAGCTCACGCCACGGTGGTCGAAATTGGTACGCAGCTGCTTGTAGCGTGCGATGTTTTCCTGGTTGGCAGTACAGCCAGCCTGCTGGGAAACGATCACGACTGCTTTATTGAACGCATACTTGCTCAGCTGGTGGGCTTTGCCCGTATCGTCGATCAGATTGAAATCGCCAACCCGATCCGCTGCTTGAGCGTTGAAACTGATGGCAGCCGCTACTGTGAACAGCGCCAGCAACTTTGATGTTTTCATGGTGAACTAACCCTCATTCTCTCTCTGGATATTTCTGCGGAACACTTGCGTCAAAAACGTCACTAACGAAACGCCCTGCAACATATTATTGTTTTGTTAACTTATTGATCACAATACTACAGGATTGCAGATAGGCAAGGATACTACAGTTTGCCTGTCCGAATCTTAATCTGGCGCAAACTTGAGGCGCTTTTAAGGATCACGTCGCCCGCGCAAACCCAGATAGGACTGACAAACAAAAGGGGCCGCTTCTCAGGGAAGCAGCCCCTGGTGTTGTTGTGCTGCTCTATCAGTTACTGCTTACAATCAACGTATTAGTCGTTGGTTGTGTAAGAGAAGTAACCGATGAACATTTCTTCCCAGCTCTGCAGACCACCCATGGCGTCAACGGTCGGATCCGGTACACCCAGGTTGTATTCAGAGTTGTCGAACAGGCCTTCAACCACTACGCGTGAACCAGCAGGCAGAACCATAGGCTCTTCCATACGGTAAGTAGGCTGCCATGCGAAGTTGTAGTTAGCTACGTTGATGATCTCTTCTTCAGTGTTGTCCGGGTAGATCACGCGAGCTGCCATGGACTTGCCACGGTAGTGCATGTGAGCACGGAAACCGTACAGAGTGATCTCGTCTTCGAACACGTGAGTTGCAGATGACTCATGCTCCATGGCGCCCGCAGGAATCTGAATCTGATTCATCGGAGTGGCCACTGAGTATGTGTGGTACTGATACTCTGGCTCGTTGTTCTCGTCGGCGAACCACAGACCAACACGGGTGCTGTCAGTAGTTTCCTGGCCGAAAGAGGTGTAGTGAATGCTCATGCGCAGCGCTGAACCTTCAGGAACGTAGATACCGGTGTTCTCGGGGAACTCGGTAGCGTACTCCTTACCAGGCGCATAGCCTTCCAGGAACTCACGACGTGGGTCGTTTACAGTCTCGTCCAGCATGCCGTCGCCAGCGTCAGGCGTATCAGCAACTACGTAGGACAGCAGGTGGTGAAGAACGCGCTTGTCACCTGGGATGAACTGAACAGCTTTCACCCACTTGTCTTCGCCGAATTCCAGCGGAATTACAGAGTCGATGTAGTCGATCACGCCAGTGGCAGGAACAGTGAAGCTGGGTACGTCAACAACGTAGTCCGGCTCGGAACCGTCGTGGAACCACTCGGCAGTTACTGGCTCAACCTGGGTCAGCGGATCAACGCCGTCCTGGGCATAAGCCTGGAAGCTGACTGCAGCTGCTGCCGCAGCCAATGCTGTCATCGTGAATTTTTTCATAAGGAATTCCTCCCGCAGGTTTAAGCGGTTGCACGTCTGTCGGGACCATTCCCGCCAACATCTTCCGCCATACTGTCTTACACAATACGTTCTTTCTTGCTTTTATGATCAGTCTTGAAGACTGTCTTAATTCTGCAAACTGCATCGGTTACAGTGTTAAGCATTGACGACGATGCTAAACCAACTTTTTCCGGTAGTACAACGATTGCCACTGTATTTTTGCAACAAAGTGTGTCGAGTATACGCTCTGTAATTTCGCTACATCCCTTGTCAATCAAGCGTTTCCGGGTATGGTAGACATGTCACCAGCCCCGTGTCGACTTGCCCTTCAGCCACGCGTATGATGGCTCTACACAATATTTATCGGCCGCTGAAGGCCAATCATTAATCTGTGTTTTCAGGCAAGGTCGGCGGAGGAGCTGATGCTGCGAACTATAACACGCAATCCTGCCCGAATATTTCATTGGCTGGCCACTTCAGTAGCAATTATGGCCCTTGTTGCCGTTTTTGCTGAAACCGAGCCTGTCAACGCACAGGATACCAGCGCCCGGGCAAGCATCATGCAGGTTTCTCTGGACGGGCCGGTCGGCCCAGCCAGCGCAGACCATATTATCAGCGCCATCGACCAGGCGACAGAAAGCAACTCGCAACTACTGATCATACAGCTAAACACTCCCGGAGGACTGGATGCGGCCATGCGCAACATGGTCAGCGAGATTCTCGCATCACGGGTCCCAGTGGTCACCTGGGTTTCGCCATCCGGCGCGCGGGCTGCCAGTGCAGGCACCTATATCCTGATGGCCAGCCACGTCGCTGCGATGAGTAATGCGACCAATGTTGGTTCGTCCACGCCAGTCTCCGCCAGCGGCCCGGGAGAAGACCTGGACGATAAGATAATCAACGATGCAGCTGCTTACCTGGCAGGCCTTGCCGAATTGCGTGGACGAAATGTGGATTGGGCTCGCCAGACAGTGACTGACGCGGCCAACATCAATGCCACCGAAGCGCTGCAACTGGGCGTGATCGATCTGATTGCCGATGACCAGCAGCAGCTGCTGGCACAACTGGACGGTCTGAATATCGAAACAGAAGCCGGCCAGGTTACCCTGAATACGCAGGGCGCAGCAGTCGAGACAATCGATACCAACTGGCGATACGACTTCCTCAGCATTATCACCAATCCCAATATTGCCTATATCCTGCTGATGGTCGGTGTCTACGGCCTGATACTGGAGTTTTACAACCCCGGCGGCGGCATCGCTGGCACCATTGGCATCATCAGCCTGCTGGTTGGCGCCTACGCCCTGCAACTGCTGCCGATCAGTTACGCGGGGCTGGCACTGATCGTGATCGGGATCGCCATGATGGCCTTCGAGGTGATCACACCCACCTTTGGTGTGGCCGGGGTTGGGGGTGTGATTGCCTTTGCAATCGGTTCCGTCATGCTGATGGACACCAATGACCCGGCCTGGCAGATATCGCTGTCACTGGTAGCCGCCGTCACTGTCAGCACCGGCGCGCTGGTCGTTTTTGTACTCGGCGCCGCCCTCAAGGCGCGCCACGCAAAAGTAACCACTGGCGTGGAAGCGATGACCGGCGAGCTGGCCGTTGCCCGCGAAGATTTCGAGACGCGCGGGCACGTCCAGCTCCACGGTGAGATATGGCAGGCGGTCAGCAGAACGCCAGTGCGCAAAGGAGATCAATTGCATATTGATCACGTTGATGGGCTAACACTACACGTCAGTGCGGCGCAGTCAGCGCCCAACGACTCACATTCGAACCAGCATTAAGGAGGCATCATCATGGAAGTATTCAGCATGGCACTCATTGCCATTTTTCTCGGCCTGCTTTTCAGCACCTTCCGCATTCTCAAGGAGTATGAGCGCGGCGTGATCTTCATGCTAGGCCGTTTTCACAAGGTCAAAGGCCCGGGCCTGATCATGGTCATCCCCATCATTCAGCAAATGGAAAAAGTGAGCCTGCGCACAGCAGTCTGGGACATTCCCTCACAGGATCTGATCACGCGCGACAACGTCTCCGTCAAGGTCAATGCGGTACTGTACTTCAGGGTGACCGACCCCCAGAAAGCCATCATCAACGTTGAAGACTTTATGGAAGCCACCGGCCAGCTGGCCCAGACCACACTGCGCTCCGTGCTGGGCCAGCATGAGCTTGACGAACTGCTGTCCGAGCGCGAACGCATGAATGCCGACATTCAGGACATTCTGGATCAGCAGACAGACGACTGGGGCATCAAAGTGTCCAATGTCGAAATCAAGCATGTAGATATAGATGAGAGCATGATCCGCGCCATTGCCCAGCAGGCAGAGGCAGAACGCTCCCGGCGTGCCAAGGTCATTCATGCCGCCGGCGAATTCGAAGCCTCCCAGAAACTGGTCGAAGCCGCCCGCCAGCTGGCCTCGCAGCCAGAATCAATTCAACTGAGGTATTTGCAGACATTGACAGAAATTGCCGGCGAACAGAATTCGACTATTGTATTCCCGCTACCGATGAACCTGCTGGAATCCCTTAATCGCATGACCGGCAACAAACCTGGCAAAGAGTAAATCAGGAAACACGCCCTCTGCAGGCCCTGACAGTCAGGGCTCTGCGGCAGAATAGATGTTCAATTGAAACCGGCTCATTATGTAGTATTACTACACAATCCCGCAGATACTGAGAAATCCCTGCCAGTTAACGACAGTTGTCTGCAATTTCAACGCAACTGTGTGGACTGCACGCTGGATTTTAGCGGCTAATTACTATATTCTTCCGCACCTTGCCGACATGGATGGCACACCTCTGATTAGCAACTGCTGAGACTCCAACTGCTGACTAAGAATCCGGGAAACATGAAACAGACATCTGATACCAGCAAAACCAAGAAAAACACTCAATACGTCTTCAACTTCGGTAGCCAGACAGACGGCAATGCCAAAATGCGCGAGCTGCTCGGCGGCAAAGGCGCCAATCTGGCGGAAATGGCCGCTATTGGCCTGCCCGTTCCACCCGGCTTTACCATCAGCACAGAGGTCTGCACCTATTTTTATGCTCACGAGCGAAGCTACCCCAAGACGCTGAGCAAAGACGTCAAAAACGCCATCAATCTGGTTGAAAAGCAGATGAAGCGTGAATTCGGCAGTCGCGACAACCCGCTGCTGGTATCTGTTCGCTCAGGCGCCCGCGACTCCATGCCCGGCATGATGGACACCATCCTGAACCTGGGTCTGAACGACGAAACCGTCGAAGGTCTGTCCAACATTTCCGGCAACCCGCGCTTCGCATGGGACTGCTACCGCCGTTTCATTCAGATGTATGGCGATGTTGTCATGGGTGTCCAGGCAGCCAATGAAGAATCCGAAGATCCTTTCCACGCCCTGCTGGACGACCTTAAAAAGTCGCTCGGCAAAGAGCTGGACAATGAGCTGACTGCCGACGAACTGAAGCAGCTGGTTGAGCGCTACAAGCTCCTGATCAGCAAACAGACTGGCAAGAGCTTCCCGCAGGATGTCTACGAGCAACTGTGGGGCGCGGTGGGCGCCGTGTTTGGCTCATGGAAAAATGATCGCGCCATTCTCTACCGTCAGCAATACGGCATTCCGGCAGAATGGGGCACGGCTGTTAACGTACAGGCCATGGTGTTTGGTAATGCCGGCGACGACAGCGGCACTGGCGTGGCCTTCACGCGCGACCCGGCGACTGGCGAGAAAGTGTTTTACGGCGAATACCTGACCAATGCCCAGGGCGAAGACGTAGTTGCCGGCGTCCGCACACCCAAGGCCATCGCCGCCATGGCCCAGGAGCTGCCCAAGAATTTTGCCGACCTGGAGAAAGTCCGCGCACGCCTGGAAAAACACTTCAAGGACATGCAGGACTTCGAATTTACCATCGAAAATGGCCGCCTGTTCATTCTGCAGACCCGCAACGGCAAGCGCACGGGCCTGGCTGCGATTCGTATCGCCGTGGAAATGAACAAAGAAAAGCTGATCGACCAGAAAACCGCACTGCTGAAAATCCCGGCCGAGTCGGTTGATACCCTGCTGGTGCCGGTGTTCGACGAAAAAGCACAAAAAGCCGCGCAGTTAATCTGCAAGGGCCTGCCAGCGGGACCTGGTGCCGCCACCGGTCGCATCGCCTTCACCGCCGCGCAGGCTGAGGTCGAAGCCCGCAAAGGCAATAAAGTGATCCTGTGCCGATCCGAAACCTCCCCGGATGACCTCAAGGGCATGCTGCACTCCCAGGGCATTCTGACCACCCGCGGCGGCGTATCCTCGCACGCGGCGCTGGTTGCCCGCCAGCTGGGCAAGGTCTGCGTCTGTGGTGCTGGTGACATCACCATCAACTACGAAAAGAAAACGCTGACTGCCAACGGTATCGTGCTGAAGGAAGGTGACTACATCTCCATCAACGGCACCACTGGCTCAGTGTACAAGGGTCTGATCGAAAGCGCGGACTCCGAGGTCAAGCGTGTACTGGAAGGCACCCTGAAGCCCTCTCAAAGCTACACCTATGAGCTGTTCCAGACGGTCATGGACTGGTCAGACAAATATCGTCGCCTGCGTATCCGCACCAATGCCGATACGCCCGCCATGGCACAGCAGGCCGTAGCGTTTGGCGCCGAAGGTATTGGTCTGTGCCGCACGGAGCACATGTTCTTTGAAGGCAGCCGCATCGATGATATGCGTCAGATGATTCTGGCTGTCGATGGTGTGCAGCGCCGTGAAGCGCTGAAAAAACTGCTGCCAATGCAGAAGAAAGACTTCGTGGGCCTGTTCAAGGCCATGGCTGGCCGTCCTGTGACCATCCGTCTCCTGGATCCACCGCTGCACGAGTTCCTGCCACAGGATGACGCGGTGCGCCGTCAGCTGGCTGACAAACTGGGTCTGCCACTGGAATTTGTAATTGACCGCATCAAGGCGCTGCATGAAGAAAACCCCATGCTGGGCTGCCGCGGCTGTCGTCTGGGTATCCTGTATCCGGAAATTACCGAAATGCAGGTTCAGGCGATTTTCGAAGCCGTCGCCGAAATCAGCACCGGCAAAAACGCCATCGAAGTTCACCCGGAGATCATGATCCCGCTGGTAGGCTTCAAGGCGGAACTGGCCGACCAGCTATCCATCGTGCGTCGTGTCGCTGACGAAGTGATGAAGAAAAAAGGCATCAAGATCAAGTATATGGTTGGCACCATGGTCGAAGTACCACGCGCTGCGATCACAGCAGACGAAATTGCCGAACACGCCGAATTCTTCAGCTTTGGCACCAACGACCTGACTCAGACCACACTGGGCCTGAGCCGCGACGACATGGGCATGTTCTACGACGAGTACCAGCAAAAGGAAATCTACTCCAAGAACCCGTTTGCCAGCCTCGACAAGACCGGTGTGGGCAAATTGATGCAGTTTGCTGTCGCCAATGGACTCAAGACACGCAAAGACCTTAAGCTGGGTATCTGCGGTGAGCACGCCGGCGATCCTGACTCGATCGATTTCTGCCACAACCTGGGATTGAACTACGTCAGCTGTTCGCCACCCCGTGTACCGATCGCCCGTCTGGCTGCGGCGCAAGCAGCTCTGCGCTCCGCGTAAATCGCCCAAAGAGCCATTCAAAAAGGGCCGACCCGCCAAAGCAGGTCGGCCCTTTTTACATCTGAATCCCGGGTGGGTGAAAGCGGGTGGCTGAAAGATGGTTCAGATGCTTTTCCGGTTGAGAACCCCTGCCAGCGCCTCACGGCTTTCGGCGGGCACTGCGACCAGATCGTCCTGCCCTGTCGAGCGCCACTCAGTCACGGGCGCAAGCTGATACTCACCAGTCACCCGAGCGCGCGCATTACGCGATCTCGCCCGCCGCCCATTGGCATCTCGGCTCACAAAGGAATACAGCTCGTAGTCAGCCGGCAGTGTCTCCAGAACATCCTCCATGGATTTGAAGGACAGCTCACCATCATAGGTCAGTTCAAATACGACCACGGGGCGGTGCTTTGCCAGCGTTTGTGACAGCCCCCGCAGTGCTGGCTTCTCGAAACCCTCCACATCCATCTTGATCAGGTGGACCTTTTCCAGTTCCAGCGTTTCCAGAAAGTCATCCCCTTTCACCAACTGCAGCTCGCCAATCGGCTGGTTGCCCTTGGCGACCGAGCTCTGGTCAAAAGAGCCGATACCCTTGTTGCGCCCGGTCGGTGCATAAAATGGCAGCGAGGCGTTTGCATCGCTGAGCCCGACCGGATGGATAGACACGTTTTCAATGCTATTGTTCAGAACCCGTGATACCAGCACATCGCGCACCGGCGGGTAGGGCTCGAAAGCATGCACGCGGCAGGCGTGGTTGGACATAAAAAGCGTGTGTTGCCCAACATTGGCGCCGATATCTATAAAACAGCGGTCACCTTCGGGTACAAGGCTGGTCAATGTATCGCGCAGGAAAAACAGGACAGGCTTCTCGAATGCACCAAAGTAGTACACCGCATAATCGATGTTGTTGTTCAGATTGCCATCGTAACGCAGCCCGAAAAAATCCGCCTGAAACGGATAATCAGCATCAGCGCGACGTGACAGCCGCTTGAACAGTGGTCTATACCACTGCCGATGGCTGCCCTGGCGCTTCCACAGCCAGCGCCCCAAACTATCGAACAGCGCCATACAAACTTTCTCCCTGTACTCATTGTTCTTGCTCTGCGCCACTCTGTGCACAATACAACACGATGGTGCATGATACGGGTTTGATCCATGAAAAACAGCCCAATTTGGGGGATATCTAAAATCGGCGTTTTACCGCTGAGTGGCCTTTGCTACAATGCGCGACATCACCCCTGCCACGGCTGAAGGAGAATGAACCCAGCATGAGCACTGAACTCACCAAAGTTGTCGATTTTTACCCGCCCGAAACATTCCAGCGCATGAAAGCACTGGCTGACACCAAGGAAACACCCTTTGTGGTGATTGACCTGCAAACGATCAGTGAGCATTACGACACTTTATGTGAGTTTTTCCCTTACGCTTCGGTTTATTATGCGGTCAAGGCCAATCCGGCCCCCGAGATCCTGACTTTGCTGCGTGACAAGGGTTCCAACTTTGACGTGGCGTCCATTTACGAGCTGGACAAGCTGCTGAATCTGGGCGTGTCTGCAGACCGTTGCAGCTATGGCAACACCATCAAGAAAAGCAAAGACATCCGATACTTCTACGAGAAAGGTGTGCGTATGTACGCCACCGACTCGGAAGCTGACCTGCGCAACATCGCGCGCGCCGCTCCAGGCTCGCGGGTATACGTCCGCATCCTGACTGAAGGCAGCCATACCGCCGATTGGCCCTTGTCACGCAAGTTTGGCTGCCATACCGATATGGCGATCGATCTGTTGATCCTGGCCCGCGAGCTGGGTCTCGAGCCCTATGGCATATCCTTCCACGTCGGTTCGCAGCAGCGCGACATCGGTGTCTGGGATGCGGCAATTGCCAAGGTCAAAGTGATCTTCGAGCGTCTGCGCGAAGAAGATGGCATCGTGCTGAAGATGATCAACCTCGGCGGTGGGTTCCCGGCCAACTACATCATGCGGGCGAACACGCTGCCCACCTACGCCGAAGAAATTACCCGTTTTATTACCGAAGACTTTGGTGATGAGTTCCCGGAAATCATTCTGGAGCCAGGTCGTTCACTGATCTCCAACTCGGGTATTCTGGTGTCTGAGGTGGTGCTGATTTCACGCAAGTCTCACACCGCCCTGCACCGCTGGATTTTTACCGATGTCGGCAAGTTCTCGGGGCTGATCGAGACGCTGGATGAAGCCATCAAGTTCCCGATTTATACCGAGAAAGGTGGTGAGGCCGAAGAAGTGATTATCGCCGGCCCGACCTGCGACAGCGCTGACATCATGTACGAGCAGTACAAGTACGAGCTGCCTCTGAACCTGGCAACCGGCGATCGTATGTACTGGTTCTCGACCGGCGCCTACACGACGAGCTACAGCTCGGTGGAGTTTAATGGATTTCCGCCACTGCGCTCGTATTTCGTCTGACAAATTCACTGAAGTCGTCGCCTGGCAACGGCGGCGAAATGTGATATCCCTGCAGGTAGTCGCAGCGGTGGTTTCTTAAAAACGCCGCCTGCGACTCCGTCTCAACCCCTTCAGCAACCACCTTGATACCCAGCTTGGAGGCCATCAGCAGAATAGTTTCCACCAGAGTGGTTTCTGTGGCACTGCTTTCCAGATTCTTGACAAAGGATCGATCGATTTTGACAGATGAAACCGGGAAGCGGCTAAAGTAACTCAAACCGGAATAACCAGTACCAAAATCATCAATGGCAATGCGCACACCGGCTCTGTCGATCTCAGCCAGTACTTTGCTGACGCCAGAGGTTTCGTCTACCAGCACGCGCTCGGTAATCTCGATTGTCACCGCGACATTGTGGCTCATCTGCAACTCTCGCAGCCAGTCCTGCGCGTCGTCATCGCGCATGTGCAACAGTCTCGGAGATACATTGACAGACAGGCTCACAGCCCTGCCCAGCTGGCTGTTGAGTTCGCGAATGAATTTCAGTGATTTGCGAAGTACTAGCAGGTCTATACGGTTTATCAGGCCCCGCTCTTCGGCAATTGTAATAAAAGCGCCAGGGGTCACCCAATTACCATCATCCCGTTGCCAGCGCACCAGTGCCTCGCAGCCGCTTACAACTCCGCTGTCCGCATCAACAACGGGCTGATAGAACACTTCCAGCTCGTCATTATCGATCGCAGCCACCAGCTCGTTAAACATACGGTGCTTCTGTTCAGACTCCAGCTGCATGGCAACAGTATAAAACTGCCAGGAATTGCGACCCGATTTTTTGACTTCGTACATTGCCTGATCGGCTTTGATCACCAGCGTGTCAGCATCTTCACCATCATCCGGGTAAAACGAGACACCAATACTGACACTGCAATAGATCTGTCGTTCGTCAATGTTGAACGGCTTGCGCATGCTGGCGACCATCTTGTCCGCCACGCGGGACACCACCGAGGTTGAGAATACGTCCACCAGCAGCGCCACAAATTCATCGCCGCTGTGCCTGGCGACCGTATCCTCGGCCCGCACACAGGACTTAATGCGACGTGCCGCTTCGACCAGAAGTTCGTCTCCCGCATCATGTCCCAGGTTGTCGTTTACAGATTTGAAGTTGTCGAGATCAATAAACAGGACAGCGATCCGCGTGCTTCGGCGCTGCGCCTGAAGCAGGGCGTTTTCCAGTCGGTCAATAAACAGCGATCGGTTGGGCAGCTCAGTGAGCATGTCATAGTTGGCCTGATACTCAACCAGCTGGTCTACCTTTTTCTGCTGCGTGACATCCTGTACCGCGCCCAGCAGTACGCGCTCGTTACCATCCAGCTGGGCAACCTCAGCCTTTATCTGATACCACAGCACTTCTCCATCCTTGCGGTGCACTTCCAGCTCCTGATCCAGCCGGTGCCCCAGCTGCAGTGCCGAATTCAGATAGTGCAGCAGGCTTTGCTGACTGGTGCGATCCAGCGTATGACAGAAAGTATCCATGTCGACTTCATTTCTGTCATCGGGCAGTTCCATCAATTCACAGGTACGAGTAGACAACTCAGTGAAGACGCTGCCGGTCCAGCACCACCCACCGACTCGGGACACATTTTCTACTGCGCGCAGAAAGCGCTCGTTACTGAAAATGATATTACGCAGCTCCTGATTTTGTACGGCATGACGGTGACGCAGAATCAGGAACACGGAAAGCAGCAGGAATATCAGTACGCTGGCCGCGCGCAAGGCTGAAATCTCGGTGCCGCTGACAGCAGGACGTGTGGGTATGGACGCCAGTTCCCAGCGGCTGCCTCCGGCGACGATAGGAACGATCACCGCATCATTACGGTTAAACACCATCGATTCACCCCAGAAGGGCTCACTGGAGGTAAATCCGTCGTTGCCGCGAATCGCCAGCTGCATGCCCGGCGTGGGGTTGTTCAGGCCCGCCTGTTCGTAAATGGCATCAGCCAGTATCGGCGCCGAAACGATGCCCCACAGCCGCTGGCCACCGCCATCCTGGACATAAACCGGCGCACGACCGATGAATGCAACACCACCCTGCACCAGATTGACTGGCCCGGCGATCACCATGGCGCCGCCACGCACAACCCGCAGCACGGCATCGCGCTGATCCATCTGCTGGCGATAGTCCAGCCCGATGACTGCCTCATTGCCAGCCAGGGGATAAACGTGTGTGACCACCAGGTCGGGAGCCACCGCCAGATTGACCAGACTCGACTCACGCGCCATGATCGTTCTGGCATAGGTTTCAAATTGAAGGGATGTGTACTCTGGATAGGCTGAGATGAATGCGGCAAGACCATTTACCAGGGACAGGTTATTGGTCAGCGTGCTTTCAAGTTGATAGCGCACGACGCTTAAACGGTCAGTCAGGGTTTCGCGCTGGGCCAGCTCACGCTGTTGGATTAATCGCAGTTCCGCATACACATGCAGCCCCAGCACCAGTAGCGCCAGGGCCAGCCACGACAGCAGCAAGGTTCGATCATTGAGCATCGAACGGAACTCAGACCACCACTTTTTCACCATCGGCGTCCTGTATGTCGACCGTTACGGGGATACCACGCTTGACGCTCTGCGTGACCACACAATAGTTTTCAAACACTGGCAACACCTTGTCCAGCGACCGGTACTCGCTTGCCGCCTTGCCAAGTTTCAGCGTAACAGCAAGCGAAGTGATTCTGAGATAGTTATCGACCCTTTCGGTGGTTCCTGTAACGGTGGCATGCAACTCACCAGGGTCTTCTTTCTGCTTGCGCAAGGCAAACAGCAGACTGGCCGACATACAGTTGGCAACAGACGCGGCCAGCATGGCAGATGGGCTCGGACCTTCGCCGTCACCAATCGGTGGCGGTTCATCAGAGATAATGTTTCCGAATTCGCCAAAATCTATTTCGAAGACGTAGTTTTCCAGCAGGCGCATTTTGACCGAAATGGAACTGCTCATCGCATGACTCCGCTCTGAAAGGCCGGGCGAGAATATCAGCTCTCCGGCAGATCCTCCATCATTATTCCCAGCGTATCGGACTTGAATTCCCGGCGATACAAAACAAATACGACAAGAGCCGATAAAGCGATGAATAGCCAGGCGTTAACAAACCAGCCCAATGCCGCCATCGCAAAATAATAACTTCTCAGCCCGTTGTTAAAGTTGCCGGAAGCCTTGGATGACATCTTGGAGATGGAGTCGACGTGGCGCGACATTTCCTCAGCCGACGGTTTCAGGGACAGTTCCGGAGCACCGCCAATCATCACGGACACCAGCCCGTACTGCCGCAGCGCCCAGGTAAACTTAAAGAAACTGTAGACAAACAGAGTGATCAGAACGAGCACCTTGACCTCCCACTCGCCACGACTGGTGGGGTCAGAGAAAGGCACCTCGGCCAGTATGCCAAGCACGGCGTCTGAGGCACTGAGGAGCGTTACCAGACCGGCCAGTACCAGCAGAGACGACGAGGCAAAGAACGATACGTTGCGTTCCAGATTGGCGACGATATTGGTATCCGCGATGCGGTTATCACGTGTGAGTGCCATGCGAATCCACTGCTTGCGAAAGCGATGCATGGCAAAAGCCAGACAGGGCGTGTCAGCGCTGCGCAGACCCGTGTAGTACAGGTAGCCTTTAAAGCAGGATACAAAAAACACCAATGCGATGACGTCCATCACATTGGTGCTGAAAAACTCCGTAATCACCGTCGACATGGCACCGTTGCCACTCCTGATTTAACATCCATCCCTAGACAGTAAACCACGTCACTGGGTCACACAAGCCCCTGACAGGGGGCTACACTCGGAATTTGAGTACCAGACCGCGCAGCTGCTCTGCCAGAGTGGCGAGTGATTCGCTGGCTTCGCCGGACTGTTCGACACTGCGACCGGTGTTAGCCGCCACATCGCTGATGCCGTGAATGTTCTGGTTGATTTCATGCGCGGCTGCCGTCTGCTGCTCAGCCGAGCTGGCGATCTGCTGCGTCATTTGTTCAATTAACTCAATACCTTGTGATATTTTTTCAAGAGCCTGGTCCGTTTCGGCGATGCGGTCCACCATCTTGGTCGCGCCAGTGCGGCTGTGCTGCATGACCTGCTCGGCACGTACCGCGCCACCCTGCAGCTTTTCTATGGTCGACTGAATCTCGGTGGTCGAATCCTTGGTGCGGCTGGCCAGGGATCGCACTTCATCGGCAACGACCGCAAAACCGCGGCCACTTTCCCCGGCCCGGGCTGACTCGATGGCCGCATTCAGTGCCAGCAGGTTGGTCTGTTCGGCTATATTCTCGATCACCTGCAAGACGCTGCCAATGCGATCACTGTCAGCACGCAGCTCTGTCACGACCTCTACGGCGCGCTCAATTTCACTTGCCAGCGACTTGATCGCTTCCACTGTGGTCGCTACCACTTCACGACCATGCCCTGCCTGGCTGCTTGCATCACGCGCACTGTCCGCTGCGCGGTGGGTATTGGAAGCCACCTCTTCCACCGTCGAAGTCATTTCATTCATGGCCGCCGCAGTACTATCAATGCGCGCATTCTGATCGACAATACCCTGGGTCGTGACGTCGTTAACCTGAGTAAGCTCGGTCGCTGCAGAGGCCACGTTTTCGGCATAGCGGGTCACTTCATCCAGCATTTCCCGCAGGCTGTCCTGCATGGTGGCGATAGACGCCAGCAGGCTGCTCCTGTCTCCGGAACGCAGTTTGATATCCCCGGTGAGGTCGCCATCAGCCACCTGTCGGACAACGTCAGCCGCGTACTCAGGATCGCCGCCCAGGGTTTTGAGCACATTGCGAACCAGCAACAAACTGGCAGAGATGGCAGCCAGCAACACCACAAATGTGACGCCGATGACACGCAACAGCACTGCGCTCAGCTCCGCCAGGGCAACGTCCTGTGTAATTTCTTTGACCAGCCCCCAGCCCAGCAGTGGCATGAAGGTATAGCTGCCCACCACTGGCGTGCCGGCGGCGTTGTCGTACAGACCCACACCACTCTGGCCGTTAGTAATGGCACGGCCGGCCTCGGTGCTGACGGCGCCACTCACCTGGCGCAATGAGGCCGCTGTAGTGATTGGAACGCCCTGACTGTCCAGCAGGTAGGCCTCAGACCCGGCGCCACGACTCAATTCACTGACGCGCGACAGCAGCGTGTCGACCTTCACTGCACCGCGCATGACACCGACGATCTGATTGCCGACCCGGACAGGAATGGCGATGGTACTGACCGTATTGCCGGTTGCCCGCGAGACTACTGGCTGCGAGAAGGCATCTTCACCAGATATCGCCTGCTGGAACCAGGCGCGGTCGCTGACCACAAAGGCATTGGCCTCTTCACGTGGCATGACACGTGACTGTCCGTCAAATTCAACGCCGACAACCCCCACTCCGCGGGTATCCACAAAAAAGATGGTGTCGTAAAATCCCTGCATGTCTGCGATACGCTGCAGCAGTTGTTCCAGCTGCTCGAGGTCCTGAAACCTCGCTGCGTCCAGTGACGCCAGATAGCGCATCTCATCCTGCCGGGCCAGCGCCCAGTCCAGGAAGGACTGCATATTCAGCTCACCAGTGGTGCTCAACTCGTCCAGTGTGACCTGAGTAAAAGAATTACGGTATGACACATACAACACGCTGGCGACCACCAGCACGGATGTCAGTACCAGGCCCGTCATCAACAGCGTCAAACGACTGCCAAAACCCATTGTGCGGGATGAATGTGAATTGTGTGGTGAAGACATGAGGCAAACTCCAGCATGTAACGGCGATCAACTGCCATCGGATGAAAAAGTGATACCATTGACAACTTACAGGCACCACATGAAGAGTATCGGCCTCGAATTCTGTGACTTTAGTCACAAAATGACACCTTTTGGCCCGAACGCGCCAGCGAAAGAGAAATATTGACAATGTTGAAACGGAAGTATCTGTTCGTCACGGCTCTCATCATCCTTATGGTGGCGGGCTTTACAGCCACCAGCCTGACGAGCTATTTCGTGGCGCGGGATTCACTGTCCAGCAGCATTTCCAACCAGATGCTGCCGCTGACCAGTGACAACATCTACTCCGAGATACAGCGCGATCTGCTGCGCCCCATCCTTATTTCGTCGGTGATGGCCTCTGATACCTTTGTGCGCGACTGGGCTATCAGTGGCGAGGAAGACGCCGAGCGTATCATTGCCTACCTTAACGAGATCCAGCGCCAGTATGACACCATCACGGCGTTTTATGTGTCGGACGAGACTCGCCAGTATTACCACCCAAGTGGAATCCTGAGACAGGTCAGCAGCGACGACCCTCAGGATGCATGGTATTTCCGGGTGCGTGACACGCGCGATGACTATGAGATAAACATCGATACGGATACGGCTGACTCCAGCCGGGTCAGCATCTTCATCAACTACAAAGTACAGGATTACGATGGCAGGTACATTGGTGCCACCGGTGTGGGTCTCTCGGTCCAGGCTGTGACCCATTTAATCGACACCTATCAGGAGCGCTACGACCGCACGATTTATTTTGTGGACCGCCAGGGCAATGTCACGCTGACCGGCAGAGGCTATCAAGGCCCCAACCGCCTGCAGGAGCGGGCAAACTTCTCGCTGCATGCAACCCAGATCCTGAGTTCACCCAGTACCTCACTGGAGATAACTGACAATGTAGGCAACCACAGCTATCTGAACAGCCGGCTGGTGCCTGAATTTAACTGGTACCTGATTGTTGAACAAAGCAATGCCGCCAGCGAGCAACGCCTGGACAACACATTGATCAATAACCTGGCGCTGTCCGGCGCTATCATGATTCTGGTGCTGCTGGCCGCGCATTTCACCCTGCGCTCCTATCAGCGCAGGCTGGAACAGATGGCGACTACTGACCAGCTGACCGGGGTCGCCAACCGACACCTGTTTGAGTCCATTTTCGAACATATGAGCAAGAGCCTGCCGCGCTATGCACGTCCGGTGTCATTGATCACGATTGATATTGACCATTTCAAGCTGGTTAACGATACCCATGGTCACAATGCTGGCGACATGGTGTTGCAGGCCGTGGCAACCGTCATCAAGGAAAATATCCGCGACAGCGATTCACTGTGCCGCTGGGGCGGCGAGGAATTTGTGCTGCTGCTGGACCGCTGCACGTCTGATGAAGCCCTGATACTGGCCGGCAAAATTGGCAACGCTGTCAAGAATCACAACGTTGCCCTTGGTCGCCAGGCCATCCAGGTCACGCTGAGCATGGGGGTCACACAGTACCATCCGGGTGAACCGCTGGACCGAATGATCGCCCGCGCTGACGCAGCACTTTACGAAGCCAAGGAATCCGGCCGCGATCGCGTGGTGCTGGCGAACTGAACAGGGCAGACCTGCAGCGATGGCCTGCAGCTGCCAGTCTCAGCTACGCAGGTGATAGCCGGTGCGGAATATCCAGCCTACCACCAGCAGGCAGGCCAAAAGAAACACACCGATCATGCCCAGACTGACCCACAGACTGACATCAGCAATTTCGTAGAAACTCCAACGGAACCCACTGACCAGATAGGTCACCGGGTTCATCAGTGTGATGGTTTGCCAGACCGGCGGCAGCATGCTGACTGAGTAAAAACTGCCGCCCAGAAACACCAGCGGCGTCACGATAAGCAACGGAATCAACTGTAGTTTCTCGAAGTTATCGGCCCAGATTCCAATAATGAAACCGAACAGGCTGAAGGTAACACCGGTGAGTATCAGAAATACCAGCATCAACATCGGATGGGCAATTCGTACATCCACAAAAAACGTCGCCGTCGCCAGGATGATCAGCCCCAGCATGATGGACTTTGTGGCGGCGGCCCCGACATATCCGATCAATGCCTCGATCATCGAAACTGGCGCAGACAACAGCTCGTAAATCGTGCCAGTGAATTTCGGGAAATAAATGCCAAAGGCCGCGTTAGACACACTCTGCGTCAGCAGTGACAGCATGATCAGACCCGGCACCAGGAAGGCACCATAGCTGATGCCTTCGACCTCTGTAATCCGCGAGCCGATCGCCGATCCGAACACAACAAAGTACAGCGAGGTGGAGATGACCGGTGCCACCACGCTCTGCAGCAGCGTTCGCCCGGTACGGGCCATTTCAAACTTATAGATGGCCTTGATGGCATGAATGTTCATCAGGCTTCCTCCAGCAACTGTACAAATATCTGCTCCAGCGAACTCTGCGTCGTACTCAGGTCACTGAACTCTATGTTTTCTCGTCGCAGCGCATCCAGCAGACTGGTAATGCCGGTGCGGTCCGCCTGGGTATCAAAGGTGTAGACCAGCTGGTAGCCGTCGCGCCGCAGCTCCAGAGCCTGCGAAGCGAGGCTTTCAGGAATTGCCGTCAGCGGCTGTTTAAGGTCCAGCACCAGCTGTTTCTTTCCCAGCTTCTGCATCAGTGCCGCCTTGTCTTCCACCAGGATGATTTCGCCATTGGCAATCACGCCAATACGGTCCGCCATCTCTTCGGCTTCTTCAATGTAGTGCGTGGTCAAAATGATGGTCACGCCGTTTTCACGCAGGCGATGCACCAACTGCCACATCTCACGGCGCAGCTCGACGTCGACCCCGGCCGTCGGCTCATCCAGGAAAAGAACCCGGGGTTCGTGCGACAGCGCCTTGGCAATCAGCAGGCGCCGTTTCATGCCACCAGACAGCGTCATGATCTTGTTGTTGCGTTTTTCCCACAGCGAGACATCACGCAGCACTTTTTCGATATAGGCATGATCGGGCGCCTTGCCAAACAGGCCACGGCTGAAGTTGACCGTCACCCAGGGCGTTTCAAAAGAGTCAGTGGTCAGCTCCTGCGGCACCAGCCCGATCAGGCTTCTGGTATCACGGTAATCCTTGATGATGTCCTTGCCACCCACCGTCACCGAGCCGGAGGTCGGCTGGGCGATACCACAGATGGTGGAAATCAGCGTGGTCTTGCCGGCGCCATTGGGTCCCAGCAGGGCAATGATCTCACCCGGATAGATATCCAGATTGATGTTCTTCAGCGCCTGATAGCCGCCGCGGTAGGTTTTGTTGAGGTTCTTGATCGAAACGACAGGTTCCATAACATCCTTCACTTTTCTGGGTCCATGACAGCCAGAGTCTGGCGTCAATTACCTGGTCGACAACCGCGCCGGGGGCGCGAGATAACGCATATTGTCAGAGCGCCGCGAGCGCCTCCGACAGTTTGGTCACACCGACCACCTCCATGCCAGGGATGGGCGACTTGGGACGATTTGCCTTGGGCACAATGGCGCGCCGGAAGCCATGTTTGGCTGCCTCCTGCAGGCGTTCCTGCCCGCTGGGCACCGGCCTGATCTCACCAGCCAGCCCGACCTCGCCAAACACAACCAGGTCACGAGGCAGAGCATTGTCGCGGAAACTCGACACAATCGCCAGCAACAGGGCCAGATCGGCGCTGGTCTCCGTCACTTTGACACCACCAACCACGTTCACAAAGACATCCTGATCGGCCATGAACAGGCCTCCATGCCGATGCAGAACCGCCAGCAGCATGCCCAGGCGGTTCTGATCCAGTCCAACAGCCAGCCGGCGTGGATTGCCAGACTGACTGCCATCAACCAGCGCCTGAATCTCCACCAGCAGTGGCCGGGTGCCTTCCCACAACACCATCACCAGCGAGCCAGGGCTGTCCTCCTCGGTACGCGCCAGGAATATCGCTGAGGGATTTTTCACTTCCTTCAGGCCCTTTTCAGTCATCGCGAACACACCCAGCTCGTTGACGGCACCAAAGCGGTTTTTCTGTCCGCGCAGAATGCGGTAGCGCGTGTCACTGCCGCCTTCCAGCATCACAAAGCAGTCAATCATGTGTTCCAGCACTTTGGGGCCGGCCAATGTGCCATCCTTGGTGACGTGGCCAACCAGGAACAATACCGTATTGGTCTGCTTGGCATACTGAATGAGATAGGCTGCACATTCGCGCACCTGTGACACACTGCCGGGAGCCGACGCAACCTCAGCACTGTGCATGACCTGGATGGAGTCAACCACCAGCAGGCGCGGCTGAATATCAGTGGCCAGCTGGCAGATGGTCTCGACCTGAGTCTCGGCCAGCATCTTCAGATTCTTCTCGGGAAGACCCAGCCGTTTGGCACGCATGCCAACCTGCTGCAGCGACTCCTCACCGGTCACGTACATGGCAGACATCTGCTGTGCCAGGTGACACATGATCTGCAGCAACAGCGTACTTTTACCGGCACCGGGGTTACCACCGATCAGAATGACTGAGCCTGGTACCAGACCCCCGCCCAGCACCCTGTCCAGTTCACTGAGTGTTGAGGAGAAACGTGGCACTGATGCGACATCAATCTCCGACAGATCCTGCACCGTGGCAGCGGTTTGACCGGCATAACCCTGGCGACGAAAGTCAGCCTGCACCGAGGGCGACTGATTCGCTGGCCCAACACTGATGCGGGTTAATGTGTTCCAGGCTTTGCAGGCCGAACACTGGCCCTGCCATTTGCTGAATTCAGAGCCGCAATCGTTGCAGACGTAGGCTGTTTTGGTTTTTGCCATGAGCTCTCACTAGCTGGATGAGGAGGATTGTTCCGGCAACTGGTAATTAAACTGCACACGCCCGGTGATCTGACAGAACAGCTCGTAGGGTATGGTCTGGCACAGATCGGCAATGCGATTGGCCGGCAAAGAGGCACCGTGCGCCGCGCCCCACAGCAGACATTCATCACCAATCCGCGCAGGAATGTCAGTCAGGTCCACTGTCAGCATGTCCATCGACACACGTCCGGCCAGCTGCGACTCATAGGCCTGGCCATTGCTGAAAATGATCAGCGGCGTTCCGCTGGGCGCGTGGCGCGGATAGCCGTCACCGTAACCGATACCCACAATGCCGATACGCATGTCCTGCTTCGCGGTATACGTGGCACCATAACCAACCGTATCACCGGCTTTCACTTCATTGATGGCAATCAGTCGCGACTTCAGATTCATCGCTGGCTGCAGATTTTCCTGCGGTCCCTCACGACCGATCATCGGCGAGGCACCGTAGAGCATGATGCCCGGACGCACGATACCCACATGCGTCTGGGGCCAGTTGAGAATGCCGGCGGAGGCCGCCAGTGTACAACCGCCTGGTTCGGTGGGCAGGGCATCGGCCAGCGCAAAAAACGCCGCCTGTTGCTGTGGCGTCATCGGTGATTCCAGATCATCCGACATGGCCAGGTGCGACATCAGTACCGGTTTCACAGACAAGCCGTGCTGCTGAGCCTGCTGCCCCAGTTGTTGCCAGAGTTCGACGGCATCCATCGGCGGCATGCCCAGCCGGTTCATACCGGTGTTGACCTTAAACCACACATTCAAACAGCCAGTGGCGGGTTTGATGCCGGCCTGCAGCGCCTCAAACAACAGCGCTGCCTGCCAGGCAGAGTGAACTACAAAAAAGAATCCGCCCTCCAGAATCTGCCGCATTTCCTCGGCGTTCAACGGGCCGCGCATCAGCAGAATATCGGTATGTTCAATGCGGCTGCGCAGAGCCTGTCCTTCGCGCAGCGTCACCACGGCAAACAGATCGCCTGGCTGCATCACCTGCTTTAGTGCGGGCGCCACCTGGAACACGCCATGACCATAGGCATTGGCCTTGACCACTGCACAGATGCGGTTGCCGGGAGCATGCTGACGGGCCACGCGAAAGTTGTGTTGCAGCGCAGCCAGATCGATATCAGCCCAGCTGTGGGGCGCCAGCGAATCAACCATAGCCGCCTTCGTAGTCGGCCGGACGGGCAAGATTCTCAAAGCGGGTGAACTGACCCAGGAAGCCGAGTCGGACGGTGCCGATGGGGCCGTTACGCTGCTTGCCGATGATGATTTCGGCCACGCCCTTGTCAGGGGTGTCTTCGTTGTAGACCTCATCGCGATACACAAACGCGATGATATCGGCGTCCTGCTCGATGGCGCCCGATTCACGCAGGTCCGACATCACCGGACGTTTGTTGGGGCGCTGCTCCAATGAGCGGTTGAGCTGCGACAGCGCAATCACCGGGCATTCGAATTCACGCGCCATGGTTTTTAATGAACGGGAAATTTCCGAGATCTCACCCACGCGGTTGTCGCCAAATCCCTTGATCTGCATCAGTTGCAGGTAGTCGACCACCACCAGTGCCAGGCCGTCGTATTCGCGGGCTACTCGCCGTGCGCGGGCGCGCATTTCGGTTGGGCTCAAACCCACCGAATCGTCGATCAGCAGCGGTCTGTCCTTGAGTTTGGCGATGGCGCTGGTCAGCTTGGGCCAGTCTTCGTCTTCCAGCTGGCCACTGCGCAGACGGCTCTGGTCAATACGGCCCACAGAACTCAGCATACGGAAAATAAGACTTTCCGCCGGCATCTCCAGGCTGAACACCAGCACCGGTTTGTCCTGATTCAGAAGTGCATTTTCGGCCAGATTCATGGCAAAGGTGGTTTTACCCATCGACGGACGACCGGCAACAATGATCAGGTCCGATTTCTGTAGACCCGAGGTCTTTTTGTCCAGGTCGATATAACCGGTGGCCAGACCGGTAATGCCACCCTTGGACTTGATCAGCTGGTCAATTTTTTCCACCGCCTTGGTCAGCAGCGGATTCACCTGCTGCGGTCCACCGTCACGGGCGCGGTTGTCAGCAATCTTGAACACCATCTGCTCGGCCATATCGAGCACGTCGGTGGCAGCGCGGCCGGCCGGATTAAAGGCGTTGTCAGAAATTTCGTTGGACACACGAATCAGCGTGCGCAGCGTGGCACGCTCACGGATGATGTTGGCGTAGGCAGAAATATTCGCAGTGCCACGCGCATGGCTGGCAAGGTCGGTCAGGTACTCAATGCCACCGGCGCTTTCCAGATCGTTCAGACTGTCCAGCGCTTCCACCAGCGTTACCACATCGATGGGCTTGCTGGACTCGATCTGGCGTTGCATCACCGAATAGATCAGCTGGTGCTCGTGGCGGTAGAAATCTTCCGGCTGCAGCACTTCGGCAGCGTTATCCCAGGCACTGTTGTCCTGCATCAGACCACCAAGCACGGCTTGCTCGGCTTCAACGGAATGCGGCGGCACCTTGAGTTTGTTCAGTGCCGAGACCGGGCCCTGAGCCCCACTGCGGCCGCCGCCCATACCAGATGGCGTGCTGCGTTCCTGATTGCTGCTCTGATCCAAGGTGTCCGCCATGTGTTGTTATGTCCAGTTGATGCCTGCGCTGTTTATGACCCGGCCTGATGACGTCCACGCTGGCTGTTCGGGCCCATAAAAAAAGCACCGCGCCCGATACCGGAACGCGGTGCTTTATTGTCTATCACCGGGCGCCTGGAGACAAGCGCCTGCTGGTAGTTACAGCCTTAGGCTGGAACAACCGCCAGAGTAACGGTTTCTTCGACTTCGTAGCCCAGGTCGATGGAGATTTCCCACTCGCCAACTTCGCGAATTACACCGATAGGCAGACGAACTTCAGCTTTAACGACGTCCGCGCCTTCAGCAGCTGCGTTGATCGCATCAGCGATGTCACGCGTGCCAACGGAACCGAACAGCTTACCTTCGTCACCCGCGTTAACGGCGATGGAAACACGCAGATCCTTGATCTTGGCAGCGCGAGCCTGAGCTTCAGCCACTTTCTCGTTGTGAGCGGCCAGCAGTTCTGCACGACGCTCTTCGAAGTCCGCCAGATTTGCTTTGGTCGCAGGCAGTGCTTTGCCCTGTGGGAACAGGAAGTTGCGTGCGTAGCCCGCTTTCACGGAAGCCTGATCACCAACGTTACCCAGGCGACCGATTTTTTCCAACAGAATTACGTTCATGTCTATTTCCTCAATTAAAGTCAGATGCTGCCATCATCAGCCGGCGGCTGTATGCGACGGCGAAAATCGTAAAAACTGTCCAGCAACGCAGCGACCGATAACAGCTGCACAGCCAGCGGGCTCGGCAGCAACAGGTAGAAAGCTACCAGGAACAGCCGCGACAAACGCTTGATGCCCACCAGTCCGTGTACCAGTGCCACCCCGGCTATCGCCAAAGGGATGACAAAATACAAAATCCATCCGGTCAGCACTGTGCCACCCAGGCTCGCCAGCAGGAACAATCCCACCAGCAACATGGCGACTGACGGCTGCAGTCGGAATTCATGAAATTCCTTCTGAAACCCGCCCGGGTTATACATCAGCGCCTGCCACCATCTGGCCAGTATCAGCAGAAACACTGCCATCAGCATGTGCATCAGGCCAAACAGCGTGAGCACACCTTCGCGCAATGTCTCAGGCGTCACTTCCGGCAGCTCGACCGATCCGCCGCCTGCTGCCATAAAGGCTTCAACCTGCTGCAGCAGCAAATCCATCACTGCTGGCCGCATCATTAGTGCGGCTTCGGAACCCACTGCCACCAGGATCGCGGCCAATAAGGCATACTGCCAGGATGCTGTGCGTCGCAATACTGCGGCCATCACACCCACGCCGATCAACAGAATAAGCGGCGTCATGTCTCCGACGCTGGCCCATCCTATCGAGGGCAGCACGGCAAAAGCCGCCACCATCAACGCTTCTCTGGGTCCGTGGCGCAGAAGCACCAGGGCCACAAGCGCCGGGCTGATCATATTGATCAGCGGGATCATGCCACACAGCACGGCCGCGATAATCGCCTGTCGGCGGCCAGCCATTGCAAACGCAGCCAGAGCCCGCATTGCCAGTTCCTACTCCAGTCGTCCGCCGCAGCGGAACGGCTTATACGTTGTGGCTGTCAGTGTACGGAATCAGGGCCAGGTGACGCGCGCGCTTGACGGCGACAGCCAGTTGACGCTGATAGCGTGCCTTGGTGCCAGTAATACGGCTGGGAACAATTTTGCCTGTCTCAGAGATATAGGCCTTCAGTGTTTCCAGATCTTTGTAATCAATTTGCTTTACGCCTTCTGCAGTGAATTTGCAGAACTTACGACGGCGGAAAAAACGTGCCATGATCAGTATCCTTTAATAACGTAGTGATTAATTGTCGTCGTCTTCGTCGCTGTCATCGTCTGAATCAGAATCATAATCTTCGTCATCATCGGAGTCATCTTTGGACGCGGCTTCACGGGCAGCAGCTTCTTCTTCAACTCGACGCTTCTGCTCAGCACGGGCACGACGTTCGCGGCTCTCACGTTCGCCTTTCAGGATCAGTGATTCTTCGGTAATTGCTTCATCGGTCTTGATGACCAGGTGACGCAGAATGGCGTCGTTGTAGCGGAACAGAGTCACGATCTCGTCCAGCACTTCCTGGCCGCACTCAACGTTCAGCAGGATGTAGTGGGCTTTGTGAATCTTGTTGATCGGGTATGCCAGTTGACGGCGGCCCCAGTCTTCCTGACGATGGATCTTGCCACCAGTTTCGGTGATCATCTGCGTGTAACGCTCAACCATCGCAGGGACCTGATCGCTTTGATCAGGGTGTACAACAAATACTACTTCGTAATGTCTCATAGAGACTCCTTTTGGCAATAAGTCTTCCTGGGTTTACGACGCCGCGGTAAGACAAGGAGTTAAAGTTAAATGCCCGTGAAGCGGCCTTCCGGCACGGAATTCAGGGGTCGTGCATTGTAGAGAAGATTAACAGGCGTTGCAACGCCTATTTGCAGGGGCTTTGAGCGAGTCAGCCAGTCCTTTGGCGGACTACTTCGAAAAGACAGACACCAGTCGCGACGGAAACATTCAGACTACTTACCGCCCCGGCCATCGGGATCGACAGCAGGTAGTCGCAATGCTCGCGGGTCAGGCGGCGCATGCCCTTGCCTTCCGAGCCCATTACCAGCGCCAGCGGGCCCTTGAGGTCGGATTCGTACAGGCTCTGCGTGGCTTCACCAGCTGCGCCATAGATCCAGATACCGCGCTGCTGCAGCGCCGACAGTGTGCGGCTCAAATTCGTGACAGCTACCAGGTGGACTTTTTCAGCCGCACCGCTGGCGACCTTGCGCACCGTCAGGTTCATGGGCGCAGAATTATCCTTGGGCACAATGACCGCATCCACACCGGCGGCATCGGCCGTGCGCAGACAGGCACCCAGGTTATGCGGATCGGTGACTTCATCCAGCACCAGCAATAAAGGGGGATGATCCAGCGATTCCAACAGTTTATTCAGAAAGGCTTCGTCTTTGGTGGTATCGCGCCACTGACACAGAGCAATCACGCCCTGATGAACCGGCAAGCGGTCGTTACGAGGTTTACCGCCTTTACGCGGTGCGCCACCTAACTGCTTTTCCAGCTCCTCGCGCCCAACCTGCCGGGTCTTCAGGCCCAGCTCAGCGGCCAGTGCCCGCACCTCGTCCAGCCGTTTATCGTTGCGATCCTGCTGCAGCCAAAGCTCCAGCACATCCTGCGGATTGCGCTTGAGCAGCTCCGTGACGGCATGAATGCCGACAATCCAGTCCTGTTGCCCGGCCATCAACGTCTCCGCGATTTACCGGCCGGCTTGGCGGCCGTTTTGGCAGCACCGGCGCCCTTGGCGGCACCACTTTTAGCAGACCGACTGCCTGTGCTTTTGCTCTTGCCGGCAGTTTTGCTGGCCGACTTGCCACCTGAGCGGCCGCCGCGCTTGGCCGCGCCAGCCCCGGCACCGGCCTGGTTTTTACCGCCACGACCGCCTTTGGCACTTTTGCCACCTTTACCGCTACCGGCCTTGGCACCTTTGCCCGGACCACCCGGCTTGCCAACGTGACTGCCATCGACCACCTGCAGGTCGATCTTGCGCTCATCCAGGTCCACCCGAACCACGCGTACCCGCACCGTGTCACCCAGGTGATAGGTCACACCACTGCGCTCGCCGCGCAGCAACTGCCGCACCGGATCAAATTGATAATAGTCATTCTGTAGCGCAGTGATGTGCACCAGGCCTTCCACATAAATATCGCTAAGCTGCACAAACAGACCGAAGCCAGTCACCGAGCTGACGGTACCGTCAAACTCATCACCCACACGATCCTGCACATATTCACATTTTAGCCAGTCCAGCACGTCATAGCTGGCGGCATCGGCGCGGCGCTCGGTCATCGAACACAGCTCACCAAAGTGCACCATGTCCTTTTCCTGATACGGATAGATGTCGCGCTTGTTCAGCTTGACGGCATCCTTGATGCGTCGGATAAAGGCCCACTGCTTGCCGGAACGGATCAGATAACGCAGCGCGCGGTGCACCAGCAGGTCCGGGTAACGGCGAATCGGCGAGGTAAAGTGTGTATAGGACTCAAATCCCAGGCCAAAGTGACCGATGTTGTCAGGTTGATACACCGCCTGCATCATCGAGCGAATCAGCATGGTCTGGATCAGGTTGGCATCAGACCGGCCTTCGATGGCCTGCAGCACACGCTGATAATCCTGCGGCGTCGGCTTGTCGGAGCGCGTCAGCACCAGACCCAGTTCGCGCAGGAACAGCTTCAGGTTTTCCAGCTTGTCGTTATTCGGGCCTTCGTGGACGCGATACAGTACCGGCAGCCCCGACTCGGCCAGGAATTTGGCGGTGCACACGTTGGCGGCCAGCATGCACTCTTCGATCAGACGATGAGCACTGTTGCGCACCACGGGCACGATCTCGCGAATCTTGCGGGTTTCGCCAAACACAATGCGGGTTTCGGTGCTGGAGAAGTCCAGCGCACCGGCCTTCTGACGGGCCTCGGACAACTTGTGATAAATACCGTAGAGCGCTTCCAGATGCGGCACCAAATCCGCATATTTACTACGCAGTCGGGTTTGTGAGCGCTCACGCAGATCACTGTCCGGCTCTTCCAGCATGTCGGCAACTTCGGTGTAGGTCAGCCGCGCGTGGGAGTGGATGACACCCTCAAAGAAGGTGTAATTGTTGACCTTGCCGGTGCGGCCGATTTCCATCTCGCAGACCATCACCAGACGGTCCACTTTGGGTTTCAGCGAGCACAGACCGTTGGACAGCACCTCGGGCAGCATGGGCACCACGTGCCCGGGGAAATACACCGAGTTGCCGCGATTCTGCGCTTCTTCATCCAATGCGGAATTGGGTTTTACATAATGCGAAACGTCGGCGATGGCCACATACAATTTGGCTGTACCGCGCGGGCCCGGCTCGCAATAGACGGCGTCGTCAAAGTCTTTGGCGTCTTCACCATCGATGGTGACAAACGGCAGCTGGCGCAGATCCTCGCGGCCCTTGATGTCGTCTTTGGCGACTTCTTCTTTAAGGTCTTTGACGGCCTGCGTCACTTCACGCGGCCACTCATGCGGAATGCCGTGACTGCGCAGCGCAACATCAATCTCCATGCCCGGCGCCATGTGATCACCGAGAATCTCGGTGACCTCACCAATGGCCTTGCGTCGTTTATCCGGGTAGCTGCGAATCACCGCCACCACAAACTGCCCGTCCTGGGCGCCGCGCGTGTCTTTCTCCGGAATGATCACTTCGTGGCTGATACGTCGATTGTCAGGCACCACCAGGCCAAAACCCTGATCTTTATAGAAGCGGCCAACCACCTGCGTGACGCGGCGCTCCAGAATCTCGACGACCATGCCTTCTTTGCGGCCACGGCGGTCAACACCCGCCACCCGCGCCAGCACGATGTCACCATCAAACAGTTTGACCATCTCGTTGGGCGGCAGTACCAGGTCGCCGGAGCCATCGTTGGGTATAAAGAAGCCCATGCCGTCTTTGGTGCCCTGCACCCGGCCCTTGATCAGCTCCATCTTGTCCACCAGGCCATACACACCACGGCGGTTACTGATCAGCTGACCATCGCGGCTCATCGCGATCAGCCGGCGACGCAGCGCCTCGGCCTGCTCTGGATCGTCTGCCAGTTTAAAATCCTCGCAAAGAGCCTCATAGCTGACGGGCTCGGCGATTTCCTCCATCCGGGCCAGAATAAACTCACGACTGGGGATGGGGTTTTCGTATTTTTCTGCCTCACGGGCAGCATGGGGGTCTTGTATAAAGGAGGGGGAATTCGGTTTACTGCTTTTTTTCTGTCTTGGCATAGATGCTCTGTATTCTCTTTTGAGTCTCTTTAATTCGCTTGTCGTCTATATTCCGCGCCAGTATACACCCGCAGCACCCAATATTCTTAAAGAATTTATAAAAGACCGTTGACAGCGGCATTTGGTATCGGCAAAATGCGCGCTCTGATTTGCTCCATCCCTAAATGCCCAGGTGGTGGAATTGGTAGACACGCTAGCTTCAGGTGCTAGTGCTCGAAAGGGCGTGGAGGTTCAAGTCCTCTCCTGGGCACCACAGTTATATCCCCTTGATTTCTAAGCATTTATTTTAGCGAATTTTCTCGTGTTTGGCCATGGATCCACATAGGGTTCCACAATGGCAAATTTCATTTGGAAAAATCGTCACGGGCGCTATTATTTCAGAGTACGGATTCCCGCGCTCTACCGTGCCCACTTCGGCAACAGCTCAGAACTGCGTAGTCCATTACATACAAGCGACAGGAGTATAGCCAAACGCTTGGCTCGTGCTCGCATGGTCGTTTTTGACAACTACTTGAATGAGCTTGATCTAATGACAAAAGCAAAGAGTGGGAATGGACAGCCACTGAAGCTTAACTTCGACATTATTATAGATGGCATGGAATTGGAGGATGGTCGGAAGTTACCAGCAAGCCGGCTAAGCATGACTCCAGAGGAGGCCTTGGAACTTGGCGGACCAGAAGCTGTAGCCAGCATGGTCAACGCATTGCGGCGCGGACAACTGCACACCGAGCTGCCACAAGGAGTGACAGACAATTACACTGCTCATCAGCCCAAGAGTAATATCTCCAGCATGCACCCCACGCTGACGGAGGCTTTTGAAAGGTACTTTCGTTATAAGTCTGAATCATGGAAAACCCCAAAAACCAAGGCTCAGTACAACGGCACCCTCAGGCTCCTGAACAAGTATTTCGACGACCGCAGGCTTGACCAGATCAGCAAAATGGAGGCGGTTGAATTCTTTGCACTTCTTGAGAAGCTCCCTCCAAACATCTTCCATGTGAAGTCGAAGTATAAGGACCAGGACCTGCAGACCATCGCCAAGACACACCAGGGCGAGAGCATCGGGGCCAAGACATTTAACGACCACCTAATCAGAATCAATGCTGTTTATAGTTGGATAGCGAAGGTGTCCGAGCAACCACTTTCAAATCCATTTGAGGCTGTAGACCCCAAAGACAAAAAGGCAACGAGCAAGGGTTATCCTTTCAGTGATGACTCCATAGCCAAGATTTTTTCCTGTTATTTATTCTCGGATCAGGAGCCTTGGCCTGCCAGAAAAAGAGCCAATGAGCCCTCAAAGTATTGGATGCCAATCCTGCTTGCACTTACAGGCTGTAGAATCAATGAGATATCCCAATTGTACTTGGAAGACATTAATACCCACACCGACGGGACTTTAATACTCAACATACGCGGAGCCCAACCAGATCAAAGGACGAAAACTGACACTGAGCGCCGAGTGCCGGTGCACCCATCGCTGATCAAACTTGGTTTCCGAGACTACCTTAAAATCCTGAGAACAGAGGGGCATGAGAGACTATTCCCAGAACTTAAGTTCAGTGATAATGGTGATGGGTATAGCAGATCCATTGGCGAGTTTCTGAACTCACTCTACAAGGAAGTCGGCGCAGACGGAACCAACCACAGCTTTCGGCACCTTGTAATTAGAACTCTTTCAAGAGCGGACATACCCAAAGAAATAATCAAGTCAATTGTTGGCCACTATGACGGGAGCGCCCCGGAAGACGTAACCGATAAATATGGCGGCTCGGATAAGTACTCTATAGAACAAAAGATCAAAGCCATTAAGACAATTAGACCTGCTTTTTTGGATACCATTATCGATTACGAATCCTTTCGTAAAAGAGCTGGCACTTATAGATACAGCAAAATAAACGGCTGATGGCAGCAGAAGCAACATAAGGCCTTTGCACAACCTGTACCCGAGATGCAAGCACTGCGGCAATCTCCGGCGCGCAAACTCATCTTGTTTATCTCATAGGGAGACCAATCTGAGTCTCCCGGCCCCTCCTACATGAAAACGGCGCTTTTCTATCAGCACCTTGCCTGCTACGATCATGTACTGGATCGTAATTCAGCAATGAGTAATCTATGTCTGCTCTAACCTTGGATAGCCCGAACACCGACTTACCAGCAACACTCGCAGCAGAAGAGGTTTCGTCAAAAACCCGAAAAATCAAACCTAAAGAAAATCACTGCGAGCCCAGCAAGCTATGGCTTGTAGCGGCCACTAACAGTCCGAACGCAGTTAATAGGATTAAAAGAGATTTATTACTCGGGAAAAAGCCGAGAAAACCGATACGCATTCCAGATACTAAACTACCGCCCTACTACCAAGCGTCTCACGAACTTCGATTTGTGGCAGCTGCCGAGTCGATCCGGAGAGACCCGAGTCTAATAGCCGTGGCAATAACAATGAACGTTGCGCCCTCACTCGACCACTCCCTCAGGGAAGGTTCAACTATTGATTATGTCAGGGATCAGCTCAGAAAAGAGATCAACAAGTTTTTGAAAGGAAATCAGATTTATATTCAGATCGCACAAGAGGCAGTCCCAGGAACTGGCCGTATACACTACCACGGAATAATAGGCATACCGAGACATGTCTATTCCGATCAACTTCGCCTAGACATGCAAAGATCAATTGCCAAATGCCCACTTTGTCGAAAATATAAAAGCATCGGATCGAATATAGCAGTTAAATTGAGGTCTCATCTTACGAAGGGCGATAAAGAGCTGGGGCTACCTCCTCTCGAGATGACTTATGGCTGGCCGCTATATTGCATTAAAGATGCAGACTCCAACTTTACCTATGCGACAAGTAGAGAGTTAAAAACAAAAGGTAAGCACTTCTATGAAGAAATGCGGGCTGGACAGAAAATTATCAGGAAAGTTTGATGAGCCTCCTCACCAGATGCTCCGGTTTGATGTGAGTATATCTCTGCAACATTGACAGACTCTGATGACCACTGATGGCTGCAACCTCCACAGTGGTCAATCCCATTTCAAAAAGTCTACTTACTGCTTCATGACGAAGGTCATGAAATCTAAGCCCGTAAATCCCGGCCTTTTTACTTATATCTGCAAAGCGCTGTGAGAGCCTTGAAGCGCTTATTGAAAAAGGCTTATCACTGCCACTCAGACGACGCTTAAACGCCTCCAAAGCAGCCATAGGAAGCGGCACGACACGCGACAATCCATTCTTTGTCTTGGTAAGTGTAAGCGTGCGACGTTCAAGATCGATATCCTGCCTTTGAACTGCCAAAAGCTCAGAGCGCCGTGTAGCACAATTTATTGCCACAATGATAATGTCAGACAGCTCCGGGTCGTCATTGGCTGCATCAACTAGTCGCTGCTCCTCGTCGCCAGAAAGGCGTCGGACTCTGCCACGTGGCATTTTCGGTAGTCTTACAGATGGCACTCCTTGAGGCAGAGGTATGCCAAAATCAGTTCCTGCGCATCGCAGCAATCTCAGCAGCAAGCTAAGCTCATGAATGACTGTCGCGGGATTCGCTTCCAGGAGTCTCTGGTCGCGATATTGACTCAGGTTATAGACAGATAGCCCACTCAAGCTAAACTCTCCCAAAGCACACCTCAGCCGCTTTAAACGCGACATTTCTGGCCCGCTCACTCTGCCCTGCTGCTTTACTCGATCAGTGTATAGATCAATCAACTTTGAGAGAGAGATGTTGTCTGCAACACGAGGGTCAACGTAGGTTCCCGTTGTGACCTTTGATTCTGTGACACACGCCCAGTCTACGGCGTCAGCCTTCTTGTCGAATGACCGAGCGATAGGTTTCATTCCCTTCAAGCGGACTTGAGCTTGCCACTTGTTTCTGAGCTTTCTGATCGTTGCCATGGAAGATGCCCTTATAGTTCTCAATGATCGAGATCTTAGGACAACGCCGCTACGGTGTCGGGTGTTTTCCGGGCATAAACATGGTTTAGTGTGACCAGATTGTGCCTTACGATTTATTAACCTTCTTCAACCAAGCAATTGAGGCTCGGAACCTACTGATTCCAAAGGAGTAACTACCGAAACGATAGGCTTTCACGAATTGGTATGTAAAACCAATGCCTGACTAGATACGGGTCGATATGGTTAAGATTTGGTTTATCAGTGAGGGAGTTCATGTTGGCTCGGGATGTACGAATCTTAGACTGCCAGTTGACTCGGGGCGAGGGCTGATTCGATGACAAAGCCCGGGGAGGTACTAGAATCAAATGCCAATGCGATTCATTATCATATGAGGATTGAGAGCGGGAGAGTTATTATCCTTAGAGCCAACCCGGATATCTTAATGATGATGGTGCCATATTTTGCCGGCTCCTGTGGATTGACTTCCCTTATACAAGCTTAGAACCGAGCGACTAACCTATAGAGGCCTACTGAAGTGCCCGTGAAATCGGCGTAGAACCGACCTCACAAATGATAAGTGACTTGCCAGCTCCTTCTCACCATATGAATTAGCCCGGCATTCACTTAAGACTGCTGACGTATTTGCCTCTCAGTAATTGCGGTTGACTATGATTCACTGACGTGGACGACGTAGAGATTGTGCCTGCAGTCGGGCTTGATTCCCGGCTCAATAAACACCACAGCCTCTTTGTGTCGCTTCAAATTCTTGACAAGGTGCCTTGTCGCAGCTCTTACCTCAGGCGTGTCTAGAAGAACGAGAAACTTAAGACAGTTGGTGGGATCGATCGGTGATTTGCTCTTGCCCTCCATGAGAGCATCTATATCTTTCACGATCCCGTTGCGTTGAGCAGAACCGTAAACCGACCCTCCGTTTATCGGTACATTGCACTTTACTTCGGCGACGACGCCGACAGGCTCTGGAATTTCCAGATCAAAACCGTTGGTGTTGGGTTGGCTTTGTAGAATCGAATCTCTGAGTTCACCTCGAGTTTTAGCATCCAGGTTCAGGATTTCGCCGAGCCAAGTACCAAACTCCAAGCAAATTTTCATAGTGAAGATGTTATTGATATCGCCAAGAAGAGCCTTCAGCCCAGCAAGTGCCTTTCTGTCCAGGCGGGAATAGTAGTCCAGGTCAGGTAGAGCAAAATTTTTATGAAAAAATGAATTAAGGCGTTCCTGCAGTGCGCGCTCGCGATCGTAGACGGTCATTGCACCACCCCTCCAGGGGGTTTTACCCCGATTTTACGGACACTTTTGAAAAATCTTATAATAGTCAAAAGCAGTTTTTATGTCGAAGAGAAGAAGCCAGCCCTGAGTTCAAACAAGATGCCATTGAGCAGATTCGCCAGCCAAGTGTCAACTTTGCCCAGGTTGCCCGGGAGCTGAGTACGGGCGCCAATCTGCTGTCGTACCAGAAGCTCGTGAGCCTCCGCTAATCGTCCACGGCTGAAGCTTTTCCGCCCTGCCAAACAAAAACGCACTATACTCCCCGCGAAAACAACGAAAAGCAGGCAACCCTATGGGCAACAGAGCATCACCACTAGCACTTATGGCTGTATCCCTACTCTTTGTAGCCCTGATAGCCATCTCTTCTCAAACCCTCGCTCAGGGCCAAATCGTCAAGAAATCGAACTCCGACATTTGTCACCCACCGGAGAGCAGTTATTACGAGCGGACTAGAAACTTCCGGCCCTTTGAGAGCGTTCAGGCGTGCCTGGACAGCGGAGGACGCCTCCCAGCTAACTTGACTCGCTCAGCAGTCTCAGAGGGCACCTCATTGCGCCTACCACGATCCACGAGAAGCTCCGCTCCAGTTAGCGGATATGATCGCTCCCGGTTCGGCCATGGCTGGGATGACGCTGATGGGGATTGTCAGGATAGTCGAGCAGAGGCATTGATTGCGACCTCTAGCACTCAGGTGCGATTTGCGGACGGCCGCCGCTGCAGAGTCACAACAGGTCGCTGGATAACCCCATATACGGAAAATATCATTCAGAACTCATCAGAGATCGATATAGATCATGTCGTACCGTTACGCTGGGCTTGGGATCGAGGGGCCGATCAGTGGTCTCAGCAGAAGCGAGAGAGTTTTGCCAACGACCCCGTAAATCTATTGCCTGTGGAGGCTAGCCTAAATCGAGCCAAGGGAGCCCGAGGCCCTGACGAATGGCTGCCACCATCAGGCCAGTGCGGCTATGTAGCAAGGTTTGTTCGAATCGTGAGGGTCTATGGTCTGGATATGGAAGCGGATGAAGAGCGAGGTATTCAGGAGCTTCTAGGGCAATGCCAGGGCAATTGATCGGGCCGTAGCTACCGACGATGATGTAATCCAAAGCCACAAATAAATGATACACCAAGCACGACTGTAAATCGCCTGCTATAACCACAGTATAGCCAGCAGGAAGCAGCAGGACCCCGCCCTTCGGGGCGGTTTTAACGTTAGGGGCTCAGGCTCTCCACCCCGCCTGCCGACCGCATACTTATGTATATGTTTAATATAGGTTTATTCAGATAAATTGCCCAGATTGTCATGCTTAGAACCAATGACGAACTTTCTATGATGATTGTGCCATATTTTGCCGCGATCTGTGATTCACTCTCCTTATACAAGTGCCATCAACGGCCAACCCCAGTGAACCAAATTCCGATATAAACTATAAGACCAGCCCTTATATCAGCGTCGGAGGCGACTCATGAAAACCCACATATTCACCCGGAAGGAGCTTTATGATTTGGCCTGGCAAACGCCAATGACCAAACTGTCGAAACAGGTCGGGCTGTCTAATCAAGGATTAGCAAAGCTCTGCAGGCGAAAACATATACCCCTTCCACCTCGCGGATACTGGGCCAAACAAGCAGCAGGACAAAAGGTTACCCAGATACCGTTGCCAGAACTCGCAGATGATGCCGCGCGCGACCCAATAGTGATAGAACAGGTTGATAAAGCGCTGACCAAACCCAGGCCAGAGGTAGTAAAGGCCCTTGCCTCGACCCCTGCACCCGATATCAGTGTACCTAAGAAGTTAGTAAAGCCGCACCCGGTAGTTAGCCGTTGGCGCGACGAACGAGAGGCGTCGAACCAGCGCAATAAACTGTGGCAATCTCACCTTCCTGCCGCCATGCGCGACCATTCCCGGAAACCCTTCACTAATATTGAAATGAGGCGCCACCGTATACTGGACACTATATTCAAAGCTATTGAAAAGTTCGGGTACAAGGTCAGGCCTGGAAGCTATGATCAATCGTGGGAGCTAACCTATGAAGGGATACCAGTGGAGTTCAACATCACTGAGCGGTACAAACAAGTAAAAATGCCGCTTACGAAGCAAGAGGTTGTCGAACCCTGGAACAAAGGCAAAACCCACAAAATTGAGCGCCAGTTCAGCGGCAGATTGATGCTCAATATAAAGACCTGGCTCCCCAGAGGCCTTACGACGCGCTGGGCAGAGGAAAACGACGAGCATACCCTAGAAGAAGATGTCCCGGATATTGTGAGGATATTCAAGACTGCCGGACCGTTGCTAGTAGAACAAAAGCGGGAGAGAGAGGAACAACGCCGTCGAGATGACGAGGAGCGGAATCGACGGCATCGAGAGGCGCAGCGGATCAAAGCTAACGAGGAGTGCTGGGAGCGCTTCATTGTTGCGTCCGGTAGGTGTGAAGAGGCCGCCCGAGTGCGAAAGCTAATTCAAAGAATAGAGGAAATGGCGGCTACCCAAGATTCAACAATAGATGTCCACGGCAAGGCGATAGCGGAGTGGATACAGTGGGCGAAAGACTGGGCGGAGCGCCATGATCCTCTGTCCGGTGACTTGGAGGGTTTGTTTGAATACGTCTCTACACCGAAAAGCGATAGACCTTGGCACGTATAAGTAAGTCGGCGATGGCACCGGCAAGGGCTTTTATGTGATTCAGCCACGGATAATCTAGCTTGCGCGCAGAGCAAGCAATATTTCCTGCTAACGGCGACATCTCTAATCATTAATGCAGCGACCGGATCCACTGATCCTCTTATCTTGAGAGGTCAGACCTGACTTTTTTGAAACCAGAGCAAAACCCTATCCGCTCCTTTTACAATCCGCTGACTCAGCGCTTCAGAATTCGTACTTTTCCTTGCGCTGGATGAAGGCATCGCGCCCTCCTTCCAGAATGCTTGCAACTTGATTCCGAATCACCGGCACGTCAATCGACCCTTGCGCCTCTAGCCCAAGGTAGCCCTGATTCTCGCCCGCAGTAAAGACACCGATCCACTCAGCGTCTCCAAACACAGGTATGTTGGCGTTATGCGTCGCAAACAAGAATTGCCGACTAGTCTTGGCATCCCTCAGCTCGGTGACGATTCGTTCCGCGATGAAAGCATTGTCCAAGTTATCCTCCGGCTGATCCATGAGCAGTGGATCGGCGTTCTCCAGAAGTAACATATGCAATATCGCCGTGCATTGCTGTCCAGTCGATAGCTTGCTCAACGGGCGGAACAGCGGATCAGCCTGACCGTGAGTGACGTTGAGGAAAATGTCCACCCTATGATCCAGCTCCAGTGCCTCTAGCTCCATGAGCTGAGATGGCTGGAGCCTGGCCAGCGCCTCGGCCACCATCTGAGTGACACCCCAATCCAGTTGAACATCGGTCGAACCATTCTGGATCGACTGAACCAACGACAACGGGCGTACCATCTCAGCCTCTTCGATCCACGCCAATCGCTTCTCCCCGATACCTTCCAGTTTGCACCCCAGCAGGAAGTTTAGCAGCGGAGAGCGGTCGGCCTCCGGCACGATCTCTACCTTGAGCTTGCCCTCAAGTTGCTTGTTCAGGCGCTTAGCGGCCCTCTTTAACGCCTGAATGCGCTGCGCTCGCAGATCAGACAGCTCGGCTAACAAGTTGCGCCGCTCTTGCTTCAAGGAATTACATTTGGCCTCGTGAGTTGACAGCTTTGCCTTCATTAGCATGATGCGCTCGATTTCTCCAGTAAGCCGTTGATAGGCGACACCAACTTCCTGCCCACTTTTACCAGCCGCAGTAGGAAGCGTCCGAAGCGCCTTCTCCAGTTCGACCTCATGCCTCTCGATGGCCTGCTGCCAAGCCTCTCGCTGAACATTGAACTGGTCTGACGCCTCATCCAACAAATTCGTCATGGCTTTTAGATGGCCGATGAAGCCTTGACTTACCCTCTCCAGAGTCGTACGCATCACAACCAACTGGGCAGCGTCGGGCAGCCCTTCGAGAGCTTCATCGTTGATGAATCCTAAGTCGGGCAGGCTGTCGCAAAAATCGTCAAGGGCATTACGCAGAAACTGGACGCTCTCCGTGGCACTATTGGCAATCTCACGTTCTCTGGCGATAAGCGAGGTCTTAGCCAACTTCTCCTTGATGCCAATTTCTTCAAACACACGTAGCTGCTCTTCCAACTTCGGAAGTCGACCCACCTGCGCCTTCACGTCATCGAAGTCGGACAAGGACTTCGCGAGCTTCTGCCGGCTCTCGATCAAGCGCCGGTGGACGTCGGCGCTCTTCGTCTCATAGTCTCTGTCCTGTGGAAGAAATCGATCCAGCAATTGCACTCGGCTACATGTGTCCTGAGCCAGCTCGTAGATTTCGTTCTGTCCATAAATGTCGATGCCAGGGAGCAAGTCTCTCGGGAGAAGGGTGGAAACATTGCCGCCCAAGTCGCGAACGATCGGCGGTTCACCATAACGCCTTGAGACAGTATACTGTTTTCCGTTCTGAGCCGACGACACCACCACTAGCTCCAATCGGCCAGCTGCACGTCCAAGATTTTCCTTGATGATCTCCTGATGGTGCTTCAATGCTTGCTTGCTTTTGGGTGGAAGGTCCAAGGCGTAACGCAGACATTCGAGCAAAGTTGATTTACCCGTCCCTCGACCACCGATGACAGTGTTGAGGTGATCGGAGAAGTTCACGCTGACGCCATCCAGGTATCCCCCCGTGACGGTCATGCTGAGCACCTTGCCAATCGGACTTCCAGCCTGCTGCGAATACAAGCGGATGCGGGATCGTGGGTCAAGGAAAGCCACCTTGAACGCCGCAAAGTTAGGCCGCGTCATTTTGATAAAGCAAGTGGCTCCTGGTTGCACCAAGTCTTCCGGTTTGGCTACATCTTTGGCATTGATGACAGCTATGGGCCGTTCGCGTCGGTAGGCATCGTCCTTGTTCAAAAGCACCTTGCGATAGAAGTCGCTTTCCACCCCCGCCAAGTCGTCTACCGAGCCCGGTATCTGCGCCGAACGCAGCTTAGGTAGCTTCCATACATGATTGAGGCGATTCTTCAAGAGACCACTGTCGTGGGTACAATGCGCTGCATAGATAAAACCGCCGAGCTGGTCGACTTTCTCGATCAACGACTCTGAACTCAAAATAGAAGGGCGGACACCATTCGTAGGATCGAGCAGGTCGAGACTGCCTAGGTAGCGTTCGAGCTGCTGACCTGTCGTTTCCTCAGAAAACAGGCAGACATAATGGGTCTTGTCATTCGAAGCGATCTCAAAGCCTGGGAATACCACAATCCCGTGCGACTGAAGCACTTCACGCAATGCGTCCACGCTGGCTACGCTTCCGTGGTCGGCTAGGCCGACTACGGAAATGTTCAGCTCAAGGCATTTCTGGAGTATTGCGTGGTTGTACCCCGCCTCATCCAGACCGTGATCGGCGCCCCGATAGGTCCCGTTGTAACCGAAAGGATTTAGCTGGAGCGCGCAGCGCCAGAATTTTGCGAAGGTGTACTGATCCCCCATACTTCCCCCTGATTCAAATGCTTGCAGCCGCTATCAATCACACTTCACTGCCTCTGTGGCGATGATGAAAACGACGAGTTTTACTCTGATTACCCTATTGCTTGTAAAATCACGAATAGTCATCTGCAAGCCCACTTCGGAACAATGCCTCCGCATCCTCGGCGATAGCGATCGCACTACGCACGTCCTGCCGTTTCAAGTCGAGCACTCGAAGTTCGCCGCTTTCCTTCACTTTGGCTAGCGACTCAATCCGTCGAAAAACAGCACTATGGCTTGCAGCGTACAGCGCCAAGCCTTGCAGTTTAGGGAGAGCATCAGCCAAATGCAGACCGTGCGGATCAATCAGATCGACAACTAAGCTTCCGTCATGTTCAGCAAAGAACAAAAAGTCTGGACGAACAATCCCATACTCGCTGGACTTCTCATAGGCAATACCCAATGACGCCTGCCCTGGTTGCTGCGGGTTGCGATACCAGAAGGCGAATCCCGGCTTGGCTGACTCAGTCTCTACGACCGTCCGTTCCCAGTCATTCAGATCAGCAGGATACTTGCCGGTTTGGTCGCACAACAAATGGCCATCCCAGAACGGTAGCGCTCTCACCACACCGTTCTCGTTCGACTTGGTGGCCTCATACCGGGCCTCAGGCTTAAGCATCCCCACATCTTGAGGCTCGGTGCTCATTTCGATGATCTGCCGATAAGATTCTCTGCGATCATCGCTTAACGCCTTGATGAGAGGTCGGTATTTGGCGAACCAATGCTTAGCCAAGTTATCAGCCTGCGCATCGAAATAATCTTGTACTTCCATTACTAACCCTAAACCAGCAACGGTTACGCGAGCTTCAACTACCGCCTCCAGAAATTCCTCCGGATCCGATTCTCTGTCGGCTTCCTGGCTGGCTAAATGATCAACGTAGGAGTGGGCAATCGCAGGGCTAAAAATACGTGCCGCTCGGCGGTAGGCATCGTCTATTACTGCAACGTCGGCATCTTCCCAAAACTGCTCCAGACTACGGCCTTGATCGAGCATATCTGCCTTTACTGTTTTCCCATCTAAAACCAGTACAGACTTTCTTTTGTCGGTTATCTTTGCCTTGTGCTCAGCCTGAAACTTATCCAAAGCTGAATGCATATGGGCATGTGCGAGAGCGCCTGCACCGGACAGAATATTGTCGGATGACAATTCATGAGCCAACGCAGTTAACCTGATCGCTGGCTTGGCGCCACGTTGGGGGCGAGTTTGCGAAGGCAACGCCTCAAAAGTCTCCCACACCGAAGGAGACGCAGACGGGTTCGGCACCACCTCTATGTAATCCATCAAGACACGCCCAGGGGCAGCCGCATCATTGCCTGTTGTCAGCTCTTCGACAACCTGCTCAACAGCCGTCCGATTAAATTTTGGCAGCAAACAGTCAACGGCATTCAGGCGATCATTACCAGGAATACGGCGAGCCAGAGGCGAGCGAACTAGCCGTCCCAGCAACTGTGTGATATGCGTTTTATCGCTAGCTGCCCGGAAAGAAATCATTACCTCTGCGCGCGGGCAATCCCAACCTGTACTGATGGCATCCTTGGCGATCAGCACACGCACCCATGTCGACTCTTCAACTCGCTGTGGCTCAATGTAAGGCACATCGCGATTACCGAACCGATGCGTCGTGTGATCGCCGAATACATGCGCCACACAAGCTGCAGGCAGATCAGGATAACGCTCAAAAATCGTATCCAAAGCCCTACCTATTTCATTGGGGTCGGGCGTATTGGGAACCTGTAAAACCATTAAGGGGACGACCGCGTGGGATTCTTGCTGCTGCTTGGAGTAGGCGCTCCACGCTGAGGTTGATTCCTTCAATTTATCAGTCGCACGCCTTACCAGTACTGTATCAAAATCGCCTGTTTCATCCGGTATATCAAGCAGGATTGTGTCTTTGATAAGACCAGACTCCTGCACCTTAGATGCATCAACAACCACGTTAGGCAATTTGATGTGCTTGCCCGCTGACTCTATCGCAGTATTGAACCTTTCCACTGTGGCAGAAATGCCCCACACCACCGGTATGCCAGGCACGCTACCCACGCCGTTGATGAGTCTCTGAACGATCGTGCCCTTGGCGTTTATTGAGGCTGCTGTCGGGGTACCCATACCGCGATGGGCTTCATCGAGCACCAGATACAGCGTTAAATCTGGATCCTCAATTGTGTTTTGAATGGTGTCCCAGATAGTATAAGCCCGCAGATCCGGTCGCATGTCGGGGAAAGTCCCATCCAATTTGGCGACCATTTCTTCGGGGTCATAGCCTCGAACCAACAAGCTGTTCTTACTGAGCTTTTGGGTGTTGAGGAAATATATTTTTCCTGGCTGGAATTTGGGCCTGTTAAAGGTATTTTCAACAACTACTAAGTCAGTATAATTGATACGGTCACTGGCCTCGATGAATCTAAATCGTGTTTGTTCATTCAATGAGGGGTCATCGCTGAACCAAATCACCACTGCGCCCGGATCAGCGTCAAAGCTGAACTCATCGTCCCCGTGGAACAGTGCTTCAAAAGCAGCTGCAGCCATAACGGTCTTACCAGCACCAGTTACCGCCGTCAGTGAGAACGCTGTTCTATCGGCCTCGTTGCGCCAAAGGCGGCGTGCTTTACCCAAGTTATTCAAAGAGTCGCGGACGGCGTCGCGCTGATAGTCTTTAAGCGTGAACTTCATCTTTTACTCTCCGTTGGTGAAGCTGAAATTGGTGAGGTAAGACTTGTACAGTCGCACAGGCTCAACGTCATCTGGCAACCTCTTTGCAATGGCCTGGAATCTTCGGTCATCGTCAGTCACGATATAGGCGATGCGCATACTATCAACTTTCTTTATCGCCTGAATGAAGGGAGTGGCTGCATCCACATTAGTTAACAGCCCATAGGTATCAACCACCGCCCAGCCATCGTCAGGCAGCTTGTCTATGCGGTTCCCTCGTGCCCCAGCGCGAAGCCAAAGCAACGGGGCGACTTTTTTATAAGCCAGATTGTGACTAACTGCGACGGGTGTTTCATAAGTCAGGGTAAAAAACTCGGCGTTTTCCTCTAAACCTTCCCCAATAGAAGACCTTTCTTCTTCGCGCACCGTCAACGGGCCAAGCAATTCCGTCACCCGACCTTTGAGATGCTCAAAATCTTTTTTAGCCTTGGTGATTATATAGAATCGTGTGATGTGCTCTTGCCCATCCAGGGCCTCAAGCCATTCGTCTGCGGCCTCGGGTTCGAATAATACGCTAGAGACGTGGTCTTCGCTAACTATGTAGGGACAAGGCCCCTTAACCAAATTTTGTGGCAACCCGCCAACCAGTGCTAAGAACTGCTTCTTAACCGTAGAGTTGAGCAGAGCTGGATCGACAAAACCAACGTGAGCGAAGTAGCGACACACCTCTTTCTGAATCGTCTTACCCGTAATATAAGTCTCTTCAATCGGGCTATTTTCAGGAGTCATCCCTGAAATAGCAGCAGCAATGCGAGGTTTGGTAATGTGATCGCAAATGCCTCTTTTTTCCCACTCTGGATCTCCAGGCCGCAAACCCGATTCACGCAACTCCTTTTGTTCATCCGCGGATACTTCATTGTTAGTCACGCTTATACATTGGCGTTGCCCACCGTCCAGGCTGTTCAGCCTCATCAGGGCATGAGCGGTGGTACCTGAGCCAGAGAAGAAATCGAGCACAATTGCCTCAGGTTTACCTTCAACGAACAAACGAAGGGCATCCTCTACCGCGTACAGACTTTTAGGAAAGGGGAATTTTCGTCCAGGCAACAGTGCACGCAGTAAAGACGTGCCATAAGCACCAGCTTCATGTGTCGCATCCCTCCATGTTGTTGTTGGCCGAGCGGATTTACCAGAGGGATCTATGACAATCCAAGATCCGTCGGCCCGCTGCCCGGATTTAATGAGCCTTCCACTGTCAATCTTCTTGATGTTCGGTGCTGTCAAGTAAGAAAAAACATAAGGCTGCAATTCAGAAGATTGGTTTTTAGAAACTCGCACAAAACCTGCATCTAGAGACTTTTTTAAACTTGAGCTAATCAACCCCCAGTTCATCTCCATTCCATCTTCCTCACGAATTGGAAAAACAGTGGTGCATCCTGGAAGCGTTGGAGCGTTTGCACGCGATTCACCATGGAGTAACGGTTCGCCAATTAGCTCAATTTTACCCGTGTTGTCATTCACGTAGATCGGATAGAACTGTGCTGGCCCGCCCTTCTTCGTACCTCGTGCGGACTCCACATCTGTTCTTCTCAGGTATCTCCATCTGACCTCTTTTGCTTCACCACTGCCAGAGCGATCAGGTACCATTGAGTCACCAAAGAAAACGAAAAAGATGAACTCGTCGGTTCTCGAGAAATATGTAGTTCGCGCAGTACCTTTCGGATTAATAACAGACGAGATCATCTGGACCTTGGCTTCTGGAAACGTCTGCTCCAACAACAACCCCAGCCGCAAGTACTCTTTTTCATCAATCGTGACAATCAACACTGAATCTGCTGGATTCAACAACTCCTTCGCTACAATTAATCGGCGCTCCATCATGGCCAACCACTTGCTGTGTCGATAAAGGTCTTCCTCTCCAACGTAATCGTTGTTGTACTTCCAGTCCTTTGCTCCAGTGTTATAAGGTGGATCAATGTAGATGACATCAACCTTGCCGCGATGGGTGTAAGTCAGCGCCTTCAAAACGTGGTAATTTTCGCCATTAATGACTGTATGGAACGGCTTGTCACCACCGCGCTGCATCTTGCCGGTACTGACCAGGCCGGGATAGATCGTGTCACGGAATTCGGCCACCACCACGAGGTTATCTATCTCAAAGGTCTGTGTTTCTACCTCCGCCGCACCCAGTAACTCCAAGTCAGCCAGCCTCTTGGCTTGATTAACGCTCTTGACCTGCCATAGTCGATGATCTTCTTCCTCTACCGGTCCACGTTGGGAGAGTATGCGCACCTTATCCCCTTTTCGAATCGGCCGTAGGGGCAACTCAACCGCTTCAGGGCTATGTCGTTCGAAATTCAGCCCGAAGGGAAGTCGTGACGAGAGTAATTTGACTTCTCGCTCGAGATCGGCCCCTAGCGTCGCATCTTTGGTTTTTGTCTTGGCAATCAAATCAGTCAGTCTGGACACGGAATCACTTTCTCACTTAGTAAGTTTGCTATTGATGACGCGGCTGCACTATGCCGCAATGCTTATAAATGGTTGTCCTCGACACACCATAGTCTCGGGCCTCTTCGGCAACGCGTGTGTTAGGAGCGCGCAGCAGGGTCTTGATTTGGCGTATCTGTTTGTCGTCCAATTTCGGCTTGCGTCCGCCCACCCGGCCTCTAGCACGCGCAGCGGCCAGCCCGGCTTGAGTTCGCTCCCGAATCAAACTCCTCTCGAACTCAGCCAGCGCCGCAAATATATGAAAAACCAACTTGCCCTCTGCACCGCCGGTCTCGATCTTATCTGCTAAACTTTCGAAGCCTATGCCTCTATGTTCAAGGTCAGCGATTATCTGCACCAAATCGGGCAAACTGCGCCCTAGACGTTCCAGCCTCCATACCACCAGAGTGTCACCCACTCGCAACGACTTGCGGCACTGCTCAATTTCTGGACGAGAGGCACTCTTTCCACTTAATGCTTCCTCGTAAATCAAGCCGCATCCTGCTTGCCTAAGCGCATCACGCTGCAAATCCAGATGCTGATCATCACTCGATACGCGAGCATACCCTACTCGTTGACTCATGGACGGATCCAGAACATTGAAAAATTGACGGGTATATTAACACTCTAAGCCTATTGGTGAGTTGGTCTCAATTTGAACCGGACACTTCGCTTGTTGTTATATAGTGATCCCGGCTTAGCGGGGCAATCACGCTAATCTTGTGAGTCTTGTTCGGCGCTGCCCCACATCCGCGGCGGGCCCTTTCGGCACCCAGAACACCGCGGCTTTCCACTGAAGATGATTTGGGCGAGCTTGAGTGGGAGCTGTATCAGGGCAGTGGATGAGTTCTATCGAGATAAAAGCAGAACCCACGAGTCTCCATCACTTAGCTTGCCGCACTTGAAAGGTAAGCGCTACAATCTGCGCCACTGGGGGGGGGAAATAGGTATCCAGCCTACCCACCCCACGAGGGACGCGAGAGTATAAAAAATATTATCAATCAAACAGATAAGCATCTTCGAATGGTTAAAGCTTTCTCTTGGTTGCCAAAGTCGCAAATCCGACCATCTCGATCAGGCTTAATTCCTCACACAACTTAGGACCCGCGAAAAGACGAGCTTTCGTCGAGCACCGTAGCCTGTATGACTTATAATTTAGAAAACACACTAACTTATCTTTCGAGATCATCATTCGACCCTACCGAACCTTTTCGTGTACCCGACGGATACTGCACCCCCGGCTGCTGGGTTACCATAGCTGCTTTGGCTAATAGTTATAATCGGACCTTTGCAGAACTTGAGTTTAATGGTGAGTCACAAGAGAGATACGCTCAAGCTATTAAGCTTGAACAAATTCTCAGCTTGGACGGCACCGATAGTTATCCCCACCAAAGATGTAATCAAGGTTTCAGGTACTCTCCAATAACAGCACTAAATTCTGCGGGGCAGACAAACGACGCAACGCGAACCATAAACAGTTGCTTGCGCGCCTCAGCCGCACCTGATGCGCCAGGACTGAGGGCACTCATGGAGGTGGTAGGGGAGCTACACGATAATGTGTGGGCACACGGAAAAGCTACTGGCTTCTCTATGGCTCAAAAGTACAAAGTCCCACGTGAGGACGATACTTATGTTGAATTTGCCTTAGCTGATCTCGGGCTCGGATTTATGGGTGAAATGCATCGATCGAAAAAGGAATGCTCAAGCCACCAAGAGGCTATCGAATGGTGTATCCAAGAAGGGAATTCAACGAAATTGCATGACGACCCTTGGACTCAGAGAATTCCAGAGGACTGTCTTAGATCCCCTTTTGGCTCGTCTGTGCCAGTTCGAGACAGTGAAAATAATCACCAAGGGCTTGGCCTGGCGAAACTAGTTCGTCTTGTCAATGCTTATTCCGGTTCTCTGCAAATAGCATCTGGAGACGCATTATTTACTATTGATGAAAACAAGGATACCATATATAAGCGTCTACCGATCCAATGGAAGGGTGTAGCCATCTCCTGTAGATTGAGAGCTTCAGCCTTAAGCAAAGGATCCGAAGAGTCCCAAGATAGCCCGGAATTGTCCTATATTATTAAGCGGCTAGAGGATGACAACCATGGATAACAGAGACATTAGAATCGAAGAAAGCGACCTCGCTTCAAGAACCTCCGCGCGCGAATTACGCCGGACCATTCGACAAAAATTGACTAGCGATCCTTGCATAAGAATCGACTTGTCGGCGGTAAAATCAATTTCCGACTCTTATGCGGATGAGTTGTTTGGCGTTCTATCGGCCGAAATAGGGCTTGAACCGTTCCTATCAAAGGTAAAGATTATCGGATGCAGCAAGCATCTCACTAGGGTTATTGCTTCTAATATTAGAAATCGAACCTCTGTCGCAGCCTAAGACAGCTTAGCCCCCATCAGCACTGAACAGTTGAACGGGGCTAAGTTTCCTCCTAGCCCACACCAATGCTCGTCGCCCCCACAAATCCAAGCATTGCTTGAAACACACCTCCTCCAGAGCCATAGAAAGACTCCTTATTGCTTCTAAGACTCGACGTCTGAGTTTCTTGATTACATGGAAACGAACCGGACGCTAACTACGGATCGTTATTATCCTCAATTATATGAGAATTCAGCCAACAGCTTGCTCCCAACTCACCTCAGAGCTATTATGTAGACGTAAAGGAGATGTCACAAAGGGTATTCACATTGGCCCTCCACGACACAAACGTAAAAATATAAACCTTATAAATCAAATAGATAAGAAGTAACGTCGAGGTTCAAGTCCTCTCCTGGGCACCATTTGATACATCCGTATCAGACCGCAAAACCACTCATTTAAGACTTTTCAGGCCCAAACGCCAGCCTTATTTGCATCTGTGTTTTAGACGCAATTGCCAGCAGCCAATTTACCCGAAATCATTCCCGAAACTGTTCTGCTGAAAGACCAGCAGCCTCTGCCTGTCTCGCTCCGGCCAGTATGCCCGGCAAGGCATAATTTCCCTCATGGCATGCATACTCGTAGATGCGGTCCGGTGATCGGCGCATGTGCAGGATACCCTTGATGGGTTCGACGAATGTGGCGGGGTCGTTGATGGTGAACTCGTAAACCAGAGAGCCGTTGTCATTCAGTCTGAAGCGCTCCTCCAGATGCATGTCCTTTGCAGAGCCCCAGGCGGCATAGGGCTGCGACAGGCTGGCCATTTTGTCGGTGAAGTTTCGCGTATTGACCACCAGGGTATTGCCCTCCCAATGCCCACGCGAATTGCCGCCCCATTGTGTGATTTCCGGTGGCAGGTGAGGACGTCCGTCCAAGGGGATAATACGCGCGTCGTGAATCATCTCGGTCACAATCACCACATGATCCTTGAACTGCAACAGCTGCATATTGTTATTGTATTTGCTGGGCAGCATCGGCGGTCCCGTGTTAAAGCCGGTCAGGCAGCGCTCAGACAAACCCCGGTCTTCCGGGCCATCTTTGCTGATGCCGCCCAGCAAAAAACGCGCGGGGCGCTCGCTCATCACATCATCGCGAGAGGAACTGCGCTGCAAAACGGCGCCGGGGATTAGTTCGGGAATGCGACCGTTAGCGGGACTGACAATAATTGAGGTGCGCAGATTGTCGCCAACGCCATCACCCCACTCATCCCAGAAGTCGTTGTAGCTGATATCCAGGCCGGAAGGCTCGCGTTCAAAAACGGCCTGCCGGTTATCCAGCACGCCCTGCTCAAACGCCTCGGCTTCCTGCTCGGTCATGAATACTTTGTCGGCCAGATGCTCGGGGCGCTGCAACGGCGTCAAGGTTCCAAAACTCCAGTAACCCTGCAGATCAGGCTGACCGAACTCATTAAGCGGAGGGGAGTGCTCTTGCTGTGCCAGCAGCCGCGCACCGATCGGACTTAGCGCCATTAGCACACCAAGCATCAGGATGATTCTAAAGCGTGCCAATGATCGCATATTGATTATGCCAGTAGTGAGGCCAGAACCTTTCGTTCTCCTTCAAAAGGTCTGCGGCCATGCATCACCAGAAAATTATCGACCAGCGCGACGTCGCCCGTCTGCCATCTCATGTCATAGGTTAGGTCGTCGGCCATCTCTATCACCGTCGCCATGGCCGCCGGATCGATAACACTTCCATCACCAAAACTGATGGATTTTTGCGCGACATTCCGTGCGTCCTGCCAGCCCCGGAAGGCCGCAATTAACTGATTAAAGAACACACGCCGTCCACTGTCCAGCTCTCTGACGGCCGGCAGCACCGGCGTCGTGACGCGCAGGTCATCACCGGGCAACCATTGCCACTGATACCCCAGCGTTTTGAGTTTGGCCTCAGCGCCTGCCTTGTCAGCTGCGTTCAGCGTACTGCGCCAGCTGCGCCCCTGACCCGACTTCAGGTCTTCTTCGAAGGGCATGGTATTGGTGTACTTCACGCCTTTCGTCTCGCAGGCCTGAACAAAGTCTGGCATCCGCGACTGCATCTGCTCCAGCAAAACGTCCGATCGACACAGCGGCGTCGCACCACCTACCGCCGCCGCCTTTTCACAAAAGAAGAACAGCGCCGACGGGAACACGGGCGTCTGCGCCATCTCATGATGCAGGTAGATTGCCACATCGGCAGGCGCCTCGTTGGCAGTAAAAACCCGTTCCGTGCGGTTGCGCCTGACGGCATTGGAAAGCGAGTCAGTATAGGTAAAGTTCTTCATGCCAAAAGACTGAATGAAAGCATCAAAGTCCTGATCGGTCGCCACGGGAAAGCCACGAAACAAAATGGCACCGTGCTGCGACAGTGCCTGTTTTATCCGGGTCAGGTTCGTGTGTATCCACGCCGACACTGAATCGGAATCAGCGTGGCTTCCCGCTTCCATGGCATATACCAGTGGAAACGCTTCAGGATGATGCTGCTGCTCTGGAACCTTGATTGTCTCGACGTTTATCGCCGGGCTCATGCCATCTGTACGCACATCCACCTCAGTCATAAATGGGGTAAAAACAGCCAAAGGCCTGTTCACAAAATGCGCCGGGATCGTTAAAACGCCGGTTCTGGTTTAGCGCCGAGATGGCCGCCATATCATCGTCGCCTAGCTCAAAATCAAATACATTAATGTTCTCTGACAGACGCTCCACGCGCGAGGTTTTGGGAATAACCGCAGTACCTCGCTGCACACCCCAGCGCAAGACAACCTGCGCCGGCGAGCGTTGCAGGCGGTCTGCAATCCTGCGGACCACCGGCTGGTTTAACACGGATTCCTGCTCGCTGGCCATATCCAGTTCAATGTAGGAGCCCGCGCCCAGGGGCGAGAAAGCTGTCACCGCCAACTCGTAGTGGCTGGCCAGGCGTATCAGTCTTTCCTGCGTCAGGTAGGGGTGTGACTCGATCTGCAGCATGGCCGGCTTTATCCTGGCGTAGGCCATCAAGTCATGCAGCAGTGCACTATTGTAATTGCACACTCCAATCTGACGCACCAGGCCAGCATCCACCAGCTCCTCCATGGCCTGCCAGGTATCTGACAGTGCTACCGGGTCAATCTCCATGGTGGGATTATCCGCTTCCGGGTCAAACAGCCACTCCGGCGGATAGCGTTGATCAATCGGCACATACTTCAGGGAAATCGGAAAATGCACCAGGTACAGATCCAGATAATCAAGGCCCAGATCGGACAGCGATTTCTCGCAGGCCTCGCGCACATGCTCAGGTCGATGGAAGGTGTTCCACAACTTGGAGGTCACCCACAGCTCATCGCGCGTACACAGGCCCTGCTCAATCGCTTGACGGATGCCGTCACCGGCCTCGGCCTCGTTACCGTAGTCGGCTGCGCTATCCAGATGTCGATAACCGGCCAAAATGGCCTGACGCACCATCTCTGCTGTATCCTGTTTGGCTATTTTCCAAAGACCGAATCCCACTGCCGGCATCTGGTCCTGTTTTACCTTAATACACTCACTCATTTCGAATTGCCTGTCATAAAATGTTGCAGGTGCTGCTCCTGCAGAAAATGTTCGATATTGATGGCCAGCCCACTGGCCATGGAAGCCTGCGCGGCGCTGGCAACAATCATTGACCAGAGACCCTGCTCTACGGTGGCACAATCGGCCGCCTTGCCATCCAGCTGATCCATCAGCGCGATATGCTCATAGTAGGTAGCGCCATGATGCCCACTTTGTTCAATCAGTTTGGGGTAAGACAGTTCGGTGCGCCGCGACGCCCCGTTCTCCCCCAGCTCGACATTGATCGAAGTCTGTGTCGGGACCTGTGCATGAAAATCAAAACGCTCACTGGTGATCAATCGTCCCTGCTCACCCACCACAATCATCTCTTCGGTAAAATCCGGACAGAACATATTGAGTGTAAAACTGGCCCGCACACCATTGGCGTAGTCGATACAGACAAAGGCATGATCGTCGATGTCGGCTGATTCACCCGCTTTTTTGAAATCCAGAAAATTAACGGCCTGGCCGCCACTGGCATACACCCGAACCGCCGTCGAGTCAGCCATCAGGTTAATCAGATCAAAGTAATGGCAGCATTTCTCCACCAGTGTGCCGCCGGTGTTGCGGTTGAACTTGTTCCACTGCCCTACTTTATCCAGAAACGGTGGGCGGTACTCACTCATGCTGATGGTGTGAACCCGCCCCAGGCTGTGGCGCGCCTGCACCTCATGAAAAGCTTCCCGATACTGCGCCTTGTATCGGTACTGCAGACCAATCTGCACAAAGGCGCTGTGAGACTGCGCTGCTTCCATCAGAGCAGCGGCATCGGCCAGGGTGGTTGCCATGGGCTTTTCCAAAAAGATGGGTTTGCCACTTGCCAGCACGGTTTTCAGTACGTCGAGGTGCGTATGGTTGGGCGTGCAGATCATCAGCACATCAGCCTCAGGATCATTGCAGGCAGATTCCAGACTGTCATAGCGCCGCAATGGCTCGCTGCTGATCAACCGGTAGGCCTGTTCTGCCGCGTCCATGCTGTGCGTATGCGCATCATAGATACCCAGCACACTGGCCCGACCCAGCAGCGCCGCCACCCGCATATGCTCCTGCCCCATGGTGCCGGTGCCGATGACAACCAGTTTGTACCGGGGCGGGTCCTGCCGGTATAGGTAGCGATCAGCATCCGTGATGTGCCGCTGATTCACAGAGTTTTCAAAAAAACGTAAACGGGCTTTGCTCATTATGACTACTGTCTCACTATAACTACCGTTTCATTATGACTAAGGTACAGGCAAAACTTCAGCTCTGAAGCATCCGAGCGCTGCGCCACCAGACGCCTATGTTGACCAGAATCAGCAGCAACATCAATGGCCAGAAAGCGCTGCTCAAACCGCCCACCAGGCCGATCGGCGAGAACAACAGATACAGCGCCACCACACAGGACATCAGCGTCACGGCACAGGGCACGGCGAAGCGCCAGGGGGTCAGATCCAGCAGGCGGCGCGGCTGGTACGACCAGTCTTCCTGGCGCGGCTGCAGTCGGCCGAACAGCAGCATGATGGCTACCTCAATAACAAACAGTATCGCGTAGACGTGCAGGAAATGGATAGTCACATCCTCGTCAAACACAAAGCGCAGCAAACCGTAGGCAATCACGTGAAAAATGATGGCTACCTTGGCGCCAAGCGCAGGCACGCGGGTAGTGAACAGACCCACCATGACCACCGCAATCACTGGGATATTGTAAAACCCGGTAAACATGCGGATCAGCTGCCATAGTCCTTCCGGCGCGTACTGAAGCAAAGGCGCAATCGAAAAGGAAAGCAGTGCGATGACAATACTGGCGACACGCGCCACACGCAGCATGGTTTTATCATCAACCGGCTGCTTTTTCAGCGGCGCATACACATCCAGACAGAACAAAGTGGCGGCACTGTTCAGCAAAGAATTGAAGGAACTGAAGACTGCACCCAGTAACACCGCCAGAAAAAAGCCCGAGGCGTAAACCGGCAATACATCGCGAACCAGCTGCGGATAGGCCAGATCGATGGTGGCCAGACCCGGGCCATAAAGATGAAAGGCAATGACGCCAGGGATCATCATCAGGAAAGGCACCATCACCTTGAAGAAGCCGGTAAACAGCACGCCTTTCTGACCCTCAGCCAGATTTCGGGCCCCCAGGGTGCGCTGAATCACATACTGATTGGTACACCAATAAAACAGGTTGGCCAGGACCATGCCGGTAAACAGGGTGCCAAACGGCGTCGGGTCAGTCGGCCCGCCAATGGCATTAAGCTTGTCTGTGTCGGTACTGACAATAATCGACAGACCTGCGCTGATGCTGCCCTCGCCCAGCATGGACAACCCCAGAAGCGGGACTGCGAAACCGATGATCAACAGCCCCACCCCATTGAGCGTGTCCGACACAGCCACTGCTTTCAGCCCCCCGAAGACGGCATACAGGCTGCCCGTGAAACCAATGGAAACAATGGTCAGCAGCAGCGCCTGGCTGTAACTGATGCCGAGCAGGCCCGGCACATCAAACAGCTGCATAACCGCGATAGAGCCCGCATATAACACAGAAGGAATGGTGACCAGGCCATACCCGAGCATGAACAGGATGACGGACAGGCGCCGTACACCATCGTCAAAGCGATTATTGAGAAACTCTGGCAGGGTACTGAATGCGCCGGCGAGATAGCGCGGCAGAAAGATAAACGCCATGCAGATGGTGGCAAATGCCGCCGTGACTTCCCAGGCCATGCTACTGAGATTAAAACCGTAGGCAGACCCATTAAGCCCGATCAGCTGTTCGGCCGACAGGTTGGTCAGCAACAGGGAGCCCGCGATAAACACCGCACTGAGCCCGCGGCCAGCCAGGAAATAGCCATCCTGCGTACTGACCTCTCCCCGCGTCTGGCGATAGGAGATCCAGGCAACCAGAGCCATGAAAAATGCGCAACTGAGCAAGGTTGCTAAAAGATCACCGTTTTCCACTTATGACGCCGTTGTTGTTATCGGAAATTGTTGTTATTGAAATTTGTTGTTATTGAAAAGTGCAGACGTACTGATAGCCTGTAAGTGATTGCGGGTCAAACGTCGCGTTAATCGCACGCCTGACCCGCAGCCTTTTTACCTCAGAAGCGAATCACCACCTTCCCTTCGATACCAGACGCGCGGTGACGTCCACCTTCCTCATAGAAAGCTGACAGGCCGAAAGTATTGCCACGCTGAGAGTTGTAGCTTAGCCCCACAGAGGCCGTGCCATGATCGCTGGGTGTGTGCGCGAACTTGTAATGGAACTCTTCATCGCCCGCCACGTTAAAGCGCGTGGGAAGTGCAGTTTCGCCATCGCTCAGCTCATGCCGCCAGCCAAGTGAAAAGCTCGGCATCAACTGACCGTTGTCCAGGTTCCAGCGGCCTGAGACATGCACACCCAGCTCTGATACATAGGACTCGAGTGTGTGCTCTTTCAGCGACAGCGCAAAGTTAGAATTGCTCACTTCGCTTGCCTCATCCTGCTTCATGCTGTAAGCATTGAGCCGCAGGTAAGGCTGCACACGGAACGTTGACAGGCGAATGCTGGTGCCCGCTTCTATGCTGGCGCCCAGTGAGAGATTACTGGAATTACTGTAGTTGGTCGCCGGTGTACCTCCCAGTGCGTGTTGCCGCTGGTGGTAGATGTCGTGATCCACAACAGTCAGCGCGCCCGCGACATAGTGGTCACCGAACTGTCGCACAGTGTGCGCGGACACAGACAGGTTATCGATGTCGCTGTGGCCCATCTGCGTGCTGTAGCCAGTTTGCGACTGCGCATAACCCAGGCTAAAACCACCCAGCCAGGCATCCGAGAAACGGTAATCAAAACCAATTGTGCCACCGGTATGCTTGGTATTGCTGACGCCGTGTTTGTCCTGCTTGCTGACATCCATCCGTACTGGCGCAAACCACACACTTGCCTTCCGCGAGTCACGTACCGGCATGTTACCCACGACGCTAGTAATATCATCACCCTGATATGCGATCAGGATGCGCGGGTTGGCGGGATTAAAATACGCGCCGTTGTCGGACATTTCCGAATCGTCATAATCGTAGCCATTTTGAAGCACATACTGCATGTGATACATGGACGAATTCATCTGATCGGCGGTGTAACCCAGCGCAGCGGACAGGGAATTACTTTGCCCGCTGGGGATCATGTCGCTATACAGCTGATAAATGCCGTAAGAATCCGTCTGAGTGATCACATCCATCAACACCGCGTCATCGTCCGAGCTGTTGAAGCGGTTTTTGATCAGCAGTTCGTTAATGTGCTTACCGACAGCCGCCGTGTCATCGTCCAGACCCGGAACGTTAAAGTCCGTGTTGTACGTGACATTGTAAACACGATTTCGCGTGTCCAGCTCGCCCTTAAAGGTCAACACCAGCGATCTGAAATTGATGTTCAGGTCGATGTCAGGCTGAGTACCTTCTTCCCAACCTAGGACTTCGCCGTTATCCAGCCTAACAAAAAGCGACCCGGTTCCTCCCAGATACCTGGGGTTCATGACATTGAAGTCCAGGTTTCCTTTCAGTGACAGCTGTCCCCCTCCAAAAAGATTAATTTGATCAAAGGGATAATTCTTTGTTTCGTACCAGACCTTCGGATCAAAGTCGATCTTCAAAGTACCAGTTGACGACTGTGTAAACGCGCCGTTCACATGGAGCATGGCTGGGCGACCGGGCGTCGGATAAACGGTACCTCCCAGATTGTTCAGGTCGCCTGGCACAGTGGCAGGCGCGGGCACGGTTCCCTGATTGTTGATAAAGTACTGACCGATATTCAGAATACCACCCGCCTGGTTGTTGACAGTCAAGCGACCATTGCCACCAAACGCACCGATATACGTGCCGTAATTGTTAAACGTGTGACTGCCGTTGTTGAACACGGCTCCATAGTCATGAATACCGTCTCCAATGGTGCCATAGTTGTTGAGCACACCCGCACCTTGTGTCTGCATCAGCACACTGGTGTTCGCCTTGATGACCGGCTGCGAGGTCAGCCCAGCTTGCCCCACATTAACGGTCAGATTTTGCGAGGCTGTCGCCGGTGCCGTGCCGGCAACCTGCGCCATGATGCCGTAATTGCCAGCCGTGATTGAGCCGTTGGTGGCCACGGTCAGCGATTGCGTCTGTGGCTGGTCACCACTCATGGCAGCCGCGCTGATGCCAATCGACGTCGCATTGATCGTGCCCTGGTTGGTCACCGACACACTGCCAGCCGAGCCCTTACCGTAGCCACCCGCCACCGCTCCATAGACAGAGCTGACAATCGCGCCGCCACCGCCACCAGCACTTTGTGCCAGGATGCCAACGCCCGCCTTGATGGACGCGGAGTTGGTTACCGTGACATTCCCGCCATTGCCGCTGACATTAGATGCAGAACCACCGCCCCAGGCGATATCCATTTGTGGACCTGAGGTACCGATTCTGCCATCGTCAAACAGACCACCACCGCCACCAATACTCTGCGCGACAATGCCGATGGCTGCCGAATCTGACAGCGAAATAGCGCCCGTGTTGGTCAGATTCACTACACCGCCATTACCGCTGCCCTGGGCGTTGGCCGACGCGAAGGGTGTCAGTGTATTGCCGCTGACAATCTCATTGGCAGAGACCATACCGCCGCCACCGCCGATACTTTGTGCCACCAGCCCGTGAGCACGCGCGCCGCTAGCCGTAACAGTGGCCGAGTTGTTAACAGAAACTGCTCCGCCGCTTGAGGTCAATGCGCTGCTGGTGCCGCCGCCCAGACCGATTTTGCTGGAATCCAGCCCACCGGAGACTGAGCCACCAGCAGACAACAGACCACCGCCACCGCCGATACTCTGTGCCACCAGCACACTGGCACGCTGGCCATTGGTCGTCAGTGAGGGGCCAGTTGTCTTCACCGTGACCGCGCCGGCATTGCCCGTACCCTGAGCGCCAGCCGCACCCAGCCGCAGACTGGCGACCGAATCCGCATTCAGCACCCCACCGCCACCACTGATGCTCTGCGCCACAATGGCCTGGGAGTCATCGCCCTGCGTGGTCAATTGGCTGAGACTGGTCACCGTCACATCGCCAGCGGTAGACAGCGCCGAACCGCCGAGCATACCCAGGATACTGCTGACACCAAATGCGCCCTTGCTGGCAACGTTAATGACGCCACCACCACCAGTGATACTCTGTGCGATAATAGCGGCAGAGCGCGCGCCCTGCGTGTTAATAGTGCCGTCAGTCACACTGACTGTGCCTGATACCGCTGCACCGGCCGATGTGGCACCCAGCTGCACGGTTCCATCCAGCGCCGCGTTACTGGTGTTGCTGCCTGCCGAGAAAAAGTTATACCCGCCACCACCAGCAATGGATTGCGCCAGAATGCCGGGCGAATCACTGCCTGTGGATGTCATACGCAGAATGCCACTGCTGGCATTTGACACCGTTACCTTGCCGCCGATGCCCTGCATGCCACCGGCTGTCATGTTCAGCCTGGGCGTTGCAGTCAGGTTCAATTTGCCAAGGCTGACGCCTGCCACGCCACCGCCTCCGCCAATGCTTTGCGCCAGCAGACCCACCGAATGGGCGCCGTTCAGATTAAAGGTGCCACTTGACTGTAAATCGATCTCGCCACCCTGGCCTGTCGCATTACCTGCTCCGCCCAGGTTCATGAACAGATCTGCCGAGGTGCTCAATGTTCCGCTGACACTGAGACCACTATGACCACCGCCCGCACCCACGCTCTGTGCGACGATGCCATGGGCCTGAGCACCAGTGGTTGTGACATTACCGGTATTTTGAACTCTCACCAGGCCGCCATTGCCATTGCTGCCGTTCGTGCCACCCAGCGAGTGCTGCGGCAAATCCAGCTTGGCATCAGCTGAGAATGTGAAACCGGCATGACCACCACCCGCCCCCACACTCTGCGCCAGAATGCCGCTGGATCGATCACCTGTGGTGGTCAGACTACCCGTGCTGCTGACATAAACCAGATTGCCGGAATTACCATTACCGCCGCTGGCGCCCAGGGAAATACTGGCTCCGATGTTGTCCAGCGGCTCGACGCCGCCACTGCCTTCCAGTGAGACAGTAAAGCCAGCGCTACCACCGCCACCACCGACACTCTGGGCCTGGATGGCAGACGCATCATCCGATTTGGCCGTCCCGCCTGTAGTGATCTGACCGTTATTGGTCACGGAAACGCCCACCGTGATGTCATTGATTTGCGCCGTTTGTGGCGCACCACCGCTGCCACCCGAGCCACCGTGCGCAATGCTGAAAGAGTTGGCGTTAATCGCTGCCGCGATGGACAGGGCACCGCCACCCTGGCCGCCGCCACCGCCAATGCTTTGCGCCAGAATGCCGCCAGCGGAATGGCCACTGGTAGAAATCTGGCTGCCCGTCGCAGTTGTCACCTGCACAGCACCGGAGTTGGCACCACTGCCACCGCTGCCACCCATCGCGAAGCCTATGCCGCCAACACCAACTTTGGAGCCACCCAAGGCGCCACTGGCGCTGATAGCCAGACCGCCATGGCCGCCGCCACCACCTATTGATTGCGCCACAACACCCTGGGCGTTGATGCCACTGGTGCTGACATTACCCACGTCATTAACAACAACCTGTCCTGAATTACCACCGATACCGCCTTTGCCGCCCATGGCGATGGCCGATGCTGGCGCGACGCCCGGCTCCTCGCCGCCGCCTTTAAAGCGGGCCGCAAAACTCCAGCCACCGGCACCACCGCCGCCACCCACACTCTGCGCCAGTATGCCTGGTGCATGATTGCCGGAAGAGCTGATATCACCCTGTTTTGAGGCGCCAGTGCCCGCGTCAACCAGAACATTACCAGCCTCAGCGCCAGTTGCACCATTTACACCACTGGCGCCCAGCGACAGATCTGCTTCGCCCCTCGTCGGATCAAAAGTAAAATCGCCGGTGACCTTGGTCCCACCGAGACCACCGCCGCCACCGATGCTCTGCGCCACCAGTGCCGCAGAATCACTGGAGGACAGACTGGCCTGCGTATGAACGGCCACATCACCGCCGGTACCACCGCTGCCAGCCTTGTTACCCAGATTCAGCGATGGGACATCTGCCTGCGCAAATGCCAGTTTGCTCGCCAGAGAGACACTGACACTGACAGCGCCGTTGCCACCGCCACCGCCAATACTCTGTGCCAGAATGGCGTTGGAATGCTCACCGGTCACCTTGATGGATGTCGGCTGGCCGCCACCGCCATTGCTGCTGGAGGTGGTGTTGACCGTGACACTGGAACCATTGCCACCGGTACCGCCATTGCCGCCGATCGTGGCACTGATGCCCACACCCTGGGCGCCACCGCTACCGGCCAATGTAAAGCCGCCGGCACCGCCACCACCACCAATACTTTGCGCCAGCAGACCGTGCGAATGGCTGCCACTGGTCAGTACACTGCCACCATTTTGTGTCAGCGTGACAGCACCCGCCGTGTTGCCCGTGCCACCATTGCCGCCTATCGCTGCCGATATGGCCGCTTTGGTCGCCAGTGATAATGCGCCGCTGACACCGCCGTGGCCACCACCACCCCCGATGCTTTGCGCCACAACCGCCGATGCAAAGGAATCGCCCTGCGTGGTCACCTGAGCATTGTTGGTCAAGCTGACAGCATTGCCAAATGAACCATTGCCACCTGCCGGGATGCCTCCGGCGTTGCCCATGGTCAGGCCGGCTGCCGAAAACGCTCCCGTGCCCCCGACCGACGCTGACATACTGGCACCGGCGTTACCGCCGCCACCGCCAATACTTTGCGCCACCAGCCCTTTGGAATGATCGCCACTGGTCAGCACACTCAGATTATTGGTCAGCGACACCTTGTCCGAAACACCGCCTTGCCCGCCGGAGCCACCCAGCGACAATGATGCCGCAATCCTGGCCGACAATGTGCCATCGATCGAAGTCCCCCCGGTACCGCCGCCACCGCCCACGCTCTGAGCCAGAATGCCATCCGCGTGATGACCTGTCGTCTGAATGGCATAACGCCCGGAAGAAGCAAAGGTGCCCGCCGTGCTGTTGCCAGACAGGGCACTGGTTGTCAGGTTTACCTGCCCCCCAATGCCGCCAGGACCACCAGCACCACCCAGCCCAAGGGAAAGGCTGCCATTGAGTGACGCTGAACCACTGAAATCAGAACCGCCATGGCCACCACCGCCGCCCACGCTCTGCGCGACGATAGCGGTCGCATGGTTACCAGTGGTATTGATCAGGCTGGAGCTGTTGACATTGACCGTACCACCGTCGTTACCCAGGCCACCATCGTTGCTGCGTCCGCCGATCTTGAAAAACGGTCCGGAACCGCCGGCCGCGCTCAGCGTTACCGAACCCGCTGTCGCAGTAATTGCAGTGCCCGCAGACCCACCACCACCGCCGACGCTCTGCGCAAAAATGCCTGAAGAAAAAACACCGCCAGTGGTGATGTCTGCAGCGCCACTCACTGCCTCGTCGAGTGTCGAGAATTGCGACTGCGAATTAACCGTGACCTGCCCCCCAGCGCCGCCCTGCCCGCCAGAGCCACCCAGCGAGGCAGCTATGGCCGCTCCATTGGACATGGCGCCAGACGCAGCCAGGCCGCCCGCACCACCACCGCCACCCACGCTCTGCGCGTGGATACCTGACGAGTGCGAACCGAAGGTCTGGATGGTGCCGCCGCCAGCGCCTGATGTGCAGGCACCGCTATCGGTAAACCCGCAATTGTTAACTGTCACGGCGCCTGCACTGGCGCCCGCACCACCTTGCCCACCGATGGATAACGCGATAGCCGCTCCGAGGCCAATGGACCCGGATGTCGCACTACCGGCGCTGCCACCGCCACCTCCCACGCTCTGTGCAAAGATGCCATGCGAGAAATTGGCCAGATCGGTGCTGGAGCCAGCAGAAATATTGCCAATGTTGTAAACACCGACGTCGTCACCGGTGCCGCCTGAGCCACCGCTGCCGCCGATTGCCACAGAGGCATTGAGGCCGCCAGTGACGGCCGCGCCGCCGTGGCCACCGCCGCCGCCAACGCTCTGGGCATGAATGGTGCTGTGATGCGCACCCGTGCTTAACAGAGTGCCAGCGTTGTAAACACTTACCTTACCGGCATTAGCACCCGAGGCGCCACTGCCCCCCACGGCAGAAATGCCCTTGGTTGAACCTCCGGCGCCACCACCACCCGCCACACTCTGCGCAAACAGTGCGCTACCAAAACTTGAGATCTGTCCCTGTTGCCAGCCGCTGCACAGAGTCTGCGCAAACGAATCAATGCAGTTATCAATGGTGGCCGACCCTGATGATTCAGCATCGCCGCCCGAGCCACCCAGCGACATCACCACACCGCTGGCGTGACCACCATCACCGCCACCACCGGAGATGCTCTGTACCTGAATACCGCGCGAGGCCTGCGCCACAATCTGACCCAGGTTGCGCGCATAGGCCAGGCTGCCCTGCCCGCCTTCACCGCCGCCACCACCGACCGAGGCAATCAGGCCGTCACCGGGGCCCGCATTACCACCGCCGCCACCAATACTGATGGCCAGGATGCCCTGCGAGGCTTCTGATGCCGTCATGATGGTGCCGGTGTTGGTGACATTCACCTGGCCTGCATTTCCGCCATTACCGCCATTGGTGCCATAGCCATAAAAACACAGGAAGCCACACTCACTGCCGCCGCTGCCACCAAAGGCGCCAATACTGCGGGCCACGATGCCAGGAGAATGCGGCGTCTTGAAAATCTGGAACTGAGTGGGGCTGGTAAACTCGCCGCCGGTGGTGATGCTGCCGTCATTGTTGACTCTCACCGCGCCCGCGTTACCGCCATTCTGACCGCCGGAGGCAGAACCCCCGATTGAATGTGCCAGGATACCCATGGAGTTGCTGGTACTGGTGAACAGCCGGCCCTTGTTGGTGATAGTCACATCACCGGCCAGTCCGCCCGGCGCACCGCCCCGGTTGCCACCAATACTGGCTGCCACCAGACCCGGATTGTTCATGGCATTGACTGGGACACCGGAGTCTAGCCAACTGGCCAGATTGTTGTAGTTGGTCAGGCTGGTGGCAGGTCCCGATCCCGCCGTGCCGTTGGCAAGCGCATCCACGTCACCCGGAATGGCCGTGCTGTGGCCCTGCGCCTGAATCAGTACAAAGGGCTGACCGCCCAGAAACTGGTACCAGGTGCCAGAGGCACCCTGATCACCATCCTTGCCCACCGTCATGGTCTGGATATCAAGGGTTTCAGACTTGATCTGGTAAGGTGGCACCGAAATGCCATTCAGATTCACGTTCAGATTTGATCGGTCTTGCGGCGTGCCAAAAGTGCTGGCATCTGTAGTGACTGGGGGAAGGTCACCGGCGTGTGCAGTGATGGTACCAACGGTGGAGAGCAGAATCAGGCTGCGGAACGTGACCGACATAGAGTAAACCCCTGCGTATCTGATTATTTTTGATTAAGGCTTTGATAATTATCAGATTAGGCCGAGGTTGTCTAATACAAGATTGTATCAATAGGGTACGGAGTCTTTTATTTGGGATGCAGTTCGAACTATGTGGAATCATACCTGACACTATCTTAAAGATAGACGAGCAGCCGCGGTCTGCCTGGCCACGCCAGTATGCCAGGTACGGCGTAATTGCCCTCGTGGCAGGCGCACGCATATTTAAGGTATCCTGCCCTTTTACAGAGCGGCGCCCCAGAAACCTGGGCCGCCAGATCACGGAGCCCCTAATGAATTCTCAAGCCCGCCGCAGCACAGCCCTGGTGCTGATTTTTGCCGTCCTGTCACTGGCCGCCTGCGGCCAGCCTGAACCCTCATCCCCTGTCGTGGCCGTACCGGAGGAAGCTGCGTTTGCACGGCCTGCCGGAACAGAAGCGTTTACCGCACTCATCTCGGGCACACGGGTCGGGCAGATGGAAGTGCAGCACGGTGACGTGACCGAAGTGGGTTATGAGTACCGTAACAACGGTCGTGGCCCTTCCGTTGAAGAGGTCATTGAGTTTACCGATGAGGGTGTACCGCGCAGCTGGCGCATTACCGGCGCCACCACTTTTGGCAATATCATCGAAGAGCAGTTTGAGGTGCAGGGCGGCCAAGCCAGCTGGACCGACACCACCGGCAGCAGCGCATCCGATCTGGCAGAAGCCAATCTGTATGTGGCCCAGGAATCCAGCCCCTATGCCTTATGGGTTTATGCACGGCTGTTGCTGGCGGCTGAGGAAAATACCCTGGCGGTACTGCCTGCCGGCGAGCTGAAACTGGAGGCCATCGACACCCTGGATGTCACGGGCAGCGATGGTGCGTCCACTGCCATCACAACCTATGCGCTGTCGGGCATTGACCTGAATCCGAGCTATTTTGCCCTGGATGAGGACGGCATGCTGTTTGCGTCCATGAATGAGCGCTTTGCGCTGGTGCGAACGGGCTTCGAGCAGGAAGAGCAGCGCTTGCGTGATCTGGCGGCCGAATACGCAACCCGCCGCTTTGAGTCTATACAGGAACAGGTCACCCGTGTTTTTGATAAACCGGTGCGCATCAATAACGTCAGGGTGTTTGATCCATCCAGCCTGAGCCTAACTGATCCAGTCTCCGTGCTGGTTACCGACAACCAGATCGCGTCAGTGGATGAGGTGGTAGAGACGGCTGACACCAATGAGATTCTGATTGACGGCGCGGGCGGTACCCTGGTTGCCGGCATGTATGAAATGCACGCGCACGCAGGCCAGGGCAGTGCGCTGCTGAATATTGCGGCAGGGGTCACCAGCTTTCGCGACATGGGCAACAATAATGCGGTACTGGACGACCTGATTAGCAAAATCGAGTCGGGCAGACTGGTCGGGCCGCGCATTCATCGCAGCGGCTTTATCGAAGGCAGAAGCCCGTTCAACTCCAACAGTGGCATCCTGGTGTCGACTCAGGAAGAGGCGCTTGACGCCGTCCGATGGTATGCCGATCAGGGCGACTTTCATCAGATCAAAATCTACAACAGCATGAACCCGGAATGGGTACCGGCCATGGTGACCGAGGCACACGCGCGCGGCATGCGTGTGGCAGGACATGTGCCCGCCTTCTCGAATGCGGACGCCATGATTGCTGCCGGCTACGATGAACTGACACACATCAACCAGGTCATGCTGGGCTGGGTACTGGCGCCAGACGAAGATACCCGCACCCTGTTGCGGCTGACCGCCATGAAGCGATTCCCCGGCATTGATATCAACTCCCCCGCTGTGCAGCAGACGATTTCGAGCATGGCCGAGCGCAGTATGGGTATCGACCCGACGCTGGCCATCCACGAGAATCTGATGCTGTCCCGCAACGGCGAGGTAGCACCTGGCATGGTGGACTACATCGATCATATGCCCGTGGGTATTCAGCGCAATGCAAGAACCGCGCGTTCCGAAATCGCCACACCCGAGGATGACATCGCCTATCGGCTGGGTTTTGCCAAAATTCTGGAGACGGTGCGCGAAATGCGGGATCAGGGTGTGATCATTATTCCGGGGACTGACCTGGGCGGTTCGTTCAGCTATCACCGCGAGCTGGAGCTTTACCAGGAGGTTGGCATGACAGCCGCCGAAGTGTTAAAAATGGCGACGCTCGACATGGCAACGTACCTGGGTGAAGGCGACCGACTGGGTTCAATTGAACCCGGCAAACTGGCTGACTTTTTCCTGATTCCAGGGGATCCGACGTCAGATCTCAAAGCCATCAAGACAATTTCAATGGTGGTAAAAGATGGCAATGTCTATTTCCCCAGCGATATCTATCCTGAGTTTGGCATTCGCCCGTTTACGCCTGCACCGATGATTGTGTCCGGTGCAGAGGGGGTGGAATAAGCATTGATAAAATCATCGACGCCCTGAAGAAATTCCGTGACGAGCGCGACTGGCAGCAGTTCCACAACCCAAAGGATCTGTCATGACCGGCTATCCGCAATACTCACAGACAGAAGAACGACTTAACGTCAGTTTGCACGCACTCGGTTTGCTGCTGAGTGTGGTGGCACTGGTTGCGCTGCTGCTGCGCGCCAGTGCCCTGGATTCTATTCTGGTGCTGGTGAGTTTTGGCCTGTTCGGTGTCAGCCTGGTGCTCCTCTACAGCATATCCACCCTTTACCACAGTACGCAGAATCCGCGACGGCGCACTCGCCTGCGCGTGGCCGACCACGCCAGCATCTATGTGCTGATTGCCGGCACCTACTCGCCTTTTGCACTTATTGTGCTGCAAGGCAGTATCGGCTGGAGTATTTTTGCGGCCTCCTGGTCTATGGCGCTGGCAGGTATTGTTCTGAAGCTGTTTTACACCGGCAGGTTCAGTCTGCTGTCAACATTGCTCTACGTCTTCATGGGCTGGATTATCCTGTTCGCGATCAAACCCCTGCTGGCCGCTTTCGACGGTCCAGGCCTCAGCTGGCTGATCGCTGGTGGTGTTTCCTACACCCTGGGCGCCATACTTTACAGTATCCGGCGCCTGCCGCTTAACCACGCCATTTTTCACCTGTTTGTATTGCTCGGCAGTTGCTGCCACTTTGTGGCGGTGTACTTTTATGTCGCCTGAGCGGCGGCGCCTGGCTTAATCCGCAAAAGCTGCACGCAAATCTGCAGAACTTTGTTGAACCCAGCCGTCAGCGCGATAGTTTCATTCGCCGCGCAAGTGCCGGTTGAAAAACGTCATTTGCGTTCTGAGCAAGTGAGTCTGCAGCGGCGGCGGACGGATGCCGTGGCGCTGGCCTGGGTAGGTCATCATCTCGAACACCTGGCCGCGCTCCTGCAGCTCTGCGAACAATCGGGTGGAGTGATCAAAGGTCACATTGTCATCCGCCATGCCGTGAATAATCAGCAGCGGGGTCTGGTAACCATCAAGATGGGCAAAGACCGAACCGGCGTCATACCCGTCGGCATTGTCCTGCGGGGTCGACATATAGCGTTCGGTGTAGTGTGTGTCGTATAGCGCCCAGTCTGTAACCGGCGCTCCGGCAATGCCGGCGGCAAACCTGCCCGGCGCCTGCAGCGTGGTCATCAATGTCATGTAGCCGCCATAGGACCAGCCCCACAGACCCACGCTGTCGGCGTCCACAAAATCGCGTTCCTGCAACCAGTCCAGTCCGGCCAGCTGGTCCTCAACTTCTAGAATACCCATGCGCAGATGCAGCGGCGCTTCAAAGGCATGGCCGCGGTTTGAACTGCCCCGGTTATCGACCTTAAAAAGCACGTAGCCGGACTGGGCAAGAATCTGATCGCGCAGTGACTGCCATCCCCTGGTGACAGACTGTACGCCTGGCCCGCCATACACCTGAACAATGGCCGGACAGGGCGTCGCTGCGGTGCAGTGGTCTGGCCGGTACATCTGCCAATGCAATTCGGTCTGCCCGTCTGCGGCCGTCAGCGTGCCATACTCGGGCCGGACATGAGCCGCTAGATAAGGCGCGTAAGGATGATCCTGGTTCAGCGGGTTTTCCTCCACCCAGGCAATGCGTTCACCTGCAATGGAATACAGCCCGGTGTTGGGCGGAGTGTCGATATCGGAGTAGGTGCCGATAAAGCCTGACCCGCCAGAACCGACCGTTACGTTCCAGCGTCCTTCGCCAGAGGTAATACGCTGCGGTTCGCCGCCATCCAGGTTCACTGAGTACAGGTGGCGCTCCAGTGGTGTGTCCGTCCAGCCGGAGAACCAGACAATACCCGCGTCCTGGTCGACGGCTTCCAGGCTATCAACCACCCAGTCTCCCGATGTGATATCGCGGGCTACGCCATCTGTGCTCACATAACGAATATGGCGAAAGCCGGATTGTTCGCTGAGATAAAGCAGACTGCCCCCGGCCAGTGTTCGCAGATCATGCGACAGATTGATCCAGGTATCTGCCTGTTCTGTGATACGCCGTGTTGTGTCTTCAGCACCCGTGCGCGGATCAAGCGCCAGCAGGTCCCATTGCGTCTGCGCCCGATTCTGTCGCTGCACCCATAAGGTTTCACCTGACCCGCTCCAGTTGACGCGGCTGAGGTAGATGTCGGTATCGCTGCCCAGATCCATCTCGGCAATCTCACCAGAGGCAAGGTCGATGACGTGCAGTGTCACCAGGGCGTTAGGCGTGCCGGCCCGCGGATACCGCTGTTCTGACACCGAAACGGCGTCGGCAGAAATGCCGAAGCGATCCACCACCATCACCGGGCTTTCATCAACGCGTGCAACCGCGATGCGGCTGTCATCGGGCGACCACCAGTAACCGGTGTAGCGTTGCATTTCCTCCTGGGCAACAAACTCGGCCATGCCCCAGCTGATGACACCGCCGCCTTCGGTCGTCAGGGCACACTCCTCCCCAGTAGCGAGATCATGTATCCATAGATTCTGGTCGCGGATAAAGGAGACGAAGCCGCCGTCTGGACTGACCTTGGCGTCGGTTTCAAACGCCTGTGTTTCGGTCAGGCGGCGGGTTTGTCCGCTTTCCACATCAACGTAGAACACATCGCCGTCAAGAGGCACCAGGACAGCTGCGCCGGTTTCGTCCCATTGATAGGTCACCACCCCGGAGGACGTAATGCGTGATCGCTCGCGGAACTGGATTTCAGCCTCCGTCAGCTCGCTCTCTTCTGGTGCCAGCTGGCGCGCATCGACCAGCACATAAGCCTCGCCGGTAGCAACATCCATTGCCCACAGATCCTGCACGGTGCGGTCATCGTCTTTGGCGCGCAGGAAGCTGATGCGACTGCCGTCGGGTGAGAACCGCACATTGCGGGCAGTCGGGCCGGTCAGATCTGGCGAGCCGTAGAGTCGCTCGATCGTCAGTTGTTCACTGGACCCGTCAGTAATCGGTGTTGCTGCCCGCTCGCAGGCGACAAGCATCAAGGGCAGGACAACAATCAACGCACCACGCATGAAAACCTCGGTGTATCAGTCTGTTAGATTTAGCAGGGGCATCTACATCCCTGCCATGGCCTCATTGCCCGTCCTTGTCCGACATCACCAGCGACAGCCGGTAAACATCATGCCGCCGGTCTTTCATGGTGTGAACACTGCCATGCGTATGCAGTTCTTTTAACGCATCCAGGTTAACATCAACGACCAGCAACATTTCAGAGTTTGGGGTCGCTTCTGCCTTGATACCTGTGGTTGGAAAGGCGAAATCTGACGGCGTGAACAAGGCAGACTGGGCATACTGAATATCCATATTATTAACTCGCGCCAGATTGCCAACGGCCCCCGCAATAGCGACATAACATTCATTTTCGATAGCGCGCGCCATGGCACAGTGCCGCACGCGTGTATAACCATTTTGAGTGTCGGTCAAAAATGGCACAAACAAAATATTCATTCCCTGATCGGAGAGCAATCGGGCATATTCCGGAAACTCAACATCGTAACAGATCATAATGCCTATTTTACCGCAATCGGTATCAAACACTTTGACCTGATTGCCGCCCGACATTGCCCAGTTCCTTCGCTCTGCCGGCGTCACATGCACTTTGTCATATTTCTCCCAGCTTCCATCACGTCGGCACAGAAAACCACTGTTATACAGTTTTCCTTTTATGAGGTATGGCATACTGCCGGTGATAATATTGATGTTGTAGCTGATCGCGAAATCGATAAATTTATCGCGGATACTTTCGGTGTACTTGGCCAGCTCGCGAATGCTCTGGGTGACGCTCAAGTGGTTGTATTGTGCCATGAGTGGAGCTGCAAACAGCTCTGGGAACAGGACAAAATCACTGCCGTAGTCCGAAACCGCATCAACAAAAAACTCCATCTGGTCAAAAAGTTCATCAATGCCTGCCATACTGCGCATTTGCCACTGCACAAGACCCAGACGAACCTGGGATTTTGGGGCATTGATCAACTTAACCGATTTGCTATAAAAAATATTGGACCATTCAAGCAAGGTGGCATAATCCTGAGACTCGACATCGCCCGGAATATACCCTTTAAGCAATTTGCGAACATGAAATCCATTGGCCAGCTGAAAGCTCAGTACCGGGTCGTACAGTTCTTTGCTTGTTACTTTTTCAATATATTGTTTCGCACTCAGCTTATCAGCATACTTGCCATAGTTTGGCATCCTGCCACCGGCCATAATGGCTCGCAAATTCAGATTTTCACACAACTCCTTACGGGCATCGTAAAGTCGTCTTGCCAGCCTCAAACCCCTAAAGTCTGGATGGATGAAGACCTCGATTCCATACAGCACATCGCCATCAGGGTTATGATTGCGAAAAGTAAAGTCAGTTACGATCTCATCGTAAGTATGATCATCGCCAAACTTCGCGTAGTCAATTATCAATGAAAAGGCACAACCTACCACTTTGTCGTCAACACAGACACAAATTTGCCCCTCGGGAAATCGCGTCAACAAGGCATTGACAACCTCTTCAGTCCAGGTCAGCAGCGGGCCAACGTCATAGACTTGCTCGGACGCTTCTCGCAGCGCCCTCATATCATCAATAGTCAGATGGCGAATCTCGACATGATTGGCTTCCATAACTCCTCCAGAATAGACTGTGGGTGAGACAGTTCCTGACCCCACACGCTTTCAGAACATATTCGATTTTCACTGGATACACAATTTATTCGAAAGTGGATCTGAACTAAGGCTACCCTAAGCTAAGTACACCGATGTTTTACCATCGCGCATCTTCGGAGTCGTTGATAAAGTCACCTGCCAAGGGTATCTATTGCCTGTTGCATCGGTACATGGAATCATACGACTCAATAACCCTGGCCATCGACAGACCATAACCATGAACGAAATCATCGACGCCCTGAAGAAATTCCGCGACGAGCGCGACTGGCAGCAGTTTCACAACCCCAAAGACCTGTCACTGGCGCTGAGCATTGAAGCCGCCGAGCTGCTGGAAGCCTTCCTGTGGAAACAGCCGGAAGATGCCGATCCTGAAAAGATCAAGGAAGAGCTGGCCGATGTGTTCTCGTTCGCCTTCCTGCTGGCCGATGCCTGTGACCTGGATGTCAAAGACATCGTGCTGGCGAAAATCAAACAGAATGAAGAAAAGTACCCCGCCGACAAGGCCAGGGGCACCGCCAGGAAATACAATGAGCTATGAGCGGAGCTCACGATCTTGAGATCAGGCGCTTTGCTTTCCAGAGGAGTTCACTGGAGCAGATTCGAGCGAACGGGCTCACTCAGGGTCACTGGCCACTTGTTTATGTGCTGAGCAATGCCATTAAAGGACGTGCCTACGTCGGCGAGACTGCCGACACTGTCACCCGGATGGAGGCCCACCTCAAGCACAACGAAAAAAGCAGACTGACCATCGTTCACCTGATTCAGAGCGACAAGTTTAACAAGTCTGCCACACTGGATATCGAATCGAATCTCATCAAGTACATGGCAGCCGATGGCAAGTTCGCACTGCTCAATGGCAACCTTGGGCTGGTCGATCACAATTACTACCAGAAAGAACAGCTTTATTCGGGAATGTTCAGACACCTCTGGGACAAGTTGAGAGCAGAAGGCCTGGCTCAACATTCCATTGAGCATCTCGACAACTCCGACCTGTTCAAATACTCACCGTACAAAACGCTGTCAGCAGACCAGCGCCAGGGATTGCTGGGCATCATGTACGCCCTTCTGGATGATCAGGTGAAATCCCTGATCGTCGAGGGTGGCGCCGGCACCGGCAAATCCGTGCTGGCGATATTTCTGTTCAAGTTGCTGCAAAGCGATCTGGACGACTTCCGGTTCAGCAGTCTTTCCTCCGATGAGGATGAATTCAGGAATCTGCTGTCGCAGTTGCGAGACAGGTTTGGCCCCAGACCCAAAATGGCCCTGGTAGTGCCGATGGCCTCGTTTCGCGCCACCGTTGAAAAAGCCTTCGCCAATGTTGCGGGCCTGTCGCGGAAAATGGTGATCAGCCCCTCACAACTTGCGGAACAGCAATACGACATTGTCCTTGTCGATGAAGCACACCGTCTGCGCCGCAGACAAAACCTGGGCGCCTATTACGGCTCGTTCGACAAAACCGCAAACACGCTTGGCCTGGATCCAGCGAACTGCAGCGAGGTGGACTGGGTAACCAAGCAGTCGAACAAGGCCGTGTTTTTCTACGACCTGAACCAGACCATCAAGCCCTCTGACACACCGACCGGCGTTTTTGAAAAACTCAAACTATCGCCAACGACCCAGACTCAGCAACTGGTGTCCCAGTTCCGTGTCAGAGGCGGCAACCCCTACGTTCAGTTCATCAATAGACTGCTGCATGGTCGACTGGGAAATGCACCGCCCTACCAGTCAAAAAACTACGAACTCAGATTGTTCGACTCCTTCGCCGAATTCGTTAACGCCGTCAGAGAACGCGACGATCAGCATGGGCTGTCGCGGATGATTGCAGGATACGCATGGCCATGGGTCTCCAATAAAAACAGTGAACTTTTCGATATTCAGATTGAGGGCGTTCAGCTGAGATGGAACAGCACCAGCAAAGACTGGATCAACGCACCTAACTCAGTAAATGAAGTTGGCTGCATCCACACAACACAGGGCTACGACCTCAACATTGCTGGAGTCATTTTCGGCCGCGAAATTGGCTACGACAAAGTCAGCAATGAAATCATCATACGGCCCGAGCTTTACTTCGACAGGAACGGAAAACAGTCGATCAAGAATCCCGAAGAACTTAAAATATATATATTAAACATCTACCAGACCATTCTGCTGCGTGGCATACGCGGTACGTTCATCTATGCATGCGATCCCGACCTCCGGGACTATCTCGCTCAGCACATCGCGACGGAATCGCAGTCATTTGATGGCACAGCAGATATCGTTCCGATACCTGTCAAACCGTTTATCAATGCCGTGCCAGTATATGACCTGATAGCAGCCGCCGGAGACTTCAGCGAACAGCAGCGTGGAGAGCACAAAGACTGGACTCTGGTTCCCGAAGGCGAGCGCATCAACGAAAGTTACTTTGCCTGCAAGGTCCAGGGCGAGTCGATGAACAACATCATCCCCAACGGCGCCATGTGCCTGTTCCGCACCGACCCCGGCGGCAGCCGCAATGGCAAGATCGTGCTGGTCGAAATGCTGAACAGTATTGATGAAGAAAGCGGTTCACACTATACGATTAAAGAATACGCCAGCGTGAAAAGTGAAAGCGACGATGGCTGGGCGCATGAGCAGATCATGTTGAAACCGCGATCCAGTAATACTGGGTATGAGCCGATTGTTTTGGGTGCGGATGAGGTTGAGAGCTATCGGGTGGTTGGGGTGTTTGTTCGGCTGCTAACAGACTGATTTATTGAAAAAAGCGCAGTGTACTGCTCATTTATCATTTCAGTCTGACGACGTGTTGCGATCCAGGCATAACCCTGCATCCTGAGTGTTTCACCATATGCCCATTTCGCCACTTCAGTCGTGCTGGCCAAATTCGAGACGAAGCCCTGGTCTTGCATTTGTTCCCCCAGCTCTCGGCCGATGCGTTCGTTCCTATCCAGCCAGCGTTCCAGGTGCGATTTGGCCGCCAACATATCGCGTTTGTCGTTATTACAGCTTCGATGCGCCACAACGAAGTTGTGGGCAGTATCCCTTGGGTAGCGAGACCACGGGATGAAGTGGTCAACCTCAACCTGGCTGTGCAACTTTCCCTGACAGTAGAAGCAACGTCTGTCCTGCATGTCGGCCAGAATTGGCGAAACCTTTGCCAGCTGAGCTCTTGGCGTCCCGAACATAAATGACTCGAGATCGTCCTTTTTCCCAAGTAGCTCAGAATTGCGGCGATTACTGCGAATGTGTTCAAGCCAACCTGCCTTTGCCAGTTGCTGAATAAGAGGACTGAAACGTCGAAGGTTATGACTGATACCCCGCTTGAGAACCAATATTTTGTTCACACACGGATAATCATAGAGAAATCGATCTGTCTCGCCACCAATTACCTGTAGATGGCGTAACGGCATGTTGTGGACGATAGCCCGGATGTCTGAAATTACACGCTTCCAATGTGGATGGCCGGGGGCGCGGGCAGGATTGCCTTGTACATCATTGTAAACACCGCGTATTCGATTTATCACAGCCGCCTGTTTGCCGAGATTCTGAACAAGAATACCGTCTTCAGAGTCAGCAGACGCCGGGCCATAAGCGCTTGCCTGCCGCCAGTACCAAAGCGCAAAACGCTCCGCCACCAGATCGAGTGGCAATGCCAACTCGGTGTCATCATCCGCACCATACTCAATTGCCAGCTCTGTCAGCGTCAGCATCAGGGCGAATTTGTATGTGGCCGAAAACTCGCCCTCGTCAAATAGGCGTTGGATCTTCTCAAGAAACGCCAGCTGCGCGCGTGCAGATAAAGTGCTCATTTATCAGACCAATAGTCAGCTTTGTGCGGCATAATCCAGCGCAAACCACCTCTCGGATCAGCCACGTCGCCAACATAACGTGGGATCAGGTGAATGTGGCAGTGCCCAATGGTTTGGCCGGCGGCAGGCCCGTCATTGAAGCCGACATTGTAGCTATCCGGCGAAAACGTCTTGTCTAGTATTGCCTTGGCCTGTTCGACAAGGTCCCACAGGTCATCGCGTTCGTCTTGAGACAGATCGAAGTATGAGGCGACATGTCGTACGGGAATGATCAATGTATGCCCCGGTGAAATCGGGTAATTGTCTAGAATCGCGCCCCCTGTGCTGTTAGCGACTAGAGGCTTGCGGCTACTATGGTCGCAAAAGGGGCACAGATTAGTGTCTAGTTTATTATTCATCAATTCATATTGCTTTGTACGTGGATGTTCGTCAATCGGTCGCACACCCCTTAAAAAAACACCTTTAGATTTGGCACCACCGTTGAATTCAATGCACTTGTTCTGCCGCTCGCGCTGCCAAGACGATGTCCACCAGAAACGAATGAGGCAACAGGCTTCAATGAAGCATGCAGTCTAATTAGTCTTTATGAACTGTTCGTATCTTTGAGCAAGACGATCTCTATCAGGCAAATGATGTTTATTGCCAGGCGGCACTAGCTGTTTGCCGTTCAATTCTTGAAGTGCGGTGAGTATTGCTCCGTCCTGCTGGCTCAACAGTATGTCGCTTACAGTGATTTCCATATCGGGCGATATGCCAATCAAATTAGCATCATACGCCTTGTGATGAAGGCGCGACATCGCAATACCATTTGATACTTCTGTAGAGCTGTGCGTCTCAGAATCTGGTGTAATATGCGCCGCTTCGAGTAACTCTCGGATTGGGAGCCCTGACAATGAACACTTATTATTGTAGGCAGTTAATACATTTACTCTAAACGTGGCTTGATGCAGTCGGACCCGCGTTTCTCTTATTGCGTATGACCTGGCAGGTGCGCTTAAGTCAGGATATACCACGCCCCTCGATTGATCGCGCGAAATATCTAGAGGCTCCCCAACTACTACTTCGCAATAGCGTTCTGATTCGTGAATATTAGAGATATAACATGGCCATATCGCTTTGTATCTTCCGGGCGCCACAGCATGAAAATAGATGAATGGCTGTCGCTGCTGCTTGGCTTCCCATAAGCACTTATTTCCACCACTTCGTGAATCACCTCTCTGAAGGGAGTAACGGAAAAACCCCTCCGACATTTCTTGGTCATCATAAATATTCGTTCTGCCTGCCCTGGGCTCTGTAGTTTTGATACTTAGCAGCCCGTCTTGCATTTCTTTGGGCTTAAATATTCCTCGTGCTCTGTTCGCCATCAGTACTTTGCGACCGTTAAATTCGAACCCTTGAATAATGGCTGACCATGGAATGTCATCGCCGAAAGTACGCTCAAGCAGCCTTACTTGCTCGAATGCGGCTAGAAGAATGGGAAGGTTCTGCATTTTATGGTCGGTCAAACTGGCCACCCTAACAACCAATCTTAAGTATGAGTTTCACGCAAAGTTCCCATAAACGAATTTATCTTGCCTGCGGCCGGCAATCTTCATTGTTCTGTTTTCTCTACATTCCAAACGTCCTTACCGAATCCCTTTAACCACCGATCCAGCACAAACTTTCAGAAATTTGATGAACCTGTGCTCGCCATGATAGACGACAACACGAGGGCGACGATTATCAAGAATATGGTTGATCACCAAGCCAATCTGGTAAAAAAAGCCAAATCTCTCTTCGCGACCATCGACACTTAGACTCCAGTGATGCCGTACCCACGCGAAACTCACCTCATGCCAGATCTATTGGATTCGACTATTGAGCACCTGTAGCCCTAGGTCCCAGGCAGCGTCTCACCAAACCAAATGAAACGCCTCCTGCCTTCTAAACACCCAATGCCGCTCCCCATTCTCATCCAGATACGCTTCTTCCTCCTGGCGGCAGTTGGCTTCCTGGCCACCCCACTCCGGTATCGCCTTGGTTGCCTGCAGTTCGATTGAGTGCCAGGTGGACGGCAGTAGCACGGCATCGCCGCGGATAGGCACACCCTCCTGCGCATCCCATCGTCCAATCAGCGGACCGGCGCCGTGGCCATGGTCGCCGATGGGATGGGTGTAGACGGTGCCAGTGATGCCTTCGGCTGCCATGCGCGCCAGCGTTAGGGCGAGGATGTCATTGCCGGTGCGGCCGGGTTCCATTTCTTCCAGCAGCAGTTCCTGCATGCGGTTGGAGTCGGCCAGGCAGGCTTTCAGACCGTCGGGGGCGTCGGTTTCGCCGGGTTTGAGCACGTAGCCCAGGTGCTGGGTGTCGGTGTGCAGGTTCATGGCGACCACGCCGAAGTCGGTCCAAAGTAAGTCACCTGGCTGGATGACGGTGTTGCCGCTGATGCGACCGTCGCCCTCGCGGGACACATCTACCGAGGGCTGGAACCAGACCTGGTAACCGAGGTCCTGCACACGCTGGCGCATCCACCAGATAACATCTTCGGTGGTGGTTTCGCCGGGGGTGATCACGGCGTTGGAGAAGGCCTCGGAAATGACGGAGTGTACCGTCTCCATGACCTTGCGGTAGCGCGGCATCATCTCGGGGATGCGCAGCGCAATGTAGTTCATGGCCAGGCGTGGCTCGCGCACGACACGCTCCAGATACGGGCCAAGTGCCTCTTCCAGTACTTCGCGCTCACCGGCATGCAGGCCGTCCGAAAAAGCCCATTCAGAGTCGATGTTCAGCGCAATGTTGTCGGGATCGCGATCTTCGATCAGTTCGCGCAGCAGGCGCCACTGTTCATCACCTACCAGCTCACCGGTATCCTGGGTCGGCGCGGGACGGGTGGAGCGGAAGGCTTCGAACACACCGCCCTGGCTGGAGCCACCCAGTGCCAGGCGCTCGACACTGCCATCAGGCTGCAGGCTCATCACATAAATGGAGCGACGACGCGCGGCGAATGTTGTCGGAGAAGTAATGGACCAGAATACGGGATCCTCGGCGTATTCGCGCATCGACAGAATCCACATATCCACGCCGTATTCCTGCATCAGTGCCGGCAGCACACGATCCATCCGCGCCTCCAGCCAGGCCTGCTGCTCGGCGGCCTGCTCGCGCAGGGTCGGCAAGGGGTGCACATGCGCCGGTGCCGAAGCAGGCACATTAATGGGTGGTTGGGCGTGCAGTGACAGTGACGCTACCAGGGCGGCTGAGGCAGCAAGGCAGGCAGGAAAGAAATGGCGGCTAAGCGGCAATCGGGACATGCGTGGATTCTCCGATGGATAATTCTTTTTAGTCGGGCTGGCCTTGGATATTCACAGAGCTCGCGGAGGCGGTCAAGCGTGCAATCAAGCGGCGCTTAACGAGTCTGGGCGACTTACTTCAAGCCCCAGATCCGCGCCACCGCGGTATCATTGCCCAGCGTGGCCACCACCAGACTGACCAGACTCACCAGGCCAAAGATCACGGCAGGAATCAGCGATGCCAGCTGCCCAGACGTGAACGCCAGATACGTGGACACCGCGCACAATGGCAAAAACAGTAGTCCCAGCGCCAGCAGCACTTTGCGATGCGAGGGTCGGTAGCTGGCGGCCGGTTCACCTTTCTCGAAATAGGCCAGCACCGGCGCAAAAATGGATCTCAATTGCTCTTTCATACAGTCCTCATTGTTGATCAGGGTCGGCTGCCACCGGGTCTTTTATCAGGGTCGTCAGTCGGACATCCACGGTCAGCTGCAGCTCGGTCAGCTGCTCGGCGCGGGCTCGCCCTTCTGCGCTGGCCCGGTACAGGTGGGGTGTCATGACCAGCAGATTGCCGATCTGCTTTGCGTCAGGCAAGCGTACCGAAAATCTCAGCTGTTGTATGTCTCCCATCACAAAACCGGCGGGTGCCTGGTTCTGTGGCGGCCGGGCCGGTTTGAGCGTCGGGTAAATGATCTCACGCAGCTCCCGCAGATGATCCGCACCAGCGTCGACCATCAGCAGTTTGCCACCCGGTTTTAACACCCGCAGAAACTCCGGGTACCCAGGAAAACCAAACATGCAGAGTATGCGATCCAGCGTGGCAGGCAAGACTGGAAGGTTGGCGTTGTTGCCTACCACCCATGATACGTTTTTGGTCCCGGCATCGGATACTGGTGCGGCCCCCTGCCCGGACACCGACGCTGCCTCTGAATGTTGCACATGCCTGTCCTGGCGGGCGGCTGCCTGCACGGCCCACTTGGAGATATCCAGACCTAACACCGTCAGGGATTGATCGGGCTGACACTGCGCAGCCAGCTGACGCAGGTAATAGCCCTCACCACATCCGGCATCCAGACAATTCAGCGTGGCCGATGACGTCACACCGTTCAGTATTGCGCCAGCAACCGCTTGGGCAATTGGTTGATAAAAACCCGCTGCCAGAAATTCCTGACGTGCGACCACCATGGCCTTGCTGTCACCCGGATCGCGTGAACGTTTGTTTTGCACCGGCAGCAGATTGACGTAGCCCTGCCTGGCAACATCAAAGCTGTGGCCTTTTGAACAGCGCCAGGTGTTATCTTCGCGCTGTAATGGCTCGCCATCCAGTGGGCAGGCGAGTTGAGTAAAAGCTGTGACCGCCATGCAGTTACCATTGAGCAGAATCGGAAAAGGTTACGAAACCCTGGGAAGGGCCCAAAAGAAAACCCCCGCCGTATTTTGCAATCATACGGCAGGGGCTTCGTTTTGGCTAAGGCTTAGATCACTTGGCGATCTGTAGCTTACCGATCAATTTATTGACGGCATCTGTCAGCGCCTGACCTTCGGTGCTGGACAGCTTCTTGGACTTCACTGCTGCATTGATCTGATTGTTCAGTGCGCCCAGGTTGCCCTTGGCAGACTGCAGATTGCCACTGTTCAACTGCGCCAGTGCGTCGTTGATCTTGCCAGAGAACTGGTTGACCAGTTTGGCATCCAGTCCGGCGATTGATGTGCTCAGCGCGGTCACCTGATCGGCGGCACTCAGCACCGTGATCTTGAAACTTGTCTCGGTCACATTACCTGCGCTGTCGGTTGCCGTGCAGCGAACCGTGGTTTCGCCAGGGGCTACCGACACACCGGAACGTGGTGTGCAGACTGCGGTCAGGGGGCCGTCTTCTGGATCCACAGCGCTGACTTCGTACTCGATCAGCGCGGACTCGGAAACGACCTTGTTAAACAACAGCGACTCTGCTTCAAAAGTCAGATCGCCGGGCACTGTGATCACTGGCGGCTGGTCAAGAGACTCCAGTACCGTCACACTCAGGTCATCATAGTAATCAAACGTGGACGAGGTACCAAAGTAGATGTGGCTGTTGCTGGCAACCAGGTAGCTGCCCAGAGCAGTCAGTGACACGGTCTGCGTCATGTCTGCTACAAAACCAGCGCTCTCGTCGTAACCCACGTCTATGGACAGGCTCAGGTTATTACCACGCTTGAGAATCTGCGCACGATGCGGGCCAGCTCCAGTGATGTTGCCAATGCCATATGTGAACTGGGCATCAGAACTCGTGCGGTAACCCACATCCACGCCACCTCCGGCCAGTCCGGGCGGATGAATGCGGAACAGGATGCCTGTGGGTTCATTGAAGAAGCCAACGCGCTGACCCGGGCCCATGCCGATAAAATGCATCGGGTTGGCAGGGTCGGCCGTTGTGAACGACACTTCGGCCAGGAAATCGACTGTGTTGTAGTCCGAGCGTTGGCTGCGGACATACTGCCGGTCGTCCTTATTGGCGGACGGCGACGTTTTGATAAGTACACCACCTTCTACGGCGTAAGCGCTGGCACTATCTTCCAGATCCGCAGGGAATGCGCCACTGAAATCCGTGCTGATGTTCAGGGAAGCGGAGCGGCCGCTAAGCGCCACGTCCTTCGCAATGATTACGGAGCTTGCTACGGATGCTGAACAGCTAAAGCTGCCTGTGCCATCTCCCAGACAGACACTGGCCCGCGCAAAAAAGTTCGCCAGCACCGCATCCAGATATCCGTCGCCGTTGACGTCACCCAGCGCGACTGCTTCGGAGTTGCGGGTATCGTTCAGACTACCTGCACAATTGAAGGTACCGTCGCCATTACCCAGACAGATCGGGTCAGCACCAGAGGCAGCAAACGCCAGGTCTGGAATACCATCATTGTTCACGTCGCCAATGGCCAGGTTATTGGCAGAGGTCGCAACTGTACTGCAACTGAAGTTGCCGCTACCGTCGTTAAGACAGACCTGATTGTCTGGCCAGCCGGCCATCACCAGGTCAACATCACCGTCGCCGTCCAGATCACCAGCCTCAACTTTGTAAATGTAGGCGCTGCTACCGAAGTTAAGCACATCACTGCACACCAGGCCGGTATTGCTTGAGCTCATGGCGCCGTTATTCATGCATTTGCGAACCGGGCCGTTGCTATTGGCGAATACCGCATCCAGTCTGCCATTACCATTCAGGTCGCCGACCGCAACACCGGTGGAGACATAGTTTTCACCCTGAATTGGGAGGCAGTTGACCCCGCCTGTGGCCGGGATGTTAGGGCAAATGCTGTTTGCCTGGGTGGCGCTGTTATTGGCGAAAATCGGCTCCAGCAGGCCGTCACCGTTAAAATCACCCAACGCGACATCGGCACTGCGGTACAGGATGCGCGCCCCATTGCTGTCAAAGGTGTCCGACAGGAAGCTGTAGGCCATAGGCAGACACAGCTGATCGTCCTGACCAACGTCATAACAGATGTAGTTTTGAAAGTTTTCCTGAGCATACGACTTGGCAAGCACCGCGAATACCGCGTCAGTAGCCCCGTTACCATCCACGTCACCCAGTGCCACGGCCATCGTGGTCACGCCAGGAATCGTCTCGGGCTCGACATTGGTGCCCTCATAAAACTTGTCTATCGCTTCGCAGGCGAAATTACCCGCCCCGTCGCCGGCGCAGACCTGATCGTTATAGACATCCTGAGCGAACACCGCATCCACCAGACCATCACCACTGAGGTCCTGGGCCAGGGCGCTGCCTGTAAAGAGTAGGGAAATTCCGACACCGAGCCGAAACACGCTGTTTAGATAGTGACGCATTTTTGTTGTCCTATTTTTATTAGACGATATAGCTGGCATTTTATGTGAGCAATTATCTGACGGGGACATCAAGCTTGGACGCTTTGCAGGCTTCGCCATCAACATACTGTAACTGCTAGAGTTTCTCGCCGCTGAGAAAATTTTTCAAGTGGTTTTACGTTTTTATACCTGTCAGTTCGCGGGTCTCCCACAATCTGCATCGGCACTTTAGCCGTACCATTCTCGAGACCATCGCTCAATGGTGATAACTTTCAGGACGCCACTATGTTTAATCTGTTTAAAGCCGACCCCCAGAAAAAATTGCAAAAAGCCTACGAAGACAAGTTGTCCGAGGCCATGAAGGCACAGCGCAACGGCGACATCCGCGCTTATTCCGCCCTGCAGGAAGAGGCGGAAGCGATCTACGCGCAGCTGGAAGAGCTGAACAAGTCCTCCTGACCGGCCGCCTTCATCGTCCCGCTGCTAATCCACCCCGCCCATGATCACTGCAGTCAAAAACACGTTTTTGGCCGTGCGCTGCATGACCTCAATGCTGGCCCATTCATCGGCAAAGCCGCGCTGACCACCGCGCTCGCTGGCAATGCCAATGGCCAGGGTGCCGCCGGCAATGGCGACGTTAAGGTTGGCAGAACCCGCATTGGACAGACTGGGTGTGGAGCCCAGATAGTCGGAGATGTCCAGCGAGGTCTGCACCAGATCACTGTCGCGGGCCCCGTCGATCTGGCCGGGTGGCATCATGGAAAACGGTTCCATGCGAAAAGTGATACCCAGCTCCTCAGTAACATCGCTGAGTATCTGGCGCACCTGGCTCTCCATTGACTCGATGTGCTCCGGGTCCAGCGACCGCACATCCAGTGAGAACCAGCCCGTTTCGGGCTTGTGGTTAAACACCGCACCGCTGTTGAGCATGGCGACATTCAGGCGCGTGCGGCGATGATCGTGAAGCTGTGGATCCTGGATCTGCAGAATGCGATCCACGGCGCGGCCAATGCCCTGATTGACGTTAGGCAGCCCGCCGTTGAGCGTGTGCCCGGCCGGGCCTTCAGCATGTACGCGCCACCAGTGAATACCCAGTGCGCCATAGCTGATGCTGCTGCCCTCGCCCAGGATGTCCACAAAAGCAATCGCCTGGTCACGGTAGTCGGCGTATAGCGACTTCATACCCAGCAGGCCGGTTTCTTCCTGCGCCACCGCGGCAAATACCAGATCGTGCTCCGGCACCAGTTGCTGGTCCAGCAGGGCACGGGCGGCGGAGAGCATGGCGATGGTGGTCAGTGAGGTGTTGGTGCCAGGACCGACAACGCGATCGCCGTCGATGACCGGCGGACCATCGGCAGCGCGCTGATGCTCGGCGACGGTGGCCAGATCATCCAGCGTGGAAACGAAAACCAGCGCCTGGCCGGAGCGACCCGGAATGCGGCCTGTGACATTTGGCGCGTCTGACACAGACACATCGCTCAGGCCCATCTCGCGCATCAGCTCGGCCACTGCCGCCGCGCGCTCGTGTTCCTGACCAGACGGTGATATGATGCCACCAATCTGCACCAGTTGCCGGGCAGACAGGTCGGCGCTCTGCTCTATCTGCACCAGCCCCTGCTGCACGGCCGGGTCGGCCAGCGCCAGATCTAAAGGTCGGGGCTGCGCCTGCAATGCCATAGGCACCAATAGCAAAAACACAAGGCTGATATTAGACATCTTGAGCATCAGGACTCTCCTAATTATTTGGACGGCAGCAGGTCGACCCGGAATATTCACAGACACCTAAGGGTCGGTCAAGCAGCCCGCAACCACACCGGATTTCAACCTTAAGGTGTATTGAGGTGCTGGCTGCCGGGCAGTACCATGATTCAGTCTCACCCAGTCTCCTCAACGTTTTACGCATGTTTCGGACTCGAAATCTGTGTGACGTATTCCAGCACACACGATCAACACAGTCGAATTAACATGCCAGGCGGCGGCAGTGATTGCACAACGCAGTATCGATCTGTGGGAGTAGTCGTTAGGAAATGGATATTCAACATCTACAAAAAATCCAATATTATTAAAGGACTACGCTCAATGAAAACTCCAATAAAAACAAGCCCCTTAGTAGCACTGGCCACTGCTGTGGCGCTCGGCTGCTCCAGCTTTGCAATTGCCCAGGAAACCTTCACGGTCAGTGGCCCGCTGTATTACGCGTACTATTCCGATTCGCAGACGGGAGAATATAATTATCTCTATGATGGTAGCTTCACAGCAACTGTGACACACACGCCATCGGTTCCCTTTCAGTTCTACACTTACAGCAATCAGCCCTACTACAGCCACTCCCATAAAATCTGGGAAAACGCGGTGGTGTCTATCGAATTTCAGGTGTTCGACGCCAGCGGAAATCTGGTCAACGAGTACCAACACGGAATTCAAACGCCTGATTACGGCACCAACTATGCCCTGTCTGAGGCGCTGAATTATGGCCCCTATTATGGGTACAACAGCCACATGACTGAGTATTTCTACCGAAACAGCACGACCTACTCTCCCGTCTATCAATACGAGTACGCGTATGTGGGCAGCTGGCAACAGTTCGATGACAACACCACTCTGGATCTGTCCGAAGATGCATTATCCTACCCGGACCTGAGCGACAGCCTGGACTGGACTGACAACACTGCGTATATGGAGTTCTACTCGGGTGGCATTTACAACTACATGTATGGCGCGTTTGACACATTTGGCGGCGGCGATACCGACGGCGACGGTATTTCCGACAGCGAAGATGCCTGTGTCGGTTCGGACCTGGCGGCTACGGTGGTCATCGGCAATAGCAACACAGGCGTTAAAAATACTCTGCTGGAAAACGGCTGCACCATCACCGATATGATTGTCGAGATTCAACTGGTAGCGGAGCGCCACGGTAGCCTGGTGAGCGGCGTGGCGCACTTTTTGAATGCTATTGTCAGTGACGGTACGATCACAGGCAGGGAAAAGGGCAAGATACAAAGTGCCATCGCCAAATCCAAGGAAAAAGGCAACGGCAAAGGCAAGTAGCCCGAACAGAGAACGCCAGTCGTTCCACTGTGTCCAGCAAGGGCCGGCTACCGGCCCTTGCCTCTATTCAGTCTTGTCCGGGTACATCACTTTCAGCCCCCACCAGAGACTGCCGGCATCACGCTATAGCGGGCCTGCCCTTATTCATGTTTAATCAGCCGGTATATTGACTAAAAAGCACCACCCTCAGTATGTCGGAATTAAAATTATCTTCGGACGCGCTTTACCGCCAGCTCAGCTTTGCGCTGGTGCTGTGGTTTGGCATCACGGCCGTGATTGTTCACATCGTGCGCGATGACCTGGTCCTGTGGGAACGCAACCTGAGCATCTACGCGGTCGGCCCCGCTGGCTGGCTGCTGGTCACCGGCTTCTACGCCATTGGCCTGGCCCAGCTGTTGATTGCATTCCGGCTTTACCAGTGGCGCCGCTCGGCCGGTGACCTGCTGTCCGTTTTCCTGCTGACCCAGGCAGCCCTGGGTGTGATGCTGGTTGCATACTTTCCCTATCACATTCGGTTTCCGCACAATCTGGGGGCCGCCATGCAGCTCGGTCTGTTCCCGCTGTTTCTCTGGCTGCGAGTGTTTTTGCACCGCGATGATCCGCTGTTCAAATTTACCGCCATCATCGCCACGCTGACTACCAGCACCTTTGTGATCCTGGTCTGGAACGGCGAGACAGATTACGACATTGGCACCACCTCTCTGGCGCAGAAAGCGGAGATCCTGGTGAACAGTCTATGGCTGCTGGTTTACGCCTGGCATATGCCGGGGCAGCATGAACACAGAACCAGATCCTTACACCAGAATTAGAGCGCCCGGCACAAGCCCTTGAGCCTCGACCCACAATCCAGCAGCCTGCATGACCCAGCCGAAAATATTTTTTTCAATACCCCGCGACGGAAAACAACAAGGCCGCCGTATACTCTGATGTGTTCCCCAATAATGAGAACTGAAGAGCATCATGGCGACCTACTCACCCTTTATCGCTGCGAACAAATTCGGGCTGGGACTGCAACCCGGTGAACTGACCGAGATAGAACCCGATCCACGGGCCTGGCTGCTGGCTCAGTTGCCCCTGGCCGACCGCCAGCCGCCGCGCTATCAAGGCATGGAAAGTTCGGCCCGCCTGATCGAACAGGCCAACGACGACTACCGTACCCGACAGATGATTCAGCAGGATGGCCAGATCAGCGCCAATGAGGTGCGACCGCTGCGCGAGATTCGCGAGCGCAATGCAAGGATGTTTGCGGACCAGTCCAACCAGCGGCTGGCCGTGGCCATCGAGTCGGACACGCCGTTTGCCGAACGTCTGGTGCGTTTCTGGTCCAATCATTTCAGTATCTCGCTGGCGACCAACAAACCGACGACTCTGTACGCGGGGCTGGCTTACGAGAACGAAGCCATTCGCGCCAATATCAATGGCCGCTTTGAGGACATGCTGATCAGCGTCGCCAGCCATCCGGTGATGCTGACCTACCTGGATAATATCAGCTCCATCGGCCCCAACTCTCCGGCCGCCCGGCAGCGCGACAATCTGGGACTGAATGAAAACTATGCACGCGAAACACTGGAGCTGCATACCCTGGGTGTGGATGGCGGTTATACGCAGGACGATGTCATCGCACTGGCGCGGATTCTGACCGGGTGGACGGTGAACCTGCCTACGCGCAATGGCAACCTGCCCAATCCGCAGTCGACGATCGGCGCCTTTGTGTTTTATCCGGTGCTGCATGAACCGGGCACACAGCAGCTGCTGGGCAAATCGTATCTTGGTACCGGACAGCAGCAGGGTATCAGCGCGCTGCGTGATCTTGCGCGTCACCCGTCCACGGCCAGGTTTATTGCCAGCAAGCTGGCACGGCACTTTATTGCGGATCAGCCGCCGGCCTCGGCTATCGACAAACTGGCCAAAGTGTTTGCCGACACGCAGGGCGCTCTGCCTAGCGTACACCAGGCACTGGTGGAACTGGACGAAGCCTGGGATCCGAGCATGAAAAAACTAAAAACGGCCGAGGACTTTATTGTCTCCACAACACGCGCGCTGCCCGGCGTTCCATTGAGTGACGAGGTCCTGAAAATCCTCAGTGACACTCTGGCCAGTTTTAACCAGCGTGCGTTTACCGCGCCCTCCCCGGCCGGCTGGCCGGAACAGGCTGAGCACTGGGGAGGACCAGACGCCCTGCTGAAGCGCGTCGAGTTTATCAACATGGTCGGCGGCGCCGTGGGCACGGACTTTGATGCCCGGGAAATTGCCCCCCTGATCCTGCCCGCCGACTCGGCACTGCAAACCGCCGTGCGACGCTCCGAAAGTAGAACGCAGGCATTGACGCTGTTGCTTGCCAGCCCACAATTCCAGTGGAGAGCCTGATATGTCCAGCCAACAAAAATTCGCCATGAATCGTCGTCAGTTTCTCAAATCTGCTGCCGTGCTCACCGGCGCTGGCAGCATTCCCGGCCTGAGCTGGGCCAACAGCACGATCTCCGGCAACAACAAGCTGGCCGTGATCATTCTGCGCGGCGCCATGGACGGGCTTTCTGCCGTCATTCCCTACGGCGATCCGCTGCTGGCCAGTTACCGGGGGGCGCTGATCCCGGAGGACAGCAGCCTGCTGAAACTGGATAATTATTTTGCCCTGCATCCGGCCTTTGAAGGCCTGTTTACTATGCACAAATCAGGCGAGCTGGGCATCGTGCATGCGGTCTCCAGTGCCTATCGGGATCGCTCGCACTTTGACGGCCAGAACGTGCTGGAAAGCGGACTGGATGTGGCCATGCCCAACCCGTCAGGCTGGCTGAACCGGGCCCTGCAGTTACAGACCCAGCAACAGGCCATGGCCCTGGGCCAGGCAGTGCCGTTAATTCTGCGCGGCGAAGCCAGTGTTGGCTCCTGGTCACCGCCGACCCTGCCCGCCATTAACGACGACACTCTGAGCCGTCTGCAGAGCCTGTACAACGCCGACAGTTTTCTCGGGCCACGACTGTTGGAGGCGCTGAACGCACGTGAGATTGTTGGCGCTGACATGGATGGCGGAAGCAGCGAGACAGGCTTTGCAGCGCTGGTCGATGCCGCCGCCAGTTTTCTGAAAGCCGCCAACGGCCCGAATATTGTCGTGCTGGAAAATGACGGCTGGGATACGCACGCCAACCAGGGCGCCGAACAGGGCACGCTGCCGCGCAAATTCACGGAGTTGAATGACAGCCTGGTGCAACTGAAACAGGGCCTGGGCACGACCTGGCAGGACACGGTTGTGGTGGTGATGACAGAGTTCGGTCGCACTGTGCGTGTAAACGGTTCGCTGGGCACCGATCACGGCACCGCCAGTGTTGCGTTTATGGCCGGCGGCGGTGTCGGTAAATTCACCTCGGGCAGCGCTGTTACCGGGCCCTGGCCTGGACTTGGCGATAGCAGTCTGCGCGATGGCAGGGATCTTCAGCCGACCAATGATCTGCGGCAGCTATTGGCTGAAGTGCTGCAGGCACATATGGGTTATGACGCTCAGCTGTTGCGTGAGGTTGTGTTCCCCGGGCTGTCGACTACAGGCTTCCAGAAAGGTTAACAGGCACCAGCCAAAAGTCACTTTTTGCAGATAACTACTTTTTGTTCCTGAATTTAATGCTAAAGTCGGCGTTGACGGGCTCAAACATGAATGAGTTCATTAACGCTGATGCAGTCCATCATCGATCGTGCCCCGAACCTATCAATTACATCTGTGCTGACCTTTACGGTCAACACTGGCTTTGATGCCGGAGAACAATATGAATAATTTACTGAAGGGTATGATATCCGGGGGCAGAAAGGCCGTGTTTGTCGGCGCTGCCGCATTGGCGTTTTCACTGAGCGCCGGTTCCGCCATGGCTCAGGAACGCGTCGGTGACTTCGCCCTGCTGGACCAGGATGGTCTGTTCCATCACATGGCCTGGTACGACAACAACAAAGCCATTGCGTTTCTGGTTCAGGCCAGTGGTGACGCTGCTACCGAAGCATCGCTTGCCTCATTTAATGCCCTCAAAACGCAGTACGCCGACCAGGGCATCGTCTTCATGATGATCAACCCGCTGGGTGAGGCGCGCGCGACCGTCAAGGCAGATGCAGAGCGCCTTGGCATCGATATTCCCGTGCTGATTGATGACGCACAGATCATCGCCAAAGCCATGGGCGTTGATAAAACCGGCGAGGCCTTTGTTTACGATCCCAAGACTTTCCAGGTAATTTACCGTGGCCCGGCCGATGCACCACTGGCCGATGCACTGGCTGCCGTGGTAGCGGATGAAGCTGTTCCCAATGCGATGGTTGCGACCCAGGGCACACCGGTCAGTTACCGTTCGCTTGACCAGCTGGCACAGTCTGGTGTGTCTTACAGTGAGGATGTTGCACCTATCCTGGCTGAAAACTGCGCCAGCTGCCACCGTGAAGGCGGTATCGCGCCCTTCGCGCTGAACAGCCACACCATGGCACAGGGCTGGTCACCGATGATCCGCGAAGTGCTGATGACCAAGCGTATGCCACCAGGCCAGATTGATCCGCACATCGGCAACTTCCGCAACCACTACACGCTGACGCCGGAAGAGCAGCAGAAAGTGATCCAGTGGATCGCCGCTGGTTCCGTCAAGGATGGCAATTCAGATCCGCTGGCAGAACTGACCTGGTCACAGGAGAAGTGGGCCTTTGGTGAGCCAGACCTGATCGTCAAGGTGCCGCCACAACAGATCCCCGCCACCGGCGTGCTGGACTACATCGATGTGGTTGTGCCACTGGAAGGTCACACACGCGATCGCTGGGTCCGTGCCAGCCAGTATGTGCCCGGTGACAGAACTGTGCTGCACCACACGCTGAATGCCTTTATTGTGCCGGGTGAGCGTCCGTCACAGGGCCTGATCACCCGCTTCAGCAATCCCGACCAGGCCTATATCACGCCTTACATCCCGGGTGCGGATCCGCACGTGGAAGAGCCCAACACCGGCGGTCTGCTGCGTGCTGGCACGCAACTGGCGCTGAACCTGCACTACACAACAACCGGTAAAGAAACCGTGGATGCCAGTGAAATCGGCATCTGGTTCTACCCGGATGATCAGATCCCCACTGAGCGCCGTCTGGGCGACTGTGCCTGTATCTTCACCCCAACCTGGACTGACATCCCGGCCTACGATCCGGACTTCGAGCAGACTGCTGAGGTGCTGATTACCACCGATGCCGAGATCATGGCCTTTACGCCGCATATGCATTTCCGTGGCAAGCGCATGGTGTTTGATGCTCATTACCCGGATGGCAGTGTGGAGCGCCTGCTGAACATCGCCCAGTACAACTACAACTGGCAGATGGAATACCAGTTGGTTGAGCCGAAGTTTGTACCAGCCGGCACCCGTGTCGTAGTCACCGGCGCGTTTGACAACTCGGAACAGAACAAGGCCAACCCCGACCCATCACGCGTGGTGCCATGGGGCCAGCAGAGCTGGGACGAGATGTTCTTCGGTCAGGTTTACTGGAAGGAAGTGAAAAGCAACCCGGAAGTAAGTTCTAACTGAAAGATCAGTGCCAACTGATTTTCAAAAATGAGAGGCGCAGCCTGATTCAAGGGCTGCGCCTTTTTTCGCTACGGAGACCTGCCATGAAACAGCTCACCCGCCTTTTTTCCGCCACCTTGATGGCCGCTGCTCTGTCAATTACATCTACATTGCACGCCGACGTCTGGGACACCGCCACTCACGGCTATGCTGACAACGATGGCGTGCGTATCCATTACGCCACTGTCGGTGAAGGCCCCCTGATGGTGATGATCCATGGCTTCCCAGATTTCTGGTACAGCTGGCGACATCAGATGGAAGGTCTGCAGGATGATTATCAGGTCGTTGCAATTGACCAGCGCGGATACAACCTCAGTGACTCACCCGACGGCGACGAAAACTACGACATGACTCTGCTGACCTCTGACGTCGCTGCCGTGATTCGCAGCTTTGGTGAAGACAGCGCTGTCATTGTGGGGCATGACTGGGGCGGCATGGTGGCCTGGAATTTTGCCTTTGCCTATCCGCAGATGGTGGACCGGTTGGTAGTGATAAATCTGCCACACCCCAACGGCATGCAGCGTGAGTTGACCATCAACGAAGAACAACGTGCCAATAGCAACTACGCGCAGCGCTTTCAGGCTGGCAGCCCGTCGGATCCCGACATCTTTTTTGGCATGCCGATGATGCCACAGACACTGGCCGGCTGGGTGCGGGATACCAGCGCGCGCGAGCGCTATATCGAGGCCTTTGGCCAGTCCGACTTTGACGCCATGCTGGCCTATTACAAGCGCAACTATCCGCCCCTTCCGCCAATAGCGGAAACCGCACCACCACCCTCACCCGAGGTACCGCAGCTGAACGTCCCCCTACTGGTCATGCACGGCCTGGATGACACCGCACTGCATTCTGACGGGCTGAACAATACCTGGGACTGGAACGATGCCGACACCACGATTGTGGCAGTGCCCGATGCCGGGCATTTTGTACAGCAGGACGCTGCAGAGATGGTGACCGAAACGCTGCGCTGGTGGCTGGGCGCGCGACAACAATAAGGCGGTCCTCGCTAGGCACCCAGCTGTTCGGCCAGATCGATAAAGTCGTCTGCAAACAGATCAAACTCATCCCGCGCCGGCGCAACTGTGGGTCGTTCCGGCCCACGCTCCATGGGGCGATGGACGTAAGCAGTCCGCAGTCCGGCCCTGGCTGCACCGCGCAGGTCACTGGGATGGGCGGCCACCAGCATGACCTGATCCGGCCGCAGGCTGAACAGCTCGGCCGCCTTGAGATAGGCTTCCGGGTCGGGTTTGTAATGACGGGACAACTCAGCCGACAGAATGGTATCAAAGGGCAATCCGGCATTTTTTGCCATGTTCAGCAGCAGGGATACATTGCCGTTGGACAGCGTGGCGGTGGTGTAATGCTCTCGCAGCCGAGCCAGTCCTGCAATCGCATCAGGCCAGGGGGCGAGCCTGTGCCACACTTCATTCAGGTGCTGAATCTCGGCCTCGCTTAGGTTGGTTAATTCAAACTCCACGATCAGCTCATCCAGCACCATGCGGTGAAGATCATCCAGCTTGGTCCACGGCAGTTCACCGCTGCGCACCTGATTCATCGCCGGGCCGTAGCCACTGCGCCAGCGATCGGCAAACTCGCCCCAGTCGACCTCATAGCCTTTGCGCGCATTGAGTTGATTGCCTTCCTGGATGATGGTGCCCCGCCAGTCTGCCACCGTGCCAAACACGTCGAAGACCAGTGCCTGGACGTCGGCCAGCTCAGGGACCTGCGCCAACGCTCGTTTTGAAATGGAAAAACCCGTGGCAGAGATCATCACCGCGGAGGCCGTCAAGCCGAGCAATTTGCGGCGTGAGATTAATGGCTGCGTGGACCTGGATTTCTGCATGAGCTCCCCCGAAATTTCCCTGCCTGTTGTTATTGTCAGCTCACTCTTGTGAACGTTCTGGACATCCCGCTGGCCAGAGGTTCTGAGGGTGAGATCTACACTTTACCTCAGCACAAGGGGTTTTGCGCAGGGATGTGACCTCACTTAACTCTCTGCAGACTCAGACTGGCGGCCCGACGCCGCCCCACTCATCGCAGCTTTCTCAAACAGGTCGACCAAATCGCCCTGCACCGAAGAGAAGTCTGCAAAGTCCGGGATCGTTGTATTCATCGTCAACGCGATCGTCAGCGCCTGATCCGGATAGACGGCAAGCCAGGCCATTGAACCCTTGGACACGCCACCATGGTGCGCATAGCGGTCGCGACTGTTCCAGCGCCAGGTGAGCGCGTAGGACTGCGGGTTGACCTCACCCGAGTTCAATACCTGCGGCCTCCAGAATACATTGCGTGTCGCCTCACTGATGAAGGTCGGATCCAGCCAGGCTGAACCAAGCAGCGCCAGATCCGACGGCGTTGACATGAACCCTCCACCCGGCAGTTTGCTGCTCAGGTCAACGTCTCGCCACAGTTGTACACGCTGTCCATCCTGTTGATAAAAACGGGCGCGTAGCGGTGATGCCAGGTCTGGCACGGGAGATGAAAGCTCCAGAGCTTGCAGTACCTGTTGCCGGATCAATTCATGAAACGTTTGCCCACCAGCGCTTTGTAAAACAGCTGCCATCAAATGCGTACCAAATGAGGAGTATTCAAAGTCACTGCCCGGCGCGAATCTCAGCGGGCTGCCATCGAACAGCGCCAACCCTTCCCGGACATCGGTATGATGCTGTTGCAAGGCCATGGAGTGGTGGAGCCCGCGCAAGTCCCTGTTGGTGCCGTACTCGGGCAGGCCAGCCATGTGTGAGGCCAGTTGCCGCAGCGTCAGGGCATCCCATTCAGAATTGGGCAGCGCGGAGTCGTAGGATGCGATGGGTTCATCAAGGTCTACGACGCCAGCGTCGACCAGGCGCGCCAGCAAAGTACCTGTCACAGGTTTCGACGTTGATCCAATGCGATACAGTGTGGCCGGAGTGGCCGCTTGCCCGTCGGCCAGGTTTGCCCAGCCCACGGCTGCTCGCCAGACCACCTCACCCTCGATGGCGATGGCAGCCGAAAAAGACGGTGCGTGAAGTTGTGCCTGGTGGGCAAGCAGCATCGCGCAGGCCTGATCAGCCGCTTGCTGCCACTGCGGTGCAACGGGTGTCGACTGACAGGTGGTGCTGGCCGGCACCGCTTGCCACGCCAGGGGATTCCGCATCCAGGGCGTAGTTTCGCCAAAGAACCCAGCCAGCGGCGCGAAAACCAGCACCACGATGGCAAAAACGATGGCAGTAATACAGGCAAGCACTTTCCGAACAAACATGACAGTCAGACTCCGAAGATCAGAATTAATGCCCCGGAGTTTAGGTATCACACGGGATACTGGCTCGCCGATTTCAAAAATCTAGCGCCGATTCTGAACAGAGCGCCTGAATTCACCCGGTGTCTGATCAGTTTTTGCCTTGAATGCACGATTGAACGGTCCGACCGAGTCATAACCCAGATCCAAAGCAATGCTCAGGATGGGCAGATGGTCGCAGTCCGGGTCAGACAGACGGTCTGTGGCATCCGCTACCCGCAGATCGTTTAACAGGCTGTTGAAATTCCGGTAGCCGCGCGTTTGATTGATCAGTCGTCGCAGCCGATGCTCCTGACAGTCAAGCTGACGGGCCAGTGCCCCAATTGTCAGGGCATTCTGGTGATAGCCCTTGCGGGCAATAAAGTCATCCAGGGCCGCCGACAGTTGTCGGTCAGCGGCTGACAGTGTCGCTATGGGTGAGCCTGCTATGGTCGCGGGCGCAGCAGGAGTTTTTCTGCTGGCGGGCTCGTATTGCAGACGAAATAACCGGCCAATTACTACCGAAATGGCCAGCAGCAAAACGCTGGCGTTCATAAGTCCAAACCAGGCAGCATTACGATAACGCTCATCAGCAAATTCAAAACCCACCAGCACGGTACTGTAAAGACTGATGACGAGTACCACCGAGATTCTGGCGCGACGGCGCTCATCCAGCAGGTCGTCGGCAAATCCCCGGTAGGCAACGTAAGCCGAATGAAGAATCAGCATCAGGCCAACAGCATGAATCAGGTCGTGCAGGGGGCTGACGCCAGCGCGCACTCCCAGGGCGTAGAAGTACGTCAGGACAAACAGACCGAGAAGCAGTTTGATGGGACGCGGCCATTGCCGGGGGGCAAAATCGTCATCGAACAAATAACGAATCAGTAACCAGAAAATGAAGGCGAAAGCGTCGGTCAGTATCAGCAGGACATTACGGAATAATCCGTACTGTTCATCCGGTATGGGCGCTGTCAGCATAAGCAGCCCGGCCACACTGACACCCGCGGCAAACACAAGATGTCTCACGGTAGAGGGCGACGAACGCCACAACAAACCACCTAACAGCAACAACTGCCCCAGCACCATAGTGCGTATGAGCAGGTCGAGAAGGCTGACAAAGCTAATAGTGATCATGCTGCCTCGGCACCAGAGGTTCGCGTTTCCAGGCTGTTCTCAGCTATATTTGGCATGGGGCAGGATAATAGCTAAATTTCTGCGGCGCGGACATTGCCATCGGTTTGTATCGCCAAAGGACCACTCAACGGGAGCCAATACATAATCATGAATAAGCTGACAATAAAAACGTTTGCCCTGCTTTGCTGTCTGATGTTTTCTGCGGGATTGGTATCGGCCCAGACCACCAGCACTGACGAAAATGCCGAAGCCGTTGCAGGCGCCATGGCAGCACTGGATGATTTTATGCGGACCTTTAATGACCGGGATATGGAAGCCTGGGCGGCAACACTGAATTATCCGCATGTGAGATTCGCCAGCGGTACCGTGACTGTCTGGCAGAGCGCCGAGGAGTTTGCGCAGCAGCCCACCTTTGAGCGACTGACCGCGACGGGCTGGGATCATTCCGCCTGGCTGAGCCGTGAACCGGTGTTGGTCTCGTCAGGCAAGGTTCACATCAACACGGTGTTTCAGCGCTACAACAGCAGCAATGAACCGATTGGCACTTACGAGTCGCTTTACATTGTGACGCGTGACGCTCAGGGCAAGTGGGGAACTCAGGCGCGCTCCAGTCTGGCGCCGTGAACCGTCACATAGTCTAAGAAGCAGACAGGCTTAATAGGGATTTTTGTCAGCATCGGTAGGTTTACTGAAAGCCAGCTGCACGTTGGCCGAGTAAATAACGCGATACTCGTCACTCTGGTGAGGCTCGGTGTTGTGGGTCAGATAACTGGGGAACACCACAAACAGTCCCTTTTTGGGCTGCACACTGTAACGGTAGGGCATCCAGCAGATTTCCGGCGGGTAAAAATGCTGAAAATGTCCGCGAGCCGGATTTTCAAATATCAGCTGTCCGGTGCCCTCGGTCGCTGCTGCATAAAACACCATACTAAGATGCGCCATCGGATGAGTATGTTGCGGGATGTAATGTCCCCTGCCGTATATTGATGCCCAGGCACTGCCCAGGTGCATGCCCACTTCGGGCTTGCCGACCACTCGCATGTATTCACCAAACACGGCCATGGCGGCACGGTTCATGAACTCAAAGTCGGGCCGTTTCACCAGATTGACGTTGTAGAAGGATGTAAAACCGTGCTGTTCGATATCCTGCGGGCTTTTTGCACGCTGGCCACTGTGCCAGGCGTCACTGATCAGGCCGGCATCCGGGTACTCTGCCTTCAGCTGCATGGCCTTGTCGTAGAATTTGTCAGCAATTGCGTCCAGCTCCGGGAAGTCATCAATGGTGATGACCGGGTGGCTGAACATTTGAATGAGTTGACCCATGGTGCTCCTGGCGGGTGTAACAGACCAGCAAATTACATCGAAACGATCATGCAGGAAGATTCTTCTTCAAAGGTTCCAGGTACGATACATAATGCCTGGCACGTCCGCTGAAGGCGGCCGAGACTGGCTGTCTCACTTGAACGGCGCTGAAGGTACTCACCGCACGCTGTGTTTTATGTGGCTCATAACAGGCCGGCTCTTCGGACAATCCAGCAAATGCCAGCAGGTTTCGAATCTCCGCTGATGAATCTTTTATCATGTCGGCATGTTCAAGTCGATGAATGTGATTGGGTGCCAGGGCATACCAGTGCGCCATCAGTCGCCGGTGAAGCCCCAGGTAATGGCCGATATCCTCCAGTCGATGGGCGCAGGGCCAGTTCTTGGAGAAATCGTGGCGGTATATCGACAAGCCGATCTCCAGCGCATCACGCTCAGTAGCGATGACAGGGGAGTCGGGAAACAGCAGGCGTATCAGACCAATTGAGCGGAAGTTCAACGGTTGCTTGTCGACGATCCACCCGGGCTTCTCACCCGCGTCACCTTCAGCTGGTGTTGGCAATGCAGCCAGATATGCCTCGCGCCAGCGCGCCAGTTTGCGCTGCATCACATTGCGGGTCTCCTCGATGCCGATGCGGCGCGCCATGGCAATCAATTCATCGTGAATCTCTGGCAGCATCGGCAGTTCACCGCCACCATGCACCGTCGAATGCGAGGCCAGTATGGATTCAACCAGCGTGGTGCCTGAGCGCGGCATACCCAGCACAAATATCGGTTGCGGTGACTCCGTGCCTGCAGCCTTTTTATGACTGACTGAACTGCCAGTGCCAGGCGGGAACAGGGATATTAGTATGTCCAGCTCCTGCTCCTGTTCGTCGCGCTGATAGGCAATCCCTTCCTGCTGGCTCAACTGCATGTTGACGCGATTTGCCTGTTGCCAGGCAGAGAACGCGGCACCGTATTCACCAACATGATCCAATGCCTCGCCCAGCGTAAACAGCAGCGCGGCGCGATACTCCGGATGCAGCCAGGTCTGCGCAAGCAGCCGCTGAATGGCCGCGACTTCTTCCCGTCGCAGACGCCCCTGACACAGTTGTCCAAGCGTGATGTAGGCAGGCACCAGCGTCGGACTGGCAGCCAGCGCCTGTCGGCAATCCTGTTCTGCCTGTTGCAGATTACCGGTCAGGTAGTTAAGTCGGCACGATGCCAGCAGTACTTCACTGGCGCTAGGCTGCATGCGGCCAGCCAGGGTCAGGTGACGCTGGGCCCGCTCATAACGCTCTGCAGCTGTAGCAATCCGCGCCGCGCTGACGTGATGCCGGAAGTTGTCCGGGTCCAGCGATAAAACCACATCGAATGCATCCAGCGACTCGGTAAAAAATTTCTGTTCAAAGCAGGCATGCGAAAGCGACTGCCAGGCCTGCACCGAATCAGGTTCGGCGCGTGTCCAGGCACTCGCAATCTGTTGCATGAGTGGCCAGTTCCGCGAGCGTGCAGCCCGGGAGCAGGCAGGCGTCCATGCCTGTGAGGCGCCTTGCTGAGGCAACTGCGCCAACTCCATTACAGGAAGCCGAATCCCGACAGACTTTCAAAGCTGACGTTCAGGCCTAAATATACAACACGACCACGGGCACCAACTGGCACATTCAGGTATGTGACATCGGGCATGCGATCGCTTAGGTTATTGACACCAGCGTAGGCGCGCAGCCCTTCGCTGAAGCGGTAGTCCGCCTGGATATCGTGGACAAACAGGTTCTTGGTACCCAGCAGTTCAGAGATATCCGGTGAGCGCTGGATTTCTTCAGCCGTGTAGCGATCCAGACCACTCTGGTAGTGAGCACCGTAGGCCAGTGAGATTGGCCCACGCTCCCAGACGGCATCCAGGTTGAATACCCATTCCGGGGCCTGGCCACCCAGCAGTGTCGACACCTGCCCAACTTCGTCGACCAGTCGTGGCGCAACAGTCGGCTGCGTCAACAGTTCTTCAAGCTTGGTGCCCGCAAAGGAAAGCGAAAGCGATCCGGCGTCAAAGCCGAGTTCAGTGCGATACGAGAGACTGAAGTCATAACCTGAGGTTTGAATCTGACTCACGTTGACGGGGCGCTGTTCCAGTGCGTCAACCACACCGACGACACCCTCGATACCCTGTGAGACCCGGGTGAACAGAGAGCAGAAAGGGTTATCCAGTGTTGCGGCGCTGTAGCACTGCTCAACAATCTCGTCATCGCTGGGATAAAGGATGCCCTGATCCAGGGATATCTTCCAGTAATCCAGCGTCGCAACAAAGTCAGGCAGGAAGGTCGGCGTAAATACCAGACCTATGGTATCAGTATCAGCGGTCTCCTCCATCAGGTCTGGGTTACCACCGATTACGCCTGGCCGGCCAACCGGGTAGGCGTTGATGAAGGTCGCCGGGTCAACACCAAGCGCACTCAGGACCGCCGCGCAGTTGGCAACAGTGGTGGGTGTCTGAATGCCAAGGTTGGTCTGTTCGCACACGTCATCCGGACGGAATGAGGCTTCGTTGTCCGGTGAGAACAGCTCCTCAAGGTTGGGCGAGCGCACCGACTGACCGTGAGAGCCGCGAACAATGAAATTGTCATTTAACGTCCAGTTCATACCCACACTGAACGCGCTGGTCTGGCCGATGGTTGAATAATCCGAGAAACGATAGGCGCCATCCAGTCGCAGCGCCTGCAGTAACGGTCCAAGATCGTCGAACACAGGTACCGATACTTCCGTAAACAATTCACTGACGTCGTAAGACGACTTGCTGTCCAGCTCAAAATTTAGCTGTGTCAGGGCGTTGATGTTACTGCTGATGTCGTTAATGTCATTGACGATCTTCTCTTCGCGGTATTCACCACCAAACACAAAATCGACCGGCCCAGCTGGCAACTCAAGTCCAAGACCACCAGTGTTGCCCGCGACAAAACCATTCATTACTGTCTGTGTAATCTTGCCGCGGTTCACAAGTGGAACACCATTACCAGTGATGAAATCAATTGCCGCGGCGTTGGGCGCAGAGTCAGGTAGATTGCCCGACGCAAAATACCCAGGTGTACCATCTATGAATGGATTGAATGGAACACAGCCGCTGTTGGCCCCTGGGGTGAACGTCATATTGGCGGGAACACCCCAGGCAGTGGGCTTCCACGAAGACACCACATCGTCATTCGGGGGCACGGCGCCTGGATCCAGATTCGATCGGCAGGTCGGTTGGCCGGTGGCCGGATCGACAACGGCATCAATAGCAGCGAAGTAACGGTCCTCACGGCGCATGTTGGAAATGCTTGCCCGGACGTCTGTTCGTCCGTAATTAGCAGATACTTCATAGTTCAGCCAGTCAGTCAGATCCCCGCGCAGGCCTACGACCGCACGGAATGTTTCGCGCGTATTGTCATCGACGGAACGCATCTCCAGGTCGTCACGCGCAAGGCTGATGGTTGGGTCGTTGACGCCAGCCAGCACCTCACGGAAGCTGTCTGACAGGAATGGGTTATCCAGTGTCAGCTCAAGCGCCGAGGTAAACGAAGAGTTTCTGGGACTGACAGCATCTGTTTTTACGTACTTGAGTTCGGTAAACGCTGTCATCTCCTGCGTCAGATCATAGCGACCAAGCGCGTTGACCGAATGCACTTCCGTTTCCGGCAGAAACTGGTTGGTGAAATATGCTGTGGGCGTACCATCACCGCCTTCACCGATATAGTGTGCGCCGGAAACAGGAGTACCCAGTCGATAGGGGTTGCCCTGCGAGTTAAGGGTCAGGTCGCCAAAGCCAATCTCCTCTCCCGTAGTCGCGTCGGTTCCCATGATGTCATAACGACCAGCGGGTGATGTAAAGATGTAATGGCGCTGTCCGGCTACAATGCGGTCCGGCACATTGGGATCGTCGGTTTTGCGGAATTCTGCCGGGTTATTTACCAGGTACTGGCGGTTCTCCAGACCAAAGTCGCGCTCGAATATTTCCAGCTTCTCCTGCCTGCGGAACTCGTAGCTGCCAGTTATATTGCCACGCCCCTCATGAAAGTTACTGCCCCAGACAAATGATGCGTAGTAGTCCTCTGAGTCACCACGATCTGACATGCTGCCCTGGGTGCGCATGTCAAAACCTTCAAAGTCATCCTTGAGGACAAAGTTGACCGCACCCGAGACCGCATCAGCACCGTATACCGCCGAGGCACCGCCAGTCAGCACGTCCACGCGCTCAATCAGCGCTGTCGGAATGGTATTGGTATCCACCAGAGGCTCACCTGTGGCGATGGCACTGACATGGCGCCGGCCATTGACCAGCACAAGCGTACGGTTGGTACCCAGGTTTCGCATATTCAGGGCGTTGACACCGGTCATCGCGCCACCCTCGTCAGCTCCTTCATAGGAGCCTTCAGAACCTACCAGTGCAGCCACTTCGCTGACAAAATCTTCTACGTTGACTTTGCCTGAGCGTTCCATTTGCTCGGCCCCCAGCGATAATACTGGTGCAACATAATCGCCTTCAAATCGAGTGATACGCGACCCCGTTACTACAACCTCTTCCAGCTGCGGCTCATCCTGGGCGAACGCAACGGGCGCCGCAACGGGAAACATGGATACGGATATGGCTGCAGACAGCATTTTTACCTTAAAGGGTGTAGCGGCTCTTGCGGATGCTTTGTCATTCTTGGTGGGCATAGCGGAATCCTCATACACTAGGTCAAGTCCAGCGAAATCTGGGGTAGTTGAAACAGTCAGAGGGATAGGAGCATCTTTCGTGCCACCACGAAAATCATGCACGTTTTGCAGGGTGGTATTTGGCGCATCCAAAACGGGGCGCGATGAATTTTACGAATCACTAATTCAGTGCATAAACCGGCAAAGTGTTGTGATACCCGGCGCTGAAGGGACAAGAATTGGCACCGTTATCGAGCTACGTATGCACCAAAAGTGCAAACTACGCATTATGACGGAATGATGAACTTATATGCATTTCAAGGGAAAAATTTGCAGCCGGCGCACCAAGTCGAATCGCCTGAGCTCAGGTTTTGTCACAAGATGCTACAACAATGTGCACAACCTGAAGGGCAGAAGGCTCTCTGCCCGTCTCTGTGATATCGTTATTTACTGAACCGGGCCGACTCGGAACGCCCAAGGGCAGCCAGCATCCAGCTCATTGGCAGATGCCGCATCAGAAACACGAGCAGCCGGTAGTTCCAGCCCTGTATTGAGATCAGTTTACCTTGTTCAATATCCTGGAATGATCGTGCCACCACCTGGTCGGCCGTCCACGCTCGGGTGAATCCTTTCTTCTTGTAGAAACGGTCGGGATCAATGCCCATTCGCGAGTGAAAGTCGGTGATGGTGAACCCCGGACATATCGCCAGGGCTTTCAGACCATCACGGCGATAGGCCAGACCGACGCTTTCGGTAAAGCTGCGCACATAAGCCTTGGTGGGACCGTAAAGCACGCTCTGCCCGGTTGGTATCCAGCTGGCCACCGAAGCGACATTGATAAGCATGCCTTTGGATTTGAGCAAATTAGGTAGCGCTGCGTGGGACAGCTGAGTGGTTGCCACTACGTGTACATCAATCAGTGCCTGGTGTTTATCCCAGGCCACCTCTCCCAGCCTGCCGTCTTCGGCGTAACCGGCGTTATTGACCAGAGCGTCCAGGTCAGGCAGTGCCTCAATCGTTTGCACTAGCTCATGCCGGTCCTGCGGGTCTGAAAGATCACCCAGCTGCAGGGTCACCTCCACACCATGGTCGTGACGCAATCGCTCAGCCAGGCCCTGCAGTTCCGGCTCACGTCGCCCGGTAAGCAGCAGATCGTATCCTTTTTGTGCAAATGCCTCTGCATAAGCTGCGCCGATACCACTAGTGGCGCCGGTAATGGCGGCAAGACGTTTGGACATGGTTCAGCTCCTCCCGGGCAGTTAGCCCTGTGATTGAGTGCCTGACAGCACAGCTCAGTCCTGGACCATGCTTTTCGTTCAGACTGTCAGCTATTGGATGGCTTTTATGACTTCGCGCGTCAAATCCCAGGGATTGAAACCCTGACGGCCGTAATCCAGGCCCCGTCTCACAATGACCAGGTCGTGTGATGGGACCACGACCGTATACTGCCCACGGTTGCCATTGGTGGTGTAAGCGTCCGCTGGCACATCATTGCGCCCTTCTGGCACCAGCCACCATTGACCTCCGTATTGACTGCCACGACCCAGGGTTGCCGGCGCAGGAGTGCGTGAAAACGCAATCCACTCCTCGGAAATCAGCCGCTGATCATTCCACATTCCGCCATTGAGGTAGAGCAAGCCAAAGCGCGCCAGGTCTCTGGCATTGGTGTAAACCTGACTGCTCAGCACAAAGTCGCCAAAGCGGTCGGTGCTGATCAGTGTATTGCGCATGCCGATCCGGTCGAGCAGCGCCCGTCGTGGGAATTCCGCGTAGACCTGCTCATCGCCAAGTGCCCGCTTCATGGCATAAACAGCCAGCAATGTGTCGTAGTTTTCGTAATCCCAGTGAGTGCCTGGCGCCCGGATCATGGCGCGTTGCAGGGCGCCATGGACTGAACTGGCGCCGGCCCAGTAGGAAAGGCCCGATCCGGTAGCGTATTCCATGCCGTTGTTGTCAACGCTTTCCAGACCGCTGCTCATATTCAGAACATGGCGCAGTGTAATTTTTTGTCGAGGATCAGAGTCGGCGGAACCAACTGTTGGTAACCATTCCAGGTCCAGTAGCTCATCCAGCGCCAGCAGTCCCTCATCAACCGTCATGCCTATAAGTGTCGAGGCGATACTCTTGGCAGTGGACCAGGTTCTGGTGCGAGTGCTCATGTCAAAACCTGGTGCATAACGCTCGAGTATTATCTGGCCCTCATAGACGACCAACAGACTGATGGTGTTCTGCTCGGCAGTGGGTCGGTCGAACGCCCAGTCCGAAGCCGCCTGCAGTGCAGTGGCATTTATATTATCGGGCAGCTCCTCTGATTCGATCAGGTCACCGTCCGGCCAGGGTATCTGAGCCGCATCACCGGGCGGAGCCGGCAGCGTCAATTGCGGCAGGGTGTCGATATCGGCCAGCGTCTGATCAGGTGCAAGGATGATGCAGCCGATACCGTCCCGAAATGCCGCCCGCATGACAGGCACACCATCAGCGGCGCCCACTTCTACAGCACGACGCTCCCAGTCGATCTGGTAATCGCCGCCGGACGCGGTCCCGATTGGTTCGCGCAAAAATGCCAGCTCATCAGCAAAAACCTGCTCCAGCGTACGTTCGCTGGTGAACAGGCCATTGCACATGAAGATGGCCTGCTGGCCACGCTGGATCATGGCCCGCTGGTGCGCCCAGTAGTCGTACTGTTCGCTTTGTTGGGCCACAGCATGCGGCAGCAGCAACAAGGACATCAACACAGCGGAAAGTGCCATGCCGGTACCATGCAAGGTTTTCATGAGCCTGCTCCTGTTGGCCGCCTGCCGGGGCCGCGACGGTTAATGGACAGCCTTACAGCGCAAAACAGTAAAACAGCCCATCGCCGCCGGTGCCGACCAGGTTCTCCTGGCTGCAGCCGCGGGAGCCGTGGGCACTGTTCCAGGATGTCGGATTGGCGCCGCCACCGGTGCGATCATGATGGCCAACCTGGGCACTGCCTTCACCGTTAGACGTCCAGTTATTGCAGGTTGCATCCGTGGCGTAGCCGTCTTCGGTGCTGCCCGTGAGGATATCGTGACGGTTGGGCGTGTCACCGCGACCGTTTACAACATTGCCGTTTTCGTCGACAGAGTTTTCTTTGCTCAGCTGATTGTTCTCGCTGTGCAGGTCATCAACACTGGAGGCTACCTGAACGCCATTGGCGTTATACCAGGGACCATCACCGATACGGTCACGTGCGTTGACAGCCGGATTACCGTTGGCGGCATGGGCACTGAGATAGGCTCGCCAGGTTTTGCCGGTAACGCCAGCCTCTTCGGCCAGCACCGCACAATGTGCGTCAGCGCCTTCCAGTCCTCCCAGATTTGCCCCATCGCCACTGCCGACGCTGGTAATAAAAAAGCTGAGACTGTTGTCCTGCGGCAATGCAGTTGTAGAAAAGCCAGTCAGTGCGATGGCGGCCAGGAGTGGTGCGATTCTTTTCATTTTGGAACTCCTTTCATTAGTGTGGCGTGGTGGTAAGGGGATTCAAAACAGGGCCTACATATCATCCATCCGCTCGGTCTGCCGGACAAGCAGTTTCGACTCATTGACCTCCATATCCAGGAACTCGCGCAGCAGATCTGAAGCTTCCGGGATCTCTGCCTTGGCGATCATGGCGCGGAACAGCTCGGCGATCTGGTCATGAAATCCAAACACCTCTTCCCGGATTTCATCTGCGTTCATCCGCACATAATGATCGTCGATGTCCATGTGCGTCGTAATCGGATTGTGCATGTTCATGTCGTAGGCGTACATATCCAGCGCCTTGGGATCTGCCTTGTCCTGAAATACCGTCACCATGCTGTCCAGACGTGCCTCCTGGGATGCAAGATAGTGCAATAACATGGCCGTGCGCTGGTCGGGGTGTTTGTCAGCGGCATGTGTCAGGCATTTCGCAAGCTCGGCGTGCTTGATACGAGTCCACTCTATCAGATTACCAAACGTCTTGATTTCCATTGACTTTGCTCCTCCGATGTTGGTCTTGAACAGTAACACAGGCGTTGGCTGACGGCTAATGGCACTGGCTCGCTACCAAATGTAAATCGTTAGCAATTTTACTTGCTCGCGTAATTGCGATACCCATCGAGAGTGATCCAGGCGTCTGACTTTGCGATTGGATATCAGGAAATTTTAGCAATCAGGAATAAACCCCCTGATTGAGTCGTCAATGTTGTTACATGTCAATACACGAGGATACGTCTCATGAAAAACCTGAACAAAACATTGAGTCTGCTTGTCTGTGCGTTTGCACTTAGTATTGCCGGACTGCAACCAGCGTTTGCACAGGGTAATTCGGATAATGCACCAGGGAAGAATAAAAACCTGGGTCATGGCAACGCCTCTAACGGTGTGAAGGCCATCATTCAGGCCAACCGACAGATTTTTTACACAGGCGACCTGCTGGACATCGATGTTCGCTTCCCGCGTGGCGCCGAGCTGATCAGCAGCGGCGAGGTCGACGCCTATCTGATGATATTTGGTCCGGATGCTGTTCTTCAGGCGGTTTCCATCAGTGACGTGGCCGATACAGAGCCCGCCAACCTGTTCCAGATCGACGTTGTTGATGTTGAGTTTCTGCCGGAGGGGCTCTATCAGCTGGGCGTAGTACTTACTGTCCCGGAAGGCAATCCGCTTGATATCAGCGACTGGTACAACGGCATGCTGGGTCTGGTCGCCGTTCGCGGACTGACAGTTTCCGATACGGCACTGGAAATTGACGATGACAACGATGGCTTTATCGATGATGAACAGGATACGGATGACGACGGTTTCGTTGATGATGATGACACCGATGATTCATCGGACGACTCTGACGATGACATGTCAGATGACGGCACGGCCTGACAGGCAAAGCTGTGCACCTGACGGGAACATTTAAAAGCAGTTCTCAAGGGGAAGACTGAAACACGGATGAATTGACACGGATGTGTCACATGGATGTGAAAAAGGCGACCTCGCTATGTGGGGTCGCCTTTTTTTCTGACCGGCCGATCAGTATGCGGCCAGCTGCAGCTCAGCGCCTGCTTACAGTGAGGCCAGCGCCTGATTCAGCGTGGCTGAAGGACGCATGGCCTTGGATACCAGGTCTGCATTGGGCTGGTAGTACCCGCCGATTTCTACTGGTGAACCCTGCACACCATTAAGCTCCTGGACGATCTTGTCTTCGTTCGCAGTCAGGAACTCGGCCAGCTTGCCAAAACGCTGGGCCAGCTCGGCATTCTTGTCCTGCGCGGCCAGGGCTTCAGCCCAGTACATGCCCAGGTAGAAGTGACTGCCACGGTTATCGATCTGACCAATCTTGCGAGCCGGTGACTTGTCATTGTCCAGGAACTTGGCGTTTGCCTTGTCCAGTGCATCGGCCAGAATCTGTGCGCCTTTGTTGCCGGCGTGCTGTGCCAGGTGCTCCAGTGAGGCTGCCAGCGCCAGGAACTCACCCAGTGAATCCCAACGCAGATAGTTCTCTTCAACAAACTGCTGCACGTGCTTGGGCGCCGAACCGCCGGCACCGGTTTCAAACAGGCCACCGCCATTCATCAGCGGCACAATGGACAGCATCTTGGCCGATGTACCCAGCTCCAGAATCGGGAACAGGTCGGTCAGGTAGTCCCGCAGCACGTTGCCGGTTACTGAGATGGTGTCCTCACCATTTTTCATGCGCTTCAGTGTGTGACGCGTGGCATCTTCGGGCGACATGATCTGGATATCCAGACCATCGGTGTCGTGCTCTTTCAGGTATTCATTAACCTTCTTGATCAGCTCGGCATCGTGAGCACGTTTTTCATTCAACCAGAATACGGCAGGCATGCCGCCCAGGCGTGAACGCGTTACCGCCAGTTTGACCCAATCACGGATCGGTGCATCTTTCACCTGGCACATGCGCCAGATGTCACCTTTTTCGACATCGTGTGAAAAAACGGTTTCGCCTGCCTGATTCAGCACCACAACAGTGCCATTGGCAGAAATTTCGAAGGTCTTGTCGTGTGAACCGTACTCTTCGGCCTTCTGCGCCATCAGGCCAACGTTCGGGCAAGTACCCATGGTGGCCGGATCAAAAGCGCCGTTTTCACGACAGAAGTTGATGGTTTCCTGGTAGACACCGGCATAACAACGATCAGGGATCATTGCCTTGGTGTCCTGACGCTCGCCGTTGCGATCCCACATTTTGCCTGAGTCACGAATCATCGCAGGCATGGAGGCATCGATAATGACATCGCTGGGCACATGCAGGTTGGTAATGCCTTTGTCGGAATTGACCATTGCCAGCTCAGGGCGATCGTTGTAGGCCGCCTGAATATCGGCTTCGATTTCGGCACGCTTGTCGGCAGGCAGCTCGGCAATCTTGGCGACTACGTCACCAAAACCATTGGTCGCATCAACGCCCAGTGTCTTGAAGATATCACCGTGCTTGCTGAACACTTTGTCAAAAAACACTTTGACGGCGTGACCAAACATGATGGGGTCGGACACTTTCATCATTGTGGCTTTCAGGTGCAATGAAAGCAGCACACCTTCGTCTTTGGCGGCAGCCGTTTCACGTGCAAAGAAATCCTGCAGCTTGGCAGCGCTCATGGTGGCCGCATCGACAACTTCGCCTGCCAGCACTTTAACGGAGGGTTTCAGCACCTGTTCGCCATTCGCTGTTTTCAGGACAATCTTCAGCTCGTCTGCTTTGGCAAAGGTCGTGGACTGTTCGCTGCCGAAGAAGTCGCCTTCGTGCATGTGCGCCACGTGAGTTTTGGAGTCGCTGCTCCATTTGCCCATGCGGTGCGGATGCTTTTTGGCGTAGTTTTTGACGGATGCCGGTGCCCGGCGATCAGAGTTACCTTCACGCAGAACTGGGTTCACAGCAGAGCCCTTGATCTTGTCGTAGCGCGCCTTGATATCACGCTCTTCATCAGTCTGCGGCTCAAACGGATAGTTTGGCAGTGCGTAACCCTGTGACTGCAGCTCTTTGATGCACGCGGTCATCTGCGGGATAGAAGCACTGATATTAGGCAGCTTGATGATATTGGCTTCTGGCGTCTTGGCCAGCTCACCCAATTCCTGCAGGGCATCACCAATTCGCTGATTCTCGTTCAGATACTCCGGGAAGTTGGCGATAATGCGGCCAGCCAGTGAGATGTCCCGGGTTTCCACCGAAACGCCCACAGCCTTTGCAAACGCCTGAATGATGGGCAACAGAGAGTATGTTGCCAGGCGTGGCGCTTCATCGGTTTCGGTGTAGATAATCTTGGCACCATCGTTCGACATAGTGTTTCCTACTTCTTTGAATTTGGGTGGAATCGCGTGAAAAAAGTGGTGCGGAGTATAGCACTACTGAGCGGAGCGCCCAAATACCTGCGCAACAGCCTCGGCCAGCTCGGCTCGCCGGTAGGGTTTACCCAGAACCGGGAAGTCCGTATGCGGCAAGGGGCCGCGCTCGCCAGAGCCGGTAAAACCTGAGGTATACAGCACCGGCAGTCCAGGTTGCCGGACCAGAGCCCGGGCCGCCAGCTCGGTACCATTCATTCCGGACATCTGCACATCGGTGAACAGCAGGTCGATTCTGATGTCGCTATTCTGCGCGGCTTCCAGTCTGGCCAGGGCCTGCTCACCCGACTCTGCCACCGTCACCTGATATCCCAGAGACTCGAGGCTTACCCTGGCCAGTTCTCGCACCTGCGGTTCGTCCTCGACCAGCAGCACCCGTTCCGACCCCAGCGCGATGCCCTGACTGGCACGGGAGGACTGTGAGCTTTGGTCGGCAGCTTCCACCACCGGCAGATACAGGTCGAAGCGAGCGCCTTCGCCGGGCGATGACTCAACTGCAATATAACCGCCAGACTGGCGTACAAAACCATACACCATGGCCAGGCCCAGCCCCGACCCCTTGCCTTCCGGCTTGGTGGTAAAAAACGGCTCAAACACCTTGTCGCGATATTCCGCCGCAATGCCAGCGCCAGTGTCACTGACAGATACGAGCAGATAGTCACCTGCGGCCAGCGAGACATCGCCCAGATTTTCTGCCTTGTCCAGATGCCTGGAAGAGGTCGCGATTTTCAGAACACCCCCATCGGGCATGGCGTCGCGCGCATTTACACACAGGTTCAGCAGTGCGTTCTCCATTTGCGCCACATCTATCATTGTCGGTGGCAGGCCGGGCTGAGGTTTGTACTCGAAGCGTATATGCCGATTCAGGACTCGCTGCAGCATGGGCTGCAAGCCATTGATCAATCTGTTGATATCAGTCGGCGCCGGTGTCAGCGACTGCTTGCGGGCAAAAGTGAGCAGGCGGCGCGTCAGATCGGCACCGCGTTCTGCGGCATCGGTGATCATTCGCGCAAAAGACTGCGCATCCGGCTGATCCTCGAGCATTTCCACCAGACACTCGGCATTGCCCAGCACAACGGTCAGCAGGTTATTGAAATCATGGGCGATGCCCCCGGTCAACTGCCCGACGGCCTCCATCCGCTGAGCATTGTGCAGGCGCTCTTCCAGCAGCTTGCGAGAGCTGACATCCGAGATCCCGCCAATCATGCGTACAGGGGTGCCGTGCTGATTGCGAACCAGGTGCCCCCGGTCTTCGACATGGGCCCAGCTGCCGTCGGCGCGCCGGAATCGATACTCCGCATGCCAGTCGTCTTCCGATGCCAGTGTCTGGCGAAATTTAGCGAGCACCTCGACACGATCGTCCGGATGAATCAATTCCGCCCAGCTGCTGCGCGACGTTGCAACCGTGCCTTCCCGGTAGCCAAACAGATTGGAGAACCCGCCCCCCCACCAGCGGCGATCCTTGGTCACATCCCAGTCCCAGACAGCGTCGTTGGTCGCCTGCGCCAGCAACCGAAACCGCTCCTCGCTGGCTGCCAGCGTGGCATTGACCTCCTCGAGCTGCATGCTCTTTTCTTCGAGCTTGCGTATCAGGGTCTCGCTATAGTGCTTGAGCAGCTCTTCATCACTGGCGCCTTCAATCGTGCCGCCCTCTAAAGGCCCTGGCTGTCTCGGCCGGACCCGGTCGGCAACCTCTCGAATGCTGGCCACAAAATCTTCAGGCTCGGCAGGCTTGAGAATAAAGGCATCAGCACCCAGCTTCAGCGCAAGCTCTTCATCTTCTGCCTGTGTATACGTGGCGGTGTAGACAATAAAGGGGACTCGCTGCAATTGCGGATCAGCTTTCCAGTGGCGGAGCAGCGTATAGCCATCCATGACCGGCATCAGCAGATCGGAAACGACCATATCCGGGAGTGTCTGACGTGCCAGAGTCAGCGCCTCGGCACCATGCCGGGCCACGGCCACCTGATAGCCATAACCCGTCAGCAAGGCCTGAAGGTAATAGCGATTTTCTTCTTTATCGTCCACCACCAACACAAATTGCATTATCAGCTTCCCGGGCAGAAACGCTCTACTTCGTCAACGAAGGTCTCAGGGTCTATCGGTTTTTCAATGTAACCATCACAGCCTGCTGCCAATGCCTTTTCGCGATCGCCCGGCATGGCATAGGATGTCACGGCCACGATGGGTGTCTGCTGGAGGCTATCGATCTGTCTCAGGGCAGCCGCTACATCGTAGCCGTGCATGGCCGGGAGTTGAATGTCCAGCAGGATAAGATCGGGCTCATTGCTGCGGGCCATTTCGATGCCGCTAAGGCCATCGATGGCGGCAAGCACCTGATGCCCCTTGTTCTGCAGCAGGAAAGTCAGCAGGTAGCGATTCTGCTCGTTATCTTCAATCAGCTGTATTTTCAGACTACGCTTATCAGAGACACTCTGGTTCACTGCAACTCCTTTATTTCAGTCTCTTGCGGCTGGTTGGCAGGCAACTCGACGGTGAATCGACTGCCCTTGTCCTGCTCGCTGCTGACGCTGATGCGCCCCCCGAGCAGTTCACACAAGCGCCTGCAGATAGCCAGTCCCAGACCGGTTCCCTCGTGCTCCCGGGTCAGGCCGGTATCGATCTGGTTGAATGGCTGAAACAGGCCGCTCAGGTGCACCGGTTCGATGCCAATACCCGTGTCACTGACATCGACCCGTAATTCTTTTTCGCCGTGTTCCTGACCCAACAGTTGGCACTCAAGCGTGACAGACCCACGCTCGGTGAACTTAATGGCATTGTTGAGCAGGTTGATGACAATCTGTTCGAGACGGCGCCGATCGCTGATCATCAGACCGACTGCCGGATCTATACTGACATGTAACTGCAGATTTTTTTTGTCTGCCAGGGGTTTTATCGACGCTACCACCCGTTCCAGCGATTCCCGCGCATCAAATGGCTCGCTGCGCACCTGAAGCTCACCTGCCTCAATTTTGGACAGGTCCAGAACGTCATTGATCAGATCCAGCAGATGACGCGCGCTGCCGCGAACCATCCCTAACTGACGGGACTGCTCTTCATTGAGAGGGCCGGCCAGCTCCTGAAGCACGATGCCGGTAAAACCAATGATGGAATTGAGCGGCGTGCGCAGCTCATGGGACATGGTGGCGAGGAAAGCCGACTTGAGACGATCAGCAGCCTGGGCACGAACAACCGCATCCCGAAGCTCGCGTGTGCGTTCAGCAACTTTGCGTTCCAGATTCTCATTCAGATCGCGCAATGCTTTCTCTTGTTGAAGGCGGCGACCGATGTCACGGAGAATGACTGTGTACATGACACCGTAGCGACCACGGACACGTGACACAGACATTTCGACCGGAAAATCTTCGCCACTTGCGCGCAACGCCTGGGTGATCAGAAACTCGTGGGTGTTATCGTCAACTCCGGTAGGTATTAACTGGTTGACAGACTTGCCCAGCACCTGACGTGCCGAACAGCCAAACACGCGCTCGGCGGCTGGATTGAATGACAGCACAGAGCTGTTGCCATCAACGGTGATGATGGCATCACGCGCCGAGTTGATCACAGCGGACAGCTGTGAGCGACTGCTGCTCAGGCGTCGCTCGGAGGCCTTCAGTGCATTGAACGCGTTTTCCAGTACCCCCAGTGTCCGCCACATCAGCACCAGTAAAAACAGCGCGGTGATAGTGACAAAAGCGATGCCTTTGGCAACGCTCCAGCGCTCGACCGCTGCACTGTCCTGTAAAATGGCAAACAATACCCAGTCTGAAGTGAAGATCCAGAGACCGGCCACGACCGCATAACCAAATGCGAGAGTGATGGCGCGCGGTCGCAACCGCCATGTCTGCTGGAGTGATTTACTGGAAGTGACTGCCATGCTGCCCGTTACACAATGTCATTATTTTTAACTGCCCCGTTATACCACTGCCGGTGATGCAAGGGTATAGTTACCGCCATTTTCCAGGCAGCAGGACATTCATTTCTCATGTTCAAGCGACTCACAAAGCATTCACTCCGGGGCAGAGTATTCTCTTTGGGCAGATTGGGCAGATCGCGCATCAGCGCGATTGATATCATACTGGGTTTTGTTTTGGCGATTAGCCTGATGGCTAGCTCACTGGTCACAGCTCAGCCGCCACGCCAGCCCGTTGAAGGCAATCCGGTCAGAACCCCTTTTTCCACCGAGGTGCAGCCGGAGTGGCTGACCCAGGTCATGCCAGAAGCAGATTCATTTTCCGAAAAGTCCGGCGAACCGCCGGTGTATCGCGGTTACCAGACCGACCCGGACTCGGGCGCACAGACGCTGGTCGGTTACGTTTTCCTGACAGCGGACATCCCCCCCGAAGAACGAGGCTTCAGCGCACCCATCGACATGCTGGCAGGCGTGAATCTGGACAATGAGCTGACAGGTATCAAGATACTCAATTACGTCGAATCCTACGTGAACACCGTCGGCGACTTTGCCGCCGACCCGGTATTTCAGGCACAGTACCAGGGCAAACATATCGGTGATGACTTCCAGGTTCGTCGGGACATTGACGGCATTGCCGGTGCCACCGTCACCAGTTTCGCCATCAGCCGCGGTGTCCGGGAAGCTGCCCGCCGGGTGGCTGCCGCCTACAATGGGTTTACGCCGGATAACGCCGTCGACGTGGCCCGCTCACAGCGAATTCTTGAACATATGCAGCAATTCACCTGGGAGCAGTTGCTGGAGGAAGGCATTGTACAGCAGCTGACCATGCCCATCCCTGGCGGCCAGGAGCTGCAGCTGACACTCACTTACATGGGCCACCCGGCACTTGGTGAGTTTTTTATCGGCCGTCAGGCCTACGCACGCGCGGAACGGGATGCGGCAGCCCAACTGGGTGGCAATCAGTTGATTCTGCTTGGCGTCGGCGGCAGTGGCTTCGGGCAGTTCCGCCAGGACCGCATGCAATTGCAGCAGGATGGTTCACCGCGTCGACGCGTAATGGCAAACCGACTGGTTACCGCGGGTAATGCCGACGTCGGTATGATTGCGGGTCAAGCCGAATTCGCCGGTGCGCTGGTCATTGACGACAACTATGACATTACTCAACCGCTTAATATTTTTTATCAGCCGCTGGGCAGCCTGGAACCCTATGAGCTGACATTCCAGCCGGTAGGCATGGGTGCGCGCATTGCCAGTGGCGACCCCATCCTGAGCGAACAGGAAATTGAGCGCATCATCCGCGCCGAAAACAGCGCTATTCGGCAGTTCATCAACAATCCGCCGTGGGGCGTGACGCCCTGGGGCAGCGTACTGATGTCGCTGCTTATCTTCACCCTGGTGATGGTCGCCTTTTTACGCAAGAGTTCACGCTGGCGCTGGGTGGCCCTGACCGCGACGCTGGTGTATCTGGGTATCATGGAGGCAGGATTCCTGTCGGTGGCGCATATCACTGGCGTGTTGCTGCAGGGACCGGATGTGTTTCTAAACAACCTGCCACTGACCATGCTGGTTGTCTTTACCGTCGTCACCACCCTGATATGGGGCCGCGTATTCTGCTCCTCGCTGTGTCCTTTTGGCGCTGTGCAGGACATTATTACCCGATTTACGCCCAAGCGACTGCGCCATAAATTCAGCCGACTGATGCCGCAGAAGGTCCATGACAAGGCCATATATCTAAAATACGGCTTCCTGGCTTTTATCATTGGTGCCGCACTGATCGCCAACAATGTCGCCGTGTTCCAGTACTTTGAGCCATTTGGCACGCTGTTCTTCCTGAGTGGTTCGGCCGTGCTGTTTGCCATCCTGGCGGCGATCCTGCTGGCCTGTGTGGTTGTACCGCGTTTTTATTGCCGTTATGTCTGCCCGCTCGGTGCTGCGCTGGGTGTGGTATCTTTTGTCAGTCCGCTGCGCATCAAGCGGGTGCCGCAGTGCACCGTGTGTACCGTTTGCGAACATGCCTGTCCCACCGGTGCCATCCGGCGTGAGAAGATTGACTTCAAGGAATGTGTACGCTGTGATATCTGTGAAGACAAGCTGATCAAGAAAGCCGGCTCCTGCCGTCACGATATGAGCCGTATTATCGTGCGCCACAAGGAATTGCGCACAGAATGACACAGCAATAACACCCGGGTCCCCGTGACCCGCATGAGGAGAGGCCCTGTTGTCTGCCAATAACAATAACACCATACCTGCCGACATCGACGCGCAGGCGCTGGACAACCAGATATGTTTTCCGCTTTATGCGGCCTCGCGTCTGGTTACCAGACTATACCAGCCGCTGCTGGAGCCACTGGGCCTGACCTATCCGCAATATATCGTGCTGCTGATTCTGTGGGAGGATCAGCCCTGCACCGTCTCTCACATTGGTCGCCGCGCGCAGCTCGCCACCAACACTTTGACGCCGCTGCTTAAACGCCTGGAGGCCATGGAGTTGATTGAGCGCCGCCGGAGCACCGATGACGAGCGCGTGGTCACCATACTTCTGACGCGCGCCGGCAAAGCCCTGCGCCGACGGTGCGCCTGCATACCCGAACAACTTTTCACCCAGGTTGGCTATCCGATAGAGGACGCCATCGCTCTCAAGCGGCAGCTGGACCAGTTTTTGACACACCTGAAAGGTCTCGACACCGACTGACGTTTCGCGGCCAATAGCATTATCTGCACGATCGACTGCATTTGCAGTACTTGATGATTTATATCGCGCGCGATATTATCGCAAACAACATAACTACGGAGCACCTGCCATGACAAGACTGAAAAAGATTGCCCTAGCTACTACCCTGGCCAGCGCCGCTGCACTGGCTGGCGTTGCCCAGATTTACGCTGCTGACGCACCGATTGAAATCGATGCAGACACCTTTGAGTGTATTACTGAGATGACACCTGTGCGGGGATTCTATGTTGATAACCTGCTTGGTGATATCGCAGCCACGCTGGCGGTCGCCAATTCAGAAACCGGCGGCACCTGGCCTACTGGCTCTGTGGTGCAGCTGGTGCCGACTGAAGTCATGGTAAAACAGCCCGCTGGCACCAGCCCGCAGACCAATGACTGGGAGTTTTTTGAACTGGATGTCAGCTCAGGTGAGTCGGAGATTGTGACGCGTGGCTTTACCGATGTGGTCAATCGTTTTGGTGGTAACTGCCTGGACTGCCACGTGAAGGCGGAACCGCAGTGGGACATGATCTGCGAAACCGGTCACGGCTGCGATCCGATTCCGCTGAGCCGCGAAATGATTGTTGGCATTCAGCAGGGCGATCCGCGCTGCAACCGCCCTGAGTAAGGGACCTTTTAACAGCACTGAAGCTGCCGGCCCGATCTAAAAGTCAGCCGGCAGATCCAGGCGCTGCATATAGCGCTGATCGTTGACTTCATCTGCGCTCAGTTCACCTCTGAGCAACGCATCAACATCCTGATCAATAAGGGTCACTGCCGCCAGTTTGGCATGCGGTTCCTCAACCGCCAGCATGACACTGCCCCAGAGACTGAGCATGGAGGTATCGATGGAGCGCACATCGTTGTCCTTGGCCCACTCTGCCGAGATCATCTTGCCCAGCTGCTCACTTCTTGCCGCCAGTTCGCGGCGCTGTTCGCCTTCCATATCCACCATCAGTGCCGGTGTGATGTCGTTCCAGCCGGTTGCCATAAGCTCCCAACCTTCATAAAAGCGAACTACCCAGGTGAGGTACTCAACGTCTGTCTGGCGTTGCTGATTCGCTTCGTCTGCCTGGTAGGCCTGGATAAACCAGTTCTGTTCCGGAACGGATTCCGGCCACTCATCCAATACCCGGCTACTGGCACACGCCGCCAGCAATGCAGCCAGTGCCACCAGGGCTACTGACCGAACTTCTTTGATCAACACTTACAACTACCCCATATCTCAATGCAATTTATCAAGCTGATCATTCCTGCAGCCTCAGGGTCCTCAATTCCGGGTCAGCCAGAATATCAGCTTCATGAAACGGCAGATCAAGCCACATACTCTGGGAGTATAACCGGGTCTGGTCGGCAAAGTGTGGCGATCGTGGATCTTCCGACTGCGAATAACTCAGAATCCCGGTGGGATTGACCCTGCCGTCCGCATCCCAGCTGACCACCTGCATGTAGCTGTTGCCATGCAGAATCGGCGTATAGGCGCCAGCTTCCGGGTTGAAGCGGCTGGTGATGACGCTCCACATGCCGGCCCCGCCATCGCCGCCGGGAATCGGTATGTTCTCGTCATTGCGGGGTTCGTACTGCAATGTGCCAAGCTCGGCATCCAGCGCCACACCCTGGTCCTGCCAGAAGGTCTGGGCATGCGCCAGCGACTCCAGCACTGCCTGACGCACTTCTGTGCGCTCAAGCGCCAGATCCCGGGGCGTATTGACCGCATCGGCCACATCAAACGGCACCGAATACAGATTGTCTGTGCCAGACACATCTCGCCAGAACTCGCGCCAGACATGCGCGCCGCGGCTGTCGATGTCTTCGCGCCGGTCCCAGGCAGCCAGCGCCTCGCAGGCAGGCGTCACATCAACTTCGTTATCATCCAGGGTTACTGGCTGCTCTGCGCTTTCACACAGTGCCAGCACACTATCGAGATACTGTTCGGCGCCATAGTGCCGATGACTGAACAGCATGGACTGCAGGTCCTGCGGACCCATCTTTTCGCCCGCCGCCTGCTTTTGCTGCAAGGCCTCCTCAATGAATGTCAGCCCTGCCCGTGTGCGCAGGCTGACCATGGATCGTTCACTGCCAATGATGGGTGAATAACCCTCCAGCGGTTCGCGGGGTGTCGATAGCCAGTAGCTGTCGTTGGCGTTATGCACGTAATCGTCACGGCGCAGACGCGGCATATTGTCTGCCGGCATAGCGCCAGGTACTTCTGATTGATCGGACGCATACCATTCACAGGACGGATCGGCGCCGTTCAAAATAACCAGACGTGACGGCACACCTTCGGCCGGCACCCGGCAGCGCTCGAACAGTTCCGCATCGACATTCGGCACAACACTGATGTCTGCGTAGAAAGCCGTACCGTGCCGGTCGGCGGCAATGGTATTCACCCAGGAGACGCCCTGCATGCTCAGTGCCGCTTCGACATCATCAATGCTTTCAGCTTTGTTCAGCGCATCATAGGTTGCGGCCGACCTATCGTTGTACAGATTGACGTCGCGGATGGCGAAGGCCATCGACTCTGTCCAGGGCAACTGCGCTGAAACAACTACCGGCCCATAGTGCGTCGAGTAAACAGTGTGCGTTTGTGTGCCGCTGTCGACGGGCACATTAATGGTTATCTCTTCCATGTCCCGATACTCATCACCATACCGGTAGCGGGTGGGATCCTCCGGATCAAGCTCCAGCGCGTACAGTGTGGAACGCATGCCGGTGGATACTGTATGAGTCCAGGCAACATCATGATTAAAGCCGATGGACACGCGACTGGTGGTGTAAAGGCTGACACCCATCACGTCCAGCTCACCGGGAATCGTGGTGTGAATCATGTGAAAGCGCGACGAACCCTGCCAGGGGTAATGCGGATTCCCCAGCAGAATGCCACTGCCGTTTTCTGTGACCTCACCACCCAAAGCGACGGCATTGCTGCCAATGCCTGCCAGTTGATCAAAGTCGGTCGCCACGGCGGCCACCTCGGCGCCCGGTGGCGCGGCGTTGGCCATCTCGCGCTGGAACAGGCCCAGTCCATATCGAATGCCCACACCCACGGTGAGTTTGTCGACATCTCTTTCTGTCAGCTGCCGCACCCAGTCGGCGCCCGCACATGCCGGTGGCAAATTACTGGCATTCTCGCTGAGGTAGCGGTTATACCCCGCTACATAACCCGCCGAGAAATCGATGGTCTGCTCACTCTGTCCCTGCCGGAAACGCTCGATCATGGCATCGTCCAGGACAGCACGGTGAAACACATCACTCTCATAATTACCGCCATCACGACCGAAGTTGGCGGATAGCTCCCCATTCACCATCAGCACATCGCGGGCTATGGTGCAGATCGCATCGTTGGCTGTGGCGTAGGCAAAACCGTAACCCAGGCTGCCCCAGTCTTCTGCCTTGACATGCGGGATACCGTAACTGGTCCAGCGAATTTCAGTGTCGTAACGATAATCAGGCGCAGCCTCCGTCATTGCTTCCTGAACGGTGTCCGGCGCCGGCTCGGAGCAGGCCGCCAGCAGTATCATGGCCGAGGCCAGCCCCAGAGCCCGCGCCAGGGTCGACTTCGAAACGAGAGGGCTGACTTTAACGCGTGGATCGTGATTCTCTGAGGATGGAGCCTGATACATGATTGTTCTCCATAGATCGATAGGTTCACGCCTGATGTGTTTGCTGGATCTCGACGTTTGAGCATAGAAGCAGCTCAGGCCCTTGTCAAAGCGGGCATTTATTGCTCCTGTCAGTCAAACCGAGTAGGCTTTTGCTACGGTTATGAACACATTCATAATTTACGACAACAATAATTGCAAGGAGATCGCCAGCGATGAGCCGCTACAAGCCACTTCTTTATCCTCTGCTCGCTGTGATGATGATCGGCAGCAATGCGCAGACAGCGCTGGCACAGTCCTCCATATATCGACCCGCGACCGAAGCCACTGCCCGCCAACAACAGATGCTGAGGGATACCCTGCCCTTTGCGGACCAACGCGACTTCGAGGAGTCGCAACGGGGATTTATCGCCGCACCCGGCTATCGGCAGATTCTCGGTGCGGCCGGCAATGTTGTCTGGGATATGGGGCGATATGATTTCCTGCTCAATGGGCAGGATTACGACAGTATTCACCCCTCTCTGCAGCGTCAGGCCACGCTGAACATGAATTACGGCCTTTACGAGGTGGTGCCGGATTTTATCTACCAGATCCGTGGCTACGACCTGGCCAATATGACGCTGGTGCGCGGTGAGCGCGGATGGATACTGTTCGATGTTCTGCTAACGCGGGAAACCGCAGCGGCGGCGCTGGCATTTGCCAATGAGCAATTGGGTGAACGGCCGGTGACGGCAGTTGTCTACTCACACTCTCACATTGATCACTTTGGCGGTGTGCGTGGTGTTGTTGACGAGGCAGACGTGCAGTCCGGGCAGGTCGATATCTTTGCACCAGTGGGGTTCATGGATGAAGCCATTGCCGAAAATGTCTACGCTGGCAATGCCATGAGTCGCCGCGCCTCCTATCAATACGGAAATCCCCTGGCGGCCAGCCCTTTTGGGCAGGTCGATTCAGCCATCGGTAAGGCACTGGCGCGGGGCAGCAGTGGTCTGATCGCCCCCACTGTTGTGATTCGCGACGACTTTGAGGAACACACGATCGATGGCGTGCGTGTTGTATTTCAGAATACACCTGGCACTGAAGCGCCTGCAGAGATGAATGCCTGGTTTCCGGACAGCCGGGTTTTCTGGGCCGCCGAGAATATCACCGCCACCATTCACAACATCTACACATTGCGCGGCGCTCTGGTGCGCGACGCACTGGCATGGTCACGTCAGATCAATGAAGCCCTGTACCGCTTTGGACAGCAGGCGGAAGTCATGGTGTCTTCGCACAACTGGCCGCGCTGGGGCAATGAGCGCATCCAGGAAGTGATGCGCGACCAGCGCGATGCCTACGCGAACCTGAACAATCAGGTGCTCAATCTGGCCAACCGTGGCGTCACCATCAATGAAATGCACAATGAGTATCAGGTGCCGGACTCGCTGCAACAAAGCTGGGCAGTGCGGCAATACCATGGCTCCGAATTTCACAACTCACGCGCGGTCATCAATCGTTACCTGGGCTATTGGGATGGCAACCCGGCAACTCTGGTGCCATTGTCTCCGGCCGACTCGGCCCCGCTTTATATCGAAATGATGGGGGGCGCGGCGGCCGTGCTGGAGCGCGGTCAGGCACTGTTTGATGAAGGGCAGTATCACCTGGCCATGGAAATCGTCAACAAGCTGGTCTACGCGGAGCCGGACAACCAGGAAGGCAAAAGCCTGCTGGCGGGCATTTTCGAACAACTGGGTTATCAGTATGAAAGCGCCAGTGTTCGCAATGTATTTCTGGTGGCAGCGCAGGAGTTGCGTTATGGCGTCGCGCCAGCGGGCCCGGCGCGTGGTACCAGCCCTGATCTGGCACGTGCCATGACTACACTGCAGTGGTGGGACGCCATGGCAACCCGTGTCGACAGCCAGCGTGCCGACGGCATGGCCTTTATCATCAATTTTGTGACACCTGACACCGACGAGACATTCGTCATAGAAATGCGCAGCGGAACCCTCACTGCCATCACCGGTTATCAATCTGATGCGGCCAATGCAACAATCAGACTTGACCGCAGCCTTCTGGACCAGGTCATCATGGGGCAGACCACACTCGCGGCTCAGCTCACGTCGGGCGCAGGCGAGGTTGAAGGTGATATCGGTGTGCTGCAGCAACTGGCATCAGTGCTGGTCGAGTTTGACCCGGTGTTTGAAATCATGCCTGGCACGGCAGCCATTCAGTAAAATATTGGACGGCTAACGACGGGCCCAGGGATCAGTAAACCGTCACATGCGGTGCCAGCTCAATGGCCTGCAGACGATTACCCAGCAGCTCGACGGAGCCCGAATAACGTTCGGTTCCGGTGGACGAGAACTCAAAGTCATAGCGGCGAAACCAGGCCAGCAGACCGTCATGCCCCCGGCGTAGCCTGCTTTTGCGCAGCACCATGCTTTGATCGAGCAGTTGCAGGTCGAGCTCGGCACAGCGCTGTGCAGCATATTGCAGGGCAAAAGCCTTGGCGTCTCGCGAGCGCCACCAGTGGTTGACCAGTAGCGCCAGCAAAGCCAGCCAGACCATATCCATTAATGTGAACATCTACCTATGTACCACGATCCTGATTATGAGAAACTTCAGCATCATAGCAAAAACAGGAGGCTGGCTGGCGATGAACAGGAAATTCAGAACGTGGCTTATCATTAGCGCGGTGTTGTTATCACTTGGGCTGGGCAGCACCCATACACGGGCACAGGAGAACCCTTTGATGGATGAACAATCGCCAATAGACGGCATCAGCTTTAGGTACATCGAGACAAACGGCATTCGCATGCGGCTGGCCACCATGGGTGACTCCGGCCCGCTGGTCATCATGGCGCATGGTTGGCCAGAGTCCTGGTATTCCTGGCGCCACCAGATCAAGGCGGTTGCTGAGGCTGGTTATCGGGTCGTTGCGCCAGACATGCGCGGATACGGCGGCACTGACGCGCCACCCGATGTTGAGGATTACGACATTGTCACCATAGCCGCAGATATTGTTGGCATCGTCGATGTCTATGGCGAGGATCAGGCGATCCTGATCGGCCACGACTGGGGTTCCATCGTGGCCTGGAACACAGTCCTGTTGCACCCAGAGCGCTTTTCGGCGCTGGTCGCCATGAGCGTCCCCTACAGCGGACGTGCTGCGGAATCGCCACTGGCGAGCTGGCGCAACGCTTACGGCGATAACTTTTACTACATCCTCTATCACCAGGAGCCCGGCGTGGCCGAGGCTGAATATGACGCTGATCCGCGCGGCATCCTGAGCCGACTGTATCTTTCGCCGGACTCACCCCGCCATCCGCCCCAGGTCACAGACCGCCATCGCTCGGCAGGTGGCTGGATTCCGCGACTCGGCGCACCCGTCGGACTGCCTGACTGGTTGACCGAAGAAGATCTCGACTACTTTGTTAAGCAATTTACCGCGGCTGGCTTTCGTGGCGGCGTTAACTACTACCGCAACTTTCACCGCAACTGGGAAATCACACCGCAACTGGCCAACGCCCGTGTCACAGTGCCAACCCTGTTTATTGCCGGCGAGAATGATGTGGTGATCGCCGGCGCCAGCCAGGGTCGTCTGCAAGGCGCCATGCGCCGGGTGGTGGACGACTTGCGCGGCGTCATAGTGCTGCCGGAGGCCGGTCACTGGATTCAGCAGGAGCTGCCAGAACAAACCAACGCAGCCCTGCTGGAGTTTTTGGAAGGTCTGTGAGGCTTACATCATGGACTGCTGGTAATTCTCGATACCAACATTGTCGATCAGTTGCAGCTGGGTCTCCAGCCAGTCAACGTGTTCTTCTTCGCTTTCCAGAATGGACACCAGCAGTTCACGGCTGCCGTAGTCACGGATGGATTCGGCGTACTCGATACCATCGCGCAGATCCGGAATGGCCTGGTTTTCCAGCTTGAGGTCACACTCCAGCATTTCACGGGTATGTTCGCCGATCAGCAGCTTGCCCAGGCTTTGCAGGTTGGGAAGCCCTTCCAGGTAGAGGATACGCTCGATCAGCTGATCGGCATGCTTCATCTCGTCAATTGACTCTTCGTATTCCTTGTCCGCCAGTTTGGTCAAGCCGCGGTCCTTGAACATACGCGAGTGCAGGAAATACTGGTTGATGGCAACCAGCTCATTCCCCAACGCCTTGTTCAGGTGTTTGATCATGGTTTTATCGGATTTCATAGCCTGCTCCTTCGGACTGCATTAATTCTTAGGCGCAAGCGTGCGTTGAATGCTGGCAAAAGTCAAGCCAGAACTTCATTCAAGTTATTGATAATAATGGAAAAAGAGAAAGAGAATGATTGCGATTGGCACCTACAGCCGCGATGGCGTCAGGCGGCGTAGGCAATGGACGATGTATCGACCTGTTGAGCGACTTCTGCCATGATTTGTTTAGCGAATTTGCCACAACGACCGCAGTCACTGGCCAGACCAAGTTCGGCACGGACTTCGCTCATTGAAACTGAGCGACCTTTGCAGAACTCGCGGATCTGAGTATCAGTAATTTGTTGGCAAATGCATACGTACATGGGCGCGTTTCTCGTTTGCAGGTCTCGTTAGCAGGTCTACTACTGGCGGGTGTTGCGGTGTTGATTCGGCCAGTGAATGCAAGCTTAAATGCAAATAAGAATGATTGTCAATAGCGCTCGTGAAAAAGATGAGAATTATTTGCATGCCACCACACCGGGGGGTAGCTTAGGCAGATGCAGCGCTCTGTCGGCGGCAGCAGCAACGACAATAAGCAACTAAAAAGCACAATAACGACAATGCAGGAGCGAGCCATGAAACTTTTCATGATCCCGATTCTGGCCAGCTTTACTCTCGGCGCGGTAGCCGCCGAGCTGCCCAGAACGCCTGACGGCAAACCGGACCTTCAGGGTATCTGGACCAATGCAACACAGACGCCTCTGGAGCGACCAGAACGGTTTGGTGACCGGCAGGCGATGTCTGAAGAAGAGGCGATTGAACTACAGCAGCGCGCACTGGCCGCTGAGGAACGGGGCAATGCTCCCAGTGACCCCGACCGACCACCACCCAGTGACGGCAATACTGCAGCGGCATATAACCTGTTCTGGCTGGATCGTGGCAGTCAGGTGCTGCATATCGATGGTGAATATCGCACCTCAATGATCATCGACCCGCCAGATGGTCAGATACCTTTCAGGGAGGGTGCGCCGGAACAGAACATGATGGAGCGCTGGCGCGACGAACATGGGGACGAGGCGTTTCTGGGTCCGGAGATGGCGACAATCGGTGAGCGCTGTCTGTTGTTCTACGACTTCCGAACATCCAATTCCAGTGCTGGTCCGCCCATGATGCCCATCATATATAACAACAACTATCAGATCATACAGACAGAGGATTATCTGGTGATTATGGCGGAGATGATGCACGACGCACGCATCATCCGCCTGAACAGTGAACACCAGCCGCCCGAGATCTACAAATGGATGGGCGATTCCACGGGCTACTGGGACAACGATACCCTGGTCATCAGCACGCGCCACCTGCATCCGCAGCAATCGCACTACGGTTCAGGGCCGGGACTTGAAGTGACCGAGCGACTGCGCATGGTCTCTGAAACGGAGATCGTGTACAGCTTTACCATGAACGACCCGGTGGCCTACACGGCGCCCTGGACGGCAGAGATGGTGCTTTACGCCAGGCCTGAAGGTGAACGCATTTACGAGTACGCGTGTCATGAGGGCAACTACGCATTGCCCGGCATACTGGCTGGCACCCGCCGCCAGGAGCAGGCTGACGCCGACCAGGAGTGAATGGTTGGTGCCAGCGCTACCGGCCAGCGCTGCCTAAGCGTCAGATCGGGCCGCGTTCCCATGGACCCCAGATGGCAAACGTGATGCCGGGGTTCTGCACATTGATGAATAGAAACTCGCCGGACGGATCAAAGCAGGCACCGGCAATTTCGGTCTGGCGGTAGTCACCTGGCTCGGCAATTTTGCCGCTGACCGAGATATCAGTATCAGACAACATCACGTTGTTTTTAAGCAGAATGTAGGACTCACCCGTGGGTGTCAGGCCCATCACCCGCTCGCCGAGCCCGAACTCGTCCTCGACACCACCACCGTCTTCACACATGACAATGCCACCACGGGGGCTGATGGAGACGTTATCCGGGTTATTGGCCATATTGGCATCGGTCGAGGCGAAGATACAGCGCAGTCGATTTTCGTGAGGATCCAGCATCCATACCGCGCCTTCACCATAACCAGCACGCCCCTCTTCATTGACGCCTGCACTGGTGTCCACGATGTACATCAGGCCTTCGTGGTAGCAGATACCCTCACCACGGCTTATCGTGAATGCACCCGCAGCGCGAGCCTGCACGCAGGGTCCACTGGTGTCTCCTTGAGGATCCATATCCGGGTCTGCAATGTCGACCCACTCCAGTTCGTATTCATCACCCATGGCCGGGGCCAGCAATTCGGCGCCGTGCATGGATTTGATGCGGGCAGCCTGCAGGCGCCCGCCCTGCTCCAGAGACCCGGCCTGTTGACTGGTATTGTCTGGCACATAGCGGTAGATCGGGGACTGATTGCGATTGTCTTCGGTCAGGTAGGCGTAGCTGCTTACCGGATCAATAGCCACCGCCTCATGCTCAAAACGCCCCATGCCGACGATAGGCACGCCCGACGTTTCTGCCGGATCTGCCGGCACCTCAAACACATAACCATGACGACGGCCGCCAGTCGCGCTGGCATCGTGGATGGTTTCTTCACAGCTCAGCCACGTGCCCCACGGCGTGACGCCGCCAGCACAGTTGACCATGGTGCCACCCAGGCTTGGCAGCGTCTGAATCTCCCGGCGGTTGCTGCGCGAGAAATGAATCGTGGTATTGCCGCCACCCGCGCGGGCGCTCTCCGACACCATACCTTCATCATATACGGTGGCAGCTGATATCGGACGACCAGAGCCCACCTCGTGATTGCGCACTAGAATGATGGTGTCATCATCAACTGCAATTACACCCATGCCATCGTGCCGTGCCGGTACAGGGTTGCCATCCGCCATGGCGTCGCCCGCCCAGGACAGACTGGCGTAGGAGAAACCTTCTGGCAACTGCAGCAGCTCCAGGCCCGTCACTTCATCCTTGACCGGACGTATTGGTCCATAAGGGCTGTCCATGCGTCGAGATGCGGGGCCGCCTGCAGAGACCTGACGTGTCGACAAAGACTGGAATGCCTGAACTAAAGGAGAGGACACAAGGGCTGCTGTCATGGCACTACCCCTAAGGAAATTGCGGCGCGAGCCGATAACAGTATTGGGTCGCTCACGCTTGGAATTGAATTTTGAGTTGGTCATTGTGTGATTCACCAGATTCATTATTTATCACTTGATCAGGCCGGCAATTTCAGCACAAGCATGTGACAGGAAAATAACAATACTGCGCCATGAACCGAAACGACAAGGATCGCGTATCAATTCACGGTGCGATCGCAGTAGTAGGTCTTTCGTCCAAGTTAATTCTTCATCATTAAGCGAATCAGTATTATGGCTATATCACTATCGTCGCCCATTTCCGCCGCGCCGTCAGACCGTTCCTCAACTCCCGCGTCGAGACATACATCAGGCGCCGCAGTCAGTCACAACAGTCACTGGTATCTCGAAAAGACCAACCGCATCATGATTGGTGTACTGATCGGCTGCCAGTTGTACGCACTGGCGCTGGCACCGTGGCATGGCACCTGGGGGGTAGCGCTGTTGGTGGGTGGTGGCACTCTGACTGCAACCATCATCGCCTGGAAGGGGCAGCTGCTGGGGAGGCATTTACCGAGCCTTATTGCTGCTGCCTTCATGGTCATGTCAGCACTGCACATTCACCAGAGCCATGGAACCATCGAGATGCACTTCTCGATTTTCGTGTTACTGGCGCTTCTGATTGCATATCGCGACTGGCGGCCTATCGCCGTCGCAACAATTGTGATCGCAGCACACCACTTCCTGTTCTTTTACATGCAAATCAACGGCTTCCCTGTCTGGGTGACCGAACATGCTCACTGGAGCATGATATTTGTTCATGCCGGCTATGTACTGGTCGAGGCCGCAGCATTGTTCTACCTGGCCAAACTGGCAGCGGCGGATGCCGCGGAAGGGCAGGCACTGGCCTCAGCGTGCGAACAGCTGACGCGCGACGACGATCGCATGGACTTGACCCTGAAGGTCAATCACGACACGGAAGCTGGACAATCTTTCGACCGCTTCCTGGGGCAACTGCGAACGCTGGTCATTGATGTACAGGATCGACTCAGGACTCTTCAGCAGATGGGCGAGGCATTGACGCGCAATGCTGCCGATGTCGAACAGGGCGCCGAGCGGCAGACATCGGTCAATCAACAGATGATTGATGCCATGCAGGAGATGAGCACTGCGACTGCAACGGTAGCCCAGTATGCTCAATATGCAGCTAACGGTGCCAATACTGCCAATGAACTCGCGGCCGACAGTGGTTCCGCTGTGCAGCGTATCAGCAGCAGCATCAACACTCTGAAGAGCGATATCGACATCACCAGCAAAGCGGTAGGCGACACTGCCAGTCAGGCGAACGACATCGATAAAGTGGTAGACATCATCAAGGACATCGCCGAACAGACCAACCTTCTGGCGCTGAATGCGGCCATCGAAGCAGCCCGCGCTGGAGACCACGGGCGCGGCTTTGCTGTAGTGGCCGATCAGGTGCGGTCGCTGTCCCGACGCAGTTCTGAATCGACCAAGGAGATTCAGCAACTGGTCAAACGACTTCAGCAGACCTCTGACTCAGCCCGCCAGGCCATGACGCGCAGCCAGGAAGCTGTGGGTGAGTGTCTGGTATCAGCAAATGAAGGTACCAGCACCCTCCAGCAGCTGACACATGAGATTTCGCAAATGGCCAGTCAGAACGACATGATTGCTGCCTCAGCGCAACAGCAGTCAGTGTCGGGAGATCAGGTCGTCAACAATCTGCAGTCAGTCAATGAAATCGCCTCCCAGAATCTTAAAAAGGCGCGCGAACTGTCTGGCATCAGCGACTCTCTGCACCAGCTGAGCGATTCGTTGCAGCATCAGTTATCGCGCTTTGATTCAGGCCGAAAGGGCTGATTGGTGCGAGCTGGACTGATACTGGGCGATCAACTGGACAGAGACCTGCCTACACTGGAGGCGCTTGACCGCGGGAAGGATCTCGTTGTCATGGCAGAGCTTTATGAAGAAGCCACCTATGTCAAACACCACAAACAAAAGATTGCCCTGCTGTTCAGTGGCATGCGACATTTTGCCAGCGAGCTGGAAGCCGATGGCTGGCGTGTTCAGTATTACAAATATGAGCCTGACAGCCGACTGAAAAAGTTTGCGGATGTCATCAAAGAAGTTGCTGGCAAACACAGGGTCGACAGCTGGATTGTAACCGAGTGCGGCGAGCATCGCCTGCAACAGCAGATCGACAACTGGTCATCAGAGCTTGATATTGAGGTCTCCGTTCTGGGTGACTGCCGATTCATTTGCGACAAAAAAGAATTTGCCGAGTGGGCGCAAGGCAAAAAACAGTTACGCATGGAATATTTCTATCGGCAGATGCGGCGCAAAACCGGATTACTGATGGAGGACGACCAGCCAGCTGGCGGTGAGTGGAACTACGATACTGAAAACCGCAAGTCGCTGCGTGATGACGTAGACATACCGGATCGCAAAGGCTTTGATGTGGACAGTGTTGATCGTGAAGTCATCAAGCTTGTCGCTGAGAACTTTTCTGACCATCCAGGTCATCTGGATGCGGACGCTGATCAGTTTCAGTGGCCAAGAACACGCAAGCAGGCGCAGTCTGCGTTACGCTTTTTCGTCAAACACTGCCTGCCCGATTTTGGCCAGTACCAGGATGCCATGAGCCACCGGCAGCCCTTCCTGTTTCATAGCCTGCTGGCCACCAGTCTGAATATGGGCCTCCTGTCCCCTGTCGAAGTGTGCAAGGCAGCGGAACGTGCCTGGCAAAAAGGTGATGTGCCCATCAACGCCGCCGAAGGATTCATACGACAGATCATCGGCTGGCGCGAATACGTGCGCGGGCTTTACTGGTGGCTGATGCCAGACTATGCCGAACACAACCACTTCAGGAATCAGCGCAATCTTCCAGCGTGTTACTGGACTGGTGACACGCGCATGAACTGTATGGCACAGAGTCTGAAGAACACCTTCGACAATGCCTACGCACACCACATTCAACGCCTTATGGTTACCGGCAATTTTGCATTGCTGACCGGCGTTGAGCCAACGCAGATCTGCGACTGGTATCTGGCGGTTTACGCAGACGCCTACGACTGGGTGGAGCTGCCCAACACGCTGGGCATGGTCATGCACGCCGATGGCGGCCTGATGGCCAGCAAACCCTATGCCGCGTCCGGTTCGTACATCAACCGGATGTCGGACTACTGCAAACACTGCCATTACTCGGTAAAAACAGCGGTGGATGATGACAGCTGTCCCTTCAACAGTCTTTACTGGCATTTCATCATGCGACATGACACGCTATTGAGAGACAATCCGCGCATGAGTATGATTTATCGTAATCTCGATAAAATGTCCGATGACAAAAAGCGGGCACTGAAAAAACGCGGTGACTTTGTTCTGGAGCACATTGATGCGCTGTGAGACCGTGGACAGCCTTATGGTCGTGTACAAACGGGTTCTGCATACCACCTTGATTGCAGCTGCCATGGGCATGCTGGTGGCCTGCACGGGCGCGCCGCCAGGCGAGTTGAGCGTCGTCGACGACTTTCAGCTGCAGCGCTATCTGGGACAGTGGTATGAGATCGCCAGACTGGACCATCGCTTCGAGCGCGGGCTCAGCCATGTGACAGCGGAGTATTCAGAAAACCCAAACGGCAGCATCGCCGTGATCAACCGCGGCTATAATGCCGAGAACGGTGAGTGGGAACAGGCGACAGGCCGGGCACGATTCGCCGGAGAGTCATCTCAGGGGGCGCTGGAAGTCAGCTTCTTCGGCCCTTTCTACGCATCCTACAATATCGTTGCACTGGATCAGGATGCTTATGAATGGGCGCTGATAACTGGCAACAACTACAACTACCTGTGGATACTGGCCAGGCAGAAAGATCTGGCTGCAGATACACAGGCTCGCCTTGTGTCGATTGCGGAACAGGCCGGCTTTGCCACCGACGAGCTGATTTTTGTCGAGCATAAGTCAGATGCGCCGGTTGAAGCGGAATAATTCAACCCGGACAGTCGTTTACTGATTAACCCAGGACGCAAAAGGAGTATATTATGTCTACCACTGGCAAACTTATTGGTACAGCAGTCATGACCGCAGCGCTTGCTGCATGCACCACGATCAATCCCTACACAGGCGAACAGCAGACCAGCCGCGCCGCGACCTATGGTGCGATCGGCGGTGTTGTGTGTGGACTGATCGGCGCCGCTGAAAGCGGCACGCGAGCCCGCAATGCTGCTCTCGGTTGTGGCGCAATTGGCGCTGGCGTGGGCGCTTATATGGACGCCCAGGAAGCAGAGTTGCGCCAGGAGCTACAGGGTAGCGGGGTGCAGGTACAACGCAATGGCGATCAACTGGAATTGATCATGCCTGGTAACATCACCTTTAATACCAATGAATACTCAATTCGCCCAAATTTCCACTCGGTGCTGGATTCCGTTTCTCAGGTTCTCGCCAAGTATGTAGACACACGTTTACGCGTAACAGGCCATACCGACTCCACCGGCTCGCGCGATTACAACTACAACCTGTCGGATCGCCGCGCCAATAGCGTGGCCAATTATCTCGCCGCAAACGGCATCGACCAGGGCCGACTGATCACTCAGGGTGTGGGTCCGGATCAGCCAATTGCCAGCAACGACACTGAATCAGGTCGCGCCATGAACCGCCGCGTTGAATTACAGATCGTGGCCATTCAGAACTGAAGATATCCATGATCCAGAAGACGGGATGGCGGTGACAAAATGTCGGTGACCAAGGGCGCTGCTTTAACGATACGCAACGCCAGACTGGAAGATCTTGACGCACTCCACGCTCTCGAGAATGTCTGCTTTGACACTGACAGATTGAGCCGCCGTCGGTTGCGTCACTGGATCCTGGCGAGCAACCGCGAATTTATGGTTGCTGAAAACCAGCAACAAATTCTCGGCTATGGGCTGGTGCTGTTCCACGGCGCCACCCATCTCGCCCGCCTGTATTCGATAGCCATTTCACCCGATGCCCGCGGGCAGGGTGTAGGCCGCGCGCTTCTGCAGGCACTGGAAACCGCTGCCGCGAATCGCGATCGCTTTTTCATGAGGCTGGAGGTTGCCACAGATAACCCATCCGCCATACACCTCTACCAGTCTTCTGGCTATGTTGCCTTCGATACCCTGACCGATTATTACGAGGATCATGGCGATGCCCTGCGCATGCAGAAGATCATTCGTTATGCGCCCAAGCGTCGCCGCGGTAATGATGTGCCCTGGTATCAGCAGTCCACTGCATTCACCTGCGGCCCGGCAGCCCTTATGATGGCGATGGCCGCACTGGATAGAAAACGCGTACCCAATCAGGCCACAGAGCTCGATATATGGCGCGAGGCTACCACCATCTTCATGACATCAGGGCATGGCGGCTGTCATCCACTTGGACTGGCGCTGGCGGCTGCGAAACGCGGGTTCAAACCAACTGTTTTTGTTAATCAGAGTGGCCCGCTATTTCTGGAGGGGGTTCGTGACCCGGAAAAGAAAACCATCATGGCGCTGGTTCATGAGCAGTTTGAGCAACGCGTCGCCAAGAAAGAAATTCATGTAGAGCGACGTGACGTAAGTCAGGATGATATAGAACACGCCATCAAAAACGGATCAGTTGTGCTGGCATTGATCAGCAGCTACAGGCTGGATCGCAAGAAAGCGCCTCACTGGGTGACAATTACTGCTTTCGACGATGCCTGCTTTTACATACACGACCCTGACCCGTCATTTGAGGAACAGACAGGCCTGGACTGCGAAGACCTGCCAATTGCCAGGTCAGACTTTGCCCGCATGTCCCAGTTTGGCAAGGACAGATTGCGGGCGGCCCTTATTATTTCCAGAAAGAGTATATCCAGAAAGAAAACAGCGGCGCGTTAGCGGCCGCGGTTCTCCAGACGGCGGGCAAACTCCGCCATGATCTGCATATAAAGCTCATCGCCAATGAACTCATCCTCAACACCGTGTTCAAGACTGGGGTTGTCATTAACCTCGATCACATAGACCTTATTCCCCTGCTGCTTGATGTCGATGCCGTAGAGACCATCACCAATGATGCGAGCAGATTTCATGGCGGCATCCAGTACCGCCTTGGGGACCTCATAGGTTGGCAGAGTCTCCCAGCCACCACTGCCAACACGTCCCTCGCCATGCTTGTATATCTGCCAGTGCCCTTTTGCCATGAAATAGCGACAGGCAAAAAGTGGCCGATTGTTCAAAACACCAATTCGCCAGTCGTACTCTGTGTAGAGGTATTCCTGGGCGAGAATCAGCGCCGATTTCTTCAGTAGCTCTGACAGTTTTTGACGCAGCGATTCACGATCCTCTGCTTTCATGACACCAACGGAAAATGCGCTGTTAGGGATCTTCAGCACGATCGGGTATTCAAAAGCGGCCTCCAGCTCGTCCAGAGCGACGTCATTGCTCGAAGACACAATTCGCGTCTTGGGCGTTGGCACACCACTATAGGTAAAGGCATCCTGCAGAAACACTTTATTGCAGCAGCGCAGGATGGATGTGGGATCATCTATGACCACCAGGCCTTCTATCTCTGCCTTGCGCGCAAAGCGATAGGTATGGTGATCAATGGCGGTTGTTTCGCGCAGAAACAATGCGTCGAACTCATTCAGACGGGCGTAGTCCTGCGGGCCGATGATCTCTACTGCAAAGCCGATTTTTTCGGCAGCACGTGTCATGCGTTTGATGGCGCTTTTGTCGCTGGGCGGCAGTTGCTCCTCCGGATTGACCAGTATCGCCATGTCCCAGCGAGCCGATTTACTGCTGCGAGGTTTACGCCACAGACTTTTGGTGAAACGTTCCAGCGCATCTACAAACACCGGCATCTCGTCCGTTTCGAGTTCGGCGTAGGCAACAGCACGAATCGAGCGAACCTGCCACCCGTCACCGGCGTGCATCAACACTGCCTCAAGAATCGGACAGGGAAAGCGCTCGAACAGGCGGCGCGCCAGGATTTTTAACTGTGGATACTCAGTTCTGCCAAAGTAGACACGCAGGCGAAAGCCATCATCTGTCTGCACCAGTTCATCGGTGTCGATTTCCTCCAGCACTTCACTGGCCATGACCAGCGTCAACTGCTGGCTGCTGAGATCCGTCAGTGTGTTGATGGGAGGCATGACCTTATGCCCACGCGCTTCTGCAAGCAGCGAGCAGTAGTAGCCTTTACTGAGGTACTGATCGGTATTGCAAAGATTGATGATGCGGGTTTTCTTTTCGCCTTTGACGGGATGTTCCGTCAGATAGGTTTCAAAACTGATGACCGCCTGACCCTGCAGCTGGTGTTCCCAGCCTTCGATATCATCAACCACCAGATAGAGCTGTGACATGCTAACCTCGTCATTAACCGGGTTGACCGTGACGTCGCTGACGCCACAGTTCAAGAATATTGCTGGCATACATCAGCGCCAGTATCGATACCACTATGGTAATGACAAACCACTGAATAGCATAGCCAATATGTGTCCGGGTTGAGACGCTGGGAGCCTGCCAATGGCGGGCCAGCACACCTGGCTGATCTGCTTCCAGGCGCAATAGATACGGGTAGACCGGTTCACCCAGCAGACGCTCGGCCTGCGCTACATTCAGGCGTGACAGACTGACTGGCCAGCTCTGGTCTGTCACTGTCGCAGGCGGAATTTCCTCATCTGGCAGATAGACTTCGGCCACCACGCTCTGCAGTCCACTGACCTCAGGTACCTGCGGCTCACCACCGTCATCGGCGGGGGCCAGCCAGCCCCGACTGACCAGTGCCAGCGATCCATCGCTCAGTCGAAATGGCGTAACAACCTCAAACCCGGCCTGGCCACGATAAAACTGAAAAGTCACCAGAAACGAAATGCTGGTTTCATATTCACCCTGCACTACAACTCGGCTCTGATTGCCAAACAGCGCAGTCTGTTCGGCCTGCTCCAGAGGCAATGGATCCGCCAAAGCGCGCTGCTCCAGTGCCTGTGCCATCGCCCGTTTTTCTTCGGCGCGATCGAGTTGCCAGAACGCCAGACTGATAAACATGCCCAGACTGGATATAAAACACAGCAAAACCAGCCAGTTGATCGTGATGTGTAATTTCCCGAGCCGCAGGATCATGGTCAGGCCGCGCTCATTCAGGAATAGTGATATCAATCGGCTGCACGTCGCCGTATTGCTGCAATTGATCACCCAGCTCGGCCTGATTGCCCACAACCAGAATGCGCAGGCTGTCGGGGCGCAGATAACGCTGCGCCACCGACTGTACATCGGCCACTGTCACCTGCCGTACCTCTTCAACCAGTCGCTCAAAGGTATCGGGCGGCAAGCCGGCGTAGTCATTGCTCATTCTTTCGCGCAGCACAGAACTGATGCTGGGATATTGAAAGACCAGCGTGTTAAGGAACTGTTCCTTGGTCTGGTCCAGTTCTTCTTCGCTGATAGGTTCCTGTTGAATTCGTTCAATCTGCGCAATGATGGCGTTGATTGCCTCACTGGTGGTTTCACTCTGTGTCATCACTCCGGCGGAGAATGTGCCTGGGAAATATACGCCACTGCCGTAGCTGCCAAATACAGAATAGGCCAGACCCATCTCGCTGCGCACCACCTGCATGAGACGGCTGGAAAAGCCGCCGCTGAGCACGCGATTCATCACCTGCAGCGCGGCATAGTCGGGGTTGTCTCGCATGCCGCCGATGTGTCCCATCAGGATATAACTTTGATTGACATCGGGTTTGTCGACAAAATAAATCCCGGGTTCAAACTCGTAATCAACCTCGGGGAACTTCAGCTCGTTCTGCTCGCCGGCCGGTAAATCACCAAACGCCTGTTCCAGCAGCGTCTTCATTTCCTCCATATCAAAGTTACCAGTAACACCTACCATCAGGTTACTGCCAACAACGGCCTGTGCATGGAAGTCGATCATGTCTTCGCGAGTGATATTGTCAAGCGTGGCATACTCAACTCGGCGGGAATACCGACTGTCCTCGCCGTAGATGATGCGCTGGAATTCACGATTGGCAACACTGCCCTGTTCGTCATTGCGGCGGGCAATCAGACTGGCCTGCTGGGTTTTTGCCAGCTCAATACGAGGCTCGGGAAATGCCGGCTGACGCAACACGTCCATGAACACGGGCAACAGTCGTTCGAAGTCCTCGCTTAGCACATTCATGGTGGCACTGCCGGACGTAAAACCGAACTGCGTTTCAATAATCGCTGCACGATTTTCCAGCAATTCGTTCAATGCGTCACCTGGATATTCGTTGGTTCCCCCGCTGCGCATGACGGTGCCAACCAGGCTGTTCAGGCCAACTTTATCATCCGGAATGTTGACTCCACCGGCGCGGATAAGAACTGTCACATCGATCAGTGGCAGTTCGGCATCCTGAACCAGGTAGAAGCGCACACCATTGTCGATTTCAAATATCTCCAGCTCCGGCATGTCAAAACTGTTCAGCTCAGGGTAGTCGAACGACTCCCAGACATCCTGCTGGGCATGAACCCCGATGCTGAAAGTGACAGCCAGCACCGCGATCCAGATCTGCTGTTGAATACGCTGTTTCATTCAGCACCTCCTGCCATCGCATTGCGAACCATGCCAACCGTGCGGCTGGTTTCGACCAGATATTCATTGGCGACTCGCTGCAGATCTTCAAGTGTGACCTGCTCCAGCTCCTCGAGATAGGAGAAAGCATCCTGCCAGCTGCCGAGCTGAGCGTGAGCCTGGGCAAGATTGAGCGCCAGCCCCATATTCGAGTTAAGACCCCGCACGACCGAAGCGCGTGAATTGGTGACCGCCCGATCCAGTTCTTCCTGGCGGATATCACCCTGCTTGGCCTTTTCGATTTCTTCGTTAAGCACACGCTCGATGTCTTCCAGCGGCACACCCATATTGGGCACAGCGAAGGTTACAAACAAAGCAGGGAAACGCACGCCCGGGAAACCGGTGAGAGCCTGAACACCCAGCGCCAGACGTTCGTCCTGCACCATACGTCGATAAAGGCGTGATGTGCGCCCAGACGACAGAATCTGGCTTAACAGTTCAAGCGCTGCTGCATCCGGGTGATCGGCGGCAACCGTTTTGTAACCCGCGATGAACAGGGGCTGACTGGTATCTTCGATGACAAAGCGTCGTTCGCCGCGCTGCTCGGGCTCAATAGTCTTGACGCTGGGCGGGTGTGGTGCGGCCGGCATGGGACCAAAGTACTGCTCCGCCAGCTCGCGCATGCGAGCCGGATCGACATCACCGGCAATCGCGATGGTCATGTTGGAAGGAACATAATAGGTCTCATAAAAGCGCTGTGTGTCGGCGATGGTTGTGGCAATGATGTCGGACTCCCAACCCACCACCGGATTGCGATAGGGGTGGGCCGAGTACGCCACGCTCAGGAATTCTTCCAGCAACCTGCCCTGTGGACTGGAGTCGGTGCGCATGCGCCGCTCTTCCATGATCACATCTTTTTCCACGTAGAATTCGCGGAACACGGGAAATCGAAAACGTTGTGACTCAAGGTAGAACCACAGTTCAGCCTTGTTCTGAGGCAGCGAATAGAAGTAGCCCGTGGCATCAGCACTGGTGAAAGCGTTCAGCCCCACGCCGCCCTCTCGCTCGATAATCTGAGAGAACTCTTCACTTTGAATATACTGACCAGCCTGCTCCTGCCAGTGCTCAAATTCCTGCCACAGAGCCTGTCGCTCCTCTTCGCTGGCATTGTCCCGATACCCTGCCTCCATCCACGCCGTATAGGCGGCATCCATTTTATCCAGTGCCAGCTGCTCGGCTTCGTAGTCACTGGTGCCGATGGTGCGTGTGCCCTTAAAGGCCATGTGCTCAAAAATATGGGCAACACCAGTGTTGTTGACAGGCTCATCTGCACCGCCGACATTAACAAAGGTGACAAACGTGGCAATCGGTGCAACCGGCCGTTCAATAATAATAAAATGCAGGCCGTTATTCAGTGTGAACTCGCTTACCCTTTCTGCCAGCGCTTCAATATCCTGAGCACTGGCGCTGATCGCAGTCAGCATGGACAGCGCCAGAATGCCGGCTGTCAGTCGATGTCGCCATTGGCTGATTGAGTCAGTCATACCTTTCCCTCGTTTCGCCATGTTCTTTTCAATTGCATGTTACTGAACTAACGTCCGCTGCCCATCAGCACGATACCGGCAAGAATGCAGATCGCACCGAATACCTGTGTCACACTGATGGGCTCGCTGAAAATAAAACGGCCGGCCAGCAACACAAACAGTACCGATAAACCAGTGTATACAGGATAGAGTATAGACACCGGGCTGCTGCGCAGCACGACGATGTAGTAAAAAAATATAAAGCCATACAGAGACAGCGCCAGAAAAACGCCTTTCCACTGCGTCTGCAACAGCTGAATATAGTTATCGTGCTGCTGCACGGACACCCATTTGAGCACGGCGTGCGAGGTGGCTAGCAAGGTTGCGAGCAGCAGTGCATGAGTCAGCACAGAAAGATATTTGCCTGCCATCATGGTGTTTCTTTCTCCTGCTGGGGGCTTTTGCCAGTCGACTGTCTGCGCTCGGGCAATAGACTCTTTTGCTGATCCACCAGATAGTTTGGTCGCCGTTTGACCTCATCATAAATTCTGCCAATGTAAATTCCGATCAGGCCGACGCTGAACATCAACACGCTGCCGATCAACAGTATCAGCAGAATGACGGTGGTAAAACCATCAACAGCCCGGCCAGCGAGCTTGTCTGCCAGCGCCATGCCACCAATTACCAGGCTCAGCAGGAAGGTCATGCCGCCCAGCAGCGTGACAATCTGCAGCGGGAAGGCCGTGAAGGACGTGATGGACGCAATGGCGTAGCGGAACAGGGCTCCATTGCCCCAGGCAGAGCGTTTGCGTGTGGATTCCGGCACATCAAAACTCAATTGCACCGATGGAAAATTCATCCACTTGATGAGCCCGCGGAAGAAGCGTCCATGCTCGGGCAACGAGCAGTAGGCCTGTACGACCGACTGGTCCAGCAATTTAAAATCGGTGTCGCCAGAGATACTCAGTCGTGTCAGATAATTAAAAAGCGCATAGTACAGCTTGACCAGAGTTCCGCGCATGCGGGTTTCATTACCGCGTGATTCCTTTACAGCTTCGACGACCGATGCTCCCTGCTGCCAGTGCGCAATCATGTCCGGGATCATTTTTGGCGGATGCTGCAGATCGCTGTCCATGACAATCGCCGCGTCATAATCCCGGGCCGCTCTCAGGCCAGCGGTAATCGCCGACTCCTTGCCAAAGTGTCGACTGAGACTCAGCAGTTTAACTTGTGGCTCGCTCTCCGCCAGATTACGGACCAGTGCCGCCGTATCGTCCGTAGAGCCATCGTCAACCACCATCAAGTCGAAACTGACATCTGCCACAGATGCCAGGTGGCCCTGAATGGTTTTCAGATTGGCAACAATATTGGCAGCCTCATTCAGCGCCGGAATGATGATCACGACCTGCTTCATGTTTTTACTCCCTGGACCAGGCTGTTTCAGGCCCGTCGCGAACTACCCGCTGCTGCGCGGAGTAGGTCATCCATCCTTCTGGCGATGTGTATCGGATATAAAATGGCGCTCCATCTGTCAACGTCGCGCGCAATTGACCAGCTGCCGGCGCCGGAATCACGCCAATGACGTCAGATACCAGATGGTACTGCCCATCACTGTAGGGCCCGAACTGCCAGGTGAAATACCCCCCCTGGTAGCCGTAACGCAGGTTCAGCGGCGCCTGCGGCCGCAGACTGTCCTCGTAGGCTGCCAGCCGACCCGGGACCTGTTCGGAAATGTCCACCATGCACTGACAATCCTGCTGCCAGCCGTAGAGCTGATCCACTCCAGACTGCTGCAGATAGATATCGTCGACGACAGTGACTGGTGACGAGCCCAGTCCCAGGCCCTGTTTGAAGTCTCTTAGCCCGGTGACGAACCAGAACGCAGGCACCACGTTCCCTGATGGAATCATGGCCACTGAATCATCCTGCTGCCAGAGAAATTGTCCCTGCACGTCGAATTCTTTGCCAACCGCTACCAGGGCACTGCGGACGCTGAATCCCTGCACGGCCGCCGCCAGCGCCAGCAGACCAGTCAGCGCCACCGTGCCTGTGCCCGCCCAGCCCATCGACTCTGTAGTCGCCTGCCAGACCTGGCTGAGCATGTAGGCTATGGCAAAGCTCGTAGCCGCCCACACCACCAGCAGATAGCGGTCCGCCAGCACAATACCTGGTGACTGCACCAATGGCGCCAGAGGCAGCAACACCATGGCTGCCACGATCAGCATTCGCCAGGGCACATGGCGCTTAGTGTAGAGGTATGTCACAAGCACCAGCACAGCGGCCAGCGTTAACACAGGCCACCATCCACCACCCAGCAGGCGCGGGAATCCGGCAAACGTAATCACAACCTGCTGAATAAACGCGCCTGAAAAAAAGCTTGCGGTTGAGGCATAACCACCCGTCACGCTTTCCAGCATCCAGCTGCGCCAGATTGCATAGAGCAAGGTGAGCAGAAAAAACGGAGCGGCTGCGCGCAGACGCTTTGCAAACGTCCCATCAGGAATGCAGAGCAGGATCAGCGGTAATGGCACGTAGACTTCTTTTGCCATGCAGGCCAGGGCGTAGCTGACCAGGGCAAGCACCAGCCACAGCACTGCACCACCACGAACAAAGCGAACGAAACCATAAAGCGCCACCAGCGCCAGCACCAGGCCCTCTGCGTAGTGGCGCGTCATCAACTGCTGCGCAACCAGCAAGGTTGGCGTGCCAATCAAAAACAGTACACCGCCCAGCACCGCGAATCCGCCCCGACACCATAACTTGAGACACAGGAACATCATCCAGGCGGCGGCCGCCAGTGCCAGCAGCTGATGCAGATAAAACATCGAGGGGGTCAGGCCAAACAGAATGAGGTCGACTTCGAAGCTGAGAATGAGCAGCGGAGTCAGGTTGGCGGGAGAAAACTGCTGCCATACCTCGGGGTTCGTGAAATCCTGCAGCCAGTTGAACTGGTGCGCATGCAGCAGAATCTGGCTGTCATCCCAGCGCCAGCTGCCATCAAGCACGCCGAAATTGATGAGCAGCGCCAGCAGCACAAATCCGATGGCAGCCAGCAGGTATTGCATTGTTCTGGGCATCCGCACCATTATCCTGTTATGTTATTGCCGAATCTTCGCATGCTGCCCGCACTGGCAGCAAGCCAAAGTAAGCACACGCCAGTTGTAAGATGCCGGATTTGTGGTACCTTATGCCGCCTTTCCGGGCCCACCCAGCCCAAAGGCCATGGTTTTGTGTCATGGCACGCCTCATTGGGTATTGGCATCGGCTCTGATATTCTAGATATACAAACGCCCACTTAACTCTTGCACCAGTCACAAAGGTTCTCCGTCATGAAAATTGGCGTTCTGTCGCGCAATTCCAAGCTCTACTCAACACGACGTCTGGTCGAAGCAGCCAGGGAACGCGGCCATGATGCACGCGTCGTTGACGTTTTGAAGTGCTACATGAACATTACTGCCAATAATCCGACTGTGTTCTACAAGGGCAGTGGTGCGCCAGAAGCACTGGAGTTTGACGCCGTGATACCGCGCATTGGCGCCAGTGTCACGCTGTATGGCGCGGCCGTACTGCGACAGTTCGAGGTGAGTGGCACCTATTCAGTCAATGAATCCATTGCAATTACCCGCTCTCGAGACAAGCTGCGCGCCCATCAATTGCTCGCGCGCCGAGGCATTGGCCAGCCCATTACCAGCTATGCACACTCTGCTGACGCCACGGCGGATCTTATTCAGTCGGTTGGCGGCGCGCCGCTGTTGGTCAAGGTCTTAAAGAGTACCCAGGGTAATGGTGTAGTGCTGGCCGAAACCAAAAAGGCCGCGGAGAGCCTGATCAATGCCTTCCGTGGCCTGGAAGCTGATTTTCTGGTGCAGGAGTTCATCAGGGAAGCTGCCGGCTCGGACATCCGCTGTTTTGTCGTCGGCGACAAGGTTGTAGCAGCGATGCAGCGTACCGCAGCAGCTGGCGAGTATCGCTCCAACCTGCACCGGGGTGGTTCTGCCGAGGTCGTCAAGCTACGGCCCGACGAGCGCAAACTGGCCACCAAGGCGGCGCAGGTGATGGGTCTGGATGTTGCCGGCGTCGATATCATTCGCTCCAATCATGGCCCGCTGGTGCTGGAGGTGAACTCCTCGCCAGGTCTGGAAGGCATTGAGAGAGCGACTGGCATGAATATCGCGGGTGCGATTATTGAGTATATCGAGAAAGATTCGCTGAAAGGCCCGAACAAAATGAAAGGCAAGGGATAGAAACAAAAAAGCCATCAGGACCGAAGTTCTGATGGCTTTTTTTTGGGGCGCCGCGGGTGAATTGCGGCGCCGGTCAAAACTTACTTACTCGGCGTCTACCGGAGCGTGTATCGGGATGTTGATCAGCTCAGGTGCCAGTGTGCCATTAGCAACATTCATGGCGCGCGTCACAGCGGTGCGGTATTCACCCGGAGCCAGCTCGACCCACTGATCCTGATTGTTGTCCCAGACTGCTGTGACCGTGCGGTCTGCTGTCTGATACGCCAGCATGATGCGGCCAACACGGGTAATCGTCACCTCAGTCTCAACACCGTCGATTTCCATGGTGGTTTCGTAGGTGTCCAGCGTTCTGCCGTAACCGCCCTCTGCCTGATACAGGGAAATAAGCAGGCTCAGCTTTTGCGCCAAAGGTGCTTCGGGATTATCAACCAGACTGCGAATACGTGCCACCTGCTCGCGACGCTCATCCAGCTCGAAGGGCAGATCTGCCTCAACAAACTGCTCGATGCTGCTCATCATGCGTTCGATCAGGTCATTCAGCGGTGAGCTTTCTTCGTTCGCCAGCAGGGCTGCATGTTCAATAGACTCTGCCATTTCGCCGATCAGCTGCTCCTGACGGGCAATACGCTGACGCAGCTGCTCATTCATCTCGACCAGAGCTACCAACTGGGCATTCGCCTGGTTGAACTGTTCCTGGACGGTTTGCGCGCTAACTGGCGTGCTCAGGGCAGCCAGAGTGATCGCGGCTGCAGCGACAGGTCCCAAAACGGTGGACCTGGAAAAGTAATGCAGGGACTTCATAATTATTCTTCCTCGTTGGGGACCCACATAGTAAATCAGATGGCCTGACGAAAACAACCCGCCGACCATGCCGATTTTTACGTTAAATGCTATTGACTGTACAGATGGCAGGCAACCAGACGATCCTCGTCCACCAGGGGCAACAAAGCAGGTGTCTGCTCCCGGCAGACCTGCATCACTTTGGGGCAACGGCCGGCAAATCGGCACCCTGCCGGCACATTCACAGGGCTTGGTATCTCGCCCTGAATCGTCGTCGAGGCGCGTTCGCGCTCTGTCACTGGATCAGGCTCGGGATTGGAGGCAATCAGCACTTCAGTATAGGGGTGGCGCGGCTGGAAGTAGACATCCTTGGCATTGCCGAGCTCGACCAGAGCACCCAGGTACATGACGGCCATACGGTCACTGATGTAGCGAACCATGGACAGGTCATGGGCAATAAACAGCATGGTCAGCCCCATCGAAGTCTTTAGATCGTTCAGCAGATTGACCACCTGAGCCTGCACAGACACATCCAGGGCAGATATCGGCTCGTCACAGACAACAAATTCTGGCGACATGATCAGCGCGCGGGCTATGCCTATACGTTGCCGCTGGCCACCGGAAAACTCATGTGGGTAGCGCGAAGCGTGAGCCGCGTTAAGGCCGACTTTTTCCAGCCACTCGCCCACTGTCTTCTGCTTCTGCGCTTTGCTCAGTGGTTTGCCGCGCAGGCCTTCACTGATGATTTCGCCTACTGTCATCCGTGGATTCAGCGACGAGTACGGATCCTGGAATATCATCTGCATGCGACTGGCCATGCGCTGAAAGTCAGCAGCCCTGTAGTGTTTGGGCAGCTCCTCACCATCGTAGATTACACTTCCAGATGTCTTGTCGTGCAGGCCCATCAGCGTCTTGCCAAGTGAGGACTTGCCAGAACCGCTCTCTCCTACCAGCCCCAGCGTCTCACCGCGCTGAATTTCCAGCGAGATACCATCAACAGCATGCACGCGCTGCCCGCGCCCCAGATCAAAGTGTTTGGTGAGCTGGTCAAGTTTGACTAAAGCGCTCATGCGGTTACCTCATCTGTGCGGCGATACAGGCCAGAGACAGGCCTGGACTGCTGCGGATGCTGCAGCCAGCAACGCGACCGATGATCGCTGGCGATGGTGAATGCCGGCGGATCCTCACGTTGGCAAACCTGCATGGCAAACGGGCAGCGAGCACAGTAAGCGCAACCCTTGGGCGGCGAAAACAGATCGGGCGGGCTGCCGGGTATCGGTTGCAGGGTATGCGTCTCGTCGGATTCCTTACTCGGCATCGCAAGCTTCAGCCCCAATGTGTAGGGATGAGAGGACTTGGCGAACAGGTCATCCACGTTGGCATACTCCACCACCTGCCCGGCGTACATAACGGCTACTTTGTCAGCCATGCGTGCCACAACGGCAAGGTCGTGCGTGATCAGAATAATGGCCATGCCGGTCTCGCGCTGAATGTCCTTCAGCAGATCGAGAATCTGCGCCTGAATGGTCACATCCAGCGCCGTTGTTGGTTCATCGGCAATCAGCACAGATGGCTTGCAGGCGACGGCCATCGCAATCATGGCGCGCTGCAGCATGCCACCCGAGAATTCAAACGGATACTGCCTGGCGCGCTTGGCGGCTTCGGGTATGCGAACCAGCTCCAGCAACTCAATGGCGCGGGCAAATGCCTCACTACGGCTGTATCCGCGATGCACTTCCAGTGTCTCGGCAATCTGGTCGCCGATGCGCATGGTTGGATTCAGCGAGGACATCGGGTCCTGAAAAATCATGCCGATTTCATCGCCGCAAATCGCCTTGCCGTTCAAATGCGAACGACCCAGAAACGGTTCACCCCGCAAGTGCGCGGTGCCGGCGGTGATTTTGCCCGGTGGCATCGGAATCAGCCCCATCACAGCCTGCATGGTCACGGACTTGCCGCAGCCAGACTCGCCAACAATCGCCAGAGTCTCGCCGGCATTCACACTGAAACTGATCCCGCGCACAGCCTGCACAATGCCGCCGTAAGTGGCAAACTGAACATGCAGATTGTCAACGCTCAACAACGCGCTCATTCGGAACTCCTCATTCTCGCATCCAGGGCATCGCGCAGGCCGTCGCCCAGCAGATTGAAGGCGAGCACGGTAATACTGATCATGGCAGCCGGGAAGATAAGTTCATGAGGATGCGTCAGCATGGTCTTCAGACCTTCGTTGCACATACTGCCCCAGGACGCCGTGGGTGGCGCGACACCCATGCCAATAAAGGACAGGAATGCCTCTGTAAAGATGGCAGTTGGCACCGCAAACGTCAGGGTAACCAGAATGACACCCAACGTATTGGGGATCATATGCCGGGTAATCAGATACTTGTTGGATGCGCCCAGTAGCTTCGCGGCACTGACATAGGCTTCCTCTCGAATCTGCAGAATCTGCCCGCGCACCAGGCGTGCAGTGGCCGGCCAGGACAATATGACCAGCGCCACGAGCATCGGTATGATGCCGCTTTCGCCTGGTCCAATCCCAAATACGACCTGGAACAGAATCATGAACAGCAGGAAGGGCAATGCCACCACAAAGTCAGCGAAACGCATGAACAGCTGATCCAGACGACCGCCGATGAATCCGGCAGTAGCGCCATAGACCACACCGAAACTGACGAACAGCAGAGGCGCCAGCAGACCAATAAACAGGGATACCTGAGCGCCTGCCATAAGGCGGGCCAGCATGTCGCGACCGAGGTAGTCCGTACCCAGCGGGTGCCAGGCCAGCATGACCTCATCACCCGGCATTAATGCTGAAGGATCGTCAACCAGATTGCGGGCGATTACCTCATCGACAGTAATGACGCGCCTGACCTCGGCTGTCACCATCTGATAGTCACCCATGGGCTGCCCGTTGTCATTGAGCTCTACCAGCGAGTAATAATAGACGTCGGGTTGCAGGTCGAGACGATCTTCGTAATAAGCCTGTGACGGGTTCTCGATTTCCATCAATGGCAACCCTAGCGAATCCATGCCTTCCGGTTCGTAGATATTGCGATAAACGAGGTAACCGCCCGCAGTTAGCGACGCATCCCATTTCAGACGGACACTCTGGGTGTTAGGACTGTCAGCTACGCGCAGACCGCTCTGCCCCTGCGACTGCTGCCACTCAGTTACCCCATCCCAGGCGGAGAATGGCTCAACGACCAGTGCACGGCGATCTGCGCCAGGCGCCAGACTAATCTGGTCAATATCCTGCAGCGCTGGATCTACCCGCCACACCAGCGGCCCCACAAAAGTGAACAGAATAAGGCCTATAACCAGATACAGTGACACCAGCGCACGCTTGTTGGATTTCAGTCGTTGCCAGGCATCCTGCCAGTAGGAACGTGAAGGTCGCACCAGCACAGGCGCAGACGACTGGGTGCCGAGCACCTCAAAATCGGTGGGACGCAGGGTGGGCACAACGGCTGCCGATGGGTGTTTTGAATGTTGATCCATACCGTGACCTGATCCCCTTACTGCAGTCTGACGCGCGGATCAATCCAGCTGTAGACCAGATCCACCATGATGACCATGAACACCAGGAAAGCACCATAGAACACGGTGGTTCCCATGATGACGGTGTAGTCGAGTTGTTGCACCGCCTGAACGAAGTAGCGTCCCAGGCCCGGAATGGCAAATACCAGCTCTACCACAAATCCACCGGTAGTGATGGCCGCGATGGCGGGTCCCAGCACTGTAATGACGGGCATCACTGCATTGCGGAGCTGATGGCGCGCAAAAATGCGGGTGGGCGAAAGACCCTTGGCCTTCGCCGTACGGATATAGTCAGCACTCATTACCTCAAGCATTGAGGAGCGCATCAGGCGTGTCATATAGGCCATGGTACCGAGACCAAGTACCAGCGCCGGCAACAGCATATGGCCCACCGTACCCCAGCCAGCCACCGGCAGAATCGAAAATCCCAGAACGTTGTTCACGTTAACCAGCGACAACTGACCCAGCGCGGCAAATACGAAGCTGGGCACCGATATACCCAGGATGACCAGAAACATGATGATGTAGTCGGGCAGGCGATTGCGATACAGCGCTGTCAGGGCACCAAACAGGATGCCACCGGCTGCGGCAAACAGCACAGCCAGCAGACCAAGAGTCGCTGAAACAGGGAAATGCTCGCGGATGATGTCATTTACTTCACGATTCTGCTGCGTGTAGGAAATGCCGAAGTCGCCACGCAGCATGTTCCCCATAAAAATGAAGTACTGCTCAGTGACCGGTCGATCCAGGCCGTAGCGCGCCTCCAGGTTGGCGCGAATGACTTCATTGGTGGCGCGCTCGCCAGACAATGGGTCGCCAGGAACGCTGTGCATGCCAAAAAACGTGGCGGTGGCAATAAACCAGACAGTGATTACACCCTGTAACAGGCGCTTAAGGGTATACAGCCACATTTATTGTTCTTCTCCTGCGTCGGCATCAATCCAGGCATTGGTGAAGTCAGTTTCTGCACCAAACACGTGACGAACGATGCCCTTGACCCGGGGATCTGTCACGTACACATAGCCACGCTCGTAGTCTGGCATGATCACTGCCTGATCGCGGATGATGCGATGGATTTCACCAAAAGCATCTGTGCGCTCCTGCGGATCAAGCGAACTCTGTGCAATTCGCACCTGCGCATCCAGCTCGGGGTTGCTGTAGCGACCCCGGTTATTAAGATTCCAGGACGCGAACAGATCAGCAAAGGTCAACGGGTCGTTGTAGTCAGGACCCCAGCCAGCGCCGACCAGATCAAAATCACCGGCTGTCATTTTTTCCAGCCGCTGACGAAACACCTGCCTGTCGATCAGCAGCTCGATACCAAGGTAGCGTCGGAACACTTCCTGATAGTACTCCGACTGAATGCGGGCGACCGGTGTATCACTGGAAAGGAAAACCAGTGGTGGCAGCTCTTCCAGACCCAGCTCATCCAGGGCCATCTGCAGGTGTTCGCGGGCCTTTTCAACATCACGCTGCAGCGGTGGCAGCGGGTATTCCTCTCGCAATGAACCATCCATACCCTGAACCCAGCGTGGGAACAGCGTCTCGGCAGGCACATATCCGGGCAATTTGATAACACGATTCACCAGTTCGCTGGGGTCATGGACCAGCAGCATGGCTTTGCGCAGATTAAGGTTACGCGTCAGCCGGTCAGGACGATGATTGAATTCGGCATAGAAGGTAGTGCCTTCCATGAACTGGCTCAGCGGCCAGCGCTGGAACATGGCCTCCTCAAGCATTTCGGAGGTCAGATCGGCAATCACGATCTGGCCGTCCTTGAACAGATTCTGCAGGGTATTGGAGTCGCTGGTCATGTGGGCGTAATCAATACCATCCAGCTTGATCCGGTCCGCGTCCCAGTAATAGGGGTTCTTGCGCAACTGCATGCTCGCGCCATGCACCCAGCTGGTCATAATGAAGGGCCCGTTGTAGATCATCTGGTCTGCGTCAGCGCCGTAACGGCCATTCGTCTGTTCGAAGAATTCCTGATTGACCGGCATGAAGGTCATATAGGCCACCATGCGGTCGAAGTAGGCAATCGGGGTTTCCAGCGTGACCACCAGCGTATGATCATCCACCGCCTCGACACCGACTTCATCAGTGGAGACTTCGCCATTATTGGCGGCTTCGGCATTCAGGATGGGATACAGCAGAAAGGCATACTGGGACCCTGTAGCAGGTGCCAGCACGTTCTTCCATGCAAATTCGAAGTCATGGGCGGTGACCGGCTCGCCGTTACTCCAGCGGGCATCGTCACGCAGCCAGAATGTAACGGTTCTGCCGTCCTGCTCCCAGCGCTCGGCAACACCCGGCGCCAGCTCGCTGTTCTCGTCGTAGCGCAGCAGACCTTCCATAACATGCGCCATGACCATGCTGCTGATGGCATCACTGGAGCGCATGCTGTTCATCTGAGGAGGTTCTTCGCGCAGATAGGAGGTGATGATGTTGTTTTCCACATCAACGGCTTCGCGCGACATGCCGGCCGCGCTGCTGGTCAGGCTGGCCAGATAATTCAAGCCAAACATGGCCACCACCAGCGCGAGTACTACAACAGCCGCATAGATCGCCAGCTGCCTGGCTGCGGCGCGGGTCATGCGGTCACCGGGTGCCGGCACTGTAGATGATGGGTCTGTCGTTGGCAGGGATTCGGACTGCTTCATATCGAATTCAATCAGGTCAAGGCAAGCCCCAAGCATAACCCAGCGCGTTTGCGCGCGTCGATAGTCTGTGACATAAAATTGAATGAATTCATATTAACGGCAAATAGCCCGGGGAATTACCCAAAGTTACCCGCTTTTTTCCACAGTCCGCGCCACAAACCACTGGAATATCGCTCAATTGAGAGTAGAATTACCATCACCGCATAGTCCCTTATGAACTCTCGTTGCAAGCCATGCTGCATCAGGCGTTGCAACTGAAACGAAAATCGAGAAAGAAGGACACCGATCATGCATCAGATAACACCTAAAAAACTGACGCTGGCCATTGCCGTCTGCGGCCTGGCCGCGTTCACCGTTTTGGGCGCACAGGCTGCTGAAGCGAAGTCCAAGAATCAGGCTGAAGTGACCAACGCCTCCGATTCGAACAACAAAGCGCGCGGCCACGATCACGACGGACCCGGCAAGGGTCACCCGGACCACAAGGGCAAAGGCCATGGGCACAACCATGGAGGCAGTGATCACGACGATGACGGCGACAATAAAGGCAAGGGAAAAGATAAAGATCGTGGTCATGATCACGACGGACCCGGCAAGGGTCACCCGGACCATAAGGGCAAAGGCCATGGGCACAACCATGGTAGCAATGATGACGACGACAGCGCTGGCAGCGGCGATGATGTCGCTGTTGTAGACGGCAATTGCGCCATTTACCGCGCAGGACAGCATATCGTAGTGGGCAGTGTCTGTGTGACGCTGGACGGCGACAACCTGCTGGTAGACTACATTCTGGAAGATGGCTGGGAACTGTCCGAGCCGCACCTGTGGGTTGGAACATCCCTGGATGATGCGCCCACCACCAGAAAAGGCAGCCCAAGCCCGGGGCAATTTCCCTATACGGCGAGTGTGATGGGCGTTGGTACCCACACGTTCACGATTCCCGCCAGCGATCTGGGCATTGATCCGGAAAGCTATTGCGCCGACCCCTCCGCACTGCTGGTTGCAGCTCATGGTGTCGTCTCTAAATCCGGACAGACCGAATCAGCCTGGGCAGGTGAAACCCGCTTCACAGAGAAAGGCAGCTGGGCGACCTACTTCGGTGTCAACGCCGAATGCGCGAACGACGATGATGACGATGATGATGACGATGACAACGGCAGCGGGCTGCCCGAAAACTGCGGTATTACCGATACGCGCAGCGTCGGTCTGCCTCTGGTCTTCAATGGCTCAGGGCAGTCATTTGTTCTGACTGACTCACTTGATGTAGGTGCAGCTTACGGCAATGGCACGATTTCGTCAGCCGGTGTCGGCGCCTTCGGCATGATCCTGTCGCCAGTTACTGGTTTCGACATCCGCCGCGTTGATTTGTATGTGGGCGCCCAGGGCTCTTACACAGTTGATCAACCGATAACTTACAGCATTGATACAACCGCACCCTTCAGCGGAGGGCTGTTCTGGACTGGCGACGTTAACACGGTCATCATTCCATCGATTGCTGTGTCGGGGGCCAGCGATGTTGCCGCCTTCGTGACCATCTGCGCGGAGGGTGCAGGTGAACAGGAATAATCCAGTTTAAGTCACTGGCAAACAAAAAGCCGCCACGGGTCAAGCCCCTGGCGGCTTTTTTATTACTGTGACAAGTTTATTGCTGTGACAGCAAGCCCTGTGGCGTTACCTGACGCGATACAATACCTGCACATCACCATCAGTAATCTGATGCATTTCATCGGGCGTCTCGAATTCGATTGCACTGACAACCTGCTGCCCCATGGCATTCAGGCGGATATGATTATCATCGACCCATTCATAGGGAAAGCTGATACCAAAATCGCGCACGGTGACCTCGCTGACACTGTATTCCAGCGTCACCGCCTGCCCTTCAAACTCCGCCGTCCAGGTGCCCTGAATCAGAACCTGCTTGGAAGGCTGCTGAGAGGCACAGGCCGCCAGCAACAAACACACGGATGAGGTTAACAACAGGCGTCCCGGCGCGATCATGCAATACTCCTGATTAAATACTGACGCCGCTGTCCAGCGTCATTTATACGGTTGGGTTGGATTCAGAGCTGTAATAGACTACGCGACAATCCCTGTTTCGCCAACTTACTGTCTGGAATTGTCATGACCGACCTGAAGCCCGGTACTTACCGCCACTACAAAGGACCATTATACGATGTGATCGGCGTAGCCCGTCACAGCGAAACCGAGGAAGCGCTGGTGGTGTACCGGCCACAGTATGGCGAACGCGGCCTGTGGGTCAGGCCGCTGACCATGTTTACTGAAACCGTCAGTATTGATGGAAAGCATGTGCCCAGGTTTGCGTATTGCGAAGAGCAGTCCTGAGCTACTGCCAGGACAGCATCAACCAGCCTGACGCTGCTCCAGCTTGGCTGCCAGCTTTTCCTGTCGTCGTCGCCTGATGACGGCTGACATAGGTTCACCAATGTGATGCTCACCCCGCTCCCGGGCCAGCTGCATCTGGCGCTCGCGCTCGGCATAGCGACGCAGCTGTTCCTGGCTGTGCCTGTCGTAGCAATGCGGGCAGCTGATGCCCGGACGGAAATGCTCCGAGGCTTTTTCCTCATCCGTGATAGGCATGCGGCAAGCATGACACTGATCGTAAGAGCCGCGCTCCAGCTGATGGTTAACCGTCACCCGGTTATCAAACACGAAACACTCACCCTGCCACAGTGACTGCTCCTGCGGCACTTCCTCCAGATATTTGAGGATGCCACCTTCCAGGTGGTAGACCTCTTCAAAACCCTGTTGTTTGAGGAATGCAGTCGACTTCTCACAGCGAATGCCGCCGGTGCAGAACATCGCCACTTTTTTGTGTTTCTGCGGATTGAGATTCTGCTTCACATAGCGCGGGAATTCGCGGAAGGCGTCGGTTTCCGGGTTGATCGCCCCTTTGAAGGTGCCAATCTGGTACTCGTAGTCATTACGCGTGTCGATTACGGTCACATCCGGGTCGGATATCAGGGCGTTCCAGTCCGACGGTTTCACGTAGGTGCCGACAATATGGCAGGGATCGATATCTTCCACGCCCATGGTCACGATCTCATTCTTGAGTTTGACCTTGGTGCGGTAGAAAGGATTGTCTTCCGTGTAAGATTCTTTGACTTCCAGTGCGGCCAGACGATCGTCATCGCGCAGCCAGGCCAGCACGGCGTCGATGCCCTCGCGCGAACCTGCGATGGTGCCGTTAATGCCTTCACGCGCCAGCAGCAAGGTGCCTTTGACCTGGTTATCCAGCATCACGCGATGCAGTGGTGCGCGTAAATCTGTGAAATCTTCCAATCGTGCAAAGCGGTACATGGCCGCCACTACTACCGAGCCTGTCATTCCTGCCAATCTCCTGTCTGCCCTCCGGAACGTAAATCCGGTGCTTAACGAAAAACGGGGCGCATTCTATACCATATCGAGCTCGTGCTCATTGATTATTCGCAAGAATTCCTCACCGTACTTGCTCAACTTGCCCTGCCCGACACCATTAACCGCCAGCAGTTGCTGCGCATTGAGGGGCCGCAACTGCACCATGTCCAGCAAGGTTTTATCGTGAAAGATCACGTAGGGCGGCACATCATGTTCGTCCGCCAACTGCTTGCGGCACTGACGCAATGCCTCCCATAGACGCCTGTCCTCAGGCAGCAGCACCTCGCCGCGGTCGCCGGATCGACGCCGTCCGCCTGCCACGTCGCTGATATCCTCACGCAGACGCAGGCGTTCATCACCGCGCAGCACTGGGCGCGCCTTCTCTGTCAGATACAGGCCACCAAAGCTGGTGTGATCCACGCCCAGATAACCGCGCGCCACAAGCTGCCTGAATACTGACTGCCAGTGCGCTTTATCAAGCTCGCGACCAATGCCGAAGGTCGTCACACGATGGTGTCCATTGCTCAGCACTCGCTCGCTTTCAACCCCGCTCAGCACCTCAATCAGATACGCTACGCCAAAGCGCTGCCCGGTCCGGTAGACGCATGACAGTGCCTTTTGCGACGCCTCGGTGCCATCCCATGTCGGGGGCGGATTCAGACAGGTGTCGCAATTGCCGCACTGCTCCGGTGCCTGCTCGCCAAAATACTGCCGCAGCGCCTGCCGGCGACAGCTTGTGATCTCGCACAGTCCAAGCATGGCATCCAGCCGGATCCGTTCCAGACGCTTGAATTGCTCATTCCCCTGCGATCCATCCATCATCTGCCGCAGCTTGATCACATCCTGCAGACCATAGACCATCCAGGCCGTGGCTGGTTCCCCATCCCGACCAGCGCGACCGGTCTCCTGATAGTAGGACTCGACGCTGCGCGGGAGATCCAGGTGCACTATAAATCGAACATCGGGCTTGTCTATGCCCATGCCAAAGGCGATGGTTGCCACCACAATCACACCATCTTCCCGCAGGAAGCGCTGCTGATTGCGCAATCGCTCTTCAGCGCTGAGACCGGCGTGATATGGCAGCGCATCAAAACCCTGCTGCTGCAGCCATGCAGCGGTCTCCTCGGTCTTGCGCCGTGACAGACAGTAGATGATGCCGGCATCGCCGCTGTGCTCTCGGCGCAGGAAATCGATCAACTGCTGGCGCGGATTGCGTTTCTGGGTGATGCGATACTGAATATTGGGTCGATCAAAACCCGACACAAAATGCCGGGCATCTTCCAGCGCCAGCCTTTCAATAATCTCCTGTCTCGTTGCAGTATCAGCCGTTGCTGTCAGAGCCACCCGGGGTATCAATGGGAAGCGCTGCTGCAGTACCGACAATGTCAGGTAGTCTGAACGAAAATCATGTCCCCACTGTGACACGCAGTGCGCCTCATCAATGGCAAACAGGGCAATCTCCAGTGAGTCCAGCAGATCGAGAGTGGATGGCTGGCTAAGCCGCTCCGGCGCCAGGTACAGCAGGTCAAGCTGACCCGCACGCAATGCCCGCATGGTCTCACCGTATTGTTCCGGGCTTAATGAGGAGTTGATGAAACCAGCGCGCACACCCAGTTCGCGCAGGGCATCTACTTGATCCTGCATCAGGGCAATGAGCGGGGATATGACGATGCCAACGCCCGGCCGGACGATGGAGGGAACCTGGTAACAGAGTGATTTGCCACCACCGGTGGGCATCAAGACCAATGCGCTGTGACCAGCGACAAGCGTATCAACAATTTCAGCCTGGGCACCACGGAACTGTTCGTAGCCGAATATTTCCCGCAGTACGGCCAATGCCCTGGACGACTCGCTCATGCGATCAGCGTCCGGCCTGGAGTCGCTCCCGGTAGGCAGGCAGACGTTCTTTTAGCTTGGCGGTGTTCGCGGGCCCGATGCGTATCAGCTGCTTGTCGACCGGGTCCATATCTTCAATCCTGGTATCGGCATACAGGAACATCACAGAAGGCTTGATCAACTGGAAGGGCCCTTCCGGCAGCTGGACCTCCATAACCTGATCGATAGCACGCACCAGAACTGCATCAAAATCTTCCTGAAAGCCGATTTCGGCGTAGGCTTCCTGGAACAGTGGTTTGAATGCACGATAAATCGACATGGCTGCCTGCGGCTCGATACTCACCAGCGTGTCGATGAGCGTATCAAAGCGTCTGTGCGTGGCGGGGTCCATTTCAAACAGATTCTCGTCTACTTCTGTGGCCACAAAATCAGACGGAATGTCGCGCAGTGGGTAGTCCAGCTGGGGCAACTCACCGGTTGAGGCATTGTGGACAAACACGACGAATTTACGGATTACATCATCAGGTGCCATCAATCGCATCAGACTGGCACCCAGCTCAATTTCAGCCAGCCGGGCAAACAGCTCGGCGTCACTGGCGTTAAGAGATGGCAGGGGCTCAGCGTCTGGCAGATCGGCTTCCGGCTCCGCAGGCGTAATCTCCACCGGATCAACCTCGACCAGGGCCTCGGCGGGCTCAGTTTCGGTGATGGTAGGCGCCGGATCGGGCGTGGTTGTCACGGGCCGCGGAATGGGCGTATCCAGTTCCGTCGTGCGGGTCTCCGACGGCGGCTCAAAGGTCATCGCCAGATAGATCAGGAATACGACGCCGATCAGCGACAGTGCAGCAAAGATAGCTAATGTTTTATGTGCCATAGTGACAACTATTCTGGCACAACGCTAATGACAGGGGCAAGACAACGATTGCGGACATCACTACTTTGCCCGCAATCGTCAGATTGAGACCACAAACTGGCAATGAGCCAGCACAGGCTCGGGACCTCATCAGCGCGATGCCGTTGCTGTCCGTCGCTGAAAACCCAGATCTGCCATATTATCTGCCAGATCCTGGCCGGCTGTATTGGGGTTGGTCTGTTTGTCTATTTTCACTACCACGCCGTTCACGTCAATGTAGTAGGTCCAGCGATTGGCAAATCCCCGTTCACTGAGCACACCGTAGTCAGCCGTCATGGTTTTCTGCGGGTCGGCCAGAACCGGAAAATCGAGGCCATATTCGGTGGCGAATTCGGTATTTTTCTCAGCAGTGTCGACGCTGGCCATGAAGTACGCGACATCAAAGCTTTTGATTTCGTCGCTGCTGTCGCGGATTGCCTTGCACTGAATCGTGCAGCCGCCAGTAAAGGCAGCCGGGAAGAATGCCAGCACTACCGGCTGCTTGCCTACAAACTGCGACAGGCTGTAGGTATTGCCGTCAGAAGCCTGCAGCGTGAAATCCGGAGCTTTGTCTCCAACCTCCAGTGCCTGTGCGAATGGCAGCGCCAGCGCAGCCAGCAAACCGATGGCCACTCCGGCGAACCGGCGGGTTAATGCTGTAGATGTATTTTTCATGCCAAAACTCCTGTTGTTAGTGTTGTTTTGCGATCAGACCTGCTTCGGCTACCAGGACCTGAAAGCGGCGCGACTGGCTTCACGTTGCAACTCTGAAACCACCTGGTCAATCTGAGCGAGACGATTGTTGACCTCATCGCTACGCTGGCTGACAAAATCTGGATGCGTCACCATGAACTGCTCCATCTCCCGCCGGGTTGTCAGCAGATTGGCGCGCGTGCGCTCCAGTTCGTGGCGACGCTGATTGGCAGCTGAATTGTAGAAATCCGGATTGCTGACTCGCTGCTGCCAGCACACGCGCTGCGCACCGCCATTGCCATCCGAGACCATACGGCAGACGGTCTGCATTACATAACGAGGTTCGGACGGAAAAATGTCCCTCATGCCCTGGTAGGCGACATGGCGTGCAATCTCGATATCAGTCTGCAGCATGGTGTCCAGCAGCTCCCAGTGCAGCGCGGGGTCTGACTGCTCACTGGCGGTGGCAAGTGCCTGCTCGTGTGCAAGATTCAGATCATGCAATTGCCGGATCTGAAAATCATTTCCCGGCCGGCTCAAAAGATTGTGGCGTGAGGCCTGCAGGTGCCATTCGCTGCGGGCAAGCAGCGCATCGATGTATTCTGGTGACTGAGGGTCCTGCTGATGGGTTGCCAGGGAGAAGCGCAGGTGTTCGTAGTCGTCCACCTTTTCCCAGTCCTGAAGGCCGCTGTGAGCCGCTATCAGCCCATCCAGCACAGCCAGCTGCTGCGCGCTGTACAGACCATCCGTGACGCGGGCCAGCTGCAACGCCCGCGCGTATACATCGGCAGCTTCCTGGTGGCGATCCAGCCTGAGCAATGCAGAACCCAGATCCCGTTGAACCTCCAGCAGGGCCGGGTCATATAACCCCAGTGAGTTGGTCAGATTGTCCAGCTGCGCCATCAGCCCGGCAGCGTCACGCTCCCACTGCAGCCGCTCAGGATCTACCTCTGGTGTCGCTTCGGCCTCAAAAACGTCCATACTTCCTGCAGATCCTGGCTCAGAATCGCCGGACTGGCTTTGCGCAATGGCCGGAAGTGTCTGCAAGACCAGAAAAGATACAAGCAATACCGCCAACGCGCGGCCGACGCTGGCCGCGAGAGGTGTCGCTCTGCTGACTGAAAGCAGACGGTGCTGGCTGGAAATGGCCTGAATCATGGTGTGTCGCAGCAACCTCACAAGAATGTGCCTGGGTCTGGTAGATGACCGCAGTGCCAACAGGCTTCGTTCACCGGCCTTCAGTATACGCCAGCGCGCACGGATTGGCAGTTGTCTTTGATTTATCCCATAATCGGCGTCTGAAGTTGACTACCGAACTGACGTAACAACATTGGGGGAACATAAATGAGCAATGATTACCTGTCGTTTTATATCAACGGCGAGTGGGTTAAACCGGAAGGTCGCGACACTGTTGGTGTCATAAATCCGGCAACAGAACAGGTGTTTTCCCGCGTGTCGCTGGGGACAGCGGCCGATGTTGATACGGCTGCAAAGGCAGCGCGTGACGCCTTCCCGGCCTGGTCCCAGACTAGCGTGGAAGAGCGGCTGGCCATCCTCGACAAGATCCTGGCGGGCATCAAGGCACGCTCCGAGGACCTGGCCCAGGCCATCTCGCAGGAAATGGGTGCGCCGATCAGCTTTGCGCGCAGTGCGCAGGTTGGCACCGGCCTCGGCCATTTTGCGACCGCCCGCCAGATTCTGGCCAACTACGAATTCGAAGAAGCTCGCGGCAAGACCCAGATCATCAAGGAACCCATCGGCGTATGCGGCATGATCACGCCCTGGAACTGGCCGCTGAACCAGCTGACCTGTAAAGTCGCGCCGGCACTGGCAACGGGCTGCACCATGGTGCTCAAACCCAGTGAAGTGGCTCCCATCAGCGCAATGATACTGGCGGAAATCATTCACGACGCTGGCGTGCCGGCAGGTGTATTCAATCTGGTGAATGGCGATGGCCCTGGCGTTGGCGCTGCCATCTCCTCGCACCCGGAAGTGGATATGGTCTCGTTCACCGGCTCCACGCGCGCCGGACGTGAAGTTGCCAAAGCAGCGGCCGACACCATCAAACGCGTGTGCCAGGAACTGGGTGGCAAGTCTGCCAACATCATTCTGGACTCGGCCGATTTTGCGGCGGCTGTTAAAGGCGGCATCATGGGCTGTTTTGGCAATTGTGGTCAGTCCTGCAATGCCCCAACCCGTATGCTGGTACCACAGTCAAAAATGGCTGAAGCCATCGAGATTGCCAAAGTGGTCGCTGCCAAAGCAGTGCCTGGTAACCCGGCCGATGAAGCAACACGACTGGGCCCAGTGGTCAGCCAGGTTCAGTACGACAAAATCCAGTCCCTGATCCAGGCCGGTATCGACGAGGGCGCCACGCTGGTTGCTGGCGGTACTGGCAAACCCGAAGGCCTGGAAACCGGCTACTTTGTTAAACCTACCGTGTTCGCCAATGTCACCAATGACATGACCATCGCTCGCGAGGAAATTTTTGGACCGGTGCTGTCGATTATCGGTTACAAGGATGACGAGGATGCCGTTCGCATCGCCAACGATACAGTATATGGCCTGTCCGGCTATGTATCCGGGGAGCCGGAGCACGCCCGCGCGATCGCGCGTCGCATGCGAACCGGCATGGTGCACATGAATGGCGCCGGCCCGGACTTTGCCGCGCCGTTTGGTGGTTACAAGCAATCAGGCAATGGTCGCGAATGGGGCGAAGAAGGTTTCCATGACTATCTTGAGATCAAGGCCGTGATGGGCTACAACGCATGAGCCTTGATATCGGCAAGCAGGCCATAGACCTGGGAATAATCACCCGGAATGCGGATGCCATGCTGGCGTTTTATCAGGATGTACTTGGTTTGCAACTGGAGGGTGTCATTCCGATGCCTTCCGGGGGCACCATGAATAGACTGAAGGTCGGCAACAGTGTGCTGAAGATTGTTCAACTGGACAAGGCACCACCACACGACGCAGCGCCGGGCGGCATTCCGGCAGCAACCGGCATGCGTTACTTTACGATTTACGTGAAGAATCTGGCGGACAGCGTGGCACACTGCGAAAAGGCGGGATTCAAGATTCCGGTGCCACCAAAAGTCATCCGTCCGGGTGTGACCATTGCCATGGTCGCCGACCCGGACGGTAACTGGGTAGAGCTTTTGGAGAGCGCTTAGTGCGCGTGATCTCCGTCATGGACGTGACCGTGGGCGATTTCTTCTTCGCTCGCGTCACGAACACTGACTACTTCCACATCAAAGTGCAGCGTTTTGCCAGCCATCGGGTGGTTGCCGTCTACAGTGACTTCGTCACCGTTCACTTCGGTTACCACGATGTGCTGCTGTCCCTGCGGACCCTGAGCCGTAAAGCCCATGCCAGGCTCAATGTTATCGACGCCCTTAAACATTTCGCGCGGCAGCGTCTGCACCAGCTCCGGATTGCTCTCGCCATAAGCCTCAGCCGGCTCTATGGTTGCTTTGAAAGTGGCGCCTTCGGCCTTGCCTTCCAGCTGCTTTTCCAGCCCCGGAATCAGGTTGTTGGCTCCATGCAGGTAAACCAGCGGGCCGCGACCCTCTGAGGTATCCATAACTTCACCAGCGTCATTGGTCAGTGTGTAGTTGATACCTACGACTGCATTTTTGCCTATCATTAAACTCATTGTGATCATTTCCTGTATTTTCTAAAAATCCGCGATACCCTAACATTTATGGGCGTCGATGTCTTGTCAGTCCCCTGAGCGCTTGTATTGCTCGGCAAATCTGTCCTGCAGTTTGCGCATGCCGCCCAGCCAGCGATCATAGTCGCCGCTCTTGCGTTGCATGTAGGTCAACACCTGCGGATGGGGCAGGCAGAGGAAGCGCTCTTCGGCCAGCGTTTCGATGACGGTCTGCGCCAGAGCCTCCGGCTCCAGCATGCCATCGACACCAGCCACACCACCACCGCGGGTATTGGCTGTCATCTGCGTGCGAACAGCCTGCGGACAGAGGACAGAGACCTTGATGCCTCTATTGCCATAGGTGATCGACAGCCATTCAGCGAACCCTATGGCTGCGTGCTTGGTTACCGCATAGGGTGCAGAGCCGATCTGACTCAGTAAACCTGCAGCCGAAGCCGTGTTGAGCAGATAACCTTCGCCGCGCTCCAGCATCGCTGGCAGAACCGCGCGGGACGCGTAGATGTGCGCCATGACATTGATGTCCCAGATCCGCTGCCAGTTTTCATTGCTGACTTCCTCACCACCAATGGTGAAAATTCCGGCATTGGAGCAAAACAGGTCAATGTCACCAAAAGCCTTTCTGCTTTCTTCTACCAGACGCTGCACATCCGCCTCTTTGCTGACGTCTGTGACAATACCCAGGGTGCGCGTGCGTCCGCTAATCGCGGCAACCACCTCGTCGATGCCTGCCTGATTGATATCAGCCACTACTACGGCCGATGCGCCTTCCTCAGCGAAACGCTCGCATAATGCGCGCCCGATACCACTGGCACCACCCGTTACCACTACCACCTTGTCTTTGATCTGCACGTATTTTCCCCCAGTTTCAGTCAATCGTCCGTATCACAGGCTGCACGCCTGAACTGCTTATGTTGTTCTGCCGGTCAAGATAACACCACCTCTGCATGACAATTGCAAAAAATACCTTATACAGAACAACCGAACGATACCACCAGTCAACGCAGGCGATAACGTGGCAGGCGCTATTTGTGTTATGTTAATGGCGATTTTTTCGGCGATCTCCACTCTGAATGCCTATAAGAAGTGCTGCCCATAGCAGGTAAAGCACCGATGCCGCTGTCAATTGGGCACAGGTACCCAAAAAAAAGGGCATAAATACCCAGAGGGCACAGGTACCCAAAAGGGCATAGAGTCAAGCGCCGAGGAACAAGCATGTATCAAGGGGAGTTATTATGAGTACAGCTAATCGAAAATTTCAGAAGACGTTGCTTGCAGCCGCCTGCGCCGCTGCTTCAGCCGCTGTCATACCGTCAGCTTTTGCGCAGAGCGGCACGCCAGCGATTGAGGAAATTCAGGTGATTTCCACTTCACGCCGCCCGGAAAGCCTCTCGGACGTGAACGCATCCATTGCGGTGCTCAGTGAGGAAGAGCTCAGGCTAATTTCCCACACGCATATTCAGGAAGCGGCCAACCGCCTGCCCGGGGTTAACATCAACCGCAATAACGGCCAGGAAAGCCTGACTGCGATCCGCTCGCCCGTGCTGAGCGGTGGTGGCGCATGTGGCGCCTTCCTGCTGGCGGAACAGGGTATCCCGCTGCGCGCAGCAGGCTTTTGTAATGTAAACGAGCTGTTCGACTCCCACTCTGAAAACGCAGAACGCATTGAGGTCATCCGCGGGCCGGGCACTGCATTCTACGGATCCAACGCTGTGCACGGTATGATCAACGTGGTACTGCCACGCGCCGGTACTGGCAATGACCTGACTGTGGAATATGGCCCACGTGGCACCTTGCGCGGCAATGCCCGCATCGGTTTTGGCGAAGATGGCGGCGTGCGCCAGACAGTATTGCTTAACGGCATCAGCGAGGAAGGATTCCGACCAGAGAGCGGTTACGACCAGCAAAAGGGGTCATGGCTGTATGAAACCACGTTGGACAACGGCATGACGCTGGACGGTGGCATCACTCTCACCAACCTGAATCAGGAAACCGCAGGCTACGTCGTGGGCGCCGAAGCGTATAAAGATGACGATCTGCGCCGCACCAACCCAAACCCCGAGGCCTATCGCAACAATCGCAGCATGCGCGCCTGGACGCGCATCAGCTATGAGCTGGATGGCGACTGGGATGTCGTGCTGACACCGTATTACCGCGATGCCGATCTGGACTTCATCCAGCACTTCCTGCCCGGCACACCAACCGAAACCAATCAGCACAGCAGCGTCGGCATGCAGTTCGCCAGCTACAAACAGATTGATGAACAGCGCCAACTGGCTGCCGGTGTAGACGTCGAATTTACCAGCGGCTCGCTGGTGCAGCGTCAGGATCAGCCAACTCAGGGTTCTGCGTTTCTGCAGGCGACGATCCCTCAGGGACGTCACTACGACTATGACGTAGACGCTACGCAAATGGCACCGTTCGTTCAATATCAGCAGTACTGGGACAGTGGTTTTGACGTAACCCTCGGTCTGCGCTTCGAACGCATCGGTTACGACTACACCAACAACATGATTTCTGGTCGCACCCGTGAAGATGGTACGCCCTGTGGCTTCGGCGGATGTCGCTACAACCGCCCATCTGACAGACAGGATACTTTTGGCAACTGGGCGCCAAAATTTGCGCTGCGCTATGCACTGAATGATTCGCATGATGTGCAGTTCCGCGTTACACGCGGTTATCGCGCGCCGCAGGCCACTGAGCTGTATCGCCTGCAGAATGATCAGAACGTGGCTGACCTGGACGCGGTGAAAATAGACAGCGTGGAGCTCGGCTTTGAAGGCTCTGTGGATCGACTGCAGTACGAAGCCGTTGCCTACTACATGGACAAGGACAACGAGATTATCACCGACAGCAATCGTATCAACCTGAACAACATGCATACCCGTCATCGCGGTATTGAACTGTCAGGCGCATACGAGATCAGTGACGCCTGGCGCCTCAGCGCGGCATACAACCACGCACGTCATACCTACGAGAATGACGAGATATCCAATGGTGTCAACCTGAACGGCAAGGATGTCGCTACAGCACCACGCAACTTTGGCAGTGTACAGCTGCAGTGGCGCCCCAGCACCAGCCTGATGACAGAGCTGCAGTGGGTAGCACAGGGCGAGTACTACACAAGCCCCGACAACCTGAACAGCTACGAAGGCCACGACGTACTGAATCTGCGCACGCGCTGGGATGCCACTGAGGATCTGACATTGTCAGTCAATATCCTCAACCTGACAGATCGCAAGTATGCAGAACGGGCTGACTGGTCATCTTTCGGCGGAGACCGCTACTTCCCCGGCGAACCGCTGCGCGCCTTTGTTGCCCTTAACTGGCGTTTCAATTAATCCTGGCTCTTTAATTGAAGAGTGAGGGCTGATACAGGAGAGTAAAAACAGACCATGGGCGAGGAACTGATTCAAAGGCTGGAGGATTTCTTTCAGCTCTCGCCTTCGCCCAGCGGGCTGATTAAACCTCCCGATCCTGAAGACCAGATCCTGAGACCGGCAAGCCACATCTACGGCAAGCCGGTGCGTCAGGCTGCCGTATTGATTCCCATCATTGCCTCAGGCCCGGAACCCATGATCATGCTGACCCGGCGCACGGAGCATCTGCGCAGCCATGCCGGACAGATCAGTCTGCCCGGCGGCTCCAGAGACCCGGAAGATGTTGATCTGATTGCCACTGCCTTGCGGGAAGCCGAGGAAGAAACCCGATTGCCACCTGACTCGGTGCGGATCATGGGAACGCTGCCAGCCCTGCTGATGCCGTCAGCTTTTCACGTGACTCCGGTTGTTGGTCTGGTGCCTCCGGACACACCGGTCACCCCCTGCCCCAATGAGGTAGCGGAAATATTTTATGCGCCGGCCTCACTGATTCTTGATCCTTCACAGTACAGGATCAGTTCCATGGAGTTTCAGAACCGACAGCGCAAGTTTCGGGAGCTGCAGTTCCGGCATTACCGGATATGGGGCGCCACGGCAGCCATCCTGCATCATCTGGCAGAACAGCTGCACGCCTCACATTGACTCTGGGAGTTGACCCGGAGCTGCTCGGAAAGACCAGACCGGGCCATCGGAAGTGCTCAGGGAGCGACATCCAGCGGGGGAGTATCCACAAACAACTCATGGAAGAAGTTGGCCAGAGCCTGCTCAGCCCGACGGTTGGCAGTCTGGCTGTAGACGGTACCAAAGTCAGGGTTATTGGCCCCAGGATTGGTGAAGGCATGTTTGGTGCCGCCATAGACGTGTACCTGCCAGTCTACACCAGCATCCGACATTTCCTGCTCGAATGCCAATACCTGCTCGGGGGGCACCATGGGATCATCATGCCCATGCAGCACCAGCACTTTGGACTGGATTGCCTTGCTGGAAGGGGCTTCGCCTGCGAACAGCAGGCCGTGCACGCTGGCAACGCCTTTCACATCCGCGCCCGAGCGCGCAAGCTCAAGCACTGACATACCGCCAAAGCAGTAACCCATGGCCCCCATATTGCTGTCGTCTACCTGCGACAGTTTGCGTGCCGCCGCCAGGGCCGCCAACATGCGGCCACGTAAAAGCGCACGGTCTTCCACGAATGGCTTCATCAGTGCCGAATTACCTTCGACATCACCCTCTTTGCCAAACTTGCCTTTGCCGTAGACGTCCACCGCAAATCCCACATAACCCAGCTCGGCCATGCGCTCGGCACCAGCACAGGCGTAGGCACGGCGCCCGGTCCAGTCATGCGCCACCAGCACACATGGGCGCGGCTCTTTGGCGTCCTCATCGTAGGCCACATAGGCTTCCAGGACGACATCTCCATCCTGATATTCGATATATTCTGTCTTCAGCATGGTCGGGGCCTCCGCAACGGCTACAGTTGCTCCATAATTTTTTCTGCCGCGCTGACATTGACGCCGGCACCGTCCTCAACCGCCAGATGCTCGATCACGCCATCATTGACGATCATCGCGTAGCGGCGACTGCGGGTACCCATTCCGAAACCACTGGCATCCATCGTCAGGCCCAGCGCCTTGCTGAACTCTGCATTGCCATCAGCGAGCATCAGTATTTCGTCAGCATTCTGGCTTTTGCCCCAGGCGTCCATGACAAACGCGTCATTTACGGCAACGCAGGCGATCGTGTCGACGCCTTTAGCCTTGATCTTGTCAGCATTGACGACGTAGCCAGGCAGGTGGGTCACGGTACAGCCAGGTGTAAAAGCGCCCGGAACGGCGAACAGCACAACTTTTTTGCCTGCGAATACTGCATCAGTGCTCATACTCTCGGGACCGTCTTTGCCCATAACTTTTAGTGTCGCTGCTGGAATCTTGTCACCTTTGTTAACGCTCATGTGCACCTCGCATGGATTGTTGAATGGGAAACTTGAATCAGAAAGCTGAATCAGGAAAGCTGAGTTATTCAGCACAGGCTTTCGAGTGTAGCAAATTCACCTGAGAGTCGATACGGAGCTGAACAGCTAGCGGATGATCTGGCGAACCCAGTCGATGTGCTGCCCGATGCGTTCATAGACAACCCGGGCGCCATAACGCCCCCAGCGCTGCCCCCGGTCAATTTCACCCACGGCTATGCCGGCGAGTTGCCATTCACCCTGCTCCAGCACCAGTGCCGGTCCACCGCTGTCACCCAGACCGGGAATACCCTCAAGAGGCAATGCGGCACTTGCAGGTCCTGCAGGGTCATCAAAATAAAAATGCAGACGGTCAGCTGCCTCATCCACGCGATTGGCGGCGCGGCGCAGTCTGCCATCATTAAAACGCTGACCACTGCTGCCGAAACCGGCATAACCCCAACCGACAAAACTCATCTCCCGGCCCTGCTCAGCATCGCCCTGATACAAGGGTATGGGCGCAACCTCTGCCACAGAACGATCGAGGTAGAGCAAGGCCAGGTCCACCTCACCAGCACTGTTCAGCGGACGCGCCTGGCCCGGCCATTGGGGGTGAAAATGGACTCTGGTAACAGTGTGAGATTGTTTATTGATCTGCACGGGGTGGCTAAGTGTGTCGTCCTTCACGTCCATGCCGACCTGCTCTATGCAGTGTGCGGCCGTGATGGCCCAACGCGCCGCGATAAGGGTTGCCACACAGGTCTTGCTGCGCTCATCCTCAAGTAGCGGGAAGACTGCCGGATACTCTGATTCACTGGCGAGATAGCGCGTGTATCCGGTATCATGACGCATCATTATGGCATTGGCAGGCAAGCTGACCACACACAACAGGGTCGCCATCTGTAGATTTATGCGTTTCAGCCAGGAGGTTGCCATGAGCGAATCAGAAAAACCCGAACGTGAATATGAACAATCTGGTTTGTACCCGGAAAACGGCAAGGCGTTTCGAGTCTGGGCACTGCTGGGCTGGCTTGGGGTAGTCGTTGCGGCACTGGCCGGCGTGGCTGCTCTGCTCGACATCATGCTGTTGTAATCAACAGCCGGACTGTTCGCCTGCCATCATCATCCGGGCGTCAAACTAGCGCCTGGGCCGTTTGCCGGGGCGCAATACCGGCATTTCCCGCTTTTTGCCGACACTGCCGATAATTTTTGCCAATCGGTAAGCAATTACAATTACCGCGATGATAATGAAGGCCAGAATACTGACGATCAACCACTGCTCGTGCGTCCAGCTGCCTGGACTAAGCCAAACTTCCGCCATGCAATCTCCTGATTTCCTGCTGCGTCACTTACCGCTGTTGCAGGCTGAGTTAACAGCCCCAGTGACAGCGAATTATGAATGATATAACCCGGCTTCGCCAGTGCAGCACCCGGGCACACTCTGATACTCAATTTTTTTTGAAACTGGCCGCTAACACAAAAGTAGCCGTTACGATAACGACAGGATTAAGTCATGAACGCAAGCCAAGCGCTGGCCGTTGACGCCAATCAGCACGATGAAGAGCTGCCGCGCAACGTCATCAAACACGTCAGTTTTGCACTGGGTGAAGAAACCTACGCGATCAATGCTGCACGGGTAAATGAGGTGCTTCGTTACACCGAAATCACACCAGTGCCGGGCGCTCCCAGTTTCATCCTGGGCATTATCAACCTGCGCGGCAATGTTGTGACTGTCATCGACGCACGCACGGTGTTTGCCCTGCCAGGGCGCGATGTGACCTCACAGTCGCGGATTATCGTGGTCGAGGTTGAAGACTTCATCGTAGGGGTGCTGGTGGATCGAGTCGCCGCCGTCGTCGACCTCGACGAAACAGCCATGGAAATTGCCCCCAACACTGGACAGGATGCCTCGGCCAGATTTATCCAGGGTGTCTACAACCAGGAAGACCTGCTGCTGATTCTGGTTGGTTTTGACCGGATTGTTGAGTTGTTGCCAAGGTAACAGGACTGGCTGCGCTGCCCTGTACGCCGCTCAGCTGGATGTGTAACGCAGCACTGTTGCCAGCAGGTTTTCAAGCTCCCGCAATCGCTCATCGGTATCATCCAGCTCCAGCAGGCGCTGCTTGTCGTCGGCGGGCACCGGCAACAGCTCGGCCAGTCGCCAGGCGACCTGTCGCTGATCGCGCATATCGATTTCCAGCCCCAGATTCTCCACCAGCGGGTGCGCCATCAGGTCTTTCAGCAGATCCACCAGATGCGCCTGATCGTCACTGGGCTCAATCGCAGGCTGGCCCACAAAATCTGTATCAGCCCACTCTACTGTAGCCATCAGGACTTTATCTGCCCGAGGCCAGCATTCCTGCACGCGAAACTTGCGTGTGCCTTCAACCGTGATACCCAACAGGCCGTTTGGCAGCTTGTCCCAGTCTACTATGCGGGCATAAGTGCCAGTGCGGTGGACCTGCTGACTGGTGCCGGCCCGGACCGTCTCCTCACCTTTTTTCAGCAGGCAGATACCAAAACCACTGTCGCTGCGCAGGCACTGGCTGACGAGGTCCAGGTAGCGCTGTTCGAATATCTGCAACGGCAGTCTTCCACCCGGAAACAATACCGAGCGAAGAGGAAACAGTGGAATCAGTTCATGCTTGTCCACAGCGATTTCTCCTGTTGCCGACCAGGGCCTGAGGTCATGGTCTGAGCACAGACTCTGGCCCTATGATTCTTCAAGCTCGGCGCCTGCTGAATTTCGCGACGCCAGCGCATTGAGCAGCAAACGGTGGATGCCACCAAATCCCCCGTTGCTCATGATGACGATATGATCACCTGCGCGCGAGTAGTTGGCCAGATAATTGACTATATCGTCCACCTGACTGAAGGCCAGTGCCGGCACCGGGCTTTCATTGACCAGTTGCTCAACATCCAGGCCTGAATTATCCGCCGCCATCCACAACACCATATCTGCGTGTTGAGTGGATGCACCCAGCGTGCTTTGATGAACGCCAAGCTTCATGGTTGCAGAGCGTGGCTCGATGACTGCGATCAATCTGGCGCCCGGCGTGCTGCCCAGCGACTTGCGCATGCCATCGAGCGTTGTTTCGATGGCAGTCGGATGATGCGCAAAATCATCATATACATACACACCCTGTACCTCGCCCAGCAACTCCATGCGTCGTTTTACGCTCTGAAACGCCGACAGCGCCTCGCAGGCGACGCCAATATCGATACCGACGTGATAGGCGGCGGCCACCGCAGCCAGCGCATTAAAGGCGTTATGGCGCCCGGTTAGTTGCCACTCTATCACCGCCCTGCTGTTGCTGCCTTGCGGGCCGGTTCTGTAGATTTCACATACCTTGCCGTCGGGGCTGAGCAACTCGACCTGCCAGCCTATGCCAGATCGATCGGCGCGTTCCTGCCCCTGCCAGTCAAGGTACTGCACGGGCGTCCAGCACCCCTGATTGAACACCTGCTCAAGGGCCGGAATGTCACTGGGACAGACGATAAGCCCATCAGACGGCACCGTACGCAGCAAATGGTGAAACTGTCGCTGGATAGCCGCCAGATCCGGGAAGATGTCGGCATGGTCGAACTCAAGATTATTCAGAATCAGTGTTCGGGGATGGTAGTGAACAAACTTCGAGCGCTTGTCGAAGAAGGCGCTGTCATACTCATCCGCCTCGACAACAAAAAAATCACTGCCTCCGAGTCGGGCCGAGGACGGCAGATTCTTGAGAACACCACCAATCAGATAACCTGGCTGCATACCGGCAAATTCCAGAATCCATGCCAGCATGGCGCTGGTGGTGGTCTTGCCATGGGTACCAGCGACTGCCAGCACCCACTTGCCCGGCAATACATAACGGGACAGAAATTCGGGACCGGAGCAGTAAGGCAGACCGCGGTTCAGCACATACTCGACACTGGGATTGCCGCGTGACATGGCATTGCCGATGACCACCAGGTCAGGGTGCGGCTGCAGATGAGCAGGATCAAAACCCTCGTGCAAGGCGATACCCTGCTGCTCAAGCTGCGTGCTCATGGGCGGGTACACATTGGCGTCCGAGCCGCTCACCTGCATGCCGAGCTCCTTGGCCAGAATGGCCAGGCTGCCCATGAATGTGCCGCAAATACCCAGAATATGAATTCGCATAAGTGATCCTGTACGCTAATATCCCTAATGTAGCATCCTGTCGACGATCAGGATAAATTCAACAAGACAGTCATTGCCGAATGATATCGCTGACCGACTACGCGCTCGAATTGTACCAGCAACCTGAAGTCCAGGGTTGTTGCCTGTTACTGCAGGATGAATACGGCATCGATGTGCCCTACGCACTGTTCCTTTGCTGGTACGGGGCCTGCGTGGGCGACCTGCCAGAGACTCTGGGGTCGAAGACACTGGCGCACAGTCAGTCCTTGTCGCAGCAGGTCATTAGGCCCTTGCGAGCTGCCCGTCGCTGGATGAAAGAAGGCTGGCAGGCGCAGTCTGAACTGAGAGAGCGAATCAAAGCCACCGAGCTGAAGGCCGAGCTCGCGCTATTGAAAGAGCTCGAAGCAATGGCCGTACCCTGGATCGAACAATCCACTGCCAGCGGCAGCCAGCAGTCCATCCGGAATAATCTGTGCGACTATGGAGGTCTGTTCGCACCCGCTATCCCCGATGCCCGGTGGCAGGCACTGCTCAGCTTTGCGCCGCAGCTCCCAGCCAGCGTTTGACCAGACCTGATTCGATATCAAACAGATCCAGCACTCGTCCCACGCTGTGATTGATGATGTCGTCAACCGATTGCGGCCGCGCATACATGGCTGGCATGGGCGGCGCAAGAATGGCACCCATCTGGCTCGCCCGCAACAACAACTCACAGTGCCCGGTGTGCAGAGGCGTTTCACGCGGCATCAGCACCAGTCGTCGCCGCTCCTTGAGGACCACATCGGCAGCACGGGTGAGCAGGTTGTCGGCATAGCAGTTGGCAATGGCCGACAGGGTTTTAATCGAACATGGCGCAACCACCATGCCATCCGTCCGGTAAGAGCCACTGGCAATGCTGGCAGCCAGGTCTTTGACGGAATGAAACTGGTCAGCCATCGCGATTACTTCATCAGCCTGCCAGTCGGTTTCGAGGCTGATATTCAGTCGTGCAGAGGGTGTCATTACCAGGTGGGTTTCGACGTCGTCGGTGTGTTTTAACACTTCCAGTAGTCTGATGCCGTAAATAAGCCCGCTGGCCCCTGACATCCCTATGATCAATCGCTTCATGTAAAAATCCGAATCAGGCAGGAATCTACGATACGAGACACGTACGGCGCCGGATTGCCAAGGCGCGGCACAATTTGTACCATTATGCCCCGGCCCGTTCCACTTTGCATCTCGCCTCCACCGCTCACAGGAAATCCCACAGGTACAGCATGTCCAAAGCCAATCTTTTTTACGCTCAGTCCGGCGGCGTGACCGCCGTCATCAATGCCAGCGCCTGTGGCGTTATCGAAACCGCCCGCAAACACTCAGACAGGATCGGCAAAGTATACGCCGGTATGAATGGCATCATCGGCGCACTGCGTGAAGAGTTGATCGACACCAGCAAAGAGTCCGATGCCACCATCGCCGCCCTGCGCCACACACCCGCAGGCGCATTTGGTTCCTGCCGTTACAAGCTCAAGAGCCTGGAAGACAACCGCGCGGAGTATCAGCGCCTGATGGATGTTTTCCGGGCGCACAATATCCGTTACTTCCTGTACAACGGTGGTGGCGACTCGCAGGACACCGCCAACAAGGTGTCCATGCTCAGCCTTAAAGAAGGCTTCCCGATCACCTGCATCGGCATTCCGAAGACTGTCGATAACGACCTGCCAATCACCGACAACTGTCCCGGGTTCGGATCTGTCGCCAAGTATGTCGCGGTATCAATTCGCGAAGCTGGCCTTGATGTCGCGTCCATGTGCGAAAGCTCTACAAAGGTGTTTGTGATGGAGGTAATGGGGCGCCATGCCGGATGGATTGCCGGCGCAGCAGGCCTGGCTTCAGAGCAGGAAGGTGACGCACCTCACATCATTCTGTTCCCTGAAATCGCATTCGACAAAGCAAGCTTTCTGCGACGCGTCAAACACTGCGTCAACCAGTACGGCTATTGTGCAATTGTTGTGTCAGAAGGCGCTCGTTACGACAACGGCCAGTTCCTGGCTGACGCTGGCGGCAAAGATGCATTCGGACACACACAGCTGGGCGGCGTGGCACCGTTTATTGCCAGCATGGTCAAGCAGGAACTTGGCTACAAATACCACTGGGCGGTCGCAGATTACCTGCAGCGCGCAGCACGGCATATTGCATCGGGAACTGATGTAGCGCAGGCCTACGCTGTCGGCAAGGCTGCTGTGGAATTTGCACTGGCTGGCAAGAATGCAGTCATGCCAACCATTGTGCGCAAACCTGGTGACAAGTATGACTGGGAAATTGGCGAAGCAGCACTTGCTGACGTCGCTAACGTCGAAAAGCCAATGCCCCGGGACTACATTACAGAAGATGGTTTCGGTATTACTGAAACGGCACGCAGGTATTTCTCACCACTGATTAAGGGCGAGGACTACCCGCCGTATAAAAACGGTCTGCCACAGTATGCACGCCTGAAATCAGTTCTGGAGAAGAAACAGCTAGCCGACTGGGAAGCGCGCTGATAATCAGGGCGCCAGCCGCTCGATATTCCAGTCGCCGCCAGCCTGCAGGGTATAAACGAAACGATCATGCAGGCGTCTCGCCCCGCCCTGCCAGAACTCGATCTGGCAGGGACGCACGCGAAACCCGCCCCAGAATTCCGGCAGCGGAATTTCACCGTCCTTGAACTTTTTGGAAATCGAATCAAATTGCTGAAGCATGCTCTCGCGAGACTCCAGCACACGGCTTTGTGGTGACGCCCAGGCGCCTAGCTGGCTTTCTCTAGGACGACTGCTGAAGTAAGCGCGGGACTCTTCCACAGATACCTTCTCGGCCACGCCACCGATGATGACCTGACGCTCAATACTAAGCCACGGGAAGTGAAGACTGACACGCGAATTGACGGCGATCTCACGGGCCTTGCGGCTCTCGTAATTTGTGAAGAACGTAAAACCACGCTCATCAACTCCCTTCAGCAATACCACACGCTGACTGGGCTGTCCGTCGCGTGGCGTGGTCGCCACCACCATCGCAGTGGGTTCCGTCTGCTCCATCCTGATGGCTTCTTCCATCCATCGCTGGAACTGTTTGATTGGGTCATCCAGCAGATCTTCGCGGGTCAGGCTGCCGCGCAAATACTCACGGCGAATCGATTGCAAATCCATTACAGCGTCTCTGTTATTCTAGGTTATCGCACGAAGCGGCCATATTCCCAAACCTGATCACGACGAGTGCCGGTTGGATAGTAAAACGTGCCAGGTCCATGTTTTTCATTGGCGTAGAAACCGCCGACGTATCTCTGACCATCCGGCCATCGGTAAGTTCCCTGCCCCTGATACAGATCATCCACAAAATCACCGGTATAGTTTTCAACATTTTCACGCAGCCAGTGCTCGGAATGCTTGTTGGGATGCCAGTCTTCTATGCCAATAAAATAGGAGCCATAACCGTGTCTGCGGTCATTGCGCCACTGGCCAATGTACAGACGATCGCGACCATCCCAATAGGTGCCACGCCCTTCCTTGACTCCCAACACCCAGTCTCCCTCGTAGTAGGCGCGCTCAAAACGACTGATCATCCGCTCGTAGCGACCATGACCATGGAATTTGCCGTCCTGAAAGTTGCCTTCATATCGATCGGTCCCCAGTGTCGTGCGAATTTCCAGCGTGCCGAAGCCTTCCTGGCAGTCACCATACACGCACTCACGGCTGAGCTCGTCCACGCCGCTTTCCTGCGCCAGGCTGATGGCGCCCGCACTCATCAGGGCCCAGGCAAGCAGCCACTGCGTTACCTGTTTGATTGTTCCTGTCAGTCTCATAGTGTCGACTCCTGTTCTGTCAGACCGTCAATTGCCGCAGCACCGCCAGGGGACTGGTATTGACAACTCGCCGTGTGGCATTGACGCCCAGTGCAGCGATAATGATGGTTCCCGCCAATGGACCGGCAAACCACACCCAATAGTGCAATCTGAAGTCCTGGCCAAATACCTGCGTCTGCAGGTAGTAAAGACTCAATTCTGCTCCTATGGTAGCAATTAAACCGGCCAACAGCCCGATAAAGGCAAATTCCAGCAGCAGCGCATTCAAGATCAGCCGCCTGCCCGCACCCAGGGTTCGCAGTATCGCATTCTCCCGAAAACGCTCATCCAGCGTGGCGTTGACACAGGCCAGCAGCACCAGCGCACCGGACAGCAAAACCAGCACCGCAATCAGTTCAATGGCCGAGCTGACCTGGGCAATGATTGTCTGAATTTGCTCAATCAGAGCATCGACCTCAAGTACCACGATGGTCGGAAACTGCCGCAGCAGCTCGTTTAGCTGCAACTTTTCCTCGCCCTCCAGCAGCAGCGTAGACAGATAGGTGGCGCCCAGGTAGTCCAGCGTGCCTGGCGAAAAAATAAAGAAGAAATTCGGCTGCATATTGTCCCAGCGAACACTGCGCATGCTGGTCACTGTTACCGTCACTTCGTCTTCACCGACACGGAATACCAGTTCGTCGCCCAGAGACACACCCAGCCGTGAAGCATAATCATCTTCAACCGAAACCTGGCCTGCGATGTCCGCACCCGACCACCATTCACCAGCGACAATCTGGTTGTCCGGAGGCAGCGAATCCGTATAGGTCACCTGGCGATTGATCACCCGCTCACGCTCCCCCTCTTCGCCTTCGCTCTGAGCGTCGGCGCTCTGGCCATCCTGGGGCGACATCTCATTGAGCTGCCCGCTGCGCTCGGTCAGGTTCTGCTGCCCCTCATCATCGTCATCGTCCCAGGGGTTACGTGGCGGTTCGCCGTTCACGCTGACCAGTCCGGCAGTCATCATCGGGTAAAACGCATTTGTCGCGATATCCCGCTGTGCCAGAAACGCCTCCATGCCATCTACCTGGGACTCGGTGATATTCATCATGAAATGATTGGGGGTATTCTCGGGCAGTTGTGCCTGCCAGTCCCTGATTAGGTCAGTTCGCAGCAGCGCCAGCGTTAACAGGCTCATGATGGTCAGTGAGAACACCAGCACCTGCAGCACACTCTGACGACGTCGCCGCCGCACCGCAGACATGGCCAGCATACTGGCACTGCCAGCGCGCATGCCAACCGCCGAGCCACTGCGCAGCAGGAGCAGCGAGAGCAGACCAAGAGTAACCGCCACACCGGCCACGGCAGCGACCAGAATGGCACTGATAAGCAGGTCCTGGCTGTACCAGAGAATTAACACGAGCGCACCAGCCAGACCGAGCGCATAGGGCAAGCGTGTACTCAGGTGGGAGTCATCCAGATCTTTGCGCAACACTCGCAGCGGAGAGATGTGCTTGAGCGCCAGCAAGGGTGGCAGGGCAAAGGCGAACAGGCAGATCAGTGCCGTCGCCGCGCCTATGGTGTAGGGCAGGAAAGACGCCTCTGGCAGCTGGATAGGAATAACAGAGGCCAGGGCCATCAGAATGGCTTCGTGAACCAGCCAGCCCAGCACCGAACCCAGGACAACGGCCAGCACCAGCAAGGCAGCCAGAATAACGAAGTAAATTGCCGATATCTGTCCCGCCGTGCAGCCTATGGTTTTCAGGATGGCGGCATAGTCAAAATGCCGCTCACTATAGCGACGCGCCGTCAATGCGATGGCGATACCAGCTAGCAGCACCGCAAACAGACTGCCCAGCATCAGGAAGCTCTCGGCGCGCCCCAGGGCCTCTGCCACTTCCTGGCTTTCATCGCGCACATCGCTTAGCCGGAAGCCGTTCTCCGGCTGAGACTGCAGCCAGTCCGCGAAGGTTTCCAGTGCCGCCTGGTCGCCGGCAAACAGATAGCGATAGGTCAAACGACTGCCAGGCTGAATAATATTGGTGGCCGGCACATCCTCCAGATGCATCAACAGACGTGGACCGGCGTTTTCCATCATGCCGCCCTGCTGTCGATCCGGCTCCTGGACCAGAACACGGCTGACCACAAATTCTGCGTCACCCAGATATATGCTATCCCCCACTTCAGCGCCCAGCGCCGGCAGGATGCGGGACTCCACCCAGACTTCGCCCGGTTCGGGGCCGCCCTGATCACTGACATAGGGAGGACCGAATGGCCTATCCGCCACCTGCAGCTCGCCACGCAGAGGGTAGGCATCGCTGACTGCCTTGGCAGACACCAGCATATTGCCCTGATCGGAAAATACCATGGATGCGAAGGCAACAAACTCGGCAGTCTGCAGGCCTCGGGATTCCGCTTCCTGCAGCCATTCACGGGGCGGCTGCGTACGCCCGCTCAGCACGCGGTCAGCGGCCAGCATATTGGCTGACTCCTGCAACAGTGCCCGTTCAAGCCGGTCGGTAAACAGCGCGATACCACTGACAGATGTCACTGCCATGATCATGGCGAACAGCAGCAGTTTTAATTCACCGCCGCGCCAGTCGCGCCAGAGCAGGCGCAGCGCGATGCGAATAAGTGTCAATCGCTGCAGACCAGCGCCATTGACGCTTTTGCTGCCCTGATCACTCATGCCGACTGTCCTCAGTGATGTCGCCCGCCACCAGTCGGATCACTCGTTTGCAGCGCGCCGCGAGGCGGTCATCGTGAGTCACCAGAACCAGGGTGGTGGAAAATTCAGCATTCAGCGAAAACAGCAGGTCAATGACCTTGGCACCGGTCGCCGTATCGAGGTTGCCAGTGGGTTCATCAGCAAACAGGATACGCGCCTCGGAAGCAAAGGCCCTGGCGATGGCTACACGCTGCTGCTCGCCACCGGAAAGCTGGTTGGGGTAGTGATGCAGACGCGACTCCAGCCCCACACGCTGCAGCAGCCTTGCCGCTTTGCCTCGGGCATCGCTGTCATTTTTCAGCTCAATTGGCAGCATGACGTTTTCCAGCGCTGTCAGACTGGGCAACAGCTGAAAGGACTGAAACACAAAACCAACTGACTGGCCGCGAATGATGGCCCGCTCGTCCTCGTTCATTGCCGAGAGATTATCGCCATCCAGCAGCATGTCACCGCTGCTGGCTGTGTCCAGACCTGCCATCAGCCCAAGTAGAGTGGACTTGCCGGAACCCGATGCACCAACAATGGCAACTGTCTCCGCCGGCTCGATGCTCAGATTGATATCCTTGAGGATAACCAGCTGGCCCTCACTGGTACTGACTTGTTTGGCCAGATGTCTGGCTTCCAGAATGGCTGTCATGCGCTGGCGTCTCCTGACCTGATTTTACGGTTCGCTCGTATCTAGAAAGCGTAATGAATACGTTGAGAGTGGCTGCCAGGTTCATTTTGCTGCCGGCAGTATCCGGACTCACTGCATTGCAGCGATGCTGCAGAAGTCTTACTCTAAGCGTTATAAATGTCTTTTCACAAACGGTGTATTGTACTGACTTATGCCTGACAAATCTTTTTCTGCCTGCCGCAAGTTGTTGCGACAGGTCGCGTTTTCGTGTCGATTCGTGGCTCAGGTCGCGGCTCTGGCTCTCTTCACGGTTTTGGCTACTGTGTCAGCAGCGTGGGCAGAGTCTGAGCCTGGGGTAGTGCTGGTATTTGGCGACAGCCTGAGCGCTGCGTACCGCATGGATGAGGAACAGGGCTGGGTGGCTTTGCTGCAGCAGCGCGTGGACACTGACGGCCTGCACTGGCAGGTGCAAAACGCCAGTGTCAGCGGCGAAACCACCAGCGGCGGCCTGGCGCGCCTGCCTGCAGTTCTCGACAGCACGCAACCCGATATCGTGATCCTTGAACTGGGCGGCAATGACGGCCTGCGCGGCCTGCCAGTCCCCACCATACGCGCCAATCTGCAGCAGATGATCGAATTGAGCCAGCAGGCAGGCGCGCGCGTGATGCTGGTTGGCATCCAGATTCCACCCAACTATGGGCCACGCTATACGCAGCCCTTCTACGACCAGTACCAGGAACTTGCGGACCAGTACGGGACGACATTTATTCCCTTCCTGCTGGACGGCATCGCTGACCAGGCGGACTTAATGCAGGATGACGGCATTCACCCGCGCGCTGAGGCGCAAGGCATGATTGTTGATATTGTATGGCCCGTGTTATTGCCGATGCTGGAACCTGAAAGCTGACGCAACCGAAACTAAGGCCTGTTAGCTGAGTCATCGACAGTAGGCTGCACATACAGCGGGCGCTTGTCGGAAATCACCATCAGGACCACTGCGGCTATAAGGTTGCACACCGCCATGGCCAGAAAAGCATTGTCGTAGTTGCCCGCGCGATCGTAGTAGCCGGCCGCCATCACTGGACCCAGTGCTGTCAGCGCAAACGTGAAAGGCATGGCAGTGGCGCGCACCGAACCCAGATAACGCCGCCCGAAAAAGGTTGCCCAGATGACCTCCTGCAGCGGCACCAGGCCTCCCCAGCCGACCCCCATCAGCAAAAACGCGCAGTAAACCAGCATGTCGTTTTTCACCTGCACCGCCAGCACAATGATGATCAACGAGAAGCCGGTAATGCCCGCACCAATTGCCGCCAGTGGTCTTGCGCTGTAGCGATCAATCAGAATGCCCCAGAAGGGTTTACTGATGAATGCAGGTATGGATGTCAGAGAAATCATTGAGGCGGCTACGATGCGTGAATATCCGGCATCCGTCATGAAAGGCACGGTCTGCAGCAGCATCACTGTAATGGAAATCTGGAACAGGCCAAAGGCGACGACCAGGGTGTAAAAGCGCCCGGTGCGCATGGCCTGACGCCTTGTCATGGAGCTGGCGTAATCCAGTCTGGCTTTGTCGCCCAGTTCGGTGGCCATCTGCTCGGCAGTGTGGCCATCGGGATTCATGCCGTAGTCTTCGGGACTGCGCCTGATGACCAGCGCCGCAGGAAATATCAGGATCGCCGCAGCGATACCAAGCACATGCCAGGCCTCACGCCAGCCCAGGGTATCCACCAGGGTAGTCGTGATCGGCGGCAGTAATACGCCGCTGAGTGAAATGCCCATCGCCGCCAGTGCTACTGCACGCCCGCGCTGAGTAACAAACCATTTGCCCAGCGTGACGTTGACGACCAGGTTACCGATCATCGCCGAGCCGACTGTCAGCGCCACACCATTGATGACAATCCACTGACCCAGCGACTGCACACTGCCCAGCGCAAACAGTGACACCGACAGCACAACCAGACCCGTCAGGATGAAAGGCCGGCCACCCCAGCGGTCGACACCGGCACCTATAAAAAATCCGGTAAACGCGGCAACCATCTGACCTATCGAGCGCGCAGAGGTAAATTCGGCACGCGACCAGCCAAATTCATCAATCATCGGCACCGTGAATGGGCCGATGATGTAGTTCTGCATGCCAATGGCAACAAACTGGGTAACAAAGGCCGCCAGAATTATCCAGTAGCCATAGTAGACAGGCCGCTTAGACAGCATTGCGGGTGATGGTCAGGTAACGCGCAAGGACCTCGGCCATTCCCAGCTCCAGCGACTCCACAATCAAGGCATGACCAATAGACACTTCGTGAATAAGACCACCTGCAAGCAGAGCTGCCAGATTCTGCAGGTTCAGATCGTGGCCGGCATTGACACCTATTCCAGCCTCAACAGCGGCACGCGCTGTCTGGTGATAAATTTCCAGCGTCTGCTGCAGACGTTGATTATCACCTTTCGCAAAGACGCGGGCATAATGTTCGGTGTAAAGCTCAATGCGATCGGCCCCGACAGCGCGGACATCCTCGACAAGCGCGGGGACAGGGTCCAGGAACAGGCTGCTGCGCACGCCCCATTCCCGCAGTGTGGGCAGTACATCAGTCAGCAGCCCCTTGCTGGCTCGTACATCCCAGCCGTGGTCAGAGGTCAGCTGCCCTGGCTCGTCGGGCACCAATGTGCACTGGGCCGGTCTGATGGTTTCAATCAGCCGCATGAAACCATCGGACGGATAGCCTTCTATGTTGAACTCCACATCCGGGCGATCCTTTAAGAACCCGGCGATGTCGTGGGCATCCTGCCGCGTGATGTGTCTCTCATCGGGTCGCGGATGTACGGTAATGCCCTTAACACCTGCATCAAGAATTTTTTCAACAAAAGCCAACAGATCCGGGTAGTTGGTACCACGCGAGTTTCGCAGCAGCGCAATCTTGTTTACATTGACGCTCAACAGGGTCATGACTCAGTCTCCCAGAAAATCCGCAGCCAATCGGTGAAATGTTTCCGGCTTCTCTGCATGCAGCCAGTGTCCGGTCTGCATGATGGTTTTTACGGTTGCCTTGGGAAACAGCTTTAATATAGCCTCTTTGTGTTCGGGCTTGATGTAGTCAGACAGATCACCGCGAATAAACAGTACAGGCCCCTCAAAAGGTCCTTCTGCAGACGGCCTGTCTCTAAGTGCCGGGTAGCTTTCTTTAAGCACAGACAAGTTGATTCGCCACTGAAAACCACCTGCCTCACGTCGCACCAGATTTGACAGCAGGAACTGCCGGACTATTTCATCCTCTACCCACTCTGCCAGCTGCTGGTCTGCCTGATTTCTGCTCTCCAGCGACTCGGGTTGCAGAGCACACAGTCCCTCAAATATTTCGTCGTGTTCGCCTCGCTCTCCGCCATACTGCACGGGCGCCACATCGGCGACAATCAGTCGATCGACCAGCGACGGATTGCTGAGCGCCAGCTGCATCGCCACTTTGCCACCCATGGAATGACCCAGCACATGTGCGTGATCCAGCTCCTGTTCTGACATGAAGCGTACGACATCGTCCGCCATCGCCGCGTAATCCATGGATGGCACATGAGGTGACGCACCGTGATTGCGCATGTCGAGCGCGAAGACGGTGTAATGTTCGGCGAACTTGCGGCAATGCCAGGCCCAGTTGCTGTGGCTGCCAAACAGGCCATGAATGATGATCAACGGCTCGCCGCATGAACCATACTTTTTAAAGTTAAGTGCTACGCTGCTCACAGATTCTCTTTTATCCAGCTAATGACATCGTCATGGTGAGTTTTTGTTTTCACTTTGTCCATAACGTGCTGCAGTTTACCCTGCTTGTCGATGATGTATGTCTGTCGCAGTATTCCCATATACTCACGGCCCATGAACTTCTTCAGACCCCAGGCACCGTATTTCTCGGCGATGGCATGATCTTCATCTGACAGCAGGGTGAAGTTCAGTTCTTCCTTGTCGATGAACTTCTGCAAGCGGGCAACCGGGTCAGGCGACACGCCCAGCACGACGGTATCCAGCGACTCAAGCTCACTCTGGCTGTCACGCAGTCCACACGCCTGAACCGTGCAGCCCGGCGTCATGGCCTTTGGATAGAAATACAGCACTACATTCTTTTTGCCCTTAAATTCAGCCAGCGACACTGGCTCCCCGCGCTGATCAAGCAGTCTGAAGGCTGGCGCCTGCTTGCCTGTCTGCGGCAATTCTGGGCTGTTTGCTGTCTTGGTGTCAGATGTACTCATGGACATGCTCCCTTTAAAAACAATACATTATAGCGTTACGATAGACTGTCGTCATGGCGGGCGGCGGATTGTTGATAAAGACTCAACACCTGCAGGAGTAATTTGTGACAAGTCCTTACCGATCCATCGTGGTGCTGACAGGCGCTGGTATATCTGCTGAATCCGGTATCCAGACGTTCCGCGCCTCTGATGGCCTCTGGGAAAATCATCGCGTCGAAGATGTGGCAACCCCTGAGGGTTTTGCCAGCAACCCCGTGATCGTCCACCAGTTTTACAATGGTCGGCGACACCAACTGCAGCAGCCTCATATCAGACCCAATCCTGCTCACTCCGCACTGGCACGGCTGGAATACGAGATGAGCCAGCGGCCGGACCACAAATTCCTGCTGGTCACGCAGAATATCGACAACCTGCATGAGCGTGCTGGCAGCCGGGAGCTTGTCCACATGCATGGTGAACTGCTCAAGATCCGCTGCGCCGAGAGTGGGCTGATTTTCGAACATCGCGACAACCTGCAGGTCGGCGACGAATGCCGTTGCTGCCGGGTTCCCGGCAACCTGCGACCACACGTCGTGTGGTTCGGTGAAATGCCGCTGGAAATGCCACGTATTACCCGCGCGCTTGACGAGTGTGACCTGTTTTTGTCAATTGGCACTTCGGGCAATGTTTATCCAGCAGCAGGCTTCTACGAAAGTGCCAAGTCATCAGGTGCCCACACGGTAGAATTGAACCTTGACCCGACTCACTCGCACTTTGATGAGCATATTTACGGCCAGGCCAGCGAGATCGTGCCTGCTTTTGTGGATCGCGTAATCCGGCAACTTGACCCGCTTACTTGACGCTGGCCGGGACAGCCTCGAGTAATCGATGCAATTGTGGCGGCATCCACGGCCTCCCTCTCGCATTTACTGCTGTAGTGATGATGCGAGCATTTACCATCAGTTCCTGAGAGTCGGAGCGGCGAATCTGCTGATCAAATACCATGCGCACCCGCCCGCTGAGTGACGGACTGACAGTCACAATGAATTGGTCTCCACTGCGTAAAGGGCGCAGGTAGTCAATTTCTGCTCTGGCAACAACCACAATAACCCCTTCCGCCGTCAGCTGCGCAAAATCGAGATCGGCTGTCTTGAGGAATTCATGCCGGGCATGTTCGAGATAGTGCTGGTATACGGCATTATTGACGATACCCTGCATATCACATTCGTAATCGCGCACCGCCATGAGACATTCAAATCCTGGAGAGCTGGGCATGATACCTTCCATTCGTGTTGCTATCGGCCATCTACTGTCAGCAAGGTCTGCTATGATGGCGGTTTGATTAAGAAGAAAGCTTGGCACCGGACCGTGAATAATACAAGCAATGGCAGACCCGCAACATCCTCACAATCCGCCTGGAGCCAGTACTGGCGCAGAGGCCACCTGCACTCCTGCCCGGGAGCGTTTCAGGGTAACTACGAAGACAGCATCAGGGAGTTCTGGCACAGCACCTTCACGGAGATCGACGAGCACGGCAGAGTTCTGGACATTGGCACAGGCAACGGCGCTATTGCCCGCCTGGCGCTAGACTTTGCGGCGAGTCGCAGCTTCAACTGGCAGATTGAAGGTATCGACGCTGCTGACATACAGTCCGCCGAAACGCCAATAAACTCGGGCCAGTGCGCACTGATACTTAGAGGCAATCAGTCAAGCGAGCACCTCGATCATGCTGATAACAGCGTGAACCTCGTCACAAGCCAGTATGCCATCGAATATACCCGTGTCGATCTGTCACTCGCCCAGGTGGCCCGGGTATTAGTGCCAGGTGGCATCGCAGCTTTTATTGTGCACCACACGGACGCCAATATCGTTGCGGTCAGTCGCAACGAACTGGCCTTCTTCGACTATTTCTATCAACAGTTGAATCTGTTTGGTGATTCTCGGGCGTTGATTCAGCACTTTGATAAATCTGGGCTGATCAGCAACCCTTCGCTTATTGCCAGCGATCCAAGCGCAAAAGAAATTATGCAGCGCATTCAGCGTCAGCTGAGCAGCATCACCGACTTTAGCCATACGCACCCTGACTGTGGTTTTGCCCGCGATATTGGCACTCAGTTCGCGACCACTCTTAACGCCATCCCTCGCGCCGGGCGAGCAAACACGGAGCATGTACTTCAAGTACTGGAACAGGAGATGGCTGCGCACTCAGCACGAATTCAAGCCAACATTGACGCAGCTCACGATGAGCAGGCGATTTCAAAGCTGATTCAGACCGCTGCTCAATCAGGTCTGGAAAACCTGTCGCATTCTCCGCTGCATAGAAGTTCCGGCGAACTTCTGGGCTGGGCACTGCGTTTCAGGCGCGCTGTGTAAACCAGCAGTTGCTGGCAACCGTAATGCGTACATCCTTGCCAAGGAACGGCGCCACTTCATGTACCAGGTAGGAAGGAAAAATCACCAGCTGGCCTGCTGCCAGACGCATGGAGTAGTGCCCAAAGTTGTAGGGAACCTGCAGCCTGGCATTGGCCGGATCCAGAAACATGTTTGATCCAGGCCTGTGATCAAGAAAACGCAACACACCACTGTCTCTTCTATCCGCCACTTCTTCCCCGGGCGTCACACAATAAACGGCTGACCAGGATGCCATTGGATGGTTGTGCGCCACGAACGAGCCACCAAACCGGGTGACATGGAACCAGGTGTGATTGTGAATATTGAACTGACGCATCTGCTCCGCCGAATAACCATTGAGCTGTGCCACGACCTGAGCAATGGACTCCATCATGAAACCACGCAAGGTCTGCACGCAAGGCTCTGGCCAGCGAAACATATCGAAGTTGCTTTCGAACACTTCACGCTGCGGGATGTGGGTCGGATTCGGATTGCGGTACGGTTCGGCTTCACGTTGCAAAATCAGCTGCGCAAGTTCCTGGTTGAGACCCTCAGCTTGGTGCAGGGAACGCGTGGCGACCGGCGAAGCAAACAGTGGTCTGGTTTCCAGTTGGCTGGCGTTCATTAATCTCTCCATCATGTCATCAATCGGTCGCTCACTTGTTCGCTGGATAATAGCGTTTGTGCGCGACGCCTGTCATCAGGCATAAAAAAACCACCGCCTGCACGAAGCGGGCGGTGGTTTTTGGGGCTGCTTTACAACAGCTCTACCTTATCTGAAGTATCAGAAGCGGTAAGAAGCGGTCACAAAGTAGCGACGACCCAGCACGTCGTACACTGACGGATCAGTGTTGGCCTGGATGCCAGCACGTGAGTCAGATGTATAGATCGGTGGCGCCTTGTCGAACAGGTTGTTGATACCTGCTGTCAGACTCAGACCTTCCACATTGCTGGGGTTCCAGGTACCCGTCAAACGATGGTACGTGTAGGAACCAACGGTTGGTACGATACCGTTGGCCACAGGCGAACGGGGGGCGTCCGAGTTAACCACATCCATGCCTTCAATGAAGTTCATGGTCCACTGAACACTATAGTCACCCAGCGCGTAGCCAGTCGACAGACGTGCCTTGTTCTCTGGCAGCGTTTCAGCAACGATGATACCAATCGTTCCTTCCTGATCAGTCAGCGGAGCTGAAGGGTCTTCCTGCTGCTGCCACTTCAGAAGGTGAGTCCAGGCCAGGTTGGCGGTGATTTCGCCAGGGCCAAACTGCATCGCGCCATCCACCTGCAGGTCGATACCGTCGATGTTCATCTTGCCCAGGTTCTGGTCAGTTGCTCGAACGTTTTCAGCGACACCAGATGTGCTGCGCTCGAAGAACGAACACCACTGATTGCTGGGGCTGAACGTTGGGTTGGAGTCCTGCGCATTAAAGCAGCGAGACACGATTGATGACGCACCAACACTGCCAATACGCTCAGTGATCTCGTAGCGGAACCAGTCCACTGCAACACGCAGATTCACGTCCTGAATATCAGGCGTCCATACGGAACCCAATGTGTAGGTATCGGCTTCTTCCGGCGCGAGGTCCGGGTTACCGCCGGTCAGAGCACGAACCTGGCTGTTACCCTGCGGGAAGTTGGCGGGGGCGCCCTGAGCCGCACACAGCGCGTTGACCTGCGAAGCGTTTGGACCAGTACGCTCGGCACTGCCGTTCCAGCATGGATCGGTGTAGGACGGGAAGCCTTCGTTCTGCGGACGGAACAGCTGACTGACATTAGGTGCTGCAATCGCCTTGTTGTAAGAACCACGCAGTTTCAACTGATCAATCGGCTCGTAGTCCAGACCCAGTGAGTAGGTGTCTACGCCACCGGCCAGGTTGTAGTCAGAATGACGCGCCGCACCGTTCAGACCCAGGTAGTTAGCCATGGGCGCACCGCTCAACAGCGGAGCATCAAATTCAACGAAGAATTCCTTCACATCGATGGCGCCTGTTGTCGGCTGCTGGGCGTTGAAGCCTACTACGTCACCGCTGGCCAGGAACTGGTCCGGTTTGAAATCCGCAACGTTTTCACGGTATTCCACACCCAGTGCCACCTGGAAGGTACCTGCTGGCAGCTCGAACACGCCACCGGTCATGGTGGCACCCGCCATGGTGTTGGTCAGCACAGTGGTGTTCTGTGCCTGAACAGCGATAGCGGCGGCACAGGCGTCAGAGATCTGGCCCAGACCGAAGGGATTCAAACCGCCACAGCCCAGTGGATCCGGATTCGCTGCAGTCGCGTTATAGGCGCGGTTCAGCGCAGAGCGCGAGACGTTGCCGGTCTGGATCTCTGTGCGCTGTGTACGACCCCAGCTGCCCCAGATATCCCAGTTCCAGGTGTAATCGCTCAACTGGAAGTCACCACGGGTACCGTAGATCATCTGCAATACGTCGTAGTTGTTGTCACCATTACGTCCACCAACTTCCGTAGTACGTTTGAACAACGTGAAGGGGGCAGTCGGATTTGGGCGTGATGCCAGAATGGTACGCAGATCCTGCGGGATGAACGGGTTGGTGACCGGCATGGTTGAACCAACACCAGAGGTGATTGGTGTCGCTGCCAGCTCCTGCGCCGCATTGTAGGTCGTATAGCTCATCTTGGCATAGGCTTCGACATTGTCAGCCAGCTCATAGTGGCCGAAGGCCGCAACCTGGCGACGCTCAAGGGGCAGCTGCAGGTAGTTCACTGGCGAGTAGTTATAGCTGTAGCTGGCCGGGTTAAAGCCAGGATCACTGGTATCACCCTTGTAGTTAACCGTGCCAGTACGTGAGAACAACGTGCCATCAGTATTGAAACCAATGTAGTCAGTGTTCGGCACACGGCCGGCGCCGAAAACCGAGTTGTAAGCGGCTTGGGACGGCGCGTTCGCACCAGCTGGGACGAAGAAGCCATCAGGGATTGCCACAGAACCCAGTGGGTTCAGGGATGGCCCCAGCGCAACCGCTGAGAATTCACGATCACCCGCGAATACGGCTTCACGATCGTCGTAGCTCATGTACATGACCGCGTTACCTCGACCACCGTCGAAGTTACCGCCCATGGTCAGGCTGATGGTCTGTGTGGTGCCATCACTTTCGCCAGTCTGTGCGTAAGTGGACTGAACCTGCACACCTTCAAAATCCTGACGCAGCTTGATGTTCACAACGCCGGCAATAGCGTCGGAACCGTAGACCGCAGAACCACCACCGGTCACGATCTCAACGCTCTCAATCAGACCAGAGGGCACTGTATTCAGGTCGATGATGCCAGAGACGTTAGAAGGCTGCAGTCGGATTCCATCCATCAGCACCAGCGTTCGGCTGCTGCCCAGACCACGCAGGTCAACTTGTGCCTGACCACCGTTAGACGGGTTGTTGGACGTTGTGGTGATTGTTGGAACCAGCTGTGGCAGCTCGTTCAGAACCTGTTCGATCTGTGGTGTACCAGCGTCCTGGATGGAGCTGGAATCCAGCGTGAATACCGGGCTGGTGCCTTCAAAGTCACGACGGACAATACGGCTACCGGTAACGGTGATCTCTTCGATCTGCTCTTCGGCCTGTTGTGCCTGAGCTGTGGAGAATACTCCAGCGCCTACAGCATACACACCCGACAGCATCGCGAATTTGATCGCACGGCTGAGTTTGTAGTTCTTGTTCATACTTATCCCACCTTAAAGATAGATTTATTAAACACAAAAATGCCCGCCAGCTCCTCAGAGCAGTGACTTTTTTGCATCATCTTTTGGTTGTCGTTTTAAACATATTGTTTTTATTTCTCGTCAACTCGTCCCGCTAAAAGCAGGAATAAGTTGCTTAACGGACGCAGTTTTAACTGAACACATTCACAAAAGCAACGATTAAAAGCCGAAAAGTTACAGTTTTGTGAGAAATATGTCACAGGAAGTAACTTTTTTTTGATGGGAGGCAAATCAGAACACGAAATGCTGCTTCAGACCCAGTTTTGACACGGAAAAATGCGGGGAAAATGACACAAAAACGTCATACGATGGATAACCCCTGCAGGGCAGGTGTCGTTTCAGAGGCGGGGATGTAAGAGTTAACTTGGGAAGGAGAGTGGTGCCGACACCAGGAGTCGAACCCGGGACCTACTGATTACAAGTCAGTTGCTCTACCACAGCTGAGCTATGTCGGCGATACAGTGTTATCTCTACAGGGCGCGCATCCTACCAACGAATCAGAATTTGATCAACATTTTTTTGTACGTGGTAAAGCAATTGATCAGCAATGGGGAATCCGCTAAGTTAAGGCAATCCGCAGCCGTTGAGACTCGTCATTCATGACACGGAATACTCCAGAGGATAACCCCGCCGGGATTCACCAACAGTTGTCGAGCCACCAGGCATTTCTGGCAAGCTCCCCCGACCAGCTGGCTTCGCTATTCCTCAAAGACCCTGAACGAACGAACAAACTCACATTTGCCTGCGGGCCCATGCGGGTTGATCTGTCCAAGAACCTGCTCGATGCGCGGGCCCTGCAGTTACTCCTGTCATTGGCAGAACAGCACGAACTGCCAGCCAGACGCCAGGCCCTGCTGGATGGTGAAACCGTCAATACCACTGAGCGACGTGCCGCCCTGCACACAGCGCTGCGTGGTTATCGCGCAGCCAATCAGCCAGAGACCGGCCGTGAAGTGGAGAAGGTACTGGGGCAGATGCAGTCCTTTGTCGAGCAAATCCATTCGGGAAAGTGGCACGGCTCATCGGGCAAAAAAATAAGCGACGTAGTCAACATTGGTATCGGCGGGTCCGACCTCGGTCCGGCCATGGTCACAGCTGCGCTCCGACGGGAACATCATCCATCGTTACGCTGTCACTTTGTGTCCAATATCGATCCGGCACATTTGCAGGCCTGTCTGGCCACCCTGAATCCTGCCAGCACCCTGTTTATCGTTGCTTCAAAATCATTCAGCACTCTGGAGACACTCAACAACGCCCTGTTCGCGAGACAGTGGCTATTGGCTGACGATGCAGATGCCGATGTATCCCGTCACTTTGTCGCCGTCAGCAGCAACATCAAGGCTGCGACTGAGTTCGGCATAGCAGCGTCAAACATCTTCCCGATGTGGGACTGGGTGGGTGGCCGCTTTTCACTGTGGTCCGCGATCGGGCTGCCGATTGCGCTGGCAACCAGCATGGCCACATTTCGACAGTTGCTTAGCGGAGCCGCACTGATGGACCAGCATTTTGCAGACACTCCGCTCGAGCAGAATATCCCTGTACTGATGGGCCTGCTGACTGTCTGGTACCGCAACTACTGGAATGCCGGATCTCACGTGGTGCTGCCCTACGCGCAGGACCTGGCCATGTTGCCCGGTTATCTGCAGCAGCTGGACATGGAAAGCCTGGGCAAGTCGGTTGACCTCGCCGGCAATGTATTGGCCCTGCAAAGCGGCCCGGTGATCTGGGGCAGTGCCGGTACCAATGGACAGCACTCCTTTCATCAGTTGCTGCATCAGGGTACGCAGATGATCCCTGCAGACTTTATTGCTGTGGCGCAGGCAGACACACAGGCGTCGGAGCAGGCCCAGACCCAGCACCAATACCTGCTGGCCAACTGCTTCAGTCAGAGCCGCGCGCTGATGTGCGGCAGAACGCTGGCACAGGCCGAGCAGGAGCTAATCAAGCAGGGGCTGCCTGCCGCCGAGGCAGCCAGACTGGCGCCCCATAAACGGGTACCAGGCAACCGACCCAGTACGACCATTGTGCTGGAAAAACTTAATGCCTTCAGCCTGGGTTGCCTGCTGGCCGCCTACGAGCACAAAGTGTTTGTGCAAAGTGTCATCTGGAATATCAACGCATTTGATCAGTGGGGTGTCGAGATTGGCAAACAGCTTTGCACGCCTTTGTTCGATGCGCTGCAGTCCGGTGCCGGCTCGTCTGAACTGGATGCGTCCAGTGCCGCATTAGTGGCATACTGCCGTCAGCAGGCCTGCGGCGGAGTTAAGGATTGAGCAAGTCAGACGTATTCCACAACAAGATCATAGTCGGCAGCGAGGAATGGTGCGCCATGCCTGCGCTTGGGATCCCGGCGACCAAGGCGCGAGTCGACTCCGGCGCCAAGACATCCTCGCTGCACGCCTTTAATATTCGTCCGTTTTTCAAGGGTGGCCAGCCCTGGGTGAGCTTTGAGGTACACCCTCTGCAGAACAATCGGCGCACCATTATCCGATGCGAGGCGGAAGTGGTGGACAAACGCATCGTCAAAAGCTCAAGTGGCATTGGTGAAAAACGCTATGTCATTCAGACTGAACTGCAGCTGCATGGGCAATCCTGGCCAGTTGAGCTTACGCTGACCAATCGCGACTCCATGGGCTACCGAATGCTGCTGGGACGCCAGGCCATGCACGGGCGTATTCTGGTAGACCCGGCGGCCAGCTTTCTGTGCGGGCGCATCGCCAGCCAGCAGATCGAGGAACTGTACCAGGCGCATTCACGCACTCCATCAGGCTTGCGTATTGGACTGCTGGCCAGCAATCCTGAACTGGCCAGTAATCAGCGCATCCTGGAAGCCGGAGAAGAGCGTGGCCACCGCATCCGGCTTTACGATGTGCGACAGTGCTACATGAAGCTGGATGCCGAGCACCCCGAAATACACTATCGTGGCGGCAAGTTGCTGAACAAACTGGATGCCGTCATTCCCCGCATCCGACCGGACCTGACGTTTTACGGCTGTGCGCTGGTGCGACAGTTTGAAAGCCTCGGCATCTATTCTCTGAATAGTGCAGAAGCGATTGCCCACTCACGCGACAAGCTTTATTCCCTGCAGCACCTGTTACAGAACGGGCTGCCCATCCCGACCACCGGCTTCGCTGACAGCCCGCTGGATACCGATGAGCTCATTGACATGGTCAATGGCGCCCCGCTGATCGTCAAACTGCTCGAGGGGCCGGAGCGGCGCGGCGTTGTGCTGGCTGAATCACGCACGGCTGGCGAAAGCCTGATCAACGCCTTTAAATCGCTTCAGGCGAATCTGCTGGTTCAGGAATACATTCGCGAATCCGAGGGCAAATCTCTGCGGCTGCTGGTTGTCGACGGAAAAGTTGTCTGTGCGGTCGAGCGCCAGGGCATTCCGGGGCAGTTTCGCCACAAAAAACAACTGGCGCGTCAGACAGTGGCCCGCATCAGCACCGAAGAGCGCCGCCTCGCCATCAAGGCCGCACGCAGCATAGGCCTGAAAGTCGCTGGCGTGGATATGCTGCGCTCCCGCAAAGGACCATTGATACTGGAGGTCACTAGCTCACCAGCACTGGCAGACCTGGAAGAGGTATGTGGCAAGGATCTGGCCGGCGCCATGGTCAGCGCAGTTGAAAAACAGTTGGGATGGAAGCGCCAGCTAGCCAGCTCTGTGAAGTCTGAAGGGTGAACAGGCCGCACCCATGATCACCCTGCACTTTAAAAAAGCAGACCCCAAAGATATGGACTGGGCCTACCAGCTGTTTCGCACCGTTATGCGGCAGTACATTGCGGACACCTGGGGCTGGGACGAACTGTTTCAGCGCCACAGTTTCGAAGAGAATATTCCCGCATCCAGCTTTACCATGATCAGCCACAATGACAAGGATATTGGTGGCTACAGCCTGAAATCTGAGGCTGATTATCTTCGCCTGGAAATGCTGTTGATCCACCCCGACTGGCAACGCAACGGGGTTGGCACAGCCGTGATGGAAAAACTGTTCTCTGCCAGTCAGCAGCAACAGAAAGTGTTGCGCCTGAACGTCCTCAAGGCCAACCCTGCCTACAATTTCTATCTCAAGCTGGGGCTGGCCATAGAGTCTGAAGACCGTTATCGATACAGGATGCTGTACACGCCTTAAAACAGCGCCAGCAACTCCTGCGTCTTTTGTCGCATCAACTCAGGATCACCACGCGACTCCACGTTCAGTCGCACTACCGGCTCCGTGTTGGACATGCGCAAATTGAAGCGCCAGTCAGCGAAGGCCACACTCAAACCATCGGTGTGGTCTATCGACACAGCGTCTTTGCCGTATCTGTCCTCGACCTGGTTCAACAGAAATGCTGCGTCTTCCACCTGCCGGTTAATTTCGCCACTGGCAGGGAACGCGGCCTGTCGTTCGGCTACCAGATCGGACAGCGGTTTGCCGGTCTGGGACATTAGTTCTGTGACCAGCAGCCACGGGATCATGCCACTGTCGCAGTAGGCAAAGTCCCTGAAATAATGATGCGCGCTCATTTCGCCGCCATACACAGCATCTTCCTTGCGCATGCGCTCCTTGATGAAGGCATGGCCGGTCTTGCACTGAATGGCGCGCCCGCCCATCGACTCGCAGATTTCCTGGGTATTCCAGGTCAGACGCGGGTCGTGGATGATGGCAGACCCAGGCTGTTTGCTCAGGAAGCTTTGCGCCAGCAGACCCACAATGTAGTAACCCTCGACAAAGTAACCCGTCTCATCAAAGAAGAAGCAGCGATCAAAGTCGCCGTCCCAGGCAATACCCAGATCGGCCCCATTTTCGCGAATCGCTTCGATGGTCGGCGCGCGGTTCTCCTCCAGCAGAGGATTGGGCACGCCATTGGGAAAATGGCCGTCAGGCTGGTGATGAACCCGAATCAGCTCAAAAGGCAGCTTTTCTGCCAGCGCATCGACCACGGGTCCAGCACCGCCATTGCCTGCATTGACTACCAGCTTAAGCGGCCGCAGCTCACCGACATTGATGTAGGACAGCAGATGCTCGATGTAGGCAGGACGGGTATCCTGCTGTGTTACCGAACCTGTGCGCGCTGCCGGGGCAAAGTTGCCAGCCTCGGCGAGTCGCCGGATATCGTTAAGTCCGGTATCACCGCTGATGGGGCGAGATTCCTCGCGCACCAGCTTCATACCGTTGTAATCCATTGGGTTGTGACTGGCCGTCACCACAATACCGCCGCCTGCCTTCAGGTGAGAGGTCGCAAAGTACACTTCCTCTGTGCCGCACTGCCCGATATCGATCACATCAACACCACCCTCTGTCAGCCCGCGCGTCAGGGCGTCGCACAGGCTGCGGCTGCTCAAGCGGATGTCATGCCCTACCACCATGGTTTCAACTGACAAAAACTCCGCACAGGCGCGACCAATGCGCCAGGCGATATCTTCGTTTAGCTGGTCGGGCACACGCCCTCTTATGTCATAGGCCTTGAAACAATTAATCTGCACGATATTGCATCCTTTGCCGTTATTTTTTGTAGTAGTTGGTATAGCAGTGATTGGTTGCCTCAACAAACCCCTCAACACTGCCGCAATCGAAGCGACGGCCTTTGAACCGGTAACCCAGTACACGACCTTCGCTGGCCTGGGTCATCAGCGCATCGGTAATCTGCAACTCACCGTTTCTACCAGGTGGTGTATCACGCAAAATATCGAAAATGTCGGGTGTCAGAATATAACGACCAATAATCGCAAGGTTGGAAGGCGCCTCACTGGGATCAGGCTTTTCCACCATCTGGCGAATACGGAATACACCTTCTTCCTCTTCTTCGCCATCTATCACGCCGTACTTGTAGGTCTCTTCTGCCGGAACTTCCTCGATGGCCACGATACTGCACTGATATTTTTCGAACAGTTTCACCATCTGCAGCAGCACCGGATCCGGCTCGGCAACACAGTAGTCGTCGGCTAGAATGACGGCGAAAGGCTCAGACCCAATCAGTGTCTCGCCAGTCAGGATTGCATGCCCCAGACCTTTCATTTCAATCTGACGCGTGTAGGAAAAGGTGCAGGTGTCGATGATCTGTCGAATCGGCGCGAGAGCTTTTTCTTTGGAGGTGCCCTTGATCTGGTGTTCGAGTTCATAGCTGATATCAAAATGATCCTCGATCGCCCGTTTGCCACGGCCAGTGACGATCGCAATGCCCGTGATACCGGCCGCCACAGCCTCTTCAACGCCATACTGGATCAGCGGCTTGTTGACCAGTGTCAACATCTCCTTGGGCATCGCTTTGGTGGCTGGCAAAAAGCGGGTGCCATAACCAGCGGCCGGGAACAAACATTTCTTAATCATCTATCGTTGCCTCCATGATGCATGTCATTGCGCGGCCTCTGTTGATCAGCTGCGCCCGTAGACATCGTCAAATCTGACAATGTCATCTTCTCCCAGATAACTGCCGGTTTGAACTTCGATCAGTTCAACCCAATCTGTTCCCTCATTCTGCAGGCGATGCTTGCTGCCCAGCGGAATGAATGTTGATTCATTAGCCTCCAGTACATAAACCTGGTCATCGCAGGTGACGGTTGCACTGCCACTGATCACGACCCAGTGCTCTGCCCTATGATGGTGCATCTGCAATGAAAGCGACGCACCAGGCTTGACGCGTATCCGTTTCACCTGAAATCCGGGTCCAGTGCTCAGACTCTCGTAAGAACCCCAGGGTCGATATACCAGCGTATGGGACACCGCCTCGCTGCGCTTTTGCTGTGTCAGCCACTGCACGACGCCTTTTACATCCTGCACCCGATCCTTGTTCGCCACCAGCACGGCGTCTGCTGTTTCCACGATAACTGCATGATCCATGCCGACCGCAGCAACCAGGCGCGACCCGGCATACACATAACTGTTGCTGACGTGCTTCAGACACACGTCACCATGGCTGACATTACCGTTGTCGTCGCGAGCGGGGCTGGCTTCCCACAGCGCATTCCAGGCGCCCAGATCACTCCAGCCCGCCTGCATTGGCACGACGGCTGCCAGCGGTGTTTTCTCCATGACGGCGTAGTCAATCGAGTCAGACGGGCTCTCGCTGAAACGGGCCTCGTCGACGCGCAGAAAGTCACCATCGCGATTCAGCACCTGAAATGCCTGGCTACAGGCTGTGGCGATCCCTGGTGCCAGCCGATTCACTTCACCCAGCCAGGTATCCGCCGTCATCATGAACATACCGCTGTTCCAGTAATAGCCGCCTGCTTCCAGGTAGCTGCGTGCAGTCGCCTCATCGGGCTTCTCCACAAAACGGGCCACCTGGCACGCATTGCCGTCACTCGCGGGTAGCGGGCTACCTGCCTGGATATAGCCGTAACCTGTTTCCGGGTAGCCCGGCGTCACCCCGAAGGTCACCAGGGCACCACTGGTTGCCTGTCGCTGCCCTGTGAGCACGCAGGCATGAAATGCAGCAGTATCAGCAATCAGGTGGTCTGCGGGCAGGACCAGCATTACCGCATCTGTATGGCTCTGCTGCTGAACCAGCAACGCTGCCAGCGTCAATGCCGGAGCCGTATTGCGTCCTGCCGGCTCAAGTAACAGACTTGCTTGGTCTGCACCAGTGACTCCCTGCTGAGCCAGCTGTCTCAATTGCTCGGCGACCAGGAAACGGTGCTCCTCGTTGCAGATGACTATCGGCGGAGCCAGGTCCGCAAGACCCTGCAATCGCGACAGTGTCGCCTGAAACAAGGTCAGATCGCCTTCGTGGGTAGCAATATCAACAAATTGCTTGGGATTAAGTTGTCGAGACAGTGGCCACAGGCGGGACCCGGTGCCACCGGCCAGTATGACGGGGATAATCATGTCAAATCCTTTTAATAACCTGGGCCGCAAGTCTATCCCAAATCCGCGTGATTCGTCAGGAGGGGCAAAATATTATCGATTATTTCGCCCGCTCGCGATAATATTGCACGCTTTGCAGCAAACTGGTGATGCAAACCGCCTATGAAGAATACAGGGAATCCAATATTTACTCCCAAAAATGCCTATGACCGCGAAGAACTTCTGCAGTGCGGTTATGGTCAAATGTTTGGCCCCGGCAACGCACGACTGCCCGTCGGCAACATGCTGATGATGGACAGAATCGTCGAGATCAACGATCACGGCGGCGAGTTCGGCAAAGGTCTTATCGTTGCTGAGCTCGATATTCGCCCGGACCTGTGGTTTTTTGACTGTCATTTCCCGGAAGATCCCGTCATGCCAGGTTGCCTGGGGCTGGATGCGATGTGGCAGCTGGTGGGCTTTTATCTGGGATGGCGCGGCAACCTTGGCAAAGGCAGGGCGCTGGGTGCCGGCGAGGTAAAATTCAGCGGTGAAATTCTGCCCACGGCCAAAAAAGTCACATACGAGATTTCTCTCAGCCGCATCATTGAACGTAAACTGGTCATGGGGATTGCGGATGGTACCGTCGCCGTTGATGGCAAGGTAATCTATACCACCAAAAACCTGAAAGTGGGCCTGTTTACGCCTGACGCCAAATTCTGAACGATCGCTACACAGAGGTACCTATGAGACGCGTTGTTGTAACTGGCATCGGTATTGTTTCCTGCATCGGCAATGACAAGCAGACCGTGCTTGAGTCATTGAAGCAAGGCCGCAGCGGAATCAGCTACAACCCGGTATATGAAGAGATGGGCCTGCGCGCTCATATCTCTGGCCGGGTAGACATCAATTTTGAAGAGCACATCGATCGCAAAGTGCTGCGATTCATGGGCGATGCTGCAGCCTATGGCTACATCGCCATGGAACAGGCCATCAAAGACGCCGGCCTTTCCGAAAACGAAGTATCCAATGAGCGCACTGGCATCATCATGGGCGCGGGCGGCTCTTCGTCTGCAGACCAGGTGGAGGCAGCCGACATTCTGCGCACCAAGGGTCTGCGCAAGATCGGGCCGTATCGTGTACCGCGCACTATGGGTAGCACCGTCTCTGCGTGTCTTGCTACACCGTTCAAGATCAAAGGTGTGAACTACTCCATCTCATCAGCCTGCGCAACCAGCGCGCACTGCATCGGCAATGCCATGGAACTGATTCAGATGGGCAAGCAGGACATGGTATTCGCAGGCGGCGGCGAATCTGAACACTGGACGCTGACCAACCTGTTCGACGCCATGGGCGCGCTGACAACCAGCCACAATGATGAACCCACCAAGGCATCACGCCCATTCGACGTCAGTCGCGACGGCTTTGTTATCGCCGGCGGTGGCGCAGTGCTGGTTATCGAGGCACTTGACCACGCACTGGCACGTGGCGCCAAGATTTACGCCGAGATCACCGGTTACGGTGCGACATCAGACGGTTATGACATGGTCGCGCCATCCGGCGAAGGCGCGATTCGCTGCATGAACATGGCCATGGCCACCAGCAAACAGCCAATTGACTACCTGAACACGCACGGCACCAGCACCCCAGTTGGTGATGTGACCGAACTGAAAGCCATCAAACAGGTGTTTGACGGCAAATCGCCCATCATCAACTCCACAAAATCCCTGACTGGCCACTCGCTGGGCGCTACTGGCGCGCAGGAAGCGATCTACAGCCTGCTGATGATGGAAAACCGATTTGTCAGCGCATCGGCCAATATTCAGGAACTTGTTCCAGAGGCCGATGGTCTGAACATCGCAACTCAGCGCATGGACGATGTCACCCTGAACTGCATCATGTCCAACAGCTTTGGCTTTGGTGGTACCAATGCAACCCTCATCTTCGAGCGTTATTCGGACTAGACGCCAGGCCCTGCTTGCAGGCTGCTGTCTAGCATTGATGCTGCCGGCCGGGCTTGATGCCAAGCCGGGCAGTTCGCTGTTCGGCGGCTCGCGCTTCCTGCCAGTTGATCAGGCCTTCAGCTATTACACCAGCCTGGACAGCGATTCGCAGATCAGCATTCACTGGACCATTGCTCCGGGATATTACCTGTATGCTGACAAGTTCAGCGTTTCGGTAAGCAGCCCGGAATCTGATTCGGGCGAGCTTGCCTTCGAGCTTCCCGCCGGGGTCGCTCATCATGACGAGTACTTTGGCGACGTTACAGTTTTTTACGACAGCCTGCGTATATCGCTGCAGCTCCCGCAGACACTGACTGCCAGCACTGAAGACATTGTCCTGCAGCTGGACTACCAGGGCTGTGCGGAGGCAGGCCTGTGCTACCCTCCAGAATCCCGCGAGATCCCGATTTACCGCTGATTCAACCCATCGCCCGACACCGGGGGCGGCGGTCTTAACACCACCTTCGAGAAAAGATCAGAGAAAAGCCACAATTGAGTGGTGAAAATCTAAGAAAAATCTGCGAAAATCCCGCTTCAATGATCGCAATAGCGCACCACAAGCTGGATTAAGAATATGGCGACAATCCTAGTGTTGCACGGCCCCAACCTGAACCTGCTGGGCACCCGTGAGCCGGAGATATACGGCAATGAGACGCTGGACGATATCAACTCGCGCCTCAGCAGCACCTGCCTGGCCGCTGGACACCACCTGCTGCATCTGCAAAGCAATGCAGAATATGAGCTGATTGAGCGGATCCACGACGCGCGACGCGAGGGCATTAATTTCATTATCTTTAACCCGGCTGCCTTCACGCACACCAGCGTCGCCCTGCGCGATGCTCTGCTGGGCACCGGCATTCCCTTTATCGAAGTTCACCTGTCTAACGTCTACAAACGCGAACCGTTTCGGCATCACTCCTATTTCACGGACATTGCCAGCGGCGCAATCGTCGGGCTTGGCTCCCAGGGCTATGACCTGGCGCTGCAGGCGGCGCTCACAAGACTGACAGACACTCATTAATCAAGTTGATCCACTACCGGCAAAAAGAGAAGAAATCATGGATATCAGAAAAGTAAAAAAACTCATCGAACTGCTCGAATCTTCCGATGTTGCGGAAATCGAGATCAAGGAAGGTGAAGAGGCGGTTCGCATCAGCCGCGGCAGCACAGTCAACGCTGCCCCCATCCAGTACCAGGCAGCACCGCCGCCCCAGCCAGCAGCTCCTGCACCCGCGCCAGCTCCGGCTGCCGCTGATACCGACGCGGGCAGCAAAGAAAGCCAGAAAATTCGCGGCAATGTTGTCAAATCTCCTATGGTTGGTACCTTCTATCGCGCGCCATCACCTTCATCTCCGCCCTTTGTTGAGGTTGGCCAGCACGTAAAAGTGGGCGATGTCATCTGTATTATTGAAGCGATGAAAATGATGAACCAGATTGAGGCGGATCACGCCGGTGTGGTCGAAGCCATTCTGGCTCAGGACGGCGAGCCCGTTGAATTCGATCAGGCACTGGTCACAATCGTTTAAGGGTCAATAGCTATGCTGGAAAAAGTCCTGATCGCCAATCGTGGAGAGATAGCTCTGCGAATTCTGCGAGCGTGCAAAGAGCTTGGCATTAAAACCGTGGCCGTCCATTCGAGTGCCGACCGCGACCTGATGCACGTCCGACTGGCTGACGAATCAGTCTGTATCGGCCCGGCAAGCGCCTCGCAAAGTTACCTCAATGTGCCAGCGATTATCGCTGCCACGGAAGTCACCGACGCCGTGGCAATTCACCCCGGCTACGGATTCCTGTCAGAAAACGCAGATTTTGCTGAACAGGTTGAGCGCAGTGGCTTCACCTTTATCGGTCCGCGCGCCGAGACGATCCGATTGATGGGTGACAAGGTTTCCGCCATTGAGGCCATGAAAAAAGCAGGCGTACCGACAGTCCCGGGCTCTGACGGACCACTGGACGGTAATCCTGAACGCACGCTGGATATCGCCCGTCGCATTGGTTACCCGGTGATCATCAAGGCTGCTGCCGGAGGTGGTGGTCGCGGCATGCGCGTGGTGCATAACGAAGGCTCACTGCTCAAGGCCATTCACGTTACACAATCGGAAGCCAAGGCAGCCTTCGGCAACGATACGGTCTATCTGGAAAAGTTTCTGGAAAACCCGCGCCACGTGGAAATCCAGGTGCTCGGTGACGGCCAGGGCAATGCGCTGTACCTGGGTGACCGCGACTGCTCGATGCAGCGTCGCCACCAGAAAGTTATTGAAGAGGCTCCTGCTCCGGGCATCCCTGACGAAATACGCCAGCAGGTAGCAGAAACCTGCATCAAGGCCTGCGAGCTGATGAAGTATCGCGGCGCCGGCACACTGGAATTCCTCTACCAGGACGAGCAGTTCTACTTCATTGAAATGAACACGCGTGTTCAGGTGGAACATCCCGTTACTGAAATGGTCACCGGCATTGATATTGTCAAAGAACAATTAAAAATCGCCAGTGGCCAGCCTCTTTCCATCAAACAGGAAGAGGTGCAGATAAAGGGCCACGCGCTGGAATGTCGTATCAATGCTGAAGACCCCAGCACATTTATGCCCTGCCCCGGCAAGATCAACCTGTATCATGCACCGGGCGGTAATGGTGTGCGCGTCGACTCGCATATTTACAGTGGTTATACCGTACCTCCGTTTTACGACTCATTGATCGGCAAACTGATTACCTTCGGTTCTGATCGTGACGAGGCGCTGGTGCGCATGCAAAACGCACTGGATGAAATTCTGATCGATGGCATCCGTACCAATATCGCGCTGCACAAAGATATTCTGCGTGATCACAACTTCCGCAAAGGTGGTGTAAACATTCACTATCTGGAACACATGCTGAGCGGCCACAAAAAATCGTAAGCTGGTAAGAACATGCCCTGGCAACAAATCAAGGCCAGAGTCACAGACACGGAAGCCCCAGAGATGGAACAACTGTTCCAGTCACTGGGCGCCGTGTCTGTGTCGTTTCTGGATGCAGAAGATGAACCCGTTTTCCAACTGGAGCCGGACAGCACACCGCTATGGCAGCAGACCATGCTCAGTGCGCTGTTCGAAAGCGATGTCGTGATTGATGATGTAATCGCAGCTGTTGTGGCCGGCAGCCGTCTGCAGGAAAACGAGCTGATTATCGAACAGATTGAGGACCAGGATTGGGAACGCGCCTGGATGCAGGACTTCAAGCCCATTCAGTTTGGCAAGCGGCTCTGGATCTGCCCGAGCTGGTGCGAACCACCGGAGCCTGACGCAGTCAATGTCATGCTGGACCCGGGGCTGGCATTTGGTTCTGGCACACACCCGACAACGGCACTGTGCCTGGCCTGGCTGGATGGGCAGGACCTGAAAGGCAAGACTGTCATTGATTACGGCTGCGGCTCGGGCATTCTTGCCATCGCTGCGATTCTGCTGGGTGCGGAGCGGGCCATCGCCATCGACAATGACCCGCAGGCCCTTATCGCCACGGCGGCCAATCGTGACGCCAACGGGATTGCTGCGGACCGCCTGCCGGTCTACCTGCCCGGCGAATACGATACCCCTGCCCCTATCGTGGTTGCCAACATTCTTTCCGGACCGCTGGTAGAATTGACACCGATTCTCTCGCATTTGACCCTGCCCAACGGACAACTGGTGCTGTCAGGGGTATTGTCGGAGCAGACTGAGGCACTGCTGAGTTCCTACCGGGAAACATTTGAAATGCAGCCACCAGTTCTGCAGGATGAGTGGGTGCGAATAAGCGGTGTCCGGCGTTAGCCTGGCAGGCCGTCCTGTTAACCGGTTATCAGCATCTGGCATAGAGACTTGTCGAACTGACTATGTGGACCATCATTGAACAAGACAAACCAGAAATCGAGCTTCCGGTCATCGATGAAGCTCTGGAGCTGGAGTCATCCGCCCGGCCAACCCGGCCCGAACGGAAACTTCGCGCACGCAGGATACTTGGGACGACTCTTTCATTCCTGGCTGCTTTGTGTCTGCTGTTGGCCATTCCTGTGCAGCTGCTCCTGTTCCGCCCACAGCTGACTGCGACACATCCTGCTTTTTACGACTGGCTCGAAACAGCATGCCTTGATCGCTGCCCCTTTCAGTTGCCGACTCGGGTAGATCCAGAGGCTTTCGAAATAAGCGGGCTCGACTACCGGGAACACCCGTTTCTGGCTGACACGGCCCTGCTCGAGTTCAGTTTCCAGAATCGCGGCAGCTATGCGCAACCCATGCCAGACGTCGTTGTCCGTTTCAGCAGTATGTCGGGAGACCTGCTGGTCAGCGACCAGCTGTCAGCCAGCGACTACCTGGACACGGACTCAGAACCCGCCCCGCTGCAACCCGGCGAGGTGGCATCTGCCCGGATCGAGTTTACCGAACCTGGCAGCAATGCCGTAAACTACGACATTCAGTTTGTTAAACCGGCTTCCTTGCCACGAGCGATTCAGCCATGAGCGCCATCGGACTTAATGCCGACACCATGCCGCAGGGGTTCTACCTGGGCAAACACTTTCTGCAGCAGCCCGTCATTCTGGCGCCCATGGTTGGTGTCAGCGACCTGCCGTTTCGTGAAGTGTGCCTGCAGCAGGGTGCGACTTTAACCATTGCCGAAATGGTGCCTGCCGACTCACAGGTCTGGCAGAGCGAAAAAAACCGCCTGCGCCTGAAACGCTCAGGCAAATGTGGGCCGGAGATTGTCCAGATTGCCGGTTTTGATCCGGACATGATGGCCGATGCGGCGCGAAAGAATGTCGAGATGGGTGCTGAAATAATCGACATCAACATGGGATGCCCCGCCAAGAAAGTGCTCAAACGTGCCTCTGGCTCGGCTCTGATGCAGGATCCCGAGCTGGTCGAGAGAATACTGCGCGCTGTGGTAGCCGCGGTGCCAGTGCCAGTGACTCTAAAGACCCGCACCGGCTGGAGTCGCGAACAACGGAACGGACCGCAGATCGCCCGCATTGCTGAGGATTGCGGGATCGCCATGCTGAGCATTCACGGACGTACACGCGAATGCCGCTTCAAAGGCAATGCAGAATACGACACCATTGCCCGCATCAAGCAGGAAATCAGCATTCCGGTGATCGCCAACGGCGACATCACGTCTCCCGAGCAGGCAAAGTTTGTGCTGGACTACACGCAGGCAGACGGTGTAATGATCGGGCGGGCCGCGCAGGGACGTCCCTGGCTGTTCCGGCAGATCCACGACTTTCTGCAATCCGGTAAAACGACCGAACGTCCCCCGGCCCAGGCTATCAGCCAGCTAATGGTTGATCACATCCGCGCCCTGCACGCTTTTTATGGTGACTTCAAAGGGGCGTTGTTCGCGCGCAAACACATCGACTGGTACAGCCAGGAGTTGCCAGCTGGCGCAGAGCTCAAATCCCGCTTCATGGACAGCCGTGATGTCATGGAACAGCGTGATATACTTGCCGACTACCACGAGAATTTAGCCAGTTTCAGCCTGACACAATAAGACTCGCATGAAAAAAGATACCACTGAGCAACAGATGGGCGCACCCACACCCACCGATATCGCCGAACCATTCAGCCTGCGTCAGGCTGTTGAGCGCTCGATGGCAGTGTATCTGTCGGATATTGATGAGGAAGACGAGAACCTGGTCGCCAATCTTTACGACCTGGTAATGAGCGAGGTCGAGCCCCCTCTGATACAGGCAGTTCTTGACCACAACGCAGGTAACCAGAGCCGCACGTCTACCATGCTGGGGCTCAATCGTGGTACTCTACGCAAGAAAATCAGGCAATATGGATTGCGCGTGTAATGCCGTTAATCCGCCCTTTCCCACCCGCTTATAAACCTAGAAATCGAGCTTATGTCTACTGAGAACACAGCAGTCATCCGTCGCGCCCTTATCAGCGTGTCGGACAAAACCGGTATTGTTGAATTTGCACGCGACCTGCACTCGGCAGGTGTAGAAATCCTGTCCACTGGCGGCACTTACCGCATGCTGCAGGACAACAATATTCCCGCCACGGAAATTGCCGATTACACAGGCTTTCCGGAAATGATGGATGGCCGCGTCAAGACGCTGCATCCAAAAGTGCATGGCGGCATTCTGGCCAGACGCGATATCGACGGCAAAGTCATGAGCGAAAACGACATACCGCCCATCGATCTGGTGGTGGTCAATCTGTATCCGTTCGAAAGCACGGTGGCACGTCCTGACTGCAATCTTGATATGGCGATCGAGAACATCGATATCGGCGGCCCGACCATGCTGCGCGCTGCCGCCAAAAACCACGCCTGGGTGGGCGTAGTGGTCAACCCGTCTGACTATGAGACCATCATCTCGGAGATTAAGCAGAACAACGGCGGTCTGACACAACAGACGCGCTTTGATCTGGCAACCAAGACCTTCGAACACACTGCAGCTTACGATGCGGCGATTGCCAACTATCTCGGCAAGACCATTACTGGCAGCCAGTTCCCGCGCACCTTCAGCAGCCAGTTTGTCAAAAAGCAGGATCTGCGCTACGGCGAAAATCCGCATCAAAATGCAGCCTTCTACACCGAGAAAAACCCGCAGGAAGCCAGTGTCAGCACAGCTGAACAGTTGCAGGGCAAAGAGCTGTCCTACAACAATATTGCTGACACGGATGCTGCGCTGGAGTGCGTGAAGAGCTTTGCTCAACCCGCCTGTGTCATTGTCAAACATGCCAACCCCTGCGGCGTCGCGCTTGCCGAAACTATCGAACAGGCCTATCAACTGGCTTTCAAGACCGATCCGACGTCGGCGTTTGGCGGCATCATTGCGTTCAACCGACCGCTGGACGCGGCTACGGCCAAGGCCATTATCGAGCAGCAGTTCAGTGAAGTGATCATTGCTCCTTCCGTACACAACGAAGCGCTGGACGTGCTGTCAGCTAAACCAAATGTGCGCGTCCTGGCCTGTGGTGAGTGGCCAGAGAAACCTGCCGACGCCTGGGACTACAAGCGCGTAAATGGTGGTTTGCTGGTTCAGGATCGGGACAATCACCAGATCAGTCACAGCGACCTGAAAGTAGTCAGTAAGCGCCAGCCTACGGAGCAGGAACTGGCAGATCTGATGTTTGCCTGGACAGTCGCACAGTTCGTGAAATCCAATGCCATTGTGTATTGCCGCAAACAACAGACCATTGGCGTAGGCGCCGGCCAGATGAGCCGTGTATACAGCGCCAAGATCGCAGGCATCAAGGCAGAAGATGAAGGCCTGGCGGTAGCCGGCTCTGTGATGGCGTCAGATGCATTCTTCCCGTTCCGCGACGGTATTGATGCAGCAGCCAAAGCTGGCATTACAGCGGTCATTCAGCCCGGTGGCTCCATGCGTGATGAAGAAGTCATCGCCGCGGCCGACGAAGCTGGCATGGCAATGGTCTTCACCGGCATCCGCCATTTCCGTCACTGATAGCCACCACAGAAACAGAGAACACTTATATGAACGTACTGGTACTGGGCAGCGGCGGTCGTGAGCACGCCCTGGCATGGAAACTCGCCAAGTCCCCTGCGGTTAAAAAGGTATTCGTGGCGCCCGGCAATGCGGGAACGGCCACTGAGAATGGCCTTGAGAACGTAGCGATTGATCCACTGGATTTTCCGGCGCTGGTAGAATTCGCCCGAGCCAATGCCGTTGAATTGACCGTTGTTGGCCCGGAAGCACCACTGGTGGCAGGTGTTGTTGACTACTTCACCGAGCAGGGCCTCAAGTGTTTCGGTCCGCGCCGGGGCGCGGCCCAGCTGGAAGGCTCCAAGGCTTTCTCCAAAGACTTTCTGGCCCGTCACAAAATTCCGACGGCCAGTTACCAGAATTTCACCGACGCTGAACAGGCCATTGCATACGTGCAGCAACAGGGCACACCCATTGTCATCAAGGCCGATGGTCTGGCCGCCGGCAAGGGCGTGATCATCGCGCAGACGCAGGACGAAGCCGCCGCGACCATTCGCGATATGCTGTCAGGCAATCGCTTTGGTGACGCTGGCAGTCGTGTTGTTATTGAGACCTTCCTGCACGGCGAAGAGGCCAGCTTTATTGTAATGGTGGACGGCAGGAACGTACTGCCGATGGCTACTTCACAGGACCATAAAGCGCGTGACGACGGCGACCGTGGCCCCAATACCGGCGGCATGGGTGCCTACTCTCCCGCGCCCGTAGTAACCCCCGAAGTGCATGAACGGATCATGGCCGAAGTCATTCGACCAACTGTCGAGGGCATGGCCGCAGAAGGTAACCCCTACACTGGTTTTTTGTATGCTGGCCTGATGATTTCTCCTGACGGCAAAGTTAATGTCATTGAGTTCAATTGCCGTTTTGGTGATCCCGAAGCGCAGCCTGTCATGATGCGTTTGCAGTCAGACCTCGCCGAACTTTGTCTGGCAGCTGTCGAGGGACGCCTGGATCAGGCGCAGGCAAACTGGGACACCCGCGCCAGTATCGGTGTGGTGCTGGCCAGTGGTGGGTACCCTGATGCCTATGACAAGGGCGCGGTCATATCGGGTCTTGATAAAGCCGTCGAGTCCGACAGTGGCAAAGTATTCCATGCCGGTACTGCCCTGAAAGATGGACGCATAGTAACCAGCGGCGGTCGCGTACTGTGTGCTGTTGCGCTTGGCGACACTGTCACCGAGGCCCAGCAGGCCGCCTATGCACTGGCAGAAAAGATTGAGTGGGATAAACTCTACTATCGACGCGATATTGGCCATCGGGCCATAGCGCGCGAACAGGGTCGTTCTTAACAATCGTAATTGCTGACAATCTCGAATAAGCTTGGTGCTTACTCGATAACAATTTCGCAGTAACAAGGGATGAGTCGCATGCAACAAGAGCACTACAGCCTGGCTGATCGTCTGGTGCTGCAACTTGACCAGGCACTCCACACACTGGTTCCCGGCAGCAGCCACGCTGACAGGGCCTCGCCCGCCAGCTCGGTGGACGACGGCGATTTGACCGAAACTGAACGAGCGCTTGCGGCGGGTCTGATGCGCATCAACCACACCGGCGAAGTCTGCGCTCAGGCTCTTTATCAGGGCCAGGCGCTGACGGCGCGTTTGCCGCAGGTGCGCGAGTCGATGAATCATGCCGCCCAGGAAGAAATCGATCACCTTGCCTGGTGCGAGGACAGACTGAAAGAGCTGGACAGCCGTCCGAGTGTATTCAATCCGGCGTTTTACGCGCTGTCCTTTGGCCTGGGTGCATCAGCCGGCCTGATTGGTGATCGCTGGAGCCTGGGGTTTGTTGGCGAAACCGAACGCCAGGTCTGCGAACACCTGGGTGAACATCTGGATCAGCTGCCTGCCAATGACAACCGTAGCCGTGCTGTGGTGCAGCAGATGATGACAGACGAGCAAAAACACGGCGAAGCAGCCATGGCAGCCGGTGGCGCAGAACTGCCACTTCCCGTGCGCACTGGCATGAAACTGATGGCAGGGGTCATGAAAACGCTGACCCGCCGCCTCTGAGGCAACGCCTGTGTCGCACCTGCCACGCCTGATAAGGATCATCTCGGTTGCGGCCAAGTACCGACTGCATCACCTTAGCCCACTGACGGCCAAATCTATCCCGTTGCGCCTGGTGATGGGCCTGCTGGCTTTACCCTGGGCATTCTCTTCAGTGCGAAAACTGCCAGCCCCGGTGCGACTGCGCAGCGCGCTGGAAGAGCTCGGACCGATTTACATAAAATTTGGCCAGCTGCTGTCAACCCGCCGCGATTTCCTGCCTTACGAGGTCAGTGAAGCGCTGCAGAGCCTTCAGGACAAAGTACCAGGCTTTAAAGAGCCCGGTATCCTGCAGGTAATTGAACAGACGTTGGAGTCGCCGTGGCAGTCACATTTCGCGAGCGTGGAAACAGATGCCCTGGCGTCCGCTTCCATCGCTCAGGTGCACGCTGCCACACTGCCTGACGGAACCGCGGTTGTCATCAAGGTGCTTCGCCCCGGCATCGGCGAAATAATACGTCAGGATATCGCCGTGCTTAAATGGATAGCGCGGCTGGTCGAGCGGTATGTACCCGATGGACGCCGCCTGCGACCACGTGAAGTAATCGACGACTACGAGCACGTGATCCTGAATGAGTTGAACCTGACCGCGGAAGGTGCCAACACCACCCTGCTAAAACGTAATTTCGAGAACTCTCCACTGCTGTATGTGCCCCGCGTTTACTGGGATATAAGTCGCGACAACATGCTGGTCACTGAACGTATACATGGCATACCGGTTTCCAATATCGACACTCTCAGGGAACGCGGCGTTGATCTCAAAAAGCTGGCTGAGACCGGTGTAGAGATATTTTTCACACAGGTCTTTGAACACAGCTTCTTCCATGCCGACATGCATCCCGGCAATATATTTGTGGATGCAGATAACCCCCTGAATCCGCGTTATATCGCCATAGACTGCGCCATCATTGGCTCACTCAGCCGCGACGATCAACAATATCTGGCGCGCAACCTGTTGGCGATTTTCAAGCGTGACTACCGGAAAGTCGCCGAGCTGCATGTGGAATGTGGCTGGGTTCCCAAAAATACCAAAGTGGTTGAATTCGAAGCGGCGATGCGCACGGTATGCGAACCGATCTTTGAAAAACCCTTAAAAGACATCTCTTTCGGATATCTGCTGGTCCAGCTGTTTCGCACGGCCGGTCGCTTCAATATGGAAGTACAACCGTCTCTCGTGCTGCTGCAGAAAACCCTGCTCAACGTCGAGGGACTGGGTCGACAGCTATACCCGGAGCTTGATCTGTGGCAGACTGCGCTACCATTTCTGGAGCGCTGGAATCGCAAGCGCATGCAGCCTTCCTGGCTGTGGAAGCAGCTTAAACAGAATGTCCCTGACTGGGTTGAACAGGCCCCGCACCTGCCACAACTGGTGCTGGACAGCCTGAATCAGCACAAACAGGTGGAAGCGCTGAACAACACGCTCTCCCACGTGCTGACTGAGCAGCGCGCGCGCGAGGAGCGACAGCGACGCAGCGAGCGCAGGGCCATGTTCGCTATCATAGTCATGGCCAGCGCCCTGTTGGCAGCTTTGTATTTTGGCCGATGAAAGAGCATACTGAATTGATGAAAAATGCAGCATGGCTGGACCAGATCAAGTGGGACAGTAACGGTCTGGTCCCCGTCGTCACTCAGGACGCCACCAGCGGCAGACTGCTGACTCTGGCGTGGATCAACCGCGAAGCCTTGTGGCTGACCCAGCAGGAAGGCCGCGCAGTTTACTGGTCACGCTCACGCCAGAAAATCTGGCGCAAGGGCGAAGAGTCCGGCAATGTGCAGCACATTCGTCAAATCCAGCTGGATTGTGACGGCGACTCAGTCTGTTATCTGGTTGACCAGGTCGGCGGCGTGGCCTGTCATACCGGACGTGAGAGCTGTTTTTACAAACAGCTGCAGGGTGACAATGAGCAGGCTGACTGGCAGGTTATTGACCCGGTCCTGATTGACCCTGCGTCCTTGTACAAAAAGCAGTAAAGGCGTGGCATGACTCAAACCACTTCAGACACACTGACAGAACTGGCAAAGGTGCTGGAGCAGCGCAAATCTGCGACTCCGGATTCATCCTATGTGGCTTCACTGCATCACAAGGGCCTGAACAAAATCCTGGAAAAAGTGGGCGAGGAAGCTGTTGAGACCATTCTCGCCGCGCGGGATGTCGAGGCCGGCAAAGATGCACAGGCACTAATAGGCGAGACGGCAGACCTGTGGTTTCACAGCATGGTGATGCTGAGCCACCTCGGATTGAGCCACGAGCAGGTATTGGAAGAACTGGCAAAGCGTTTTAACATATCTGGTCTGGACGAAAAGGCAGCCAGATCGCAACAGTAAGTAACGATAACAGGTCTGTCGCCTGACGCTATCACGCAGACAGAACCTTCGGAGGAAGTATGGGAATCGGCGGTATCAGTATCTGGCAACTTTTAATCATCGCGTTGATCATCGTGCTGCTGTTCGGCACCAAAAAACTGCGCAACCTGGGAACTGACCTTGGCGGCGCGCTGAAGGGCTTCAAAAATGCCATGAAAGACGAAGACAAGGATGGCGACGAGGACTCAAAGCCCGAGCAGCTGGAAGCAGACAAGGAACAGACCGGCGCAACCACGAGTGCCCGCACCGAAAAAACGCAGGACAAGTAAGCTGCATGCCCTGGCGGGCAGCACCACAGGATCTGAGCGATGTTTGATATTGGGTTTATGGAGCTGCTGCTTATCGGCGTCGTAGCACTTTTGGTGCTGGGCCCCGAAAAGCTGCCAGGTGCCATTCGTACAGGCGCGCTTTGGGTCGGTCGTGCCAAGCGCAGTTTTAACAAGGCCAAAGCCGAGATAGAACAGCAACTCAATGCAGACGACATCCGGCGTCAGCTGCATAACGAATCTATTCTTGCCGATATCGAAAAAGCCAAAAAGAACGCCAACAAACTGGTCGAAGATACCCGCAAGGACTTCAAGGAAAGCAGTGAAAAGGCCAAGCAGGCTCTGGACAATGCGCGCGGGGTAACACCGGTCACCAGCAGTGCCGAAGAGGGCGTCCCAACAGAGCCCACCGCCAAGGCTACCCCGGCGGATAAAGAGCCCTCAGCTGGTCAAGAGCCCTCAGCTGATAAAGAGCCCTCAGCTGATAAAAAGTCCTCAGCTAGTAAAGAGTCCTCTGTTAGTAAAGAGACCTCATCAAGTTACAATACCTCTACTAGCGAGACGTCCACCACAGCAGAACACACTTCTACGCCTGAAGATGAGTCTTCCGTAGCATCTCACGAATCGCAGTCAGCGGATCCGACACCGAAACCCAAACCGGTCAAACAGGATTTTTACAATACGCCGCCAACCGGCCGTATCACAACTCAGGGTGGACGGTTTGTGCCTGACTCTGACAAACCCGACGCCGACGACAGCAAATCATCATGAGCGAAAACACCCCCATCCACGATGATCAGAAAGAGCTATCTCTGATCGGCCATCTGGTCGAATTGCGCGACCGAATTCTTAAGTGTGTGGCCGCGCTATTACTGGTATTTCTGGGCCTGGTTTATTTCGCCAATGATATCTACGCCTACGTTGCTGCCCCGCTGGTCTCTGTGCTGCCGCCTGATACCAGCATGATCGCCATCGATCCGACATCGCCGTTTTTTACACCATTTAAATTAACGTTCTACGCCGCCCTGTTTGTTTGCGCGCCTTACGTTCTTTATCAATTATGGGCATTCATCGCGCCCGGCCTCTACAAAAATGAAAAGTCACTGGCGATTCCTCTGTTCGTTTCCAGCGTTTTACTTTTCTATGCTGGCATGGCCTTTGCGTATTTTGTTTTGTTCGGCATCGTGTTCAGCTTTTTTGTATCGGTGGCACCCGAGGGCATAGCAGTAGCACCCGACATTGCGAGCTATTTGAGCTTTGTCCTTAAGATATTCTTTGCGTTTGGTTTCGCATTCGAAATACCTATCGCGGTATTCCTGTTCATCTGGGCAGGCATACTCGAACCGGATGATCTGAAGGCTAAACGCCCTTACGTTATCGTTGGTTGTTTTGTCATATCGATGTTGCTGACGCCACCCGACCCCTTCACTCAAACCATTCTTGCCGTTCCGATGTGGATGCTGTTTGAAACCGGTATTTATTTCGGCCGGGTTTTCCTGCGCAAAAAAGCTGAACAGGAAGCGTCAGAGAATCAGTAGGCCAGGCAGAGGAAGCAGCGCCACCAGTGGCTCTGGCAATGGATAGAATAGCCTCCCAAGGCCTGCTCAGGAGTTAAGTAGGAAGGTCACCGGTCCGTCGTTTTCCAGACTGACCTGCATGTCGGCAGCGAACTGCCCTGTTTTTGTGGCAGAGTGGGCCTGCAGCAGCCAGTCGGCCAGCTGATCGTAAAGCTCGCGGGCAGGACCTGGCGCCATGGCCGACGAGAAAGATGGGCGCAGGCCTTTGTCCGTGCTGCCAGCCAGAGTGAACTGTGAGACCAGCAGCAGCTCGCCATCAATCGCCCGCAAACTCAGGTTCATTTTCCCTTCAGCATCGGCGAAGACCCGGTAGTCCAGCACTTTGCTCAGCAGACGCTGGCCATCGGCCAGCGTGTCATGCTTCTCCAGACCCAGCAGCAACAGCAATCCTTTGCCGATGCGGCTGTACTCGCTGCCTGCAATACTGACGCTGGCGTGATTGACGCGTTGAATCAGTGCAATCATGCAGAGGCTCCCCCGTCAATCCAGCCCAGTCTGTCAGCCGCGAGCGGCACCGCCACGGCTGGCGCGCTTGCGGTCACTCTCAGTCAGGTGCTTTTTACGAATCCGGATGTTGGCAGGTGTAATTTCCACCAGCTCATCCTCATCGATAAACTCCATGGCCTGCTCCAGGGAATGCTTTACTGGCGGCGTCAGGACAATGTTTTCATCCGTACCCGATGCACGCACGTTGGTCAGCTGCTTGCCCTTGATCGGGTTCACCACCAGGTCGTTGTCGCGGCTGTGCAGGCCGATAATCATGCCTTCATACACTTCCACGTTAGGATCGATAAACAGACGGCCGCGCTCCTGCAACGCCCACAGCGAATAACCCAACGCCTTGCCGGTCACCATCGAGACCAGCACGCCGTTTTTACGCTTGGCCAGATCACCTGCCTTGGCCGGACCATAGTGATCGAACACGTGGTTCATCATACCGGTGCCCGAGGTCAGGCTGAGGAACTGCGAGCGGAAACCGATCAGGCCGCGCGTTGGAATTTCGAAGGTCAGGCGTACACGACCCTTGCCATCAGGCAACATGTCCTGCATTTCGGCGCGACGCAGACCCAGCTCCTCGATCACGGAACCCTGGTGCTCTTCGTTACAGTCGATAACCAGTGTTTCGAATGGCTCGCTGAGCACACCATCGATTTCCTTCATGATCACTTCCGGCCGTGATACGGCTAGCTCAAAGCCTTCGCGACGCATGGTTTCGATCAATACGGACAGGTGCAGCTCACCACGGCCGGATACTTTGTATTTGTCGGGGCTTTCGCCCTGTGCAACACGCAGCGCCACGTTGTGGATCAACTCACGTTCCAGCCGTTCTTTGATATTACGTGTCGTGACGAATTTGCCCTCACGACCCGCAAAAGGCGAATCATTGACCTGGAATGTCATGCTGATCGTGGGCTGATCGACAGTCAGAGGCGGCATGGCTTCAACATGATCAGGATCACATAGCGTATCGGAAATATTCAGCTTGTCGATACCGGTAATGCAGACGATCTCGCCAGCCGTGGCCTCCTGCACGTCTACTCGCTCCAGGCCAAGGTGGTTTTTCACCTGCAGAATCTTGCCCTTGCGTTCCTTGCCTTCACGATCGACAACAATAACCTGCATATTGGGTTTAGCCACACCACCGGTGATACGGCCGATACCGATAACACCCACATAGCTGTTGTAGTCCAGGGCACTGATCTGCATTTTGAATGGCGCCGCGGCGTTTACCGGCGGTGGCGGTACATGTTTGACCACTGTCTCGAATAGGGGTGTCATGTCGTCGGCCAGCTCATCAGCTTCCAGACCGGCAATACCGTTCAATGCAGATGCGTAAACCACCGGGAAATCCAGCTGCTCGTCGGTTGCGCCGAGCTTGTCAAACAGGTCGAATACTTCGTTCAGCACCCAGTCCGGACGGGATCCGGGACGGTCGACCTTGTTGATGACAACAATTGGGTGCAGGCCCTGAGCGAATGCCTTCTGGGTCACAAAACGCGTCTGCGGCATCGGGCCGTCAACCGCATCAACCAGCAGCAATACACTGTCCACCATGGACATTACACGCTCCACCTCGCCGCCGAAATCAGCGTGTCCGGGCGTGTCGACGATATTGATGTGATAACCGTTCCAGTTGATGGCGGTATTTTTCGCCAGGATCGTAATGCCGCGTTCCTTTTCCTGATCATTGGAGTCCATCACACGCTCAACCGCGCTCCCGCGATCTCCGAGCGTTCCGGACTGCTGCAGAAGTTTATCAACCAGGGTGGTCTTGCCATGGTCAACGTGAGCAATAATGGCGATGTTGCGGATTTTCTCGATCACTGCGGATTACCTGTGGTTGCGAGCGCGTCGCTGGGACTGGAGCGCCCTATGCGGACGCGTAAAAATGGCCGCGAATTATACACCACGACAGTTTTGATTACCATGACGCTGGCGCGACAGAGTTTGTAGTCAGCTCAATAGCTGCACCTACCCGCCCCGGAACCAGTTCACAAAATCAGTCGATTTCCTCACCGAACTGGGATGCACGTCACAGATCATGACACTGCCTTGCAAGCAAAGACTTTTTATCAGGTCCAGCTGAGAGACCAGGCCGTAAGCCCGGGAACAAGACCGAAAGAAAGCAGCATAGAAATTTTACACGACGACGCTTTCACACGGATTTGAGTGAACACTCACGCAACGACCCAACCATATATGGGAGCACAACATGCAAAGACATAACCGCAAGACAAGAGAAAGTAACAAATACATGCGCCTGAAGGTCAGCGCTCTGACAGCGGCACTGCTGGGCTGCTCGGCTTTAGGCTATGCGTCAAGCCACCGTGAGGCACCCATGATTGCCGGCCTGCCCCGCCTGGATGCCACAGACCTGTACATGTTCAGGAGTTATGAGACTGGCCGCCAGGACTACATCACCCTGATTGCCAACTATTTTCCGCTACAGGCGGCCTACGGCGGGCCAAACTATTTCGACCTGGAGACAGCCGGAATCTATGAGATCCACATCGACAACACCGGTGACTCCATGGAGGACATCACTTTTCGCTTTGATTTCTCAACCATCCTGGCAGGTGCTGCTGTCCCAGTCGGCGGCGAAAACATTCCAATTCCGCTGATCAACGCCGGTGCCATCGGGCCGGGAGCAACTGACACCAGCGCGGTCAATTCGCGGCAGGAGTATACTCTGGACGTCATTCGCGGCAACGCCAGGACTGGTACCGCTCAAGCGGTAACCAACGTTACCACGCAAACCACGACCTTCCGGAAGCCAGTAGACAATATCGGCACCAAATCCATCCCAAACTATGCCGATTACGCCAGTGCACATATCTACCCCATCAGCATTCCGGGCTGCCAGACCCAGGGACGCGTGTTTGTGGGCCAGCGTAAAGAAGGGTTTGCAGTAAATCTGGGACAGGTATTCGACCTGGTCAACCTGAACCCGCTTGGCGCCGCTGATGCCGTTGCCAACCCGATTGGTGATACCAACGTCACCTCCCTGGCGCTTGAAATCCCCACCAACTGTCTTGTTGATCAGGATCCTGTTATCGGCGCATGGACCACTGCCAGCCTGGATATGGCCGGCGGCGAACCCATGCAGGTATCACGCCTGGGCTTCCCACTGGTGAACGAGGTAATCATCGGCCTGCCTGACAAGGACAAGTTCAACAGCAGCCATCCCGTCAACGACGCGCAGTTCGCCGCCTACGTGGAAAAACCGACGCTGCCCTACTTACTGGAAGTACTGTTCCAGGATGCAGGTGCAGTGGCTCCAACCAACTCACCGCGCAGTGACCTGGTAGATGCCGTTGTTGGTGTACCTGGCCTGAACCTGCCAGCATCAGTCGCTGACGGCACCTTCCCGCGGAGTGAGATGCTGCGGCTTAACACCTCCATTGCGCCTGCCATGCCGTCACAGCAGCAAAACATGGGCGTACTGGCCGGTGACAACGCTGGCTTCCCGAACGGCCGCCGCCCGGGTGACGATGTTGTCGACATTGCCCTGCGAGTAATGATGGGCGCCCTGATCAGTGATCCTGCAGTAGCGCCCAACCGAACTGCACCGTTCACGGATCAGACGACCGTATCTGCAGGGGATTTTAAAACCTCATTCCCTTACCTGAATGAACCTCTGCCTGGTTCAGCGGTTCAGTAAGCGATCTGTTCGCCAGGCAGGATCACCCCTGTCTGGCGAATTCTTATGCACTCAGAACTCATCAGAATACTTCTCAAGCTGCGAGGGCAGGTACATGTTGGTTTTCAGAAATGCGCAGAAACTTTTTGCTCCAAATCTCAGAAAAACCCTTTTGCTGGGCATTTCCTGCTGCGCCATGGCCGCTCAAGCCGCACCGTACATACCAGACAACGACAACACCATCATCACGCGCCTGCCGAGCGCAGTGGTGGCGATGTCCCAACAATTGCGCGCCACTGAAGGCAGCCGCAATGACAATCCTCAAGAGTTGTTCGCCCAGGCATATCGATCCTATCAACTGGCGCTGAGCGAGCAGGATCCCAGGGCTTACGGTAGAACGCTGGCGATCATTGAACAGTGGCCAGACAACGTTAGCAAACCGGTGTCGCTGCGGCTGATTGCTGCGGCCGTGCTGCAACACAATCATGAATTCGCGCCTGCACTGGATGAACTTCGTAGCGTTCTGGAAGAAGAGCCAGGTAACGCACAGGCATTAATGATTCAGGCACAGATAGGCCTGGTAACGGCTCACTACCCATTGACACAGAAAAGCTGCGATGCACTTGTAGACCGCGTGGAGCGAGCATTCCAGATTAACTGTCAGGCACAGCTAGACGGGGTCACTGGCAAGGCTGATACGGCACTAGACACACTGACGCAGGAACTTGACTCCGGCCGCCCGATGAGTCGCCAGGCCTTGCTGGAAGTACATATTACGATCGCCACAATAGCACACCGGCTGGGTGAAAATGATATGGCTGGCCAGCACTACCTTGCAGCTCTGACAATGGCGCCAGATAACACCTATTTGCTGAACAACTATGCACAGTGGTTGCTCCAGCAGGAAAGATACCGCGACGTGATCGCGCTGCTGGGATCAGAACCGGATCCAACAAGTAATGTAGAACTTGGCGTGATGCTGACAAACGCACTGCTTTCCTCACCGGATGCGGCCAACAGCAACCGCGCAGAGTCATTGATCGCAGAACTGGAGGTTTATTTTGAGACTGCCTACCGGCGAGGAGAGAATTTGCCCGTTAAGGAGTTTGCCCGTTTCGCATTGGACATTCAGGGCCGTCCTGAAGCCGCACTGGAGGCAGCCATGAAAAACTGGACCTCCCAGAAAGAGCCCTCTGATGCTTTGCTGCTGGCCGAAGCGGCAGCTGCCGCTTCGCGTCAGGACGTTATAGAAAACCTGCGTGACTGGACGGACAGCACTGGCATGCAGTACGCAGCTCTCGACACACTCATTGCTACTGGCAGCGCGAGGTAATCATGAAACGCAGACTGATGTCCATATTTGTGTTGCCGCTGTTGTGCCTTGTTGCGTCGGGCAATCTCAGCGCGCACACCTTGAGTGACAGCTACCTGAACCTTTCACTGGATCAGCAGAGTGTTTCGGGTCACTGGCTGATTGCCGTCGAGGACCTCGAACTGGCAATTGGCCTGGATGGCAACGCCGACTCAGCCATTACATGGGGTGAAATTAGCCAGCACCGTTCACAGATCAGAGAATACGCAGCTTCCCGCCTCACCATGGCGTCCGACGGCCAGCCGTGCTCCCTTGAAATTGGCACGCTGATGATCGAGCAATTGAATGCGGGTCCTTTTGTTCACCTGCCGATTACCGGTCTGTGCAATGGCGTCGCGGAAGTCACCCTGAGTTACAGCCTGATGTTCGACATCGACTCTGCACACAGAGGCATACTCAGTCTGCGGAGCAACGATGAGACTTATGTCAGGGTTTTCTCACCCGACACTGCGACATATGAGATTGACACTGAACTTCCATCAGATGCCGAATATCTATGGACCTTTTTCATTGAGGGCATCTGGCACATCTGGATCGGACTGGATCACATCCTTTTTCTGCTTGCCCTTCTGGTGGCCATCGTACTGGTCAAAACTCCAGGCGCCACCGGCCAGCAACAACCTGCGAATGTACCGTTCAGCACGTATTTCTACGACGTCATCAAAGTTGTTACCGCTTTCACAATCGCACATTCCATAACACTGATACTGGCCACACTTGAGGTGGTTTCCCTGCCCGGGCGATTTGTGGAATCGGTCATCGCGCTATCTGTGGCGATATCAGGCATCAACATACTCTATCCCTTGTTCAGAACACGTGCCTGGCAGTTCGCCTTCATATTCGGCTTGATTCACGGCTTTGGATTCGCCGGCGTGCTGGGCGATCTCGCTCTACCTCAACAGCTGCTTTTTGGCAGCCTGCTGAGCTTCAATATTGGCGTCGAAGTGGGGCAGATCGCGATTGTTCTGGTGCTGGTGCCAATACTGGCCCTGCTGGGCAGGGCCACTTTCAGCCGGCGGCTTGCGCTCGGCACCGCCGGCCTGGTCATCACCGTGTTTGGTGTACTGTGGCTTCTGGAACGCTCGCTGTCACTGTCGGTACCGGTATTGTCCTAGGGCCTGAAAACACCAACATTCGCATAGCCGGCATCTTTCAGATGCGAGGCGTGCAGTCGACTCATCATGCCTTTGTCGCAATACAGCAGGTACTGGCGTGACTGTGGCATTGTCGCAAACTGACTCGCCAGCCTGAAAAACGGCACCTGCAGCACTTCATGACCTGAAAGCTCAAATGGTGCCCGCTCCAGCTCGTCGGGGTGGCGGATGTCGATGACCACAGCCTCCGGGGGCGCCACAGAAAACTCTGGAGGCTCGACATCACGCCTGTTGAGCACCTCGACAACCCGGTCAATGCTCTGGTATTCACTGGCTTCGATGGCAGCATCCAGCACCGCCGGATCCATCTGACGCTCTTCGTGCTCTACACGGCTGCGTTTGGCGTGAGTGGTAGGTTTCACTGAAATGACGCCGCAGTACTCGGGCACATTCACTGAAAAGGGCTCGGTGCCTATCGCTCGGGCTGTATTGATGATTTCCTGCTTGTCAGTGACGATCAATGGCCGGAGGATCATCATGTCGCAGACTCGATCAATGACATTCAGGTTAGGCAGCGTCTGGCTGGAGACCTGAGAAATCGCCTCCCCTGTCACCAGTGCTCGTAGCCGCATACCAATCGCTATGCGCTCTGCTGCACGCAGCATCTGCCGTTTGAGTATGACGCCCATGTGGCCGCTGTCGACCTTCTGTGTAATCTCCGTCACGACGCCCTCGAACGGTACGCTGACAAACTTCACGCGATGTGAAGAGCCAAACTTCATCCATAGATAAAGCGCAACCTCTTTCACCGCAAACTCGTGTTCCCTGCCACCCAGATTGAAGAAAACAAAATGTGTCTGCAGGCCGCGGCGCATTGTCATGAAACTGGAAACTGCTGAATCAAATCCGCCCGATATCAGTGACAGCACCTGCTCCTGAGTTCCCAGCGGATATCCACCCAGGCCATTGATCTGTTCTTTGACGACGTAAAGAACCTTGTGACGGATTTCGACTCGAACCGTGATCTCGGGATTATTTAGGTCTACCCCTTTAGCATCACTGTTGTGCAACAGATACCCACCCACCTGACGCTCGATATCGCCGGATGAATAGTCATGCGTGCCGGTACGCTTGCAGCGCACCACAAAGGTTTTTCCGGCCAATGCACCACGATAGTGCAGCAGCACAGACTCTGCAATTTCTTCGATGCTCTCCGGCAGCGGGAGCTTCTCCACAGGCCTTACCACTGATATGCCCGGCGTGCTCAGCAATGCATCAAGGACGCCGCTTTCCAGCGCCTGGTCCAGGTCCCCGGTATCAACTTCCAGAATGTCCCAATTGCCAACCACAGAAATCTTCTCATCCAGTCGCTGCAGGATAATGCGCAGATTGCGGCGCAGCGCCTTGACCAGTCGCATACGCACAGGTCGTGATTTGACGGTCATTTCTGGAAAAAAACGTACTACATAAAGCATTAACTACCTCTGGATTTTGGGGAATATGAGACAAAACTAGGATTGTCAGTAAAAGCTTGCCTTAAAACAGGGCGATAGGCACTATACCAGTGCATGTAGCTGCACAATGCACTTATTTGGTGCATCACAAACAGGACGCATGTGTTAACTGCTTGATATTCAAGGCCTGACCACACCTTCCATTGTGGCATGAGTCTTGCTCATCTCAGTGCACTGGGGGTCAGGCGGCAACCAAAACATTATAGTGCCGATTCCCCTGCTTGTTGAGAGCAGATTATTGCAAGACCTTTAACCTGTGTCCGCACCCGACTTCAGATCGGGGAGGCCACTATTAATTCTCGATCACTCGGAGGATCAGGAATGTCTAAGACATTAGAAATGATTAAAGAAAATGACGTGAAATGGGTTGATCTCCGTTTCACCGATACCAAGGGCAAAGAGCAGCACGTTACCTTCCCGGCCGACAAAGTCGATGAAGGTTTCATGGACGGCGTGATGTTCGACGGTTCCTCCGTAGCCGGCTGGAAAGGCATCAACGAGTCAGACATGATCCTGAAGCCGGATGACACTACTGCCGTCATCGATCCCTTCTCTGATGAAGTACAACTGAACCTGCGCTGCGACATCATTGAGCCACGCACCATGGGTGGTTACAACCGTGACCCACGCTCTGTTGCACGCCGTGCAGAAGAATACCTGAAGTCTACCGGCATCGGTGACAAGGCGTTTTTCGGCCCTGAGAACGAGTTCTTCGTGTTTGACGAAATCAAGTGGCACGTTGGCATGGACTACTCTTTCTTCAAGATCGGCAGTGAAGAAGCCGCATGGTCAAGCAGCAAGAGCATTGAAGGCGGCAACCTGGGTCACCGTCCTCGCGTCAAAGGCGGTTACTTCCCCGTTCCTCCAGTCGACTCACTGAGCGATCTGCGTGGCGCAATGTGCGACACCATGACTGCCATGGGTCTGGACATCGAACTGCACCACCACGAAGTGGCCAACGCTGGTCAGTGTGAAATTGGTGCCAAGTTCAACACTCTGGTTTACAAAGCTGACGAAGTACAGATCCTCAAGTATTGCGTACTGAACACAGCACACGCTTTCGGCAAAACTGCAACCTTCATGCCCAAGCCACTGGTAGGCGATAACGGTTCTGGTATGCACGTTCACATGTCTATCTCCAAAGATGGCAAGAACACCTTCGCAGGCGACGGCTACGCTGGCCTGTCAGAAACTGCTCTGTACTACATTGGCGGTATCATCAAGCACGCCAAGGCACTGAATGCTTTCGGCAACGCTTCAACCAACAGCTACAAGCGTCTGGTAAAAGGCTTCGAAGCACCAACACTGCTGGCCTACTCCTCACGCAACCGTTCCGCTTCCATCCGTATCCCATACGTACTGGGCGGCAACCCGAAAGCGATCCGTATCGAAGTGCGTTTTGGTGACAACACAGCCAACCCTTACCTGTACTTTGCAGCCCTGCTGATGGCTGGCCTGGACGGTATCGAAAACAAGATCCACCCTGGCGACCCAGCCAGCAAAGATCTGTATGACCTGGAGCCGGAAGAAGAAGCAGCAATTCCACGCGTTTGCTTCTCTCTGGACGAAGCGCTGGATGCTCTGGACCAGGATCGCGAGTTCCTGAAGAAAGGCGGCGTATTCTGTGACGACCTGATAGATGGTTACATCGAACTGAAGCGTCAGGACTGCACACGCCTGAACAGCTCAACGCATCCGGTCGAGTTTGATATGTACTACAGCCTGTAAGGGTTGCTTGTCACTATCATCTGATGGTTAAAACAAAGCGCCTGGCCGGGCTCCCCAGCCAGGCGTTTTTGTTGGAACAGCGCGAAGGGATCTCTGCGTTAATGAGTCCCACGATTAACTGACTGACGGACATTTCATGCTGAGTAGCACCAAATTATACCGCCGACTGATGGACACACTGTCCACGGCCATCCTGGTGATGGATGATCAGTTGCGGCTGCGCTACCTGAATCTTGCAGCGGAAAGTCTGCTGGCCATCAGCGGCCGACAATTCAATCAGTCGTTTATCGGCGACATCATGGTCAATGGCGATCAGGATATCGCGGATATTCGCACGGCCCTTCAGCAGGGTCACAGCTTTACCAAACGCAAAACCCAGATTCACCTTCTGCACGGCAAGACCCTGCAGGTGGACTACACGATCACACCCATGACCGATATGGATGAAGTTGCATTGGTCATGGAAATTCAGGGCATCAACTATGCTGAGCGCATCAGTCGCGATGAGAACCTGATCTCTACACATGAAACAACCCGGGAACTGGTTCGCGGCCTGGCGCACGAAATTAAAAATCCGCTTGGCGGCATTCGCGGGGCTGCGCAACTGCTGGCCTCTGAACTGCCTGCCGATACCGACCTGACCGACTATACCAGTGTGATCATCGAAGAGGCTGACCGGTTGCACAAGCTTGTCGATCGCCTGGTTGGCTCGAGAAAGCCCATGGAGTTCCGTACGCTTAACGTTCACGAAGTGCTCGAACGTGTGCGCAACCTGGTCGAGGCTGAAGTACGCAACATGGATATCACCGTGGTTCGCAATTATGACCCCAGCATTCCGGAAATTCAGGGTGACTCTGAGCAGCTGATACAGGCCGTTCTAAATATTGTGCGCAATGCCGTACAGGCCCTGGAAAGTCCTCATGTAAAACATCGCTCGGGCATCATCGAACTGGGCACCCGTATCATGCGCAATATCACCATCGGCACGGTTTATCACCGACTGGTGACGCGTATCGATATCATCGACAACGGCCCGGGCGTTCCAGCAGAGCTAAAAGACAATATTTTCTTCCCGATGATCAGCGGCCGGGCCGAAGGCACTGGACTTGGCCTGTCTATTGCACACTCAATTGTCAATCAACACAAAGGCATTATCGAATGCAAGAGCGAACCTGGCCGCACGTGTTTTGCCATTTACCTGCCGGTAAACACGCCGACCATTCCATCCAACGACATCGGCAGTGGCCAGTTTGGCAAGTAGCCTTGACGGAGTAATATGTCATGAACAAACACAACACGGTCTGGGTTCTGGATGACGACAAGTCCATCCGCTGGGTTCTCGAGAAATCTCTGAGTCGCGCGGGAGTCAGTACACACTCATTTGATAACGGCGACGACCTGCTGCACCGCCTGGAAAAAGACCGACCTGATGCCATCATCAGTGATATCCGGATGCCTGGTATTAACGGCCTGGATTTGCTGTCGACGGTACATACTCGCTTCCCCAGTCTTCCGGTCATCATCATGACGGCGCACTCTGACCTGGACAGCGCTGTCTCATCGTATAGCCGCGGCGCATTTGAATATCTGCCCAAGCCGTTTGACATTGATGAAGCGGTTGCCATGACTCAGCGCGCTCTGGAGCATGCCCGTGAACAGCACATGGACATTCCTGCGCCCACGCTGGAGAACAGCAAGGAAATCATCGGCGAAGCGCCAGCGATGCAGGAAGTCTTTCGGGCCATTGGCCGCTTGTCTCAGTCCAATATCACGGTACTTATTAACGGTGAGTCCGGCACAGGTAAGGAGCTGGTCGCTCATGCCCTGCACAAGCACAGCCCACGGAGGGAGAGGCACTTTATTGCTCTAAACGTGGCCGCCATTCCCAAGGATCTGATTGAATCCGAACTGTTCGGCCATGAAAAAGGATCCTTCACCGGCGCCACGACTCACCGCACCGGCCGGTTTGAGCAAGCCAATGGCGGCACACTGTTTCTTGACGAAATTGGCGACATGCCCGCCGATACGCAGACTCGCCTGTTGCGTGTTCTTTCTGACGGTGAGTTTTATCGAGTTGGCGGCACAACGCCAATCAAAGTGGATGTACGAATTATCGCGGCAACACACCAGAATCTGGAAAAGCTGGTCGGCCAGCACCTGTTCCGGGAAGACCTGTTCCACCGCCTGAACGTGATCCGCATTCACATTCCGAGGTTGCGTGATCGCCGCGAGGATATCCCACGTCTGGCCCGCCACTTCCTGGCACGGGCCGCTGAGGAGCTGGATGCTGAAGCCAAAGTGCTGCGCCCGGAAACCGAGAAATACATTACGGGGCTTAGCTGGCCGGGCAACGTCCGTCAGCTGGAAAACTTCTGCCGCTGGATTACCGTGATGGCTTCCAGTCGCGAAGTCCGCATTGACGACCTGCCGCCAGAACTGATGGATCATCAGGCACAAAGCAGCGGTTCAGGCAGCTGGACACAGTTGCTGGAGGAATGGGCAAACCAGGAGCTGAATCTGGGGCACTCGGCCATTCTCGATCAGGCTACACCGGAGTTTGAGCGCACCATGATCAATGTCGCTTTGAAACACACTCTCGGTCGGCGCCGGGATGCAGCGCAGTTACTGGGGTGGGGTCGCAACACCCTGACCCGTAAGATCAAGGAGCTGGAGATCGAGGATTCGGGCGGCGACGCTGACGAAGATTGATCTCTCGCCCCGCGCCTGCTAGCTCTGCCTGTGTAGCTTCAGGCGTGGACGCGACGCCCTCGTCTGTGGCTATAATCGGGGCATGCCCAACACCACAGAACAACGCCAGCAGATACTGGCAGGCCCCATACTACGCAGGATGGAACCGGGGCGGCTGGTCATCTGGCTGGCGAGTCAGTCCCCACTTGATTTCCGGCTACAGTTGTCCGTCGACCACGATGAATGGCAATCCGTGCTACCTGTCACGCACCACCCGGTCAGGGTAGGCGAACATTGTTATCTCCACCTGTTGAGCTTCACACCTGCAGCACCTTTGCCGCAAGATCGGTTCATAGAGTACGACCTGCTATGGCTGGACGGGCACACAAAGGACTGGCATGTCCTGACTGAATGGGCTGCGGATGCTGCACAGCCAGGACAGTCTCTGCCACGATTTGTGCTGCGCAGCCGAACGGACAAACTGTTGCACGGCTCCTGTCGCAAGCCACATCACGCATCCGATGGCGGCATGGTCACGGCAGCAAACTGGCTGGCGCAGCGCAGCGAACAGCCAGATCAGTGGCCGGGCGCCCTGCTGTTGTCTGGCGACCAGGTTTATGTGGATGATGTCGCCGGCCCCATGCTTACCGCCATCCATCAGTTGATCAATAAACTTGGCCTGTACCCCGAAACCATCGAAGGCGCTCTGGTCAACAACAGCAAAGAGCTGTTCGACAGTGAATACAATTACTACCGTCGCGGCGAGCTTCACGCGGCGAGCGGCTTTTCAACGCCTCCGGCATGGGTTACGTCGAATTCGACAGCGAGGGCAAACCGGTAAATGTCGAACAGATCACCCCCACCGGCTCCGCCTGTTTCAAAATGGAAAAAACAAGCGGGTGACAGCGGTTGAAAAATCGCCTATGCGCCCCTATATTCAGCCAACCATGTGATGTCCTGCCCAGGCTGGACACAAGTCCGCACATCATGACAGGCCAATAAGAATATGATTGAAATCAGTCACGTAACCAGGAAGTTTGAACATTTTACGGCGGTGGACGACCTCAGTTTCTCCGTGTCCGAAGGCGAGGTACTTGGATTCCTCGGTCCAAACGGCGCGGGCAAGTCCACGACCATGAAGATTATCACCGGTTTTCTGGCTCCCACTTCGGGCACCGTGACCATAGACGGTCATGATATTCGCACCGATCCGCTGGCTGCCAAGCAGCTCATTGGTTATCTGCCAGAAGGCGCCCCCAGCTACCCCGATATGACTGTATTGGGGTTCCTTGAGTTCATCGCACAGATTCGCGGCTACTCTGGCACAGAAATGCAGCAGCGTGTCGAAAAGGTCCTGAATGACGTTGACCTGAGCAGCGTTTGCGAACAGACCATCGATACCCTGTCCAAGGGCTTCAAACGGCGCGTAGGACTGGCACAGGCTATCCTGCATGATCCCAAGGTCCTGATTCTGGATGAACCGACGGACGGCCTCGACCCCAATCAGAAGCATCAGGTTCGCCAACTGATTCGCAACCTGGCCAAAGACAAGATCGTCATCGTTTCGACGCATATTCTTGAAGAAGTCAGTGCCGTGTGCACACGCGCCATCATTATCGCCAATGGCCGTATTGTTGCCGATGGCACACCTAACGAACTGGAAGCGCAGGCCCCGGTTACCGATGCTGCCGACATGCCGACAGCACCGGGACGCCTCGAAGCGTTTTTCCGCAGTGTCACAGCGCAGGAGGCCTGATCAGCATGGACTCACTATTCGGCAAAACCGGCATTATTTTCAAACGCGAGCTGATGGCTTACTTCAGCACGCCTCTGGCTTATGTGTTTATCGTCATCTTCCTGGTGATGAACGGCATATTCACCTTCGACCTGGGTGGTTTCTTTATTCGTGGGCAGGCTGACCTGCAGCCATTTTTCAACTTCCATCCCTGGTTGTATCTGTTCATGATCCCGGCACTGGCCATGGGACTCTGGTCCGATGAGCGCAAGACTGGCACCATCGAATTGTTGATGACACTGCCCATCAAACTGCGCGACGCCGTACTCGGCAAGTTCCTGGCTGCGTGGGTATTGAGTGGCGTTGCCCTGCTGCTGACATTCCCGATCTGGATTACCGTCAATTACCTGGGTAATCCGGACAATGGCGTCATCCTGGCGGCATATATCGGCAGCTGGCTTATGGCCGGCGGCTTCCTCGCCATCGGCTCCTGCATGTCAGCAATGACCCGTAATGCGGTGATTGCCTTCATTCTGACGGTGGCGATCTGTTTTGCCTTTGTAGCCTCTGGCTCTGCCATTGTGCTCAACGCGTTCTCAGGATGGGCGCCAGAGTTTCTGACCAACGCCATCGCCAGCCTGAGTTTTCTGACGCATTTCGATGCCATCAGTAAAGGCGTGCTGGATATCCGCGACATGCTGTTCTTTGCAGCTGTCATTGGTGCCTGGCTAATGGCATCGGCCATCGTCATTGAAATCAAGAAAGCCAACTAGGAGCAGCCGGCCATGAAGAACAAAGCACTCTATTCGCCTGCCGGGCTGGCTACTGTCGCAGTCGGCCTGATTATTGTCATTACCCTGATCAGTCTGCTGCCCAGACTGCGACTGGACCTGACCCAGCAGAATCTCTATACCCTCAGTGATGCAACCCGCGACATCGTCAGCGATCTTGACCGCCCGCTGGAACTGACTTTCTTCTACTCGGAAGAAGCCGCCTCCGAGGTGCCTCAGGTGCGCACCTATGCACAACGCGTCCAGGAAATGCTGCGCGAGATCGTCATTGCCAGTGATGGCATGCTGAGTCTGGAAATGATTGATCCGGAGCCCTTCTCCGCGGAAGAGGATCTCGCCACAGCCTACGGCATACAGTCCGTACCATTGGCACAGGGCCGGGAATCAGTCTACTTTGGTGTTGTGGCATCTGACCCCAGCACCGCAGAAGATGGTGAGCCCGGTGTCTATGAAACGATTCCGCTAATCCGCCCGGATCAGGAAGAGTTCCTGGAATACGAATTTGCGCGTCTGATTACTCGCGTCATTGACCCGGACCCGACCGTGGTGGGCCTTATCACTTCACTGGACATCGATGGTGGCTTCAACCCTGCCACGAACCAGGCAAGTCGTGCCTGGGCGGTTATGGATACCGTCCGCTATATGTATGACGTGGAACGTCTGCAGCTGGACGTCGAGGAGATTGGCGAGAATATCGATATCCTGATGATCGTCCATCCTCAGGATCTGCCCGAACAGACACTGTACGCCATTGATCAGTTTGTGCTGCGTGGCGGTCGCGCGATTGTGTTTGTTGATCCCAATTCCGACACACAGACACAGATCGCAATGAGCGGTGGTGGCTTCCGCGACACCATGGCATCGGACCTGCCGGGCCTGCTGGAAGCCTGGGGAGTTGACTACAACCCGGAACAGGTTGTCACCGATAGCGAACTCGCCCTTTACGTGACCCTTCAGGCAGGACAGCGTCCGGTTGCACATTACGGCATGCTGGGCATTCAGCGCGAAGGCTTTGCTGACGATATCGTCAGCGGACAGCTGGAAGTGATGAACATGTCATCCACTGGCTCACTTTCACCGATTGAGAGCGCCAGCACCACATTCGATCCACTGATTCAGACATCGGAACAGACCATGCTGATGGCGCCCGGTTTCTTCAGTGAAATGGGTGACCCGACTCTGCTGATCGATGAGTTTGAGTCTGAGAACCGACGGCACACGCTTGCCGCGCGCGTATCAGGCCCCGCCCAGACAGCCTTCCCGCAGGGTGTGCCGGTTGAACCAGAGCCTGCTCCGGTGACCATTGGTGCGCCAGCGACCGAGGCCTCCGACGACCCCCTGAGCGCTGCGGAAGAAACCGAAGAGCCCGCTGAGGCAGAAGTGACCTACCGCATGCCAGACAACCACCTCAGCGAGTCCGATGGCGATATCGCCGTTATCGTGGTTGCGGACAGCGACGTGCTGGCGGATCGCATGTGGGCGCAGTCACAACAAATTGCCGGTCAGCGTGTCATAAATGCCTTTGCCAGCAACGGCGACTTCATGATCAATGCGCTGGACAATCTCAGCGGCAGCACCGAACTGGTCAACATCCGCAGCCGCGGACGCTACGCACGCCCATTTACACGGGTACTGGATCTGCAGCGTGAAGCTGACGAGCGGCTGCGTGCGGAAGAAACCCGTCTGCTGGAGCGCCTGTCGCAAACCGAGCAGCAATTGATGGCGCTGAACCAGGAAGGGTCTACCGGTATTTCACCGGAGCAGGAAGCCCAAATTGAACAGTTCCTGCAGCTGCAGCTGGAGACCCGCCGCGAACTGAGAGACGTGCAGTTCCGCCTGAATCAGGAAATCGATCGACTGGGCACCGTGCTGCAGATCATCAACACCTGGTTGATTCCAGCACTGCTGATTATTGTCGTACTGACAGTGTCACTGCTGAAGTCGCGTCGCCGACGCCGATTCGCGCACGCACGCTAAGCCTGCGAGACGGGCTTTTGAAAAACGTAATCGAGGCAGTCAGTGCGAGACAAAAACAGGCGAAAAAGCGCAGTTTACACCGAGTAAATGAGCATTTTGAGCCTGTTTTTAACGAAGCAATGGCAACACACGACTGCATGGATGCAGGAGATAGGGCGACGCAGGACGCCAAAGCCGAGATAGTTTTTCAACAGTCCGTTAGTGGATAGGCAGATAGATGCTGACCCGGGTGCCCTCTCCGGGTCGGCTGTCTATCAACATACGACCACCATGCGCTTCCGCAATCAGATTACAAAGATAAAGTCCTAACCCAAACCCGCCGGTATTACGCGTACGGGAGTTGTCCACCCGGTAGAAGGGTTCCTTGACGTGTTTAAGGTGCTCAGCAGAGATACCTTCTCCGGAGTCAGAGATCTGCAGCAGCGCCTCGTTATCTGAAAACTCCACATGAACAACAACAGGGCGGTTGCGGCCATGCCGCATGGCATTGTTGACGATATTGGCAAACAACAGACGTATACGCAGCTTGTCGATATGCATGGCCCTGTCGTCGTCAGGCAGCTCGACCACCAGCCCGCCTTCGTATTCACGGTACTGCTCCGACAGCATGCCGATATAGTCGGCAAAATCCACATCGTCCGAAGTCAGTGCCGAGTGCTTCGTGCTCAGGCGTTCTGCTTCGATCAGGTCGGAAATGAGCAGGTCTATCTCATTGATGTCCTCGCTCAAGGCTTCCTTCAGATCGCCCTCGTCCATGAACTCCAGTTGCAGTTTGGCTCGGGTCACGGGCGTGCGCAGCTCGTGGCTGATCGCCAGCAGCAACTGCCGCTTTGCCTCCAGCATGGACTGCAGCGAATCAGCCATGTGGTTGATACTTTCCGTCAGCTCGCCAAGCTCGTCATTACGGGCGACTTCAACGCGATAGCCGAGATCACCCTCGCAGATTTTTTCCGCTCCCTGACGCAGGCGTCCGACCGGATCCATCAAACGCCGGACCAGCAGGTAATTGGAGAATAGTATGACAATCGCAAAACCCAGGCCGATGTAAATCACCAGGTAATCGAAGTCACTCAGGGAGGGCGACTTCCGGTTCAGGAAATACTCATAACCACCGCGGGCGACACGTATCACCTGCTCACTGCCAACGGCAAGCATCTCCGCATCTTCTGACAGGCGCCGCACAAACTCAGCAGCCGAGATATCCAGATCCGACTGATCATCTGACTGCCAGTTGATGTAGGGACTGCGAATAATGATGGTCAGCGACAGATCTTCGGCTAGTTGCTCTGCACGCTCCATATTGGGAGGAATGCCAATGGCATCTATGATCAGGCGAACATTGTCGAGATAAAAAACGGGTAGCGGATTAAGCCGCTCGCGGCGCCAGTTTTCGTCGATCTGACGCAGAGACAGGGTAATCGTGATGAGGAAGAAAATCACAGTGCCGGAAAAGATCAGAAAGAGTCGAAAGTACAGCGACTCAGTGACTTTCGGCAGGCGGAACTTCATTTTAACTGGCCGACAAACGTGTAGCCGCGCCCCCAGACAGTTTTAATGAAGCGTGGCGTTTTGGAGGTGTCCTTGAGTTTGTGACGTAATCGGCTGACCAGCGTATCAACAGCGCGAGAGAACAGTTCTGCATCAATACCACGCAGGCGATTCATTAGCTCGTCACGTGTAAAGGTCTTGTTGGGCGACTGCATGAACAGCACCAGAAGTTCATACTCCATCGTGGTCAGCTCGATCAGTTCACCGTCCAGATGCACAGTCCGGCGAGCTGTATCAACCTCCAGCCCTTCGATTGATGGCAGGTCACTGCTGGGTCGCGTATCATCACCAGCTCGGCGCAGAATGTTGGCAATCCGGGCGACCAGCTCACGGGGTTCAAAGGGTTTGGGTAGATAGTCGTCTGCACCCAGCTCCAGACCCACGATGCGGTCAGTCACTTCGCCATGCGCTGTCAGCATCATGATGGGCAGGTGACCGTAGACAGAGGATTTTGCGCGGATTTCGCGACATATTTCAAAGCCGTCTTTCTCTGGCAGCATGACATCCAGAATCAGCAGGTCCGGCTTGGAGCGCTTGAGCAGTTCAAATCCCTTCGACGGCGTGTGCGCCACAGTAACCTGCATATCGTAGCGCTCCAGATACTGCGTCAGTAGCTGGCCGAGTTTTTCGTCGTCGTCAATAATCAGGATTTGTTTCATAACGCGGGAGTTTACGAATTTGCCAAGGATAAATCAATCTGATAAAAACACGCGCAGGCCTGCAAGTCGGCCGCAGTCACGTATAATACGCCTTTTTTCCCGCAGACTCGAACGCCAATCATGATCAATTTGACAAATGCGCGCCTGATGCGCGGTGAACACGTGCTGCTGGAAAGCGCGACCCTGACCATTAACAAAGGCCAGAAGGCCGGCATCATCGGTCGCAATGGCGCCGGTAAATCCAGCCTGTTTGCCTGCCTGACCGGACAGATCGGTCTCGACGCTGGCGATCTGCTGATGCCCGATGGTCTGCGCTGTGCCTGGATGAAGCAGGAAACAGAAGGTTCGGCGCGTTCGGCGATCGATCACGTCATAGATGGCGATGAACGGTATCGGCAAATCGAATCGAAGCTGGCACAGGCCGAGGAAGCACACGATGGACATGCGATAGCCAGCCTTCACAACGAGCTCGACAAAATCGACGGCTACAGCATCCGCGTTCGTGCCGAACAATTGCTCTCCGGCCTCGGATTTAAGGTAGCCGAGTTTGAACAGCCGCTTAAGTCATTCTCAGGAGGCTGGCGTATCCGACTGAACCTGGCAGCCGCACTGATGGCACCTTCCGATCTGTTGCTGCTGGACGAGCCAACCAACCACCTGGACATGGAAGCCACCCTGTGGCTGGAGCAATGGCTCAATCGCTATCCAGGCACACTGCTGTTGATCTCTCACGATCGCAGCTTCCTGGACAAGGTGATCGACCACGTCATCAGTTTTGAGCAACAGACCCTGTTCATGTATCGCGGCAATTTTACTGCGTATGAAATACAGCGCGCGGAGCGTATGGCCCAGCAGCAGGCGCAGTTTGAGAAGCAGCAGCGACGCAAGGCTGAAATTGAAGATTTCGTGCGGCGTTTCCGGGCCAAGGCCAGCAAAGCCCGCCAGGCACAGAGTCGTCTGAAAGAATTGTCCCGCATGCAGGACATTGCTCCGGCGCACATTGACTCACCGTTTCGCTTTGAGTTTTTCAAGCCACCACAGACGGCCAGCGATTTACTAAGCGTCAAGAAAGCAGTGATTGGTTATGAGACACCTGTCGCCTCAGGCATCAGTTTTAAGCTGATGGACACGACAAGAATCGGTTTGCTTGGCTTCAATGGCATGGGCAAGTCCACACTTTTGAAAACACTGGCAGGCCAGTTGCCCTGGCTGGATGGTGAGACAGTCGCTTCCAAACATCTGCGTATCGGTTATTTTGCACAGCATCAGGTCGACGTCATAGACCTGCGCTCCAGCCCCCTGCAGTTGATACAGCAACATGACCCGAAAGTGCGCGAACAGGAAGTACGCAACTTCCTTGGCGGTTTTGATTTTCGCGGCGATCGTGTTGTTGAGCCGATCATCAACTTTTCAGGTGGAGAAAAGGCACGACTGGCGCTCGCATTGATAGTCTGGCAAAAGCCCAATGTACTGCTGCTGGACGAACCCACCAACCACCTGGATCTTGAGATGCGCCACGCACTCACCGTCGCATTGCAGGGCTTTGAGGGAGCGCTGGTGCTGGTCTCTCACGATCGCCACCTGGTAGCCAACACGGTCGACGAGTTTTATACGGTCCACAACGGGCGTTTCGACACATTCGAGGGTGACCTGGACGACTACGCCGCCTGGATGCAGAACCCTGACGCCCCAGCAGCCAAGCCTGCTACAGCCGCTACCGAAAAAACGGACAGCAAGGCTGGTAATGCATCAGGAAAAAGCAACGCGGCATCAGCAGGCTCCAGCGCGGACCGCTCGTCGGGCGACAAAAAAGAACTGCGACGCCAGGCGGCCCAGCAACGTGAACAGCTGGCGCCCCTGCGCCGTGAAGTCAAACAGCTGGAAAAAACCATAGACCGATTGAGTGCCGAGCAGAAGTTACTGGAAGACAAACTGGCTGACCCTGGACTGTATGACGACAGTCGCCGCGACGAGCTCGCCGACCTGGTGCGTCAGCAGGGATATTGCAGCGCGGAACTAAGCCAGGCCGAAGAAGCCTGGCTGGAAAAAAGTGCGCTTCTGGAGGATACGGACTGATCTGAGTGCCCTGATGCAAGCAGGGCATCAGCTGCCAGAGGTCTTATCCTGTCATTGCCGGCTGGCCCGTAGCTCAATACGGTAACTTACCCGCTGATTATCACGCATTGAAATAACTTCGATGATGTCGCCGACCTCGCGATTCTCCAGCACGTTAAGCAGATCATCTTCGTCAGCGATCGGCTCACCATCCACCTCGATAATGACATCACCAAGCAGGATACCGCGATTGGTCTCGGTCAGACCTCGCATGCCCGCGCGTTCGGGACTGGCGCCCTCGATAACATCCAGCACAATCACGCCAGTGATACCCCAGCGGCTGCGATAATAATCAGCATACTGAGGCGGGAACATGGCAATGCCCAGCGTTGGCGTCTGCACACGTCCGAACTCAATCAGCTCAGGTACAATTTTTTTGACGGTGTTAACCGGTATCGCAAAACCGATACCAGAGCTGGCTCCACTGGGGCTATAGATGGCAGTATTCACGCCGACCAGCTGGCCCAGGGAATTCAGCAGTGGTCCACCCGAATTGCCCGGATTGATGGCAGCATCTGTCTGAATGACGTCCCGGATCCGACGCCGCGTCACTGAATCGATTTCGCGACCCAATGCACTGACCACGCCAACGGTCAGAGTGGTATCAAGACCAAATGGGTTGCCAATGGCGATGACCTTGCGCCCGACCTCCAGCAATGAGGAGTCTCCCAGCTCAACGGGAACCAGATGATCCTGAGGCGCTTCAATATGCAGCACCGCCAGGTCCTTGTCGGGCTCAACGCCCACCACTCGCGCGTCCCAGGCAGTACCATCCTGAAGGCGAACCGTCAGGCGTGATGCGTTCTGAATGACATGGAAATTGGTGACAATATAACCATCGCTATTCCATACGAAACCTGAGCCGCTGCCCTGAGGTATCTCCTCCGGGTTCAGCGACAGGAACGAACGCCGCACGAGTCGGGAATTGGTGATGTATACCACCGATGGGCTGGCTTTCTTGAAGACCTCAATGTTGTTGTCTTCATCGTTGGTGCGAAAGGCTGTGTAATCGGGGGCTGCCTGCGCGGCAAGCTGCGCTGGTGCCAGAACCAGGATGGACGAGACCAGCACACAGCAGGCAGCCAGCAAGCGGGTCAATCGGGCTGAAAACGTGTTCATGGGCGATCCTGCTACAGAAACATACTCATTTCATCATGGTAGCTGCCCAGACCAATTTCAAGGGCCGTCAGGGTGACGGCCCGTTATAAAGCTCCTGCCAGTTAATGACCCTGTCGTGGCTGCGGAACTGACCAAACTCAAGCTGTGCACGCGGGTTCTCATTGTAATTGACATCCTGATGCGGCCAGCGGAACTGCAGGAACTGCAGCCCCAGATCGTCCAGATCCAACTCCACATCAACGGTGCCACCATTGTCTTCGCCTGGCGCTGATGCTTCCAGCGTTGGATCAGTTGGGTTGGTAGCTGCCTGAACTCCCTGTATGCGGCCGTCATGGAAAGTGGAGGTCTGTGGTGTAGTGATCGCTGTCTCACCGTCATCAAGATTGCCGGTATAGGTGCCCGACAGCAGGTCCAACTCTGCGGCGTTTATCGATGTACAGTTGTCGTCGCTGTTAATGATAAACCGGCTGCCATCAAAGTATTCGACCTGTAACGTAATGGCGAGCGGCTCGGTTTCCGGACCGTAGGCATTGTTTACAAGCAAACGGCCGTATCGGAAATCATGTCTGTCAATTTCGAAGAACTCTGGGTCGCCGTCCGTTATCTCGGCATCAAGATCGCCAGCATCCAGCGTCACGCCGTCACTGTCAATCGGTACCATGGCAATGATCAGACCAGAGAATGGGCCGTCTGGGTCAGCCGGGTTGGCCCGCTGGAATATCAGATTGCCATCAAGCACCAGCTCGCCACCCTGTATGGACCCCCAGTCAGTCTGGAAATTAGTTGGCACGCTGCTGTTTGCCAGTCTCGTCGTCAGGTTATTATTGTCACCGGGGTTACTTTCCTCGATCGCCCGGAAATTTAGGTCGTTGTATGCGCCCAGCTTTGCGAAGACATTTCGGTAGTTCACAGTCGGGTCGCCTTGCACATTGCGGGCGACCAGCTCTACTTCGACACCGAAAGGCTCATCCATGTAGGTAAATACGGATGGCGGACTGCACGTGGCGTTAACACGTGGCAGCAACATATCACTGGTCACTTCGAAACGAACCGGGTAGAAGCGTCCAACGTCACTGACTGCACCATTAATCACATCAGTTCCGCGGTAAGTGACCGGGTCTTCATTGCTGTCGACCAATTGCGCCTGTAAGTCGATGATACCGACTTCATTATAATTGGTATTCAGAAACCCTGTTGCGGCAACCGCGTAGTTATTAAAACTATTGTAATTGAGAATATCCTGGCTGAGCGTCCCACGCACGCCGCCCAGAGCTTCCACCTGGTTTTCTGTGACCGACAGTTTGATGCGATAGTTATCACTGACGCCATCACTGTCATAGTAGAAATTGGGTGTTGCGCGATTATCATGCAGGTTGGCACCCGCATCTGGCTGACCATTCTGATCCACGTCGTCACCAGCCTGCCATCCCATTGACGTCACAACCAGATCAAAACCCTCACCAGCATTTACAAAAACATTGCCGTCCTGGTCCGCGGCATAGGAGTCTGCAGTGGCGCCGTTGCGGTCAGCAAAATTGTTTGCTGGCAGACTGCCAGCCCGGTCCAGCCCTTGCGCGCCGGGAAAGTCGATGGCGAAACCGAATGGTCTTACAACAAACTCTTCACTGCTGCCCACCATCAGGTCTCCTGAGTAGCCAGGCGCTGTCAGCGGATTATCCGGCGATGGCGTACCAAAGAAACCAAACGGAATGTCGAAACGACCGTGCAACTGCATTACACCAACATCGGAGTAATTCAGCACCAGTGTAGCACCCGGTGCACCACTGGATTGCGTGACAAAATTCAAGTCGATATCAGTGTAGGTTGTAGCTCCGTCGGTGCTGTTATCGTTTACCAGGGAAACAGTTTCACCATTAACGCTGAACGACTCTCCAGCCTGACAGCTGCCCGGGTTCTTACATTCTGCGGCCACGCCAATTGTCAGGGTCTGGCCCGCATCGAACAGCGGCACACACTGCTGCGGATTGTCATCCGAGCTGCGAACACCCTGCAAAGTCAGTATTTGCGCCAGCGGGTTCACGTTGGAAGGCTTACCTGCGATCTGATACGGAATGGTTTCGTTTGACTGAGTCTCATTGTAAAAACGCAAGCCGGCTTCAGATATCTGCAGGGTTGGATCCTCAATCTCTGTTTTGGTACTGGTTACACCCTGCACGTTGATATTGACCGGCTGCGAGGCACCTGCTGGTACCGTGTAGTTCAAAAGCAGGGATACACTTTGTTCTCCAGGTGCAAATGTGTACGACGCGACACCATTATCGGTCTGTGAAGCAATACTGGTGAGTGCACCGGCGCCAGACAATACACGAGCCCAGACGCCTTTGGCAGGCGCGATGCTCAGGTTTATCGTTTCACCGCCCGCATCAATCGGATCATCCTGCGAGTCATGCGCTGTTATAGTGATGGTCGATCCAACACAGGAGATACCAAAGCCCGAGTGAGAAATAGCGTAGTGGTCCAGCGAACCCGTGCCTGTGTAGCCACACTCGTTAGTTGCGGTCGCTATCTCGATCTGATCCACATAGAAGTAGCGTTCCAGCTCGTATCCACTGTTTACGCGGAAGCGGACCTGCGAGGTGGCAGAGAAGCTCTGGGAACCATTACCCAGAATCGTGCTCAGGTTGTACGACACTGGAATTGACGAGTTGGCCTGGTTGGCCGTGATGTTTGTGAAATTGTTGACCAACAACCAGGGGTCGCTGGATGACCCTCGGGCCTCGACGACCAGTGAGTCACTGGCAGCAAGCGCCGTGTGTCCGTACCGCAAATTCAGGAACACATCTTCGCTGAAAGGCACTGCGTCCAGGTCAAACACGCGAGTCAGTGACGGTGAAATGCTGTTGTTATTTGCTGCTACACTGCTGGTCAGACGCAGGCGTCCAGTGGCCGTAATGACCTGGATATTACCGGTTCCCGGACCTGCTCCACTGCCAACTGTCCCAGACACTCCGTCAACTTCTGTCCACGCGCCAGACCAGTTGCGGCTACCCTCATTGTTTGTGAACGCAGACGTGGTGAAGGTATCGAACCAGGTAATGGGGGTCAGGACATCATTGAATGTAAAGTTGGGGTCTTCACTGCCCGCCAGTTCGGTCGCAATCCCGTTGGTAACGTTTACATTGACGGTATTTGCCTGGTCGTGCAGCAGTCGCAGCACTACCTCACCGCCATCTGATGAAGCGAACGTGTAACGGGCATCACCGTTACCCAGGTCAGTGAAAGTGCCATTCCCGGTCTGCAATTGCCAGGTACCGTAGTTTGTGCTGGTGCTGATGCGTACCGACCCGTAATAGTCTGTATCAAGATTATGGGTCAGACCGTCGTGCTTGCTGATGCGAATGACGCCCGCTTCACACACACTGCCGCCCTGGTCCTGTCGAACCCTGAAGTGCCCGATATAGCCATCTTCGATCAGGTGCAAAGCATCCAGGCGACGGTTATTGTTCGAGGTCTCAAAAACGCCGAGTTGCTCGTCACCCACAAAAAGATTCTGTGTCTCACCTGCCGTTCTATCAAGCTCCGTGACATCATCTCGCGTGAATAAGGTACCCGTTACCGGATCAAGGCCTTCGCCAATGACAGCGGTCGCGTTGTCAGCCGAAAGCACAAAGGTATCGATCACACCACTGGGATTGTTTGGATCAACACGAAGGTAAAACGCATCTACGTTTACATTGCCGTTGCCTTCGGTTGCACCAAATACATCCGAATCACTGCCTTCAAGGTATATCGCTGCCTGTCCAGCCAGAGGACCGGAACGATAGTAAATGACAATATCCGAGCTGGTAAATGCCAGGTTATTGGTACCGGCAACTCCACCTGTAGTGGTAGTGAACAGTACACTACAGCTTTCATTATTATTGTTGGCGCTGCAGTCATCCATCACGTACACACCATTGATATTGGTGTTATTGGGATCCGCAAAAACAGTGTCACCATCCAGGAACAGGGTCGCCTGATCGAGAATAGGGTCGTATCGCACCAGGTCAGACGGACCAAAGGCCAGGTTATTGCTGCCAATCGTGCTGGAACCATTGGCTGAAAGAATCAGATGACCATTTTTGAGCAAGTGCACCGCATTAATGTCATCGATTCGTCCACTATTGACCAGGCTGTCATCAAAAAACATTGTGGCCTGATCCGTCGCCGGGTCGTAGATAATCAGGTCGTGATTCTCGAACGGTCCAAGCCCACCAATACTTGTCGAATTCGCCGGGGTCGACACTGACAGCAGGAATCGCTCTTGTGAAGCTACTGGTGGTCCCACAATCGTGGTGATATCAGTTGCGGCATTGTTGCTGGGCACGGTATCGAAGTTTCCGGTACCGATACTGACTTGCGCCGTATTCGTTACGTTAAAGCCCTGACCGCCCACTACATCAACATTCAACAGAATGGTCGCGCTGGCATTGACTGCCAGCGACCCTGCATAGGTGCAACTGAGGGTCGGACTTACCGTGCCACAGGTCCAGCCCACACCTGACGCACTCGTAAATTGAACACCAGTTGGTTGACTGTCTGTCACCGTGATTGTCGCTGATGTGGGATCCGGCCCCAGGTTGGTAACAATCAGCTGGTACTGGCCTGTTTGTCCGGTCTCAAGCGTGCCGATTACAGACTTCTGCATGCGCAGATTGGTTTCGAGGCCACGAATGGAACTTACAACGCGATCCACATTATTGTTGCTGGATGACTTCTGATTCAGGTCATCGATGTCAATCACGCCACCCTGCAGGTCGTTTCGGTTATCAAACTGCGGTGCTCGATCACAACTTTCCGGGTCGGGGATATAACCGTTGGCTTCCGCAGTACAGTTACCGCCGGTGTGCTGCATCCTTACAACGACAGGTGTGGTGTTATCCAGCAGTGGGAAGTCTGTGGGACTGCCGATCTGAGCGTTGATGTTGATAACTGGCAAACTGCTACCGGAGGGCAGTTGCCCGCCGGAATAGGTCGTGGCGATATCATAGGTACATGTGAATGCGCCTGGTGACAACGTAACACTACAGGTCCAGCCTGTGCCACTAACCGCGCCTGTTGAGGTAAAACTCATGCCTGCCGGCAGCCTCATGGCGACGGTGACTTCACCATTGGCATCACCACCGGATACCGACCCATTGCCATTATTGGTAACGGTCACCTGGTAATTCGCGGTTCCATTGACTTTGAGTGTACCGCTTTGCGACAGGAACACTTCCATATCCGCGATCGGGAAGTTGGTGACACTGATAACCTCGGAGACCAGCAGCACGACGTCCTGGCCTGCGCTATAACGCGTGGTGATTTCCTCAGCCTCGGCGTTTGGCTGAGAGAAGTTCTGCAATACGGTGGGACTGAGATAGTGTGTATCAACGTCAATACCCCAGGTTGAGCCAATCTGATTACCGCTGCGCCCCGATTCCTGTGCGTCAGGCCCTGGGAAGTCGATCTGGTAGCCATCGCCATTAATGCCTGCTGTGGACTGGAATTCAAAAAATCCGGTTCCGCCAACCGCGTAAATCGGTCGCGTCACGGTTGAGTTAAATTCATTGCTTGATGTATTGAAGCTGTTCGGCAACGAACTGAATGTTGTCGCGTTGGGCGCTGTCTGTATTCCCAGAGATTCATCCCCCGTGGATAGCTGCTCGTCGCCTTCCAGAGTAATGTGGGTTACCTGACCATTAGGTAATATTTCAGCAAAATCATAAGTAGCCATACGGAAGTTACGCGGCACCAGTGTGAATGCCGAATACTGAAAGGGCTGCAGTCCATGGAACAGGTTCAGCACACGCAAACGCTCGTCCGGATGTTCATAAACTACAATCATGGCCCATCCACCAGCGCAGGTACCGTTATCATCCCACACGCCACCATTTTGCACAGCCAGGTCCTTGACCCGGTAGGTTCCCGATCCCGAGACCAGCGAGGTCACTTCCGCATAACCGGCAAAGAAGCCGGCATCCACGGCAGTCACATTGACCGCCTGGAACATCTGGTCTGCAACCACCGCAACTTCGCTACCGTCAGGACCGAATGACACCTGATTATCAGCATCTTCCTCGTCGCCTGAGGCCATCCAGTAGAGATAGGCTGCTGTCACGGTAGAGCCTGCGGGCAGGGAAAGCGTACCTGTAGTGCCGGTACCCTCGGCAACGAAAGTACAATCCACAGAGGGATCGGGAACCAGGTCAGCTCTCGACCCATTGAGCCTCATGGAGTTACCCAGTGCGACATAGGACATGGAGCCTGAGTAGGTTTCGTATAGTGTGACGGGCACGTAGTCGTCAGCCAGCGGCTCCCCGTTGATCAATGGCCGGAATGCTGCCACCGCCATCGCGTTCATGGTCGGGCCCTGGAAGCTGAAGCCCTCAAAGGGCTCGACCACTTCGATAAAACCGGCGGCACTCAACACACCGGCTGAGCCCGCCGACGCACCCCTCGGATCATCGTCTCCCACCGGCGCCTGGTTCGGCCGTGACTGTGTAGGCGCCTCCCTGAAGGGCGGGCTGCCACTCGAGATGTACCCTCCCCAAATTCCGCTCAAGGTCGACAGTGGTTGAGAGGGTCGGAAGAACCAGGAGTTGAAGCTGTTAAACAGAATGGTATCGTTGGCTACCACGCTAAAGACAAAGGAGTTATTCGTATCCGTGGTGATACCTGATGAGACCGTATGCTGGCCATTAACAAAGGGGCCAGTGTAGGTATTGCCGTTAACTGGCCCCTGGCTGGGAGTCGCCGCGGGGATAGGTATACCCTGCTCGACACCGGTAACCGATATCATACAGATGGAAGGATTATTTACCCCCCCACTAAATACGCCAGCGTAAGATCCCGCTGCCGATGGCAGATCGGCGTCAAAAATGGCCCAGATCTCCGTCGTAACGCCCAGCGCCTGGTCATCATTCTCAACACGAATTACACGCGTCATGGGCACACCTGCAAACGTCGCGGAGGTGCCCGGGCTGGAATCACCAATCTGCATGGTGGCCATCAGCACCATCCGCGATTTAAGTGATGCCTGGGTGTTTGTAGCAGGGATACTTACCGATGTTGAGGTACCGGGGTTGGTACACTGGGCGCCATCAAATATTGATGGAAAACAGCCACTATAAAACAGGTTGGGGTCAAATGCCCCATTTTCGACTATCAATCCGTCCTCGACATCGAAATTGATAATGCCGGTTATCGTGCTGGTAAAATTCAAAATGACCTGTCCCTGATCATCCACATCAAACGTATAGTCTGCGATGCCGGTATTGACGCCGGATGGTGCAGTGATGGAGCCTTCGGCAGTGCCGGACAGCAACCAGTCACCTGCATTGGTGTTGTTACTGATCCGCATGGTTCCGATATAGTCGGTCGCAATGTTGTTGCTACTGTCACGTACCGTAAAGGTGACTGGCGTGATTTCGCAGGCGTTGGCCGCCGATCCATGGGAGATTTCAAAAGTACACAGCGCAATCTGGATGTTCTGGTCGTACATGTTCGCAGAGCTGCGGGGATCCAGCGAGACGCCATCAGAGACATTGATATTGACTGGTCCGGTATTGGAGCTATGCCGGAACCCAAGGACAATCTGGCCGTTGTCCGACGCCTGAAACGCGTAAGTGGCATTACCGTCTTCGTTTACCGGATCGACCAGGCTGCCATCGCTCTGCCCTATATCAACCCAGGTACCAAAGCCGGTACTGGTGCTCAAATTGACAGTGCCAGTGTAGTTGGTGATCTGTGTACCAACATTGTTGACCAGCGTCAGGGTTATCTGCTCAATGGAACAGACGTCCGAGCTGCCGCTATGCGTTACCCGAAACGTACAGGCGGTATTGGTTAAATTCGGATCGTACTGGCCAGACGGTTGCGACACATTCGCCGCCACAATATTAAAATTGACCGTCTCTATGCTGTTGTTCTGAAAGTTTAGAATAATCTCGCCGTTATCTGCGGCGACAAACGTGTACGAGGCGGCACCGGTATTCGCTGTGCCGGGTGTCAAGGTTCCCAGCGCATCGCTGGCTGTGCTGGTTTTACTCCAGTTGCCTCCGGTAACTCCTGCTGTGCTTATATTCACACTGCCTGTATAACCTGCCACTGTGGTACCTGATGCGGTAACGACACGAATGGTAATCGGTTCAACCGTGCAGGCGCTGCTCGCACCATCGTGGAAAATACGGAACGCACAATCCTCAATGGTCAATGATATGGCATAGTTCTGCGTTCCAATAGAGCCCGCACTGGCATTGAACTGATAGGTCTGAACCACACTGGTAGAGAAATTGACCACAATGCTGCCATTGTTGCCGGCAACCATGGTTACCTGGGCCTGACCATCATTCAGCGTCGCGTCGTTTACTGATCCCTGCTGACCAGCGGCAAGCGCGTAACTGCCCACAGAGCTGTTGTTGAGGGTGAAGGTACCGGCAAAGTTGGTGACCGGATTATTGTTGGAGTCGACAACGCTGATGGTGATGGGTGTAAACGCACTACAACGCCCATTGCTCGTCTGGTGCGAAATCTCAAAGTGATAGGAGATCAAAGTGACGTTGTTCGATATCAACTTTGTATTGGTGCCGGTTGGGGTAAATCCAAGCGTTCGAACGCCCGCCGAGCCCGTGATGGTCAAATCGGTAAACACTGCCTGACCCGAGCCATTGGTCGCCACCGTAGTGGTGCCGCCAAGCGTACCACCACCAGTCTCAATATTCGCTGTGACATTCCTGCCCACGACAGGATTGCCGCTGGCATCCAGCAGCGTGACCACGGCTGGCTGATTGAAGGGCGTAGCACTGATGGCTGATGTTGACGGCTGCGTGGTGATTGAAGCGCTCGGCGGTCGGTAACGAACGATCACAATACCGCTGCCACCAGCCGCACCGTCTACAGAGTTATTACCACCACCACCACCGCCACCACGGTTGGCGGTACCCGCAGTTGGGGGCGTAGCGTCGTTACCACCATTACCACCGCCGCCATTACCGCCGGTGCCGCCGGCCGCAAGGTTTTGCGCTGCACCACCACCACCACCTCCGGCATAGAAGGTTGATGTGCCGCTGATGTTATAAGACAGACCGACGCCACCGTTGCCGCCCGTTTCGCCGCTGGTACCCGCCAGGTTCTGGCCGGCGCCGCCCGCACCACCACCGCCTGTGGCAGCAGCGCCCCCAGGAGAACCACCACTGGTGCCGCCGGCCGATCCACTACCCGTCGTCGCTGCCCCTGGTTGTTGCGCCAGACCACCTGCAGCACCCCGGGATCCGCCACCCGAACCACCGGCGTTACCCTGACCATTGCCGCCAATACCACCACCGCCACCGAGAGCAGTTAATGAACCAAACGTAGAATTGCCGCCATTACCCCCGCTCTGGTTGGCAGCGCCTGCGCCTGCCGCACCGCCAGCACCGACAGTAACTGGCACGGAACCGGACACGGCAAATCCGGTTCGGTATACCAGACCACCCGCGCCACCACCACCGGCGCCCGCCGTGCCAAATCCCCGCGAGGTACCACCGCCACCACCACCGGCGACAGTCAGCACGTCTACGGAACTGACGCCTGGTGGCGGGACGAATGTTCCACTGGAGGTAAAGCTGTGAACAACGAAATTCTCTGTGGGTGGAATGTAGCGCACGATAACTATACCGCTGCCACCGTTTTGGCCGTTAAACGTGCCTACACCACCACCGCCGCCACCACCACCGCCGGTATTGGCCTGTCCAGCGCTGCCGCCGCCATTTTGGTTATTACCATTACCACCGCCGCCCTGACCACCGGTACCTGCAGACTGACTATTCCGCTTGCCACCACCACCACCGCCCGCGAACCAGCCGCTGGCGCCTACACCCGTGCCAAACTGAGCGCTGAAGTCCTGACCTATACCACCGTTACCTGCTGCGCCATTGCTACCGGCAGCACCTGCCGCACCGGCACCGCCACCACCGCCGGCAGCCTGGTTGTTATTATTGGAGCTTGTATTGGATTGACCACCATTATTACCCTGACCCGACGTGCCCAAACCGCCCGCTCTGGGGTTATTGTTCTGGTTGGTTGAACCGCCGCCACCGCCCGAACCGCCGTTTTTGCCAGCCGACGTGGTTGCACTACCATCACCACGACCACCACCGCCACCACCGGTGGCTGTCAGGGCGCCGAACGAGGAATTGCCACCCGCCTGGCCGTCGCCAGAGGCAGTGTTGGTATTATTGCCTCCAGCACCACCGGGGCCGACGACAATATTGTAGCTTGACTGATTGACTGTCACGCCGGTTTCCCAGCGCAAACCGCCGGCACCGCCGCCGCCGCCACCGTCACGGAAGCCACCACCACCACCGCCACCGCCTACAATCAGCACATCAAGCTGCGTCAGACCTTGAGGCGGCGTGAATGTGCCGCTACCAGTAAATACATGTACACGATAGGCGCCCTGGGTATATTGGGAATTTCCGCCGGTGCCAAAAAGTGGTGAAGTGACCTGTTGAATAGTGTTGCCGCCGGTGCCGATAACGGGCAGCGGCCCTGGTGTCTGGGCGATCACCAGGCTGACTCCCATAGTGCCAGCAGCAACAGCTGCGAGCAGGCGTGCGCCCCAGCCGAGCATCTGTCGGCCAGCAGATTTACCCCGACGACAGTCAGGGGCCTTGCTTGTATGTGGAGGCCGCGTTAGCCGCTGGTCTCGCATTGGAGGTCACACCTGAATAAATAATGCATTATTATCAACTTACACATTCTATCTAATATGGCGGCTTAATTCAGATCTGTCGTATCTTTCGGCCCACAAAAATGCCCCAATTTGTCCCACTCTAGCCGCACGAGTCGTTGCATAATAGACCGGCTGGCCACAAAATTGATTTACAAAATCCTCAACGGCTGCGGAGACGACCATGGACCTGGAATACAAAGTCATTCAATCGACCGTTCCCTACTTTGCCAAACCCGCCAATCTGAAACAGACCCTGCACGAAGAAGCTCAGGCGGGCTGGCAACTCGTTGAGAAGTTCGACAACTTCAAAATCCGCCTGCAACGCGACATCGCTCAGCGCGACAGTGACCACACCCGGCAACTGGACCCATACCGCTGCCATGTAGGGCCCAGCAATGCTGTCACTTACAGCGTTACTGCAGTATTGACGATACTCGTGGTACTCGCCATCTTTGTTGCCGTTGGTGCAATCTAGTACGTTTTGATGCCTTGATTTAGCAACAGCTTAATCGGCATCAAAGCTGGTGCGAACCCGCACAGTGCGGGTTACATCCCCGCAACTGCCGACACTGGTGATGGTGAAATAATCCCGACCATCCACTGTCGCGTCGGTTACGCAGCTGACTGCGGCACTGCAAGCTGACAGGCCATCAGCCTCAAAATCGTACTCGCGCGGGCTCCCGGCATTTTCCGGGCATATCGCAGTGGTGTCGTAGTTGGGAAACTCTTCTGGTGGGAACAGGGCATTCATTGCGAAGCCAGCCCCTGATTCTGCCGCGTAAAAGGCGCGTGTAAGGCGGTTTTCTTCTTCGAAGGTTTCAGCATTTTGCGAGACCAGGTAGTTGATACTGACCGCAATCACGGCCATCAAGGTAATAACAAAAATCGCGGCAGGCAGACCAATGCCCCGCTGCTTATAAGGAAATGGCTTCAGCGGGCGCCCGTGCACTAGCCCAGTTGCTCGTCCTGTTTTGCTCGTTACCCAAAGTTGTATGTGATGATCAGGGTACATTTCGCGTCAACACCTCGTGTTTTATCCGCACGTCATCACCTGAGTCACTAAAATTCAAATCAATCGCAATAATGGCGTTTCGACGTAATGTCTCAGGCATGATTTCAAACGCTGTCAACGTTGCGTTATCGATACTCAGACTGATAAGCGTGCGATCAGGCGCCGTCTCAGGTAAGCAGGAGACGGTATCCGGCGTGCATTGGCTGGACTGAAAACCATAATTTTCGTAGCGGAACAGGCGCCCGCCTTCCACACAAAAACTCACTGGTTGCTCAGCGACGTAGAAGCGGTCTACTGGAGAGCGACGAGAGAAACGATGCGGTGCGTCAAGTCGAACCGTGACTATTCCATCATTGCCACCGGTGTCTTCGATTTCGTCAATTAACGCGCGTGGCCCGGGTGAGCCTCCGTCATACAAAGCCTGAGTGCTAATAGGGTAAATGACGGCGTAGCGCCCGGCCGGAGATGCTAGTGTTAACGCCGGATTGAAGTCGATCGCTTCGAATTCGGCAGCGCCACTGCCGGTAAATGGCGCATCGCGGTAACTTGAGGCACCGATAAATGGGACAAACTCAAGACATTGGTCGCCAGTGCCTTGGGCTGTTGAAGCTCGAATGCTATTGGGTACTGCGTTATGCATTTCCAGGGTCAAGCGGTCGATTACGCTTCTGCCTGAGGTCGCCAGTTTATTGCGATTGCCCGCTGCCGAGAAACCTTCCACTGCATCTCCGATATAACCAACGATTCCGATAGCCAGAATCGCGGAGACAACGAGGGTGATCACGAGTTCAATAAGCGTAAAACCTCGTGATGAGCTGATGCCTTGGCTTCTGTTTCGGTAAGTATTCATATTAGAAGTTAGCCTTGTAGGCGCTGTAATCCCACCCTTCTGGACGACTCACATGGCTGACAGTGACCGTGATTAATTTAGCGTCCTGTTCATCGTCCAGGTCATTAGGTTCACTGGCCAGATTTTCCTCCGTTCCCCCGCTGCCCAGCTCAAGATAGCGGACTGAGACCTGAACCCTGAAATTTTCGTACCCTTCTCGGGTATTACCCTCAGCATCACGTAACGGGTTAGGCTGTTCGTAACCCTCGTCGAGGCCGTTGTAATCATCCACATCATCATAGTCCTCGCGGCCAGTCTCCCCTCCATCCGGCCCAAAACTGCCCTCCGCTGTGCAATTGGCCCTGCACGGCGGGATACCTCGCGGCGCGGAGTTCTCATCAAAGCGCCGCGCCAGAATCTCGTCCAGATAACTCTGGGCAAGCGCCAGCGCCCGTGTTTCAAGCATGACATCCGAGCTTCGTGACACTGCTGATGAGATAGCTGTAGTCACACCTATCAAGGCCACCCCCATAATGACTATAACGGTGATCAGCTCGATTAGTGTGACACCTCGCTGGTGCGCTATGGCTGGATGGTTATTCAATGCAGTCCCCCACATAGGCGTAGCCGGAGGTCGACCAACAAACGGACATGAGCGGATCGTTGTCGATGCATAAGCGAGCTCCGTTTGTCACTGTGACCGGGTAGCCAGGCGAACCCGTTACCCCGCCGCGCAGCAGATCGCCCAATTCATCAAACTCAAAAACCAGTTCGTTGGAAGTTGTTAACGTTGTCGAGCCTGTCGTGCTGCCACAGCTATCGAGTTCGTTCACATCAGCGCTAAGCAAGACACTATCCAGGCCCAGAGTAGCTCTCTGCATCACGCCGTTATCGTCCTCGACTTCAACTTCCAGGTTGCTGCCAACGGGACGCAGGGTCAAGACTACATCCGAGCGGCCAATGGCGCGTTGCTGTGCAGAGCGGGACAATGATACAACCTGGTCACGGACAATGATGGCATTGTAAGTGTCTGAGCGGAGAATACGGGACATGCCCAGGGCTGCAATAATGCCCACCAAAACAATCACAATAACTATTTCGGTGATTGTGAACCCGGCCTCTGGACTGTTTTTATGCATCGGCCTCTCCGAGGATTTGCAGCTATCGGTACCTTTACGCAGACTTTAATACAAAAAGGCCTCTTGCCGTGCGCTGGCTTGAGGCCTTTTTGTATTTCAGCGACGCCCTGTGACGTCACATTAACTGCTCGGATTTATGGAGTCGGCAGTTGGTAAGTAAAGTCAGAGACGGTGACTTCGCCATTTGTCAGACTCAATGTCAGAAGCGGGATTGTCGCAGCGGTTGCATCTGAGGCAGGTGCGCGACGGAACTGACCAATGTAGTAGTAGCGACATTCAACGGCATCGTCATAACCGCCAGCATCGGGGATGGTGACTGCTGCAACCTGCATATCGGCATCTGCGCCAGCTGCTGTATCGATGTCTTCTGAAATTGCGGTCGCGGAGGCGATGTCGGCAAAGGGCACTGTGACATCAGCGGCTTCTGGACGACCTGATTGTAACAAGCCGTTATAGATTGCTTCACAGCTGGTAGCTGTCATGTTAGCTGAGGTTGTAGTGCCTACCGGGTAGCCGTTGCTATTTGCAAACAAAGTTCCCAGACCAAAGCCATCAACGTCCTCAGTCACAGATTGGCCCTGAGCAACCCAGGTAGCTCTGAACAGGGCTGCGCCAGTATTCAGACCACCGACCAGACCGTCGACAACTGCATCGTGGGCTTCATCAGTAACATCCAGGAATCTCGGCAGAGCAGTTGCAGCCAGGATACCCAGAAGCAGAATGACCACAATCAGCTCAATGATTGTGAAACCTTTCTGTTGTTTCGATTTAAGTTGAATATTCATTTCCTCACTCCTTAAATAGTGGGTCTGGTATCAGCTCTCGCCTTTCCGTATCCCGTTCCAGCGTTAATCAAGTTTTAATTGGTTAAAAGTTTTCGATCTACCGCAAACGTTCAATGATCACTCAGCATTTCTTTTCGTTACGTATTTTTACAACTGGTGTATTCCACGACTGTTAGTCTATTTTGCTATTGCAGGAACAATCGCTCGCTTACTAGCTTGGAAGTCATCGTAGCAGCGCGATTATCGTCAAACTAGATGCCTGCGCCCTAAGCTTCCCCAATTTTTCCTTTTTTACCCCTTTTTGTCCCTTTCTACCACTTGCCAGCCAGCGTTTTATGGCCACCTTAGCCGTTTTCTTCCCTTATTGGCCCACCGAAACTCCGTCTGGCAGTCCATTTTCTACGATTCCGCCTACCGGCGGTGCTGTCGGCACTTCCAGTGGCACGGATTGCCATTCATAAGGCAACACCGGCGCTAGTACAATGCCTTCCCAATTTCCGCTGCCAGAGTAGCGGTTGCTCACTCTGAAACTTAGTCGCTCAGTTGGGACACGTTGTCCATTGTTGAGCAGGTAGAGATTTTCGGCATTTTCTGCCAGATAAACCAGCTCACTACGACTGCGATCAAAGTACCAGATACGCCTTGGCAGGCTTGTAATGTCTGCGCCAACGATCTCACCAACATAATTGCCCGGCGGCGTCAGCATCAGCTCCATCGGATTCATGCCATCGAGCCGTTGGGCGTTGTGCCAGTCCTGCGAGGCAATTAATCGCATCATCTGCAGGTTGATTCCCGCATTGAGCTGGGCCTGCACCGCCAGAAAGTTCGCACGCTCCGCCTCGCCAGGAAAAGCCTGGTATCGATTGAAGGCTGCAGCGAACAATATTGACGCGGCCAAAATGTAGACCGTCATCTCAAACAGCGAGAAACCGCTCTGTCGTGCCCCGGCAGCTATGCGTTGACCTCGGGTTTCCTTCATTTAATGCTCGATTGGCTCTATCGCGATCTTTCGCAGAGACTATCAGGCAGTTTCAGCACAGACTAGAGCGAGATGTCTTTATCAGCCCCAAATGCACCAAAACAGATAGTAATTTGTCCCAGAATGTTCCCAATCAGGATAATACTGAACATCAGGAGCGAGTCGCCGTGCTTAGATCCCAGATTGGCAGGAACACACCCAGGGCTAGGATCAAGACCATACCTGCTATAACAATTATCAATATAGGCTCGATAGCTTCGCCCATACGCTTGAGCTCATATTCCACTTCAGCATCATAAAATTCGGCCACATCTTCCATTAACTGGTCGATGGTGCCGCTTTCCTCGCCAACAGCGATCATTTGCAACACCAGCGGCGAAAACATGCCAGCGTTGACAGCTGTATTGTATAACGTCTCGCCCCGAGCAATGCCCTCTCGCATCTTGATAATACGCTTTGCAATAAAGCGGTTACCGACCGTGCTAGCAACTACGCCCATACCGTGCACGATGGGTACACCAGACTTCAATATCATTGAAAACGTTCGCGCGAAACGCGCCAGTGCTACTTTTTCGATAACCTTGCCCGCCAAGGGCAACATGCGCTTTTTTTCATCCCACATCAAACCACCCTTGGGCGATCCGGACCAAATCTTGAAAGCAGCCAGCAAAGTAACACCTCCACCTAGCAACACAGGCCACCACATGACCACGAAATTGGAGATACCCACAAGAATTCGGGTTTCCAGCGGTAGCTCGGCACCCAAGCGCGCGAAGGTATCGGCAAATGCGGGAATTACAAAATAAGTAATTACGCCCAGCGCGACCGCAATTGTCGCCATCACAAACGTGGGATATCTCGTCGCACTCTTTACTTGTTTGCGTGTGTTCTTTTCCAACTCCAGGTAACGAACGATCTGCTCGAAGGCCAAATCCAGTCGCCCTGTGTTTTCTCCCACATCCACCAGCGATACAAACAAGGTAGAAAATATCTTTGGGTGATGTCCAAGTGCTGTAGACAAGGTCTGCCCTGACTCAAGACTTTGCTGAATCTGCTTCAGGATCGCCTGAAACGATGGATTCTTGTTTGAAGCCTGCAGGCCTTTCAGCGCTCGGTCCAGAGGCATGCCCGCTTTGGTCAGACTCTGCATCTGGCGAGCAAATATAATCTGGTCGTCCAGGGTAATCTTGCGCTTTTTTAGCGCGGCATTGAGCACCTGAAAAGCATCTGCATTCAGGTCTACCTTGCCACCCGGCTTTGATTTGCCAGTCGGTCTCGGACGGCTTTGGGGTTTGCCAGGCTCGGCCTCCCGTTTGGAATTGGCGCTGCGCCCGCGAGCAGCCTGAATATCGATCGGTGTATATCCCTGCCCCAGCAGCTCACTCGCGGCGGCATCCAGATTGACGGCCTCCAGGCTGCCAGAAATTAAGGAGCCCTGGTTATTTCGGGCCTTGTATTGAAAGTAAGCCATAATCAGCTACCTTCGTCCCAGGCAATGGTGTGTTTGTCTTGCGCCTGTTCACCGGAATCAGGATTGATATCTTCACTCACATCAGATTGCTCGATTTGCATCCAGTCGCTACTTTCGTCGATCTGCTCGGCGACGCGATAAACCTCTTCCAGGCTGGTGATACCATCCAGCGCCTCCAACATAGCACTGACCACAAGCGGACGATAACCCTTGCTTCGCCTTGCAGCCTTAACAAAATCCGAGGAATCTGAGCGGCGCAATGCATCGGCCATTTCGTCATTCAGCACCAAAAGCTCAAACACACCGATTCGGCCTCGATAGCCAGTATTATTGCATCGGTGGCAGCCACTGGCCTGTTTGAGGGACACGCTGATTTGAGCGCGATCGCCCAAGGTGTGTTTGATCCAGGCTTGCTCACGCGAATTCGGCGTGTAATCAATGTAGCAGTTATCACACAGCTTGCGTACCAGTCGCTGCGCCATGACTGCCCTTATTGCGGTAGCCGCCAGGAAGCCCTCAGCCCCCATATCGACCAGTCGCATCGCACTGGAAACGGCGTCATTGGTATGCAATGTTGAGAGCACCAGGTGACCTGTCATCGCGGCGCGCAGCGCAATTTCAGCGGTTTCCTGGTCGCGAATCTCACCAACCAGAAGTATGTCGGGGTCCTGACGCAACGCAGCGCGCAGGACACGAGCAAAGCTCAAGCCGATTTTGGGGTTGATCTGAACCTGGTTGACACGATGTAACCGATATTCCACCGGGTCTTCGACTGTAATGATTTTTTTGCCAGCATCATTCAGTTCCTGCAAGGCACCATACAGAGTTGTAGTTTTACCAGAACCGGTAGGACCCGTGACCAGTATCAAGCCATGCGGCATGTGGATTAATCGCCGGAACTGTTCCAGCATCTCGGGTGCCATGCCCACCTGATCCAGATCCGCAGCACCATCTGTCTGGTCAAGAAGACGCATTACAACGGATTCACCGTATTCAACCGGCATGGTCGACAGACGCACGTCGATCTTGCGTTCCTTGACCTTTAGACTGAAGCGACCGTCCTGAGGCAGACGTTTCTCGGAGATATCCAGACCAGACATCAATTTAAGGCGCAACACAAGTGCGGGCGCAATCCGTCGCTCTTTGACAATCTGCTCCTGCAGCACTCCATCTATCCGCTGGCGAATTCGCAATACCGTTTCATCCGGCTCAATGTGAATATCCGAGGCTCGAATCTGTACGGCGTCCTGAAACAGTGATTGCAGCAGTTTGACGACTGGCGCGTCACTGTCGTCATCTGCTGGCGTTAGCGCGGCAAGGTCAAACTGACCGTCGGTCAGCTCCTCGTCCAACTCCTCTGCAAAACCGGCAATTTCATCAGTACGGCGATACACCATATCCAGAGTCGCCAGCAACTCACTCTCGCGAACAACGGCTGCCTCGATGGGCTGCTGCAGCAATCGCTCCAGGGCATCCATCGCGTAGATATCAGTGGGATCAGCCATGCCCACCAGCAGGAGACCACCCTTCTCAGACAAGGCGATCGCACGGAAACGACGTGCATGAGTCTCTGAAAGTCTTTGGACGACGGTAGGATCAAACTTGTAGCGGCGCAGGTCGACAAAAGGTACACCAAGCTGCTCAGAAAGGAACTCAAGGAAGCGATCTTCCTGTACAAAACCCAGATTGATCAACGTACGGCCAAGGCGCAGACCTGTCGTTTTTTGCTTGGCGAGCGCCTGCTGCAATTGTTCTTCGGTGATCACACCATTTTTAACCAGCAGGTCACCGATTCTGATTTTCTGTCTAACGGCCATAAGGGTGTCCGTTGCTTCTTATTGGGCGGCTCTGATCAGCGCGAGCCGTTCCCGGCTTTGTTCACGTAGTACTGCTGGAAGGTCGTCACGACGGGCAGCCTGCAGGTAAGCATCAGCCGCCTCAGGCCGTCGGCCAGTTGTATCGAGAGCAACTGCCAGGCCATACCACCAGCGCCCAACTGAGTCGTTTTCGCGTAATAACGCCTGATAGGCACTAATGGCTTCGCGAAAATTCTGGCTGGCCAGTAACGCGGTTGCCAACATATCGTGATATTCAACGTCGGCGGACATCGCCGGCGGGCGCTGCATGAGCACATCTGCAGCCTGTTGTGCCTGTCCAGCATCTACCAGCAAGCGGGCCTTAATTTTCTTATAGGCGGCCTGATTGGGCGATATACGCAAGCCCAGCTCAACCGCCTGAAGTGCCCTTTCTGGCTCTCCTTGCTGAATCAAAAGTTTTGCCAGCATCTCTCGTGCAAGATGCGCCTCCGGCTCTTGATAAATAAAGCTGTCGAGCGTTTGCAGTGCGGCCATACGTTGGCCGTCAGCCCACTGCTCAAGGGCGGTCTGGACTTCACGCCGGTCTCGTTCGCCGAGCGACAGTGGCTGCTGCTCGCGAACTATCCCCGCTGACTGAGCAGGCGCGGATGACACGCTCGCGCCCGATTGATCAGGTGCCAATATCGCAGATGTAGCAGCCGACACCATTGACGCGTCTCCATCAGCCGATTGCGGCGAGGACGTTCCAGACTGGGGCTGCTGCGAGGGCGCTGCTGCCTGTTGCCTGCTTTGCTGTTCTACTTCCCAGTCACGAGGCTGCCAGCTGCTGGCCGCTTGAGCCTGACCAGCGTTGCTTGTCACTATCGATACGGCACTGGCTGAATCCGAACGGATCGAATTGGCTGTCATTGACGGCGACGATAGCGACTGATTTTCCTGTTGATTCGCCAAGACCTCATTCTGCCGTTCAAGATCCTGGAGACGCCTTTCAAGTTCACGAATCATCTCAGCTTCAGCATCCGACTCAGCCTGTGGCGCATCCTGGACTGCGCTTGCGACACTGCCGGGCGTTGCAAGAGAGACAGGGGCCAACGTACGTTGCTCTGCTGGCGCACCTCGCAGGAACCAGAAGGCAGTGGCGGCTGCGACTATTAACAGCGCTGCCACCGCGACCCACCATGGCTGAACTCCAGAGCGCTTTGCTGAACGATAGCTCGAACTGGGAGTGGCTGGAACGAGTTTATCCGACCCAGCTCCGTGACTCGGCGCATCGCGACGCCGTGCGTCCAGGTCTCTGAGCATGTCGTTGATTAAACTCATGACAAACTACCGCAAATAATAATTAAACATGTAAACCGCCAGCGCAATCGCCATGACGGCCATGACCGCGCTGATGCGGCGCAGGTAGCTGGGCGACGGTGGCTGTAATTCAACCCCTTCTGTATCGGCGATGGCACGTTGCATATGGTCACGCTCGACACTACGATCGCCTCGACCGAATGCCACCATCAAGGCCTTATGACACAGGATATTGATCAGCCTGGGAATTCCATGCGAAGCCGAAGTCAAGTCATCAAGCGCTTTGGACGAAAAAACGGCTGGTCCGTTGTAGCCAGCTTTCGCCATTCGGTGTGATACATAGCGCTCTACGCCATCCCGGTCCAGACTTTCAAGCCGATACGAAAACGTGATGCGTTGCAGTAACTGTCGCAATGATTTGTCGCGCAGCATATCGTCCAGCTCCGGCTGAGCAAACAAGATTACCTGGAAAAGCTTTGACTTTTCAGTTTCTATATTGGTCAGTAGTCGGAGTGCCTCCAGCGTTTTCTGAGGCATTGCATGCGCTTCATCAATAAACAGTATGACCTGTCGCCCTTCCGCTGAAAGCTCCATCAGTGTGCGCGATATTTTTTTTAACAGACTGTGATGCCCGATATCATTATCGACTTCGATTCCCAGTTCTTCGGCGAAGGCCAGAAATAGACCTTTGGGGCTCAATACCGGATTCGCAATATAAGCGGTTACGTAGCGATGCGCATCTTCTTCAAGTGTATTCAGCACCTTGCGGCACAGCATGGTCTTGCCCGTACCGACTTCTCCAACAACCTTGATGAACCCTTCACGATTGGCGATCGCAACCATCAACATATTGAAGGTTTCGTGATAACTCGCCATGTTCAGGAAGAACTCGGTATTGGGTGTCAGCGAGAACGGAGATTCCTGCAGACCGAAATGTTCCAGATACATGGCGCCTACCAACCCTCTGGCTATTGATTCGCGAATGGGTTGATATCTTGCCCTAATGCACGCAGCCTGTCACTGCGCTCGCGAATCAACTGCTGCTCTGACTGCGGATTGGCAATAATCGGCCGCAGCAGAATGATAAACTCGCTTTTAACCGTAGTACGGCGACGCTGGTCGAAGGCGGCACCAACTACAGGAATGTCGTTCAATCCAGGCACACCTGCGGAAGTGTCTATACTGCGTTCGTAAGCAAGACCGCCCAGCACGACGATTCTGCCGTCGCGGGCGCGTATAACACTGTCCAGTTCGCGCACGGTGGTCCGTGCCAACGGCACCTGCTGACCATCTACTGACTTGTTCTGCTCGCTGACTGTCGTGATGGTCGGATGCACGTGCAGCGTTATCTCGCCTGCGGCGCTGATCTGCGGGGTAATATCCATTGAAATACCTGAGAAGAACTGTTCCAGGTTGCTTGACGAGGACTCTGTGACAGCGCCACCGCTACTGACGACGTTTGAACCGACATTAGTCTGGAAATATTCCTGATCGCCATCCTGAAAGACTGCCTTCTGGTTGTTTAGCACCTTCAAACTGGGACTGGACAATACCTGCGTCGTGCCCCGTGACTCAAGCAATCGGAGTACCGCATCGAAATCGGTAAAATTGGTAGTTATCGACAATGGGTTGGAAATGGCGTCAATATTGCTGGACTGTTCGCCGGCTCCAAACTGTCCAACAATCCGATTGTCCGAATTGCTGCTGCCACCGGGCCCGAAGGTGTCAAAGTCTATCGCTGACTGGAATCCTTTATTGAGAATGACCTCGAGGAACTGTATCTGAATAGTTACTTCCCGTCCGAGAATGTCCTGAGCCGTCTCGATATAGGTGGCTACACGCTCCAGTTCTTGTGGTGTTGCCGTCACCATGACAAGGCCGACCTGAGGCTGGACAACCACAGACCGACCATCTTCGTCTGTTGCCGCACTAGCACGAGGCGCGTTTGATACTAACCCTGAAAGAAGACCCGTCCCGTTACCCAGGCCGGATGTCTGGTTATTACTGCGGGAGACTGAGCTGAGCCCCAGCATTCCTTCAAGGGTTTGCTGAATATCGCTCCAGAAGTCTGTCTCTGTCTGCGTGGTTACTTGCCCGCCGCCGCCACCGGAACCGCCACCTGCGAAACCACCTGCGCCTCCAAGCCCACCGCCGAGTCCGCCGCCACCAAAGCCACCACCACCAAAGCCACCACCAAAGCCACCGACGCCACCGAGACCGCCACCAAAGCCTCCGGCTCCACCCAGTCCGCCCAAACCGGCACCACCACCGCCACCACTATTACTATTGGACGATACCGAAGCGCTCGAATTACCACTGCGACTGACGTTCAGATAGTCTATGGTGAAGATGCGGGTTTCCATGCCAGGCTGGCGAACCTGCCAGGTGCTGCCATTACGGGTGACCTGGAAGCCGTAAGTGTCAGCAACAGCTGTCATAGCCTCTTCGATCGTAGTATTCGGCATGTTAAGTGTAATCTCGCCCTCCACATCCGGGCTGATCGTCATACCATACTCTGTGCCGGCGACCAGACCATTAAAAAAATCTCGGGCCTGTTCTCGATTTGCCACAATATTGAAGCGCTCTTCGACTTCGATCAGCACGTCATCGTTTAGCGACAGCCCGGGCATCAGATTTCTGACGATGTCGGCGTCAGGCGGTGGCGCGAGGTCATCATCATAACCGTACTCGGCTTCATTCAGGACATTTTGCATGGTGCCCAGTACTTCGGTGCTGGGCTGATTGGTTACCGCCGCACTACCACAGCCACCAAGCATGGCAAAAGCCACGGCCACGAACAAAATTCGCAGCTCACGACATCTGACATTTGTCTGCTGGTTTAATTCGAAACTCATTCAACCGGCTCCCTGATTGAGCGCGTAAAAGCTGTTAACACGTAATCTCTGCCTGCGGCTGACAGCACAACTTCCCCGTTGCGAATATCCATTATTTCGGCACCGTCAACAATATCACCGATTGTCAGTTGACGATCATTGATAACTGCTATGGGTCGATTCCCGCCTGTTCTGACAAAACTGACCACGTAATTAGTGTTATTGATTGCGATTTCTGGCCCACCTGCAACTACCGCCATCGCTTCAGCGGCCTGCATTGCAATTCCACTTGGCGGCGGCTGAGTCGGGTCGCGAAAAACCTCGCCATCAATAGTCAGCGTCTGCGCGGTCAGGCTGCTGCCTATTGTCACAGCCGCCAGAAGCGCCACAAATCTAATCAATCCTGTCATAATGCGAGGCCTAAACACCAACGAACCCCTCCTCAGCGCTCAGAGTGTGCAATTGCAGCGTGATACGGGCATTAGGCCAGGTAGTCTGAACAAAATGAAGTTCATCCCAGAAGAATCGCTCAGAGAACGCCTCAACGCTTCGCAAGTAACTGATAAGACTTAAATAATCGCCTTCCAGCTCGAGCCTCAGAACGTGCTTGAAAATTTGCAGGCGCTCAGCGTCATCCGTCTGCGAGGCACCGCCCTCGCCACTGCTCTCAGCCAGGTTGTCGCGCATCGGAATAGGCATCTGGTTTTCAACCCGAATCAATTCCAGACCCTCGCGGCTTTCCAGCATGGAAGTCAGCAATCGTGTCATGGATTGAGGCGTCACCAGATTGCCGGCCAGGGATTCGATTTGCTGCTGCAGCTGTTGCTGATTGGCCATGGCTCGTTCAATGCGCTGCCGCACAGCTTGATTGGGATCTTCGTTCCCCATAATAACTGCGGTCCGCTCGCGCTGCTGCATGGTCCCCAACCGGGCCTCAGTAGTCGCTAGCTGGCGGGCAACCTCATCACGAGCGAGGCTCAATGGATCAAACACAAAAATCGTATACAACCAGACCAGCATACCCAGACCGAGCACGGCAAGAATGGTCTTTTCTGCAGCTGGGCGTCGATCAAATGAGTCCCCCGCTGCTTTCAGGCGCCGTTTAAGACTCATTCACTGGCCTCCAGCGTAAACTCGTAGAGGGACTGCTGATTATCATCGCGTGAACTGATCAGGCGATTGAATCGTCGGGTGCTTATTGCACTGCTACCGCCACTAAGGCGTCCCACGTAGTCAGGCAACATAGCCGGTTCCTGGGCCACACCACGAATCATCACCTGGTCAGCGTTACCTACGATACGAAACTCCTGCAGCCACAGACCTGTGAACGAGGCACGCGACAGGTCTTTCAGATGCTGTGAATAACCGACAAGATTGCCCAGGGTCGTTCCCTGCATAAAATCGTAAAGCTCGCGAGCCTGCTGGACCCTCAGCTCGCGTGTATCCATTTCGCGGACCAGCGCCTGGTCGGTAGCACGCGCGGCCACTTCTGCTTCCAGCCGCTCAGTGCGAGCAGTCTGTTCCTGAAGCGCCAGCTCGACTTCTGTCAGTCGGTTCTCATAGCTGCGGGTCTGCCACCACTGGAACAGCGACACCAACAATGCCAGACCAAACAGCACTGACAGGAGCTGAACTGCTCTAACTGCAGTTACCAGATCACGCCTGGGCCGCAGCTCTGGCAGATAAAGATTGATCTGTTGGCTATTGCTGGCCACGTGTCAGGCGCTCCCCACGCTATCAGTTCTCAGTGCCGCGCCAATTGCCATCATGCAGGCACCCTTGGTTTCCGCAGTAATCTCCTGTGGCGCGTCCAGGTCATTGTAAAAATCCAGCATGCCCACTGGGGACGCCAGCGCATCAGCAAGCGAATTCATCATTGACTCAGTGTCTTTCTGACGCGGTGCAATCATGATTTGTGTAATAGGGCTTTGTCCCATCTGGCTCTCAAAATAGTCAAGAGAGCGTTGAATTTCCAATGCAAGCCGGTCCCTGACCATCTCCCAATCAACCTCGAGCAGCGCATCTGGCCCAACCGGCGTGTTGATTTTACGTGTCAGGTACAGCTCGCCATTCCTGGTCACATTCATCATGCTGCCACTAGCCTTGAGGGCGATAAATGCCAGCCCATTGCTATCGTCCGCGAATTGCGTGGTCACGTTGCGCATGGCCATTTCCGGGATATCGATACTACTCAACGACAGACCACTTCGCTCAACCACTTCAATAGCCTGCTCAAGCTTTGGACGATTGGCCGCGACTGCATAAACCATCTGCTTGCGCGCCTGAAAAGCATCGTCCGGCAATGGAAACACGTCGATCACCGCATCTTCAACCGGCATATCCAGCAGGTCCTTGATCTTCCAACGGACTGCCGCAGCCACTTCTGCAGACTCTACTTGAGGCATATCCACCAGGTAGACGCTGTAGTCGCCTGGCGCCAGCACCAGGTTGGTATCAGCCCCCGCGAGGCGTTGCTCATCGACTAGCTGGATAAGTCCGTCCCGCAGACTCCTTTGCGCCAGATCCTCGTGCAGGCAGTGCTCCAGAACTACTTCATCGCGTCGACGGCTTACATGCGCAAGCGAGATCCGCCGATCATTTATCGACAAACCCACCAGACCATCGACCCGATTCTTGCGCCCCAACCATTTCAGCACTAACACAACCTCAGAAGACCGCTTTTGAGCTAACTAGCTACTATGACGGCCAATTTAATAATATGTTGAATTATAAGCGTCAAACTACCAATTTCTATAGTAAAAAGCCCCCTTCAGGGGTATATTTGGGGACGTTTTAACGGCTCAGCGACAAGACATTGTTTCAAATCATCCTGTATCAACCTGAAATCCCTCCCAACACCGGCAATATCATTCGATTAATCGCAAATACCGGTGCGTCGCTACATCTGATCGAGCCACTCGGCTTTGACCTGGATGAAAAGAAAGTACGCCGTGCCGGCCTTGATTATCACGAACTGAGCCAGGTCACACGCTGGTCAGACTGGGCATCATTCGAGCAGCATTTTCAGGCTCATTATCCTGACAACCTGCTTTATGGTTTCACGACCAAGGGTAGCCGACACTACCATCAAGCTGCCTTCAACGCAGGAGATGGACTACTGTTCGGGCCCGAAACCCGCGGATTGCCGCCGGACCTGCTTGACGCACTACCTGCCAGTCAGAAACTGCGCCTGCCGATGCAGGCCAACAGCAGGAGCCTGAACCTGTCCAATACGGTGGCTATTGCTTTGTACGAAGCGCTTAGACAAAAAGACTTCCCAGATTTGTTGTAAATTTTCGCGGTTTCACGACAAAAGTCATGAAAACTCAAGAAATGATGGGAACATGCAGAATGAGGTGGATTTGCCTGCCGATCTCAAGATGATGACCGGCAGGCAGTTTCGTTGCCGATCAGCTAGCGGGCTGTTCGCCGCTCTGACCTTGCTGCTGCGCCTTGGACTGCGCATACACTGCATCAAAGTTAACAGGGGCCAGCATGACGGCCGGGAAGCTGCCGCGCGTTACCAGCGCATCAATGGTTTCTCGAGCGTATGGGAACAGGATGTTAGGGCATACTGTTGCCAGAACGCGCTCCAGATCTGCTTCTGCAAAGCCATTGCAGGTAAAAATACCGGCCTGCTGCACTTCCACCAGGAAGGCAATATTGTCGTCCTGCTTGGCTTCGATAGTCAGTTTCAAGACCACGTCGTAAACGCCGTCAGCGATCTTGCTGTTGCTGGTGTTCAGGTTGAAAGTGATCTTCGGAGCCCACTGGCTGCGGAATACTTCCGGCGTCTTGGGGGATTCGAATGATGAATCCTTCAGGTAAATGCGCTGCAGCGCGAACATTGGTCCCTGTTGACCTTCTTGACCAGCCTGCTGTGCTGATTGTGAAGCTGCCTGGCCGTTTCCATTCTGGTTGTTTTCGTTCTCTGCCATGATCTGACTATCTCTCTTGCTGTCTGTTTGTGAAGTACGCTGTTAGCGTAAATTAACTTGTAAAGTAGAGTTTCGTGCTACTTTTTCTGCACGACTGGCAGGTTTTGACCACGCCACTCTGCCATACCACCGCGAAGCCTGACGACCTGATCAAACCCTGCATTCGACAGGATCTTGCAACTGTCGGCGGAATGCTGCCCCAGCTTGCATACAACAATAATGGGACGGGATTTATACTTTTCAAGCTCAGCCAATCGCTCTGAAAGCTTGTTGGCGGGAATATGGATCGAATCGACGATGTGTCCTGCGTCAAATTCCTTTTTATCACGGATATCCAGCATCACACCATCTTTTCTGTTTACCAGCATGACAGCTTCCTGAGTGCCAACCGCGCGCGCATTGGTTTTACTGCGGTGGAACAGGAACGCCACCAACAGCGCCATCCACAATCCTGACAGCATCCAGTGATTGCCCACGAATTCGATAAACTGTGCCATGCCTTCAAGCCCGTTACTCTAATCTACCAAGCCGCGAAGTATACACGGGCCTTATGTCTATTGGTACTTTTGCCTCGGTTCCGCGATAATGGCGAAGTCAACGACCTGCTACAGACTAGAGACCACAAGGACTACAGCAATGACCAACACTACCAGTCGCCCCGCCACCCTGCTGCTTATTCTGGATGGCTGGGGTCATCGGGAGGAAACTGACTCCAACGCCATCGCTGCCGCCAACACCCCTGTCTGGGACTCACTGTGGCAGCACTGCCCTCACACCCTTATCAAGACCTCAGGAATAGACGTTGGTTTGCCCGGCGGCCAGATGGGCAACTCCGAAGTTGGGCACATGAACCTGGGTGCCGGACGGGTGGTGTATCAAAGCCTGACCATGATCGACAAGGACATCGCTGACGGAGGCTTTTACGACAACAAGGCACTGTGCGCTGCCGCCCAGAAAGCCGCCGATTCAGACCGCGCCCTGCACATCATGGGGCTGCTGTCGCCGGGCGGCATCCACTCCCACGAAGACCACATCCTGGCCATGATCAGACTGGCCGATAAGAAAGGCGTCAAGCGCATCTATCTCCACGCCTTCCTTGATGGGCGTGACATGCCGCCACGTAGCGCCCTGACATCCATCCAAAAGGCGGATGCAGCCCTGCGCCAAAAGGGCCTGGGCCGCATCGTGTCTGTTGTCGGCCGTTATTTCGCCATGGACCGGGACAAGCGCTGGGACCGTATGATGACCGCCTACAACCTCATCACGGCAGGCCTGGGCCAATTCGTTGCTCCCACTGCCGAACAGGCACTGGCCGATGCCTACGCGCGGGATGAAGACGATGAGTTCGTGCAGGCCACTGCCATCGCTGCCGAGGGAGAAAGCCCGGTAGCAATTGCCGATGGTGACGCAGTGGTGTTCATGAACTTCCGTGCAGACCGGGCCCGTCAGCTGGCGCATGCCCTGGTCAATCCGGACTTTGACGGTTTCGTGCGCAAAGCTCAGCCCACACTCGGCGCCTTTGTCATGCTCACCGAATATGCCGCCGATCTTAACGAATACGCGGCCTGTGCCTATCCCCCGCAGCAGTTGACCAACAGTCTGGGTGAATACCTGGCAAACCAGAATCGCAGCCAGCTGCGCATTGCCGAAACCGAGAAATATGCGCATGTCACTTTCTTTTTCAGCGGCGGGCGCGAGAAGCCCTTCGACGGCGAAGAGCGTATTCTGATCCCTTCGCCGGACGTGGCCACCTATGACCTGAAGCCTGAAATGAGCGCACCAGAGGTGACCGACAAGCTGGTGGAAGCCATTAGCAACAAACAATTCGACGCCATCGTCTGCAACTATGCCAACGGCGACATGGTGGGTCACACGGGCGATTTTGACGCCGCGGTAAAAGCTGTGGAAACACTTGATGAATGCCTGGGCCGCCTGGTAGAAGCGATTCGCGCCACCGACGGACAAATGCTGATTACTGCGGACCATGGCAATGTCGAGCAGATGCTGGATCCAGAGTCAGGCCAGGCACTGACCTCACATACCTCTGGCCCTGTGCCTCTTGTCTATGTGGGTCCGCGCGAGTGGCGCTTCACACAGGAGGGTGCGCTGTCCGACATCGCGCCTACCATGCTCAAGCTGATGGATCTGGATGTTCCGCCAGAAATGACTGGCCACGTGCTGATGGCACCCTGAATCTGGACTGAATTCATGGCAATCGAGTGGGACGCGACAGCGGATCGGCCTGCTGGCTCGGGCTGGCAGCAGCGACCTCTGCGGCTTCCTGACTGTGTTGCCGTTGCAGTCTTTGTGGCCGGGTTGTTTTTGGCAACACAGGCGAGCGCCCAGGACGACAATCAGACCCGGCTGAATGAGCTGGACAATGCCATTTCGGCCATTGAACAGTGGGTGTCGGAGACCCGGCAGCAACGTTCCGCCGAAGAGCTTGAACTGGATCGTCTTGGCGCTGAGGCAAGAGACCTGTCACAACTGATCGCGCAGAACGAGCAGCAGCTCGCCAATCTGGATAACCAGTTGCGTACCCTGGAATCTCAGCGCCGCGAGTTGTTGCAGCGCAGCGACGCTCAGCGCCAGCAGATTGCCGAGGCATTGCGCGCCACCTACAAAGCAGGCAGCGACAGCCAGCTAAAACTTCTACTGAACCAGCAGGACCCTGCAACCACCCAGCGTATGCTGGTATATTTTGAGCACATAAACCAGGATCGACTGGAGCAGATCAGGCAGTGGCGCGAAACCCTTTCACAGATTGATTCCAACTCGGATGAACTGAGCACTGCTCAGGTGGCCATCGCTCAACAGTCGGAACTGTTAAATGCCCGGCAGAGTGCCCTGGCAGAGGCACAGCAGCAACGGCGGGAAATCATCGCCAGCCTGGATGTACAACTGGCTGAACGTGGCGATGAGCTCAGTCAACTAAAGCAGGATCGCCAGGAGCTGCAGGAGCTGATCGACGAGATCAATCGCATCGTCGAAGACATCCCGGCACCTGAAGATCTCATGCCATTCGCAGACTCGCGCGGCAGCATGCCCTGGCCCCTACGGGGTGAGTTGCTGGCGCGCTATGGAGATCGCTACAGTGATGGCAACCTTCAGCGCCAGGGCATCATCATTGCTGCGGAAGCAGGTTCTGCGGTTCGCGCCATTCACCCCGGACGTGTTGTGTTTGCCGACTGGCTGCGCGGATCAGGTAATCTGATTGTCGTCGACCACGGCAATGCCTATCTCAGCCTTTACGCGCATCAGCAGTCATTAAACAAACAAAGCGGAGACTGGGTAAACCGCGGAGAACCGGTCGGAACCGCCGGAACGGATGCGGGCATGGGCATGCCTGGCCTGTATTTCGAGATCCGCCGCAACAGTCAGACACTAAATCCGGTCGAATGGCTTGAAACAGTGCGCTAAACTGCTGAGCACTACGAGGAGAGTTCATGAACACACTACATTCCCATGATGCGTCGGCAACTGTCACAGACAGGCGTGCCGCAAGATCTGTTACGCGCTCAGCCGGCTCCGTGCTCGGTGCACTGCTGGGATTGATACTCACCACAGCATCTGTATCCACGTCTGCGCAGCCTGTCATGGATAACCCGGAGGCCGGGCAGCCGACCGCTGACACAAGACCGTTGCCGATCAACGAAGTACGTATGTTTGCCGAGGCGCTGGAGGCCATTCGCAGCGCCTATGTGCAGGACATCGATGACCAGACTCTGATCGAGTACGCCATACGCGGCATGCTGGCTGGCCTCGACCCGCACTCCGCCTACCTGAATGCCAATGATTACGACTCACTGCAGGAAAGCACCGAAGGTCAGTTTGGTGGCCTGGGTATTGAGGTTGGCGAAGAAGATGGATACATCAAGGTGATCACGCCTCTGGACGGCTCACCGGCTGATCGGGCCGGCGTTATGGCCGGAGACCTGATCGTCGAGATCGACGGCCGTCCATTGCGTGAAATGATCGTCAACGACGCCATTGAAATGCTGCGCGGCGAGCCAGGTACGACCATCGACCTGACGCTGATGCGCAATGACGAGTCAGAACCGATTGACCTGACCCTGACACGCGAGGTGATTTCGGTAGAGAGTGTTCGACATCGGATGCTCGAACCGGGTTATGCCTACCTGCGTATCGCCCAGTTCCGCGTCAATACCGGCGAGGAAGTGGTGAAAGCACTGGAGACCCTGATTGAAAACAATGGTGGCCCATTGAACGGCATGGTACTGGATCTTCGCAACAACCCGGGTGGCGTTCTGGAAGCTTCAGTGGCAGTCGCCGATGCGTTCCTGACTGATGGGCAGATCGTTTACACCGAAGGACGCATGAACGAATCAAATGAAACCTATCAGGCTACTGCCAGCGACCCCAGTCAGGGTGTACCTCTGGTAGTGCTGATCAACACCGGTTCCGCCTCGGCAGCCGAAATTGTGGCGGGCGCGCTGCAGGATCAGGGGCGTGCCGTGATCATGGGCACCCGCAGTTTCGGAAAGGGCTCTGTTCAGTCTGTGCTGCCAATCAACAATGAGCGTGCACTCAAGCTGACAACATCGCTGTATTTCACACCCAGTGGCCGTTCCATTCAGGCCTTTGGTATCGAACCGGATATCAGCGTTGATGAGGCATTGGTCACACGCAGCCTGGAACGCCGCGGCATCTATTCGGAGCGCGACCTGGAGGGACACCTGCCTGGCGTCAATGAAAACAGTGACCCGGAACCATCCGGCCCGCGCCCGGTGACATCGTCCGAGCAGATTGTGGTCAGCGACTATCAGCTGAATGAGGCGCTCACACTGCTGAAAGGTTGGCACATCATGCAGCGATCACGCCGATGAGCCCATCACCTGGCACGACCCGGCTGCGCGCGCTGCTTGCTCGCGCAGCGCCCTATGCAAACAAGCATGTTCTTATCGCCATCACTCTTCTGGGCCTTTTGATTCTGGTTCTGGAGCCCTCCGCACCAGCCAATCAGGAAACTTCGACGGCAAATCCTGCCCTTCAGGTTGCAGAACTGCAAACAGCTGCAGTGACGGAGGTGTCTGGTGTCACTCAAGATGACACGCCGCTTTCTGGCACCGAGACTGGTGAAGCATTATCTGAGGCACAGATTGCTGAACCCAAGGAAATTGCTGAACCCAGGGAACCAGCGGCCAGCCCGGCACTCGATGGAGCGGTTCCGCGCCTCGCCATTATTCTGGATGATATCGGCAACAATCTGGAGCTTGGACTACAGGCAGTGAACTTGCCCGGCCCTGTCACGCTGGCCATTCTTCCATTCACCCCACATGCACACGGACTTGCCGAAGCGGGACACCAGGCAGGCAAGGAAATCATGCTGCATGCCCCAATGAGTAATCTTGCCGGTAGCGACCCGGGACCTGGCGCACTGACTGCCCAACAGGACCAGACATCATTGATAGCGGCACTTCGCAGTGCGATTGCTGACATCCCGCACCTCAAGGGCATTAATAATCATACCGGCAGCGAACTGACTGCTGTCACTCAATCGATGCAGTGGGTGATGGAAGAACTGAAATTGCACGATCTGTATTTTGTTGACAGCATGACCAGCGCCCAGAGCGTGGCAGCCACCGTGGCAAAATCGAACGGTATTCCGGTGCTTAAGCGCCATGTCTTTCTGGATAATGTTGCCGAGGAGTCGGCGATCGATGCGCAAATGCAGCGTGCTTTAGGCATTGCTGAGCAAAGCGGATTAGCCGTTGCCATCGGCCACCCCTACCCCGCAACTCTCGCCTATCTTGAAGAGAGGCTGCCGCAGCTTCAGGCGTTAGGCAGTGTGCAGCTGGTGCTGGTGTCCACGCTGCTGGACAGCAGCAGACTATAGACGCATCTCAATGCCATGCTCGGCCATGTATTGTTTGGCCTGCGGGATTGTGTATTCACCAAAGTGGAAGATACTGGCAGCCAATACCGCGTCAGCGCCACCTTCCAGCACACCATCTACCAGATGCTGCAGCTCACCCACACCACCTGATGCGATGACAGGCACATCAACCGCGTCACTGACCGCACGATTCAGGGCCAGGTCGAATCCGATTTTTGTGCCATCACGATCCATACTGGTCAAAAGAATTTCTCCTGCCCCGTAAGATACCATGCGCTTGACCCACTCAATGGCATCCAGGCCGGTTGGTTTGCGTCCACCATGCGTGAATATTTCCCAGCGGTCAGGCTCACCGGCCTCGCTTACTTTCTTGGCATCCACCGCAACCACAATGCACTGAGACCCGAATCGCGCTGCAGCCTCGCGTACAAACTCCGGGTTTACCACAGCGGCGGTATTGATCGACACCTTGTCGGCGCCGGCATTGAGCATGGTTCTGATATCTTCCAGAGTTCGGATGCCACCGCCAACTGTCAGCGGAATGAACACCTGACCAGCTATCGCCTCTACAGTCTGAACGGTTGTTTCGCGCCCTTCACTGGAGGCTGTTATATCAAGAAACGTGATTTCATCGGCACCTGCATCGCTGTAACGTCGCGATATTTCGACCGGGTCACCTGCATCACGGATGTCTTCGAATTTTACGCCTTTGACAACCCGTCCCTTGTCGCAGTCCAGGCAGGGGATGATTCGTTTTGCTAGTGCCATGCGCCTTTAATTCCTAATAGTCATCCTGAATGATTACGCCAGAGTTCAGTGGCTGTCGCAATATGCCTGCGCTGCCGCCAGGTCCAACGCACCCTCATAGATTGCACGTCCGGTAATGGCACCCATAATACCGCCACCTGAAGGCGTTTTGGCGACAGAAACCAGCTCGGCAATATCTTCCATACGACTGACACCGCCCGACGCAATCACCGGGACGCGCGTCGCGCTTGCCAGCCTTACAGTGGCTTCGACGTTAACGCCCTGCATCATGCCGTCGCGAGCGATATCTGTATAGATGATCGCTTCAACACCATCATCAGCAAACTGTTGTGCCAGGTCTACTACATTGGTGGTTGATACTTCCGCCCAGCCATCCGTTGCAACCCAGCCATCTTTGGCGTCCAGACCCACAATTACCCGACCAGGGAATTCGCGGCAGGCCTGCGTCACAAACACAGGTTCTTTGACAGCCTGTGTACCGATGATCACGTATTGGACACCAACACCCAGATAGTATTCGATGGTTTTCAGATCACGGATACCGCCGCCGATCTGCAAGGGCAGGTCAGGGTAGGCTTTGGCGATCGCCTCAACGATGGCTCCATTGACCGGCTCACCAGCAAACGCGCCATTCAGATCGACCAGATGCAATCGTCTGGCACCCTGTTCCTTCCAGTGCTGAGCTGTCTGGACCGGGTTGTCGGAGAAAACAGTTGAATCTTCCATACGTCCCTGGCGCAGGCGAACGCACTGGCCGTCTTTCAAGTCAATCGCGGGTATCACCAGCATGAGTCAAAACCTTGCAAAAAATTGTCTTCTTTTGGGAAAATCAAACACCTGCAGTTAGCCGCCGGTCAGGCGCGACCATCCCAGGCCAGAAAATTACGCAGCAGCTGCAGGCCGCTGTGCTGGCTTTTTTCAGGGTGAAACTGAACGGCAAACAGAGAGCCTTTGCTCAACGCGGATGCAAATGTATGCCCATAATCTGTGGTCGCTGCACACAGTGACGCATCCGTTGGTGCCACAAAGTAGCTGTGAACAAAATAGAAGCGGCTGTTGTCTTCGATGCCCTGCCATAGTGGGTGGGCCTGCCTCTGCTGTACCTGGTTCCAGCCCATGTGCGGCACTTTGAGACGTTTGCCGTCAACATCAAGCAAAACGCCATTGCCAGTCTCGCCGCCAAAGCGTTTAACCGTACCTGGCAGCAATCCCAGACACTCGACGTGCCCGTTTTCTTCGCTGCTTTCCATCAAGGCCTGCATGCCAACACAGATGGCCAGTACGGGTTTGCTGGCTGCCAGAGCCTGACTGACGATAGCATCAACGCCAAGTCTGCGGATCTCGGCCATGCAATCACGTATGGCGCCGACGCCAGGAAAAATGATTCGGTCGGCTGCCAGAATGCGCGATGCATCGCTGGTAATTTCTACCCGGACATCGTCGCCCAGGCTTTCCATGGCTTTCGATACGGAATGCAGGTTGCCCATTCCGTAGTCGATAACAGCTACATTATTCATACGCGTGTCGACCGGTCGTTCAATGGCTTACAGACAACCCTTGGTGGAGGGCACAACGTTGGCACTGCGTGGATCAATTTCCATGGCCATGCGCAGCGCACGTCCAAAGGCCTTGAATACGGTTTCAATCTGGTGATGAGTATTGTGCCCGCGCAGATTGTCGACATGCAGGGTTACCAGCGCATGATTGACGAATCCCTGGAAGAACTCGTGGAACAGGTCCACATCAAAACCACCCACAGAGGCGCGGGTGAACGGCACGTGGAATTCCAGACCAGGGCGGCCGGAAAAGTCGATGACAACCCGCGACAGGGCTTCATCCAGTGGCACATAGGCATGTCCGTAGCGGCGAATGCCCTTACGATCCAGCGCCTTGTTGAATGCCATACCAAGCGTGATGCCCAGGTCCTCGACGGTGTGGTGGGCATCAATTTCCAGATCACCATTGGCGACAATATCCATGTCGATCAGGCCGTGACGGGCAATCTGATCCAGCATGTGATCCAGAAACGGCAAGCCTGTCTGGCACTTCAATACGCCACTGCCATCCAGGTTAACTGAAACCTTGATCTGCGTTTCTTTGGTATTGCGCTCGACTGCTGCCTGACGGCCCTGCTCTGACGATGTAGACATCAACCTATCCTGAAAAGTCTGAATTGCGCGCGCATTATACGCCTTTAAGGCCATTGCCAGCCAGTAGCGCGTTTCCCATCCGCCGGCCGGACTGCTAAAGTAAAAAAACATGCAGATTCCCGGCTCGGTCAAAATTCTCTATACCCTGCGTCTGGCATTGCTGGCTGGCGTGCTGATCCCGGTTGTGCTGGTAGTGGCGCTGGCCGGCTCGTGGTCGCTGCGCCTGCTGGAAGATCAGGTAAATCAGCGCATGCAGCAGGATATCGAGCTGATCGCACATGCCATCCGCCTGCCCTTGAGTCATGCGCTTGAACGGGATCGCATCGGTTCGATCAACCAGGCATTAAATTCCGCATTCACCATCGACGTAGTCTACGGCGCCTATGTCTACGACGAAAATGGTGAAGAAGTAGCCCGCAGTGGCCGCCGCGCGGCGCGCGTGGCGACCGATCAGGCAGCATCACTGGCCGCCTCTGGCGATCAGCTGGGCGAATTCTCTCAGGCAGGCAATGAGGAAATTTTCTCCTACTTCGTGCCTCTGACCGATGCCGGTGGTCGCATCAACGGGCTGTTGCAACTGACCCGGCGCGGCAGCGACTTCAGTAACTACATCGCCATGGTGCGCGCCACCGCCTGGTTTGCGCTTGCCGGCCTCTGCCTGCTACTGGCCATTATCGTGATCGGAGGTCATCACTATGCACTGGGCAGACCACTGCGCCGGATGCTGGAGGGGATAAAGCAGATCAGGAGCAAAGACTCCCAGGCCCGCCTCGTGATCGAAGGCCCCGCAGAAGTCAGGAATATATCTGGCAGCATCAACAACATGCTGGACCGCATAGAGAGCTCAGAAAAACTGGCAACAATTGGGCGCCTGTCTGCCGGTATCGCTCACGAGCTCGGCAGCCCGCTGGCGGCTCTGGACGGCAAAGCCCAGCAGGCCCTGCGGGAAACGGACAGCGAGTCCAGGACCGGTCGCTGTCTGACGCAGATTCGTTCCCAGGCCCAGCGCATGGAAGTCATCATCCGGCAGCTGCTGGATTATGGCCGCGATAACCCGCTGCAGCGTGTCAGCCTGGAAATCAGCCAGCTGGTCGAACAGGCCACCGACCATGCGCTGGCAGCAGCGCTCAGCGCCAGGGACTCGCTGTGCCACGGCCAGCCGACTATCAAGGTCGAGGGCAGCCCCCTTCGTGTGCGAGTGGACGCGATGCGCTTCGACCAGGCTCTCAGCAATCTGATCGGCAATGCGCTTCATGCCTGCCAGTCTCAGATCAGGATCAGCTGGGATGTCGTGGACAAATCAGGGTCGCAATCAACCCGCATCATGATCGAGGATGATGGGGACGGAATCAGCGAAGACGAGCTGCCAAATCTGTTCGACCCATTTTTTACGACCAAACCAGTGGGTCAGGGCACGGGGCTGGGACTTGCTGTTGCCCACGCAGCCGTTGCTGACCACGGAGGACATATCTCGGTGGCGCGCTCCGAAAGTCTGGGCGGCGCCTGCTTCACGATCCATCTGCCTGCGTCAGCCCCTCAGGCCTGACGCACCCTGACCGCCCATGAACCGACCAGAGGAAACGCACCGGGACATCGAATGGATGACAACATCACACAAGACACCGTTTTAATTGTCGAGGACGATGAGTCACTGCGCGAGCTGCTCACCGAAGAGCTGACGGATGCCGGCTACCAGGTGATGGCTGTTAGTGATGCACGCAAAGCCGCGCTGATGCTGGAGAAGCATGACGTGCAATTGATTATCAGCGACCTGCGTCTCCCCGGGGACACCGGACTGGATCTGCTGGGTCATATCCGGGCAACAAGCTCTCAGCAAAACAGCCCTGGACCAGGGTTTATCATGGTTACTGCGTTTGGCACCGTAGAGCAGGCCGTCGACGCTCTCAAGCAGGGGGCCGATGACTTTTTAACCAAACCCATCAAACTGGATCACTTGCGAATCAGTGCCGAACGGGTCATACAGCGTCGCCGGCTCCAGGAAGAACTGGCACGCTACAAGGCTCTGATTGACGACCAGGAGTTTCACGGCATGCTGGGCCGCAGTCTGGCCATGCAGCAGTTATTCAACAATATCCGGATGGTCGCGCGAGCGGGCGGTCCGGTGTTGATCTCCGGTGAAAGTGGCACTGGCAAGGAGCTCGTGGCACGCGCCATTCATGCCGAAAGCGATCGAAAAAACGCGCCTTTCATTGCTATCAATTGCGCGGGCATCCCGCCAGCGCTGCTGGAAAGTGAGCTCTTCGGCCACACCGCAACCGCATTTACGGGTGCCCAGAAGGCACGTCAGGGCCTGTTTGCCGAGGCAGACGGTGGCAGTCTGCTGCTGGATGAAATTGGTGAAATGCCTGTCGAGATGCAGGCCAAGTTACTGCGAATTCTGCAGGATGGTCGTATTCGACCGGTAGGGGCTGATCAGGAGAAACAGCTGGATGTCCGTATTCTTGCCGCCACCAACCGTAAGCTGGAGCAGGAGGTAAACGACGGGCGCTTTCGTGAGGATCTGTATTTTCGCCTGCAGACCTTCGCTATCGAGGTGCCCGCGCTACGTGATCGGGACGATGATCTTGATCTTTTGATTGCACATTTCATCCGGCGCGTCAGCCTGCAGCAGAACAAAAACATAACGGCGATCGAAGAGTCCGCCCTGTTGCGGCTGCGTCAATACGGCTTCCCCGGCAATGTGCGCGAACTCGCCAGCACCATCGAGCGAGCCGTCACGTTCTGTCAGGGCAGCGAAATAGGACTACAGGACATGCCGGAGCGCCTGCGGCACGCAAGCTCAACACTGTCGGCACCCAAACTCAGTGATGCAGACAAGGCAAAGATCGGTGGCAGGGTGTCGCGGGAATCCGTATTTCTGGATTTGATCAACCGCCTTGAGAGCAGCCAGCCGGATCCGGAGAAATGGATCTCACTGCCTGTGCTGGAGCAGGCCTATATTGACTATACCCTGCAGCGCTTCAAAGGAAACAAGCGGCAAACCGCCAACGCACTTGGAATTGGTCGAAGAACGCTGTATCGCAAGCTTGGAGATGACACAGATGCGGAAACTGGCGATGACAGTTGACTGGATCAGTGTGCCGACAAGGCGGCGCCTGGGTTGGCGGAACTGGTGCCTGAATGGCCATCTGACACACCCACACAGGCACATGCGCCACTCTGACACACCAGGCAAGCCTCAATCGAAAATCATTTAACTAACAATATCAGTGAATTAGACAAAGCCACAGACTGGCATGATGCTTGAATAACAGCATGACACATGAACACTATGGAGGATACCCATCATGTTGAAGAAGCTGATTTTCTTGCCGCTGACCTGCGCTCTTGCCTTCCTCGCTGCACCCGTTCACGCCCAGCCAGCACCGCAGGCCGCGCCACAGAGTGCGCCGCAAATGGAACTGACAGCCGAGCTGAAGGATAACTTTGTGGCAGCCTACACTGACATCATGGAAATCCAGATGCGGTATGCACAGCAGCTGCAGTCGGTAACTGATGAAGCTGAAGCTAACACCCTGCAGCAGGCTGCGCAGGGAGAAATGCAGCAGGCCGTTGAAGCCAATGATCTGAGCATTCAACAGTACAATCAGATCATTCAGATGGCGTCAGCAGACCCGGCACTTTTGCAGGAGCTGGAGACCGCCATTGAAGCCAACTCCTGAGGGGTCTCTTTAAGCGCAGCACTGACGGCTGCTGCCAGGCAGCCGTCGCTTCGCTGTCTCACAGAGTTGCTTCCCTGCAACTACCGCCTGACCTCCCGCCAGAACCTCCTCAAACTTCGCAAATTTTGCACCCATCCGATTTCGTGCGACAATCAAAGGCCATGTTCAGTCTGCTCCGGGGATGCGGCAATCCATGTCAAAGTTATTGAAGTACCTGACTTTTTTTATCACCGGCCTGCTTGTTTTTGTTGTTGCGCTGGCGTTGATTCTATTTGTGGTAATCGACCCCAATCGGTACCGACCCGTGCTGGAGGACCTGGTCGCCAGTCAGACAGGCCTGCAACTGCAGATTGCCGGGGACATGAACTGGACTTTCAGGCCGGTTTTCGGGCTCAGCCTGCAGGATGTGCGCCTGAGCAATGGCGTGACACCGCAGGAGCTGGCTTCCTTCTCTAACGTAGCACTTCGGCTGGAACCAGCAGGCCTGTTCCGGGGAGAGCTGAACCTTCAGGAATTCATTGCCGAAGACCTGCACATCAACTGGACCGTCGACAGCAACGGCCAGACCAACTGGCTGCTGGACCTGCCACCCAGTGAGGCACCTGCCCAGACCAGCAGTGCCGGCAGCATACCGGTCGATATCAACATTGCGCAGGTGACCCTCAATAATGCGAGTATCGACATACAGGATCAGCAACAGGGGCTCAATGCCAGCCTGCGACGTCTGAACCTGTCGGGCTCGAATACCAACCTGCAGGGCCAGCAGTTTCCGCTGGAAATCAGCACTCAGCTGATTGATCAGACCACCAATCGGCGTCTCGACCTGAATCTGCAGAGCGACACATCCATCGACCTGGACGCTGGTGACATTGCACTGAGTGACATCAGATTCAATCTCAGCCCATTGCTGATTACCGGCTCAGCCGAAATCAACAACTTCCGCAACGATCTGAGCTGGCAGGCTGACCTCAGCAGTCAGCCGTTTAATCTTAGTTACCTGCTGGAAAACTTCATGGCGTTACCAGAAGACAGCATGCCAGCGCCAGACGAGCAGCAGATTACTGTTCAGACTCTGCGGGTCAACGGTGATACCGAAGGTGTCACACTGCAGGAGCTGTTGCTGGGACTCAATGACACCAGCGTGGAATTGACCGGCGACCTGTTGTTCGCCACCGGCAACCGTCGCATGATGATTGGCTACGAATTGCGCGGCGGCGACATCAACCTCGACGACTGGCTGCCTGCCTCCGAACAAGGACAAGTCTCTGCCCCAGGCTCTGGTACCAGTGGTGGCACATCCACCGCCAATGCAACTGAGCTGCCACTGGAGATCCTGAACACACTGGATTTGCGCGGCAACCATTCCTTTGACTCCATTAGCTATTCTGGTCTGCGTCTGGCACCAGTCAGTGCCACCCTGCAAATCCAGAATGGCGTGCTTAATCTGGTCAGCCAGCCCGCAGGTTTCTACGACGGCACGCTGGCTGCGACCGCCTCCGTCAATGCCAGCAGCAGGCCTGCGCGTGTCGAGATCGAGACTCAGCTTGAGAATGTCAGTGCTGCAGCACTGACTGAGGACAAACCCAGATTGGGCTTTTTCACTGGTAATTTTAACGCCAACACCAGCCATACCATGCAGGGCAATACCGTTGACGCCCTGCTCAACAGCATCTCTGGTGCGAGCCAGATGCAGGTAGCCAACAGCTCGGTGGACATCACTATGTTGAAACAGGTGTTTGCAGCCATCTCGGTGCTCAACCCCGATGGCAATCTCGCTGCGCAGTGGGCTGACACCGTTCGCTTCAACAATGTCGAGGCATACCTGCTGTTTAACGACGGTCTCGATGAGAATCAGGAATTGCGCGTGCGACTGGATAATTTTGATGTAAGCGGTACCGGCGGAATCAACCTGGATCAAGGTGAATTTGATTACAGCGTAGAGTTTACTATTCTGGGCGAGCCGGCACCTCAGACAATACGAGTCAACCCGAATTATCACAATATCCCCTGGCCCATTCGATGCGACGCCGCCTTCGCGGACCCCGGTCTGCAATATTGCAGCCCCGATCTGCAACGCGTGCGCGAGGTGTTTGCGCAAATGGCTCGCAATGAAGTGGAACGCCGCGCCAGCGAGGCCATAGGCGAGCAGGTCGAGCGCCTGCGTAACCGCGTGCGCGAACTTTTCCAGAACAACTGATAGTGCCAGCAGCAAGGAAAAATCCGCCACTCCTGGACTCAGGAGTGATCCTGGAATGGTTTGATGACCACGGCCGGCATGATTTACCGTGGCAGCATGATCAAACGGCCTATCGCGTCTGGGTTTCAGAGATCATGCTGCAGCAGACTCAGGTCAGCACGGTCATCCCCTATTACCAGCGCTTTATGGGCAGCTTCCCGACAGTCGAAGCGCTGGCTGCAGCGCCCCTCGATGAAGTGCTGCACCTGTGGACAGGCCTGGGTTACTACGCCAGGGCCCGTAACCTGCACAAAACGGCCCAGCGAGTAGTTAGCGAATTCGACGGCGAGTTTCCCGTATCGCTTGAATTACTTGAATCGCTGCCCGGCATCGGGCGTTCCACCGCCGGCGCCATTCTGGCTCTGGCGCTGAACAGGCGTGGCGTCATTCTGGACGGTAACGTGAAGCGCGTTCTTTGCCGTTATTACGCGATTTCCGAATGGCCCGGCAACAGCAAGACTCTGGCACAACTTTGGGAGCTCGCCGACGCCTCGACTCCGGCGCAACGCTTTGGTGACTACGCACAGGCCATGATGGACCTGGGTGCAACGCTCTGCACGCGCAGCAGGCCGGCCTGCCTGCATTGCCCACTCGTCAAACACTGTCAGGCCAGACAGCAGGGTATTGAGTCGCAAATTCCGGCCAGCAAACCACGCCAACCCTTACCGGAGAAGTCTGTCTATATGATCATGTGGCAGGACGCCGATGGCCGGATATTCCTGCAGCAGCGACAGGCCTCCGGCATCTGGGGTGGCCTGTGGAGTTTCCCCGAGTGCGAAGACAGGGATTCCCTGGATCAGTGGCTGCACGATCGTCAGTTGCAGATTGGCAGCATCTGGCCTAAGGTCAGCCACACATTCAGTCATTTTCGTCTGCACATCACCCCGGTGCATGTCACTGGTTCAATCGACGCTGGCCAACCGGGCCGCGGGGTCGCAGATTCTGCAGGTATAATCTGGTATCACAGCCAGACACAGACGCCCCAGGTTGGTCTGGCTGCACCAGTCAAGAAGCTATTGCAGCAGCTGACGTGAAAACGATTATTCAGATCATAAAGACATAGAGGAACAACATGTCCCGCACTGTTTTCTGCAAGAAGTACCAGAAAGAACTTCAGGGGTTGGCAATGCCACCCTATCCGGGTCCCAAAGGCCAGGAGATATTCGAGTCTGTTTCCGCCCAGGCCTGGCAGGACTGGCAGAAGCAGCAGGTCATGCTGATCAACGAAAAACACCTGAGCATGGCCAGCGCCGACGACCGTAAGTACCTGCAGGCGCAAATGGACAAATTTTTCAATAATGAAGACTTTGATACTGCCAGCGGGTACGTCGCGCCGGAATAGAAAATTGCCCATCAAATCCCGTTCAGAGACTTGACTCCGGCAGCCGCAACGGTTTTAATACGCGCCTTGTCGCCATACGACAGCCAAATTACGCCCAGGTAGCTCAGTCGGTAGAGCAGAGGATTGAAAATCCTCGTGTCGGTGGTTCGATTCCGCCCCTGGGCACCACATACAAAAAGCCTCGCATTAGCGGGGCTTTTTTGTATGTGGCGTCCAGGGGCTGGATGAGAACCACCGCCTGGTTCGACAAACTACGCAGTAGTTTGCAACGAGCGCGCCAGCGCGAAGCCCGAAGGGTCAGAAACAGCTCCAAGCTGTTTCTGATTCTTCCGCCCCATAAACCAAACCACTGCCCTATTCCGAAGCCTCGCATTAGCGGGGCTTTTTTGTATGTCGCAGCTACTCGCAGTCACCTGTCCTGCAGCCGCCCAGACCCACCGAGCTCTGAGTAGACCACTGGAAGAAAATCCTCCACTCCCCAACCAGGGTCACTGGTCCATTCCGCATCATATTCAGCCGTGGGCCGTGCTGCGATCACTTCTTCCAGATTTTTGCCATCGCGGATCAGATTTAGCACCTGATCCTGTATATCCACAATCATATCGCGAAACTCTTTGAGAGCTTCCCGGCCAACAACATCCAACCCATGGCCAGGGATGACCTTTGTATCTGGACCAGCGAGCCGTATGGCCATGTTGATCGCTTCAACAGTACCCGCAAGACTGCCACCGTTATAGACATCGATTATGGGGTAGCTGGTTGTCCTGTACACATCACCCAAGTGGAGCACATCCGACTGTGGAAAGTAGACAAATATGTCTCCATCGGTGTGCGCAGGCGGAACGAGAAAAGCCTGAATCTCTTCGCCGTTCAGATGAAAGCTGAGCCGGTCATTGAATGTGACGACGGGCCTTGCGGCCTCCGGTTGTGCCGGGATGAATGTCCCCCCGTTTCTTGGAAATCGATTTCGTTGCTCAAGAAACCTGTGCCGGGTATTGTCGGACGCAAAGATTAGCACGCCCATTTCGGCCAGATTCTGATTGCCACCAATGTGATCAATATGGATGTGTGTGTTAATCAGAAAGCGAATCTCAGCATCGCTGACTTGTTGAACAGCTGCCACGAGCTTATCGGATAGCGGCGCGAACAGGGAATCCACCAAAAGCACACCCTCCGGGCCGACCATGGCCCCAACATTGCCACCACCCCCAGGTCGTTGAATCATATAGACACTACCCGCCACGTGTATTGATGAAAGCTCTACGCCATCGAACTGATCCTGTCCCGTGGCAAGGCTCGGAAACAAGCAAAACAGCAAGACAGATAGCCTGACTAAAAGTGACTCGGCAGTCATGGTAAACCTCTCCCGTAAAGTAGACGTCCCATCGAACCCTATCAAGCGGAGTTTAACACCGTAGCTGACGGTAACAGGCTGACTCGATCAGGTTTCGAAAGCAAGACAGAAAAAAAAAAGCGCAGCCGAAGCTGCGCTTTTCCCTCGATCAATACATCAGAACGTCTTACGTATACCCACCTCAAACGTCCTGCCCAGCGGGTTACCGATCCTCGGATCGTAGCCAAACTCCTGACGTGACGCCGGCGGATCTTCATCTGTGATGTTGTTGATGGACGCAGTGAAACTTGCCCATTCGTGATCCCATATCCAGTGGAAATCACCGGCCAGCCAGCCGCCCGGATCAACACCATAGTAGGAAGGCTCAAACGGCGTCGTAGTACCTGGCTGGAAGCCACTGGGAACCAGGGCCGCCTCGTTAATGGTGCCATCAGCATTGTAGTAACGCTCATCCTTGACGCCATCAATGTAGCCGATCACCAGACGGAAGTTATGGTCTCCCTGACCGTAGTTGATGTTGACGTTGGCACGCCATTCAGGTGCTGCCTGCGCAATGGTTGCGAAGTTCAATGTTCCCAGACGGTCATCGCCCGGATCGAGCAGGAAACCGTCCAGCGTGGTTTCGCCAAACTCAAACTTCTCAACCTTGGTCAGCGTTAGACCGAGCCGCATGTCGCCAGCAAAAGCCGGGAAGCTGTAGTTCGCCTGTACATCAAAGCCTTCTGTCAGCTGGCCTGGGCCATTACCGAACTCGGTAGTAATCGCGGCGAAGTCGTTGGCTGTCGTGACACCCTGGGTACAGGTGCCGCCATTGAACTGAACACGCCCGATCAATGGGTGTGAACAGTCCGCCAGCGCCGTCCGGTTGCTGGGCACATTGGTCTGTCCGGGTGGCGGGATGCTGAACACCGAGCTGGCAATAGTGTTGGCTGATGCCAGCAGGCCAAGTTCATCTTCGGTTTCAATACTGAAGTAGTCCACAATGAACTGGAAGTCGTGGCCGGCATCAAAGCCTTCCGATTGCCAGATAAAGCCGGTATTCCATACCGTTGCAGTTTCTGGCTCGATACCGGTCGCCGTCACCGTGGTCGCGCCACGCCAGTCACCACCCGCAATCGTGTAGCTGTTGACACCTACGTTAACTTCACCCGGGTTCAGACCTGCGCCTGGCGCCTGATAGTTGGTGCCGTATGATCCGCGGAACGACAGGTTATCGGTAATATCGTACTTGCCTGAAACCTTGTACACCGTTGCATCGAGGTCACCACTGAAACGCTCGTGACGAACCGCTGCAGTCATGTTCAGACGATCCAGCAGTGGCAGGCTGAATTCAGCAAACGCCGATTCCTGCTGCTGGCTGGTGGAGTCTGGCGGGTTGATACCAAAGAAGAAGAACGGGCCAGGACCATCTGGCGTACAGCCATTGTACTCAGGATCAGTTGGATCCCGTGGTGTCTGCTCATCCCAGAAACAGGGCATAGCGCCGTTATAGATGGGGTCTGGCACTGTCTGACGGTTGCGGCTGTCCCGGTACTGAACACCGGCACCCCAGGCAATATTACCGCCGGGCAGCTCAATGGGCGTCAAGCCACTGAATACCAGATCTACTGTGGCGCTCCAGGCAGTGGTTTCTCCGTAGCGATCATTAAACAGCCACTGACGCAGCTCCAGCGGGTTCTGCAGAGATGGATCAAATGCCGGGTTCGGCAGACCCAGCTCGGGCTGACTGGCAAAGTTGGAGGCAAACGGGTTGTACCACATACAGTCGCCAACACCGGCCAGCGCAGGGTTTTGAGTTCCCAGGCGGTTAGGGTCCAGATCCGGCGCATTACAGTTCGGCCCACCAAAGCCGTTCAGCGCCTGCTGTACTCTTGCACCCATGATGTCCGGTGCAGAGCTGCGGATATCCGACTGGTTGTAGGTAAAGGCCAGATCCCAGCTTATGTCGTTAGCCAACTCACCGGTAAAGCCGGTCGAGATATGCCAGTTTCGGCTTTCGTTTTCGTTCGGTGTACTGTGCAGACCGGGACCCGCCCAGGTGTCATTACCACCGTGCGCAAAGGCACGATAGGTGATGGGTGTAAAGCCGCGCGTCAAACCAAACAGGGGGTTGCTGGCCCAGCCAGTGCGCTGTGCGAACTCCTGTACAAATGGGTTGGTGGTTGGCACATATAGCTGATAGGTCAGACCTGAGGTCTGTGCCGGCCCGCGGACTACTGGCTGCGATGGTGAGCCATAGGCCTCTGGCGTGTGAACCCGGCCATACGCTGCTCTCGCGTAGAACTCGAGATTGTCCGACATTTGCGTGGTTACCTGGCCAAACAGGCGATAGATTTCGTTTTCCTCAACCACGTTGTAATACGGAATATAGCCATAGTTACAAGTGAATGCGTTGACGTAAATACCACCCACCGCATTACATGACTCTGGTGTAAAGTCTGACACCAGCCCCAGCGGCGTGCCCCACTCCGAGTTTGCCGTCAGGCCAGGATTAGAGGGTAGCGTCGCTCTGGGCACCCAGCCCGCCAGGTTGGTCAGCCCCGACCATGGCGCCGGGTTAACACCGTAAGGCAGGCTGGAAAAATCCCTGTCCTTGGTCTGTAAGCGTGAGCGGTGATCCCACTCAGCTGCCACCAGAATATTACTGTCACCAACATCCCAGCCGGCTTTACCAGTGACATTCCAGTCACCGTCGGAATCGAATCCGCCTTTGTAGGATGAGCTCAGCTCAAATCCCGAAAAACTGTCTTCGGTGATGAAGTTGACGACTCCACCGGTGGCGTCCGCACCGTAAGTCACGGCAGCGCCATCTTTCAGTATTTCTATGCGAGAGGTCACTGATGACGGAAACAGTGAGGAGTTCTGTGGGGTCCGGCGTCCGTTAAACAGGGTCAGAGTTTTGTCAGAGCCAATCCCTCGCAGGTTGAAACTGACATTACCGGTATTGCCTGAACCACCAAAATAATACGCCTCACCGGTGATGGGACCACCTGAAGTGAGGGTTTTGGCGAATTCGAGAGCTGTGGGACTACCGGTCTCCAGAAGTTCGGCTGCTGAGAAGACCTCAACGGGCAGTGCGGTGTCAACCGGGGTTCCCCTGATAAGTGAACCTGTTACGATGACTTCTTCGATTTCTGCTTCCTGGGCAGCGATCGGGACCGCGGCGCTCGCAAGCATGATGGCCAGCGCCAAAGAATGACGCCTGCCTTTGTAGACATTTTGCATGTGGTCACGCTCCTGTAGTTATTGTTTTTCTACTCGAATGGTCCGTAAAGCACCACTGATACAGCTACCGCGTGGAATCGACGACGACTGCTGACTGTCATGACCGAAATTGACTATATTCCTTGGGTGTTACAGATTCAAGCAATACTCAACCGACTGTTACAAATGTATTGCTAACAATTCCCATTCGGCGCACCGCTGCGGGAGATCGCCATGCTTGCAACTGGCGCACCCATGTCATTAAATGGTGTACAACTCCAAACGAACCATCAAGCAAGTACTATGATCAACTGGCAAGACATCGATACTGTCATATTCGACATGGACGGCACCCTGCTCGATCTGCACTTTGACAACTATTTCTGGGAACATCTGGTTCCTGCCACCTGGGGCGCCCGAATCGGCCTGTCGCAGCAGGAGGCGTGGGCACGACTAAGCGAGCAATACCGCAACCTGCACGGACAGCTCAACTGGTACTGCATTGACTACTGGTCGAGCACCCTGCAGCTGGACATCCAGAAGATGAAAGACGAGCTGCGTCACAAGATTGCGGTACGGCAGCACGTTCCCGAATTCCTGCAACGCCTCAAACAACTGGAAAAACAACTGCTGCTGGTCACCAATGCGCACCCTGGCAGCCTAAACCTGAAGCTCGATCACACCAGAATAGGTGACTACTTCGACGCAACCATCAGCTCACATTCCCTGGGCAAAGCCAAAGAGAACCACGGTTTCTGGGAGCAGTTGCGCCAGCAACACCCATTCCTGCCTGCACGCACCGCGCTATTCGATGACAATCTCAATGTGCTGAGACAGGCCCAGCGAGAGGGCATAGCGCATCTGTATGCCATTGAGCAGCCAGACAGTCAGCGCCCGCCCGTTGAACAGGGCGAGTTCTACCAGGTACGCCACTTTATCGATATCATGCCTCAGGCAACTGAAGCGGTTTCTGCCAACTGATCAGCAATAGAGACAAAACTAATATCCATGTCAGACCAGGTTAACAACGCGCCCGCCAAAGTCAGACTGGACAAATGGCTGTGGGCCGCGCGACTTTTCAAAACACGGGCTCTTGCCAAAACCGCCATAGAAGGCGGCAAAGTGGAAATTGACGGCCAGAAACCCAAGCCTGGCAAGGAAATAGGGGTCGGTACGATTATCAAGGTGCGTCAGGGCTGGGATGATCGCATCATGACAGTGCTCAAGCTTTCCGAACAACGGCGAGGTGCTCCCGAGGCGCAGCAGCTTTATGAGGAGACCGAAGAAAGTATTCGCGAGCGCCAGCGCCTGGCAGAGCTTCGAAAAATGCAGTCAGCCGGACCTTTCTCAAGTGAAAAACCCAACAAAAAAGACCGTCGCCTGCGACAGGCCATGAAGGGCCGCTTTTAGGCCATTGCGCTGACGCGATACGGCGTGAATGACCCATGATAATCACAGTATGATCACCTGAGCTTTTTTGGCATAATGCCGACGATCCCTCATCCCGATGCAAGCAGTCCAGGAAGGTAACGTATGACTACCATTACGCAGGACATTACGCAGGACGCTACACGCACGATCTACAAAAACCTCGCTCCCGCCCGACTGATCGAAATTGCTTTGCAGCGGAATGAAGGCACGCTGGCCGACAATGGTGCCCTGGTGGTCACGACAGGACAGCGCACTGGCCGCAGCCCCAAGGATCGCTTCATCGTAAAAGAGTCAGCCTCAGAAGGCCTGATCGACTGGGGCGCCGTCAACCAGCCCTTTGATCCGGCAAAGTTTGACGCCCTGTGGCAGCGTGTCAGTGACTATATGTCGGATAAAGACGTTTTTATTGCGGATCTGCACGTCGGATCAGACCCAGAACACTACATTCCCGTACAGGTGAATGCGCAGTATGCCTGGCACTGCCTGTTTGGCAGCACGCTGTTCATCAAATCACCGGACAACTACAACCCGAAAGACAAGGCAGTCTGGCAGATTCTCAGCGCACCGGAATTTGTCTGTGACCCTGGCCGCGACGGCACCAACTCGGACGGGGCAGTAATCATCAACTTTGCACAGCGCAAGGTGCTGCTGGCAGGCATGCGTTACGCTGGCGAGATGAAAAAATCGATGTTCTCGGTACAGAACTTCCTGTTACCAGAAAAAGACGTGTTGCCCATGCACTGCTCTGCCAACGTCGGTGAAGACGGTGATGTCTGCCTGTTCTTTGGACTGTCTGGCACCGGCAAAACCACCCTGTCTGCAGACCCAGCACGTTACCTGATTGGTGATGACGAGCACGGCTGGGGTAAAGGCACCGTGTTCAATCTGGAAGGTGGTTGCTACGCCAAGTGTATTGATCTGAGCCAGGAAAATGAGCCAGTTATCTGGGATGCGATCAAGTTCGGATCCGTGATCGAGAATGTTGTCATCGACGAGAAATCGCGTCAGGCTGATTATGCCGACACCAGCCTGACTCAAAATACCCGCGCCTGTTATCCGCTGACCCATATCCCCAAGCGCGTGGCAGAAAACCGTGCCGGTGAACCCAAATCGATCGTATTCTTAACCTGCGACCTGACGGGCGTGCTGCCTCCAGTGTCAATCCTGACGCCAGAAGCTGCCGCCTATCATTTTCTCAGCGGCTACACCGCCCTGGTTGGCTCCACCGAAGTGGGTGCAGGTGATGGCATCAAGTCCACCTTTTCAACCTGTTTTGGCGCGCCTTTCTTCCCACGACCGGCGGGCGTCTACGCTGAGCTGCTGATCAAACGCATTGCCGAGTTCAACAGCCAGGTGTATCTGGTTAATACCGGCTGGACAGGTGGCCCTCACGGCGTTGGCAAGCGCTTCAAAATTCCTGTTACCCGTGCGATTCTGCATGCCATTCAGACAGGTGCCCTGCGAAATGCGGAAACCACACATCTCGATGGCATCAACCTGACCATTCCGACATCCGTACCCGGAGTCGACAGTGCACTGCTGAACCCGAAAGACACCTGGGCAGATCCGTCACGTTACGATGCCAAGGCGGCCGACCTGATTGATCAGTTCCGCAACAACTTCAAGCGGTTCAAGGTTTCGGAAGCCATTGTGTCAGCCGGCCCGCAGGCGAGCTAGCCAAAGCAGGCATCAGGTGGTCTATAATACGGCGCCAGCGCATTACTGGCGCAGAAGAGGCTGATATTTTGTCCGATACACTGCAGGAATCCCTAGATCGTTTCAGGTTGCCGGCCTTCAAGTCCACCTGGGCCAATATCCATCGCGGCATCGAAAAAGAAAGCCTGCGCGTGACACCAGACGGTCGCCTGGCCCAGACGGAACATCCTCGCGCGCTGGGCTCGGCATTTACGCACCCGTACATCACCACGGATTATTCAGAAGCGCTGCTGGAGCTGATTACACCCGTCTCGGATTCCATTACCGAGACCCTGTCGTTCCTGGGCGATCTGCACAAATATGTGTACTCCAATCTGCCTGACGGTGAACGGCTGTGGGTATCCAGCATGCCCTGCCTTATAGAAAGCGACGAGCAGATCCCGCTGGCCCGTTATGGCAGCTCCAACATGGGGCAACTCAAGACTCTCTATCGGGAGGGCCTGGGTCACCGCTACGGGCGACTGATGCAGACCATCGCCGGCATCCACTACAATTTTTCGATGCCAGACAATTTCTGGGAACAGTACCGGGAAATGCAGGGCAGCTCAGAAGATCTGCAGACATTCCGCACCCGGAACTACCTGCATCTGATCCGCAACTTTCACCGTTACTCCTGGTTGCTGGTTTACCTGTTCGGTGCGTCCCCGGCAGTGTGCAAGTGCTTTACCAAAGATCGCCCGCATGATTTACAGGAACTCGATGAGTGGACACTTTACAAACCCCATGCCACCTGCCTGCGGATGGGCGACCTGGGTTACAAAAGTGATGCGCAGCGTTCGATATTCGTGTGTTACAACGACCTGAACAATTATATCGACAGCCTGTACAGCGCACTGATTACGCCCTACCCGCCCTACGAGCAGATCGGCGCAACTGATGCCAGCGGCAAGCGACTGCAGATGAACACCAACCTGCTGCAGCTCGAGAATGAGTTCTATGCAACCATTCGACCAAAGCGGGTCGGCGAAGGCGGTCAGCGCCCCCTGCAATTGCTCAAGGCAGGCGGCATCCAGTACATCGAAGTCCGCGCACTCGATCTCAATCCCTTTCTGCCACTTGGCATTGATGCCGAGCAGATTCATTTCCTTGATGCATTTCTGCTGTATTGCCTGCTCGCGGAAAGCCCCGAGTGCCATCAGGCCGAGAACCGGGAGATCGAGAAGAATCTGTCACTGACAGTGAATAGGGGGCGCGAGCCCGGGTTGATGCTGACCCGCGAGGGCGAAGCAATTTCACTGCAACAGTGGGCCACACAGCTCCTTGGCGATATACGGCATAGCGCCAACCTGCTTGACTCAGCGCATGACACTGCCGCTTACAATTCAGCCTTGAGCCAGCAGCAGGCCAAGGTGGACGAGCCTGAGAATACGCCATCAGCCAAAATCCTCGCCATGATGAAAGCGCAACAGATGCCGTTCTGCAAATTTGGCATGCAGGCTTCGGAAAACACGCAGAAGTTTTTCAAGGAAAGTGCGATTGACGCAGCAAGGCTGGCCGAATTCAAAGCGGCCAGTCAACACTCAGTAGACGAACACACAGCTGGCGAAGCCGCGGAAGACAGCAGCTTCGATGAGTTTCTGGTGCGCTGGAACGACTATCACATCTGAGCCAGCGCACTGAGGGCTGGCTCAGATTGATGACAATGGTCTAGCGTCGGAAGGCCTGGAACAGGCACAGGGAAAACAGCGCGATGAACCCGATCAGAGCCAGTTCGGGAATGGAAAGGATTCCCAGAAAACGCCAGTGCACTTCAGCACAGTTACCATCACCCTGCAGCAGGAAACTCAGCGTATCCATCAGGGGGAAGTTCTCCACCATGTAACTGAACCCTGGTCCGCAGGCCGGCACCTGATCTTCGGGCAGATAGGTCAGCCAGATTTGCCGAATGGCAAAATAGCTTCCCGCCACACACATGGCTGCCGCCCCCAGGGCATAATTGCGGCGACCACGCACACCAGGATTATGAATCGCTGCTGCCAGACACACCAGACCGGCCGCCACAACAAAGACTCGCTGGGTAATACAAAGACCACACGGCTCCAGCAACATGACGTGCTCCATATACAAAGCCCCGCCAATGATGAGCACGGTGGCTATGAATATGAGCAGATTGAGCAGCCTGGAGTTGGGCATCAGCGCCAGCAGTCGGTCGATCATGATCCTTTTCCTGTATCAGTTGGCGATCGCGATTGTTCGCGATCAAAAAAGTTTTCCGTCATCGCCCGCATGTCGACGCCACTGGGTGCCTGAAAAACGCGCAATCCGAATTCTGGCAGGATTGACAGCAGATGGTCAAAGATATCCGACTGTATGCCCTCATAATCGACCCACTGCGTTGTATTGGTAAAGCAGTAAACCTCCAGCGGCAGGCCTTCAGGCCCCGGCGACAGGTGACGCACAATCTGTGTCATATCCTGGCGCAGGCGCGGGTGGCTTTTAAGGTAGTTCGCCACATATGCTCGGAAAGTACCCAGGTTGGTGACTCGCCGGGTATTGGCAGCTACCTGCCCATGCTCCTTGAGCGCCGCGTTCCACTCGTCGATTTCCTGTTGGCGGGTCGCCAGATAATCCCGCAACAGGGTAAACCGGCTCAAATGACTTTTTTGCTCACTGTCGAGAAAGGTGACGCTGGTCTGATCCAGAAACAGCGACCGCTTGATGCGGCGCCCACCCGATTCCTCCATACCGCGCCAGTTCTTAAAGGAGTCACTGATAAATCGCTTGGTGGGAATGGTCGTGATCGTTTTGTCCCAGTTCTGCACCTTGACCGTGTGAAGTGCTATATCAATCACGTCGCCATCTGCATTGAGCTGGGGCATTTCTATCCAGTCACCCACGCGGATCATGTCATTGGAGGTAATTTGCACACTGGCGACTAATGAGAGGATGGTGTCCTGAAATACCAGCATCAGCACGGCGGCCAGCGCGCCCAGGCCTGACAGCAGTATCAGCGGCGAGCGATCCAGAAGCGTCGCGATCATCAGCAGTACTGCAACCGCGAATATGACGATGTTGGCGACCTGCAGATAACCCTTGATGGGGCGATCCAGCGCATCCGGGCGCTGACTGTAAACATGATTGATCATGTCCAGCACACCCGACAATGCCAGCGCCAGGGTCAGGACAATAAATGCATTGGCGACATTGCGCACCAGCACGATGACACCCTCTGGCAGGCCGGGCACCAGCGTTACGCCGAAGGTGATGACCAGCGCAGGCACCACATGCGCCAGTCGCGGAATAAACTTGAACTTTCGATAGTCTGAAGAACGCTCTGCGGGAGCCTGCAGGCGCCGCATCAGCCAGTTAACCAGAATCTGCCTGGTAAACAGGTCCAGTAACCAGGCAGCCAGCAGGACAAGCAGCGCAACGGCCAGAGTTGACAGCCAGGGGTAACTGGCCAGCCACTCGTTGACCAGCGGCGGCAGGGGCAGTCTCAAAAGGAAGTCGTCAGTCACGTCGTAACTCTGCTGTTTGCCGTAGGATCGCGCGCAATCCTAACAAACCTTGCTACAGTATCGCCAGTAGATGCCGATAAGGCTTACAAATAGACCTGGAGTTGTAGCTAATGAAGTATGCCGCGTTGGCACTGATTGCCTGTCTCAGCCTGTTGAATCAATCTGTACACGCTGCTGCCGCCCCTCAGGCAGAGCCTGAGTTCATTCTGCCGCCTGGTGTTTCGCCGGATGACCCCGAAGCGGCTGAACTGGCTATGCAGTACTTCACGCTTGGCCCAAGCTTTGTGACCAACTACGACGGCTCTGGACGCCTGAAATACCTCAAGGCCGATATTTCTGTGCTGGCACGTCTGACAGCCCAGCCCTACCTGGAGCGACACCTGCCCTATATCCGTAATCGCCTGGTGGTACTGTTCTCCGGTCAGCTCGAAGAAACCCTTCAATCGACTCAGGGCAAGGAAGCGCTGCGCCAGCAGGCTCTGGTCGAGATCAGACATGCACTGCAGATGCTCGAGACGCCGTCTGTTGCCGACCAGATTCTGGAGCTGTACTTCACCTCGTACGTCCTGCAGCGCTGAGTTTCCTCCAGCCGGAGCAAGGCTGCTTGCAAGAAATCAACGGCGCTGCCAGGCAAAAAACTTTTCAGCGACCGGCAGGAGTTTTTGTGGCACGCGTGCGCTGCGCCAGGCATTGGCTGCGAAGCGATTGGCTTCCTGTAGCGTCGGGTAGATGTGCGTGGTTGCACCGATAGTTTTCAGCCCCATGTTGTGTGTCATGGCAAAAACGAAGCTGCCGATCAACTCGCCGGCATGCGGCCCAACTATCGTGGCGCCCAGAATACGGTCCTTGCCGGGCACTGTTAGCACCTTGACGAAGCCCAGGTTCTGCCCGTCTGCCAGAGCCCTGTCCAGATGATCAAGGGAGTACCTGGTTACTTCATACTCGACACCCTGCTCTTTCGCATCCCTCTCATTCATACCTACTCGAGCTACCTCCGGATCTGTGAAAGTAGCATGTGGCACAACACGATAACTGGCACGGAATGTCTTGAATCCGCCAACCAGCGCGTTCAGCACAGCATACCAGGCCTGGAATGAAGCCATGTGGGTGAACTGGTACGGGCCGGCGACATCGCCGCAGGCGAAAATATTGGGACAGGAAGTGCGGAGCGTGTCGTCCACGGCGATGGCACCGCTCTGGTTAATTTCGACCCCAAGTTCTTCGAGACCGAAACCCTCGACATTCGGCTTGCGCCCAAGTGCTACAAGCAGCTTGTCAAAATAGGTTTTGCAGCGCTCACCATCGCTGGTTTCGGTAATGACATACTGCCCGTCGTCGTCACTGCCGAACTCATGTGCCTGGTGCGAAAGAAGCAGACGGATGCCTGCACCGCTAAACTGCTTTTCGATTAATTGTGCAACATCTTCATCCTCGCGCGACATCAGCTGCCCGGCCTGATCCACGACTGTCACTTCAGACCCCAGCCTTGAGAAGCTCTGTGCCATCTCGCAGCCAATGGGGCCACCGCCAAGCACCAGCAGTCGCTTCGGCAGTTCAGACAAGTCCCACATGGTGTCTGAGGTGACATAATCCATATCCGATAATCCGGGGATATCTGGCACGCGCGGGCGCGCTCCGGTGGCAACCACAATACTGCGGGTGGTGATCACGCGCCCATCGACCTCAACTTCCCAGGGAGACCTGATTGTCGCATGGCCCGTAACACAGTCGACGCCAAGACTGGTAAAGCGTTCAATTGAGTCATGGGGTTCGATGGTCTTGATCACACCGCGCACGCGATCCATCACCGCTGCAAAATCGACTTCGCCACTGGCACCCTTGATGCCATAGTCCGCAGCCTTGCGAATGGTTTCGGCTACCTTGGCACTGGCTATCAGCGTTTTGCTGGGCACACAGCCAGTGTTCAGGCAATCCCCGCCCATTTTGTGTTTTTCGATCAGCGTTACTTTGGCTTTGGCACCAGCCGCGATAATGGCGGCGACCAGTCCGCCCGAACCGGCACCCAGAATTACCACATTGGTATCAAAGTGAGCTGGCTTTTTGTAAGCCTTATACCAGCGCCGGCGTCTAATGATGTTGATCACTGCGCGTCCCACCCAGGGCAGCAGTGCCAGTAATGCAAACGAAACAATAAGCGATCCACTCAGCAGGCCCGACAGCGAATCAAGCTGTCCGAGCTCGACACCGGCATTCACATACACCGCAGTACCGAGCAGCATGCCGGTCTGACTGGTCCAGAAAAACGTAAACGTTTTCAGCGGCGTCAGGCCCATCACCAGATTGATCAGGAAAAACGGAAACACCGGAATCATGCGCAGCGTAAACAGATAGAAAGCACCATCGCGCTCGATACCGGCGTTAATGGTCTTTAGCGAATTGCCAAACCGTGCCTGCACCCAGTCACGCAGCAACAGGCGCGATGCCAGAAATGCCAGCGTCGCGCCCAGCGTGCTGGCAAACGAGACCAGCACCAGCCCCCAGACCAGACCAAAAATGGCACCACCGAGCAGAGTCATGACGGCAGCGCCAGGAATGGACAGCGCTGCCATCAACACATAAACACCAAAATAAATCAGTGAACTGAGTAACGGCTCCTGCTGACTGTAGTCGCGCAACACATCAAGTTGCGACTGAACAAAACCGAGCGTGAGATACTGGCCCAGATCGAGCGAAAAATAGGCGGCGAAAGCGAGCCCGATCAACAGGACAATGGCCAGTCTCAGTTTTGACATACATACCTCGATTATACAGCTGCCGGACCTGCCGACTTTTGAATGATTTGGGTGCTGTGCTATAGTTTTTGCTCTTTTTCATCACCACCCAGAGTGAATAAAGTGTCTGATCATACCTCACCACGGCCCAATGGGCGCCTGTTTCCGTCCACCCGCATGCGTCGGATGCGACGGGACGACTTCAGCCGCCGATTGATGCGCGAAACGCGACTGTCGACTGACGACCTGATCTTCCCGATTTTTATCGTCGAGGGAAGCGAGCAACGACAGCCAATCGCTTCAATGCCTGATATTTTCCGCCTCAGCATCGACGAGCTGCTGAAAGAGGCCGCGGAGCTGGTAGATCTGGGCATTCCCGCCATAGCCCTGTTTCCGTCACCCAACCAGGACACCAAAAGCCTTGACGGGCAAGAGGCCTGGAATCCGGACGGATTGGTGCAGCGTGCCGTCCGTGCCCTGAAATCCAGCTACCCGCAACTGGGTATCATTACCGATGTTGCACTGGACCCGTATACGACACACGGTCAGGACGGGATCATCGACGACAGTGGTTATGTGCTCAACGATGAGACAGTAGTGGCGCTGGTCAAACAGGCACTTTCGCATGCAGAAGCCGGCGCCGATATTGTGGCACCATCCGACATGATGGATGGACGTATTGGCGCAATCCGTCAGGCGTTGGAGGCCGAGGGTCACATCTATACCCGCATACTCGCCTACTCTGCCAAGTACGCGTCCAGCTACTATGGCCCGTTCCGCGACGCCGTGGGTTCCAGCGGCAACCTGGGCGCAGGCAATAAATACACCTATCAGATGGACATCGCCAACAGTGACGAAGCCCTGCACGAAGTGGGTCTCGACCTGGCCGAGGGTGCAGACATGGTCATGGTCAAACCCGGCATGCCCTACCTGGATATCGTGCGGCGCGTCAAGGATGAATTTGGGGCCCCGACCATGGTGTATCAGGTTAGCGGCGAGTATGCCATGCACATGGCTGCCGCCGCGAATGGCTGGCTGGACGAAGACGCCGTGGCGATGGAATCGCTGATCTCCATCAAGCGCGCTGGTGCCGATGCCATCCTGACCTATTTTGCCAAAAAGGTGGCCCGGCTGCTGCAAAGCACTTGAAACGATATTTTTAGGCCTTATGATAGATCTCATCGTCCGTTAACAGCTTGTCAACTTTCATGGCCGTAGCGGGCACCACCAGACGTAATGACAAGGAATTACTTATGAGCGACAAAATCGTTCACACCACCGACGCCAGTTTTGAACAAGATGTACTGAAGGCTGATGGCCCTGTGATGGTTGATTTCTGGGCAGAGTGGTGTGGCCCCTGCAAGATGATCGCCCCCGTACTGGACGAGTTGGCGGATGAATATTCCGGCAAGCTGACCATCTGCAAGCTGAATATCGATTCTAATACAGAAACCGCGCCACGCTTCGGTGTTCGCGGCATTCCAACACTGATCGTGTTCAAGAACGGACAGGTCGCAGGCACCAAGGTTGGCGCGCTGTCCAAGTCGCAACTGGCCGCATTTATCGACAGCGTCATCTGATACGCGATCAGGAAAGTGCCCCGGACGGCCTGACTGCCCGGGGCACAAATAAATACACTTTTTACTAGACACCGGTTTCAGAAGTCATTATATTCAGTCGCATCCCCGCGAAAGCGGTGCGGATTCCAGTCTCATACCTGACTGACACTAAGCCTGAATCCTTAGCTTAAACCCGAATCTTTTAAACCAACCGGCATCCCGGCCTGTATCAATACCTCTGTATTTGTTGACCCGGCTGTGTTGCCAATTCCCAGATCTTCTGTACCCAGAATCAATTAAACCTTAGCCTATGAACCTTACCGATCTCAAAACGCAACCCATTGCCAAACTGCTGGAAACCGCCCAGGAAATGGGCCTTGAAAACCTCTCCCGAACCCGCAAACAGGACATCATTTTTTCCATACTGAAAAAACACGCCAAGAATGGCGAGGACATCAGTGGTGACGGTGTTCTGGAAATTCTTCAGGATGGTTTTGGATTCCTGAGATCGGCTGATTCGTCTTACCTGGCAGGTCCTGATGACATTTATGTGTCTCCCAGCCAGATTCGGCGATTTAACCTGCGAACGGGGGACACAATCGCGGGCAAAATCAGACCCCCGAAGGACGGCGAACGCTACTTCGCCCTGCTCAAGATCTCCGAAGTAAACTTCGCAAAACCCGAAAACTCAAAGCAAAAAATCCTCTTCGAAAACCTGACACCACTGTTCCCGACAGAGCGACTGCGTCTGGAGCTGGGCAACGGCAGCACCGAAGACCTGAGTGCACGAATCATTGACCTGACAGCCCCCATTGGCAAAGGTCAGCGCGGCCTGATCGTATCACCGCCCAAAGCTGGTAAGACGCTGTTGCTGCAAAACATTGCGCAATCCATTACGCGCAACAATCCAGAATGCCGACTCATTGTATTGCTGATCGACGAACGCCCGGAAGAAGTGACCGACATGCAGCGTTCAGTGCGCGGCGAAGTGGTCGCAAGTACCTTTGACGAGCCGCCCGCGCGTCACGTCCAGGTCGCAGAAATGGTAATCGAAAAAGCCAAACGCCTGGTGGAACACAAAGAAGATGTAGTGATACTGCTCGACTCCATCACACGTCTGGCGCGTGCCTACAACACAATCGTGCCCTCATCAGGCAAAGTACTGACCGGTGGTGTGGACGCCCACGCCCTGGAGCGCCCCAAGCGTTTCTTCGGTGCCGCACGTAATCTGGAAGAAGGCGGCAGCCTGACCATCATCGCCACAGCCCTGGTAGAAACCGGCTCCAAGATGGACGAAGTGATTTACGAAGAGTTCAAAGGCACCGGCAATATGGAAATCCATCTTGACCGCAAGATTGCCGAGAAACGAATTTACCCAGCCATTAATGTTCGTCGCTCCGGCACACGCCGTGAAGAACTGCTGACCAGCGAAGAAGAACTGCAGCGTATGTGGATTCTGCGCAAGATTCTGAGCGCCATGGAAGATGTGCAGGCCGCTGAGTTTATTATCGATAAGTTGAAAGACAGCAAGACAAATGAAGAATTCTTCAACATGATGAAAAGAAAATAGTTGAAGCTAGCGTCGTTGCATTAGCTTCGTTAAAAAAGGCCGGTCGATGCTCATTTACTACTTGTAAACTGCGCTCTCCCGGCCTTTTTTGTCTCGCTACTGCTGCCTCGCCTACGCTTCAACTATCTTCTTTAAATGGCTTAGAAAAAGAATCCTTTAACGAACGACAAACGTAATCGAAAATGTATTACTTTCACCTGGCGAAAAACCAACTTCACTGACCCAGGCATACGACTACGGAGCACATACATCGATGGCATTCAAGGATCTTCGGGAGTTTATTGCCTTGCTGGAGGCTGAGGGTGAGCTGAAGCGGATAAGTGTGCCAGTTGACCCGAATCTGGAGATTACGGAGATTTGCGATCGCACGCTACGTGCTGGCGGGCCGGCGCTGTTGTTCGAAAACCCGAAAGGATCATCGATTCCCCTGCTGGGCAATCTGTTTGGCAATACGCGGCGCATTGCGCTGGCCATGGGGCAGCAGGACACCGAAGGTCTTCGGGATGTAGGCAAGTTGATGGCCTTCCTGAAAGAACCGAACCCGCCAAAAGGCTGGCGCGATCTTTGGGAGAATCTTCCCACCTGGAAACAGGTGCTCAATATTGCGCCGAACGTCAAAAGAAACGCACCGTGCCAGGACGTGGTGATCGAAGAGGATGACATCGATCTGTCGTTCCTGCCCATCCAGACCTGCTGGCCCGGAGATGCCGCACCTCTGGTTACCTGGCCGCTGGTCATTACGCGCGGCCCGGACAAAGAAAGGCAGAATCTCGGCATTTACCGCATGCAGTTTCTGGGGCGCAACAAGCTGATCATGCGCTGGTTGTCGCATCGCGGCGGTGCGCTCGACTTTCGCGACTGGCAGTTGAAACATCCGGGCGAACCATTCCCGATTTCCATCGCCATTGGTGCCGACCCGGCAACCATCCTGGCTACCGTGACGCCAGTGCCTGACACACTGTCCGAGTATGCCTTTGCGGGCCTGCTGCGCGGCAGCAAAACCGAGGTAGTAAAGTGCCTCACCAATGACCTTCAGGTACCCGCCAGCGCTGAGTTTGTTCTGGAAGGCGTCATTGAGCCAGAAGAGATGGCCGACGAAGGTCCCTTTGGGGATCATACTGGTTACTACAACGAAGTGGAGCGCTTCCCGGTATTTACGGTCAAGAAGCTTACGCACCGCAAAGACCCGATTTACCACAGCACCTATACCGGTCGCCCGCCAGATGAGCCCGCCATGCTGGGCGTGGCTCTGAACGAAGTGTTTGTGCCCCTGCTGCAAAAACAGTATCCGGAGATCGTGGATTTTTATCTGCCCCCAGAGGGTTGCTCATACCGGCTTGCAGTGATCAGCATTCGCAAGCAGTACCCCGGTCACGCCAAGCGCGTGATGATGGGTGCCTGGTCGTTCCTGCGACAGTTCATGTACACCAAGTTCGTGATTGTGACTGACGATGACGTCAATATCCGTGACTGGAACGATGTGATCTGGGCGATGACCACTCGTATGGATCCATCACGCGACACCGTGCTGATCGACAATACACCAATTGATTACCTGGACTTCGCTTCGCCAGTGTCGGGCCTGGGGTCCAAGATGGGTATGGATGCTACCAACAAGTGGCCAGGTGAAACAGATCGAGAATGGGGCACCCCCATTTCCATGGACCCGGAGGTCAAGGCACGTATTGATGCGCTGTGGGATCAGCTGGGTATCTAAACGCGACTTCTCAGAGTGAGCTTCTTGAGCGCTTTGATGGCCGACTGTCGCCACTTCTAAACAGTCGCATCGGGTTAAGCCAGCGGAACAGGCTGAGTATCAGCTTGACGATAATCAACAGCAGAATTATCGCCACCAGCAATGCGAACAGGCTGGTTTCGAAGGTGTAGTCGCCGTAAGCTATCAACAGGTAACCAGGATCACGCGCCAGCTGAATGGCCAGTGCAACACCCGCTATCAGTGCCAGCAGAATGAGTATGAACGTTTTTTTCATGGCCTTATTCCACCCGTCCTGAGGCACTGGCACCCAGCTGCCTGATCAGATCGGCAGAGCCGTCCAGCGACGGCAGCTCGGCGGTAATCCTTACATCGTGCAGACGCTGAATCTCTGACAACAGGCTGCGTGTCTGTCCACTCTCATCATTCATATATTCATTGATGATGCTTGCCAGCTGCTCCAGCGCCAGTTGGAACATGGCCTGATCCGCCTGCACGACCGCGAGCCGGGCCTGTTCTATCTGCAACAGCATCTGTTGCTTCAGCAGCTGTTCCTGATCAGGCTGCAGAAATGCTGGCTCTGAACGGTCAACTTCTCGCCATACAAACACCGTTCGCAGCAGATCCAGCGTCGCCTGCCACCAGGTTGCTTCCTGCCCTTCACCACTGCCAGCTCCCTGCTGCCAGCGATCCTGCAGAGACTCGACATAGGCGTCCTGACGCGACGAGGCAAACGAAACCACTCGCAGCTGATCGCTCAATGCAGATAACTGCTCGGCCAGTGCCACACGGTTTGGCAGCCGCAGGGATTCCAGTCGCTCTATGTCCTGCTGGATATTCTGGCGTGCAGTGTTCGCCAGCAGACTGTCCTGCTGCGAGAGCAGTGAATCAATTGAGTTGAGCAGCATGACGGTAGAGCTGATGTCCGCCTCCAGTGTCAGCTTCCGCTGTGCCAGTCGCATCAGATAGGCCGCCTCGGCATTCAGCCAGCGGGCATCTCGTTGTTGCATTGTTGCCATTTGTGTCTGCAGCGCCGACACCAGATCTGACACATCCTGCATATCCCGCCCTACCTGCTGCTGCAGACGGGCAAAACGTTGATCGTCGCGCGTGCCAGCTGCTTCAACCTCAGCCAGGACTTCCTGCAGCTCTGACTCTCGCGCCGCAAGACCTGCCAGTTCGCTTTCGACACCGGCCATTAACTCATCGCGTGCTGCCGACATCTGCTGCTCCAGCTGGCTGGCATTTTGTGAAAGCTCGTCTCTAAGCTGCGCTATGGTCTGCGCCTGAGACTGCTGGGTCATCCACTGCTGATAGCCAAACCAGGCACCAGCCGCCGACACACCGCAGAGCAGAAGAAATAACAGAAATACCGGCCAGCGCGACTGACGGCGACCCGAACCGCCGCGTCCGCGCCTGCGATCGATTTCATCCAGAAACTGGGGGGTATGTTGCCGCGCAGTCGAGGATTTTTCCTGCCCGGCATCAGGACCTGAGGGTCCTGTGTCATTTTTTACCGATTCAGCCTGCTGTTTTTGCGACCCACCAGCTGGTTTCGGATCGTGAACGTATTCTTCCTGCGGCATGATGTCAGAGGTCTCTGCATTGTCTGCGGCCGACTTGTCGTTATCTGAAGACATCAATTGCTCACCTCACTGCGTTGGCGATATCGCCTAGACTTTCCAGAATGACCGCGTCACTGGCGCCACCTGCATTGATCACACTGCTGAACCCCGCCTGCAGCGCCCGATCCCTGACCCGTGCAGACGGCACGATGACCGGGACAGACCCAACCACAGCCGGATCGTTATGCACAAAGTGCAGCAACACATCCAGTATCTGCGCACTGGTAACCACCAGCGCATTCACCTTTCTGTCACGCACCATCTCAGCCACTATATCGGCGTTATAATCAGGCGTCCTGCGGCGGTAGAGCTCTATGTAATCGACCTGGGCACCGCGCTCGCGCAGCGTCTCGGCAATCAGCTCGCGGCCACCAACGCCGCGAAACAGGGCGACGCGCTGCCCGGCGACATTCCTGAGGCCTGGCAATGCCAATAAATGCTCGCTTGTCACACCCTGATCGGAACAGTACACAGGCCAGTCAAACTCGCCCAGTACTGCCGCCGTGCCAGGCCCCACAGCGTAAGCGGTCAGACCGGTGGGCAACTGCGGCCAGTAACGGTCTATCCAGCTCATGCCCAACCTGGCAGCATTGGTACTGATAAAAATCGCTGCGACATACTGATCAAGGTTCAGAATACGCGACTTGATCCGTTCGCAGGCATCCGGGTCAGTGACTGGCTCAATTTCGATCAATGGCAATTCACAGACACTGCCACCGCAGTATTTGATGGTATCGCTCAGACTGTCGGACTGACCGGCAGGCCGTGTCAGCAATACATTCAAGCCAGACAGATCATACTGTGCACTCATATTCAGTCCAATAGGCCGCTTAGTAGTTTAGCCGCAGCACAATCAGTCAAACCGGTCAGTGTGACCTCAGGAATTAGCGTACAGTTCTGCCAGTATTTTGTCAGCCCCCTGAGCCAACAGGTGTTCGGCAGCTTCTATTCCCATGGCTTCTGCATCACGTCGGTGGCCGCGCTGCTCGGTTCGCAACACAATACTGCCATCAGGTTCGCCCACCAGACCGCGGAGGTGCAGATCGTCATTGTTCAGTTCGGCGTAGCAGGCGATTGGTACCTGGCAGCCACCCTGTAAGCGGCGGTTCAGGGCGCGCTCGCAAATGACGCGATCAGCTGTGTCAAGATGATGCAGAGGCATAAGCATGTCGATGACGCGTTGATCGTCACTGCGGCACTCGATGCCAACAGCACCCTGCCCGCCTGCTGGCAAAGACAAATCCGTGGGGATGAACTGTGCTATGCGCTCGTGAAGCTCCAGCCTCAGTAATCCTGCGGCGGCCAGCACAATGGCATCGAATTCACCAGCATCCAGCTTGCCAAGGCGGGTTTGTACATTACCTCGCAGAGTGCCTATTTGCAGATCCGGGCGCAGAGACTTCAGCTGGCACTGACGGCGCAGGCTGGCAGTACCAACGCGCGCACCCGGTGGCAGCGACAGAACGTCCGGGTAGTGATTGGAGACAAAAGCATCGCGCGGGTCTTCACGCTCACAAATAACTGGCAGAAACAGGCCTTCAGGAAACTCCATCGGCACATCTTTCATGGAATGGACGGCGATGTCAGCCTCGCCCTCCAGCATGGCGACTTCCAGTTCCTTCACAAACAGGGCTTTGCCGCCGATTTTCGCCAGGGGGGTGTCCAGTATTTTGTCACCGCGCGTGGCGATGCCGACCAGTTCCACCTGCAAATCCGGATTGCGCGCCATCAGCTCGTCGCGCACGAATTCCGCCTGCCATAACGCCAGCGGGCTGCGGCGCGTAGCAATGCGAATGACTTTTGAATTCATAAGATATCCGCTAACTGTTTAAAGACAATGTAATGGCGCCATTCTACGGCAATTGCAGCACAAATGCGCCCCGCAAAGCGGCCATGCTATAATCGCGCCCCTGATTTCCTTGCAGGTGATACTCATGAGCCAGAAAGACAAAACCGCCGGTGCAGACACCCATACATTATGGGGTGGCCGCTTCTCTGAACCGACTGACGCCTTTGTACAACGCTTTACAGCCTCAGTCAGCTTCGATCAGCGTATGTACAATCAGGACATCAATGGCTCGATAGCTCATGCACGCATGCTCGCCAAAGCCGGCATCCTGACAGACGAAGAACAGCAGGCAATCGAGAGCGGCCTGGAAGCGATTCGTACCGACATCCGCAATGGCGAGTTCACCTGGTCAGTTGAGCTTGAAGATGTGCACATGAACATTGAGTCGGCACTGACTCAGCGCATTGGCCCCGTCGGCAAGAAACTGCACACAGGTCGTTCGCGCAATGACCAGGTGGCGACTGATATTCGCCTCTATGTACGGGACGAAATTGACGCTCTGGCATCGGACCTGATTCGCCTGCAATATGCCCTGGTTGACCTCGCAGAAAAAGAAGCCGATACCATCATGCCTGGTTTCACGCACCTGCAGACGGCGCAGCCTATCACTCTGGGTCACCACCTGCTGGCCTGGAACGAGATGCTCGACCGAGACTACAGTCGTCTGATGGACTGCCGACGACGATTGAACGTCTCACCGTTGGGCGCAGCGGCGCTGGCCGGCACCAGTTTCCCGATTGATCGCCACTACACAGCAGAGTTGCTGGGTTTTGACGCACCCACCCGCAACTCACTGGATTCGGTCAGCGACCGCGATTTTGCCATCGAGCTGGCCGCCTGCGGCAGCCTCCTGATGACCCATCTGTCACGGTTCTCTGAGGAGCTGGTGCTGTGGACATCAGCGCAGTTCGATTTCATCGATCTGCCTGACAGGTTCTGCACCGGATCATCGATCATGCCGCAAAAGAAAAATCCGGACGTGCCCGAGCTGGTACGAGGCAAGACAGGTCGTGTCAATGGCCACCTGATCTCGTTGCTGACACTGATGAAATCGCAGCCACTGGCCTACAACAAAGACAATCAAGAAGACAAAGAACCCCTGTTTGACCTGCTGGACACACTGCGTGACTGCGTTAAGGCTTATGCCGACATGGTGCCGGCGATCGAAGCCAAGCGCGACAATATGTACCAGTCAGCCAAAAAAGGCTACGCAACAGCAACCGATCTTGCTGACTACCTTGTGAAAAAAGGCATGGCGTTTCGAGATGCTCACGAAGTGGTCGGGAAGTCGGTTGCCTATGGCATTGAGCACAAGAAAGATCTGAGCGAACTCAGCCTTGATGAACTGAAAGCTTTTTCAGACAAAATTGAAGATGACGTGTTTGCGGTTCTGACTCTGGAAGGTTCCGTTCAGGCGCGTGATCATATTGGTGGCACAGCACCCGATCAGGTGCGGGCAGCAGCTGCCAATTATCGCATCCTGCTTCAACAGCGCTGAGTGCTGCTGGCAGCACACCCTGCTGCCAGGAGAGGGTCCATCCCCTCCCACAACGTCCATTGTTGTCGTCAGCGTGCCCAGTGTGGCACAGCGGGACGGCGGTGCGATATTAGCCATATGGGTTAGATTTGGGCCCCTGGTCAGTCTTCCAGGGCCTCCAGCAGGTTTTTCAGCAGGACGGTGTACTCAACCGGTTTGATCAACACCTTGAACCCGGCATTGCGAATCTCGGTGATACGCGCACTGTTGGCATTACCGGTCGCCATGATAATGCGCCGTCGCGGCATAATGGCTGCCAGTTTATTGGCGATATCGAGCCCCGACAGACGGTCGTCCAGCATGTCATCCAGCAGGACCAGATCAAAAGGGTCGCCGTGACTCATCAGGCGATCAACCTGATCGGGTGACGAGGCACGAATCGTGTGGCAACCCCAGGTCTGCAACAACACGGCCATCGCATCAAGGATTGATGCATCGTCATCAATAATCAGTATGTCTTTGTCACGCAGCCGCGAATCGTCAAGCACATCGAGCTTGGCTTCGACCTCCGGCTCCTCAGTTTCCTGCACCGAACGGGCCGGGATCAAAACTGTGAAATGACTGCCGACACCGACTTCGGATTTCAGGCTTATTTTCAGATCCAGCAAGGCGCCAATTCGTTTGACGATTGCCAACCCCAGACCTGAGCCTTTGCCCTTGGTCCGTGCCTTGTTGCTGACCTGATAATAGTCCTGAAAGATTTTTTCCTGATCCTCTGGCGCGATACCAAGTCCAGTATCAATGATTGAAACACTCAGGCCCTGCCGCAGACGTCGTGTCTGAATACTCACCGAACCGCGATCTGTATAGCGGACAGCATTCATCACCAGATTGCGAAGCAGGCGTTCCATCAACAGCATGTCTGAGCGAACTGTCACCGGCGTCGCATATAGATGGATGGCAAGATTTTTAGGCTGCGCTTCATGCCTGGCCGCGTCCACAATATTCTTCAATAATACATCCAGCCTGAAATCAGAAAGATCTGCGGCAACAACACCGGCGTCGAACTTTGACAGATCCAGCAGGCTGTTGAACTGCTCGTGAAGCAGGGTGCTGGTCTCGTCTATTTTGTCGACCAGCTCGATCATGCGCTCGTCGGTGCTGATATGCCGCAGACTCCCCAGAAACAGGGTCATGGCGTGCAATGGCTGGCGCAGGTCGTGACTGGCCGCAGCCATAAAGCGGTTTTTTTCTTCATTGGCCTTGCGAGCCAGGTTGAGCGCCTTTTCAATGATGATTTTATCTTTTTCCAGCTTCGCATTCTGTTCCCGGTTTTCGTCCCTGATTCGAATGGACTCTGCAAAGACATCAGCATTTCGCCTGCCAAACTCAATCAGCAGAATGAGAATGGCCAGCATGGCGGCGGCACTCTCCAGAGCAACAGGTTCAGTAAAAAACAACAGGAATATTAACGCCTGCCCGAGGTTGGCAATCAGCATCCATGAGAAACCACGGATATGAATCGAAGAATTAATGGTGGTACCAATCGCGTATATCAGACTCAACATGATCACAGCAAAATCAGCACGATCAGGTCCGGACAGACCAACCCACCAGAACCCGGACCCCACCGCCAGTGTGCTGGCGACAGAGGTCACATAAAGCATGGCTTCGTTGTAATAGAGAGTCGGTACGCTTGCATTGGGCAGCTTGCTTTCGACGCGCCGACAGACAAAGACTCTTATCACAGCGAACAGTATGATCAGCCCTATCCAGGCACTGAGCAACGCTGGCGGCACCTCGTCCCAGAGACCATAGAGATAAACAAGCCCTGCACCCAGCACCAGCCATAAGGCCTTGTGTGACTGGTGGACGCGAACTCGCTGCGACTCCAATGTCAGGCTCAACAGCCGCGGATCCAGCTCCTGGTCATAACGTGAGAAGCCTGCAATGTAGTCAAACAACCTCATGGTTCGACCTCCGCAATACCGCCTCCTGTCCTCCATGCCGGGCCGCAGGGCCGACCCTGAGCGTCGAATGCCTGCATGCGCAAACGGAACCCTGAATTCTGGGGCTGCAGATCAAGTCGTATGAAATGCTGCAGGCTGTGACTCAGCAGATATTGCCGTGCACTGATGATGACGGGCTCAACACCGTGATGGCGCAATGTGACACTCACGGTCTGATCCCAGTCGTAGTTGTGAATATTAGCATTGGCAAAAGGCATCGGCGCATACAATCCAGAGCAGCACAGCTGTACCACTGATCGATTTTGTGAACCAGCGCACAGATTGACATCAGCAAAGCAGGAGAAATGCGGATCGCCTGTCAGCCAGACAACCGGGGTCTCAGCAGGCACTGTGGACAACAAGCCAAGCAGCTGTTCCAGGAATCGAGGATATGCGAGCAGACTGTCATCCGTGCTGGCGCGTGCTGGATGACCTGCAATATCCTTGCTCAGTGGCGCAAGTGGCGACCCACTTACCAGAAACAACACCGGCGCATCCCTGTTGTCATCCAGCCAGCGCCCGAAAGCGGTCGCCTGCTCCTGATCCAGAAGCGCTGTTTTGCCATTAGCAATCAGTCGTCGCTGAAAGCGGGTATCGAATACAAAAAAGGGATACTCCTGGCACTCAAACTGATGCCAGAGCTTTGGTGTCGTCTGTTGCCAGGCCGAGTCGCTGTGCATCTGGAACCGTGAGGCCATTTCCCGCGAATACTGGAAATTGATTTCAGCTTCAGCGCTGTCACCACGCCAGTTATCGCGAAACTCGTGATCGTCGACTGCAAAGTACACTGGAATCTGGCTGAACAGCTGCCGGGTAAACCGGTGTCCGAACGCTGTTCGATAAGGGTTTCGGAAACGCTCGTAGGGTACTTTGGGATCGAACAGGTTGGCGGTGGCATCTGCGTATATCTGATCCCCCAGCAGCAGTACTGAATCTGCGCCACGCATGGACTGGTCAGGAATGTGTTTCGCCATGCCGGAGAATATCGACATGGCAAGATCCCGATCGAAAGGCATGCCGGGATACAGACAGGACCCCAGCAGCAGAGTCAGAGGTCGCGGATCCGGTCCGGAGGATTCCTGCAGGCGCCTGAACCAGGGTAACTGCTGCCAATGCAAGGCGGTCCTGCGGTGCACATCATGATTGTCATTGGCAACGCCGTCATAATCCAGGCGCAGATGCATTGGCGACTTCAGGTCTTGACTGACAACCACCTTGTTGCGCCAGAATTCGTGATCCAGATGTTGATGTGACTGAGTCACTACCTGATCGTGAACAACGGACATGGCGCTGGGTGACTGCGCAGTATAGTCCTGTGCCTCCCCCCAGATTGTCACCTGCCACTCGCCGCCATTGCGCTTGCGCGGCGATGAAACGATGGGCCCCGTCAACAGCGTGGCGGGAGGCAATGGATGACTGTTGCTCGCACAGCGTCTTTGAAAATCCTTCAGCGAAGCCTCGGACTGGCAGCGGTTTGCATAGTGCTCCTCCATGTTATCCCTGTCTGCGCTCACGAAGAACTCGTGCAGTCTGGGATAAACATCACGGGCGGCGCTTTTGCTGAATATCATGTCCATGTGACCATAGTCATCCAGCATCTCTATCCACACCTTTTGTCGCGCGTAATCCGTCGGCCGCAATTGACCTGCCGGCCATTGCCCGGTGCTGCCCTGCATTCTCAGCCGGGTCAACTGGTCTGCAGAATGCCTCGACGACTCCATGTCAAATACGGTATTGCGGTTGCCGTGCAGGAACAGAGTAGGAAAGGTCCAGTGCCTGGCAAAGTTTTCAGTTTTCACGTAGCTGTTGCCACCGTCGTTGTCCGCCAGCAATCCGCGTGTCAGCGAGAAGTAAACCTGCTGAATCACACCAATCGGCACAGGACCGATCATGCCGGCAAATTCGTAACGGGTATCTTTGGTGATGTTCGCGTTGTGCCACTGTCGACCCCAGAAAATGGTGTAGCGCGTGTAGATCGTACGGGCGAAGCCAGGCCCTCGCCAGTCTCGATACTCCCGCCAGGACGACCACTGTCGGCGCTCATCAGCAGTCACGGCGAGAGCGGCCAGTCGATCGTAAATCATCTCCAGCGGAGCCGGATTGCGCATCGGCAAGGGCTCGATGATGCGAATCGGGTCAAACTCTTTCACCAGGCTCCATAGATTGGCGCGGGTGCGATTCTCACCTGATGTCGTGAGCCAGGGCGTGACAGCATGTGGCACAAGTGACGCTACCATGCTGCGTTTGACCAGGTCCCCACTGGCACTTCGGTACTCGTGATTCAGATGTCCGCCAAGCACTGCCATGGCGACCGCTCCGGCGCCAATGCAATGTGAAAAAATGTGGACACCACGTTCCTGGCCAGGTACTGAGAGTCGGTTTATCTGATTGAATACCGTTGTTACTGCCCATGGAATGTCATTGCGGGCGATATCATCCCAGGTATGCGCCGGATCGACCTCACGCACATAGTTGGCGCTGACGCGGTGGTCGAGAATCCATACATCGTAATTGTTATCGAGAAAGTACTGAACAAAATTGCAGGCGATGGTATCAGTCCAGAATACCCGGCTGCTGTGAGCCAGGCCATGAACCAGCAGAATGCTGCGCCGACCTGCCGTGTCACCAGAACCAGGCTGGTAACGTACCAGGCGGGATACCGGCGAGGGTTTACCATTGCGAAACCCGGCCCTTTCATACTTTTCTCGCGGAGTGCTCCGCCCGGCACCGCCTCTCCCATAATAGATAACTTCAGGTGGCTCGTAGAATCGTCCCTGTCGCTCAGATATCTCCAGTTGTCGGCGCACAGCGAAATGCTCGTAAGAAGGTGCCCCGAAAGACCAGAAATGCGTAGACATGATCATGCGCAGGAAGTACATCGCAAAGCCGCCCATGGCCAGCACCGATGTCGGCAAATTGGGTGACCTGGTTATCTGCATGACAGAAGGGCCATTGGTAATGCGTTGCACATCCAGCTCCAGTGCGGCCTTCAAACTACGGGAGCCTGCCGAAATTGTGACCGGTAACACCAGCAGTCCTTTCAGCAGGTCAGGGAGCCCCAGCCCGTATGCCAGCGTCTTGTGCCCTGAAATAACAACACCGTTGGCGGATTTGAACTCATATTCCAGGTATCGCCTTTCCGCCTGAAGACTGCCAATACGCCAGAACGTGCGGATCTCCTTTAACATCGACGCTTCCTTACGCACGGACTGGGCACTCTCACCGTATCGTAGCTGCCAGGTGCGAGCAGGCAACAGCCAGCGAGCCAGCCCTTTTGGTAATCGCACCCACAAATCCATTCCCCGGTAGCGCAGATATCGCAGTATCGCTGACACCGTGCGCAGCGCTTGCCTCACGCGCCCAACCGACTGAAATGCACCCAGCCTGACCTCGCCTTTCAGCTCAAGAACCTGAGTCAGGTGAGCGTCAGCCGTTGTCAGAATGCCTCCTACCGTATCCATCGACAGAACGGCAGCTGCCGGCAATGGATGGCGCGGACTCTCAAGCCATTTATCAAGTGACTGCTCACCCGAAAAACTGAATACCACATCCAGCGCCATGGCGCGGGTTGTCTCAGGAAGCCGGTCAATGCCTGAAAGGCGCCCGGAGAACAGCCGATTCAGTTGATCGACTCCGACAGACACCGGACGACTCCAGGGATACATCGAGCGCTTGCTGTCCGACAGGTGCAATACCATGCGCTCACTGAAATCCGCTTCGACACTTAGCTCAGAGGGGACAGGTATATGTTTGAGTGCACCCGGCGGTATCTTGCGATGTGCCTCCTGAAGTGGTGGAAATGACTCGCCGGCTTCACTAACCGAATCACCAGGCAGCATGCTTCGCAGCTGACCGGCCAGCTCGTAACTGACAGCTGCGATTGTCAGCAGGGGATTGGTTCCAATGGCACCCGGAATGATCGCCCCATCAAGAACGTACAGGTGCTCGTAAACATCCTCACCGCTTTCGCCGCAGAACACCTGACCGAGCTCATTAACAACACCTGTCTCGGCGGATTCGGCCATTGCACATCCACCCAGGGGATGCACAGACAGCAATTGCCCGGCCAGTTCGTCGGCACCCTCAACGACACCCTCAAATCCGGGCGGCAAAGGTTGTGAAACCATGTTCTGCGCAAACAGTCCTCCATCGAAGACTGTTTTTTCGTCTGACCTGAAGCGTTCATCCAGTCGCTTGAAGTAATCTGAACTGCCATCGCGACGCCACACTGGTCGCAACTGCTTACCTTCCCAGGCCAGTTCGCCATTGCTCTCGTCCAGCCCCATGATCAACAGCGCCTGACTGTGCTCTCCCAGGGCTTTTGACCGGGCCAGTGGGTCATGCTCCTGATTACTGTGATGCCAGGCACTTACTGCGCCATCCGCAAACCTGCGTAGCAACAGTTGGCTGACCAGCATTTCCTGCCAGACCTCGCGCAACGCATAGGGGATGACAGCGTCTTCCAGGGTCACTGCGCTGGCACTGCCCTGGGGGTCGGCGAGATCAATCATGGCCATGCCGCTGATGGTGGGTCCTGGCTGGGAGGCAGGCGGCTGCTCTCCAGGAATCGATGCATCCTGGCTGACAACGGCATTTTGTCCGGCCGCAAACACCAGCGCATCACCGTTGGTCGAGAACCGTTTACCAAGCTGTGACGACAGTGCCAGCCCGTGCTTATCATGCGAGCGACTCAGGATCTCGGTGCTGCCCAGCGTACCTGCAGCAACAATGACATGCCCAACATCAACTACAAGCGCAAGCTCATCTCGAGCACTGACATGGCATTGAACCAGCCATCGGCCGTTTTCGCCGCGCTGAATACTGCTTACGGTTACACCACTGTACAGCGCAGCGCCCAGCTGCTTCGCCAGCGGCCAGGCATTCATATTCAGTGAGCCCTTGGCACCTGAATGGCAACCCATGACACAGTTGCCACACAGATTGCATGGTTCATGATCGGCGCTGTGTTCAGTGGGTCCGCTGAAGTTGATTGTCACGGGTGCGGCAGCGGCCACGCTGCCCAGCCGATCGGCGCTGCCACGCAAAGCTCGAAAGGATACCGAATGGTCCACATCTGGCTGCACTGACACACCCAGCAACTTCTCAAGCTTGGGATAGTGAGTAGCCAGGCGTTGTGACCATGGCGTACTGTTGAGTTTGGACGGCCAGCGATCGACAACATCCGGAGCAGGCCGGGCGGCCACGTTGGCATTGACGAGTGAGGTGCCGCCAATACCACGACCAGTAATGGTCACGACACCATCACCTGCGCGTACATCCCACAGCCCGGCAGGGTTGATCCTGTCAGTGCCAATCAATCCGGGAAGATCGGCCATGGTTTTCGGGAAGTCATCCGGCACGTATTCGTTGCCGCGTTCAAACACCCAGAGCTTTTGCGAGATCCGCCTGCCCTGTCTGTCTGGCTCAAGCAGGGCCAGCGCTGCCATCGCCGCGCCATAGCCAGAACCAATGACCAGAACATCAGTTTGTAGCCGGAATCGGGACTGCGCCTCAGGGTCTTCGAAGGGGTAATCGTTATTCAGAAGCAGTGTCTCGACAGGCTCGGAAAGCCAGTTCGTCACTGCTGAGCAACCTCCTCGTAGCGGATTGACTGCCCGGGCTGGATACCCAGTTTGGCAGCCGCATACACGGCCTCTGTGCGGTTCTGGACACCCAGGGTACGAAACGCAACCGATAAGTGGGCCTTGACGGTATGGTCAGAGATATCCAGTTCGCGGGCAATGGTCTTGTTCGACTTTCCCTGCACGGCCTTCATCAATACTTCGAACTGGCGGCGCGAGAGCTTGGTGATCATGATCTCATTGCCCGCGTCGGACTGCTGCACTGCAAAACTGATTGCCGGACTGACAGGCCGATAGGCATGGCTGGGCAGGTAGGTCCCGCCGGCCAGCACCAGTCGCAGCGCTTCGACCAGATCGTCACGTGACGATGACTTGGGTATATACCCTGAGGCACCCTGCTCTATTGACTGGCGGATGATGCGCGGATCTTCCTCTCCGGAAACTACAACAAGGGTGGCACTTTCAAACGTCTGACGACACTTCTCCAGTGCATCCATGCCATTAACCCCAGGCATGTAATAGTCCAGCAGGATCAGATCAAACCCTTCCTCGCATTTCAGCTGCAGGGCATCATCGAGCGTACCCGCCTCAAAATATTGAACCTTGCTGTCGAGCACGGGCAGCAGGTACTTCAGTCCCTCGCGAAACAGGTCATGATCGTCGATCAGCAATATGCGCACCCGCGCTCTCCCATCCGTCGTTGCTGCTGTAGCCGCCGCCATATCTACATCCTGTCTAGCATACCGTTGTTGTGAGGAAATTTGTAGATTCAGGACTTTGGCACATATGGGATAGCAACACGACTACCCAAATGGGTAGGTGAGCCAGAGAAATACCGATACTGACAGCACAAAAGCTGACATGTACAGAAATTAGCTGCCCAGAGCATTCCTCTGTATAATCGCGTTCAAAATTTACAGCTTACAGAGCTTCAACCGGGTCATTTGAACATGCGAACGCGCGTGCCAATGCTTCTGATCACAGTCGTGTTTTGCCTGCTGGGACTGTGTGCCTGCGGCCAGAAAGGCCCGCTGCAACGTCCCGACACTCAACAGGTGGCCGAATACGGCGCTTTGTCAGCGATTACCGAATCAGGATCTCATGACAGCATTTCATTACCAGAACGATCAGCTTTATGCTGAAAACTTGCCACTGACCGCCATTGCTGAACAATTCGGGACACCTTGCTACGTATACTCCCGCGCAGCCCTTGAGCAGAATCTGCAAGCCTACGAGGACGCTCTGTCCGGCGTGGATCACCTCACCTGTTATGCTGTGAAGGCGAACTCCAATCTCGCCGTACTGAATGTTCTGGCGCGTCGCGGTGCAGGTTTTGACATTGTGTCAGGCGGCGAACTGAACCGCGTCCTGAAGGCTGGCGGCGATCCTGCCAAAGTCATTTTCTCGGGACTGGGCAAAACTGAGAGCGAAATCAAACTGGCATTACAGGCCGGGATATTGTGTTTCAATGTCGAGTCAGAGCCGGAGCTGGAGCGCATCAATTGCGTCGCAGGGCAACTTGGCCTTGAAGCCCGCATCTCATTGCGCGTCAATCCTGATGTGGACGCAGGCACTCATCCCTATATATCCACAGGGATGAAGGAAAACAAGTTCGGCATCGATATCGCCCGCGCCCTGAAAGTCTATCAACTGGCCGCCAGCCTGCCACATCTACAAATCACAGGTGTGGACTGCCACATTGGCTCACAATTGACTTCGATTGCGCCATTTCTGGATGCGCTGGACCGCGTGCTGATGCTGGCTGACCAGCTGGCGGAGCATGAGATTCATCTTGAGCACATCGACATTGGCGGTGGTCTGGGTGTCACATATAACAACGAACAACCACCCGCGCCAGGCGCACTGATTGCCGCCGTCAGGGAAAAACTGCAAGGCCGCAAACTGACACTGATCATGGAACCAGGTCGTTCCATAGCAGCCAATGCCGGGATCATGCTGACGCGGGTCGAGTTCCTGAAACACACAGATCACAAGCATTTTGCGATCATCGATGGCGCCATGAACGACCTGTTGCGGCCCTCACTTTATGGGGCCTGGCAAGACATTGTCAGCGTCGACCGACGACCACACGATGCGCGTGAGCAACATATTTATGACGTGGTCGGTCCTGTTTGTGAATCTGGCGATTTTCTTGGCAAAAACAGGGAGCTCAATATCGCCGCTGGTGACCTGCTGGCCGTGCGCTCGGCAGGCGCTTACGGATTTGTGATGAGCTCCAATTACAACACGCGGAATCGAGCGCCGGAAGTAATGGTCGATGGCAGCCAGGTTCACCTGGTCCGTCAACGCGAAACTCTTGAAGACCAGTTGAAGCTGGAAAGTCTATTGCCGGAATAAGCAATGAGTACCCGTCAACCGAAAAAAAACCGCCGCCGCTCACCACGCAATCGTGATGCTGCCGGACAACGACGAAGGCAGCCCGACACGGGCCATGCCAACCGTCTGCCGTTCACTAAAATGCACGGCCTCGGTAATGACTTTGTTGTGCTCGACATGATCTCCAATCCTGTTTCGCTGGATACGGAGCAGATTCGGCGGCTGGGCGACCGCCACCGCGGCATCGGTTTCGATCAGCTACTGGTGATCGACGCTCCCAAACGTCCGGACGCGGACTTCACATACCGCATCTTCAACTCGGATGGCAGCGAAGTCGAACATTGTGGCAACGGCGCGCGATGTTTTGCCCGCTATGTCCTTGACCGCGGTCTCATTGCCAGGGCGCCGGTGCGCGTGCAAACCAAAAACCGGCTACTGGAACTGCACCTCAAAGACGGTGACCTGGTACAGGTGGACATGGGACGACCGGATTTTGACCCGGCAGCGCTGCCGTTTACGGCAGAACAGGCAGACGAATATTCTCTTGATGTGGCGCCCGTTTCCGGAGAGGCAACCGTATCGGCCCGTTTCTTCGCGGTCTCTATGGGCAATCCACATATCGTACTGCTAACCGACAACTGCGAACAGGCACCTGTTGGAACGCTGGGAAAAACCCTGTGCTCACACCCTGCCTTCCCCCAGGGGGTGAATGTGGGATTCATGCAGATCATCGACCGCAACACCATCCGCTTACGTGTTTTTGAACGAGGTGCGGGCGAAACAGAAGCGTGTGGCACGGGCGCATGCGCCGCCGTCGTTTGTGGCATTCAGGCCGGATTGCTGGACCATAGTACAAAAGCCCTGCTGACCGGAGGTGAGTTGACAATCGAATGGCAGGGTGGCGACAGTTCAGTGTTGATGACCGGGCCAGCCGAAACTGTTTATGAAGGCAGCATCTCAATCGAAACACCTTTGGCGCCAGCATCACCCGGCGATAAATAGACATCAAAAACAGGCAATGACAGGAACTTGCTCATGACGGTTGATAGCGTTCAGGCCAAGAAAAAAAACAATCTGGCAATTTCTGCGGATGACGTCGCCAGCTACCTTCGCGAGAATCCTGATTTTTTCACCGACCGTGACGGCCTGCTGGCGGAGATGACAGTACCTCACGAGAGCGGCAAAGCCATCTCCCTGCTCGAACGCCAGGTAAAGATACTTCGTGAGCGCAGCATCGAATCGCGACATACGCTGAACTCGCTGCTGGAAAACGCCCGCTACAATGACCAGCTGTTCAGTGTCACTCGTCACCTCATCCTGAGCCTGCTTGAAGAAGATACCCTTTCGCAGTTGACACATGTCACTGAATCCAATCTGATGACTCAGCCAGGCATTGATGCCTGTCGGTTAATCGTGCTGGACGAAAGACAGGCAGCTGCCGATTTACAGAACCGGTTCCCGGCTGCAATGCGCAGCCGCAGTGTCATCACTCAGGTCATAGACAAGTCCGGAAGTCAGTTTTTATTCCCTGAAGCCAGCGCGACGATCCGCTCTGTGGCGTTGTGCCCGGTTATCCACCACAACAGCCTGCTGGCTGTGCTGGTGATCGGCAATCACGCCCAGGACTATTTCAGCGATGAGCTGGACACGTTGTTCCTGGACTTCATTCGCGAGGTACTGGCATCCCTGATCGACCGGTTGCAGCGAACTACGCCCCGCAAGTAGTCACGCTCAGGCACCTCGGTGCGCCAGCTTTGTAATTGACGGGAATAATCACCGTTAACAAACGTTATAACTGCAGGAGACCTCCGAAGCTCACAGCCGGAGCCCCTGCAGGTGAAGCCACGTACCGGGCTTCCCCCCACAGCCGGCTGTTGTTGACCCCCGGCCCTGCCGGGGGTGTTTTTTATGGGAATTTTTCCCTCAGAGGGGGTTTTTGGCTTCACGCGGCGCCTTGTAAGCCGGTACAATTCGATCCTTGACCACTCACAGGCAAGCCGCCCTCCGAATGACCGACACCAACGCAAAAGCCCGACCCCCGCTCGTTTCCATCTTATGCCGCACTGTGGGACGCAGCTCTTTGGCAGAGGCGCTCGAATCCGTCAATCGACAAAGCTGGCAGGCGTTGGAGCTGGTACTCATTGATGCCTCTGGTCACGGTCTCGCCTGCCCTGTACCGCTGAAAGACCATGTCACACTGAAGCTGGTCAATCTCGGCAAGCCACTTGATCGGCCCGAAGCCGCCAACGTCGGACTTGATCATGCAACCGGTGACTACCTGCTGTTTCTCGATGATGATGACTGGATCGCGGACTCTCACATAGAAAAGCTGCTCACAGCGGCTGCAAAGCATCCCGAGTGCCAGGTCGTCTACAGCGCCACCCGTAAGGCCAGCGCGGATGGTCAGCTGAGTGACGACGTGATTGCGGTGGGTTTTGATCGGACTGTGCTGCGCCGCGACAACTTCATCCCGATTCATGCCGCATTGTTTAATCGCCGATTGCTGGAGCATGGCGTGTACTTCGATACCAGCCTGGCAGTCTATGAAGACTGGGATTTCTGGCTGCAATGTGCCGAACACACGGATTTCTGCCTGACCGAGCATGTTGGGGCGTTTTACCGCGAGGGCGGTGATTCGCAGACCATGCTGGAACAGCACAACGCCCGCTACCAGGCGGGGCATCCGATGGCCGATGCGCGCGCGCAGGTGCTGGATAAGTGGCGGTTGCGCTGGTCAGGTGCCGAAATCAACGCAGTCATGGGTTTGCTGGATCAGTCTGTGACCGTCCAGCAATTGCACACCGAGCTGAAGGCCGCACACAACATCCAGTCCGTTCATGAGCGACAGATCGACTCACTGCAGAGTAAAACTCATGCGCTCAGCGAAGAGCTTGCCGAGACTGAAGCTCGCCTGCAGCAGACACAGACTCGCCTCAATGACACAGAGCAGCAGTATGCCATGCTGCAGTCAGCCCATATTGAACTGAACCTGGCTCATGAACAACTGGACCAGGGCGTACGCGAAATACTCAATTCATTTTCCTGGCGCGTGACCGGTCCCTATCGTTATATGCGCAACCGTCTCAATCGAGTGATCGGGCCTTTCGTTAATCGCTTGAACAGTCAGTTAAAGCCCGCGACCAGGAACGGTTCTACATCAGTCGCCCTGTCATCAGACAGTCCGTCGCACCTCCAGCAAACGGGTGAGCGCGAGCAGACTGTGTATCAGGGCCCGATTGAGGCAGGCATACTGCAACCGACTCTGGAACGCCGGGTATTCAGCTCAGATTTGACCTTGCAGGCCTGGGCCTGGGCGCCGGATGGCCTGCAATCTGTTGAGGTTTTGGTCGACTGGCAGCATGCGGAGTCACCCGCGATTCGCCAGCATGGAACTGCTGAAGACGCCCAGCGTACTGGATTCGCTACATTGGTCCCGATTGCGAATCTGTCACCAGGCCCCCATGAATTGATTGTCAGCATCGTAGACAAGGCTGGCAACACGCGACAGCTGCAGCAGCAGTTTGTTGTGCAGAACCCTCAACACCTGTACATGCGCTGGTTGCAGGCTCATTCTGCAAACGCCAGCGATCAGCAGTCAGAGGCAGACCACCCTGATAGAGGGTTACCTGGCACCACATGCTTTGTGATGTTGGCCAGCGAAATTGACAACCGCCCGTCCAGCGAGTCACTGGCAACACTCCTGTCACTTAAACAGCAGTCAGACGCCGGCTGGCACCTTCATATTGTGGGCGAACCAACGTCAGTGGACATACTGGCGAACATTGCTGAAAAAAATACAGAAACTCACCCCACGCTGCTGGCTGCACTTGAAAGCTGTCCGACCATGGTGGTTCTGCTGAAACCAGGTACCTTGCTCAACCAGGATTACGTCGCGCGAATTTCTACCCGGGCGCTTCCTGATACCAGGCTGCTTTACACAGATCATGACGAACTCGCTGGCGATTACCGACAGAATCCATGGTTTACATGGTCATGGGCACCTGATCTGTTGCGCAGCCAGGACTATATCGGTGCGACTTACGCCATCGACAGCCGGTTGGCACAGCAGGCGCTGAGCACCAAGGCAGTAGAAGACCTGAACGCAGCAGACTGGCGCCACCAGCTTCTATTGGAAGTAGCGCCGGAATTAACGCTGACCAACACTGTACGCGTAGCTGAAGTGTTGTGGAGTGAGCCAGCAAAGGAAACTCTACCGGCCGTAGACTCCGCCCAGACGTACGCCCCACTGCCAGTCAATTTTCCACGCGTTTCGATCATCATTCCCACCACAGGCAAGTTGACCTATCTGCGACCCTGCCTCGAAACGCTTGCAAGCACGGACTATCAGGATTTCGAGATCATCATCCTCGATAACGGTCGCGGCGAACACCGGGAAGGTATCCAGTTTGCCCATGACCAGGGCGCCAGGGTGATTGAGTGCAATGAGCCTTTTAATTGGTCGCGACTGAACAATATCGGCGTTGCCAATAGCTCGGGTGAAATACTGCTATTCCTGAATGACGACATTGAAGTCATGCACCCGCAATGGCTGACACAACTTGTACGACACGCCATCAGGTCTGATGTCGGCACGGTTGGCGCACGCCTGCTCTACCCAAACGGAACTCTGCAGCACGCTGGCGTGTTTCTGGTCGATCACGGTGGCGGCGCACGCCACCTGTTTCACAAACAGCTGCCAGGTCGGGGCATATACCAGCACCTGGATCAGTGCGTGCGCGAGGTATCTGCAAACACCGGCGCATGCCTGATGATTCGACGCGAACTGTTCATGTCACTGGGACAGTTCGATGAAAATCTGGCAATTGTTGGAAACGATATTGATCTGTGTCTGCGCTGCCTGGAAGCTGGCAAGCGCAATGTCTGGACACCGCACAGCGAACTGATTCATCACGAAAGTGTCAGCCGCAAAACCAACCCCATCGGGCAGGATGAACGCACCATGTGGGAACGTTGGGGACATCGCTTTAAAGGCGGTGACCCTTACTACAATCCTGCGTTGTCGTTGACCCGTGAAGACTGCACACTGAGCAGTTTGACTGAACATCAGAGCAGCCTTCTCATCAGGCAATCCAGCACCCGCAGTGAGCCAGATTTTGGTGTCAACCTGATCGCCTACATTCGTGCAAGCATGGGCGTCGGAGAAGCCTCCCGGGGCAACGCATCGGCTTTGCATGCATCTGGCATACCGTTTGGCATCATCAACTACGAGCGCGGAAATCCATCGCGCATGGACAACCTGCGCTGGCAAAAACTGGAGATCGAACGCAGCAGGTTTGCAATCAATCTCTGGCACATTAATGCCGACCATCTGCCAACCGTCATGGGTGATCTCAAGAGTACAAGCAGCGCTGGCCGCTACAACATCGGTTTCTGGGCATGGGAAATGCCAGAGTTTCCTGACCGGTGGTTGCCCAGTTTTGAGATAGTCGATGAGGTCTGGGTCCCCTCCAGTTATGTCAATCAGGCAGTCGCAGTCAAATCACCTGTGCCAGTTGTCACTATACCTCACGTGATCGACGTAGACATGACAGGGGCCTGTCAGTATCAGCGCGAGTGGTTTGGCATCAAAGAAGACGCGTTTGTGTTTATCAGCATGTTTGATACACACAGTATTGCCAAACGAAAAAACCCCTTCGGTTCGATACGCGCGTTTCAGCAGGCATTCGCAGCTGATGACATGGCGGTACAGTTGGTAATAAAGATAAACAATGCCGATGCGGCAAGCATCAAAGTGTTGAAAGAGTGTATCGCTGACTATCAGAATATTATTCTTATCGACTCACATCTCGATCGTGCGCAGATTGATTCGCTGATCAACTGCAGTGATTGTTATGTCTCACTGCATCACGCCGAAGGTTTTGGGCTGGGACCGGCTGAAGCCATGTTCATGGGCAAGGTAGCTCTGCTGACAGGCTGGTCTGGCAATACCGAATACATGCGCAATGACAATTGCGTGGCCATTCGCTACGAACTGAAAACACTCGGCAAGGATTACGGCCCCTACGAAGCGCACCAGCATTGGGCTGAGCCTGACATCAGCCATGCTGCAGACGAGATGCGCGACCTGGCACAGAACCCTGCGCGGGTAGCCGCATTGGGAGCCAGGGCCAGACAGACAATCATCAGCGAATTCTCTGCCATTGCTATCGGCAAACGCATGCAGCAGCGACTACAGAATATCGAAAGGCGACTGCAGGGACATTCGCAGACGCGCTGAATTGACAACACAATAATGATAAGAGGTTAGGCTTATGTCGTCCGTCTCAGAACAGGCCGGGTATCTGACACAAGAGCAGATTCAGAAATTCAATGATGATGGTTATGTCATCGTTGATTTCGGTTTTACGCAACAGCAGATTGATGAACTGATCGAGACACTGCATCCATACTATAACCCTGAACACCTGCAGGCTCCGGCTTTTGGTGCCCGCATACAGGATGCCTGGAAGTTCGTGAAGCCATCCCACGAGCTTGCGACCAACGCCAATGTGCTCAGCGCCCTGGAACAGCTTTTTGGTAGAAAACCACTACCGTTCCAGACTCTGAACTTTCCGGTTGGCACTCAGCAGGCAACCCATTCTGACACCATTCATTTCAACAGCCTGCCGTCCGGCTACATGGCGGGCGTGTGGGTCGCCCTGGAAGATATAGACGAGGACAACGGGCCTCTGAAGTATTATCCCGGCACTCACAAGCTGTCAGAAATTACCATGGAAGATGCCGGTCTGGAGCCTGGTTATCACAACTACCCGCAGTACGAGGCTTTTATCGCAAAACATCTGGAGTCACTGGGTGTTGAGCCAGCATACGGCTATATGCCCAAAGGGCATGCATTGATCTGGCACGCCAATCTTCTGCATGGTGGCTCCAAACAGAACGATCATCGGCGCACCCGACACTCTCAGGTAACGCACTATTTCTTCGACAACTGCAAATACTATACGCCGATGCACAGCAAGCCAGGCAAACTGGCATTTCGCAATCCGGAATGGATCAAGCCTGGTGAATGGGTAATGCGCCCGCCAGTAAGCCAGCAGAGCGCCGAAGATACGCCAGCACTGCAGAACAATGTGAACAGACTGCGCAATTGGCTGCGCCGAAAGCTGGGGTGAATCAGCGGCGCAACTGACGAAACATCAAGCGCTGCCGCCAGAGACCAAGATCGGGCATTCGCTGTACCTGTTTCAACAAGGTCCTGTCTGCCTCATTCAGTTGATCTGCAAACCGCTGCTCAAAGGCCAGTGCCTGTGCTGCGCTGCCTTCGAAAAGGGCCTGCGCCTGAGCTGATTTGCGCAACTGGAACAGCTTGAGAAATGTCTTCCAGCTGAGACTGCCTGGAGTGTGCTGCCTGGCGCCAATTGTATTGGCACCGTGCTGCCGGTAATCAACCAGCACCCGATCAACGCAGCGCAGACGACCAAACCTGCTGGCTACCAGGGACAGCCACCAATCGTGCATCATCGCCCCAGTCGGCACAGGAAGGGCCTGGCGCAAAAGGGCTCTATTCAGCAAGGCTGTGCAACCAGTGACCGTATTGCTCAGCAATTGTGCGGAAAAGTCGTGCCGATCTGCATCCAGCCCCTGGTAGTTCAACAGTGACTCGGCCAGCACCTGGCCAGCGCTGTCGACAACTCGCAGATCACTGTGGATCAACACGGGCGTTTCTCGTTCTGCACTGGTCGCGGCGGCCAGTTGCTCCTCCGTCTGCATGCGCTGCAGACACACGGCAAGCTTTTCCGGCGCCCAGACATCATCCTGATCTGCCAGCGCCACGTAAGCCGGTTCCGGCGTTGACTCGACAATTGTCAGTGCCTTCTCCATTAACAGTGAAAATGATGCCGCAGCGCCGAGATTACCACGATCATCTTGAGTCACTTTTATGCGTTCACTGTCCACCAGGGCATACTGTGCAATAAGATCATTGGAATTATCCGTTGAGCCGTCATCACGCAGCAGCAACAGCCAGCGGCCGTGGGTCTGTGCGATGATGGAATCAAGCTGTTCACCCAGCCAGCGGGCACCGTTGTATACCGGGAGCACAATAACGATGAGCGGTAGTTGAGTGGCCGCCTGAGTGTCAGTCACGCAAATCTCCCGCATCCTTGATGCCGCGGCGGATCTGTTGCAGATATTCGCGCCGTCGGCGATTGAATATCAGCAGCCAGCTTGTTTTGATGGCAAACCTGATCAGGTCGCGCACCTTCCAGTCTCTCGGGGCGTACGACTGGCGGCGCAGATGCAGGCGATTGCGCGTGGAGTAATAGCTGCGCAGCGGACTGTGTGACACCATGATTCCTGCCGCGACCAGCGGATTTTGACTGTCCTCACCGATCCGGTGAAACAGCACGGTCCGATCAGTTCCGTAGAGGGCGTAGCCCAGCGAGCGCGCCCTGAAACACCACTCCAGATCAATATTGTCTATGAAGTAACTTTCCTTCATCAGGCCTATGCGTGACAGTTCAGACAATGGCAGAAGTGTACCTGAAGAAATCAGGAAATCAGTTGCGAACAGCCCGGGCGCTGCGGGTATATCGTTGCGCGCCAACAGGCGGAAGCACTTGAACGGCGTTTTGCGACCACTTTGAGGGTCCTGGAGACGTGGTCCGATTGCTGCTACCGGATACCCCAGTTTGACGGCCTGTCCCCAGGCCGCCAGCATAGACTGACAAAATCGGCCGCCGATGCAGCTGTCCTGATCAAACAAAAATACGAATCGATAGCCCTGCGCGCGGGCCTGCAATATGCCAGCGTTCATGCCGGCGGCAAGGCCCCGGTTTTCAGACCAGGACAGCAGGGTGACGTCATCCCGCATTGGATGCAGCGCCTGGGTCAGGGCCTCGGCATTGGCTGAACCGTTATCAATGACTATGCTGGCACAGCCCTGGGCACTCAGCGATTCCAGTAGGGCAACAAGGTCGGTTATCTGAGGTTGCCAGGTGACAATAATCGCGCAGCACTGCGATGGTGTCAGACGTTGGGCGTTCTGATCAGGCCTGGATGGGGACATCGGTAGCCACCGGCAGACTGGCCGCGCCACTCTGTCTCAGTTGCAGAACGTAATAGAAAATCGACAGCACACCCACAACCAGGCCTGCCACCACGCCGACGTCAACGATACCACGCCAGGGCTGTGGCAGCAGGCGAACCAGCAGAACGAAACTGATTATCATGGTGGTCAATCCCACTGACAGCAGGCGTCGGCGCGCCGTGGCATGGATATAGCCCATGCAGAATAACGGTGCCAGCAGCAAATGCGAGATACGGGGGTTATCAGCCAGATAGTTGGCGCGTACTACCACACGAGGCGCAAAAGCCTTGTGAAATCCTTTGTAGCCCTCTGCCCAGATCATATAAATCAGCCAGGCCAGCATGACTGCCCAGTGCTGCGGCTGCAAGGCACCCGGATCAAGCTCAAGCGCAACACCGCCCAGGCGGACAATCGCAAATGACAGCAGCAGCACGATGCCGCCGATTCCCCAGATATAACCTAACGCTCTCACCTGTTTACTGCCTCTTGCAAACGCAACCTTACCGCCAATGCACCCTGATGGCCTTAATCGACTCTGCAGACGAAGGCCGCATTATAGCCACTTAGCCGGGCGGCTGATAGGCAAGATGGCGCTTGATTGTGTCGCGCTGCATTTTCAGCAGTTCCAGCAAAACAGGCTTCAGGCCGGCTGAGTCGGCAGAGCTGTTCAACAATCGCCACAGGCGCTGATTGCCTGCGTCCAACTCGGCCCAGCCCTGCGCCGCCCGGGGTTCAGACTCGTGCACTGAATACGTCGCCGATTGCCCGCCAGATGCACACGGATTGATCGAATCTGTTGCGCCCGGCTCCAGAAGACGATAGAGACGCTCCACCAGACGACCAACGGGATCGGCCTGTTGCCACGCGGCGACCCGATCCAGCATTTTGCACAGTTGATGCTGGGCAATGATCAGCGGACGGCGAATAGTCGTCTGATTTAACAGAGCAGGCTGCAACTGGATTGCCCGGTAGAATTGTAATAACACAAGACTTAACGACCCCAGTGGAGCAATCTCAAGTCGGGCAGCCGCCTCGCAGACGGTGTTAAGCTCACGCCCCAGTTCTTCGACAAACAGATCCAGGTCCGCCTGCTCCGCACTCAAGCCTGCCGCCCAATCCCGGGAATGCGGTAGCCAGTACAGGTTCGATGCAAGTTCCAGCTGCTCGCTCTGGCTCAGGGCGAGCTCAGCGCCTGTACTGGCGAGGCTACGCCTGACGACAGTCAAAGCCTGGTCAATTTTCTCAATCTCGGATAAGCCGGGATCAAGCAGTGACTGAAAGCAGCGTAATGAGTCAGTAAAGCCAGATTTCATCGTATGTCGGGTGAGCGCTGTTTGTCGGTACCAGCTGTCTGCCATCACAATCAAAAGCACGGGCTGTCTTTCCTGCATTCTCATCAGCGCGGACAATTTGTACCAGAATTCGGCCTGCTCAGCCCGGGCAGGTAGCTGCGCCCGGGACTCTGTCAGCATGCTGGACACATGTTGCTGCAGTCGCTCTGCAATATCCGCAGAGGAAAGAAGATCCGCGGAGTCCTGCACTGCCCCGTCAAGCGGCGCAAATATGCCAGTTGTCTGAAGTGCGGCTGACAATCTTTGCCAGGTGGACGCACTCCTTACGTTGGGAAAGTAGAGCATTTTCAGTACCTGCAGCAGCCAGCCTCGAGTATTGGCCACTCCCACTGCGTGCAAGCCAAGTGCGGCCCGCGCCGCGTGAGTCAGTGAAGCGTTTTGCTGACCGTCGTTGTTCCTTTCGCGACAGAGCTCCAGCTGCTCCGCCAGTGCTGCCTTGCAACGTTGCCGTGGACCCATCCAGTCACAGGACTGGCGACAATTAACAAACGAGGCCAGTGTTTCAACTGCCTCTAGCACCATGCCACAAAGCGCTCTGGCGTCGGCAAGGTGCAGCTCATTCACCCGCCCTTGTTGTCCGAAAGAGACAGCTTTTGGCAGGAAACACCAGCAATGCCAGATCCCTTGCAATGACGTCATCGCCGCCTGTCGCCACTCTGCGATCGGTTTGTCTCTTTCGGGTGGTATCTGCATGGCCTGAGCCAGCAATTGCCGCAATGATGCAAGGATCAGCGTTGCCAGTGCCGCGACACAATCATCAGCGCCACCCGGCCCTGATTCAGCATCGCATTTTTGCGTATCGGCAACCAGGTCGTGGGTCTTGGATTCGGGCTGTCCCTGCAGATACTGGCTGATCTGTCTGACCATCCCCCGGGGCCCGCTACAGCGGGAAACAACACCGTACATGCCACGCGCTCGCGCCCAGGCCACATCCGCAGATTGCAGCCGATCACTGACCAGCAACGTTGGCACGGCATTAATCCGGTCTCGCCAGTGCCTGGCGAGCAAGGCTCCTGCCGTGAAGCCGTTACCCCTGCGAAGCACCAGCTCTACCAGGCACAGATCGGGCAGCTGGGGCGTGCGTCCGGCAGTAACCAGCAGTCGCCTGGCAGCCTGCAGGGTATCTGCCGCGACCACCGCCCAACCCTGTGCCTGCAACAACTCGGTGGTGGTCAAACGCGTATGCTGATTGTCGTCAATAAGCAGTATCAGCGACACTACAGTACGGCCGCCTCTGCTCTGCCCGCCAATCCACTCAGCACAGCGCTCAGCTCACTGCTGCGAAACGGCTTGGGCAGGCAGCCATCCGCAGCCACGCGCTCTGCATTGACGGAATCCAGGAAATTTGGCTGCTCGGACAGCAGCACGATACGCAGCCCCGAAAAGTCGGGTGACTGGCGTAGCAATGTACACACCTGCGCGCCACTGAGACGTGGCAGCGCACAGGACATCATCAGAATATCGGGCCGAAGTTCTGGCAATCGACACAACACTTCAAAGCCATCCTCCACACAGGTGACATGATAATCGTGGCCTCTCAGCACCTGCTGCATGCGCTGGCGGGTGGCACCCGCTGACTCGGCCAGCAGTATCTTCAGAGGCTCAGCCGCCTGCGCCGGCGCCCCTTCCCGTTGCTGTTGATACCCGTCTGCCACCCTGCTTTGCTGGTTCATCCGATCCTCCCTGATCGCGCTTCTGTACGTGACACTTCTCCTCAATGTTTTAGCAGACAAAAAGAGTGTGTGCAGCACCACGCGGGGCAGTCAGGCAATCATGTTATGATGGGCCATCGCACTATCACTGGAGACTTTCGCGTCATGCAGATCAAACTGGGCATTGTGATGGACCCCATCAGCCAGATTAGCTACAAAAAGGACACCAGTCTTGCCATGCTGGTTGCCGCTCAGGAGCGCGGCTGGGAGCTTTTTTACATGGAACAGGGCGACCTGTATCTGCAGGGCGAAACTGCCATGGGTCATATGCGCCCCCTTTCAGTCGCCTACGACCCCAATAAATGGTACGAAATGGGTGAAGCGGTTGAGCGCCCGCTGTCTGAGCTCAATGTCATCCTGATGCGCAAAGACCCGCCGTTCGACAGCAACTATATCTACTCTACCTATCTGCTGGAGCGGGCAGAACAAGTTGGCACGCTGATCGTCAACAAACCGCAGGCTCTGCGCGACTGTAATGAAAAAATGTTTGCTACCCAGTTCCCCCAATGCTGCCCTCCATTTCTGGTCAGCGCCAGGGCCGACAAGCTCAAGGCATTCCACAAATCCCACGGTGATGTGATTTTTAAACCCCTGGATGGCATGGGCGGCAGCTCCATTTTTCGGGTGCGTAATGACGACACCAATATCAGTGTGATTCTGGAAATGCTCACCCAGCACGGCCGCAGCCCGATCATGGCGCAGCGCTACATACCCGAAATCGTCAAAGGAGATAAGCGCATCCTGCTGATCGATGGCGAACCTGTGCCTTATGCGCTTGCCAGAGTTCCTGCGATAGGCGAAAGCCGTGGCAACCTGGCAGCTGGCGGCAGTGGCATCGCGCAGCCACTGTCAGATCGCGACCGCTGGATCTGCGAACAGGTACGTGACAGCATCAAGGCACGTGGACTGCTGTTTGTGGGACTGGATGTGATTGGTGATTACCTGACGGAAATCAATGTCACCAGCCCGACCTGCGTACGCGAAATTAACGCGGCACACGACCTTGATATTGCAGGCGACCTGATGGACGTCATCGCTGCACGTCTGGGCCAGGCCTGATTCTGACCACGTTCAGCTGTAGTTTGATATGGAAAAAGAACGCTTCGGATTCACGATCTTTATCTCGGCCTGTTTTCACGTCATCGTGATCGCCGGTGTCGGTTTCAGCTTTTTGAGCGAACGACCATCGACACCGGCCATCGAGATAACCCTCGCGCAGTTTCAAAGTGAGCAGGCACCGGAGCAGGCGGACTTTATCGCGCAGGCGAATCAGCAGGGCAGCGGCTCGCTGGAAGATACGGCGGCCCCGGCAACACCCTTTGAATCTCCCATCTACGATGAGTCGATACAGCAGGTACAACCCATCCCGACGCCAGCGCCTGCCGCACAGCGGCGCGAGGATGTTCGTGTTGTAACAAGTACCGATGCTGAGCAGCAGCAGAGCCAGCAACTGGAAGCGCGCGATGAACAGGACTCGCGACTGATCTCCGAAGATTCATCTCCCGAAGAAATTGCCATGGCCATCGCCAGCCTGCAGGCCCAGCTTGATCATCAGCAGCAGGCCTATGCCAACCGGCCCCGGCGCTACACCATTTCCTCGGCATCCACGCAGCAGCGACATGATGCGCTGTATCTCGACAACTGGCGCAAACGCATTGAGCTGGTCGGCAATCAGCACTATCCTGAAGCAGCACGTCAGAATGACATTTATGGCAGCCTGCGCATGATGGTCGCGCTGCGCCCGAACGGCAGTGTCGCGGAAATCCGCATACTGCAGGGATCAGGCCATCAGCTGCTGGACATGGCTGCGGTGGAAATCGTGCAACTGGCTGCGCCGTTCGATCCTTTTCCAGAAGAGTTGCGAGGCGAGGTTGATATTCTGGAAATCATCCGCACATGGCGATTCAGACCCGGAAATGCTTTTAGCAGTCAATGAACCAGGAGACGTATTCATGGGCAGTATGCACAAAGCAATCGAAGAAAACGCCACCAGTCTTGAACACCATTTTCTGATCGCCATGCCTCAGCTGCGCGACCCCAATTTTAATGGTACCGTCACCTACCTGTGGCGCCATGACGATAACGGCGCACTGGGCGTTGTCATCAACCGCTGCTCGCGACTGCCTATTTCAGACCTGATGAGTGAGCTGAAGATAACCGTAAGCGATGACATGGTTGCCAGACTGTCCGAGAAAAAAGTGATGGCCGGAGGCCCGGTGGAACGCAGCAAAGGCTTTATCGTGCACCCTACGACGGATGAGTGGGAATACACCATGCGCGTCAATGATGATGTCAGCCTTTCGATGTCCAAGGATATTCTGCAGGCCATCGCACGCGGTGAAGGACCGGACCGCTATCTGATCGCGCTGGGATGCGCGGGCTGGGAAAGCGGACAACTGGAGCAGGAAATCTCGGACAATGCCTGGCTTACGGTGCCGGCCGACCCTGAAATTCTGTTCTCTGAAGACTTTGACAATATGGCCAAAGCAGCGGCCGGCATTCTGGGCGTGAGCCTGAATCAATTATCGTCTCTGACTGGACATTCCTGACGCAATGAACAGCTACCCCTCTCGCGTCCAGAAACACCTGACAGTCCTGGGTTTTGATTTTGGCACCAAACGTATCGGCGCTGCTGTCGGCCAGTCACTGACGGGGACTGCGCAGGCCCTGCCCATCATTCCCGCCCGCGATGGTATCCCTGACTGGGACATGCTGCGGGCTTTGGTCACGCGCTGGCAGCCCGATGTATTTGTGGTAGGACTTCCCTACAACATGGATGATTCCGAGAGTGATTTACTGCTACGGGCACGCAAGTTTGGCAAACGCCTGGAAGGGCAGTTGCACAAACCCTGCTTTGGTATTGACGAGCGGCTGACATCCTTCGTCGCACGGGGTGAAATACTGCGAGGCAATCGTGACGACGCCGTCGACAGTATTGCCGCGCGCCTGATCGTGGAGAGCTGGCTGGCCGGATTGCCAGCCGTATCACCCGCTACACCATCCTGAACGAAAGTTCAGGCAGCCCATCAATTGTCACTTCAACCTGATCGCCAGGCAGCACTGCGCTGACACCAGCGGGTGTTCCAGTGAAAATAAGATCGCCGGGCTGCAGAGTGAACAGCGTCGACAGTTCCACAATGATTTCATCAACTTTCCAGATCATGTCTGCCAGGTCGCCCTGCTGGCGCAGCTGACCATTGACAGACAGCCGGATCGCCCCCTTTTCCAGCCAGCCCGTGTCGCTGACAGGCGTTATTGGCGACACTGGACCAGAAGCGTCGAATCCCTTGGCGACATCCCAGGGTCTGCCCTTTGATTTGGCCTCTGCCTGCAAATCACGTCGCGTAAAATCGACACCGACGGCATAACCATAAACGGCAGCCTGCGCCTGTGGTAATGACAGTCGGCTGCCACCCTGCCGCAGCGCCACCACCAGCTCTCCCTCGTGATGCAGGTCCTGGGTTCGCGGGGGATAAGGCACTTCGCCATCAGGCGTCCAGACCGCACAGGCAGGTTTACTGAAAAAGAACGGCGCCTCACGACTTGGGTCCGCGCCCATTTCCCGGGCATGGTCGGCGTAATTGCGACCAACGCAAAAAACGCGATTCACCGGGAAACGGGTATCGCTATCAACGATGGGTATCGATGGCAGGGTCAGGTCAAACAGATTTTTCATTTTTTATTCTCTCACTCGGCGGCACTTGAGCCACTTACCAGCCGGGCACCCAGAAGCGCAACCGGCACAATCAAAATCAAAAAACTGAGGTGATACCACACTGGCATCAATGCCCAGACACTTGCCTGAACACCAACCCCAGTGAGCACCAGCAGCACGCCAGTGATCAGCACTGCCCGAAACGCGTTTGCACGATCCAGGCGGGCGGCTACCACGCCGGCTGCCAGCGAACAGATGATACTCAGCAATAGAATTCCCAGCAGCACGCCGACTGCCGTCACCGGTGTGCCATCTGCAGACTGCGCCGCCACATCGGCAAACAGTGTCGCATTGCCCACCAGCCAGATAACTGTCCACACGGCATAAGCCGCTATAATTGCGATGACCATTTTTTTCATCTTGCTACCCTCCTGTCTGGCTATTAAATAAACACTGACACATTCATTGTTGTTTTACGTTGCTCAGTTGTTTAGCCACCTTGTGACAGGACCACAGGCTTTTCTCTCAAGTCGGAAACCTGATCTCACCATGTTATCTCATATCGGGGCGCCCGGTGGCATCGCCAGCGGCGCGGTCAGCAGCATAGTCTCACCACCACTGTCACGCCAGCTATCAATCGCATCCAGGCTCAATTGATAATGCGCCTGCCAGTCGCGATCGCGGGATTGGTCCACCGCATCATCCAGCCACTCTTCCAGTGTTTCCAGCTGCAGGTGAATGGCTGCTTTGACCTGATTGCCAACCTGGTCATCTGCTGCGAGAGACAGCAGATGATAAAGGACGACGTGATCCACAGCCCGCTGTACGGCACCAGACTGCCCGGCCTGACGTTGTTGATAGAGAGTACCTTCCAGCAAACGGGTCAGCACATCATGTACAGAGGGCAGTGAGTCGTCCAGCATGTTGAGATTGTTGATTCGCGCCAGCCGCTGCGGTTGCAGAATCCCGCTGACCGTGTGGTCCGCCGCCGTCTCGGCGATGCTCAGGAAATCCAGGCCAAGCGCAGTGCGCAGTGGAAAACTTTCGCGGGTCCGGCCATAACCTGGAGGCCGCGGAGGAATCAGCGCCAGTATCTCGGGTGGCAGCATTAATTGCTCTGGCGTCAGGGTCAGCAACAACGCATCCAGAGCACGCTGCTGCATATCCGCCGCGACCGGAATGACCTGCTCTGATTCGGCGACCTGCCCGTCATAAACTGAGTACTCGTAGTAAGTGCCGCCCACCAGCCGATGGACTGCCTCAACCTGATAACGGTGCAGCAGATACAGGGGAACAAGAATGTCCTCCAGCTCACCGTAAGGCTGACCGGGTTTCAGGTTGGCGGCGCTGAAGCGCTGCAGAGCAGATCCGCGCACATCCAGAAGGTGTTGCAGTTCGGCTACAGGATCGGCCCCGTTGTCCCACATATGCGACAGGGGATGCGCGCCACCGGCGGCACGGCTGTCAAGATCGGTGATATACAACAGACCGGCGTCCTTGTTCTCCTGCAGAATGGCAGCAAGACCTTGCGCCTCCTGATCCTCGCTGGCGAACTCCGAGTAACCATACTTTATAGTCTGAAAATCCCAGGCACCAAGACCGACATCATAAGCTTCCAGAGCGTCGAGCACGCCCTGATCAGTGATATCCAGCAGTGGATGCGGGTAGTCCATGACGGAGGCTCGATCATTAACACTGGCCGCAAAGTTGTGGGCGATGCCTAGCGTATGGCCGACTTCATGTGCCGACAATTGCCGAATCCTGGCCAGCGCAAGTTCCTGAATGGCCTGATCAGAACCTTCAGATGCCAGACCAACCAATGACTGAGCGATCCGGTAATCCTGCCGGACTCTTAATGAGCCGAGCGTTACCTTGCCTTTGATGATTTCGCCGGTGCGGGGGTCAACAACACTGGAGCCATAGGACCAGCCACGCGTGGACCGGTGCACCCACTGAATCACGTTGTAGCGAATGTCCATGGGGTCGGCATCTTCTGGCAGCAACTCAACCTGGAACGCATCGACATAACCGATTGCCTCAAAGGCAGCATTCCACCAGCGTGCACCATCCAGCAATGCACTGCGTACCGGTTCGGGTACGCCAGGATCCAGATAATAAATAATCGGTGTCACGGGCTCACTGACAGCCACGTCGGGATTGCGCTTCTGAAGACGATGTCGTGGTATGAAGCGACGGGTCATGTCCTCGTTAATTGGTGCTGCAAAGTCCTGAAATCCGCGCGACCAGAATCCCGATGCAGGGTGGAAAGCACGCGGCTGGTAATTATCGTCAGGCAGTTGCACAAACGAGTGATGCTGTCTGACTGTGATGGCCTGCGGCGTTGGTGTTACCGAGCGGACCCAGGCGCCAGGCGAGTTGCCTGCAAACGTCAGTTGCGCTTCAAATTCGGTATTCAATGGAAAGTTTCTGGTCCGCTCCAGATAAATGGCAGAGCGCGCTTTATCGAGACTGTAATTACCCTGCTGCGAATTCTGCAGCGTCGTCACCACACCGTGCGCGTCGCTGAGCAGAAAGTCTGTCATGTCGATCAGGGCTACGCCATCCTGACTGTCTACCACTTCAAAGCCAGCCAGAATCGATTCGGCAAAAGCCTCCTGAACAGACAGTCGCTCCATGAAACTATCGGAACCGGCGCGGAAATCGAGATTGATATGCTTCAGGAAAACTTTATTGCCGTGCTGCTCGAACTGTACAACACGACTGTCGCCAATCTGTCCGCGATCCAGGCCTATATCATTGGAGCCAACACCGGTCGATAATGAGTTCACATAGAGGAACTGTTGATCAAGGCGATCAACCACCAGAAACAGCCGCCCGGTTGCGGGCTGGTAGTAATAATCGAAATAACCTTCGTGGAAACTTGCACCATCCAGCGTCTGGCTGGTCTCTGCATCCCACTCTGGCTGCGCATGAACAAGCGAGCCAAGGCCTGCCGCCATCGTCCAGCAAACCAGCAAGCCAATCGTGCGCCAAGTGCGGCGCGCGGATTCCGTAACTGACAACATGCGCTTGTTCTCCTTGTTTTTGGTTCTGCTAATCGCTACAGGTCAGGATCAGTACTCGCCTGCAACCTACATTCAACTGTTGGCCAGATAGGATCGCAGCCGCGGATTGATTTCCTGACGACGCAATAATTGCTCTAGCGCCCACTGGTGTTCAGCGGGTATTTCACGCAGGAACTTTACCTTGGCGCCATCAAGAACAGCGACAGGTACACCGTTTTTATACAAGACACGGTTGCGACTGGTTCTGGCAAGCTTCATTTCCGGCAAAAACAGCGCCAGGTGATTCACCGGATCAGTTGCTGCCAGACTGCAGTAGTCAGCCGTCGACCAGTCTGACGTGTCGCGCTCTCTCAGCTTGCGTGCCTGCTCACGCAGAGGAGCAACATTCTCTGGCAGCGTAAACTGCTCGCCACCCAGGCCTTCGATAAACCGCCCGCCACGCAAGGTGCCACGCAACTCCAGTCGCCTTAGCACTGTCAACAGGTCGCGCCAGGCCGGGGCCGCACTTTCACGTGACACAATTTGCCGGCTGATCACACCCCAGCGCAGCAAATATACCATGATCAGTTCTTCAGTCATTTCGTCATTCAACGGGCCTGCATCGGGTGGATACAGCAAAGACCAGCGTCCGGCATCTTCGACACTGTAGCCACGTGACCGGCTGCGTCCCGAGCGACCCTGCCTGCCTTTGGTGGATGGTTTACGTGCATCAGGGGTTAGCAGCGCCCTCAATCCGGTGAAGCCATCGCTGGTCAGCTTGCCAGCCGCAGCAAGTTCAGATAAGGCCTGCTCCAGCTGGGCTGCCAACAGGCCGGTACGCTGCCGTATTTCATGAAAGAAGCTGGCGCCGCGCTGTTTCAGGTCGTCGAGGACACGCTCGGCATTGCTGCTGAGCCGGGCCTGATCCTGCCAGGCGCCACCATGTAACTGCTGCCAGCTGGCCATCAACTGACGCGACGACAAAGTAATCGGCGTGGTCTTGATGGGACCTGCGGCACGTCGACTGTCGGCCCGGACTGCGGTTAACTGAGCGGGTGGTGAATAGCGCCCCCAGGTCAACCGCCCCGAAGTACAAAGGATATCCAGCCAGCCTGGGTCATACAGCGCCATCCGGGCCGGGAAGATTTCGCCCTCCCAAGCCGCCGCGGGTGCTGCCACACCATCAAGACGTTCCAGGGTTCTTTCCAGTATGGCCTGCGCAGCCGCTGCTGACGGCAATGGTTGCGGCCGCGGCTGCAGTGTCTGTTGTCTAAGTTCATGATGCTCGAACAGATAACAGGTATAGGCCTGCAGTGAAACCGGTTTAATGGCTTCGCGATGAGCATCCAGAGTGTAACGATGAATGCGCTGCAGCAGGCGGCGCTCACACCACTCCAGTGTTGCCGGGTCGTTATTTGCGACACTGCCAGGTGTAAACCGGCCACGGAAGGCAAAGCCCTGTCGCTCCAGCACCATTAGTGCCATGTCTACCTGATTAACAGCGATACCACTGCTATCGGACAGGCGGACTGCGGTGACCGGCCCGAGGACATCCAGCCGGCGTCGAATGATGGTCTGAATCGCATCTTCTTCAGACCCTGCCTCTGTCAGCATGTCTGCCGGCAGCTCAATTTCGGGTGCGCTCTGCAGCGACTCGAATACCTGCCGGAAAACTGGCAGCATTTCTGCCGTAATCAAAAGCTCGCCCGGCATGCTTTCTGCCTTGATAGCACAGGCACGCCCCTGCTCCAGCAATTGCCGGTACAGGCGATCGCCACCAATAATCCGGCCTAACTCATCGCGAGTCATGAAACCTGCGCAGTACAGGGCATCGTGTAATTCATCAACATCGCGAACCAGCGGCCAGGCTTCATTCTTGACCCGCGCAATGGCGGCTTCGTCCAGTCGGGTGTAGGCATCTGACTCGGCGGGATCCACCCAGCTTCGATTGCGAATGGCCAGCGTGCGGCGCTCTTCAAAAGGCGCATCATCAAGGAATGCGTAGGGGCTGGCGTTAATGATTTCCTGTGCAAACGGTGAGGGTTCGCGCAAGTCCAGTGCCACCAGCTCGACCTGGCTGGCTTCCATCTGCTGCAGAAGCGCCAGCAAACCTTCAATGTCCATGGCTTCGGTCAGACAGTCATTGATGGTCTGCACAACCAGTGGATGATCCGGCACATCGCGTTTGCCTGTCAGGTTCTCCTGACAGGCAATCTGATCCGGAAACACCTGCGCCACCAGGTCCTCAGCATCCATGCGCTGAAACTGCGGCGGAACCCGTTTCCCACTGCGATTGCGCTGAATCGCCAGTGACCGTGTCGCATTCCAGCGCCAGCGTACTTCAAACATTGGCGCATCCAGCAGCGCCTGGATCAGCACATCGGTTGCCGAATTACTGTGCAGGTAGTGGAACACTTCTTCCAGCGGAAAACTGTGTACTGAACCCAGCGAGATAACAATACTGTCTTCATTGGCAGCAGCCTGCAGCTCAAAGTTGAACGTACGACAGAAGCGTTTGCGCAGCGCCAGCCCCCAGGCCTTGTTGAGACGACTCCCAAACGGAGCATGTATCACAACATGCATGTCACCCACTTCGTCAAAAAATCGCTCCATCACAATGCGGTCACGTGTCGGCATCATGCCCAGGGCATTTCGTCCAGCCCTGAGGTAGTCGACTAGCTGGGACGCTGCCGAAATCGGCAGCCCGACCTCTTTGACCAGCCATTGGATGGCCGCCTCCGGCCCATCATCTATCAGCCGTTCGTCGATCTCTTCGCGCAGCCTGGATACCGCTTCCGACAGCTCAGTGGTACGCCCCGGCCCTTCGCCCAGCCAGAACGGCACGGTGGATTTTTGACCGTGCGCGTCGCGTACCCGGACTTTAAGCCCATCCACACGCACCATCTGCCATGCATGGGTGCCCAGTGCAAATATGTCACCGGGCAAGGTTTCCAATGCAAAGTCCTCATTGAGTGAGCCCACCACAATGTCATCAGGGTCCAGCACCACCTGATAGTCAAACATGTCGGGAATTGCACCGCCATTGGTCAGCGCCGTGAGTCGGGCACCCCGACGGGCACTGGCTCTTCCATTGATACGATCCAGATGCAGCCAGGCACCACGGCGCCCCAGCCGGGTTGAATATCCATCTGCCAGCATTTTTACCAGCTGGTCAAACTGCTCGCGGGGCAGCGCACGATAAGGCCAGGCTTGCGTCATCAATTGATAAAGTTCATCCAGCGGCTGTGCTGATACATCTTCGTCCTGCCGCGCCGCCAGCTCAGCAACAATCTGCTGCGCCAGTATGTCCAATGGCTGCTCAGGCATGATGATGCGGTCCAGCTCACCTCGCCGTACGCTGTCCACCAGGGCGCTGCATTCCACCAGGTCGTCTCGCGTCAGCGGAAACAGAATGCCTTTAGGGGTGCCGCCGACATGGTGGCCGCTGCGGCCTACCCGTTGCAGGAATGTCGCAATGCTGTGTGGCGACGAGAACTGAACCACCAGATCCACAGCACCAATATCGATGCCCAGTTCCATGGATGCTGTGGCCACCAGCACCTTCAGTTTACCCGCCTTCAGTTGCTGCTCAGCGTTATGGCGCCGCTCCTTGCTCATACTGCCATGGTGGGAGCTGACCAGGGACGCGCCAGCCTCGCCATACAGGCTGTCGGCGCCCAGTCGCTCAGACAGCGCCAGCGCCAGACGTTCGGACAGACGTCTGGTGTTAACAAATACCAGGGTTGTACGGTGCTGTTGAATGAGCTCCACCAGCCGTTCGTACAACTCACCCCATACCTCGTTGCTCATAAGAGCGGTCAAAGGCGAGGCCGGGACTTCAATATTGATATCCAGCGTGCGACGGTGCCCTGTATCCACGATGACCGGCGCGGCGGCAGGCTCTCCGCTCCTTGCGCCAACCAGATAATTTGCGACCAGAGACATCGGTTTCTGCGTTGCGGACAGGCCGATGCGCTGCAGCGGACGCCCGGTCAGGGCCTGCAGGCGCTCAAGCGAAAGGGCCAGATGTGAGCCACGCTTGTCACCAAGCATGGCGTGAATCTCGTCGATAATAATGGTGTCGACACTGCGCAGCATGTTGCGGCCATGCGCACTGGTCAGCAACAAATAGATGGATTCGGGAGTGGTCACCAGGATGTGGGGCGGGTTTTTGAGCATTTTCTGTCGCTCTGCCTGCGGTGTATCACCGGTGCGCACGGCGATCCGGATGTCAGCCGGATGAGCACCCTGCAGGAACAGCTCGTCCTCAATGCCCGCCAGCGGCTGCTTGAGATTGCGCTCGATATCGTTACTGAGGGCCTTTAGTGGCGAGATATAAAGGACCCGGGTCTGAGTCACCAACTGTTTCTGTTGTGCCTCACACACCATACGGTCAATGACAGCGTAAAAAGCAGCCAGTGTCTTACCACTACCGGTGGGGGCTGCAATCAGAGTGTGCTTTCCTGCCTGAATGGCCGGCCACGCATCGGCCTGCGCCGGCGTCGGCTGGCCCAGAGTGCTGGCAAACCAGGCACGACTGGCCGGATGAAAATTTGAAAGTACAGAAGAAGTCGACATGTCAGTGGTTGTTCGCCTTCAATTTGTCCAGTTTCCGCCTCTGGCTGTTGAGTGCCAGGCATGGCTTCCAACAGCTGGCTACTGTGTATACATACAGCTCAGTATACGCCGCTCCATGATGCGTGAACAGCGCCGACCAGTACTTAAGTCGTATTGACAGGAGTCTATAGCAGGATCAAAGTATTGCCGCGTTCAACCGGCCGTATCCTGCATGTCACAACAATCCTCCCGGAGATATCTGGAATGCGATACCTTACATCGTTTTTCATCGCCTTACTGTGCCTGACCAGCAACGCTACAGCTGCTACCGAGTCGCGCATCGACTGGGGCGTCAATACGTTTACGGTACAGAACAAGAGCTACAACAGCATCAAGCTGGATGTGGCATTCACTCAGCGCTACATTCGGGTCAACGGTGTACTGGGCAGCTCGGCTCCCCAGACTGCCGGAACACCGGTGACAGGCACCTGCATTGAGACGCCTGCCAAACGATTTGTCTGCCAGCTGTTCTTCGACCAGTCTCTGGCAGAAATCGATATCGATGGCGCCCTGAACGGCAACCTGATCATCAAAGACCGGGACGGAGCAGTAATTGTGACGCGCCCACTGTTTTATACAGGCATTGTCCAGCAGTAAGCCCGTATTTCAGAGAGCCACTCTTGCCCGACAGACCCGCTGCCGGGCACCTGAACCGCTGATTACACTCGATTCATCGCAGGCGGTTGACCGATTCATCAGATATGGCTACCTTTGGGAAACGGACATTTATTGTATGTCCGATAACCCCGGAAGTCTGAAGGATAAGCTGGCCTGCATGAAACGATACCTTGCCATTTTCTGGCGCGAAAACAAGAAGTTTCTGTTGATCCTCGCGTCCATTGTCTGTTTCAAGAGCGCAGTGGCTGATCTCAATTCAATTTCCGGCCGCTCCATGCAACCCACGCTGCTGGATGGTGACAAAGTCTGGGTAAACAAACTTGCCTACGATGTCCGCATACCGTTTACTGATATTTCTCTACTGAGCCTGTCTGATCCCGAGCACGGTGATATCGTCATCATCGACTCTGAGGCAGCCGGCAAGCGTCTGGTCAAGCGCATCATCGGTGTGCCTGGCGACACAATCTACATGCGCAATAACATGCTGGTTCTCAATGGTGACATCGTTGACTATGAAGTTCTCGGTGAAGACCAGGAAGGCACCATCATCGTTGAGCACCTGGTAGATGACTCGCATCAGGCCCTGATCACCAATGGCTACGGACGCCGGTCGACACGCAGCTATGGCCCTGCCGAAGTCCCTGCCGACCACTTCTTTGTGCTGGGTGATAATCGCGACAACAGTGCAGACAGCCGCCTGTACAGCTTCATCCCGCGGGATCAGCTGGTCGGCCGATCCAGTTCGGTGGTTTTCTCGCTGGACAGCCAGCACAATTTCAAGCCCAGGGCCGGACGATTTATGGCGCAGCTGGACTGACTCGCTTACCCCTGTTAAATCCCTTCGCTTCACCGTAAAATATTGCGTTTTGGCGTGAATGCGCCTCCGGAGGCCGCTGTGGGACAGAAAACCGCTCTTTATGACCGCCATTGCACCGCAGGGGCGAGGCTGGTTGATTTTGGCGGCTGGGACATGCCTATCCAGTACACCTCCCTGATCGAAGAACACAACGCCGTGCGCCAGCATGCCGGTGTCTTTGATGTCTCGCACATGACAATCGTGGATGTGGCCGGCGACGACGCCGAACCCTGGCTGCGCTGGATGCTGGCCAATGATGTCGCGCGCCTCGGCCAGCCTGGCCAGGCCCTCTATACAGCGATGCTGAACGACACGGGCGGCGTAATTGACGACCTGATTGTATACCGCCTGCGCAACGGCTACCGGCTGGTCGTCAACTGTGCCACCCGCGAGAAGGACCTGGCATGGCTGCAGGGGCATATCGAGTCTCACCAGGCAACGCTTTCAGAACGCCCCGAACTGGCGATTCTTGCCGTGCAGGGCCCCAAGGCCCTGAAAATTGTTGATGACATTCTCCGCAGTCGCGGCGAGCCTGAACTGGCTGATGCAGTCCAGTCGCTAAAACCCTTCACCGCTGCCGAGAGCGATCAATGGCTGGTGGCGCGCACCGGGTACACTGGTGAGAATGGTGTCGAGATCATCCTGCCGGAGTCGCAGGCCCCCGAGTTGTGGGATGCCCTGCTGGCAGCCGGCGTGCGCCCGATTGGCCTGGGCGCCCGCGATACTCTGCGCCTGGAAGCCGGCATGAACCTTTACGGACACGAGATGGACGAGTCAGTCTCACCGCTGTCTGCAAATATGGGCTGGACGATTGCCTTGAAACCTGAGGATCGTGACTTTGTTGGTCGGAGCGCAGTCGCACTGCACGCTGACCAACTGACCGATGGCTCGCTGCCGGTGCTGGCCGGCCTGGTGATGACAGAACGCGGTGTTCTGCGCGAAGGCATGCGTGTTGTCTGTACGCTGGAAGACGGCAGCACTGCTGATGGCATCACCACCAGCGGCACCTTCTCACCTACATTGAAGCATGCTATTGCATTGGCTAGAATCCCGACTGGTACCACGCAGTGTGCGGTCGAGATTCGTGGCAGGCTTGTGCCCGTGCGCACCGTCAAACCCGGCTTTGTCCGCCACGGCAAACAGATTTTCGACTGATGCCGGCAAGCCTTGATAATCAAACCAAGTTTACAGTCAAAACTATGAGGATCGACCCGTGAGTGATTTTCCTGATGAACTGAAATACGCCGCCACCCATGAATGGGTACGCGTTGAAGAGGATGGCAGCGTGACAATTGGCATCTCCGATCATGCGCAGGAATTGCTGGGCGACATCGTGTTCATTGAGCTGCCGGAAGAAGGCGCCACCGTCTCAGCCAAAGACGAAATGAGTGTCGTCGAATCAGTCAAGGCTGCCTCGGATATCTACGCACCGATCTCTGGCGAAGTCATTGCTGTCAACGAAGACCTGACCGATGCGCCAGAAACTGTGAATGCTGACCCTTACGGCGAAGGGTGGATCTGCCGAATACTGCCAAGCAACCCGGCTGAACTGGAAGAGCTGCTGGATGCCAACACCTACGCTGGAATGTGTGAATGAACCTGAAGTCGCCGCTGAGCTCGCTGCACGATTCTGAGTCTTTTATTGCTCGCCATATCGGCCCGGATGAGAATGACATCCAGGCCATGCTGGCCGAGCTGGACTACCCCTCACTGGACGCCCTGATAAGCGCAACGCTGCCAGCAGCGATTGCGCTCGACAGGCCGCTGGCACTTGACGCCCCATCCAGTGAACAACAGGCACTGCAACGACTGCGGCAACTGGCACAGCAGAATCAGCTGTGCCGCTCTTACATCGGACTGGGATATTACGACACCGTGACGCCCCCGGTAATCCTGCGTAACGTGCTGGAAAATCCGGGCTGGTACACTGCCTACACACCCTATCAGCCGGAAATCTCCCAGGGTCGACTGGAGACCTTGCTGGCCTATCAGCAGATGGTCCTGGATCTGACCGGAATGGAACTGGCCAACGCTTCTCTGCTGGATGAATCGACTGCAGCAGCCGAAGCAATGGCGCTGGCGAAGCGTGTCAGCAAAGCCAAAAAGGCCAATGTATTTTTTATCGATGAGAGCTGCTACCCGCAGACCATTGATGTGATCAAGACTCGCGCCAGCTGTTTCGGATTCGACATCGTTGTTGGACCTGCTGCCGAGGCTGCGCAACATGATGTATTTGGCGCCATTTTCCAGTATCCCAACTGCAATGGCGAAGCGGTGGACTTGCGCGACATTATCGAGCAACTGCATCAGCGCGACGCGATTGCCTGTGTCGCTGCCGATCTGATGAGCCTGGCTCTGTTAAGCTCACCGGGTGAACTGGGCGCCGATGTGGTCGTTGGCAATACTCAGCGCTTTGGCGTGCCCATGGGCATGGGCGGCCCTCATGCTGCTTACTTTGCTACCCGTGATGACTACAAGCGCGCGGTCCCCGGCCGCATCATCGGTGTTTCTGTCGACGCACGCGGCAAACAGGCCTATCGTATGTCGCTGCAGACCCGTGAGCAGCATATCCGCCGGGAAAAGGCCAACAGCAATATTTGTACGGCCCAGGTTTTACTGGCCAACATCGCGGCCCTGTACGCCATGTACCATGGCCCTGAAGGTATCCGCAAAATAGCCTTGCGTATTCACCGACTCACACGAATCCTGGCGACCGGTCTCGCCAATAGCGGACTGAAACTGAACAGCAGCTTTTTCGACACACTGACAATAAGCCTTGAAAGCAGTGAACGTGCGGCAGTGCTGGCACGTGCCAAAGCGGCAGGTATCAACCTGCGTGACACGAATGCAGACACACTGGGTGTCAGCCTCGATGAATGCAGCAGTGTCGAGGACCTTGTCACGCTGTGGCAGGTATTCCTTGGCGATAAAGCAGGCAATCTGAACGTCAGTGATATCGATGCCAGCCTGGATGACGCCGCTGGCATTCCTGCTGCCCTGCAACGCCAGTCTGAGTACCTGCAGCACCCGGTGTTTAACCGCTATCACAACGAAACCGACATGCTGCGCTACCTGAAACGTCTGGAGAACCGCGACCTGTCGTTGACGCACGCGATGATCCCGCTGGGCTCATGCACCATGAAGCTGAACGCAACAGCAGAAATGCAACCTGTGACCTGGCCAGAATTCAGCAAGCCACACCCATTTGTGCCACGTGAGCAGGTTAAAGGCTACCTGCAGATGATAGGCGAGCTTGAAGATATGCTGGCCGAAATCTGTGGATTCGACGCCGTCAGCATGCAGCCAAATTCCGGCGCTCAGGGCGAGTACGCCGGGCTGCTGGCCATACGCCGCTACCTGGACAGTCGGGGACAGCAGCACCGCAATGTGTGTCTGATTCCGAGCTCGGCCCACGGGACAAACCCGGCCAGCGCACAAATGTTGAGCATGAAAGTTGTAGTAGTCGCCTGCGATAAAAATGGCAACATCGACATCAATGACCTGAAAGCAAAAGCAGAGCAGTACAGTGACACCCTGGCAGCATTGATGATCACCTACCCGTCCACACACGGCGTGTTCGAAGAGTCGGTCAAGGACATTTGTCAGATCGTGCACGATCACGGTGGCCAGGTATACATGGATGGTGCCAACCTGAATGCTCAGGTAGGCGTATCACGCCCTGGCGATATCGGTGCCGATGTTTCCCACGTCAATCTGCACAAAACTTTCTGTATTCCACACGGTGGTGGCGGTCCCGGCATGGGGCCAATCGGCATCAAGAAACACCTGGCTCCTTTTGTCGCCAACCATCCGGTCGTGCAGCTGGACGGCCCCCTGCCAGACAGTGGCGCCGTGTCTGCGGCACCCTGGGGCAGCGCCAGCATTCTGCCAATCTCCTGGATGTATATCGCCATGATGGGTGCGTCCGGCCTGCTGAAAGCCACACAGGTCGCGATTCTCAGCGCCAATTACATTGCGCGCCAACTCAGCTCGCATTATCCGGTTCTCTACACTGGCAAAAACGGTCGCGTCGCTCACGAATGCATCATCGACCTCCGTCCCTTAAAGGCAGCCACCGGTATCACCGAAGAAGACGTCGCCAAGCGATTGATGGACTACGGCTTTCATGCTCCGACCATGTCTTTCCCGGTGCCCGGCACGCTGATGATCGAACCGACAGAAAGCGAACCCAAAGCAGAACTCGACCGTTTCATTGAGGCAATGATCTGCATCCGCAAGGAAATTGCCCGGGTTGCCTCTGGTGAACTGGACGCCGAGAACAACATGCTGCGACATGCACCGCACACACTTGCCGACATTATGGACGAGGCCTGGGACCGTCCCTACAGCAAGCAGGAAGCGGCATTCCCAGTCGACTCACTGCGTGACAACAAGTTTTGGCCCGCGGTTAATCGTATCGACAACGTTTATGGCGACCGAAACCTGTTCTGTGCATGTCCGGCCATTGAGAACTACACATAAGAGCCTGGCGAACGCATGTTGCCCGCCAGGTCTTGAGGTTGTGTCATGAAGCAGTCGTTTCGTCAGCGCGTTGAACGCTGGATAGAAAGCTCGATAGTCCAGAATTTTATCATTGGGGTGATCATCTTTAATGCGATTACGCTGGGCCTGGAAACTTCCGCCAGCGTGATGCGTATTGCTGGCGAACCGCTCAGAATAATCGAGCAGCTTGTACTGGCGATATTTGTCACCGAGATTGCGCTGAAACTCTACGCATACGGGCACCGTTTCTTCCGCAGCGGCTGGAATGTCTTTGATATTGTGATAGTTGGCATTGCCCTGCTGCCTGCCACCGGGCCATTGGCGATACTGCGTGCGCTGCGTATCCTCAGGGTACTGAGATTGCTGACCAAAATTGATCGGCTCCGCCGTATCATCGAGTCATTGTTGCGCGCGATTCCCAGCATCGGCTGGATTCTGTTTTTGCTGTCGATGGTGTTTTACATCTTTGGCGTTATGGGCACGCAGTTGTTTGCCGAACGTTTTCCTGACGACTTTGGAACGCTTGGCCGCACACTCTATACGCTGTTCCAGGTGATGACACTGGAAAGCTGGTCAGAAGGTGTATCACGACCGGTTATGGCAGTTTATCCCTATGCCTGGATGTTCTTTATCACCTTTGTACTGATCACAGCCTTTGTTGTCCTGAACCTGTTTATCGGTATCATCGTCAGCACCATGCAGGAAAGTCACTACGAAGAAGAGAATCGCCGCCGCGACGAAAAGGAAAGTGCCGCGCACGCCGAGCGCGAAGAAATGCTGGTGCTGATTCGTGAACTGAATGACAAGGTGGATCGACTGCAGGCGTCTATCCCGCAGTCGTCCCGGACGTCCAGCGAATAAAGCAGCAGCTGCCCCAGGCCTGCAGACAGTTTCCGGGCAGCATGCACGTGATCTGAACTAGAAATTATCCGGCATCTTCGCCTTGCTGCGCGCAATCTCGACTTCGACAGTACCGGCAGTAACCAGCTCCTTCAGACACTGATCCAGTGTGCGCATGCCCACCCCGGCGCCAGTCTGAATCGCCGAGTACATCTGCGCGATCTTGTCCTCTCGAATCAGGTTACGTATGGCGGGTGTGGCCATCATGATTTCATGAGCGGCGACACGGCCCCCACCTTTCTTCTTCAGGAGCGTCTGTGAAATGACGGCCTGCAAGGATTCTGACAACATCGAGCGCACCATGCTTTTCTCACTAGCCGGGAAAACGTCCACAATACGGTCAATGGTCTTGGCGGCAGAACTGGTATGCAGTGTTGCAAATACCAGGTGTCCTGTTTCAGCAGCCGTCAGTGCCAGACGGATGGTTTCCAGATCACGCAACTCACCCACCAGAATAATATCGGGGTCCTCACGCAGTGCTGAGCGCAGGGCCTGGTTAAATCCCAGGGTATCACGCTGTACTTCACGCTGGTTGACCAGACACTTGTGACTTTCATGCACAAATTCGATGGGGTCTTCTATGGTCAGGATGTGTTCGTAGCGCGACTTGTTGATGAAATCAATCATCGCTGCCAGCGTAGTACTCTTGCCCGAACCCGTTGGACCCGTAACCAGTACCAGGCCTCTGCTGAGACTGGCGATGGTTTCAAACACCTTGCCCATCCCAAGCTGCTCCATTGTCAGCACCTTGTCCGGAATGGTCCGGAAAACAGCCGCAGCGCCCCGATTCTGCGTAAACGCGTTCACACGAAAACGGGCCACACCCGATATCGCGAATGAAAAATCCGTTTCCATGAACTCTTCATAGTCTTTGCGTTGCCGGTCGGACATGATTTCATAAATCAGCCCCTGCACCGTCTTGTGGTCCATCAAAGGCAAATCGATTTTGCGCATATCGCCATCAACGCGGATCAATGGTGGCATGCCCGCCGCCAGATGGAGATCCGATGCTCCATTGTTTACAGAGAAGGTCAGCAGCTTGGTTATATCCATTTAAATCATTACCTATTCTTCAACAAAAAAGAAAAACGACAGCAACTCCAATCAATCGCACACTAAAGTGTTTATAGCGGCTCTGCTGCCAGTCTGCGCCATCGCCTGCACAGCTCCACATTAGCGTTGGGGTATTGGCCAGGGATGCAACAGGCCGTATCCAAATACAGCATCACGTCCGATGTCGCCCAGGTCTTCGGCCAGGGCCTGCAGAGTTTCCCGCGCCAAAGCAATACTGCCTCCATTGCGTGACAGCTCGCAGGCAAAAAAGGCCGCTACAATAGGAGCCGCCAGAGAGGTGCCAGACTGGCGTGTCAGCCGGCCGTCATTACCCGCCGTTGGCAGCTGCACACCCAGCGCAGCAAATTCCACATGGTTACCCTGGTTAGCCCAACGATAGATGCTGCGATCGACCGCAACGGCAGTCACCGCAACAACCGGGTCATAAGCCGATGGATATTGCTCTGGCGCAAAAGGTCCGTTATTACCGGCAGCGGCAACCAGTACCTTGCCCTGGTCGGCAGCAATATTGACGCCCTGCTCCAGGACTCGATTGGCCGGCCCGGTAAGACTGAGGTTGATAACGCTGACGGCTGACTCACCTGCCAGCCAGTCAAGCGCCTGCATGATGCTGGAGGCGCTGGCCCCCTGACGATAGTTATCCTGGCTGTATACAACCGCTGCACTATAAAGAGTGGCATTCGGCACCACAGGTGCCAGCTCATCACCCTGGCCTATCAGTACACCTGCTATTGACGTGCCATGCGCGGGCGGACTGCTGAGCCCCTCTTCGATAAAACTGCGGCTGACTACAGGTGCCTGACGTCCCCTGTATGCCAGTGCCGGATGATTGTTATCTACGGCAGAATCAATAATGCCTATAGAGACCGGTGCCTGACAGATAGCGGCCAGCGGCACTGGCAGGGACACACTGCTGCCGCGCGCTGGCACGGGACCAGTCTGTGCCTGATATACATGATTGCGATCCATTAATGGTCGCAGGCTATCTGGCAACAGTTGCAAAATGGCATCATCAGCATCAAGCTCTGCCGGCACATCAAATACCAGTACATCCCGGTTCATGGCATTGAGTTCATGCTCCCTGATCATGAACTGCAGGACCACAGGCGCCTGGATCTCCAGCTGGATGCGCTGCTCGGGATTCACGACCATGACCCACTGCCGCTCGATGGCGCGCACGTTGGGCGCCACTTCAATTTCCGCCAGAGGTACACCGCCGCTAACGGGTAATTGCAGCCTGTCCGGTAGAGGCGGAATCAGACCAACGGGATTTCTGGGCGGTCCCTGCAAAGGTCGCGGCGCTCCCTCAGTGTCTGGCGCCGCGCGGCGGACCGGGCCAACAAACGGCTGCGTGGTTAAACCGGCACTGGTCACCTCGATCTGACCCTGTTGAACCCGCCGCATGATGTCTCCGCTGACGGCGGCAGAGGCATCAGATGTTGTTGCTGCTCGACCACGCGAAGGTGCTGTCTGAACATTCTGGCCGACGCTCTCATTTGCTCCACCGCCCGAACCAGATTGTAAGCGCTCACTTTCTTCCTGCTCCCTGCGTTCCCTGGCGGCTACCACGTTGTGGTCCCGAAGTCGCTCATAGGCCTGCTGGGCCTCATCAACCACGGCCGTCAGCGGTACACAGGCGCCCAGCTGCATGGCGATCAGGGCCGCCAGACCAATGGTTCTGACACGCTTAAAGAAATAACGGTGAGCCTGGAACAACATGATATGCTCGGAATTGGATTACAGGCGGAATAAACTACACGATTGTTCGTTATCGACACAAGGAAGGAGAAAAACAAGCCCCATGAAAGCTGAGCTGTTGGAGCTATTGCCAGCGCTGAGACGCTTTGCCTGGTCACTGACCCAGTCCGTGCATGATGCGGACGATCTGCTGCAGGCAACTGTCGAAAGGCTGCTGAAGAAAGGTGTGCCCGACGGCGTTGAGCTGGCGCGATGGGCATTTACCGTCTGCCGGAATCTGTGGATCGATGAATACCGGTCCCGCAAAATTCGACGCAATGTGGATGTTGAGCCCGAAGTTTACGAAGCCGGTCAGGTGGATGGTGAGAGCGATGTCCACTCGCAGATGGAACTGGAGCGTGTCATGGCAGCTATCAAGCATCTGCCCGAAGACCAGCAGACAGTATTGACCATGGTGGCCATTCAGGGCCTTCCTTACCAACAGGTCGCCGACGAACTTGAAATTCCGATCGGCACCGTGATGAGCAGGCTATCCCGGGCACGCGCACGACTCGCCAGCTCGCTGCAGTTAACGAATTGAGATGTTTTTTTTCACAGTCCGCCCGAGCAATCGGCTTACGGAGTCGAAACCATGACGATAACCGACGAAACACTGTCTGCCTTTATTGATGGCGAATTGTCCCCCGCCGAGAAGCGCGAGGTGGAGCAGCAGCTTGCAGCGAACAACGAGCTGGCAGCGCGGCTGGCGCAACTGAAACAGGCTGATGAGCTGGTGCGACGTCACGCAAGGCTGATTGACGACACCCCGATGCCGGCATCGGTTCTCGCCATGCTGCAGGACACGCAGACCACTTCGACCGACAATGTCGTTCAGATGTCTGCGTGGCGCAAATCCATCCAGACACTGTCAGACAACGCTCAACAACATCTTGCCAAAGCAGCCTGTCTGGTTCTGGCTGTGGGGCTGGCTGGCGGTTATCTGCTTGGCAGTGGCAGCTCATCCAGTGGCATGCAGACAGATATCGCACAGACCCGGTCTGGCAGCCAGGCAGAATTTCTGGCAGCAATCAGCAGCGCCGCAAGTGGCGAGTCTGTCAGCCTGCCCGGTAATCAGCAGCTGCAAATCAGTTTTAGCTTTGAAGATGCTGGTGCGCGCCTGTGTCGACATTACCTGCTTGAAAGCCCGCAACAACAGCGCGAGGGCGTGGTCTGTCGAGCCAACAACGAGTGGCTGAACGTCGCCGAAATGACAATCAGTACTGACGCGGCCGGAGCCACCTACCAGACGGCTACATCAAGTGCGACCAGCATTGACCAGATACTGGATTCCCTGATGGTGAATGGCCCTTTGCAGCCGGAGCAGGAACGGTCTCAGCTGGCCCGTTAATCAAGTCTTGCAAGGCGTGGTATTATTCACGTCATGACAGCAAACACACAGAACGACTCATCGGTTGCCAGCCGCTACCAGCATTTGCTGCAGCAATTACGCGACGAAGCCCTCAAGGTCGGTCGCGACCCCGCCAGCATCTTATTGCTGGCGGTCAGCAAAACGCATGGCGTAGACCGGATACGCGAAGCCTGGCATGCCGGCGCACGTGACTTTGGTGAGAACTACGTGCAGGAAGCGCTGGAAAAAATTACTGCGCTAACGCCGGAATCTGTTTCGTCCACCGCTACGACTGGACCTCAGGCTGACTCCCTGGCAATAAACTGGCATTTCATCGGTCCGGTACAGTCCAACAAGACCCGGGATATAGCCGGGGCATTTGACTGGGTGCACAGCGTTGATCGTGTCAAAATCGCCCGCCGGCTTGACGAGCAGCGCCCTGCCAACAAGGCAGCATTAAACGTCTGCGTTCAGGTGAACCTGTCAGATGAAGATACCAAGTCAGGCGTCTCACTCGCGGAGACAGCAGCACTTTGTCAGGAGATCAGCCAGATGGACCGGCTGGTTCTCAGAGGCCTGATGGCGATTCCAGCGGTCAGTTCTGACTACGAGCAGCAGCGTCAGACGTTTCGCCCTCTCAAAGAACTATTCGACGAGTTGTGCACACGTCATGCAACGATGGACACACTGTCCATCGGCATGAGTGGAGACTTCCCGGCCGCCATCGCGGAGGGCGCCACAATCATCCGCATCGGCACGGCCCTGTTTGGCCAGCGCGGCAGCTGAGTTCAGGCTTTGCCCCTCACTGGCTGCAGCCGCGTCATGATTGCTCCAGACTGAAACAGTTCCCGGCAGCGCGCTCGTTGCAATGTACCAGCATCCGTCTTGGGCAGACTGCCCGGTCGCAACAGCAAAACCCTCGGTGCCGGCAGTCCCAGTACCTCCGCCATCAGCTTTACAATGTCCGGCACCAGGCCCCGCCAGGTTTCGGCCGGCGCCTTGCGGGCACATTCCACCATCAGCACAATCTCCTGGCGGTGATTCCCGCCAATCGCCATGCAATGGCTGATATGACGCTTCAGGAAGTGTTGCGTGATCAGCGCTTCCAGATGCTCAGCGCAAACAAGCTGACTGCCACACTGAATCAGGTTATCGAACTGCCCAAGAATATACAGCGTGTCATTTCGCACCACGACAATGTCCTGCACTGGCGTCTGCCGGACCGCTTTTCCAGCGCCGGCGCGCGTCCAGCTGACCAGACAGGCATCGCCTGTTACAGGCACCAGATTTCGGGCGATGCCTTCTGGCAAGCGCTGCAGATTCCAGCGATGTGAGCCCGATTCGCCACCGACACCAAGCAGCCTGCGACCTGCAATGCTAATGGTGCTGATGTCCTGCCTGGCCAGAATGACGCCATCGAACAGCGCAGGCTCATAAAGAAAACAGAGCTTCGGCGGCTGTATTTGCTGGCGACGAAAGCACGCCATCATCCGCTTAAGCAGGACCGGGTTTGCGAGACGGTCACTTTCATAATACAAACGCAATGTACTTTTGCCACCAGCCAACACAACGGACGAATCTTTCCCGGACAACAGCGACGTGGTGTAGCTTCCGGCCACCGTGCAGCCATACTGATTGATCGCCGACCACCAGCGTTCAGGGGTCACTGGCACCCCGGCAGCCATGCCAAGATAGCTTGGCAGCGCCGCGTAAACGGGCATCAGGACATGCAGGAGAAGGGGCCGAATTCCGTTCATGGCCTGCCAGGCAAACAATCTGTCGTCGTCCCGAAGAGCCATGGCTTTATCAAGGTGTCGAAGCGAGTTCAACACATCGGCATGCGTGTAGGCCTTGAATCCGGCTGCGGAACTGGACTCAGCACCGGAGCGCACGCCTGTTTTGGCGGGCAGTTTGAGAGCGACATGACTGCCATTCAATGCAGGGCGCTGCCAGGGGCCGCGCTTCAGAGTCGATAGTGCAGCCACATGGGGGGTTAAGGGCAGGCGGTGATGAGCAAGCAAGTCGGCCAGCGTTCGCAATCGCTGCTCGGAAACCAGTACCACGGCAGGTTCCAGCGTGGTGATGGTTGAGAGCAGGCTGTGCCGATCGGCAGGCAGATTGGCCCTCACCAGCACCGGCACATGGCCCGACAGGATTACAGCGAACAATGCCTCAACCAGCTCGCGCAACTCGTCATTGGTATACATCAACACCACGTGTCGACGACGCCCGGACACAGCCTGAAGGCTGCCAGCGAGAAGTTGAGCACGGTGCAGCAGATCACTGCCGGTCATCGCCTGCACCGCGCCTGGCATTGCGGCTATAAAGTTGTATAACGCCAACGTCGGATAAGCGGACGCTGTTTGCTCGAGCAACGTGATCAGATCCCGCGCCCGTCGAGCATCTATCATCGGCAGTCCTTGCGGATGTCCACTAGTCGCTGCAGTCTAGAATATTGACATGGCCCCCGCCAATTTCTTTGTGACATAATCGTGAGCAGCGTCTCATTTTTGCCATCACATGTGAGTTTTTATGAAAAAAATAATAGTCACTGTGGCCATCGTCGCGGTGCTCAGCATTGCCTTTGCCAATGGCATTACTCCCGCTTATGTGGCCAGCGCGCCGGGCGTTGCATCAGGAATTGGTGCCAAACTGCTTTGCAGCGGACGCTATGTCAGCGGTTTCAGTCAACAGCAGGCGCTGGATGATCTCGTTAAGTACTCACCGCTGCTGGACTATCTGAGCGTAGAGTTTGATGACAGCAATGAGCGCGTCACCACCTCTTTCCTTGGCCTTGCCACAACCACAGCCACCCATGTTGATGGCATCGGCTGCTACGCCGACTACGAGGGCTTCGAGCAACGGGCAGACTACGCTGCTGAAGAAAGAATCCCAATGCCTGTTTTCAGCAGCCGCTGGCCGCACGGCACGCGAGTAGAAACGATCGACTCCGCCATACAGTCGCAGCTCGACGCTATGATCGCAGCTGACAACACAGAGGGCCTGGACACACGCGCACTGCTGATTGTGCACAATGGTCAGATCATCGCTGAGTCCTACGCTGGCGAGGCGGATGCCGAAACGCCACTGCTGGGCTGGTCAATGGCCAAAAGCCTGATGGCCATCATGCTGGGCAATCTTGAATACCGGGGACTGCTGGATCCGACCACAACTCCGGTGGTTGAACAGTGGGCTGATGACGAGCGCGCCAATATCGAACTGACAGACCTGTTGACGATGACCGATGGTCTGGCTTTTTCGGAGGCCTACAATCCTGGCGACGACGCAACTGCCATGCTGTTCACCGAGGCCTCCGGCTCCGATTACGCCATCAGGCGCCCCGTCGCGCAGCGCCCAGGCACGCAGTTCAACTACAGCTCCGGAACAGCAAACATACTTTCCCGTGTTTATTTTAATCACACTGGGGCAACGCTGGCTGACAGTCTGGCTGACTACCGGGAACACATCGCAACGCCTTTGAGTTTTCAGCACACTGTTTTCGAACCAGATGCTGCAGGCATTCTGGTCGGGAGCTCGTATTTCTACGCATCAGCGCGAGACTGGGCGCGAATCGGTCAGATGATGCTCAATGGCGGCGTCCTCAATGGACATCGTATCGTCAGTGAAGACTGGGTGGAACGGGCGACATCACCCAACAGCTCGCGCAACAACCGCGCCTACGGTTATCAGTTCTGGCTTAATCGCGGCAATGCCGACCAGCGCTGGCCGGATCTGCCGCCAGACGCCTACGCGGCCAATGGCAATCGCGAGCAATCGGTAACTGTGCTGCCCTCGCAGGATCTCGTTGTTGTCCGGCTGGGCTGGACCACGGGCCGTTACCCGATCAATGACCGGATCGTCCAGATTATGGGATGGTTAACTACGGAATGATGCGACCGGCAATAAGCCGCTATTGAGGTTCCCCGGTATTCGCAACAAAAGATAGCCCGCAGTGTGCGCAGTTACGCCGGAACGGGTTCAGAAAGTAGTGCTTTACAAAAAAGTGCTGGTTACACCGCGGGCAACGCCGGGACGACATGCCTATACCAAACACGGCATAGATGGCCATGTAGACCAGCATCAGCCAGGTGATATCCTGGCCATTGTTCAGCAGTTGGGTAACACCAACGACGTACAGCGGAAACGTTAAAAAACACACCATCAGGCGACTGCGCGCCCGTTTGATCTGCAGCAGCTGGGGACCATACTGCTCCTGTTCGGAAGGGTTCATCTACTGTTGTATCTCCATAATGCTGCTGTGCACTGAGAGCCTATCATGAGCTCGCGGGCTCATGCATTGTTGTCGTCAAAACTGATGACCTCGGCTATGCGCTGACGGTCACTTATCAGCATCAGAAGACGATCAAAACCGAGCGCCACTCCGGCACAATCCGGCAAACCTGAGGCAAGCGCCGCGAGCAGGAATTCATCTACCGGCTGCACAGGCAGACCAACCTGCTCGCGACGCTGATTATCCGCAGCAAAACGGCGTGCCTGCTCCTGAGCATCCGTTAGCTCAAGGTAACCATTGGCAATCTCCATACCTCGAATGAACAGCTCGAATCGCCTGGCAACCCGATGCCCATCATCAGTCAGCTCAGTTGCAGCCAGCGAAGCCTGACTGGCAGGAAAATCGGTTACAAATACCGGCGCCTGCAGCGCTGGTTCTATGACAACAGCCATCAGCAGGTTCAATGCATCATCGCGGGACAGTGTCAGATGGTCGCTGGCAGTCTGCTGTCGGGCCAGGTCGATCAGTTGCTGATCACTGGCGGCAAATGGATCAATATCCAGCCGTGATAGAAACAGATCACGATAGCTGATTCGCTCAAATCCAGATACCGCCCAATCGGACGATCCGTTGTCAGACTGCTCAGCACAGGTGCACACCAGCGCCTCTATCTCAGCCATCAATAGCTGGTCGTCAAAACCGGGCCGATACCATTCCAGCATGGTGAACTCAGGGTTATGCCGCTGCCCTGCCTCATCGCGCCGAAACGCCTTGCATATCTGATAAATCGGTCCACTGCCCGCGGCAAGCAGACGTTTCATGGCGAACTCGGGAGAGGTCTGCAGAAACCGGCGCTTTGAGTCATGCAACTCAACTACCATGCTGTCCAGGTGCAGATCAGTCACGGTGGCCTGCGACAGCAGCGGCGTTTCCACTTCCAGCACCTGCCGCTGCGCAAAAAAAGCCCTGATACAGTTCAGCAGTGAAGCCCGCTGTCGCAGCAGATCAAGCGACGCTGTAGGCCGCCATGAAGCTGACATCAATCAGCGCACCCGGTTCTGATATTCACGTGTTCTGGTGTCAACACGCAGTACATCGCCGATGTTCACAAACAGGGGGACTTTCACCACAGCGCCTGAACTCAGAGTCGCAGGTTTGCTGCCGCCCTGCGCAGTGTCGCCCTTGATACCGGGATCTGTATCGACAACTTCCAGTTCAACGAAGTTTGGTGGCATGACATTGATGGGATTGCCATTGAACAGCGTTACCACGTAACTCTCTTCTTCTTTCAGCCAGTCCAGCGCATCACTCATCGCCGCCTTGTCGGCCGGGAACTGCTCAAAGCTGCCGTCAGTTTTCATGAAGTGCCAGAACTCACCGTCGGTGTACAGGTAACTCATGTCGGTTTCCAGCACATCGGCGGCTTCCAGCGAATCACCCGACTTGAATGTACGCTCCCAGACCCGGCCGTTCATCAAATTGCGCAGTTTTATGCGGTTGAAGGCCTGCCCTTTACCGGGTTTCACATACTCATTGTCTACGATGGCACAGGGGTCGCCATCGAGCAGCACCTTCATGCCGGGTTTGATTTCGTTGGTAGAAAAACTTGCCATCTGTAACCTCTCTTAAATAATACTTCTGTAAACATCTGCCTTCGGTTTACCATGGCCGACCTTGTTTACCGAGATACGCTTTTTATCGAGATACCAGCGCAGGAAAACTGATTAACATGTTGATCGCATCAACCGCCGGATCCTGGCAGCAGCAGTTGTCAGACGTGATTACCGATCCTGATGAACTGTTGCGAACCCTGAATCTGGACGCCTCTCAGCTGTCGGTTTCGGCCCAGGTGTTGAAACAATTCCCGCTGAGGGTGCCGCGCTCTTTTGCAGCACGGATGCAGGCTGGAAATCCCAGCGATCCATTGCTGCTGCAAGTGCTGCCCAGCGACAAAGAAGGGGATGATACCCCCGGATTCGACTTCGATCCACTTTCAGAGTCCGATTTCAACCCTCAGCCCGGCATTCTTCACAAATATCATGGCCGCGTGCTGGCCCTGGTCGCGCCCCATTGTGCGGTTCATTGCCGTTACTGCTTTCGGCGGCACTTCCCCTACGAGGAAAATACACCCGGTCGTCAGGCCTGGGAGCAGAGTCTTGAGTGGCTGGCCGGACAGCCAGAGATTCATGAGGTCATCTACAGTGGCGGCGATCCACTGGCTGCCAGTGATAAATATCTTGCCTGGCTGACAAATCGTATTTCAGAAATACCCCATATCGGCCGATTACGTATACATACCCGTACACCGGTGATGATTCCTGCGCGGGTGAATGATGAGCTGCTGGCCTGGCTGTCAGACTGTCGACTGCAGAAAGTGATGGTGATACACGTCAATCACGCCAATGAAATTGACGCGGAAGTGACTGAAGCCCTGCAGAATCTCAGGCGGGCAGGTGTCACGCTGCTCAACCAGAGCGTGCTGTTGAAAGGCGTTAATGACAGTGCAGCTGCGCTGATTGACCTGAGCGAGCGTTTGATGGATGCTCAGGTAATGCCGTACTACCTGCACGTACTGGACCGCGTGCAGGGAGTCGCACATTTTGATGTCAGCGAGACGTACGCCTTGCAACTTATGGCTGAATTGAAGGAAAAACTGCCAGGATATCTGGTACCCAGGCTGGTGCGTGAGGTTCCCGGCGCCAGCTCCAAGACCGGACTACAATAGCAGTATGAGCGATATGGATTCCAACACGTACCAGATTCTGATCAACCACAGCGCGGGTCCGCGATCGCAGGCGGTCCTGAATCTGCTGCGACGCGCTGGCATTCAGTTTCGCGCCAAAGAGCTGACGACCGGCCATTTGCCTGACGACGTTCCCGGCTGTGATTCGCACGACCTGATTCTGCTGTTCACCGACAGCCCTGGGCAAAACTGCGAGCTGCTATTGCGCCAGCTGCAGTCGTCCCGGCGCGATATTCCCTGCCTGTTGATCTGCCGTTCACCGTCGCGCTGGCTTTCAATGTTGAGTCTGGGAGCTGCCGCGCTGATCAATGAAACACAGCTTGAGACGCCCACCGGCCAGGTGCAGTTTGTTTACCAGATAAAACGCGAGCTGGAACACCTTAACCTGCGCCGGCAATTCCGCCGGGCCAGCAGCAGTATCCGAGAGCTGCACCAGCGGCTGCAGCTGTTTACTGATCACACCACCGACGCGGTGGCGACACTGCAGGGTGGCCTGCACCAGTATGCCAATAACGCCTGGCTTTCCTATTTTGGGTTTCGCAATCATACCGAGCTGCATGCCACACCGTTTCTGGATCTGGTCGCAGACGAAGACGCGGACCGCGTGCGAGCCTTCATGAGACAGCCATTTAACAATGGTATGCAGCGCTGCGAGTTCATGGCCATCCGGCGCGACGGCAGTGAGATTCTGACCGCGCTGGACTCCGCATCTATCAGCGTCAATGGGGAACAGTCTCTGCAATTGATGGTGCAGGCAGCACTCGGCAATGCCACACATCAGAACGCCGTCCGCGAGGCGATGAGCCAGGATCTGCAAAGTGGGCTGTTGAATGATCGCGGCTTTCACAAGGTCATCAACCAGGCCATCAGCAGTGCCGTCTATCAGGGCCGTAGCAGTGCACTGATTCTGATGACGGCGCCACAACTCGCCGAAATCTCCGTAGTGCTTGGCAAAACCGACACACATATTCTGCTGCGCGATATCGCCTCTGTGCTGGCTTCCAAGTGCCCGGAACCCGCCATACTTGGCAGACTGGATGACGGCGATTTTGCCGTGTTGCTGCCGGATGCTGATACTGAGGCCTGCCAGTCAACGCTAATGCGGCTGGATACCCTGGAGACGGCGCTGCAGGCGATGGCACCCCAGGGGCTGTCGCTGAGTTTCAGAAGCGGCGCCGCCATGGTCACTGATGAAGCGCCGGACGCCGAGACTCTCCTTATTCGCGCACGCCAGCACCAGATTATTCGCCAGCACCAGGTTTATACAAACGGGCCAGTTTCGATCGACGTGCTCACGCCCTTGCGGCAGTCCCTGCGCGATGAAAACCTGTTGCTGGTGTATCAACCAACTGTCAGCCTGCGCACCGATCCCAAGGAGTTCTATGAGGTACGCATCCGCGTGCCCATCGCCGACCGGATGATTTACCCCAACGAGTTTTTGCAGATCGCCAACCAGCATGGTTATGGTGAGCGCCTTGACCGTTATGTCATCAGTCATGCTCTGCGAACACTGAACAACCAGAAAAACCCGCAGCTGTGTCTGACCGTCAACCTGACATCCAACACGCTGCTCAGCCAGACCTTTGCGGTGTGGCTGGCACAAGAGCTAAAAAGACAGGAACAAAGCGCCAAGAGTCTTATTCTGCAGTTCAGCGAAATGGACGTGATGGGCTCACCGGATCAGGTCCGGCTTTTCTGTCAACGCCTGCGTGAGCTGGGCTTTGAACTGTCGCTATCGCATTTTGGCTGCAGCCTCGATCCGTTCCGCCTGCTGGGTCAATTGCCAGTGGACTTTGTCAAACTGGACCGTTCTCTCTGGCAACAGATCGACATCGACCTTGAGCAACGCGAACGCTTGCAGGAAGTCATTCGCCATTTGCATGCGCAGGGCATTCGCGTCATCGCGCCCATGGTAGAAGATGTCGAGTTGCTGCCACTGTTGTGGCAGGCCAACATCAACTTTGTGCAGGGCAATTGCCTGCAACAGCCCAGTGACTTACTGGAGTTCGGGCTGTTCCAGGAGCAACGGATCAGCCTGCCTCAACCCGATCCACATTCTGAAAGCCTCTAGGCAGTTTGTTGCCCCGGCGACCGCGCTCACCACGATAATGCTCCAGGTCAGACGCTTTCAGGTTGTGGTGTCGTCGGCCAGCGTAGACTGTAATCGAGCCGTCTGCCGGCAGCACGGTCATTGACACAACAAACTCCAGCCGGTCAGCAACCCGCCCTGATGGAATACCAATGATCTTGTTACCCTTGCCACGCGCCAGCACCGGTAGCTCGGCAACCGGGAAGCACAGCATGCGACCTTCATTGGTGACGGCTACCAACAGATCAGTTTCAGGATTGGAGACCAGCACTGGCGGCAAAACCCTGGCACCTTTGGGCAATGACAGCACTGACTTGCCGGCCTTGTTCTTGCCCTGCAGGTCGCCCACACTGGCAATAAAACCGTAACCGGCATCACTGGCCATCAGGACTGGCTGCTTGTCATCCGCCAGTAATACGCCTTCAAATGCCGCACCCGATGGAGGCGCCAGGCGTCCCGTTAAAGGTTCGCCCTGCCCACGCGCCGACGGCAAGGTATGCGTTTGCAGGCTGTAGGCGCGACCGGTAGAGTCGATAAACACCGCTGACTGATTACTCTTGCCTTTCGCGGCCGCCTTAAATCCATCGCCCGATTTGTACTGAAGTGCTTCCGGGTCCACCTCATGGCCCTTGGCCGATCGCACCCAGCCATGTTTGGACAGAACGACTGTGACCGGCTCCGAGGAAATCAGTTCGACCTCGCTGAAGGCCTGTGCTTCTGAGCGCTGCACCAGCGGCGAACGTCTGTCGTCGCCGTATTCTTCAGCATCCGCGGTCAGCTCTTTTTTAATCAGTGTTTTTAATTTGCGGTCAGAGCCCAGCAGCGCTTCCAGTGTTTCGCGCTCTTTGGCCAGCTCGTCCTGCTCGCCGCGAATTTTCATTTCTTCCAGCTTGGCCAGATGTCGCAGTTTCAGTTCCAGAATGGCTTCGGCCTGGGTATCGGTCAGCGCGAAACGCTCCATCAACACCGGCTTCGGTTTGTCCTCGGTGCGGATGATGTGAATGACCTCATCAATATTCAGAAATGCCGTCAGCAAACCTTCCAGGATATGCAGGCGATCCAGCACTTTCTGCAGGCGATACTGCAGACGGCGTCTGACTGTTTCCGTGCGGAATACCAGCCACTCTGACAGCACAGTACGCAGATCCTTGACCTGCGGCTTGCCGTCGGTGCCAATCATATTGAAGTTGACGCGGTAGCTTTTTTCCAGATCCGTCGTTGCAAACAGATGCAACATCAGCTCGTCTGCGTTGACTCTGTTGGAGCGCGGTACGATTACAATGCGTGTCGGGTTTTCATGATCCGACTCATCGCGCAGATCGACGACCATCGGCAGTTTTTTCTTTTGCATCTGCGCCGCAATCTGTTCCAGCACCTTGGCACCGGATACCTGGTAGGGTAGCGCGGTGATGACGACGTCACCGTCTTCCACTCGATAGACAGCGCGTGCCTTCAGAGAGCCGCGCCCTGTTTCATAAAGTGTTCGCAGATCTTCTGCCGGGGTGACGATCTCTGCTTCCGTCGGAAAGTCAGGGCCTTTGACGTGCTCCATCAGTTCGTTCAGCCCGGCCTTTGGTTCGTCCAGCAGGCGAATACAGGCACTGACCACTTCGCGCAGGTTGTGGGGTGGAATATCAGTGGCCATACCTACCGCGATACCACTACCACCATTCAGCAATACATTGGGCACGCGGGCTGGCAACATGGCCGGCTCATCCAGCGTGCCGTCGAAGTTGGGTTTCCATTCAACCGTGCCCTGCCCCAGTTCGGACAGCAGCAGCTCGGCATATTTCTGCAGGCGCGACTCTGTATAACGCATTGCCGCAAAAGACTTGGGATCATCCGGCGAGCCCCAGTTGCCCTGCCCATCCACCAGCGGGTAGCGATAGCTGAATGGCTGGGCCATCAGCACCATGGCCTCGTAGCAGGCCGAATCACCGTGCGGGTGAAACTTACCGATCACATCACCAATCGTTCGCGCTGACTTCTTGAACTTGGCAGATGCCTTAAGCCCGAGCTCGGACATGGCGTAAATGATGCGTCGCTGCACTGGCTTGAGACCATCGCCGATATGCGGCAGCGCCCGGTCATTGATCACGTACATGGAGTAGTTCAGGTAAGCCTGACGGGTGTAGCTGCCCAGGGCAATCTGTTCGACGCCGTCCTGGTTGATGGTGATGTTCATGGTCATACGGTTTCTGCGAGTCTCTCGTAGGTGGAACACGGATGCGTCGTTATAGCATATTCGCGCGGCTGACCTGTAGTGCAGTGCTGGACATTCCTGTGACATTCAAATACTGTACTTATATACAGTATCAGATTAAGTATCATGAAATACACCTCCGAAATGATCAAGGGCCGTGGTGCCGTATCCAATCCACAGGGGCGCTTCGAGACTCAACAGCTGGAAGCCTTTGATGACGGCTGGCCGCGCGATGACGATGAAGACCGCGAAGGTCGGCCCAGCACTATTGTTACGCACGAGCAGGCCAAAACCATTCTTACTCGCAACCGGTCACCAGACCTGCCCTTTCATGTATCGCTGAATCCTTATCGCGGCTGTGAACACGGCTGCATATACTGCTTTGCAAGGCCTACACACAGTTATCTGGAGTTGTCGCCCGGTCTGGATTTTGAAACACGCCTGTTCGCCAAAGTGAACGCGGCCGAGCTGCTGCGCCGCGAGCTGGCAGCGCCCGGCTGGCAAACCGAACCGATTGCGCTGGGCGTCAATACGGACGCGTATCAGCCCTGTGAAAAAAAGCTGGGGATCACCCGGCAGCTGCTGGAGGTCCTGCATGAGTGTCGCCAGGCGGTCGGCATCATCACCAAGTCCGCGATGATAGAACGGGACATGGACCTGCTGGCCGACATGGCAAGCCAAAACCTGGTTGCCACCACCATCACCATTACGACGCTGGATCATGACATTGCCAGAACCCTGGAACCACGCGCGGCCTCACCCTCAAGACGTCTGGCGACCATTGAGCGTCTGGCCAGGGCAGGCATTCCGGTCGGCGTTAATGTGGCGCCAGTCATTCCGTTTGTGACTGATCAGGATCTGGAGCGAATCATTCAGGCTGCGGCTGATGCCGGCGCCAGCAGCGCGGGATACATCATCCTGCGGCTGCCCTGGGAGCTGAATGAGCTGTTTCAACAATGGCTGCAGGCACACCTGCCCGACCGCGCTGAGCGCGTTATGAACCGTATTCGCGACATGCGCGGCGGCAAGGAGTATGACGCCACATTCGGCAGCCGTATGCGCGGCGAGGGCTTGTGGGCAGAGCTGATAGCAAAACGTTACGCCGCCATCATCGCCAAAACCCGTCTGTCCGAAAGACGCACTGCTGACTTTGGTCGCCTCGACTGCAGCCTGTTCAGACGCCCGACTTCAGTACCTGCGGCCAGACAAAGTGAGAACGCCGGTACCCCCACTCAATTTGATATGTTCTAATCTTCACCAGTCAATATTCACCGGCATGGAGTCGAACCGCAATGAAACTGATTTCCTGGAACGTCAACGGCATCCGCGCAGCAGTGAAGAAAGACTTCCTGCAGGCGGTGGCGGACATGCAGCCAGATGTACTGTGTATACAGGAAACCAAGGCACAGGACGAACAGGTGCTTGCAGCTATTTCCGAGCTTGATGGTTATCACGTTTACACAAGCTCGGCGGTCCGTCCCGGGTATTCAGGTACGGCCGTATTGAGTCGCAGCAAGCCCGAATCTGTCACACCTGGCACAGGACTTGAGGAGCACGATCAGGAAGGACGTGTTATTTGCGCCGAGTATCAGGACTTTTTCCTGGTCACGGTTTACACACCCAATTCTGGCAGCGAACTGAAACGGTTGGATTATCGGGAAAAATGGGATCGTGATTTTCGCGACTATGTGCTGTCGCTAGAAAAACACAAGCCGGTCATCATCTGTGGCGATCTGAACGTGTGTCATAAACCCATAGACATCGCCCGGCCGGATGCGAACTACAACAAAAGCGCGGGTTATACCCAGCGTGAAATCGATGGCATGAACAGCCTGATCGACGCCGGCTTTATCGACAGCTTCCGGCACCTGCACCCCGAGACCGTCAAGTACAGCTGGTGGAGCATGCGTGGTGGTGCACGCGCCAGAAACGTGGGCTGGCGTCTGGACTATTTTCTGGTTTCCAAAGCCATGCAACAGCGTATCGTAAGTGCCGAAATACTCAATGAAGTATACGGCTCTGATCACTGCCCTGTGGTACTGACACTGTGCTGACAATCAGGAATATCGCGAAGAGCGTCTAGCGCCTCAGCCGGCGCCCGACCTGACACGAATGTCGGGGCCAGGGTATTTTTATTGTTGACATCGATGTCGAGTCAGGTAGCGATGGCTTTATTCGCCATCCGGGCAACAATACTGCTCAGGTATTACTGTAGCGTAAATATTTTTCCTGTACCCGTGACTTCCTTTGACAATTGCAAAGGAAGGAATAGAATGATTGTGAGCTTGCCCTTATCTTCATTGTTGGACATGCATTGTGCATAGAGCATTGATCCTGATTTCGGTCCTGTTACTGACCGTTTCTTTCTCCAACGCCAAAGACCTCGGTCCGTTGGACGGCAGTGGCGTCACGAATTATTCGGCGTATACAGATTTCATTTGCGTGCGAAGCTCGTCTGATGATTCCGACGATCTCCATGACGAAGAAATCATCATCCCTGATGTTCAGAAGTCGCGATATGCAATCGCATCACAGGCTGTTCCGGCCACCGCGCCGCAACGCTGCACCGCCCATCATATCCGCGGACCTCCCGCCACCGCATCTCCGCAGTAAACCTGTTGTTCCCGGCAAGCAGCAACGCATCCTCGTCTTTTTGGATGACTCTCATGTTGCGCCCGGGTTGATCTTAAAGATCTCTAAACAATTTTTCAGATTTTGCAGGAGCATACTATGCGCGGTATTACCCTATTCGCTGTTGACCGGGTAGCCCACCTGGTGCAGCCCGATGAATTTGACGACCTCACGATGAGCTCACCTGCTGTGGAGCTCTTTACGGATTTCCGCAAACATCATCCGTTGACTATCGAAGGATCCACCCCCGCAGTTGATGCGCAAATGCTGATGCGCAAAGCCCATGTGAAAATAATACTCGTAGTGGACTCCCGTAATGAGTTCATAGGCACGCTAAACATGGATGATTTGAACGAGGAAAGATTTCTCATCATGGTTGCCAATGGCGAACGTCTGCAGGAAATAACCGTTCGCGACATGATGTGTCCAAAACATTCCATTCCGGCCCTGGACCTGGAACAGCTAAGGAAATGCAGCATCGACGATCTTGTTACAACACTGAAACGATCAGGACAGCCACACTGCCTTGTCGTTGACCGCACACGAGATCACATACGCGGATATATTTCAGCTAATGAAGTAGCAAGACGCCTGCATATCCCGATCAAGATCGAAAGAATTCCGACTTTCGTCGATATCTTCAGTTCTGTAAGGCAACCAACTGTCTAGTTTTCGACTGGCGTTGGATTTTGGGAGTCGTCATGAAAATGACGACTCCATTTTTTTAATCCTTCAACAGACTACTGATACTGCAACTGCTGACCAACAACACGCATGTAATGAGTGAATTCTAAAGCGCCTGGCGCGCCTCTTTGATCACCAATGTCACTGCCTCGCTCCCGGGGTTGTACAGTTCATAGCCCTGCATCGGGGCCGCCCAGTCGCCGGCCGCATTGAGCTCGTGAGTAACCCCATCCTGCCGCTTCACATGCAATGCGCCGGCCGGCGACACCTGCACCACAAAGGCTGGATTGATGTGTGAAATTATTGTGTGCCGGGCGCCAGGTTCAAGCGTAAGCCGCCAGGCGCGGAACCACGGATTTTCCAGTTCGATATCGGATGCCTCAAGACCTGTTGGCAGATCATCAGACGGCTCGCTCAGCCCGGGGCCGAAACTGGCCAACGCAATGATCCTGAACAGACCGGGACCGGCATTGGTAACACGGTGCGTGTAGGCTTTGTCCAGATATCGGGTGATGCTGGACAGACGGCCGTCCAGGTAACCCTGGCCATTGCTGATGAATGTGTAAAGAATCGGACCATCGTGGGTATGTGGCAGCGTGGTATCGCCCGGATTGATCTGGACATCAAGCAGCGTGAATCTCTCGCCCTTAAACACCGTTCGGTGCCGCGGCTCATCCAGAATATGGACAACTCGCAGGGGTTCACTGTGTCCTATAAAGTCCTCGGGATCACCTTCAGTCGGTATCGGCCCTGATTTGGTTTGAGCGACTGACAAACCCGAACTGACTCCGATTAGAGACGAAAGTAAAAGTGCAACTACATTATATTTTTTGTTATTCATCATTGCGGTCGCCTGTCTTTAACATTTGCGTTCGATCAGGCTCACAGCTTTACACATTCGATCAATGACTGTCCAAAAAAAAAAGCGGGCCAACATTCCCTGTCGGCCCGCTTGCTCTTTTCATCCTGTCGGTCTTACTGCAACAGGATCAGAACTCCAGCTGCACACCCAATCGTACCTGCCACAGTGATTGTGTCTCCTGCAGGTCGCTGACCGACAGATTGTTGAAGCGCTCGAACACGTATTGCCCCTGCGCATTCACTGACTGGGTCACAACGTCTGGCGAGAAGAACTGCGCATCATACTGATGTCCCCACTCGTCGTTGATCATGTTAAGGAAATTGTAGACCTTGACGTACAGTCGGGCCTTGGCGCCATCAAAGAAGGCTGGCAGCTCCTGATCCAGACGCAGATCCATGCGTGAGGTCCAGCGCGAGTACTGATCGTTCCGCGTCACAAAACCCTGCTCCAGGCCGTAAGCGGCAACAAAGTCCGAAAATGCCTGGACGTCGAAGTTTGGACCAGCAATTACGTTGGAGTCGTTTGGTCCTGGTACGTACAACAGGTGGCGACGGTTGCTGCTGTTGGAACCTTCCAGTCCTCGGCTGCTCATCACCCAGCTTTGTGGCTGGCCTTTGGCGCGGAACCACTGCGCGGTAACACGGGTTTCATAGCCAGCCAGGAACTCGCGACCGTAACTCACACGCGCTGTGAAACGGTGCGGCGATTCATAGTTCGATGTGCCAGAAACTGGATTGTTGACATCATACAGCGCCAGGTTGGAGAAGTTTGAACTCGCCACTGCCGAGGTCATCGGGCTTACGTCTTCTGCCTGGGTGTATGCATAGCCGAAGGTCCAGTCGAGGCCCCAGTCGTGAGTCTGCTTGGCCAGCAGTGACAGGGAATGGCTCTTCGGTGACTCACCTGAGTTGGTCAACATGAAGTTGCTCTGGCCACGAACGTTGCTGTAGATGGGCTGGCCGGCATCCGTAGTTCCGGTCACATCCTGTGCAACATCCACATAGTAGGCTGGATCATTTTGCACGGAGTACAGGTAATCACCTTCCAGAATCATGCCGGTAGGCAGCGTGTAAGTTGCACCCAGTGCAAATTTCCATTCTGAAGGCTGTTCGTAATCCGGATCGATCAGCACCAGGAAGCTGTTGGAGGCATTCGCTGCGGTTGTCGCGGCGACCTGATCCTTCAATGCCTGCGGCACATCGTAGCCGGGGCGCTGATTGCCACTCAACTGATAGTCAGTCAGGATTGACTGATTATTGTTGTTGCGGTCGCGAACCTGAACGTTGGAGATCCCATCGTTACTCCAGGCATTGGACAGCCACACGTTTGGATTACCGCCCGAGTAGAGGCCAAAACCACCTCGCATGGTCAGGTTATCCATGGCTTCCCAGGTAAAACCGATACGTGGCATCAACAGGTCAAGGCCATCGACATTGGCATCGTTGCGCAGACCACCATTGAGTGTAGTAAAGGCCTGGTTAAATGCAGGACGGTCGTCGCTGGTGAACCAGTCGTAGCGCAAACCACCAACCAGTGTCAGGGCGTATTCGTCAAGGCGCCACTCGTCCTGAATGTACAGAGTGTTCAGTACATTGCTGAAACTTGCGGCGGCATCGTCGGCGTTGTTGGTACCACCGCCACTACCGTAGTATATGTCTGTCGGGATACCCAGTTCGAAGTGATCGATGCCGGTAAGACCGCAGGCAGGATTGCTCTGTCGGCCTGTTGCTGTCAGCCCCGCACAGAAAGCCGGGTTATTGGCCGAAAGGTCTTCAAACCGGTATTCACCGCCGCGTGCATGCTGGACAAACTGATTGAAGATGGACAGGTCTTCACGCTCATAACCAGCGGTAATGACGTGATCCTGCCACAGGTACTCAGCCGTGAACTTCATGAAGTCCGACTCGGTGTTCAGGTTGTTGGCCTGTCGCGAATCGTCCGCACCCAGATAGACGGTGTTGCTACCCATGTAAATCTGAACTTCGGCAAAATCCTGCGGCCCCACCGTGACCTGAGAGTCGTCCATTGTGTTGCGACTGACAAACAGATCGGTAGAGAGCTCGCTGGTCCACTGCGAAGCCAGTTTAAACGTCAGAGTCTCTGACTCGGCACCCTTGCGATAGAAGTGATTGGCAAACTCAAACTCGTTGCTGTCCGAGTCTGAGGCGCGATCTTCAATACCGTCATAGAAGTTGTAAATCACTGACGCATCGTGCTGCCCGCTGATGTTCCAGTCCAGCCTCAACATGTATTTCTCTTCGGTCTGCGCGCCATCAGCCGGCATGCCGCCAGCGTCGTAGTCGTAGATGCGCGATGCAATGTCAGAAATTCGATTAAAGTCTGTCTGACTCAGCCAGGGTCGCTCAACGCCATTGCCTGAACCGGAGAAACCCTGTGCGATAAACTCGGGCTCTTCGGTTTCTTCGTAGGCACCGTAGAAGAACAGGCGATCACGCATCAGGGGACCACCAAAACTGAAGCCTCGTTTTTCTTCTTCGTAATCCTGGCTTTCGTACTTCGTTTCGACACCGTCAACAGTCAGCGAGTCACCGCGCAGATCCTGGTTGTTGAACTCATAGAAAGCGGTACCCGTCCAGGTATTGCTTCCTGAGCGCGTCACCGCATTGATGTTACAAGCCGTGAAGCCACCATAGGTGACATCAAAAGGTGCCAGTTCGACGGCAACCTGAGCGATTCCTTCAAAGGGAAACGGCATACCTGTTGCGGTTGAGTAACCATTGTCATTCAAACCGAAACGGTCGTTCTGGCTGACACCGTCCAGACTGATGCTGTTGTAACGTGGGTGTTTTCCGACACAGTTAATTGCAGAGTTTGTGTCCAGATTCAGTCGCGGATCGTAGATGAACACATCCTTGATGTCACGATCGAAGGCGACTGATGTTTCCAGGTCAAATGTGGAGTAAGTGGCTGCAGGGCCAGAAGCCACATCCACAAAGTTGCCGGACCGACCCAGCACCAGCACTTCTTCTACCTGCGCCGCACCCAGATCAATACTGAGGTTGTAGATATCACCCAGGGAAATTGAGTTGACGACAACGGATCTGCCGCCATTTACCGTCACACGATACGGACCACCCACCGACAGGTTGGTCGCATAGAAAGTTCCAGAGTCATTGGTTTGCAGCGTGCGCGTGGCGCCGGTGCGGGTGTCTTCAATAACTATCGTGGCGTTGGCTTGTGGAGCTCCATCGGTGCCGCTGATGCGACCGCGAATGGCTGATGTCATATCCTGCGCCCAGACTGGCGCTGACAGGCCGAGCCCGACCAACACTGATGTGACCAGCAGTTTTTTCTTTATCGTGAGTTTTGAAAAATACATATCCGTTCCCCTGCAGAAATTTGGCTACCGGGCAACGATAAGGCGCTTGCATGACAAGCAGGTGAACAAGCTGTGGCATTTGTGTGACGCTTTCGACACGACCGGGTCACCCTGCGATTGCACAGGACGCCCAGCTGTGTGCGCGGGAAGCCTGGACTACTGCCCGCGCAGCTTACCACCAGGAATGGATGCCATCATTCTGGCGATGTAGCGGGTTACCTGGGGTTCCAGTCCCTCCGTGTGTCCCTTGTCCAGACGCACGATATCAGCGACCACTCGATTGTCTTCACAATTCGGGAATACCAGGACCTCTGCTACACCTGGCCCGGGCATGCCGCCCCAGCCCGGACGCGTGGGTCGGCCGTTCTCCTCTGTGCGGGAATCGTAAACCTTGCCTGGCTGCGTATCGACGATGTCTGCAAGGCGCGTTTGTGGTCCACAGCTGTAGCGATCGGCCAGCGGTGAAGTATCCGGAATACCAGCTACTCCGGCGGTATCAAGCTCACCAGTAGTGTGGATGTGTGAGAAATCGCAGCCCTGAAGTTCATGGCGGCCGCCGACCCGTCCACCGGCCAGGCTGACAAAACCGTCGACTTTATCGCTAAAATAGTCAGAACAGACGATGCGATCGGAAGTCAAACCGCCCTGACTGTGCCCGGTCAGCCAGAAGGAGCGAACATTGGACTCACCGATTGCATCAATCAGCAGGCTCGACACGTCCTGCAGGTACTGATCATCGGCCTCCTCGCGCCAGACACGAATCGGTTCCGCCGTCAGAGCGGTAGGTGTGGCAACCACCATGCGATAGTCCTGCGCGTAATCGGTGATCGGAAAATAGAGACGCTGCCATTGTTCGTATGAGCCTGCCCCGTGCAGATTCAGCACCAGTACAACCGGCTCGGATGGCCCCAGGTCACAGGGATATTCAAGGTGGAACTGTCGACCACTGTTGGGTTCCGTGGCGTTAGCCGGGCTGGAAATATCGCCGCCAAATGCCCCACAGCTGGCACCAGCGAGTTGAGCACCATTAGCCAGCTGGTTGCGTTGCTCCGGCATGGAAGTCTGACACGCTGAAATGGTAGCGGCAGCGGTCAACAGCATCAGTGCCGACCAACGCCTGGGCACATCAATTAACTTCGAGTGACGGATTCTATCCACTTTTGTTAGCTTTTTCATGGGAATACCCCTCCTCTGGGACCAGTATTCGCTATACTGGTCCGGAATTCCAGTGACAGGCGCTGCAAGCGAATGAGCAGACTCAATTATCATCACCTGTATTATTTCTGGCAGGTGGCAAAAAACGGCAACCTGAGCCGCACAGCAGATCAGTTGCATGTCGCACAGTCTGCACTTTCCTCACAGATTCGCCAATTGGAAGATTCGCTTAAGGTGCAGCTGTTCGACAGAACAGGTCGCCAACTTCAATTGACTGAAAGTGGCCATCAGGCGCTGCGGATCGCCGAAGAAATTTTTACGCGTGGCAATGAGCTGGAAAAATTGTTGCTGGAAGGTCATCAGCCTGAAGATGCCATTGTTCGAATCGGTACACTGGCCACCATGTCGCGAAACTTCATCGAGGCATTCATCGGCCCCTTGATCGACAGTGAGCATGATCGCTACAGCCTGACCTCAATGAGTCAGACCGGACTGCTTAACGCGCTGGCCAATCACCAGATTGACCTGGCACTGACCAACGCCGAAGTACAGGGCAGCGGCCGGCAGATCTGGCACTGCCAATTGCTGGACAGTCAGCCTGTGTCAGTGATCGGACCACCCGACCAGCAGTTGCCAGACCGTCTTGGGCCTGAGTACATAGGACGCCGATGGGTACTGCCGCCTACCTCCAGTACCATCCGCACTGCGTTCGATGCACTGGCCGCACAACACCAACTGGAACCTGAGGTTCAGGCCGAAGCCGATGACATGCCCATGCTGCGACTGCTCGCTCGCGACAGCGGCGCTCTGGCAGTCATTCCTCATGTTGTGGTCAGGGACGAGCTAGCATCCGGACTGCTGTGTCAGTACCTGACCCTGCCGAATGTGTTCGAAAACTTTTATGCCGTCAGTATCCAGCGCCAGCTCGTGCACCCGCGCGTGCGTTCACTGCTGGCGCGCTACACCTGATCTTTGTTCTTAAATACAGAACATTAAGTGCTTTTATATCTATTTTACTAAACGAACTCTATCTCTCAGAATAGCGCCACATTCACAACTGAGAGACTTCAGCTATGCCCTGGCCATCCTGGACCGCCACTTCCGGATTCGAATCTGCGTTGACTGACGCCTGGTTCAGCAACTACTGGATTCACATCTCTCCGCTATCAACGACCATTCTTGCGCTGATTGGTCTGCTCGGACTGGTCGTGCTCCGCTATGCTCACGACAACATGCGGGGCGAAGCTTCGGCTCGCCGGTTCATGCGGGCCATGGTTCTGACTATGGCAGCCGTTGTCGTCACAGTAGCAAGCAACAACCTGATCCTGTTTGCCCTGGGCTGGATCTGCGTCAGCCTGAGCCTGCATCAGCTGTTGCTGTTCTACCCTGATCGATCGCGAGCAGTGCTGGCCGCACACAAAAAATTTCTGTTTGCCCGGATGGCCGAGGCACTGCTTATCGTGGCATTTCTGCTGCTCTGGCTGCAGCATCAAACGCTTAATATCCAGTCGATAATCCTACATTACCAAACCGTGGACACGCTCACACTGCAGGACCAGAGCGTCGCGGTATTGCTAGCGCTGGTTGCGCTCATCAAATGCGCACAGATGCCTCTGCATGGCTGGCTGATTCAGGTCGTCGAGTCACCAACGCCTGTCTCAGCCCTGCTGCATGCGGGCATCGTCAACCTGGGTGGTTTCCTGCTGCTGCTGTTTGCGCCTCTGATCAGTCTTGCCGATGCGGCGCGGTGGTTACTGCTGATTGTCGCTGGCCTCAGTTGTGTGCTGGCTGCTCTGGTTATGATGACCCGAATCAGTATCAAGGTCAGATTGGCCTGGTCCACTGTAGCGCAAATGGGACTGATGCTGGTTGAGTGCGCGTTGGGTCTGTATCACCTGGCACTGCTTCATCTGGTCGCGCACTCCTTCTACAAAGCGCACGCGTTTCTGGCTTCGGGAACCGCCGTCGCCAGCTATCTGTCCGGCCAGGCAGCGGGTTACAGACTGCCGCGTCTGCAGCACTGGCTGATGGCCATGGCCATCACTGTCGCGGCCGCGCTGGCCGTCAGCCCATGGCTGTCACCGATGTCGCTGATCAGTCCCTGGATATTGATTGGTATCGCCTGTGCCACTGTGCTGGCATGGCACTTCAGTTACGGGCGGGCTGGGTGTACCGCGCGCGGCTTGCTGCTGGCCGCCGCCGCGCCGCTGCTTTACATCGCCCTGACAACCATCGCGGCTCACATTGCTTATCCAGACGGCGAGTCACCATACCCTCTGGCATCAGTGTCCGCAGATCTCTGGATCAGTACCCTGTTCATCAGCCAGTTCGGACTGTTCCTGTTCGTGTACTACGCTTCACATCAGCCACTTGCCAGACGTCTGTTTGTGATCATGAACGCCGGGTTCTATCTGGATGAGTGGGCCAGCCGCGTCACGCTGTGGCTTTATCCGCTAAGACACAAACCAAACCTTCGCAAGCACCTGCAATCGAGGTCTGCCACAGCCATAGAAACCCAATTGGGAGGTTCAGTATGAAAACTGTTGTGCCCGACTACCCACAGTCAGTTCGAGTTGCCTGCCAGCGTATAGCACCCGTCTGGCCTCTGGATCAGTCCATCGCAGTCAACCCCTGGTGGGAGCTGCGCGACCAGCCCATTGAAGATGTTGCCGCCGAACTTCAGGCGCTGGGCCAGGTGAACTGCCTGATGCGCCGGGAGTACTACAGGCAGCAATGGCAGACTGTCATCAAACCAGAGCACCTTCAAGCCGCCATTGAGGAAAGAAACGAGCCGTGGTCCGAGGAGCAGCTTGTCGAGTTTCTGTCGCAACCAGAGCAAGTGCTCCCGCACTGGCACAATTACAGTGAACTACTGGATGCCCTGCCAGACAGACGCAGAAAGATTTCCTGGCATGATGAAATCGTGCAGCAGATCAGTCAGTTCTGTGGCCTGTATTTCCAGTATCAACATTATTTTACTGAGCATCAGGACTCGACGGTTGCGCTATACCGTAACTGGCTTGAAATTACCCGAGGTGATGTGGGCATCGAAGTATTGACGGCCGCGCATGGTCTGCACCGTCAATTCGAACAGCTGCCAGACGATCCTGCCCTGCTTTGTCATGAGTTTATGGAGGCGCTGGGCTGCCCGGAGAATTTTGCAGACTACGCGTTTGCCTTGCTGCTTGATATCCACGGGTGGGCATCATGGGGCGCGTATCAACAGTGGCAGGAGGCATTCAAAAGCGTCAACAATGACTGGGTTGCTCAGCTACTGGCAATCCGTATGGCCTGGGAACTGGCATTGTGGCGACACAACGAACAACAGGCGGCATCAACCGGTGATCGCACACAACAGCGATTCTTTGACCAGTTTTCACAAATGGCATCCATAAGAGCACATCATCAAAACCAGCAATCAATGTTGTGGGTGTGGCAACGTGCGCTTGAACTTTCCTATCAATTGCCGCTGCAGAACATGCTGAGCAACAGCACAGTCGTGCCGCGAGAATCCCGTCCACTGCTACAGGCCGCTTTCTGTATCGATGTCCGATCCGAGCCCATGCGCCGGGCACTTGAAGCACAACACCCCGACATCGAGACACTCGGTTTCGCGGGCTTCTTCGGATTGCCACTGTCATATCGACAATCAGGACACAGCTACCAGCGCCCGCAATTACCGGGACTTCTGGCGCCCGCCATCGAAGCCGTACAGACAGGCAGACCATCCAGGCGTCTGACTCTTAAGAACAGGCACGCTCATGCGCAGGCAGAAAGCTTTGCTACGCCGTCCGCCAGTTTTGGCATGGTGGAAATGCTTGGCGCGGTCAAATCGCTGTCATTGCTGGGCAGCAGCCTGATGCCAGATTCACCGAAGCACCCTGTCAATGACATGTGCGATATGCGGCCGTTCGTGCTCAGCAAGCAGGGTCGGGAGCTTAGCATTGCTGAACTCACAGAACTGGCGGCGACAGTACTGCGCCACATGGGCCTGACAGAAAAGTTCGCGCCAGTTGTATTACTTCTGGGTCATGGCAGCGAAACCAGTAACAATCCCCAGGCAGCCAGCCTGGATTGCGGTGCCTGTGGCGGACAGACTGGAGAGGTCAATGTAAAAGTACTGGCCCAGCTGCTGAATGACCCGGCCATCAGACGAGGGCTGGCCGCAACAGGCCTGCTTATCCCCGCAGATACGCGGTTCGTAGCTGGCCTGCATAACACCACTACTGACAATATCCACTGCTACGGCGATGCACTCAACACATACAGCGATATCACATCGCTTCTGACGAAGGCGACAGCCAGTGCCCAACATCAGCGTGCTGCTACCTTACCGGGCATCAAAGATGTAAAAAATCTGGCCAGTGAACTGACCAGACGCAGTCGCAACTGGTCGGAGATCCAGCCTGAATGGGGTTTGGCAAATAATGCCGCATTCATCGTTGCACCACGAGCAGCAACGCGTCACCTCAACCTTCAGGGCCGTACATTCTTGCATGACTACGACTGGCACAAGGATGATGAGTACAAAACGCTTGAGCTGATCATGTCGGGGCCAATGATTGTCACTAACTGGATCAATCTGCAGTATTACGCCTCCACAGTCGATAACAGACTGTATGGCAGCGGCAACAAGCTGCTGCACAATGTGGTTGGTGAACATATTGGTGTCTTCGAGGGTAACGGCGGTGACCTGCGCATTGGCCTGGCCAGGCAGTCATTGCACGATGGTAAGAAATGGCGACATCAGCCGGTTCGCCTGGCGGTTTACATCGCAGCCCCTGCAGCAATCATTGCTGAGATCGCAAGCCGTCACACGGCCATTGAACAGCTTGTGCGCAATGGCTGGATGTCGCTTTACGCCTGGGATATCGACAGCGGTCAGATTGTGCCGGCGCTTGCAGCCAGCTCATCGCCACAGCCGGACTGTCTGCCTACCAGTGGGGCCGCCATAGGTGTATGATTCTGGTTAATACGCGGATATCGTCGTACCGCCTGGCGACAATTAAACCAACAAAGGCAATAGCATTCAGTAACGACGATATCGATGCACCAGAATCAACCAATTACAGAGCGCCCCTGCAGGCAGCCCCCAGTCTGGCTAGCTGGCTTTGTCCTGTCTCTTTGCTTCGTCTGCGCCGGCGTTCAGGCTCAGACAACCGTAAGAAGTGACACAGAGCGCCTGTTGCTTGGGCAGCAGGCGCTGACCTCACATCTGTCAGAAGAATTTCTCGATCGGTGGCTGCAAGCGCCAGCCGACACATTCGCAGAACTGTTGAGCCAATTCCCTTCGGACATTGCTCTCCAATCAATTGCAGGCTCAAATGTCGCAGCGCAGGACTGGTCCTTCAACTCCAGTGACAAACTGCTTCTGGATGCCCCCAGCCGACTAAACTGGATTGTTGTTGACCTGATCTATCGGGGCACTCAAGCCGAGCAGTTCATGCTGGATATGACCGGTATGGATGGCGTTGGCTGGGTCTACGTCAACCACATTGGCGAAACCATCAGCCACTGGGACGACTTCTCGGCACCCCAGGGTGGCAGACCCGTTTTCGATACCAAGGCCGTGATGCCTCTCAATCTGGTTCCGAACCACCCGTATCGACTGCATATCGTTGCCATGACAGTCACAGAGGCAAAATACGCGACCTTCACTCTCTGGGATGACGATGGATTCCGGGCAGTGCGATTGCAGCAAACACTTTTGGATGGTGCCTATTTCGGTCTTGTGATTGCGCTCATTCTGTACAATCTGTTGTTGTACATCGCACTGCGTCGCAACATGCACCTGTATTTCTGCCTGTTCATTTTTGCCAGTGCGGGCATGATCTATATCGGCTCGGGTCTGTCACTGATTGTAGGCCTTCAAAACCCATTCCCGCTATCTCTTCCGCTGGCGTATCTGTTCCAGGGGCTTATCGGAATCACAGCGGCGATTTTCAGTATGTCCCTGCTCAATATAAGCGATCGCCACAGCCGCCTGTATCGTATGTGGATTGCCGTGCTGGCAATCAACATCTGTGTAACGCCACTTATCATGTATCTGGCGCGTGATGGCGGTTATTCGACTGATGGTATTGGTATCACATTCAGTATTCTGACGGGTGTCTGGTTGATCAGTCAGCTGGTTTACATTTATACACTGTCCACACACTGGCGCCAGTCCCTGCTGGTGAGATTCTGGTTTACGGCAGTGACGATCCACACCTGGGCGATGGCTGCCTGGCCAATGCTGATGAACAGCTCGCTGGACCTGCGCATCGCACCTTACCACCTGGCGCAGCTCGCCACACTGCTGGACACTATTGTTTTGTCAGCGCTGATCGCGTACACCATGCGCAGTGAACAACATTCTCGCATCAAGGCACAACAAAAGGCGGTAGAAAGCTTGCGCCTGTCTCATGATCTTGAACATGCCAAGTCCAATTTTGTCTCTGCTGTGGGCCATGACCTGCGCGGCCCAATCCAGGCGATCAGTCATTACACCGAAGCCTTCCGACTGAAACAACCCAATCACCATGATCGCGATCTCGACGCTATCGATCAGAACGTGAAAAACGTCTCAGAGCTGATCGACAACATGATCAGGCTTTCCCGTGTCGAGCGCCAGGCAAGCAACCCGGTGCTCGAAGCTGTCAGGCTGGAACAATTACTGATGGAACTGAAGTCAGAATTCAGCCCCAGAGCTGCAAGCAAGAAACTGTCGCTTATCATGGAAAATACAGCAGCGGTTGTATTCACTGACCGCATCAGCCTGAGTCAGATTTTGCGCAACCTCCTGGACAACGCCCTGAAGTACTCTGAGCGTGGGGAAATACGCGTGTCCGCGCGTCAGAGAGGCTCAAAGGTTATTTTGTCGGTCAGAGATTCCGGGGTTGGCATCCCTGAGGACCGACTACCGCATATTTTTACAGCCTTTTACCAGGGGCAGTCGGGCAAAGGCATAGGACTGGGCCTGTCGATAGTGAAGCGACTTGCGAACCTGCTGGATATCAGTATTGATGTGGCATCCACCGTCGGGTATGGCACCCGTTTTACCTTGACACTGGAATCAGCGACCTCAGATCAGCACCAGTCAGAATTGGCCGCACACAAAAAAGAAAGCCTCCCGCACAAACAGCTGATAACCTCACTCGAGGGTATATCCGTGCTGGTGATCGACTACCGAGGCGCCCTCGCACCATTGCATCAGTATCTTACCAGCTGGGGCGCCAGCGTGACCCACATTTCTGACAACAATGACCTGTCAACGATAAATGGCGCTACCAAAGGAGCCAGTATCTGCGTGATTGATAGTGTTGCGTACCTGAGCGGTCAAGCCTGGATGAACGTGCTGGAAAACACATCAGTGATAGTTGTCACGGCAGCGGATGAAACCCTTCCTGCCAGCCGGTTGAGATCCGCCAGCCACCTTGTCATAGACGCGAAAATTTCACCCATGAAGTTCCGTTCGCTGATCCATCGCAAGCTGCATATGAGGGCATCAGCCTGATACTGAATTCTCGCGCTGGCGCTCCTTGATCGCGCGCAGGCAGCTGATCCGGTTACTGACATTAAAATTCTTGAACATGTGATTCACATGTGTTTTAACGGTCGCTTTGCTGATACATAGATGGTCTGCAATCTCCTGGTTGCTCAGACCTTTCTCCATTAGTCCGGCGATCTCCAGCTGCCGTCGTGTCAGGCCGCCCATGAGTAACGAGTCGGCAGCTGCGTCAGTAGCAGTGTCAATCGCATCGACCATCAAGTGCCTGGGGAGATGAATCTGTCCCTGTCGACACTCTTCTATGGCATCCAGTATCTGATAAACGCTATAGGACTTGGGAAGGTAGGCTATGGCGCCGAGCTCGATCACATGCTGGATAACTGCAGGATCCTCAACCGAGGACAACACCATGACGGGCGTAGAATTGTGGCTTTGCTGAAGGTAGCGCAGCAATTCAATGCCACCCATGCCAGGCATCATCAGGTCAATAATGAGCAAGTCATAGTCATTGCTGGCCATTAATGCGTCAGGTATCCATTCTGCGCTGGCATCAAATTCCACCTGATACTCATTGCTCGCAGCGAGTATGGCAGACTTCAGCCCCTCACAAAAAGACACATGATCATCAATCAGCAGAATCTTCAATTTTCAGTCTCGAACCTTATTTAAGCCTGCCCCAATTTTACCAGAATGTTTGCTAACAGACTGACAGCTCTACTTTTTGTTACAGAGATTCAACCTTTGGGTTGATGGTCAACCCAGTAATATCGGCCTAAGATTGAAAATGTGTAATTCCCCGTCAGCCAAGGAGAAAAAAATGAGTAAAAACAAAGGCAACGCTGAACAGACTGCCGAAACCAGCGATAACAGCAGCAAAGGCAACTCCAAGAATACAGGCGGGGGCACCGAACAATCCTTCAGAAACACGCCCCAGGCAAAGGACGATTTGTTCGGAACCGGGTCCGGACGGATTGATTATCAGGACTCAGTTTATTATCTGGATGTGATGAACAATGACCTGGCCGGCAATGCCAAGTGGCTCTGGTCAGTCGACGACGGCGTCAATGACAGCGGCGCCATGGAAGGATATGAAGCAGGCGATCTGTTGACGCAAGACGACGCTGGCGTCGCAGGGCTGCCTGAAAACACCAGTCAGTTTGGAGCCAACATCTGGATTACTACTGACGGTAAAATCGCCTACGATGCCGGCAGCATCACTGGCCAGCCCTCCGCGGATCTGACCGAACTGGCACTGGGCGACACGCTGACCGATAGTTTCATTTACGCTATCCGCATGTCCAATGGCACGCTAAGTTGGGCCCAGGCATCAGTGACAGTGACCGGTGTCAATGACACCCCAACCGTTGAAGCTGTAGCTATCTCAGCAATTGAAGACGGATCGGCTGTTTCCGGCACTTTCCAGGGCGACGACGTCGATTCGGACAATGACATCAATGACCTGACATACACCATTGTTGGCGGGCCAAATGCCGGCACGCTGACCAATAATGGCGACGGCACCTTTACATTCAACCCAGGCAGCGATTTCCAGAGTCTTGCCCAGGGTCAGCCTACTACCATCACCCTGAGTTATACCGCAACCGACCGCCATGGCGCAGTCTCTGATCCGGCATCACTGTCTATCACCGTGACCGGCGTCAATGATGCGCCGACGCTCGGCGCCGGCGCGGGTGCAGCCAATGAAGACGGCAACGTCGTAAGTATCGACCTTGCGCCGCTGGGCGATGACGTCGACAGCGACGACAGCGGCAGCAGCCTGACCTATTCGGTTACCGGCCAGCCAGCCGAAGGCAGCGCCAGCATCAGCGGCACCAGCCTTACATTTTCCCCTGATGATGATTTCCAGAACCTGGCCGAAGGCGAGACTCGCGACGTCATCGTTGAAGTAACCGCAACCGACACACATGGCGCCAGCGCCGTCAACAATGTCACCATCACCGTCACCGGCAAAAACGATGCTCCAACTGTTGAGGCAGTTTCAGTGGCAGCCGTTGAAGACGGTAACACGGTCACTGGCGCATTCGTTGGTGACGACGTCGATAGTGACGACAGCGGCAGCACCTTGCAGTACAACATTATCGGCGGTCCATCTGCCGGATCGCTGACCAACAATGGCGATGGCACGTTCACATTTGATCCGGGCAGCGACTTCCAGGGCCTGGCTAAAAACGAGTTGACCACCATAACACTGACCTACACGGCCACCGATAACAAAGGTGCGGTGTCAGCGCCAGCGACATTGACGATCGATGTAACTGGCATCAACGACGATCCGACGCTGGCTGCCAGCACCGGCACAGCTACCGAAGACGGCAGCGCGATCGCCGTTGATCTGTCCGCGCTGGGCGCTGATGTCGACAGCGACAATGACGGCAGCAATCTCAGCTACAGCATCAGCGGGGCTCCATCAGAAGGCAGCGCCAGTATCACTGGTACCAGCCTGAGCTTTGCACCTGGCAGCGACTTCCAGGACCTGAACGAGGGTGAAACGCGTCAGGTTGTCATTGGTGTAACAGCTACTGATGCCCACGGTGCCAGCGCCAGCAACGATGTCACTATCACCGTCACCGGCACTAATGATGCGCCGACGCTTGCGGCAGCTACACTTGCTGCGCAGGAAGATGGCAATACCGCTTCGCTGGACCTGACCACACTGGGTGATGACGTAGATAGCGAAGACACTGGCAGCTCCCTTACCTACAGCCTGCTCAGCACAGCGCCCGGCGGCTCGGCTTCCATCGACGCAAACGGCGTACTGAGCTTTGACCCCGGTACAGACTTCCAGAATCTCGCCAAAGATCAGGCTACCAGCTTCGATTTGCAGGTACAGGCAACCGATTCCCGGGGTGCCAGCACAAGCAACACCGTCACTGTAACGGTCACGGGCGCGAATGATGCGCCTACGCTGGCAGCCTCAGCTATCGCCGCTACAGAAGATGGCTCTGCTGTTACGCTGGACCTGGCCGCACTCGGCAATGATATCGACAGTGATGACGACGGCAGCACGCTGGACTACGTGGTTCTCAATACGCCTGCCGGTGGCAGTACTGAAGTTAATGGCTCGGTACTCAGCTTTAACCCGGACGGTGACTTCCAGTCTCTTGCGCAGGGTGAAACCACCACTGTTGATCTTCAGGTTCAGGCCACGGACAAACACGGGGCCAGCGCTACCAATACCGTCACCGTGACTGTCACTGGTGTTAATGACGCACCGGAGATAACCGGCGGCGACAGTAGTGCAACGGTTACGATGAACCCGATTCAGGCGCCATTCAAGGTTGAGCAATGGGTCGGTTACAACTCCGACAAACTGTCGAATCTGCAGACCTACGCAGCCAACAATTTACCCGACTATACTGTATACACCAGTGTCGTAGACTACACGGATGACCCAGGTGGTTTTGCCGGAGAGATACCCGGCAGCACCCCATGGCCAGCGGCGCAGGCCACGGGTGAAAGCACAACGGGTGGTATCAACAACAACTTCTTCGCCAGACTAACGACGCAGATCCTGATCACAGAGGCCGACACATACACCTTCCGCACGTTCAACGATGATGGTGTGTTTTTGTCAGTTAACAATGACTACATCATCAGCAATTCAGGTTACTTCGCGGAAACAGCCTTCGAAGGCACCAAGTATCTTGAGCCCGGCATCTATCCGCTTGAACTGTATTTCTATGAGGGTGGTGGCGAAGCATCATTGGAATTGAGCTACAAAAACTCCACTGGTATCTATCAGCATGTTGGTAACAGCACGTTGACGGCCAATGGCACGCTTAATTTTGAAGACGTCGACCTCACTGACGTTCACAGCGTTAGCACCAATGCTGCCAACAGCGGCACGGTCGGCACTCTGACGGCGTCAGTGACAACTGATACAACCGGCAATGGCACTGGTGGCAACATCGCCTGGACCTATGAGCTCAGTGGAGAAGAACAGGAGAGCCTCAAATCGCTTGCCGAGGGTGAAACGGCGGAGCAGGAATTTGTAGTAACTGTCAGCGATGGCAAGGGTGGCACGGACACCCAGACCGTGAGCATCACAATTGAAGGCGCCAATGATGTTGCCGAGCTGGGTAACGCAGTGGTCGACCTGACCGAGACAGATTCTCAGCTCACTGCTTCTGGCACCTTGTCGATAACTGATGTCGATAATGGCGAGGCGTTCTTCAATGCCCAAACAAATACTGCTGGCACCTATGGCAGTTTCAGTATCGATGCCAATGGTAACTGGAGCTTCGCCTCCGATGGTGCACTAAACGACCTGGAAGAAGGCGAGCTGGTCACTGATATCTTTACTGTAAGCAGTGTTGACGGTACAACCAGCACCGTGACCGTCAACATCACCGGCACCCCTGATGGCCCAACCGCTGAAGACGACAGCAATGCGCTGACTGCCAGTGCAGCAACAACCAATACTGACAACACGGTTTACTGGGTTGACTGGACCAGCGCGACGCTTGTCTCTCAGGTCGGTGGTAGAAACCCCACTTATCTGGTGCAGGGAACCATTACACTAAGTGACCGGACTATTGGTGTCACGTATCAAGGTCAGGCTGCCGAGCCCTGGGGTTCTGTGCCAGGTGTCCAGTTTAACGATGCCGGCAGTGAAGACTATTATGTCACCAAGAACGGGGGCGTGATTACCAGCACCGAAGGCGTCGGAGTATACACTTCTGCTGAGGTTGCTAACGGACCTACCAACAACGACATAATCCGACTGAATCATGCGGACTCTCCTCGCACGCTGACATTCTCCGAACCGGTCGAAAACCTGTTCTTTGCCATCGTCAGCATGAACAGAAATGGATATATCTTCGACCAGGACTTCGAAGTGGTCTCCAGTGCCGACAGCAGCTCAGACTCTGGTTATTTCGGATGGACCGATGCCTGGGTCAAAACCAACCCGGAGCCAGGTCGTTACGGCATCAGCACCGACTCGACTGTCACCGGAGTATACGGTCAAACAGAGTTCCATGGTGTGCTGGCCATCAACAACGCACTGGACTCCCTGACCTGGGAAAGCCAGGCCGATGAAAATTGGAACGCGTTCACCATCGGCACCTATGGTGTTGCCCAATCTGCGACGGTTTCCGGAAATGTACTGAGCAATGATGACCTTGGCACCGCAGCGACATTCGAAGTCAGCAATGTTAACGGCAGCGCCATTGTGGGCAACTCGATTACTTTGACGCTGGCGTCTGGCGCCATTCTCAAAGTGGATCGGGATGGCAGCTATTTTTACGATGATCAGGGTCAGTTCACTACCCTGCCTGAAGGTGACACTTATACTGAGGTGATTGAATATACCGTCACCGACAACCTGGGCAATTCAGATACGGCAACGCTGAGCATTACGGTTACTGGGGCAGAAAACCCGTCGGCTCCTACCATTGCACCACTGAGCGTTACAGTGAGTGAGAAAAAGATTGACGGGGAGATTTCAAGCATTCTTTTCGTCGATGACTCCAACGGCAGAAGCTGGAAGTCTTTGTGGTTTTCTGCTCTCGACGCTAATGGATATGACTACGACCAGACTACGATCGGGGTCAATAACAACCCCTCTCAAGACTTGAATAATTATGATCTTGTTATCTGGTCTGTCGGGGACAGAGCGTACACCAACCTTACCAGCCAGAATGTGAGTACGTTGACCAGCTACCTGCAACAGGGTGGCAAGCTTCTGTACGCGGGCGGGCACAGTGTCTATAGCGAGCCCAATATTTCAAGCTTCGCCAGTCAGTACCTGGGTATTTCCAACTATCAAAGTAATATGCCAACGATCAGTTCCAACTTGAACTCCGCTGTGGGGCCTGATGGCAGTTACACTTTGAACTCATATCCGGGTGGCACATACGGCGGGACGATGTTGTCGGCATTCAATGCCATTGGGTCAACAACGTCGATGTTGATGGAGATTCCAAACTGGGGCGCCTATAACTCAAGCAACGACATTGCCGTGGTCAATGACCCGGGTACGTTTGTGGCCGCCACATGGGGCTTCGATTTGGCACAGTTGGGCGCGCAGCACCGTGACGACTTCCTGGGCTATACGCTTGATCAAATGGGTGGCGCCACATTCCGCTTCGATCTACTGTCTGGCGCAAGCGATCCCGACGGCGGCATTCTGAGCGTGAGTGACCTGATACAGGTCGGTGGCCCTGCCGTTAATGCCAATGTGGACAGCAACGGCATCCTGTCTTTTGACAAGGGCAGTGTCGACTTCCTGGATGAGGGCGAAACTGTTGATCTGACGTACCAGTACGATGTGGATGGTGCCAGCGCCAGTACAACCAATACTGTCACCATCACCGTTATAGGTGTAGCCGAAGACGTCGGTTAAGTCAGCCAGGCATTATTCTGTAACACTAAAGACCCCGCCTAGGCGGGGTCTTTGTTTCCAGCACTGTACTAAAACGAAGACCCGCATGCTGCTGCAGCCGCTCGATCAATCTGGATCCCATCGCAGAGGCTGGCGTCCAGAAACCACCCGCCACCTCGCTACGGTCTATGTCCTGTGACAGGCAAATAGCGGCCTGTCCCAGCATACGCGCTGTGGCGCCGTAGCCGGGATCACGCTCACCATAAAGATTAGTGCGAACGGTTTCACCGCTGCGGGTGTGCCCTACAAACACCAGATCGAAAAAGCCGGTGCGCTGCATCTCCGGGCTGGGCCCTTCACCCGGCTTTGGCAGGAAGCGACTCATCAGCCAGCGAGTTGGCGCCAGCGCAAAACCCAGCATCATCAATGACTGGCCACGTGCCGTGCGTCTGGCCCGCGCTTTGCCTTTACTATCGTTCCCAGTCATGACGGCTTCATCATAAAGAAAGTCCTGCCCCCATGGATGACCAAGCAGTGCGTGTGAACGATGCACGACCCGCGTGTTGATGCCTTCCATGACGAAAGGCGCAATCCAGCTGTCGACATCTTCCTCGTGGACAGCGGTGATCCTGTTTTGCCTGACCGTTGGCTTACGGTCAGGCGGGCAGATTGAATAGGGATCCTGCAGCTCGCGACGCAGTGCCGGATCTGCGGCAGCCTCTCTAGCGACATTCATCATGCTGGCAACGGTTCCGCCAGAGAACCCACCTTTGAACTTTCTGACGCGCATTTTGACGTGCTGGCAGGGCTCGCCGAGTTGTTGTTGCGACTGTTGCTGGGTATACAGCACACCAAGATCGGAAGGGATGGAGTCAAAACCACAGCAATGCACGATTCGTGCACCACTCTTTTTGGCTGCCTCTTCGTGGCGCTCAATCATGCGCCGTATCCACTGCGTTTCGCCGGTCAGATCGCAGTAATCGGTGCCAGTCTCGGCACAGGCTTTGACCAGCGGATCGCCGTGGAGTGCATAGGGGCCAACCGTAGAAATAATCACACTTGCCTGATCACACAGCACACGAAGACTGGCATCATCATTGGCGTCGGCAATGAGGAAATCTGGCGTATGGGGGCCGCCCAGTGAACTTTGCAGCGTCTTTAATCGCTCTTCAGAGCGCGCTGCCATCAGCCACTTCAGCGAACCATCGTGATTGAGTTCATGCAGATAGCGGCAGAGAATCTGTCCGACAAAACTTGTCGCACCAAATACTACCAGTGATTTTTGCATCTTGGGCTCCCGGATCAGGGAGCTGGTTTACTGCGACTGCAGCAGTTGCCTTTCTGCCTCTACCCGCCCGACAAAGTCAGCGCGCCGTTCAGCAATAAACTCAGCCCAGGGTTGTTGATTAAGCAATGGGTGTGGACGCACCTGAACACGCATCGAATGTTCTATGCCTTCGAAAGGTTGCTCCGGGTGACCTGTAATATAAATATCCAGGTCCAGTTGCGCCATATTGTCGAATCCTGCCAGGGAATCCTCTACCAGCGATGGGAAGCGCGGGTTATTGATCAGCTGAACACCTGCGTTCGGACCATTGCAGCCAAAGTAACCAACGGTGTAGGTCTGTCCCATGTCTTCCACGTCCAGACTCCAGACCGTGCACCCGGGGGTGTGACCTGGCGCTACCGTAGGCGTCAGTGTAACGCCACCCAGCGCAATCGACTCACCATCCTGCAGGCGTCGATCAACAACCACCGGCTCCCAGCCCTCGAAAGCAAGTGGAGAAAGATCCTGCCCTGCTTCAAGTGCATCGGCATCCGCATCAGAGGCCATGACCTGCGCGCCTGTCATTCGCTTCATGATGGCGTGGCCCTGAATGTGATCGAAATGCGCGTGGCTGGAGAGAATGATTTCTATGTCTTCGACCCTGAATCCCAGCTTGTCGACACTGTCGCGTATCTGCACCGGCATATCATGCACACCGGTATCGATCAGTATGTGGCCTTCAGGAGTGGCGATAAGATAGGAAGCAAGGTTAAGTGCACCCACGTAATAGACGTTGCCGATAATACGAAAAGGCTCAACAGGTTCTGACTGATGCGTGTGAAAAACCAGCCCGCTGTTGATGCGATCCTCCATGGACATGCGATCAATGCGGCCGGGAATACCGGTGTTTTGCTGGGCGTACAAGTCAGCTGAGCAACAAAGCATTGCCAGAGTTGCCGCCAGTATTTTTATTTTTCGCACTCATTCACCTTTTATGCGGCCGAGCTCCTCGCGCAGCTCATACCCCTTGTCGGTCACAATTCTTTCGAGCACTACAAGACGCTGTTTGACCGCGTCTAGTTCCTTCTGAACGGCACTTTCATTAACTTCTGACATCTTCGCATTGAGCTTGGCCATACTTTTGCGATACTCAAAAAACTGAGTAATAAGAACGATCAGAACGATAAATGTAAAGACTTCCATCTTGCGCCTCCCTTAGTAAATTCAGACCACCTCCGCCAGGTTGCCGTATTCCTCCAGCCAGCTTTTGCGGTCCGCTGCACGCTTCTTGGCGAGCATCATGTCCAGTGCCTCTTCGGTTTCGCTGTAGCCAGCACGTCGGTCGTCCTCTGGCACAACCAGTTGAACCAGTCGCCGCGTATCCGGACTCATTGTTGTCTCTCGTAATTGCAGCGGATTCATTTCACCAAGACCTTTGAATCGTTGCACATTGGGGCGAGCAGATTTTTTCTCGGCGGCGATTCGGTCGAGAATGCCGTTTTTTTCATCTTCGTCCAGCGCATAGTGAACATCCTTGCCTACGTCGATACGGTAAAGCGGCGGCATCGCCACAAAGACACGTCCGGCCGCCACCAGCGGCTTGAAGTGTCGCACGAACAAAGCACACAACAGGGTTGCGATGTGCAGACCATCAGAGTCGGCGTCAGCCAGAATACAGACCTTGCCATACCGCAGACCGGTTAAATCGTTTGAGCCCGGGTCCACCCCTAGTGCGACGGCAATGTCGTGCACTTCCTGAGACGCCAGAATCTCATTGGAATCAACCTCCCAGGTGTTCAGGATTTTACCGCGCAATGGCATGATGGCCTGGGTTTCTCGGTCGCGCGCCTGCTTGGCTGAGCCACCTGCCGAGTCACCCTCCACGAGAAACAACTCGCCCGCCATCACATCCTGGGTCGCGCAGTCTGCCAGCTTTCCGGGCAGTGCAGGACCAGATGTCACTTTTTTGCGCGCCACTTTCTTGCTCGCCTTCATTCTGCTTTGCGCATTGTTGATACAAAGCTCGGCGAGCGCCAACGCATCATCAGTATGCTGGTTCAGCCAAAGACTGAAAGCATCTTTGACAACGCCTGCGACAAACACCGCGCATTGACGCGATGAAAGGCGTTCTTTGGTCTGACCGGAGAACTGCGGGTCTTTCATTTTGATCGACAGCACGTAGCTGCAGCGATCCCAGATATCATCAGGCGTCAGTTTGACCCCGCGAGGCAGCAGGTTTCGGAACTCGCAAAATTCGCGCATGGCATCAAGAAGGCCGGTCCGCAGACCGTTGACATGAGTACCACCCTGCGCGGTCGGAATCAGGTTGACGTAACTTTCCTGCAGCAGTTCACCGCCCTCGGGCTGCCACAGCACGGCCCATTCAACGGCCTCATCATTGCCTTTCATATCACCAGTGAATGGCTCAACCGGCAGAGTCAGATAATCACCCGTTCCCTGCAGAATGTAGTCGGTAAGGCCTTCCTGGAAACACCACTCCTCACTTTGCGCTTTGTCTTCACTGACAGTGTCGTCAATAAAGATAACGCGCAATCCGGAGCACAGCACTGCCTTGGCTCGCAGTACGTGTTTCAGTCGCGGAATGGAAACGCGAGGCGAATCAAAATATTTCTCATCGGGCAAAAAGCGCAAAGTCGTGCCTGTATTGCGCTTGCCAACCGTGCCAATCTCTTTCAGCTCAGTGTCTTTGTCGCCATTCGCAAAACGCATCTGGTAGACACCACCATTGCGGCGCACGGTGACCTCAACATAATGCGACAGTGCGTTGACTACCGACACACCCACGCCGTGCAGACCACCGGAAAAATTGTAGTTCTTGTCGGAGAACTTGCCACCTGCGTGCAGGCGCGTGAGGATCAGTTCCACGCCCGACACCTTCTCCTCCGGGTGAATGTCGACAGGCATGCCGCGACCATCGTCCTCGACTTCAATAGAACCGTCTTTGTGCAGGGTCAGGGTGATGGTTTTGGCATGACCCGCAAGCGCCTCATCGACGCTGTTGTCCAGTACTTCCTGGACCAGGTGATTGGGTCGGGTGGTGTCAGTGTACATGCCGGGTCGTTTCCTGACCGGATCCAGACCAGTCAGTACTTCAATGGCATCTGCGTTATAACTACTACTCATAGACTACTCGTTCTCTGCGTTCGAGACTGTATTTTTGTTTTGGATTCAGTAACCGGCGGCTCGCTCGTCGATCTGAATCTTGAAGTTTTCCAGACGGTGCACCCAGGTATTGATTTCACCATTGTCCTGCAGTTCCAACCATCGATAGGCAGGGTTTTTTCTGTCGAGCGCAAAATCTTCCACACCAGGTTTGAACTGGATACAGGTCGATGGAGTGCAGATATAGCGAATGCCGTCGTAGACCGCGTCCAGCTCTTGATGGATATGACCGTAAACAACAGCCCTGACCGATGAATAGCGGGCCAATAGCTCACGAAACTCATCGGCGTTGTGCAGGCCAATATCGCTCATCCACCCGGCGTTGCCCTGAATAGGATTATGATGCAAAAAGATGAGACTGTGCTGCAGAGACTTGTTTCGCTCGACGGACTCCAATAACTGAGCAAGGCGCTGCAATTCCGACTCCGGCAAGAGACCGTGCACACTGCCCCGCACGCTGGTATCAAGCATGATCAACAGCCAGTTACCAAGGGCCGCATCGCCGACGAAGGGGTTGTCGGCAAGCGCAAGAGAGGTCATCACCTCCCGATCATCATGGTTGCCGGGTATCCAGTAGTAAGGACATGAGAGTTTGCGAACGGCGGCGTCGAAATGCAGGTAGGCCTGCTCTGATGCGTCCTGAGCGATATCGCCGGTGGCTACGATAAGATCTGCCGACAATGAATCATTGGCTATATCTGAAATGATGCGTTCAAAACTGACCGAAGTGTTCATTCCGAGCAGGGCCTGCTCTGAATTGCCAAACAAGTGTGTATCTGTGATCTGCAGTATTCGCATAAGCGAGATCACAAAACCAGGTCAGTCAATGGAAAGGAGACTGGACGGACGCGCATCGGCATCAGAGGCAAGACACAGCTGCAACCATTGCGCAAGAAATTCATTAATCTGCCTCTTTTCATCCTGATGATACATATCCGCATTCGGTACTGCGCTGCGTGCCGGTATGCGCCGTCGTCCCTGATAACTCACTGGCTCGGCGGTTCTGGCATCGAAGTAAAGCCTTACATCGATGACTGGCATACTGAGTCTCGCAGGCCAGGCCGACCGTCCATTAGCCAGCGCCACTTGCAGTGTCGCCGTGTAGGGAAAAGACTCTGTCAGGGTAAACATCACGTTCAAATCGTCGCCCAGACGGTGCTTCCACACGCGACCCTCTTTACTCGATTCTAGATCAGGCATCAGCGTTAGTAAACGTCTAAAATTGCGATCACAGGTACGCATGTACGCGGCCAGATCAACGCGATATCGCGGTCGAAATTCAGGATCCGCCAAAGAGGGATAGAAGCTGTTACTCACTACCTGAAACCTCATTGCCACCACTCAGCAGGGAGCTGTGATGCAGCTGCAGCCATTGCAGGGCGATGATCGCCATGGCATTGTCGATCACGCCTTGCGACAGCAGCTCTATCGCTTCAGACACAGACAGTACAACCACTTTGATGTCTTCATGCTCTTCGTCAAGCCCAAAGACTCCGCCGGCATTCGCCGCGTCTACCTGGGCATAAAAAACACTGATACGCTCATCGCTGCCGCCGGGGCTGTTGTAATAATCGCAGATAAAGCGCAGATTGCTGATAGTCAGACCGGTTTCTTCCTGAACCTCTCGCATGGCCATCTGTTCGATGCTTTCGTTCGCATCAAGCATGCCGGCAACAAGCTCCAGCGCCCACGGCGCCCGATCGGTCTCATCAATCTGCCCGACCCTGAATTGTTCCACCAGCACCAGCTGGTCGCGCTTCGGATCATGTAACAGGACACCAGCAGCTCTGCCTCGGCAAAACAGCTCTCGCGTAAAGGATTCACTCCACCCGCCCTTGTAAAGGCGATGACGCAGCGTCAGACGTTGCACAGAGAAAAATCCCTGAAACGCCGTTTCGCGCGCAACAATTTCTACATCAGAGCGGCTGAAAACAGGTTTGTATGTCATGAACGGCAGATGCCCTCAATCGAAAAAGCAGGCTTTCAAAAGGTGGCCATTATGCCGCAGAGGAAGGTTGTCTGCCACCTTGCCGGCATCGAGCCCGCAAGGTGACGAGGATGCGAGCGTCTGTCAGTTAGTGACGCTGGACAGGCGCATGTTGACCAGAGGGTCCAACAGTCGGTACCAGATGGATGTTGGACGAATCGGTTGTTCAAGACTCACCAGGCACAGACAATCTGTGTCCATGGTCGCTGTTGGCTGATGCTTCTCGCCGGCATTGCGTACCACAAAATCGCCTCGCACGTACTGGCCTTCCGCATCCGAGAAGCTGCCTTTCAGCAGTACTGTAATTTCTTCGCCGTGGTGCTCATGCTCGGGCATCTGACCGCCGGCTTTGATATCGTAAAGCGCAATGTCACGACCGGCACTGCCCAGCCCGACAGGGGCAACTCGCAGATATTTGCCCAGCTGCACCCAGCGCATTGACTCAAGTGGTGTCTGGGTCAATTTCTGGAGAATTCGTGGCATGCCTGACATTGCTGCACTGTGATTGTCCGACTGCATGGTCCTGGCAGAGTCCGGCACGCTTATGTCGGCTTTTTTGCTGGCATCGGCAGCTCGTGCATCAATTTTGTTCATAAGACGCATGAAGTCATCATCCTGCGACGAGGAATCCGCATCCACTGCTGGCTCCATGGCTGCCATGATCTGTGCGCCGAGATCACTCAGCTGCTGGGCGTGCGCCCTGCATTTGGCACAGAATTCCAGATGCGCTGCCACGCAAATCGCCTCCGATGTCGGCAGTGTACCCGCCGCATAATCGGTCAGAAATCTTGAATCTGGATGAAATGTAACCATGTTGATACCTGTTGTTCGCGTAAGCTTTGTCTACCGCTGCAATTTTTCTGGGATCGATCAGATCAGCGGTCAATCAAAATTTGCATTTTGCTTAATGCCAGCCGGATACGTGACTTGACGGTACCCAGCGGCAAACCCATTTCCTCTGCCACTTCGTTGTGCGACTTGCCTTCCATAAATGCTTTATACAGCACCTGCAGCTGCTCATCGGGCAGAGTCTGCATGGCCTGCTTGATAACTTGTTCAGCTCGACGCTGCTGCAGATCTACCAGTGGTTCCGGTGACTCGGCGTCGTGCCAGATATCTTCGACATCAATCTTCCTGTCGTTTCGCTCATTACGACGGATAAAGTCGATTCGTGTGTTCCGCGCAATGGTGAATATCCACGTATTCACACTGGCCTTGGACGGATTAAATGAAGCCGCCTTGTTCCAGACCTTTATCAGTACTTCCTGAGTGATCTCTTCCGCCTCTGTCCGGTCAGCGGAAGCGCCCATGCTTTTAAGCAGAAACGCCCTGATCATTGGTGTGTAATGTTGATAAAGCCGCTGGAATGCCGATCTGTCACGCTTGTGCGCGACCAATCTAACCAGCTCCGCCCACGGATCTGGTTCATTGCGGCGATTCACTACTGCACTGGCTGCATTTTCCATATCGTCGTTGTTATCCACATAGTGTCCATGCGTTTGAGGTGAATTACGGACCGGATTCAACACTGGATCACCAAGCCGGTACAATTTTTGGTTCTGATTGACGTTTGCGGTTCCTGCCCAAGCCTGCATGATTGATCCGCAAGTCGGCAGGGTGCGTAACACCCATTAGCACTAACGCCGTCTGACTTCCTACATCCAGGAAGACAGAGTTTACACGCGCAGACGCTATGGCATTTCCACATTCGTTAAGTTGTGACCTGCCCTCAAGGCAAGCTTACGCGCAACAGGTGAGATATACAATTATGGCCACGAACATGAGTTCCGTTACGGAGAATTTGCGCGCCGCATTACTGCGCGATTTCAAGGAATTCTATCGCGAACCCTCCTTGTCCAAGCTGGATGGGCTGGACCGGATATACACCCAGGACATCGAATTCCACGACCCGGTCCGTTCTTTGTACGGAAGGCTGGCCGTCAAGAACCAGCTGCGTGGCCTCTTATCTCAGGCACACAGCGTGCAGATGATCTGCGAAGATGAGCAAATCAGCGACAACAGCGCCACCCTGGTCTGGAAGATGCGTTTTAGACACAAAAAAATCAAGCCAAATCAGGTGCTTGAATCAAGAGGCATCACTCTGATACGTTACACAGACCGTATTTATTATCAGGAAGATTTCTTCGACATGGGTTCAGCCGTGTATCAGCACATTCCGCTACTGGGGTCCGTTTTGCGACTGGTTAACAGGCGGATCGGGGGTTAGTGCCGATGCACAGCGCGATCTACAGTGGCCGGGTCCGTCATCGTCGCCTGCAGCCAAAGCGCCACCACTTCTCCTACCCGGTCTTCATGATGTATCTCGACCTCGATGAACTTGACGAGGTATTCGGCAGGCGCTGGATCTGGTCGCACAAACGACCCGCACCGGCCTGGTTCCGGCGCTCGGACTATCTGGGCCCTGCCAACGTCCCGCTCAAACAGGCGGTCTATGATCGAGTAGAACAGGAGACTGGTGAGCGACCGACCGGACCAGTCCGACTGTTGACCAACCTTCGTTACTTTGGATATCTGATCAACCCGATCAGTTGCTACTACGTGTTCGACCAGGAAAACAATCTGCAACACATTGTCGCCGAAGTAACCAACACACCCTGGCGTGAAACTACCATCTACGTGATTCCCTGCTATCCGGAGCGCGACACCCTGCATACCTTCGACAAGCAGATGCACGTCTCGCCCTTCATGCCGATGGACATGCAGTATCACTGGCGGGCCACTACACCCGCCGATCGCCTGAATATCAACCTGCAGAACTGGCGTGACGGCGAACAGGCGTTTAATGCCAGCCTCTCTCTTACCTCACGACCTGTCACGACCGGCAATCTGCTTCGTACCCTGCTGTCGTATCCATTGATGACCTTGCAGGTCGCCGCCGCCATTTACTGGCAGGCATTGCGGATATTTTTGAAACGCATACCGTTTGTCCCCCATCCCAAGCGGATGATGATGAGGAGCTAGATCAAACCATGAAATCACCCGGCAACTATCAGGCAGGACTGGTCAACACCGGCGCCGTCGCCAGCAGCACGACTCAACCGGCTCAGGGCACCCGAAGCCAGCAGCTGGCGCGCAATCTGCTGTTTCGACGGCTCAAGGGACTTTCGCGCGGCATGTTGACCATCACCGAGGGGACCGAACAGTTTCACTTTGGTGACAGCAGCACCAGCCCGGTCCATGCCAACGTCGTTGTGACAGATCCTGAGTTCTACAGCGCGGTGGCATGGAATGGCAGCATCGGCGGAGCGGAGTCCTATATGCAGCAGCACTGGCATACGCCAGATCTGGTGGCGCTGGTTCGCATCATGGTGCTGAACCTCAGTTTTCTACAGGGGATGGATCGCGGCAAATCAATGGGTGCACGCGTGCTCAACTGGTTTGCGCACAAAGCCAATCGCAATACGGTCAGCGGCTCGCGCAAAAACATTGCTGCCCACTATGACCTGAGTAACGACTTCTTTTCGCTGTTTCTTGACCCGACAATGATGTACTCAGCGGCTATTTTCCGTGACCAGTCTCAGACGCTTCACGAGGCATCTACTGCCAAGCTGACGCATATCTGCGAAAGACTGCAACTCAAGCCCAGCGACCATCTGGTTGAAATTGGCACCGGCTGGGGCGGTATGGCCATCCACGCCGCCAAGCATTATGGGTGCCGTGTGACCACTACCACCATCTCAAAGCAGCAATACGAGTACACCCGTCAGCGTATCGCAGAGGAAGGTCTGGAAGACCGGATCGAGCTGCTGATGAGTGATTACCGGGACCTGCAGGGTAAGTATGACAAGCTGGTTTCCATCGAAATGATCGAGGCAGTCGGTCACCAGTATTTCGCCACCTACTTCGAAAAATGTGCCTCGTTGCTGAAACCCGATGGTCTGATGCTGATTCAGGCCATTACGATTTCCGATCAGCGCTACGAAAAATCACTGCAGCAGGTCGACTTCATTCAGCGCTACATATTCCCGGGCGGGTGTTTGCCGTGTAATGCGATCATTGCCGGCCAGGTGGCTGAGCATACCGATCTGCAGATTGTCGGGCTGGAGGACATCACTCGAGACTATGCGATGACACTCGATCACTGGCGTCGCGCCTTCCTCAGCAAACTCGACAGTGTACGTGCTCAGGGCTTTGATGAAGCCTTCATTCGCATGTGGGACTACTATCTGGCCTATTGCCAGGGCGGCTTCATGGAGCGGGTCATCCATACAGCGCAGATTCTCATGGCAAAACCTGAGTATCGACTGGCGCCCCTGCATGCCCGCATTCCGGCAGGCACCTCGGGTCAAGGCCGAGCCTGAGGCGAATCATGGCAGCACCTGATTCGCTAATGGCGGGCGGTCTGAGCGAACGTCAACATATTGTGCTCAACGCGGTCGTCTTCCAGGTCGCCTGGCTGGTATGCGTGTGGTTCGGCTCGCTGGTTGCTGTGCTGACTACCGTCGCTGTGGTGGCGCTGCACCTGACACTGGTAAACAATGCCCGCGCTGAGCTGCAGTATATCGGCAAGGTGCTGGCGATAGGTTTTACCTGTGACTGGCTTTTTGTACAGACCGGTGTGCTGGCGACTGGCGGCACGCTGCCGCCCGCCTGGCTGACCTGCCTTTGGGTGTTATTCGCCACCACCGTTGGTTACCCGATGCGTCTGTTTCACCATCGCATGGTGCTTTCAGCGCTGGGCGGCGGACTATTCGCACCGCTTTCCTATTTTGGTGGAGCAAAGATGGCGGGGGTTGCCCTGATGCAACCGGACTGGCTGGGCCTGTTGATCATCGGCCTTTCCTGGGCATTGATTTTTCCCTTGGTGATTCATTTGTACACTCAAGCCATCCGTCCTGCGGGAGTCGAATCATGAGAAAAGCGACCGGGCTGTTTTTGGGTATTCTTATTGGCAGCGTTTCCTCCGCCGCTTTCAGCAATAACACCGGGGAAATCACCATCCCGGATGACGTCTGGGCAGTGGGAACGGCGCGAACGCCTGATGGCAATGAGATTCAGTACTACGAGTTTCATTTTTCCAATGCGGAGCGAGAGCTGACAACTCGTGTGGAATACCGTTACCCGGATGGCGAATTGTTTGCAGAAAAGCAGCTCAGCTACCAGGAGCCACTGGCCAGCCCCGAGCTGAACCAGCAGGACCTGCGCAATAACGCCCGGATCCAGATCAGTCGAATTGCATCCGGCGACGAGCTGACTGTGGAGGTCAATTATCGCGGTCACGACGCCGAGCAGGCTGAACAGGTGCGTATCAGTAGCGACGACAACCTCATTATCGACGCAGGCTTTGATGTTTTTATCCGACAGAACTGGGACACGCTGGTACAGGGCGACAGAGTGACCGCTGACTTTCTGGTCCCTGCCCGTCTCGACAAGGTACGTATCGGTATCAGCCGCACGGATACAGAGGACTGCGCACAACCCGAGGGCGAGGTGCATTGTTTTCTGATTCGTCCGGCAGGTTTTCTGCGCGTAGTCAGCTGGTTTGTCGATCCGATCGCAATTGGCTATGACCCGCAGAGCCAGCGCTTGCGCGTCTTCAACGGCATCAGCAACTTACGCGACGAGCAGGGCGAATCGCGCAACGCACTGATTACCTTTGAATATTATTAAATAAAACGAGCACCCGCTTTTACGTTATAATCCTGCGCCTGAAGCGGAGGACCAGTTATGCCATTGCCGACACCGGCGCAGCGCCAGCACATTCATACCCGGAAAATCGATTTTGCAGGCTACGAACGCGACGATGGTATGTTTGACATCGAAGCTCACCTGACAGACACCAAGTCCTATGCTTTCTCCAATAACTGGCGCGGCAATATTGAGCCAGGCGTGCCCATTCACGGTATGTGGTTACGCGTGACCATTGATGACAAGTTCGTTGTGCAGGACGTCGAGGCTTCGACCGATCACAGTCCGTTCGCAATGTGTCCCGATATCACGCCGGCCTACAAAGCATTAAAAGGGCTGACCATGGGGCCCGGCTGGCGCCAGGCAGTCCGACAGAAAGTCGGTGGCATTCAGGGCTGCACACACCTGACTGAATTGCTGTTTCCAATGGCGACTGTGGCCATTCAGACCATCCGGCCGCTGCAGAATCACCGGCGCAAGCTGGCCGACTCGGACAGCCGTCGCTCTGCCGGCAAACCGTTTGTGCTCAATACCTGCCATGCCTGGGCGGAGTTTTCACCGGTCGTGAAAGAGAACGCACCTGACTACTACGTGCCTGCGGAGCGCAGCGAACGTGCCAGCGCAACAATCGCCACTGACGCCACTACTCCTGCAACAAAGGAATAATCAGCGTAATCGCGACTCCTTCAAATTCCTGAATGTTCTCGGCGCGGATATGCCCCTGGTGGAACTCGGTGATCAGTCTCGCGATATGAAGACCCATGCCGAGGTGTGGTTCGCGCTGCTTTTCCTGCGGCCGCACCGAGATCATTGAGTCAAACAGACGCCCCTTCATTTCCTCAGGCAGGTAGGGGCCGTAGTTGGTCACTCGCAGCACTGCACGCCCTTTGATGGCTCTACAGAACACAGTGATGGGTTTACGGTAGTAGGTAAATTCCACCGCATTGGCAATCAGTTTGTCCATCAACTGGGCAATATACTCCGGCACACCACTCACGATGACCGGCCCCTGCAGATCATCCTCAATCACCGCGTCCGGGTATGCAAGCCGGTAACCCTCAACACAGCCGGCCACCACTTTGGCCAGGTCGATGCGCTCTTTTTCCGAGGTCTGCAGCATCTGCTCAAGCCGCGTTGCCTCGCTCATATTGGTCAGGATCAGGTTGAGACGGTTGATGCCATCTTCAGCGCGCTGAATGTAGACCGCCGACTCACGATCGTGCACGGTCATGCCCAGGTTTTCGAGTGAGGAGCGCACCACGGTCACGGGTGTGCGCAGCTCATGCGACAGGCGTGAGGACATGTTTTCCAGATAGTTGGTGTACTGTCCAAGGCGCTCCACCATGTTGTAGAAACTGCGCGACAGGTCACCAATCTCATCAGAGTTGCGACTGGCCACGATGGTGTTCTTCAAGCGGCCATGGTCATCGATAATGTTTTCCGCCTGGTTGCGCAGTGCGCGGATGCGGGCGGAGATGCGTGAGGCAAAAAAGAACAGCCCGAAAGCCACCAGCAGCATCACACCCAGGATTGTATTGAACAGTGTTTCCAGCGCCTGATTGCGGAAGGTGCGCAAGCCGTTCATGTTCTGGTCAACCACCACCGCCCCCATCACCTCGCCGTCGGCAAAGATCGGATAGGCAGCTTCCAGAATGCGGGTCTGACTGGGATCAATAGTGCGGAACTGCGTCATCGACTCTCCGTCCAGCGCCGCACTCAGATGCGCCCCCTCCAGCGTGCTGCCGACATACAGGTCGTCAATAAAGTCATTCGAAGGTTTGGTCAGGATCTGATAATAAAGCGGATGCAGAACATTATCTTCCATCCACGCCCAATAACGGTTGCGGCCACGCTCGGTTTCTTCTGCAGCCAGCGTCAGCCCTGTGGCTGACTGGATGTCCCCGACACTCAGCAGTACTCGGCTGCCACGGTCGACAACCTGGATGCGCGAGTTGGTATGTCCCATGCCTTCCACGATCTTGTCGATCTCGGGTGTCGGTCGCAGCAGATTGCCAACCTCACTTCGCTGGTTCACATCAGAGGTGGCCACTACCGCTGTGACATTCCGGGTTTCCGGATCATCCACATCATAGATGGCAAACCCAAGCCGCTGCCCGAGCATCGTCAAGGGTAAACGCAGCTCGACCACATAACCGTCCTCAGTTTCATACCACTGACCGCTGATCCTTTCCTCGTGCGTGAGCGCACCTATGTCCCGCAGGTCATTGCCAATCTCGTAGGCATAGATGAATTCCGGACCACGCGGCGAAATGACATAGCGATGCAATTCATTTTCCGGCGACACCAGCGAGATCTGCAGGAAGTCGCTGCGATGGATACTGAGGCTGTCTGGTGAGCGATACACCAGCTGGTTGTCGACAACCTTCATGTAGGCATAAAGATAGCGGTTGTGCTCGCCGACCAGCAGGCGAAAATTCAGCGACTCGTCGTTGTGGTAATAGCGCGAGAACTCGCTTTGCGGGTTCAATTGAGTGGCAATCGTATTGGCGCGACCGTAGGGCAGTTCGTAACGCTGATAGTCACGCCAGTCGACCAGTGATTCATCGTCCAGGCTCAATGGATAATAGATCGGATAGACATAGAGGTTATCGCTGCGGCGAAGCGTGGGACTGAAGGTACCTTCATCGAACAGTTCAGGCCGTTCATTCAGAGCGGTCGCCAGCGCCCGGGCGGTACCGAGCACAACCTGCTCCTGACCGCGACGCAGATAATCCTCCATCTCCAGAATGTACTGATAACCCAGCCAGGGTATGACCAGCAGAAAGCTGGACAGGAAAACCAGCTTGAAGCGAATACCGAAGGGGGTTTTCAATGCCCGGGCCATAAGAGCGATCCGAAGTTATTATGCGACGGCTGATTATTCGGCGCTGGCCGAACTCGCCGGGATATTCCAGCGATACCCCATGCCGTACACCGTTTCGATACAGTCGAAGTCAGGATCAACCTGCAGGAACTTCTTGCGTATGCGTTTGACATGGGAGGTGATGGTGCTGCCATCCACAAAAATCTTGGATTCCTGCATCAACACCTGGCGACTTTTTACGTGACCGGGAAATTTGACCAATGCGTGCACCATCCAGAACTCAGTCACTGTCAGTGGCACCGAGATGCCAGCCCACTGCACTGTGAGGCGGCCAATATCCAGCAGCAGCTTGTCGCGCTGCAGCAGGTTTTCCGGAGAGGTCGGCTGATTGAGGGCATCCTGGCGGCGGAACAGCGCGGCAATTCGCGCCGACAGGTGCGGCAGACTGATATCCTTGGTCAGGTAATCATCCGCACCCATACGCAGGCCGCTGACGGTATCAAAGTCGTTGTCCCTTGCCGTCAGGAAGATGATGGGCAGGGTTTCCGACATCGAGCGCAACGACTGGCAAAGCGTAAAACCGCCGTCGATTTCGTTTTCCAGGCCGATATCGATGATTGCCAGATTCGGCAAACGCAGGTCAAAAGCCTTCATTGCCTCGCGGCGGTTTGGGAACGTCTGCACCTCATAGCCCTGCTTGCGCAGAACATCGGCATAGTTCTCACGAATGGCGGCTTCATCTTCTACGATCGCGATACGTCTTGCCATAGATCACCTTCAATACACGTGCACGAGCAGCCTGACTGCTGCGCCGACTATAACGCATTAGACGAGGCATTTAATCCGTCAGTTGGTGGCCATCTGTGCTTGTCAGTATTTTGCCACAATTAGTCAGGACAAAGCCCGGGTTTATGCCTGACGCTGCAATAAACCTGCGGTCTAATCGGTGACATAACAAAAATATCGACAGGCTGTACAGGTAAGGAAAGCACAAAGCGCGCCACCGTTGCCAACTTTGTGCTGACGTAACCAAGCCGACTGACACGCAGGAGTCTGATCAGATGGATTCACCCCAGAACACAACACCCTTCACCAAGAGTGGCATCAAACTGGTGATCGGCAACAAGAACTTTTCCTCATGGTCCATGCGCCCATGGTTGCTGCTGAAAAACTTCCAGATACCTTTCGAGGAAGTAAACGTTGCCCTGTACCAACGCAATACCGCGGAAAAACTCGGTCCACTGTCGCCCTCGTTAAAGGTACCGGCGCTAATCCACCAGGAAACCACTGTCTGGGAATCACTGGCCATCTGTGAATATATCAACGAGACTTTTCTGGATGGCCGCGGCTGGCCAGCGAGCCCGCGCAAGCGCGCGACTGCACGCTCGGTCTGCGCAGAGGTGCACGCTGAATTCCCGGCTTTGAAGCACGACTGGCCAATGAACTGTCAGGCCAGCGTAGACCTCAACGTATCTGAAAACATCGCCAACGAAATCGCACGTATTGACGCCATCTGGAGCTGCTGTCGCCGGAAATACGGCGCCGGCGACGAGTATCTGTTCGGCAGATTCTCGATTGCAGACTGTATGTACGCTCCCGTCGCCGTCACGTTTCGCGCTTATGGCGCCGTCCTGAGCGCTCCGGCACAACGCTATGCAGATACCCTCCTGAGCAACCCCTGGGTTAAGGATTGGGTAGCTCAGGGGCGCGCGGAACGCAACGAGCAGGTATCACTCGGAATAGTCAGCAATATGTAGTTGTTAGTGTGGGTAGTCGTCAGCGTGGGGCTGCGTATCGCCCTGCCATCGTGAATCTTCAGCAGGCCCTTGTGGCCTGCTTTTTTTGGTGTCTCTACAAGTGTTCCGCATTCTGATCAAGCGCTCACTTCTGGCTGACTTCTTTGCGGGCACCCACGCCGGCAACCCAGAGCCCACCGCCGAGAATGACGGCCGCGAGCACGCCAAACACGAAACTGGCCAGCACCAGCCCGAATCCGACACCTGCACTCAAGCCAAGTCCAACCGCCAGCGCAATATTGCCACGACGGCGACGGACCTTTTTCTCTTTCTTCGTTTCCATGATGTCCCTCGTCTTGAATTTCCTTACTGCCAGCAACATTCGCCCAACGAGAAAGAGCGCCACATGGTGACGCTCTCTCTACTCTTAGTACCGGCCTGTATCGATAATTGATCGTTGAGATCAACTCAAGGTATCAACCTGAACCCGCAGGAATGTGTTGGGCTCCAGCGTGTCCTCAGGCTCAAGATACACTTCCATGGCCTCGACCCGGATACAGTCGCCCGGCATCACCAGTGTTTCTTTGTCGTCGTACTCAATGCTGAGCGGTGTCACAATCGAGCTTTCACCTGTGCAGACTCGCACAATGCGCTCCTGAGAGTAGGAGACAACCTGCTTGCGGTCGTCCTCGAAAAACAGATATTCGTCGGGACCAGCCTGCATGCGGGCCTGCCACTCCAGATAAGAGTCTGTCATACCCTGCGCGTAAGACTGCCCTGCAAAAGAAGCGGCGATAAACGCTGCCGCAGCTGCCAGAATAGCCGTCATGCCTGACTTATGGTGAATTGACGTTTTCATATTTAGTCTCCTCGCCACGGTCATCGTCCATGGCTGATTCTATTCATGAATCATCAAGTTCACTTTCAGGGTACGGGCTATATCTTTAGATTTCAAGGGGGTAGGAACAGGCGGCAGCGGGCGCATTGCCGCCGCCGGCCTTGACGGGGAATTGGACTATCTGCGCTTGGGCAACACATCCTTCAGCTTGGCAGCCATTTCCTTGATGCTGCGTTCGGTTTCTGCCCAGTCGATACACGCATCTGTCACTGATACACCGTATTTCAGCTCCTTCAGATCCTTGGGGATCTTCTGGTTGCCGAAGTTAATGTTGCTCTCCAGCATGACACCGATGATCGACTCATTGCCTTCCAGAATCTGGTGCGTGACATCTTTCAGCACCAGTGACTGGATGGACGGATCCTTATTGGAGTTGGCGTGGCTGCAGTCGATCATGATATTGGTGCTCACTCCGCCCTTCTTCAGTGCTTCCTCGGCTTTCGCCACGTGTACCGAATCATAGTTGGGGCCGGCTGAGCCACCACGCAGCACAACGTGTGCGTAGGGATTGCCCTTGGTGCGTACCACAGCTACCTGACCGTCCTTGTTAATGCCGAGGAAGCGGTGCGGATGGCTGACTGACTGCATGGCGTTGACAGCAACTGTCAAACCACCATCGGTGCCATTTTTGAAACCAACTGCTGATGACAGGCCACTGGACATTTCCCGGTGCGTCTGTGATTCGGTGGTGCGAGCACCAATAGCGGACCAGGCAATCAGATCCTGTAGGTACTGGGGAGAGATCGGGTCCAGCGCCTCGGTCGATGCCGGCAGCCCCATGCTGGCGACGTCCAGAAGCAGCTTGCGACCAATCTTCAGGCCTTCTTCAATCTGGAATGTGTCGTCCATGAACGGGTCATTGATCAACCCTTTCCAGCCAACGGAGGTACGCGGCTTTTCAAAATAGACGCGCATGACGATATACAGGCTGTCCTGCACCTCGTCCGCCAGCTGCTTCAGGCGCTCGGCGTAATCCATGGCCGCTTTCGGGTCATGGATGGAACACGGACCAACCACCACAAACAGTCGCGGATCTTTTCGATCCAGAATGTCGAAGATGGTCTGTCGACCCTTGCGAACGGATTCCAGCGCCGCCCCCTGCAGTGGCATCTTTTCCTTGAGTTGCTGCGGGGTCATCAATGTGTCAATGGACTCTATGTTGAGATCGTCTGCTTTGATATCTGTCATGCCTGTTAAACCTTGTGGTAGAGCTTGCGCCCTGTACTGTTGTATTCCTCTGCCATTTTCTGCATGCCTTCCAGCGCAGCCTGCTCCTCAGCATCCTGTGCTGCGGCGTAGTCACGCACTTCCTGGCTGATCTTCATGGAACAGAACTTGGGACCACACATGGAGCAGAAATGCGCCACCTTACCGGAGTCCTTGGGCAGTGTTTCATCATGGAAGGCCCGCGCCGTTTCCGGATCCAGACCCAGATTGAACTGGTCTTCCCAGCGGAATTCAAAACGCGCCTTGGACAGCGCATTATCTCGCAGCTGGGCGCCCGGATGCCCTTTGGCCAGATCGGCAGCATGGGCTGCAATCTTGTAGGCCATCAGTCCTTCTTTTACATCCTGCTTGTCTGGCAGTCCCAGGTGTTCCTTGGGAGTCACGTAACACAGCATGGCACAGCCAAACCAGCCGATCATGGCGGCACCAATGCCCGAGGTGATGTGATCATAGCCCGGCGCGATGTCGGTGGTCAGTGGCCCCAGCGTGTAAAATGGCGCTTCGTCGCAAACTGCCAGCTGCTTGTCCATATTTTCTTTGATCATGTGCATGGGCACATGTCCTGGACCTTCGATCATGCACTGTACGTCGTGTTTCCAGGCAATCTTGGTCAGCTCACCCAACGTTTCCAACTCGGCAAACTGCGCTGCGTCATTGGCATCTGCCACCGAGCCGGGACGCAGGCCATCGCCCAGCGAGAAGGAGACGTCATAGGCTTTCATGATTTCGCAGATGTCTTCAAAATGCGTGTACAGGAAGTTTTCCTTGTGATGCGCCAGACACCATTTGGCCATGATCGAACCACCGCGCGAAACAATGCCGGTCACGCGCTTGGCGGTCAGCGGCACATAACGCAGCAGCACGCCGGCGTGAATGGTGAAATAGTCCACACCCTGCTCGGCCTGCTCAATCAGCGTGTCGCGGAAAATCTCCCAGGTCAGGTCCTCGGCGACACCGCCGACTTTTTCCAGCGCCTGGTAAATAGGCACAGTACCTATCGGCACCATGGAGTTGCGGATGATCCACTCACGTGTTTCGTGAATGTTCTTGCCTGTCGACAGATCCATCACGGTATCTGCACCCCAGCGCGCAGCCCAGGTCAGCTTCTCCACCTCTTCTTCAATTGAAGATGTAACAGCCGAGTTGCCGATATTGGCATTGACCTTCACCAGGAAGTTGCGGCCGATGATCATCGGTTCAATTTCCGGGTGATTGATGTTGGCCGGGATGATGGCGCGACCGCGTGCGACTTCGTCACGCACAAATTCGGGGGTTATTTCCTTGGGAATGGCAGCGCCGAAAGACTGACCCGGGTGCTGGAATCCCAGATCATTGACATCACCACCACCGAGCTGCTGCTCGCGCATCTGGGCAATGCTCATGTTCTCGCGGATGGCGATGTACTCCATCTCCGGAGTGATGATGCCCTGCCGCGCGTAATGCAGCTGGGTCACATTGGTCCCGGCTTTGGCGCGGCGTGGACGACGCATATGCTCAAAGCGGAGATGGGCTGTCTGTACATCAGCCTGGCGTTGACGGCCAAATTCCGAGCTGACGCCGGGCAGTTGCTCAGTATCGCCACGCTCTTCGATCCATGCTTCACGGATAGCCGGCAGACCGGTGCGCAGATCTATTTCTACTTCCGGGTCCGAGTAAACACCCGAGGTGTCATAAACACGCACCGGCACGTTGGGTTCTAGGCCTTTTTCGGTCTGGGTATCTGCCAACACGATTTCACGCATGGGCACACGCAGGTCGGGTCGGCTGCCGGATACATACACTTTATGCGATCCGCTGAACGAATATCGGGTTCTGTCGTCCAGTTCGGTAATCCTGTCGAGAAAGTGTTCGGGCTTGGCACTCATTGGTCTATCCTGCTCTCAGGCCTTATAGGGCCTGCTGTATAGAAATTTATAGGCACGGTTCAGAGCCGCTCATTATGCCTTAAAGCGAGGCAAAGTGTTACCGCCTGCGGCAGGTAGTGTAATGTCAAGCGACACAATCTCTTCACAATCTGTTAATTGGATAGTTTCGTAACACTGTGTAGAATGATCGATGCTCTGCGGGCCCTCTCTGGCTGAATCCAGGCCGCTTTCACAGCTGGCATTTTTTCAGCCAATGATTAATGAAACAGGACTTCTGAATATGCAACGTTTTTTCCGCAAAACAGTTCTCGCGGCGGGCTTGGTATTTGCCTCTCAATTGGCCGTGGCTGACGATCTGGTGACCATACTGGAACTGGCCATGCGCAATGACCCGGCGCTGCGGCAGGCCCAGGCCCAATTACAGTCCGGCCAGCAACAGGTCGTTCAGGCCCGCGCCAGCCTGCTGCCCCAGGCCAGCGCTTCATTCACCGAACAACGCCAGGCTTCTGGCCCCGAAGGCGATGTCACCCTGACAGACCTTGACCAGGAAACAACGCGTTACGGTATCAACGTCAGCCAGTCACTACTGAATCTGGCCAGCTGGTACAGTTACCAGGGCGCCAAGGAAGCTGATCAGGCCCGTATGTTCAACTTTCAGGCTCAGGAACAGGATCTGATCATCCGTGTAGCTTCAGCCTACTTTAATGTGCTGCGCGCGATCGACGATCTGAATACCCGTCGCCAGGAAGAAGAGGCGTCCCAGCGCCAGTTCGAACGTACTCAGCAGCGCGAGGAAGTCGGCCTGGTCGCGATCACCGAAGTCTACGAGGCCCAGGCAGCCTACGACCTGGCGCGCAACAACACCATTCTGGCCGAAGATACCCTGGCCAGCAGTTACGAGGCACTGGAAGCCATTACCGGACAGCCGCATCCGAACATTGATGTGCTCCGCGAAGACTTCCCGGTGACACCCGCCGAAGGCGATATTGAACAGTGGGTCAGCGAAGCAATGAACAACAACCCGCAACTGCAGGCTGCTCTTGCCGGTGTTGACGCCCAGACGCTGATTGCCAAGGCACGTCGCTCTGACCACCTGCCGACTGTCAGCCTGCAGGGTGGTTACCAGAATACTGAATCCAACTCCACCCGGGGAGCTGACGGCAGCCTGCGTGACGCCGGTGCCATCGAGGGCGCCAGCGTGTCACTGACAGTCAGTGTGCCGTTGTTCTCAGGCTTTGCCACCACCGCGCGCCGCGAGCAGGCTGAGTACGATCTGGTCGCTCAGCAGGAATCTGCCAATCTGGCTCGCCGTCAGGTAACCCAGGATATCCGCAACGCGTTTCGACGCGTCAACACCGACGCCATGGTAATTGCGCAACGTCAGCAGGCCATCGTGTCAGCCGAAGCTGCTCTGAACGCTATCGAAGCCGGCTATGAAGTGGGCACACGGAACATTGTTGACGTCGTACTGGCGCGCCAGCAACTGTTCGTGGCGCTGCGCAACTACTCCGATGCACGTTACAACTACGTGATCGACACACTGCAGTTGAAGCGCACTGCCGGTGTACTGACACCGCAGGACGTGATCGACCTGAATGAGTGGCTTGAGGCCGAGGCCGCCTCCGCTCAGTAATCCTATCGCAACCGGCATGGCGACAAATTACTGTCGCCATGCCAAACGCACCCCCCCGACTTACCAACCAGGCTGATAGTTTTTCAGCAGCCTGCTAGTCTTTGGCGCCCTGCGCCTGCGCAAGTTGCTGACGATGTTCGTCTACCGTCTCAACTGACCAGCCGGTCAGATTTTTCTCTACCAGCGTCGCCAGCGCATCGATGTGCTCGGGTCTGTCGTTAAGCGCAGAGATGTACTCGTAACGCTCGCCGCCAGCGTGCATGAAGTATTCGCGGTTCTCTTCACCAATCTCTTCAATGGTTTCCAGGCAGTCAGCGGAAAAACCGGGGCAGAATACCTGTACTGACTTGATGCCCTGCGCTGGCATAGCCTTCAGTGTCTCGTCGGTGTAGGGCTTCAGCCACTCTTCGCGGCCGAACCGGCTCTGGAATGTGGTTTGCCACTCATCGTCGCCCAGATCCAGAGCCTGCGCCAGCAAACGTGAAGTCTTGTGGCATTCGCAGTGATAGGGGTCGCCATTCAGCAGGTACTTCTTGGGCACACCATGGTAGGAAAACAGCAGTTTGTCCGCACGACCGTGCTGCTGCCAGTGCTCCTGAATGCGCGTCGCAGCGGCCTGAATAAAAGGATCAAAATCATGGTAGTGGCTGACAAAGCGAAAATCCGGAAGCCAGCGCCGTTTTGCGAAATCCTGGGCGATGGCATCAAACGTGGACGCCGACGTAGAGGCCGAATACTGCGGATACAGAGGCAACACAAGCAGCTGGCGCACGCCCTGGTCCATCATCTTCTGCAATACCGAAGTGATGGAGGGGTTGCCGTATCGCATGGCAAAATCCACCACCAGATTGTCATGGCCATTTTCATTCAGCTTTTTGGCCAGCGCCTGCGCCTGGTTGCGCGTGTGAAACAACAATGGCGAACCCTGCTCGGTAAACACCGTAGCATACGCCTTGGCCGATCGTGGCGGTCGGATATTCAGAATGACACCATGCAGGATCAGCCACCAGACTGGTCGCGGCACCTCCACCACTCGCGGGTCCCACAGGAACTGCTTCAGGTAGCGTCGCAAGGCTGAAGTTTTAGGTGCATCCGGCGTTCCCAGATTAGTGACCAGAACGCCTATCTTGTCCTGTTGCCGATGCGTAAAAGTCGGACTGCCCGTGAATTTCATGCTTTGTCTCTCTCGAACTCGAACGAAACCCAGTCAATATTCAGACTGTGTTATGACTGTTTATCCTGCTTTTGCTGCTCATCACCAGTGTCTAGCCCGGCCTCCGCATCAGACTGCAGGCTGCCGGCGTGGCGCGAGCTGACCAGTGCCGCCACCGCAAACTGCGGCAGCGACAGCACAGTTACGTAGATCATCGCAATCGGGATCGTTGCACCGTTGCCATACAGGATGGACGCAAACACCTGCCCCAGCATCATGCTGAGCGGCCAGCGCCAGCTGCGCTGCGGAAACTGTCGTGTAATCAGCCAGATACCCACACACAAGATGGGCCAGCCCAAAACAAAATAGCTGACACTCGACCAGGCCACCGGTGACTGACCAACACTGGCGATCAGAATATAGACCAGCGCACCGACCGCACCGGCGACCCAGTGACCCATGCCATCGTTGACTCCTTCAGGCTTGTCCATGGTCACCTGCTTCTCCGCCCCGAGTTGCCAGGCTGTGCGTTGGATGATGCGCGATGAGACTCATACCTTCGACAGCGCCTGATCAATGTCGGCAATAATGTCGTCGATGTGTTCGATGCCTACCGACAGACGGACCAGATCCTCACTGACGCCAGCGCGTGCCAGCTCTTCCGGATTCAACTGACGATGGGTGGTTGTCGCCGGATGGCAGGCCAGTGACTTGGCATCACCAATATTCACCAGCCGCAGAATCATCTGCAGCGCATCGATAAATCTGGCACCTGCCTCACGGCCGCCTTTGATACCGAAACTAAGGATACCTGACGCTTTCCCGCCGCATATCTTCTGACATACTTCGTGGTAGGGGCTGTCATCCAGCCCGGCGTAGTTAACCCAGGCCACTTTTGGATGTTTTTTGAGATGACGGGCAACGGCCAGCGCGTTGTCGCAATGTCTCTCGATACGCAGCCCCAACGTCTCCAGCCCCTGCAGGATCAGGAAGGAACTATGTGGTGAAAGCGCAGCACCGGTATTGCGCAGCGGCACAACACGGCAGCGACCGATAAATGCCGCTGGTCCCAGCGCTTCAGTATAAACAACACCATGGTAAGACGGATCTGGCTCATTCAGCATCGGGAAACGCGCTTTGTTGGCGACCCAGTCAAACTTTCCCGAGTCGATAATGATGCCGCCTACCGTGGTGCCATGGCCGCCAATGTATTTGGTCAGTGAGTGCACGATAATGTCAGCGCCATGATCAAAGGCACGGCACAGGTAAGGCGTACCAACGGTATTGTCGACGATGAGGGGTACGCCGTGACGGTGTGCAATCTCACTCAGGCGCTGCAGATCCACAACATTACCCGCCGGGTTGCCAATCGACTCGCAGAACACAGCGCGGGTCTTGTCATCAATCAGGCTTTCCAGCTTTTCGTAGTCGTCGAAGGACGCCATGCGTACATCGATGCCCTGATTCGGCAATGTGTGTGCGAACAGATTGTAAGTGCCGCCGTACAGCTGGCTGGTGCTGACGATATTGTCGCCCGCACGCGTAATACACTGAATTGCATAAGTAATCGCCGCCATACCGGATGCTAGTGCCAGTGCGCCGATACCACCTTCCATTTGTGCCAGACGCTGTTCCAGCACGTCATTGGTCGGATTCATGATGCGGGAATAGATGTTGCCGGGCACTTTCAGATCGAACAGGTCGGCACCATGCTGTGTATTGTCGAAGGTGTAGGACGTGGTCTGATAAATGGGTACCGCTGCAGATTTTGTGGTCGCTTCGGATTCGTAACCGTGATGCAGTGCCAAAGACTCAAGTCTCATGGTGATCTCCCCTGAATAGTGCTGATTCGCCTGGGCGTATTGATGGTTTTTGTGTTTAGGGCGAGAGTATACCTGCTTTAACCTCCGCCCCCTAGAACAGGAATCCCAATTGATGACGGCCAGGATCGACAGATCCTTCGGGGCTGATTAGTCAACGCTGATCTGGCTCATCGCTGTAACGGCTGGCCATCAACTCCTGAAGATTTTTCGACAGCTGCTGCACTGCCTGGTGCTTTCCTGAGCTGCCCATGACGGCGTCACTGTCCCTCACCCAGGCCGACTGGGATCGCGCGCGACGCAGACTTTCAGGCAACTCATTGCGAACAAACAGTGGTTCCCGACTATCGCCGCCCATATCACTCAGTCGCGCCAGCGCCAGCTTCTGCTGGGCGGCGTGTCCGCGTCGCTCCAGGGCCGCAAGCAGGTCTACCTGCCGGGTTGCCAGTGCGTTAAGAATACTATCGTCAACGCGCAAGGTTTTTTCACCTGTCACGCGGGCCATCAGGTCGCTGCCATAGTGGCGCAGAGTCTGAAACCCGCCGCCCAGCAGCGCACCCGTGGCTGCCGCAGCCCCCAGTGTCATGCCGCCCACCATCAGATCAATGCCCAGCCCTGCTGCTGCACCGGCAGCTGCACCACTGCCAAGCTGTATGCCCATGTTCTGTAGAGTGTAGGGGTCAAACAGATCCTGTTCCCAGCGACCGTCGACCAGAGGCAAGCCATCTGCGTCAATGTCGTCAGGGTAAAATCGATGCAGACTCAACAGCTGTGCGACACACGACTGCTCGTGCTCACGCACGGTTTTGTTGAGACGTTCCATCCCGTGTTGCAGTGACTGCTCATCACGACTGATGCGCAGTTTCAGTGCCGCAGTCTCTACCAGCAGAGTTGCAATCAGATTGAGCGCAGCTGTGTGGCGTCGCTGGGCGTCCGACTCGTGGCTGCGGATCAGTCTCTGCAGTGTCGCACCATGGGCATCCAGCAGACTGGCCAGTTTTGTGTAGAGTGTCTTCTCGCCGTCTCGAGCAGGCGCTACGGTGTCAAACCGTACAATGGCATGCAGTCCAAGCCCGGCCAGCATCTCACGCCATTCGGTCTCATTGGTCTTCTGCCCGGCAACAAAGTTCAGCAGAGGCAACAGGGGCACACCACACATATTAAGAATTTCCAGCTCATCGCGGTGCTTGGACAGGACCGGATCACGCGCATCGATCACGTAGAGCGCAGCATGGCTGCGCAACATCTGCCGCAATACCTTGGCCTCCTGCTCAAAGCGCTCGGCGGCGGGAGCCGACTGCAGAAAACGTTCAATGCGCGTCGGACCATCTTCCCTGGCAGCAACACGTTGCTCGACCTGCGCACTCTGCTGATCCAGCAAATCCAGCAGGTCTATCGCATCTTCGATGCCGGGCGTGTCGTAGAGCTCCAGAAGCGTCTGCCCCTGAACATTCAGGCGCGCCACTTCAACATGCCGCGTAGTGCCGGGTCGCCCAGAAACCTCACCAAATCGCGCATCACGCGTCAAGGTTCGCAACAGCGAGGTCTTGCCGGTATTGGTATGCCCTACCACCGAAATTTTCAGGCTATCAACCATTATGAACCCCCAGCTGGTTCAGCGCTTCAGTCATCGCGTGATGTATATGGGCGATGTCCACGCCGATATCGCGCAAAGAATCGTGCCAGCTTGTCAGACGCTCGTCGCTGCTTTGTTCACTGTTGTGCAAAACAATTTGCGTGACCCCGGCCAGACTGCCGGCATTCACCAGCCAGTGCAGGGTACCCCGGTCCGGCGACAGTCGCGCATCGCAGATGACCATCAGGGTGCCAGGGCGCGCCTCGGCCAGCGCACTCAGGCTCTGTTGACGCTGCCCACGGCTGTTCACCTCCAGGCATTGGGTGTGCTCCGGCAATTCAGCCGGTGGCCAGGGCTTGATGGCCGTCAGTTCGTAGGCAACCAGAACGCTGGTACCCGGCCGTGGGTTGGAGACCGGAACTATTCGTGCCGCCTGTCCGGCTTCCGGGGCGGGATCAGTCACATGCCGCTCATTCAGATCGGGCGTCAATCGCTGCACCAGTGGCGCCCACTCTGGCGCCGTAGTTTGCAGCCTTAGTTGTCGGAGACCAACCAGCAACCGGATCGAACTGATCAGGATCAACACCAGCCTTGGCATCAACCCGTAGAGGGCAACCGATGCCGTCAACCAGGCAGCCCACTGACGTCGCACCTCGTCCGCCTGTGATTGGTCTGCACCCACCAGTGTTGCTGCATCGGGGATGGAGATACCCAGTGTCTGCGGCAATAGCGAAAGCCCATGGACCAGCGCTGTGAACACGTCGGCCGACAGAATGGTGGTTTCCCAGGTAAACGCATAACTGCGCAGAGCCAGTGTCCATAACAGGCCAAACAGCGCTCCCAGCATCGCGCACAGCCACACCGTGTGACTCAGCAGGCCCAGCCACCAGCGCATCAGATCAGCACGCTGGTTCAGAGTGGCAAAAGCCCGGGTCAAGGCTTTGTGGTGTTCACCCGGCAGATAATGTGTCAACTGGAACACCAGGCGACCCAGCAGGGCACCATCGGAGCGCGCCAGCATTCCCAGCAGCCAGAATATCAGCATCAGAAGATTCAGACCCAGCAGACCGCCCAGCGCCCAGGGGATATTGACTGCTTGCGTACCGTCGCCCAGAACTGTAAGCGCCGTTGTGAAACCACCAGCCAGCGCCAGAACGCTGATGACCATCAGGATCAGGATACAGTGACGTCGCCAGGCGGACTGGATTTCCGGCAACTGGTGTCGGGCGCCAATAATCGCCGCCCAGCGCAGCACTCGCTGTTCAGCCTCAGTCGCCGCGCCTTCACGAGCCCCTGCCTCAGCCTGGAGATCGGACGCGGCCCCCTGCAGAAGTCGCACCGCCTCCGCCTGCCATCGCGCCTTGAAACTAGCCTGCTTGTCTGACAATCCTCACAACCCCTGGCAAGTGATTGGGTCATTCTAGCTGATACTTCCTGACGACTGCACCCGATTGCGTTAGACTGGCATTCGGCTGTAGACGTTAATTTAGGGAGAAGCAATGGCGGCTACCCGCGGTAAGCGCTCTGAAAATTCGCAGCAGCAGGGACTCCGAATCGTCAGAGTGTTGCTCTGGGCACTTGTATACACCGTGATCTGGACACTGCTTAGCTCAGGCCAGGGCTGGTACATAGGCATTCCCGTCATCTGCCTGGCTACCGGTCTGAGTTACATTCTGCAGCCCCCATCTCTCGCATTTCGCCTTCAGCATCTACCCAGCTTCATTGCCTACTTTGTCAGCCGCCAGCTTCTGGGCGGGATGGATGTAGCAAAACGCAGTTTCCAGCGCGATGCAAGCAGTCATGCCGCCTGGGTCCACTATCCGTTTACCTGCCCGGCCCTGAACACCCGCATTGGGCTCTCGGCGCTGATTGGGCTGCTGCCAGGCACACTCGGCGCCCGAATCGAATCAGATCAATTACTCATACACGTACTTGATAAGCGACTCGACTGGAAAAGCGAAGTGGCCACTCTGGAACGCCATTTGAGCAAACTGCTTGGAACTCCCGAGGGGGGCTCGTCATGATCTTGATGACCACGCTGCTGTTGATTGCCGGAAGTGCCGGCCTGTGGCGCCTGGGCCAGGCAACCAGCACTGCTGAACGCCTGATGGGCCTGCAGATGCTGGGCAGCACCGGCATCGCCGTCCTGCTGCTGCTGGCGGAGTGGCAGCAATCAGACACCTGGCGCGATGTCGCCCTGGTGCTGGCGCTGCTGGCTGCTGTCATCACGGCGGCGCTGGTGCAGCTGCTTCGCAAGACCTCAGAGCCGGAGGTACCATGACGCCAGGCACACTGGTCGACATACTGTCCTGGACGCTGATGGCAGCAGGTATATGTTTTTATCTCACCGGGGCCCTCGGGCTGCTCCGTTTCTCTGACTTTTATTGCCGATTGCACGCCGTGACCAAGACCGACACGCTGGGCCTTGGTTTCCTGGCATTGGGCCTGGCTATTGCCTCCGGCTCCCTGCACACAGCGTGTTACATTTTTCTAATCTATCTGATTGCCATGGCATCAGCCGCCGTCAACGGCCAGTTACTCGCCCGCTACAAACTCGAACAGGAGCAGTCCAAAGATGACAGTTGAACTGCTGCCCGACCTGGTGCTGTGCGTTCTGCTGCTGGTTGTGGCATGGAGCGCCCTGTTCGCTTCCACACGTCGCGATGCCATGGCATTGTTTGTGGCTTTCGGCATGATCGTTGCCCTGGTCTGGGCGCGCCTGGGCGCACCAGACCTGGCTCTGGCTGAAGCGGCAATTGGCGCAGGATTGACCGGCGTGCTGCTGCTGCGTGCCGCGCGCAAGCTGCCCGTCTCGTCGGCACGTCGTTTCGACTATCGTCGTCACCTGGGTGCGCTGACATTCATTGTTGTTGCTGTCAGCGGTTTTGCTGTTTCAATAATTCTGCCCTCACCCGCAGACATCACTGCCAATAATATCGACTCTCCGGTCGCAGCCGCCATGTCTGATTCAGGCGTCAGTCATCAAGTCACCGCAGTGCTCCTGAACTTCCGCGCCTGGGACACATTTCTGGAACTTCTGGTTCTGTTATTTGCCATTACCGGCTTGAGACAACTCTTCCCGATCGAAAAGGAATCTCTTGAACCGGCACGTACCTGGCAATTACTGGTGTCCTGGACACGAACACTGGTGCCTTTGCTGTTGCTCGTGGGAGGTTATCTACTCTGGCGCGGCTCCAGCGGTCCGGGCGGTGCATTCCAGGCAGGTGCCCTGCTGGCAGCAGGCTGTGTGATGCTGAGGATCACCGGCATGCTGCCACCGCTGCACTGGTCTTCGTTCGCGGTTCGCGGCTCTGTCTGTGCCGGCACATTGCTATTCCTGTGTACTGCGGTGTTGACGCATTCGCTGGGTGCCGGCTGGCTGGACTATCCGGAGGCCCATGCCGGCACGCTGATTCTGATGATCGAGACGCTGGCAACCCTGTCAATTGCCATCATTCTCACCCTGCTGGTTGCCGGTGAACGCAAGGATCTCTGCTCATGAGCTCACTGGCAGCCAACAGCATCATTCTTTACCTGCTGGTTGCTGTAGCACTGGTGATGCTGGGTCTTTATGGTCTGCTGGTTTTGAAGGACCCTATTCGCCGTCTGATTGCAATCAATATCATGGGATCGGGCACGTTCCTGACCATGATCGCATTCGCGCGCCGACAGGATCCACCTGACCCCATTCTTCATGCACTGGTTGTGACAGGCCTGGTTGTTGCCATCAGCGCGACCGCCTTTGCATTGCGTCTGATTCTGGCTGCCCGCGAGTCCCGGGAGGCAGCCGCGAGCGGCAGCACGGAGGCAGAGGATGAATGACGCCCTGCTAAGTCTGGTTACCCCGCTGGTGGCAGCGCTCATTGTACTGACCGGCCCTGCGATGACACCTCGACGGGCCAGCGTGGTCGTGCTGCTGGGAAGCGCGCTCAGTTTCGCAGCAGCCCTGCTCGCCCTGCAGACAGTGACCGCCAGTGGAGCGACACAGACACTCAATCTTGGCGGTTGGGAAGATGGCCTCGCCATTCGACTGCGCCTGTCTCCACTCAGTGCCCTGCTGCTGGCTTTTACTGCCTTGATTCACTTGCTGGCAGGGCTGTATGCCCGATTCAGCCGCTTTGCCTCCGGCGACGACTTCTGGGTGCTGAGCGCATTTCTGCACACCGCGCTGGCGGCACTGTGGCTGTCAGCAGATCTGTTCAATCTGTATATCACACTGGAGTTGATTGGGCTGGCCGCTGTTGCCATGGTTGCGCTTAGCGGCCCGAAAGCCTATCAGGCTGCTGCTGACTATCTGTTGCTTTCACTGGCAGCTTCAATGATTTATTTGCTGGGTGTGGTTTTTCTGTACAGTGAGTACCACACGCTGGATGTCATGCAGCTAGCCTCCGTGAGCGCCGACAGTGCCAGGACACGTCTGGCGCTGGCCCTGATTACTGCTGGCCTGATGCTAAAGGGTGCACTATGGCCACTGCATCTCTGGTTGCCGGCAGCGCATGCCGGCGCACCCGCAGCGGTCAGTGCCCTGTTATCTGCCGTTGTGGTCAAAGGCCCGCTGTTCATTCTGTGGCTGGTTTGGACTGAAGTGGCACCCGCCGATCTTGCCCGTGAGGTCGGCCCCATGGTTGCAACGGCCGGTATGATCGCACTGGTCGCCGGTGGCTGGGCGGCGATGCGATCACCCTACATCAAGGTTCTGGTGGCCTATTCGACCGTGGCGCAGCTTGGTTACGCGCTGATGGCGCTGGGTTTGTTGATGTCATGGCAAATTCCCCAGATGCATATTGCCCTGTGGTTGTTTGTAATCGCTCATGGTCTTGCCAAGGCCTCCCTGTTCATGGCGGCCGGCGAGATGCAGGGCACGCTGGGCACGCGCCGCCTGACTGGTCTGCGTGGCGCCACGCAGACCGTGCCGATAGCCATGTTCGCCTTTGCGGTTGCCGGTGGCAGTCTGATCGGACTGCCTCCCAGTGGCGGCTTTCTGGCGAAGTGGGTACTGCTGGAACCCATTCTCAGCCAGCCACAGAACTGGCCGTGGGCCTTTGGCATCTTGCTGGGCACGCTGGTATCAGCGGCATATATTTTTCGCGTTGTGGTCCTGGCGTTTGATCGCGCAACTATCAACCCACCAGACACGCGCCCGCACTTGATGGGCCACTGGCTGGCCCTGCTGCCAGCACTTATTGTGTGGGGCATGGCACTTTTGGGTGAACAACTGATCGGACTGCTGGCCGGAGGTGGCGTATGATCCTGGTGCAAATGATGCGCTGGACCAGCCTGCTGCCGGTGCTGATCATACTGAGCTCTCTGATCCCGGCGCTATTGATATTCGCCACGCCAGAAAACGCCGCCAGACGGCGCACCATCCTCAACCTGGGCGGAATTGTCATCAAGCTCTGCCTGGTTCTATTGATGCTGCTCGGAGTCAGCCAGGGACTGCGCTTTCGATTCGAAGTGGACTTTCTGCCCGGCGCCAGCCTGGTTCTGCAGGGCGACGCACTATCTCTGCAGTTTGTAACGCTCTCGTCAATATTGTGGTTGGCTACAACTATCTATGCCATCGGCTACCTGCAGAAATCGCAACTCAAGTCGCGATTCTTTGGATACTTCAGTCTATGTGTCAGTGCTACTGTCGGTATCGCACTGTCAGGCAATCTGATTACGTTTTTGCTGTTCTTTGAACTGCTGACGCTGGCAACGTTTCCACTGGTTGTTCATCGCGGCACCGATGCGGCACTCAAGGCCGGGCGGCTTTATCTGGTCTATACCCTGTCTGGCGGTACCTTGCTGCTGATGGGCGTGGCACTGCTGCACTCAATCACAGGTACCAGTGACTTTATACCCGGCGGCTATGTTTCCGGCGCGGTAGAAGAAAACCGCTTTGCGTTGATGGCGGCATTCGCATTGATGATTGTGGGACTGGGAGTTAAAGCTGCACTGTTCCCCCTGCATGGCTGGCTGCCCAGAGCCATGGTAGCGCCGGCGCCAGTCAGCGCATTGCTGCACGCGGTAGCAGTTGTAAAGGCTGGCGCGTTTGGCATAATCCGCGTGGTCTACGATGTATTTGGTGTGGAAACGGGCATTGCACTCGGCCTGACTCCGGTGTTGATGCTGGCTGCCGCATTCACCATTCTTTACGGCTCCATTCAGGCTCTGCGACAGACTGACATCAAGCGCCGGCTGGCATTCTCTACAGTCAGCCAGGTGTCATACATTACGCTTGGTGTTGCGATGGCAGGGCCGACAGCGGCTATCGGCGCAGTAGTTCATCTGGTGCATCAGGGCCTGATGAAGATCACGCTGTTTTTCTGTGCCGGCAACATGGCGGAGACTCTTGGCATTCACAGAATTCAGGAGATGGATGGTCTGGGTAAACGCATGCCTCTGACCATGAGCGCCTTTACAGTCGGTGCGCTTGGCATGATTGGTGTGCCACCGATTGCCGGCTTCTTCAGCAAATGGTATCTCGGGCTGGGGGCACTCGAGTCAGGCAATGATGCGATGCTGGCGGTTTTGATTGGCTCATCAATTCTGAACGCCATGTATTTCATGCCGCTGATATATCGCGGCTGGTTTGCTCAGCCGCCAACAGCGGGGTGGCCTGAGGACAACTTCAAGAAATCACGCTTTGAGACTCACTGGATGATGCTGCTGCCACCACTGTTCACGGCGCTGCTGTCCCTGCTTGCCGGCATTTTTGCGGGCAGCCTGGCCAGCCCGCTGGGCTGGACGGAATTCATCATCAGCCAGGAGTTTGCCCTGTGAACATGACGATGCCACTCGACAGTTTCTGGCCAGACGCCCTGATTGGCATTCAGGGACCGCTTGATGCTGCGTGGCTGTTGTTTACAGCGGCACTGTGGCTGCTGTCATCTGTTTATGCGGCGGGATCAATACGGGGCCCCGTATTCTGGACCCTCTGGCTTGTATCAATGGCAGGCAACCTGCTGCTGATCGTCTCGCAGGATGCCCTGAGCTTTTACATCGGTTTTTCCATGATGAGCCTGGCGGCTTATGGTCTGGTCGTTCACGACAGAACTCCCGTCGCTCGCCGGGCGGGTCGCATCTATCTGCAGCTTGCTGTCCTTGGCGAAATGGCGCTGTTATCCGGTCTGATCATGATAAGTTATCAGCTTGGCGGTGCCGTGCAGTTTGCCGCCTGGCAGGGCAGCGATATCAATCCCTTGCCTGCAGCGCTCGTGCTGGCCGGTCTGGGCCTCAAGGCGGGCTTCTGGCCTCTGCACGTCTGGTTGCCATTAGCACATCCGGCGGCGCCGGCGCCCGCCAGCGCGGTCCTGTCCGGCGTCATGATCAAGGCCGGCATTCTTGGTCTGTGGAAAATTCTGCCTGCTGCTTCGCTGATGCAGGAATGGGCCATACCAGTCATGTCTGTGGCTGTATTCAGTGCGTTTTATGGCGCACTGATGGGTCTGACGCGAAGCAATGTCAAACAGTTACTGGCGTTTTCATCAATCAGCCAGATCGGTTTTTTGCTGTTTCTGGTGGGCCTGAGCTGGCACCTGCCCGGGCAGCGCTCAGAGATTGCCGTCATCCTGATGCTATACGGCGTGCATCATGGCCTGGCCAAAGGCACACTGTTTCTGGCAGCCGACCTTTTCAAACACCGCATCCCGACAGCGTGGTTACAGGCTCTGCTGGCCGTGCTTCTACTGACAACTGCTCTGTCAATCGCTGGCCTTCCGCTGACCTCCGGCGCAGCGGTGAAAAGTGAGCTTAAATCCGCGCTGGCAACTGACGAGCTGGCGATCTGGCGCAATCTTATTATTGCTGGTTCAATCACCAGTGCCTTGATCATGATCAAGGCACTGGTGCTGTTCCGGCGCTTATCATCACACAGTAATGCAGAGCCCGACACTGCGCCGCCAGGTATCCGCAAACTGTCCGCGTGGATTGTACTGGCCAGCTGCCCGGCTGTGCTGCCATGGCTGTGGCCCAGCATGCGTGAGTCGATTCTCTACAGCCTGAGCGCGAGCAATCTGTGGGCGCTCTGCTGGCCGCTGGGTATCGCCATGGTGATGTATGCGCTGGGGAGTCGCTTGCCGTTTGAGGCAGACAGGATGGGCCGGTGGCTGCCGAATCTGATGGTTCCAATGTCACTGCGACTCAAAAGAACACTGGGCAGGTTGACGCAGGAGACTCCCGATTGGCAATTCGACACACGCTCACTGCGAAACATGGAGCGACGCTGGAACCGTCTGTGGCATGGCAGTACGGTGAATCTGAGCAGTACTCTGCTGGTGATCATAACGGTGCTGACCATTGTGTTGTTATCGACGTAAGCAAATGATGCACCTATTAAAGGATCTGAAAGTCTTATGGCCAAGTTGACATTTTATGGTGCCGCCCAGGAAGTGACTGGGTCCTGCCACATGCTGGAATCACCAGCTGTTGGCAAAATCCTGCTTGACTGTGGCATGCATCAGGGCGGCGATGCGGTTGACCGCGTTCATGAGGAAAGTTTCCCCTTTAATCCAGCCGAGATTGACGCAGTGATTCTGTCGCATGGTCACCTGGACCATTCCGGTCTGCTGCCGACACTGGTAAATCAGGGCTTCGACGGCCCAATCTACTGCACTCAGGCTACCCGTCAGCTCCTTCGCGTGCTGCTGGAGGACGCGCGCGGCCTTTATGAGCGAGACCTGGAACGGGATAACCTGCGTCGGCAGCGTGCTGGTCGCCCATTAATTGAGCCTCGATACACAGCACATGATGTGGAAAAGGTGCTTCGCCTCTGCGATGGCAAGCAATACCGAAAACCATTCGGTATTGCAGCGGATGTTGAGCTGACCTTTCTGGATGCCGGTCATATTCTTGGTTCAGCGATTGTGCACCTGAAGATCATTGAGCACGGCAAACCGAGAATTCTTGTATTCTCAGGCGATCTCGGCAACCGCCATTCCGCCCTGATGAATGATCCAGAATATGTTAACGAGGCCGACCTGGTGTTGATGGAAGGCACCTATGGCAACCGCAATCACCGCGACCACGATGCGACACTCGAGCAGTTCAGACAGGTTCTTCACGAGACCTGGGAGGCAGGCGGCAATGTCATGATTCCCTCCTTCGCGATTGGTCGCTCACAGGAGCTGATCTATTACCTGGGTTGCCTGCATCACAGTGGTGAACTGGATAACTGGCAGGTATTTCTGGACAGCCCGATGGCCATTGAGGTAACCGAAATCTATGACCGCTGGCTACATCTGTTGGACGACGAAGACATTCGCTGCCTTAGCGACGCCAACCGTGAGTCACTGGCGCAGTTTCTGCCGACTCTCAAACTGTGCCGTTCGGCCGAAGATTCGATGCAGATCAATGCCATCAAGCAGGGCGCCCTGATCATCGCAGGTAGCGGAATGTGTACCGGGGGGCGAATTCGCCATCATTTCAAACACCGGATCTGGAAACGCGAAAACACAGTAATCTTTATCGGATTTCAGGCACGCGGCACGCTGGGCAGGATGCTGGTCGATGGCGTCGAAACGTTCAAGATGTTTGGTGACGATTTCAAGGTCGGCGCGCGTATCGAGACCATCGGCGGTCTGTCAGCGCATGCCGGACAGGATGAACTGATCGACTGGATTGATCGCTTCCGCAAAGAGTCACCCGGCACTGAAACCCAGCGCCCACGTGTCATGCTGGTCCATGGCGAAACAGAGGCGCTGCAGGCACTCTCCGACCGGCTGCAGCAGGACAAGGGCATTCGAGCCGAAATACCTGCTTACCGGGACAGCATCGAATTTTAATCAGAATGCCGCCATCACAGGAGGCTTTCTGTAGCGTCTTCAGTCTTCGATACGTCGCCAGGTCAGGGTACCGGTGGTACGACCGTTCTCATCACGAATTGAGAGTTTCAACAAGCCTTCCGGGGTGAACTCGTAGTAGCGCACATTGTCTTCACCCACCCAGCTGCCGCGCGTAGGCGAACCTTCAACGTGGTGTGTGACTTTGTTCTGGGAGATATCCCAGGTGACAGGCCCCCAGTATGCAAACCCTCCGCGCACCAGCTCTGTGGTCTGCGCAGCACGTTCAGGTAGATCCTTGGGCATTCCCTGAGCGGACATCTGGTCGTTTTCATCGTACATGATGCGGCCAACATAGTTATTGTCGACTTCACCACCAGTGGCCGGGAAGCTGACAAAACTGACCAGTTCGTAGTGGCCAATAAACTGTTGTTTGACTGCCATCAGCGCGTCATCCTGGGCTGCATCTGCCGATCCATTGGACCAAACTGCCGCTAACAGAACTGCGGCCGATACCAGCGCAGCCCCCATCAATGTCCGTCGCATCTGCTCTCTCCTTTAATCTTGATTATTGTTGTTTTGCTTAGTTCCTGAATCATACGCCTGGCATGTCGCCTGGTAAAGAAAGCTGCGCTCTCTGCCCGGTCGACTGGCAAGATGCATCGGTAGACTTGCGTGCAAACTGGTAAACTACCGGTAATATCGCATTGATAATCGCCAAGCAGGAACGCAACAATGAGCAGCGACAACGAACAACTGACACAACTTATGAATCATCTGGCTCTGGAAAAGCTGGATGAGAATCTGTATCGAACCTCCTCTAACAATGAGGGATGGTTCCGTGTGTATGGCGGCCAGGTACTGGCTCAGGCGCTGCTGAGTGCCACTCACACCGTTCCCGAGGATCGTCACGTACACTCACTTCATGCCTACTTCCTGCGCCCTGGGGACCTTAAGCACCCGGTCATTTACCAGGTAGATCGCATTCGGGATGGTCGCAGCTTCACGACCCGGCGCATCGTTGCCATCCAGCACGGCAAAGCCATTCTTAACATGTCCGCATCATTTCAGGTGCGCGAAGAAGGCCTGTCGCACCAGGTCGATATGCCTGATGTGCCGCCACCTGAGGAATGTGCCGATCGCAAACAGATGGCTGAACAGTTTCGCGGTAAAATATCGGATGAGCTGCTTGACCGCTTCTCCAGGCAGTTTGCAGTGGACCTGCGCCATGTCGATATCAACAGCCTGTTCGACAACACGCCAAAAGCGCCGCAGACCAGCGTATGGTTCCGCATCAATACCGATTTGCCTGAAGACTACCCCTACCATGAACACCTGTTGGCATACGCGTCCGATATGACGCTGCTGCAGACCAGTCTGCGCCCGCATGGACAGAGCCTGTTCGACCCCAAGCTGCAGATCGCCAGCCTTGACCACACCATGTGGTTCCATCGCCCTTTCCGCATGGATCAGTGGCTGCTCTACAGCCAGGACAGCCCGTCTTCGTCGCAGGCGCGCGGGTTTAACCGCGGCAATATCTTTACCAGAGACGGCGTGCTGGTGGCATCAGTGTGTCAGGAAGGTCTGATTCGCCTGCGCGACTGAGACCCTGTCAGTCGTCCAGCGCCAGCTGCAATTGATCGACTTCCGTCTCCGGGTCGCGCGGTTTCAGTCGCACCCCAAGTCCAATCAATCGCACCGGGCGTTGGTGACGCTGCCAGGCCTGGGCCATCAATCCCGGGAACCAGTCACGATGCATATCATCAGCCAGGTGCTCAGCGGTGGTTGAGACAAAATTGTTGAATTTAAGCTTCACGAAGCAACCCGATACCCGGTAACGTGAATGGATTGACTGCCATCGTCGCTGCATTTGCTGATAAAGTTCATCAATATGCTGCAAACAGGCGTCAAGGTCAGGCAAATCAGCCGCAAATGTGTTTTCCACACTAAGTGACTTGCGTTGCCGCTCAACCTTGACCGGCCGATCGTCTATGCCCCGGCAAAGTTGATGTAATCGCGCTCCAAAGCTGCCAAACTGAGCCAGCAAGGCCTGCTCACTGTAAGCACGCAGATCCTCACAGGTAGAGATCCCCAATGAGTGCAGGCGCCCTGCTGTCACCTTGCCAACACCGAAGAGTTTTTTTACCGGCAACTGGCGGACAAAGTCATCGACTTCCTGTGGACGGATGACATATTGACCATCCGGCTTGTTCCAGTCGCTGGCAATCTTGGCCAGAAACTTATTCGGAGCGATACCGGCAGAAATCGTAATACCCAGCGTTTCCCGGACCCGCTGACGTATCTCCGATGCAATCAGCGTGGCACTGCCACGGCAGGCCTGAGCCTCGGATACATCGAGATAGGCTTCATCCAGCGATAATGGTTCAATAAGATCCGTGTAGTCGCTGAAAATGGCCTGAACCTGGCGAGATACCTGCCGATATATATCCATACGTGGCGGAACTACGCGCAACTGCGAACAACGCCTGAGTGCGGTTGCCATAGGCATGGCAGAATGAATGCCATATTTGCGCGCCTCGTAGTTACAGGTTGCCACGACGCCGCGGCGCTCACTTGAACCACCGACGGCCAGAGGCTTGCCGCGCAGTTCGGGGTTATCCCGCATCTCGATGGCCGCGTAAAAGCAATCGCAATCACAATGGATAATCTTTCGAATACTGAATGCGTTCATGGTCTGTCACTTGACACTTATTAGGCGTATTATCACACAGCATGAAGACCGAAGAATTATTTGCCGAACACCTGAAGTGCCTGGTAGCGGAATACTCTGAGGCGCTTCAGGCAGCAAAACTGGCTGAACACAGCGTGCTGGTCCATAGCGGTATGTCGCATGACCACTACGCAGACGACCATGCCATGCCGTTTCGCGCGTGGGGCCACTACCTGCGCTGGTTACCCGTCGACCGTCCCGATCAGTTGGTACTGATTCGCCCAGGCAAAACGCCCGTGTTCTTTGCCGTCATTCCCCAGGATTTCTGGCATGACCAGCATGTGGATATGCCTTTGTGGTGGGCAAAAGAATTCGAGATCGTGATTCTCAGTGATTTATCACAACTCGCCAGAGAGCTACGCCCGAGGCTTGATACACATGAAAAACTTGTGTTTCTGGGTGAAGGCATAGCACTGGCCGAATCACTGGATATCGCACCGCAAGCCATCAATCCGCCGCGGCTGCTGAGCCAGCTCGACTTTCGACGGGCGTTCAAAACTGCTTACGAGGTGCACCGAGTCGCAAACGCCAATGCGCTGGCTCTTACCGGTCACCAGGCAGCCCATGACGCCTTTCTGGACGGTAGCGATGAGTACGATATTCACATGGCCTATCTGCGTGCCTGCCGCGCGCTTGATCAGGACCTTCCCTATCCAAGCATTGTTGCGGTTAATGAACACGCCGCGACGCTGCACTATCAGCACAAGCAACGCCGTTCCTCAGCCGATCAGAGCCACAACCGGGTATTGCTGATTGATGCCGGCTGTCGCAGTGCGGGATATTGCTCGGACATTACCCGCACCTGGGTTCGCCCTGATTGTCACCCCGAGTTCAAAGCCCTGCTGGCCGGCGTGCAATCACTGCAACGCGAGGTGATCGAAGCCATCAAACCTGGCATGAATTACATCGATCTGCACGTCCATTCGCACCGCCTGCTGGCTCGGCTGCTCGTCGATACCGGCGTTTGTATCGGCACGGCTGAAGAGGTTTTTGAGACTGGCCTGACGACCACATTCCTGCCTCATGGCCTTGGCCATCTGCTGGGCCTGCAGGTCCATGATGTCGGCGGGCGCATGACCGCGCCGGATGGCACCATCGCCACTCCACCACCTCAGTTTCCGGCCCTGCGGACAACGCGTACTATCCAGAACAACATGGTCTTCACTATCGAACCAGGTGTTTACTTCATCCCCATGCTGCTGGACAAAGCACGCGCTGGCGATCACGTGGGTCTTGTGCAATGGAAACTGGTAGACGAATTGCTGCCATATGGCGGCATACGGATTGAGGACAATATCTGGATAAATAATGGTCAGCCACACAATCTGACCATGCGGCCGCTGCCCGATTAAACGCTCGGCAGATGCTCAAGCACCAGATCATAGACGCGATCCAGCGCCCCTTGGTTGGCTGCAATCGCCTGCTGGCCGGCCAGTCCCATCTGCTCCCGTGCAGAGCGATCCTGAAGCAGTCTAATCACCTGCTCTGCCAGAGCCGTTTCATCGTGCACTGTGAGCAGGGCACCCCGCTCCTGCAACTGCTCGCAAATGGCCTGAAAGTTATACTGGGAGGGGCCGGTGATTACAGCAAGCCCCAGCGCAGCGGGCTCCAGCACATTCTGACAGCCAGTATTCACCAGGCTGCCGCCGACAAAAGCCAGTTGCGCCAGACTCATGTAGACGGGCAGCTCACCCATGCTGTCACCCAGAAAAACGGCTGTCTCTGCACTGACGCTTGTGTCTTCGCTGCGGCGAACAACCTCGTAACCGGCGCTCTCGAAGATCCTGGCAGCCGAATTGAATCTCTCCGGGTGGCGCGGCACCAGAACCAGCAGCGCATCCGGGATTGATCTTCTTATCAGCTCAAAGGCCCGCAGCACTTTTTCATCTTCGCCTTCACGGGTACTGGCAGCGATCCAGATCGGGCGGTCGGAGTGTGCGAGGCGCAGTCGCATCTGATCAACACGCGCCTGCAGATCGGCTGGCAGCCCGATATCAAACTTCATACTGCCGGTAACGCGCAGCGCCGTATCTGGCACACCCAGCTTTCGGAAGCGTTCGGCATCGTCTGCAGTCTGCGCAGCAATGAGATCGATCTGCTGCAGCATGGGTTTACCCAGCGCGGAGAACTTCTCGTAGCCGCGAAATGACTTTTCTGACAGGCGGGCATTGGCCACCATGATGGCCGCGCCGCTGCGCTTGCTGTAGTGGACCAGATTGGGCCACAATTCCGTTTCAACCAGAATCACCATGGCTGGCTTAAAAGCACGCAAAAAGCGTGTGACCGCGCCACGGTAGTCATAGGGCGCGTAGACATGACAAATGTCGTCGCCGAACAACTCGCGTACGCGCTCCGAACCGGTTGGCGTCATCGTGGTTACCACGATACCCCAGTGCGGATTCAGACGCCTGAGCCGCTTGACCAGTGGTGAAATTGCAACCGATTCGCCCACGGACGCTGCATGTACCCATATCCACCGCCGTTCCTGTCGGCCGGCGCGCGCCTTGTCAACAAACCCCAGTCGTTCGCCCCAGCGCCGGGCATACTCGGGCGCAGGCAAAAACAGGGCGCGCCAAAGCAGCCGCAACACGATCAGTGGCAGCACCATATAAAATGCCAGGTTATAAACAGTCCTGTTCACTCAGACTCCCTTTCCTGTCCTGCAATACGCCAGGTATCACGCCCGATTCGGGACTGGCCGGGGCTGCGAGGACACACGCGTCAATGCGACGTTTATGACAAGTCAGCGCCCGGGCGTGGTACCATAGCGCCGTTCTGGCGGGAATGATTACAGGATTCCGGCACCCGTGCAAATCAAATAAAGTTGAGCGCACATGGCAAAACCGCATCGTGTACACCACTCGGCAAAGCTGATCAAAAAACGCGGCAAAAAAGTGGGCGCCGCGCCCGGGACCCTTATCCACGTCGGTGAAACAAAAAACACCGATATCAATATCCGGCTCATTGCTTATAACGAATCCAGCCTGAAAGAATTCCAGCTTTCGGACCCGGCACAGTGCCATCCACCAGAAGCCTCGGACATCACCAGCTGGTTCAATATTGACGGACTGAACAATCCGGACATCATTCGCGAAATTGGCGACCGCTTCGAGCTGCACCCATTGATTCAGGAAGACATCCTGAACACCGATCACCGACCCAAAATCGAAGTCCACGACAAACACCTGTATATCGTCATCAAGATGCTGCAGTTCAATGACCAGGCGCACGACATTGAATTCGAACAAATAAGCCTGGTGGTTGGCGACGACTACGTACTGTCGTTTCAGGAAAAACCGGGCGATGTCTTTGACGGCGTTCGCGAACGGCTGCGCAGTGGCCGCCGCATCCGGCGACTGGGTCCAGACTACCTGGCCTATGCCCTGATAGATGCGCTGGTCGACAATTATTTTTTGATTCTGGAAAAACTCGGCGATGCGATTGAGGACCTGGAGTTTGAACTGCTGGATAAGCCCAGTAAGGATACGGTCAACCGCATACATCATTTCAAACGCGAGATGTTACTGCTGCGCAAGGCCATCTGGCCGCTCAGGGAAGTACTCAGCAGCCTGAGCCGTGACGAGAGTGTCATTCTCAGCGACGAGATTCGCATGTTTTTGCGCGATGTTTATGATCACACCATACACATCATTGATAACATCGAAACTCTCCGCGACCTGTTGGCGGGTCTGCTGGACCTGTATGTATCCAGCGTCAGCCAGCGCATGAATGAAGTCATGAAAGTGCTGACCATGTTCGCCAGCATTTTCATGCCGCTGACTTTCATTGCTGGCATCTACGGCATGAACTTCGAAAATATGCCGGAACTGCAGTGGCAATGGGGTTACCCTGCCGCACTGTTTTTTATGGCCCTGTGTAGTGGCGGCCTGCTGCTATATTTTAAATGGCGACGATGGTGGTAATTCATGAGTGAACAGCAAGTACAGGTTGCCATTGTTGGCGGCGGCATTGCCGGCCTGTGGGTTTTGAATCGCCTGCAGAAGGCTGGGTACGACTGTGTGCTTGTAGAACAGGGAAAGATCGGGCAGGGTCAGACGCTTGCCTCGCAAGGTATCATCCATGGCGGCCTGAAGTATGCACTTAATGGTGTACTCAGCCCTGCCAGCAGCGCAATTGCCGACATGCCGGACCGTTGGCGATCCTGCCTGGACGGCACGGGCGAACTGGATCTTCGTAATGTGCGCGTCCTGTCACCCAATTACTATATGTGGTCAGACGGTTCGGTGCGCTCGCGCTTCAAGACATTCCTGGGCAGCAAGGCATTACGCGGCCGTATCGATGCCTTAAAACCTGATGACTATCCTGCGTTTTTCCAACAGGCAGCATCAGGCGGGACACGCGGCACTTTGTATCAGCTGACTGACTTTGTTGTCGACACCCCCAGCCTGCTTGAATCGCTTGCCAGTGCTCACAGTGACCGTATCCGCCAATGCCAGCGCATTGAGCTGGGCGATAAGCTGCTCCGCCTGACTGAGGGCGATGAGCAGACAGTTCTGCGCTGCCGGATGACAATCCTGTGCGCAGGTGCTGGTAACGAGGCACTGCTGGCGTCCTGGTCGGCAGCCCCCCAGGTCAACAAACCCGCCATGCAGCGACGCCCTCTGCACATGGTCGCTGTCAGACTCGACCATCCCCTTCCCGCCTATGTGCACTGCGTCGGTGACAGCTTTGGCATGACACCGCGACTGACTGTCACCTGTCACCCTGTTAAAACACCAGAAACCAATGAGTGGGTCTGGTACCTGGGTGGTGAACTGGCAGAGTCGGGCGTAGGGTTACCGGATACTCAACAGCATCAGCGCGCCGAACAGGAGCTGAACCGGCTGTTCCCCTGGGTAAATACATCAGGGGCAAACTGGCAGAGCATACATGTCGACCGCGCAGAACCGGCAATTGCCGACCTGCGCCGCCCCGATACCGCACATGTATCGCGCTGCGATTCACTGCTGGTGTGCTGGCCGACCAAATTGACGCTGTGTCCTGACCTTGGAGATACGGTGTTGAAGCAGGTCGCCGAAACGCTTACTCCAGCCGGGCAGGATGCCGCTCCCCTGTTGCAGTCTCTGCCAGCAGCATCGCTCGCCACTGCCCCCTGGGAGGCGCTGCGATGAATGAAGTTCTGATGATTCCAAAACGAACGCTGGGCAGCACTGGCATCGATGTCTCCTGCCTGGGCCTGGGAACTGTCAAGCTTGGAAGAAATCAGGGCGTCAAGTATCCCTCAAGCTTTGAGCTTCCGGATGACAGACACATTCTGAATCTGCTGGCGACAGCAACTGAGCTTGGCATCAACCTGATCGATACCGCACCCGCCTATGGCATCAGCGAGCAACGTCTTGGTGAGTTGCTATGGGATAGGCAGCGATGGGTCATCTGCACAAAAACTGGCGAAGAGTTCGTCGATGGCCAGTCGCGATTCGACTTCAGCGCCACGCATACGCGCGCCAGTATACACCGCAGCCTGAAACGGCTGAACACAGACTATCTGGACCTTGTGCTGGTCCATTCTGATGGGCGCGACCGTGAGATTATCGAACACAGCGACTGCTTCGAAACCCTGGCCAGGTTAAAAGAGGCAGGCAACATTCGCGCATTTGGCCTGTCTGGCAAAACCGTCGAGGGTGGGCTGCTCGCCCTGCAGCACAGCGATGTCGTGATGGTGACCTTCAATCCAGACCAACAGGAAGAACGACAGGTCATTCAGCAGGCCTGCAAGCTTAACAAGGGTGTGCTGATTAAAAAGGCATTTGCCAGCGGTCATGCTGTCGTGGATAGCAGCGCCGACCCGGTGCGCAGCAATCTGCAATTCTCGCTACAGGAGCCCGGCGTCAGCGCGGTTGTGGTGGGCACGATCAACCCCCATCACTTGCGCGACAACGTCCGGGCCTGTCTAGACTAAAAGCCAGTCAGCGCACGAGGGCCATTTGACCCCTCGTGCGCCAGGCAATGCTTACATGGAATAGCCTTTCTCGTCGTGATCGGTGATATCCAGACCGGTCAATTCCTGCTCTGGTGTCACGCGGTTACCGGAGGTCAGCGCGCCAACGACTTTCATCAGCACGATGGTCACAACCGCCGTGTATATACCGGTCGCCAGCACACCAATGACCTGCACGCCGAATTGTGAACCCATGGTCATGCCCTCGGCATAACCATTGCCACTGAACACACCCAGTTCCTGCGAGGCAAACACAGCTGCCAACAGCGTACCAAGGATACCGCCAACACCGTGCACCGGGAAAACGTCCAGAGAGTCATCGATTTTCACACGATGCTTGAGGAAGTTGGTGGCCGCAAAACACAGCGCACCGCCCATGATACCAATCACCATGCCGCCAGCCGGTCCAACCGAACCCGCTGCCGGTGTAATTGTCGCCAGACCGGCAACCATGCCGGTGACTGCACCCAGGCCGCTCGGCTTGCCGTGACGCACCCATTCAATGCCCATCCAGGTCAGCGCGCCAGCCGAGGCTGACATATGGGTCGCCAGCAATGCCATACTGGCACCACCAGAGGCACCCAGTGCGCTACCGGCGTTAAAGCCATACCAGCCGACCCACAGCATGCCAGCACCGGTAAAGGTCATGGTCAGGTTGTGCGGCATCAGCGGTGCGGTAAGAAACCCACGGCGCTTGCCCAGCATGATGGCCATGATAACGGCCGCCACGCCTGCCGTGACGTGAACCACTGTGCCACCAGCGAAATCGATCAGACCCATCTGATACAGCCAGCCATTGCTGTTCCATACCCAGTGGCAGACCGGGAAGTAAACCAGGGTTGCCCACAGCACAACAAAAATCACCAGTGATGAAAACTTCATGCGCTCGGCAAATGCACCAACGATCAACGCCGGTGTGATGATGGCGAAGGTCATCTGGAATGCGACAAACAATGGCTCCGGGATGTCGCCCCAGACAGAATCAACGGTGATGCCGTTCAGGAAGACCTTGCTCAGCCCTCCCCAGAACCCGGTGTCGCCCGGACCGAAGGCAATGCTGTAACCAAACATCAGCCACAGTATTGAAATGATTGCAGCAATCGAAAAACACTGCATCAGCACTGACAGGACGTTCTTGCTGCGCACAAGCCCGGCATAGAAAAGCGACAGACCCGGCACTGTCATGAACAGTACCAGTGCGGTCGCAGTCAGTATCCAGGCAGTGTTGGCGCCGTTGATGGCTTCCTGCGCCAGCGCGGTGGCTGGCAGGCCCAGTGCAGCAGCTGCCACACCCAGTTTGCTTATTGTTCTATTGATCATTTGCATCTGTCTCCCCGTCACACTGCTGAATCGCCAGTTTCGCCAGTGCGGATCCGCACCACCTGTTCAAGCGCCTGCACAAATATCTTGCCGTCGCCTATCTTTCCTGTGGCTGCCGCCTGACAGATTGCTTCGACAGCACGCTCTACCACGTCGTCAGAGACGGCGACCTCTATTTTGGTTTTCGGCAAAAAATCAACGACATATTCGGCTCCCCGATACAGCTCAGTGTGCCCCTTCTGACGCCCGAAACCTTTTACCTCGGTGACGGTCATGCCGCTGACGCCCAGCTCACTCAGGGCCTCGCGCACATCGTCCGCCTTGAACGGCTTGATGATTGCTACGATCATCTTCATAGCTTTTCTCCCGGATTGTTTTTGATCTTGGTTTTTGCACTCTTATGGTGCCAATATTCCCGATGCGCACCTGATGGGTGCAGTGATGCGCTGAAAACCGGGTTTCAGTGGCTGTTTTTGGTGCAGTTTATTTCTGAGCAAGAATCAGGCCGCTTATGGAACGCCCTGCAAAAATGCATGCGCACCAACGATGCGCGAGTGGTGCGCCGCACAAGTGCACAAAGGGAGATGGCAACACAGGAATTCAAAAAAGCCTGAAAGGGATCAGAGACCGTCCCGCAAGACCCTGAATCGCTGCTGCTGATAACCGTCCACTGCAGCAACCATCTGACGGGACGCCATGGCGTAATGATCGGTCAGCTCTGCCTTCAGCTGTTCCTTCTGAGACTCCAGTGATATCAGGATCTGCTGGCGCAGCTCGTCTCGGTTCCTGGCTTCATCAATGCTGTTCAGGGCTAGATCGGTCAGCAACCAGGCGCCAGCCGCCAGTGCCGGCGTGCAAATTACGACCATCGGGCCGCACAGCGCACCGCTGGAACCCGTGGCCGCGCTGCTGGCCGCGCGTGCCGAAGCCGCCGACACAACCCGCCTGGAAGCTGCGCCGCTAATGACTCTGACACCAGCCCGACTGGCCAGCCGGACGGTAGCAAGACCTGCCAGCGCCCCAGCCCCGACGGCCGATTTATCCGCAAACGCCTGCAGCGAAAAGGACGTGGTTGGCGTACTGAGACAGTCCGCCTGCGCCGCAAGCTGGCTCAGCAAGGCAGTCTGACTGGCCAGGAGCTGCCCGGCCTGCTGGTCATAGGTCTCATGAACCCGCACCAGTGCCAGCTGCGTCGACTGATCCAGTGGATGCCCAAAGGCCTCGAAGATACGTGCATCCAGCAGCTCTTCGAGACTGGCGTACTCGAGGCCTGGCAGACCAAGTGTGGTGGCCCCAAGATAAGCCAGTTGTGTGTATTGACCACCAAGACTGTAATTCCAGTCCAGGAATTTCTCGATACCCGGCTGTGCGGCGGCGAATGCCGCATCAACTTCCGCCGCGATGCGTTGCTGCATCACAGCATCCAGATTCTGATGATGGTTGTCCAGCGCCTGGGACGAGGCCTGGATCAGCTCCTGCTGTTGCTGGGGCGCCTGCCAGCGGCAGGGATCAATCAGCGTTGTCAGTCGCATAGGAGCGGCGCTTTCCTGTATCCCCTGCTGACTCAGCCAGCCGCCAAACACCAGGACAGCTGCCATAACCGCAAAAGATCGCAATGTCGGCGGCAGGCCGGCAGAATCGCTCGCTCCAGTCTCCCTGACCTGGATCGCCAGTGGCCTCGCCAGCATGGTCAGCCCGCTGCATGCGGTCCAGATCAAGCCTGCTTTCGTGGCATTCAGCAGCAGGAACGCCAGCCATGCCAAAAGCTTCAGCCAGCCGTCTGCTGCCACAGCGCCACTAAGCTGCTGCATCAGATGCCAGCCGAGTTGGTCCACCACGGCACTTGCTCCGAGCAGCCATCCCGCCGCAGGGAATGCGGCCTGTGACTGAGCATTGGCAAATGCCTGCTGTGCCAGCACAACGATGTCCGCCGAGCGCGTATCAGGCACCTCCACCAAAAACAGATTCACGATCACCAGCATGATGGTCAACAGAGCGACCAACAGCAGATTACTGACACGAATGGCATAGGGGAATTGATAGACGCTGTTGAACTGGGGACCTAGCAGCCGTCGAGCCAGCTGAAACACCAGCACAGCCAACGGAATGCCAACGGTCATGACCATCCAGTCCAGAGGCTTCAAGGCTGCAACGGCGACCAGCATCAGCACCGCCAACGCCAGCGAGCTGATTGCCAGCGTGAATTTGAGCAGAGCACTGTTCCAGAGCAGTTTTCTGATCATGCTCTGCTGTACAGTTATATGTGCCAGCAGCGCCCGGCGACGCACAAAACGCAATGGCAGGTAATAGGCATAGATCAGCGCTGCCAGTCCCAGCACCATCGAGATTGCCGCGGGCTGCGATACGGTTTGTAACGGCAGGAAGTACAACAGCGCCAGCAACAGGCTTTGTCCGGCGAGCACCGTCAGCCAGAATGCTGACCACGGCGAGCGCGGACCGGGCGGTGACCCGGCCTGAGCTGGCTCATGGCGGTGGCTGTCAGTCTGGCTGGTGCTCATGGTGCTGACCAATAAACTAGAGTCTGTATCTGCTTAGACGCAGACCGGCGCACCAGGGTTTGGATTCGACTACTTTATCGCGAGACAGTCGTCACACAACATCAGGGTACGCAGTTGATCCGGCCGGTGGTTGGCAGGCAAAACCAGATTTAGCAGGGACTGCAAGCGCAGGCGCTGTTCGGCTGACAGCGCCGGCAAAACAGCCGCCAGGCCGCTGAACGACGCAGGCATATTCTGAGCTGCCATCATACTCGACAGGATCTGCGCACCACCCATACTGTCGGCCAGCTGTAACAGCAACTGCTCCCCAAAGGTCAGTGGGCGGCTCAGATAAACGCGCTCATAGTCCTCAAGTTCTGCCAGCTCGGCGGCAGCTGCAATCGCCTGATCCAGATCACCCAGCTGGTCCACCAGACCAATCTCCAGCGCCTGCTCACCGCTCCATACGCGCCCGCCAGCGATATTCTCAACATCCTCACGGGGCAGGTCCCGACCCTCTGCGACCAGATTGATGAAGCGCGCATAGGTATCGTCGATGCTCGACTGGAACACCCGCCGCATGGGTTCGTTCAGGCCGCTCAAGGGGTCGCCGGCACGCGTCAACTCGGTTGTGCCAACTCCATCAACCCCCACACCCAGCTCGCTCAGTGCCCGTTCAAAAGTGGGGATCATGCCAATCACACCAATTGAGCCAGTCACTGTGGATGGTGAGGCCCAGATCTGGTCGGCGCTGGCCGATATCCAGTAGCCGCCCGAGGCCGCCTGGCCACCCATCGATACAACAAGAGGCTTGCCGGAGAGTTGCAGCTGATCCAGCGCCCCGCGAATCTGTTCAGATGCGAGCGCCGACCCACCGGGAGAGTCAACACGCAGGACAACCGCCCGGATGGAGGCATCCTGCTGCGCCTGCTGAATCAGCGCTGTCAGGCTGTCCGCTCCAATCATGCCCAGCGGCTGCTCACCCGGCATGATGGTACCTTCCGCAACAATCACACCGACCTGATCGGTACCCGGTACCTGTGGCGTAAATGTCGCGTTCAAATAGTCCAGGTAGTGTATCTGCGAGAAACTGCCATTGCTGACGCCCACCTCGGCCGCGACCTGGCGCCGGAAACTGTTGGCATCCGCGATATTGTCCACCAGACCCTGTTCAAAGGCGACGCGCGCCATATTGCCATTCGCCGCCTCCAGCAATGCCGGGTAATTGTCGGCATAGCTTTGCAACTGGGCCGTACTCATTTCACGGTTGCCCGCCACCCGCGTCAGATAGCGCGACCAGAGTGCATTCAACAGATTCTGATTGTCGGCACGCGCCTCTTCAGACATGTCCATGCGAGAGAATGGTTCGGCAGCAGATTTGAATTCGCCAACGCGGAACACGTGAACCTGAACATTCAGGCGCTCCAGCAGATCGCGGAAGTAAAGCTGGTTACCGCCAAAGCCGGTCACCATCAGATTACCCATAGGGTGCAGCGTGATGTTATCCGCGTAGGAGGCCAGCGCGTATTGAGCCTGGGTAAAGTATTCGCCAAATGCATAGATGGGTTTGCCGGTATCCGCAAATCGCTGCAGGGCATCACCCAGGGTTTCCAGCTGGGCCGGACTGACGCCCAGCAGTTCACTGACATCTATCACCAGCGCGCCAATACGCCCGTCATTTTCTGCAACTGCCAGCGACTCCAGCAGTTCCGGCATCAGACTGTTTTGCGGCAGCCCGGTTCCAAACATCAGGTCGCTGGCTGCCGCCGGTGAACGTTGTTCACTGATGACACCGGTAGGTGCCCAGACCAGGGCACTGGTGGACGGGACGGTAACGGTCGCCGGACTGGAGAAAATGAGCAACAGAACGAAAGCCAGAACCAGAAGGAAAATGATTCTGCCAGTAATGGTCATCAGGCCGTCGATCAGGCGTCCCAGCCCCGAAAAAAATCGCCGCATCAGTGATCTCCTAACAATTCATTAAAAAATTCGATCTATCGCGCAGAAAAACTGCACCATTCATCGGAATCTTCCCAGCTATGCTGATTATTGACGTCGCAGTCGCAATTCACACAAGAGGACAGATTCATGACACGCGTTTTAGTGCTTTACCATTCCATGTACGGTCACATCGAGACGATGGCTAACGCTGTAGCGCAGGGCGCAGGCAGCGTTGAAGGGATTGAGGTTACCATCAAACGGGTCCCGGAAACCATGCCGACAGAGGCGTTCAAGGCGGCTGGCGGCAAGACGGATCAGGCTGCTGACATCGCCAGCCCGACCGAACTGGCTGACTATGATGCCATCATCTTTGGCGTACCAACCCGCTTCGGCAATATGTCCGGGCAAATGCGCAATTTCCTGGACCAGACCGGTGGTCTGTGGGCCAAAGGCGCACTGGCTGGCAAAGTTGGCAGTGTATTTACATCGACAGCGACAGGTGGCGGTCAGGAAATGACTATCACATCCACGTGGACAACCCTGGCTCACCACGGCATGACGATTGTACCGCTGGGCTATACCACTGGTGAAATGTTCGATATCTCCAAAGTCAGCGGCGGCACGCCCTACGGTGCCTCTACTCTGGCCGGCGGCGACGGCGCGCGCCAGCCAGATGATCGTGAACTGGCCATCGCGCGTCACCAGGGCAAACGCGTCGCAGAAATTGCCGCTAAATTGACTGCCTGAGGACTTCACTCAGCGCCCGCTGAGTGGACATAGCAGCAACAGAGAGAAGCCGCTCCGGCTTCTCTCTCCATCAAACCCTGACTCTTCCTGTTCTCTAACACTGCCGGTAGCCGTATCATCGGCCCCATTCCCACCTCACCACTCCCGCGAATAACAGACACAGAAGCAGCTATGAAGGGCAAAAACGCGCTAAGCTGAGCGACTAGCAAAGCCTTTCAAAAGCATAAAATTCAGAGGTATTAAAATGCCCGTATCAAGAACAATACGTCACCTGATCAACACTCTCTGCCTCTGCATTGCCTGCACCACACTGCAGGCTCAGCCTGCCGGCGATTCAGCCATTATGCCGTTCGAGATTCATGTCCCTGACGAGGCAATTGCCGATCTGAGGTATCGCCTGGCCAACGCCAGGCTGCCGGCGCAGATCCCGGGCACTGGCTGGGAATATGGTACCAACGCTCAATACCTGACAGAGCTTGTTGATTACTGGCAACACCAGTTTGACTGGCGGGAACAGGAACGTCAGCTGAATACCCTGGATCAGTACGTGACCACCATTGATGGCGTACCGATTCATTTTATACACCAGCGCTCCTCCAACCCAGACGCTACACCGCTGATGATCACACATGGTTGGCCAGGTTCCATCGCCGAGTTTCGCCATATTATTGGTCCACTGACAGAACCCCAGCAACACGGCGGCAATGCTGAGGACGCCTTTCATGTCATCGCACCCAGCCTGCCTGGCTTTGGATTTTCTGGAGAGCCTCAGGAGCGAGGGTTTAACCCGGAGCGCATGGCGCAGATACTGGCCGCCCTGATGCAACGGCTGGGCTATGATCAATACGGTCTGCAGGGTGGAGACTGGGGAGCGATTATTAACAGGATTCATGCCCATCAGTTTGCTGATCGAGTGCTGGGCCTGCATTCCAATTTTGTGTTGGCCAGCCCTCCGGAGGATCCTGCCATCCGGGACGACGTGACAGAAGAAGAGATGACGGCCCGCAGGGAGCGACAGGCCTTCATGGCCGATGAAGTCGGTTATCAGCAGATTCAGGGCACCAAACCACAGACACTGGGTGTTGCACTCAATGACTCACCGGCGGGACTGGCGGCATGGATCGTTGAGAAATTCCACGGCTGGAGCGATATTGACCGGCAAAGCGTCAATGGTCTGGACACCAGGTTCAGCAAAGACGACCTGCTCACGGACATCAGCATTTACTGGTTCAGCGCCAGCATCACGTCCTCTGCGCGCATCTACTACGAAAACCGCAACTTTCCGGCAGCAGAGCCACTGGGTTATGTCGAAGTGCCGACTGCCGGCGCCATTTTTCCCAAGGAGATTTACCTGACGCCCAGACGCTGGGCCGAGGAGCAGTACAACATCGTGCGCTGGACGCTTATGCCCAGGGGCGGGCACTTTGCCGCCATGGAAGAACCCGAATTATTGCTTGATGATGTTCGGGCCTTCTTCCGTAGCCTTTAACCGCAAATGCTAACAGGCTGTTAAACAGAGCGACTGAGCACCTCACGCAGCGCCAGATAATCTGCGTGGAATTTACGGATGCCCTCTGACAGTTTGTCGCTGGCCATGGCGTCCTCATTCAACTGCCAGCGGAAAGCGGACTCTGTCAGGCTGCCCCGCGGATCATCGCTGCCCTGCTGCGGATCGAGCTGTCGCGGCAGCTCACCCTGATCGGCCTGCAGCTGTTCCAGCAGGGCTGGAGAAATAGTCAGACGGTCACAGCCGGCCAGCGCTTCTATCTCACCGATATTGCGGAAACTGGCGCCCATGACAATCGTCTGATACGCGTTGGCTTTGTAATAACGATAGATCCGCTTCACGGACAGCACGCCTGGGTCGGTCTCTGCCGTGTATTCCTGCCCGGTACTTGCCTTGTACCAGTCGAGGATGCGCCCCACAAAGGGAGAAATCAGAAACACGCCTGCATCCGCGCAGGCAACAGCCTGGTTGAAGCCGAACAGCAGCGTCAGGTTGCACTTGATACCCTCGCGCTCCAGTTGCCGGGCGGCCTGAATACCTTCCCAGGTCGCAGCAATCTTGATCAGGATTCGCGAGGTGTCAACGCCAGCCTGGGTATACAGATCCAGCAGTCCGTGTGCCTTGCGTATCGTGCCCTCTGTATCAAACGACAGGCAGGCGTCCGCTTCTGTCGATACATAACCCGGCACGGCTTCAGTTATTTTCTGCCCGAAATTGACGGCCAGTTTGTCCATGGCGGCATCAATCTGAGACTCCTTGCTGGCGCCCGTGCGCTGACCATGCGCAATTGCATCGGCCACCAGCTCCTGATACTGCTCCTGCTTCGCAGCATTCAGTAACAGAGAGGGATTGGTGGTTGCGTCTTCGGGTTCAAAACGCCGGATACCCGCAAAATCACCAGTGTCGGCGACGACGGTGGTCATCTGTTTCAGTGCCTGAAGTTTGTCCATGAGCTCTGTGTCCATCGCGCCGCAATACGACGCCTTATCATGTCAATGGGTCTTTTTTAAAACTAGTCGATCCTTGCAGGCCGGTCAATCGCTGGCCGCATGCACTGTGGCTGTCCTGGTGACGTAATATTTCTGCAACGTTCGTGACGTAAGCTGTCGCAATGCGAAGTTCTGCCCGGATTATTCACCAGAGACCCGGGCAGAGTGTACTAAAAGTCAGATAGAATTGGGCATTGGTACATCTGCCCTGTTAGCTTCATAATGAAGATTATTCTATGAAAAGACTACTGATTCTGGTGATGACATTGAGTTTCTCCTCCGCACACGCGCAAGACCGCGACCCCATCAATCGCATAGACCTGACCCGTCCCGACGCACCTGCGCTGGCGGTGTTTGGCGATCATCCGATTGGCGTACGTACCATCCGACTGGTGGACACGGACAGGCCGGATGTTCTCAATGCCAGCGACGGAGCAGAGATCAGCTACTACGATCGCGAGTTGACCGTTGAAGTCTGGTATCCGGCCACGGCGGACCAGAGTACGCAGACAGGCACCGAATACACCACCACAACCCGCAACCCGGCCATCATTGCCACGCTGCATGGGCGCGCGGTTCGTGATGCAGAACCTGAAACAGCTGAGCGCTTCCCGCTGGTCATCATGTCACACGGCTATCCGGGCAACCGTTACCTGCTCAGCCACCTGGGTGAAAATCTGGCCAGTAAGGGTTATGTGGTTGCGTCCATTGACCATCGGGACAGCACCTATGAGGATCAGCAGAACTTCAGCAGCACGCTTTACAACCGGGCGCCGGACCAGCGTTTTGTGCTGGATGCCATCGCCAGCGGCCAGAGCGAGGCCGCCTTTATCAGCGCCAGCACCGATGCCGACAATACGGCCTTGATTGGTTATTCCATGGGCGGTTACGGCGTGCTAAACAATCTGGGCGCCGGCTACAGCGATGCGGGCGTGGGTTTTATTGGTGCGCCCCCAAATCGCCTGCTGCACGAGCTTGCCGCCAGCAATGCGGAATTTGCCAGCCTGCGCGACCCGCGCATCAAGGCAGGCATTCCGATTGCGCCCTGGGGCATGAACATGGGTTTCTGGGAGGCGCAAGGCCTGGCAGGGTTGACCGGCCCGGTATTGTTTGTGGCCGGCGATGCTGACCAGACTTCAGGTTACGACAATGGCGTCAAGGCAGCCTACAATGGCGCCGTTAATGCCGATCCGCGTTATATGCTGGTGTTCAAGAACGCCGGCCATAGCGTGGCGGCCCCCATCCCCCTGCCTGCCGAATTTCTGGGTCGTGAAGATACCGCTGGCGCAGGCCATTACACGGACCCGGCCTGGGACACGCTGCGCATGAACAATATCCTGCAGCATTTTGCGACAGCCTTCCTGAATCTGTACCTGAAAGGGGATGAAAACCAGCGTCGCTATCTGGAGCTGCCGACTGACGGCGCGGGCGACAATCCCTGGGAAGGGTTTGATGATGGCGATGCCGTCGGGCTGCGTTTTTACCACAACGAACCAGCCGACTGATCCATCAGTCGGCAAACTCCATCGACAACATCAGCTTTTGACTTTCGCGGCAGCCTGCCGCAGCGCACTGCGCACGCCCGTGTTCAGGGCACCACCCGTATATCTGCCCTTGGCCTGGTGCTTGATGCGATAAACGCCGGGCACCTCTATCGGCACACCCTGAGTCCTTAACAACCAGCGAAACGCCCTGTCCTCGTAAGCCTTGCACCATGTGTCCGAAGGCTGCTGGTAGTAGGGCAGCGCTTCGCAGTAGCCGACAGCGCGCGCCATGTCCCCATGAGTTATCTGCAGCGGCCCGGTGGCGCGATCCCGGGTGAATCGCTGAAACAGCGCCTCGTCGATATCCACCACCTCAGGCGGATCCATCGGCGGCGACAGCAGGGGTGCATCCGGTGGCAGCAGATCGGTGCAGTATTCTGACGATGGAAACACCAGCGCGTCCTGACGGCCCTGCAGCGCCTTGCTCAAACCATCCAGACAGCCCTCGCGGAACAGCAGATCGCAGTCGGTGAACCAGACCCAGTCGGCAGTCGTCTCTTTGGCTGCCAGATTGCGACCAATGGCGCGTCGGAACAGTGCCTGCTTTGGCAGAGGGCGCCAGTTCCATCGAATGCCCGGAATTTTCTGCTGCCTGAAGAAATTCAGCAGTTTCACGGTCTCAGTATCCGCTTCGCCGTAAAACACCGTCATCGTGACATCCATGTCAGTCGGCGGGAACAGTACCAGCGAACTGAGCTGATAGGTCTGCATATGCGCGTAATTCCAGCAGTGACTCACGATCTCCAGGTGCAGCCGACCTGTTCTGGCAGTCAGTTGCTCGCGAGACGGCAGCTCACGCTGAAACCAGCGCGGAGACACCATGCCACCGGCGGCAAGCCGCAGGAAGCGGCCGTAGAGGCCGTCATACCAGCGCGACGGGGGGACTGGGTATTCGCTCATGAGGCACCATATTTTTCAAAAAACGCTATATTATCGAAAACAGGCGCGGTAATCTTCGGTCTGGTACATAAGAACAATGATCTACGTCACGAAGATGACAATGACCTTCGCGTAGAGTGGTCACATGCAATATAAACACTATAAAGACAAAAATGCCTCGGTACTGATCAACCAGAAGGTATTGGCCGACTACCAGCCAGGCCTGTTCTGCCGCGAAACACTCGCGCGCGAACAACATGACACGTGCTCGCGCGGGCGCGGTAATGTCATGTTTTATGAACATGACAGCCTGCAGCTGGTGCTGAAGACCTACCACCGTGGCGGCCTGCTGGGCCGCATGATCAAAAATTCCTATCTATTCAGTGGCACTGAACGCAGCCGAATGTGGCGCGAGTTCCTGCTGCTTGGGCAGATGCGGGACCTGGGGCTGCCCGTCCCTCGCCCGGTCGCAACACGCTGTGTGCGAACCTCGCCATTATGCTACCAGGGTGACCTGATCACGGAACGTATCGCAGATGCCCAGACACTGGCAGAAGTCCTCAGCGAAAAAAACCTGTCAGACACCACCTGGGAAGCCATTGGGCGAATCATCCAGCGCTTCCACCACCACAATATCGACCATACCGATCTTAACGCCTGCAACATCCTGTTGACCCGATCGGGAAAAATCTACCTGATAGACTTTGATAAGTGTGCCATCCGCCGCGGACGGCACAAGGGCTGGCGGCGTGACAACCTCAACCGCCTGCGCCGCTCACTCGGCAAATGGGAACAGCGCGAAGCGACGTTCCACTTTAACAAAGAGCACTGGCAGGCCTTACAGCGCGGCTACAGTCACCCCAACACCAACACGCCGTCGTCCAGTGAGTCACGGCTGAGCAGTTTGCGGTCCTTGCCGTAATCCTGCGTGTTCAGCCACGGTGCCCGGTCACCCTGTTTGGGGAAGCGATGCATCATGCGTTGCATATAGCCCGCCGAAAAGTCATCAATGAACGGTCTAGCCTCCATTCCCCGGTCTTCCTCACGCAGCGTCGGGCGCACGACGCGCGCGTCATGTTCATCCATATAATTGATCAGGCGACAGAAAAATTCTGCCGTCAGATCAGCCCGCAAAGTCCATGACGCATTGATATACCCGAATGTCATGACCAGATTGGGCACGCCTGAATACATAAGGCCTTTGTAGGCCCAGGTATCAGCGAAATCCAAAGGTTTGCCGTTCAGACTGAACTGCGCACCGCCCATGATCTGCATATTCAGACCCGTCGCCGTCACGATGATGTCGGCAGCCAGTTCCTGGCCATTTTTCAGCAGAATGCCGTTTTCGGTGAAACGGTCTATATGTTCGGTGACCACTTCAGTGCGCCCCTCGCGGATGGACTGAAAAAGGTCGGCGTTCGGCACCAGGCACAGGCGCTGATCCCAGGGATTGTAGGAGGGCGTAAAGTGCTTCGCGACATCATAGTCTGGCCCAAGCTCTTTACGTACCATGTCGAGAATGCGCTTCTTCAGTTTTTCCGGCTTGCGTCGCGACTGCCGGTATACCCATTGCTGGAACCGCACATTCTTGAAACGCGTCAGAGCATAGGCCCAGGTGTCCGGCAGAACCCTGCGCAGCGCGTTGGCTACACGATCACGATCCGGCATGGAAACCACATAAGTTGGGGAGCGCTGCAGCATGACAACGTGGCTGGCTTTGTCCGCCATGGCAGGCGCCAGCGTCATGGCGGTGGCACCCGAGCCGATAATCACCACGCGCTTATCGCTGTAGTCCAGATCCTGTGGCCAGTGCTGAGGATGCACAAGCTGCCCCCTGAAATCGGCCTGTCCCTCAAACTCCGGTGTATGCCCCTTTTCATAGCGATAGTAACCTGAGCACATCAGTAGCATTCGACAGCGCTGAGTCACGACCGAATCATCAGCCTGTTCAAGCTCCAGCGTCCAGCAGGCATCCACATCCGACCAGTTGGCCGCCACCAGGCGCTGTCCGTAGCGGATTTGTTTGTCGACACCGTGCTCGGCAGCAGTTTCTTTGACATAACGGAGAATGGACGGCCCATCGGCAATCGCCTTGGCATCGCGCCACGGTTTGAATCGATAACCCAGTGTGTGCATATCGCTGTCCGAGCGGATACCCGGATAACGAAACAGATCCCAGGTCCCTCCCAGTGACTGCCGCGCTTCGATAATGCAGTAGCGCTTGTCTGGGCACTGTTGCTGCAGCATCACGGCGGCGCCTATCCCGGACAGACCTGCCCCTACAATCACAACATCAAGCAGGTCCTTGTTTTCATTTGACATGGCAGATTCCTGAGTTGGTTCAGTTTTTATCACAATTCACTGAGTATATGACGAATCCACGCACTGTAAAAATTGCCACTTGCAGCATTGTGCAATCAGGCATAACCTGCGTGTCGGAGTTCAGGCTCTCCGGTTCTCCGGGAATAATAAAAATCAAGGAGTAACAACAATGAAAATCACACGTCCGGCCGGGACTGGTCGAGCTGCACACCCGTTGCGGCTGGCAGGTCTGCTGGCCATAAGTATTGGTTTGGCGCACACCTCGCTGTCCGCCCAGGACCAGGAGACCGTCGAGTGGGTAACCCTCGGTGGTGATCACGCTCACACACGTTATACCCCCGCCACACAAATCAACGCAGACAATTTCACCCAGCTGGAAACCGCCTGGATCTGGGATGGTGCCAGTTTTGATGCCTCCAGTGGTCGTTCCACCCCAAGCTACGTGGACGGCAAACTGTTCACCGTTGCTGGTGAGCGCCGCCACGTTATCGCCATCGATCCGGAAAGCGGCGAGACCATCTGGTCCTACCGCGAGCCACATACCTTCCGTCATGAATATTCCATGCGTAAGGACTACGGCAAGGGCGTTGCCTACGGTGAAGTAGACGGCCGGGGAGTCATCTATATCATCAGCCCGGCATTCTTCCTGACAGCTCTGGATGCCGAGACCGGCGCCCCACTGGAAGGCTTCGGCGGCCCGGTTGGCATCGAAGGTTTTCCTGAGACCGGCGTGGTCGACATGCAGCGCATCATTGCTGAATACATGGGCTACGATTTCGACCCCTACTACGGCATTCCGCTGGAAGAAGGTTACATCACGGCCTCATCACCACCCATCGTGGTCAACAACACAGTGGTTGTGGGTAACTCTGCCGAGCAGGGTTATAACCAGACGCGTATCGAAAACATCCCAGGGGACATCCTGGCCTTTGATACCGCAACCGGTGATTTCAAGTGGAAGTTCAACGTCATCCCGGAAGCCGGCGAGTTCGGTATCGAAACCTGGGAAGGCATCCCGAACCCAAGAGAGCTGACGGGTGAGGTATCGCCCTGGGCACCGCTGTCTGCCGACGTTGAAGCAGGCATTGTGTACGCAGTGACCAACCCGCCGACGATCGACTACTACGGCGGTCATGCTCCCGGTGACAACCTGTTTGGTACCAGTATCATCGCCATGGATGCAGAAACTGGCGAGCGTGTCTGGCACTTCCAGTTCGTTCACCACGATGTCTGGAACTACGACACGCCAACAGCCCCGGTGCTGCTGGATGTCGAAATCGACGGACGCACGGTGCCGGCCATTGCACAGGCTACCAAACAGGCCTTTGTATACGCCTTCAACCGTCTGACGGGTGAGCCGCTGTGGCCCATCGAGGAACGCCCTGTACCGCAGTCGCGTATCCCGGGTGAGCAACTGTCGCCGACCCAGCCCTTCCCGACCAAACCAGCGCCCTTCGACATGCAGGGCCTGACGCACGAAGATCTGATCGACTTCACGCCAGAACTTCGTCAGCAGGCAATCGACTCGCTGGCTCAGTACGAGATTGGACCGCTGTTCAACCCGCCACTGCACCGTGACAATGATCTGGGCAAGATGGCGGCTCTGTGGTGTCCGGGTGATGGTGGTGGCGCCAATATCCCTGGGCCTGCCGTCGCTGATCCGGTCAATGGCATCCTGTACGTGACTTCGCGTTCAGCCTGCTCCTCACGCGTTGTGACTGACGCACAGGAACGTGATGCGATGATCGAGCTGCCGACTGGCCAGACCTTCTCGCGCTTTGCAGCACTGCGATCACTGCCGGTACGTGGACCACAGGGCCTGCCCCTGTACAAGCCACCGTACAGCCGCATCACAGCCATCGACATGAACACTGGTGAACACCTGTGGATGATTCCGGTTGGCGACACGCCAGACCGTATCAAGGATCACCCGGCACTGGCAGGAGTGGATATTGGCAGCACCGGCACCGGCGCTCTGGCACCAATGACGGTTACCGCCAACATGCTGTTCTACGCCAGCGAAGGCAGTGATGGTACACCTTACCTGTTTGCCGTAGATAAAATGACCGGTGAAGAGATTGGTCGTGTACAAGTGCCTGATACCAGCAATTTCGGTATGATGAGCTACGTTCATGAAGGCAAGCAGTACGTCATGCTGCAAACTGGCAGCAAGCTGACTGCAGTGGCACTGCCAGACTGATATAGTCTGTTGTGTGCCACCTGGCGTGGCGGGCATGATGCTCGCTACGCCAGTTGCCGGTAGCCACCAGCCGGAGCACAGCGCACAATGATCAAGAAACTCCTGGAGGTCGTCCTGGCCCTGAGCATCGCGTTACTTGTTACACTCTCCATCTTTGCGTTCTCTCCCCCATCTGTTCCTGATTACGACATCAGCAGCGAGTCTGATGCCATTGCGCGTGGTGAATACCTCGTCAGTGCCGGCGGCTGTGTTAGCTGTCATGAGGGGGACGCTGGCGGACTCAGTGGCGGGCTGGCAATAGAGTCACCGTTTGGCACCTTCTACGCATCGAATATCACGCCTGATACATCAACTGGCATTGGCGGCTGGAGCGGCCAGGATGTGGTTCGCGCGATCAAACATGGTCGCTCGCCCGATGGCCGTTTTTACTACCCCGCTTTTCCCTACCGCGCCTATTCAGGAATCAGCGATGACGAGGCACTGGATATTGCCGCCTGGCTGATGGCGCAGGACCCAGTGAGCAATCAGCCCCCCGAGCATGAGCTGCCGGCCTGGGTAATGCGCTGGCAGATGGCCGGCTGGAACTTACTGGCCGATTGGAACACACCAGAGTTGCCCGAGTACGCCGATCCGATGATTGCCCGTGGTGCCCACCTGAGCCGCAATCTGGGCCATTGCGGCGAATGCCACACCCCGCGCAATGCACTGGGCATCAGCGATATGAGTCGTGAGTTTGCTGGCGGGGAAATGCCCGATGGGCACGTTGAAGCAATAGACGCCGAGTCACTGGCCAACTGGTCTGAGGACGACCTGGCGCTGTTCCTGTTTATCGGACTGAAACCCGATGGCGAGTATGTCGGTGGCAAGATGGAACCGGTCATTGAACACAACACCGGCCGGCTGACCGATGAGGACCGGCAAGCCATGGCAGCGTTCTTTAAACGGGGATTGTGAACAGCCGGGTCTCTATCGACCCGGCCATTTGCCATTGCCCCAGCAGGCTTGCAGGCTGTTGATAAACGTAATCGAGGCAGTCAGTGCGAGGCAAAAACAGGCGAAAAAGCGCAGTTTACACGGAGTAAATGAGCATTTTGAGCCTGTTTTTAACGAAGCAATGGCAACGCAGATAGTTTTTCAACAGCCTGTTAGTCGACGCGGTACTCACGGTGGCAGTTGCCACAGGTCGAACCGAAGGCGCGCACTGCAGCGATCGTGGTATTACGATCACCGCCTGATGCGACATCGGCAAAGGTCAGCGCGGCCGCCTGCAGCTCACTCGCTTTCTGTTCGAAATCACTCATATTGTCCCAGATAATGGGCAGCGCTTCCGTTTCCACGGTGAATTCACGCGTGTCGTTGGCAGCAAACACTTCCGGAATCATCGGAGCCAACTCGGCAATGCGACGCGCATTGCGCTCGGCCAGGGCCGCATCAAATTCGGCACCGCGGGCCATGCCGCTAATCGGTGCCATGTTGAAGGCCAGCAGTTTAAAAACAGCCTGACGTGTTTCAGTCGATGCTGCAGCACGCTCCTGCGGTGTGGGCTCATCCTGCTGCGCACTCACGGTGACAACAAGCACTGACGACAATACCAACGTACCAATAGCAAACACCTTTTTTAACATTGTTTTTACTCCCTGGTTTCAGACTGACAAGCAAATGGTCTCTCGCGAGTATACATGAATTCAGCCGCGCCTCACTTTCTCGACAATGGCTGATGTGGAACAGTTATCCAGAAAGGAAAGCACTTTAACCTGCCCGCCGTAGCTGCGGACATAATCACCGCCGACCACCTGCTCATCGGTGTAGTCGCCGCCCTTGACCAGAATATCCGGCTGGAGGCGCGTCAACAGATTTTCCGGTGTATCTTCAGTAAAACTCACCACCCAGTCCACGGCCTCAAGCCCTGCCAGCACCGCCATACGCCGTTCGACCGGATTGATGGGGCGGCTTTCGCCCTTGAGTCGGCGCACCGAGTCGTCGTCATTGATGGCGACAATCAGGCGATCGCCAAGCTGCCGGGCCTGTGCCAGATATCCCACATGACCGGCATGAATGATGTCGAAGCAGCCATTGGTAAACACAATCTTCTCGCCATGCGCGCGGGCATCTTCGACCGCCATCACCAGCTGATCTGCGGTCATGGCACCGCGGCCGGTTCCCTGCAGTGACTGCAGGGCGCGACGCAGCTCGGGGCCACTGATCGCGGCAGTGCCAAGACGGGCAACCGCCAGCCCTGCGGCAAGATTGGCAAGCATGACGGATTTTTCCATGTCCTCACCGGCAGCCAAAGATGCGGCCAGTACAGCCACCACCGTGTCGCCAGCACCGGTTACATCAAATACTTCGCGCGCCTGGGCTGGCAGGTGCAGCGCGGCACGCGAGGCCTGCAACAATGTCATGCCTTTTTCGCCCCGAGTGACCAGGACAGCGTCCAGCGCCAGGGTTTCCCGCAGCCGCTGCCCGCGCTCGATCAGCTCATCCTCGCTGTGACAGGCACCCACCACCGCCTCGAATTCCGAAAGATTGGGGGTAATAACAGTAGCACCGTGATATTTGCTGAAGTCTGTCCCCTTGGGATCGACCACGACCGGCACGCAGCGCTCTCTGGCTGCCTGGATCAGATGGCGCGTCTGTGCCAGCGAGCCTTTGCCGTAATCCGACAGCACCAGCACCTGGGTCGCCTCAAGGGCCTGCTGGACATGCTGATGCATGGCATCCACTGCTTCTGCCGGGAAGGCCTCTTCAAAATCGACCCGCAGCAGCTGTTGTTGCTGGCTGATGATGCGCAGCTTGGTAATGGTCGGAATATTGTCTGTTGATGTGAACTGGCAATCGACACCGGCGGCCTGCAGCTTGCCCTGCAGCTCGTCAGCAGCTTCATCGCGTCCTGTGATGCCAGCTACCGAGGCGGCGGCACCCAGCGCTGCGATATTGAGGGCCACGTTGGCGGCGCCTCCGGGGCGATCTTCATTGGCTGCCACTTTGACAACCGGCACCGGCGCCTCTGGCGAAATACGCGAAGCCTTGCCATGCCAGTAGCGGTCCAGCATCACATCACCGGCCACCAGTACACGAGCCAGGGGGTATTGCGGTAAATCGATATTCATGAGGATTCACTGTCCTGTCGCCCGTCGGCGATACACACAATCAATGGCGGCCATCATAGCACAGCCCGCCATCCGGACATCCTGCCGGGCAGGACACCGGTTTGTCATGCCTGCCGCGGTTCCTGCTACAATGCGGCCTGACAATAATCAGACTGACAGGTAAAGTGTGAGCAGGCAGCGACCGCAACACAGCGACAATCCACGCGACTATCTGGGGCCGCGTTACTGGCCGACCTGGCTGGCCTATGGGTTTATCTGGCTGATTGCACATCTGCCCTATCGCCTGCAGGTCTGGATCGGCGAGATACTGGGGCTGCTGATGTACCGGCTGGCGGGCAGCCGTCGCTGGGTCTGTCAACGCAACATTGAGCTGTGTTTTCCCGAACTGAGCAAGGATCAGCAGCGTAAACTCGTGCGCGAAACCTTCAAGTCCAATGGCGTGGGTGTCATGGAGATCGGTCTGGCCTGGTGCCGCAAACCTGCCGATTTCAAACACATGGTGCAGTCCACCGGACTGGAAAACCTGATCAAGGCACATGAGCAGGGCCGCGGCGTACTGCTGGTCAGCGCTCACTTCTCGACCATCGAGTTTGTTGGCAGTCTGATGTCGCTGCTTTACCCAATTGACGTAACCTATCGCGCCCACAAGAATCCATTATTCGATGCCCTGATGAAACGCGGCCGACAGCGTCTCTACGGCGCCGTTGTTGAGCGCAAAGAAGTACGTCGGGCGCTACGCCGCCTGCAGGAAGGCCATGTGCTCTGGTACGCCGCCGATCAGGACTACGGGCCCAGACATTCCATCTTTGTCGACTTCTTTGGCATACCTGCCGCCAGCATCACTGCGACCAGCAAATACGCCGGGTTTAATAATTCGCTGGTCATCTTTCTGGCGCATTATCGCAACGCCGACAACAGTGGTTATCACCTGTATTTCAGCGAACCTCTGGAAGACTATCCGACGGGCGACGACCACGCCGACGTGAAACGAATCAATACACTGATCGAAGCTGCCATTCGAAAAGCACCCGAACAGTACATCTGGCTGCACAGACGGTTCAAGACGCGGCCCGAAGGCAGCCCGGATCTGTACAGCAGGCAGCTGCCTCCTTCCCACGATCGTCACTGAGTGCAACCATGAACCCGGCATACAGGCCCCATCTCCCGCCACTGACCCTGATCCGACTGATCACTGTGCTCGCCAGCCTGTTGCTGTCGTGGCTGGCGGTGACCCTGAATGCGCAGCCCAATACTGACGCATACATCTACGTTCGAACGGCAGAGATCGCGCTTGAGCAGGGCCTGTCGGCCGCCTACGGTCACTATCAGTGGGCGCACATGTCACTTGTGATCGCGATGATCCACAAAATTACCGGGCTGAGCATGTTTCAGGCAGCCTATTTATTAAACGCACTTACCTTCGCTTTGATGAGCCTTGCCTTTGTCAATCTGGTTGCGGCGCTGGCACCCACCCGCCGCGTGGTCTGGCTTGCCATGCTGGTCATCCTCAGTTTCCCACTGATCAATGAGTTCCGGGCCTACATTATTCGTGACATTGGCTTTCTGGGTTTTGCACTGATAGCCATGCTGCAGCTGATCCACTTCAATCGCACCCTGCTGCTGCGCCATGCCGTGCTGTTTGTCGCCGCAAGTCTGGCTGCCGCCCTGTTCCGACCGGAGGCACTGCTGCTGATGTATGTGTCACCTGTCACGCTGCTGATGAACAAATCACTGTCAGAGAACAATCGCCGGCGCGGTTTCCTGCGTCTGGAAATCATCGCCCTGCTGGCCATCGCGCCGCTGCTGATTGTGTTCGCGTTCAGCCAGGTCGAGCTGCAACAACAACTGCAAAACTTCGCGCTGATCTACCAGCCTTTTCTCAACAATCTGCAGGATATTTTTCAGCCCGACGCTGCACTGAATGCAGCAGTGTTCGGCGACTACGGTGCGCAGTTCGTGGGCCAGTATTCCGGTATATTCCTTTTTGTTGGACTGTTGGCGGTACTGCTCGCCTGCCTGATTGACAGCCTGGGACTGGTCGGCGCGCCCCTGCTGGCCTACGGTTATCTCAAACGTCTGGTAAAACTTGAGCATCCGGCGATGAACGTGCTGCTGATATGGGCCGGCACATCATTGCTGATATTGCTGGCCTTCATCCTGCTGACGCGATTTATCACTACCCGCTATGCGCTGATGTTCTGCACAGTACTGCTGATCTTCATTCCGTTTATTGTCGATCGCAGCTGGCGTATTGCTGCGGCCGAAAACCGGATCAGACGTTTCGCCGGGCTGATGATTTTTCTGCTGCTGTTTGCGTTTATTGATTCACACATTTCTTTTGGGGATCCCAAGCGCCACCTGCAGGAAGCCACAGCATGGATTGAACAGAGCACGCGCCGCGATGCGCCACTGGTCACCAATGAAATATATCTGGCCTACGAAACAGGCCGCGTTGAAGACTATGATGTGGTGCGCCGGGAGATGGAGCCGGAACTACTGATGCAGGCTTCGCCTGGCACCATATTCGCCCTGACACCGCGTGGCAGCTTTGATCAGCAACTGCAGGCAGAGATCAATCGCGGCGCCCTGCGACTGATCCGCAGCTTCAGTGCCGAGCGCGGCGCAGATTTGCTGGTGTTTGAAAAGGAACTGCCATAGCGCTGACTGTCAGCGTGGCGTTTAGCGGACTACCAGCCCTGTACCTCGTCGTCCGATTTGGTAACCAGCACGTCCTGCATGATCATGTATTCCAGGTCAGACCCATGGAACATGTCCAGCGCATCCTCCGGGCTGCAGATCATCGCTTCACCGGGACGGTTCAGTGAAGTGTTCAGCACAATCCCATAGCCGGTTTTTTTCTCCATCGCCTCCAGCACGGCATGAAAACGTGGATTGCTTGCCTTGCGCACCACATGGGCACGCGTGGTGCCATCTTTGTACACAACAGCTGGAAACAGCTCGCGCCATTCAGGCACAACGTCAAACGAAATGGTCATAAAGTCGGCTGCATGATCAAGGTCCAGCATTTGTTTGGCCAGCGACTCCAGCATGCTGGGTGAAAATGCGCGCCACTTTTCGCGGAACTTCACTTTCTGATTTATCTCCTGAACACTGCCGGAGATGCGCGGATTCCCAAGAATACTACGGTTACCCAGCGCCCGCGGCCCAAACTCCATGCGCCCCTGGAACCACGCCACCAGATGACCTTCGGCAAGCAGTTCCGCAGCCTTTTCTGCAGGACTGTCGAGAATTTCGAACACCGGACGATCGCGATGGGCCTTGCAAGCACGTATGCACTGGTCGGTAGTGAAGCGCGGACCAAGGTAGGTATGCCGCAGTTTGCCAACCTCAATATTCTGTTTGCTGATAGCGTAGGCAGCAGCACCAATGGCTGTGCCCGCGTCGCCTGCCATCGGCTGTACATACAGCTGTTTGACCCAGGGCAGGTCCAGCAGGCGCCTATTCAATTTAACGTTAAACGCGCCCATACCCGCGATCACCAGCTGCCCGTTTTCCTTCAGCACATCTGCCAGATAATGGGTGACCAGTCCGGTTGTAATCTTTTCATGCAACTTCTGCATGGCGGCGGCGTAGTGCACATAGGGATCCTGGAACACGTCACCAGCCCGGCGCGGGCCCAGCTGGTCGATAAAATCTTCACTGTAGGGGTAACCGACACTGCGCTGCTTGTAGCGCCGCAGACCGACAGTGCGGATCATGCGGGTGTTGATGCGAAAATCCTTGCCACTGTAATCGGCCAGAAACGACAGGTCGTATTTTTCTGCGTTGCCGTAAGTGGCAATGCCCATAACTTTGGTTTCACCATCCAGCGAGTCAAAACCCAGGTAATCACACATGGCACCATACAGACCTTTAAGAGAGTCAGGCTCATAAAGCTCTTTGATTTTGTGGATGCGCCCGTTTTCGCCATAAGCGAACAGTGTCGTGGCGTATTCTCCACGCAGGTCCAGGCTCAGGATGGCGGTTTTGCCTTTGAAGCCGCTGAGATTGTAGGCACTCGCGGCATGTGCAAGTTGATGCTCAACCGGGACAAACCGCACTTTCTCCCAGGGAATCGCCAGTTCAGCCAGCATGGCCTTGACGCGTTTAACGTAGCGGCGATAACGACGATTACCATTAAACAGCGCATCGAGTGCGCGATCAGGCGCGTACCACATCCGCGCGGCGTAGTGCCAGCGTGCGCGTCCGAAGATGGAAACTGGTGCGTAGGATATGGCGACCTGGTCGATCTGCCGGGGCTTGAGTTTTGCGGAGCGCAGGCAGTAGCGCACGGCATTGACTGGCATCATGCCGCGGGCGTGTTTGCGCCTGACCAGACGCTCTTCCTCTACGGCTGCGACCACCTCGCCGTCAATAAACAATGCGGCGGCTGCGTCGTATCCCAGTTCGCCAGACAGTCCCAATGTGATCACAGGCATATCAATCGGCCTTGTTTAATGTAATCGAAGCACCAAGCTGCGAACGGACGGCCTGCTGCTCGGTGGGTTTATCGCGCCAGTTGGCAAGAAATCTTTCCACATCTCGTTCAAAATACCGGTGAAAACGCGTCGTCAGCCCTTCGCGCCGCATCGCATCCAGATCCAGTGTGATCAGCTTGCCGCCCTGCTCATCCTGATGATACAGAAAATTGCTCGCTTTCATATCGCCGTGGATCATCCGGTACTGTTTCATCGTCGCAAAAAGACGTCGGAACTGCCGCAACACGTCCGTCCACACTTCGCACTCCACATCCTGTGACAGCATGGAAAGTAAGTCCGTACCCTCCGAAATCTCAGTGACAAAGTAGGCAACGCCCCGCAGCGGACCCCAGCGATGTTCCAGCATCAGAACCGGCCTGGGTGTGTTCAGTCCCATCTGCTGCAGCCAGTGCGCGTTTCGCCAGCAGTACCACGCGCGACTTGGCCGAAACAGGCGCCGCAGCAGGTAGCCCGGATTGCGCAGATTATACCGCTTAACCACACAGGTTTTGCCACCCAATGGCAGGCTCACGACTGTCGTTGAGTCACCATCTTTAAGGAGTCTGCCTTCAGCAATCGCTGCGTCAGGATCAGCAATGAACTGCTGAAGAGCGGCGCAGTCACCGCTGCGATGAAACAGCGCTACTCGCCCGAAGTCCTGCTGCCGGGCAATGTCCGGCCCATCGCGGTAGAGCGTAGATACCATCCGGCGCAATGGTTTCAGCCGGTCCCGGCGGGCGACGCGCCCTGCCTTGATCATGACCTGGCGCCAGAAATCAGCGTCTCCGCGAAGCACCTGTGCTGGTGACTGTCCGGTGTAATCGCGAATAAAGCGAAAGCAGTCTGTGCGGCTTAGCCCCGCGGGCTCACTCGAAAAATACAGTCCAGCAATATCCTTGACGATCCAGCGCCTGGACAGCGCCGGACGGATCAGAGCGCGATGCAGATCAATGACTGACAGGACCGGTGCGGCGTCGGTAGCCACGCTGCCGTCCTTACGGCAGTTCAGCAGAAAATGGCACAGATAAAAATCCCGGTGACACATACCACTGCTGTGCATGCGACGCGCGATCTCAGCAACTGCACTGATCAATTGCCAGCGGTAGTGACGCGGCGGGCGGTCATTGGCCCATTGTTCGCAATAGGTCTCCAGACTGATGCTTGGTGCAATTTCGTCTGTGATCAGAAATGATTCGCGCTGTGCCGGGTTGGCGCCACGCTCCCCAAAAGCCGCCACTTTCATGGTAGGCACACCCAGTTCGGTCAGATGCGTGATGGCCTGCCATTCGGTACGCGCGCCGATGATTGGCATACGCAAGGTCAACAGGTTCTTGAGTATCTCTGCCCAGCCGACTCCCTGATGAATCTTGGCGAAATAAGCGTGACCATTCACCTCGAATCGCAAAGTCCGTCGCCCGGGCGCCTGACGGTAAATGTCACCCTGTAAATTCATAGCCTGGGTGAAGACTTCCCTGTCACCGAGGTGCAATCGCATATCCTCGCGCATCTGCAGGTTCTGCTTCATACTGGCACCTGCTCCAGCCTCGCCGCCGACTCGATGATTGCCAGAGCGGTATCCGCCATTCCGAACACGTCGACCTTGTCTACATATGCCAGCCCGTTGCTGCGCCAGTTATGTCGGTCGGAGGAGATGAGCATTTCGTGCAGTCGGGCATTCAGATCCTTTTGCCGAAACGGCGACGGGCAGACCTGGCCGGCGCCAGCCTGACGCACATGGAATGCATATCCACAGGCATCGGTGGTCAATACCGGCATGCCATTGATGATAGCCTCTATTATGGTGTACCCGGCACTTTCATAGTGAGCCGGATTCAGGTAAAGATCACAGGCGGCGAAAAACCTGGGAACGTCGTCACGACCACCCAGAAACTCCACTCGGTCACCAACCCCGAGGCGACGGGCCAGGCGTCGATACTTTGTAGTACGACCCTGGCCAATGACCAGAAGTCGAGCCCGCTGCCGGAGTGCCGCTGGTAGCGCCGCCAGCGCACGAATCGAACGATCCAGCCCTTTGACACGAAATCCGGAGCCGACCTGGAGAATTAACAGTTCGTCCGGGGTACGCTGGTATTGATCGCGAACTGCAGTGCGGACGGCTTCAGTGTCGTCGCCAGGCAAGCGATCACGGCTGATACCCGGTGGCAGCATGTGCAATCTGTCTTCACAGCCGGGATAGTGCGCGGTGAAATCTTTTTGCTGTTGCGGCGACAGGATCATGACCTGAGTGCGACGGTCGGCACCAAAGACCGCCTGCTCATAGCGAAGGAAGTGCTGATAGCGTGGCAGGTAACGGCTGATAAAGCGATTCTCCCGGCGCATCCTTTCCGCAAAACAGGGATCAGCGGCGAAATGAACATCCAGTCCCGGCATTTTGCTGAAGCCCACCACCACATCATAGGACTGTTTCTTCAAGGCCGCCTGGGTCCACTCGGTATAACGTTGATACAGAACATGCCGACTGATTGCAGACACGGGGACCAGATGTCTCACAATACCGTCTGGAACATCGCCCTGCCAGGACAGGCAGTAGACATCGACCTGGTGACCAGCCTCGAGACACCTCAACGCAATGCGCATAAAGTCGCGCTGCTGCCCGCCGTAAGGATAGTACTTATAAATGAGCATGGCGATTTTCACGGCTGCTCACCCTGCGTATCCGCTTCCGTGATCATGCGACAAAGATGAGAGAAAACCATGTCAGGCGCCAGCGATCGGTAACACGGCGGCTGCACCTGAAACTCACCCTCTCGCTCAGTTGTGTCAAACAGCGGTTGACCACGATAACTGCATTCGCGCCGCATGCAGGGCGAACAGGCCAGGTCTGCCTTCAGGTGCAATTGATGGTAGCCAAACGTTCCTGACAGACCCGGATTGGTGGCTCCATACATAGAAACCGTTGGTATATTCAGCGCCGCTGCCAGGTGTCCCAGACCAGTATCCACCGCGACTACGCCCTGGCACTGCTGCAGCTGCTGTGCAAGTCCGGTCAGGCTCTGTTTGTCCAGCACAGTGACACCGGTCAGGCCATCAGCGATAGCTTCGGCACGCTCCTGCTCCTGCAGATTGCCCCAGGAAACCCTGACCTCGTATCCTGACGCCACTGCCAGCCGGGCCAGCTCCTGCCAGTACGGCAAGGGCCAGTGTTTGCTCTGCCAGGTTGTGCCATGCAAAAACATCAACGCTGGCCTGTCGCCGGACGCAGGTAACGGGGAACCGGGCTGGATACCGTAGTCGATTGCCTCGGGATCAAAGCTATAGCCCATTGCCTGTGCAAAAAGCTGACGCACACGCTGCACAGCATGACCACCTTTTGGCACTGCCATACGCTTTTGATACAGGAAACTGCTGGCCGGTTCCTTGATGCTGTCCCGGTCAAGGCCGACACGCTGCCCCCTGGCCTGCCAGGCAATCAATGCACTTTTGACCAGACCCTGAGCGTCAATCACGACATCATAGCGCTGTGATTTGAGCTGACGACGAAAACGCCTGTACTCGCCACCGGTCAGTGACTGCCACCAGTTCTTGCGCCACCGGCGAATAGCAACCGGTATCACATCAACAACAGCAGGATGCCAGCCCGGAATCTCCGCAAATGCTTCCTCGACGACCCAGTCTGCCTGCAGGTCGGGAATGGCCCGCATGGCGTCAGTCAGGGCCGGCAATGTGTGGATAACATCACCGAGCGATGAGGTTTTGACAATCAGGATACGCAAGGTTGCATGTCTCCCACTATGATACTGGCGGACAGCCGCTCCAGCGCCTTGATGACGCGTGACGGCTCAAGTTCAGTGAGACAACGTTTGTGTTGCAAAGGGCATTCCCGCTGAAAGCAGGGTCTGCAATCGATGTCTGTATTCAGGATCGCTACCTGGTCAGACAGCGGTGGCGTAAAGTCTGCCGACGTGGAACCGTAAACCGCGACCAGCGGACGATGCAGCGCGGCTGCAATATGCATCAGTCCCGAATCATTGCTGACTACGGCAGTTGCCTGCGACAGTACATCAATGGCCTGATCGAGCGAGGTCTTGCCGGCCAGGTCATGACAGGCGTCACTGCCTGCCAGCGCCGCAATCTCACCCGTCACTGCCTGGTCTTTGGCAGAACCCATCAGCACCACATGCCAGCCTTTGTTGATGTGGTCTCTGGCAACTTCGGCATAGTGCTCACAGGGCCAACGTTTGGCGTCACCAAATTCAGCACCTGGACACAACATCAGTAAACGCTGATCTGGCGGTAAAGCAAACTGCTCACATACCTGTCGGGCCTGCTCCCGGTTTACCTGCAGTTGCGGCACCGGCAATGGATCTGGCAGGTCAGTCGGCAACACCGTGTCTGCCGGTAACGCCAGCGCCACGAATCGCTGCACCATAAGTGGCAGCGCCTGTTTGTCCAGGTCGCGGCAGTCATTTAAAACCCAGCCGCGTTTTTCGCCGCGCCAACCCGTACGCAGGGGAATGCCTGCGAACAGCGGAACCAGTGCGGACTTAAAGGAGTTGGGTAATAGAATGGCCAGGTCATAGCGCTGTTCCGCCAGCTTGCGGCCCAATCGATAGCGCTTGCCAAGACCAATCTCGCGATGCGCCAGCGGCAGATCGATTGCCTGATTGACCTGTGGCATACGCGCCAGCAATGGACGGCTCCAGGCCGGCGCCAGCACGTCGATAACTGCCCCCGGATGACGATGGCGCAACTCAATGAACAGCGACTGCGCCATGACCATATCGCCCACCCAGGAGGGACCAACAATCAGAATGCGTTGTGGCGTACTCACTGAGGTACTCCGGTGGGTGAAGCTTCAGTCGACTTCATATAAGGGGCAAACACCTGCTGCCAGATAGCCGCTACCTGTTCACGCGATTCAGCCAGCGGGGCCAGGGTTGCCTCACACTGCTCTTCACTGAGCTCACTGGCATCGGTCTGCTGCAGGGCAAATTCGTGAAGGGTTGAGCGCAGTGCCAGATAGGCGGCCATCAGGTTCTTGATGGCCTGATCCGACAACAGCTCGCATTGCTCAGCGGACTCCAGTATGCGCATATTGTCCGAATAGCGCGTCAGACTGGCGCAGTCCTGAGACTGCGACAGCACCAGAAATTGAACGATAAACTCAATATCAACGATACCGCCCAACCCCTGCTTGATGACAAAAGCAGGCTGGTTCGCTTTGCGACCCGCTTTACGGGTCAGTTCATCGCGCATTTTTTTGCGCATATTGATCACATCAGCTGCCAGCCTGTCGATGTCTCGCGCTTCGCTCAGCAGCGTGGCACGCAGGCTCTCAAACTGTTCGGCCATGACCATAGAGCCAGCTACTGCTCGCGAGCGCACCAGCGCCTGATGCTCCCAGGTCCAGGCCTCTTTGCGTTGATAATTTTCAAACGCGGGCAAGGTGGTCACCAGCAATCCGGATTCGCCGGAGGGCCTCAGCCGCATATCGACTTCATACAGCTTGCCGGACATGGTGTGTGTCCCCAGCATGGTAATTACACGTTGCGCCAGGCGTGTGTAGAACTCTCTGCTGTTGATGGATTTCTGCCCTTCCGCAGCAACAGTGTCGTGCTCCAGCGTACCGTCATGTACAAACACAAGATCCAGGTCCGACAGATAACTAAGCTCGATGCCCCCCAGTTTGCCGTAGGCGATCACCACAAAATCCATCTCGCCGTGCTTGCCCTGACTGTTGACCGGGAAGCCGTGCTTGCGTGTGAGGTGCTGCCAGCATAGTGCCAGCACCTGTTCCAGAATGGCCTCGGCAGTGAAGGTCAGGTAGTCACTGACTTTCATCACTGTCATGGTTCCGGTGATCTGCGCGGCGGCCACCTGCAGGGTATGGCACTGTTTGAAATAGCGCAGAAATTCCATCTGCTCTTCAAAATTGTCTTCGTTGATTCGCATCAGGCCCTGCACCAGCTCTTCCTGCAGCTCGGACTTTTCCGGCGGCTGCCGTACTACGGATAACAGCTCATCCAGCAGTACCGGATGTTTGCTCATGAAGTCGGCAATAAAAGGGCTGGCGGTACACAGCTGAACGAACTGCCGCATGGCGGAAGGATTTTCTGACAGCAGCACCAGGTAAGCGGTGCGGCGGGCGACTGCTGCAACCAGCTTCATCACCCGCTCCAGTCCGAGACTGGGTGTGTCTTCGTGGGCCAGTGTGGCAAGCAGCAGCGGCATGAAGCGGTTAAAGCGCTGCCGGCTGTCCGCTGGCAAAGTACGGAATACCCGATCCTGGCGAAACTCGCACAGCGTCTGCCAGCTGGCCTCTGCCCGCTCGAAACCCAGATTCTGCAATTCGGCTACGGCGGCCTCGTCGCTCAACTCCTGCTGCCACAGCGCCAGCAGTTCGGCGTCATCGACATCGTGACGGGTCGCGTCATCCTCGTCATCAACCTGAATCACGTCTCGGTAATGCTCACGCACGATGGCGCGATGCTGCTCCAGCACATCCAGCAGAGTCGACCATGAGGCGTTTTTCAGGTCAGGCACGCCCATAGCGATGGCCACCCGCAGCTGCTCCTGCTCTAAGCTGGGTAAAGCCTGTGTCTGCTGGTTTGCGAAGCCCTGCAGTTTGTGCTCCATATCGCGCAGAAAATTGTAGGCATTTCGCAGTGACTGCACGGTCTCTGCTGACAGATACTCGCCGGCCACCAGCGCATCCATGGCCTTGTACAGTGACTCCTGCTGCAGGCGTTTGTCGCGCCCGCCATGCACCATCTGCAGCGCCTGAACAATAAACTCGACTTCACGGATACCGCCGGCGCCCAGCTTGATATCCTGATCCATGCCTTTTTTGCGCACCTGTTTGTTGATCTGCAGCTTCATCGCACGCAGCGACTCAATCGCCGAAAAATCCAGGTAGCGCCGGTAGCTGAAGGGTCGCAGTCGCTGCAGCAACTCCTGGCCGGCCTTGATATCGCCCGCCACGGCGCGTGCCTTGATCATGGCGTAACGCTCCCAGTCACGCCCCTGCGACTGGTAATAGTTCTCCATGGCATCAAAGCTGCACACCAGCACACCTTCGCTGCCATAGGGGCGCAGGCGCATGTCCACCCGGAATACGAAGCCATCCGCTGTGACCGCATCCAGGGCGTCAATCAGCTGCTGGCCCAGTTTCAGGAAGAACTGCTGGCAGGTGATGGGCTCTTTGCCATTCTCAGAAGTGGTCTCGCCAGACTCCGGATAGGCAAACATCAGATCAATATCGGAAGACAGATTCAGTTCACCTGCCCCCAGCTTGCCCATGCCAATCACCACCATCTGGACAGGTTCGCCGCTGCGCGCACCAATCGGCACGCCGAGCTCGGCAACTGTCTGCTGATAGAGGATCTCCAGAGTCACATCCAGCGCTGCTTCAGCCAGCGTTGACACTTCCGCTGCGGTATCGCGCATGGAGGCCTGCTGGGTGACATCGCGCCATATCAGGCGCAGCATCTGCTGCTGCTGATTCAATCGCAAGCGCTGTTTTAGTGTGTCCATCGACAGGCTCGTGACATCTGCCTCAGACTCTGCCGAAGCCTGCACCGCCTGCACCAGCGTTTGCTGATATTCGTCACCCAGTGGGTGGTGCAATGTACCCGAATCCAGTAGCGCCAGCAGTAACTCCGGATGCTGGATGCACACAGTAGCCGCGTAGTCGCTGGCGGCCCAGACCTGGGCCAGCTCGCGCAGCAGGCCCGGCTGGTCTTCCAGGCGCTGCAGCAGCGATGAGGGTAGCTTGCCTTCCTGGAAACGCTGCCAGTATCGCTCGAGAACGGGTTTGAGGGCGTCGGGGAGATGATCGGTAATTAGCACAGTAATCCTTTGTTTGGGCCAGGCAGTTAAGTTTATACTGCAGCGCTTCAAATACAAGCCGCGCGCTTGACCAGCGCGGCCTTCACACTGTTGGACATCATGCTGTTATTCAGACTCAACAATCTGTCGCTCGCCTTTGGCGACCACCCACTGCTGGACCAGGTATCGCTGACCATCCACAAAGGGGAGCGTATCGGCATTCTCGGCCCCAATGGCGCGGGCAAGTCCACATTCATGAAGGTTCTGCTGGGCCGAATACACGCGGATGGCGGTGAGCTGTGGCGTGCCGAAGGCATCAAGGTCGCCTATCTGGACCAGCAACTGCCGGAGCGTGACGAGCAGACGCTGTACGACTACATTGCTGGCGGTCTGGAAGGCCTGGGCGACCTGCTGCGTCAGTACCACCAGTTGACGCGGGACAGCAACACCGACTTCAGCGATCAGCAGGTGCTGGATCGCATGGCCAGTCTGCAGAAACAGATCGAACAGGTAGATGGCTGGGCGGTGGAGCATCGCATCGAAGCCATGCTGGATGTGCTCAAGCTGACAGCCGAGGCAAAAATGAAAACTTTGTCGGGCGGCAGCCGACGACGCGCCGCACTTGGCCGCGCGCTGATCGCCGAGCCCGACCTGTTGATGCTGGACGAGCCCACTAACCATCTGGACATCCCCACCATTGAGTGGCTGGAGAATACGCTCAATGAATTCCGCGGCGCCGTGTTGGTGATCACCCACGATCGTCAGTTCCTGCAGAGCATCAGCAATCGCATTATCGAGCTGGATCGCGGCCGTCTGCGCAGCTGGGAATATGGCTATGAGCGCTTCCTGGTGTTTCGCGAACAGCAACTGGAAGCAGAAGAAAAAGCCAACCAGGAGTTTGACAAGAAACTCGCTGAGGAAGAGCGCTGGATTCGCCAGGGCATCAAGGCACGACGCACCCGTAACGAAGGGCGTGTCCGGGCACTTAAACAACTGCGTGAAGAGCGCAAACAGCGCCGCGAGCTCAGCGGCCCGGCGCGCATGTCACTGGAACAGGCCGGCAGCTCCGGCAAAATTGTGGTGGAAGCCGAGGGACTGCATCATCGTTACGGTGATCAACTCATACTCAAGGACTTTTCCACCAAAATTCTGCGCGGCGATCGCGTGGGTCTGATTGGCGCCAACGGCAGTGGCAAAACCACGCTGCTGCGCATTCTGCTGGGCGAGATTGTACCCGACAGCGGCAAGGTCAAGCTGGGCACCAACCTGGAGATTCTTTACTTCGACCAGCTGCGCAACCAGCTCGACCTTGAACAGAACATCATCGACTATCTGGCCGAGGGTCGTGAGTTCATCGACATCAATGGCAAGCAGAAACATGTCATTAGCTATCTGCAGGATTTTCTGTTTCCGCCCAAGCGCGTGCGCCAGCCGATCAAGTCACTCTCTGGCGGGGAGCAGAACCGTCTGATCCTTGCCAAACTGTTCAGCAAACCTGCCAATCTGGTGGTGCTGGACGAACCGACCAACGATCTGGACATGGAAACGCTGGAACTGCTGGAAGAAATTCTGCTGGATTTCAGTGGCACGCTGCTGGTCGTCAGCCACGACCGGAAATTCCTGGACAACGTGGTGACCAGCTCCATCGTTTTTGAAGGTCCTGGCATCGTGAAGGAGTATGTTGGCGGCTATCAGGACTGGCTGGATCAGGGCGGCAAAATGCTGTCCTTCCTGACAGATGAGCGCAAACAGAAGGACACGAAGACAGCCACCAGCAATACGGCATCAATCCAAAAAACGGAACAGCGCACCGAACAGAAAACCAATCAGAAAATCGACAGACAGAAACAAAAGGCGTTGGATCAGGTGACGCGTCAGATCGAAAAAACCGAACAGGAAATCAAGGCCGTTGAAGACAGCATGGCCGAGCCGGGATTCTACGACCAGCCGCAGAATAAAATTCAGCCGACGCTGGATAAAATGGCGGCCCTGCAGGAAAAACTGGATCAGCTGTTTGAGCAATGGCAGGCGCTTGAGGACGAATAACACTCGTCCTCAGCTGCACCTGCTTCAGCTTGCGCCCAGTCTTACCGCTGTTCCGTAAACCAGTATCTCGGCCGCACCGGTCATGATGTAACTGGTTGAAAATCGCACCTCGACAATGGCATCAGCGCCCAGCGCCTGTGCTTCGGCAATCATCCGGTCAATCGACTGCTCACGCGACTCCGCCATCATTTTGGTGTAGTCGTGTATCTCACCACCAACCAGCATTTTGAGTCCGGCCAGAATGTCGCGACCCACATGACGCGCGCGAATGGTGTTGCCCCGCACGATTCCCAGTGTTTCGGTAACCGGCCGACCGGCTATGCTTGCTGACGTTGCGATGATCATCGTTGAATATCCTTGTATCGTTCGTTTTTGTGCAAAAACAGTCGCTCCCTTATAATCGACACCATCAAAATAGTGCCACCCGCCACCATACTGCCGCCAGCCAGGCGAATCCAAAGCGGAATGCTGCTGTCGGTAAACCAGCTGCGCCCAATTTCCCAGGCACCGTAGAACATCAGTACAATGGCACCGATTGAAAACAGGATCCAGCCAATGCCACGCTCTACCCGACGGAATACACCCTGCCAATAGTTATCCCATACTTCGGGTGAGGGTTCTTTGAATCTGCTTGTCACAGTGAGCTCCCGTGTTCGTTTCATGGCTTCGTATTCCTTCTGAAGGGCAGGGTCAGATTCCAGCCAGCGCTGTATTTCAATGCGCTGGGCGTCACTGACCTCGCCGTCCAGTTCAGCCATCAGCCATTGATGGATATTGTCCGCGCTGATTGATGTGTCCCCATTTTTCTCAGGGCTGTTCATCACCATCCTCCTCCAGCAGGCTCCGCAGGCGGGAGCGAGCCGTATAAAGCCGCGACATGACCGTACCAATCGGAATACCCAGCAGGTCGGCAATGTCCTTATAAGCATAATCGTGCATGTCTTTCAGGCTGATGATCTCCCTGTCACTGACCGACAGCAGCATCAGGGCCGCATTGACGCGCGCCACCTGTTGCTGTCGCCGCAATTCCTGCTCTGGCTCCCGACCGGCCTGATCAGCAGCCGTTTCCAGCCAGGCGTCCGCAAAATCCCCGCCCACCTGCGGATGTCGACGCCGGCTGCGCAGGGCATTCATTGCCAGGTTTCTCAACACGGTATAAAACCAGGGGTAAAACGGCTGTGCCGCATCATACTGACCGATCGATCGCCAGACTCTGGCAAAGGTTTCCTGGGAGACTTCCCGGGCATCATCCTCGTTGCCGAGCAGCGCCAGTGCCTGAAAGTAGGCCGGGCGCATCAGCTGGCCAACCAGCTCTGAGAAGGCGCTTCGATCCCCCGTCTGGCACCGCCTGATCAAGTCCTTTGAAAGTTCCTGTTGCACCTGCATTCGTCTCTGATTGGTTCCTTCTGGATACTACACCGGCCAAACTACTTTATTCGATCTGATAAACTGATTTTGATAAACAGGCGTATATCCGGTTTAAGCGAGCAGATACTCACCCTGCCCGAACAACATGACGCTCGACGACGACGCTGGAGTATCCTTATGGCAGATCAGCAACAAGACAAACCTGAACACGGCAAACTGTTTTTCTACAGCCTGGTGGCTGCGGCATTTACAGGCCTTATCGCTTTCGCCGGCAGCCAGAACGGCAACACAACCACTGTGGCAGGACTGGACGTGCCAATATTGATGTTGTGTGCCGCTATTGCCATGGGCATCAACTGGCTGGTGTTTCTGCCTTCGTATCTGGCCCAGACTGAGCATTACTACGACCTGACTGGCAGCCTGAGCTTTATCACCGTGACGCTAACAACCCTGATGGTGACCCCCGATCTGGACACCCGCGGCATGTTGCTGGCCGCGCTTATCCTTCTGTGGACTCTGCGCCTGGGCAGTTTTCTCTTCCTGCGCATCAAGAAAGATGGTGCAGACACCCGCTTTGATACCATCAAACCAGTTTTCAGCCGCTTCTTTCTTACCTGGACGCTGCAGGGCCTGTGGGTCTTTGTTACCAGTGCGGCGGCGCTGGCGGCTATCACCAATGGCATCCGCGAACCACTCGGCGCGCTGGCCTGGCTGGGTCTGGCGGTCTGGGTAGTCGGCATGCTGATCGAGATGACCGCAGATATTCAGAAACGACAGTTCAAAGCCAACCCGGATAACAAGGGTCGATTCATTACCTCGGGTATCTGGTCCTGGTCGCGGCATCCCAATTACTTCGGTGAAATTACGCTGTGGTTCGGTGTGGCGCTGATCGCACTGCCCGTGCTCAGCGGCTGGCAGTTCGCTACATTGATTTCGCCGATCTTTGTCACCGTTCTGCTGACAAAAATCAGTGGTGTGCCTCTGCTGGAGAAAAAGGCGGACAAACGCTGGGGTGACGAGGCCGAGTACCAGGCTTACAAGCAGCGTACGTCGGTGCTGATACCGATGCCACCCAGGGGCTGAACCCCGTGAAGCGGTCCCATCAGATCAAACTGGTGCTGATTGCCTTGCTCGGTCTTTTCATAATCTGGCGGGAAACGAGTGGCGGGGCCGGGCTGGACGAAGGTCAAACGGTCGATTCCGTCATTCCCGTCTCTGGGGAAGTACCCACCGGCCAAAGTTCAGAGCCTGAGCTCTGGCCGGTGGATAGCTAACTGACTAGTGCTAGCTATTCTCTAAGATCACGGAACCCGGTGCATCGCACAGATTTTATTGCCGGCCGGATCCCGGAGATATGCCAGGTAAAGCTTCATCCCGTTACCCTCGCGAATGCCGGGCGGGTCCTCACAGGCAACCCCACCATTTTCCAGCCCCACCTTGTGCCAGGTCTCAACAGCCTCAGGAGATTCCGCCGCGAAGCCAAGTGTGCTGCCATTGCCATGGCTGGCCGGATTGCCATCAAGAGGCTTGGTCAGCGCGAATACACCGGCGCTGGTGCGATAAAAACAGCGTCCTTTCGGATCAATAAAGCCAGGCTTGACGCCCAGCGTGCCCAGAATCGCATCGTAGAATTTTTTTGATTGTTCAATATCGTTGGCACCCAACATGACATGGCTGAACATGGTTGTGTCATTCCTCTTAGATTATCGGATGGAAGTTACGCCTGCCACTATACATGAGCGCCCGCTCGGTTGCAGCGTTCTAGACGTGTTTGTAGAGGGCTGATTCTAGAAGTGAGCCCGGCCAACGGCGTTGCACATTGATGCAAGGCCGTTGACACTCCAGGCTTGACCGAGTTTCACGGCACATACTGCCTTTGCACCAGATGCTTTGGATCGGCATCCGCACGCGGCACCAGTTTCTGAGGTCGCGCATACTGGTTGTCGGTGCCGTACAGATTTCCCTCTGCATCCACCGCAAATGAATGCATCTCCAGCCAGGCAGTGGGGCCCTCGCCAGGCAGCAGCCAGGTGTAGACGTGATTGCCTTCCAGATCGAACTGCAGGATCTTGGGCGGGCGAATGTCAGTGACCCAGGCGTACTCTTCACTGACGATGATATCCAGCGGGAAGTTGGGACCCGTCCAGCGATCGACAAACTCAAAGTTGGGTACTTCACCCTGCCCTGGATTGGTCTGCTGAAAGACCTGAATATTCAGGCCGTCTCTATCGACCACATAAACTTTGTTGTCCGGCCCCATGGCGATGCCGTGCACACTCTGGAACTGACCGGGCGCTTCGCCACGCGAGCCGAATTCACCGACGTACAGTCCCTCATTATTCAGGATGACAACACGTGCGTTTTCCAGGCCATCGGCTACCAGCACATGACCATCAGGAAGGAAGGTGACATCCTGCGGTTTGCCGAAATGCGTTTCATCGCTGCCGGAGACATTCTTTTCACCGAGCATGCGAATCAGATGCTGGCCATCCTGGGAGAATACATAGATGACATGACCGGTTTCTTCGACCACCCAGATACGTCGCTCAGGATCGTAGGGACTGACACGCAGCCGGTGCGGGCCGGGGCCGTCTGTGCCTTTCCACAGATGATCCCACTGATTCCAGACCTCCTGGACTTCACCCTCGCTGTTCATGACATAAAGCAGATTCTGCCAGGTCCGGCCTTGCCCCTGAATGACATTCCAGCCCATTGAGCCGGGAAAGTTGGTGTATTCCGGTGGAATGGGATCAGGCAGTTCGGTCTCACCGCGCTGAACGATGATGATGCGATCCTCGTTCTCGATATGAATGCCGGAGTTGCCGCCCCACGAGTAACCACGCTCGGCAAAGGGTTTGGCCCAGCTTTCGACAATGTCGTAGGGCATGGGCCCGGTGGGCTCCAGTGTCTGGGCAAGTGCGGTTGAGGACGACAGGACAAGCAGAACAGCCAGCACAGAACGTGCCGACAAGTCGGACAGGTGACGCATACAGAACTACCCCCGAATCATTATTATTGATCTTGGACGGACAAACGCAGTCCCTTGCGTTGTATGTTGTCCTGTCAGGGTATCAACTGATTGTCGGCAGCACCATCTTTTTGATCGTTTATAAAGACTTGTCGACGATTTGCAATTGTAATTGATTGACAGTTTGGCTATAAGGACACTGAGCATATGGCACAGGAGGTCAGCCTTTAAGGCAAGGAACAATATGAACTCGCCACTCGCCTTTGACGCCCCCATTCTTGTTGTGGACGATGAGTCGTTCGCGCTGACCCTTGCAGCCAGGATGCTAAACAAACTGGGTTACCAGTGCATAACTTCTGCAAACAGTGGCAGCACCGCCCTGCAGGCGATTGATACTGCCAATGAACCATTTCAACTCATCCTTTGTGACCTCAATATGCCGGAGATGGACGGCCTGGAGTTTCTGCAGGAACTTGCAAATCTGGACTATCTCGGCGCAATCATTCTGCTGAGCGGTGAAGATCAACGTATGCTGGAAACCGCCTCTGGGCATGTACTGGCGCAAAACCTGAATGTCCTGGGTGCCATCTCCAAGCCACTCAAGCCTGAACCACTGTTGGCCCTGTTGCAGCGTATCAAGCCTCACAGGCGGAGCTCCAATAACAGGCCGCAACATGAATTGAGCCACGAAGATTTACGCGCTGGCATCGCAGGATCAACAGACTGCCATCCCGTGCTGGTGTACCAACCCAAAGTGAACATTGCGTCGGGTGAAATCACCAGCGTTGAAACACTGGCGCGCTGGCAACATCCGGACTATGGATTGCTTGGCCCAAACGCCTTCATTGCGGTCGCTGAACGCTCGGGCCTGATAGACGAACTGACAAAAGTGATTTACCGTCAGGCAGTGGCGCAGACAGTCATCTGGCATCGCCAGGGTTTCCCCTTGGCGACTTCCGTAAATATCTCCATCAATTCATTCGCAACGGTCGGGTTCTCTGACTTTCTTGTCCAGGAGGCAGAAGATCAGGGCTTGCCAACGCGCTTCCTGTGCCTGGAGGCAACTGAAACACAAGTGATGGAAAACGCCCTGAACTGCACACAGATACTGATGCGGCTGCGACTTAAGAAATTTGGCCTGTCAATCGATGACTTTGGCACTGGCAACTCCTCAATGTCGCAGTTGATGAACATACCCTTCACGGAACTGAAGATTGATCGCTCCTTTGTCAATGGCGCCGCCAAAAGCGACAGCGCCCGTGCCATTCTGGAAACCAGTGTTGCGCTGGGTAAACGCTTGCAAATGTCCATAGTGGCTGAAGGCGTCGAAACCCGGGAAGACTGGGACCTCGTTCAGACAAGCGGTTGTGACTACGTGCAGGGCTATTACTGCAGCAAGCCCATCAGCGGCGAGCAGCTTACCGAATTATTGAACAGCTGGACCGGCCCTCACTGACCCTCCAGCTTAGTGATGTCGTCATAAATTTGAGACATCAGCATTTCCAGCCTGTCCAGTTTATTGACTACAGGCGCCAGATCACCCGACTTTCCGGCAGACTCAAACTGCACACAAAGATCGGCCAGTTCCACAGCGCCAATACTGCGAGCAGACGACTTAAGCTTGTGCGCGGCCTGAGCCACGAGCTCAGTTGAATGCGCTTGAACACCCTGCTTTATTTCCTCAACAATTGCCCGGGAAGGCTCAAGAAATGCCAGCAGTATTTCGTGGATGGTTTCTTCATCGTCGCCAAACATCTCTCTAAGTATGCTGGTGTCGAGGGTTGTCGGCTGCGCCGCAGATTTATCCGACGGATCTGCCGGATCCTTCCTTTCGCTTTCAGCTGAAGAATGCTCGCGTGGGCGGTAATGTGGCATCCAGGTCTGCAACTTTTCCGCCAGTGTCTTCATTTCTATTGGCTTTGACATATAGTCGTCCATGCCAGCCGCCAGACATCGTTCGGCTTCGCCTTCCAGTGCATTCGCTGTGATGGCAATAATAGGGAAGCGCCGGTCGCTGCCCTGCTCTTTCGCACGAATGGCGGCTGTCAGGCCAAACCCGTCACGATGCGGCATGTGGCAGTCAGTCAACAGCAATGCGTAACGCCCACTGTGCCAGGCTTCCAGTGCCAACTCACCATCCTCGACCAGCTCACAGCAATATCCCAATGCGCGCAATTGACGCTCAATGACATCACGATTTGTTGGGTTATCCTCTGCCACCAGAATCAGGCTATTGGTAGCCATAGCCTCTTCGAGGTCCGGGACCACATAATTTTCAGCATGAATCGCTGTGTCATGCTGAACTTCGGGACTCTGTCTGCCCAAGGCAATAGAGACCGTGGTCAGCAGATTTACCCGGCGTAACGGGCTGGCGTCCACCAGAATCGCCTTTTCATTTTGCAAGCGCGGCTTGACCCTGCGACCCGACTGCAGAAGGCAAAACTTCGTCTGGCTGGCACCAGGCAGCTCAACAAGTTGGCGGATACAACTGGATTGCGCATCGGGTGATAGTGTCGAGCCCAGTACGACTATGTGTGCATTATCCTCGCGCAAGGCAACCTGAAGTTCAGCCTCGTTTTCGAACACGGTTACTCTGGCACCCCAGTAGCCAAGATACGCACTACAGGCCCGACGCTCGGTAGGGCTTGCCGACAAGACCATAACGTGGACGTCTGAAAAATTGTCATGGCTCTGTGCTTCAGCGGCCTGATCACCGATATCAAACTCCAGCACAACCGAAAATTCGGAGCCCTGCCCTGGCGCACTCTCCACCTTGATCACACTACCCATCATGCTGGCAAGGCGCTGGCAGATGGAAAGCCCCAGGCCGGTGCCGCCGAATCGACGTGTCGTTGACGACTCTGCCTGAGTGAAAGGTTGAAACAACTGTTTTTGAACGTCCGGCGATATGCCCATGCCCTGATCCTGAACTGACAATCGAATGGCTGGACGCGTCGCCTTACTGGCTGAAACCAGTTGCGCCACCACCGATATTTCTCCAGTTTCGGAAAATTTCACTGCATTACCAATCAAATTGACGAGGATCTGTCGCAAACGGGCAGGGTCGCCTATCAAGTTGGCAGGTATGGCAGGATCCACATAAGGAACCAGCCGCAACTGTTTGTCGAGGGCGGGCCGAATCAATGTCTCTGCGGTACCCTCCACCAGTTCCTGCATCGAGAATGGCACCCATTCCAGGCGCAGCTTGCCAGCTTCGATTTTGGATAAATCCAGAATGTCATTAATAATTGTCAACAAGGCCTGGCCGGAGTCATGAATCGTCGCAATCATGTGTCGCTGCTCATCATTCAGCGGTGTATAGCGCATGAGTTCAACCATTCCCAGTACACCATTCATCGGTGTACGAATTTCATGACTCATGGATGCCAGAAAGCTGGCTTTGGCCTCAGCTGCCGCTTCTGCTGCATCTTTGGCGATTTTCAGCTCTTTGTTCTGCAGCTCTATTTGTTTTTTGGTGGACTCCAATGCCTCCGTCCGTGTCTGCACTTCACGTTCCAGGTCTTCATTGCGTGTTTTCATGGACGCCGCCATGCGATTAAAAACCCGCGTCAGATTTCCAAGTTCGTCCGGGCTTTTCGACTTGATCGAAATCTCGTAGTCGCCATGTGACACTTTTTCTGCAGCACCGTGCAGTTCAATTATGGGCCGTGTCAATCGGCCTGAAATAAACCAGATGATGACAATGACGAGAACGACGACCAGGGCAAACAGCATACCCAATGCACGCCATTGCGCTCGCGCCGCAGCCAGTACCGCATTCTCTGACTGGAAGTAGAGATAGGACCACTCAGTTGTGGGAATGGGGGCGAAGTACCACCAGATCACACGATCAGTGATCAGCGCGTCCGGCGAGTCCGGGATAGTATGGCGCTGAGCTCTGATCCGGCCACTTTCTCGTTGATCGACGCGAACAAGCAACTCCTCAATGGTCTCCAGATCAAACTGGTCGGTCATATCACGGAATCCGCCGCTGTCACTTGTTCTGCGCGGGTTGTAGATCCAGCGACCCTGCATATCAATAATCGCATCAAAGCCTGCGGGCATTTCGCCAAGTACTTCAAAGATCGAATCCAGTGCCACATCAATAGTTGCGACACCGACTATTTCACCATCACGTCGGAACGGTACCGTATGAGAAATCATTCGAATATTGCCGGCGCCTTCATCAAAATAAGGCTGTGTCCAGACCGCCCGGCGAGCGTTCACTGATCCGGACCACCACTCCCAGTTGCCGTCTGTGTAGTCGTAACCCCGTCCATCGGACTGACTGCCTATATTCATCGTGACGATATCGCCACTCTCGCGATACGCAAACGGTGAAAAAAGCCGCATATCATCCTGGTACGCAAATGGCGCGAATGCAATTGTGGCGCCGAAGACATGCGGGCTGAGCTCCAGCGTCTGCCTTAGTAGGGTGTAAATGCTTTCTTCATCGAGTTGCGGCGCGGTTTCCATAAACGCCGCATTCAATTCAGCAACATCAGCCAGGTGTGTAAATGTGCGATTGATATCGGAGGAGTTCAACGTGACCAAAGTCGTGCGATCAGCATGGATCTGCGTCGCGGTTGCGCGCTCCAGCTCTTGCAGGGAAAGGGGAAGAAACAGGGCAAATAGCAGTGCGATAGGGCCTACGGTGAAAACAAGAAATTTGCGCCGAATGGAACGATTGACATGCAGCCAGGAAAACAGGGGATTTTGCATGAGTTTTGGACTCGGTGCGCACGCGTCTGCCGCGAATCTTGTTGTCGTTAAAACAAAGATTAGCGCTGCACCCAGTGAATGTCCATGTGTTACAAGCAGAACTTCTGCATGAATGAGGCATCATTCGTGCGGACCCGGCCTGGAGTTAGCACCGGCCGGGATTTACTACCGCAGCTAGCCAAAAAGCATTCAGGTCACAGCCGCGAGCGTTCCAGCTCGACGTCCGCATTGCGCCACTGGTCCTCAAACTGACGGAATATAATCTGCGCCTCGGCGTCGCGGCCCTGAGCTGCCAGCGCCTGTGCCAGGCCAAAATTAGACCAGCCATTCTGCTGGTTCCATTCCAGATCTTTGCGGTAAACCGCTTCGGCTTCCTCAGCACGGCCGGCATCAATCAGTGCAGCGCCCAGGTACAGACGCATGGAGTGCGACCAGTCCGGTGGTTCGGTGTAGTTCAGGTTGTCCTGATACTGAACCGCCTGCTGATAGTGGCCGATGGCGGCGTCAAGATTGCCATTGGCCTCTTCCATCTCGCCCATCAGCGCGTGCATGGCCAGCGTCAGGACATGGTCCGCCGGAGTCGGGCCGACACCTTCATTGACGTTGTCAGCAGCGATCTGGGTGCGGATATTGTCCAGCTCCTGCTGGGCGGCATCCATATGCCCCATGGCCACGTGGGCACTACCCATCACATAGCTGAGCATGCCGCTCAAATAAGGTGTCGTGGCGCGCTCGCGACGCGCGGCATTTTCCGCATGAATCTTGTCCCACTGACCAAATACCTTGTCCATCACCCACTCATGCGCGATGAACTTCTGTCCACGGCCCATGCCTGGCATGGAGTTACCGGCATTACGGGCAGCAGCTTCCGAAGCGTTGGCATAATTGCCCTGCAGCATATTGGCGTAGCGCACAAAGTCCAGTGCGTGACCGGCGTGTGATTTATGCGAGAGGTTGTAAGTACCAACGGTGGGGAAGTTGGTCTCGCCCCAGATTTCGGCGAACTGCTGGTCAACAATCTGTGAGCGCTCATTGGTGCTGACGGCTTTTTCATACTCGCCAACGCGCAGATAGATGTGCCCGGGCATGTGCACCATGTGGCCGGAAATCGGCACGGTGGCCTCCAGCTTTTGTGCAGCCGGCATGGCCAGTTCGGGCTGCGAGGAGGCCTCCATCAGGTGAATATACAGGTGGTTGGCGCCGGGGTGGTCGTGCGAGGCCGTCATCGCGGTCTCCAGGGCGGCCTGGGCATTGGCGGTACCTGGCTTGGCGGAGCCGTCGGCATTCCAGTAATCCCAGCGCGTGGTGTTCATGTAGGCCTCGGCGTAGACCGTGGCGATGTCCGGATCATCCGGATATTTTGCATGCAGATCGGCCATGGCGCTGACGTAGGCGGCATCGCGTTCGCGATCATCGGGGATGGCATCTTTGTTGTACAGCACAAACAGCGCGTTGATCATTTCACGCTCTTTGGCGGTGCCGTTATTGGACAGCTCCAGCGCGCGGCGGATAGCCTCAAGACCCGCGCCCTGCGGGTCATCGGGCAGATTGGCGTAGCGGCTGTTGGGATTGGGGCCGGCGGCATGTGCCAGACCCCAGTAAGGCATGGGATTATCCGGTTCGAGTCGGGCAGCCTCCTGGTAGGATGCAATGGATTCAGGGAAGTAGAAGCTCCAGGCCATGCGCAGGCCCTGATCGAAAAATGCCTGCGCCTGTGGGTTACTCAGTGAGGTCGGGCGGCTGTAATCTCCGCCACCCGGCACCAGTACTGCCAGCGGTTCGTCCTGCGCCTGCACGCCGGCCACTGGCAATAGCAGCATGGCTGCCATTAACACTCTGAACATTCGAACCATGTGATACTCCTCAGTTTTTATTGTTGCTCCACCTCCAGGCGCCCACTGAGTGATGTCAGCGTCACATCACCTTCCCCATTTCCTGTGGTGAACTCAAGCCGACGCGATGGCCCGAAGCTGCCCCGCACGGGCTCATCATCGGTCAAGCCATTGCGGATACTGCCACCAGCATTGCTGCGCAGCGTAAACCGGGCGTCGACATTGGCATCAAAGCCTAGCACCATGGAGCCGCTCACGCTACTACCACTGACACGTGGCGCCTGGCTGTCAGGCAGCTGCAATTCAATGCTCCCGTTGACGGTTTCGATCTCAAGCTCCTGTACACCCTGCACACGGCCACGGATGCGCCCATTGACGACGTTCAGCGCCACAATTTCCGCCAGGCTGTCGACATTAATCTCTCCATTGACGGCCTGCGCCATCAAACGCCCAATGGTGCCACGCTCTTCGATCTCGCCATTAACGGTGGTGATCGTGACCCGGCCACGGTTGTCGATGGTCGTGATTTCCCCGTTGACGGTATCCAGCTCCACAAAGTTGGCCAGATTACGTGCATCAATCGGACCGTTGACGGTGCGGATGCGACTGCCACCCTGCACGCCATCGACGCTGACTTCGACATTGACACCGGTGAACTCGATATCGCTGTTGACGGGGACCGTAAATACCAGCTCTGATCCGCGACTGTTAGAACGCCCATTCAGGCGCCGTGGCATTTGCACCCGAAAATCGGTAAAACCACGCGCCGAGTCGAGCTCAAACCCCTCTGCATCTTCATCCAGCATGCCCCGGACAGTGAATTGATTGTCCGTATTGGTGGTTATGGTGATATCGCCGCGCATCACGTCGATACGGATTTTTTCATTGGTGGATACCTCTCGCATCTCATCAATGGATACCTGCTGGGCAATTGCCTCAACCATGCTCAGCGCGGTGATCAATACTATCAGCGCCGCTGCCTGTATAAATGTCAGTAATGTTTTCATCGTCTCTCTCCTGTTTAAACCTTTATGTGTCTGTGTTGTGGCCGTCAGCGCAGTCTAATGGTCAATATCCGCTGGTATCGGTTACGGCAATCAGCTGAATGTAATCAAGCTGTTGTCGGTACAGTCCTTCCATCTGGTTCAGTAAGGCCGGGTCATCCGGGTAATAGTTCATGGTCTGCTGTACCTGACCGATCGCCTGGTCCCACACCGCCATCTGGTAACGCCAGTCGCCAAAATCGTCGCTCACCTCGCCCAGCTCGCTGAGCTGGCGGGCTTTTTCCGCTTCAAATTGCTGTGCAATCAGGGCTTCCGGGGGGAGGCCTTCCGTCTCAGCCATCTGCACACCGTTGCTACCCGGTGCCAGCCCCGGATCCGGCAGCCAGTCCAGTCGCAGGGCCAGCGTGCCGACCAGAGCGATGGCAAAGACGGCTGCCCACCGGCCGCCCTCCGCAAACCGGTTGCGCTTTGGCGCCGACGCGGTTTCACGATCCGGCAGTCGCTGCTCGAGATCTGCCCACAGATCCCGCTTGGGCTGGATGTCCTGGCGCAGACCGGCAATCGCCTGATCAAGCTGATCTTCAGTCTTCACTCAAAAACCCCCTTAACAATGTTCTTGCCCGATGGTACTGGGCCTTGCTGGACCCTTCTGCAATCTGCAGCAGGGCCGCTATTTCGTTGTGCTGGTAGCCTTCCAGGGCACACAGGATAAAAACCGCCCGGGCCTGGGTCGGCAGTCGCAGGATGGCCATCTCCAGATCCCGGTTTTCGCCGTCCATCCCCTGCTCGCCGCCCTGCCTGTCTATGTCCGCGACAAAGTCCTGCGCATCCACAAAATGCAGGCGCTTGTCCTTGCGCCACAGGTCGATGGCTGTCCGTGTTGCAATACTGCGCAGCCAGGTCGCAAGGCTACTGTCGCCCTTGAAGTCGGGCAGCGCCTCCCAGACTTTGATGAATATCTCCTGCGCCGCGTCTTCCGCCTTCTGCCGATCACCCAGCAGGCGCCAGCAGACCGCATAGACGCGCCCGACATGCTCTTGATATATCTGATAAAAGGCTTGCCGATCACCACGCTGGGCGCGCACCACGACAAGATCAAGTTGCTGAGACATTTACAAACAAAGTCCGTTGTTTGTAGCGTTAGACGGCGTGACACAGCGTATGGTTTAAACGGCTGTTAAATGATTGTCACGCCAGCGATCACTTCGATCGCTGGCGTGGATTGACCATGTTTTCGGGTTTGAGTACTTCTTCCAGCAGTTTTTCGTCGAGCAGGCCTTCCTCGCGCACCAGGTCGAGCACCCCACGCCCGCTTTGCAGGGCCAGCGCCGCGATACGCGTGGCATTCTCGTAACCAATGTAGGGGTTGAGCGCCGTGATCAATCCTATCGAGTTGTTCACCAGCTCCCGGCAGCGGTCGACGTTTGCCGTGATGCCGACTACACAACGCTCACGCAGCATATCCATGGCACGGCGCAGCAGGCGCATGTTTTCCAGGATCTTGTAGGCAATCAGGGGCTCCATCACGTTCAACTGCAGTTGGCCGTTTTCAGCGGCCATGGTGATAGCCAGGTCATTACCAATGACCTGGTAAGCCACCTGGTTTACCGCTTCCGGGATCACCGGGTTCACCTTGCCTGGCATGATGGACGAACCGGGTTGCTGTGGCGGCAGGTTTATCTCAAACAGACCGGTGCGTGGTCCACTTGACAGCAGACGCAGGTCGTTGCAAATCTTTGACAGCTTCACCGCCAGTCGCTTGGTCATGCCAGAAAAAAGGACAAATGCCCCCATATCCGATGTTGCTTCAATCAGATCAGCGGCCAGTCGCATCGGGTAGCCCGCAATCCGCGCCAGATGATCCACTGCCAGCACGGCATAGCGAGGATCAGCATTGATGCCCGTACCAATGGCCGTGCCTCCCAGGTTGACCTCCAGCAGCAGGTCATACATGCCACCGATACGTTCGATGTCTTCACCCAGTGTCGTGGCATAGGCACCAAACTCCTGGCCCAGTGTCATCGGCACAGCGTCCTGCAGCTGCGTGCGCCCCATTTTGATAATGTCCTTGAACTCATCGCGCTTGGTGGCAAACGCAGCCTGCAGCGCCGCCAGACTGTCGACAAGCTCTGAGTGAGACAACTGCAGACCCACACGGATGGCCGTGGGGTACACGTCGTTAGTGGACTGAGACATATTCACATCATTATTCGGATGCAGGTGCTTGTACTCACCTTTTTTGTGTCCCAGATATTCAAGCGCAATATTGGCGATCACTTCATTGGCATTCATGTTGGTGGAGGTACCTGCGCCACCCTGAATCATGTCCACCACAAGCTGATCGTGGAATTCACCATTGATCAATCGATCGCAGGCGTAATCGATCGCTTTGAAACGTTGCGGATCCAATAAGCCGATGTCATGGTTGGCTGCCGCCGCAGCCTTCTTGACCATGGCCAGGCCGATGATCATCTTGGGAAAGTGTGACAGCGGCACACCAGTAAGAATGAAATTCTCGAGCGCCCGCTGGGTCTGTACGCCATAATAAACATCAGCCGGCACTGCCAGCGGGCCAAGCAGGTCTTTCTCGATGCGATGCGGACCGCTTACGATATCTTCTTGTCGAGGGATAGGAATCATTGTTGACCTGCGTATAATTTGACCCATTCAGTCAATAATCGTACACCGTGACCGGTACCACCGGCCGGGTGCACCCCACTGGGACTGCTGACAATCGCCTGGCCCGCCATGTCTATGTGCAGCCAGGGTGTATCACGGGCAAAGTGCTGCAGAAACACGGCACCTGCCTGCGCACCCGGTGATCCCGTATTACGGATATCGGCGATGCGACTGTCGATAATGCCAGGATAAGGACCAAGCGGCAGACGCCAGACCAGCTCGCCGGTCATGTTACCCGCCTCGGTCATTGTTGCAATCAAATCATCATGCTCGCTGAAAATAGCAGAGAACTCGCTGCCCAATGCCGTAGACTTGGCACCGGTCAGCGTCGCAATGTCTACGATGACTGCCGGGTCGTAACGGTCGCGGGCGTAGTAGATACCGTCCGCAAGAATCAGTCGCCCTTCGGCATCGGTGGAAGCCACTTCAATAGTGGTGCCATCACCGGCCGTCAGCACGTCTCCCGGCAGCATTGCCTCACCAGAAATCGAGTTCTGCGACAAAGGCACAACACCCACCACATTCACAGCAGCCTGCTGACCCGCCAGTGCCTTGACAGCACCCACTACCGCGGCGCCACCGGCCTTGTCTGTCTGCATCACCAGGATAGAGTCGGTGGTTTTAAGATCATATCCGCCTGTGTCGAAGGTATTGCCCTTGCCGACCAGTGCGATGGGACGATCATCGCTGCCGCGCCAGTGTGCGATCAGCAAATGTGCTTTGTGCTGGCTGCCTTTGCTGACGCCGTACAGAGATCCGAGACCCGCTTCCAGCACTTCTTCAGGCCCCAGGATAGTAACGTCAACGCCCAGGGGTGTGAGTGTATTGGCGGCATACTCGGCAAACGCAGCCGGGTTGCCATCGGTACCGGGCAGTGTGGTCAGCTCACGTGCGGTGAAAACGCCTTCCGCCAGAGCGCGCAAAGCGTTATAGCGCTGCTGCAGGTCTCCGGTCGCAGCCGAGACCCAATGATAGGTCTGGCTGGGACGATCATCAGGCTCACTCTTGAGCTGATCAAAGCGATAGTTACGCAGATCTACACCGTGCGCGACGGACGCCATGATGTCTACGGCACGCGCATTGTCAGCGATCAACTCAGAATGAATCTCGATGACCTGGGCATTACTGCCGTTGATGTGTGCACTCAGCGCCGCGCCAATTTCTTCCGCTACCGAACGCTGCAGACTGGCGGGATCGCCAACGCCGAGCAGAATCAGCCGGTCGACGTCCAGGCCGGCGGGCGCCATGATTTCCAGGCGTTGACGGACGGCCCCATCAAACTCGGCGGCAGCCATGGCCCGGCTTATCTGGGCAACTGTCTGCTGGGACCAGCCGGACAACTGCAGCTGTTCGCTTTCCGCAGGCACCAGCATCACCAGCGCGTCTGTTCCCGCCATACCCTGCGGTGCAAAGTGGAACGTGGTATTCAGATACTGCGCCTGCAAACTCAGTGGCAGCAGCAATAATGCGGCGAGCGCCGCAAACCGACGAACAAAAAGCATGACACCCTCCGAAAACACTTTTGAAACCAACCTGATGGATATTACTTCAGCAGACCAATCTCGGCCAGTCGTTCCAGCAGGTAGTCATTTGCAGTGATGGGCAGCGGATAGAGCTCCGGGCGGTCCTCACTGACACAGGTAGTCAGCGTACGAATTTCAAAGTCAGGGTTGGGGTGCATAAAAAAAGGCAGTGAGTAGCGTGAGCGGGTAGCGCCGTCGCCCACCGGGTTCACCACCCGGTGCGTGGTCGAGGGCAGAACGTGATTGCTCAATCGCTGCAACATGTCACCAATATTGACGACAATGGTGTCGCCCTGAGTGGTAATTGGCAACCAGCTGCCGTCCGGTCGCAAAATTTCAAGGCCCGCATCGCTGGCACCAATCAGCAGCGTGATCAGATTAATGTCTTCATGCTGTCCGGCCCGGATGGATCCCCCGGTATCACCGGGTACCGGCGGGTAATGAATGGGCCGCAGGATGGAGTTGCCATAATTCACTTTGTCGGCAAAGTAGTCTCGATCCAGTTGCAGAAACAGCGCCAGCGCCTGAAGAACCCGTTCGCCAAGTCCTTTGAGCTCTGCATACAATTGTTTGAGAGCCGGTTCAAACCCGGGGACCTCCGTAGGCCAGACATTGGGATACAGGCTTTGGTGTGGCGCGTCACCATCAAGCTCCAGACCGACATGCCAGAACTCTTTGAGGTCGGGATGCTGACTGTCACGGGCAGTTTCAATGCCCAATGCCGTGTAGCCGCGGGCGCCGCCAACTCCAGGGATGTGGTATTTCTGTTTGTCTGCCAGAGGCAGATCAAAAAAGGTCTGTACCTGCCTGTAGCTTTCCTTGATCAGACTGGGGGGGATGCCGTGTCCGGTGATGCCACAGAATCCAAACTGCATGTAGGCCTTGCCCAGGGCTTCCACAAAGCGCTCAGTGTCGCTGTCCAGTTCCTGAATGTTTAATGTTGGTACGGCTGTCGACATACTGCGTCACCTGACCCGCTACAAGAGAGAGAAGAATAAGCCGGCAATCGCGGCGCTCATCAGATTGGCCAGCGTCGCTGCCAGTAATGCCTTCATGCCAAGCTCGGCAATATCCTGCCGGCGATTGGGCGCCATGCCGCCCAGGCCACCGAGTAATATCGCAATCGAAGAAAAATTGGCAAAACCACACAGAGCGATCGTGACAATGATCTGCGTATGCTCACTTAGCTGTTCCTGAACCTGCACAAAGTTCAGGTAGGCAACAAACTCATTGATCACCAGCTTCTGACCAATAAAACTGCCAGCCTGCTGCGCTTCATCCCAGCTCACGCCCAGCAGAAATGCCAGTGGCTGAAACAGATAGCCAAACAGCAATTGCAGTGTGATGCCTTCGAAACCGACCAGGCCACCCAGCCAGCCCAGCATGCCATTGATCAGCGCAATCAGGCCTACAAAGGCCAGTATCATCGCGCCAACATTCAGCGCCAGCTTCATGCCGTTGGCTGCGCCGGTGGCTGCGGCATCAATGACATTGGTGTAGCGCTCGTCATCAACCACCTCTGCCAGATCGTTTTTGGTGCGCTGGGTTTCAGGCAGAATCAGCTTGGCCATTAAAAAGCCACCTGGCGCCGCCATAAAACTGGCGGCGATCAGATACCGGAGCTCAACGCCAAGACCGGCATATCCGGCCAGGACCGAACCGGCGACAGAAGCCAGTCCGCCCACCATAACGGCAAACAACTCGGAGCGTGTCATGCTGGGGATGAATGGACGCACCACCAACGGAGCCTCGGTATGACCCACAAAAATATTGGCAGCTGCAGACATGGATTCCGGACGACTGGTCTGCAACAGCTTTTGCAAAGCTCCACCGATCAACCGGATCATCCAGCCCATGATGTGCAGGTGATACAGCACCGCGATCAGTGAAGAGAAGAACACGATCACTGTCAGCACGTGCACAGCAAAAATAAAACCCTGCGAAAAATTGCCAATTTCCCCAAACACAAACACGATGCCGTCATTGGCGTAGCTGATGATGTTACTGACCACCTGCGTGACCTGCAACAGCACCGCCTGCCCAAAGGGCAGATAGATAACAAAGGCACCCAAGAGTAACTGAATGGCAAACGCACCACCCACCGTGCGCCAGTTGATGTGCGCTTTGTCATTGCACACCAGATATGCAATCAACAGCAGCAAGGCAATGCCGACCAGTGCCATCATGAGGCGCGCTCCTGCGTTGTATTTAATTGTTCTGGTTTTTGCAACGCCATGATGCGACTGGCGATATGTTCAATGGCGGAAGTCACACTACCATTGCCAGCGACAACCACGTCAGCATATTGCCTTGAGGGTTCAATGTGTTGTTCAAACGCGGGCCGCACTGTCGTCTCGAACTGCGCAATCACTGACTCGCGCGTCCGGCCGCGCTCGGCCATATCGCGTCGGATTCGGCGCTGCAGACAGATATCCAATGGCGTGTCGATGTAAATACACAGATCGACAACCTCCCTTAGCGCCGGGTTACTGAGCACCAGGATACCTTCCACCAGCACCACGTTTGGCACCCCTACGGGTGTGGTATAAGGCTGGCGTGTATGCTCAGTAAAATTATAGGCAGGCAGTTCAATGGCTTCCCCTTGGCGCAGTTGCCAAAGATGCTGCGCCAGCAAAGCGTGTTCAAAAGCCTCGGGCTGGTCGTAATTGGTCTGCAGTCGCTGAGAGAAGCTCAGATGCTGCTGATCCCGGTAGTAGGCATCCTCGGGAATCAGCGCGACTTCGCGATGCGGCCAATGTGCCTGAAGATGACGTTTAAGCTGGGCGGCAAAACGGCTTTTGCCAGAGGCGGAGGCGCCGCCGATGGCAACGATAGTGATAAGGTCAGGATTGTGGCTCACTCAATGGTCCTGTCAGACGCTCGGCATCAGGCAAAGCCGCATTATGCGCAATTCCGCCGGCGGAGACTATGACAGCTAAGTGACAAATGCAGGGGTTTACGGGTCAGGGATTGGCCTGCATGAATGCGGGGTGATAGGCGACTGTACCACCAGGGATTTCTCCCTTCAGCAACAGCGCCTGAAAGTACTCGGGCGGCACGTCGGGCAGCACCAGCCCGGAGTCAGCAACAAATCCGAAGCGGCCATAATACTCAGGCTCACCCAGCAGTACACAACCTTGCGCGTTCTGTTCGCGCAAGGCCTGCAGCGCTGCATCCATCAACCGTGAACCTATCCCCTGCCCCTGGCAGCACGGCCACACGGAAATCGGTCCCAGCCCATACCAGCCAGATGAGCCGTCAGAGACTTCAACCGGTGAAACCGCAACATGCCCGACCACATCGTCTTCCGATTCCGCCACCAGCGAAACCGTCAGTGCACCGGCATCACGCAGCTGACGCACTATCAACTGCTCGGAGTGGTCCGAGTACGGCATATCTTCGAAGGCCGCCACTATGACTTCTTCGATCGCCTCGATATCGGCGTGGGTTTCAGGGCGAATAATCACCGGCTCGGTAGCAGACATAACTCGTTCCTCGGTAGACCCGACTTATGATGAATGCTTTTTGTAAAACGTTTATGTCGACGATACCGCCGGACGGCGACCTGTCAGGCCGTGATGTCCAGCAGACTGCCAATCTGCTGATCAGCGATGCTGACCACGCGGGCAGAGGCATCGAACAGATGAAGGTTTTGTTTGAGGCTTATCAGGGCGGTGTTGGTGTCCGCTGTACCGGTCAGCCCTGCATTAATCTCGGTGGCGCTATCTCGCACACCCGCCGCATCCACTGTATTGGCGCTGGCAATGTCCTGGGCTGATCGGGTCATTCCCTGGTAGGCAGTTTGCAAACCAGAGAACCCGTAAGAAAAGGTTGCAGAGATCATGGCTTCAGACTACGACGGTCGCTACGGCAGGTCAAGCAGTGGGTCTATCATAGACAGACCCGCAGTCCTGCGCTCAACCCCCGACATCTAAGCTGCGATCAATCGCGCACGTCGACCCGGCCACCGATGCGGCCATAATCGACCCCGCCCGAGCCAGTGCTGCGGGCGATGAAGTCACCATCTACATCGTATACATCAATGCTGCCTGAGCCATCATCGTCTATGACGACACTGCCACCAACATTGCTGATATCGATTGAACCCGAGCCATCGTCAGGGATCTCGACATCCCCTGACACCTCACGAATCGTAATACTGCCCGAACCGTCATTAACACGCACGGACCCGGTCACATCCCGAATTTCGATTCCGCCCGAGCCATCCCGAATATCGACGTTACCGGCAACACCGCGGATGTTGATGCTGCCTGAGCCGTCGTCAATACGCAGGTCACCGACTGTGTCGCGAATATCAATTGACCCGCTGCCATCATCGATTTCCAGCGCCATACCAGCCGGTATATCAATGTCGACGTCAATGTAGGCGTAAGTAGACCAGCTTGTATTGAAAAAACTGAAATTCAAATTACCGGTATTCGATTCAGCTTCCATGCGAACCTCAAGATCTCTACCACGCTGATCTGAAACCAGATCAAGTCCGTCCAATTTGTCCTCATCGTCAGCGCAGGCCCGGCCCCGGATCACCAGCTGGGAACCGTTGCCAGCGCCACGGACATTCAGGTATCCCGAATCCACCTCGACAATCAGACGGGCAACATCTTCAGAATCAAATTCAAGATCAATGTCTTTGCTGTAACGACAATCATCAGCCAATGCGGCGGGGGCAACGATACTGGCGGCCAGTGCCAGGCAGGCGGTCATTTTCACGGTAAAGCTCCTTGCTAATTTCTATTTATTTATCGTACACCAGCTAAGCACTGCAAATGCCGGGCCAATTCGCAGCCATCCCCATAACACACTGTATTTAAATTAAAAATTAATCTGGCATGAATAGGAATGAATTTCCAATATGGGTTTTCTTGCCAATTTATAGCCTTATTACTAAACATTATGAGCTGCTTATTGAAAGGAAAAAACGTAGCCGAGGCCGCGAGTGCGAGGCAAAAGCTGGCGAAAAAGCGCAATTTACGAGTAGTAAATGAGCATTTTGAGCCTGCTTTTAACGAAGCAATCGCAACGATGGTAGTTTTTTACTCAATAACGCCGCGTTCGCGGAGAATCTGGATAACACCACCCACCGGCAACTGCGGATGCTGATCGCCATTCACACCCCGAACATCACTTGCCTTGAACAGCGCGTTATAAATGGCCTCCTCAGTCGCCTCTACCACCGCCTGGAACAACGGTGTCATCAGGTCATTGGGCCAGGCCTCGATGCTATGGCCCTGCTCCCGCCGTTGCGGCGTCCTCCGCACGGCCTCTGCTGTGGAGAACGCGAGAGCGTAATCGCCCGAACCATTGGACATGGCGGAACCGGTCCGTGCCAGCCCCAGGAATGAACGACTGGCCAGTCTGTGCAGATTGCGGTCCGACAACGGCGCATCGGTGGCGATGATGATCATGATGGAGCCGTCAGGTGTTGGATCCTGTGGCACACGCTGGGTCGCTGATGCCAGCGCGTCCGGCGACATGGGAACACCCATGATGTGAAGCTCACCACCATAGTTGGTCTGCACCAGCACACCTACAGTAAATCCGCCATCGGCTTCGGGCAGCACGCGCGAACTGGTGCCGATACCACCTTTCCAGCCAAAGGTGACGGTGCCCATGGCGGCCCCCACACTACCCTCGTCCACTGCGCCATCAGTGGCCGCGGAAATGGCTTCGATGGCATGCTCAGCTTGCACCGCTCGCGCCCTGATATTGTTGATGTTGGCGTCATTGGTTTCACCGACTACGGCATTGACCGAGCGGACCCGTTCATTTCCAGGTTGCGCCAGCGTCCATTCAATACTGCCAGCTGCTGCCTCGGCAACGGACAGGGTATTGGTTAGCAGCACTGGTGTCTCCAGCTCACCCAGCTCGATCACCTGAGTGGTGCCCATCATTTTGCCGTAACCATTGCCCTGTGCATAACCGGCCGGCACTTTGTCCTGATACAGGTTGCCGCCATGCGGCAGAATCGCCGTGACGCCCGTGCGAATATCATCCCCCTCGATGATGGACACCTGCCCCACTTTGACGCCCGCCACATCCGTGATGGCATTGAGTCGACCTGGCTCGTAAATGCCAGGCGCCACACCGACCTCACGCGCGCGCGGATCATCATCGTTGCCAAAAGCCAGCGGTGCACTCAGTACAAAAAGTGTTAACAGGGCCCGGGAAATTCCCGTCGGGATGAGGTATCTTGCTGGCATTCTGTATCTCCCAGGATCTATGTGCGCAATACTGGCGTGTAGCATGAATAATGCTCAAGCATACTGCTTTATTCATCAGTTGAACCACCCCGTGTAATGTTTTATGGACAGTCAGGTAGTTGTTGACCATGCCGATTAATCGCTGGACCATCAGGCGATTGCTGCGCCGCGCAGGCCATTATTTTCACAGTACTGGCTTATTGCTGGGCACGCTGTTTTTTGCCTTGTCGCTCAGCCCCTCGCTGGTGCCCCGCATGGGTGCCATGCAGGGGCTGCTGTCAGGACTATCCCTGTTGGCCGGCTACGGCATCGGTGCGGCGCTGTATCATCTGTGGGTCTACTTTCATCTGCCGCGTTTCAACGCCAGAGTTCTGTGGCGGCTGCAGTGGCTGGCAGGCGCCATCTGTCTGGCAATTGCTGTACTTTTTATCTGGCAGGCCGGTGAATGGCAGAATGAGCTGCGACGCCTGATGGGCATGAATGAAATCAGTGGCGTGCAAATCAGCACGATCGGCCTGGTTGCTCTGCTCGTCTTTCTCAGTCTGTTAGCGTTGGCACATCTGTTTGTGCGAACCTTTCGTTTTCTCTCCGCGCGCCTGCAACGCTTTGTTCCAGCCCGGGTGTCTCATCTTATTGGCCTGCTGCTGGCCTTCGCCCTGTTCTGGTCCATCATTGACGGTGTCTTTTTTACGCGGGCGTTTCAGGCTGCTGACCGGTCCTATCAACAGATAGACGAGCTGATCGAACCAGAAATAGCCCAGCCCCTGGATGCGGGTCTAGTGGGTAGCGCGCAATCACTGATCGCCTGGGAATCTCTGGGCAGGCAGGGCCGACGATACATCAGTGCAACGCCGACGGTTGAGCAGATTGCATCGGTTTCGGGCGCGCCAGCCATGCGCCCGATTCGCGTGTATGTCGGGCTTAATTCCGCGGCATCCAATGCCGCCCGAGCCGATCTCGCACTTCGCGAATTGCAGCGCACCGGCGCCTTCGACCGGGACGTGCTGTTGCTGGTCACACCGACCGGTGACGGCTGGATTGATCCGGCCAGTGTGACTCCGCTGGAATTTCTGCATCGCGGCAGTGTCGCCAGCGTAGCGGCCCAATACTCCTACCTGTCCAGCCCCCTGGCCCTGCTGTCAGAGAGTGAGTATGGCGTCGAGCAGGCTCGCCAGATGTTCCAGACCATATACGGCTACTGGAGTGAGCTGCCTGCCGACTCCCGCCCAAAACTCTATCTGACAGGGCTCAGTCTGGGCGCCCGCAACTCCGATCTGTCCTTTGATTTCTACGACATCATTGATGACCCGTTTCATGGCGCGCTTTGGAGCGGCCCGCCGTTCAGCAGCGAAACCTGGCGCGATGTCACTCAGCGCCGCGATGCAGATACGCCACATTGGCGGCCCAGTTTTCGTGATGGCGCGGTTGTGCGTTTCTTTAATCAATACGGCTCACCCAACTATCCAGAGGATTCCTGGGGCGCGTTTCGCATCGCCTTTCTTCAGTACGCCAGCGACCCTATCACCTTCTTTGACCCGATGTATTTTTACCGCGAACCGCCCTGGATGAGCGCTCAGCGCGGTCCCGACGTATTGCCCACGCTGCGATGGTATCCCGTGGTCACCATGCTGCAGCTTGCCGCCGATATGACCAACCGCACCGCACCACGTGGCTTTGGACACTGGTACGCGGCAGCGCATTATCATGACGTGTGGCTGGCCATGAGCGAACCCGACAACTGGACTGCAGAACAATTGCATGAGCTGCGTGAGTTCTGGCAGGATCACCCGGATGGCCGCCTGCCCGCGCGCTAGCCACCAGCATTGCGCGCAGGCTAATCCGCCATGAAACGAATCACACTGCTACTGGGTCTGCTTTAGCAGCAACGATAACAACAGAGACCAACATGGACAGCCAAAGAATGCTTCGCAATCTTGTCGTTACAGCAATGCTTATGGGACTGTCCCTGCCTGCCGCACTTGCCCAGGCGCCTCACTATGGCACCAATATCAATGAACAGCGCCAGCGTTACCTCTCGGCGCGCGAAGCTTTGCAGCTTAACCGCCAGCAGGAGTACCAGGCGCTGCGCGCAGAGCTTGATGACTATCCGCTGGTGCAATACATCGACTATGCCGATCTCAGCCGCCGACTGAATCGCCTGCCCTTCGATGACGTTGATACATTCCTGGAACGCTATGCCGGATCCTATCTGGCCGAACGCCTGGAACGCGAATGGCTTGCCCGACTGGCTGACGAACGCCGCTGGGAAGATATCGTCCGCTATTACAATCCGGACAACACCTACACCCGCCTGACCTGCTACGCCCATCGTGCCTGGCTGGAGCTCGGCGACGACAGCCAGCTGGCGACAGCAGGTGAGCTCTGGAACGTAGCCCGCTCGCAGCCTAATGAGTGCGACCCGGTTTTTGAGGCCTGGATGGCGGCCGGATATCTGACACCCGATATTGCCTGGCAGCGCTTCAGCAAAAATATTCAGGCTGGCAACCGATCACTGGCACGCTACATCAGCACACTGATGCCAGATCGCGAGCAACAGCTGGCCCAGCTTTACCTGCAAATTGATCAGCAGCCTGAGCGCCTGCGCAATCTGGATTCACTCAGCGCCCGAACACCTGAAGTAAGAGAAATCATTCTGCATGGTGTGCGCCGCCTGGCCAGAATCGATGCGCCGCTGGCGATGCTGCTGCTCAATCAGCATCATGAGCACCAGAATTTTGATGATGAGGTCATGCTGGAACTGCAGCGCTTCATTGCCATGCGCCTGTTGGTACAGGGCTTTGATGAAGAAACTGAAACCCTGATGCGCAACACGCCCGGCCTGGCAACCGAGACGCTGGTGAGCTGGCTGCTACGTGATGCACTGCGGGATCAGGACTGGCCGGGCCTGTACCGATTGCTTACATACCTGCCCGAAGAAGACCGGGCCTCGGAGCGCTGGCAGTACTGGCGCGCCAGAGCCATTGTGATGCTGAATTATGACGGTGCCGAGGCCGAGGCGCAGGGCATCTATCAGTCACTGGCAGGCAATCGAAGTTTTTATGGTTATCTGGCAGCCGACCGACTGGGTCAGCCCTACGATATGACAGACATTCCAGTGGCCGCCAGCCAGGCGCAGCGGCAGGCCCTGTATGACATGCCGGCGATTGTCCGAGCACATGAGCTGTATCATATCGGCGATGAAATCAATGCCCGCAATGAATGGGCACACGCCACTGCCCGCATGAGTCCGGAACAGATTGGTGCCAGCGGACGTCTGGCGCTGGACTGGGGCTGGCATCGCAATACCATACAGGCCATGATTCAGTTGCAGCACTGGGACGACCTTGAGCTGCGCTTCCCATTGGCCTACGCGGATCATTTCAACTCCGCTGCTGCGCAACTAGGCCTGCAGCCACAATTTCTGTCTGCCATTACCCGCCAGGAAAGTGCCTACATGCATGACGTGCGCTCACCAGCCGGAGCGCGCGGTCTGATGCAACTAATGCCCGCCACCGCCAGAGAGGTGGGGCGCTCGCTGGGACTGCAGATCAGCAGTGATGATCTCTATACACCCGACGTCAATATTTCGCTGGGCAGCCACTATCTGGCCAGCCTGATGGAAGAGTTTGACAATAACCGTATTCTGGCCGCTGCTGCGTATAACGCTGGTCCGAACCGTGTCAAACAATGGCTGCGACGCACAGAAGACAATCCGGTCCCCATTGATGTGTGGATTGAAACGATCCCCTTCCTCGAGACTCGCGGTTACGTACAGAACGTTCTGGTATACGCGGTCATTTACGGCCATCGCAGCGGTAACCCGGTGCCTTTCATGACGCCACAGGAACGTACTGCATTGCTGTGAGCCTGACATTGTGTCGCGCTCTGCGTGTGACCAGAGCCACACAAAAGCCGCCTGGAAATTGATTCGCCCGCAGCAACATGTTTTTATGAACTTGTAAACGCTTTGTGCATGCCAGTACTGCCATCGATGCAGGGAATGAGTCAGACAGCTGGTTGCTCAAGGCATTTCGAGACAGCAATCAGGAGGATTCTTATGTCAGTCAAGATAATCAGGACTACAGGCATTGCTTTTGCTTCAACACTCGCACTGGCGCTCAGTGCCTGCGGCAGCTCTCCGCAGAACGAAGCGCTTAGAAATGGAACGGCGGGCGAGCAGGTCAACTCCATCTGCTTCAGTCGCAATATCGACAGCTGGCGCGAGCACAGCGCCACGTCTGTCATCCTGCGCGCCAATATCGACGAGTATTATCTGGTCGACTTGGTCGGCGCGTGCCAGCCGTCAGAGGCTTTTGCAACAATTTCGGTAGAGTCTCGAACAGGCGTCTGCCTGAGCCCGGGTGACCGCATCGGTTTTGACAACGATCGCGCGCCGGCCTGCTCCATTTCCGAGATACACCGCTGGATTCCAGCGCCGATCGAGGACGCCGAATAAGGCAGGCGGCCCGACAGCATCGCGGTCAACTGTTGAATGCCCGGCAGGGCGCATACATGGCATTGTCACATAGTTGTGTTATCTCCCTTTGCCATTGCATTGACAGGATAGCGAGATGACACATTACAGGGACAACAGCTCGACAAGCCGTGACCGTTCGAATTTCCAGACCACCTGGGGGCGCATGTCTATCATGGCCAGCGCCCTGCTGGCCTGGGCGCTTTGTTTTTGCCTGACGCCTGTTACGGCAGCAGCGCAGCGCAACGGGAACCCGGACAATCAGGACCTTGACCCAACCCTGATTCTGATTTCCATCGACGGTGCCCGCCACGATTATCTGCGGTTGCACGAGGCACCCGCGCTGTCGGAGCTCGCAGCCATGGGTCTGCAGGCGCATACGCTGCAGCCAGTGTTTCCCACTAAAACATTTACCAACCATTACACGCTGGTGACCGGGCTTTATCCGGCGCGACACGGCATCGTCGACAACAATATGTATGATCCGCAGACGCAGCAACGGTTCAGTCTTGGTAATCGGGAACAGGTGCAGAACCCATACTGGTGGCAGGGTGAACCTATCTGGGTGACCGCTGCCCACAATGATATGGTGTCAGGTACCTTCTTTTTCCCGGGGTCCGAGGCAGCCATCCAGGGCATCAGCCCGACATACTGGTTTACCTATGACGAAAGCATCACCAACCGGACAAGGGTTGAGACAGTACTTGAGTGGCTTGAGATGCCAGATCCTGAACGGCCACAGATCATTACTCTGTACTTCAGTGATGTGGACACTGCCGGTCACAACTTCGGGCCAGCCTCAGAGCAGGTCGCTCAGGCCATGCATGCCGTGGATACCGAGATTGCCTATCTGATTGCTGGACTGAAGGCTCGCGGACTGTTCGACCAGGTCAACATGATGGTGACCTCAGATCACGGTATGGCGGCAGTAGATTTAAATAATCACATCATTATAGACGAGGCGTTCGATCCGTCTCTGGCCGAGCAGGCGCTGTATTCCCGCGAGCTGGTCAGCATATTCCCGGAGCCAGGCCAACAGGACACCATTGTTGCGACTTTGCAGCAAAACCTGCCACCACAGGCACAGGTCTACACCCAGGAAACACTGCCGGAACGTTTTCGTTTCTCAGGTCATCACCGTATCGCACCGGTACTGGTGCTGGCTGAGCCCGGCTGGGCAATGCTGCGCCGCAGCTGGCTGGAGGGAATGCTGAGCGACGGAACTATTGAGCAGGTCCGTGGCGGCCATGGCTACGACAATCAGGCAGCGGACATGCAGGGTCTGTTTATCGCCCATGGTCCGGCGTTTCGACAGCCACATGCTATCGACAATATCAGTATGGTCGATCTCTATAACGTCATGGCTGCCATCCTCGGCATTACGCCAGCAGACAACGATGGCAACCCTGAAGTCGTAAGCCAGTTACTGCGTCCCTGACTGACAAACTCGCCGATACAGATGCCAGGTGGCATGACCCAGCACCGGCACCACGATAGCCAGCCCCAGCAACAGGGGCAGGCTGCCGATTATCATCAGGGCGACCACCAGGAAGTACCAGGCCACCATCGGACGCCAGTTGCGCAGCACGGCACTGATCGACAGGCCAACCGCTTCTGGTAAACCAACTTTATGGTGGATCATCAGTGGCAGAGAGACCACGGTGGCCACATAAACGACAGCGCTATAGAAAAAACCAATAAACACGCCGCTCATCAGCATCTGCCAACCCGCCGTTGTGGTTAAAACCTGTTCCAGCAGGGCCCGCATACTGGCCGGCTGCACGGCACCAAAATACGTGCCGTACAGGGCTGCAGCGGTCAGCATCCACGCTACAAACAGCAAGGCCAGGATAGCGCCCATCCCCGCGATGGCCCATCGCGAGGGTGTTCGGAATACATCAAAGACATGCCACCAGGCGTAATTCTGGCCGTTCTCACGCCGCCGACTCAGTTCATACAGGCCGCAGGCGGCCAGCGGGCCGATCAGCGCCGCACCCGCAATCAGCGGAAATATCAATGGCAGGGGATTCTCGCCCAGGCCCGCAATCGCAGCGACTGCAGCAATCAACAGATAGATGATCGTCAGAAAGACACCATGAGTCGGGCTGGCAAAGAAATCGTCCATTCCCCGGCGCAGGGCTTCACGCAGGTCAGCCATTTTGATGTCGCGCAGACCGAAGCGCTCGTTAGCGTCGAGAGAGGATTGTTGCGTAGCATGTGTTGCACTATCAGTTTGCACGCGCATGGGCGCCTCCTGATAACAAGAGGGACACCGCCCTGCACTGACTGCTATTTTCCAGGCATCAAGCGATGGCCCACAGAAATGATTTCAGTCCGGCAGGTTGTTGCACTGCGATAGTTCGCAACAGCCTGTTATCTAATCAGACCCGGTGCATGCGGATTTTGTTCCATCTGGTCCAGCAAACAAACATGCTGGCCCTCAGACGGCTCGCTCCACAAACTCGCGGATCCACTGGCCGACCAGGCGGCCATTGTGCGGATTGGCCAGTGATTCGCGCGCTTTTCCCAGCGCATCTGCGGGCAGCTTTTCAGCGCGATAGTCCAGCAAGGCTCGAGTATAGTCGACGGTGAATTCCGGGTGCCCCTGGATGGCCAGAACTTTTTCAGGAATATGAAAGGCGGCAAACGGGCAGAAATCATTGCTGAGCAGCAGTTGCGCTTCTGGCGGCAGCTTTTTGACCTGATCCTGATGACTGGCGATCAGACTGACGGTTTCCGGCACTGGTGTGAACCAGGCCTGCGGATTAACCTGATAGGCCATGACCCCGAGCCCCCAACCCGCATCACTGCGATCGGTATGACCACCCAGTGAATGCGCCAGCAGCTGGTGACCAAAACAGACGCCCACCATGGGTTTGCCGAGCTGATACAGTTCGCGAACATAGTCTCTCAGCTGCGCAATCCATTCTTCATCAGAGAAACTGTCGTACTTGCTGCCAGTAATGAGGTAAGCATCATGGTCATCGGGCGAGACAGGGAATTTGCCGCTAATGACGGGATATACTGCCAGCTCCCAACCAGCGTCCGCCACACCGACACTGCGCAGCAGATCCTTGAACATCTTTCCGTAGCTATCAAATTTTTCCTGCAAGGGGTCATAAAGGATATCAGTATCCAGTATTGCCAGTTTAACCATGGTCAGCACCGTCCAAACTCAATAGAATCCAACTTTACCGCTGGTTACTGGAGAAGCACAAATAATGAATGGATACATGCGCCTTACTGGTTTTCTGACAGCCGCCCTGCTGATTCTTGGCGCGTGCTCCGGTGGCTCATCGGACGACCCCATCGCCATGCCTGATCCCGCGGACTATCAAGGCCACTCAGGCCCGTTTCGCAGCGAGCAGGTAGAGATTGTGCTGCAGCCCACTGAGCGTACTGAATTCAAGGCCGTCATGGCAGAAGATCAGGTCATGATGTACCAGTGGTACTCGCTGTCGCCGGTGTATGTAGACTTTCACGGTCACGACCCGGATGACGACTCCTATTGGTACCGTTATGAGGAGCAGGAAGCTGCTACCAGTTCTTACGGCAGCCTGGTCGCCCCGGTTACCGGTGAACATGGCTGGTACTTCAGAAACGACAGCGACCAGGAAGTGGTCATCCAGCTGCGTGTCGCTGGCTATTTCGACAGCGTGCGCAATCTGGGCATATTCCCGACGCCCGAGTCCTGAATTGCGATGCCTGTCACCATCCTGGCGCGGAGATTTTGTGTATGAGTAATCATGTCGTTATAACTTATTGCACACAGTGTCGCTGGCTGCTGCGCAGCACCTGGATGGCTCAGGAGCTGTTGACGACTTTTGACCAGGAAATTGATGAGCTGACATTGCGTCCGGGCACTGGCGGGATATTCGAGGTGCATGCCAATGGTCAACGGGTCTGGTCACGCAAGGATGATGGCGGGTTTCCGGAGATTACTGTGCTTAAACAGAAAGTTCGGGATGTCATTGCGCCGGATCGCGACCTGGGACACGTGGACCGCAAAGCGAAGCAGTCAGAAACCTGAGCCGGGCTGCTTGAGAAACTCGACCTCTTCGTCCGTCGATTTTCGCCCCAGAATTTCATTGCGGTGCGGGTAGCGCCCGAAGCGGTCGATGATGACTTTGTGTTTTATCTCGAATTCATAGTTTTGCTTGGGCGCATGCTCCAGGAATAGCTGTTCAGCCTGTTGATGAATGACAGCTGACTCACTGTGCATGTAGGGCATCAGCAGAAAGGTTCGCTCATTCTCATTCAATTCCTGCAGCGCGCCATTGGCTACCGCTTCCTGCGCCAGCACCAGAGCCATCGCATCCTGCGCAAATGACTGTGGTGTCTCCCGATAAACATTCCGTGAAAACTGATCCAGCACGATGATCTCCGCCAGTCGGCCCGGGGCATCACGGCGCCACTCATAAAGCTCCGCCAGCGCTGCACGCCGCAGCGTGTCGCCAAACCGGCTTTCGATGGTGGCGTCGAAGTCAGTATCTTTTTTCCACCACATGGCTGGCTCTATTTCACGAAACCAGAAGTCCAGTACGTTCTGTGCTGATTGCGGCATTGAGTATTCTCCTGTAATTCCTGCAGCCTACAATGCTTCCCCAAGCTTGCCAATATAACTGCGAAAGGCATCGCGCAGGCCATCGGGGCCTTTGACAAGAAACGGAATCCGCAGCTGGACCAGCCACCAGATAAACCAGTCATAACTGTCAGTGCGCGTCTGCATCAGCCAGCCCTTATCCGTTTCCGTAAACACATTGGTGGTGCCCGGACAGAACCCGACTGTGCGCGTTAACGTATCTTCGTCGGTTTGCAGAAGCACCTCGACCGGCATGGTACGGGGCAGCTTCGACATACTGCTGCGCAGATGTTCGGCGGCATCAAAATTGGCGGGGCGCTTGAACGGCATGGCAAGTTGCCTGACACCACTGATGCGATCAAGCCGGAATGAGCGCATATCCTTACGCAAGTGACAGTAACCACTTACATACCAACGCCCCCTCAAGAACGCTAGCCCATAGGGATCAACCTGGCGCTCCAGCACCTCTCCATCGGGTGTGTGATAACGCAGAAAAACCCGTTTCTCAGACTGCGCCGCATGTGTCAGCGTCAGCAGCGCATTGTTGTCGAAGCTGCCTTCGACACGCGGCAGGATTACACGTGTGGTTTCACCAACAGCCCGTGCCCGTTGTTTTAGCCTGGGTGGCATCACACGTTCCAGCTTTGCCTGCACACTGGCGATGGCCGGCGCCGCCTCCACCAACCCAAGCTGCTGAGCGGCCAGAAGACCCAGCGACACGGCCAGCGTTTCCTCATCAGTGAACATCATCGGCGGCAACTTGAATCCGGCAACCAGCATGTAGCCGCCATAACGACCCTGCTCGGTGGTCACGGGAATGCCAAGATCTTCCAGTACGGTGATATAGCGTCTTACTGTACGCCGGTCGACCTGCAGACGCTGCGCCAGCTCCGCGCCACTGAGGCGACCATGGGTCTGCAGCAGTTCCAGCAGGGCGAGTACGCGCGTGGTCGGGCCGGACATGGGCGCCTCCGTGGGACGGGTAAGTCAGGTCAGGAAAGATAGTTACAAAACTACCATTTATATAGGGCGGAATATAACCTATATACGTCGTAAGCTGCTCGCGAACCAGAAATATCAACAAGGAGACAGGTATGAGCACGTTGACGCTGTACACCAACCCCTGGTCGCGAGGCCGGATCGCACGCTGGATGCTGGAAGAGATTGGCCAGCCTTACGAGGCCGTTGTTATCAGCTATGAAAAGGACATCAAATCACCGGACTACCTGGCCATCAATCCGATGGGTAAAGTACCAGCCCTGAAACATGGGGACATGGTGATCACGGAAGTCGCGGCCATTTGCACTTACCTGGCCGATCAGTTTCCTGATAAAAACCTGGCACCGCCGGTCGACAGTCCGCTGCGGGGATGCTACTACCGCTGGCTGTTTTTTATCGCCGGGCCGCTGGAAATGGCCACCACCGCTACCGCGTTTAACTGGGAGATCACGGAGAAGTCCGCCTCCTCGATTGGCAGTGGTCGAGTGATTGATGTCATGAGCACCCTGGAAAGCGCGCTGAAGAAAGGTCCGTATCTTTGTGGTGATCAGTTCACAGTGGCCGACCTGCTGTTGGCCAGCAATCTCGGCTGGGGCATGCAGTTCAAGACCATAGAGCCCCGCCCAGTGTTCTCTGAATACGTGGAACGCATCCAGGCCCGCCCGGCTCACAAACGTGCCACAGAGCTGGATGATGCGCTGGCACCGCTGCCAGGCTGAAATCGATCCTGATCTGCGTCAGAGTAAGCCGAGCGCCTGCAGACTGGCTTTACCCAGGCTCAGGCGTTCGTTCGCATCGGCGGGTTCTTCGATATCCATATTCAGGGCGAAGGTGTACCAGCGACCATCCTTTTGTAGCCAGCCTATCCACCAGCCGACACCCGCTTCAGGGGCGTTTTCCCAACCAGTGTCGCCGTATAGCTGCCAGTTCTCGCCGGACTCCAGCAACATCAGTTCACGTACGGTGGACAATAGTTCGCGGGGATACGGCAAGGCGTCACGCACCAGCAATGACAGAAACCTCACCTGTTCGACGGCGCTGATATGCAGAATGCCCTCTTCCCAGAACGGATCCAGTGTCGAGCCGAATTCACGATTGCCGTAAATCAGCGCCGAAATATGCTGCTGCATCTGACTGGGTCCGATCTCACGCGCCATGGTCTGATAAAAGGCGTCGTTGGCCAGGGTGAATGCTTCACGCAGGGACATGTCCCGCTCCCAGGCATCCACGCGTTGATCGCCACCCCGGTACGGAACAATCTCATCGAGACTGGCAACGGCGCCGGTCGACAGACCAATCAGCGTGTGAGCAATATTGAATGTTCCTGAAGGTGCGTAGCGCTGATTGGCCCGACGCAGGTTGAATCCCTGCATGTTCTGCTCAGTCACATCGAACAGGACAAAGGCACCTTCAACACCGGCATCCTGAAACAGCGCGGCCACCGCAGCCGACTCGTGCCAGTCGGCTGTTGATACATCCCGCTCGGCGGCAGATGCTGCTGTCGCGACCAACAGCAGCATGACAATTAACGTTTTCATCATGTAAACCTGGAGCAACTACCCAACCACAACAGTCGCTTACATTACACCAGGCACCGATGGATTCACAGCAGAGCGCTGATAAGTGCCTGCAGGGTGTTTTGCTCTGCCGGCTTTAGTGGCGCCAGCATCGACTGCGCGGACTGATCGAAGGTCGTGCCCGCATCTGCGAGAATTTTCTTGCCTGCCGACGTCAGCGTGACAAGACTGACACGCGCATCACGCTCAACCTGCTCCTTGTCTATCAAACCGGTCTTTTCCATCGGGTTGAGCAGGCGTGTTACACCGGAGGCACTCAGACCAACCTGCTGGGCCAGATCGATGCGCCGTAGCTTCTGCTCGGGCGCCTGCGCCAGTTGCCGCAGGACCATGTATTCGGTCAGGCTGATACCATGCAGAGACAATGGACCGCTCAGGGATTTTTCCAGTCGAGTGTTCAGGTTGATCAGACTGATCAACAAAGTGCTTTGTTTAATTGCGGTCATCGCGATTCTCCTTGCGAGATAGTTGAGGGCGCAACTATATTGACTTATATTTGATTAGTCAACTATCTCGCAAGAAGATTGCCTTGGCGGTAGTCAGAATCTGGGTAATGGTACTGGCCCGTCACGCAGGATTCGACCCCAGACCCGCTGTCCGATCTGATAGGCCTCTTCCATCAGTGCTGCTTCATCCACCGTCAACACACGGTGATTACGCATGACGAAACGACCATCGACCATTACTGATTCAATATCGGACGGCTGACCATTGTGAATCCAGGCCGACAGGATCCGGCCCGACGGCGTCAGATGCGGTTTCATGACATCCAGCACCAACAGATCCGCCTTCTTGCCCACTTCCAGCGAACCCAGGCTTTCGCCCATATTCACGGCGTGCGCACCATTGGTACAGCAGTCATGCAGCATGTCCTCCGGCTGAGGAAGAGTGCCAGGTATCTCATCATTGCGCTGGATGCGCTCCATGGAAATGGCCGTCTTTAAGACGTGCAGCATGTCATTGTTATTATTGTCAGTGCCCATGGAGATTCGAACGCCTGCCTCGCGCAGAGCAGTGACAGGCGGATTCACTCCGCGATTGGCCGCCATCGCTGCCTGATGACTGACAATCGTGTTGCTGCGCGCCAATGCAGCGATTTCAGTATCGTCGCAATAGCGGGCATGGGCTGCAAACAGACGCGGCCCAAGATATCCTTGTTGCTCCAGAAAGATAGCCGGGCGCACACCATGATACCGAAGCATAAAGTCGACCTCAGGCTGCGACTGGGTCATGTGAATGGTGTAACCCAGATTGTGCTGATCGGCAAAAGCCTTGACGTCGCGCAGCAACTGCGGGGAAGAAAGTTCCACCAATGCTGCCGCGGGAAACACCTGCACGCGGCCGTTGTCATGTCCATGCCAGGCGCTGTGCAGGTCGGCGATGCGCTGTATGCCCTCCTCCCGTAATCGATCGGAGTATCTTGGCGGAACGCTGTTCGCGAGACGCGGCGGTGACATCGGCCCGTCGACGGTTTCGATATCGCGTACCGACTCGGCAAACACCCAACGCTGTCCGGTTGATGCCAGCGCTGCGGCATCACGTGCAATGCCACCGACGTTCTGCACCACGGTCGTTGTGCCGCCACGCAGGGCTTCCAGCGCGCCTACCATGGACATCAACGTGGACTCTTCGGGCGATATCAGGCTGGCCGGGTTTTCTGGCAATTGCAGACTGTTGGGAAAACCGAAGTCTTCATTAAAGCCCTTGTCCAGCGCCTGAGCCAGGTGCGCATGACAATTGATCATTCCCGGCAGAATGGCCTTGCGACTGCCGTCGTACACTTCTGCATTTGGGAAACGGGCCATGATCTCGGCGGTGTCACCGATAGCGGCAATGCGATCGCCCTGCACGGCCAGCGCCACATTCAGCAGCGTGCGTCGTTCAGCATCATTGGTCACTACCGTCGTATTGGTGAACACAACCGTACCGTTATTGCCATTTGCAGACTGTTGTGCGTGACTGTTAAGCCCCGGCCAGATGGCTGCGCCTGCAACGGCCGTCGCACTCGCCAACAGGGCCCGCCTGGACAGCAGCGGACTACCAGCCAATTCAGGCTGACGGTACGAATCGTTCTGAGGACCTGCGCTTGTGTCCTTGTCTGACATCGGTATCACTCCTCTTCTTGTTGTTGTCGAGCATTAAGTTGTCTGGCCCACTCTGCATTCAGTTCGCGCACCTTGGTGACATAAGGCTGGTTCTCGTGGCTGGGGATTTTGGGATCGTACAGATCTGCCATCTCTCGCATATAACGTCGATCCACTGTTTCAAACTGCGCTGAAATGTCCCGCGCCCGCTCTTCCGAAATGCCCAGGGCGATCAAGGCTGAACGCGCCATGCGCAGGGAGCTGTCGAAGGTTTCGCGAATAATGTCACGGCACCCAACCGCCCACAGGTCGTAGACATGATGCCGGTCCACTGCGCGCGCAACAACGTGCAGATTCGGGAAATGCTCGACGGCATACCGCGTCATTTCAGTGATCTTTTCTTTATCGTTGATGGCAATCACCAGTAGATCGGCATTCGCAATCCCGGCCGCATTCAACAGGTCAGGACGTGTGGCATCGCCGTAGTAAACCTTGATGCCGTAAGCACGCAGCATTTCCAGCTGGGCCGAACTGTAGTCGATGACGGTGGTTTCAAAGCCGGCGCCACGCAGCATCCGGTTAGCGATGCCACCCACGCGACCGTGTCCTGCAATAATCACCTTGCAGGCCTGATCAATATTATCAGCCTGCCGTTCGGATTCACGCAGATAACGCGGCGCTATCAGGCGCTCGTGAATAATAAACAGCAGAGGTGTCAGCAGCATGGACAAGGCCACAATCAACAGCAGCTGGTCTGCCAACGTAACCGGTATCACAGCGCTGCTAACGGTGAACGAGAGCAGCACAAATCCGAACTCACCTGCCTGCGCCAGACCAAGTGCCACGAGCCACAGATTTGCGCCACGCAATCCAAACAGACTGCCTACCAGCCACAGCACCAAAACTTTGATAGCAATCAGCAGCAGCGTAAGTGAGACAATCAACAGCAGATTGTCGCCCAGCAATCCGAAGTTGATACCCGCTCCTACTGTCATGAAAAACAGGCCCAGTAACAGCCCTTTGAACGGATCGATATCCGATTCCAGCTCATGGCGGTATTCACTGTTTGCAAGCACAACTCCAGCCAGGAAAGTACCCAGTGCTGGAGAAAGGCCAACCAGCGACATCAACAGGGCGATACCAACCACCAGCATTAGCGCCGAGGCGGTGAACAGCTCACGCAGCCGTGCCATGGCGATAAAACGAAACAGCCGGGGAGTCAGCCAGCTACCGCCGAACACAACAACGGCGATCGCAGCCAGGGTCACCAGAGCCGTCTGCCACGCGTTCAGATGTGCGACCAGACTCATGCCTGCGTCGTGGTGATCAGCACCACCTGCACTCTGCAATTCTGGTAAAGCCAGCAACGGCAACAGCGCCAGCATCGGAATGACTGCAATATCCTGGAACAACAGGACCAGAAACCCGGCCTGACCGCCATCGGAACGCAACTGGCCTTTTTCTGTAAGTGTCTGCAATACGATTGCCGTTGATGACAGTGACAGCACCAGACCAACGGCCAGAGCCACTGACCAGTTCAGCCCCAGGGCAAGTGCGATGCCCATCACAGCCAGCACCGTTAACCCCACCTGCAATCCACCCAGACCCAGCAGGCGCATCCGCAACTGCCACAAACGATGAGGGTCCAGTTCCAGACCTACCAGAAACAGCATCATCACCACACCGAACTCGGCGAAGTGCTGCAGAGAAACCACATCCACGTTGAATAGGCCGAGCACAGGGCTGATGGCGATACCCGCGATCAGATAACCCAGAACAGAGCCCAGTTGCAGGCGTGAGGCCAGTGGCACAGCGATCACGCCTGCGATGAGGAATAGAAAAGTGAGAAACAGATAATCCGTCATGCCAGGCCCTTTATCTTACGCTCGTCAGAAAAGTTCCGTCTTGTTCGGGCCACACATGCCGGGCCGTCTGGAAAGTGTACCCGGCTTTTGTAGACTCCACCACGTTGCATCTGCATCGGGTCCCGCATTAGCTGCCTTGAGATCAACAGTCGATTCGGCGATACTTGCCGCAGACTTACCCGTCAACAACACATGATGTGGCGTTTTAAAAGAACGCTGCGCTAACCAAGGACTTACCCGCCATGTATAAACTGCTACTGCTATTGTCGCTGTCATTTTTACTTGCCGCCTGCGGACAACCGGATACGCCTGCGCCGACCACCGGCACGGAAACATCTGCAGATCTGACTGCCCCGGCTGAAGCCATCGAAGAAACAGCCCAGACCGAATCGGAGCGATTAAACGCCTGGTTCGATGAGAAATACGAAGAGCAACTACAGTTCAGCCCAATCAACTTGACCTTCCTGGGTCGCAAGGAGCGCTATGGTGACCTCGATGATATGTCTGTCGCCGCTGAAGAAGCGCAGCTTGAATGGCTGCTGGCCAGCGTCGAAGAGCTCGATGCCGAGTTCAACTACGATGACCTGAACCAGGAAGCCCAGACGTCCTGGGACATCTGGATGTACCAGGCCGATCAGGCGGTGCGTGCTGCCGAGTTTCGTTACAATGGTTTTGTTTTTGACCAGATGAATGGCGCCCAGGGCTTCCTTCCCACCTTCCTCATCAGCTTCCACAACGTGGAATCGGTGTCTGACTACGAAGCACTGGTTTCGCGAATCAGCCAGGCCGGCCGCGCCATGAATCAACTGCTGGACCGTGCCATTGAGGCAGGTGACCGTGGTGTGATCATGCCCGGCTTTGCGCTCGATGGTGTCATCGAACAATCCGAGAAAGTGATCACTGGTGCGCCCTTTACAGAGGCCGGCGATGATTCAGACATCTGGGCTCACGCAAAAGCACAGGTAGCAAATCTGGTAGAAGCCGGCCAACTGGAACAACCTGACGCCGATGCGCTGCTGGACAGCACCCAGGATGCTCTGATCAATGATTTCGCCCCGGCATTCCAGCGCGTCATTGACTGGGCGCAGGCAGAACAGGAAAACGTTCCTGAGGTCTCCACCGGTCTGGTCGCTCAGCATAATGGTGCTGCCTACTACGACTACCTGCTGTCTACCTACACAACCACCGACCTGACTGCTGATGAAATTCATGAAATCGGCCTGGCTGACGTGGCACGTCTGCGTGGCGAGATGGAACAGATCAAGAATGAAGTCGGCTTCGATGGCACGCTGCAGGAGTTTTTTGTCATGCTGCGTGAAACCCGGGACGATGAGCGTTTCTACTTCCCGAATACCGACGAAGGTCGTCAGGGTTACATCGATGAAGCCACTGCAGCGATAGAAAATATCAAGTCTGTGCTGCCTGACTATTTCGCAACCCTGCCCCAGGCTGATCTGGTTGTACGCCGCGTGGAAGCATTCAGGGAACAGGATGGTGCCGCACAGCACTATTACCCGGGCACGCCTGACGGCAGTCGTCCCGGTGTTTACTACGCGCACCTGTCCGACATGACGGCCATGCCCAAGTCGGAGCTGGAAGTGATTGCCTACCATGAAGGTCTGCCGGGCCATCACATGCAGATTTCCATTGCGCAGGAACTGGAAGACATGCCGATGTTCCGCACCCAGGCTGGATTCACGGTTTATTCGGAAGGCTGGGGGCTTTACTCTGAATATCTGGCGAGTGAAATGCCTGGCACCTATGAAGATCCCTATTCACGATTTGGCCGACTGACCTCGGAAATGTGGCGCGCCATTCGCCTGGTCGTCGATACCGGATTGCACGCCAAAGGCTGGACCGAGCAGGAAGCCGTCGACTACTTCCAGGCTAACTCCTCAGTACCGCTTGCCGCGATCCGTTCCGAAATCCGTCGCTACATCGTCATGCCGGGACAGGCCACTTCCTACAAAATCGGCATGAACCGGATACTGGAGCTGCGTGCCGAAGCTCGCGAGCAACTCGGTGAAGACTTTGACATTCGTGGTTTCCACGACGCCATCCTGCTCGGCGGCGCCATGCCGCTGCACCTGCTCGAGCGTCGAGTCGACCAGTGGGTTTCTTCCGTTCAGAACCAGTAAGGCTGATTACTGATTCGCCGTGACGCTTAAGTCCGGCGAATTCTCCGCCGCCAGGTCCTGCTGCAGATACTGCAACATGGCCTGACGGCGCGACGACTCTTCCGCAAATGAGCTTTCCAGAAATGCGTAAACGGCCAGCCTTGTCAGCATCTGCTGCTGACCTGGCCGCATGGCGCGCGGAAAGCTTTCCATGGCACAAGGCGTTGATACCGTCGCCGTAATGCCCGCGGCAAGATTGGCTTCCAGAATCGAATCCTGTTCTTCCTGATCCCGTTCCAGTCCGCTGACCAGCATGGGGCAGACGAGTTCATCAGGATGTTCGAACCAGCGCATGAAAGTGCTCGAGATACCGGCGAATCCGGCATGACTGCCCTGGTCCAGTGTTACCAGTAAACTATTGTCCACTCTCTCAGGAATACTGGCGGCATTATCCTGGTAAGGAACGATGGCATCGCTGCTGCCGGCGATCATCATGAAGGGAACATCGGCGTTATCGAAGAAACCGGACTGCAACATCGCACTCGGGCCTGCAATCGACACCGACATCTTGATGCGGCTGTCCCGTTCACTCGGATGGAAGGTGACCAGTTGTGTGGTAAGACCACCCAGTGACAGGCCAACTGCGGCTATCCGCTCCTCATCGATCAAGCCAGACAGCTCGTCGTCTGTCGCCATGCTACGCGCCAACATCGAGTCAATAATAAAGGAGACATCTCCCGCCTGATTAATCACATCAGTGACAGTGGGGCCACCCGGTGCACCGCCATTACTGAGCGGATAGTCGACGGCGACCAGCACATAGCCTTTGGGCACCAGAAATTCGGCAAGATTGTCAGCCTCACCGACCGAGGACATGAAACCGTGGCTATATACGATCAGCGGGAATGGCGCCTGCCCCACATCCTCCGGGAACCAGACGAACCCGTCCAATTGCCGCGCCGGGTCACCCGCATAATCGCCATTGGCGCTGGTTGGCCGAGAGCTGTCTATAAGAGAGATCGACTCCCGGCGCATGCCCAACTCGCCAGGCGAGTACAAGCTAGCGCTGATCGCTCCGTCCGGTGTTGGCAGGTTCGGATTCATTACATAAACAGCAGCAACTGCGACCAGTGCAACAACAATAACTACAGCTTTTCCCAGACGATTCATGTTCTGTTCCGACTCTTTCGCTCAGTGTTTGCCTGATAGTGGCTCGCGATGGCCAGGCAACACAAGTGACAGTAGTAACTTAATTGATGTTTGTTGGCATGTCAGCCGCAAAATATGATTAATTTGGGTTCGCGAGGAAGCTACGAAACCACTGCACATCAGGACCAAAGAAGTTTTTTATGGAGGTGACAAGTAAATTAAATCGGCAGAATGTGTCTCGTGAACGCATCACTTTGCTCAATTGAATACACCATTGCGGTCACTCCAGCCGGAAAGCCATCACATAGTCGCCAATCTCTGTGCCAAGTTGCCCATGACCTCCAACAGCCACAACGATGTACTGGCTGCCATCCACTTCGTAACTTATCGGTGTCGCCATGGCTGGCGCGGGAAGTCGATACTCCCAAAGCTGCGCGCCGCTCATCAGATCAAAGATGCGCAGGTTATTCTCTGCTGCTGCACCTATGACGACCAGGCCGGAAGCAGTGACCAGTGGGCCGCCCATATTAGGCACTCCCCAATCAAAATTGGGCACAGGCGCTGGTGCCAGGTCTCGAATAGAGCCAAGTGGAATTTCCCAGAGAATGTCGCCAGCCCGCAAATCCATCGCCACAAGCTTGCCCCATGGCGGACGCGTGCACGGCAGGCCCAAAGGTGACAGAAAAATTTTTCGAGCCATCGCGTATGGAGTTCCGCGCTGCGGGGAAACCTGCCAACCTTCAAGCTCTCCACCGTCAATCAGAGCAGTCAGATCATCACGGAGTATCAGCCGGACAATCGCAGGCACCTGGTTCACATTGGCGACGGCGATCTGTCGTTCTGCATCGACTGCCACACCTCCCCAATTGGAACCCCCGGCATAACTTGGATACAGGATGGTGCCCTGCAACGATGGCGGCGTGAAAATACCCTCGTTGCGTGACTCCCGGATTGTCTTCTTGCAACTGAGTCGGTCAAACCAGGCGATACCGAAGGCGTCATCCTCGGTCAGCGCCCGGTGCTCGACCAGAGGTGGCAGAGCAGAGAAAGGCTGGCTCGGCGATACCTGCTCGCCAGGAACATCGCTGGCAGGCACTTGCCGCTCGTCGATGGCATGAATGGGTAAACCGTTTGACCGATCAAAGGTATACATCATTCCAGTTTTTGTAACGACCAACACGGCATCAACGAGCTCACCATTGCGTTGCAAACTGGTCAGCACGGGCTGCGCCGGTACGTCATAATCCCAGATATCGTGATGGACGAACTGCTGATGCCAGACCACTTCACCTGAGTCTAGCGCAAGCGCCACCACAGAGTTCGCATAGTGGTTGTCGCCGGGACGTTCACCACCGTAAAAATCCGGACTGGGTGAAGATGTAGCCAAAAACGCGAGACCGCGCTCCACGTCAACCGAGATGGGAGGCCACACATTGGCAGAGCCTGACTCGCCACCTGGTAATGGATCCCACATCCAGTTGAGTGCTCCACTCCTAGCATCCAGCGAGCGGACGATCCCCCTCGGCGAGGCAACTTCCTGATTGTCACCAATGGCGGATCCAACGATCAACACATCACCAGCTACCGCTGGCGGTGAGGTAATGCCATAGTAACCAGCAAGGTTGTCGTGGTTGCCCACGCCCTCGCGCATGTCCACTCTGCCATTGTTGCCAAAATCCGCACAGGGCCGACCGGTCTCGGCATCAAGCGCGTGAACGAATCCGGTCAGTGTCCCAAGGAAAATTCGATGCGGGCATGCCACAGACTCTCCGTGCCATATGCTGACACCGCGCGAGGCACTTTCCGAATACGCGATATCACGCGGAATGCCAGCATCAAAGCGCCAGCGTTCTGCGCCGCTTGCAGCATCCACTGCCACCACCTGATTGGCGCTGGTGCTCAGATACAGTGTCCCCTTCCAGATGACTGGATTAGCCTGAAAGGAATGCCCTTTGTACACAAACCCTTCATTAAGGTCGCCGGTGCGATACGTCCAGGCCAGCGACAGCTGCTGCAGGTTCTGCGCGTTTATTTCAGTCAGGTGCGTAAACTGCTGGCCGCCAGGGCCACCATAACGGTCCCATTGCTGGGCATGCGTCATCGTCATCGCAATGCCGGACACGACCAGCAGCACAACAGTTTTCAGGATTCTTTCAGGGCTCATGAACAGCGCTCCGCACTACAGTCAGTGAGCTGATAATACCCAGTAGTAGGTGCAGTGTAGTTACTTTGTGGCCTGGGGACGGATGCTGTGACGAAACCCACGCATTCAGGGATGAATGGTGGCGGCTTGCCCGGACAGCTGCTGTTTCAATGCCGGCAGGTAGGTTTTGCTGACCGGGACCAGTGTGCCATTGGTCAGCTCAAGCTGCAGCTCGCCGGACTCTTTCAGGGCGGAAACCCGGGAAAGGTTGACGATGGCTGTGCGGTGTATGCGCAAAAACAACGCGGGATCCAGCTGCGACACCATACCCGACAGGGTCATCCGCATCGGATAGCTGCGATCAGCGCAATGCAGTAATACGTAATTACCCGCCGATTGCACCCAGTCTATCTGTTCTGACTTCACCAGATAGGAACGATCAAGCATGCTGACCAAAAACTGGTGCCTGAACGCCGGCGACGGATCGGATTGAGCGTCTATAAACCCCGCTTCTCCCTGCAGGCGTTCCAGTATAAAGCGGTAGCTGACAATCAGCAGAACCATACACAGGTATACCAGCAGCCCCTTGCGCATTTCGTACAGCAGACCCAGCAGCAACGGCCCGAATTGGTAACTGCCGCCCGCCAGCGTCCAAAAAATCTTGCGCATGGCGACGAACAGGGCAACATGCGCCAGGCTGAAACTTATGGCTGCAGGAACATGCCAGAGAATGCGCCAGCGAACATTTGACCAGGAGAGATTCAGCCTTTCAATAAACCATACCAGAAGCGGGATCAGTGGCAGCACAGCCAGGGTGCCAGTCAGCTCAGACACCAGGGCAGGTATCCAGTCGGCTGACATGCCTTCCCGCACCCGCTCCAGAATCTTGGACGTGGCATTGACCAGACCGAACAGGGTGGTCATTGCGACAAAGGCCGCGACTTCATACCAGCGGCGCTTTTCCAGATATTGCTTAAGGGTCATATAACACGATCACCGCACTATTATTTCCAGCCCTGCAACCAGTGTTCCGATGACTGCAGTTCACGCCAGTCAATCGACCGGGCCTGCCCACCATGAACCGCCGTGATACGGCAGTCGATGACCTGCCCACTGGCATCATAAACCACACGGGTGACCTCAAAGTGCTTTTGCTTTTCGACAGGGTGACAGGCAGTCCATTTGCTGTGCAGCAGTTTCTTGGGGTTGAGTTGATTCATGGGCTCACATCTGCCTGAGAATTTTCTCCATGGCCTTGCCTTTGGCAAGTTCGTCTATCAGTTTGTCCAACCACCGGATCTGCTGCATCAGAGGGTCTTCGATATCCTCAACACGTACACCGCAAACCACTCCCTTTATATTGGCGGTGGCCGGGTTCATGGCGGGCGCCTGTGCAAAGAATGATTCAAAGTCTGTCTGCCTGTCCAGCTGCTGTTGCAGGCCGGCCTGATCGTAACCCGTCAGCCACTCAATGATCTGGTCAACCTCGGCCCTGGTGCGTCCTTTTCGCTCTGCCTTCTGGACGTACATTGGATAGACTTTGGCGAACGGCATCGAGTAGATCTTGTGTCCTGTATTCATGACTGCGTCACCTCATCAAATTCTACATCCCGAGCCATGGACTGGCGCAGTTTCTCAAAGCTGAAGCCGCGCTCCAGTGTGGGTTTGACAATACGAAAGTTCGGCGACAGGTCGAAATCACCCGGCACATAATGCGTGTAATGACGCTGTATGGTGACCTGCTGCCCTTTGCGGTCTTCCACACGGATGAACTCTGGCAGAATGGGATAACCCACTGACAGGAATGCTTCAGCGATCAGGGTTGAGCATATAGCTCGGGTGGGCTCACCGCTGCCGAATGTAATGAGTTCCCGTCGCAATCGATTGGGAACAGCCGGCTTCTGAATCAGGTATCGCGCCAGGTCGAATATATTACGCAGATCGTAGACGTGACCCAGGCGCTCGCGGGCAAAATTGATAATCGTGTCGCGTGTGGTGTCACTGATACCAACGGGGCGACAGATACGCACATTGTACTGTTCGTATTTGCTCAGCGGCACCATGATGACCCCCTGTGTCAGATCTGCTTCGATCAGCGATGGCTCATCAGGATCACATTTACTGGCGCCGACATACAGGCATGCGTGTGACCAGGTGGACTGTGTGAGATATTTTATTGCTGTACTGATGCGGCTGTTGCCATCGACCAGCAGAATGTCACCGGGCTGCAGTACATCCATCACCTCCTGCAAAGAGGTGCGGCTGAGTCGCTCGTAACCGGGACGGGGTTTGCTGAGGTAATTGGCAAGGCCGCGGCCAATTGCGGAGAACAGCGGGTTCATGGTGTTCCTCTACACGGATATGTTCCTGGTGCCGAACAACAACTTTATTCTGCGCGGGCCTGTGTCCTGGCAACCGCCGTGCTGCCATAACTGGCGACGGCACCCACAAGCATCAGGACGGCACTCAACGCAAACGTCAGTCTGAAGTCCTGTTGCCAGTCTATCAGCAATCCCGCCAGCGCCGGACCCACCAGTTGCCCCAGTGCAAAAAATACGGTCACAAAACTGACCGCCATGGCGGCATGCTGCGGTTTAACGGTGCTTGTTGCCGCGGCCAGTACGGAAGTAAACAGTCCAGAAACTGACAGGCCGGTCAGCACAAAGTGAACCGTAAATGCCAGAGTGACTGGCCAGACTACCGGCAGTAACGTTGCGAATATGGCGACACACATACAGAAGGTCAACGCGCGCCCATGCCCTACCCGGTCTGCCAGCCAGCCCCATATTGGCCCGGAGAAAATTGACATAAAGCCCATCACCGCCACCAGCCGACCCGCCGTTGGCGCTGGCACACCAGCATCCAGCGCAAAGCTGTACATAAACAGCACCTGGACAATATAGGTAAGACCAACTATGCCGTAAATCATGGCCATTCGCACCACGTGGGGATTTCGATAAACGGTTTTCAGCCCCTGCACCATGGACACGGGCATCTCATGCTGAGGCGGGTTGCGCAGAAAGACTGCCACCATGGCAATAACAAATAGCGCGATAGCGGCGAATCCGGCCCAGATCATACGCCAGGATGCCTCTTCGCCGGACTGGGTAATAACCGGTACCAGCGAGCCTGCCAGCAATATGCCAATTCCGACGCCACTGCCGGAAAAGCCGATCACCATGCCACGACGCTCGGGGTACCAGGCGCCCAGCAGCGAAACCAGCGGTGTGAATGTGAAGGCCGTGCCGAACCCCATCAGAGTCATGCACAGCATCAGCAAGGGATAAGCCGAGAATTGACTCAGGCCCGCAAAACCACAGGCAGCGAGAGAAAGACCCAGCAGAATCGACCGTTTGCCACCGTGCCGGCCTGCAAACACACCCGCATAAAGCAGCAATACCAGATATCCCAGCGCTGTGACCGTGCCCAGATTGGCCGCCTGGGTATAAGTCAGCCCCAGGGTTTCGCGCATGACCGGCAGCACCAGCCCGTATGCCAGTCGACCAAACACGACCGCCACCAGCGTGCACAGCATGCTGATCGGAACCAACAGGTAAATGGGCGGTCGATTGACAGGCACTGACATGAGTTACGGTTTCCGGAAAAGCCGCAGAGTCTACCACAGATGAAACCGGGCCTCAGCGTCGCGGTATCAAGGCTGCAACAAACACCCACTCAGCGATGATCAGATTGGGAACCCAGGCCAGCCAGGCGATCGCCGGATAGGCCTGTTCAAACGGGATACCCTGCATTAAAAATAATGGCAGATAGATTCGCAGGGTTACGGCTCCCAGCGTCAACGCATAGCTGCGTATCATCCAGCGCTGATGTGCGACGATGTCACGCCGCAGGATGTAACGAAAGGCCAGACCGGTGCTGAGCAACCAGCATACCGCCAGAACCAGAAATCCCGCCTGGGCTGCCAGTCCACCTACCGAATAAAAAGCCAGCGTGAAGCCAGCGATACCACCTACCAGGACACCGGCAACATAGACGCGTCCCAGCCATCGATGCAGCTTTGTGTATTTTTTGCGAAGGCCGGCGTGGAACTGGCTGGCTCCTGCCAGCAGAACAATTCCGCCACCCAAAAAATGCAGCACTGAGGCACTGGGCGCCTGCAGCACAATATCGCTGACAAAACTGTTTCTGACTGCTGGTACAAATCCGAGCGCCAGCGCATAAGCACTGACTCCGAAGGCTGCAAACAGCATCAGATACCACATTGCGTTTCTGGCCATAACCCCATTACTCCCTGTGTCAGACAACCGCGTCGGCCAGCCGGGTTTAATTAGCGCACCGCACACCCGCCTTCGATTAATACCGCGTACTCGTCGGCATCAAATGCCTCAGTGCCGCCAAACGTGGACAGATAAGTTCGACAACGATTTTGCGGATCACTCCAGGTCTCGGCCATAAACTGCGCCTTGATGCTTTCCAGCGTGACTTCTTCATCCATCATGCGAATGCCGCCGTCATTGGCCGAATCGAGGATCAATGTCTTTGGATTGCCTTCGCCATTTTGCCAGGGCTGCCATACCGGCAGGTCGCCGTCGCGCCCACGGTCTGTCTCACCCGTATAGGCAAAATTTGACCAGTAGGACATCATTGCCGCTGACAGTTCATCGCGTCCCGGGTTGGTCGCTTCGTGATAGAGCGCGTCTCCGGGTATGAAACCAACATCCCAGTCACCAAAAATAAATGCCATTTCCGTCGAGTGCGCCGCGCCGATAGCAATCGACATATCCATTCCTGCGTCGCTGATTCGCTGTTCATCCCAGTCAAAGCGGAAGGCATACACCGGGGCATCCTGCGCTGGTGCCATGCGACGTGCCAGGTTGTCGACACCACGCCATTTCCACTGGATTGACGGGTAATGTGCGAAGCGAATGTATTCGTCAGGATCGTTACGAATCAGGTCTGCCATCGCAGCATAAAGATAGATACGGCGCTCATCGCGATTGGTGCCGAGAATGATCGGCACCTGGTTGTAATCTCCCGAAGCCAGTTGATCCAGCGGATCCTGCTCGACAAACACCGTACCGTCCATGAACTTTTTGGGCGCCGGGTAATTGCGGGCAGCTTCCGGGTTATAGAGCTGAAGGAAGGATGCAGCGTCCTGACTGTAAAGAAGCTCTCTGATCTCCTCATCACTCATCAGACCCTGCAACTCTTTGGCGCTGTCGCGATCAGGCGCGCGTCCGTCCCGCACCAGTATCTTGTTGATGATTTCGCGGGAGCTGTGTTCGTGCCCCGGGACATCGTCATCGACATAGTTCACGCCTTCCGCCAGTGGTGTTGTATCGATACCACCACTCTGCACGATGGCCCGATGGAACAAACCTTCCGCCATTGGCGATGTGACCAGACTCATGACATTTCCACCACCCGCTGACTCACCAAATATTGTGACGTTATCGGCGTCACCGCCAAAGGCAGCAATATTTTCCTGAACCCAGAGCAGGCCAGCAATAGTATCGACTGTACTCCAGTTGCCACTGGCCGCGGCTCCGCTGGCGCCCGGTTCCAGAATGGCCGGGTGATAGAACCAGCCCAGACTGCCAAGCCGGTAATTGACCGTCACAACAATCACATCCTGTGACTGCGCCAGCTCACCGCCATTGTAGTCACCTGCGTAACCACTGTTGTTGCCGCCACCAAAAATCCAGTACATCACCGGAAGCTGCTCTCCCTCCGGGATGTCTGAAGGCGCATAAACACTCAGATAAAGACAGTCTTCGCTGCCCACGATGCCATCGCCATCAGGATCCGCAATACCGGCACTCAAGGACGAGCTGAACTGCACACAGGGCTGGATTGTTTCACTTGCCTCATACACGCCCGTCCAAGGCTCAGGTGGTTGTGGTAACTTCCAGCGCAGATCCCCAACGGGAGGCTGCGCGTAGGGGATATTGCGCCATGCCAGGCTGCCATCCGCCTGCACCGCGCCGCGCAGCTCGCCTTGAGCGATTGACCGCAAGGTCGGATCCGTGGGCGCTGATTCCGTCGCGGCACTATTCGATTCCATCGTCGATGATTGAGGCGCGGAGTTCTGTTCCTGGCTGCACGCTAGCAGCAACGCCGCGAGTGCCACTACTGACAGGAATGCCTTCAACGGTTGATGAGTGTTTTTGTATGACATTCGCATAACTGAATACCCTGCCCCCGATTACTCACTAACCATTAACTGTATGGGGTAATCCTCTGCATTACCACCCCGTCAGTATACCCAGACCACATAAACGGTGTGTATACTGCCAGACACAATGCGCAAAAAATGATCGGACAAGAAAACAAATGCGGGACAGCATATTGTTTAACTTTCATGGTGTGTTGTTGCGATGCGGCGGCATGCCGATGCGCGCGACACGTGGCATCTTATTGCCAATGCTCACTGCTGCAGTGCTGACCAGTCTGCCCAACATCAGTCACTCTCAACAAAACCCAGAACTGCAGCACATTAGCGTGCAACTGAAGTGGGCGCATCAGTTTCAGTTCGCCGGTTACTATGCTGCGCTTCATCAGGGCTTTTACGAAGAGGCCGGCCTGGATGTCACATTGATTGAACATCTGCCTGGTCTCACTCCTATCGACCAGCTCATGGGTGGTCGGGTAGAGTTTGCGGTCGCGGACACGGGCGCGTTGCTCTACCGGGCAAGCGGTGTCCCAATCGTGGTGCTGGCTGCCATCTTTCAGCACTCGCCATCTGCTTTAATATCCCGAGCTGACACCGGCATTAACACCCTGGCCGATTTACGCAACAGGCGCGCAATGCTGGCCGGCGGCTTTATGAATGCCGAACTGATGTCAATGCTGCGGCAGGCTGGCATCACCAGCAATGACTTTACGCTAGTGCCTGGCAACACCTCTATCGATGTACTCATCAACGGCGGGACTGATGCCTACAACGGCTACACTACCAATGAGCCCTACATGCTGGAACAGCGCAATGTCCCATTTCGGGTATTCCTGCCGCAGGACTACGGCGTCGATTTTTATGGCGACATCCTGATCACACGCGAATCGCTTTTGAACACACAGCCTGAGGTCGTCGCCAACTTTAGACAGGCCACAATTCGGGGTTGGGAATATGCTGTTGCCAACATTGAAGAGATGGTTGACCTGATCATGACCGACTACAACACCCAACAGAAATCCAGGGAACACCTGATGTTCGAAGCACGGGAGTCAGCACGCCTGATACTGTCCAACGTTGTGCCTGTTGGTTATATGAACCTGGAGCGCTGGCAGCGCATCGAAAACATATTCAGGGAGCAGGGACTGTTGGACGTTCCGGTCGATCTCGCGGGTTTTGTCTACGTGCCCTCGCAGCAGGACAGTCTCTGGTCCCTGCTAATGCGCTACCGCTTCGCACTTGCTGCCACCACAGCGCTAATCCTGGCGGCTCTGCTTACGCTGCACGTATGGCGTCTTCGAGCACTGGTTGCGCTGCGGACTCGCGAGCTGGAAGCAGCCCGGCATCAGGCTGAATCGGACGCCAGAACCGATGCCTTGACAGGCCTTTCCAACCGGCGTCTTTTCCTCGAAAGCCTTGATCGCGACTTGAGCCGCGCCGCGCGTGGCCAGTGCAACCTGGCGCTGATCAGTATCGATATTGACCACTTCAAACGCGTGAACGATCAGTATGGCCACCTGGTGGGGGACGAGGTACTCAAAGGGGTGGCTTCAGCGCTGGCTGGCTGCGCTCGCTCTGGCGATCTGGTGGCACGCACGGGTGGTGAAGAGTTTGCCGTTATCTGTCTCAACACCGATGCGTCAGAGGCCCGCTTGCTTGCTGAACGCATGCGACAGCAGGTCGCCAGTATGGACATCAACACCGTTGATGCTCGCATTTCATTAACGCTCAGCCTGGGTATTGCCGCCTATCAAGTGGGGGACACCACCATCAGCATTATGGCACGAGCCGACGATGCCCTTTACGCCGCCAAGAATCGTGGCCGTAACCGGGTGATCTGCGCGGAAAACGCCGGCACTGCACCCGAATAGTGCACAAAGTGTCGTGCGCCTCCCAAAAATGTGACAGTTTGGTGACAACGTCGCGCATTTCCTAAAGAACTGCGCCGAACTGCCGCTTCTTGATTTTGACTAGACACATTTCCTCTACTTAGTTTCCAAGACAGCAAAGACATGAACTCTATCAAAGCACGACTGATGACTGTTGTGGCAATCGGCCTCGCCGCCTTCCTGGTCGCCAGCATTATTGCCATTACGATGCTGCAGCGAACCATTGCTGCATACGAACAACTGGTTGTTGACCAGGTAGCAATAGAACGTGATGTTCAAAATATCAATCTGGACTTCAAAATTCAGGTTCAGGAGTGGAAAAACGTCCTTCTGCGAGGCGCAGATGCCGAGCGGCGGGATCAATACTGGACACGGTTTACCGAGTTACATGAAAGCATTCAGCAACGCAGCCAGAGCCTGTTGCAGCGAATGCATCCGGGCGATGCGCGTGAGCTGGTCAGCAACTTTCGTGAGCGTCACCAGGAGCTGTATGACGCTTACCAGAGCGGACTGAATGCATTTGTCTTCAGCGGCTTCGACCATACGGTTGGCGATCAGGCCGTATCTGGCATCGACCGCGAGCCCACTCGTCTGCTTCAGGAAGCGGTTGATGAACTCAGCGCTGCCAGCCAACAGTCTGCCACCTCATTGTCGGCAAGCAGTGAACGTCTGGTGTTGCTGTCCTACCTGGCTATCTGCGTGATCGCCGGTCTGGTGCTGCTGATCACGCACCTGGTCATCAGCCGGGGCTTCATTCAGCCTTTGCTGGACATAGGCAAGGTCGTGGAGCGGATGTCACATGGCGACTTTGCAGAGCCGATTGTATCCAACCGCAAGGATGAGCTCGGCAAGTTGAGCACCGAGCTCTCGCAGATGCAGGACAAAGTGGCCAGCATTATTCGCTCGGTGCAGAGCGAGGCAGCGACGCTGGCCGCCGCTTCCGGTGATATCAATGAAGTCTCTGAAGAAATCAATGTGCGCACTCAAGACTCTGAAAACTACACCGATCAGGTGGCTGCTGCCATCACCGAGATGAGTCAGACCATCCAGGAAGTAGCCAGTAACTCCGTACAGGCGGCCAGCGCTGCCGAACAGGTTGATCAGAGCGCACAAAGTGGTATCAAACTGATGACCAGCACATCGACTGCAATCGACTCGCTGTCGACCGATGTTCAGCATATTGCGACGCTGATGAACCGTCTTCAGGAAAACACCAGTAGCATCGGGACGGTGCTGGACGTTATCCAGGCGATCGCCGAACAGACCAACCTGCTTGCCCTGAACGCTGCCATCGAAGCAGCCCGAGCCGGCGAACAGGGTCGCGGTTTTGCTGTGGTTGCTGACGAGGTAAGGGCCCTGGCGCAGCGCACGCAGGAATCCACCACCGAGATTCAGCGCATTATCAGTGAGCTTCAGAATGGCGCGAGTGCGGCGGCCGATGCCATGCGGCACGGGCAGACCAAAACATCGGAGGCGGTCACGCTGGCAAGCGATTCACAGCAGGCGCTGAATGAAATTGGTCAGGCCATCGCGTCGATCAAGGACATGATCACGCAGATTGCCACGGCGGCCGAGGAGCAGAGCTACGCTACCGATGAAATCAACCGCAATGTGTTGCTGGCGGTAGAACAGGCCCAGAAGTCTCGCGTCGCCGCTGAAAAGTCCTCGGGCACGGCGGACGATCTGGACAAGTCAGCGAAAAAGATGACCTCACTGGTGTCTGCATTTAACACCTGAAACCATCAGCCAGAGGCTGGCTGCTCGCCCTGCAACTGAGCAATCAGCCTCCTGCTTCTGACCGGTTTGCTGTACAGCCAGCCCTGCGCGCAGCAGACGCCTTTCTCCCGCAGCACATCCGCCTGAATCTGCTGCTCGACCCCCTCTGCAATCACCTCTACATTCAACTTGTTTGCAAGTTCTATTAGATGGAATACCAGCTGTGTTTTCACTTCGTCCTGAGCGATCGTCTCTACGAACAGGCGATCAATCTTCAGGTAATCAATATCGTAGAGCTGCAGGTAGGCAAAGTTGGAGAACCCGGTTCCGAAATCATCGATGGCAATCTGGAATCCCATTCTTCGAAGCGCCTGAATGGCCTCGCGTGTTGTCAGCCGGTCGACAAAACTGCTCTCGGTAATCTCGACAAGAAAGCGACTGGCATCAGCACCAGAGCTTTCCAGAAGCCGCGACAGGCGATCCGGCAGTTTGGGATCGGCCAGATCGTAGCCACTGATATTGATCGACACGTAGAAGTCATCAGTCTGTTGCAAAAAGGATGACATGTCGCGGGCGATCAGGCGCAGAACTTCGTCAGTGATCGCATGGATGACACCTTCGCGTTCAGCCAGAGGAATGAACACATCAGGCTGAATTCGCTCTCCATTGCGGCGCCAGCGAAGCAGTGCTTCGGCGCCAATGCAGCGCTGCTGCTGAATATCCATGATGGGCTGGTATTCCAGATAGAACTCACGCAGCCTGATGCCGGCCTCAATGTCTTTGCGAAACGACCTTCGACGGAAGAACAATTGCGTGGCCAGACCAGCCAGCACCGCACCGCCTACAATAGCGAACGGCAGTACCCGGTAGATCTGCTGAAGCACGCTTGCATTCGCTGCACTGCGCAACGCCATAACCAGCACACCAATGGTGAGATCCTCTTCACTGGCCTTATAGTGAAGCACGTATTCGTTGTACGGATAGGTACCGCTACCCTGTCCAGAAACATACTCAATCATTGCCAGGTCGGGCTGAATGTCTCCGAACTCCGCGAGGGGTGCCGGGCCGTTCTCTGTAAACTCCAGAACAACCAGAGCTGTGCCCGCAGGTTCAAAACCATAGAAGATATCATCTGCGTTGAGAGCAACGCCAAAGCCTGAGGGTTGTTTGAGGATCATCAAAGGGGCGGATGCCACAGCCCAGGGTAGCTGCTCATCTATCCAAATTTCGGCACCACGAAAGTTTCGACCCGTGGACTCCCCCAGATCAAATGCCGGACTATGTACCTCTACACTGGAGCAACGTAAACTATCGCCTTCGATGTAAAGTGCAGACTGAACATAGCGAAACGAGAGGGAGCTGAGCCGCATGGCTCTCAGCGCTTCATCACCGCAGGGCTCTGTGGCAAATGGTACCAGGCCCTCTGTGGCGGCACGAAACTGGTAAGCAACGTCTTCTGCGCGGGCAAGCACGGTACCGGCGGCAGATGCCAGTGCTGCATTCTGCTGATCGACTGCCTCGTCGCGCGCATACCAGAACCCTGCGACAACAGGCGCAATAAAAGCGACTATTGCCGGCAGCAACCAGATTGCGCCTGTATTCTTAATCTTCACGTTTCCAGTTCACCCAAGCCGCCTCACAGGCGCAGTTGGCTGGGACATTCAGTGTAGCCACGCCTTACGATTACGCCAAGGTGACCCTGCCCCCACACTGCAGATAATACTGGAAACAAAAAAAGGCCACCACTTTCGTGGCAGCCTTTTTGTTTACCGCGTCAGTAGGTGATTACTGAGCGATGACGTTCTCGGCCTGCAGGCCTTTGGCGCCTTTGGTGACCGTGAACTCAACACGCTGACCTTCAGTCAGGGTTTTGAATCCGCTGGAGTTAATGGCGCTGTAATGTACGAATACATCTTCTCCGCCGTCCTGGGAAATAAAACCAAAACCTTTTGATTCGTTGAAGAACTTCACTTGACCTGTCACTGTAGACATAAAATATTCCTTAAAAATTACTTAAATTAGATACGCACCGAAATTAACTTCGGTCAGCAGAAAACGACGATTACAAATACATTTACAGGACGAGGGGTCTACGTGCGGCACTTCGTATTGCAGATATAGATATAGCCTTTATTCCGGCATAGGTGGCAGTCTACAGCAATCCGGGGCTGCGTCAATGATTATTATTTTTAATTTTTTATGACTGCTCAGTCAGTTTCTAAAAATTAAATACGCGGCACCTACCATGCAGAGACCGGGCTGCTCAGGCAGTCCGGCCAAGTAAAGAGAGGAAAAACGTCAACCAGAGGCAGACAATAACGAGGAAGCTGCCCAGGAATGCCACCAGGCGGTGCATCACCCGGTTATAGCCGCAGTGAATGATGCTGTGCGCCATACGCAGCAGCACAAACAGCCAGGCCCCATAAGCCAGCCAGACTGGCGTATGCTGCACGGAGAGAGAAACAGCCACCAATGCATAGAAAAGCACCGGCACTTCAAACAGATTCCGGAAGTTGTCAGCCGTCTGGACGTTCTCCAGCTTGGCAGCCATCTTGGATGAGGTCGCGACCGCCTGCGGGTGGATACGCTTCTGGCGCATCTCGGTAACCCGCGTGTAAAGCAGTCTGGCGCCGACCAGAAAGGTCAGGAGGACCATCGCCAGAGTGGCGGCCACAAGCAGTGTAATATTATTGGTCATATTGAGATTCTCCTTCTCTGCTGTCCTTTGCTTACGTATTCCGCAATTTGCAGGCCTTTTTTGCATCAGTCTCGCCAGCATGAACAACGATGATGCTGGATGATGTCGAACTTTACTGTTTGCCCGTTCAGAAATTCAATATAAATACCTTAACAAATGCACCACTTAATAGTCAGATAGCCTAAGGATTTGAGTCGCGCCCCATCATCATCTTCAATATATTCTTACTTTTCAAAGAGATAGAAATTGGTCCGATTTTTGATTGTCTCTCGGCACAACGCCAGGCAAATGGCGACAAACAACAAAGCCCTCGAGGCAAATGACAAGGAGCACGCTTATGACCAGGATTAATAAACTGCTTTTTACTATCGTTGTAACGCTGTCAGTTCTGCAGCCAGCCTTTGCCCAGTCACGGGCCACAGCCCAAAACCCCGGGACCATCCTGCTCGACTCAGTGCACATTATCGATGTGACAGCTGGGACTGTCAGTGACATTCAGCAGGTTCTGCTTCGGGACGGCCGTATCGTGGCTATTGGTGAATCTGTGGCAGACAACGTCGACCCCAATGCCGAAGTTCTTCGAATAGACAGCAATAACGGATACCTGATGCCTGGCCTGATGGATATGCATGCACATATTCGACACCCACTGGCAGCCACACTGATATTTCCACAGTTTGTAGCCAATGGTGTGACGGGCATACGGGAGATGAACTCTGAATGCGATGGCCCGCAACCAGGCGCGCCCTGCCTGCAGCAAATGCAGACCTGGCAACAACAGATTGACGCCGGTGAGCTTGTCGGACCTCGCCTGCTGGCGCTTAGCAGTTTCCCTGTCAATCCGCCCTGGGACTATGAGGCCACAGAGGAACAGATCCGTGGCCTGGTCGCCGAAATGGACAATCGTGGCGTTGACCTGATCAAAACATATTTTCGACTCAGCCCACAAGCCTTCCGCTGGCTGGCGGATGAAGCTGGAAGACGTGAGCTGATGGTCAGTGGGCATCTGCCTGTGCCGATGACCGTGACAGAAGCTGTGCAGGTCGGACTTAACAGTCTGGAGCATGCCCGTGACCTGTTATTCGACTGCTTTCCGGGCTCGTCGGAGTTCCGCAGCACGCAACGCACCCAGAACCCTTCGGTCGACTGGCTGCAACGCATGGTAACCGAACACAACAGCGCACAGTGCGAACAGATTCTCAAGACCATGGCTGATAATGACACCTGGTACGTCCCCACGCATGTCACCCGACGCATGGATGCCATGGCGGGAGACAGCGCTTTTAGAAATGATCCGCGCCGCCAGTACATCTGGCCAGAAGTGCTGCAAAGCTGGGATGCGGATGCCGACAATATGCTGGCCATGGCACCATCATCAGAGGAGCGAGCCATCGTCGCCGGCTTCTATCAGAAAGGGCTGGAGCTGACCGGCCAGGCGCAGGACGCGGGCGTGCGGATTTTGATGGGCACCGACTCAGGGGACAGCTATTCGTACTTCGGCGCCAGCGCGCATGATGAATTACAGGAGCTGGTCAAGGCGGGTCTGACACCTGCTCAGGCGCTGCAGGCGGCGACAATTTCCGCTGCCGAGTTTTTGGGCATGCAGGATGACTACGGCGACTTAACGATCGGCAAGGTAGCCGATCTTATCCTTTTGCGCGCCAATCCGTTGGAAGACATCAGTAATTCGATGACGATTGAGGCCGTTTTTATGGGAAAACAGTACTATGATCGTGAAGCACTGGATACCATGCTGCAGAACGTGGCAGCAGAAATAGACGCGATGTGAGTGGGCCTGAAAATGACGTTCAATGGATATTCAATCTGAATAGTAGGCTGCCATTTTGGATTTATAGACTCGTTGGGCGCTGCGGCGCGATGCCTGTTCCATGGCCTCGGTCAGCGCCAGACGGGCTGAGTGGATATTGCCGAGCTGGTAGTTCGCACTCGCAATGCCTGCATAGGCTTCGTGCAGATAGGGCGCCACTTCCAACGCTTTGTAAAAGAACTCGATCGCGCGCGGATAATCACCTTCCTCCATGGCCGACTGCGCCACCTGGTACCAGTGAAACGGGCTGCTATCCGGCATGGACATCAGTTGTCTCTCAATACGCCGCGCGTCCGCTTCACGCCCCATAATGGCCAGCAGGCTTCGATAGTTCTTCAATACTGTCAGTTTGTCGTCAGCATGGCTTATGGCATAGCGGTATATCTGCTCGGCCTCGTCATAACGGCCCTGCTGTCGATTGATCACCGCCAGTGTGTTTAGGGCATCGGGGTGATCCGGAGCAAATCTCAGCGACTCAACAGCGTTCCAGTAGGCCAGGTCCACATCGCCTTTACGCAGAGCTTCCACTGCCACATTGCGGTAAAACAGCGCAACATAACTTTCGTAACTCAGGTTGGCCACGAAGCGCTCCCGACCAGAGCGAAAATAATCGATTGTAATGCCCCTGTTAAATGGATTCAGCCTATCATCGCCGTCAGATTGAGAGTGCTCAAGCGAATAGACGACTGATCTCACGTGTACGCCTTTTTCCACATAGGGGCCAGTCAGGTCATAGACCGGCGCTTCACTCATCAGTTGCCAGCCAACATCCAGCCCAACCAGCTGCGCCAGTGCTGTTGTCCTGATGGCAAGTGAAAGGCAATTCCCACTGTTTGTCTCCAGCGTCTCAGCTGCCGGCAACGTCTCGGTTTGGTAATTGAACCCCGACTCTTTATCCTTCATGTAGAAATACAGCCGCTGGTGCGCTGGATAAGCACTTAGTTCAAGACGGTTAAAGTAATCCAGAAATTCACTTTTCTGCTGATCGGTCAAATAGTGCACATCATCTGGTGTAACGATGTCTGGTCTGCTTCCATGCAAGTCAGCAAGATCGGCCAGCAGAGTATCAATATCACCGTAAGGTCTGGCTGCGCAGGCCTGCAAAACCAACAACAAAGCAACAAGAAGTGAACGTTTCCAGATAACTGGACGGGAGGCGGGTTCCGATTGGGTAGCGCACTGGCTGTTTCGCATCAGTGGACTCCAGAGAGGGGTTGTCAGTCCATCGTCACACAAGGTGATATTGGCTGCAACCCCTGTCAGACACCGCCTGAAACGATCTGATTACAGGCCAAGCCAGTCACGCACCTGCTCTTCTTTCAGAATGCCACTGTGGGCTTCGGCCTGATGTGCTGGGTCATAGTAGTAGCTGCGCGGCAGCTCACCAAACCAGTTTGGGTCAATGCTGAAGCGCAGGCGTTCGGTGAACGAGTCGGCAAACATCCAAGAGGTAATACCTTCCAGTTCGTAGTCGTACAGAAAGTCCAGAGCATCCTCCAGACCGGCGATGTCATCGGTCGACACCAGTACCAGGGGAAGGTCCGGGTATTCCTTCAACAGCTCACCAAACATTTCCAGTTCGACCATGCAGGGCGGACAGGTTACTGACCACAGTGCCAGCACAAAGGGCTCACCGTCACGCTGCGCCTTGATGTCTTCCAGTGTTGTGGTTGTGAAGGCTCGGATGTCAGGCTTTGCATCGGAAACACGTACAAACTGGTATCCATCTTCATGCGTCATCCAACTGACATGAAGCGCTTCCGGGCCCTGAACCAGCAATGGATGATCGGATCCACCTTCGGTGCTGGCCAGTACCGACTCCTCACTCCAGCTCTGCCCCCCATCCGTTGAGCTGACATGGATCAGGTCGGTGGCGACACCATTGAATCGCTTCCAGACCATGTGCAGAACATCATCGGCAGCCGCCAAAGAGGGATGCCCGGCACCTGGACGCGCATCCATCTGACGCACAAGCGTAGTTTCTCCGGATGCAACATTGTGACGGCCGTAGTACAAGCCGCGATGCGTGTCGCCAGCGCTGAACCAGCTCATGTGATAATTTTCCGCCGAGTCAGCCGGCACCATTGACGGCCCGTGATGCGGACAGGCATCGATCTGCCAGTCATCGACTGTTGCGCGAACTACCGGTGTGACCTCTGCGCCATTAACGGTGGCGATGGCATGATCGCGCGTATTAACATCAAACACATGGCGCCACATAAGTGCCATACCATTGTCGCCGTGTGGAGCTACGGCGATTCGACAGCATTCACAACTATGGTCGGCAATCTGCTGGTTGGGTGCAAAGTTGCGCCCATGGTCGTCGGAGAACGTGTAGAAAACTCCACTGCCTCGGTATTCTTCACCACGCTCTTTAGCGTACTCCAGCTCACGCTTGTCCAGCCAGGTAATGTAGAGCCGACCTTCGTCGGTCAGCAGCATGCTCTCAAAACGGTGGCTGGTCAGCAGACCATCGTCATTGACGGTTCTGACTGACTCAAAGGTCGAGCCCATGTCCGGTGAATAGGTGAAGCGGATATCACCGGTGTGCATACCTTCAGTTTTTTGCGTCCAGGAAACAAACAGTGAATCACTATCTTCGTCGATGATAATCTTCGGACGGTTCTCGCCATTGATTTCTATGTTTTCTGGCTCGTCTGTTACACGTTTGGCAACTGCAAACTGCCGACCGCTGTCGCTGGACTGAGTCAACCAGACATGCTGCTGGTACTCAAAAACAACCCAAAGCGTACCATCTTCTGAAAATGTGGCACTCGGCGCCGACCCGCAATGGACCAACCCGGGATTACTCACATCGCAGGGCTCCAACGCAGCTGCGTTAACGGTTGCGACAGTCACGGCAAGGCTGCCAGTAAATGCCAGCAGCCCCGCCTTAACCAACACCAGAGTCTTATAAAAAATCCGCATCAATCACTCCGATTATTACCAGTCATAAGACACATTCAGGTACAGGGTACGACCCGGCCATGGGTGCGCAACATAGTCGATGTCGTTGGCAATATTGTCCACACCGGCACTCATTGTAAAGCCGTTGTCCCAGCGATAATTGCTCTTGAACCCGGTACGCGAATAACCATCCTGCGCACCAAACACACCCTGCGCGATGTCCATGTTGTCATTACGACCAAAGCTGCTGTCAGCGTACTGGTGATTGATTCCCACATCAAATCGCGAACTGATGCGATAGGTTGCCATCAAGTTGCTGCGCCAGGTAGGCATACGCGGATAGACGTTGCCCTCGATGCTGGGGTCGACACGGTTTTCTACGATCTCATTGTCCGTGTAGGTCACATTGAAGCGCACATCCAGTCTGTCATCCAGAAGACCACTGGCGTTAAAAATAAACTCCGTACCCAGTGTGTCGACCTGATCTATCGGCACAAAGGTGCGCACAGAAAGACCGCCCGGCAGCGTCTCCGACTGAGACTCGATCACATCCTCGATACTTTCCTGAAAGACGTTCACACGAATGTAACCACCTGTGATCGCGTACTCCAGACCCAGGTTGTGATGCAGGCCATCTTCCGGCTTCAGTTCAGGATTGGACTGGTTGATAGCATTGTAGGCCTGATACTGGCTGAACAGCTCCTCAACAATCGGGTAACGGTAGGCTTTGGCCGCCGCGTAGCTCAGCGTCCAGCGGTCGTTCAGCGAGTACGAGGTGCTGAACTTGGGAGAGAAGGAACTACGCTTCTGCTCGGGTACACTCTCCAGCGTCAGACCGGCACCACTGCCATTGCTGAAGAAGCCGTCGTGACTGCGGAACCACTCCTGACGCGCACCGATCTGCACTTCCCACTGCTCATGCGGCAGCCAGTTCAGTTGCGCAAAGGCGGCCTGCAGTGCAGTTTGACCGCCGCTGCGGCTGGAGAGCGATGACTTGGCGCCAGCCTGATAATTATTGGAGTCATACACCGCGATGGCCATTTCATAGCTGTCGTGGCGCAGACCGGTGGTCAGCGTCAGCGTTTCGTCGTCATTCAGCGGGCTGACCAGTTTAAGCTCCGCACCTTCCCAACCGGTGTCGCCAAAGTCTGTGACTTCGCCAGCCAGCGTATGTGCAGGATCAGCGGGGTTACGCTGCGAGTTGCGTGACTCATCGCGCAGGATAGTAAAGTGATTCAGGTTGAGCTCCAACTCGGAACGCGCCAGCACCGGGCCGCGGATCCGCAGGCCTGTCGACAGGCTGTCGCGATCCTGCTCGCCAACACTGAATCGCGAAGCGGGTACCGAAACGGTCCGGCCATCCTGACGGACAGTGCCACCCCAGATAGTACGGCCATCCGTGGCGCGCATGTAGCTGTTCGGGGCATTGTCGGAATAGCGATCTTCGTAAGCCAGATTCAGCAGAGCCGACCACTCGTTCAGATCGTAACCCAGCTTCAGTTTGTAGTTGTTGGTTTCCGTATCCACTACGCCGGTATCACCCAGCCACAGGCGATTGATGCCCATCTGGTCATTACCGGCAACACCGCCGTCGATTTCTGTCGCATTGGTTGCAGATGATGGTGCGCCGTTGTAGAAAGTCTGCGGCTGTGCATCGTTCTCCAGGCGGTTGAACGAGGCATATACACTGAAGTCGCCAATTTTGTCGCCTGCGGAGAAGAAGGTTTTGTAGCCGTTCAGGCGATCCTCAAAACCATAGGCGCTAAAGTCCTGCGAGAAGAAGGAGCTGTCAAAATGGAATTCGCGCTCCTGCGGAATCGCCGACTCGATATTGACCACACCACCCATGGAGTTACCGCTGTAAAGGGCGGAGAACGGACCGTAGAGTACTTCGACCTGGGCGATCTCGCTGGCAGATACCAGCGTCCAGCGCGGGGAACCGTTCCAGCGCGACTGCAACAGATAATGCAGAGGCACACCGTCCGCAAACACCATCGAGCGCGAGGTCTGGAACATATTGGCGCCGCGCATCCCCATGGTGCCATTTGAATCACCAATAAAGCGGCGACGAATGACCAGGCTGGGCTCGTATTTGACGATATCTTCGGTGGTAGCAATGTTGATGCTGACCAGATCTGCCTGGGTCAACACACTGGCCGGGTGCGAAAGGTCGCTGCGCTGGCCAAGCTGCTGGCCCCAGATCATGATTTCTTCTACCTGGGGTGCAGGTTCAGCCGTGGGAGCAGCATCCTGCTGGGCGTGCAGCGTGCCGGAAATGGACAGTAATACCGCACTATAAAGTGCTGAACGGGTAAAAACAGACTTTGCTCTTTGTATAGACACCTAAATAATTCCTCGCAAACCAACAATCTTTTGATATGCGGGGCATTTTAGTGGCTGGGTGTCCAACGGAGAATGCGACACAGTGTCGCACCCTGTGTCGCAGCGCGCTCTTACGTCAGAAGCGGAAGGTGTAGTTGACCTTTATCGCGCCACCACTGGTCAGTCGGGTAAAGCGGCTGTCCCGCAGCGGGCCATCGTCGTACAGCCAGTTGTTGCTCCAGACCACAAACACATCGTTGCCGGGCTGAATGATCCAGCGCAGTCGCGCGTACAGCCCAACGACCTCGGAGATGTCGTCATACTGCACATTGCCGGTAAATGAGACCAGAGGGTTGAGATTCCAGGCCCAGGACAGCCGCACCAGATTGGTGTCGAAGTCGCCCTGCGGCAGCGTCACTTCATTGTGCTGATAATTGGCTGTCAGGGACATGCCGCGGCGTGAGCGAACGGTACCCTGCAGATCAAGACTGGTGCGATCACCACCCCAGAACTCGGACTGTTCGTACTCAAAGCTACCCGACAGCATGCGACGTCCGGCGGTATTGCCGCTGATTGACCACTTATCGGAGTCGTAATCGCCGGGCTGAATGATAATGGTCTCATCGCTGGTGTTATACACAGCAAACGCCCGATCCAGTCGCTCGAAATTCTGACCGACTTCAAAACCCAGACGGTCACCGCTCTCAAAATTCAGCTGCAGCGGCGTGATATTCAGGTTGCGGGTCAGCAGGCGGTCATCCAGATCGGTCAGGTACTCAAAGAACACTTCGTGCTCAGTCTGCCTGACCAATGGCCAGCTTTGCGGACGCGGGGCAATGGTGATGGTGGGCTGGTGGCGACGGAAACCACGACGCTCAACAAAACCCACAGCGGGATCCCATGCCTCGCCAAATTCACGATAGGACGAGTGCACACGCAAGAAGTCGTTTGGGAAGGACCAGCGCAGGCCCTGAGAGCGTCGGTCCGACGAACTGCTGGTGCCACCGGGTACGGGGTCGTTGTGGTAGACCATAAAACCTTCAATCTGGGCGTTATAACGCCCCATGAACTGCGAGGTATAAAAGTCGAAATCCGCACCGATCGTGTGGCGATCGTCCAGCATCGGACCGCCAGTTACCGATTCTGAGGCTCTTCGCGTATAAATCAGACCCACATGCGATTGCTGAAACAGACGGCGTTTGACGCGACCGACGGTAAAGTCCTCCGCGCCCCATGGCCGGACGGTGCCGTCTCCATTATCCAGCGTGGTATCGCCGGTCCGTACCTGATACAGGCCAAGCTCGTAGTCACCGACCTGTCCGCCGAGGCGCGCACCAAAATCTATCGGCACTTCCTGGCCGTTCACCAGACCAATTCGACGACTGAAGAAAGGATCTGCCCAGTTGAATGAAAATACCCCTGAGCCTTCCAGGAAAAACTCGCGCTGCTCCGGAAAGCGCAGCGGAAAACGGGTCAGGTTGACCTGCCGGTTATCCACTTCGACCTCGGCAAAGTCGGTATTCAGTGACAGCGCACCGCGCAGAGAAGGCGTGAAGGAATATGTAATATCGATACCGACCTCAGTGTCACTGCCGCGGCTGGATCCAGCCGCAGGTCCGCTATTGGTTGAGGCATTGATAAAGGGTTTAAGCTCAATGCCACGCCCCTGGCTTATGTCTTCCAGCCCTTCCAGCCGCCCGGTATGGACGGGTCTGAACAGCCCCTCGGTACGGCGCCAGCCATTCCACAAAATCTCTTCGTTAAAGCGACGGATGGTACGCTGGAAATTGATACCCCAGGAGTCGGCCGACGGGTCAAAGTTCAGCGTGGAAAAAGGAATGCGGACCTCGGCTGACCAGCCATTGTCGTGAATTTCGGTGCGGATATTCCAGATGCCGTTCCAGCGCTTGTTAAAGCCGCCACCACCCTCGATCAGGCCGTCACCCAGCAAACCGGCCGGGTTGGTTTCGAAGAAGTAGCCGGTGCGATTGTCGTTGAACGTGCTGATAATCCACATAAAGCGGTCATCAGTGCCAAGGCCGGCATCACGCTGCAACTGATAGGCAAGAATTCCTTCCGGGTTGGAGTCATACAGCATGGCGCCGATGTACAGCGCGTCGTCATCATAAAGGATGCGTATTTCGGTCGGCTCACTTGGGACGCCACCCTCCACCGGCTCCTGCTGCCGAAACTCGGTGATCGGCGTCGCCAGCGCCCATACCGACTCATCCAGTCGGCCGTCCAGCTCAATTTCCGCCCCTTGCGGCATCCGCGCAGCCTGCATGGTGGGACGAACTTCGGTGGTGACAACGGGATCCTGGGCAACGACAGTGTGAGCAGAAAGCCCCAGCGTCAGCGCAACAAGGGCGGGAATGATACTCGTGCAGATACTTCGCGAACTGCGCTGACTTGGCTTGCCGACCACTGTTGATCCTCCAAAAACTGAATAAATTTGTTTTTGTACGCAATCGGAATGTCGGCAGATGTATCCTTTCCTGGCAGCCTGACGCCCCACTGCACCCTAAACCTTCAGGTACAAAAGCCAGGAAGATTACTAAAAAAATCAGAGCCTTGTCCAGAAAAGTCGGGACTCAGGCGGTTTGGGAGGAGACAGGCCACTGGCGCTCGCGCCATGCAGCCAGCAGCTGGCGAATCGTCTGCTCTTCGTCTGGATTATTTCTGTCGCCTGCCTTCGGCGAGGCCGTGCCCCCTCTGCATGTCTATTGTGATCAGGGCGGGTGGTATGTCTTGAGATCCGATTAATTTAATATGTTAACGGTACAGTGAAGTATCACCATCAGGCTGACGTTTTGCTGTGTCTGCGCGCAGCAAAACGATCATGCAGCGGCAGGCTCACACACATGGTTATATAAACCCACCCGGCCAGCAAAAGCCATTCACCCTGAGCAACAAGGGCAATGCCCATGCCAGTCAGGCCGGTAAGTGCCGGAATCAGCCAGGCCTCAATTTCGTTACGTGTCTCGATTACTTCGGCTGCATTCAGATTAAGCCAGTCGCGGCGACGGTAGGCATGCATGTAGAGTGCACTGATAAACATGCACATGACAAAAAAGCCAAAACCATAAATGGCAAACACCGCGCGCATTTCTTCCCAGCCCAAGGTAAAGGGAAATGGCAGCCAACCTCCAGAGAAATAACCAAAGGCGGCTGCGAACATGACACGCAGTGGATAGACAACAATCAGGATGCAGCAGACCAGTACCAGCGACAAAAACAGCGCTGTTCCATCTTCCAGCCCATAACGCTGACTCCAGGCCCGGTGGCCCAGCCAGAACATGATGACCTGAAAAAAGCTGGCGATAAATGCCGGGGCGCTAAGCAGGGCGTCGATGAATTCATTGTAATTCTGCGGTACGTCGTCAACAGAAATGACCAGCATGGTCACGGCAAATGCAAACGCTGCATCGACAAAGGTTTCCAGCCGCGTCACCTTGCCCCCGCGAAGCTGAAAGCGTCCGTGCTGGTCAAGACTGGCCAGGCGTTCCTCGGTCCATGGCGAAACGGTTGTCATGTTGTCCCCCGCGTAATGATTGGGTTCTTATACCGCAGATTCCTGAACGACTAAAGAGGGCGATTTAACAGATACTGCAAATGCGCACGCACTTCCGGCCACTCGCCGTTGCTCAGGCTGTACATGACCGTGTCGCGAATCGTGCCATCGCGGCGCAGACTATTGCCGCGGATCACGCCGTCCTTTTTAGCCCCGAGCCTCTCGATCGCGCGTTGGCTGGCGAAATTGAAATTGTCGGTGCGCCAGCCCACGATGTTGCAGTTCAGTGTCTCAAAAGCATGTGTCATCAGCATCAGCTTGCAGGTGGTATTGATATGTGTGCGCTGTGCCCGCTGGGCGTACCAGGTATAACCTATCTCCACACGTTTCACTTCCGGCAGGATGTCGTGATAACTGGTCGATCCCAGTACTGTACCCGTGGCCTCTTCGATAACCGCAAAGGCAAACCGGGTACCCAGCCTGCGCATTTCCAGAGCTTTCTCGATGTAGGCATCGGTTTCACCCGGTGCAGGCACTGAAGTCACCCGTATGTTCCACAACTCTCCATCCGCCGCTGCCTCACGCAGGCCAGCTTCATGGTGGTGGTCGAGTGGTGTCAGCACGATGCCATTCGCGTTCAGAGTGATGGGCTGGATAAAGGTCATTGGCCTGTCTGTCCTGTTCGATTGTCGTCTGCATCAAGTCTACTGGCTTTCAGGTGCCCAAGACCAGCATGTCTCACACACTGGCAGGGCTGGAAAAGCGCGGTCTGATAGAAATGGTACCTAACCCCCAGGATGGGCGCGGCAAGCTGATTTATCTGACAGACGCCGGTCGCTCGTTAAGAAGTCGGGCTGTCGAAAACATCACAGCTGATGTGATGAAGCTGATTCCACAGTTTGGACTCGAAGATGCCCGATCGGCATTGCCCATTCTGAGAAAGTTACGCGTGCTCCTTGATGAAGCACGCAACTGATCTGAATACTTACAGGCCGTAAAGTGCCTTCAGATGGGCCATGAAGTCGGGGCGATTGGCAGCGGCATCAGCACGCACCTTTTTGACGTGTGGACGCTCCTCCATTCGCGCACAATAGGCATCCAGGTTGGGCACCTGGGTCAGTGGATCGCCGCCCAGGAAGGCCTTGCCCACATTACGCACAATCGGCAGGTTCAAAATGGCAGCAATATCAGCCAGCGTGAACTGATCACCATAGGCAAACGTCTCGAAGCTGGACAGTTTTGGCAGTGCCGTCACGGCTTTCTCCAGGCCTTTCTCTACCTCTTTCAGCGCAGTTGGATCGGGCTTGGTGCCCAGCAGCAGGCTTGGAATCAGGCGACGTGCAACCAGCTCGAAATACAGCTCAATGAACTGGGCCAACTCCTGAACTTTCGCGACGTGGAAAGGCGTGTCTGGCAGTAATGCCGGTGTCGGGTAACTACGCTCGATGTAATCAAGAATGGCCCGCGATTCACTGATGAAGCCTTCCGGAGTTTCCAGCGCCGGCACCTTGCCCAGCGGACTTTTGTCCAGATATTCAGGTTTGTATTTGGGACCGGCCCCTGAATAGGACAGCACCTCTTCGAAGGGGATGCCCTTTTCCAGCAGAGCGAGCTTGGGCACGTTGTAATAGTTGCTGGCGGAGAAGCCGTGTAGTTTGATCATTGTTGTTCCCTATCGTTAATTGACCTGTTCGATTGTACGCGCTGCAGCCTCACATGGCGACTCTGGCCATAGGAATCAGACAGTTAGCCCGCCCACCCGTAAAGATTATTCAAAAACTCCTAAAGTCTTGGCTGCGTCCGTCGATTAACCGGTATACCGCTGAATCGAAAGCGCCGCCCGCCCCCTTTCCGCGCGGCGGTGAGCATGTGTCTCATCTGTTCACGGGCCCCTTTTAGCTGCTCAAGGCTCAGATTTATAAACGTTATGAAAAATTTATCGATCGTCAAGAAAGTATGGCTTGTACTCGGCCTGTCAGTAATATCGTTCTCGACAGTCGTTGCAGTAAGCGTGTTTTTTACTGCCAGAAACAATATCACGACCCAGGAAATGGGGGAATTCATGTATGAGACTTCCAAACTGGCGTCTCAAGTTAAAACTGAATTTCGTGCCGTTGATGAGTTTTTTACCCAGGCTGTCACGTTGTCGGATCCCGACCTGCTGGCAACTGCACAACAGAATAACGAAGCCCTGCTGGCCAATATCTCCCGGCTGATAACACTGAATCCAGGGCGCGCGACACAACTCCGATCTCTGCAGGAAGATGCCGCACAGTATGCCGAGATTTCAGCGGACATTGCCCAGGACTTTATTGACGGCATCGTCGACTTCACCACCGTCGGGTCCGATATTGAAACAAAAACTGCACTGTTCGAACGCCTCAACGAACAGTTCAACGAGTTTGAGGAAAATGCCGACTCGCAGTTCTCAATGGCCATTGAAGCCCTGTCTGAGAACATGAATTTTGCGCTGGTATTCATGCTGGTTCTCGGCGGCGTGCTGTTGGCACTGACCATCAGCATTGGACACTATACCGCCAACCGTATCAGTTCATCCGCGCGCGAACTGGGTGACTCGCTGGCCGAGCTTGCCAGTGGCAAGGGCAGTCTGGCCAGCCGGCTGCCAGTCCACGGCCGCGATGAACTCGGCGTCGTGGCCACCGAATTCAACCAGTTCATTACCATGCTGCAATCCTCATTCAAGGACCTGACCAGCATTATCGAACCACTGACCGCCAGCGCGCATAATCTGTCCAAAGGGATGGACCGACTGGACGCGATGACCGAATCGCAGACTTCAGACTCGCAGATCGTTACTCAGAGCATGTCTGAATTGCAGCTGTCGGTTCGCGACATCAGTCAGTCGGCGAGCAATGCCGCACGCAATGCCGAAAGCGGCCACGACCTGTCGCAGATCGGACAGGAGAAAACGTCGACTGTTGTCTCGTACTCCCAGAAGCTGTCCAATGAAATACGGCAGACTCAATCGGTGATTTCAGACCTGGCAGATCGCACCAAAGACGCCACCGAGATTCTGAAAAGCATTAACGATATTGCTGACCAGACCAACCTCCTGGCACTAAACGCAGCCATCGAGGCAGCTCGCGCCGGCGAGCAGGGTCGCGGTTTCTCTGTTGTCGCTGACGAGGTCAGAAGCCTGTCAGTGAAAACATCGAGTTCGGTCACCATGATCCAGGACGTGCTCAAGCAATTGAATGACAACGTTTCGTCGGCTGTGGGAATGATGCGATCGGCCGTTGATGTTGCCCAGCAATCAGAATCGCTGGCCAACGATGCCGGACAGTACATTCTGAAAATCAATAATGAAATCGAGCAGATCAGTCTGCTCAACGCACAGATCGCTGCAGCTACAGAGCAGCAATCCATGGCTACGGAGCAGATTGTCGCCAATACCAATAAAATGACATCTTCGTTTGTCGAGGCTAAAACCATTCAGGTTTCTGTTTACGACATTTCCGACAAACTTCGCAGCCTTTCTGACTCGCTGGTTTCCGTAAGCTCCAAGTTCGAGACCTGATATCAGCAATCACCACCATCTCCTTCATCGGGATTTAACTTCAGTAAAGTAGAGGAAAGCATGATCAAGTTTATTTGTGCGGCTGTTGTCGCGTCTGCCGTCTCTTCGGCAGCAGTCGCGGATGTAACAATCAACGGCTTTGCATCCATCAATGCGGGTGCGACCACTGGCAGCAACGAAAGCCTTTACGGCTACGATGACAAGTTTGAGCTCAAAAACGAAAGCCTGTTTGCCATTCAGCTGCAATCCGACCTTGGCGATAAACTGTCTGTCACGGGTCAGCTGCTGGGCCGCGGTGCTGATGATTTTGATGTCGACTTTGAATGGGCGTTTTTGTCATACGAACTGAATGACCAGACTCGTGTCAGCGCTGGCAGACTGCGCACACCATTCTTCAAGTACTCTGACTTCCTTGATGTGGGATACGCCTACGACTGGATCAGACCACCACAGAGCGTCTATGGTCTGGGTTTTGCGAACATCGAAGGTGTCTCTCTGTACCGTACCGACCAGCTTGGCCGCATGGACTCGAGCCTGCAGTTTGTACTGGGCAACTATGATTCAACAACTTCATTCTCCGGCACCGAAATCGACGCCCAAATCGACAGCATCGTTGGCGCGACCTGGGAACTGACCCAGGGTTCACTGAGCGGACGCGTTGCCTACCTGGTTGGAGAGACCACATTCGATACAGCGCCTGTACAGCTGGCACCGGGCGTAACACTCGGCGGCCTGTTCGGTACACTTGAACAGGTTGGTCTTTCGGCACTGGTCGCTGACCTTGCCATCCAGGAAGACGATTCAAGCTTTTTGGGTTTTGGCGTGACGTATGACAACGGTGACTGGATCATTGTGTCTGAGATCACCAATATCGAAGTCGATAACAGCTTTATCGCGGAACAGGACAGTTACTACCTGTCTGTAGGTCATCGCTTTGGCAGTTTCACGCCTTATATCTCCTACGAGAAAGATGACAACACCGCACAGGTAGATGCCTACTCTGCGTATCAGTCCACACTGCCGGCCCAATTGTTCGTGCCAGTCAAAGGCCTGGTGGACAGTCAGGCCGCAGACAATGACACCTGGAACCTGGGCTTCCGATATGACTTCCATCCGTCGGCCGCATTCAAGGCTCAGTTTACCGATCAGGACAATCAGCTGACTGGCGACCGCCGTTCATTGATCTCTGTCGGCATCGATCTGGTATTTTGAGGAGAACGACCATGTTGAACAGAATTTTGTTACTGATCTGCCTGACTGTCGCATGGCCAGCCTATGCAGATATCGCTGTTATCGTACACCCAAGCAATACAGCGGCCATTGATATCGATGAGCTCAATCGACTCTACACTGGCCGCTCATCAGCGTTGACCGCAGTCAATCTTGCCGAGGGCATGCCGATCCGCTCCGAGTTTGATGAGAAAGGCGCAGGTCGCGCTTCTGCCCAGCTCAAGGCATACTGGTCCAAACTGGTATTTACTGGCAAAGGTACTCCACCCGCAGAACTGGCAAACGAAGCTGCCATGCTTGAGCATGTGGCGGCGAATCCGGATGCCATCGGTTATGTTGACGCCGCCAGCGTTAACGGTTCAGTCAAGGTCATACTGACACTGGAATGACCTGTCTCTGTCGCCCGGCAGGCTCAACTTGCCTGTCGGGCACTGCCCCTTCAGTATGACACCGGATTAAGAATAAACCGCCACAGAATCTTGCAGGCAACGGCCCAGCTTCGAGCCTGGCGTTGCACATGTCGCGATATCTGGTGTATCGCCTCGCTGTCGTACAGATTCCCGTTAAAAACAACGGACTCGATTTGTTGTGTGTTGGTAATATCTTCCAGGGGATTAGCATTCAAAAGAATGAGGTCAGCGACCTTTCCGGCGGAGACTGTTCCGTACTCTGCCTGCAGGTCAAAGTATTCAGCAGACGCCAGTGTTGCGGCATTGAGCGCCTGGGCCGGTGTAAGACCGGCCATCACCAATTGCTCCAGCTCACGGTGTACATAGGCACCGGCCAGGATGTAATCCGTTCCAACCAGTGTCTTCACGCCCGCACGATGGGCCTCGCCCGTTAGCGCCAGACCTTTCTCATAAAATTCGCGATAGGTTTGACGCGCCTCTGGCGATGGATCTTGAGCCAGCAGGCCGTTCACGTCTTCCATCCACTGCCATTTCATCAATGGATGCAGATAACGTAACAGTGGATCCTCCCGCACACTGGCGTCGTCAGCATAGGCGTCCGCCCAGCGCGTCAAATGTGTGGGTACATACCAGGTTCCTGCTTCACGCATGGCTGAGAAAATCGAGCTCGCCATTTCAGGATCATGCTCATCCAGCATGCGCCGGCGGTCTTCGGCCCATTCAGGCGTGCCAGCAAGCTGACGCAGCGATTCACTGCCGGCAAAAGACTCATGCAGAATAAACCGTGCATGCTCGATGCTCTTCTGATTTGCGGCAGCTTCGATCGCGCTGACGGCGAGAGGCCGGTGACCCACCACGTCCATTCCCACCAGTCGTGCCTGTTCCACCAGTGCGACGTATCCGTCTCGGGATATACGGTCATACACTTTGATGGCATCCGCACGATCTGCGTAATGCTGGACAAATGCTGCAGCATGTTCTGGTGTTTCAGTCGCAAAGTATGCCGGCAGCCCAGCGATACGGTCGAGGATAACGGAACCGTTTGCCATGAAACTGGTCGTCGCCATAATGCGCGGCCCGACACGTTGCCCGGCGATGGCTTCGTCGCTCCAGCGGCGCTTGTCTTCGGCACAGGCAATAAACGGGTCACCTTCCTGCGGACAGCCCTGCATGTCGCGAACATTGGTCACGCCATAGGCAATATGCAAAGGCAAATCAAGAAGTGGTGAGATTGCGTAAATGTGGGTGTGCATATCCCACAAGCCTGGTATCAGGTATCGGCTGCTGCCATTGACGATACGAACGTTCTCGGGCAGTTCGACCATTGCGGCATCGCCCACCGCACTGATGCGCCCGCCTTCAACCAGTACTGTCTGCCCAGCCACTACCTGGTTCGCCTGTGCATCAACAACCGACACATTAACAATCGCGATCGGGGACTCAGAATGCGCAGGAGCTGGCGACCTGACAGGCCAAACCACGCCCAGCAGGAAAAGTGAAACACACACAGCCAGTATCGCGCCGATCGCAATAGCCACGCGCTTAAGATAAGAACTGAAGTTCAAGATGTCTCCCGGAGAGAACTAGAGTGTTGCGTTGTAGAGAGTAGAATCGTTATTGTTAAGGATACCAAGCTTTGTTCTAAGGCGCTCGGTGGTCAGGTGCCTGGCCACATCAAACGGTTCACAGGTGCCGCTGGCGGATGTAAATTCAATTGGCCCAACGGTCTGCGCAACATTGAGCGCAGCCTCATTCAAAACAGCATTGCGTTTTCCAATGCCCATCAGTGCCAGGCCCATGGCCATGCGTACGCCTTCGGGCTGGTCATTGAAGGTCTGCGCAATTAGCGCCACATGTTCCAGAAAGAACTCATCGCTGGGTGCCTTCTTTTCCGAGAACTTGGATGTCTCATACAGCAGGCCGTATCCACTTCCGCGTCGCGCTCGGTCACCGTGGCGAATCCACTGGTCCGCCAGGTCTATGGCAAAGGGCGTTTTGGCAAGCGTGGCATCACAGGACGAAAACACATGCGCCAGCATGCCGCTGTGCAGCTGATCAACCTGCTGCTCCGCCTGTTCGCGGGTGATCTTTTTGGGGTCATCGATCAGCAGGGCGATGATACGCGCTTCGTAGATATCACTTTTCCAAAGCGCCTGCGCCAGTTCCCGGTCGCGGCCAATCTGCTTTGCCAGCTTGCGCAACTTCGTAAGGCCAATACCAAAACTTCGAAGGCCACCCCGGCGCTCACCAAGATTGTCCCAGTGCGCGATGCCTCGCTCATCACTCTCGGCTTCGATCAGTTTTAGTACATCCGCCGTCTGCATGTTGAATTTCCTGTGCTGTGCCTATTCCTTCAAAATGGGTCGCAAGTCTTCCAGCTTGTCGAACAGGTGCCAGATATAGTTCTCGGTGCCATTCTCGCGGTGAGGATGCAGATCAGCCAGCGCGGGATCATTTCTGTAGCTCTCAAACGCCTCAATGGATTCCCATTCAACCAGGATCAGGACCGTGCGTGGCTTGATGTCACCCTGGGCGGCCTGACGGAATTTGCCCAGTGAAACAACCCTTCCTCCATGCGCCTGCACTTCTTTGACCGAGCGTTTGGAGTAGGCAATGTATTCATCTTTGTTTGAGACATCGAAAAGATTCAGTGCGTATACGGGCATTCCTGTTCCCCCTTTTTCGTTTTATTGTAGTGGCTCTGGAGCAATTCAAACAATTGCCCGTCTGTCGATGAAGACAGCGACAAAACTGCCTGATAAGGATCCCCGTTGAGCCCCAGCACCTGACAAATGGCAGGCTCCGTTTTCAACCCACGACGTTTCAGTGTCCGGATCGACCTCTGTATGGTTGGGCCACCCAGCCGCACCAGACGCTCCATAACCTGATAATGCCGAAACGCCGCCTGCGATTTCACCAGCATGGGACTCGCGTACACTTCGACCAAAAATCCCAGACTGTGAAATCGACCAACCAGATAATCGTCATTCAGATTCAGTTCAAAGTGCTCTGATTGCCCGAACGCTCCCAGAAATGTCGATGCGAAGGTGTTCTGACAATCGTACTGGCAGACTATGTCGATGTCGCTTTGTTCTGTGTCCAATCCCACAAATATGGTACTGACCACTACTGGTGAGTAGCCCTCGAGTAGCTCGAGGACCTGGCATTCTTTAATGGCCTCTCTGGCTTTCTTGACCCTGTTGTTGTCGGGACTGTTTTCCACAAATCTACAGCAGCGCCTCAATCCGGTCCATCAGATCTGTCATGCGACGCAACACCGGGCCGTATGCTTCGGGCTGCGTCATATCCAGACCGGCTTCGTTCAAGAGGATCTCGTGCGGATAGTCGGAACCACCGGCGCTGAGCACACGAATGAAGTCATCGCGCACTTCTGTATCTCCTGCCAGGAACTGCTCAGCAAACCAGGCCGCACCAGAGATGGAGGTAGCGTACTGGAACACATAGAAGTCATAGTAGAAGTGCGGAATGAAGGCCCATTCCACGGCATAGGCATCATCGATGGTCAGAACCCCTTCGTCGTGACCGTGATAGCGTTTCAGCAGGTCGCCGTAGATTTCTGTCAGGCGTGGACCGGTCAGCGGCTCACCACGCTCGGCGGCCTGGTGAATTGCCAGTTCAAACTCGGCGAACATGGTCTGCCGGAAAAAGGTGCCACGTATACTTTCCAATGCACCACCCAGGTAAAACAGTTTCTCCTCATCGGTTTCTGCGTTAGCGATCATATACTCTTCCAGCAGAATCTCGTTGATGGTGGACGCCATCTCGGCGATAAAGGTGGAGTAGCCGGCAGTCTCGTAAGGATTGTTTTCATTGGCCAGCAGCGAATGCACGGCATGACCCCATTCATGCGCAAAGGTGGACATCGCGTTGTAGTCGTCGGTGTGGTTCAACAACACGTAGGGGTGCACATCGTAGACAGAGCCGTTCATGTAGGCACCGGAACGCTTGCCAGGTTGCGGATGGCTGTGCATCCAGTCCTGCGACAGCCCGTAGGCCAGCAGCTCCAGATAGCGCTCACCGAATGGCTCCAGCGCGGCAAAGGTGATCTCTTCGGAACGCTTGAGGCCGAACTCGCCGGTATCAACTTCAACCAGAGGTGGATAGATATCGTAGTAGCGCAGATCGTCCACACCCAGCATACGACCGCGCAATTGCAGATAACGATGGAACACCGGCAGTGCGTCATTCACCTGACTCACCAGCTGCGTGTAGATCTCCGGTGGCAGACCATCGTCAAACAAATTGTGAGCCAGCACACTTTCGTGATTTCTCACGCGGGCGGTAAACAAATTGGACTGTACCTCGGAAGCCAGCGTGGCACCCATACCATCGGCATATTGATTCCAGGTATTCCAGAAGGTATCGAAGACCAGCTTGCGGTCGTCGCGATTTTCGGCGGTGCGCCAGCGTGAATAGCCTGCCTGACTGAGCGTTACTTCCTGGCCATCACTCAGTGTGACGGTCGGCCAGGGGATGTCAGCGTTGGCATAGTTTTCGTAGATCTGCTCCGGCGAAGACAGCACCAGACCCGCCTGCGCCAGAATTGCCTCGGTTTGCTGATCCAGCGTATGCGGTGCGCGTCTCAGTATGTCCCGCAACATGAACTCGAAGTCAGCCAGACCCGGCTCTTCGGCCAGGAACTGGTTGACCCGCTCCTCGCCCACTTCCAGCACTTCCGGGCTGATCCAGGAGGTCGCTTCACCAAGATTGGTAAACAGCTGGCGGGCCAGGCCAAAGCGTTCCTGGGTTTCCGCCACACGCTGGTCGGCGTCGCGTTCCAGCGAGGTGTAGACGTATGCCCGCACAGCCTCTTTGTTCGTAGCGGAGATTTCACGCAGTGCGCTCAGCATTGACGCCGAGCTGTCGCCCAGCGTGCCCTGCAAGGTAGAGAGATTATCGATGCGTTCCGAAATGGTATCCATGGCGGATTCCCAGGCCGGCACATCGGCATAGATGTCGGTCAGATCCCATTCATAACGGACGGTGTCGTCCTGGGCCCATGCCTGGGTACCCAACAAAACTGAAACGCTCAGACTCAATACGGACAGGGCTTTTTTCACTGCAACGACTCCTGAAATCAGCGGATTTATGCGGACAGATTTAGATATCACGTCCGATAATAGCTCATAATCAGGGAGTTGGCACTGCGGGCAGGTCTTGGCCTGCCCGCAGTTACAGCGTGGTTAGAAATCGTACTCCAGGCTGAGGCTGGCGCGCTCTTCCGAGTAGTTGGCACTGGCCAGGCGTGAGTCAAAATCGCCGCGTTCGATTTTGCCAACCACTGCCAGACGTGGCAGCACCGCCATCTTCAGACTGGCGTCCACAAACAGCTGCGAGTCGTCTCGCGGCGCACCAATAGATGGCGTGTTGGCCTTATAGTCCCGCAGCTGATTCCGCAGGCCCAGCTCCACTTCGCTGTCTTTGCCAAACAGGGAGAACGCGTTGCTGTAGCGCACCCGCACCGTATCCGCCTGATAGGCAAATGCTGGATCACGTGTGCTCTCATCATCGTAGGCATAACCGAATGTCAGCGAGCTGCGGCCCTGGTTGAAGAACCAGAATGCATCCAGGCTGACGCCTTCTGTATCGGCGTCACGAGCTTCAAATCCGGTGAACGACTTGTCGACGATGTTGAAAGCACCGCGCAGATACCATTGTTCACTCAGCAGCTTGCCGGCGTAAATTGACGTCTGGTTCAGCTGCAGAAACTCGTTGCCACCCAGATCGGCATCGGCGAAATAGTGACTGGTGCCCACTGTGAATGCCTCAAAATCGTAGCTGATGTCTCCGAAGAGCATGTGCATGTCCAGATCGAAAGCATCAAAATCCTGGTATCGCTGGGAGCTGAAACTGTAGCCCCCATTGATATTGAGCTGGTCGCTGACCTGCCAGTCGGCATCCAGCCCGGCATCAACAATGGCAGCCACATCGGACTGCCCGCTGGCGCTTTCCAGCTCCGCAACGCTGACGTTGCTGTTGTATTCAGCACCGGCTGAGAGAGTTCCACTGAAAGTCAGTGGTGCATCGTCCTGCGCTATTGCGGCACCGGCTACAAGCCCGCTGGCCAGCAGTGCCACGAATTCTGTTTTCAATTTTGGAGTTTTCAGCTTCTTCATGACTCTCACCATTCAGGAAAAAGCCGGCGCCAGGGAGGCGCCGGCCGTACATACGCCAGTCTTAGCTGCCAATGCCAGTGATCGTGTTACGGACATTGCCGCGCACACTCTCACGCACAGAGCTGTTAACCTGGCTGCTGACCTGCTGACTCACTTCATTGCCAACCTGGCCACGCACATCTTCCTTGACGGTGTTTTGTACATTCTCACGCACACTGGCCGCGACGCTTCCGCGTGCCGATTCAGCAACACTCTGCGACACTTCAGAGCGGACCGCTGAGGACACAGTTGCGCCGACGTCAGATTGAACGGACTCGTTGACCTGAGCCTTGGTAGTCGAAGTGACCGCGGTGCTCACCGCAGCACCAACTGCACCCCGCACTTCCTCGCGAGTGGCTTCGTCGGCTGTGTTGCGAACTTCCTCTCGCGCCTGCTGGGCTGCCTCAGCAACCAGAAGCCCAGTTGCATTAGCACCTGCCTCGGCAGTCGCCATGACAGCGACTCTCGCCGAATCAGTAGCGGCTTCAGCACGCATGGCCGCCGTTTCTGCACGCTGCTGGGCGCTCACCGCCAGGTTTTCAGCACGTTCTACATTGGCACTGGCCGTTGCCTGAGCCTGGACAGCAACCTGCTCTGCCTGTGTTGCAGCCGTGCTCAGGCCCGCCTCTACTGTGCCTGCCGCTTGAGCTGCAGATGATTCTGCTGCCGTGGCAATTTCACCTGCAGTGTCAGTCGCGCTGCGGGTATCTGCATCGGCGCTGGCGTCAGCCTCTGCCTCGGCTTCAACCGAATTACTGTTATTTACTGAAGCGGTGGATTGCTCAGAAGCAGTATCGAATGAGGCCGTTGTGTCTGACTCGGCTTGCACCGATACATTTGTTTGAGCGTTTACAGAAGCGCCAGAGGCATTGTCCTGCGCATGAATTGCCGGTGCACCAATTGCCACCGCGCAAGCCAGCGCGAGCATTGAAGGTTTGAATACATCTGAAATATTCGTCTTACGCATCGTCAATTCCTCCCATTTTGTAGTATTGACGGTTGTTTAACGAATACGGCGAGGGTTTATTCCAGGTGTTGGCGATAACCATCTCCAAAACTCGAGCAAATTGCTTTGGGTACTGCAGCCGCCCACACTGCGCCACCGGCATCCAGCCTGGTTGAGCCTTCTGCCTGTGATCTGCACAAGAAAAGTTTGCGTATTTTTGCCATCTCACTAATCACTCTGCATCAGCTTAAGGTGGCACGGATCCATATGAGCAAATCTACAGGTTTACTACTGACAGCTTTAACCAGCCTGTTCATATCTCAATCGGCATTGGCACAGGGGGGAGATACAGCCCTGGTGCCCCTGCCCTCAATCGACGACTTCACCCGGGGTGAAGATGGCTGGGCATTCGGACTGGGCCTGGGTGTTGAGTATGAGACTGCGTACGAAGGCTCGGACGAGTTCGGGCTCGAAGTCGATCCGGCGGGCTCAGTGCAGTGGCGCAGCGGCGACAACATTTTCTACTTTGCAGGTGAGGCGCTGGGCTGGCGCGGCCGCCGTGCTGACACGTGGTTCTTCGACGCCGCTATTGGTTTTGAAGAAGGCCGCGAAGAAGGCGATTCCGATGACGGCCGATTGAATGGCCTCGGCAACGCCGAAGAAAGTTTTGAGGTTGTGCTGCAAGCACGCCGCGCATTCAGCTCCGATTGGCGGTACTGGCTGGATGGCCGCGTGGTGACGGGAGACAACGGTACGCTGGGCATCTTTGGCGTTGGACGCCGCTTCGGAGAGCAGACAGATGGCACCGGATCTGAACTGGGTGTCGTTGCCGTGATCCATGACAGCGACCGGGCCAATACCGATTTTGGTATCACCACACAGCAGGCAGCGGCATCCGGACTGCCTCAGACGCAACTGAACAGCGGCTTCCGCTCGCTGGGACTCAATTACACTTACCGCAACTACATTAACGAGAACTGGCAGATCTTCGGCGAAGTGCTTTACGAGTTGTATGGCAGCGACGTCAAGGACAGCCCAATCTCACGCAATAATTATGAAGCGGAAGTGGGCATAGGCTTTATCTACGTGTTCTAAACATCTGGCGCAAGTTGCACTCCATTGCGCCGTCTATCTGCGGGTTAGAGAAAAGCACATTGGTTTCTCTAACCAGCTGTTTATACCTGCGAGTCCATGAATACGCCGTTCTTCAGAAAATGAACGACGTTATCAATCACTTCTTCGTTGTGCATCATGAAGGGGTGCGTCACCGGCATTTCAATGAAGTCGGTTTCGTTTTCAAGATGGGCGCTCTCCAATGAAACCTTGCCGTCATCCGTATCCGGTATCAGCACTGACAGGATCAGATTGATTGAGCGTGTCCCGGCGATGATGCCCACCTCAAAATTGGCTGGTCCCAGCGACTGCGGAACATCATGTGTGCCTGTGCCTAGCTGCATACCGGCTGGACCATTGATGAATTCGAAACCGGGCATTTCGCCAAGCTTGTCGACAACTTCGCTGCCCTGATTAGGAGGCCCAAGCATGACCGTGCGGCCCAGTTTTTCTATTGTGTTCTGCGACAGATACTGCCGTACCAGAATCCCACCCATCGAGTGGGTCACAAAATGAATGCTGGAACTTTCCGCGCTATTACAGTGAGCCAGACCTTCACTGACTGCCAGTTCAGCCAGCTCTTCGATCGTGCCGTCCCGCGAGGGATAATCAACATTTACAACCTTGTATCCCTCATCGGTCAGCCTGTCTTCGATATCTGACATTGACGAGGCCGTTCTGGCCAGGCCATGCAACAGAATCACACATTCCTCTGAGTGGCTGGCCATTGATACAAGCAGCAATGTTATCGCGAGCAGTCCTTTCATCGTTCGACTCCAGCAATGCAAGGCTGTCAGCCTTTGGGTATCGTTTCTGGCCGAATATACGGAAACATGTGCGCGACGTAGTCGGCCTTGCCTATTTCCACATTGTTGTTGCGCAAGATTGCATAAGCGATCATGACATGGAAATAAAACTGACTGAGTGACCAGTCGCGCGCGTACTGCTCGGCAGTCAGATCCAGAATCATGCCATTCGGCAGCTCATGCACAAGTGGTTTGCCTGCGTTTACGTCCAGAGCATCTGCCGAGAGCTCCTTGAGTGCCGACAGAGTTTTATCTATCAGGGCCTGCGCATCCGCCAGGGTTCCAGGCTTATCCGCCGCATTACGCCCCTCTTCCAGCAGCTCCTGGACAACTGGAGCCAGCGGCTCTCCCTGGAGCCTGCTGATCGCTTCATGAACCTGAACGCAGGCAAAGCGAATCTGCGTGGAAAGTGGAAACATGTCCGGTGCCAGACGCGCTGACAGTAGCGCCTCGGCGTCGTCTCCCGGCATTTGTTGCTGCGCCTTTGAGAGCCAGCGAGAAAGTGAGCCGAGCATCTGCGTGTAGGTAGGAACGATTAGACTTGTAAGTGACATATACTTCCTTTTTCAGGCTGTTAGGATCAATTGGAGAGACACCACGGGCTGCAGCTCACTCATCAGAACCAACATCTTATTTTTTGGCCTTTGTGGTTGCGATAGCCGCACCCAATGCTATGTGTTGAATCTATCATGTTTAGCTGAAAGGCGCTTTCTATAGGCCAGGAGCAAAGCGGAGAACAGGATGTGGCCGGCTGAGGCGATTATCGCCACGGTAATAAATGTCGGCACAAACCAGCTTACTGCAGTGTCGTAGACGAAATTCCAGTTTGTACCGTTCGCGTCACGAAATATCCCGCCAGGATTTTCCAGCCAGTCCCACATCGTAAATATAAGTGCCGCAATGGAGGCAAATGTAAAGCCGGTGAGCGGACCGAATAACCAGAATTTTTTAAACATGGCGCTGCCTTTAGTTTCTACTGACTGGAGGACGCAGTGAACAATGTTGATTTGCTTGTCATGTTTATCAAAGTTCGACTCCTGCCGCCTCAATAAACGCCAGCCATTTTCTGGCAACCCTTTGCCCGTTGTCGCCGGATAGCATTGACCAGCCATGGATCCGGTTTTCGGCTATTACAATGTGCGCTCTAAATCATCTCTCAATGCGAGCGTACAACCTGTCATTTTGTTTAGAATATCTTCCATACCCAGCTACTCATAACGCCTGTAACAATAAGACTGCTGCGGAAATACTTTTTAGCTTAACTTCCTTCCGATTTTTCCCGCTTCCTATATTCGGAAATCACAGAGCCGATAGCAGCCCCAAAACACATTCCCAGCGATATACCTAAACCAACATTGTCAGTCAGAGCACCAACAGTGACTCCAAAACACAAACCCATGGCCACCCACTGGCTGATAATTTGCGAGCTGATTCCATCACCTGTTGGTTTATCTTTAATTTTCGGTCTGAGTCTCATGATGACCCTCCTCCAGTACACCTATAGCCAGCACCAACGACGCACAGAGCGCAGCATAGGACGTACGGCCGCGTTCTTGCGGCATATTACGCGCGTTTGTTATGACTTGAACTCACGAATCTGAATATGATTACCTTCTGGATCTTTAACATTGCAGATCTTGAAAACAGGGTTGCTCCACTCTCCCTCCATGACTGAACCACCGCATGCTGCGATCGTCTCTCGCGCTTTATTTCCAGATCTTCTGTGAACCACAAATGCTACTACGATGACTGCCACCACTGATAGAACTATGAGATATGCATTGGAAATGGAAGTGAAGGCGAAAGCACTCATTAATAACAATGCCGTGCCGAATATAAAGACGTCCCCGACTAATCCTTTCCAAATATTTCCCAAGATCGATCCTCCTCCTTTGCTCATGTATCCCCTACTAATTCCTGAATATTAATCGGTGACTGACTGGTCTTATTACACCCCTCAACAGCGGCGCGAACGAAGTAAGCGCCCGGGCGCAAGGCGCGCGAACTGTTTGCTATTGTTATGTGCGGTGTTTGGCATAATGATGCACATCAAAAAGTTGCCCGTTTTTTATTACTTCGTTTTTGAGAATGCCTTCCAACTGATATCCGTTCTTCTCAAGCACGCGTACAGACGCTTGGTTAGGAGAAAGGACTGGAGCAAATAGCTTATCCCACCGTCCGTCCGCAAAGACTTCATTTGTCATACGCTCTAGCACTTGCGTTGCTATTCCGCGCCCCCAGAACTGCTCACCTAGCCAGTATCCAATTTCTGCCGTGTGACTTTTCCAACCAGTTTGCGGAGTGATCCCTACGCTTCCGATTAATTCGCCGTGGTATTCGACAGCTTTGGTTATCGCTCCGTTTTCTTGCGATCCAATAGTGATCCACCAAACTGCATCTTCAAGCGTATAGGGGTAGGGGAAAGTGTAGACCAGGAACTGCGACACATTGGCGCTATTTGCCAGCTCAGTTAATCGCTCGGCATCGCTAGCTGCGTAACCCCTCAGCTCAATCATCACCCATGCTCCTTATGCCTCTTTCTTTGCGTCATGCTGTGGGTACATAACGCCGCCACCAGGGGCAAGCAAACTAAGTTTGCGCAGTCCCTGCTGCCTGGCCTTGTAATGTGTTTATTTTAGTTGATAAAAATCTGTTAGTTCATGCTTCGGGTTAGACTTTAAATATGCCCAACCATGCTTTTTATACAAATTACAGCGTGCTTATTAGTTCTGCTGATGGAAATAACTGCAGTAGAACACTGCGTATTCTTTAGACACTTTACAATATACGAATGAATGCGTTTTCCGTAAGCTCTGCCTCTATACGCTGGAGCCAAATAGTCCAAATTTATATATCCAGTATTCTGTGCGCTATATATGCTTCTAAACTGTAGTTGCCCAATAATTTTAGTGCCTTTCCAAATGTGGATATAAAACCATTGTGGCTTGCTATAAGAAATTAACTTTCATTCTATCTGCGTGTGAACAAGGTCCAGTGTTTGATCAATTAGAGCTAGCAACTGCTCAGAATCATTTAGATCATAGCGGAGATTGGAGCGAATTATGCTCATAGCAACATAAATTTCGCGGGGATCTTTCTCCAACAATTCTGCATCAAATGTGAGCTTATTACCGCTTAGCGGTTTTACATACTTAGCCATGATAGGAAGCGCATTACCTCGTAGCATATCCCTGATCTCACTAACTCTCAATATAGTAACGTGTTTCTGCCATACATTCCCCAGGCTCTCCCTTAATTCAGTAGATTCTAAAAGACGCATATATCCTGTGTCTTTTAACTCTTCGAACGTTGCCAAATACACCTCAAAACTTCCCATAATGCTGGAGCTCTGCATTGCATCAAAAAGCTTCTGATAGTCCCCTTCCTCACGCGCCTCCTTGCTGAGTATGGCCAGGCTGAGCTCCAATTTTTCTATGGACAATTCTATTCTTGCAATACTCTCGCTGAGTGCAGCACTGCTTCTCTCAAAGTCTTTTTCAAGCCTAACTAAATATTGTTGCTCTATCGCTCTGTTCTGCCGGTTGTTTTGCCATTGATTGGCCTGCAAACTAAGAAAAACACCAACAACTAATATAATAAATTCTAAGAAAAGAACGCCGTATTTCCGTTCTCTCAGGTAACTTCTTAATCTGCTAAAAATCATTGTGCCTCCAGACACACCTTGAGTGCGTGATACTTTGTGTCGCTACTGACAATTTTTTTCTTGCCGAATATAGAATTCTTGACGTGCTTCTTGGAGTTTTGGTCTTTTTTATATTTTGCTTATATTCGATAAACTTCCAATGCTGTAGTGCTGATCTTAGCCACATAACGCTCATCTCAAGTGCGCGCGTGCGCGTCACTTTGAAGGTGCTTGTTATAAACCTGCTTTAATAAGGTGCCTATATCGCTTTTCTTAAAAACAAAATAGTAACCGCCATATCTGGAGTCTGTTCGCTCTGACTCTGGCACATGATCCGCTTCAAATCTCGCGTACTCAACAGGTTTGCAAGTAAATCCATCCGCATGCGGAACTGAGTCATAAAGAACCTCTACCAATGTTCCCTTAGGAATTCTGCACTCAAAATCACCAGTGAAAGATGCTCGCCATGAGGTTAAACCATGAGTTGCTCTTTCTTGCGTTAATTCAAATCTTTCACCGCCCCTGACATTAGGCTCGACAGTTTTCAATCGGGCCGCCCGCCAATGCCGAAATGGCAGGGTTAGCCGATACCAGAATAAAATCAGGCGGATTCTCAGCATCACTTTCACTCAGGTTTCATAACGCCGCTTACCGGCCCGACGGAGCAGAGCAAGCTTGTGGTAAGTTTGCGCAGCAAACCACAAGCTTGCGGCGCGTAGTGGGTCCGAGTACAGCAACTTGTTAAGCGAAACCTACCAGCCATAAACGGTTTGGTCGTAGTAGCATGACAATTTTCTAAAGTAGCTAGACCCAGAGCAAACCTTATAATCAAACTTATCAATATGTTCATCCAAGAATTGGCGGACGACACTGGCATCAAATTTATCAGGCTTTAAGAAGCTTAAGAATATTGCTGCGTTCTCGGGTGTGCAGCTGTCCACAATTTCCTGTGCTGTGCTCTCTTTGTGATTTTTCACAAAGGACCTTGCATGTGTTTTAGTATGAAACGCATCGTCCTTTCTATTGAGCCATTTGGAAAGATCATACCCAGACCGCTCGTAATCAGCTTGAGAAGCTATCCCGGCTTCACTTAGATATTTGTATACCGGAATATAAGACGACCCCTTCCCTATACTAGGTATTGTGTACTCAATGATTCTTTTTGCGTCAAAGCCGCCATTATTTCTCAGCAAGTCGGTAAATAGGTCTATAGATTTAATGCCTTGATAGCCATACTGCCCAACCTCTTCCTGGTCCTGCTCTGCACGCTCTTTTACAACACCAACACCAACGACAAATTCAATATCATCCTTATTTTCGACCTGATCAATATCTACTACACATATTTTTTCTTCGGGGCTCTGTGTTTTGACAATCTCATACAATTGTTCTTTGCAATACCTCAACACTCTCGCGGGTATTTTTCTTTTAGTTTCATGAATAGCTTCATAAACAGAAGAAAAAGTTTCCGATTTCACTACGATAATGGGAATCCTCACACCATCTATAGTTAAAAATGTTTCAGAAAGTCCTTCTTTCTCTCCCTCCTTCAGCCTTTGCACGAAGATTAGATTATTCTTCAGCTGCTCAGCTGCACGCTCTCCAATGCACTTCGCAATTGATAAAAGTAGAGATGCTATATTTTGATCTGAAACTGAGTACCCAATGAATATGATCGGGTGCTCAACAAATATTGTTATTAATTTTGCAGCTAGATAAGCATTTCTATCATTGAAATCGATATAATCCTCATCAGTCAGAACCAAACTCTTGGACCTGCTGCTGCAGCCATGTATCTTGTATATCTCACCTATTGACTGCGGGTTAGAGAAAAGTAGCTCTTGCTGTCCAATATATACTTTATAGTCCGGAAATAACTCCTCCAACAATCGATCCCAATTTGTTGTTATTATGCCATCCACATTGAGCTGACTTATTAGATTCAACTCTTCTGAGTATTCAGAATCTTTATATTTCCCTACTGATGCAGATTTTAAGTATTCACATATTTCCACTCTGAGCGCAGATGTTTGATCTTTGATCTTTCCTTTATTCTTAGTTCTGCTTGCCTCATATGCCTCGCTTGACCACCAGTATTCATTAAAATCTGCGCTCATTAGCGTGGCTACCATAGGCACCTGCCCATTTGCCTTTGAAAGGTAGTATTCAAACGGCCTTAGACCATCGCAGAATTTAGAAAGTAACCCGCCCCAGTCTTCCAGCCCCAGATAGCGTCTAGAAAATCCGGAACCAACAAAAAGGAAAGGTCCCGCATGAGCCTGCAGAAATATCTCTTTCAGCTCTTCTTTGATCATATTCTTATCTCGATTAATAAACCTTACCGCTTAACGCCGCGCACAGCGGCGACCTTGTAGCGCAGCGAAAAGGGCGTCCGGCGCCGAAGGCGCGAACTGCTGCGCTTTGTTATGCGTAAAATTACTGACCATTTGAAATTGCCTGCTTAATTATTGGAGCTACAGATTGGGCTGTAATTCCACGCTCTTGGCAGTACTTCGTAGCCAGCCACGCCGAAACGGATTTTTGGCTCTTGCTCGCGTTACAGCCACGACAACATAACGCAATATTTTCTCTGGTGATTATTTTAGCGTCATTGATTATGTGCTCCCAGCTAGCCGAAGACCTAACCGACACCTTGGGCGATACGAATTGACTGCCGCAATACACGCACTCCTTATCCCTCTCTCGAACTTCTTTTTCCAGCCAGGCTGGAATGTTCCAATTATTAGCCATCAGCTACTCTGTTCGTTTTTATGCATAACACTTGTATAGAGTTCCAGCACGACTTCCCAATTTACCGCGCACACACACTATCCACAACAATCCATGCAAACTAACCCGCCCCAGACCCAAGTCAATTAGCCAACTGGCTAGTGCGTCTCAACGTCTGCAAAAGCTCAGCCATCTGGTACTTTGCCGCTGCCAGATCCTGATGCCCATACTCAGCATCCGATAACATAATACCCAGATTCCGCCATTGGTCGAGATTTTCTGGCTGGTTCTTACCGACCCGTTCAAGATGCGCTTTTATGGTCTCACCGGGTTTCCGACCGAATCCCTTTTTCTGCAGCCTGGCATTTAACCGCAGATAGCTTCTGACTGCCGGGGACTGGCGCTGGCGGCGCAGATTACTGCCCCACATGGCGCGGATGCCAACGGCCACCAGCAGCAGGGCGAGCAGCCACAGTGGCAGGTTGCCCAGACCCTGTTGCTCCAGCCAGTCGCTGGCGTCTTCGGTGCGCAGATTGCCTTCGTTGTCGTAGATGCTCAGTGACCAGCCAAACGCCAGGGCGTCCAAAGCCGAGCGCACCGACTGGAAGCCGGGAATCTCGGCAAGTGTCAGTCTGATGCGTGTTTCTGTATCAAGTTCTGAACGTGCCTCGCTGCCAAGGGATGACAGCCAGGCGTCCATACCCAGCTCTATGCGCTCTGGCGCGATCGCGGCGGTGGGATCGAGTCGTTGCCAGCCAATGTCTGGGTACCAGGCTTCTACCCAGGCGTGCGCATTGTATTCGTAGACAGACCAGTGGCCGGTGATCGGGTTGTACTGGCCACCCTGATAACCAGTGACAACACGCGCGGGTATGCCAGCGGCCCGCAGCATGAAGGTCATCGCGCCGGCGTAGTGTTCGCAGTAGCCCTGGCGAGTATCGAACATGAAATCATCGACGCTGTGCTCGCTGGTGATTGGCGGGGTCAGTGTGTAGAAGTATTCCTGCTCATTGAACCGCTGCAATAAAGCACCAGTAAATGACCGATCGTCTATATACTGACTGCGAAACTCGTTAATCCATTGACGGGTTCGCGGATTACTGTCGTCCGGCAAGGCCAGATTACGTTCGCGGGTACGTCTGTCGAGCTGCAGCTCGGGGGGCGGCGGTATGGAGGTAACGGGATAGCGCAGACGCTGGCGCACCATGATGTCGGTGACCAGTATTCCGCGCTCGTCACGATAGGTCTGGGGCAACATGGTGTAGGCCTGATGCAGGCCGTATAACCAGAACCGCCATGATGGCTCCAGCGCGACCAGGTACTGCAGACGATCCTGTAAGGGCACGTCGCCCGGAATCGGGTCGAGTGTCAGCTGCATCGGAATGCGTCGTGACCAGGTCCGGCCGTCGAAGTCTTCCAGCACCAGGCCACGCCAGTACAGGTCGCTCGCTTCGAGCTGGGCACTGGCCGCGCTTTCGGTAAAGCGTACGCGCATGGCGAGGTCGCGATCATTCACCAGCTCGCTGACAGCGCCGGGTGTCATGGTTTCACCAACGCCAGTGGCAGCACTATTCACATTGCTGCGGTCTGACCAGCGCGCCCCGGCGGCGATCAGCAACACTAACAGGACCGCAAAAATGGGCACAGCCAGCAGCACCTGGCGCACGGCGCTGCCAAACAGCAGCAGACTGGAGGCCTGTTTGTTGCTATGCATACGCATCAACAGCAGCAGGCTCAATCCCAGGTAGTACGCTGCAACCAGCCAGCTGTCGGCATAGGTCATGGCGCCAAACAGCAATGCAAACGCAAACAGTGGCCAGCGCAGGATCAGGCAGATCAGACAGGGCAGCACCAGCCACCAGGGTTGTGCCTGCAATGGCGGCAGAATCAGCATGATGGCAGCCATCAGGGTCGCGGGTATGACCAGGTCGGCCTGATTGGGCTGGGCTCCGGCTGCCTGTGTATTCATGTCCATAGTGCCAGCGCCTGCAGCAGGGAGTGTTTGTGGGCTTCGCCCTGGTCGGCCTTGATATGCCGCGGCCGCGTTATCCGGTGTGTGCTGTCGGCATTCGACTTTTCGTCGCCCACCTGCGTCGCCGGCAGTGTCATGCCAATGCGTTTTTGCTGTTGGCTGAGTTGCAGCACCTGAAACGACAGGCAGCCGAGAATATCTTCCGTCTCACGACCTTTAAAGGACTCGAAGGACAGATGCACTTCCGGATCGGCTTCCTGGGAGAACTGTTTGGTTTTCAGACCCTGCCCACGCGCCAGCGAACGCCAGGCGATGAGGCGACGACTGTCACCAGACTGATAGCTGCGCAGCCCCAGAAAGTCATCAACGCCCTGTTTCCTCGCACCCGACTGCTGCCCCTCGGTATGGGCCGGAACACGCAGTGCGCTGAGAGGCAGGCTGCACTGCTGCGGCCTGGGATAAACCAGGCAATGCATGGCCAGATCGGGCCGACTCCATGCCTGCCATAGCCCGGCTGGATAACGTGTCCGCAGATGCAAACGGGGTGCAGCCATCAGTCCGCGTTTTTCGGCGGGCGCCGTCAGCGTAGCCGATGTGACAGCGCCGGGTGCCACCTCAAGCGGCTGCACATCTTTAGGCGAGAATCCCAGCAACAAATCCCTGTGCGCACGGCGGCGACCGGCGGCCGACAGGGTGAGCATGAAGCTTGCCTGCTCACCGGCAAAACAGCGTGCGCTGGGATTGCCGGGCTCGGTTGCTTCTGAGGCCTGTAAAGTCAGCCCGCTGAGATTGCGATAACACAACACCAGGCTCAGCAGAAAAAGACTGAGCATGGCGGTGGCCAGCACCACGGTTATTGGGTTGCGATCGGCAAAACCCACCAGCAGGATGGTAGTCGCGCCCAAGGCAAACAGGGCTCCCTGAACGGTCGGCAGTATGTAGATGGTACGTTGGCCCAGCTGCAGTTTGCCGACGACAGGTGTACGCTTCTCCGCCTTGCGTTCGCGCCAGCGGACATCTGGGCGTCGAATGACTCGAGTCAGCCCTGCAACACGTCGACTGAATCCAGTATCCATTGCGCCACTGTTCGGTGATGGGCCGTTGAATTGTCAGAAGAATCGCCCACTGGAACAACGTGGTCAGCTGCTCGCAGCCGGTGATCAGCGACCGCCGGGAATATCGCCTGCACGTCATCCGGTGTGACATGGTCGCGACCAGCCATACGCGCATAACAGCGGGCGGCACGTACTATGGCGAGACCGCCGCGGGGAGACAGTCCGAGCTGAATGCGTTTGCTCTGTCGGGAGAAGTCGATCAGACGCTGGATGTAGTCCAGAACGGACTCACTCAGATGGGTTTCGGACAGGTGCTTTTGCCAATCCTGCAAATCAGTGACACTGAGACAGGGTGTCATATTGAGTGGTTTGAGGCGCTGGTCGGGCTGCGCCAGAAGTTCACGCTCGGCAGTGGCTGACGGATATCCCAGGGACAGGCGCATCAAAAAGCGGTCTGTCTGCGACTCCGGCAAGGGATAGGTCCCCGCCAGTTCGGACGGATTCTGAGTGGCAATGACAAAAAATGGTTCTGGCAGGGAACGGGTTTCACCATCAAGTGATACCTGCCCCTCCTCCATTGCCTCCAGCAATGCACTCTGAGTCCGCGGTGTGGCACGGTTGATTTCGTCAGCCATCAGCACCTGACAGAAAACCGGACCTTCGTGAAAGTGAAATGTCGCGGTCGCCGGGTCGAATACCGAGCCGCCCAGAATGTCGGCAGGCAGCAGGTCGCTGGTAAACTGTATGCGTCGGAAGCTGAGCCCCATCACACCCGCCAGTGCATGTGCCAGGGTGGTTTTTCCCATACCGGGCAGGTCTTCCAGCAGCAGATGCCCACCGCTCAGCAGACAGCACAGTGACAGGCGAGCCTGCGAGTCCTTGCCCAGAATGGCGCGATTGATCTGAGCCAGCGCGTCTGGAATGCGTTGTTGTAGGGTGTCCTGCATCGGGTACCACTCGTCGTCAATGAACTGAGTGTATCCTGAATTGTGGCCATGGCGCTATTTATCCGGCATTTTGTACCCGCATTGCGGCTGCACCTCTAAAAGACCGCGCCGGCACCACTAAACTGCGTGGTACCAGCGCGGGATCTAAAGGCTTCCTTGCTTACTCCAGCGTGAAGTCAATTTCATCGCCGTTTACAACTACCAGGTAATCACCGGCTGGCAGTCCTTTTACGTCCAGCGGGAAGGTGATATCAAAGGGCTCTGTTACCTGGGCACAAGCGACCAGTGTCTGCAGTGGGGTTTCACCTACTGCGACATGGAACGTATTACCTTTGCGGCTGACAGCTATATTCATGTCCACACAGGGGTTTGACATGTAGCCGACTACGCCCAGCTCGACTTCTACCGGATCGGTGAATGAAACTGCCACCGACAGCTCATTGATGTAAGCCATTTGCTTTTCAGCAGCCGCAACGATACGGAAGTCACCATTGGCGGTTGGCGCCAGCCGCACTCCCGAGTAATACTTGGTTTCCCCTGCTTCCACCACGATTGCGTCATTGATTGTGAGTTCACCATCCTTGTAGAGCACGCTGTCACTCTGCGCGCTGGCGGTGTGCAGCATACTGGCCATCAGGCCGGATACCAGCAGTTGTGCGCCAAACAGTTTCAATGTTTTGAATTTCATGATCCCGATCTCTCCTGCTAAATGCTTCCGATGCTTTCCGGCACGATTGCCGGAAATTGAGCGTAGTTTGCAAGCAGGCGGGAGAATTAGCTGTTGAAGGATTGTACTGAAATTGTGATCAATTGTACGGCCAGCGCATTACAAAACAGGCGCCGTGTGGATCATTGCTTTCCACGTGAATCTGGCCTCCATGGCGCTGCATGATACGCATGGTAATGGCTAGCCCCAGACCGTAGCCACCTGACTGACGGTCGCGACTGGTGTCGAGGCGGGCGAAGGGTTCAAATATCCGCTCGCGGTCACTCTCGGCGATGCCGGGACCGTCATCGCAAACGCGCAGCGTGGCAGTCTGAGAATCGATCTGGCAGGAAACGCTAATCTCGCTCGCCGCATACCGGAGACAGTTGCGGATGACGTTGTTGAGTGCCCTGGACAACAGATCGGGATTAAACGCCACTGGTCCTGTGTCGCTGTCGGGTGTTTTGATCAGGACAACTTTTGGCTGCGCGTCCCGATACGGCAAAACCTGCTGTTGCAGCCAGGCCGTCAGGTTAACTTCGTGTAACGGTAATTGCAGATTGTCCTCACTCAGTTTTGCGTAAGACAACATCTCATCAATCAGCGTCTCGAGCTCCTGCACATCTGCCTTCATACCGTCGAGGTGCTCTGCCTGGCGCTCACCGGCAGGCATCTTCGGGATCATTTCCAGACCAAATTTGAAGCGCGCCAGCGGCGTGCGTAGTTCATGCGCAACGGCATTGGTCAGATCCCGGTGAGCAGTCACCAGATACTGTATGCGCTCCGCCATTTTGTTGAAGGAGTTTGCCACTGGCAGAATGCTGGATTTGCTGGATACAGCCACGCGTGTCTGAAAATCATCGCGCCCGAACTGACTCGCTGCCTGACGCAAGGAGCTCAGGTCACGATAGAAGGGGCGGATCCACAGGAACAACAGCAGAGCAACCAGTAGGTAGTAACTGACTATCACCATCGTTTCGATGAAAGCAGTTGATGCTGGAACCTGTGGCAAAGGTCCCAGCGCAATGATGGGGCCATTCTCTGACAGCATCCGGTAGAGAATCTCGCGCGAGTCGCCATCCAGGAATGACTGAACTGAACCGTCACGCAGTGCGTCAAGAAACGTTGCCTGGCCCGCAAGTTCGCTCGCTTCATACAGTCGGACAGGCACGCCAGCAGCTGACTGGATCTGTTGCGACAATTCAGCAAAACGTTCTGCCAGGCCTGCCGCTTCGCTGCCTGATTCCGTCAACAGCAGTTCGATCAGCGCGAACTCTGTGGCATAGCGCTCTGAGCTGCTCTGCTCAGTCCCAGGCAATACCCACAACATCAGGCTGTCCAGTGCCAGCGCAATAATCAGGATACCGGCAGCGATCACACTGTAGGAGCGGATCAGATACCAGGATGTGAGTTGTTGTTTCATGGCCTGCTTATGCCCACGCTGAGGCGACGAAGAGGTAACCCTTTCCCCAGATCGTGCGAATCCGGAACGGTTGGTCTGCATTATCGTTCAGCTTTTTCCGCAACTTTGAAATGCGAACATCGACTGTACGATCCAGGCCGTCATAGTCTATACCACGGATCTGAGTGTAAATATCATCGCGACTGAGTACCGTTCCGGCATTTTTCGCCAGATAGCAAAGCAATTCGAACTCCTGAGTGGTCAGGTCGATATCTTCACCGGCCAGCACGACCCGGTGAGATTGAAGGTCAATCTGCAATGTGCCGAACACCAGAACGTTCTGCGATGCTGGTTGATTGGTTTTCGACGCGCGTCGCAGCAAGGCGCGCAGGCGTGCGAGCAGTACAGGTGGTTCGATGGGTTTAGTGACAAAGTCATCGGCGCCAAGTTCAAGTCCCATCACATGGTCGATGTCGCTGCTTTTGGCGGTAAGAATCAGAATTGGTCCGCTGTAGGTTTTTCGCAACTCGGTACAGATCTGCAAACCATTCATGCCGGGTAACATCAAATCAAGAATCACAATATCAACCTGGCTGGCGTCAAAAGCTGACAGAGCCGCATCACCCCGGTGATACACAGTGACTGCAAAGTTTTCCTGCGCCAGATAGTCGCGAACCAGACTGGCCAGTCGCAGATCATCTTCGATTAATAGCAGGCGGACCGCAGAGGAATGTTCAGAGGCAGCTGCCTGAGTTTCAAGGCTGTCAGGTTTCATCAGAAAATACTCCAGGCATGACGACGTCGGCGACGAGTGTCGCGCAGGTCGCGTTTGATAACCGGGATATCCAGCTCTGCCAGAATCTGCCCGCTTTGCGCATCATGCAGGCGCACCGTGATGTTTTCATCGTATGCCAGGTCAACACGATGGTCGCCACGTTGCTGCCCCACCCAGCATTGCAGAAAATCTGGCTGGTGGGCAAAACCAATACAGACATCTCGCTCTCTTGCAGTTGTCCACTGTAGATGCATCTGTGCAACACACAGCTCTTCCCCTGGTGCAATCACGCATAACTGTGGATGTGCCTCCAGTGTCACACCCGCCTCTGCTGCCACGGCCGGGATGGATACTGGTAACAAAAGCCAGGTCCACAATACGCTGAGTGTTTTTGCAGACGAGACAAAGTCCACAGTTTTGCTGACCGTGTCTGCACTCACCCTGCGACATGCGAATATGCTCATCATGCTGAAGCAGGATTACAGGAATTTGTAATAGATGCCGATGAACGCCGTGCTCACGCGACCTCGCTCGATAATGGGACTGCTCCTTATGTGCTTGCCGAGATATTCCTGCTCAACAACGCCAACCAGTCGCCAGCGTTTGCTCAAGGCGCGGCTGGCGGAAAAACGAATGACTGAGTTTATTTCTGCGCGACCTGTATAGGCTGGGCGGCCATCTATCGCTTCATCGCGTGTCACACCATAGTAGTAGTCCACCAGGTCACGGCTTTTCCATTCCATGCCCAGTGTCAGGCTGAATTCGCTGTTACGTGTTATCCATGGGTAGGAGTAGGCGAGCCAGGCTGACTCCCCGTGGTGAGTGCCGCTGACATCCGTCAGCAGTTGTGCCTGCAGGTCACCCCATCGGCTGATATACAGAAGCTCAATCCCTGAGTTTACGGCAAAGTCTCGCTCGGGCAGTGCAGTGTCCTGATCTTTGAAGATAAGCTCTTCCAGTTCTTCAGTATCCAGTGCTTCAATGTCTTCACCCTCGCCACCGGCGATGCCCATCATCCCGAAGCCCTTATCAATTGCCAGCTCTCTGAGGCTGGACAGATCCAGGCCCGAGCTGCCATTGCTGAGGTAACTGTAGTAATTGCGCTCGTTGTCGAAGGTGGTCAGCAGATTTGCGGAGAATTGTTCTGTCTGGTTCAGCGTAAAGCCGATATCGCCATTATCGAAGAACCAGCGCTCTCCATACCAGGCCAGGTCTACAATGGCATTCAGTTTGATATCGTCAGAGCCAACGAAAGGATTGTCACGTCGCCCGTAACCTGCGGCAACGCCAAGCGTCCACGGGCTGTCGGTATCGATACCTGCGCCATCGACCGCAGTCTGTGCGGCAGCTGGCAGCGCCAGAGCCAGACTCAGCGCGCAAAAAACGCCGCTGTGCCATACGAATGTGGCACAGCGGCCAAGCGTGCAGCAAAGTACCGATGGGGCAAACAAGAACAAAAATCGTGTCAAGATGGCTCACTTGCGAAGGCATAATGGATCACGGGCACAGTGTATCCACTCTGGCTACCCGAATTTGTATGGGATTTTATGCTGATTTGTTATCAAGTGTAATCAGTCCGGCAATCCCACTTCATCACTGTCCTGCTCGCGCGCCTGAACAAAGCGTTGCGCAGGCGACGCAGCGCGTTGTTGCTCCAGCCAGAAGACACCGTCATAGGGATAACTGTTACCGCGCGTGCCGACAAAATCGACATCACCGTCATTGTCCATATCGACTGGAATGAACTTGTCAAACATGCCACGTTTTCTGCGTGAGATGTCGTGATGGATCCATCGATCGTTCACGTTTTCCGGGCTCTCAAACCAGGCCAGTCGGCCAAGCGGGTCATTGACAGTGGTGTTGGCATCATCCGACTCGCGGGCACCGCGGCTGTAACTGCCAACCAGAAAGTCGGTCGACCCGTTGTTGTTGATATCAGCGGCGGTCACGCTGATCAATGTATCCGGTGCGATCGAACCTATAAAATGTGCGTTCCAGGCATCACCTTTACGCGCCGGCTGGGCGATCCAGACAAGGCCGTTGCCGACGCTGCCAACACCTGCACCAATGATATCCAGTCGGCCGTCCTGATTCAGGTCGGCGTAGGCCAGATTGAACCCCGCCATGCGCGCGCCATTGATGCCAATGGCGTGCTCGGTAAAATCAAGCGAGCCATCGCCGGGGTTTTCGAACCAGGCCAGTCGGTCCTCGCCACGGGTGCCTATGACAATGTCCAGGTCGCCGTCACCATCCAGATCAACCGGCTCCGAGTTTTGCGGGATACTGTAGCGACCCAGTTCGATCTCCTGCCAGTTCTCTCCCTGTAACGGGTCACCCATCACTTTAAATACGGACACCGGATGTGAGACTGCAAAATCATCCGGTCCGGGAATCTGGGCGCCCTTGTTGGGTGCGATCAGCTCGGGCTGGCCATCATCATCCAGGTCAGCCGCAAATACGCGGATATAGCTGCCACGCCCTTCGGTCATGGGAAGTTTCAAGCGTGGCCAGACTGTGCTGCGGCTATCAGAGCCACCTGGATTCTGCAGATAGAGGATATGTGAAAGTTCAGCAGCCACCACCAGATCGGGATGTCCATCGCCATTGATGTCCGCTACCGCGACGTCCTCCGGGGCGGCGGCATCGAGGCCTTCGGCGACAGTAATGTTTTGCCATTGCTGAGCATCGGCGGCACCGAACGCTATGCGAACATAGCCCTCTGGTGGCGCCTCAAAACCCGGCGTAAAACTGGCCGAGTCGTAACTGGAATCGGATTCGTGAACGGAGATGAAATCGTTGTAACCGTCACCATCAATGTCAGCCATGACCAGGCCATCGCCGCCACTAAGGACAAAATCAACATCCGCCGGATCGTCAATCAGGTGCTCACGCCAGGTGATGTAAGTGGCGTCTGCGGCCTGCGCCTGGCTAGGCAGTTCTGCTACAGGTTGGGCCAGGGCGGTCTGGCACAGGCTCGCGCACAAGCATGTCAGTGCAAAAGCATTACGTGGCGTGAGTCGATTGTCCATGGCGCTCTCTTTATTTTTGTTGGTTTATTTGTGTCGATAACAACGTCCAGCTAAAGCAATAACCCCACCAGCAGGCCCGGAGCCAGAGCCATCAGCAGCACACCGATCAGCCAGAGATTCTGTTTGAATCCGACAATAAACGCAAAGATGGCGCCTTTCACCAGTGTGTTCGTGACTGCAGCGATCAGTATGCCTGTGGCCGCCACCTCAGGCGCAATATCCTCCTGCGCCATCCGCGAAAGAGACAGGGTAATCGCATCCACGTCCATCAGCCCGGACACCAGCGCCAGCAGATAAATGCCACTGTCACCGAACCAGTCCACCAGAGCGCGCGACAGCAGCAGTATCACAGCAAGCAACAGGCCAAACTTGATCGCGGTTATCAGCTGCAGTGGATTCGGCGGGTTAAATTTTTCTGACATATCTGCGGGCGCCTGCTTGTGGTTGCGCCAGAAGATGCCCGCCGTGATGACCATGCCGGAAGCCATCAGACCCAGTGGCAGAGCCACCAGCGGCAGCAGCGCTACGTTCACTACAAACACTTCGATCAGCACCCGCACAAACATGACGCTACCCGCGAGCAGAATGCCGGCGATATACAGTTGCTTGCGAGTTGCCTGTCGACAAAAATTGGCCAGCGTCACGGTAACGGCTGTGGATGACGCCAGTGCCCCGGCCAGTGCCGTGATCAGGACACCCATATGTGCGCCAGTCAGTTTGACCGCAATGTAACCAACGAAGGACAGACCGCAGATCAGAACGACCATCCACCAGATCCAGTAGGGGTTCAGCGCCTCCCAGGGCCCATAGCCCTGGTTGGGCAGCAGTGGCAGCATCACCACGGAGATCAACAGCAAGGTAATACTTGAGGATATTTCCTGCTCGGTGACGTTCCGCAGCCAGCCGTGCAACACACGTTTGTAGGCCAGAATGGCGACAAGTACCGTTGCTACCGCCAGTGCAGTAACTGGTTGGCCTGAGGCGGCCCAGGCTGCAAGCATGAAGGTCAACAGCATCGCAAAGGCGGTGGTGGTGCCCCTGTCCTGGTTGACTCTGACTTCCATCACGTGCGAAGCAGCGACCAGCAAGGCAACTGCCAGAAACACAATGACAACAATCACCGGCCCCCATAGATCGGCCATCAGCGCCGACACGCCACCCAACAGGCCGATGATTGAAAATGTGCGCAAACCGGCGACACGGCTGCCTTCCTCGTCGTTACGGTTGCGCCAGCCGCGCTCCAGCCCTACCAGCAGACCGATGGCCAGGGCGGCGGTCAGATTAAGTGCCAGTTGATAGTCGGCAAGAATCATGGGACAAGGTTTCCGATGGGTGCTGTCGTCGCACTATATCAAACTTGCTGCATGCGCAAAGCGCCACGTGACTGCTTGCACCTGGGTGATTGCGTGAGTGTCGTCGGTGTATTGGCCGCTAATGATAATTGTTTACAACATCGCCATAGAATGGCAATTTATAATCCGGACATTCTGGAGGCTGTCATGAAAAATCTGGTCGTTATTGCAAGTCTGTTACTCCTTTGCTCGAACTTCTCGCATGCGGAGCAATACGGCGCCGCTGTCGGTAGCGGTCCCGCTAAATCCGTCCCTGACGCAATCGCTGCTGTCGACGCTGGCAGTCAGGATGTCATGCTGCTGGAGGCTGAGGTAACCTCGGTCTGCCAGGCCAAAGGCTGCTGGCTGGGCTTTTCCAGCGATGCTGGCGACGTCCGGGTGACCTTTAAGGACTACGGCTTTTTTGTACCGTTTTCTATCCGGGGCAAGCAGGTGCGTGTCGAAGGAATGATGGAAAAAACTGAGCTGAGCCTGGAGGACAGTAAACACCTGATTGAAGACGCTGGCGGCGATCCCGCGACGGTCACCGAGCCGATTGTGGAATATCAATTTGTCGCGTCAGGTGTTCAGGTTCTGTCATGAAGCAGCGATAGCACGTTATCCACTGTTGGATATCAAGGCGTTAACCGTGTGATGAGTTGCCCGGTCTGAGGCTGCCTGGCAGCTACAGAAGCAGTTATCAGTAACGATCCCAATAAGGTATCTCGCCAAAGTAACCACCCATAAAATCTACAAAGGTGCGCACCTTGCTGGCCAGCAGGGTGCGGTGCGCGTATACCGCATACAGTCCAAACGGTTCCGGTTTGAATTCATCCAGAATCGATACCAGTTGCCCAGCGGCCAGCGCATCGCCAGCGATAAAGGTGGGTTGCAGTGCAATGCCGGCTCCCTCAATCGCGCACTGCACAAGCAGGTCACCATTGTTGGACCTGATAACGTTGCCGGCGTCCGGCCATATATCCGGTGGTTGCTCCATATAGCTGTAGCCCAGACAGCGGTGGGTCTGCAATTGAACCGGTGTCTCCGGCTGACCATGCTCCTTCAAATAGTCGGGTGATGCACAAAACACCAGCTGCACCGGCGCCAGGTATCTGGCAATAAGCGAGGAGCTTTTGAGCCGGCCAATGCGGATCGCGACGTCAAACCCTTCATCAACAATATCCACTTTGCGGTCATTCAGTTGCAGGTCTACCGTTACCCCTGGGTGGGCTGCCTGAAAGCTGGCAATCAATCGCCCCATGTGCCGGCTGGCAAAAGATACCGGGGCGCTGATGCGCAATTCACCACGGGCCGAAGTCTGCAGGTCGCCGAGCTGGTACTGAATATCATCAAAACTTTCCAGCAACTCTTCGGCGCGCAGCAGATAGACGCGGCCAGCCTCTGTAAGGCTGACCCGCCGTGTACTGCGGTTTAGCAGGCGCACGCCAAGGGTTTCTTCCAGCCGGGATACGTATTTACTGACCAGCTGTGGCGATAGCTGCAGTCGATCAGCCGCCTGACTGAAACTACTGTGCCGGGCAACGGACACAAACGCCCGCATGGTATCGATTTTGTCCAAGTTCTGTGACCTTCCATCTTATTATCAACACAGCGTTGATAGTTTGGCAATATATGCCATCTTAATCTCCACATCTGTTCACAGTAAAGTAAACATCATAAACATCGCGCCTGCATCGGGCAGGCGACATTAGTGACTGATATGGAGGCATGACATGAACAACGCACTGATTCAACGAACACTGAACAGCAACGCCGGTCTGGCGGCACTGGTGCTGCGAGTACCGGTTGGTATTATCCTGTTGGCCCACGGTGCACAAAAACTGTTTGGCTGGTTTGGTGGCTATGGCCTGGAGGGAACCGGCCAGTTCATGAGCAGCCTGGGGCTGGAGCCCGGTTATCTGATGGCGCTGCTGGCCGGCAGTGCCGAGTTTTTCGGCGGGCTCGCTCTGTTGCTGGGCCTGCTGACACGCCCCGCTGCCGTGGTTTCGGCATTCACGATGGCGGTAGCGATGTTCAGCGCACACATTGGCAACGGTCTTTTTATGTCCAACAACGGTTATGAATATGCGCTGACACTGCTCGCAGCCACGCTGGCACTTGCGATTCAGGGTGCAGGTACATTGAGCCTGGACCGTGCGCTGCTGAACAGGCTGGTGTGAGATGAAGACCATCGCCACTCTGCCACTAACTTGTATAACGCAAGAGGGTGGCAGTGGCCGGGTAGACGCCATTGTCTGCTCAACCAGTCACAAGGTTCAGATCTGAGCGGGAGAGAAACCCATGGAAAAACAGATTGTATTTTTGTCGCACGGAGGTGGCCCACTGCCACTGCTGGGCGACCCTGGACACAGGGAGCTGGTGGACTACCTGCAGGCATTGCCGGGCAAGCTTAACCAGCCAGACGCGATTCTGGTCATCAGCGCACACTGGGAGCAAGACTCGCCAACAGTAACCTCCGCCCTGCAACCTGAACTGATCTACGACTATTACGGGTTTCCACGCGAGTCCTACGAAATTGCCTACCCCTGCCCCGGTTCGCCCGAACTGGCGCAGCAGGTCACACAGGCATTGCAGGAGGCAGGCATCGACGCACACATGGATGGCGAGCGAGGGCTGGACCATGGCGTGTTTGTGCCACTAAAGCTGATGTACCCACAGGCCAATATACCCTGCGTGCAATTGTCGCTGGTCAATACCCTGGATGCAGCTTTGCACTGGCGTATCGGCGAGGCACTGCGGTCACTGGAGGTCGACAGGCTGCTGGTGATTGGTTCAGGCTTTTCGTTTCACAACATGACGGCATTCCGGGCGCCGGATGACAGGTCAGCCAGAGAAATGAACATCGCATTTGAACAGTGGCTGACAAGACTATGCAGCACTGAGGAACTGAGCGAGAGCGAACGCAGGAAGAAGCTGATCGAGTGGGAGCAGGCACCTTATGCCAGGTTCTGCCACCCGCGTGAGGAGCACCTGCTGCCCTTGCATGTCTGTGTCGCGATGGCTGGTCGTGCCAGTGACTCTAACGCTTCAATCGAGGTGCTGGGTAAATCGGCCGGCATGTTCCACTGGCTCTAAGCCTGGCTGACTATTTTCGTTCGACAGTCCAGTTATCCTGCTGACACAGGACACAGTTGTCACCTTCAAAAAGCGGCGCCGGCACCGGGTCATCCCAGAGGATCCAGCGTAGCCAGGCCGTCATCGGCCCCAGATAGCTGCCGCCGGTCTGCATGGGTGCCAGGTGTGTGGCGCCGCGCAGGTTCAGCCATGTTGTATCGACCGGCGACTGCTCAAAAACGGGCTGTTGATGGATATCCGGTGCAGCGGTGACATCTTCGGCACCGGACAACAGCAGCAATGGCCCCTTGAGATCGCTGATGACCTGGGGAACAAAACGCGGACCACGCGTGTAGGGCTGGATGGCAATGACAGTATCCACACGCAGATCACGACCCATCATCAGAGCACCGCCGCCGCCCTGCGAATGGCCTGCTGCTGCGACTCGTGTGGTGTCCACTTTGCCAAAGAAAACACTCTCGCGGCGCGAATATTCATTGCGGATATCGTCGAGACATTCAAGCATTTCACGGCCGCTGCCGGCATTGGGCGTCATCGCTGCAACAACTACAAACCCCCAGCTCGCCCAGTGCTCCAGCATCAGGCGATAGGAGGCAGGACTGGCATAAGTGCCGTTGCCCCAGACCACAATGGGGTGTCGTTCATCGTTCATATTGATGGGATGAAAGGCGACGCAGTCGCGACTGATGCGGGTCTGCTCGATACCTGCATAGACACCAGGCTGAAAATAGCTGCGCAGCAGATCCTGTCCGACCAATTCAGGCGGCGGCTGGTAGGCACAGCCGCTGATTACCAACATCAGGGTCGCGAACAAGCTGGTGGGCGCCAGGGTGCGGCGTTTGAATGCTTGCATAGACCTCCACACACTAAATGCCCGTATTAAAAGCTTACGTATCAGGCACGCTCGGCGCGACGCGCCTGTTTAACAACGTACATTGCCTTGTCGGCCCTGGCGATCAGTTCGTCGGCGTCGGGAACTGTGTCGCCCTGCCACGCGACAACACCCACGCTGGGGCCCGGGTAATCAAGCGTCAAGCTTGGCAACTTCAGCACGCCACTCATGGCCTGTTCGATGCGAACTGCAATTGCCTGTCGTGCCTGTTCAGTAGCCGGCTCATCGTTAACCGCCACCATGACAAATTCATCCCCGCCATAGCGAGCAGTCAGGTCGCCGGTGCGAGCGGCTTTTTTTAGACAGTGTGCCATCGCCTCCAGAAAATCGTCACCGACATCATGGCCATGCTGGTCATTGATTTTCTTGAAACCATCCAGATCAATAAATGCCACATAGACCACTTCGCCAGCACGCTGTGCATGAGACAACATACGTCGCATTTCCTCAACCAGGTAGCGACGGTTGGGCAGGCCAGTCAGCGGATCATGCCGCGCGTGCAGGGTCAATTGTGCATTGGCCACTTCCAGCATCTCATGCTCAACTTCCCGTTCAGCGAAAAGAGTCAGTGTCTGCCAGCAGCTCTGCACCATGGTTTTTTCGGTAGCGTCCAGACCGCCGGGCTGACTGATAAGTAGCACGCCCCCCATCAGGTCAGTGCCATGTGCCAGTGTCAATACGAACAGTTCACACTCACTCCCAATACCACTGCGTTCGGCTTCTGCACGCAGTTCTGGCGAGCTGTGTTGTGGGCTTAAAAATGTGGGCGCATAACCTTCGCTGTAACGAGCCATGTTTAACATTTCTATCAGCAGCGGCAGCATCGGGTCATCTTCGGTGGCCAGCATTTCCGGTGTTGTCAGATGTGATGCGTCGATACCATTGACGGTTTGATCAAGGGAGATGGGACTGACTTCTGGCAACAGGAATGGCGCCGCGTACTGCCATGCCTGACGCGACTTGAAGCTCTGACTGACTGCCTTAAGTACCTGATCAGGCTCTTCCCCCGACAGGCACAAGGCGCCAATTTCAGCCACAAACTGCATATCACTGGCGCGCGTTTCCGCGGCGTGCGCGCGGGCCGTCGCTTCACGCGCCAACTGCTCACGACTTGCCTGGTGTCCAATCATGCGCGAGAAAAGCGCCAGCACTTCCAGGGCAGCGTCACTCACTTCAACAGTGTTGGCACTGGCGCCACATAAGGTGCCGAACAGCTCACCTTCATCGGTGTAGATGGGATTGCTGAGGTAGGTTTTCAGTCCAAGCGCGGCAGCTGCTTCAGAGTCACCCCAGACGCTTGGCACATCAGTTGTCAGAAAACGTTTCTCATCAAGTGCGCGCCGGCACAGCGTGTCACTCCATGGCACTTCCAGGCCTTCCGGGATCTGCAATTCACCACTGTTACGCGAATAGAGAATGCGCTGCACACCCTCCTGCTCGTGGATGGTTGTCACGTAGGTGCTTTCCAGGTGGGTAACACGTTGCAGCACATCCAGAATGGGCTGTGTCAGCTCTTCAAGGTTACTGGCATCAGAAACCTGTTCCGCCAGTTTTTCAATTGCATTACTCATCGGTGTACTCTCATAAGAATACGTTTTGTATTTCAAAAGTGAGCCGCATTTAACATCACATCTGCGTCTGCCCATGCCCGCGCCTGCCTTTCACGCGCGGCCTCTGCTTCGTCACTGCGCCCGACCATATCCAGAGCCTGTGCAAGCCCATGGAGCGCCCAGCCGTTTTCATTCAACATTAACAAATCACGTTCGAATACGGAAACGGCCTGTTCAGGTTGGCCTGCGTTGATCAGCGCCTGTCCCAGGAACAAGCGGGTCGACTGCAACCAGTCTGGTGGTTCCATGTATCGCAGCGCATCCTGCAGAGCAACAGCCTGCTCAAAATGACCCACAGCAACCGCATAGTCTTCCTGTGCGTTGGCAATTTCGCCTGCCAGCATGTGTTCGGCGATAGCCAGCAGATCTTCTGCTGTGTTGACGCTGGCACGCATGGTATCCAGCCCTGCAGCTGACTGTCTGATCGATTGCAGGGCCGTCAATGCTTGCTGCGCCTGAGCAAGATCACCGTTAGCAGCATGTGCGGAACCCTGCACCCAGTGCAGCATGCCGGCCAGATAGGGTTGCTCGGGAGCCGGATTCTGTAGCGCCAGCAAATCGTCGTAGCGACCGAAGGCTTTGAGTGTCATCCAGTGCGCTACCGGTGCTCTCAAGCCTGAACCGCGATTGAGCGCCTCTATATCAACCATTGCCGCCATTGGCGCAGAAACGCTGGTAGCACGCTCAAAACTCCCCTGCAGCAGGCCTGCCCAGTGAATGAACATGCGCGCATGGCCGCCGTGATTGGTTGCTGACAGAAAATAGGTGCCATTGCGCGGCAGGCTTCGATTGCCCCAGGCCTGCTGGAGGAATTCATCTGCCTCGAGCGAGCGCTGGTTGGTAGCAATAGCGTCATTGTAACGACCCAGCCGCATATAAATATGGCCGGGCATGTGCACCATGTGCCCGATCATGGGCGTCAGGGATTCCAGCCGATCGGCAGAGGCTTCCGCTGCCTCCGGCTCAAATGAAGCCTCCAGAAGGTGGATATGCAGATGCGTCAGCCCCGGGTGCCGGGGATTCTGTGCCATGCCCTGCTCGATGACATCGCGAGCGCGGGCGACACCGGGCAAGGCACTGCCGTCTTCTGCTGAGAAATAGGTCCAGGGCGTTGTCATCATGATGCCGTGCGGCACCAGAAAGGCAGCTTCCAGATCATCGCTGTGAGTCTGGTAGTTGGCTTCAGCCGCCTCTACAAATGCGTTGGTACGCGCCATGGCATCTGGGTAAGTCTCTGAATCAAACAGGACCGCCAAAGCCTCCACCAGCCCGCGCTCTGGCGGTGGCAGCGTGTCAGCCATGGCCATGGCACGATCGATGGCGGCCTTGCCAGCGCCGGCCGGATCGTCAGTAACGCCTGCATAGCGGCTGTTGGGGTTGGGCCCCATGGCCAGTGCCCTGCCCCAGTGAATCATGGCGTTATTGGGATCGAGGCATAGTGCCGCATTAAAAGAGGCGATCGCTTCAGGGAAATAATATCCGTAGGTAAGCCGTAGCCCCTGGTCAAAATAAGCCTGCGCCAGCTCCATGCCGGTGTTGATGGAGCGACTGAAGGTGCCGGTATTGTTGACCAGCGGTGCCGCGTCTTCGGCGCAGGCCACCATGTCCTGCAAGGGTATTTGCGAAATCGCCTGGATGGGGGCGCGGACCTCGACTGGTGCCGGTGGTTCTTCATTGCCGCACGCCATCAACAGAAGTGTCGCGGCCAGCGGGACGGCCAGCCGCATCCGGGTAAATACCGAGTGTTGCGTCATCTTTCAGTTACCTGCAGCAAGTCAGTTTGGTAGCTGAGGCACTATAACCCTAGTTTGCAGGCCAGCCAAGCCAGTGACTAGCGGGTATTCTCCGCCTCTCTGAGCTCACGTACAGGGCGGACTTCAATGCTGCCATAGCGGGCCGGCGGGATTTTTTCCGCCAGCCTGATGGCCTCATTCATGTCGCGCGCCTCCAGCATGTAAAAACCGGCCAGCTGCTCCTTGGTTTCGGCGAAAGGGCCGTCTGTCAAAGCCGCCTTGCCGTTGCGAACCCGGACAGTGGTAGCGGTATTCACTGATTGCAGAGGCGCTCCATCCAGGAAATGGCCATTCGACGTCAATGATCCCACACAGGCAATGCATTCCTGATTAAGCGAATCCCATTCCTGTTGCGACATCTGATTCATGATGTTTTCGTCGTAATACACCAGGCAAAGGTACTTCATGCCGCGTTCCTCACGCCTATCAGACAGAACACGGCGCCCTGTGGGTCGGCACCGACAATCACGTATTCGCCACCCGGGATTTCCTCGGGGCCATGCATCAACTGTCCGCCCGCCGCCTTCACATGTTTCACTGCGACATCAATATCAACCACACGGAAGTAGTAGCTCCAGGTCGGCATGGGCATGTCAGGTGATTTCTGCATGATGGCGCCAATCATGCCACCATGTCGGATGAAGTCATAAGTGCCCATGTCGCCCATATCCATCTCGCCGTCTTTCTTCCAGCCAAAGTGCTTTCCGTAAAAGTCCCAGGCGCCCGCCTGATTTCCAGCACACAATTCATTCCAGGCGCAATGGCCGGGGCGCGGCTTGTCTGCTGCAAAGGCGAAGCTGGGTGTGTCGCTGGCAGCTGTCATCACGTAAAACGGCACGCCATCGGGATCGCCCACCATGGCCATGCGCCCCACACCGGGAATATCCTGAGCCGGCATCAATAACTGTCCGCCATTGGCCTGCATACTGGCAACTGTTTCATCAACATTTTCTACAGCGATATAACCCAGCCAAACAGGACGGGCGCCACCTTCTACCATTTCAGGAGTCAGGGTCATAACGCCTGCCACCTCATGTCGACCATTACCATCTACATCGGCGGCTGACACCAGGTGATAGCTTATATCCGGCATCTGGCTGTCAACAAACTCCCAGCCCAGCATCGGCCCGTAGAACGCCTGCGCGGCATTTGCATCAGGTGTCAGCAATTCATACCAGACAAAATCTCCGTGTTTGTTCTGCATTTTCTGCTCCTTTCCTTAGTTGATAAATCGAGCCCGGAACATCTCAATCATTCCCGAGTTTGACGACAGTCTCGAAGCCACCAAATATCATGCGCTTGCCGTCAAATGGCATCGGGTTCTTTTCAGGATCCATGCGAGGATCAGTGTGCATTATCTGTTCGATTTTTTTCATGCCGGCATTGCGGGCATCCTTGTCTGGCCATTCGATAAAGGCAAAACAGACCACTTCATCTTCATTGGCTTTGACAGCCCCGTAAAAGTCCGTGACTTTGCCTTTTGGTACGTCGTCCTGCCAGCACTCCAGCACGCGAATGGCCCCCGCCTCAATGAATATTTCATCAGCAGTCCTGGCATGAGCAATAAATTTCTCGCGATTGGCCTTTGGTACGGCCAGAACAAACCCGTCAATGTATGACATAAACACGTGCTCCTGTTTTGAGTGTTTTTGATGTGTCTTTATATGCCTGTCGTGTCAGCTTTGTCCGATTCGACAGTTAACACTGTGTTTATTTCAAAATACTGTCAGGAGTGCCCAGTTCATTGAGGCGGCGCTGTAAAAATCGTTTTTCTGCACTGGCATTGGTTAACTCAATGGCTGACTGATAGGACAACCGGGCTTCATCATGACGACCCAGACGACGCAGTAAATCGGCCCGCGCGGCATGCAGAAGGTGATAACTGTCCAGCGCTCCATCTGCGCACAACTGGTCTATGCGTGCCAGCCCGGCCGCCTCACCGTCACGCATCGCGATAGCTACAGCGTGATTGAGTGCAACCACAGGCGACGGTTGCAGCGCCAGCAGTACACGGTACAGACCCGCGATCTCATGCCAGTCGGTATCTTCAGAGCTTGGGGCCTCGGCGTGCAGCGCAGCGATGGCTGCCTGCACTGCATAAGGCCCAGCCGGCCCCTGCGTTAGTGCCTTGCGGACCAGCATACAACCCTGAGCAATCTGGTGTTTATCCCAGCGGCTGCGGTCCTGCTCGTCCAGTGGCACCAGTTCGCCTGATTCGTTGTAGCGTGATGCGCGCCTGGCCTCATGCAACAACATCAGCGCCAGCAGACCTGTCACCTCGCTGGACGGAATGAGGTCCTGCAGTAACTGGGTCAGGCGAATCGCTTCGACCGCAAGCGCTTCCCGACTTTGATCGGGATCCTCTTGCGATGACAGGTATCCTTCGTTGAAAACCAGGTAGATAACCTGCAGCACTGCGCCCAACCGGTCTGGCAGATCGCGGGTCTGGGGTACTTCGTAAGGGATGCGGGCGTCGCGGATTTTGTTCTTGGCCCGCACAATGCGTTGCGCCAGTGTGGGCGTGGGTATCAGAAAGGCCGCTGCGATCTGCTCAGTCGTCAGACCGCAGACTTCGCGCAGCGTCAGTGCCACACGCGCTTCAGGCGACAGGGCCGGGTGGCAACAGGTAAAGATGAGTCTGAGCCGATCGTCTTCAATAGAAAGGTCGTCTGTCTGCTCATCATCAGCAACATCAAGCATTCTTACCAGTTCGTCGCTGGCATCGTCATGCCGCCGCCGCTTGCGAATCTGGTCGATGGCGCGGAACTTTGCCGCCGTCACCAGCCAGGCACGCGGGTTTTCGGGTACTCCGTCAGCAGGCCACTGTGCGACCGCAGCAGTAAACGCTTCATGCAGGGCATCCTCTGCCAGATCAAAATCACCATTGAGCAGGCGGATCAATGTTGCCATTGCCCGCCGTCGCTCGCGGCGATAAACCTGTTCAATCACATATGCGGTAGCCTGCGGGGCGATGTTGTGAGGGTCCATTTCACTCAAGCTGCCTGTGTCTGCTGACCTGGCGCGATATCAGCTCAGTTAAATTCCACACTCATGATGGTTACTGGCGTACCGTTGTATGGCTCGCGACTGAGTATCTGCCAGCCCAGCCCGGCATACAACTGCTCCTGGTCAGGGGTGTACAGATACAGTTTCTTCACGCCGTTGTCGCGCGCATGATCCATTATTCGTTTAACCAGAACGCTACCGATACCCTGTTTGCGATGTGCCGGTGCCACAAAAACACTGGCCAGCCAGGGTGTCAGCTCGGGGTGCGTGCTCATGTCCTCGGCCAGCATGGAGGCGGAACCCAACAACTCACCGTCGCGCTCCGCGACGAATGTGATCGGGATGACATCACCGCGCAAGTCACACTGCATTTCTTCGACACGGGCTTCGAAAGAACGTTCCGGATTGAGGTAGGACCATTCGGCATGATGCCATTTTGCCAGCGTCATCAAATGTTCCGGGCGATCCTTGAGAGAAATGATTTCCATAATAACTCCGTTTTTCTTTGCCCAGGACTATAACACGCTGTCTGCGAGGCGCGCTGCAATCGACTGTACTGGCAGAGGTGTTATGATACGCGCTGGCAGTTTGCCGCCATCCGCCCGACAGCAGGGAATCCGCGTTTTGTCACAGCACCCCCAGTCACGCGCCATCCTGGCCATGGTCCTTCTTAACTCCTTTGCGGTGCCATTGATGTTATCGGCTGCCAACGTCGCTCTGCCGGCCATGGGTGAAGATCTGACCATGACAGCTGTCGCAATGAGCTGGGTGCCGATGGCATTTCTGATGGCCAGTACGATGTTTGTACTGATATTCGGTCGCCTCTCCGACCGCGTGGGTCGCAAGCGCATTTTCATGATCGGCACGGCGGCTGTCATTGCGTCCTCGATACTGACATCACTGGCGCCAACCGGGGAACTGCTGCTGGCGGCGCGCTTTCTGCAGGGTGTCAGCGCAGCGGCGCTGAACGCAACGCAAATGGCCATTGTCAGCTCGGCATTCCCCGCCAATCAGAGAGGGCGCTACATCGGCCTGGTGACCGCATCGATCTATATCGGGCTGTCAGTGGGTCCCTTACTGGGTGGTCTGGTGGTTGACCATGTCAGCTGGCGGGCTTCGTTTCTGGTTCATCTGCCGCTGGTGCTGGCCGTATTGGGACTGGGCCTGTTTTTTGTACACGACGAATGGCATGGTGAGACGGACACCCGTTTTGATGTGCCCGGAGCACTGGGCTGGATCGCCAGTATTGGTCTGTTCTGCCTGGCCATCTCCCGGCTGCCGGCCTGGGACAGCGTCGCCCTGCTGGCCGCAAGTGCCGTCACCATCACCCTGTTTTTGCGACATGCGCGCCGCTCACCGCATCCACTGTGGGACGTGAACCTTTTTTTCACCAATCGCACGTTTACGCTGTCGGCCGCGTCCGCATTAATCATGTACAGCGCCACCTACGCTAACGTGGTGCTGATGAGTCTGTATCTGCAGTCGGTAAAAGGCATGAGTGCCAGTCAGGCTGGCCTGATCATGATGGTGCAGCCGCTGACCATGGCCATCGGATCACCGATGATGGGCCGTCTCTCGGACCGTATTGAACCGCGCTGGCTGGCGTCGGCCGGCATGGCGCTGACTGCCTGCGGCCTGTTCATTCTGGCCACACTGCACCCGGACAGCAGCACGGCCCGTGTGGTCATCGCCCTGTTATTCACTGGTGGGGGTTTTGCGCTGTTCTCGTCACCCAATGTGAACGCCATTATGGGTTCTGTCGAACGACGTCACTATGGCAGCGCATCGGCGGCGGTCGCCACGACGCGAATGGTGGGTCAGCTGAACAGCATGGTGCTGGTAGCGCTGGTGGTGAGCCTGATCGTGGGAAATACCGTCATTAACGAGGACAGCATCCCTCAGTTGTCGCGCGCTATCGATGTGTGTTTTGCGATAGCCGGACTGGTCTGTTTGCCCGGCATCGCATTTTCACTCGCCCGGGGGCGGCTGCATCGTCAGTGATGACCGCCCCGGGCTTCGACCATCAGGGCTTGGGATGGTCGTAAAGCCATTCCACCAGCTGCGCGCCATAAGTATCTGACACGCTCGGCACGTGGGTACCGGCAGAAATCGTCCACAGCGCTACTGCGCCGCCGGCACGACAACCAACATCAAAAGTCATCACCCCGGTTTCATGACCCGGCAGGCTGGCATCCAGATCTCGCTGTTCGCGGGCGCGGCCCTGGGTGATACAGCCGTTGTAGCTGGCCCAGCGCTGCACGGAACCCATGGCGCTCGGATAGCGATTGCCCTGAATCTCACCGCCCTGATAAGCAATGGTCTGATCCGCGGTGCCGTGGATCTGCAGAATGTTCACCGCATGCTCGGGGGCCGGACGCTGTTCCAGATGATTGGCGCCCGCCAGGCTGACGATGGCCGCGATCTTGTCCGAGTGCTCATAGGCCATGCGATAGGACATGAAACCACCGTTGGAGTGGCCCACCAGATAGATGCGCTTGGGATCGACGTTGTACTCTGACTCCATGCGCTCGATGACGGACATAAGGTAGCCGCTGTCGTCGACGTCCGTACTGAAGAAGTTGCAGCAGGCATCTGAAGCGTTCCAGTAGGGGTTCTGGTCACCACCCGGTTCACGCGTTCCATTAGGTGCGACCAGCAGGAAACCGTAGTCATCAGCAATCGCGCTGAGCCCCATATAGCGGTCGGCTACGGTGCCGCTGGATGTGTAGCCATGCAGCAGCACGATCAGGGGCGCGGGAGTGTCTGACGAGTAGCCCTCGGGCACAGTGACTGGCAGCTCTCCTCGGCCGAGGTCGATGCTCTGGGCAGTCGCGAGGGAGGAAGTCAATGCGGTCATCAGAACGGAAACCGCAATCAGCACAAATTTGGGCAGACGAGGCATAGCAGGGAGCTCCTTGTAGTTTTGAGCGTTATTACTTTGAATAAGGATCGAGCGAACAATCATAACGGAGATGGATAATGGCAGCCAGCTCATGATCTGTGAATTGACACATGACTGCTTGCGGCCCGGCATAGGCGGCAGCTGGCAGACGCGCTACAATCATAAAAAACTAATAAGCGAGGATGCACCCGTGCCAGGAACCCTAGTGACAAAAACCTGTAAGTCCGCCCTGATGGCGTTTGCCGTGCTGTTTGCCAGCAATGGCTGGGCACAGGAACTGCCAGACCCGACCCGCTTTGAAGCGGCCATCGAACGTTTTGAAGCAGCCGATGCGCAAAACCCTCCTCCCGAGGATGCCATCGTACTGACTGGTAGCTCGTCCATCATGTACTGGAACGAGGATGCACCAGCTGACCTGGCGCCACTGACTGTCATCCCGCGCGGTTTCGGCGGCAGCGTCATGAACGACGTCGTGCATTACCTGGATCGCGTGGTGCTTAAGTACCAGCCCCGCGCCGTGCTGATTTACGAAGGCGACAATGACACCGGCCGCAACAACATCCCCAATGAGCAGATCATGCAGCAACTGGAGACGATCATTGATCGCATTCATGCGCAGCGCGAGGACACCCGGATCTACGTGTTGTCTGTCAAACCCAGTGTGGCACGGGTCGACAGCTGGCAGATTGCCTCGGAACTGAATCAGCGCTATCGCGCTCTCGCTGCCAGTGACCCACGCATACACTTTGTGGATGTGGCGACTCCCTTCCTGAAAGCGGACGGCACCGTGCGCACTGACATTTTTGTGGAAGACAATCTGCATCTGAATGAGACAGGATATGACATCTGGGCAGCGACGATTCGCGAGGCCTTGATGGACATAGAGGCGCAGTACGAGTAGAGCGATTGAATGTCAGTTTTCACGCCGCTGAGCGAAGAGGATATACGTTCCTTTCTTGAACCGTTTAACGTGGGCGAACTGGCACACTTTAAGGGCATCAGGGGCGGCAGTGAAAACACCAACTACTTTGTTGACACCCGCGGGCACGATGGCGAAATCAGCCATTTTGTGCTGACACTTGTAGAGCGTGGCCCGGTCAACGAGCTCCCATTCTTTGTCGAACTACTGGATTGCCTGCAGGCGGCCGGTTTGCCCGTACCGTTTTCGGTAGCAGATCGCAATGGCAGCGCACTGCACCGCCTGAAAAATCGCCCGGCGCTATTGCAGCCACGCCTGCCGGGCGAACACCCCTCGCAGCCTTCGCCGCTGCAATGCGCCGCACTGGGCGAGCTGGTGGCGCGCATGCATCAGGCGACATCGCAAAGTCCTCTGCAGCGCGATAACGACCGCGGACCGCGCTGGGTGCTGCAACAGGCTGGCAAACTGGCAGTCAGCCACTGGAAGAACGAAACGCCCTGGCTGCTGCCCGTACTGACGGAGCTGCAGCATTGGTACAATTCCGCGCCTACACTGCCCGAGACTGTCATTCATGGTGACCTGTTTCGTGACAACGCAATGTTGATCGATAATCAGATAACGGGCGTGATCGATTTCTACAATGCAGCCACCGGGTGGATGATCATGGATCTGGCGATCTGCGCCAACGACTGGTGCACCAGAGCGCTCGATTCAGGCGAACTGATTTTCCAGCCATTGCATGTGCAGTCGATGCTTGATGCCTATTCGCGCATACGCCCGCTCAGCTCTATAGAAACACGTTGCTGGCCAAAGGTTTTGCAGCTGGCGGCATTGCGCTTTTGGGTATCGAGGGAACAATACGCTCGCACACATCCGGCGCAGTCAGATGTGCTGATCAAGGACCCCGGCTATTTCAGGACGCTTTTTCAGCTTCACTCACTGCACGCCTCTTAGCGGATTTCGATCAGGCGCGGCTCAGAGAACCACCATTGATTGCCCTGGCGTGCGAACAGCTGGTACCGCTCGTCAGGTGCGGGCTTGACCAGTTGACTGTTGAAGGCTGGCAGTGGAACAGCGAATGCACGGTCAACAAACAGTACCCCCGTCTGAACGTCTGGCGCGGCAGAAAGCTGCCAACTCAGCAGGCCGCTGTCGTATTGCGGCGCCGTCTCTACATCAACGGTGAGCCCTGTCGCTGACTGGCACTGTGCCTGCAGCTCCCCTCGTGGCATCAGGTCGCCTGCATCATTAAAAATCAGCAGCTGATCGCCGGGAATCTGCTGCGCGTCCAGACAGTTTTGTGTCAACGAGACCCAGTTCAGGCCAAGACGCTCACTGACCCGCATCAGATCGCCCTGGATGTAGTTCATTGGTACCAGCGCAGTCTGATCTGCCACGGCCGCAAAGCGGTCAAGCAGATAACGGGTGATTTTGTAGTCCGTCTGCGTCACAACTTCCTGACGATAGTCGCGAACAGCCAGCACCTGAATAAAAAACACAAACACAAATGCCGCAGCAGCATATTCAGTTTTGAACATCGCACGCGCGCGATGGTCACGACAGATGACAACCGCAGCGACAATTCCGAGAGCAACATCCATGGCAAAGAAAATTCGATCAGAGTGCAGTTGGTATTCTGCGATGCCGTGGGTTACCGCCAGACCTGGCAGTCCGAATAACAAAGCCAGCGCCACCAGCTTTAATGACAGCCGTGCATCGCTGATGAAAGCAATCAGCAATGCCAACAGGATGAGCCAGCGACTGCTGAGGTAGAAACCAATAAATTCCAGCCAGGCACCCGCACCGATATTCCAGAAGCCTGCAAAGTAACTGCCCTCTCCGCCAACATCCAGTTGCATGCCCAGCATGTGCCCGCGCCACAGCCAGTAAATCAGTGTGACCATCAATGCGCCGCCCGCCAGGACCCACTGCTTGCGCTGCCAGGCCAGCAGCAGTATGACGGGCAACAGCATCAGATAGACTTCTTTGGATAGCAGCGCAAGAAACAGCAATCCACAGACCGCCAGCCACGAAAGATAGTCGGATTTTTCAGACGCTGGTTTTCTAATCAGAACAAGCAGAGCCAGCAGCGCAAATATTCCCCCGATCAGGTAGTGCATGGTGTAGAAACGACTCAGCAGGGTGGGCAGTGACTGCAAGGATGTCATCAGCAGAATCGTCAACCAGCCTGCCTGTGTGTTGTGCCCATCAGACTGAGCTTCAACATTATGTGTGAGCCGTGACGCTAACGTAGCTGCCAATGCGATAACCAGACTCATACAGGCCACCATGAAGGCGAGGAAGAACAAGGGCCGCATTGGAAACAGCAGGGATACCCAGCGATAAATTGTCATCGGGAAGGGCGTGTAGTTTGCCACGGACAGCTCCCGATAGACTTCGGGCTGCAGGTATGGCTGAAGCCCACCGTAGTCCAGCGCTACACGCATCAGGTGGGAGTCATCACCTGAGAAAACGACCCAGGACAGAAAAGGCAGAAACACCAGGCATGCCAGAAGACTGACAGCCCAGTACACAAGGAATGGTGGAAGTTTTGCAAGCAACTCCCGGGGAAGCGAGCTGATCAAGATTATTGCGCCCCCTGAGAAACTGCATCAAGCACAGACTCGGTCAGCTGCCAGATGGGACGGGGCCCGCTGGTGGTCACCCCCATGCGCACAACAATCAGATCGTGATCCGGGACCACGACTACATTCTGTCCTTCAAACCCGGACAGATAATAGGTATTGGCCGGCAGATTGGGTAAGGGTCGGTCCGCCGGGTCATCGGGCGCGCCTGCGTTCAGCCAAAGCTGAATACCGTACTGCCCCTGGTCAGCTGAACTTGAAGGTGTCACGCTATAGTCGACCCAGCCTTCGGGGAGAATCTGCTCACCATTCCACCGCCCGTCCTGCAGATAAAGCAGGCCTATCTTGGCCCAGTCACGTGGTGTTGCGTACATGTAGGACGAACCCACAAAGGTGCCACTGGCATCGGGTTCAATCACCGCCGAGCGCATACCCAGTTTGCTGAACAGTCGCTCCTGGGGAAAGTTGAAATACTCCTGAAAGCCATCGAAGGCCTGGCGGTGTGTACGTGCGATGATATTGGTTGTGCCGCTGGAATAATAAAAAGTGCTACCGGGCTCTTGTGCAAGTGGCTGATCGACTGCATAAGCTGCCGTATCACCTGTTGTATAGAGCATCAGAATGACGTCAGACATTGATCCGGCAGTGTAGACTTCGGAGTACTCCAGACCGCTGGACATCTGCAGCAGATTCTCCAGCGTGATCTGGCGGCGCGGGTCATCTGCGGATTGCCATTCTGGAATGCCCGGGGGCGCATCAACATCAAAAATACCTTCTTCAACCAGCATTCCGCTCAGTGCTGCAGTGACAGTCTTGGTCATGGACCAGCCCAGTTGCGGCATCTGTGCATTAAACGGCTCGGCATACTGCTCGGCGATTATTTTGCCTTCGTGAATGACCAGCACGGCGCGAGTATTGATGTTCTGATTCGGCTCGATATCCTCAAAGGCCTGGTCAACGGCGGCATTGATGGCGTCAAGATCCACCCCGGGCAGCGCTGCGGGCAGCACCACGCTATCACCGAGGGGCCATTCAGCGTCCGAGGCGGCAGGTTTTTCGGGATAAAGTGCCGGGTCGAATTGCGCCTGCAGTACTTCAACAGAGGTATTTTTAACCAGCGTGCAACCCAGGTGTTCCCGGTACAGTGCCTGTACAGTCTGTCCTGCACCCGCACCCGTCACCAGGTCGCCATCAATCGAGAAAGTAAAATCCACACCTGCGGCAGAAGCATTGCTCAGCTCCTGCGCCATCACATGTTCAATGGCTCTTCCACCGACCAGCACTGATGAGCACAATCGCTTGACGGCACTGCCCAGAGAAATCTCTACATTCAACGCTTCCTGCGCTGCCATCTGGGGAGTTGAGGCCGCTTCCTGCGTGGCCTCCTGCAGAGCATCGACAGCACCTGAAGTTGTTTCCTCGCTGCCTGAGATCACTGTCTCCGTTGGCTCCGAACAGGCAACAAGCCCGACGGCCAACAAGAGTGTCAGTCCTGGATAGGCGTTGCGCATAGACAATTCTCCGACTTTTATTTTAGGAATATCTGCAAGTTACCCTGTGACGCCCGGGGGTACAAGTGCCCTTTGGGTACCTGTGCCCTCTGGGTAAACACAAACGAGCCTTTACCTGAAAATGCCCAGATCGATGCTGTCGGCCATCGCCTTGTACCCTGCATCATTGGGGTGCAGGTTGTCCGACGTGAAGCTGGCGGGCAATCGACCCGGATTCTGCGGGTCTCCCATCGCCCGATCAAAATCAATTACGGCGTCAAAGGCGCCGGAGCTGCGAATCCAGTCATTCACCTGCTGGCGTTTGGCCTCGCCCTCTTCCGTGTAATACCCGGCTCCGGCAAACGGCGTCAGCGTTGCGCCAATAATGACTATGCCACGCGCTTTGGCACGCGCGATGATCTGACGATAACCGGCAATGATCTGTTCCGGGGTAACTTCCTGATCCGTGGCAAGACTGACTGACATACCGATGTCGTTGATGCCCTCCAGCAAGACAATATGGCTGACACCACTGAGCGCCAGCACATCGCGTTCAAATCTTGCCTGGAGGTTTTCACCGAATATTTCAGCGCGCTCATGCAACACTCGATTGCCGCTAATGCCGGCATTGGCAATTGCATACTGCGGCATGTCGCTATCGGCTCGCAGGCGGGCCAGAAACTGATCCGGCCAGCGCAGATTGGCATCCAGTGTTGAACCAACCCCATCAGTAATCGAATCGCCGACGGTGACAATGGTGCTGACCGATTCATCGGCAAGCACGTCAATCGCTCTCAGGAAATGCCAGACTTCAAAGGTTTCTGCACCATCGGGCAGTTGCAGTTCTGTGGTGGCATCACCCGCAAGCAGGTAGTTGGTCTGCAGGCCTACGCGATGGGTGGTGGCATTGCCTGAGCCCTGCGGCAAATAGATGCTGACCGCCAGCTCATCAAGATCGCTCACGTTAAGCCCAACCAGGTCACTGATCGCCACCGCACCACGTGCCACATTAAAATGGGAGTTTCCCGAGAAGGTCACTTCTTGCAAGGTTCCGGGCCTTAACGCGCCATCGCCCGCGTGCAGGGCGACGGTCATCGCACCAATCGCCAGAGGTTTATTGCCATGCACATTCGACACACGGAGGCGGATGGACTCCCCCGTAGCAGTCACCCTGACAATCTGCCTGAGGGTCTGGTTATGAAAAGCATCTTCCGCATCTGGTGACGGCAGCAGGGTGCTTGGACTCATTGTCCAGGCAGTCACCCAGTGTGCATCATGGGGCTGCACCACCGCCGTCAATGTGACGACCAGCGTTAGCAACAGGCCAGACAGGGTGGTCATGAGGTGGCGTCGAGTCATCACTGGTTTCCTTTTTTGCTCTTATTTTTGGTGCTGTTTTTGGTGATATAGTGCCACGCATGAAGGAATCTCACGAAACCCGCATTATCGACTCCTGGCGCAAAAATGCTACGCCGTGGGCTCGTGCGGTGCAAGCACAGACGATCGCCAGTCGCCGCCTGGTGACAAATGATGCCGTGATCAGTGCGGTGCTGGACTGCAAGCCGACGTCGGTACTGGACACAGGTTGCGGCGAAGGCTGGCTGACACGCCAGCTCAGCCCGCTGGTTGGCAGCGTTACCGGCATTGATGCCATTCCCGAACTGATAGCAGAAGCACGACGTCACTCTGCCCATCGCTTTGAGGTCATGACATATGATGAACTGGCCAGCGGAGCCCTGGAGCTCACGGTAGACCTGATGGTCTGCAACTTTTCGCTGCTTGGCAAGGAGTCAGGCAGTGCAGTCGTAACTGCCGCTCAGACGCTGCTTCGACCTGGCCGGCATCTGGTGATACAGACTCTGCATCCGCTGATGGCCTGTGGCGATGCCGCCTATCAGGATGGCTGGCGCGAGGGTTCATGGCTGGGCTTTGATAAGACCTTCACGGACCCGGCACCCTGGTATTTCCGCACCCTGGAAAGCTGGGTCGCGCTGGTCAATACGGGCGGCTTGAGACTGGTTTCCGTGCGCGAGCCGTTAAACCCCGAGACAGGCCTGCCCGCATCACTGATACTCACCTCGCAGCGAACTGGGTGAAGAGCGCGTTACGCGTCAGTTCCCGAACAAAAAGCGACTGACTCAGCCCGGCTGCCTTAGCTCATTCAGGCGCGTCGCCTGCCACAGATACCATGTTGCTGCGCTGCAATGTGGACGCCAGCATTCCCCGTGCTCAAGCAAATCCCGCGGGGAAGGCATCTCAGCCAATCGATAGGCAAGCATGAATCCTTTGCGGACACCCAGGTCATCTACCGGCAGCACATCGGCCCGGCCCAGTTGAAACAGAAGAAACATTTCTGCCGTCCAACGCCCGATTCCACGTACCTTGACCAAAGACTGCACAACCTGCTCATTGTCCATGTCGATCAGCTCGGGCAATGGCGGAAGCGCACCGGTCACTACGTTGCGGGCAAGATCGACCACTGCCAGTGCTTTCGCTCGCGACAGGCCGACGGCACGCAAAGAGGTTTCGGGTGTTTCCAGTACACGCACGGGATCCGGTGCCTGATCCGGGTCACCGTACAGCTCACAGAAGCGTCGATAGATTGTCGCTGCCGCCTTGACTGACAGCTGCTGTGCGGTGATCGCATCGACCAGGGTGCCAAACAGATCATCCACCTGCTTGACCGGGACCCGCAGCGGCCCTACCTGTTTGATCAGGCCTGCCATGACCGGGTCGGCCTTTTTCAGGTGACGAACAGCTGCCTGCGCGTTGATGGTTGCTTTCATGAAGGAATACCGGATGTCCGTGTCTGTCGCTTACTCACCAGTCGGTTTTCTCATGGGATCGTACACCGTTATTGTGTGGCTCCGCAGCTTTTACATCTACACCGCAAGCTGTCTATGAATTTCATATCGCCAGAATTATTGGCATACTCACCAAGAGACCTCCCCCACACGTCTGGCAGGCATGTCAGACGCACACCGAAGGCGACGCGTATGATTGAATTTGACCCATACTTGCTAGCCAGAGCCCAGTTTGCGGCTAATATCAGCTTTCATATCCTGTTCCCTTCCATCACCATCGGCCTGGGTTGGATCCTGCTGTTCTTTCGCCTGCGCTACACATACACGGGCGACCAGCATTGGGAGAACGCTTACCACTTCTGGGTCAAGATATTTGCCCTGTCGTTTGCCATCGGCGTTGTGTCTGGTATCACGATGAGCTTTCAGTTTGGCACCAACTGGCCCGGCTTCATGGAACGTGCCGGTAACATTGCCGGGCCACTACTGGGTTACGAGGTGCTGACAGCATTCTTTATGGAGGCAACCTTCCTGGGCGTGATGCTGTTTGGCAAGAGCCGGGTTTCCAATCGCATGCACGTCATTGCCTGCGCGCTGGTAGCGGTCGGCACTACGCTGTCGGCGTTCTGGATACTCAGCCTGAATTCCTGGATGCAGACTCCGACCGGTTACACGATGATTGATGGCGTCTTCCATGTCGAGAGCTGGCTGGCTGTCATTTTTAATCCATCGTTTCCGTATCGCCTGGCGCATATGATGATCGCCTCCATGCTGACCGCCACCTTCCTGGTAATGGGGATCAGCGCCTGGCGCATGAAGCGCAAAGTTGACGGCCCGGCCACCGCCAAGATCTTCCGCGCCATGGTGGCGACCGCGATGGTTCTGGCACCGCTTCAGGTCCTTGTTGGCGACCTGCACGGCCTGAATACCCTGGAACACCAGCCGGCCAAAGTGGCCGCTATGGAAGGCATCTGGGAGACACAGCGTGGCGCGCCGTTAACACTGTTCGGTTTTCCAGATGAAGAAACCAGCAGCACACGTTTTGCCATCGAAATCCCCAGAGCCGCCAGCTACATTCTGACGCACGACCTCGACGGCGAGATCCTGGGGCTCAATGAATTTGCTGGCGAACACCCGCCAGTGGCACCCGTGTTCTGGGCGTTTCGCGTCATGGTGGGCATGGGAGTGCTGATGATCGTAGTTGCCTGGTGGGCCGGGTGGGTGCTGTTCAAACAGCGCCGCTCTCCCGGCCCCGCTCTGCTGACAGCAACATCCGTAATGACATTTTCTGGCTGGGTAGCTGTTCTGGCAGGCTGGTATGTCACCGAAATTGGCAGGCAACCGTGGATAGTCTACGGGATGCTGAACACCGCCGACCTGGTTGCAGACCACAGCAGCGGTGTCATGCTTGGCACTTTCATGGGTTACATAGCCCTCTACATATTCGTCATGATCTCATACATCGCCACCTTGAGGTATATGGCTACCAAACCTGCTGCCTCGCTTTTGGCACTCAGGCAACTGGGTGGATACGAAGCCAACCAACAGAGACAGGAGGCGTAATATGGAAACCTGGCTGCCCTTATTCTTTGCAGGTGCCATGGGCCTTGCCCTTCTGATATATGTAATCCTGGATGGCTATGACCTGGGCATAGGCCTGCTGTTGCCGCTGGCCAGTGATAGTGAAAAAGATCTGATGATTGCTTCAATAGGACCCTTCTGGGATGCCAATGAGACCTGGATCGTACTGGGCATTGGCATTCTGTTAATTGCCTTCCCACAGGCACATGGCGAGATACTCACGGCCATGTACATTCCAGTGACTCTGATGTTGATGGGCCTGGTGTTGCGCGGCATTGCCTTCGACTTTCGTGCCAAGGCGGTATCCGACAAGAAGGATATGTGGAACCTTATATTTTCTGTGGGCTCACTGATCACTGCCTGCTCACAAGGCTGGATGTTGGGCACCTATATCACTGGACTGGCTGAAACCGGCCTGAGCTGGCTTTTCTCGATACTGATTGCACTTACCTTGCCCGCGCTTTATGTGCTTTTGGGTGCTGCCTGGCTGCTGATCAAGACGGAAGGCGAACTGTTTGACAAGGCCATGCGCTGGGCAGCACGAGCCATTCTGCCGATGGGTGTTGCGCTGCTGTTGGTGTCTATCGCAACACCGCTAGTCAGCCAGACAATCGCTGACAAGTGGTTCAGCTACCCCAATGGACTGATGCTGCTGCCCATTCCGGTGCTGAGTACGCTGACTTATGGCTGGATGATGTTTTTGCTGTATAGACAACACGCGCTGCGTGAGGGCCGCGAATGGCTACTGTTCGCGGGACTGATCGTACTCTGTCTGCTGGCCGCACTTGGACTGGCCTACAGCATTTTGCCCGACATCATTATCGGCCAGATGACGATTTGGGAATCGGCCGCCAGCACTCCGTCGCTGCTATTCACGTTCTGGGGAACTGCCATCGTGCTGCCAGCTATTCTTGGCTACACATTCTTTGTCTACCGAATTTTTCGCGGAAAAACTTCTGAGCTCACCTACGAATAGCCATCACGGAACAGAGGTGCAACTGGACAGCAGATGTCAGGTGTAGCCCCTGTTTACAGAGGCTACACCTGATACTGCAATATTCTTAGGGCTGGCCATCCTGTTCATCCAGCAATTGATAGATACGGCGTATCGCGCGCGGGTCCGCACCGGGCTCGCGCAACTGAGGGTAGTTGTTGCTGTGTCCCGTCAGGTCGATGGCAGTTGCGGCCTCCTCGAACGAAAGGCCCTGGGCTTTCAGTTCGGCAGTTCGCTGCCAGAGATCGCGCATGTAAGCCTGCAGATCATCAATGCGATCCTTGCCCTGAACAACCGGCCCATGACCGGGGAGTATGGTGTCAAAATCCAGCGCCTTGAGACGCTCCAGTGCATCCGGCCACTCATTGAGGTAGGCATCACCCATATAAGGAATACCCGGTACCATCAGATCGCCTGTGTAAACCAGTCGCTCATCTGGCAGAAACACCACAACATCGCCACCTGTGTGTCCCCGACCCAGGTGAACGATCTGGATTTCCCGCCCGCCACCATCGACGGTCTGGTAGATGGTCATTTTGTCGTCAACCGTAATGTTCGGTGGTGTTGGCACTATCTCCTGAGACGATTCATAGTGTGCCTGCTGCATGGAAATGCGAGCACGCAACTCCTCGGTACGCGCCGGGTCGCTTGTCTGCGCGAGCTCAGCGCGCATGTTTTCAATCTGGTCCGGCACGCTCTCAGTAAAACTCAGGAAGGTAGACTCTTCCAGCACATTGCCGAGTTCGCCGGAGAGTTTCTGTCGCGTATAGGGGTGTCCGATTATTTCCACTTCCTGCGGAAATACCTGATTGCCGTGTGCGTGATCAAAGTGATAATGGGTATTGACGAGGTAGCGCACCGGCTTGTCGCTGACCGACTTGATCGCATCCAGAAGCGCCATGCCGGCATTGGGTGTGACATGAGAGTCGACCACCAGGAGATCATGCTCGCCTTCAATGAGCATGGCGTGACTCATCACGTTGACTGTGCCCGTGCCGACTACGTGATAGATGTCATCCCTGATGGGAGTGAATGTGTGCGTTCGGGTGGTAATGGCTCCAGTCGGAGAGCCATCCTGCGCAGTACTGATACTGATCAATGCCAGCAAAGATACTGCTGCCGAAGTGCCGAATAGCGATGCCTTAATCCAGTTTCTTGTTGTCATTGTCAAATCCCTGGCTCTCAAGAACCTTTTTTATTGCAGAATTTTTATCCATTCGCCCGGCTCCGGGGTGCCAATCGGATAGTAACCGTTCAACAGCCGCAGCGTCTCTTCGGGATACTGACTGATCGGGCTGCGCGCCGCCAGTGCCGCCCAGTCAAAACCAGTGGTCACCTGTACGTAGCGGACCTGCAGTCCGGTACTGCCGGCACGCTCATTCATCTGTATGGCGCGGAACGTACGAATAGAGGACAGTAATAGCCGGTCGAGTTCATCGACTTTTTCAGGGTCTGTCACCTGTGCTCTGAAGACGAATACTCGTGGCCCCAGATAAATGGCTGCAACCCGCTCGTGATGGCCTGATTCGTTGGTATGCGTACCGGTGTAACCCAGCAGGCGATACTGCGACAGCGCCTCAGAACGCTGCAGGTCTTCAATGCCCAGATTCTCACGGATAAAGAGACGTGGCTCCTTGCTCTCCTGCATACGCTGGGCTTCGACACGAATGCTGGCTGAGCCGTCAGCGGCGCTTGCCTGCACTGTAGTAGGTGTCTCGCGAATCTCCCACTGATCGGGAAAGACCATGGTGTAGCTGAGCAGATCCTGGTAATAACGATTGCGATCGCCTGTGCGAACCGTGTTTTCACCAAACGGCAGGCCATCTATCTGTTGGCGGAAAACCGAGGGATCACTTTCGCGAAGCTGCGCATCATCCACCGTTCCGGCCTGTGCAACCGCCTGCTGCAGTCGAATATCATTACGCGGGTGCGTGGTAAACAGACCATGGTAGGTGGGTTGGCGCTGAGCCACCCGCACATTGAAGTCTTCCTGGTTCTTGAGCACGGAAAGTACATCGATCATGGCGCGCGGATTGTAGCCGGCATTGCGAAGATATTCGGCACCCAGACTGTCGGCCTCCAGTTCGTTCTCGCGGCCAAAGCCACTGACACCGGCTGCCGCCCAGATAGAACCAATCTGCGCCAGTTCGGAGCCGATGTAACCACTGCCAGTGGCAACCGCAGCAACGACGCCACCTACTGTTGCGGCAGTGTTTGCGAGCCGGCCGCGTGCCTGCTGTTGAATGGCGTGCCGCGCCGTGATGTGTCCAATCTCATGGGCCAGGACTGCAGCCAGCTCGTCTTCAGATTTCAGATAGAGCAACAGTCCGCGATTGATGTAAACGTAGCCACCCGGTAAGGCAAAGGCATTGATCTCCGGGCTGTCGATAACGGTGAAGGTATATTCCAGGTCTGGCCTGTGGCTGGTCGCGGCGACACGCTGCCCGACTTCGGTGACGTAGGCGTTCAGAGCTTCGTCTTCCATGACACGCATGGAGGCCAGCACTTTTTCATGCTCTTCCTTGCCAATTTCCAGCTCCCGGTTTTCAGTCATCAAAACCAGGTTGCCCTGACCCGTCGCCGGGTTGATGGCACAGCCCTGCAGGCTGGCCGCTGCTAGCAGAGCCCCCAGAATTGCTATCTTTGTCTTGCCAACTACTGCGAATGGCTTCATGAACTGCCCCGTCCTGTAAATACTGACTTGTGGCGCCTCAGCCGCCTTGCACAAACAGCTTCAATTGATCCGCCAGGCTGTTGCAGGCGTTAGCCTCAACCCTGGCAAGCAACGGAATGGGAACAAATACCGCCGGCATGTAGGACTGACCATTGGCGTCTGCACTGATGGTGCCTACTGCGGTATGTGAGGATACGTCCCAGATGCGGGCCTCAAAACTTGAATCATCTTCCCAGGAACCAAACCCGAAACAGCCGCCACCACCCGGCCCCACCGTGCAGGAGATTGACCCCATACGATTGGTGGTTTCTGTCTGCCCATCCAGCCAGACAATGTAACGGATACCAAACTGGCTCATTTTCTCGCTGACCATCGGCTGCGCCATCAGCTGTTGCAGGTCGTCACTGCGCAAAGGGGCGGTGCGCGGCTCAAACCAGGGGAACAGGGCATCGACGAACTGCTGCTCGGGCACAACGCTTAACCCGTCTCTGCCGCGGCCCATGCGGTCACCTACACACTGCACAAAGTCGGCAGCGGTTTCATAACCTGCGCCCTGACGTCGCCCAAGGATGACGACCGTCTCGTCATGACTTATGCCGGTTTCTGCCTGCCGGAACTCATCGATTGTCGTGCTGGTACACGCGCTCAGACCTGCCAACAGCAAAACACATAGTGCTGGCCATATTCGGCAGTGCGCCAGCGTGCACCCTTTTCTAGTTGTATTCATGCTGACTCCTGAAGTATCAGTTACGCCATTTCACGTGCGCCGCGCCAGCCAGTCCCTGACATCTGGTACAGCTGTAAAGCTGATCGAGAAATTCGATGCAAGATCGCGTAGTGCTGCGACCGCTGCATCATTGATACCACTCTCAGCGGTACTCAGACCACCTACCGTGGCATTTCCATACGCTGTCATTACCCAATCAGCGATATAAGAACCATCCGTTCCGGTCAAACGCATATTGTATTTGACCCAGACTTCATACGCCTCCAGCCTGGTCTTTTGCGGCATTCCCAGCTGGAATTCGTCGATGCTGGGCATGAATATCGCGTCTACGCCCATGGCATCAGCCTGCGCCGGGTCGTCCAGCAGGACAACATTCTCGAACATCGCCGGCAGTACGGTGTTGAACAGTTCCATGTGGGTCTGTCCAGACTCCACATAATACTCATCATCTCCTGTTTGAGACCGCTCTGTGTACGTATAGTTGCGTAATGCGTCGCTATAGTAGACGCCAAGGGTCAAAGGAATGCGCTGAATCGTCGGACTGGGGTAACTGCCTCTGACTTCCACCGTACTGGCGGCACAGGCACACAGTGTGGCCAACATCATCATTATCAGGACGCGAACTGGGTTAATGCTGCCGATCACCTTGTCACCTCTCTTAAACTTGCAAAACTGCCCCTAGCATAACCTATGGGACCATCCATGAATGTGTCATCTGGATGTCACCGCTATTGATAAGCGTTAAGCCCGACAAAACTGCCGCCATTGCGTTCAGCCAGCTCGCGCATCAGTGTGGCAAAACGGTAGACACTCTCATGAAATCTCGGGTCCAGATCAAACAATACCGGAAAACCTACCGCATGAATACGCACTAATCGATCGCCATCTGCGTTCGGTTGATTGATACGGTCGACCGTCTGAACGACCTGTGTGATCGACCCTCCAGGCAGGAAGTCATCACCAAATACGTAGATACTCGCTTTCTGGCCTGGCTGGTAGAAGGTGCTGATCGCCCGGGTGATGCCTTCTACCGGGCTGCTGTTACTGAATGGCGACCAGTTGCGCAGTGTCGAAATGATGGCCTGGCGGCGTGCTGGCGTGTCCGGAATCCACTGATTGCGATAGGCAGGGAACATATAGTCGCCCATATCGTTCATCACCTGAATGCCCCGTACTTCGGGGTACACATCAAGCACTTCGGTAATCATTTCCAGCACCCTGGGCCAGGCGTTGTAGAACATACTGCCTGAGGTGTCGATGATAAAAACGATGTACTCGCTGTCGACTGGAATGCCACCTATCACATTATTGCTGCGCTCGAAATTCTGCCCCAGCAGTCGCTGCATTTCAGCTGTCAGGGATTGCCGTGCGATGGCCAGCCGGTTTTCCTCCTCGTTCATATCCTCAGACAGTTCGTTAGAGGTCTGAAAGCGGCCGCGAATATTGGACATTTCACGCTCCAGCCGGGCAATTCGCTCACGGTAGGCGGACAATTGTTCCCGCCTGGCGTTCAATTCCCGGTTGACCACATCGGTTTCGCCGCGGATTTCGAACAGCGTCTGCTGCAGATCCGCAACCGGCTGATCACGCTGGTCCATAGTGACTTCCAGACTGACCGGAGCGGAACTCTCGGTAATCATCAACAGCAGAATGATGGCACCGAAGCCACATGAGATCACGTCCAGAAAGGAGATGCTGGAGCTGTCCTCTTCGCTTCTTTTTCTGCGTCTGCTCATGGCCAGTCCCGCGCCGGTGTGATGAATGAACCGCTCGTCAAATGAGCGAGCTGCCAGAATGCGGCCGCCGAAGCGGGATCACCCTCCATCGGCAGCAGTATAGTATTGACCGGAATATTCCGGGGTAAACTTTCAATTGCCTCGGCGTACAGATTGAGCCGGTCGCGCGCCGAAATGGTGCTGCCGCGCGGTTCACGATTGTTGCGCGTGGGCAGACTGTCGGTAATCAGATAAATATTGTCGGGCAGTGGGTTCATGCTGGCGACCGCCTGAAACGCTGCCTGCAGGTTATTGCCCCCCTCGGGAACCAGTTCCTGCACCTGCCGTACGACCTCATTGAGCTGGTCCTGATCGGCTACTTCCAGCCACATGTTCTCACTGCCAGGCAAAACCGGCTGTACGGTTTCGTTAAATGTCAGCACCTGATACTGGCTGATTACCGGCAACTGGGCGCTGATCCACTCGACGATTCGCGTGGCGCGGCGCCACTTCGCGGTCTGCTTTTTCACAGTATCCGACATGTTGCGGGTGCGTATCACATTGACCAGTGTTTCATCCAGCATGCTGGCTGACGTATCCAGCAGAATCAGAATACGATTGCCCCCCAGCAGCATCCCTGACAGATACTGACGATCGCCGTCGCCGAGAAACTGGCGGTTGCTCTGGCCCCGTTCGGCTTCGGCCGTCGACTGCAGCCGCAACAGTTCTTCCTCAAGGGCCTGTATATCAGCACGCAGGGCTTCGACGCTTTCCTCGGTGGCCATTGAGTCACCTTCCAGCGCGGCCAGTTGCGCAAGAAAGTCATCAATCTCACTCTGAATCCGGTCAGCCAGCCCCTGTGCTTCAACCACTTCCAGACTGACGCGATCCAGCGTATTGCGAATCTGGAACAGGTTTTCCTGACCTTCCACGATTTCGTCTTCCAGCAGATTCACTTCTGCCGTCAGATTGGGGTCTGCCTCGTTGCGCGCCTCGGTGGCGGTATGGTCAAGAATAAGAAACAGCAAAACGACGGCCCCGAAGCCACAGGACATCACATCCAGAAAGGCCAGGCTGAGGGGGTTAAATGAGCCGCGTTTTTTTTTACCCGCCATGTCGCACCCTGATTAACTGCAGGCGCTTGCCAGCCCTCTCCAGCACTGTACCCGGTGGGTTGTCTGCGATGATTGCCGGAACTTCAGCGGCGGCAATCCATGTCTGATGCGACAGCGGCCATGCCAGGCCATCGAGCAATACATGCGTGGCTGGTTCGTGTCTGTGGGTGGCCGTATTTTCAGAAGCCGACTGCTGCAGCCGTGCACTTTGGATGAAAGGTACAGCCGACTGGCCTCCAGGTGCGTTGGCTGCCAGACGCAAGGCTGCCTCGGCAAGCTGCTCGCCGCTCACGACTGCTGTGGCGGCCAAGTAGCCGCCGGCCTGTAATGTTGACTTCAACCCCGGCATCAATGCCGCTCGCGATGACAACAGAACCGGCAGTGAACCGCCCATGCTCGACGCAAGGCCAGCAAGCTGCTGCTCAATACGCGACTGCATCATCTGCAGGTCACCCAGTATATCTGCCGTCTGCACCGTTGCTTTGTGACGTGCCTTGTCAGTCTCTATTTCGATGGATATTTCCGGTGCTGCGGAGTTAATGGCACGCAGCCAGTCCGGCACTTCGTTGTAAAGCTGCTGCTCCCATTCGGCGCTGTGCTGCGGATTGAATCGGCACTGCTCAATAAAAGCGTCGTTGACTGTCTGTACCAGTGAGTTTGCCATGCCGTGCCAGCTTCCGCCCTGCACGCGAACCACCTGGTCTCGCTGCAAGCGACCATTTGCGTTACGAATCACAGTGATCGTGGCCTGATGCAGCTGCAGATCAATAAAGGCCAATTGCTCACTATCTGACGGCGCTGCTGTGGTGGCCACAATAGCAGTGTCGACCATTGCCTGGGGGGCAAATGGACTTTGCTGGGCGATTCCGGACAGCACGGCCAGCTGCTCGCGCGAGAAGCTGCCCGGAACTGCGATCACCAGCTCGCCCTGATAACCACTCAGTTCCGACAGGTGCATCAGATGGGCATAAGCCATGTCAGCATGGTGCCGGAAGTTGGCGACCTGCCGCGGCAGTGGATCCATGCCCAGCCGATACCAGAACTCATTGTAACTGTTGACTGGGTGCAGACGACTCCGGGCGGCCGCCTCGTCACCAAAAACTGGAACTTTGCCGTGGACCAGCGCATACCCCGGACTGCTGGCCACCAGCTGGCCATCACGGTACAGGTTCAGCGCCTGGTCATTCAGCTCCAGAATTGCACTCATGCAGGCTCCAGCACTTCATCACCAGCAAGTGGTCGGCTATTGTTGCGACCCGGTACTTGCAGGTAGTTGATCAGGTGGTTGTCACAGTAAGTCTGTGTGTCTAGCACCAGGCGATCCTGGATCAGCGACAACTGGTGCAGCACAAACATCAGCATGATGCTGGTCACCAATGCAACGAAGGTGGAGTTAAACGCTACACCCAGGCTGACAGTTACACCCAGGATATCGCCGCTGACAGCCTGGTGCGCCTGACCCAGTGCAGTACCAATGCCGCGCACCGTTCCGAGGAAGCCGATGGACGGGATGGCCCAGGCAATGTAGCGCACGATCGCCAGTTCACTTTCCAGTCGCTCAGCCTCGCTGTCGCAGACATCTCGAATGGTTGCTGAAACATCCTGGACATTGCGCGTTGTGCCGAAGCGGTGCAGGCCCGCCAGCAAAGCCCTGGGTAGCAGGTATCCCTTTTCTCTGTCCGGTAGCGCCTGAACAGGTCGCGCATACTGCCGCGCGTCCTCGGGGAGGATACTGGTCCCGTCGCTGACCTGTAGCATCTCGCGATCCAGCAGAGCTCTTTCCCGCATGGTGCGAACCATTTTCATGCCCACAATGGACAGGGCCCAGAGGAACAGGATAATACAGGTTTCCTGTTCAAAATCGCGCAGAACAATATACAAAGACCGCTCAGGCACGTAGTCCTCGTCAGCCTCCTGCATCATGGTCTGCTGCTGCTGAATGATGTCGGCGTTGGGTCTGATGACCGCCACATAGACGGCATGCACAACGATCACCACAATGATCAGGGCAAAGATCTGGTAGATAATTTCAGACAGGTATTTTTGTTTCATTCAGCAATCCTGCAGTCAGTTAAATGTCGACCGGAAACGAGACGCCCAGGTCCTGAGAAATCTGTTCGGAGGGAATAAAGCGTCCTGGCCCGCCGCCCTCTGCCGGTTCTATTGGCTGGCTATCAATGTCCGGCATCTCGGCGTTCGGTTCATCGGCGACATCCCCGTCACTTGAAGCCTGCTGCGAGGACTGGGAATCATCCTGGCCTTCCGCCTGCTGCGCAGGCTGCTGCTGGGCATTAACTGCCGTGACCAGCAGCAGGCATAAGCAGGCCAGCGCAGTCAGGGATTTAAGACCAGTGTAGATTGTGTTCATTCGCCCAGATACCTCGCCACCCGGAAGCCAAGATCATTGCGAGCCTGTTCACCAAAATCGCGATACGACGCCCTCAGCTCCACGATGGAGCCGTGCATCCAGCTTGAGCCTTTGATGGTGCGGTAGCGGCCTTCCTCAGGCCCCAGTGGATCGACGTCAACCTGAGAGCTGAGCCCACTGACCGCCCCGTATACATCGTGCATCCATTCTGACACGTTGCCACCCATATCATACAGACCACGCGCGTTGGCCGGGAAAGAGCCGACATTGGAGGAAGCCAGATAGCTGTCGTTGTAGCCACGCAGGTACTGCCCAAGGAACGCGCTGGTCGATTCGTCAGCGAAGTTGCCGATCTGCTCGCTGGGCGGCCAGGCATCGCCCCATGGAAAGCGAAAACTATTGTCCTGCTCATCAGTGCGCGAAGCCCATTCCCATTCCGCTTCGGTAGGCAGGCGATATCCGGTGGACTGCGGATTGAAGCCCGTTACCTGCCCGTCTACTACCGTGTAAAACGGGTCCAGCCCTTCACGTTCACTAAGCCAGTTGCTGTACAGTGCCGCATCCTGCCAGGTGACCTGCACAACCGGCTGGCGCGGCAGGTCCAGCGACTGACCCTGGATCACACCGGAGGAGTGGTCCGGGCGGAACTGCTTGAACTGTTCGTTGGTGACAAGGTTGCGCGACAGGTAGAATGGTTTTTCCAGAATAACATCGCGCAGGGTCTCGTTGGCCCGACGACCCGGCTCGCGGCGCGAGGCGCCCATCGTGAATCGCGACGGGTAATGCAGATCCAGGGTTTGTCCGGCGACCGTGGTAATGACGGGCTCGATTGACTCCAGCCGGGCCTGTTCTTCGGTTTTCAGCTGGACGCGAATTTCCTGATCCAGACCGGGGCGCGAGGTGAAATTGCTGGTATAGGCGACGTAGCCTTCTTTACGAATTTCGATGCGCTGACTGGCGGCGAGCAGTTCGACTGTCTGATTGGCACTGCCCCGATACTCACCATCCACGTAAAGTTCAGCATCAGCAGGCTGGGCGATGATTCTTACCAGACTGGTTACCGGTTCCAGAGCGATGGTGATATCGCTTTCCTGTTCAGCACTGGTTGTGACACGGCGAACGGCCGTCTCGAACCCGGTCCGGAACAGCCGGACCTCATGTGTCTCACCGGGCGGCAAAGAGACTTCCAGTGGCGTCTGCCCGCGATACTCTCCATTGATCGTGACATTGGCATTGCCTGGCTCCGAGCGAATGAAAACCAGCCCATCAGCGGCTTCCAGCGCTACATCGGGGAGGGCAACATCCTCGCCGGGACTGACCTGCAGGTCGTCCTGCCAGGCCTTGAAGCCAGCGCGCTTCAGCGTTACGTCATAAACACCCTGCAGAAGGTCTATGGTAGCGGGTGTAACACCCAGCAGCTCACCATTGGCAATGATGTCTGCGCCTGCTGGTGTGGTATTAAAGCTGATACTGGCCCATGCCGGGTCGAGCGTTGGAGTCAGTGACTGTTCCACCAGGCGTCCAGTGACCTGAATAGGCTGATCGTAGGGAAGGTAACGATCCATGCGGATCTGCAACTGATACTCGCCCGGCTCGATCTCTACGTTGATCAGAGGTGTCTCACCGATATCAACACCATCCAGTGTCACGCGCGCACCCGGCAGTGGCTGCTGCTGTTCCCCGCTGACACTGATACTGACGAAGCCGTGCATGGGCTGCAGTTCAAACGGATGTGTCTGCGCCTGCTGCTCACCCACTGTCACGCTGGTGTCGCTGGTATGGTAACCAGGGGCGCTCAGGGTCACACCGTAATCGCCTGGCAGCATCAGGTAACGGGGTCCGACTCGTACAGCGAAACCTTCAGTTATTTCCACACTTGCCATGGGCGGTGTTGTATCGATGAAGACAGAACGCGCAGTCAGCACGAACCAGGCCGCACCAGCCACTATAAGCAGGGCCACCATGAGAGCTACGTGATACCAGCGTAGGCGCAACCCAATACGGCGCCCGGCAGCGGGCGGCGGTGTAAAGTCGACCGGAGTGATGATATCGATATCATCATCGTGATCAGGGGTATTGCGCGAATCCTGCATGAAGTTAACGCTCGCTAAGTGCCTGCGACCTGCTCGTTGCACTGAATATTGACGGTGACCGTGCCAGGTGCCTGTCCAAATCCTACAACAAATTCCTGTCTGACATCACGGTATCCGGGGCGGGTACCCACAGCCACATAGCGGCCCGGGCGAAGCATTACCGAGGTCTGTTGAAATGTACCGAGCTCACCAATCTGGTAGATCGTCACAGCGGTCGCATTATCAGATACCAGAGTGACCGGATGCTGCTCCTGCATCATGTCGAGTAGCTGGCCGGTCTGCTCAATCTGTGCCTCCAGGCGCTCACCAGGATCCACGCCGTCGGCGCGCAGATCAGCCGCCAATTCGGATGCAATGCGATACACATCTATGGCTTCCTGGTGCGCTGCCGGATCAGAAAGACGCAGTGGTTCGTCCAGGTTCGTCTGCAGCAGCACATCAAGTTGCAGACGACGCTCTGAATAATCCTTACCTTCGGTGGCGAACACCAGGTTGGCATCCAGTGCCAGCGCCTGCGTGTAGAGATCAATGGCCTGCTGCCATTGTTCATTCTCTTCGGCAGTTTCGGCCTGGCTGCGCAGTCGCGCAATTGAATCCAGTGTCAATTCTTCACGAGTCTGGCGAATGGCTTCGGCGGCCTGTTCTGATCCGGGCCTGACCTGCAGGGCACGCTCAAAGGCCGCGATCGCGGCATCAGCCTGGTCGTTCTCAAGATAGGCAAAACCTTCTGACATGATGGCCGTAAAGCGGGCATCCGTCTGGCGCTGCTGGTTGTCTGCCAACAGACTGTCTGCCTCCTGATGCAGCGGGTCCAGCGCGATGGCCTGTTCAAACAAATCCTGAGCACCCGTCAGATCACCCTGTTGCTGCAGGGCAATTCCCTGGTCCAGCAGGCCACGGACTTCATCCAGCGTTTCAGCACGACGCAGGCCCTGGTCAGCTTCTTCACTGGTTGGATCCAGGGTTGCGGCCAGGGTGAATTGTTCGCGGGCAGTGCCTGAATCAACGGCGGCCAGCGCAGCATTGCCGGCTTCCATCGCTCGCGCGAATTCATCATCGACCTGTTCCAGCAGCGCATCCAGCGCTTGATCACCCTGCTGATACGACTGGGTCGCCGCGTCAAATTCGCCGTTTCGGTAGAAGGTATCGCCTTCCTGAGCCGTTGTCAGAGCGGATGCAAAGCGGTCTGGCGCCCATTGTTCGACGCCCAGCATTTCGAGTTCGGATTGTTTGCGCAGTAATTCAGCCAGAATGTCCTGCGCTTCGCGGCGCTGTCGCGCCAGCTGCGCTTCCTCGAAGGGGGAAACATTGGTTCCGGCAGGACGTGACGGGGCGTTGGCGGGCGCAGGAGCAGCCGTCTGCTCCACTCGCGCGGTCAGCGGCAGCTCGTACTGTTCGACAACTCTGGGTAGAACAAAAATAACGGCAAGTGCCAGGAGGAACAGGACTGCAAGAGCGACCCACACCCAGGGGGAAATTCTATCCTTGTTCGTTACTGCCATCAGATCCCGCCTGTCTCCGTTCGATAAATCTCCATCAGGATGTCCTGCCACTGTTCATATTGCTCTTCAACAGTGCCATTCAGCATCACAGTGCGGTCGTCCAGTTCGATCACCTTGGGTGCCACTTCATTCTGCAGCGATTCACCAATCTCCTGCAAGGCCGCAATGTGCATGCTGGCCTCGGCTGAGCGATCAAAACCACTACGAACCAGATAGGCTCCTGCACCCACGCCAACGATGCCGGCTGTCTGGGCCGCAGCGCTGTTCTGGCTGACCCCCGCAATACCACCGGCTATGGCAGCGGCACCCAGCAGAAAGCGACGTCGTGCAGAGCGTTCGGTTTCTTCCAGCGCCAGCGTTTCCCGGTAACTGACTTCACGCCAGGCATCGTATGGGCCACGCATCTCGCGCACGTAAGTGGCATAGTAGTCCTGAATTGTGTCAACAAAGAGATTGTCCCTCTCACGGATGTCGCGGATACGCGCCATGTTTGGGTCGTTGTCGGCTGGCAGCCGGACCGGACGTGTGATGCCGCGCTCATCAGTCGCCAGATAGTCACCGTAGATCTCGGGGGCAAACTCGGCGGCAAACTTCAACTCGGCCACTGTGCGTATATTGCGAATTTCTTCGGCACTCAGGTTCTGGCGCCGGAACTCGAGCATGTCATTGGCAATAGTGTTGTAGATCACCTGGAAGGGGTCATGTGACTGCCGCTGCGTGGGATCGTAGTTGTACTGGCTGATGTGCTCTTCGTACTCGCGGCTGTACCACTGCCGGCCGGTCGCATCTGTCACCGTGACATCAATGATCATGCCTTCGCCGTTAGACAGCAGCAGCTGGCCCTCGACAATGACATCCATGACGCTGCGCTCAGTGGGCACAACACGCACCACGCCCCAGTTGCCGGAGCGTTGCAGTGTCTCAGCCATCAAATACGGCGCGTAACGTGATTCGGCACGGCGGATCTCAAAGTTGGTCCGGTCGAGTTCATCTTCTTCCACTTCATCAATACCGGGGTCGAAAACCCTGACAGCGACATCCATGATCAGGTTGTCGTCGGCGGGGAGCACGCCCTGCTCAATCGGGACAAACTCAGTGGATTTGACTGATGTGGTCGCACAACCAGTTAGCGCCAGCATCATGACTGCGCCAAGCGCCATAACGGACTTCAGTGCTCGCATTGCTGTTACCTCTCCCCTTATTCGCCGATACCTGTGTAGCGGCGATATTCATCCCACAACGCCTCGCGCAATTCCGGATCGGGCTCCCGCATCGCGGCCTCGCGAATCTGACGCGCGACCACATCGTCGCCACGGTCAGTGGGGGGTATATCGTCAGGAATTGGATATTCACCCTGCTCCCCCGCACTGCCACCGTTCAGACCACCAACCGATCCGCCGGAGCCTCCCGACTGCGGACCCTGGCCGCCGCCATTCGAGGCGATCACACCACCCTGTCCCTCTGTAATGCTGCCTTGCCCGGCTGCAACCACACCTGGCAGTCCCCCGCCACCAGGCCCGGTCTGCGAGCCGCCGCCAGCGCCCTGCCCACCTTCGTCATACAGGCCGGCAGGATCAGCGCCTGCTTCGTTGCTTTGTCTTTGAGCGCGCCCGCGCTCAGCCAGAATCATGCCGTCAAAATCTTCATAGGCGCTGCCCAGCTGACCGTCGAGCACAGCGACTCGCTCACTGGCAGTCATTGTCCCGCTGCCGTAGCCTCCCGAGCCACTACCATAACTGCCGGTGCCACCCCCGTAACCCGGGTTGCTGCCGGTTCCTGCGCCCTGTCCGGTGCCACTCACAGTGCCCGCGCCGGTCCCCGAACCTGCGCGACTGCCGGTGCCACCGCCGGCGATGGTACCTGTGCCCATGCCACCACTGGTGCCGCTACTGCCTGATCCTGCAACTCCACCTGGCATGGACCCCGAACCCGGCATAGTGCCGGAACCTGGCATACTGCCGGAACCCGGCATTGAACCTGCGCCAGGCATACTGCCTGAGCCCGGCATTGAGCCTGATCCTGGCATACCACTGCCTGAGGGCGCACCGGGCATGCTGCCGCCAGCGCTGCTGCCACCGCCGGGCATGGAACCACCAATTACGTCAGGAAAACCCATACCACTGGTGCCCACCTGGAAGGTTGGCCCGCTGCCACTCTGGCCGCTGCCCTGTCCTGAGGTTCCGCCCTGACTTGAACCTGCCTGGCCGCCGGCACTGGCCTGCCCCCCACCGGCAGTCTGTCCGCCGGGAAAACTGCCGCCTGACGATGCCGGGCGGCGTCCGCTGGAAAAATCAGGCAAGCCGGAGGACGACGAGGCACCTGATGTTCCAGCTGTGCCCGAGGGCATTGAGGCACTGCCACCGCCGCTGGCGCCGCCGGACGGCATTGAGGGCATGGAAGATCCGCTTGAACCACTGGAACCACCTGAAGGCATCGAGGCACTGCTGGAACCGCTGGAACCTCCTGAAGAAGGCATTGAGGGCCCACTGGAACCGCTTGAACCGCTGGAACTACTGGAAGAAGGCATGGAAGAACTGCTCGATGGCATCGAGGGCATCTGCGGCATGCTCGATTGGGTCTGCTGCGTGGTTTCGCAGGCGCTCAGAATCAATGCTGCCGCTGCAAGCGTCGTCAATGTCTTAATCACCGTTCTGTCCATCTTCTACAACTCCAGCCATGTCAGGCAGTTGGACGTACGTGTATCGTCAGGCACTATTAAATAGACCTGAGCCTTGTCACCATTATTGCGCAGCAGCCTCGTCACTTGCTATCTCATAAGGGAAACGATAGACCAGTCCCTCGACAGAGATGGCCTTGCCGTCCCGGATGCGCGGGCGCAACTTACTATAGCGCAGGGCGTTGACCATTCTGCGACTGATCTCGTCATCCACGTCGCTGGCATCTGACTCCAGCAAGGAGATGTTGGTGGCACGACCAAAACGATTAATGTCGAATTCGATTGTGACGTAGCCGAGTTCGTCCTGCTGCGCGATGCGGTCTTCCACCACGTCATTGTAGGTGGGCGCGAATGAGGTCGACGCATAGCTGCTTGTTGCTGCCGCCACGCTGCTTGTTGCCTGCTGCGGCTGGGACTGCGAGGGCCCGACGCGCGGCTCAAAGCGCGGCAGCAGCACAACACGATCAAAGACCTCGGAAACCAGCTCAGGGTTCGTGTCTGCGAGGGCATCCCAGGCCGCCTCATACTGACGGGACGCGCCATTGCGTCGCTCAAACAACAGATTCCAGTCTGCCAGGTCCAGCATTGATTCTACGTACTGCTTCAACAGCTCATCATGAACGGCAGAACCAGGATCTGCCTCGGCAAGATGAGCGGCTTTGATATCGATGATCTGTTGCAGCGCCAGCTCCCCGCGCAGATAGGCGTTGTTGCGGCCATGGTATTGCTTGTCAGTCCTAAGATCAGCCCAGCTGTCATCTACTTTGCGCTCTTCGTGATACAGCAGCTCCATTCGGCTGAGTGTGCGAGTCTGATGCATCAGCCACGAAATGAATGCCAGCTGTTGCAGGTATTCCTCTTTCGGATACGCCTCAGGGTTTGGCTGCTTCTCGATGGTGCTCAGCGCCACAGCGTACAACTGGTAAGCATCCAGTAATCGCGTGGTAGGTTCGGTGCCGCGCCGGTCAGCGAATGCATCAAGGTGCCAGTTCGCGTAGTCAACCAGGGCGGGTATAAGTTCCGGGTTGTTGTTTATATGAGACTTGCTCTGCACATAAAAAACATACTGGCGCAGGCCATCCGCATCTTCCCACTGACCCAGGGCCTCGTGACTTTTGATTTGCAGCGTCAGCGCCGGTACCTGCTGCAGACTGAACAGACCGTGATTGATTCTGTTGATGTGAACCGAGCGCTCCAGGTGTTCCAGCGCTGTCTGATGATCGTTGGCTTCCTGCAATGCCTGCCCGAGCGTAATCAGGGCCTCTGCAACATCTGCATTCCAGCTGTTGCCTGGCAACTCGCGATTCGACACCTCCTGTTGCAGCTGCTCCACGCGAGCCATCATCTGTTCATGATCGGACACCAGTGCCAGTCCTGCATCGACCTCGTCCTGAGCAACTGCAAGACCAGGCATGCAGATGCCCAGCGCGACTAACAATACACCTTTTGAGCCATATCGGTGAGCCATGATGCACTCCGTTTCTTATTGTTGGGCGTTCGGTGGACTAAGCCTGACTTAACTCTATAATGTCCCGTCAAATTTGCAAGTGTAGACATCATGCCCGAGTTGCCCGAAGTTGAAACAAGCCGCCGCGGCATCGATCCCCACATCAGTGGGCGCCGCGTGATTCGCACGGTAGTGCGTCAGAATCGTTTACGCTGGCCTGTTTCTGAACAGATCACCACTGTCCTGCCAGGACTTCAGATCACCCACACCTCACGGCGTGGCAAGTACCTGATGATTCATACCGATGCGGGAACTTTGCTTGTGCATCTGGGTATGTCAGGCAGCCTCAGAATAGTTGATCCCCAGGAACCACCGCGTGTCCACGATCACATAGACCTGATTTTCGAACACGGCATTGCAGTTCGCTATCACGATCCTCGACGCTTTGGTGCCATGTTGTGGACCGCAGAAGACCCAATGCAACACGCACTGCTGAGCCATCTTGGACCCGAACCACTGTCAATAAATTTCGACGGGGCCTATTTATACAGACGCAGCCGCGGCCGAAAGGTTCCTCTCAAGAGCTTTATTATGGACAGTCAGGTTGTTGTGGGGGTGGGCAACATCTACGCCAACGAAGCGTTGTTTCTGGCGGGAATACGACCATTGACCGAGGCTGGCAAGTTATCGCGAATGCGATGCGATCGTCTGGCCGAACAAATCAAGCTGGTGATCGCCAGAGCAATTGAGGTTGGCGGCACGACGCTGCGGGACTTCGTGGGTGGGGACGGACAACCAGGCTATTTTCGCCAATCCCTGAATGTCTACGGCCGCGGCGGACAGCCCTGTCTGGTTTGCGGCGGGACACTTACCGAACTGCGGGTCGGTCAGCGCAGCACTGTGTTCTGCCGTCGATGCCAGCGCTAGCGGGACTGCTCGGCAAGATGCTGGATCATCGCCTCATTGACAAGCGGGTGTACAAAGCGGGAAATATCACCACCGTATGACGCGATTTCGCGCACCAGCGTTGATGAAATGTAGGACAGGTGTTCCTCCGGGGCGAGGAAAATGGTCTCGATCTTGGGATCCAGCGCCCGGTTCATGCCCACCAGTTGAAATTCGTACTCAAAATCCGCCACTGTGCGCAGCCCCCTCAGGATGACTTTGGCACCACGTTCGCGGACAAAGTCGATCAGAAGTGTGTCAAACGAGCATACTTCGACATTATCGAGATGCCCCAGCACCTTGCGGGCCAGTTCCACCCGCCGCTCAGTCGACAGTGACGTGCTTTTCTGTTTGTTTACGCCAATCGCGACAATCACGTGATCGAACAGGCGCGAGGCTCTCTCGACCAGATCAGTGTGTCCATTGGTGATTGGATTGAAGGTTCCTGGGTAAACGGCTGTTTTCATACAGACACGGGTCCTGTTGCGTCTGCCTTATTCAGAAGGCGACCTGTAATGGAGACGATAAGGTACACCACGTATCAACTTATGTCAGCTCAATGAATCGCAGTACGCGCCGCTCCAGCCAGTCTTTCTGTCGATTCACCGCAAATCCTACATGTCCGCCGGCGGGATGCAGATCCCACATAGCACCGACGGGCAGTTCGTGCGGATCCGGCAGCGCCTGGGGAGGGATAATCGGGTCATTCAAACCATGCACCAGCAAAACGGGAGCTTTGATCCGCGTCAGGAACTGGCGACTGCTGCAGCGCGCATAATAATCCTCTGCGCCGTCAAAACCGTGCAGCGGCGCAGTCACCGCATCATCAAATTCACGCAGGGTCGTCAACTGTGACAGATCGCCCAGAGCATCTATCTGTGCAGTGTGTTCATGATAGCCCTGAGCCTTAAAGTGTTCATACTTGGCAATCAGGTCTCTGCGCAGGCGGCGTAGAAAGTATCGTCCATAGAGACTCGCCAGACCCGAGTCCATGCGCCTACAGCAGGTATCAAGTGAGAACGGATTGGACACGCTGACCATCCCCTGCAGACGCGATGCTAGAGGGGTCTCGCTCGCCCATTTGATCAACACATTGGCACCCAGTGAGTATCCGATAACACAGATCCGACAATCATTATTTTCATGATCCAACAGCGTAGTAACCACTTGCTCCACATCGTCCGAGCAACCAGAGTGGTAAGCCTGCGGCAGGCGATTGAATTCGCCACTGCAGCCACGCAGATTCATGGCAACACTGCGAATTCCCTGCTGCTGCAAAAGCGCCTGCATGGCCAGAATGTAAGGAGAACCAGAGCAACCTGCCAGTCCGTGCAGCAACAAAACCAGCGGCAGATCACCTGCATACCTGCCGACGGTCCCCGGCTGCGGCTCGGCGATATCGACATCGATGAAATCGCCGTCATTCAGCTCAATACGCTGGCGACGCCGGGACAGCGGCGGCTGAGCGCCGAATTTTCGCCAGACAGTCTGCAGGTGACCGCCCGGCAACCACCAGGGTGACTGATACTCATCGCCAAGGTCGATACGTTGATCTGAAGACCGCAGTGGCTCTCTGACATTAAGCGGACTCACGGTGCCTCCCGCCGATACAGGCCAAAATGCACAGCTCCGGCACGACCGCTTTTAGTCAGCTGCCAGTTCTCCGGAAACTGCTCCGTGATGCCGGGCGCGGGCAATGGATCGCCAGACTCAAGGTATACATGGCTGACGGGTTTCAACAGCCCTGATTGCTCCAGCGCCTGGCACTGCGCGACCAGCACGTTATCCGCAAACGGGGGATCCAGAAACACTAGCCCGAAACTGGTGCCTTGCGCTGCAGCAGACTGTGTCACCAGCCATTGCTCGGCACGCGCGTTAACGAGTTGATAGCGACCCTCGAAACCGGGCGCAGATTCCAGCGTGACCAGATGCTGGCGGATCGTATCGGTTGCTACACGGGCGGCATCCACGAAGGTGACCGAGCGAGCACCTCGTGATAACGCCTCCAACCCGCAGGCACCGCTGCCAGCATACAGGTCCAGACAATCTTCCGCGGACACCAGCGCCTGAAGCCAGTTGAATACAGTCTCCCGAACCCGGTCAGGCGTCGGCCGCAATCCCGGCGCATCAGCAAACGTGATACGACGCCCCCGCCAGACACCAGCAATGATGCGCAGCGACCCCGTGCCATTTACACTGGGTCCTCGTGCCCTCTGTTTACCGCCGAATTGCCGAACCATTATCTGCTATTCCATTTCAGTGTCAGCCCACGCTGCACCGGGGTTTCCACGCTTACAGGTGCAGGCAATTAAACCTGCATTGTACTGACTCAGCCCACAGATGTGCACAGGGATGCTAAACTAGGCGCCCCGCTGCGGTGAGCTGCCGCTCCGAATCAAGAATTAGTCAGACACCGAATTGCCGTGTATGGCACACAGTCGCATTTCAGGAAGTACATATGTTTGGTTTTGGAAAGAAATCCAAAGACGCCGACGACAGAAAGCAGAACGGTGATGAAGCCGACAAGCCGGTTTCAACTGCCATTGAGCCCGACATCGAACCTGCGGCCGAGACAGCAGCCAAAGTAAGGGCAGAGTCGGCTGCCAACAGCAAAAAAGACACTGGCGAGCCGCCCAGGACGGAAGGCTTTTTTGGCCGCCTGCGTCTCGGGCTGAGCCGCACCCGCGACAACCTTGCTGAAGGCCTGGCCAGCCTGGTGGGCGGTCGCAAGGAAATTGATGCAGATCTGCTGGAAGACATCGAGATGCAGCTGCTGACGGCAGACGTCGGCATCGAGGCAACCGAACAGGTCATTTCCGCCCTGACGGCGCGGCTGAAACGCAAGCAGCTGAGTGACGCCGATGCACTCATGACCCAGCTGCGTGCGGAGTTGCGGGCGCTGCTGGATCCCTGCACGGCACCGCTGGTCATCGACACCAGCAAGAAACCCTATGTGATTCTGATCGTGGGCGTGAATGGCGTTGGCAAGACCACCACCATTGGCAAACTGGCCAGGCGTTTTCAGGACCAGAATCACCGGGTCATGCTGGCCGCCGGGGATACCTTCCGCGCCGCAGCAGTAGAGCAGCTGCAGGCCTGGGGCGAGCGCAACAAGGTACCGGTTGTCGCGCAGGCAACCGGCTCAGACAGCGCGTCAGTCATCTTTGATGCCTACCAGTCTGCCAAGGCACGCGGCATGGATGTCCTGATTGCCGACACGGCGGGCCGCCTGCACAACAAAGCCAATCTGATGCAGGAACTGGAGAAAATTGTCCGGGTCCTCAAGAAACAGGATCCAGACCTGCCGCATGAAGTCATGCTGGTGCTGGATGCCACCACGGGCCAGAACGCTCTCAGTCAGGCAAAAGCCTTCAATGACGCAGTGAATCTGACCGGCCTTTGTCTGACCAAGCTGGATGGTACAGCCAAAGGCGGTATGGTATTCGCCATTGCCAAGGCCATGCAGCTGCCGATCCGGTTCATCGGCATTGGCGAGCAGGCTGAAGACCTGCGTCCCTTCGACGCAGACGAGTTTGTCGCAGCTCTGTTTGGTCCGGTCGAACGCTAAATGATTCGCTTCGATGATGTCAGTAAACGATACCCGGGCGGGCACGAAGCCCTGAAGCAGGTCTCGTTCGACATGAATCGCGGCGAAATGGTTTTCCTGACTGGTCGATCGGGCGCTGGCAAAAGCACCCTGCTGAAACTTCTGATGCTTTCCGAGCCACTGAATCAGGGACAGATTCTGGTCGGTGGCCGCAATATCCACCGATTGCCTGCCAACAAAATCCCTTACTATCGTCGTCGCATCGGTGTGGTGTTCCAGGATCACCAGCTCCTGTTTGACCGCAGCGTATACGACAACGTCGCGCTGCCGCTGCAGATTGACGGCTATGACAAGCATGAGGCCGCGCGACGAGTCAGAGCCGCGCTGGACAAGGTCGGCCTGCTCAGCAAGGAAAAACTCAACCCCATGACCCTGTCCGGCGGGGAGCAGCAACGCATCGGCATCGCCCGCGCAGTGGTGAATCGCCCGCAGATACTGCTGGCCGATGAGCCGACCGGCAACCTGGACCCGCAACTGGCCGCCGAAATCATGGCCCTGTTTGAACAGTTCAATCAGATCGGTGTCAGCATGCTGATTGCCAGTCACGATCTTTCCTTGATCACCAGGCTGCGACATCGCATTCTGACGCTGGACCACGGCCAGCTGATCCGTGACGAGCACCACCCCAGCCGCAGCGGGGCAACTGCCGGATGAACAGGCCTGCCAACACCAAAGGGGCGCGCCGCGAGCGCGATCGTCGTATCCGCATCAATGCCTGGGCCAGCAATCACAGAGATTGCGCGCTCGATACAATCCGCCGCATGCTGGCCCAACCCGTCGCGACCCTGATGACCCTGGCCGTTATTGGCATCGCTTTACTGCTACCGGCTCTGCTGTACGTGGCCGGCAGTAACCTGGGGCAGTTTACAGACCGCCTCGAGGCAACCAATCGACTGACGGTATACCTGGCGCCGGACATTAGCGAGCAAAGCATCAGCGAGATCCGCGAGGCACTGGACAACAGTGAACTGGTCGGCAGTCTGCGCTTCATTTCTTCCAAGCAGGCAGCGGAAGACTTTGCGCGCTGGTCGGGCCTGGGTGATGTGCTGGATAGCCTGGCCGAAAACCCACTGCCAGCTGCATTTGTAGTCCAGCCAACCAGCGCTGACGACGGAACACTGGTGTCACTGCAAGAGCTGCTGAATGGCCTAAGCGGAGTCGACCAGATTCAGGTGGATCAACGATGGCTGGAGCGGCTTGCTGGCATTTCGAGGCTGATTGATCGTACCGTGATGACACTGGTCATCATTCTGGCGTTTGCAGTGCTGTTTATCACCGGCAACAGCATACGCACCCTGATTGCCAATCGTCAGGCAGAGATCCGTGTCATGGATCTGATGGGGGCAACACGCAGCTATATGGCGCGACCCTTTCTTTATATGGGGCTCTGGTATGGACTGTTTGGGGGAATGGCAGCCTGGCTGCTGCTGCAATGCATGCTGCTACTGCTGCGAGAGCCGGCAAGTACCCTGCTGGCCAGTTACGGACCGCAATATCAGCTTATCGGGCTGGGTGGTATCGGCGCCGCCGCCCTGTTGCTGGGCAGCGCCGGCCTTGGGTGGCTGGGCGCAAAACTCTCTGTTTCGCGCCACCTGCGTGCCCTTACCAGATCTTGACCCGAACGGCTGCTGGACGGTACATACCATCACCTTCGGTAACACCAAATGCCTCATAGAATTCCGGCATATTGGACAGTGTTCCCCGCACGCGGTACATACCTGGTGAGTGTGGGCCGGTCGTCAGCTGGCGGCGCATTGCCTCGTCACGGAACAGCGTTCGCCATATCTGGCCATAGCCCAGGAAGAAACGCTGCTCACCGGTAAATCCTTCGATAACCGGTGCCGGCTCGCCCTCCAGACTGCGCTGCCAGGCCTGGAATGCAACGGTCAGACCACCCAGGTCGGCGATATTCTCACCCAGTGACAGAGCGCCCTGAATGAACATACCCGGGATTGGTTCATAGGCGTCATATTGATCGATCATGCGCTGGGCACGCTCGGTGAACTGCTCTTCGTCACTTTCTTCCCACCAGTCGCGCAGGTTGCCCTCTCCGTCGGAACGACGCCCCTGGTCGTCAAAGGCGTGAGTGATCTCATGGCCGATCACGGCGCCAATAGCGCCATAGTTGACGGCATCATCCGCCTCTACGTTAAAAAATGGCGGCTGCAGGATGCCCGCCGGGAACACGATTTCATTCATGGTTGGCGAGTAGTAGGCGTTGACGGTCTGCGGTGTCATGAACCATTCGTCGCGATCCACCTCACCACCCAGTCGCTCCATGTCCCGTTGGAATTCACAGCGGGTGGCGCGGATGATGTTGCCAACCAGATCGTCAGCGGCCGTTTCCAGGCACTCATAATCACGCCAGACATCCGGGTAGGCAATTTTTGTATTGAGCTTGGAGAGTTTGTCCTGAGCCTCTACTTTAGTCTCGGCGCTCATCCACTCCAGTTCATTGATAGCCACCTCAAACTGCGCCAGCAGATTGCGCACCAGCGCATCCATACGGTCCTTGGACTCCTGCTGGAAGTGCCGCTCCACGTAGACTTTGCCAACCGCAAACCCCATCAGCGACTGCACGGTGTCAACTGCGCGTCGATCGCGGGCGCGCAGCTCTGGCTGGCCGCTCAGTTCCTGTCCAAAGAAGTCAAAATGTGCCTGCACAAAATCTTCGCTCAGATAAGGTGCGGCTGAACTCAGCAGCTGGAAGGTGTGGTAATCGCGCCAGGCTTCTATGCTGACATCCTGATACATATCGGCGACGGCCTCCAGGTAGGCAGGCTGTCGAACCACCAGCGCCTCGATCTCAGGCAGATCTGAACTTGAAAAATAGCGTAGCCAGTCAATACCGGGAGCCGCCAGATTCAACTCTTGTGGTGTCATGCGGTTATAGGTGGCGTTGCGATCGCGATTCTGGATGCGGGTCCACTGCACCTCAGCCAGTCGCGTTTCTGTCGTGATTATGCGGTCAGCGGCACCCGCGGGATCGGCGTGCCCGGCCAGCTCCAGCAACTGGGCGATATAATCACGGTACAAGGCGCGAATCTCGGCAAAACGGGCATCCTCACTGAGGTAATAGTCCCGGTCCGGCATACCCAGACCAGCCTGGAACATGGTTGTGATGTACTGATCTGACTGACGCTGGTCCTGCCCTACACCAAATACAAATGGTGCATTCAGGCCTTCAGCCGGCGCCTGGGCCCAGTAATCGATCAGCTCTTCATGACTGCTGATGGCGCTGATAACATCCAGGTCATCCTGCAGTGGCTGCAAACCAAGCTCTTCGATACGCGCCTGATTCATGAAAGACTGGTAAATGTCGGCGACTTTCTGTTGTTCTTCAGTCTGCGCACCACCAGGTGCGGTTACATCAGCAATGATGTCGAGAACGCGCTGTTCGGCTGTCTCGCGTAATTCGTCAAAACTGCCCCACCGCGAACGGTCAGCTGGAATTTCAGTGCGGTCGTCCCAACCTCCATTCACATAACGGTAGAAATCATCCTGGGGCCGCATCGTAGGATCCAGGTTATCGAGATTGACGCCCAGACCCAGCTCGGCCTGTGAACTCTCGACAGTTGCCGATTCGGCAGGAGCAGACGCCTGACTGGCGGGGGTATCGCCTGACTCTGGTGTGCAGGCTGCCGCCGACAGGGCAAGGCCCATGCCCAGTGTGGCAAGACGGATGGCGCGTGTTAATGTGAGGCTGGACATAGGGACATCACTCATGCAATAAATAGTGCTAAAATAGGGTCTGAAGTAGGATGATCGGACAAGGGCGAGGTGATCGCCGCAAGCGTTTTACCACTGCAGGTCACTACGCCAGTGCGATCATCCAGCCATTGATTCAGATGACTCTCAGGATTTACTCAAGGATCTACTGAACGTATATGAGTACAGAGAATATGACGACAGGAAGAAGTTTACAACTGGTCGGCCCGGCCGTCCCGGGACGTGACCTTACGGCCTACGTTGCGTCTGTTAACAGCATCCCGGTGCTGACTGCCGAGCAGGAGCTCGAGCTGGCCAACCAGTACTACTACGAGAACAATCTTGAAGCGGCTCGCCAGCTGGTACTGGCGCACCTGCGTTTTGTTGTGCACCTGGCTCGCAGCTATTCCGGTTACGGCCTGTCCCAGGCGGATCTGATTCAGGAAGGCAATGTGGGCCTGATGAAGGCCGTAAAACGCTTCAACCCGGAAATGGGTGTACGACTGGTATCCTTTGCCGTGCACTGGATCAAGGCCGAAATGCACGAATTCATTCTGCGTAACTGGCGCATCGTCAAAATCGCAACCACCAAGGCACAGCGAAAACTGTTCTTTAACCTGCGCAGCGCCAAAAAGAGCCTGGGCTGGTTGAGCAATGACGAAGCGCAGGCGGTGGCCGATGACCTGGGTGTGGATGCTGCGGTAGTCCGTCAGATGGAAGGTCGCATGAGCGGCTACGACAAAGCCTTTGATGCAGACCCGGACGCCGATGATGACGACGCCTACATGTCGCCGGCGTATTACCTCGAAGACAGCAGCTCCGATATGGCTCGCGAACTGGAAGAAAACGAGTGGGAAGAGCGTCAGACTCAAAGCCTGCATCTAGCCATGAGCGAACTGGACGAGCGTAGCCGTGACATCATCACCAGTCGCTGGCTGAACGAACCCAAGGCAACACTGCACGAACTGGCCGCGCGATATAATGTCTCAGCAGAGCGTATCCGCCAGCTTGAACAGAATGCCATGAGCAAGGTCCGGGGCGTATTGACCGCCTGACCGGCCACCTGCGTTACCAACCCGACGCAAAAAGGCGCCGCTGCTAATCACAGCGGCCTTTTTTATTATGACGCATGGATGTGCGTTTAACTGAAACGTCTTTCTTCCTGGAGAGTCAGCATGCCCGCAGTCTTTGTAGCCATCGCGGCCATCAATGGTTTTCTTGCTGTTGCGCTGGGCGCATTTGCCGCCCATGGCCTGCGGGCGCGGTTACCGGAGGATCTGCTGACAGTCTTTCAGACTGGCGTGCAGTACCATATGTATCACGCCCTGGCGCTGTTTGGTGTTGGCCTGCTGTGCATGCAGTACGGTGAATCCACCCTGTTACGCGCCAGCGGCTGGGCCTTCGTGGTTGGTATTGTCATCTTCTCCGGCAGCCTGTACATCCTCAGCCTGAGCGGTATCCGCTGGTTGGGCGCCATCACGCCGATAGGCGGGGTCGCTTTTCTGACAGGCTGGTTGTTGCTGGCTGCTGCCATGCTGATGGGGCGCAGCTGATGAAGCTGACAGTTAATGGCGACACTATCGACGTCACAGCACCCTGCACCATTCAGGATCTGCTGGTGCACCTGGATATGGCCACCGGACGCGTGGCGGTTGAAGTCAATCGTGAAATTGTCCCGCGCAGCAGCCACCGGGAAACACAGCTGCATGACGGCGATATTATAGAAATTGTGCACGCCATCGGCGGCGGCTGAACACAGAGGAACCACGCTTTATGTCCCATACTGACAAGCCACTGACACTTGCCGGCAAAACCTACCAGTCGCGCCTGATCATCGGCAGCGGCAAGTACAAAAGCTTTGAAGAGAATCTGGCGGCACTGGAAGCCAGCGGCGCGGAAATGATCACCGTGGCGATCCGGCGTGTCAATCTTGGCCAGCACAAGGATCAACCAAACCTGCTGGAAGTCATTTCTCCTGACCGTTACACCATCCTGCCGAATACGGCTGGCTGCTACACCGCCACCGATGCGGTGCGCACCTGCCGCATGGCCCGCGAGCTGCTGGATGGGCACAAACTGGTGAAACTGGAAGTGCTGGGCGACCAGAAGACTCTGTACCCGGATGTTACTGAAACGCTGGCGGCCGCCGAGCAGCTGGTTGCTGACGGCTTCGACGTCATGGTCTACACCAGCGACGACCCGCTGATTGCCAAACGACTGGAAGAAATCGGCTGTATTGCCGTCATGCCTCTGGGTGCGCCAATCGGCTCCGGCCTGGGCATTCGAAACCCCTACAACATCCGCATGATTCTGGAAAACGCCGCAGTGCCGATAATTGTGGATGCCGGCGTCGGCACACCCTCAGACGCCACCATTGCCATGGAGCTGGGCTGTGACGGCGTGCTGATGAACACTGCCATTGCCGAGGCGAACAATCCCGTGCTGATGGCCAGCGCCATGCGCAAAGCCGTGGAGAGCGGGCGCGAAGCCTGGCTGGCTGGTCGGATGCCACGAAAGCTCTATGCCAGCGCTTCCTCGCCGATAGATGGCACGTTTTTCTGATCCCCTTGTCGACAATATAAGCAGACCCGCACCCATGACAGAAAAGACGCCGGACACGGCTCACCATCGCCCGCTGCGAAGCTTTGTGATTCGCGCCGGACGTCTGACCACGGCCCAGAAAGAAGCGATTGAGAATTACTGGTCTTCCTATGTCATTGAGGACACCAAAGCGCCTCTCGACCTTATGCAGACATTCGGACGCCAGGCACCGCTGGTGGTCGAAATCGGTTTCGGCATGGGAGACTCGCTGGCTCAGATGGCTGTTGAAAGTCCTGAAAAGAATTTTATTGGCATTGAGGTACATCGCCCCGGTGTCGGCAAACTACTGCACACGATTCACCAGCAGGGCATCACCAACCTCCGCATTTACTGCCATGATGCCGTGGAGATTCTGCGCGACTGCATCGCCGATCAAAGCATTGATACAGTGCAGATATTTTTCCCTGATCCATGGCACAAGAAGAAGCATCACAAGCGCCGGTTGATCCAGCCGGGCTTCGTTGAGCGTCTCAAGCAGAAAATCAAACCCGGTGGCAACATACATCTGGCAACCGACTGGGAGAACTATGCTGAGCACATGCTGGAAGTGCTGGAAGCCGATGCCGAGCTAAGCAACAGTGCGGGCGAGGCTGTCTGGGCGAGCAATACCGGCCGCCCGGAAACCAAGTTTGAGCGGCGCGGCCATCGGCTGGGGCATGGCGTCTGGGATCTGGTCTACACGTTCACCCCACAACAACCGCCATTGGCCTGATTCACACCGGAGTCGTTCTGGCTTTGGTGAATATCCTGCGTTATTCTTCCTGACTGGTTCAAAAATAGCGACCTTCAGGAGCAGACACGCAGATGTTAAGACCGGCCACAATTTTTGCCCAACCCTGGCAACCGGCACTCGCAACCCTTCTCAGGCGCGCGTCGGCTGCCGGTATCATGGCCGTCACCCTGTCTGCCTGTAACACTGAAGAACTTCCCGAAAACCCACCTGCTGGCCAACTCAACATGCCGCAGACCGTAGCCTGGTCGGCATACCCGACTGGCACCGGCGGCTACAGCCAGGCTGTTGCAATAGGCAATATCCTGCAACGTCAGTATGGGGTCAATCTACGTGTTGTGCCGGGCCGCAATGATGTCTCGCGTCTGGCAACCCTGAATGCCGGTCGGGTCAATATGTCGGCCGGTGGCTCAGAGGCCGTTTACGCACAGGAAGGTATTCTGAACTTTGCCGCACGCATCTGGGGTCCACAGCCCATTCGCGCGATTCTGTCCAACTTTTCAACCAGCTGCTCATTCAGTCTGGCAACTGCTGCCGATGTCGAAATCCGCACCGTTGATGATATTCGCGGCAAACGCGTGACCTTTGTGCAGGGCGCGCCATCACTGAACAATGCCACCACGGCTCTGCTGGCCTATGCCGGGCTGACCTGGGACGACGTCGAAATGGTGGAAGTGGGTGGCTACAACGCCTCAATTGATGCTGTGATCAATGATCGTGCTGATATTGCCGGTGGCGCCTGCAACTCGCCGCCCTTTATGCGACTGGACTCCTCACCGCGTGGCCTGCACTGGGTGGAATTTCCGCCGGAGAACGCTGAAGGCGTGCAGCGCGTCAGGGACCGATTACCCTGGTATGTCCCCCATGTCGCCACAGAAGGCCCGGCGATCGATCCTGCAGAGGGGATTGAAGTATTTACCTCAGCCTATCCACTTCTGGTCGCCATGGAAGATCTGGACCCCGAAATGGTCTACGGCATCGCCAAGGTTATTGCGGTTCACTATGATGACTACAAGACCTCAGCACCGGGCGCCAATGGCTGGCGCATCAATGGCCAGCAGCTCGAGAATGCCTTTATTCCATATCACGAAGGCGCCATACGCTACTTCAAGGAAATCGGTATCTGGACTGAGGAGGCGGAAGCCAAGCAACAGGAAAACCTTTTCCGTCAGCAGGTCCTGATGGATGCCTGGCAGGAGTACCTGCCTGGTGCGCCGGAAGACCGCGCCTCCTTTGAAGCCGGCTGGCTGGCCCATCGCGAACAGGCGCTGGCCGCACGCGGGCTGATAACGCTGTCAGATACTCAGTAGAGACCTTGCCGACACACCCAACAGACCCATAATAAAGAATAATTCCATGACTGATAAGATTATCCCGCCCATCGCGCCGCCAGAAGAAAAGAAAGACACCTCCGAGCTGCCCGCCATCGGGCGCTACCGGCAATTGGCCACTCGCTGGCGGGCAGTGATGGCTGTGCTGACAGCGGCCGCGTCGCTGCTGGCCATCAACCAGATTTTTGCGCTGGGTTTCTTTATCGACTACACCATGCTTGATGGGCGCTATCTCTATTTAATAACCGGCCTGATGCTGTCCATGGTGTTCATTACCTTCCCGTCGAACAAAAATAATCTGACCTTTGTGCCCTGGTACGACAAGGTGATTATTGGCCTGGTGGCGGTGATCTTTTCGTACTTTGCCTTCAACGCCGAGCGCATCATCCTGGACGCCTGGGAATATGCAGCACCACTGGAAGGCATTGTGCTGGCGCTGATTACCTGGGTCATCATTCTGGAAGCCGGACGCCGCGCTGGCGGCTGGCCAATTTTCTTCATCGTGCTGGTGCTGTCACTGTACCCGACCTATGCAGACAAGATGCCTGCTGTGGTGGCCGGCATCGGCATGCCGATTCATGATGTCGCGATATTCCATGTCCTGGGTGAGGAGAGTGTCTTTGGCGTGGCCCTGAACTCCTTTGCCATGCTGGTATTCGGCTTCATTCTGTTTGGTGTCTCCCTGCAATACACCGGTGGCGGCCCGTTCTTTATCAATCTGGCGTTTGCCCTTCTGGGCCACATGCGTGGCGGACCGGCAAAAGTGGCAATTTTCTCCAGCGGTCTGATGGGCTCCATGAGTGGTGGCCCGATCACCAACGTGCTGACCACTGGCCCGCTGTCGATCCCAGCGATGCAGCGCGTAGGTTTCTCACGCGGTTATGCGGCAGGCGTAGAAGCCTGCGCGTCCACGGGCGGTGTATTGATGCCGCCTATCATGGGCGCCACGGCTTTCGTGATGGCGAGTTTTCTCGGCGTGAGCTACGTGACCATCGCGGTCGCGGCCATCGTTCCATCCGTACTGTATTTCTTTGGTCTGTTTGTACAGATCGATGCCTACGCGGCGCGCAATGACCTGCGCGGCCTGCCCAAACCGGAACTGCCCAAACTGGGAGCTGTATTCAAGGAAGGCTGGTACTTTATTGCTGTCTTCGTAATCCTGACAGTGATGCTGGTCTATATGCAGCGCGAGGCGACAGCGCCATTCATTGCTACCGCTGCCCTGCTGATCATCAACCAGTTCACCAGCCATCGCATGGATCTTAAGAAGTTCATGCTGATGGTTGCCGCCACGGGCCGGCTGATGGCGGAGCTGGCGGGCATTCTGGCTGCCATTGGCCTGATCGTTGGTGCCCTGGCAGTTACGGGCATGGCCGGCACTCTGGCAAACGACCTGGTCTATCTGGCTGGTGACAACACGCTGGTGCTGCTGATCATGGGTGCCATCACCAGTTTTGTGCTGGGCATCGGCATGACCGTGACAGCTGCCTACATTTTCCTGGCTATCGTACTGGCGCCAGCTCTGATCAATGCTGGCCTGGATCCTCTGGCCGCTCACATGTTCATCATGTATTGGGGCATGCTGAGCTTCATTACGCCCCCGGTTGCACTGGCGGCCTTCGCTGCGGCGTCCGTCGCCCAGGTGTCGGCAATGCGCGCTGGCTGGGAAGCGATGCGACTGGGCGCGATTATTTATTTCATCCCGTTCTTTTTTGTCTTCAACCCGGCGTTGCTGTTGCAGGGCGACATCAGCGAAGCTGTGCTATTGATATCTACAGCGCTGCTGGGCGTGGCGTTGTTGTCAGCCGGCCTGCAGGGCTACTTGATTGGCTTCGGCAGATTGGGCGAGGGTCGTATCGGCCTGTTCGGTCGCGGTCTTGTATGTGTATCTGGACTGACGCTGGCAGCACCCTCGGGCGGCATGCTGGGCTACAGCCAGGCCATGCTGCTCAGCATCAGTGCTGTGCTGCTGATCGGAGGTATGGGTATTGCCATCATGCAGCGCCGCCAGCAATCGGCTGCCGCCAACTGATCAGAACCACAGTCGGTGTTCGTGCTGCTTGAGCCAGCCCACGTAGCGCTGGTAATCAGGACAGACACGAGACACTGCCTGCCAGTAGGCCTTCGAGTGATTCATGTGAAGAAGGTGACACACTTCGTGGCTGATCATGTAGTCAATCACCCCATCGGGGGCCAGCATGATCAGCCAGTTGTACTGTATGCGCCCGGCTGAGGTGCAGTGCCCCCATTTGCTGCGGGTTTTCCTGAACACCACTTCCTTGAGTTTATCGCCGACACCCAGATAGTCTGCCAGTGCCTGTGTGCGCTGAGGCAGGTAGGCTTTGGCCTGCGATTGCAGCCACTGCCGGAGAATGCGGGCCGCCGCTGCCTGGCTGTCCGGCGCTCCTGCTTCCAGCCCCTGACCACTGATACGCAGGGTCTGACCAACTGTCTCGTTTATAACGGTGACCGCCGGGCTGCTGGCAAGCTGATGAACAACACGGGTGTCACGCGCCTTGTAGAGGATGCGGCCGCCATCACCAAGATCCAGTCGCTCTGAATGCCGCTGCTGTTTTTCTTCCACCTTGCGCAGAACCCAGCGACGATGTTTGTCCAGAAAGCGCTTGATCTCGGCCTCTGATACAAAAACCGGTGCACGAACTTCTATCTGGTCGTGGCTGACATGCACGGCCAGACTCTTGCGCTGACTGCGGACCAGACGGCATTCGAGGGGCAGGTCGTCCAACCACTGCTCTTCAACAACGGCGACGGGTTTGGCACTTTTGCGACGGAGAAACATCAAGACTGACTCACTGATACTGACGCGATTGGACTGTATCACGAAATCCAGCATAATAGCGCCCTGAAAGGAGCCCTACACCATGAGCAGCCTGTTTACCCGCATCCGTCAGGGTGAGTTACCCGGACACCTTTTGTGGAACGATGGCACGTGCTTTGCCATCCTGACAATCAAACCCATTCGCGAAGGCCACCTGCTGGTGATTCCACACCAGGAAGTTGACCATTGGGATGATATGGACGAGGCATTGACGCAGCATGTTTTCACGGTCAGCCGCCTGTTATCTCGCACCATGCGTTCACTGTTCTCCTGCGAGAAAGTGGGCATGATGATTGCCGGACTGGAAGTGCGACATGCGCATATTCACCTGGTCCCCATTAAGGCCATCAGTGACCTGAATTTCTCGCTGGCAGAAGAGCGTGACGAAGAGGCCCAGCGCCTGACTGCCGCTCGTATTCGCCAGTCCCTGCGCGACGCCGGGCATCAACACGTCCCTGCTGACTAGTTTTACGGAAGAGCCGCATGAGCAAGTCGACGCACACGCCGCCGCTGCGCGATAACATATTTGCCAGCCCACAACAGCGCAGCGATTTTGTTTTCGACGCAAAAGTCGCGTCGGTGTTTACCGACATGATCAATCGCTCGGTGCCAGGTTATGCGACCATTCTGTCGATGATCGGCGTACTGGCGGCTCGATATTGCAGACCTGGCACCCGGATCTATGATCTGGGCTGCTCACTGGGCGGCGCCAGTCTGGCGATGGCACATCAGATTGAACATCAAGACTACGAGCTGCTCGCCATTGATAACTCCGAGGCCATGGTCACTCGGCTCAATGCCATGGTGCAGACAGACGAGCATGAGGGCCTGCCCATCCGTGTGCTGTGCGAAGATGTGTGCGAGACGCAGATCAACAATGCATCGGTCGTCGTACTGAACTTTACACTTCAGTTTATTGCTCCCCAAAAGCGTCAGGCGCTGATACAGAAGATCGCTGACGGAATGTCTCCTGGCGGCATACTCATTCTCTCTGAGAAGATTCGTTTCGCCGATGATGACATGAATGAGCTTTTTGTTGATCTGTACCATCAGTTCAAACAGGCGCAGGGCTATTCTGAAATGGAGGTCGCACAAAAACGCGCAGCACTGGAGAATGTGCTGATCCCCGAGACCATCGACGCCCATAAAACCCGCCTTCAGTCAGCCGGCTTTCAGTCCTGCGATGTCTGGTTTCAATGCTTTAACTTCTGTTCCATGGTGGCTGTACGCTGATGCGCGATACCACAGCTGATCAACGACTGCGGCAACTGCTGAAGGGCACACCGCTGGAGGATATTTCCAATTATGCCAGCGAAGAATACCTGTATTCCCGGGGGCATGGCCTGACCGATAAATGGCTGGCGATGTACGATGCGTTGCCTGATGTCCAGCGCTCTGTGCTGGATCTGAAACACGGAGTGCGCATTGGCGACCGCTCCGACTGCAGCGACTCGCAGTATCAGACGATTCTGGAAGCCGCCAGGACGCAGATACCATGGCGCAAAGGCCCCTGGTCTCTGTTTGGCGTTGAAATAGACAGTGAATGGCGCTCCGACATGAAGTGGGACCGCTTGCTGCCCCATATAGCGCCCCTTGCGGGTCGTCGCGTGATGGATGTTGGCTGTGGCAACGCCTATCACTGTTATCGCGCTCTGGGCGAAGGCGCCAGGATGGTGCTGGGTGTTGACCCGCATCCTGCCTACTTTTTTCAGTACCGTTTGATCCAGCACTTCCTGCGTGATCTGCCGGTCTTTGTGGTACCTGTCACGCTTGATCAGTTCCCCGACAAGAGTGCTGCCTTCGACACTGTTTTCTCCATGGGCGTGTTATACCACCGCCGCTCACCTCTGGACCATTTGTTTCAATTGTTCGACAGCCTGCGCCCAGGCGGAGAGCTTGTGCTTGAAACCCTGATAGCAGATGGCCCCGAAGGCTATGCCTTAACCCCCCCCGATCGCTACTGTCGTATGAATAATGTGTGGTTTCTGCCTTCTGTAGCCACTACGGAGAGCTGGCTAAGGCGCTGTGGCTTCGTCAACGTTCGAACTGTAGATGTCAATGTGACCTCCGCACAGGAGCAGCGCACCACCGACTGGATGCCATTCCAGTCGCTGATTGATGGACTGGACCCTGAGGATCACAGCCTCAGCATTGAGGGATTACCTGGCCCCAAGCGTGCAATCACGCTGGCTGAGGTGCCACACAAATAGTCTCGTTGCCTGTCCGTGCGCCGAGTGGAGCTTTAGCTGCGAGGCAAACCCGGGAATTGCTGTTGACCTGACGCGTCAATGTGGTTCACTATTTGACCTGTTAGTGGGGTCAACTGTATTTAATAAAGAAGAATAAAACTACAGAACGTAAGCAAAAAAGGAACTCAGGCCATGGCACGACCACTTCGAATCGAGTATCCGGATGCAGTTTATCACGTCTCTAATGTAGCGCTGGAAGGCCAGCGTGTCTTCCCGTCAGCTCGCTACTATGAGGCGTTTCTGCAAGCACTGGAGGAAACCTGCCAGCGCTTGAACGTGCAGGTTCACGCCTACGCACTGCTGAAGGATCAGTACCATCTTCTGATAAAAACTCCCGAGGGCAACCTCAGCCGCTTTATGCGGCAGATCGACGGCCTTTATACACAAAGCTACCAGCGCATGAAGCGTTCGGACGGCTCGCTGTTCAAAGGTCGCTACAAAGCTGTCCTGGTGCAGGCCGACAAGTACCTGCTGCCACTGACACGCTACATTCACCTGGGTGTGCGCAAACAGGACCTGGAGAAGAACGACTGGACCAGCTACCCGGCGTATACCAATAAAGTAAAACCGCCTGTCTGGCTGGTGCGCGATGACGCGCTGGGGCAACTGGATGGTCCGGCTAATCGCCGCTTTCAGCGCTATGCGGCCTACGTCGACGAAGGTGTCGACGAGGAAATGGCTCACTTCTACGGCAAGAAGAATCTGTCGTCCGTGATGGGCGATGAGAAATTCCGCAAATTTGCCGCCAGCAAGCGCAGCGCCACCAAAGCACGCGGGGTTTCCAGAGGCGTGAATGCCAAGTGGCGGCCGAGCTGCAAGCAGATCGTGACGGCGGTTGCCAAGCACTTCAAAGTGACCGAAGACAGTATCTATCAGGCAGCCAGAGGCCCAGGATCCAAAAACGTTCCGCGCTGGGTAGCGATGTATCTGTGCCAGGAATTGTCAGCCTCAACTCTGCAGGCAATCGCGAAGTTGTTCAAGCTGAAGCGCTACGGCACAGTGTCAACAACCGTTGGCAAGCTGAAAAAGGAATTTGTCAGCGATCCGAAGCTGGCCGCAGCAACGCAGAAGCTGGCCAAATCACTCAGCAAACAGAAGTAAGCAGATTTATCGTCGCGTAAATGGCGGCGATTGACCTCTTGTGGTCCAGAAACGGGAACACCCGGTAGACATGACGTCGACCGGGTGTTTTTGTAACGGAGGCCTTCGCAGCGTTTGATTGCTGCCCGTCGCAGGGCGCGACGGCAAAGGTATTACTTGATCTTGGCTTCTTTGTACATGACGTGCTTGCGAACTACTGGATCGAATTTTTTGATTTCGATCTTGTCTGGCGTAGTACGCTTGTTCTTGTCAGTCGTGTAGAAGTGACCGGTACCTGCAGAAGAAACCAGTTTGATTTTATCGCGCATGGCTGATTACCACCTGAATCCGGAAATGTTTAAATTTTAACGCCATTGGCACGGATATCGGTCAGAACGGCATCGATGCCCTTCTTGTCGATAGTACGCATACCTTTGGTTGATACTTTCAGTTTCACAAAACGCTTCTCGGACTCAACCCAGAAACGGTGAGTCTGGATATTTGGCACAAAACGACGACGTGTCTTGTTGTGCGCGTGAGAAACATTGTTGCCTGTAATCGGCTTTTTGCCGGTTACCATACATACGTTGGACATGATCTTGCCTCGTTACAAACCCGTGCAGAAAAATTTGAGCCGCGATTTATACCAAAACGGCTACCCAAAGGCAACTTATTTCGGCTATTTCCAGCGACAGCAGCATCGTCACAGCAGCCCTCTCTCTGCAAATGAGACAACCTCCCCGCGACCTACCACAACATGATCGAGCACCCGGACATCAATGGTGTTGAGCGCCAGCTTCAGGCGATTGGTGATAGCAATGTCCGCCTGACTGGGCTCCGCCAGGCCAGAGGGGTGGTTGTGAGCAAATATGACCGCTGCGGCGTTGTTGTGCAGACAGCGTTTGACCACCTCACGCGGATAGACTGCAGCCCCATCGATGGTGCCTTTAAACAGCTCTTCCATTGCCGTCACGCGATGCTGATTATCCAGATAAAGACATGCAAAAACCTCATGCGGGTAGTCACGCATCCTGGCCCGAAGATAATCGCGCGTCAATTCTGAATTGGTCAGGGCGTCGGCTTCCATCAGCCGTTCTGCCATATAGCGTCGCGCCAGCTCCAGAACAGCCTGAAACTGCACGTATTTGCCTGGACCCAGGCCATCACTGCTGCAAAACTCATCCAGCGTGGCCGTCAGGATTGCCGACAGACTGCCAAACTCAACCAGCAGTCGCCTGGCTACATCGAGCGCTGTTTGCCCCCGTGTACCGGTTCGCAGCAGCACGGCCAACAGCTCCGCATCTGACAGACCGGAGGGGCCATCCGCCAATAGTTTTTCCCGTGGCCGCTCGCCAGCAGGCCAGTCCTTGATTGCCACCTTGTCGATTTCTCCTGTCCCTGGAAAATGTGCGTTGCGATGTCACCGCCCTAGTGGTTATAGCACCCTGGTTTCGCGCTCGCCTTGCCGCTGGGGTGCCCGCTTGCATAGAATGCACCTCATACCCTCCGCGAATGGAAATCGGATATGCTGAAAAACCCGCTGGCAACGCTGGCCAACAAGCGCATCCTGCTTGGACTGACGGGCGGAATAGCTGCCTATAAATGCGCGGAACTGACACGATTGTTCACCAAGGCCGGCGCCGAAGTGCGCGTCGTCATGACAAGGGCTGCCACCGAGTTCATCACGCCGCTGACCATGCAGGCCCTTTCTGGCCACCGTGTCCACCTGGATCTGCTGGATGCCGACGCCGAGGCTGGCATGGGCCATATCGAACTGGCACGCTGGCCGGATCTGATACTGGTCGCACCGGCCAGCGCTGATTTCCTGGCACGAGCCACACGCGGACACGCTGACGACCTGCTCACCACGCTGCTACTGGCGAGCAAGGCGCCGATTGCTGTCGCACCCGCCATGAACCAGGGCATGTGGCTTAATCAGGCCACTCAGGACAACCTGGCCACGCTGACACAACGTGGATATATGGTATTCGGGCCTGCCGCCGGATCTCAGGCCTGTGGCGATATTGGCCCTGGCAGGATGCTGGAACCAATCGACCTGGCGACAGCCTGCGCGGGACTGTTCGACACAGGCATACTCAGTGGTCTGCATCTGACCATCACCGCAGGTCCAACGCGTGAAGCCATCGACCCTGTCAGGTTCATCAGCAATCACAGCTCCGGGAAAATGGCCTATGCCCTGGCCACCGAGGCAATTCAGCTGGGTGCCCGCGTCACACTGATCAGTGGACCGGTGACCCTGGCACCGCCTGAGCGTGCACAGCTCGTCAATGTTGTCAGCGCCCAGCAGATGCTGGATGCGTCACTGGCAGCGGCGCCTGAAACTGATGTGTTTATTGGTGTAGCGGCTGTCGCTGATTACCGCGTTGCCGAACAGCAACCGCATAAAATCAAAAAGAACGCAGATACGCTGCAGCTGGAACTGGTCCGCAATCCGGACATCATCAGCACCATTGCCGCGCTTGAGACACGCCCGTTTATGGTGGGATTTGCCGCCGAAACACAGCAGCTGCTCGAGCACGGGGAAGACAAACTGAAACGCAAGAAGCTGGACCTGCTGTTTGCCAATGACGCCACCGCAACATTCAATAGCGACTCAATTGCCGCAACAGCCCTCTGGCCCTCAGCTGATGGTACGGAGCAACAATCGTTGGGGCCGGGCAACAAGCATCTGATAGCCAGACACATGCTTGCGCTGATCAAGGAGCGGCTGAATGCCAACGCAAAAACAGGCACGCGTGTCTGACATGGCACAGCAGGCCGCCAGCTGCGAATTGCCCGCCAGAATGTTTCGGGCTTACGATATTCGCGGCATCGTTGGCCGTGACCTGACAGAAGACAATATTCGTGTCATTGGTCAGGCCATTGGTTATCTGGCGCAAAGCAATGGCCACAACGAAATCCTGTTTGGCGCCGACGGCCGCCTGTCCAGCCCCAGCCTGTCCGCAGCCCTCAGCGAGGGCATCCTCGACAGCGGGTGCCACATTATTGATCTTGGCACCATACCCACGCCACTGCTTTATTTCGCGACCCACACCACCGATTGCCATTCCGGCGTGATGCTGACTGCCAGCCACAATCCGGCGGACTATAACGGCATCAAGATCGTGCGCGATCGCAGCTGTCTGAACCAGGAGGAGATCCAGGGCATTCGCGAGCAGGCCAACTTTCTCGCCAGACGACCCGACAAGGTGCGTGGGTCCAATCTACAGCGAGGGTCCCGGCGCGTGCTGGACATCATGCCAGCGTATATCGATCGTATTTGTCAGGACATCAGGCTCAAGCGCCCCCTGCGTGTGGTTGTTGATTGTGGAAATGCTGTACCGGGCCTGATCGCCCCCTCGCTTTATCGAGCCATTGGCTGTGAGGTTATCGAGCTGTACTGCCAGCTGGATGGCACCTTCCCAAACCACCACCCGGACCCAACCATCAACAGCAATCTGAAAGACCTGGTGGCGCAAGTGAAGACTCACTCAGCAGATCTGGGGGTTGCTCTGGACGGCGATGGTGACCGGGTGGTCCTGGTTACTGATCAGGGCCGGGTGATGGACACAGATCGCCTGCTGATGTTACTGGTCGATCATATTGTGCCCGGCTATTGCTCGGCCGCCGAAGACCACAAGCCCAGCGTGGTGTTTGATGTAAAATGCAGCAGCCTGCTGATCAATCGCATTCAGCGCTGCGGTGGAGAACCGGTAATGAGCCGCAGCGGCCACTCTTTCATGAAACACAGGATGCAGGAGACCGGCGCAGTTGTGGGCGGCGAGTTTTCGGCTCACGTGTTCATAAAGGACCGATGGTTTGGATACGACGATGGTCTCTACACCGCAGCAAGATTTATGGAAATCCTCGCCGCGGGTACTGCTTCCTCTGACGCCCTGTTGCAGTCGCTGCCGACCAGCCTGGTGACACCAGAAATCAGAATTGAGGTCGATGAGTCTCACAAATTTGAACTGATGGCCCGTCTTGAACAGCTGGCGGATTTTCCGGGAGCGCTTGTAAACCGGCTTGATGGAATTCGGGCTGACTTTGATCGGGGCTGGGGTCTGGTTCGCGCGTCCAACACCACGCCCGCCCTGCTGCTGCGCTTTGAGGCTGAGACAGAAGATGTCATGCAGCGCATTCAGGGCGAATTCCGGGCCCTGCTGCAGCGAGTTGATCCCATCCTGGACTTCCCGCTTCTGACCAACACTGGCAGACAGCCTGATTTTTAAAACGCAGTAAGTCGTTATATACTGCCAAACTCTTGTAATCCAACGAATTGAGTGGAATTTCTGATGCCCCTGGACCTAGCAGCCGCCAAGAATATTGCCAACGTACTGACTGAATCACTGCCCTACATTCAACAGTTCACTGGCAGCACCATCGTCGTAAAGTACGGCGGCAACGCAATGACTGACGAAACCCTGAAAAACAGTTTTGCCCGCGACATCGTGCTGATGAAGCTGGTTGGCATGAATCCAGTGGTGGTTCATGGTGGCGGTCCGCAGATCGGCTCGTTGCTGGAGCGGCTCAACATTCAGTCCGAATTTATCGAAGGCCAGCGTGTCACCGACAGTCAGACCATGGATGTGGTGGAGATGGTGCTTGGCGGCCTTGTAAACCAGGAAATTGTGGCTCTGCTGAACAAGAACGGTGGCAAAGCCATCGGCATCACCGGCAAGGATGGCAACCTGATCCGCGCCGAAAAGCTGCTCAAGAAAAAAGCCGGTGACAACGGCCAGGCCGACAAACTGCTGGACCTGGGCCAGGTGGGCAAGGTCACCCGCATCAATACCGAGGTGCTGCGCATGATGGAGCACAGTGATTTCATTCCGGTGATCGCCCCCATTGGTGTTGACGACAGCGGCGCCACCTACAATATCAACGCCGATACAGTAGCTGGTGAAATTGCCAAGGTGCTGAACGCCGAGAAACTGATGCTGTTGACCAATATTTCCGGCGTCATGGACAAAAAGGGTAATGTTCTCACCGGGCTGACAACCGCCCAGGTGGATGAGCTGATTTCCGACGGCACGATCTACGGCGGCATGCTGCCAAAGATCAACTGTGCGCTGGAGGCAGTGAACCATGGCGTGCGTAGCGCGCACATCATTGATGGTCGGGTTGAGCACGCAGTACTGCTGGAAATATTTACGCACACTGGCGTCGGCACATTGATCAGCAACACGCGCACCACAGGAGAATCTGCCTGATGAATACACCCGCTGCGCAGACCAGAGACGCCAGCTCCAGAGCTGCCAAAAAAACATCCCGCAAGGAACAGATTCTGCAGTCTCTGGCGCAAATGCTGGAATCGGGCCCTGGCGCCCGCATTACCACAGCGGCACTGGCGAGAGAGGTGGGCGTTTCCGAGGCCGCGCTTTACCGGCACTTTCCCAGCAAGGCGCGCATGTTTGAGGGGCTTATCAAGTTTATTGAAGATACGCTGTTCACCCGCATCAGCCGCATCCTGCAGGACGAACTGACTACCGCCGAGCGCTGCGAGAAGATTCTGACTCTGCTGGTGACGTTTGCGGAAAAGAATCCGGGGATGACCCGGCTGCTGGTCGGCGACGCACTGACTGGAGAAACAGACCGGCTCCGAGCACGCATCAGCCAGTTGTTTGACCGGCTGGAAGCACAACTCAAGCAGGTACTGCGGGAAGCGCAGATTCGCGAGAATCTCAAACCACCAGTCTCACCTGCGGTTCTGGCGAACCTGCTATTGTCCGCCGCTGAAGGCCGCCTGGTCCAGTTTGTCCGCAGCGAATTCAGCCGCAAGCCGACTGAACACTGGGATGAGCAGTGGCACTACCTGCAACAGAACCTGCTGCAGCCGTTTAGTGAGGCCACTGCCAATCCCAGCCCATACAACTTCTAGAATACCCGCCCGCGCCAGCGTTACACACCGTAGCGCTGGCGATAATTGCGAATCGCCGGCAAAAAGGCCTTGAGTTCCTCGTCGTCCTGATAAAGTAGAAAATCCATGATCTGGTTCAGGTTGATCAGGCTCAGCACCGGCACATGATATTCCTTCTCGATTTCCTGAATGGCGGACAGTTCGCCCTGGCCGCGCTCCTGCCTGTCGAGGGCAACCAGAATGCCGGCCGGTTTGGCATCTGCCTGTTTGATCATGCTCATGACTTCGCGAATCGCCGTCCCTGCGGTAATCACGTCGTCAACAATCATCACCCTGCCCTGCAGCGGTGATCCAACGATGTTGCCGCCTTCACCGTGAGCTTTCGCCTCTTTGCGGTTAAAGCTGTAGGGCTTGTTGATGCCGTGCTCGGATGCCAGGGCCGCTGCAGACACTGACACCAGTGGAATGCCCTTGTAGGCCGGCCCAAACAACAGATCATAATCAAGGCCACAGCTGGCCAGCATGCTTGCGTAGCAGCTTCCTATAAAAGCCAGTGCCTCACCGGTATTAAACAGACCAGCGTTAAAAAAGTAAGGGCTCACTCGCTCGGACTTTAGCGTGAACTCTCCGAACTTCAGGATGTTATGTTCTATCGCGTACTCCAGAAAACGCATTTGATACGGTTTCAGAGTCATCTCCTGTTCCTCGTGTGTGTCGCTCATGCCAGCCCCAGCGCCTGCTTTTGCTTCACAATCAATTCGGCAATTCCTTTTTGCGCCAGGCCGATCATCTGCTGTAGTTGTTCAAAGTCATAATCGCCGTCTTCGGCGGTCCCCTGTACTTCGATAAAGCGTCCTGCATCGTTCATTACAACATTCATATCGGTCTCGGCGTTTGAATCTTCAGCGTAATCAAGATCCAGCACTGGCATCCCCTGATACATGCCAACCGAAACCGAGCCAATCAACTGCTTGATCGGGTTCTGCTTGATCAGTTTTTTCTCAAGCATGAAAGTGATCGCATCGTGCAATGCCACACAGCCACCCGTGATGGAGGCCGTACGTGTGCCACCATCGGCCTGAATCACGTCACAATCCAGTTTGATGGTATTTTCGCCAAGCAGTGACATGTCCAGAGCTGCTCGCAGTGAGCGACCAATAAGGCGCTGAATTTCCTGTGTGCGACCACTCTGCTTGCCTCGTGCCGCCTCGCGATCCATTCGTGAACCGGTGGAGCGTGGCAGCATGCCGTATTCCGCAGTGACCCAGCCCTGGCCACTTCCCTTCAGAAATCGCGGCACTCCCTCCTCCACACTAGCGGTACAGATAACCTTGGTGTCACCAAACTCAACCAGTACCGAGCCTTCGGCGTGTTTGGTATAGCGGCGGGTCAGGCGGATATCGCGAAGCTGGTCGCCAGCGCGCTGACTGGGACGGATAACGGAATTCTGGATAGTGTCAGACATGTAACCTCAAAATACTGATGAATGTTCGGCCTGTGATTATCCCGCATTCCCCCCGGCATTGCACTCGTCGATCTTTGTGCGATTGGGTTACACTTGATCGTTTACGACAGATGTAAATCTGCTCGCACACCGCAGCAACACGCACAGGAACAAAGGGGACACTATGGTAGCCAGCATGACGGCTTTCGCCAGGAAGCAAAAAGAGTATGACTGGGGCACGCTGAGCTGGGAGATACGTTCCGTCAATCATCGCTACCTGGAGCCGGGCCTGCGCATACCTGAGATGTTCAAGTCGCTTGAGCCCGCTGTACGGGACGCCCTGCGCAAGGCGATCGCGCGCGGCAAGGTCGATTGCGCACTGCGCTACCAGATGCGCGAGGATGTCTCCGTGCAGGAGGCCCTGAATACCGAGCGCGTTCAGCATCTAAAATCCCTGAGCGATCAGGTCAGCGCCATCATCAGCGATGCGCGCCCTCTGACCGTCGCAGACGTCCTGCGCTGGCCGGGCGTCATGCAGGAGCATGAACTGGATGCCGACAGTATGCACAGCGATGCGCTGGCGCTGTTGCAGGAGACCCTGGCCGATTTTAACGAAGCGCGGCAGCGTGAAGGCGATGAGCTGGCCAGGCTGATTCGCCAGCGTCTGGCTGCCATCGCCGAGATAGTCAGCTCATTGCGAGACCGGCTGCCGGAGATTCTGCAGCGTCAGCAGGACAACATCCGCAGCCGTCTTGACGCCTTCAAGACAGAACTCGATCCAGCACGTCTGGAGCAGGAAACCGTGCTGCTGGCCCAGAAGGCCGATGTGGATGAGGAACTCGACCGTCTGGATACCCACCTGGCTGAAGTGGAGCGCGTGCTGGGCCGCAAAGAGCCCATCGGCCGGCGCCTGGACTTTCTGATGCAGGAGCTCAACCGCGAGGCGAACACCCTGTCATCCAAGTCTATTGTGGCCGAAACCACACTGAATGCGGTGGAGCTGAAGGTGCTGATCGAGCAGATGCGCGAGCAGATCCAGAATATTGAGTGATTTCACTCGCGATGGATATGAAACGGCGCCCAGGTCTGGCTCACCGGCATGACTTCCAGCGTGTTTACATTGACATGGGCCGGGGTTGAATTCACCCAGTAAACGATGTCGGCGATATCCTCGCCACTGAGCGGCTGAGTCCCTTCATAGACTTTGCTGGCCTTGTCAGTATCCCATTTGAAGCGCACGTTGGAGAAATTGGTCTCACACATCCCAGGCTCAATGTTGGTGACACGAATGCGCGTGCCGCGCAGGTCCGAGCGCAGGCCGCGCGAGAACTGCTGCACAAAGGCTTTACTGGCCCCATAGGCATTGCCACCAGGATAGGGCCAGTTGCCGGCCGTTGAGCCAATGTTGATAACGTGCCCGACATTGCGCTCCACCATGCCTGGCAACACGCGCCGGGTCACCCTGAGCAGACCCATGATGTTGGTCTGCACCATGGTTTCCCAGTCTTCCATGTGGGCCTCATGTGCGGGCTCCAGACCCAGCGCCAGACCGGCATTGTTAACGAGCACATCGATGTGCTGAAAGGCCTTGGGCAGACTCAGAAAAAACGCATCAATGGATGCAGGATCGGTAACATCCAGACGGGCCGCATGGACATCAGTGACGGATTGCAGGGAGTCCGCCAGCGCCTTCAATTTGTCTTCGCTCCGGGCCGCCAGAATCACGGCAAAGCCATGCTCGGCGAACTTCCGCGCGGTCGCTTCACCAATGCCCGAGGAGGCTCCTGTCACCAGTACCACTTTTTTCATCACTGACTCCTGTCTCTTGATTTGTGCGTGCCGGATATTATGTCGCAAACAGCGCGTCCGCTATTTGCCAAAATCCAGGGCCACGGCTGTGGTCTGCTCGACTTCTTTGGGAATGACATCCACAGCTACTGACAGCTCATGCTCCCCGCCGCCGGTCATGACACCTTTGAGCGGTGTCACGTCAGCATAATCACGGCCCCAGCCCAGCACGATATAACGCTCGTCCGGCAGGCAGCCGTTGGTTGGATCCAGCTCCAGCCAGCCCCAACCCGGAATGAAGGCCGCAATCCAGGCATGGGTGGCATCAGCACCCAGCAGTTTCTCCTGTCCGGGAGGTGGCAGGGTCTCCATGTAACCGCTCACGTAGCGCGCTGGCAGCCCAAGAGAGCGCAGGCATCCGATCATCAGATGCGCAAAATCCTGACAGACGCCGCGCTTGGCAGCCATAACCTCATGCACCGGGGTTGCCGTCGTGGTGACCCCCGGATCATAAGTGAATTCATCAAATATGCGTTTATTCAGGATATGCAGGCCCTGAATCAGGTCTGAAGTGTCTTCAAAACACTCTTCGGCGTACTGCTGAAGTGTCTGCTGCTGCCGGACAAATGGCGACTCCAGCACGTACAGCCTGGCGTCGATACATTCTCTGTTCCCGGTACGGTGACTTTGCGCGACATCGGATACCGCATCAGGCCAGGTAATGGTGCTGAATATGTCCTGGGCAGGACGCGCGCTGACATCAACCTCACTTACGACCACCACTTCGAGGCTGTCGTGCACGCTCTCGGTCGAGAAATAGGCAACCCGATTGCCAAAAAAATCGCTGCGCTCGCGCAGCCGGACCGGTTTCGGGCTGATCTGCCACTCGCTGTTCAGACATTTCTGCCAGGGCAGATTGCGCGGCAGAACCCGCGCTTCATTGTGGCTGAGCGTTGCCTGGCCACTGTAATCGTAGCGTGTCAGGTGTCGAATCTGATATCTCATCGGCGCTCACTCCTGGCTGGCGTCTTGCCATCGTCCAGACCCGGGCTGACCTGCATGGTGACCAGCTGGCGCGGCGCCTCAACATGACTGAAGTGACTGTGCGAGATGGCATCCGACAGCGCGGACATCGGCGCAATAATCCGATCCAGCAGATCCGTCAGGGCCTCTCGGGCCGAGTCGGAGTTTTCGAGATCAGCCAGGGTCTCGATATCCATCAAATGCAGAGTACTGGTCGCCTCGATGATCAGGCGGTTCTCCAGGTTACGGTAGGACGACTGCGATTGGCCCGGCAGACGCGCCACCTGCCGCTGAATGCGGCGCAACATATAACCCACCGAACGCGGGTTGGTCTCATCAAACAGCAGCAGATCGAGGATTGCCGATGGATGCAGTTGTGAACGGAAACGACGTCGGTAAACCGTGAAATTGTCAGTCGTGGCCAGCACCACCTCCCATAGCGGGATGCCAGGCTGCCTGGCGGTGAGCAGCGCCAGCTTCAGTAATTCCAGCGTGCCCAGAATGCGTTCGATAAAGCGACCAATGTCCAGAAAGCGCCAGCCATAGTGGTGCGGCATGGTTTCGTTGCAAAGGCCAAAAAATGCAGCAAGATCCAATACCACGGCTTCCAGCAGTCGCTGGCCAGCAACTACGCCGCGCGCGCGAGACATGGCATTGCAGCGCTGGCGAATATTGCTGACCGAGCGCCAGAGGTCGTCGCCAAGATGGTCACGCACGGAACGGCTGTTGCGCACAAAACTGGCAAAAATTCCTGGCATACCCTGTGGCCCCTGGTCTGCCAGCAAATTCAATAATCGGTCCCGCGCCAGCGTATGCGCCTTGGAAAATCTTGGATGCTCAGGAAGCTCCTTCAGCATTTCTTCAAGTTCATCAGCATCAGGTGCCACATCCAATGCGGTCATCAGGTCAGGCAGCAGCGTCGCGCCCTCGCTGTGAGGGTCTTCCTGCAGGAGTTTGGTCAGGGATTCACGCAGCAGACGGGCGCGCACATCCAGGCGTTCCCCGTAGCGGCCCAGCCAGAACAGACTCTCTGCGACCCGGCATGGCAGATCCTTGCCATCACGTGTCACCAGAATGGGACCGCCGGCATGCCTGAGCATACTGATGTGCGGCTGTGGTACCGGCGCCAGCACCCAGATGTCTTTGACCACTGCACTTTTCATCATCGCTGAGCCGGGTTCTCCCACCCAGGCCAGACCGCCAGGCATGATGCGGAAATGCTGCTCGGCAACAGGCTTGGGAATGTCATTCGGTTCCAGCAGTGAAAACAGTCGCAGTGAGGCCTGCTGACGCTCCAGTTGACCGGTGCGGGGATTGAAGCCCGGTGTCACGGCCGTTTTTATGGGACGCTGGGCAGAGAACAGATGGGGGCGCGCATTCAGGTCCATCCTAAGATGACGTGCAGCTTCAAGCCCCATCTGGTCAACCCTGAAGGCTTTGCCAGGTTGTGTAATGTCTCGCAGGATCCATTCTTCCGGTGCCTGTCTTATGCGCTGCAGCGCATCATTGTCTCCACACCACAGTGTTTCACGACATGGCAGCATCAGCGCTTCACCCAGCAGACGTTCACAGAGTACCGGCAGAAATGCCGCCAGGGCCGGATGCTCCAGCACACCGGCGCCCAGCGCGTTGACGATCCTGACTTCACCATCACGCGCAGCCTGCAGCAGGCCTGGGACACCCAGCAGCGAATCCGGTCGCAGCTCCAGCGGGTCACACCAGGGGTCATTGATCTGGCGCAGAATGACATCAACCTGGTTCAGCCCACCCAGTGTTCGCACGCATACCTGGCCTTCGCGCACGACCAGATCGTCGCCCTCTACCAGAGGCACGTTCATGTAGTTTGCCAGCCAGGCGTGTTCGAAATAACCGGGACTTCCTGGACCCGGCGTCAGCAGGACGATATTGGCCTGCTCGCGGTGCGCCGGCGCCAGTGCCGCCAGGCATCGGTGCTGTGCCTGCAGAAACCCGGCCAGTCGTTTCAGTGGTGCATCACGGTAAAGGCCCGGCAGTGCGCGGGACAGTGTGATCCGGTTTTCCAGTGCGTAACCCACACCGGAGGGTGATTGTGTCAGGTCGCCAAGCACCAGCCATTGCCCTTCATGATCGCGAACAACATCGCAGCCGTGGGAAATCAGCAGCGGTCGTTCAACCATGGGGGGCGAGTCAGCGGCAGAAAACAGAAATCCGGGATGGGTATAAACCAGCTCCGGCGGCAACAGACCCTCAGCAATCACATGGCGTTCACCGTACAGATCATCCAGCAGGTGAGCCAGAAGCCTGCTGCGTTGCTGCAGCCCTTTTTCCAGCGCGTCCCATTCAGCCGTACTGATGACCCAGGGCATGCAGTCGAGTCGCCAGGAGCGCTGCTGGCCGGGGTCGTCTTCGTAAGGATTAAAGGTGACACCATTCTCGTGCAGCAGGTTTTGTGCTTCGTCGCTGCGCTGTGTGAGAAGCTCTGCGCCCAGCGCTGCAAATTCAGTCAGCAGCTGCTGCCAGTGCGCCCTGACCTGCCCACGCTCGTACAACTCGTCATGAGCACCATGACCAGGGTAGTCGCCCAGCAGGGATTTGACGGGGTCAGCGGGGCTTGCGGACTGCATGGGTTGGCCTGTTCCTGATTAAAAACCGGTAGATCTTGTCATGCGGTGTATCGGCTGACAAGTACACATGCTTAGTGTCCAGTCTGCCTGGTTCGCAAAGTTCTTGAGCGACCGCCAGTTGCCAGAGCACTACAGATCTGAATCAGTGACTGCGCTGCGCCTCAGGTCCAGGGTATGCGGGTACTCCCGCACCGACACACGCTTGATTTCAGCAATCTGTCCCTGAGTATGACCATGGGCCCAGAACCGCGCCATACGCCTGGCCTCAGCCTCGTTTGCGTTGACCGGGAATGTCTCGTAGTTTCTGCCAGCCGGATGCGACACATGGTAGGTACAGCCACCTATAGAACGCCCATTCCAGGTATCCACCAGATCAAAGACCAGCGGTGCGTGCACCTTGATCATCGGGTGCAGTGCCGATGGTGGCTGCCAGGCTCTGAAACGTACCGCCGCCACCGCCTGCGCGGATTGCTCGGTAGGCTGCAGCGGGACCTTGTAGCCATTGCAGGTAAGGACATGGCGTGCCGGGTTGTAGCCTGTCAATTTGACTTCCAGCCTCTCGACAGATGAATCGACATAACGCGCTGTGCCGCCGCCGCTGGCTTCCTCTCCCAGCACATGCCAGGGCTCTATTGCCTGTCGCAGCTGAATTTGCACGCTGTCGTACTGCGCCTCGCCGGCCAGCGGAAAACGAAACTCCAGGAATGGCGCAAACCATTCGCTCTGGAATTCGAAGCCATGATCGCGCAGATCTGCCAGCACGTCACACAGATCCTGCCAGATGTAGTACGGCATCATCCATTTATCGTGCAGCGCGGTTCCCCAACGCACCAGTGGCTTGCGATAGGGTGAGGCGTAAAACCTGGCTACCAGCGCCCGAATCAACAATTGCTGCATCAGGCTCATCTCTGCATGCGGTGGCATTTCAAAACCGCGCAATTCCAGCAAGCCCAGGCGCCCGGTAGCGGAGTCCGGTGAGTACAACTTGTCGATACAGAACTCGGCACGATGGGTGTTGCCAGTAATATCGGTCAGCAAATTCCGCAACAAGCGATCCACAATCCAGGGGGCTGGAACATCGCCAACTGGCATTTGCGACATCGCGATCTCCAGCTCATAGAGGGCTTCATGACGCGCCTCATCGACGCGCGGCGCCTGACTGGTCGGCCCAAGGAACATTCCTGAGAACAGGTAGGAAAGACTGGGATGGTGCTGCCAGAATGTCAGCATGCTGGCCAGCAGGTCCGGCCGTCGCAGGAAGGGGGAGTCAGCCGGCGTTGCCCCGCCCAGCGTGACATGGTTACCCCCGCCAGTGCCGGTGTGCCGGCCATCAAGCATGAACTTTTCCGTTCCCAGCCTGCTCAGCCGTGCCTCTTCATACAGCACACGGGTATTGGTGACCAGTTCGCGCCAGCTCTTCGATGGCGCGACGTTGACTTCGATGACACCGGGATCCGGCGTGATCATGAATTTTTGCAGGCGGGGGTCTGAAGGTGGTGGATATCCCTCTATGCAGACTGGCAACTTCAGCTCGGCCGCTGTGTTCTCAATAGCTGCCAGCAAAGCCAGATAGTCTTCCAGCAGCGGCAGCGGCGGCATGAATACGAATAATTTGCCGTCTCTGGGTTCCAGACACAATGCGGTGCCGATGGTTTCATCCGCTTTCTCATTCGGGATCTGTTCCTGCCATTCCTGGCTCCGCCCATGAATATGCAGGCCAGTTTGCGTGACCCCCGGCTGTATTTGCGGCGACTCGCTATACCACTGGGCGACCTCGCCGTTTTCGTCCTCCAGCGGTGGCAGCTCCCCAAACCAGGAAGGCGCCTGCTCTTCTTCACGCTTTTTGACTGGCAACGCACTCAATGGCAATCGCAAACCCATTGGCGAATCGCCAGGGATCAGATACAGATGATCGCGACGCACATGCCAGCGGCCGCTCAACCACAGCCGCGGCTGTTTTGACTCACTCTGTTGCACCGAAGTTGCCGTCAGTGGAAGTGCCAGACCCACCAACGCGTCCATACCACGCTCGAGCAAACGTGCGAGTCGCAGGCGATCTTCATCCTTGCCCAGCTTTTCGCTGCGCAGATCAATATCAACCGGCTGTTGACGCTCCAGCCATAGATAGTGATACGCATCCTCATAACACGGGATCAGGTACTTTTCGTCGAGCGCAAGGCGCTTGACCAGAACACTGGCAAACTGACGTAATTGAGACTCGCCAACTCCATAGTCCTGATCCATGCGGGCCAGCCAGCGATCATCTTTCCAGATTGCCTTGCCGTCTTTTCGCCAGTAACAGGCAAGCGCCCAACGCGGCAGCGGTTCGCCGGGATACCACTTGCCCTGCTGATAATGCAGCAGGGAGTTGGATGCGTAGTGTGGTCGCAGGCGGTGCAGCAGATTCTCGGCGAACCGGCGCTTTGTGGGTCCCTGCGCGGCGATGGTCCATTCTGGTGCATCCATATCATCGATTGACACAAAAGTGGGCTCACCTCCCATGGTCAATCGCACATCAAGTGTTTCCAGTTGCGTATCCACCTGCTCGCCCAGCGCATCAATTTTTTCCCACTGCGCGTCTGTGTATGGCTTGGTAACCCGGGGGTCCTCGTGAATGCGGGTCACGCTCATGGCGAAGTCAAACTCAACCTCACACTTTCCTGTTGAGCCGGTGATTGCAGCTGCGGTAGATGGCTCAGGTGTGGCTGCAAGTGGCAGGTGTCCCTCACCAGCAAACAGTCCGGAGGTCGGATCCAGACCGATCCAGCCAGCACCGGGTATGTATACCTCAGTCCAGGCATGCAGGTCGGTGAAATCAACGTCTGTTCCCGATGGCCCATCCAGGGCTTTGACGTCCGCCTTCAGTTGTATCAGATATCCGGACACAAACCGCGCTGCGAGCCCCAGTCGGCGCAGAATATGGACCAGTAACCAGGCCGAATCGCGACATGAGCCTTTGGCCTTCTGCAAGGTCTCCTCAGGCGTCTGAACGCCCGGCTCCATACGGATAAGGTATTCAATATCATTGCTGAGCTGCTGATTCAGTGCCACCAGTGCACTGGCGATCAAGAGGTCTTTTGTGCCCAGCAATTCTGTTCTGGCCCGCTCCAGCCAGGCCTCCAGCAAGGGTCCGTCCTGCCCGTCTGATCCTGCCCGACCTGTTTCCAGGTACGGCGCCAGATCCTTTTTAAGCGCTTCTGGATAGCTGAATGGAAAATGTTCGGCGTACTCCTCCACAAAAAAATCGAAGGGGTTGATGACCGTCATCGGCGCAATGACTTCCACGTCAACGTGAAGCTGGGTCATCTTGTCGGGGAACACGAGCCGCGCCACATGGTTGCCGAATGGGTCCTGCTGCCAGTTGATAAAGTACTGACCACCGGTGATCTTGAGGCTGTAGGCCTCGATGGGTGTGCGGCAGTGGGGTGCTGGTTTCAGGCGAATATGATGCGGATGCACCTGAACGGGTCTGTCAAAGTTATAGCGGGTGGAGTGTTTCAGGGCTACGCGAATCGTCATGACAGGAAGTCCGGCTCATAGAACGGTCTATCGAGCATAGCAAGGGCGATGCCAATTGCAAATGACAAACACTCAACCGTTAATGCAATGTGAGCTGTTTTGATTAAACCGCACCATGCCGCAGTTGCCGATCAACCAGCCGCATGATACAACGTGATGAACTGGTACAGTGATTGCACAATTATTGCAGGAAAACCGCTATCCACGTTTTGGACAAAAAGATCTGAATGAGCAATGTAGACTGGGATACCTATAGTTTTGATGGATTCTATGACGAGCTGATTGCCGCACCCGGCAAGCCCCGTCCCGAAGCACATATGCTATGCGAATATCTGGCACGGCTTGACGCGAAGGAACTGGGCGAGCACAAGGCTGCTGCTGAACTGGCCATTCAACTGATGGGCATCACGTTCACCGTGTATACCGAAGGCAGCATGATAGACCGGGCATGGCCTTTTGACATTGTGCCGCGCATCATACCGCTGCAGGAATGGCAAAAAACCGAGGCCGGCCTGAAACAGCGTGTACAGGCGCTCAACATGTTCATCAATGACCTGTACCACGACCAGAAAATCATCAAAGACGGTGTCTTCCCCGCCGAATTGCTGAAACAATCAGTAAACTTCCGCCCCCAGTGCGTCGGCATCAATACCCCACACAACATCTGGGCACATATCTGTGGCTCAGACCTTGTGCGTGACAAAGACGGTACACTTTACGTGCTCGAGGACAACTTGCGTGTACCCTCGGGCGTCTCTTACATGCTGGAAAACCGTAATGTCACCAAGCGGGTGATGCCAGAGCTTTTTGCTACCGGTTTCATTCAGCCAGTCGACGATTACACATCCCAGCTATACGAAATGCTGGCATCTATGAGCCCGCGCCCTGGTGATGACCCCTCAATAGTCATCCTGACACCAGGCATCTATAACAGCGCCTACTATGAGCATGCCTACCTGGCACAGCAAATGGGTGTGCAGCTGGTTGAAGGATCCGACCTCGTGGTCGGTGATGATGACTGCGTGTACATGCGCATGGTGGACGGCCTTGAGAGAGTCGATGTCATTTATCGGCGCGTTGACGACATGTTCCTTGACCCCGAGGTGTTTAACCCCGAATCGGCGCTGGGTGCCCGAGGCCTGATGCGCGCATGGCGTAAAGGTAATGTGGCGCTGGCCAATGCGCCGGGTGCTGGCGTAGCAGACGACAAGGTGGTGTATGCCTTTGTGCCGAAGATCATCAAATATTATCTCGACCAGGAACCACTGATCCCGAACGTACCCAGCTATCTGTGCATGTTTGAGGACGACCGCAAATACGTACTCGACAATCTGGACAAGCTGGTCGTTAAACCCGCCAATGAGTCGGGTGGCTATGGCATGATGATCGGCCCGCACGTGAATAAAAAAGAACGCAAGAAGTTCGCCGAGCTGATCAAGGCGGACCCTCGCAATTACATGGCGCAGCCGACTCTCGCACTATCAACGTCTCCAACTCTGATCGGTAACGTGATGGAGCCGCGCCATGTTGATCTGCGTCCATTCATTCTATCGGGGCAATCCACTTACGTGACCACCGGCGGTTTGACGCGAGTGGCACTGGTCAAAGGCTCGCTGGTCGTCAACTCTTCCCAGGGTGGCGGCAGTAAGGACACCTGGATTGTCGATGTGGAGGGCCGCTGACCATGCTCTCTCGCGTTGCTGAAAATATATACTGGCTGGCACGTTACATCGAACGAACCGAAGACACCGCACGCCTGCTCAGTGTCAATAGTAACCTGTTGCTGGACCTGCCCCGCGCCACACAACTCGGCTGGTCAGAGATTATTGCGATCACGGGCAACGCCGAACTGTTTGACGAGCTCTATCCCAATCGTGATGAAGTCAGTGTGCTGACTTTCATATGTGGGGATAAGCGCTATGACGGTTCCATCATCCGCTCACTGGCAGCGGCACGTGAGAATCTTCGCACCACACGTGACGTTATCCCCAGAGAGATATGGGAAGAGGTCAACCAGCTGTTTATTGCGGTGCGCGACCAGGTTGAATCGGGTATCACACCACGCAAGCGCGACGCATTTTTGAGACGCGTGATTCGCAGCTGCCAGACTGTCAATGGATTGATTGAGGGCACGCTCAGCTACACGCAGGCGCGCACGTTTCTAATGCTGGGACGTCAGCTCGAGCGTGCAGACATGATCACCCGAATTATCGATGTGAGGTCAGGTAATCTGCTGCCGCGCAGCCCGGGAGAACTGACCCCTTTTGAAAATATTCAATGGATGAGTGTGCTCAAATCACTCAGCGGTTATCAAATGTATCGCCAGCATGTTCGACTGCGTATCCGGGGCCCGGATGTATTGAGCTTCCTGTTGCAGAATCGGAGCTTTCCGCGCGCTGTCGGGACCTGTCTGGAACGATTCGCGAATGCACTATTGACGCTACCACGTCATGAGATTGTACTAAACGAAGTGGAGACCTGCCGCGAGCATCTTTCCAGGGCGGATATCCCGCTGCTGGCCAGTGAGCCGGAGCGCCTGCATGCCTTCGTCGACGATATTCAACTGGACTTCAGTGAGCTTCACGACGCGCTGGCAAAGACCTATTTCGCGCGCGTACAGGATAATGTGCAGACTCAGGCCTCATAGATGATCCTGTTCAGTTCATACAGTCACCGGCAGTTGTGCCAATGTGGCCAGGTCGTATTCTTTGACAACAGCGTTTGCCTGCGTTGTGGCTCGGCGCTTGGCTTTCACCCAGAGCAAGGTCAACTGCAAAGCCTGGTGCCTGCCGAGCAGGCAGGTCGCTGGGTATTGCAGACAGACTGCGACAGCGACAAAGCCGTTATTGCCAGCTATCGACGCTGCGCCAATGTTGACTCTGCCGCACAATGCAACTGGCTTGTCACAGGTTCGCTGGACCAGGATTCGCCTGCCGACCTGTGTCTTGCCTGCGCGACCAACATCACCATTCCTGATCTTTCTCAGTCTGGAAATCCCGACTACTGGCGTCTGTGTGAGCTTGCCAAACGGCGGCTGATTGCGCAGCTGCTGATGTTGGGGCTGCCGGTAAAAACACGGCAAATGGATCCGCAAAAGGGCCTGGGCTTTGAGTTGTTGCGCTGGCAGCCAGGAGAGGATGCTCCTGTCACTGGTCACAAAGCTGGCGTCATAACCATCGATATCGCCGAGGCCGACCCTGCCTTTCGTGAGCAGATTCGTCAACAGATGCAGGAGCCTTACCGCACACTGCTGGGACATTTCCGCCACGAGTCCGGGCATTACTACTGGGATCTCCTGATTCGCGACACCAATTGGTTACCCGTTTACAGAAGCCTGTTTGGTGATGAGCGTCAGGATTACACGGCCTCGCTCCAGAATCACTACAATGTTGGTCCCCCGGCTGACTGGCAAAGCCATTACATCAGCAGCTATGCGGCCTCGCACCCCTGGGAAGACTGGGCAGAAACCTGGGCGCATTATCTGCACATGACTGACACGCTAAGCGCGGCTGAGCAATTTGGTATTGCTGCGGATGCACTGAGCATTCAGACCGATCCCTTCACACAGCAGGATCTTGCAGAGCTTCCATTTCACATGGCTGACTCCGAACTCTCTGACGGCTTTATGCAAAAGGTTAATCAGTGGGTGCGACTGAGCAGCGTCCTCAACGTGCTGGCCCGCAGTATGGGTCAGCCCGACAGCTATCCGTTTGTGTTGACCGTGGATTCGCTGCGTAAGATGTATCTGGTACACAGCGTGATCTCCTGATCAAATAAATGTTCACATCCAGCGGCCCTGGTAGACCGCCGTGCACTTTGTAAGCCGCGACTGCAGGGCCTCAATCTGTGCAACGGGCAACCAGGCTATTGTCTCGCGACCACCTGCGCTAAGCACTTGCAGTGCTGATGTTCCCCACAGTCTTAACCAGGGTCCCTGTCGAATTCGCAAGGTCTGCATTTTGTACGCCGGAATCCAGCTTTGCTGCTGGCCGATCATCCCACGTCGCAGCGCGATCCAGTTATCATCGACATAAACTGCACGTAGGCGCCAGCTCGCCCATACAAGCAAAGCTACACCAGGGCAGATCAGTAACAGCGATCCCAGCACCCACTCCAGACTCCATGAAGTTAACAGCGCCACCAGTAAAGTAAGCGCGGATGTCGTCATTAGCCATGGCAGTATCATGCTGGCTGGGTGAACAGATTGCCAGTTTGCGTCTGTCAGTCTTAGTTGCTGTTTAATACCTGCTTCACGTTCGGCATTGAGGATAGGAACAAAAAACTTCTTGGCCTGCTGCATGGTATCCGGCCTGCCTGTCTGATCTATGCGAAGCGACCGGCGCCCCATGGCGCGAGCTATTATGCCCTGACTCCAGACCAGCCGCTGCAGCCGCACATACTGAAAGCTGCGAGTGACGATACTGAGCAAGCCCGCCCGTGTCTGGTAGCGCTGTCCTGTAACCGTTAGTGTGAACCCGTAGTAGCGCACGATTGACAGCAAAACGGAAGCCACCACCAACAACGCCAGCACGGCAAGCACGCCGCCCCCCCACAAGAGAGTCGTCTGCAGGACCCCACCTCCCCTCTCGATCAGCGTTACCAGACCCTCCACTCGCGGGATCACCCAGTCATCAATAAAATCTAGCTGGCTTAGCGGATAAGCCACAACGGGAAGAGCCAACAGCACTGGATTATGCATCAAGCCATAACGGACAAGCTCTGACAAAGGCAAGGTCAATCTGAAGCCTGCGACTGAGCTATCAATATCGACTCGGAAGTCATCGGCCGGCGAATCAATTGCCGCCAGACCCTGAGCATTTTCCTTGTGCTGCATCATGGCCTGACGCAATGACTCAGCCCGGTCATATGAAAGTCCTGCGAGCTCAACTTCCTTGCCATCGGATCCCGCGCTTTCGACTCCGAGTATCGACTGACCGAAAGGTCTGAAATACCAGGGCTGGCGGATATCCGCCAGTTGAATGCGATCGTAGTCCAGAGTCAGCTGAGTCCGCTTGAGAATGCCTTCACGCACATGCAGCGTGTGTGCATCTGCCCGATAGCGGAAGCACCACCAGGACGCAACGGCGTGCACCACGATGAGTGTTGGTAAGCCCGTAGCGAGCAGCCACAGGATGACCAGACGCAACTGGTCACCTCCAGTCACTATCACCACAGCCAGCGGAATCAGATTGACTGCCTGACGCAGAAACAAAATCAGAGTTCGCCCGATGAAGTAGATCAGTGCCCACAGGGAAACGCGTTCATAAGTGTTCGTCACTGACCGCCTCCGCCTCTCCCTGTTCATCGTATCGCGGCTGCTCATCGATTCGTTGCAGCAGGCCATCACGAATGGTTTCTGCACTCGCCACCGGGAGCCCCGGGATTGTCAGATCAGATCCACGCCCGCCTGCGGTATAGATTACCAGCCTGGCCAGTTTCAATAGCCGCTCGAGCGGACCCTGAGTGATTTCTACATGCTGAATGCGGTTCAGTGTGACTACCGTCTGCGTGCGCCACAGTGCACCAGTGCGAAAATACACCGCCTGTGGCTGAACCTGAAAACCTGTCAGACGATAGCGCTTGTTGACCCAGAAGGTCGCGTAAGTACCTGCCAGCAGGATTATCAGCCCGGCTATGGTAGTACCCGCCCAGAGCGGCACAATCGGTACCAGTCGTGTCAGCAATGCGCAGAGCACCAGAAGCAATGCGGTGTCCATCAGGATGATAAGTCGCAGCAGCGTTTTGTAGGCGGGGTCTACGTCCTGATAATCCGTCATCATATTTTGATCTTTGTTATTGTTGTTCGGATGTACAGCCTGATATTAGCTGCATAAATCCGAATCTTCCTGTTGATTTAAAAAATATTTCTGCAGAGCTATTGCGCATCCCAGCGATTTCTCCTACTCAACTCGTTTGCCTGCCGGCAAACCTCATACCAGTTTTCTCTCGCAAAAAAATATTCTTTGACCCATCTATCTTTTCCTGATTTTACTGTTAGCCTTCGCCAAATCTAGCTGCGGGTCCTTCGCGGATTTGGACAATCAATATCACTCCTCTCAACGCTTTCTCAACCATAACTTCCTTCCTCTCAACCTTCAATTGACCCTGGGGTCTTGAATCATGAAGCAGAAAATAATGTGGGCGTTCATAGCCGTGTTCGGCAGTATCTGTCTGGCAGTGCTTGCTCTGCACCGGGGAGAAACAATCAGTGCTCTGTGGCTGGTCTGTGCCTCGATTTCGGTTTACCTGATTGCCTATCGCTATTACAGCAGGTTCATCGCCAATCGAGTATTGCTGGTCGATCCAACGCGGCCGACACCTGCTCACACCATGAGCGATGGCCTGGACTATGTGCCGACTCACAAGTGGGTGCTGTTTGGGCATCACTTCGCCGCGATTGCCGGCGCCGGCCCACTGGTTGGCCCGGTCCTGGCGGCGCAGATGGGTTACCTGCCGGGCACGCTGTGGATACTGGCAGGTGTGGTGCTGGCGGGTGCCGTGCAGGACATGATCATTCTGTTCCTGTCGACGCGAAGAAACGGCGCGTCACTGGGAGAAATGATCCGTCGCGAGATGGGCTCGGTGGCGGGCATCATCGCGCTGGTTGGCATCATGGCGATTCTGATCATCCTGCTCGCCGTGCTCGGCATGGTGGTCGTAAAGGCCCTGATCGGCAGCCCGTGGGGTGTGTTCACGCTGGCGGCTACCATTCCGATCGCACTGTTCATGGGTGTTTATCTGCGTTACATCCGGCCCGGCAAAGTGGGAGAAATCTCGGTTATCGGTTTTGCAATGCTGATGTTTGCACTGCTTTACGGGCAGACCGTTGCCGCTCACCCTTACTGGGGTCAGGTGTTTAACCTGGACGGCAAAACGCTGACACTGTGGTTGATGGGTTATGGATTTATTGCTTCAGTGTTGCCAGTCTGGCTGCTGCTTGCTCCGCGCGACTATCTGTCCACTTTCCTGAAAATCGGTACCATCATTGGCCTGGCTATCGGTATCCTGGTGGTCAACCCACCGCTGCTAATGCCGGCTGTTACGCCGTTTATCGATGGCACAGGTCCGGTGTTCTCAGGCTCGCTGTTCCCATTCCTGTTTATTACGATCGCCTGTGGTGCAGTGTCCGGTTTCCACGCTCTGGTGTCTTCAGGTACCACGCCAAAGATGATTGATAACGAAGGGCATGTACGCCCGATCGGATACGGCGCCATGCTGGTAGAATCCTTCGTGGCCATCATGGCGCTGATAGCAGCCTGCGTTCTTGACCCGGGAGTCTATTTCGCGCTGAACAGCGGACCTGCGGTCATCGGTACGACTGTTGAAAGCGCCGCAGCTGCCATCAGTTCCTGGGGTTTTGTAGTGACACCAGAAGCATTAAGCCAGCTGGCCAATGACATGGGCGAAGGCAGCATTCTGTCTCGAACCGGGGGTGCACCAACCTTCGCCGTCGGCATGGCCCATATTCTGTCTCAGGCAATGGGCGGCGGCGCGATGATGGCGTTCTGGTACCACTTCGCCATTCTGTTTGAAGCCCTGTTCATCCTGACCACACTGGACGCCGGTACGCGTGTATGCCGTTTCCTGATGCAGGATCTGCTGGGCACTGCAGTGCCCGCCATGAAAGATACCAACAATCTGTTTGCCAACCTGATCGCTACCAGCCTGGTCGTGTCCGGCTGGGGATACTTCCTGTACCAGGGTGTGTCTGATCCGTTTGGCGGCATCAATACCCTGTGGGCGCTGTTTGGTATCTCTAACCAGATGCTGGCAGGCATCGCACTGATTCTGGCCACCGTGGCTCTGGTGCGCATGGGTCGTGGCAGGCTGGCGCTGGTGCCGGCTGTGCCTGCGGCCTGGGTCCTGCTGATTACACTGATCGCCGGCTGGCAGAAACTGTTCAGCGAGATTCCCGCCATTGGTTTCCTGTCACATGCTGATGTATTTTCCGCTGCCATTGCCCGCGGTGAAATTCTGGCGCCAGCTACAACCATGGTTCAGATGCAGGCGGTGCTGTTCAACGATCGGATCAATGCATTCATGACCGCGTTTTTTATGGTGATTGTGGTTGCGATGGTGTTCTTTGCCATCAAAACCATACGCCAGTCTCTGAACAACCCTGATGCGGCCAAACTGGTTCCAGCTCAGGAGTATGCATGATGACTGCTGGCGACTTTCTTCGCCCGTCAACACTGCGTCGAGGGCTGTCATTGACAGCCCAGACGCTGCGTCTGATGATTGGCGTTGGTGATTACGAGGCATACCTGGAGCACATGAAGTTGCATCACCCGGAGATGCCCGCGCTCGACTACACCGCCTGGTACCGAAACCGCGTCGACGCCCGTTATGGCAGCGGTTCTGGGGGCAAGGTAAGCCGCTGCCCCTGCTAGGCTGGGTCTGCTGAAGCTATCAGGACAGCTCAACTGCGCATCTGCGCGATAAATCGATCTGACTCGGCGATGGCGGCTTCCATCGCTGCCATCAATTCGTCCACATCTGCATCTATTGTATCGAGCTCGCCGCGTATCGACGCAATCGCCCGGGCGTTCAGGTTGTGCTTCAGATACAGCACGTTGTCGCGCAGGCTGTCGAGCACGGGGTCCAGCGTTGCTTCTGAGCGCTGCATCGCGCGCGCCAGTTGATCGTAGCGATCGCGCGTTGCACGAAGTTGCTGTTCGCTGTCGCGGCGCAATTGCTGATTAGTATAAAGATCAAGTTCATCTTCCCATTCGTCAAACAATGCATCGGCTACATCCTCTACTGCCTCGATTCGATCACGAATACGGTCGGCAGCCTGCTCGCTGCGCTGAAACTCAGCGTCCAGGCGGTCATAAACCTGTTGCAGGTCACCACCATCAAAATTGACCACACTGCGAAACTGCTCCAGCGCATTCTGAAATTGCTCCTGCCCCTCCTGCTGGGCGTCCTGTGCCTCCTCAACACGGTCTACAATGATGTCCCGTTTGGCTACACCCAATCGTTCCATCGCCCCGTAATACGCTGACTGGCAGGCAGTCAGCAGCACAATCGCCGCCATCGCCAGCAAGGGTTTAAGTATCAATTTCATCCGTTTAGCTCCTGTATCAGGCTCAATCCAGCAGATCAGTCACGAAGTTTAACCGCTATTTACATCCTGTGCTTGACCTTACCACTATGGGAAGGTTCAAACTAATACCATACGCAAACGACAGGGAGCACTGATCAACATGATGCGAATCAGTGAGGCTGCGCAGCACAGCGGACTGAGCAGCAAGATGATACGGCATTACGAGGACGTGGGTCTGATTCAGCCCGCTGCGCGAACCGAGGCTGGTTATCGGCAGTACTCGCCGGCCCAGCTGGACCAGCTCGGGTTTATCCGACACGCTCGCAGCCTGGGTTTCTCAATTGCACAGATTCGCGACCTGCTGCAACTGCGTGACAACCCGCGCCGCGCCAGCCGCGAAGTGAAGCAACTGGCACAAAAGCATCTGCAGGAGCTGGACCAGCAGATGCTGGTACTGAAAAAAATGCAGGCCATGCTTGAAGATCTTGTTGCGCGGTGCGCAGGAGATGATTCGCCTGATTGTGTCATTATTGATGAGCTTTCCGACTCTGGAGAAACTGGAAATGAGTGAGCGACTACAACTGGCCATTGAAGGCATGAGCTGCGCCTCCTGTGTGCGTCGCGTGGAACAGGCCCTGGCAAAAGCACCTGGCGTGGAATCGGCTTCGGTCAACCTGGCGACCGGGCGTGCGGAGGTCACTCTGACAAGTGGCGCCAGCATCGAGCCCGTCACGCACGCTGTCACCGATGCCGGCTACCAGGCGCGGCCAATACGGGAAAGCTCCTACCAGCAGGAGGAACAGCACCGCGATCGCGAATTAGCTGAGCTCAAACGCGATGTCATTCTGGCAGCCGTGTTGACGCTGCCGGTGGTGGTGTTGGAAATGGGCGGGCATATCGTGCCTGCCTTCCATCACTGGGTGATGCAGACACTGGGCCAGACTGCTAGCTGGTGGCTGCAGTTGGTGCTTACTTCCGTTGTATTGTTTGTACCGGGACGACGCTTCCTGAAAGCAGGTCTTCCGGCTCTGCTGCGCCGTGCGCCCGACATGAACTCGCTGGTAGCACTCGGTTCTCTGGCCGCCTGGAGTTTTTCCGTTTTTGTCACGCTGTTTGGCAGTTTCATTCCAGAGCAGACACGTCATGTCTATTTCGAAGCCGCTGCAGTGATTGTCACACTGATTCTGCTGGGTCGACTGCTGGAGGCACGCGCCAAAGGTAAAACAGGTGACGCCATTCGCAAACTGATGGACCTGCAGGTCAAATCTGCCAAGGTAGAGCGAGAAGGTGCCATAGAAGAAGTTGCGCTGTCAGACATCAGGCTTGATGACATCATCCACGTATTCCCGGGCGAACGGATAGCCGTTGATGGCATCGTGCTGGCGGGAGACTCCTATGTCGATGAATCGATGCTGACCGGCGAAGCGATGCCTGTCGCCAAGCGTGAAGGCGATGAGCTCACTGGTGGTACCGTTAACCAGAATGGCAGATTGTCGTTTCGCGCCACTCGTGTCGGTGGTGACACGGTGCTGGCCCGCATCGTGCAGATGGTCGAAGAAGCGCAAAATACCAAACTGCCGATCCAGCAACTGGTCGACCGGGTAACGGCCGTGTTTGTGCCAATTGTCATGGGCATTGCTGCTCTGACATTTCTGGTCTGGCTGCTGGTCGGACCAGAGCCTGCATTCACCATGGCTTTGATCAATGCGGTCGCTGTTCTGATCATAGCCTGTCCCTGCGCCATGGGGCTGGCGACACCCACGTCGGTCATGGTTGGCATTGGCCGGGCGGCGGACCTGGGAGTCTTGCTGCGTAAAGGCCAGGCCCTGCAGCTGCTGCGAGACACCCGGGTAGTGGCCTTCGACAAGACTGGCACGCTGACCAAAGGCAAGCCGCAACTGATCGAGTTGATTCTGCGCGGCAGTCGCCAGCATGAGGAAGTATTGCAATTGATCGCCTCCGCCGAGCAGCACTCGGAGCATCCCATTGCGCGTGCCATCGTCAGCGCAGCGCGGGAACAGGGCATCGCGCTATTGCCTGCTGATGAGTTTCAGGCAACGCCGGGTATGGGTATGTCTGCTCTCGTCAACGGCGTCAGGGTCGAAGTGGGTGCCGATCGGTTTCTGGCGGAAAAGCACCCGGAGCTGACTGAAATGGCGAAGCAGGGCGCGCTGCTGGCGAATGAAGGCGCTACGCCGCTTTACGCCGCCATCAACGGTGAACCCGCTGCTACTCTGGCTGTTGCCGACACCATCAAGGAGTCTGCGCGAGCCGCGATCAAGGGTTTGCATGAACTGGGCCTTAAAGTCGCCATGATTACCGGAGACAACCGGGGCACAGCCGAGGCCATCGCGCATCAGCTCGGTATTGATGAGGTCGCAGCGGAAGTGCTGCCAGAAGGCAAGGTAGACGCCCTGGAAAACCTTCGTCGGCAGCACGGCACGCTCAGTTTCGTGGGTGATGGCATCAATGATGCGCCAGCGCTGGCTGCGGCAGATGTTGGTATTGCCGTCGGTACCGGTACCGATATCGCCATCGAGGCGGCCGATGTAGTGCTGATGGGGGACGACCTGAACGGTGTCGTCAATGCACTGGGCATCAGCCAGGCCACATTGAACAATATCAAACAGAACCTTTTCTGGGCGTTTGCTTACAACATCAGCCTGATTCCGGTCGCCGCCGGCGTGTTGTACCCGGTTACCGGGCTGCTGTTGTCACCCATGCTGGCAGCGGGGGCGATGGCCATGTCGAGCGTGTTTGTCGTTGCTAACGCACTCAGACTGCGCAGAAAATAGCGCTGAATTCGAAAATCCGTCAGGGTTTGTATTGTTGCTGGCTTACCTGGTGACGGCTCTGTGCTTAAATAGACAGACACAACAATAACGATTTTTCTGCCATGCGATTCGCCCTGATCACAGTTGTAGTTACCACTCTGCTGCTGGCCGCCAGCCCGCGCGCCAGCGCCGCAGACTTTGGACTGATTGACCAGCACGGCCAGTTCCATCACCTGTACCGGTACAGGAATGTGGAGACTGTCGCCGTGCTTACATTCTCGTATCAAGATGCTGAATCCCTCGCCGCGGCCCGGCAGTTTGCCAACGCCTGCGATCAGGCTGAACCCTCACAGTTGGCCTGCCTGCTGCTGAACGCTTCCGACTCCGCCGACGAAATTCGTAATCAGGCTGAGTCGCCCGGAAACCTGCCCGTGCTGATCGACGGCTCACAGACGGTTGCTGGCACGCTCGGCTTCACCCGACTGGGAGAGCTGGTCACGCTGGACCCCGCATCCGTCGATTTCAAGGATGCCGCCATTACCGGATTCGAGGCTCCTGAGCAGGGAACGGCCATCGACTTTCACTTTCTTGCCGCATTGGACGAACGTGGTATTTCCTACCAGGACGACATTGCGCCCCTGTTGCAACAACGGTGTGCTTACTGCCACATTGAAAACGGATTGGCGCCCTGGGCGATGAATCGCCATATCATGGTGATGGGGTGGAGCCCGATGATGCGAGAAGTGCTGATCACGCGTCGTATGCCGCCAGGACAGATCGATAATGCCGTCGGTAACTGGCAGCAGACCCATGAGCTCAGCGATGCCGAAATGGCCATGCTGATTGCCTGGATAGACCGTGGTGCGCCCAATGATGGCAGCGAAGATCCGCTGCTTGTTCCGCCTGCACCGATGGAAGACTGGCCTCTGGGCGAACCGGACCTGATTGTGGATGTCCCGGAACAACAGATACCGGCCACGGGTAATGTCGACTTCCTGGTAGAAAAAGTTGCTCTGGATTTAACTGAAGATCGCTGGCTTCGCGCCATCTCTTACAAGGTGGGTGATCGCAGTGTGCTGCACAGCCTGTTGGTTTATGCCGTGGAAGAATCGGTGACAGAAGCAGATCCGGATGCCCTGATCTCCGGGGACAATGCGCAGTACATCAGCGTTTATGTGCCTGGCGAACACAGTGACCAGTTTGGTGATGACACCGGCTTTCTGCTGAGTGCTGATCGCGACCTGGCTTTTAAATTGCGTTATCTGACCTCAGGCCGTGAAACAGTTGACCGCTCTCAGATTGGTTTGTATTTCCACGACGAAGCACCCGCGCGGCAATTGCGAACCATCATGCTGGAGAAGCCCGAACTTAATATCCCAGCCAATGCCGCCAATCATATCGAAACACTTCGATCCGAGCCGCTGACACAGGATGCACGACTGGAAAGTTATTCACCGCACGCCCACAGTCGCGGAAAAAGCATGAACCTGACAGCCACCTATCCGGATGGGCGCCAGGAGTCTCTGATAAACGTCGCCAATTTCAATTACAACTGGCAGCTGGACTATCGGGCTGCCTCTGAGAAATTGTTGCCGGCAGGCACAGTGCTGACAGCAGAAACTGTCTACGACAACTCGTCATCAAATCCTTTTAATGCAGATCCTGATCAAACGCTAGACGCCAGCTACAGCGACCAGTCTGAAATGTTTGTTCATTTTGTCAGAATATCTGAATCGCTCAGGGGCGCAGCTCGTACACCGTAAAACCATTGTTGCTGGCCACCGCCTGAATCCGGGAGAAGTACTGCGCACCCAGTCTGTCCAGCGGGATAAACTGATTGACCACAAACACCGCACGCGTGCTGCGACGGCTCAGCCGCCTGGCTGCCTGCAGGAATTTCAGCGTGACGGCTTCCCCTTGTGAGAAGCCCTGGTGGAATGGTGGATTGCAGACAATCAGGTCAAACCGCTCCTGCAGTGATGCACCACAATCATCGACAAGACTCAGAACTTTCATGCCAGCTTCGGCAAAATTTTTCTCGGCGGACAGCACGGCCGCGACATTGTTATCGGTGGCGACTCGACGGGCTGCCTCCAGAAACTTAGTCTGCAACATCAGATAGCCCCAGCCGCAGCCCAGGTCCAGGATGCTGTCAACTGATTTGATGTACTGGCAAACGCCAGGCAGCGATTCAGCAAGTAACTGGCTGCCACGATCCACTTTATCCCAACCGAAGATGCCCGGCTTGGTCCAGAACTTTTCGCCACCCACACTGATCTGGCGCAGATTGGCGTAGTTGCTGTCGGGTAATGCTGTGTCCGCCGGGACATCGACATTCGGAGCCGGCAGCTCCGCGACATAGGTGATGCCCTGCTTTTTAGCCTTCGCATTCAACCCATAAGTGTCCGATGCATTTTTTACAATGGATTTTATACCGTCCTGCTTGCCACCAATCAGCGTCAGCACGCCCTGCTCTGTCAGGTGCTGAAGTGACTGATTGATCACGTGATGCACAATGGCTTTTTCTTTCGACAGTCGATACACAATTCGGTCGAAGTTTCCCAGACCGTCAAAATTAAAATCACTCGCACAAACAGCAACACCCAGGCCCTTCAGCTTATCAGCCACATCAATACGATTGGTCATCGCCGTCAGTGCAGTATCAGAGCGAAGCTGCATCATGACCTCAGGGGACAGATTCTCATCGGCAACCCAAAGTACCTGTTCGCGGTTTTGCAGGGCGTTGCTGAGCACCAGCATTAGCTGGTCAAGACTGGCATCTTTCATAGTATGGTTTCCTGCAGGCCTTTTTTCTCACCGTGGATCTCTGGTCGGCCCTTTTCCAATGACTGTTGCGTCCAACCCGCTCACCGTCAGCCTTTTTCTATACTTCTGACTTCTTCCTCAGTCAGCGCCCGGTAGTCCCCTGGCGCCAGTGACGGGTCGAGCACAATAGAACCAATCTGTGTTCGATGCAATGTCAGGACTTTCCTTCCGCAAGCGGCAAACATGCGCTTCACCTGATGGTATTTTCCCTCACGAATTCTGACTTCGACCAGACGGCCGGAAAGAACTTTTAATTGTGCAGGCAAGGTGGGTTTGTCTTCATTGCGCAAGGTCATTCCTTGCGCAAAGGCCGCGACTATCTCGTCATCAATTTCAGCATCGAGCTCCGCCTGGTACACCTTTTCGCAATCACGCCGCGGTGAAATGATGGCATGCACCCAGGCACCGTTGTCACTGATCAGCACCAGACCAGTCGTGTCTTTGTCCAGACGCCCTGCCACAGACAATCCCCGCGGGTATTCATCCAGCAGGTCCAGTACAACAGGATGATCGCTGTCTCGCGTGGCACTGATATATCCGGGCGGTTTGTGCAGCATGAAGTAGCGGGCAGAGCCTGGTGAGACCAGTTCCTCACCCCAGGTCACAATGGCATCTGCAGCAAGCTGATGATCAACGCGTTTAACCGCCTGGTCATTGACCTTGACCGCGCCGCTCTTGATAGTCTCGCGGGCTTGCGAACGGGACAGACCGCTGGCCTGACTGAGATACTTATCAAGTCGCATCGGGGTCAGGCAGCTCTCACACAGACAACACAGTTACGGCCACTGTCTTTACCCTCGTAGAGAGCATCATCCGCTCGACGGATTACGGAGTTGATATCTTTGTCTTCCGGCGTCAATTCCGCCAGTGCGAATGTCGCGCTGACTACTACTGTCTGCCCCTGATGGCTGATGATGGTTTCTGTGAGGGCAAGGCGCATACGCTCAGCCACGACCCGCGCCTGATCCACGTCGGTCCTGGGCAGAATGATGATAAATTCCTCACCACCGAACCGTCCGATAATATCCGAGTCACGCAGCGGTTGCTGAAGAATATCGGCGACCTGGCAAAGTACGTGGTCGCCCAGATCGTGACCATATTTGTCATTGATGGCCTTAAAGTGATCCAGGTCAATCAGCCCCAGTGTCAGGGGCGTTTTGTTGCGCCGGGCACTGGCCATCTCCTGATTGAACAGCAGCTCATACTGGCGACGATTGAACAGACCTGTCAGCGGATCAGTTTGAGCCTGCCATTTTAGCTCCTTCTCCAACTGCTGACGCCGCCGGATTTCACGCTGAAGTTCTGAGTTACTCTGTTCGGCCTGTTGCAACAGGTGATATGCCCGTCGATTGCCCGTGCTGATCCGGAGCGCGGTGAAATAGCCTACTCCTGCCGGCCAGATCAGCAATATGGCCATGTAGAGTAAACTGACTGCGTCGAGTCCGGCCATAATTGAGGACGCCATCACGGTGCTGATCCCAACAACAGCGATCAGGTTGTTCAGCGGAATGCGGTTGGGCACAAAGACATAGAGGCTGAACAGCAACAGCATCAGCACTGCCAGACCCAGTGGTCCACTGTCCGGTATATAGCGCATGTAGGCGAAAAACAACAGATAGCCTAGAATCGTGACGATGGTGACCGGCCAGCCCCAGCTGACCCAATGTGGTCTGGCTCTCAGCAAAAATGCCAGCGTCAGCAATGCAGTAACATTCAATAGTCTGATGGCGAACAATACATAAAATGCCGTGCTGTTCCCCAATGCGATCCACTCGAGCGGGACAAACACCATTAGCAAAGTGCCCCAGATGACCAGTGCCACGCGCAGGAAGCGCGCGTTGTCACGCTCAACCGTGCGGCAGTAATCCCGCTCGATCACCGGATCCCGAAATTCGGCGGTCCATGGAGATATTTTGTAACTTTTGTTCTGGGACTCGGTCATATCAATATAGGCAAGCCACACGGCCCTGTTTTGGTCGCTAGCACGAAGGCTGCGCACCAAAAGTGGGCGGATTTTTTTATCGAGGTATTATTACACCCCGTCAAGAATAAAGAAACAGTCGAAAAAACCCCAATTTACGTGAATCTGGCGAACGCTCTACCGGGTGCTTCTGTTATGGCATGATAACTGCAGCCCAGTTTAATGAACCGACTCACTCCAGTTTGCGTACTTGCAGTGAGAGAAGGGCGATGACGTCTGTCTGAACAGGTAAATCACTTGACTCAGACAGACGTTTTTTTATGGCTGTAATTGTTTATGATGCAATTCAGCAATGCTCTCTCAACACCCGCAACAAGCAGGAGGACGACACTTTGTTCCACGCTAGGTCCATGGCGGTCATCATATGGCTGACTTTTAGCGCTGCCCTTCCCCAGATCTTATCGGCACAGCTAACAGAATCTTCAGCAGCGAACACACTCAACCTTGAAGCGGTCGAGACTTCTGCAGAGCAATTGCCACGCCTGCACAGTCTGATCATCCATCAGCACGGCGAAACCATTTATGAGCGCTACTTCAATGGTCGCAGCGCCAGCCAGCCTGCCAACATGAAGTCCGCGTCTAAAAGTGTGATCTCTGCATTAATCGGCATCGCTATTGAAGAAGGGTTCATCGACAGTGTTGAGCAGCCGATCATTGAGTTCTTCCCCGAATACGTGAATACCGACCTGGCGCCGACGGTGGCGTCGATCACAGTGGAAGACCTGCTGACTATGCAATCCGGACTGACCAGCACCAGCGGCCGCAACTACGGGCGCTGGGTTGTCTCCGATGACTGGGTCGATGCTGCTTTGCGCATGCCCATGATCGCTGAACCCGGCAGCCGCATGATTTACAGCACCGGCACGACTCATATTTTGTCTGCAATTCTGGAGCGTGCGTCTGGCTTGAATGCAAAAGCGTTTGCGCAGCGATATCTTGCTGATCCGCTCGGATTTCGGATGGCATACTGGAGCCAGGACCCCAAAGGCGTTTATTTTGGCGGCAATGATATGGAGATGCGCCCGAGAGACATGCTGGCTTTTGGCCTGATGTATCTGAGCCAGGGACGTTTTGACGGCCAGCAGGTAGTCCCTGGCGACTGGGTACAGGAGTCTTTTCAGGCCCACGCCCAGTCACCGCGCGGCGAAGGCCGCTTTTACGGTTACGGCTGGTGGCTGCGGGACATGGCTGGCCTGCAGGTACCCCTCGCATGGGGTTTCGGAGGTCAACTGATTTTTGTACTGCCCATGTTTGACATGGTTGTTGTGGCGACCTCTGACAGCACTCCCGGCGACACTCGCCGCGGCCATCTTGGCCGATTATATGACCTCATTGAATTCCAGATTGTCGCTCCACTCGTGGCTCAGCAACAGGCACTGCAAAGCGCTGTGTCACATCGCTGACGGAAAGCCAATGGAATAATAACGCTTTGCAGCCGTTTTGCTATTGAAAGGGAAATTTGTCATTATCGAATGGCACCACATGAATAATCACTCAAGACTTAGTGTCTGAAGGAGGAGTAACATGTTGGGTTGGGCGTTAACGTTTCTTGTCATCGCCATCATTGCTGGCCTGCTGGGATTCACCGGTATTGCTGGCGCTGCGGTAGGGATTGCGGAGATCCTGTTTTTTGTCTTTATCGTACTGTTTGTGATCGCACTGATCGCAAGAGCCGTGCGAGGCAAACCTCCCATGTAGTGATGGACACTCAGCCAATACTGAGCTTTCACACACTGATCAAATCACGGACGTAAACCAGGAGAAATATTTATGCGATTGATTGCACTGATTTTTACATTTATGGGATTTATGACACTTGCCGCATGCAGCGACGGTCCTGCAGAAGAGGCTGGCGAGAACATTGATAACGCCGCCGAAGAAGTAATGGACGCGACTGAAGACGCCGCAGAAGAAGCCTGTGAGGCTGTAGGTGGCGCAGACTGCTAAGTCTCGCGTATGCAGGTCGTTGATATCAACATGGCCCGCAACGACGATCGGACAAAATGATCGAAAAAAGGCCTGGTGATCCAGGCCTTTTTTATGCAGAAACAAATTTCTTCAGCAATACTGGCAATAAGCAGAGATCCGCCAGCAGCGCCATGATCATGGCCAGCGCCGTCAACAGGCCAAAGATCACGCTTGGCACAAAATCCGAAAACGCCAGCATCGAGAATCCAGCAGCAATCAATACAGATGTATAAAGCACTGCCATGCCGACACTGCGATGCGTATTAACAATCGCTGCCTCGGCGTCATTGGATTCTCGCTCTTCCAGATAACGGTGAATATAGTGAATGGTATCGTCGACGGCGATACCCATTACAATTGCCGCAATCGTGATTGTCATCAGGTCCAGCGGCAGCCCTGCCCACCCCATCACACCAAATATCGCTGCTGTTGAAATAATATTTGGGACAATTGCCACCAGCGCGATCTTCACGGATCGGAATATCAACATAAACATCAGGGTAATGGCGATATATACCAGCCCCAGGGTCTTTATCTGTGAATCGAACAGTTTCTGCATGATCTGCTGATATAGCATGAACAGATTGGTTAGCTGATAGCTGTCTTCCGACACTCCAATATCCGCCAGATCCGTCCTGACCTGTTCCAGAAACTCCGCACGATTCAGTCCGGGTGTCAGGTCCTGTATCCAGACATTGAAGCGGACTTCCTGTAGCTCCTCATTAAAAAAGGAACCCACCAGATCTTCTCGGAATTCCTCCTCCATCAGCCAGTAGATCGCTGTGAGTTCATACTCGGTGATGGGTCGATCATTATTTACCTCACGGGCCAGGTCTGTCAGATTGACCGGCGAAAGAATGCGACCTGTCGCCTCAAAGTTCTCCATGACCTGATGAATGCGCTGCAGCGTCAACGAAGCTTCGGCAGACATGATCAGATCAGGGTTATCAGGCGTTTCCTGTATCTGGTAGGTGATATCCAGCGGTGTGGTGCCGCCGAAGTCCTGATCTATGTATGCAAGCTCCTGGTGGATCAGTGTTGACGTTCGAAAGTAATTGATAAAACTGTTTTCCACAGATAACAGTGTCGCGCCAGCTATACCGACAGCCAGTATCAACGCGGCAGCAATACACACGAGCACTGGCTGGCCCAGCGCCAGCTTTCGCATACCGCCAACCAGGCCGGTCAGTCCGCGATAATCGTCGTGAATCTCGCCTCTCGGCAGCAACAGGACCAGCACCGGAAACAGCACCAGGCTGGCCAGAATCGAGAAACCCATCGCAATGATCATCATCCAGCCAAAACTGATCACCGGTTGTATGTCGCTGAAGATCAGCGAAGCAAAACCAACTGAGGTGGTCACCCCGGCAAACAGGCACGGACCTATCTTGTGCTTTAATGTCCGACGAATTCGATTCTTGTGGTCACCGCTATCATCATTAGCTTCTTCCCGATACTGAACAATCAAGTGGATGACAATGGCCAGCGTGAGGATCAGCTGTAATGCAATAAAGTTGGCAGAGATCACCGTGGCCTTGATGCCCAGCAAGGCAAACAGACCCATGGTAGGCAACACACTGCAGGCACAGCAGATAACCGGAATTACTACCCAGCGCAATCCGCGAAACAGAATAAGCAGCAGCACACAGATCATTGCCGCGATAGCCAGGCCAAAGACAACGAGATCACTGCTGATAATATTGATCAGCTGGTACGCGATCACATGTACGCCACCAAGATGGATGCTGGCACGCTCGGCATAAGGAGCTGTCAGTTCACGAATGCGATCGACTTCATCGACACGCATCTGCTCCAGCTCCTGCTGGCTGTACTCCCCCTCGACATCACGAAACAGAATCTGCATGGCCGTGGCAGTTTGATCTTCGTTGACCAGTAGATTTGTATAAATCGGATGATTGTCGAACGAGTCCCGCAATGCCTCAGCGTCGTAGTTTTCCGGATCGATGGAGAGCCCTGACAGATCAGCATCAAGCTCCGTGACACCTTCTACACCTGAGAACACCGGCACGTTCAGAATATGTCGCACCGATTCAACGCGCGGCAATTCCATGATGTCATCCGCTATTGCCAGGATGTCGTGAAAGGTCTGGTCCGAGTAAAGTTGATGATTCAGTGGTTCGTAGGTGAGAAGCAGAAATTCCTGCGGAGCGTAGCGCTCATTGACCTGCTGGGTCTGCTGATAGAGTTCGTTGTCACGCGTCAACAGGGTGTCAGGTGACGCATCTATTTCGAAGTTCTGCGCCTGCCATCCCAGCCCCCCGGCCAACACCAGAAACAGAAACAGGATCAGCAGAGGCTGCGCGATAATCAGATTGACAATGCTGTCCCTGATTCCGCCAGTCGGCTTGTCACTCTTCTGCGTAGGCTGCATCGCGTTCCAATCCCTGAAGATGTAGGTTTCTCATAAAGATATATGGGTCCTGGCTTTCATCCCTGATATCAAAATAGGTCTCAGCAAACGGTGCGTACTGCTGGAAGTTGTCGAAGATTCTGACTGCGAGCCCCTCTGGATTATCCATCGTGTACTGAATGGGATTGAGCATCGAATCAAACATGGTCCCGCCACCATCACGCAGGTTTGAAGGACCGATAAATGGCAGCACCAGGTATATTCCGTAGCCTGCGCCGTAACCCTCAAGCGTATCACCTGCACTGGGTGTTCTTTTCTCAAGCTCGAACCGTGTCGTGGCCGGATCCATGAACCCCAGTACGCCGATCGTCGTGTTTATCAAAAACCGGCCCACATCCGTGCCTGCTTCGCGTGGTTTTCCCTGCAGCAGATGATTGACGAGATAAATTGGTGTTTTCAGGTTATGGAAAAAATTGCCTATGCCGGTCCGCACTGGCGGCGGTACAGAAGTGCGATAGGCTCTGGCGGCAGGTGTAATGACATACCGGTAGGAAACATCATTAAACGCAAAGATAGCCCGATTGAGTGGCTGCAGCGGGTCGCGGTACTCTGCTACGGCAACGATGGCCGGACTTTCTGCCTCCTCTTCGGTAATCTCCGATTCGTCCCTGACTCCGACCACATTTGGTTCTATATCGTTTGGGTCGATTGGTGGCTGCTGCGCGAGAGCGCTCCCTGCACCGACCCATCCAATCAAAAACACGGTAAGTACTGCACGTTTTCTATCCATAAATAACCCAGTAGAATGCCCCGTGACTGAATACTTGAGAAGGAAACCACGATGTCATGTCGTTTACAAGACAAAGTCGCCATTATCACTGGAGCTACCAGTGGCATCGGCGAAGCAACTGCACGGATTTTTGCGGCACACGGTGCGCAACTGGTAATTGCCGGGCGCAGCAAAGAGCGTGGAGAAGCGCTGGTTGAAAGTCTTACGGAACAATATGGCGCACGGTTCATGTTCCATGCCGTGGATGTCAGCCGCGAGGGCGAGATGGCTGGATTGGTAGATGCCTGCCTGGCAAAATTCGGTCGGCTTGACTGCCTGTTTAACAATGCAGGTGCGGGCGAGCGCAGCTCAGTCGAGTCGGTTACAGAAGAGGAGTTCGATCGCGTGATGCGACTGCTGGTCGGCAGTGTCACTTTTGGCATGAAACACGCAGCCCGGGTCATGAAATCCAGCGGCGGTGGCAGCATTATCAACAATGCCAGCATCGCTGCTCACCGAATCAACCAGGGCGGCTATCTTTACTCGGGCGCCAAGGCCGCCGTATCTCACCTGACCCGGTTGGCCGGCGTGGAACTGGGACCTCACAATATTCGCGTCAATGCCATATCTCCCGGCGCAATTGCCACACCTATTTTCTGGGGTGGCTCGTCACGCGCGGAAACGCTGAGTGATGATGAGAACGCTGGCAAGATGGCCAAACTGCAGGGCAATCTCGCCAAAGCAACGCCGACCCCGCGTTCCGGCTTGCCGGAGGACATTGCCTACACTGCTCTGTTTCTGGCCAGCGATGAAGGCAGCTATATCAACTGCCAGGACATCGTTGTTGATGGTGGTCGTACCGCCATGTTCAACGAGCGCTCCTGATGGATGCGTTTTTGGTGTCCACCGGACTGGTGACGCTGGCTGAAATCGGTGATCGAACTCAATTGCTGGCGTTCCTGCTGGCAGCGCGTTTTCGCCGTCCGGCACCCATCATTCTGGCAATTTTGCTGGCAACGCTTGCCAATCATGGTGTCGCCGGACTGATAGGCAGCTGGCTGAATGCGCTGCTGGAACCCCAGGCATTGCGTTGGGTCCTCGGTGTGTCATTTATTGCCATGGCGGTATGGGTGCTGATCCCGGACTCTCTGGAAGATACCAAAACCAAAACGACTTCATTTGGCGTTTTTGGTACTACCTTCATCACTTTTTTCCTGGCTGAGATAGGTGACAAGACACAAATCGCCACCGTTGCCCTGGCTGCGCAGTACGAAGCGCTCGTCTGGGTTGTGCTGGGCACCACACTGGGCATGATGATCGCCAACATCCCTGCTGTTTATGTTGGCGACAAGCTGGCTGACCGCCTGCCCGTGAGAGCCATACACATCGTCGCGGCCATCATCTTCGCTGCACTGGGTATCGCCACTTTGCTGGGCGCAGGTGCAAGGCTGGGAATTTGATGTCCGGCACGCTGCCGATTGAAACAGTCCTGCCAGCGCTACGGTCAGCCGTGGCAGCGAATGCAAATTGCCTGCTGGTTGCGCAGCCCGGCGCGGGCAAGACGACTCGCGTGCCACTGGCTCTGCTGGAAGATACACCACCTAGCGGTCGATGGCTGTTACTGGAGCCGCGTCGAGTTGCGGCACGGCTCGCTGCAGCGTTTTTGGCAGATCAACTCGGCGAATCCGTCGGCAACACTGTTGGCTACCGCGTCAGGGGCGACAGCAAAACCAGCTCCCAGACACGCCTGGAAGTGGTCACCCAGGGCATTTTGATCCGCATGCTGCAGGACGACCCCACCCTCAGCGACGTAACTGGCGTCATTTTTGATGAGTTTCATGAGCGCAGCCTGGATGCGGATCTGGGACTGACCTTGATGATTGAAGCGCAACAGGTGCTGCGCGAGGACCTGAAAATCCTGATCATGTCGGCAACGCTGGACACCCGAGCGCTGCTGGATCTGCTCGGCCCCGAGACACCACTCATCGAGTGCCCTGGACGGCAATGGCCAGTAACAACCTTCTACCGCAATGCCTCACTTCAAACGCCACCAGTCACGCACCAGGCTAATGTGATCATAGAAGCTCTGGCCGCGCATGACGGCGACATTTTGGTGTTCCTGCCTGGTCAACGCGAAATCCGCGAGTTGCATAATGCGCTGGCCAGCAGGCTTGCTGAAGGAATCGAAGTCAGCCCCTTGTACGGACAGCTTCCGCTTGCCCAACAACAGGAAGTATTAAGCGCCAGCCGCCAAAGCTGCAGAAGAATAATTCTATCTACTGCGATTGCCGAATCCAGTGTGACGGTCCCCGGTGTAAGAATTGTCGTCGATAGCGGCCGCGAGCGAGTGCCAATCTATCAGCCCCGCAGTGGTCTGACACGGTTGACTACCCGACTGGTCAATCGTGCCAGTGCCGACCAGCGCCGAGGTCGCGCGGGGCGTGAAGCGGCGGGATTCTGTTACCGGCTGTGGTCAGAGGAGACGGTATTGGCCTCGCACCGAGAGCCTGAAATCCAGCAGTCTGATCTCGCCGGACTGGTGTTTGAACTGGCCCGCTGGGGTGCCGGCGACCCAGACAGTCTGAACTGGGTGACACCCCCTCCTCCCGGCGCTTTCAGAAGCAGCCAGGAACAATTGCAGATGCTCGAGTTACTGCAGCATCAGGATGCCAGTCAACTGACCCCGCTGGGCAGGCAGTGTGCGCGCTGGCCGACACATCCAAGACTTGCGCGCCTGCTGGAGTTCGCTGACAAACAGGACAGTCTCGACTGTAAAGGGATCGCCTGCTGGTTGCTGTCCTGGCTGGAGGAACGGCCAGAGTCATCGGAACCTGATGCGCTGGGCGCCCTGGCAGCGATGATCAAGGCTGGTCAATCTGCTGGACATCGGCAGCGGCGACTGGAGCAGACGGCCAGACAATGGGCGCAGCGGCTGCGAATCAGCTTGCCTCAGCCCAATATGACAACCATGCAATCGGTGGCGCCGATGTTACTGCTGCAGGCGTATCCAGACCGGATAGCTCTTAGTCAGGGTGAAGGTCGATACAAATTATTCTCCGGGGGCCAGGCCAGTCTGCCGCAGCAGCACCCTCTCAGCCAGTCGCTTTTGCTACTGGCTCTGGAGCTGGATGGACAACCATCCAATGCACGAATATTCAGTGCGGTTTCGCTACCTGAAGCGACGTTAGCCCACCAGTATCCTGAATCGATGCACTGGGTGCCGCAGGCATTCTGGGATGAGTCAGCCGAGAGGCTGGTAGCCAACGAGTGTCGCCGCCTGAGGCTTGGCCACCGTGAACTCACCCTGGCGACTCGGCCCGGCACTGTCAGCGTCAGCTCTTTGCCTGCTGACACTGTTGCAAATGCATTGCTGCAGGGGCTGCGCCGACGAGGATTCCTGCGCTGGTCGGATGCAGACCGCCAGTTACTGGGCCGGTTGAGACTGTTGCACAACACAGTGGGCGATCCCTGGCCAGAGGTAGAAGAGACTCTCTTGCTCGAATCCCTTGAGCAATGGTTGGCGCCCCATGTTGTCGGCCTGCATCGGCTGGATCAGGTAGATCGTCTGCCATTGGGAAAAATACTGCTGGAAAGCCTGGACTGGTCGCTACAGGATGCTCTAAATAAGTTAACACCCACTCACATCAAAGTGCCAAGCGGATCGAACATCAGCATCGACTACAGTGGGGACGAGCCGATACTGGCAGTCAAGCTTCAGGAGATGTTCGGTCAGGGCGAAACGCCCGCCATCGTGGCAGGCAGAGTACCGCTACTGGTTCATTTGCTGTCTCCGGCGCGGCGCCCGGTTCAGGTGACACGGGACCTCGCCGGTTTCTGGCAGACCAGCTATTTTGATGTACGCAAGGACCTGAGAGGCCGTTACCCCAAACATCCCTGGCCAGAGGATCCAGCCACAGCTGTCGCGACTGCAAAAACCAAACCGCGCCAGTAGTAGCGCCATGCCCCTATGCGTAACAGGGCGGAGAGCCAGGCTCCCCGCCTCGGAAGATCAGTTGTTGTTCAACAGGCGGTCTCGCAGGCTACGTACCGCATCTTCCGCCTGTTCCAGTTGGTCGGCGGCTTCCGATCGCAGATCGTCGACCGCTTCTGAAGCACGCTGCTGTAGTTCTCCTTCCAGTGCGCCTGAAGCAATCGCGGAGCTCAGCGCCGCCGCCGCATTGCGGGCCAACTGAGCTATCAACGGTCGCGAAATCTGTGTGGCCAGTTCATCCGGTGTGCCCTGAACGCCGGTCACCAGGACATTGCCCAGATTGATGTCGACGGCTCTGTTGACCTGGGCGGATTGCAATGAGCCCTGGATGCCATTAACACTGATTTCGTCGATTGCAATCACTGGCAGGGGGCCGGCGGGCTCCTGTGTTTCGGCCGCTGGCGGGAACTGGTCCATGATCGCATTGAGATTACCGCGGGTACCCTGCAGCTCGTACAGCACATAGGGGTTGACCGAGCGGATACTGGTGATCCGGATAACATCACTGTTAAGGCTGGCAATATCGATCGCGACACTTAACTCATCAACACGAATCATATCCTGGTCGCTGTAGCCAGGCGGATTGGCGACCGAAAACCCATAGAGGCTGGCGGTGCCAGCGCGGAGGTCGATGGCAACCGACTCCAGTCGTACCGGCGTACCAAGCGCATCGGTACCTGCGCTTTCCACCGCTCGTTTGACGATGCTGTCCAGATTACTGACCAACAGCATCATCCCTGCCCCGATAATCACGGCCAATGCCAACAGTCCTACCAGTAGTTTTTTCATCAATGAAACTCCTTTTTATCTAACCCGGTCATGCATACAGCAATAAACCGGCGTTTTACTCAACTATGGGCACCTGGAGCCGGTGCGTCAAGTTAACCGTCATCGCCCGTTACGGCGGGCTTTGCGCTGCTGAATGCTTTGCATTAGCATGTGTCTGGTTCGTCACGGTGCAGGCCTTCCAACTCAGGAGAAAAATAATGTGTGACCAGCATACCCTCGAAGACGATATTTTATTCATGCGTAAAAAGGGTCAGTTGTCCCGACGTCAATTTGGCAAACTGACTGCTGGCGCCGCGCTGGCTGCCATGCTGCCACCGGTACTCAATGCTCAGGACGTAACCGAATCTGACGTCATGATTGAAACACCTGATGGTATGGCCGACTGCTATTTTGTCCACCCGTCCAGCGGCAGCCACGCGGCGGTCCTGATGTGGCCTGACATTCTGGGCCTGCGCCCAGCCTTCCGTGCAATGGGTAAACGGCTGGCCCAGTCGGGCTATTCCGTACTGGTCGTTAACCCCTTCTATCGCAGCGCACCGTCGCCAGTCGTCGGCGAGGGTGCGAGCTTTCAGGATCCGGCTATCCGCGAGATTGTTCTGCCGATGGCAGGTCAATTGAATGCACGTACTCACGTTACTGATGCAGAAACCTTTGTCGCCTGGCTCGATCAGCAGTCTGCTGTGGATACCGGCCGCAAGATTGGCACCATGGGATACTGCATGGGCGGCCCGATTGTCATGCGCACGGCTGCCGCTTTGCCTGACCGGATCGGCGCGGGCGGTTCATTCCATGGTGGAGGGCTTGTTACCGACAATCCCGATAGTCCGCACCTGGGCATTCCAAACATGGATGCTCACATGCTCATTGCGGTCGCCGAGAATGACGACGAACGTGATCCACAATCCAAAGAAGTGCTGCGCGAAGCCTTTGCTGCTGCAAATGTGCCCGCAGAGATCGAAGTATACGAAGATGCCATGCATGGCTGGTGTGTAATTGATTCGGCGGTATACCATCAGGAACAGGCCGAGAGAGCCTGGAGCCGTATGCTCGCCATATTTGAAACGGCGCTGTAACGGCGTCCTGAATCGCGAGGCACAGCCCCGCAACCCAGAGAAAAGGAGAAATCAGCAAATGAACAAACGCAGCCTGTTAACAGGTTTGGTGGCCGGCTCTCTGCTGGCTGTGGCCGCCCCGGCAGTCCTGGCTCAACCGGGCGCGACTGGTCCCGAGGAACACGCCGATGTGGCCCCGATCAATAATCTGCCCAACCCATACGAGACAATGCGCGACTGGGGTACGCTGCCCGACGGACGCAGCTGGGGTTCAGTCAGTGCAGTCCATGTAGATGTCGACGGCGTTCACATCTGGGCTGGCGATCGCTGTGGAACTAACTCATGCGCGCTGTCAGATGTCGATCCGATTGTGAAACTCGACCAGAACGGTAACGTGGTGCAGAGTTTCGGTGCCGGATTGATTGTCTGGCCACACGGTATCGAAGTGGATCAGGAAGGCAATGTCTGGATTGCCGACGCACGCCTGCCCAATGCACAGGAACTGGCCGAGAATCCCAATATTTCAGGTGGCAACCAGGTCATCAAGTTCAGCCCTGAAGGGGAAGTGCTGATGGTGCTGGGTACGCCCGGCGAAACTGGCAACCCGCCCACCCACTTTACTGAGCCCAATGATGTACTGGTGGCACCCGATGGGCACATTTTTGTGGCTGAGACACACAGTGCACAGTTTATGGATGAAGAAGGCCCGCGCGCCCTGAGCCGCATCTCCAAGTTTGCACCTGATGGTACATTCGTGAAGAGCTGGGGCACCTGGGGCTACGGTGAAGGTGAGATGAGATCACCACACGCGCTGGCGATGGACTCTCAAGGTCGCATTTTTGTAGCGGATCGTGGCAACCGCCGTATCCAGATTTTCGATCAGGACGGCAATCACCTGGACACCTGGTATCAGTTCAGCCGCATCAGCGGCATGTTCATCGACGAGAACGACGTGCTGTACGCCATCGATTCCGAGTCTGATGCCAACTACAACCCGGGCTGGCGCAAAGGTCTGCGTATCGGCAGTGCTCGCACTGGCGAGGTCTGGTACTACATCCCGGAGCATATGTCCGAGCGTCCTACCGGCATGGGTGGCATTGGTGCCATGGGTGAAGGTGTGACCGTTGATCGAAACGGCAATATCTACGCTGGCGAAGTAGGACCGGTGCAGGGTATGACCAAGTTTGTGCCCCGTCTGCTGCCTGACAACTTCCCGCAGCACTGATTGATAATAGCCCGGTCTGGCTCTGCAAGGCCGGGCATTTTTAATCGTTTGATCCAGCAATAGTCTGATAAAGAGCGGTATCTCCCGATGGAGACGCCGCTTTTTTTATTCCAGTAGATCCATAATCACCGGGACCATGGACAGCACCAGCAAGCCCGCCATCACATAATTGAACTGCCGCAGGCGCTTCGGATCGGACAGCATGGCCTGCAATCCCAGACCAAAGAACAGCCAGGTGAGCGCGCTTGGCACGGCTGCAGTAATAAAAATCAGTGCCAGGTTGATCACCTGCAGATAGATGTTCCCTTCGATTGTCGTGAAGGCGGCAATGGCGCCGGTAGCCATCACCCAGGCTTTGGGGTTGACCCATTGAAAGGCGGCAGACTGAAGAAAGGTCAAAGGCTTGATGTCGCGCGCCCGCTCTGGCTCGCCCGATCGGGCAATGCGCCAGGCCAGGTACAAAAGATACACAATGCCTATGATGCTGATGATTTCGTGCAATTGAGGAGATTGCTGGAATACCGTGCCCAACCCGAACCCAATAGCCAGAAACATGGCCGGAAAACCGATACACACACCCAGCAGAAGCGGCACGCTGCGCCGAAAACCAAAGTTGACGCCCGAGCTCATCAACATGACATTGTTGGGACCGGGGGTGATGGCGGCTGCCAGGGCAAACAGAAACACAGAAACGATGAATTGCGTAGTAATGACGATGATACCTGTATCGAGGCGGCCAGTATCAAGTAAACTGGGCCGAACGTTTGGCACAGTATACAAACTGTCCTGTTTAAGGAGAAACGCTTATGAGTTTTCGTACCATTTTTAGTGTGCTTGCAATAGCGGCCAGTTCAGCGGTCGTCGCACAAACCGGGTCTTTTCAGGCTGGAGAGCCCCTGGGTACAGTCAATCAGGCCGGTCAGGCCACGCCGATGTCCAGCAACGTCAAAGTCTTTGGCAGCTTCCGCTTTGCCGAGAGCTGTACCTTTGATCCAGAGCGAAATCTGATTCTGGCCATGAACGCCGGCGTTTCAGAAGACATGCAGCCAAATGACGGCTATGTTTCGCTGATCAATCCCGATGGCAGCGTGCACACTGCAAAGTGGATTGGCAATGATCGCAACGGTCTGACACTGAACCATCCTCTGGGCAGCGCGATTCGAAATGGCGTGCTGTATGTGGCAGATATGGATCACGTGCGCACGTTTGATCTGGCCAGTGGTCAGCCCCTCGAGGCCTTCTCTGTTGCAGAAGCCGGCGCCAGCATGCTCAACGGCATTGGTGTGACGGAAGACGGCACGATTTACGCCTCCAACACCCGTGATCCACAGCGCGTCTATCGTATTACAGCGGATGGCGACACTTCTGTGTTTATTGATGGCAGCCCGCTGATGGCACCCAATGGCGTGGCGATCGACAATGATGGCAATATTGTTGTCATCAATATCGGCAACAACCATGTGATGACATTCGCCCCCTCTGGCGAACTTCTGCAGACTGAATATGCCGTGGAAGCCGGCAATGACGGTGTGATAGTGACTGAGGATGGCACCAAGTACGTCAGCAGTGTGCGATTCGGCAGCATTTCCCGTATTCGTCCGGGCGAAGAGGCTGAGGTGATTGCGCAGGGCATCCCGAGTGCCGCTTCAATCTGCTACGACTCTGTGCAAAACCAGATCATCATTCCGATGAACAACAACAACGCGCTGGGCATACTGCCACTGGACTGAAGCAGTCTGGTGGCCACATTGCCATCTGACTCAGACCAGGCTGATTGCCCAGCCAGCAACGGCGCAGCTTGCCACCACCAGCCACGGTGGCAGGCGCCAGATTGCCAGTGCCACCAGCGCCATTAGTGCCAGACCAAAATCGGCGGCGTCGCTGACGCCGCTGGTCCACACCGGGTCATAAAGTGCCGCCAGCAACAAGCCGACCACGGCAGCATTCACTCCCATCAGGGCTGATTGAATGCGCGGACTCTGGCGCAGCTGTTGCCAGAATGGCAGTGCGCCGGCGATCAACAGGAAGGATGGCACAAATATCGCCAGCAGGCAGATAAATCCGCCCAGCCAAGCCGTAGGAAGTTGATTCATTGCCGCACCCAGAAATGCTGCAAATGTGAATAAGGGACCCGGCACGGCCTGCGCGGCTCCGTATCCGGCAAGAAAACTGTCCTCGCTAACCCAGCCAGTCGGCACCACCTCAGCCTGCAGCAACGGCAACACCACGTGGCCACCACCAAAGACCAGCGCGCCGGCTCGATAGAAGGCATCAATCATATCCAGCGTCTGGGATGACATCGTGCCTGCAAGCACCGGTAGCGCCAGCAAGAGAACAAAAAACAGCATGAGCCAGAAAATACCGGCTCGTCGACTTACCGAAACCTGCAAGCCATCATCAACCGAACTCTGTGTGTCGGCTTTGAACAGAAACAATCCGGTCACGCCCGCAGCAATGATAACGGCCACCTGCGACCAGGCGGTCTGACTGATCAGCATCAGGCAGGTAGCAATCGCCATCAAGGTAATGCGTGGTGTATCCGGGCAAAGATTTCGCGCCATCCCCCACACGGCTTGCGCCACGACCGCAACTGCCGCGACCTTGAGGCCACCAAGCAGGCCCGAGTTAATGCCGTCGACGTAGACACCAATTCCCAGAGCCACCAGAATCAGCGCGATCGCAGAAGGCATGGTAAAACCCAGCCAGGCAGCCGCGGCGCCGCGGTATCCACCGCGCGACATGCCAACTGCCAGACCGACCTGACTGCTCGCGGGTCCGGGCAGAAACTGACACAGGGCAACCAGGTCAGCGTAGCTGCGTTCACTCATCCAGCGCCGCTGATTGACAAATTCCTCACGAAAATATCCCAGGTGCGCAACAGGCCCGCCGAAAGAGGTCAGTCCCAGCCGCAGAAAGACACGGAACACTTCCCATGTGCTGCTTTTTCTTGTTTCAGCTTCTGATACAGGCGTCGTCATTGTCAGCTCCGTCGTCTGTGGGTAGGTGGGACCTTAACGCAGGTAGTTTAAAACGTCTGTGAAATTACCACGGAACATGACGCGTGAGTCATGGCGCTGCCATTGCCACTGGTACATGGGATCGTAGTAATCCTCCAGCAACCGGCGTATCCACAACTTGTGCTGGCTGGCGTCGCCACGCCGATGGGCATCAATAGCGTCTTCCAGCATACGACCAATCTCCGCATACCGGTCACCGCCCAGGCGTTTGCGGATTCTGGACAACGCTTCGCGCAGATCCTCTACAAAACAGTCAAAGCCCTGCTCGGCGCCTGCCACCTCCAGCCATTCGGTGGATTTGCGTAGAATGTAATTCTCCCAGGAGTGTTCAGTGCGTGACTCCAGGTCTGCCTCCAGCAGCACGACTGGCGCTTTGGCCATGGCATCACGCAGCACCGGCGGCAATGAACAGCGCCCTATCAGACGACTTTCGTCCTCCAGCACAACAGGTAGTCCTGGCGCCTGGTGACATTTTTTGAGCATGTCGATGATGACAGCATTTTCGAAGTCGATCTGCGCTGGCTGGCCATCCGGCCGCTTGCCGAATGCGCTGCCACGATGATTGGCATGATGCTCCAGGTCGACCGCCATGGGCACATGTTTGAGAAGCTCTGTCTTGGCCGCTCCGGTGTGGCCTGCCAGGATTATCAGGGAGCCCTGTGTGCAATAGCGCTCCAGTTCCAGCAGCAGAAACCGCCGCATGGCTTTGTAACCGCCAACAACGCGAGGATATTGAAGCCCGGCCTCGGCCAGCCACTGCTGACAGATCTGTGACCGCAGCCCGCCCCGAAAGCAGTACAGATAGCCACCAGGATGTTGCCGGGCAAAACTCAGCCACTGCTCAACGCGCGCCTGCTTGACTACCCCGTTGACCAGTTGATGTCCCAGGGCAATGGCCGCCTTTTGACCCTGTGCCTTGTAGCAGGTGCCGACCTGGGCACGCTCGTCATTTGTCATCAGCGGCAGGTTTACGGCTGAAGGAAACGCCCCGTGCTCGAACTCAACTGGGGCTCGTGTATCAATCAGGGGCAGGTCACCCAGAAAAAGTGACCGATAGTCGTCAGTGTCTGGACGTGCATCAACGCAACCGGACACGGATCGCCTCTTCGCGAGAGCTGACGAGCTCGCCTATTGGTCTGATCAATGAATCCTCAATGCCCTGTTCGCGCAGTACCTGCTCGACATTTGCTGTATGCTCGGGCCTGACCGCGAGCAGCAGACCGCCACTGGTTTGCGGATCGCACAGCAGCGCTCGTTGAGCGTCAGTCATCGGGCCGAGCCGCTGGCCATAGCTGGCAAAATTTCGCTGTGTACCACCGGGTATGCATCCCAGGCTGATGTACTCGGCCACCGGTTCCAGTGCCGAAACCTGCGCGACATCAATCAGGGCGTCCACCCCGCTGCCCTCACACATTTCCAGCAAATGCCCCATCAATCCGAACCCGGTGACGTCGGTCATGGCTGTGATTCCGGGCAGCTGCGCCAGATGCTGACCAGCTGAATTCATCTGGCACATAGTGTCGCGAGCCAGTGTGGCGTGCTCAGGTCGCAGTTTTCCCTGCTTCTGGGCGGTCGTCAGCACACCAATGCCCAGCCGTTTCGTCAGGTAGAGAACATCGCCGGCCTGAGCCGTATTGTTCTGCTTCAAATGCTCACGACTGACCAGACCCGTCACTGCCAGCCCGAATACCGGCTCCGGGCAATCAATACTGTGCCCCCCAGCCAGCACCATGCCCGCATCAGAACATGCCTGCCGTCCACCATCGACGACTTCCCCGGCTATTTCTGGTGCCAGCTTGTCCAGTGGCCAGCCCAGAATGGCAATCGCCATCAGAGGCCGTCCGCCCATCGCATAGATATCGCTGATGGCATTGGTAGCAGCGATCCGCCCAAAGTCGAATGGGTCGTCAACAATTGGCATGAAGAAATCGGTGGTGCTGAGAATGACCTGCCCGTCACCCAGATCGTAGGCGGCTGCATCATCTTTTGAGCTGTTACCAACCAGCAGCGCGGGGTCTGTCATAAATTGACGTTGTGTGGCCAGAATACGATCCAGCACAGCTGGCGCAATTTTGCAGCCACATCCGGCGCCGTGGCTGTAGGCAGTCAAGCGGACGCTGCGGTCAGCCATCAGGAACTCCTTGGTGAACATGATCTGTTTATGCGGCAGCATTATAGCAGGCAAAAAAAAGCCCCGGGTGTTACCCCGGGGCTTTCCCCCCCAAACAGTTGCATCGCTAACCGATCAGTAACCGTCGGTCACTGTAGCGATGCAGCCTGTCAGATTACTGCAGATCGAAGCGGTCCAGGGTCATCACCTTGGTCCACGCGTCTACAAAGTCGTTTACGAATCGCTCTTCGCCATCAGCTGCGGCGTAGAACTCTGCCAGAGCCCGCAGTTCGGTGTTGGAACCGAATGCCAGGTCAACCGGAGTGGCAGTCCACTTCAGTTCGCCGGTGGCGCGGTCGCGACCTTCGTACAGCCCTTCAGTCGAAGACTTCTGCCATGCCGTAGACATATCCAGCAGATTTACAAAGAAGTCATTGCTCAGCGTCCCGGGCTGATCGGTAAACACGCCATGACCGATACCACCTGTGTTTGCATCCAGGGCACGCATGCCACCCACCAGAACCGTCATTTCTGGCACTGTCAGGGTCAGCAGATTGGCCTTGTCCACCAGCATTTCTGCGGGCGAGCGATAGGCATTCGGGCCAAAGTAGTTACGGAAACCATCAGCGGTCGGCTCCAGTACGGCAAAGGACTGCACATCTGTCATTTCCTGGCTGGCATCAGCCCGACCTGGCACAAACGGCACCTGCACCTCGTAACCGGCATCAACAGCGGCTTTCTCGATTGCAGCTGCACCGCCCAGCACAATCAGGTCCGCCATGGATACCTGACGTCGACGTTGTGAGTCGTTGAACTCGGCCTGAATGCCGGCCAGCGTATCCAGCACGCGGTTCAGCTCGGCAGGGTTATTCACTTCCCAGCTGTTCTGCGGTGCCAGACGCAGGCGGCCACCATTGGCACCACCACGCATGTCAGAACCGCGATAGCTGGCAGCAGCTGCCCAGGCGGTACGAACCAGTTCCGGCACGGTCAGACCTGAATCGAGAATATCTGACTTGAGCGCACGGATATCGCGATCGTTGATGGTCTGGTAGTCGACCTCAGGGATGGGATCCTGCCATGACAGTACTTCTTCCGGTACATCGCTGCCGACATAGCGGGCTCGCGGACCCATGTCACGATGCGTCAGTTTGAACCAGGCGCGTGCAAATGCATCCTCAAATGCCTGCGGATCTTCCATGAAACGCATTGAGATTTCTCGGTATGCCGGATCTTCTTTCAGGGCCAGGTCAGTGGTAAGCATCATCGGCGCATGGCGCTCATTAGGATTGTGGGCATCAGGCACCAGATTGGCTGCCGCACCACCTGCGGGCTGCCACTGGATGGCACCGGCGGGGCTGCGCGTCTGTTCCCACTCGTAACCGAACAGGTTCTGGAAGAAGTTTTGCGACCATTGTGCTGGCGTAACTGTCCATGCACCTTCCAGACCACTGGTAAAAGTGTCTTCACCGTTACCGGCGCCACATTCGTTAGTCCAGCCGAAGCCCTGCTCTTCCATATCTGCAGCTGCTGGCTCCACTCCAACACAGTCTGCGGAAACGGCGCCGTGTGCCTTACCGAAAGTGTGACCGCCCGCGATAAGCGCAACTGTCTCTTCGTCGTTCATCGCCATGCGACCGAAGGTCTGGCGGATATCCTGCGCAGCCAACAGCGGATCAGGGTTTCCACCCGGGCCTTCAGGGTTTACGTAAATCAGACCCATCTGAACGGCTGCCAGAGGGTTGGCCAGATCACGATCGCCGCTGTGGCGTTCATCGGCCAGCCATTCGGTTTCCGGGCCCCAGTACACCATGTCGGGCTCCCAGTCGTCTTCACGACCACCGGCAAATCCGAAAGTCTCAAAGCCCATTGATTCCAGAGCAACATTACCGGTCAGGACCATCAGGTCTGCCCAGGACAGGCTGGCACCGTATTTCTGCTTGATTGGCCATAACAGGCGACGGGCCTTATCCAGGTTGGCGTTATCCGGCCAGCTGTTCAGTGGTTCAAAGCGCTGCTGTCCGCCACCTGCACCGCCACGACCGTCGGCTTCTCGGTAGGTACCGGCGCTGTGCCATGCCATGCGGATGAAAAAAGGGCCATAGTGACCGTAGTCTGCTGGCCACCAGTCCTGCGAGGTGGTCATCACCTCTTCAATTTCCTGCTTGAGTGTGTCGAGGTCGATCTGAGCGAAGGCGTCAGCGTAGTCAAAATCTTCACCGAGTGGATTGGATGCCGGGTCGTGCTGACGCAGCGGTCGCAGATCCAGCATCTCTGGCCACCAGTCGTGGATGGTGCGCTGGGTGCCCATTTGACTTGGCGCCGTCTCGTTGGCAGCCGGGACGTCCTGGGCAGATACTGGCAGCATGGTAGCCGACGCAATAACCGCTGCAATCGCGTACGGCAATGTTTTCTTGATCATAAAACCCCCTTGTGTGACATATGATGTTCAGCTTGTTGGGACAGCACTGTGTATGCGGCTAACCGCATAAAGCCAGGCGATAACTCGCCACGTGCTGATTAGCCCGACAATATTAGAAAAATCGATTATGATCTGTATAATTGATTGTGTTCGCAGGGTTGATCGGAAAAATTGATCGAGTCGCGAAACCAGATGCACTTACACTTTCACCAGCGATCGTCCATTCTGCAAAGCAACCGGTCATCAAGGACAGAAACCAATGTCACATCAGCCCACCCTCCGACAGTTACGTTATCTATGCGCCATCGGCGAACACCTGCACTTTGGCAAAGCAGCACAGGCCTGCCATGTATCGCAGTCCACTCTCAGCACGGCGCTGCAGGAGCTGGAGTCCAATCTGGGCGTCAGCCTGGTAGAACGTACACACAAATCCATCATCATTACCCGCATCGGCGAAGAAATCATTGCCCGCGGCGAGCGGATTCTGAGCGATGTCGAGGATCTGATGGCAGCGGCCGATGCCTCCCGTACACCCTTTTCCGGAGAGATGCGCATAGGGGTCATACCGACCATTGCACCTTATGTACTACCCGATTTGCTGGGCGAGCTGCGCGACCGGTATCCTGATTTCAAGCTGTTCATCCGGGAGGATCTCAGCGAACACCTGACACGCGCCCTGGAGACGGGTGAGCTGGATCTGCTCTTGCTGGCGCTGCCCTACCGGGCTGAGCGGGTAGAAACCGAACACCTTTTCTACGACGAATTTCTGTTGGCCTGTGACCCCTCTCACCCCCTGACGGAACGCCCAAGTATCTGCACGCAGGATCTGGCGGGGAGTGAGTTATTACTACTCGAGGATGGTCACTGTTTACGCGACCACGCGCTGGAGGCATGCCGTCTCAGCCTGAAGGATGTCAGTGTTCCCTATCACGCCACCAGCCTTAATACCATTGTGCAAATGGTCGCCAGCCGAATCGGGATCACGCTGATTCCCAGGATGGCGGTGGACAAACAGATCCTGAGCGGCACCAATATTTGTGTTCGCCGGCTGAATGACACCAATGTTCATCGCTCCATAGGTCTCATGTGGCGACACAAATCGCCGCGGGCCTCGGAGTTTCGACTCTTTGGCGACATGGTACGCAAGCTTAATGAGCCTGACGCTGCTGGTCCGGCATCCGAACAGGAAGGAGATCTGATCAGGTCAGGAAGTGGACACCCTGCAGCGGTTTGACTATAGTTCGCGGCATCCCAGTCATCTTTTCACTCTGACACCAATCCATGGCCCACGGTACCCTGTTTACAATTTCTGCACCCTCCGGCGCCGGCAAGACCAGCCTGGTCAACGCGCTTCTTAAAGACAACGACCCACGCATCTGTGTGTCTGTCTCCCATACCACCCGAGCCCGCCGCCCGGGCGAACAGGATGGGGTCAACTACCACTTTGTGGATCGCGATACCTTTGTCGCGATGCGAGAGCGTGGCGTATTCCTGGAGTCTGCGGAAGTGTTCGGTAACCTCTACGGTACCTCTGAACACTGGGTGCAGGAGCAGCTTGACGCTGGCCGTGATGTGATTCTCGAGATCGACTGGCAGGGCGCGGCTCAAGTGCGTGAACGAATCAGCCCGCTGAAAAGTATTTTTATCCTGCCGCCATCTCTGGCGACGCTGGAGCAACGGCTGACGTCACGCGCGCAGGACGATGAGGCAACTATCGCTGGCAGAATGCAGCAGGCCCGCGACGAAATATCGCACTATGGCGATGCTGACTATCTGATTATCAACGAAGACTTTGACCGGGCACTTGACGATTTACGTGCCGTTTTCCGCGCGGTGCGCCTGGAACAGACTCGCCAGCAGCACAACAATCGCCAACTTCTGGCAGATTTGCTGACCTGATAGCGACAAGAAGTGGGTTGTTTGCGTCTTTTTTATGCGCTGACACATGCATTGTCTGAAGGTTTTCAGTATCATATCTGGTCTGGTTGAATAACAGCCGCCAAATTTCCCAAATATTTTTTGAAACAGGTTGATCGCTATGGCCCGAATTACTGTCGAAGATTGTCTGGATAAAGTCGACAATCGCTTCCAGCTGGTAATGATCTCCAGCAAACGCGCTCGTCAGCTGCAAACTGGCGGCAAAGATCCAATGGTACCGGAAGACAACGACAAACCAACTGTGATCGCACTGCGCGAAATCGCCGAAGGTCACGTTGATTCGAGCATTCTTCACTCTCGTCCCGCACCTGCCCGTGAAGTCCCCGAAGCCGAACTGGACGCTACTGCCGCCATGATGGGCGCGATTGTGGCTGAACCAGAAGCTGAGCAGGCTGCCGACGAGTCACTGAACGACGACGAGTAAGGCGTCAAGGAGTCGGCTAGTGTCCCTTACTACAATCGACTCACTGGCCAGCAACCTCTCAGGTTATCTGGCCTCCGAACAGGTCAACCACGTGCGCCGGGCATATTTCTATGCTGAACAGGCGCACGATGGTCAGTTCCGCCGCAGCGGCGAACCCTACGTGACACATCCTCTGGCCGTAGCCGGCATCCTCAGCGACATGCATATGGACCATCAAAGCCTGATGGCCGCCATGCTGCATGACGTGATCGAAGATACCGGCATCAGCAAGACGGCTATCAAGAGCCAGTTCGGTGAAACTGTCGCCGACATGGTGGATGGGGTATCCAAGCTCAACAAGATTCATTTCAGCAGCCACGCCGAGGCGCAGGCCGAAAACTTCCAGAAAATGGCGCTGGCCATGGCCCGAGACCTGCGTGTCATCCTGGTCAAACTGGCAGACCGCCTGCACAACATGCGTACCCTGGAAGTGCTGAGCCCTGAAAAGCGCCGCCGTATCGCCAAGGAAACGCTGGATATCTACGCGCCGATCGCCAATCGCCTGGGTATGAACGCAGTGCGCGTCGAATTTGAGGAGCTGGGTTTTGAGGCACTGTACCCGATGCGCGCGCGCCGCATCGACGCCGCCGTCAAATCCATTCGCGGCAACCGTAAAGAAATCGTCAAACAGATTCAGAGTGCTGTTGAGGCCTGCCTCGAGCGCGAGGGCATGTCGGCCCGCGTGTTCGGCCGCGAGAAGCACCTGTACAGCATCTACGAGAAAATGCGCACCAAGCGTAAATCCTTCTCGGAAATCATGGACGTCTACGCGTTTCGTATAGTGGTTGACTCAGTTGACACGTGTTATCGAGTTTTAGGCGCTGTTCACAACCTGTTCAAACCTGTTCCAGGCCGGTTCAAAGATTATATTGCCATTCCCAAAGCCAATGGCTACCAGTCCCTGCACACCACACTGTTTGGAATGCATGGCGTGCCGATCGAGATACAGATCCGCACCGAGGAGATGGAAGCGATGGCCAACAACGGCATCGCGGCGCACTGGCTGTACAAGTCATCCGATGACACTCCCAGCAATGCGCATATCCGCGCCCGACAGTGGATCAACGGCCTGCTTGAGATGCAGAAGAATGCGGGCAACTCGCTGGAATTTATCGAGAACGTCAAGATTGACCTGTTCCCGGACGAGATTTATGTATTTACGCCCAAAGGGCGCATCATGGAGTTACCGGCCGGTTCAACCGCCGTGGACTTTGCCTATGCTGTCCATACCGACGTCGGCAACTCCTGCGTGGCCTGCCGCATCAGCCGTCGTCTCGCGCCCTTGAGTGAGCCGCTGGAAAGTGGCCAGACCGTGGAAATCATCACCACACCAGGTGCCCAGCCCAACCCGGCCTGGCTGAGTTTTGTTGTCACGGGCAAGGCACGCAGCAACATCCGCCACTTTCTGAAAAACCAGCGACAGTCTGAGTCTATTGCGCTGGGCCGGCGGCTGCTCAACAAGATTCTGGCTGGTCATGGCGCCCAGCTGGACAAGCTGACACCCGAACGTATTCAGACTGCCATGCAGGAATTCAATCTCGAATCGCTGGATGACCTCCTCAGTGACATAGGCCTGGGCAACCGCATGGCCCATATCGTCGCGCAGAAGCTGCTGCCAGAGCAGCCAGTAGTCGCGACGCCCGGCCCCAAGAACAAGAAGGAGGCCCGCCAGGCCTCGCTGGCCATTCGCGGCTCCGAAGGCATGGTGATGAGTTACGCCAAGTGCTGTTACCCGATCCCGGGCGACCCCATCGTTGCTCATATCAGCTCCGGGCGCGGCATGGTGATTCACATGGACAGCTGCAACAATATTGCCGAGATCCGTCAGCAGCCCGATAAAGTTGTACCGGTACGCTGGGATCCCGATGTTGAGGGCGAGTTTTCGGTCGAGATTCGCGTGGAACTGGAAAATGAGCGCGGTATTATTGCCAAACTTGCCACCGCCATCACCAGTAAAGAGGCAAATATCGAACGTATCAGCACGGTCGAACGTGATGCGCGATTCAGTATCGTCAATCTGCTGCTGACCGTGAAAAACCGGGTCCACCTGGCCCGCGTCATGAAGCACATTCGCCTGATAAAACCCGTCAGCAAGGTCGCCAGGGTCAAGAGCAAAAAACTTGTCAGGCCCATCAAGAGCAGCATCGCACCTGAATCTTTACTCAGGAAAGCCGGAGAGTAACTACTTACTCCTTTTTAGATAACGGACACCAACATGACTCAGAAAGAAGCCATTACCTCTCCTCGCGCGCCAGCTGCCATTGGTCCCTACTCCCAGGCCATCCGTAGCGGCAACCTGGTGTTCATGTCTGGCCAGATACCCCTGGATCCGGCGACCATGGAGATCGTCCAGGGTGGGGTTGAAGCCCAGGCCCATCAAGTACTGAAAAATCTCTCGGCCGTGGCTTCGGAAGCAGGCGGCAGCCTCGACGACTGCGTAAAGCTGACCATCTACATGATTGATCTGGCCGAGTTTGGCGTTGTTAATGCCACCATGGAGCAGTATTTTCAGAAACCCTATCCGGCGCGCGCCACCATACAGGTTTCCGCTCTGCCTCGCGGCGCACTGGTTGAAATCGAAGCCATCATGCAAGTGGGCTGACATCTGGAATCACGGACGATGCCGCCAGCAACGCCGCTCAGCGAACGACCGGTCAACTGCCTGAAAGGCGTTGGGCCGCGTCTGGTGGAGCGCCTGGCAGCCCTGCACATCAGCAGTGTACAGGACCTGTTATTCCATCTGCCGCTTCGCTATCAGGATCGGACACGTATAGCTTCCATCGGTCAGATTCGACTGGGCCAGGACGTCATGCTGGAGGCCGAGATTGTTGGCAGCGATGTTGAATTCGGCCGCCGGCGAAGCCTGGTGTGTCGCATCAAAGACGACACCGGCCTGATCAGTCTGCGCTTCTTCCACTTCAGCGCCGCTCAGAAAAACATGCTCGCCACCGGCAATCGCATCCGCTGCTACGGCGAAGTCCGCGCCGGCAAGCGCGGCCCGGAACTATACCACCCGGAATATCAGGTTCTGAAAGCTGGCGAGACAATACCGGTCGCGGACAGGTTGACGCCGATTTATCCAGCTACTGAGGGTTTACAGCAGGTTCGCCTGCGGGCATTGATCGATCAGGCGCTGGCCATGCTCAATGAGTCCGACGCGCTGGTCGACTGGGTTCCCGCAGACATACTGGCAGTATTCAAGTACCCGTCACTCCCGGCAGCCCTGCAGTATCTGCATCATCCTCCGACCTCGGCCCCTGTTGCTGCTCTGCTGGAGGGCACCCACCCGGCACAACAGCGACTGGCCTTCGAAGAACTGCTCAGTCACCGGCTTTGCCTGCGACGACTGCGGCAGCAAAGCAGCCATCAATTGGCACCGGATCTGACCGGCAAGCCGGTTTTGCGAGCACAGTTCACCAAGCGCCTGCCGTTCAGACTGACCCATGCCCAGCAGCGCGTCAGTGACGAGATCAATGCCGATCTTTGTCAGACAGAGCCAATGCTGCGTCTGTTGCAGGGCGATGTGGGCTCCGGCAAGACGGTTGTCGCCGCGCTGGCAGCATTGCAGGCCGTGGACAGTGGTTACCAGGCAGCCATCATGGCTCCTACCGAGATTCTGGCCGAGCAGCACTACGCAAACTTTTCCGCCTGGCTTGCGCCACTGGGCATTCAGGTTGGCTGGCTCAGTGGCAAAGTCAAAGGCAGGCAGCGCCAGCAGGTACTGCAGCAGCTTGCTGACGGCAATGCGCGGGTCATTGTCGGAACCCACGCCCTGTTTCAGGATGAAGTGCGCTTCCAGCGACTGGGGTTGGTTATCATAGATGAACAGCATCGCTTTGGTGTTCACCAGCGCCTGGCACTGCGTGAAAAAGGCAATGACGGGCAGACGCTGCCTCACCAACTGGTGATGACGGCAACGCCCATCCCTCGCACGCTGGCCATGAGCGCCTATGCTGACCTTGAATGCAGCATCATTGACGAGCTACCGCCCGGTCGTACGCCCGTCAATACGGTGGTCATCGCCAACAGCCGTCGCGATGACGTTATCGAACGTATCCACGATGCCTGTCGTGCTGGCAGCCAGGCCTACTGGGTCTGCACGCTGATCGAAGAGTCGGAGGCGCTGCAGTGTCAGGCAGCCGAGGCTACCTGGCAGACGCTGCAGGAGCAACTGCCGGACCTCAAAGTCGGGCTGGTGCACGGTCGCATGAAGCCCTCGGAAAAGAGTGAGGTGATGGATGCCTTCAAACGCGGAGACACTCACCTGTTGGTGGCGACGACCGTTATCGAAGTGGGTGTTGACGTGCCTAATGCCAGCCTGATGATCATAGAAAATCCCGAGCGCCTGGGGCTGGCCCAATTGCATCAGTTGCGCGGCCGTGTCGGGCGTGGTGCAAAGGCCAGCCACTGCCTGTTGCTCTATCAGCCACCACTGTCCTTGCAAGGCAAGCAGCGTCTGGGCATTATGCGCGACAGTAACGATGGCTTTTACATCGCCGAGCAGGACCTGGCATTACGCGGCCCCGGACAGGTCCTGGGGACGCAGCAGACAGGCCTGATGAGCTTTCGCGTTGCCGATTTGTCACGTGACGCTCAATTGCTTGATCCGGTAAAATTGGCGGCTGACCAAATTGAAGTCGCCTATCCATCACATATCGCCCCGCTGGTTGATCGCTGGCTGGGGGACAGGGAACTGTACGGTAATGTCTGAATCTGGATCGATGAAAAACTCACTACCCGTGCGATGTGTGCTTGTGCACGACGAACAGGGTGTCATTGCGCAGTGCCTGGTGCCCACCGACTCAATGCTGGAGCTGGGCAGGTTGCAGACCAACAGCGGCCGCGATCTGAATCCTATGCCAAGTGCACAAATCCTGCGCGCCAGCAAAATGCGCCAATTGGTACCTCTGGACAAGTCACGGCAGTTCTTTGCTCTGCCCACCTGGGTCGATCAATCCCTGGCAGCATGTGGTGACCTGGTGGTAGACGCGGATGGCATGACCTTGCAGCAGGTTCGCGATGGTCTGCTGGAGCAACGCATGAGCATTCGCCATGTTGATATCACCATAGCTGCCGCTGAACTTGACCACTCGCTCCCAGACGCTGACCAGGATCCAGAGCAGATCAATGACTCGTTGCGCAATTTTACGTCACTGCGTATTCGTCAGCGACTTGATGACACCCTGGAAATCCCGCCGCTGTCGCCTACTGCTGACCGCATCATGCAGCTGCGTGCCAACCCCAACGCCTCGGTGACCGATCTGACCAATATTGTCGAATCAGATCCCAGCCTGGCCGCGCAGGTTGTGAGCTGGGCCTCGTCACCCTATTATGCCGCACCGGGCAAGATCCGCTCCGTCCAGGATGCCATCGTGCGCGTACTGGGATTTGATCTGGTCAGTAATCTGGCGGTAGGCCTGATCCTGGGAAGAACGGTCAGTCTACCCAAGGACGGCTCTGATGGCCTGACACCTTACTGGCTGCAGGCAGCCTATTGCGCCACCACAGTAGAGGCACTGTCACGTCTGATGCCAGCGCGAGTCCGCCCACGCCAGGGCCTGATATACCTGGCCGGGCTGTTGCACAATTTTGGTTACCTGGTACTGGCACATACGTTCCCACCGCATTTCAGCCGTATTTGTCGCTACACCGAAGCCAATCCCAACATCAGTCACGTCGCTATCGAAAAGCATCTGGTTGGTATCTGCCGCGAGCAGATCAGTGCCTGGCTGATGCAGGCCTGGAACATGCCGGAAGAAGTCTGCACCGCGCTTCGTCATCAGCAGGATGCCGACTATCAGGGAGAGCATGCTGAATATGCCAATCTGGTGTTTATCGCGACGCGCCTGTTGCGCGAACATAGCATTGGTGATGCACCAACTGACCCGATTCCGGATGAGATGTTCGACCGCCGCGAACTGAATCCCGAGCGCTGTCGGGAGCTTGTCGCCAAGCTGGTGGCCTCAGAAGACATTGCTCTGATTGCCGAGCAGATGACTCTGTGAGCACCCAACAACAGCCGCCGCTGTGAAAGGAGATGTCTCCGTTTTGCTAAAGAATGCCCGACAGTCCGTTTTCCAGTTTATTGACCAGCTCGCGCGCCGCCATGCCCCACGTCTGCACGCACGCTGGCCGGCCTTTGTTCTGCTGACCCGCCTGAATCGTCCGATTGGCACCTACCTGCTGTTATGGCCGACACTTGGCGCCTTGTGGCTGGCCGCCGATGGCTGGCCAGACTGGAAACTGATTATCGTGTTCACGCTGGGCACCTGGATCATGCGTTCGGCTGGCTGCTGCATCAATGATTATGCCGATGCGAATATAGACGGCGACGTATTGCGCACCGAGAACCGGGCGATTGTAACGGGCCAGATCACCCGCAAAGAGGCGCTTTATTGCTTTGTCGGCCTTTGCCTGCTGGCGTTTCTGCTGTTGCTGACGCTCAATTCACTCACCATCATGATGTCCATTGGCGCCGTTGTGCTGACGGCCATCTACCCCTTCATGAAGCGTTACACCCACCTGCCGCAGGTCGTACTGGGCATGGCATTTTCCTGGGGCATTCTGATGGCATTCACGGCCCAGACCGGTGAGCTGCCACCACCAAATGCCTGGCTGCTGTACGTTGCCAACTGCCTTTGGACGGTTGCCTACGATACCGAGTACGCCATGGTGGACAGAGAGTACGACCTCAAGATCGGCGTCAAATCGACTGCCATCCTGTTTGGCGACGCCGACCGCGTCATGATCGGCATGCTGCAGGGCATGTTCATGCTGGCGCTGGTTTTGGCCGGCCAGCAGTTTGCGCTGTCCTTCTGGTACTACCTGAGCCTGCTGGTCGCTGCCGCATTACTGGTCTACCAGCACTGGCTGATTCGCGACCGGCAGGCCGATGCCTGTTTCAAGGCCTTCCTGAACAATCACTGGGTCGGGCTGGCCGTGTTTGTTGGGGTGGTGCTGGGTGTTTAATCCCGCGGCATGCTCTGCAGACTGAACACCAGTTCAAATTCATCGTCGCCCAGCCGCAGGGCTCGCAGGGTGCCAAGCAGATTCAGCTCGTCGACCTCGCGTGTCCACACCACCGATCCTGAGACAGCGCCTGTGGCTTGATGATCGCGTTGCCAGCCCTGTTCATCGATCTGCTCAGCAAGATGTTCCAGCAGCTCGTCCAATGGCCAGACAAGGCTGACCTGAATGCGCGATTCAGTGGTATAGGCAGAACCACCAAAGCTTTGCATTGATGGACCACCTGGGCCCTCCGTGGTGGCCTCGGCGGGCAGCTCTATGCGCGGCATATGCTCCTGTATATTGATGGATGGAAAGCCGCCCGGCACGCCGCGTGCCTGCATCTGCGCCTGATACTGCTCACAGCTCTGACCACCCGGCGTGGAAGCAAATGGTCGAAACGGCGTATTCGTTTGAGTAATGTATAGAAGGCTGTCCATGGCAGCTGCTGGCGATGCGTTCGAAGCCATATGAAGATTGCGCTCGGCGACTACGAAAGGCGTGTAGGATGTGCGCCCAGCATCCGCGATCCATGTGTCGCCTCTCGAACTGGCCGTCACAACAGCGCCCATATTGCCTATGCGAAGTGTCAGCATGCCGAGATCGTTATGGCAAAGCTGAATCGGCATACCGGGCGGTATTGGCATCTGGGCCACAAACCCACGCTGTTGCGGCGGCATCCGGTGGGGTTGCGTGATCATCAGATAACCGAGCGCTTCCAGCTCGTTTGTGAGCTGCGTCCGTTGCGCTATGCCGTCCCCGGTCACCTGCAATACCACACGCTGGGAATTGACCATGTCGACTGAACCCAGCAGCGCTGAATCCGCTGGCAATTCTATCTCCGGAAATTGCTCAGGCAGGCCTTCGAAAAAGCGAATTTCAAACGGCTGATTCTCGCCCAGCAATGCTCTGGCGAGGTCGGCGGGTATGTCACCTTCTATTTCCTGGGAAGCGGCCTGCGTGGTGAACAGCAGGCTGGTGATGGCTGCGAGTAAAGCGTGTCGCGCGGTCCTGTGCATGATTGACGCTCCTTATACTGATCTCATTTTTATTGAGTTTTAATACTATTCTGGATTTGTTCCTTATTTTCAATTACCCATTGGTTGTGGCTTTTGGCATTGCTAACGACCTCAATATACAGACTTTGTATGCGAAAGACGCCAAACTTGGCTGAAACTATCGTTTTTTACGTTGGTCTGACCACTGCGTCATTTGGTGGTCCCTTGCAATACCGGCAGCGTATACTGACTACACAAACTGACAAACTGGACGTGCTCTGTTGGCTGCCAACCCGAAAAATTCTGCAACCACCCGTGACTTACCGCAATCTCTGGTACGCCAGCTGCGCTACATTGCCGTCCTGGGTTGTGTGCTGATTGCCTTATGCGCACTCAGCCTGGCATTGTCGCTTTCAAGTGAGCTCGCGCTGATGTGGCTGACGCTTGCTCTGCCAGTCTGGTTTTATGTGTGGCGACAAGGCCAGCAGCGATTGCATTTAAATCACCCGGCAAACAGCGACGTACTTTATGCGTCACTCGGACACGGCAGCTGTGTGACCCTGATACGCGGACTCTTGATCGCCGTGACAGCAGGCTTTCTGATGCCCGCCCTGCTCCTGTCACTACCGACCGCGCTGCTGTACATTCCCGCTGTCGCCTATACCGCAGCCGCCATTGGAGATGCACTGGACGGTGTGCTGGCCCGGCGCCAGCAGCAGGTGTCGAGGCTGGGTGCCGAGCTGGATACCACACTGGATGCGCTGGGCTTGCTGGTCGCGCCAGTGCTGGCGGTGATCACCGGCAAGCTGCATGTCAGCTATCTGCTGGTCAGCATTGCCTATTATCTGTTTGTCTGGGGGCTGCGCTGGCGTCGTCAGCACGGCAAAGCTGTATACCCGCTGCCACCCAGTCAGCTGCGCCGCCAACTGGCAGGCTGGCAAATGGGCCTGGTGGCGACCGCGCTGTGGCCGCCGATTCCTGGCGGTGTTACGCAGGTGCTTGGTGTGCTCTTCATGATCCCACTGTTGATTGGTTTCTGGCGTGACTGGCTGGCCGTGAGTGGGCGACGCGGCGCCTCAGTTGAGAATGCCTCATGACAAAAGCTCAGTGGCGATATCTGACCGTGCTGCTTTGGGTCCTGGCGCTGACGCTGGCCGGGTATGCATTATGGCAGCTGCCACTGCGTGACATTGGCGACGGGATCAGCAGGCTGCGCTGGCGTGACTGGCTGCTGTGGGTATCCATTAATGTTGTCATTCTCTATCTGGCAGTCAAGCGCTGGCAGATTCTGGGCCGTGCGCTTTCGGCACCCATGTGGTTGCCGGACCTGTTTCGTCTACGGCAGGCCGGCAGTGCAGTCAGCTTTATTACACCCGGTCCACACTTTGGTGGCGAGCCCTTGCAGCTCTACTGGCTCAAAACAAGATTCGACTTACCGCTACACAAAGCAGTGGCCATGCTGGGAATGGATCGCTTTGTAGAGATGGGTAGCAATTTTGCCGTGCTGCTCGCCGGTGTATTGGTGCTGCTGGGTACAACGCTTTTGCCCGCCGGAGAATGGCTGCAGATATCTCTGGTACTGGTGTTTGTACTAAGTGGCATGTTGCTGGCCGCGGCAGTGATCATACGACATCCACAATGGCTGGCGGATCGATTCAGGCCACTGGCACAGCGCTGGCGTCAGGCTCGCAACAGCGATGATGTTCATCCGACTGCGGATCTTCAGGCGCGGCCCGAAGACCCGCAGGCTCAGACCAGCTCCGGTGGCTGGTCTGCGATGGTGAATTTATTACGCGGCGCTCTCAAAGAGCAACGCCTGAAACTCTGGGTCGCACTGCTGCTATCACTGTTCGGCTGGGCCATGCTGCTGCTGGAGCTTTTTGTGCTGCTGCGAATGCTGGGTGTTCAACCCGACTTTCTAAATCTCGTCATGATCATGGTGGGCATGCGACTCGCCATGCTACTGCCAGTGCCAGGTGGCATTGGTACCATCGAAGCATCGCTGCTTTGGTCATTCAGTCTGCTGGGGATGCCCATTGCCGCGGCAGCCACACTGATTGCTCTAATACGACTTCGCGATGCCGTGGTACTGATTATCGGTCTGCTGTGCCTGGGCAGCCTGGGTGGTCGCCGTCAGGCAAAGGACTGACGGTACGCGGCCCAGCAGGTTTCGTTTTCCCAGAGTTTAACGGTCAGAACACCTTTGCCCGGCGGCGTTATTTCCGGCATCAGCTTCTCAACCAGTATTCGGCTGAAATGTTCAATACTGGGATTCAGTCCGGCGAACTCCGGTTTGTCATTCAGCATGCTGTCGCGAAAGTAGGTGACAATATCATCGAGTGCCGCTTCAATTTCGACGATGTCCACCAGGTATCCATGCTGATTCAGCGTGTCGCTTTCGATGCGGACTTCGGCGACATAGTGATGTGCGTGCGGACTGTTTTCGGATCCCCAGTCGCCCCCGATCAAGTAATGGTTGGCGATAAAATCACGTGTTACGGCTACGGTATACATAGTAATTCCTGTTGCTGTTTGTTGGCGCGCCTTTAGCTGGCGGGCATTCCTGCTTATGAATCCGGGTACTCGAACAGTGCCTGGACCACACTCAGTATTTCCTCATCCAATTGCTGATACACAGACCCGGCATCCTGTATCGGCTCGACATGGCTGATCAGTCGCTGCGGGTCGCACTCTCGAATCATCTGCCAGGCCAGTTCGAAACGTCGCTGCTTGTCCCAGCGACCAGTCAGAGCAGGCGCCACCGTGCTGACCTGACTGGTAATCAATTGCAGCCGGTTGCGGTGCGCGGCGCCGCCCAGATTGATGGACGCTTCTTTGTTGCCGTACCAGCTGCCAATCACGATGCGGCTGCTGTAGCCACTAACAGCGACAGCTGTATCCAGTGCAGCGGGCTGCCCACTGACTTCATAGATCAGATCTGCATCACTGATCTGAGCAGCAGCCTCATCCGGGTGCACGACCCGATGCGCACCCAGCTGTTTGGCAAGGGCCTGCCGCTCAGCGCGACCCTCTACAACTATCAACTCAGCCAGTGGATGCTTGGCCAGCAGAGCCGTCAGTAACAGTCCGACAACACCCTGTCCAAGAACAACTACGCGCTCCCCCATCACGGGCGCACCATCCTGAACCAGATTGACGGCGGTTTCGGTGTTGGGAAGAAAAGCGGCGGCCCTGGCCGGTATATCGTCGGGCACGAGCTGCAGATTTTGTGTGTCGGTCAGAAAGTGACTGGCGTGAGGCTGAAATGAAAACACCTGGCGCCCTGCCCACTCTGCATCTAGTCCGGAACCCACTTTTACAATTTCTCCAACACAGGCATAACCGTACTGCATTGGATAGCTGGTGTGCTGCTGCAGGGATTCCAGCGTGCTGTCCAGCGCCAGGTCTGCCGGCAGCTGTCCACGATAGGCCAGCAGCTCGGTGCCAGCGCTGATGGCGGAATACAGTGTCCTGACCAGCACCTGATTTGCCGTGGGTGCTGGCAGACTCACCTTGCGCAGCTCTATCTGTTTTGGCGCAGTGAACCAGAGCTGGGTTGTGCTTGCCATGCCCGCGCTCATGCTGCCTCCGCGCGATACTTCAATTTGCCCCAGACTATCATTTCATCCCCGAGCTGTTCGCTTTGCAGAGGTGTGATATGCGGAAAGTTCACCTTAGCAGGATCAGCCAGTCTGCCAATCGCGTTGTAACCGCCAACAAGCACAGGCGCCACCGTCAATACCACGGCGTCTGCCAGACGTGTGCGCAAAAATGCCGTAATGACAGCAGCACCACCTTCAACCATCAATGTTCTGATTCCGCGCTGATAGAGTGCCTGCATGGCTTGTGTGAGATCAACATGCCCCTCACCGTCACCGGGTGTCACAATCAGATCACAGCCCTCTCGCTTTGCTTCCGCCTGCTGTGTGGTCAACACCCAGCAAGGTCGTTTTCCATTACTGCCATTCTGGCAAAGCCTGCTGCTGGGCGGCAGTCTCAGCTGGCTGTCGAGCACAATTGGCTGTGGGTCATTGCCGGTCCACTCGCGGACATTTAGACGTGGGTTGTCAGCCAGAACGGTACCAATGCCTACCAGGATGCCATCGTGCAGGCTGCGCAGCTGGTGTGTCATGCGCAGTCCTTCAGGGCTGCTCAAGGCGAGCGTTTCGCCAGGTCCGGTCGTAATACTGCCATCCCAGCTCTGCGCATAGCTCAGAGTGACATGCGGGCGCTGTTCAATGCGCCCCGTGCTCTGGTGAAAAGCCTGCTGTGCGTCGACCAACCATTGCTCGAGGCGTTGATTGAAATTCATGAAGTCACTGACTGTTTAGGGAACTCAGTGGCAAAAGATGAGCCATTCGCTGGGCTTTGGTCAACAGGTAATCGAAATTGTCGTTGTTGGCGGGGATCTGCAGCGACACGCGCTCGGCTATGTTAACGCCAGCCGTAGTCAGTGCATCGATCTTGGCGGGGTTATTGGTCATCAATCGCACTGAACGCACTCCCAGATCCTGCAGCATCAAGGCCGCCAGTGAGTAATCGCGTCCATCTGCCACATGACCCAGCATCAGGTTGGCATCAACTGTATCGTACCCCTGATCCTGCAGATTGTAGGCGCGCAGTTTATCTGGCAAACCGATGCCGCGGCCTTCCTGTCGCAGATAGAGAATCACGCCGGTGCCAGCCTCAGCAATCATGGCCATCGCCCGGTCGAGTTGTTCACCACAGTCACATCGCCGCGACCCCAGCACATCACCGGTGAAACACTCAGAGTGGACACGGACCAGCACCGGATCGACCGAAGCCGGATTGCCCATGTAGAGGGCAAGGTGCTCTTTATCGTCCAGGGTGTTGGCGAAGTGACACAATTGAAAGTCGCCGTGGTCGGTAGGAATTCTGGCGCAGACTTTGCGGGTGACGGATAGCGATTGTTTGCTCATGGCACGCTCTTCTAGATTGACTGTTTTGACTGAAACTTGCAGTTTCCGGGTCAGCGCCGTGGTAAGGTGGTCTGACTGTTAATTAGATTACGACTGTTGCATTGGAACGGATCAAATCAGCTGTGAGCACCCTGCCCCTCTACTTTGTTTTCCCTGGAGATCTCGGCACACCCACTGGCGGCTATCACTATGATCGGCGATTGATCAGTGAGCTGCGTACGCTTGGCAAACAGGTCATTCCGATTGCGCTGTCGGACCGCTTTCCGACACCAGATAAAGACGCGCTTGTTGATGCTGAGCAGAAACTTTCAGCTATCCCCGATGGCGCCCAGGTCATGATTGATGGCCTGGCAATGGGCGTCATGGATCAGATTGTCAGTCGCCACGCCAGGCGGCTGAGCCTGATTGCCCTGTGTCATCATCCATTATCACTTGAGGCGGGTCTGAGTGCTGCGCAGCAGGACGCCCTGCATCACTCCGAAAAGCGCTCTCTGCATTGCGCTCGTGCGACAGTTGTCACCAGTCCTCATACCGCAGAAATATTGCGCAATCAGTTCGATCTCGACACAAACAGCATCCTGGTGGCCTGCCCCGGCACTGATCGAAGCGAATTCGCCCCCTGTACTGGTAATCCTCCCCGCCTGTTGACGGTTGCCTCACTGACTCGCCGTAAAGCGCATGATGTGCTGATTGAGTCACTCGGCGCACTGAAGGATCTGCCGTGGCAGGCACGTTTCGTCGGCGGCGACCATTTCGACCGGGAGTGGGCCCAGCAATTGAAAGCACAAGTGAACCAAGAGCAGCTGGCCCGGCGTATTGATTTCGTCGGATCAGTGGAAAATCTGCAGCCCGAATATCAGCAGGCTGATCTGTTTGTGCTGCCATCAAGATTTGAGGGCTATGGAATGGTCTTTGCTGAGGCGCTGGCAGCGGGTTTACCGGTCATCGCAGCGCGCGCCGGAGCTGTCCCCGATGTTGTGCCAGCGTCTGCTGGCATTCTGGTACCTGCCGATGACGCAGAGGCGCTTGCCGCCGCCTTGCGCGAGGTGCTTACCGACAGCTCGCGGCGACAGGCCTTACAGCGCGGCGCGAGGCAGGCAGCCCTGGCACTGCCTGGCTGGAGGGACAGCGCAATGCTGGTGCTGAACTTAACTGAAGAGTTGGCAAACAGGAGTGATTACTAATGGCCGGGTTCAGTGTCGACTGGCTCGATTTACGTGAGGCTGCAGACCTGCGTGCGCGTGATGTTGCACTGCTGGCACGTGCCCAGCAGTGGCTGGATCAGTCGTCGTCTGAGCAGTCTCGCGACAGGCAGCAGCCCATGATTGCAGACCTCGGTTCGGGTACCGGATCCACGCTGCGCGCATTCGCCGCAGGCGGCATTGAAACCGGTCGATATGCCTGGCGTCTGATTGACCACGATGCCGACCTGCTGAGCGTGGCGTCTGAACGTTACGGAGCCGGGCACAGCCTGGAAACCCGGGTGGCAGATCTGGCTCAGCCAGAGCATCTCTCCCTCAGCGATATAAATCTGTTAACCGCGTCAGCACTGTTTGACCTTGTGTCCGCTGAGTTTATTGAATCCCTGGTCGCCTCCATTGCCAGCCAGACTCATCCGATCGCCGTGTATACAGCACTGAACTATGACGGCATTACTCGCTGGACTCCGGCTCACAAGCTGGATATGACAGTGTTACAGGCTTTTAATCAGGACCAGCGCCGGGATAAAGGCTTTGGTCCGGCACTCGGCCCACATGCCTCCGCCTGCCTCACTCAGGTGTTGACCGCTGCCGGCTACACTGTGTTATCGGCAAGCAGTCCGTGGCTGCTGCGCGGCAATCATGGCACTGCTGGTGACACTCAACTGATGACCGAGCTGATACATGGCATCGCCAATGCGGTGCAGTCGTCAATTGAGCAGGCAGAACTGCAGGAATGGATAAACTTTCGCCTGGCCAATGTACATACCGGCAGCTGCAGTGTGGGACACATGGATCTGTTGGCGCTTCCGCAGCACGTGAGCAGGTAGAGGGTAGCCGTGTACAGGTCAGCAATCAGCGAGTGCGCAGCCTGGCGTAGACATCGCCACTGCCCTGGCTAATGTTCTTCAGCTGCTGTCGCATATCGTCAGCCGCAAGCCATTGATCATAGCGTAGTCGATGTGACTCACCAGGTGCCAGGTTGTACTCATAGTTGCCGAGCTCTTCGAGGCGATTAATGCAATCGGTCGCCATCGATATTGCTGCAGGGATGTACTCAAACGACAGGCTGCGAAGCGGGCGCGATAATCCCTGCAGGACCTGCAGCTCAAATCCTTCCACGTCAATTTTGCAGAACACCGGCTCGCCTTTTGCGGCAATCAGCTGGTCCAGCGTGATTACCGGCACCACAAGCTGACGATCCCATTTAACACGCTCGAATGAGGCGTCCTGTTTTACCTGTGTTATCCATTCCTGGGACATGGTTGTCACAGTCGGCGTCTGAGTGCTGATGTGCAGCGTTGCCTCACCTGGCTGCGCACCAATCGCCTGGGCCACGAGATCAATGTCCTCTGCGCTGGCGTAGCGGCTTTGTAGGGTCTGCATCAGCAACGGCTGTGGCTCCACGGCAACGGAGCGTGCACCCAGTGCCTGCCACGCCTTAAGCCGATTGCCAACATGCGCCCCGATGTCGAAACACAGATCGCCCGGTGATATGAACTGCCTGTAGAAGTTTCGCATCCGTGCCTGACGTCCCGGAATGCCGTAGTACATCAGTAAAGATCTTGTCAGCCCCCATCGCTCGCGCAGCCGGGTCGCCAGGGAAGTCGTATTAGCTTGCGTCTGCATTACCTGGCTCCTGTTGCTGTTGATCCGCCAGAGCCCGTTTTTTCCAGAGGCAAACGGGTGCTGGAGAAGGCGTCTACAAATCTATCTCGCAGTTGATCCATACGCCATACCGGCGCGTTCTCGTCCGGCAGCATTCCTGGCTGCCAGCGCCACTGCGATACAGCCTCGAATACGGCCGGATCTCGCGCGATCAGATGCACAGGGACATCACGTCCTTCCGGATCACCTGATACTAAAGGCGCAGGCGGGTGATCGCCCAAAAGCAGAACAACGAGATTGTCGTTTCCATAATGTTTTACGTAAGAAACTACGGATTCCAGCATGTACTCAATCGAGCGTCGATAGTGATCGCGGATTGATTCAACATTCTGCCAGACTTCCTCTGGTGTCGGACCGGCCTGGGCCTGCTGGTCAAAAATGCGCCCATCGCCAACCTTTGCCCAGGGCACCAGCTGCGCCACCGGAGTCCATGGTGCATGCGAGGAGATCAGTGCGACCTCGGCCATGACTGGGGGACGCACCTGCTCACTGAGTTCCCGCTCATGTAATGCAGACAGGACATATTGATCGGGCATGGTCACCCAATTGAAAGGTAATCCCCGATATCCAAAATTGTGTGCATCATAAATGTGATCGTAGCCATAATACTGACCCTCAGGCCAGGCCATGCTGATTGCCGGCATCGCGGCGACGGTTCGCCAGCCTGCGTCTCTGAACAATCGGTTTAGCGTGGCTCGCTCGCTCATGACCAGACTTTTGTAACGAGTCTCGCTGTCGATCCAGGTGCCTGCGAGTGCGGACGCATGCGCCAGCCAGCTAAGGCCACCGACGGTAGGTGCCGTCAGAAATGCGCTCTGCATTTCAAATCCATCGTCACGCAGCACCGTTTCGGATTGCAACAATGCATCACGCATCTGGTCGGCAAACGGCTCTCGTTCAAGCAGCATGCGCCCGTAGGACTCAGCAAAAATCACCAGCACATCTTTACCACGCAAGCGATCAAACAGCTGATCACCGAGACGGTCAGACCACTCATCGACACCGACGGTGGCCGCAAATTCCTGAATGTCCTGCCAGCTTCGCCAGGTATCTTCGGCGTGCAGTCTTAGCTGATGCCAGGCGTAGGCGTCGGTTCGTGGCCGCTCCACCCACCTGAATGTGTCAAGCGCGCACCAGGCAGTCAGCAGCACTAGCAGAGTCACGCCGGACAGCCTGGGTTTTATTCGCAAGGTCTGCTGTATGCGACCAAGCACCAGAAATGCCAGCACACAAAGCAGGGCGACCATCAATGCCAGCAAAATACCGACAGCAACAGCAGCGACGCTTCCCAGCACTCCAGTCAACAAGCGACTGCCATCGGCCAGCAGATGCCCATCAAAAATAAGATTAAACGGCCGGGCGAACATCTCGTGAGTCGCCAGGTCAGCCCCTCTGAGTACCAGACTCAGGCCCAGCAGAACTGACAGCAGGATTCGAAGCACGGTGCCGCTACGCCCGGGAGCAAGCAGGAGTATCCCGATGAGGATCAGCTCCAGCGGAAACATCGTGAAAGCTGCTGGTGATATCCAGTCCAGGCGATTGGGTAGAACCAGTGCGAGGAACAGCACAGCGAACGCCGAGATCGTCATCGCGTAATGAGCAAATGGGGAAGTGCGAAGAGTAAAACGCAAGATCGAATCCGGGCCTGTCGCTAGATAAAAGAGAAGTAAGAGCTCGTGTTGGTATACGCAGTGTAGCCCAGCCTGGACCGATTGCCGACGTCAGACTCAACAATAGCAGGGTTTTCGGAGCAATCGATAGAAAAAATATTTTTGCGCGGGACTTACGCGCGGAACTTACCGGCTGTATGATGGTCGCAACTATGACTGTGGGTTAAAAGGTACACAATGACTGATCCAGCCACCATGGCTGGGACTGAATTGGTCAAAGGATCGTTGCCGAAAGGTATGCGGTGTGCCCTGCAGTTGTGCATGGATGATGTCGATCAGTACTGATCGATCGCTCCCAGCCCCAGTGTATACGCCTGCCTTCCAAACATCCAATGATCCCGATAGCGATTTAAACAGTATCTACAGTACTGGTCTGTCTTGAGGATTCAGGGAAATTTTGAGGAAAGTAAATGGTTATCAGAAAGTCCCCCGCTTACGCCATATTGACCGCGCTCATTTGTACGGTCGTTCTGGTTTTTGCAGCGCCGGTACTGACGCAGTCACAGCCGTCAGGAGCCACCAGCCCGACCGGCACTGCCGCCAGCACCGCCTCGGCAGAACCAGAGCGTCTTACACATCGATTCAGTCGCCAGTGGCTGCTTGAACACGCACGATCACTGGCTGAGCAGCCTTTCGAACTGCCGGCACTTGATGAGGACAATCCACTTAACGAACTCGACTATGACGAGTATCGACGCATTTCTTTCGATCCGTATGCGGCTATCTGGGCACGACAGGATAGGAATTTTACGCTCGATCTTTTCCACCCGGGTTTTTTGTACACCACCCCCGTCAATATCAATCTGGTAGTGGGCGGTGTATCGCGTCAGGTGCTCTACACCACCGACATATTCCGGTATGAGGAAGGCATCAGCGACGTACAGAACTTTGACGCTCAGGGTTACTCGGGTTTCCGCGTATATCACCCGATCAATACACCCGATCGCTTCGAGGAGTTCCTGGTTTTCCAGGGTGCCAGCTACTTTCGGGGCACGGCCAAGGACCAGTTCTATGGGCTTTCAGCGCGCGGCATGGCGATCAATACCGCCCGCCCGGAAGGTGAGGAGTTCCCTTATTTCACGGATTTCTGGATAGAGCGGCCGGAGGTGGGTGCTGAGAAGATTGTGATCCACGCTCTGCTCGACAGCCCATCAACCACCGGTGCCTTCCGATTTGATATACGGCCGGGCGATTCGACCGTCATGGACGTAGAGGCCTCTCTCTTCCCCCGTGAGGAAATGACGCACTACGGCATCGCACCGCTGACCTCCATGTTCATGTTTGACGACACCAACCGCAGTCGCTATGACGATTACCGCCGGGCGGTGCATGATTCCGACGGGCTGCAGATCATGATGCAGAACGGCGAGCAGATATGGCGCCCGCTGGCCAACCCGCGGCGCCTGCAGTCTTCATCGTTTGTATCCTCCGCATCGTCCTCTCTCAAAGGCTTTGGATTGATGCAGCGTCACAATCAGTTCGAAGATTTTAACGACAGCGAAGCTCGCTATGACAAGCGCACCTCGCTGTGGATAGAGCCATTGGAAAACTGGGGCGTTGGTGAGGTGGTTCTGGTTGAGATTCCCACACCGCAGGAAGTTCACGACAACATCGTGGCTTACTGGCAGCCCGAAGACAGTCTGCAACCCGGCAACCAGTATGATTACCGGTATCGCATGCACTGGGGCCCGGTTGGCCCGTATGAGCTGGAGGTGGGGCGGATTACCGACACCAGCCGCGGTCAGTCGATAAATGGCGATGACATGGTATTTGTAATCGACTACGCAGGTGGTGACACGATTCCCAATGTCATCACGGATTCCGACGCCGTCGAGATACGTGTCACGAATAGCGCCGGTACCCTGATCGACACAAGTGGTACGCTGGTCCAGGCGACGGGTCAGTATCGCGCCTTTATCAGGATCGACCCGGGCCGTGCCGATCTGATGGAATTACGCGTGACTCTGCACGTCAATGATAAACAGTGGGGCGAAACCTGGATATATAGATGGACTCAATAAGGGAAATTGTTGGCGCCACACCCCAGCCGGCGCCGCTGGACATGCCAGCGCAGAATCTGAAGGTTGCTCCGCAGGTTCAATTTCGCTGGCAGTCTCTGGCAACCTTTCTGGCCAGACTGATCACGTTTCCTGGGGCGTTGGCGCTAACCGCCTACGCCGGCTACCAGATGTATCTGATTATCTCGGTCAGCGATGTGACCCGACTGCAGTGGTTGTTACTGGTCCTGTACCTGCTGACCTTTGGCTGGATCGCATTGGCTGCAACCGGCGCCATAGCCGGACTGTTTTTTGGCCACCCCAAGGCCGCTGCCAGTTCAGGCGCCCAGCCGCGTGGCAAGACCGCTTTGCTGATGCCAGTCTACAACGAAGATCCTGCCGCCACCTGCTCCGCATTATTGGCCATGGCTGAAGCATTGATCACCAGACAGCAACAACACTGGTTTGAGATTTTCATTATTTCTGATTCCACCGACCCGGATGTGTGGGTCAAAGAAACGGCTGCGGTGGACATGCTGCGCGAGCGCCTTCAAGGGCGCATTTCGGTCTGGTATCGGCGCCGCTACATGAACACAGCGCGCAAGGCCGGTAATGTGCAGGATTTCGTGACCCGCTGGGGGGCTCGGTACGACTATATGATCGTGCTTGACGCAGACAGCCTGATTGCAGCCGACACCCTGACTTTCATGGTCAGGGAAATGGATGCGGATCCTGGCTGTGGGATTTTGCAGACCTTGCCACGACTCTACGCCGGCAAGACGCTGTTCGCCCGTCTGCAGCAATTTGCTGGCACGCTGTACGGACCCGTCGTCGCGCATGGTATGACCGCCTGGCAGGGTGATGACGGTAATTACTGGGGCCACAATGCCATTATTCGTGTCTCTGCCTTCGCCAGTGCGGCAGGACTGCCCGTCATGTCCGGGCCACGACCATTTGGTGGTCATATCATGTCACACGATTTCGTGGAGGCAGCGCTGATTCGCCGAGCGGGCTGGTCAGTTCGCATGATGCCGGCACAGACAGGTTCCTGGGAGGAAAGCCCGCCTACCCTGCTGGATTCTGCGGTGCGGGACAGACGCTGGGCTCAGGGGAATATCCAGCATCTGGGCGTGATTCCGACACGAGGCATGCGCTGGCCCAATCGCATGCACATGTTGATCGGCGTGATGAGCTATATCGCATCGCCGCTATGGCTGGCCATGATGACAGTGGGCCTATTGATCAGTGCACAGATTGCAACCCAGGGCTTTGAATACTTCACTGACGACTTTCAGCTATTCCCCCACTGGCCAGTATTTGACTCACAGCGCATGATCATGCTGTTTGTGTTCACCATGTCGGTGCTGCTGTTACCCAAGTTACTGGGATACCTGGCTGGCCTGTTCCGGCGCGATGTTCGCAGTGCCATGGGGCCCATCCGGCTGACACTGAGTGCGGCACTTGAGCTGTTCTTTTCGATACTTTTTGCGCCCATATTTATGATGATTCACAGCCGCCAGGTCTGGGAAATAATTCGTGGCAAGGATTCGGGCTGGTCAACTCAGCAGCGCGATACCCATGGCACCGACTGGGGCCTGCTGTTCAAGCACCACTGGTTTCACACCCTGGTCGGCATTAGCGTGCTGGCAGGCCTGGTGTTGCTGCAAAACCCGCTACTTTACTGGATGCTGCCAATTATTACTGGCCTGGTACTGTCGATCCCTCTGTCAGCGCTCAGCGGCAGCAAAAGCTTTGCGCGAATGCTGGCCTGGCTGGGGCTGCTGCGGATTCCTGAAGAGGTGTCCTCTGCGCCGGAAATTAACGACCGTGATCGCTACCGGGAAGAGTTCCAGAATGTGGTGGATGCCGTGGACGTTCCGCTGCTGTTAACGGACAGCGAAAAGGCGTCCCGCCATTTCAATCTGGCCGGAGAGCGTCCGGTCAAACGCCGCGGAGATCCGGACATGGATGCCGCCGGCGCCAGGCTCAAACTCAGTGATGCTGCGGATGTATCGGAGGTTCTGGCTTGGATGAATCGCCGGGAAAAAATGGCGCTGCTTAACGACACTGCGTTATTCGGTCTGCTGGCAAAGCTGGCTCAGCAAGGCAGCAATGAGGGTGTTGCTTAGTGAGCCCGGAGGGATTCAGCAGGCCAAAGCCCTCCGACTCATTCAAGCTTAGAAGAACGCCTGGATGCCTGTCTGGGCACGGCCCAGAATCAGAGCGTGAATATCCTGAGTGCCTTCGTAGGTATTGACCACTTCCAGGTTCTGCATGTGGCGCATGACCGGATATTCATCAGAGATACCATTGCCGCCCAGCATGTCGCGCGCTTCTCGTGCCACGTCCAGCGCCTTCAGACATGAATTGCGCTTAAGCAGAGAAATCAGCGGAATACCCAGTTTGCCTTCGTCCTTCAGACGAGTGGCCTGCAGGCAGCCCAGCAGTGCCAGCGAAATCTCCGTCTGCATTACAGCCAGCTTTTTCTGGATCAGCTGATTGGCAGCCAATGGTCGACCGAACTGCTTGCGATCCATGACGTAGTCATGAGCCGCGTGCCAGCAGGTCTCTGCAGCACCCAGGGCACCCCAGGCGATACCCAGACGCGCAGAGTTCAGACAGCTGAACGGACCTTTCAGGCCTTCAACGTGAGGCAGCATGTTCTCTTCCGGCACAAACACTTCGTCCATGACGATTTCACCGGTGATGGACGCACGCAGCGCCAGCTTGCCTTCAATCTTGGGTGCTGACAGGCCGGCCATGCCCTTGTCCAGGATGAAACCCTTGATCACGCCATCATCATTCTTGGCCCAGACGATGAACACATCGGCGATGGGTGAGTTGGAAATCCAGTTTTTGGCGCCACTGAGTTTGTAGCCACCCTCGACTGTGCGGGCGCGAGTCACCATGCCACCCGGATCGGATCCGTGGTCCGGCTCGGTCAGACCAAAACAGCCGATGAACTCGCCGCTTGCCAGTTTGGGCAGATACTTCTGCTTCTGCTCTTCGCTGCCGAAAGCGTGGATCGGGTGCATGACCAGCGAGGACTGTACGCTGAACATTGAGCGGTAGCCTGAGTCGACGCGCTCCACTTCACGAGCCACCAGACCATAGCTCACATAGTTGGTGCCGGTGCAACCGTAGCCGTCCAGTGCTGGGCCCAGCAGGCCCAGTGCGCCCATCTCGCGGAAAATTTCAGGATCAGTCTGCTCATTGCGATACGCGTCACGCACCCTCGGCAGCAGTTTTTCCTGACAGTACTGACGCGCGGTATCACGAATCATGCGCTCTTCTTCGGTCAGCATCTGTTCCAGCAAAAACGGATCTTTCCAGTCAAACGGTGCGTTGTCTGATTTTGCAGACATAATCTACTCCTGATTCAGCTAGCTAAATGGGTGTCTTTTATCGAGCAAAGGATCGGTATTTTATCAGCAAGGCGTAGTGGGCAAAAGGATAAATATCACAGCCATGCTTTAATCAGGCTGCTACAATAAGCGGTTATGGACGTATCCCACTTACTAGATTCCTTGAACGACGAGCAACGCCGGGCTGTCTCCGCTCCCCCTGGCAGTATGCTGGTACTGGCTGGCGCCGGCAGCGGCAAGACCCGCGTGCTGGTCCATCGCATCGCCTGGCTGATGCAGGTGGAGGGCGTATCGCCTTTTGGCATTCTCGCCGTTACATTTACCAACAAGGCCGCCCGCGAAATGCGCAGCCGTATCGAAGAGCTGTTGGAGCGCCCGATCGGCGGCATGTGGGTCGGCACTTTTCATGGCCTGGCGCACCGGCTGCTGCGCCAACACTGGCGTGAAGCCAATCTGCCTGAGAACTTCCAGATCCTGGACAGTGATGACCAGCTTCGGCTGATAAAGCGTCTGAGCAAGGCGCTGGGCATTAACGAGGACAAATGGCCCCCGCGCCAGGTGCAGTGGTACATCAACGCACAGAAAGACGAAGGTCTGCGCGCCGCCAACATAGAACACTATGGTGACGAGTTCACCCGCACCATGCTCACGGTTTATACCGCCTATGAAGAGGCCTGTCAGCGCGGAGGCATGGTGGACTTTGCTGAAATCCTGCTTCGCGCCCACGAGCTGTGGCTGAACAATCCCGGCCTGCTGGACCACTATCAGCGCCGCTTCAGCCATATTCTGGTCGATGAGTTCCAGGACACTAACGCCGTGCAGTACGCCTGGCTGCGAGTGCTGGCCGGCGGCAATAATCACCTGATGGTGGTTGGCGACGATGATCAGTCGATTTACGGCTGGCGCGGTGCCCGCATCGAAAACATCCAGCAGTTCAACAAGGATTTTACCGGCGCTGACATCATCCGGCTGGAGCGCAACTACCGCTCGACTTCCACCATCCTCAAGGCAGCCAACCACCTGATTGCCAACAACCAGGGCCGGCTGGGCAAAGAGCTGTGGACGGAGGACCGCGAAGGCGAAGCCATTTCGCTTTACGAGGCGTTCAACGAGCAAGACGAAGCCAGATTCATTGTGGATCGGCTGCAGGACTGGCTGAACACCGGACATCGCCTCAGTGATGCAGCAGTCCTGTACCGCTCCAACGCCCAGTCCCGCGAGCTGGAAGAAGCCCTGCTGCGGGTATCCATGCCCTATCGCATCTATGGCGGCCAGCGCTTTTACGACCGGCTGGAAATCCGCAACGCGCTGGCCTATCTGCGCCTGACGGTTAATCGTCATGACGATACTGCCATGGAGCGTGTCATCAATGTACCGACGCGCGGCATTGGTGCGCGTACGCTGGACAGCCTGCGGGAACTGGCGCGCAATGACGGGTCGTCCCTATGGCAGGCCTGTCAGCGCAGTCTCGACCATAAACTGTTGCCTGCTCGTGCGGCGGCAGCCGTGCAGGCATTCATGCGTTTGATTGATGACATGGATGAAAACTGTCATCCGCTGGAACTGGGCGAAAAAGTCGCTCATGTCATCAAGCAGAGCGGCCTGATTGAACATCACCAGAAAGAAGGCGGTGATAAAGCCCAGGGTCGACTGGAAAACCTGGACGAACTGATCAGTGCCACACGCAGCTTTGCCGAAGACTGGCAGGCGCAAAGTTCCGGGCTCGACGAGAGTGATGACCCACTGGCGCTGACCAGCGACGTACTTGCCTCGTTCCTGGATCAGGCGGCGCTGGACGCTGGCGAGGCGCAGGCTTCAGAATCAGACGATGCCGTGCAGATGATGACTCTGCACAGCGCCAAAGGCCTGGAGTTCCCGCTGGTGTTTCTCGCCGGTATGGAAGAAGGCCTGTTCCCGCACAAAATGTCGATGGAAAACCTGACCGGCGTGGAGGAAGAACGCCGGCTCTGCTACGTCGGCATCACCCGCGCCATGGAAAAGCTGTATCTGACCTGCGCTGAATCGCGGCGAATGCACGGGGATGTCAACATCTGCCGGCCATCCCGGTTTATCCGCGAATTGCCGCAGGAATTGATTGAGCCGGTACGGATGAAAACCACCATCCAGCGCCCGGCAGTCGCGCCACGGGCCTCATCGAGCAGTCTTTACGGCGGTGCCGCGGTGCCTCAGACCAACATCACCCTGGGCCAGCGTGTGCGTCACGGCAAGTTTGGCGAAGGCGTGGTCCTGAATTACGAGGGCAGTGGCAATAATGCACGCGTCCAGGTGAATTTCACCGAAGTAGGCAGCAAGTGGCTGGTACTTGCCTACGCGCGTCTTGAACCTATTTGATGATGGCAACGCACTCAGTTGCCTTCGTCTCTGGCAAAATGTTTGCTAGGGCAGTAGCTTACGCGCTATAAGAGTGGAACAAAAACAAGTGGGACAATAATAACGGGAGATCCTCCATGTCCATGTTAAACGTGCTCGGTATCATCATCTTCGTGGCCCTGCTGTACGCCCTGTACAAACTGCGCCGACCCGATACCAGTCTTGCCAAACAGGTCTTCATAGCGCTTGCCATGGGTGTGGTGTTTGGTCTGTTCCTGCAGATCATTCATGGCGGCAATATCGATGAAATCCGTCCCACACTCACCTGGACGGATCTGCCTGGCGATATATATGTCGCATTGCTGCGCATGATTATCATCCCGCTGGTGCTTGTCACCATGATTGCGGCAGTGGTGCGTCTGCATGAGGTAGCCGCACTGGGTAAAATTGGCGGTTCAGTCATTGGTATTCTGGTCTTCACCACGATGATTGCCGCGATTGTCGGTATCGTGGTCACCAACCTGTTCGGACTGACCGCTGAGGGCATGGTCGGTGGTGCGCGCGAGGCGGCGCGGGTGGAATTCCTGGAGTCACGGGCCCCCATGGTGGAAGGCCTGACTTTCGCCCAGGTCATCGTCAATTTCATCCCTACCAACATCTTCCGTGACCTGACCGAAGCACGCAGTACATCCATTATTGCCGTAGTTATCTTCGGCATGCTGTTTGGTCTGGCGGCACTGCTGGTCAGCCGCGAGAAGCCCGAATACAGCGATCGCATCAAGGGTGGTACGGAAACCATTCAGGCCATTGTGATGCGTCTGGTGAAGATGATCATGGGTCTGACACCTTATGGCATCCTGTCGCTGGTGACCTATGTGGTAGCGGGCTCCAATGGCAGCGACATCCTGAATCTGATTGGTTTTGTTGTGGCGTCTTACATTGCACTGGGCATCATGTTCGGCGTGCATGGATTGCTGCTCAGCCTGACGGGTAATAATCCGGCCGAGTTCTACCGCAAGATCTGGCCGGTGCTGACCTTTGCATTCGCCACGCGCAGTTCCGCAGCTACCATTCCGTTGAATATCCGCACGCAGGTAGATGAGCTGAAGGTACCACCGTCGATTGCCAGTCTGTCCGCATCGTTTGGCGCCACCATTGGCCAGAATGGCTGTGCCGGCATCTACCCGGCCATGCTTGCTGTGATGGCCGCTCCGACGGTCGGCATCAACCCGATGGACATTGGCTTTATTCTGTCACTGATCGGCATTATCACTATCAGTTCGTTTGGTGTCGCCGGTGTTGGTGGCGGTGCAACATTTGCCGCACTGATCGTGTTGCCAGCCATGGGTCTGCCGGTTGAGCTGGCCGCACTGCTGATTTCAATTGAACCGCTGATAGATATGGGCCGCACTGCACTGAATGTCAGTGGCGCCATGACCAGCGGTAAAATCACCAGCACATTTATCAAGGAAGGCGTTTAAGCCTACGGTAAAGGCGACGGAGGACCCAAAGGGCCTGAAGGATTTACGAAGGTAAATACCTCTGGGCCCTTTACCAACTACTGGTTGGGCGGCGTAATGCGGCGTGTGCGGCCATTGTCATCGATGGCCACAAAAATGAACAATCCCTCTGCCACCTTGCGCTGTGCTTCCTGAGTCAGCGAGTTCGATATCCACACTTCAATGTTGATGTGCATCGAGCTACGGCCAATCTCCAGCACCTCGGCATAACAGCTGACCACCGAACCGACGCTGACAGGCGCCAGAAACTCCACATTTTTGATCGCAACCGTAGCAGATCGGCCACGGGTCACCTGTTTGGTGGCAATCCCCGCGGCAAGGTCCATCTGCGAGACCAGCCAGCCACCGAATATGTCGCCATTGGCGTTGGTATCCCTCGGCATGGCCAGGGTCTGCAGGGCAAGTTCCCCTGCCGGAACGGGATCTTTATCCATATCGTCGTCGATCAGGCCCACGTTGTACTCCTGTTATTGGTTTTGTTCAGGGCCCTCTAAACCAGGCCATCAGCAGCTGAAAACTGACTACCAGCAAGGCCAGACTGATTATTAGCATGAACCAGGCAAGCAAATGAAAAAGGAACCTGGCCAGTTTGCGGCGTATTTTGCCTGTCCAGCCCAGATTTTGATAGTCATTCAGGGGAACATTGGTAAATACAGTTATCGTCGAGGCACAGAGCAGCAGCCAGAGTGTCAGGACAATTATCGGTATCAGCCACTGATCCTGCACCGGCATCGGAGCCCATACCAGCACCCAGGCGCATACTGCCAACATCGCGGCCAGCGCCACAAAGGCGGGGCCTTTAAACCAGCGACTGCGCTGTACGATCCTTTCAAACAGTACCAGCATGGTAGCTCACGCGTTACAATGGCGTTTTTGTTCAGACATATTTCAGGCACCAGGGCATAACATGAGCCAGACGCAACAGCTCCCGGTAATCGCAGGCTATAACGATAATAATGACCCTGTGGTGGAACAGGTCTCAGCTATTGCTGTCGAGGGACACCCCGATCAGTTCCGGCTGGAGAAGTCGCCTGTTTTCGTTCGCGGACTCGCTTCCGGTGATCTAATCCGTTATCCGGCCGATAACACAGGTGGATACGAATTACTTGAACACAGCGGTAATCTGAGTATCCGTGTTTTCAGTAAGCATAACATAGCGGAGCTGGATCAGGCCCTGACACCTGAGATTGAGCTCATTGATGGTACCCGCGACGTCTGCAGTCCGGGCGTGCTGATTTACAGTGTGCATGTGTCGATTGGCTTCAAGAAGATTGAAGAAGTCATTACAGCCGTGCTGAAGCGCTTTCCGGAAAGTGTCTGGTACTATGGCAATGTTTACGACCCTGAGGATGGCCAGACGCCACTGAACTGGTGGCAGGATCTCGCCAGCTCAGTGTAGTGGTCGCAATAGAGGCTTTATATGTTATTGGTTTTATCACCAGCAAAATCTCTCGATTTTGAGTCAACCACACCTAAACTGACGGTGACTCAACCCGAGTTTCTGGATGCGTCGGCCAAACTGGTGAAAACGCTGCGCAAGTATTCACCTGATGATCTGTCAAAATTGATGCACATCAGCCCAAAGCTGGGCGAACTGAATTTTCAGCGCAATCTTAACTGGCAACTTCCGTTTAACGAAGACAACGCACGACCGGCCATTTTCGCCTTCACGGGTGATGTGTACATTGGGCTGGACGTACAGTCACTCAACAAACGCGATCTGACATTCGCGCAGAATCATGTCCGTATCCTGTCAGGTCTTTACGGCCTGCTCCGGCCGCTTGATCTGATGCAGCCTTATCGTCTGGAAATGGGTACCGCGCTCAAGCATGGAAAATTCGAGTCTTTGTATCAATTCTGGGGTGACACACTGACAGAGCACCTGAACTCTCTTTTGGCCGAACAGAAAAACCCGTTCCTGCTCAATCTGGCCTCGAATGAATACTTTAAGTCGGTCAGCCCCAAAAAGCTGTGCGCTCCTGTTGTCAGCCCGGTTTTTAAAGATTACAAAAATGGTCAGTACAAAATAATCAGCTTCTACGCCAAGAAGGCTCGCGGCATGATGGCTTCATGGGTAATAAAAAATCGGGTACGGAGCAGGTCAGCTCTACTGGACTTTGATGTGGCAGGTTACCGATACAGTGAAAAGGACTCCAGTGAAAAGTCACCCGTCTTTTTGAGAAAGCAGGCCTGATATGAAGATCCGCATTCTGCTTTGCGACGACGCCAGTTTCATCCGGGACCTGATAAAGCGGACCATTCGCAAATATCTTCCACAATGCGAAATCATGGAAGCGTCGGATGGGCGAAAAGCACAATCCATTCTGGCCAGGCAACCCGTCGACCTGATTCTCAGCGACTGGGAAATGCCGGGCATGAGTGGTGAGGAGCTGTTGCAATGGGTACGTGCAGAGGAGAAGCTGGCATCTATTCCTTTCATAATGATCACCAGCCTGGGCGGCAAAGACAATATCATGCGCGCGGTACAGGCTGGTGTCTCTGACTATCTTGGCAAGCCTTTCACACCCGAAGAGCTGTTACAGAAAGTCCGCAAGTCTCTGGTTCGCTCAGGCAAGCTGCCAAAACCAAACGCCGAACCCAGCCAAAGTGGTAAATCTGGCCCCTTCAGTTCTGTTGAGATTCTCAGCGGCAAAGACCCGCTGGCCGGAGGCTCGGCGGCGGCGCTGACCAGTGGCAAACCAGAGAAGCCTCGCATCAAGGGTACCGGTATAATTCACTGGCGTGACCAGGAGCTTCGATGCATGATAAAAGCTATCAGTATCGACGAAGCATTGATGGTAACCAAACGAGCCGATGTACATCCAGGTGTGTTTGAGTCACTGACGCTGACACTGTCTCCTGGCAATCAGGCAGCAGGCAGCATCACCGGACTAAAAGCCTACGTACACAGTTGCGCAGCGGTTGAAAAAAGGCCCGACTCGGAGTTCGTCAATCTTCTGGTGCGCTTTGTTGACCCGGACAATGAGCAGCGTAAATTACTTGGTGAACTGATCGTCGACGGTCAGTGATTTTTTGAACGGAAGATACGTTTCAGCAGAGTCGATAAACTCCGTGACGTGGAGCGACTCTTGCTGACAATAGTCGGCGATTGCGTGTCTGAATGCCGGATCTTCTATCCAGTGATATGACAGCGTGCGCACCGGTTCAAACCCACGGCGTAGTTTGTGTTCACCCTGGGCTCCCGCGTCGAAAAGTGTCAGCCCCTTTTCAATACAGAACTCAATGCCCTGGTAGTAACATGTTTCGAAATGCAGATTGTGAAAATCTGCCTCACAACCCCAATAGCGTCCAAACAGTGAGTGCTCATCGTAAAGGAATAGCGCGCCAGCGACGTATCGATCACGGTGTTTCACCATGATGAGCAGGACATTCTCGGGCATCTGACTGGCAAGACGAGAGAAGAAGTCGCGCGTCAGATAACCGTGCTGACCCCGAATCTGGTAGGTATTCTGATAAAAGCGATAAAAAATATCCCAGGTGTGCTGATCAATATCGGTGCCGTGAATTCGGTGAAAACTCAATCCCTGATCATTGATGGACAGACGCTCTTTGCGCAGATTCTTTCGTTTGCGCGAACTGAACTGGGCGAGAAAATCGTCAAATGAATCATAACCTCGATTATGCCAATGGTACTGACAACCCTCACGCCGGATGAGGCCAGTCTGATCAAGCCCATCTGCATCATCAGGGTGTGGAAACAGCAGATGCCAGGAACTGAACTCGCCTTGCTGTGTATACCCTCTTATCGTATCCACAAGCAACGGCAATACTTTGCTTTGTACTTGTGCATCCTTCACCAGCAGGCGAGAGCCCTGGCTGGGTGTGAACGGGATTGCCGTCAACAGTTTCGGGTAGTATGGCTTGCCGTAACGACGATAGGCATCGGCCCAGGACCAGTCGAATACATATTCGCCGTAAGAGTGGTGCTTGACGTACAGGGGCATCGCTGCAATCAATTCATCATGGTCGTGCACCGTGACATGATAAGGTTGCCAGCCGGTAGAGCGTGCCACTGAGTCACTGGCCTCCAGCGCCGCCAGAAATTCATGCCTCAGGAATGGACCAGCACCCCCAGCCAATGCATTCCATGATGTAGCGCTGATGTCCTGCATGCGCTGTCCCAGACGAACTCGCACTGTCTTGGCAACCCCCTTCCTGCTATAGTTTCTCACTGCAGTGTAACAGGAAGGCAGCGGTGGACGCCCAGAATCTGATCACAAAAATCAAGGATAGACGCGAATCTCTGCGCAAGTCAGAACGCAAGGTGGCGGATTTTGTCGTGGATAATGCGGCCGCGGTGCTGACCATGCGTATCATGGATGTTGCCGCGCACGCAGATGTCAGCGAGCCGACGGTGGTCCGCTTTTGTCGGGCGCTGGACTTTGATGGGTTCCAGTCCTTCAAGTTACAACTGGCCCAGCATCTTGGTGCGAACAGCAGCTATTCGCAGTTCTCGGTTGATGATTCGGATACCGTTGCTGACCTGAGCCATAAGGTGTTTGACTCCACGATTGGCTCCCTGATCGCAGTCCGCGACGAGCTGGACCCAGCCGCGCTGGAAGCGGCCATCATTGCCATCAATCAGGCCAAGCGTGTCGAATTCTACGGCTTTGGCGCCTCCGGCTCAGTGGCATCAGATGCGCAGCACAAGTTCTTCAGGCTGCAACTGTCCAGTGCGGCGTACACAGACCCACATATTCAGCATATGTCCGCTCTGTCATTAAGCGAAAGCGATGTGATTGTCGCGATATCTCAGTCTGGCCGAACCAAAGCCCTGATTCAGAGTGTGGAGCTGGCCCTGGAAGCCGGGGCCACGGTCATCGGCCTGGCACCCCAGGACACACCATTGATCAAGCTGTGCACCATACCGATTTTTGTGAATATGGAAGAGGACCTGCAGGTGTTTACGCCGGTATCATCCCGGATAGCCCACCTGCTGGTGATTGATGTGTTGGCGATGGGTGTGGCCCGTCTGCGAAAAGACCTGTTGAAGGATTATCTGAAACGCATCAACAAGAGCCTGAAGGCGCTGCGAACACAGAAGCCCGGCGTTGGTGGCGGGCCAGATCTGCTGTAGACCACACAGTCAGGAGGCGGGCCATCCCTGGCCCATTATTCGTCCCTGCCGCATTTCCCTGCTATCTGGCATCCATGCCAAGACTCATTTCAAGGTACTCAAGGCGCCACATGGTAGAGGTGCTGAGCCCCGGCTGCCGTGTAGAACACGACGTCACCACGTCCATCTCCGTTCAAGTCCCTGAACTCGAAAGCAACACCGCGTGCATCCTTGTTCGTTGCCAGGAACTGCTGCTGCGCACTGCTCAGCTTGCTGACAAAGTAACCAGGTTTGTATACCCCAACATTCGGGATAGTAATGATGCCGGTGTTACGGTCTGTCGTCAGCGTCAATCCGTAATCTGTGACAGAGCGATAGAACACAGGATCATGGACAAACGGTACAATTTTCTGTGTGACGCCATTGCTGCACTTCACACCGAAGGCGTATCCGGCTGAGTTGGGTTCCCCGGCCGGATCTGTCAGCGTACTGGCGCCACAGCTTCCAGAAGTATTGGCCAGATTGTCGTACGCAAACACGCCAACGAAGGTATCGTTTGCACCCAGCGTGACATGAACGGCTCCTCGTTCGCGCAGATTCATCTCATAGCCAGCGCCTTCGACAAGGCTTGTAAACCCGACCAGATCGACCGCAATCGGCGCCAGCTCCATGGCGACACCATTGGCCACGATCAATGCCCGACCATCGCGCATGAAAGACAGACCCTCTGGCACGCTGGATGAGACGATGCGGGTATTGACCACAGCTGCAGAGTAAGTTTCTCCAGGCGCCTTGATCATTAGAGTACCCGTCAGTGCATCAACCGTTAGCTCGATACCACCGGTGTTCAATGCCATGACGATCCGTCCATCCTCAGTAACCAGTGCCTGTGAACCACCCGTCAGGAACTGCACGAGGGCCGACAACAGAACTTCGCTGGCCGTAGAGCCGGCTACAGTGACCCCATCAGGGTTGGATACCGCCGTCAGCACATTGGTCAGGCGCTCACTGGCAGCTGTATCCAGCCCCCTGCTTGCCAGCTCTTGTTGAACAGCAGTGTTGTCTGTCTGGATTCGCGACTTGACCGCCACAGACGCGTCGATGGCGAATTCGAGGGCCTGTGGATTGGTGCGCAAGAGATTTCCAACCTGCACCGGATCTTCAACGTTGATTCCAGGAGCAATCGACGAAATACCTGTTTTGACAGCCTTGGTGACAAGAGCTTCCGCCTGAGCGACCAATTCTGTCGTCAAGGTACCACCAGCAGCCGATGCCGCATTGATGACCGCACTGGTCGCTGCAACCATCGACACCAGCTCGTCGTTGGTGCTGCCAGCACGAATCAGGTTACTGGAGTTGCTTACCGTTGATGAAGCCAGTGACTGAACTGTTGCGCGCTGCTCAGCAGTGATGCTCTGAGTACGTGTACTAAGAGCATTAAGTACCGTCGCAACACTATTGATCGAGCTGGTTGCCGCCGTGTTGGATACAGTGCCACCACCCGCTGACACCGCCGCAGAGGCAGTCAACGTACGAGACATGGTGTTCAGGGCATTGAGCGCCAGATTTACACCTTCTGTGCCAGCTGGCAGGGCCGTTGTTACTTGCTGTGCCAGCGTGTTAGTACGCTCAAGTGCACTACCCACCTGACTGACCACTTCCTGGCTCACCGGCTGGCCTGGCTGGACGACAACAGACTCGATAACCTGCAGATCGTTATCCAGATTATTGATCTCATCAGCAACCTGCTCAGGCGTAGGGGTCGGTGCAGGCGTACCGCCACCACCCGTTGTTGGCGGGGGCGTAACTGGTGGCTCGATTACTACAGCGATACTAAAGCTTCGCGCAGTCGCATCAGTATCAACGCCACCATTGGCAGTCCCTCCGTTGTCCTGCACCTGGTAAGTGAAGGCGACCAGGAATGGGCTGACAAGTTCGGCTGGCGGTTCGTAGCTCAAATCCGTTAACTCGGTCGCGGGGATGACTTGCCCGGACGTGACAGGATTGCCTGCCAGCAACAGTGATCCCGCGTTTGGCAGCCCAACAATTCTCACTGCCAGCAGAGTATTCGCAGGACTGTCATCAGGATCGCTGAAACCGAAATCAGCCTCCGAGAAAGTAACTGCGCTGATTGCGTTGAGTGTGACATTGTTTCCTGAACCAAGCGGCGCATCGTTAACCGGGGTTACGTTCACTTGAATCGTGTTGGGGTTTGGATCAAGATCGATGCTGCCATCGCGGCCAGTGATCAAATCCAGTCCGTTATCACGTACCTGGAATGTGAACGTCGCGTAGCTATCACCTGACGCATTGGGCGCAGGTCTGAAGGCCAGTTGAGACAAGTTCGTCACATCAATTTCCTGGCCTTCTGTGATGGCGGTGCCGTTCAGCGTCAGATTGCCGGCGGTGGGCAAACTGCTGATCCGCACAGAGATGAAGGCATTCTCATCCTCGTCAGAGAATCCAAAGTCATTCGAACTGAAGGCATACACCTGATCCTCATTCAAGGTGATCGTTGCGTCTGTTCCAGCTGGCGCCACGTAGGGAAGTATCAGCTCTGTATCAAAGCTTATGGTGTAAGGTCCGGTCACCCCATCGGCATTGCCGATCACATACATGATGTAGTTGGCGGGACCTTCCAGCTCATAGCTGGCCGCTGTGTTGGCCGCCGCAGGCCGTGCCTCCACATTCTGCAGATTCGAGAAGTTGGTACCCTGCCACTTCGACAACAGGATCGGATAACCCGCCTGCAGGGTCACCGTGATTTGCTCGTTCTCTGCTACCGCAAAGCTGTAAGCATCAAGATAGCGCTGCTGCTCTGCAGTGGCGGCAAACAGATCCATCGCATCGGTGTTGCTCAGCTCGCCATTGATGGTGCCCTGCGGCACCAGGCGGGTCGGACCGAACTGCGGATTGCTCTGGATATCACTGATCGGCAGCGCGGCGCTGAGAGTCAGCGTGTAGCTGCCCACCGGTGGCAGCAGACCATCAGCCTGCACGCTGCTGGCGAATACCCAGTACTGGCCCGCTGGCAACAGATACTCGGTGTAGACATTGAATACGCCATTCACTGGTGCGGTGTTTAGCCGCGTGCCGAATATCCGGGATTGATCCTCCGCCGCCATGACACCAGTCAGTGGTGCGAAGCCCTGACTGCTCTGCTGCACACGGAACAGTGTGGTCTCTTCCAGTTCCAGCAGGTACCGATCGGTCATCCGGCCGTTGCGGTAGCAGTCCGTCAATCGGTCCAGGGTGCCGTTGACGCTGTCACCGAGGTAGATGGTCGGCACATTGCCGCACGCGGTTTCATTGCCGACCAGCGGTGTGATGGCCAGCTGGTAGCTGCCCCTATCCGCCCCGCTTTGTGAATCTGGTCCAAGCTGACCCAGCACGTTGATCTGGTAGGAGCCTGCTCCGTTGATCGTGTAGCTGGTATTGCCACCGGCACTGACCTCATTGGCCTGCAGGATCTGACCGTTACGCCAGACTGCCAGACGGGCATTGAAGCTCGCCTGCAGATCGACCTGCACCGGCAGAGCGCCTTCGGGCACAACCAGTTGATACGAGTCTCGCTCGGGGAAGCCGTTCGCCTCGCCAAACTGGCTGCCGTCGATACAGTCGCCCTCACCCACCTCACCTTCAATCATCAGCGGGCCGCCGAGCACCAGACGGGTGTCGCCTGCCGTACATCCGCCGGTCTGCATCTGATCGATCGGCAAGGCCTGACTCAGGTTAAGGGTGTAGTTACCCTCGATGGCCTCATCCAGCGCAGTGAAGCGACTGGAGGCAAACAGCCAGTACTGGCCAGGGGCCAGGTACATCTCAAGGGTGGTTGTATCGGTGATACCAACGCGATTGCCGAGCATCACGTCTGTATTAAAGGCGCGGTACAGACCAATCATTGGCATAAAGCCATCGGTCTGCATCTGAGCGCGCAACAGTGTCGGCTCGCTTATGTTCAACACATAACGATCGGAGAGGCGACTCAGGTTGAAGCAGTCGGTGTCGCTGTTCAGTGAGCCATTGGCCGAGCCACCCAGTGCGATACCTGGCAGGTTCTGTGTACAGGCCTGCCCGTCGCCAAAGACTGGCGTCTCAACAAAGCGGATGGTGTAGGCGCCGGTCTCGGTCGGGTTGTTGTTGGTGGTATACGGGGCAAAGCGGTGCCAGCCACTGCTGGTCGCTGTAACCGTCACACCGTGTTTGGTGTTGGCCGGCGTAAACGGCGAGCTCGCAATAAAGCCAGACTGGTTGAAGCTGAGGATCTGTGAGGCAATCTCCGCTTCCATGGTAACCGTGACCGATTCACCTTCTTCCAGCCACAATGCATAGGAGTCAAACAGACGATCCGGATCTCCAAACTCGTCCAGGCAGTCGTCGCTGCCGATCGCACCGCTGAGCTCAACGCCCTTGCTCACCCAGGTGTTGTTGAAGTCACGGCAGTCACTCTGCAGCTCGTTGACCCGTGTGGTCTGCAGCCAGTAGGCCCCAGTAGCCGGCACGTTCTGTGGCTGGTAGGTACCACCGTGCATGTACAGCACATACTCACCCGGTGGCAGGGCCACTTCAAACGTCAGTCCATTCTGCTGGATCTGGGTATCAACAATATCCAGCCCTTCATAGCTGTCGCTGTCCAGAACACCGACGTGCGGGTAGAAGTAATCAGAGTAGGCATCAACACGCAGCAACGTGGTGCCGGTTTCCCCACTCAGATCCAGACTGAAGAAGTCAGCCATGATGTTGTCTTCTTCAAAGTAGCAGTCGGTGAACGGGGTCAGTTCGCCCGTGACGCGCTGGCCTACGGTCAGCGCAGCCTGGTTGTCGCAGGCTGCAGGACTGCCCAGCGCCAGACCAGTCAGCCCAGGATTCGCCCACAGGTTCACGACGCCCAGATCCAGTACAGCTGGCGGTACTGCGCCGCTGAGCTGGTTGCTGCGTAGGTTAATCGACGTCGCATTACTGAGATTAGCCAGTTGCGCCGGAATCTCTCCAGTGAAGGCGTTATAGGACAGATCCAGATCCTGCAGATTCACCAAATCACCGAGGAAGGCCGGTAGTGATCCACTAAGCGAGCCGTTGCTACCCAGATTCAGGTACCGCAGCTCAATCAGATTTGCCCACTCGGTCGGGATCGAACCGCTGAACTGGTTACCCCACAGAAACAGGTTGGTCAGATTGCCTGCACTGCCAAGGCTGGTGGGCAATCCACCACTGTAGTCGTTACCTCCCAGGTCCAGCCCGCTCAGCTGAGTCAGGGCCGCGAAAGTCTCAGCATCAGGGAAGGAGCCGCTGAGGTTATTTTCCCTCAGTGTGAGGAACTGTAGTGATGTCGTATTCCACAACGCACCGGGCAATTCACCGGTCAGATTGTTGTTGGGCAGTTCCAGACCGATCAGCACACCCTGCTGATTACAGTGCACACCGAACCAGTCGCAGGGGGCAACCTCCGTGCTCAGCCAGTTGGTATTGTTGGTCCAAGTGGCGCCATTAGTTGCGTCATAAACAGCCTGCAGTACCGCGCGAGTCGCGGCCGCAGTTGTGCTGCCATCATCAAAGCTTATGGTGTAAGGTCCGGTCACCCCATCGGCATTGCCGATCACATACATGATGTAGTTGGCGGGACCTTCAAGCTCATAGCTGACCGCTGTGTTGGCCGCCGCAGGCTGAGCCTCCACATACTGCAGGTTGGAGAAGTTGGTACCCTGCCACTTCGACAGCAGGATCGGATAACCCGCCTGCAGTGTCACCGTGATGCGCTCGTTCTCTGCTACCGCAAAGCTGTAGGCATCCAGGTAGCGTTGCTGCTCTGCTGTGGCGGCAAACAGATCCATCGCATCGGTGTTGCTCAGCGTACCCTCGATGGTGCCCTGCGGCACCAGTCGGGTCGGACCGAACTGCGGATTGCTCTGGATGTCACTGATCGGCAGCGCCAGGCTGAGGTTCAGCGTGTAGCTGCCCACCGGGGGCATCAGGCCATCGGTCTGGACGCTGCTGGCGAATACCCAGTACTGGCCGGCCGGCAACAGGTACTCGGTGTAGACATTGAATACGCCATTCACTGGTGCGGTGTTTAGCCGCGTGCCGAATATGCGCGACTGATCCTCTGCCGCCATGACACCTGTCAGCGGCGCAAAGCCCTGACTGCTCTGCTGCACACGGAACAGTGTGGTCTCTTCCAGTTCCAGCAGATAACGGTCAACCATCCGACCGTTGCGGTAGCAATCCGTCAGTCGATCCAGGGTGCTGTTAATGCTGTCACTCAGGTTGATAGTCGGGACGTTGCTACACGCTGCCTCATTACCTATCAGCGGTGTGATGGCCAGCTGGTAGCTGCCCCTATCCGCCCCGCTTTGTGAATCTGGTCCAAGCTGGCCCAGCACGTTGATCTGGTAGGAGCCCGCTCCGTTAATCGTATAGCTGGCCTGACCCTGCTCATCGACGGTCGGGGTAGCCAGAGGCTGACCGTTACGCCAGACCGCCAGACGGGCATTGAAGCTCGCCTGCAGATCGACCTGCACCGGCAGAGCGCCTTCGGGCACAACCAGTTGATACGAGTCTCTCTCGGGGAAGCCGGCCTGTTCACCGAACTGGCTGCTGTCGATACAGTCACCCTCACCCACCTGGCCGTCTATCACCAGCGGGCCGCCAAGCACCAGACGGGTATCACCGGCCGTACAGCCGCCGGTCTGCATCTGATCGATGGGCAAGGCCTGACTGAGGTTCAGGGTGTAGTTACCCTCGATTGCTGTGTCCAGTGCCGTGAAGCGACTGGAGGCAAACAGCCAGTACTGGCCAGGGGCCAGGAACATCTCAAGAGTTACAGTGTTGTTTACAGCAACTCGACTGCCAAGCAGCATGGATGAGTCCCATGCGCGAGTGATGCCAAGCATCGGCATGTAGCCGGTAGTTTCATCTGTTTGCACTTCCGCTCTCAAAAGCGTCGGCTCACTGATGTTCAGGCGGTAGTAATCACGCAGGCGACCAAACTCGAAACAGTCCGTATCGTTGTTCAGAGCTCCACTGACATTACCTCCCAGCGCCAGGTCAGGAATGTTTGTCGAACAGGCCTGAGCATTCCCAAACACCGGTGGCTCAATAAAGCGGATGGTGTAGGCACCGGTCTCGGTCGGGTTGTTGTTGGTGGTGTACGGGGCGAAGCGGTGCCAGCCACTGCTGGTCGCTGTAACCGTCACACCGTGTTTGATGTTAGCCGGGCCGAAGGACGCCGTGATAAACCCAGCTTCATTGAAGCTGAGGATCTGGGTATCGATGTCGGCTTCCAGCGCTACGGTCACTGACTCGCCCTGCTCCAGCCAAATGGCATAGGAGTCAAACAGGCGGTGTGGCTCATTAAAGTCATCCAGGCAGTCGTCGCTGCTGATTGAACCACCAAGCTCAACACCCTTGGTCACCCAGGTGTTGTTGAACTCACGACAGCCGACCTGCAGCTCATTGATGGCCGTGACACTTAAGGAGTACGAACCGGTTGCAGGAACATTGGCATTCTTGTCGCCGGTATACTCTCCACCGTGGAAGTAGATAGTGTACTCACCCGGGGCCAGCGCAGCCTCGAAGGCAAAAGGTGGCTCACCGACCTGACGTTCCACAATATCACGATCGCCCAGACCTTCTGCCCCGATGATGCCCATGTGTGGCCAGAAGAACTGCGAGTCACCTTCGATGCGAACCAGCGTGGTGCCTTGCGCGGCACTGAGGTCAAGCTGATAGAAATCAGCCATCACATTCTCGCTTTCCACATAGCAGTCAGTGAACGGAGACAGCTCACCAGCGACCGAACCGCCCACCACTAACTGATCGTCCACCGCACAGGCAGCCGGATCACCTTTAGCCAGGTTCAGCGCAATATTGCCCCACAGATTGACGATGCCTGTATCCAGCACCGCCTGAGGGACATCGCCACTGAGCAGGTTATTACGCAAATTGATGCTTTGCGCGTTGGTCAGATTGGCAAGCGAAGCCGGCACCTGTCCTGTCAGCAGGTTATAAGACAGATCCAGGTGGGTCAGGTTGACCAGATTGCCCAGCGAAGCCGGAACAGCTCCTTCAAGGCGGTTATCCCATAACCAAAGGCCTGTCAGGCTGGTTAACGAGCCCAGCTCTGATGGCAGTGTTCCCACCAGGTTGTTGCCGCCCAGATCAATCTGGGTCACGACTCCGTTCTGACAACTGATACCGTGCCAGCTACACTCGGTACCCGCAGCTCCGAGCCATCCAGCATTGTTGGTCCAGTTGGCGCCACCGGTTGCATTGTACAGGGCAAGCAGAGCGTCGTACTGCGCAGTAGTACCTACACCTGAAGCAAAACTCAGCGTGTATGAGCCTGTCACTGCCTCCGCATTACCCAATATGTACAGTAGATAGTTGGCAGGGCCCGTAAGCACTTTGCTGGCAGAGACATTCGCGGCATCTATCTGAATATCGGTTTCGTCCAGTGTCAATTCAGAGAAAGACGTACCGGCCCACTTTACAAATCGGTAAAGGAAGCTGGCGTCAAGCGTCGCCGTAATGGTTTCTCCCGCCGGTACTGCAAAACTGTAACCATCAATGTAGCGCGTCACACCATCCTGAATAACAGGGTCGACAGAGTCTGTGTTAGTAAGCGCCGCTTCGACACTCCCTTCAGGAATCAACCTGGTTGGTCCGTACAATGAGTTAGTCTGCAGGTCGCTCATTGGCAATGCGGCACTGATCTGCAACGTATAGCTGCCAGCCGGAGGTATCAGTGCATCGGTAAATCGACTGCTGGCAAAAACCTGATACTGGCCCGCCGGCAGCAGGTATTCAGTGTAGACATTGGTCTGCGCCAAACGACTTCCCAACAGACGGCTGCCGTCTGCATTGTAAATACCGGTAAACGGTGCAAACTGATTGTTGATCTGTGAGACCCGGAACAATGTGGTTTCAGTCAAGGTCAGTGAATAGCGGTCAATCAGTCGACCATTCTGGAAACAATCGTCGTTTCGGTCCAGCAAGCCATCCGTGCTGCTGTCCAGGGATATACTGGACAGTGTGCTGCATGCCTGCGCATCTCCCACCTGTGGTGTCAGCGTCAGTGAATATGTGCCGCGGTCAGCGCCACTTTGAGAGTTCGGCCCCTGCTGGCCAAGCACGTAGATCTGATACGAGCCAGCGGTAGTCAACGATTGCTGAGTGCTCTGTCCGGCTGCGACGTCCCAGAACTGAACAAACTGGCCAGCGCGCCAGACACTCAAGCGCGCGGGGAAAGCAGCTTCAAGATTCATTTGAATCTCGGGTGCGCCTTCTGGTAATACCAGCTGGTAACCATCGTATTCTGGACTGCCAGCTTCAATACCGACAGTAGAGTTACTGTCCTGGCAGTCGCCTGCTGCAACCTCGCCGGTCAGCGCAGTGGTACCATCAATCACGAGACGGGTATTGCCACCCGCACAGCCGGTGGTCTGCATCTGGGACAACGGCAGAGCAGCGCCGACATTCAGTGAATAGGTGCCTTGTGGTGCGGTGTCCAGCACCTGCTGTGCACTGCTGACGAACAGCCAGTACTGACCCGGCGCAAGGAAGAGTTCGAGACTGACACTGGTGCTCGCGCTGGAGCGATTGCCCAGCAGGAGATCAGCGTTGCCCGCTCTAAACAGCCCGATGAGCGGGTTAAAACCATCCGTTGTCACATCCATCCGAAACAGTGTCGACTCACTCAGCGTCAGAACATATCTGTCACTCAGCCGATTGAAGTGCAAACAGTCGGTCTCACTGTTCAGTGAGCCGTTGGCCGAACCACCCAGTGCAATGCCCGGCAGGTTCTGCGTACAGGCCTGCGTGTCGCCAAAGACTGGCGTTTCAATGAAACGAATGGTGTAGGCGCCGGTCTCGGTCGGGTTGTTGTTGGTAGTGTATGGCGCAAAGCGGTGCCAGCCGCGATCGGTCGCGGTGACCGTCAGCCCGTGTTTTACGCCAGCGGCGGTGTTTGGTGTTCCCGCAATAAACGCAGAATCACTGAAGCTGAGGAGCTGGGTGGCAATCTCAGCCTCCAGCGTCACGGTTACTGAGTCGCCTTGCTCCAGCCAGATGGCGTAGGAGTCGAACAGACGATCCGGATCACCGAATTCATCCAGGCAGTCGTCGCTGCTGATTGAACCACCAAGCTCAACACCCTTGGTCACCCAGGTGTTGTTGAAATCAAGACATCCTGACTGAAGCTCGTTAGTCAGTGTTGCCTCCAGCCAGTAGGTGCCAGTTGCCGCTACATTCTGTGGCTGGTAAGTGCCACCATGGATGTACAGCACATACTGCCCCGGTGGCAGCGCTACCTCAAATGACAGGCCATTTTGCTGGACCTGGGTATCCACGATATCCAGACCTTCGTAACTGTTGCTGTCCAGCACACCTACGTGTGGGTAGTAGTGATCGGAATAGGCCTGTACGTTGAGCAAGGTCGTGCCTGATTCGCCACTCAGATCCAGACTGAAGAAGTCCGCCACGATGTTGTCTTCTTCGAAGTAGCAGTCAGTAAATGGGGTCAGCTCACCATTTGCTCGCACGCCTACTGTCAGAGCCGTCTGGTTATCACAGGCGGCCTCACTGCCCAGCGTCAGGCCGGTCAGCTGAGGGTTGGCCCACAGATTGATCACATCCAGTTTATCCAGGATGGCCTGGGGCACCGCGCCGCTGAGCTGGTTACTGCGAAGGTTGATCGAGGTCGCATTGCCCAGATTTGCCAGCTCGGCCGGGACCGCGCCAGTGAAGGCGTTGTAGGCCAGGTCCAGTTGTACCAGATTGCTCAGGCTGCCCAGGAAGGTCGGGATTGACCCACTGAGGGTGTTGTTGCCACCCACCGACAGGTTCTCCAACAATGTCAGGTTGGCCCACTCTGCCGGAATCGATCCGCTGAACTGGTTACCCCACAGGAACAGATTACGCAGGTTGCTGGCACTGCCGACACCGGCCGGCAGAGAACCAGTGTAATCATTGCCCCCCAGATCCAGGCTGCCCAGTTGGGTCAGGGCTGCAAAGGTTTGCGCATCGGGCAGTGCGCCGGAGAGATTGTTGCTGTGCAGGCTCAGGAACTGCAGCGTTGAGGCGCTCCACAGCGCTGCCGGCAACTCACCGGTCAGGCTGTTGTTGGCCAGATTCAGGCCTGTCAGAGCACCTTGCTGGTCACACTGCACACCAAACCAGTCACACTCGGTGCCCGCTTCACCCAGCCAGCCGGTGTTGTTGGACCAGTTGGCGCCGCCGGTGGCGTTGTACAGTGCCTCAAGGACGGCCCGTGTGTCAGACTGTGCAGCCGCGTTACCAATTTGGCCCAAGCCCAGAAAAAGGCTGATTGCCAGGACCGCCATTGCAGAGATGCGTTTGTCATCACTTCGGCGCCGGTCGTTCGTGGCCTCACCAGAAACTGACTGCAATTGTGCTGATTGAAGGGCTGCTGTTATTGTCATGACACAGATTCCTGATTCTGAATGGCGACTTATCTGATTCGATCCAGTGTTTGGATTGACCCGGTGGATGGGTCCAAAAAGCTGCGTGCAGACTTTGTGGGTCTGCTCAGGAGGTCTCTGTCGTGACAGCAGTCAATGTCTCAGTCAAAACGAAAAGAAATTGCTTTTTTGCGTGATATTTCTGGGGTGTCACTGGTACCCAAAGGAGGGGCTTGGCACTTATTGCGTGGTGGGCGTAAATCGAAGCTGCGGGTCTTGATGTGTTGACGTAAGAACATAGGCAGCCCAGTAGAATGGAGCGCGGTAATTCGGATTCTGCTGAAGCTCCAATTGTGCCGATTTTAGCGCATCGGCCACATGTCCAGTCTGGTGAAGATGGCGGTAAAAAATGGCCATGAATTCCGCCGACGCCCGGTCTGACACTGGCCATAAGGTCGAAATCACGTGTCTGGCGCCCTGCGCGATAAAACCACGTGTCAGACCCATCATGCCTTCGCCTGCCAGCTCCCGGCCCATGGCCGTATCACAACCGCTGACAACAATAAGTTCGTTGTTGAACCTGTATGAAAACAGTTCTGGTAATGTAACAAAGCCAGTGTCCGGGTTGCCGTTCTCATCGATGACTGACAGCCCCAGACCGACATTGTCCTCATTGTCAGCATTAAAGTAGCCATGTGTCGCTATGTGCAGGACTTTGGCATTCCGGACATCATCACGTGCCAGGTTGCCTCGCGAGGCACGTTGACCAGTAAAAAGCTGTGTCCTGTCATCGCCAAAAAGCGCTGTGAGATTATTTGCCTCAGTTGCCGTGTTCGGAAGCCTCTGCAGACTGTCAGACCAACCCCTCAGTTCGGATGGCTCTGCGGTATCGAGCGTCGCGACAAGTTGTGTCAATTGATCCCTGTCGAATACCGGATCGGCAAACACAGCAACATCAAGCTGCGTGTTGCTGGCGTTAAGCGGCTTGTCCATCAGGAAGGCGGTTAATGATGGCAGAATTTGAACCGTGTATTGGGAAATCAATGGCGTGTACCCTGGCTTGCCTGGTATCGGCAGTGCAGCAAATGGCATTCGGTGTAAAGCACCGTGCGGCACTATCAACAGCTCTGTTTTATCTTGCAGTTGTGAGATACCTCCAAGCAAATGCCCGGAGAGGTCTGCCAGCGCCATGTAGGGCGACGCGTCAGGATGTGCCAGTTGTTCCCGCACAGTATCCAGCAGCCCGATCGACTCAAGATTTTCCAATTGAGTGACTGTCAGTGTTTCATCAGTCAGCGTGAATACGTAGTTGTCTGAGTCGGTTATCAGGTAGTACAGAGCTGCCTGATTGGGTTCGATTCTGGACTGTATCTCCGCAAGCGTCATTGCAGGAGGCAGGGGCATGCCCATTACTCCCTGCAATCGATGCAAACTCAGCACGTCCTGATGATGATAGTAGTTGGCGGGTAGACTTATGTTTGAGCTATCGATCCTGGCTGCCGCATTTGTATTGGCAATCTCATTGGCAATTCGGCTAATGGCATTTATCTGTGCTTTCTCTGCGGATCGACTGATTGGATCATCCCCCTGGCTGCTGCCAGATCCAGTCTTGTTGCCCTGTAGCTGATGTCCTGCAAACTGCTGACGCAGGGTCGCGGCCCGTGAGCGCTCTGTGATTGCGAACGCTTTCTCCAGCAGTTGCGCTTCACCGTTTTCAAGGTACTGCTTTAAATACGCTTCTGCCAACTGAACAAATATCCTGTGCGTCCGCGCTCCCCAGGCAGGACCGAGTCGTTCGGACTCAAATTGCTCATATTGGGATTCGATCAGATCAATTGCCATTAATCCATAAGGTTCAGCCCGTGCCATGTCTCCCTGTTCCAGGCTGAGGTTCATGGCCATGGCCAGGTTTTCGATTCTGTCAGCCTTATCGAGACGTGTCTGATCATCATCCTGTTCGACAAGTAACTCGTTAATCGTAGCCCATGCCTGAGCGCCACTACCTCTGCGCTGTAATAACCAGGCGTAGAGTCTCATTATGCGGGCGCGCAGAGCCGGGCTGATGTCAGTCTGCCGTTGCTGCCAGGCCCATTCTACGTTTTGCCAGGCCCGCTCATGATCGCCCTGGGCCAGGTAACTTTCAGCGAGCTCATACCGCGCGAGAATCATGGCTCTCTGATTTCCCGTTGCCTCCGCCTGACGCTGACACATAGTCTGCTCGATCAATGCGCTATCTATATCGCCGCTCAATCGAAGTGTTGCACCAAGTGCACAACGTGTGGTGGAAATAGCTCCGCTGGAGCTCTCGGAGAAAGCGATCGATTGACGATAGTAACTTTCAGATCGATCGTAGTCGGCTGTGACCTGGTACAGCCGACCCAGGTTTGAATACGCGAAACGATACACGAGAGGATGTTCGGCGGGATCAACCGTATCCAGTATATTGCGATAGTGTATAAGCGCGCGGCGATACTCCCCCAACCGGTCGTAGACGAATCCCAGATTGTTTTCGAATGCTGCCATCGGCACAGGATCAGCAGCTTCTCCAGAATAGATTCTACCGGCCAGCATAATGTCGATTGCCTCCGACAGATGTTGGCGCTGCTCAGCCAATGCCAACCCGGGCTGTTCACTCCGTCGGATTGCCAGGAAGCCCATAACGTCATGCAGGCGTCCGATCAGGCGCGACTCCTCGCCGGCCATCTCTGCCGCCAGGCTAATCTGCTCTTCCGCCTGTTCGATTTGTCTGGCTGCCAACAGAGCCTCCGCAAGCAGTATGCGAATATCAACCAGATCGCGCGACGACCTGTCTGAGAATTCTGCGGGGATCTTTACGATACTGTTCGCAGCACTTTGCAGCGATTCAATGGCGCCAGCCAGATCATTCAGGCGCAGCCTGGCCTCACCCGTTGCCCACGTGGTTTTATAGTCTTCTATTGGGTCACCAGGTACGGCGATGATTTCCGACAGCGTGTCCAGTGCATTTATAAAGTCTGCCTGACGTAGTTGCGCTTTTGCCATCATCAACAAAGCATCTCTCATCAGATCTTCAGAGACTGACCTGGCTGCCGCTGCAACATTGGCAAATATCTGCACGGCTTCGTCCCGTGACTGGAAGGTATCATCTGCCCAAAAACCATAGGCCTCGGACATACTTGTGCGCAACTCAATTTCACTGGCAGGGATGCTGCGCAGGGGCATGTCATACAGGTGCAGTGTACTCGGGCTGGAGTGAGGATAACGCGCATACACACAAACCGTATAAGACTCGTTTTGAAGTTCACTGCCCAGGACAATAAAGTGCTCTAACGCAGGTCCCGCAGGGCTTGCATAATTGAGTGACTGCTGTGGCCCCTGCAGCTCTATCAATAGTGATTCAGCGCCGGGCTCAATGCCGAGCAGCAATCCACCTGCAGGTACCTCGACCAGATGCTCCGCGCGAAATCTGTCATCTTCAGATCGGCACTGTGCTTGTGCCTGACTACTGAAGAACAGCAGTGCGCAAACTGCGCATTTTATTGCACCAGATTTCATGGATACCTGCAGCAAAACCACTTCTGGATGTCGTAGAAAGTCTTGGTGCTTCCGGGTGTCTTATCGTATTGCACCGACCAGATCAGCTCATTGACCATGACCTGCTTTCCGTCTGAAGCAGTATACAAACGCACAAGCACCACAACTGACTTGGTGCTGCTAAGTGTCAGCGGCGAGGAGATGGCATGATCACCAACAACCAGAAACCTCGCAGCACTCAGTGCTTCTTTCCCCAGAAAGTCGTCCCCGGAAATTTCCAGCGTAAAGGTTCTAAGCTTTGTTGCCGGTACCTGCTCCGGTTTACCGTGGTGGTCGACGGAGTATTCGCCGCGAGTCTCTTCCTGGCTTTTTATTTTTATGTGTACCCCACTCGGTGGGTAATAAGGTTCGTTGTCTCGTACCAGACCCGCGCGCCAATCATCATCAGAAAAAGGGTTGAACTGTTTGTTTCTTACAGTGCTTCCTCCAACCGAGTGCCACTCACTATTTTGAATGTCCATCCAGAAATCATTAACTGACATTTTTTATTCCTCTTTACGTTGAAACGGAGCTACTGCCTTATTATGAAACTAGTCGGATCTGAGATACTGTTGTTGGCTGCAAGTAACAGATCACTCATTTGCAAAAACTTTCTCCCTGGGAGATTTGCAATATTCTTGCTGGGGGCGATGTCTTGTCGGCGCGTTTTATACATTATTGAATCTCGGTCCAGCTGCAGTAGCCCACGGATAGATTCTGCTACAATCAGACTTCCTAGCGGCCCCAGCTTGCCGATCCCTTCAAATGTTTCCACACACGCTTCGGCCAACACGTAGTACCAAAGTGGTGTATGAGTACTCAGTGCCGGACTGCAGCTATCCAGAACATGTTGCGAAAAACCTGGCTTATTAAGGTTAAGTTGATCTCTATTAAGCAAACAGATCGGAATTTCCAGCTCAAGTAACCGGGCTTGATAGTTATTGAGTAGGTGATTAACTGTCGCCTGGCCAGAGCTGAGTCGCATCTGCAATCCCCGGAGCAGATTTCGGGTAGCCAGGTTGCTCTCCTCTGGTACAGGCAACGACTGTGTATTGATCAGATCGACGCGAACTCGTGGCGAGATTCGTAATGCCTTGTTTCGCGTTGGCAAGCCCCGCGTATTGTGTTTTGGAAAGTCAAAGAACAGCCGCCAGTCTACTAAGTGGGTTGCCGGCATCCGCTGGTACTTGCCACCAAAGCGGCCCTCACCGGTCATCTCAAAAAGTTCTGACACACTGACACTGGTCACTGCATTAAGGTTATAGTTGTTCTGTACCATGGCGTGCCCAAACCTGCCGGCAGCGGCGCTGTATTCAACCGGCAATACTGCTGGCTCTGAAGGGTCCGGGTCCCACAGTATATGTTTGTTCTCAAGGATTATGGCTTTCCAAACTGCCGGGTGGAGAATTTCATACAGGAAATCATGAAGAATAACCTCTTGATAGTGGAGTATGACCTGTTCTCTGGCTGCCTCGAAAAGCAATTCAGTACCAAGCTCCGGGCTATCGTGGCTGATTTCCCTGACAAAGAAATTATGAAGTTTCAGGAACTGAACGTGCAGCTGGGAAACGATTAGATTTTCGTCATTACGGTCATCGCCGATACAGGCACGCAAGCCGTTGCGAGGCAGGTCGTAACCTACAATGTCGGGCCCATCAGAAACCTGCGCATCGCCAAGGGCCATAAAGGCGCTGCCGGTTTTCCTCATCAAACTGCCAGCTATAGCACCATCGTAAACACTGCTGAGATCCAGTACGGAACTGACATCGCTGCGCAGGATGTCGGTGGTGAACGATTTGACCGTCTTATTGTGGCCCTCAATTCGCAGTCGACTCAGGTCATGAGCCAGAAACTGTCCAAGATAGGTATAGCCAGCCATTGCTGACACATTGGAGGCCTGCAGGTCCCGCATCGCGGCACCCAGTTTGCGCAAATCAGTGACGTCAAAGTCTGCCTGCGGAACTTTGTTGTTAAACAGCGTGTAGAGTTTTACGCCATCAGGTAAGGTCTTGAATTGCCCTTTTTCATTAAGACCTCGCACTAGTTCCATGGCAGCACTCCTGGCCCATAGGGAGAGTTAGTTAGGACTATCCGTTGAATTCGAGCAGGTAAGCTTGTTCCGATTGGCCACTACTGCCTGATTGCTGCACGCTCAGCAGATAACGACCTTCAAGCTCTGCGGGCGTCAGGAGCCGGACCATTCCGTTGGCATCTGCATGCAGCTGAAACTCAAAGCGTGGATTTCCGTCTTCATGAGTAAGCACTACCTGGTACGGCGCATCGTCAAGGCTAATGCCAACATCAATCTGAAGTAATTGCGTGTCGCCACTTAGTTGAATTTCAGTACCCGCGCTGCGGGTTGACTGCAGTGTGGTTACTGCGTTCAAGGCGAGCCCATTGGATAGCGATACGCCGTCGGTTAGCTGACTCTCTCCGCGGATCAGCAGGGTAGTTGCTACAGCGAGTAGCACCGTTGCCGCCATCGACATTGGTTGCGCTATCCATTGTTTAAAAGATGTGCGTGTTTCATGCGGAGTTTCGGATTTTATCGGGTGAATTGATGCTGATGCGGAATTTTCCAGCTGACTGAATGAGGTCAGCATGAGCTCTGCCTGACGGACCTGCTCGTGGAACTGCGGATCTTCCAGCATCCACAGTTCTACCTTTGCACGCTCCTCATCGGGCAGTGTGTCACGCAGGTACGAGTCAATCATCTCATCTCGAACATTGCTTTTTTCATCAAGCATGCTCGCTACCCTCCTGGACTGACTGACGCCGGCTAACTAATCTGGCCTCTGGTCTCAATCAGCTCTTTGAAACGAGTTCTTGCCCTTGATATCACCTTGTCGAAGTGACGGTGACTCAACGACAGTTCGTCGCAGATAATCTGTTTGTCCAGTTCATCTATGTAATAGCGCTTCAGTATCCTCTGATCGCGCTCGTTTTCCAGTTCGTCGAGAAGTGCCCTGACGGCAGCCGCTGCTCTCTCACGGTCTAGCTGTGCAAACTGGTCCGAATTCTGGTCAGCAAACTGGTCAATAAAGTCGCTGTCCGCATAAGTCTGTCTTCTGGCCGCCTTTCGTCCGTCGGCGATGCATAGCTTTATAGCTACACTGTGCAGAAATGCGGGTAATTTATCAGGCTCCGCTAGTGGTTCTGCCCGCAAGCGTTCAAGCGTAATGCGAAACGTCTCCTGACAAAGGTCGCGCGCCTGGTTTTCATCCTGAACCCGTTTTTTCAGTATATACAACACTATCCGATAATACCGCTCAACCAGCAGAGCTTCTGCCTGGCTGTCTCCTCGGCTAATGGCCGTGGCTATTTCTTCAGCGCTATCTCGGTTAGATTGCACGTATCGGTCCACCAGGTGGTTGTACAATGGCTATGGCCATCAGCCTACTTTATCCAAACAATAACAATTGGTTAAAGCAGGTAGGAACTCCCGATGTTACGATACGATCGTCACAAAAGCCATGCCTCGGAAGGTATGTTTTTGTTTCGCTCTACCAGTACTGTCACCAGATACCGAGATGTCTCAGAGCGAAACAAAAACAATTAGCCAAATGGCTAGGAAGGCAAAGATGTATTATTCAACTGTCACCGATTTGGCGAGATTTCGGGGGTGATCCACATCTGTGCCTTTAAGGATGGCCACATGATAGGACAACAGCTGCAGCGGGACGGTGTATACGATGGGAGCAAGTGCATCAGGCACGGCCGGCAATCTGATCAACTTGTACTCGCGTTCATCGTCAAAGCCAGCGGACTCATCCGCAATTACAAACAGCTTGCCGCCGCGCGCGCTGACCTCTGCCAGGTTGCCTTTAAGTTTGCCGAGCAACTCGTCATTCGGGGCGACGGCAACCACTGGCATCTTGTCGTCAACCAACGCCAGTGGTCCATGTTTTAGCTCACCTGCCGGGTAGGCTTCGGCGTGAATGTAGGAGATTTCTTTCAGTTTAAGTGCCCCTTCTTTCGCAACCGGGTATTGCGCGCCGCGTCCTAGGAACAGAGCATGATGTTTGTCTGCAAAATTGATGGAAAGCTGCTGAATGGCTTTATCTTGTTTCAACACATTTTTAATGAGCTCTGGCAGCTCTTTCAGATCTTTGACATAGTCGGCTTCTTCAGCCTCACTTAGGCCATTACGACGACCCAGCACCAATGAAAGCAGGAACAATGCCACAAGCTGCGTCGTAAAGGCTTTTGTTGATGCCACCCCAATCTCTCGACCAGCCATGGTCAGCAATGAGAAATCGGACTCGCGCACCAGCGAACTGGTCGCAACGTTGCAAATGGCCAGTCTGGCGACGTAAGGAAGCTCTTTGGCATAACGCAGCGCGGCCAATGTGTCCGCTGTTTCACCTGACTGCGAAATGGTAACAAACAGCGTTCCTGGTCGAACCACTATAGGCCGATAGCGATAATCACTGGCGATATCCACCTGACAGGGCAGTTTGGCAATCTCTTCCAGCCAGTACTTTGTAATTAGACCGGCATGAGAGCTGGTACCACAGGCAACTATCTGAACGTTATCTACCTGGTCGAATATTTCCCGCGCCTTGACGCCGAAGGCTTCCTCCAGCACATGCCGGTCACTGATACGGCCACTCAGCGTATTTTTGATGACTGCCGGTTGCTCGTAAATTTCTTTGAGCATGAAATGTCCGAACTCACCTTTTTCTATTTCATCGATTTCACTTCTGATACGGGTGACCTTTCGATCAATCGGTTTGTCTCCACTGAATATTCTAATGCTGTCGCGTTTGATTTCAGCGACATCGTGTTCTTCCAGATAGATGAATCTGTCAGTCACCTGGCCTAGAGCCAGTGGATCCGATGCCACGAAATTCTCGCCAATACCGCAACCGATTACCAGGGGACTACCGCTACGAGCGACTATCAGGGTCTCTGGCTCATTGGCACTCACCACGCACAGACCGTACGCACCGTGCAGGCGGGGAACAATTTTTTGCACGGCAGTCAGAAGATCCATTTCGGACTCGGACATAAGCTGATGTAACAGATGCACGACGACTTCTGTATCTGTGTCGGAGGCAAAGTTGTAACCTGCCTCTTTCAGTTCGTTACGAAGTTCGTTGTGGTTCTCGATAATTCCGTTGTGAACCAGCGCCAGACCACTACCTGAAATGTGCGGGTGTGCATTCTTTTCACTCGGTACGCCATGAGTGGCCCAACGTGTGTGCGCGATTCCGGTTCGGCCTTTTACCCCACTGTTCCCGACTTTGTCGACCAGCTCTTTTACCTTGCCGACCGCTTTGATAGTAGTAATGTCAGATGCGCCTTTTTCAATAATAGCGACACCTGCGGAATCATATCCACGGTATTCAAGGCGTTTCAGGCCCTCCAGTAGAATGCCGATAACATCACGCTGAGCCACAGCACCAACAATACCGCACATAATTAACTCCTGATTTCCGATTTATTTTTTAACTGGCCGCTTCCAGCCGCTGATATTCTTCTGTCGGCCTCTGGCAACAGCCAGATCGTTATCCGGTACGTCAGAGGTTATGACGGATCCTGCGGCGACAGTTGCCTGTCTGCCGACGGCAACAGGCGCAACCAATGCCGTATTCGAACCAATGAATGCACCGTCTTTTATAACGGTTTTAGCCTTGTTTACACCATCATAGTTGCAGGTGATGGTACCGGCGCCAACGTTTACCTGGTCACCAATTTCTGAGTCACCAATATAACTGAGGTGGTTTACTTTGCTACCAGTGCCAAGTATCGCTTTTTTGGTCTCAACAAAGTTACCTATTTTGCTGCTTACTCCAAGTTCTGTTCCAGGGCGAAGCCGTGCGAAGGGTCCGACGTGGCAATCGTCCTGTATTCTTGCTGATTCGATATGGCTGTTAGCCAGAATATGCACATTGTCGCCGATGTCGCTATCAATGATTGTTACATTGGGACCTATAACAACATTATCACCGATACGCACCTTGCCCTGCAGAATGACATTGATATCGATTGATGAGTCGCGGCCTATGCTGACGTCGCCACGAATATCCAGACGGTTCAGGTCCATGATGGTAACGCCAGACAACGCAAGTTCACGCGCCTTGCGAATCTGATAGGTTCGTTCTAGTTCGGCCAGTTGCAGTCGGTTGTTGACTCCCTGTACCTGCGGTGCGTCGTTGGTTTGCAGGGCGGCGATAGTAACGCCAGCGGAATTGGCAATGGCGACTGTGTCAGTAAGATAGTATTCACCCTGAGCGTTATCAGTCGTCAACTGTTGCAGACCTGATTTTAAGAGAGCGGCGCGAAATGCCATGATACCGGTATTGATTTCCTTGATTTGACGCTGCTGCGGGCTAGCGTCTTTTTCTTCGACGATACCAATGACATGGCCGTTGTCATCACGGAGGATTCGTCCCAGTCCGAAGGGATCATCAGTTTGCAGTGTAAGTACTGCAATGCCGTGCTCGATCGCCAGCTCGGTTAATCCCTGTAAGCTCTCAGGTTTTACCAGAGGGACATCACCATACAAAACCAGCACTATAGAGTCATCATCATCCAGTTCCGGAATTGCCTGCATGACGGCGTGTCCTGTACCCAACTGTTCTGATTGAGTGACCCAGACGAGATTGCCAACATCATTGGCTGAGGCATAGTGGTTTCTGATCAGGTCTGATTGAAAGCCTGTGACGACACAGGTTTTGCGTGCCTGAAGTTGTTTGGCGGCATGCAGTACATGTGTCAGCATGGGTCGCCCGGCAAGCTCGTGTAATACTTTTGGTTTGTCGGAGTACATGCGGGTACCCTTACCCGCCGCCAGCACAATCACATCTGTAGTCATTTTTCGATCCAAAAAAAAGGGTAGCACTGTGGCTACCCTTTTTACCGTGATTCGACCCCGTTAGACAAGGTCGTCCAGGTGATATCTATTACTTCTTCAGCTGCTTCAAGGCACGCAATTGAGCAACTGCTTCTGCCAGTTGTGTTGCAGCGCGTGAGTACTCGAACTCTGAGTCCTTGTTTGCAATGGCTTTCTGTACGTCTTCGATTGCCTGCTGAGCCGCAGCTTCGTCAACGTCTCCGGCGCGAATTGCGGTATCGGCCAGAACTGTTACAGTGCCAGCCTGAACTTCCAGATAGCCTCCGGACACGTAATAGATTTCCTCGCCGCCATCGCGCAGTACACAACGCACCGGGCCAGGAATCAGTTCGGTCAGCAGTGGCGCATGGCCTGGGGCCACACCCAGATCACCCAGGGTACCGGTAGCTACTACCATTTCTACCAGGCCGGAGAAAATCTGTTTTTCTGCACTTACGATGTCACAATGCATAGTCATCGCCATAATCTTTATCTCTTTGCAACGCTGTCAGGGCTTACCGCCAGGCAGCGGTTTCCTGCTGCCTGGGCCCGGTTTGGCATCAGCCTTTGAGCTTGGCTGCTTTTTCCACGGCTTCTTCGATGGTGCCGACCATGTTGAAGGCCTGCTCCGGAATGTGATCGTAATCGCCGTTCAGGATTCCTTTAAAGCCAGCAATCGTGTCTTTCAGAGATACGTATTTACCGGGTGTGTTGGTAAATACTTCTGCCACGAAGAATGGCTGAGACAGGAAGCGCTGAATCTTACGAGCACGGGCAACGATCTGCTTGTCTTCTTCAGACAGTTCGTCCATACCCAGAATCGCGATGATGTCTTTCAGTTCTTTGTAACGCTGCAGAACTGACTGCACACCACGCGCTACTTCATAGTGCTCCTGACCGATAACCAGCGGATCCAGCTGACGGGATGTGGAGTCCAGGGGGTCAATCGCCGGGTAGATACCCAGCTCGGCGATGGAACGTGACAGTACCACGGTTGCGTCCAAGTGAGCGAACGTGGTGGCTGGTGACGGGTCAGTCAAGTCGTCCGCAGGTACGTAAACGGCCTGGATTGACGTGATGGAACCGGTCTTGGTGGAAGTAATACGCTCCTGCAGTACACCCATCTCTTCCGCCAGTGTTGGCTGGTAACCTACCGCTGAAGGCATACGGCCCAACAGTGCAGATACTTCAGTACCGGCCAGTGTATAACGGTAGATGTTGTCGACGAAGAACAGAACGTCACGACCTTCGTCACGGAATTTTTCAGCCATGGTCAGACCAGTCAGTGCCACACGCAGACGGTTACCGGGCGGCTCATTCATCTGGCCGTAAACCATCGCCACTTTGGAGTTGGTCAGGTCATCCATGTCGATAACCTTGGATTCCTGCATTTCGTGATAGAAGTCGTTACCTTCACGAGTACGCTCACCCACACCCGCGAATACTGACAGACCAGAGTGAGCCTTGGCGATGTTGTTGATCAGCTCCATCATGTTAACGGTCTTACCAACACCGGCACCACCGAACAGACCAACCTTACCACCTTTGGCAAACGGACAGATCAGGTCGATAACCTTGATGCCTGTTTCCAGCAGTTCATTGGATGCTGACAGCTCGTCGTAAGCAGGAGCCTTACGGTGAATGGGCATACGCTCCTGTTCACCGATGTCGCCGCGCTCATCGATCGGGCGACCCAGTACGTCCATGATACGGCCCAGTGTTTCTTTACCAACTGGTACTGAAACGGGCGCCTTTGTATTGGTCACATCCAGTCCACGACGCAGACCTTCGGTACTGCCCATCGCGATGGTACGTACGATGCCGTCGCCCAACTGCTGCTGCACCTCAAGTGTGATTTCGCCGCCTTCGACGGACAGTGCATCATAGATACGAGGTACTTCTTCCCGAGGGAATTGTACGTCGATAACTGCACCGATAATTTGTACGATACGACCGCTACTCATGTCCGGTTCCTCTTAAATTTTCCTGATCTTCAATTCTGTTAATGACTGATTATGCTGTGAGCCTTAAACCGCTGCTGCGCCACCGACGATTTCCGACAGCTCCTGCGTGATCGATGCCTGACGTGCCTTGTTGTAGATCAGGCCCAGTTTCTCGATCAGCTCACCGGCATTTTCAGTTGCGTTCTTCATCGCGATCATTCGCGCTGCCTGTTCACTGGCAATATTTTCCACGACTGCCTGATACACCTGAGTTTCCAGGTAGCGCGTCAACAGGCCATTCAGCAGCGCTTCGGCCTGAGGTTCGTAGATGTAGTCCCAATGATGCTTCAGTTCAGAGTCGTCGGATGCTTCCAGCGGAAGCAGCTGAGCAACAACAGGTTTCTGAGTCATTGTATTGACGAACTGGTTGCTGACCAGGTAAAGCCGGTCAATTTCACCATTTTCAAACTTGTCCAGCATCACCTTAACGGCACCGATTACCTGGTTGAGCTCGGGTGCATCACCCAGGCCACGAACCGAAGCAACCACCTTGCCACCGTAGCTGTTGAAGAAGGCCGCTGCCTTGGCGCCAACTGCACAGAACTCCACTTCGACATTCTGTTTACGCCATTCAGCCACATCCTTGACGGTTGCCTTGAATGCGTTGATGTTCAGACCGCCGCACAAGCCGCGGTCTGTGGACACAACGATGTAGGCAACACGCTTTACTTCACGGTTGGTGAAATAGACGTGACGATACTCCGGATTCGCGTTGGCAACATGTCCGATTACATTCCGGATATGTGTGGCGTAAGGTTTACCTACGGCCATACGGTCCTGCGCCTTACGCATTTTGGATGCAGCCACCATTTCCATGGCGCTGGTAATCTTTTGCGTATTGTTAATGCTGGAGATCTTGCCTCGAATCTCTTTACCACCAGCCATAATTCACCGCCTACCTTATCTATCCAGGTCCTGGTCTTACCAAGTCTGAGTTGATTTGAACTGCTCGATCAAAGCCTTGAACTTGGCAGCAATCTCGTCGTTGTAGTCTGGTTTCTGGTTGATGCTGGCAAGCAGTTCTGCGTGCTGGCTGTTAGCGTAAGACAGCAGTGCTTTCTCGAAGGCAACAACTTTCTGAAGCTCTACATCCTTCAGGAAGCCTTCGTTGGCCGCAAACAGTACCAGACCCATTTCCGCAACTGACAGCGGTGTGTACTGGCTCTGCTTCATCAGCTCGGTTACGCGCTGACCGTGTTCCAGCTGGGCGCGGGTTGCTTCGTCCAGATCTGATGCAAACTGGGCGAACGCCGCCAGTTCGCGATACTGAGCCAGTGCGATACGGATACCACCACCGAGCTTTTTGATGATCTTGGTCTGGGCCGCACCGCCTACCCGGGATACGGACAGACCCGCGTTGATCGCAGGACGAATACCCGCGTTGAACAGGTCGGTCTCCAGGAAGATCTGACCGTCGGTGATGGAAATCACGTTGGTCGGAACGAAGGCAGATACGTCACCAGCTTGCGTTTCAATAATTGGCAGTGCAGTCAGTGAGCCGGTCTGGCCTTTGACTTCGCCATTAGTGAACTGTTCTACGTACTCGGCATTCACGCGCGATGCGCGTTCCAGCAGACGTGAGTGCAAGTAGAAAACGTCACCAGGATAGGCTTCACGGCCCGGCGGACGACGCAACAGCAGAGAGATTTGACGATAGGCCCAGGCCTGTTTGGTCAAGTCATCATAGATGATCAGAGCGTCCTGGCCACGGTCGCGATAGTACTCGCCCATGGAACAACCAGAGTAAGGTGCCAGGTATTGCATAGAGGCTGGATCAGATGCTGATGCCGCAACAACGATGGTGTACTCCATCGCGCCGTGCTCTTCCAGCTTGCTTACCACGTTGGCAATAGATGACTGCTTCTGGCCAATCGCGACGTAGATACACTTAACGCCTTTGCCCTTCTGGTTGATGATGGCGTCAACGGCTACCGCAGTTTTACCTACCTGACGGTCACCGATGATCAGCTCACGCTGTCCGCGACCAATTGGTACCATTGAGTCGATTGCCTTGAGACCGGTCTGTACTGGCTGGTCAACTGACTTACGTGCAATTACACCAGGTGCCACTTTTTCTACCGGTGCGGTCAGTTTAGCGTCAATTGCACCTTTACCGTCGATGGGGTTACCCAGCGCATCAACGACTCGTCCTTCCATTTCCGGTCCGACCGGTACTTCCAGAATACGACCGGTACAACGGCAGGACTGGCCTTCTGCCAGACCCTGATAGTCGCCCAGTACGACTGCACCCACGGAGTCACGCTCCAGGTTGAGTGCCATACCGAACAGGCCACCATCGAATTCGATCATCTCACCGTACATGACGTCTTCGAGACCATGAATACGTACGATACCGTCAGAAACGCTGACAATAGTACCTTCGTTTTTGGCCTGCACAGAAACGTCGAGACTGTTGATTCTCTGCTTGATAATTTCACTGATTTCTGACGGATTCAGTTGTTGCATGCTTTTTCCCTCATTCCCAGGTGGTCTAGGAACTCAATGATTCGGCTAATTTGTTCAGTTTTCCTCGAACAGAATTGTCGATGACAGTATCACCTGCTCGAATAACGGCGCCTCCGATCAGTCGCTGATCGACATGGGCGTGCAATTTGACCTGACGATCCAGGCGTTTCTGCAATGCCTGTGTCAATTGCTCCACCAGCGCGTCACTCAGCTCGAACGCAGTGGCAACATCTACATCGATGCTCTTTTCCTGGGCCGCTTTGAATACCTCAAAGATCTGTCTGATCTGGACCACCAGGCCCAACCGGCGGTTTTCAGCCAGCAGTTTGATCATGTTCTGACCTTTGTCAGAGATTGCGTCACCGCAGATCTCCAGCAGGGCATCGGATTGCTGCTTTGCAGTCAGTGCCGGGTTTTTCAACAGGCTGCTGACTTTGGCGTCGGCGCTGACTGCGGCCAATGTGGTCAACATTTCTGACCACTGCGCCAGTGCCTTGTCTGCCAAGGCAACTTCAAATGCTGCTTTGGCATAGGGCCGGGCTAATGTAATTGACTCTGCCATCGTTTATTCGCCTATAACTCAGAAGCGAGTTTCTTAACCAGCTCTTCGTTGGCAGCCTTGTCCACTGAGCTTTCGAGAATCTTCTCGGCACCCGCAATGGCAATGGCTGCGACTTGTGCACGCAATTCTTCTTTGGCGCGCTGAACTTCCATTTCGATTTCAGCTTTGGCGCCAGCTATCAGGCGCTGCCCTTCGTCACGTGCTTTTTCTTTGGCTTCATCAACGATCTGGTTGGCGCGCTTGTTGGCCATATCGATGATTTCGGCGCTTTTGATCTTGGCTTCGCGCAGATCATCGGCCGCCTTGTTCTGAGCCAGGCTCAGATCACGCTGGGCACGATCCGCCGCTTCCAGACCCTCGGCGATTTTCTTCTGCCGCTCTGCCAGAGCCTGTGTGATCGGAGGCCACACATACTTCAGGCAGAACCATACGAACACGGCAAAGGCAATCGTTTGGCCGATTATGGTTGCGTTAAGATTCATGTTTTTACCTCTGCGTCAGTAGTCGCGTGGCTTGAAACTCTTTTCAAGCGTTCGATTAACCCAGGAACGGGTTGGCGAACAGGAACACGAAGGAGATACCGACACCGATGATGGAGATTACGTCGACGAAACCAGCAACCAGGAAGAACTGAACCTGCAGTTTTGGCGCCAGTTCTGGCTGACGTGCTGAGCTCTCAATCAACTTGCCACCCAGGTTACCGAAAGCAACCGCGGTGCCAGCACCACACAGACCGAAGATGAGGGCAATTGCGATTACTGAAAATGCCTGAATAGTTTCCATTTTTTTCTCCAAGTTTCACTAAAGGTTTATCTAAAGGTATTGCTGATCTTAAAGGTCTAACTAAAAGCGTTTAATGAGCCTCTGGCTTGGTATGAGCCTGGTTCAGATAAACAATGGTCAACATCATGAACAGATACGCCTGCAGCGTGATGATCAGGATGTGGAACACAGCCCAGGCGAAGTGCAACGGCAGCTGGAACCAGCCAACCAGTGCAATTACCAGGAAGATCATTTCACCGGCAAACAGGTTGCCGTAGAGTCGCAGTGCCAGTGAGACCGGTTTTGCCAGGAAGCTGGGAATTTCCATTACCAGGTTCAACGGCAGCGCCCACTTGCCAAAGGGGTGGAATGCGAATTCACCCAGGAATCCGCCCATACCCTTGATTTTGATGCTATAGAAGATGACCAGAATAAATACGCTGATCGCAAAACCGGCTGTGATATTGATGTCGGTGGTCGGTACAGCCTTAAAATAAAGGTGGCTGTCCTGCGCGATGACCTGAGCCAGCAGTGGAATCCAGTCCACTGGTACCAGATCCATCAGGTTCATCATGAAAATCCAGCAGAAAATGGTCAGAGACAGCGGACCGATCAGATTGTTTTTGCCGAAGAAGGTGTTCTTGATGGTGCCTTGTACCATCTCCACCAGGAACTCCACGCCGTTTTGCAGGCCAGTGGGAACACCCGAAGTGGCTTTGCGACTGACAAAATAGAACAGTCCCATAAAGATGACGCCCAACAGGATGGACATCAGCATCGAGTCGACATGGATTGACCAGAACCCCATTGCGTTGGCTTCTTCAACGCTGTGCGCGAAGCCCCAGCTGCCATCCGGCAACTGACCGTACTTCAGGAATCCCAGGTGGTGGCCGATGTATTCGGCGCCGTTTTCGTATTCGGGCAGGGTGAAGCCTGCTGAGTTTGATTCTGCCATGAGTCGTTATGTACTTGTCAGTTCGCCGATTTTACGAGTTGTCCGGCGACCTGATCAGGCGTGCAAACAATACGACGCCGGCCAGATAAACCAGAACAAATCCTGAAAATAAAGCCACTACATTCAAGGGTTCTACGTATATAAAGCTAAGTGCAAAACCCGCCGCAGAAAGTACCAGTTTTATGGCCTCACCGCGGTAAACCTCTCGCGCGATCATTTGGGCCGCTCTCGCGCCCCGGTACTTGAAAACCCGACTCGCAAACAGCGTGCCCGGTATCAAAGAAATCAAACCACCGATCAGTAATGAATACGCACTGACCCAGCCAGCCAGAATCGCTGCTAAAGCACTGATTAGCAACAAAAACAACAGCTGGAAGGCTGCAACTTTATATATGGGAGGAGCTTTTATCGTTGACATGTCTGTCACTGGTCGTCAAAAGCTCTCTTGTTCTTGGCGTCCGTTCCCCTTTAGAGGTGCGCATTATAGGTATTTTGGTGCACAGTATCAACACGCCAATCGCAGCTAATTACTTAATATGTGCCAGAATTCCGTCCAATTCATCCAGGCTGTTGTAACGCAGCGTCACTTTGCCTGCACCTTTGGGACCATGCTGAATCTGTACACGCGCGCCCACGCGCTCTGACAGGCTTTCTTCCAGACGCTTGATGTCCGGATCTTCGCGCTGCGGCTCGGGTTTCGGCTTATTTGGTTCCGTGCTCAGTCGGCGCACCAGCTCTTCAGTCTGGCGTACAGATAAACCTTTGCCTGTGACCGTTTTGGCGGCATCACTCTGCGCGTCGTCGGTCAGCGCCAGCAATGCCCGGGCGTGTCCCATTTCCAGGTCGCCACGTTCAAGCATCAGGCGGACATCCGGGGTCAGTGACATCAGTCGCAATAGATTGGTCACTGTTGTACGAGATTTGCCGACTGCGTCTGCCACTTCCTGCTGTGTCAGATTAAACTCTTCCTGCAGGCGCTTCAGCGCGGTGGCTTCTTCAATCGGGTTTAGGTTTTCACGCTGGATGTTTTCTATCAGCGCCATGGCGATGGCTGATTCGTCGCCAACCAGTCTGATCACAGCGGGGATGGTATCCAGCCCCGCCAGTTGCGTGGCACGCCAGCGGCGTTCGCCAGCAATGATCTCGAACTTGTCATCTGAAATCGGGCGAACCACGATTGGCTGCATGACGCCCTGCGCCTTGATCGATTCCGCCAGCTCCTGCAGGGCTTCCTGATGCATATCGGTGCGCGGTTGGTACTTGCCGCGCTGGATCAGATCAACAGGCAGGTGACGGAGAGTCTGGTCGGTAAGGGTCTCACCCGGGGTAAGGGTCTTCGCGTCGCTGACATCTGGTGTCGCATCACGTCTGACGGTTGTAGCTCCCCCCAGCAATTTGTCCAGTCCACGGCCCAGTTTCTTCTTTCCTGACATGCTTGTTCCTTGATTGCTTCTACTGGCTGCCTCAGCTCAGTCAAATTCTTGATTGTTCAATCAGGCGATCGCCTGCTGCTCATTTCGTCGCAGCATCTCTCCGGCAAGCGCCAGATAGGCGATTGCTCCGCGCGACTGCCTGTCGTACTGAAGTACCGGCATGCCATAACTTGGCGCCTCTGCCAGCCTGACATTACGTGGTACCACGGTGCGATAGACACGATCACCAAAATGGTCGAATAATTGACCGGACACTTCTGTGGTCAATTTATTGCGCGGATCGTACATGGTTCGCAGAATTCCTTCGACCTTGAGCTGCGGGTTGTGTGTCTCACTGACCGCCGCGATGGTGTCCATCAATGCAGAAAGCCCCTCCAGCGCATAGTATTCACACTGCATAGGGATGATGACGCCCTGCGCTGCCACAAGCGCGTTGAGGGTCAACATGTTGAGCGATGGCGGGCAGTCTATAACGATGAAGTGATAACGGTCCTGAACCTTTGCCAGCAGATTCTTGAGACGACTTTCTCGCTCGTTCAACTCCAGCAACTCTATCTCGGCAGCCACCAGATCGCCGTTCGCCGGCAACATATCAAAGCCTGCCTCTGGCGCAGTCACTCTGGCCTGATCAAAATCGGCCTCGCCGATCAGCACATCGTAAACGGAGTATTCCAGCTCTGCTTTATCTACACCACTTCCCATAGTGGCGTTGCCCTGAGGGTCCATGTCGACCAGCAGTACTTTGCGTTTGGTAGCCTGCAGGGATGCAGCCAGATTGACCGAAGTGGTTGTTTTTCCTACGCCACCTTTCTGGTTGGCGATTGCCAGTATTTTTGTCACCTGCGTCACCTGCGTGAGTGTCAGATCGTCGGGTTCTGCATCAATTCAATTAGTTGTCGTTCACCCTCGCAGCCAGGCACCGACAGCGGCTGGCTTGCCACTACCTGCCAGTCGGCAGACAGTTCCGCCAGTTCACTTTCGGGATAAACTCCCTTCATGGCCAGTAGCCGGGTATGAGGCTGACACAAATGCTGGCAGCCAGCGGCAAAATCAGACAGCGAAGAAAACGCTCGACTGACGACAATATCAATTTGCTTGGCACATTGGTAGCTTTCGATGCGACAGTTCTCGACCGTGACGTTGCCAAGGGACAGGGCTGTTACCGTCTGGAACAGAAAACGGGTCTTTTTTCCATTGCTGTCCAACAGATAAAAAGCCATTTCCGGCAAGGCGATAGAAAGTGGGATTCCCGGCAATCCGCCACCGGTGCCGACATCCAGAAGGACCAGCTGTTCAATGCTCTGTTGCTGGAGGTAACGCAGGCGTGGAAGCAGGGTCAGACTGTCCAGCAGATGACGAGATACCATCTGTTGTGGGTCACGGATGGCTGAAAGGTTAAACGCCTTGTTCCATTTGTCGAGCAACTCAACATATGCAATCAGTTGTTGACACTGTGACTCAGACAAGCCCAGCTGCATTTCTTCCTGGCCCCGCTGCAGCAGAGCCAGCAGTTGTTTGTCAGGCACGTTGCTTGTCTCTCACCGCCTGATACTTCTTCAGGTGAATCAACAGCAGTGACACAGCTGCTGGTGTCATGCCGGGAATACGCGCAGCACGTGCTATCGATTCCGGCCGGGCAGCCAACAACTTCTGTTTCAACTCATTGGAAAGACCATCCATACGCTGGTAGTCCAGATCTGCTGGCAGCGGAGTATTCTCCTGGCGCTTGAGTTTTTCAATCTCGCCCTGCTGACGGTTTATGTAGCCCTGGTACTTGAGCTGAATTTCAACCTGCTCAGCAACATGAGGATCAAGATCCGGCATGGCCGCACTGGTTTCAACCAGCACATCGGCCAGCCCCCGGTAAGTGACATCGGGACGCGCCAGCAGGTCTGAAAGACTGAATTCACGGGCGATCGGTTTCTCCAGCAGCGGATCAACTGCCTGCGCCTTGTCAGTACCCGGTTGAATCCAGGTGGACTTCAGTCGCGCCAGCTCATCCCGGATCCCCTCCTGTTTGCGGCAGAAGGCTTCCCAGCGCTGATCGTCGATCAGCCCCATCTCGCGTCCGGCTTCCGTCAGGCGAAGGTCAGCATTGTCTTCACGCAGCATCAGCCGATACTCAGCGCGGCTGGTAAACATGCGATATGGTTCATTGGTTCCCAGGCTGATCAGGTCATCTACCAGCACACCAATGTAGGCCTGGTCGCGCCGTGGACACCAGCTTTCCATCCCTTGCGCTGCTCTGGCGGCATTGATGCCGGCCAGCAGACCCTGCGCGCCAGCTTCTTCGTAACCTGTTGTGCCATTGATCTGGCCTGCGAAGTACAGGCCTTTGATAAATTTTGTTTCCAGCGAATAGTTAAGATCACGCGGGTCAAAGAAGTCGTACTCGATAGCGTAACCGGGTCGCGTTATATGTGCGTTCTCGAAACCCTTGATCTGACGCACCATTCGCAGCTGCACATCAAATGGCAGGCTGGTGGAAATGCCATTGGGATACAGTTCGTTGGTGGTCAGTCCTTCCGGTTCGACAAAAATCTGGTGAGAGGTTTTGTCGGCAAAACGCATGACTTTGTCTTCAATGGACGGGCAGTAGCGCGGGCCCAGCCCTTCAATAACGCCGGTATACATCGGGGAACGATCAAGGCCACTGCGGATAATGTCATGACATTGCTCATTGGTAGCCGTGATGTAGCAGTTGATCTGTTGCGGGTGATCTTCTACTGAGCCCATGAAGGACATGACCGGTAGTGGCGTATCGCCTGGCTGAGCCTGCATGACGGAGAAATCAACTGAACGGGCATCGATTCGTGGTGGCGTTCCAGTTTTCAACCGCCCCACATTGAATGGTAACTCCCGTAAACGGTCAGCCAGTCTGATCGAAGGCGGATCCCCGGCTCGACCTCCAGCAGAATTTTCCAGGCCAATATGTATTTTACCGCCCAGAAATGTGCCTGTTGTCAGTACCACCGTTGGCGCATGAAAACGCACGCCCATCTGCGTAATCACGCCGTCAACCTGCTCACCGTTGATGATCAGGTCGTCGGCAGCCTGTTGAAAAATATCCAGATTTTCCTGTTGCTCAAGCATGCTTCGGATAGCGGCCTTGTACAACACGCGATCAGCCTGCGCCCGAGTGGCCCGCACAGCGGGTCCTTTACTGCTGTTGAGTACCCGAAACTGGATACCTGCCCGGTCTGTAGCGCGCGCCATCGCTCCACCCAGCGCGTCGATTTCACGCACAAGGTGGCTCTTGCCAATACCGCCGATGGCGGGATTACAGGACATCTGGCCCAGCGTTTCGATGTTGTGTGTCAGCAACAGGGTTTGCGCGCCGGAACGGGCTGCCGCCAGGGCTGCCTCGGTGCCAGCATGTCCGCCACCTACCACGATCACATCATAGCGTTTGGAAAAGTCCATAAGGTCTTCAGTTACCGGAAAAGGGTCGCTAAGTATAAGCGCTCAAATACAAATTTAAAGGGCTAGCGGCGAAAATAATCCACAAGCAAATATTATTCACAATACTGATTACTAAAATAATCTATTTAGTTAATAGATAAATAAAGAATTGATATTGTTGTTATTAATGACTAGCGATATTTCTGTTGAGAACCAAAAATTATCTATATAAAACAAAGACCTGATAGTTGTATAAGTCTCTTCACAAGCTATGTTCAAGCTGGTTGCACCAGGTGGTAAAGCTGTTGGCTAAAGCGATGTTTGTCCACAGGCTTAAAAAAAGGAAATTTTTATCAAAAAGTTATTCACAGAAATATTAAGGTTATACACAGTTTTCGGCCACCTTACTGACAGCAATTATTTTCCTATGCAAAAGCTGGAAAAAATCTTGCCGAGCAGGTCATCTGTGGTAAACGCACCCGTGATTTCACCCAGATGCTGGTGGGCATGCCGCAAATCTTCGGCGACCAACTCTGCAGCCCCGTGATGTTCCAGTTGCCAGATTGCCTGTTGCAGGCATTGCTGTGCTTTATTGAGGGCGTCCAGATGTCGACGTCTGGCGATAAAACCACCCTCTCCTGCTGCCTGGAAGCCCATACAGTCTTTAAGGTGTTGTTGAAGCAGTTCGATGCCCTGACGTTGCTTGGCGGCCAGGCGGATAATGGTGGCCTGTCGTGCATCGTCCGGATTGATTCGTTCAGCTGCCAGCCCTGTCAGGTCAGCTTTATTCTGAATGATTGTCAGTCGTGCGCTGTCGACAGCAGGCAACAGGGGAGAAAGGATTGTGTTGTTCAGGTAATCAAACAGGTTGCTGTTATCCACGTTTTCCCTGCTGCTGTCGACCATCAGTAAAACGCGGTCAGCCTGCTCCAGAGCCTTCATGGCCCGCCTGATGCCCTCCTGTTCTACCGGATCATTGCTGTCGCGAAGACCAGCCGTGTCGGTAATATGCAGCGGCATGCCATCAATATGGATCTGTTCGCTCAACACGTCTCGGGTTGTGCCTTCGATATCAGTGACAATGGCGCTGTCTTTGCCAGCCAGAGCGTTCAGCAGACTCGATTTGCCTGCGTTGGGTTTGCCAACGATGACGACCGCCATACCCTCCCTGATTAAAGCGCCCTGACGTGCCTGTACCATGATCTGATCGAGTTGCAGGTTGACCTCTGACAACTTTTCTCCGATGCGTCCTTCTGACAGGAAATCGATTTCCTCATCGGTAAAGTCGATAGCGGCTTCAAGGTAGACACGAAGGTTAACGATTTTGTCGGCCAGCGAATCGATCAGTCTGGAAAACTCTCCCTGCAAGGTTCGCATGGCGCTACGAGCGGCTTCGGCAGAGCTGGAGTCGATCAGATCGGCGATGGCTTCAGCCTGAGCAAGATCGAGTTTGTCGTTCAGAAACGCCCTCTCGGTGAACTCACCCGGTCGTGCCAGGCGGGCGCCCGACTGAAGCAAAGTCTGCAGTAAGGCATCGAGGACATAAAAACCGCCATGGCCCTGAAGTTCCAGGACGTCTTCTCCTGTGAAGGAATTGGGACCAGGGAAAAACAGTGCTATGCCCTGATCCAGGACAGAATCATCGACGTTGTAAAAAGGACAGTAATGAGCGTGACGCGGAGTTGGAGAGAATTTTAGTACCCTGGCTGCAATCGCCAGACAGCCCGGACCTGATACCCGCACAATACCCACCCCGCTGCGTCCTGGCGGGGTGGCGATTGCGCATATGGTATCTGTGTCCGATGCGCTCAGCATATTGATCAGCTGCGCGCAGCTTCCTTGGCGGCGTACTCAGCATCAATCTTGCGTGTGATATACCACTGCTGGGCAATACCGAGCACGCTGTTGGCAAGCCAGTACAGTACCAGTCCTGCCGGGAACCACAGGAAGAACACAGTCATGACAACTGGCATGAACTTCATGATTTTGGCCTGGGTAGGATCCTGAGGTGTCGGGTTCAACATAAATTGAACATACATCGACGCACCCATCAGCAGTGGCAGCACAAAATAAGGGTCCATCACGGACAGGTCATTAATCCACAGGATCCAGGGTGCATGACGCAGCTCTACACCTTCCAGCAATACCCAGTACAGAGCGATAAACACCGGCATCTGGACGAGCATCGGAAGGCAGCCGCCGAACGGGTTGATCTTCTCTTTTTTGTAGAGCTCCATGGTAGCTTTCTGGAGCTTCATCTTGTCATCACCGTAACGCTCTTTTAACTGGTTCATTTTCGGCATGACACGACGCATGTTCGCCATGGAGCGATAACTGGTCGCCGACAGTTTGAAGAACACGGCTTTAACGATCAGGGTAAGGATAAGGATTGACCAGCCATAGTTGCCGATCACGTCATTGATCTGTGTCAGCAGCCAATAGATGGGTGACGCTACAAACCATAACCAGCCGTAGTCGATGGTGCGATCCAGCCACGGTGCGATTTCACCAAGTCGGTACTGATCTTTGGGGCCGGCGTAGAATTGGACCTGTTGAGTACCACTGCTATTGGCGGGCACTTCAAACTGCGGGCTGGTGAAGCCGCCGATAAACTCGCCCTGCGCATTGCGTCGGAACGAGTAGGTATTGCTCATGTCCTGTGGCGGGACGAACACTGAGATAAAGTAATGCTGACTCAGGGCGACCCAGCCGCCCTGTATGTCGTATGCAGGGCGGTTGCCTGTGATCTCGTCGAATGGAATCTTCAGGTAGTTATCTTCGCTGGTTGTGGTAGCAAAACCGAGATAGCTTGCCATACCAAAGCCGCTGCCCTGAGTTGGATCTTCATAATTGCCGCGCTTGATCTGACCAAACATGTTCGCACGCCAGGGAGCCTGCGTTGGGTTGTCTATCAGGTAGGCGATATCAATCAGGTAGTCGCCACGTCGAAAAGTAAAGCGCTTTGTTACTTCGACACCGTTCTCATCAGTCAGCGTCAAATCCACCTGCAAAGTTTCCTGGTTCGGGCTGAGAGAAAAGTCAGAGCTGGAAACAGAATAGAGGGGACGCTGGGTTCCACCATCGATACCGTTGGCACCAATCAGGCCACTTTGAGCGACGTAATTGCGATTGCCGCTTGATTCCAGTAGCACAAAGGGGTCTTCGGGACGGTCGATTTCAGTCGCGTGTTCAGGCAGGGAAACAAAAACAATATCTCCGCCGCGACGATTGATAGTGACGTTCAACACATCGGTTGTCACGGTGACAAGACTGTCCTGATCGTTGTTTTGGCTGCTTACAGTGTCTGTAGTGGCAACGGCTGAACTGACTTCCGGGATATCGTCACTGTTGTTACTAGGCACATCCGGTACATCTTCCAGTGCTACAGCATTACCTGCTTCCGAATTAGCTGGTGTTGATTCAACTGCAGTAGTTTCGAGGCGCGAATCAATCGGTGGGTAATCACGTTGCCATTCCAGCAACAACAAGTAGGAAACAGCGGCCAGACCGGCAAGTAATGCGTATTTAATGTAATCCATGTGCGAAAGCTACTTATTTGGTTGAGGTGTTGGAATTATCTGCTGGATGATGACAGCCAGGGACTGGGTCATAGCCCCCCGGATGCCAGGGATGGCAACGCAGAATTCGTTTGGCGCCCATCATACACCCTTTAGCCAGACCATGAGTGACAATGGCATCTTGGGTGTAGTGTGAGCAGGAGGGGTAGAATCGGCATTGGTTGCCTATCAGCAGACTCAGAGTGCACTGATAAACAGAGATCAATTTGATAGCGATCTTTGCCAGCATTAAGAATTACCCGTTAGCGTGCGGCCTTGCGGTTGCGTCGTCGGATAAGATCTTGCCACAGTTTCTCCAGCAGCTCTGAAAGCTCTGGATTCTCTGTTGAATCCAGACCGCGTCTGGCCAGAATAACGATATCCAGACCGCTGAGCAATTGCTGACGGTGGCGAAAGGATTCGCGCACCAACCGTTTGATTCGATTACGTTGAACAGCCAGTCGAATGTTCTTTCTGGCAATCACCTGGCCCAGTCGGGGTTCTGAAAGCCCATTATCTATGGCCAGTATCAGAAATTGAGAGCAGGAGATTTTGTACTGCGCCTGATCAAATACCTGTTTGAAGTCAGACGCAGTCAGAAGCCGCAGTTGTTTGCCAAAACCTTTGCTGGTCACATGCGGCCCGGGTCAGAACCATCAGGCAGACAGTTTAGCGCGGCCTCGTGCACGACGACGCTTGATAACCAGACGACCACCGCGGGTGGCCATGCGAGCACGAAAACCGTGACTGCGAGCACGCTTCAAAACGCTGGGTTGAAAAGTTCTTTTCATAATGGTCTTCCAGGTAATTCTGTAAATTGGTTCGGTAAATCGAAGAGCGCGAATTTTATAGGGATTGATGTGGCGTTGCAAGTAACTTGTTGCAAAAACAGTGCTTTTTTGCCCGATGATAGTTCAGGTTTGTTATACCCTGTTTAGTCACAACTTATCCACAGCTTATCCTGTGCATAACTGTACACCAGCATTATTTTTTATTCTCTGTGTTGTGGCCTTTATTTTACATTATGGAATGTTAAGTGGTTGAAAAATATAGTATAAAAACTTTATGCAAATATAGTGATTTAATGTGTTCAGGTGTGGATAACTGTGTATTGGCAGGGTAGAATTCTTTTCCTATTCAGACAGCAGTTCTACAATAACAGACTACAGGGCAGTGAAAGTCGTGCAACAAGCAACCTGGCAACAATGCGTTGACAATCTCCGGGATGAGTTACCGTCGCAGCAGTTCAACACCTGGATCCGACCTCTACAAGCAGAAAGTTCTCCTAACGGCTTAACGCTTTTTGCTCCTAATCGATTTGTGCAGGATTGGGTTAAAGACAAGTTCTATTCCCGCATTTGTGAGTTGGTAAGACGCTATGGCGGAAATGAAGCGTTGGACGTGAGCGTCGAAGTGGGAGCCGGCAGACAGCAAGCTCAGTCTCATCCTTCTCATTCACATTCTGCATCATCTACAGAAGGTGGTTCAGGTGGCGTGGTGACAAGTACAGCATTGTCACGTTCGTCCCCTACAGCCAGAAAGCTGGTACTTCCTGAGGTAGAGTCTCCAAAAGCGCTGTTGGACGGAGATGCCCTGAAGGGCAGTCCTACAGGCTTTGGTAACCAGAATACTGGTAATGGTCGGAAGCAGGTTCCGCCACGTGACCGCAGGCCCGGGAAAAGCGCTGGCGGCTCACACAGGATGGAGCAGATCATTGAGGGTAAGCTTCGTCACAAGGGCTCCCTGAATCGTGATAACACCTTCGAGAATTTTATTGAGGGTAAGTCGAACCAGCTCGCGCGTGCGGCTGCCTTGCAGGTAGCAGAGAATCCCGGTGGCGCTTACAACCCCCTCTTTATATACGGTGGTGTAGGTTTGGGTAAAACCCACCTTATGCACGCGATCGGAAATTATCTTTTAGCGCGCAAACCAGATGCCAAAGTGGTGTATCTGCATTCAGAGACTTTTGTTGCGACGATGGTTACAGCACTGCAGTTGAATGCGATCAATGAGTTCAAGCGCTACTATCGAACAGTTGATGCATTGCTGATTGATGACATTCAGTTTTTTGCGGGCAAAGAGCGTTCCCAGGAGGAGTTTTTCCACACTTTCAATGCACTATTGGAGGGTGGACAGCAGATTATTCTGACTAGCGATAGATATCATAAAGAAATCAATGGCTTAGAGGAAAGGTTGAAGTCTCGTTTTGGTTGGGGTTTGAGTGTGGCGGTCGAGCCACCCGAGCTTGAGACCCGAGCCGCTATTCTGATAAATAAAGCAGCCCAGAGTAACGTTGAGCTTCCTGGAGATGCTGCCATGTTTATAGCTCAGAGACTGCGCTCTCATGTACGCGAGCTGGAAGGCGCTCTTAAGAAAGTGATTATTCACGCAAATTTTGTGAATCGCAGGATTGATCTTGATCTGGTCCGAGAGGCACTAAGGGATCTGTTTGCACTGCATGATAAATTGGTCTCTATTGATAACATTCAGCGTTCGGTTGCGGAATACTATAAGATCAAGATGTCGGACATGCTTTCCAAGCGACGCAGCCGTTCAGTTGCCAGACCCAGGCAGATTGCCATGAGTCTGGCGAAAGAGCTGACTAATCATAGTTTGCCTGAGATTGGTGAGGCCTTTGGTGGTCGAGACCACACCACTGTTTTGCATGCGTGCAAACAAGTGAAGAATTTGCGTGGTAGTTCGCAGGATCTGGCAGAAGATTATAATAACCTGTTGAGAGCACTGACCACATAATTGTGGTTTGTTGGTCGAAACCCCCACAGTAGAAGCAGAGATAGGACTATGCAATTTACGATTACCAGGGAAGCAATTCTGAAGCCACTGCAGCTCGCAGCTGGCGTGGTCGAACGTCGCCATACTCTTCCGGTGTTAGCGAATGTACTTCTTACTTTGAAGAGCGGCGTCCTTGAAATTACCGGTACTGATCTTGAGGTCGAGTTGATCGGCAGGGTTCGTGTTAACGACGGTTCTAGTGACGGGGAAGTTACCGTTCCGGGCCGCAAGCTGCTCGATATCTGCAAGTCACTTCCGGATAATTCCGAGTTAGGTTTCTCTGTGGACGACAACAAATTTGTTGTTAAAGCCGGGCGTAGTCGCTTTACGCTCGCCACCCTGCCAGCTACAGATTTTCCTGTCACCAGCGATGAGCCCGGTACCTTTGAGCTGCGGCTTCAGGGAAGTGAGTTAAAGTCATTGATCGATTCCTGTGCATTCGCAATGGCTCAACAGGATGTTCGGTACTATCTTAACGGGATGCTGTTTGAGGTTGGTCCATCCTGGTTCAGAGTGGTTGCGACCGATGGACACAGGCTCGCAATGCACACCAGTGGTGTGGAGACGGGTGTTGAAGAACTACAGCAGATTATTGTGCCCCGCAAAGGTGTGCTCGAACTATCCCGATTGCTGTCAGAGCCAGAAGAGGATCAATTGGTTCTGATGTTTGGTCTCAGTCACGTAAGAGTAAAGCTTACTGACTTCACCTTTACCTCCAAGCTTGTCGACGGAAAGTTCCCTGATTATCAGCGTGTCCTACCCAAGGGTGGCGACAAAGTTGTTCTTGGGGATCGCTCAGAGTTAAGGCAGGCTTTTAATCGCGCGTCCATTCTTTCTAACGAGAAGTATCGTGGCGTGCATCTTCAGTTCAATAATGATGAGCTGAAGGTGGTGGCAAATAATCCAGAGCAGGAGGAAGCTGAGGATACGGTTGGTATCGAGTATCAGGGTGAAACGCTTGAGATTGGTTTCAACGTGAGTTACCTCCTGGACGTCCTTAATGTTCTTGATAGCGACAAGGTCAAGTTTACCTTGGCGGATTCAAACAGCAGTGCCCTGGTTGAAGCTGTTTCGGCGTCTGATGCCCTGTATGTTGTTATGCCAATGCGTCTTTAATCCGCCTTCCCTGGTCTGACATGACCATTATTGTTCGCCATAAGGTCGACCGATTCAGGAATTTGTTGTCGGTCGATCTGTCCCCCTCCCCTGGTTTTAATCTCATTTTCGGTAAAAACGGCAGTGGTAAAACGAGTCTTCTCGAGAGCATCCATGTGCTGAGCGTAGGCCGATCTTTTCGTACTCATAAGATCGCACCACTGGTAAATACGGAAGAATCTGAGTTGTTGGTGTTTTCCAATATTGCGGGTTTTGAGCATGGCGGGATTGGTTTGACAAAGTCTCGTCAAGGAAGGACTGAGTTGCGTGCCTTTGGTGAAAACCAGAAAAACTGGCAACACGTAGCAGAGCTCTTGCCTTTGCAAGTAATAAATACGGATAGTCTGGCTCTGTTAGAAGGCCCTGCCAAAGGGCGAAGGCGTTTTCTTGATTGGGCTATGTTCCACGTGGAACATTCCTTTCTGAGTTCCTGGCGGGCATATAGGCGGGCAGTCACGCAACGGAACGCCCTACTTCGCCAAATCAAGGAAGCGGGTGACAGACCCTACGGCAGGGAATTTTTATCGCAGATAGAAATCTGGGAGAAAGAAGCTGCCAGCCATGGTGAAGCAATCCATTTTGGCCGAAACGAGTTCCTCGAAACTTTGAGACCAGTGTTGATTGAAACGCTCGAAAATCTGATGCCCGGGTTCCAGCTAGACTTCGACTACAAGCGAGGCTGGGATGACGAGATAGGGCTGTTAGAGGCTATGTCGGTATCACGTGCCAGAGATATACGCTACGGTATGACTATGTCTGGCCCGCATAGAGGAGACTTTACATTGACTATGCCCGGTCGAGGTAAAGTTTCGGAGGTCTTTAGCCGGGGCCAGTTAAAATTAATGGTTTGCAGTCTGAAGCTGGCGGTTGGTAGACTGCTTTATCGAAGTCACTCGACCGATGAGTTGCGTCAGAGCGACAATTGCATATACCTCGTTGACGACCTTGCTGCGGAACTCGACCGCGAAAATCAGAGTAAAGTTTTAAGTCTACTTGCTGCTACTGGCGCGCAGTGCTTTCTTACAGCTATCGATCCTGCTGATCTGCCGGACTTTAGACAAATATGCTCAAGTGAGCCGGGGAAGTTCCACGTGGAACATGGTAAAATACACCCGGCTTGAACCCCAACGCGGAGAACAGAATGACTAAGGAATCAACCTACGATTCGTCCAGCATCAAAGTCCTGAAGGGACTGGACGCCGTAAGAAAAAGACCAGGGATGTATATCGGTGATACAGAGGATGGTACAGGCCTGCACCACATGGTATTCGAGCTAGTCGACAACTCCATTGATGAGGCACTGGCAGGACACTGTGATGCAATCAATGTCACAGTACATGTCGGTGAGGCAATTAGTGTCTCGGACAACGGGCGTGGTATTCCTACTGAAATGCATTCTGAAGGGGTTTCTGCAGCAGAGGTGATCATGACCGTCCTGCATGCCGGCGGAAAGTTTGACGACAATAGCTACAAAGTGTCGGGTGGACTCCATGGCGTCGGTGTTTCGGTTGTTAATGCACTCTCTGAAGAATTGAAGCTGACAATCCGCCGTGGCGGCAAAGTTCATGAGCAGTACTACGTGCACGGTGTACCCCAGGCCCCGCTTAAGGTTGTAGGCGACACCAATATCACTGGCACTGAGACTTTCTTTAAGCCTTCTGCTGCGACCTTCAAGAACATCGAATTCCACTACGATATTCTCGCCAAAAAACTTCGTGAGCTGGCTTTTTTGAATGCCGGCGTAACCATCAACCTTTTTGACGAGCGTAGTGGCAAAAAAGATACCTACAAGTACGATGGTGGCCTGAGAGCATTTGTTGAATACCTGAACACCAACAAGACTCCCATCAACAAGATATTTCACTTCCAGAAAGAACGGCCGGAAGACGGTATAAGTGTAGAGATAGCGCTACAGTGGAATGACACATACCAGGAAAATATTTTTCCCTACACCAATAATATCCCACAGCGAGATGGCGGTACGCACATGGCCGGCTTCCGCGGTGCACTGACACGCGTACTAAAAACCTATATTGACAAAGAAGTCGCAGCCAAAAAAGGGAAAGAGGTCACGACCACGGGCGATGACGCACGTGAAGGCCTTACGGCTGTTATCTCTGTCAAAGTACCAGACCCGAAGTTTTCATCCCAAACTAAAGACAAACTCGTTTCATCTGAAGTTAAAACCGCAGTAGAGCAGGAGATGGTCTCCCATTTCACTGACTTTCTGCTCGAAAACCCCAATGAAGCCAAACAAATTGTTGGGAAAATGATCGATGCTGCCAGGGCCCGTGAGGCAGCGCGAAAGGCAAGAGAAATGACACGCCGTAAGGGCGCTCTGGACATGGCCGGATTGCCAGGCAAATTGGCTGACTGTCAGGAAAAAGACCCAGCTCTTTCAGAAATATACATCGTGGAGGGTGACTCTGCGGGTGGATCAGCGAAACAGGGACGAAACCGTAAAAACCAGGCCATCCTTCCGCTTAAGGGCAAGATTCTGAACGTCGAAAAAGCACGTTTCGACAAAATGTTGAGCTCTGCTGAGATTGGCACTTTGATCAAGGCGCTGGGTTGCGGAATTGGTAAGGATGAGTTTTCTCCAGACAGTTTGCGCTACCACCGCATCATCATCATGACGGACGCCGACGTTGACGGCTCCCACATCAGAACACTGCTACTGACCTTCTTCTTCCGTCAAATGCGAGAGCTGGTAGAGCGTGGCTATGTCTATATTGCACAGCCGCCCTTGTATAAAGTTCGTAAGGGTAAACAAGAACAGTACTTGAAGGATGACGACGAACTGGCGCGCTATCAGACGCAAATAGCCTTGGATGGTGCGGCTCTCCATGTAAATAAAGACGCACCCGCTATCTCCGGGGATGCCCTGGAAGCGATGGTTAAGCAGTACAATTCCACCTACGCGATGATCAAACGCCTGGAACGTCTCTACCCTTCTGAAATACTTGAAGCGATGGTCTTTACGCCAGTGTTGACCAGCGACGATTATACAGAAGAAGGCGTGACCAATTGGCTTAAGCAGTTGTGGCAATCGATGGAATCACTCCACCCCAAAACGGCCCAGAACTACTATGTTCAGGCCTATGAAGACCCAGAGCGGCATGTCTTCCTGCCACAGGTTCGCCACAGCCTGCACGGTCTTATTCGTGACTATCGCTTCAGCAAAGACTTTTTCGGATCAGGTGAATACCGGGCTCTGAATCGCCTGGGTGAAATGCTCAATGGCTTGATAGAAACGGGTGCCTACGTTAGGCGAGGCGAAAAAACACAGGAAATTCAATCATTTAGCGAAGCATTGAAGTGGCTGACCGATGATGCGATGAAGGGACATTATCTACAGCGCTACAAGGGGCTGGGTGAGATGAATCCAGATCAGCTTTGGGAAACCACGATGGATCCTGAGAGCCGTCGTATGCTGCAAGTTACAATCGAAGATGCGATTGGTGCCGACCAGCTATTCACAACCTTGATGGGTGACCAGGTGGATCCGCGAAGAGACTTCATCGAAACCAACGCGCTGGCTGTCCAGAACCTGGATATCTAAGTAAGAAGTCGCCTGACAAACGTCGGCCGTTGGTCTTACTGCAGACCAACGGCCGATTTGTTTGTGTTCATCCACAAATCAAACTCGGCCGCTACTTCTTTTGCCGTTTTACCATCGACTGCAATAGGCGGTCCTATCAGCACCTCAATACAGCCAGGCTTCTTGAGTGTCGTGCCAGCTGGCCAGCAGTAACCCGCGTTGTGCAGTACGGGAATGATGGGCGTGCCGGTCGCAACCGCCAACTGCGCCCCGCCTCTAGAGAATTTTCCCAGTGCGCCAGTGCGTGCTCGGGTCCCCTCAGGAAACACCAAAATCGACAAACCATCCTTTATCCGTGCCGCTCCCTGCAATAGTAAGGACTTGCCAGCCTCTCGTGGTTTGCTGCGGTCAATAGCAATCGGTTGCTGCAGCCGTAGTGCCCATCCCCAGAATGGAATGTCCAATAGCTCCTTCTTCAGGATGGGACAAACGGGTGTGAACAACTGATACAGGAAGATCGTCTCCCAGGTACTCTGGTGATTACTTTGAACTACGACCGGGTGGTCGGGTATGTGTTCCAGGCCCCGGATGTTGTAGCTGATACCACAGCTGAGTCTCAGCCAGGCCAGCACCAGGCGACACCAGAGGGCGTACAGATAGAAGCGACGCTTTGGCGGTAGAATCCAGAACAGCAAAATGACCAGAGACGAGATTATAAAAGTCAGTGTCGCATAGCCGAGGAAAAACAGTGAGGATCTGAACTTCATGAACATATCGGAAGGCCAACTTCCTGTGGCAGTTAATTTAATAGATTGTCAACAAAGGCGGCCAGGTCGGTAAACCGGGCACAATCTGCAAGTTCGGAAGGCAAGCCCGATGCTAAAGTGCGTTCACCTTTTCCGCTACGAACCAGAACAGGGGTGCAGCCAGCCGTCAGTGCTGCCTGAAGATCTCTCAGGCTGTCGCCAACGACCGGAACGCCAGAGATCTCAATGCCGTATTTGTCTCGAATCTGATACAAAAGACCAGGCTTAGGTTTTCGGCAACTACAGTTCGAATCAGGTCCATGGGGACAATAAAAAAAACCCGCGATACGTCCGCCTGCTCTTTCTACCAACCCTGATAAATAATCATGAATTTGTGACAGTGTTGTTTCTGACAGCAGTCCCCGCGCAACGCCAGACTGATTAGTGGCAACTGCAACTGTGTATCCAGCCTGGCTCAGTCTGGCAATAGCGTTAATGCTGCCAGCAACAGGCACACATTCAGCGACCGACTTGATAAAAGCATCTGAGTCCTCGTTGATGACACCATCTCGGTCGAGGATTATCAGTCTGGCTCCCCCGGGAGTCATGGTCTGTCAGCTTCGGTGCAGGCTGGAGATATCCGCAACCTTCAAAAACAGGGCACGGAGTTCAGACAGCAAAGCCAGCCGGTTCTGGCGAACTGCGTCATCGTCTGCCATCACCAGTACCTGATCAAAGAATGCATCAACTACAGGTCGCATCGCGGCCAGCTTTTCAAGACCCTGCGTATATTCACGCTTCTCGAAGAGTGGCTCGACAACACCACGCATTTCAGCAACTGCTTGTGCCAGATCCTTTTCAGCGGTTTCTGACAGGAGAGCCTGGTCAACTTCGGTTTGCTGCTGCTTTTCTTTCTGCAGAATATTGGAGACACGCTTGTTGGCCGCTGCCAGTGCAGCGCTTTCAGGCAGTTGCGAAAACCTTTGAACCGCGTTAACTCGCATCGCAAAGTCCAGCGGTCTTTCGGGCTTCAATTCCATCACGGCCTGGAAGACTTCTGTCGATACGCCTTCGCCGAGATACCAGGCCCGGAACCGCTCCAGCATAAACTCAAATACCTGGCTGCCGGTTTCACCGGCAACGCTTACACCCTGCGCCTCATAACTGGCGAGTGATTGCTTGATCGCTTGGGCAAGGTTCAGATCCAGAGACTTTTCCACCAGTATGCGCAGAGCACCTAATGCCGCTCGCCGAAGCGCAAAAGGATCTTTGGAACCAGTCGGGGGCTGTCCGATAACAAACAGACCACAGATAGTGTCGAGTTTTTCTGCTACAGCCAGTACAGCACCGGTATCGCTTGAAGGCACAGCGTCGCCCGAGAATCTGGGTTGATACTGTTCGGTGATCGCCAGGGCGACAGACTCTGGTTCCCCATCATGCAGAGCATAGTAGTAACCCATGGTTCCCTGTAACTCGGGAAACTCACCGACCATGTTCGTCAATAGATCGCACTTGGCCAGTAGTGCCGCGCGTTCTGATGACTCTGGCTCAAACCCGAGTTCACGCGCTATGGACACCGCCAGTTCGGCAACACGACGAGACTTCTGTTCAACCGTGCCAAGCTGTTGCTGAAACACGATATTGCCGAGCTGTGGCAGGCGTGACGCCAGCGGCTGCTTGCGATCGGTTTCGTAGAAAAAAGCTGCGTCTGCCAGGCGGGGTCGGATGACACGCTCATTGCCAGCGATAACCTGCGCCGGATCTTTGCTGTGCAGGTTCGCTACCGCAACAAAATAAGGCAGCATCTTACCCTGCTTATCCAGCACATAGAACGTCTTCTGGTGATTCTTCATCGACGAGATCAATGCTTCAGGAGGAACTGACAGAAAGTGCTCGTCAAACTTGCCGGTCAGCGCAACAGGCCACTCCACCATGCTGGTTACTTCATCCAGCAGATCTGAGTCGATAATGACCTCCGCATCAAGCGCTTTACCCTGTTCAGAAATCAACGACTCCACAGTCTGACGTCGTTGCGCGTAGTCAGCGATGACATGGCCGGGTTTCAGCAATTGCTGCTCATAGCTCTCGGCAGAAGTCAGCGTGATTGGCTGTGGGCAATGGAAGCGATGACCATAGGTGACACGATCACTGCTGATGCCGAACAACTCGGTCTCAACCACATCATCACCAAACAGCATAACCAGCCAGTATACCGGCCGGACGAATTCGTCGCGTGTACTGCCCCAGCGCATTTTCCTTGGAATCGGCAGCTTTCCCAGGGACTGCTGGACGATGCCCGGTAACAGTGTTGCAGTGTCGGCACCTTTCTGGGTGGCGCGATACACAAGCTTTTCAACACCATCGCGGGTGTCCCGCTCCAGATCTGCTACGCTGACACCACAGCCTCTGGCAAAACCCTGCGCTGCTGGCGTGGGGTTCCCATCCTTGTCAAAAGCTGCCTTGACCGCTGGTCCGAACTTTTCCAGCGCCACGTCGTTCTGTCGGGTGGCAAGATCTTCGACGCGAATAGCAAGTCGACGCGGACTGACAAACGGCACTACTTTTGCGAAGCTCAAGCCGGCTGCGGAGAGGCCCGCTTCAACGCCGCTTGTGAAAGCATCGGAAAGTCCTTTGAGCGCCTTCGGCGGAAGCTCGGCACACCCTACTTCTACTAAAAAATGTTTTTCGGTCATGATAGCTGCAATCGGTTGGGTAAATTACTGGGTATTTAACGCGGCCTGCCGCAGCGCTTCTGGCGCCAGCGGGAACCCAAGTTTGCGACGGCTTTCGTAGTACGCCTCTGCAACCTGACGAGACAGGGTACGGACACGCAGAATAAAACGCTGACGCTCGGTTACCGAAATTGCCTGTCTGGCATCAAGCAGGTTGAAATAATGCGAGGCTTTCAGCACCTGCTCATAAGCAGGCAGAGCCAGGCCTTTTTCAATCAGTGAGCTACACGCAGCTTCGCACTCATCAAAGTTGCGGAACAATGCATCAACATTGGCGTGTTCGAAGTTATAAGCGGACATTTCAACTTCATTTTGATGGAATACGTCGCCGTAAGTCACATCTCCTTCCGGCCCACGCGTCCAGACCAGGTCATAGAGGCTGTCCACACCCTGAAGATACATGGCGATTCGCTCAAGCCCATAGGTAATCTCGCCACTGACCGGGAAACACTCCAGGCCACCTACCTGCTGGAAATAGGTAAACTGTGTAACTTCCATGCCGTTCAGCCAGACTTCCCAGCCCAGACCCCAGGCACCCAGCGTTGGCGACTCCCAATTGTCTTCAACAAAGCGAATATCGTGAACCTGTGGGTCAATGCCGAGATGTTTCAGAGAGGCAACGTACAGATCCTGGATATCTGGCGGCGAAGGCTTCAGAATCACCTGAAACTGGTAGTAGTGCTGCAATCGGTTCGGGTTCTCGCCATAACGACCATCAGTCGGGCGGCGGCTGGGCTGAACGTAAGCCGTGCGCCAGCTTTCCGGGCCGATCGCTCGCAAAAACGTAGCCGGATGGAAGGTGCCCGCACCCACTTCGAGGTCCAGCGGCTGTAACACCACACAGCCCTGCTTCGCCCAGAAGTCCTGAAGCGCCAGAATCAGGCCCTGGAAGGTTGTAACGTCAGACAAGTCTCACCCCAATGTAAAACGGTTGAAAAGGCGCAATTATGCGGGATTAGGCAGTTAATATCCACTGCGCTAAAATGATGGTTTTAACTCTGAACAAGCTCTGGAGAGCACTCCTATCGACACCCTGAAGACTGCGATTATCAAATTCGCCTTGAACATACTGGCGTGGCTCCCACTGCCGGCCTTGCATATGATTGGTAATGCCATTGGCACAGTCGTGTATATGCTGCCGACAGAAACCAGGCGAGTCACGTTGATCAATCTGCAGCGGGTATTCCCCGAGCTGAGCGCTGAACAAACGCAAAAACTTGCCAGAGAGAGCATCAAGGAAACGATAAAGACAGGCCTTGAGCTCGGCCATATGTGGTGCCGGTCCATTGATCACGTTCTGCGCTTGATTGTCAGCGTTGACGGAATGGAGCATGTCGAAAAAGCTCAGGCCAGCGGTAAGGGCATCATCTACGCGTCACCACATCTGGGCAGCTGGGAGGCGCTGGGACTTTACGTTTCCACACTAGGTCCTCTTACGACACTGTACAAACCACCAAAAATAAAGGGGCTTAACGCGCTTGTCGCTGGTTCAAGAGCCAAGGCCGGCGCCGAGTTGGTCGCCACCGACCGTCAGGGTGTCGTGCGTCTCAATAAAGCTTTGTTGCAGGGCGGTGCCACGGGCATCCTGCCTGATCAGCAGCCCAGGAACGAGGGAGGTGTTTTTGCCCCGTTGTTCGGCATTCAGGCCTACACCATGACGCTGGTGCCTAAACTTGCCAGCCGAACTGGCTCACAGGTAATTTTTGCTTACGCGGAGAGGCTGTCCGGCGGTCGTGGATATCACGTGGTATTTGAACCGGCCGATAATGGGATTTATGAGGCAGATTCGGCTTCTGCGGCGGCAGCCATGAATCGCTCGGTAGAGCGTTGTATTCGTGCTTTGCCCAGCCAATACCAGTGGAGCTACAAACGTTATCGCAAGCGACCGGACGACGAAAGCGAGCGATTCTATTAGGCCCGAAGAAGACCCGCAGTTGGTTATCCCGTGCCTCAGCGCCGCCAGAACATCGGCAGGAACAGCACCAGCAGTGTGAAGATCTCAAGACGCCCCAGCAACATGGCCAGGCAAAGTACCCACTTGGCCGGGTCGGAAATATTGGCATAGTTGGCCGCAACGCCCTCGAGGCCTGGCCCAAGATTATTGAGGCTGGCGCCTACGGCACTGAATGCGGTCAACACCTCCATACCCATGGCAAGCAGCATGATGAGCAGTGCCATGTACACCATCACGTAGACAGCGAAGAAACCCCAGACTGATTCGATTACACGATCAGGCACCATTCTCCGGCCCAGCTTGACTGAAATAATGGCGTTAGGGTGAATCAGCCGTTTAACCTCACGAATACCCTGCTTAAAGATCAGCAGTATCCGGATTACCTTCATACCGCCACCGGTAGAGCCTGCGCAGGCGCCGATAATGGAGGCGTAGATCAACAAATACGGCAATGCATATGGCCAGGCGTTGAAGTCAGCTGTTGTATAACCGGTTGTGGTCGCTATAGAAACAGTCTGAAACAGCCCGTGGATAAACGAGTTCTGCATGTCGTATGTTTCTGTGGCATACAAAACGATAATCGTGAACAAGGCAATCCCGACCAGGACTACCGTGTAGAACTTCGTCTCCGGGTCGCGAACGTATTGAATCAGGCTGCGCCGCTGCCAGGCGGTGAAGTGCAATGCGAAGTTTATACCCGCCAGGAACATGAATGCGACGGCAATAAGATTCACGATATTGCTGTCAAAATACCCGATACTGGCGTCATAGTTGGAGAAGCCACCAATTGCAACAGTTGTGAAGCTGTGACAGATAGCGTCGAAAAGATTCATGCCTGCCGCCCAGTAAGCAAGCGCGCAGGTCACGGTCAATCCAAGATAGATGTACCACAGTGCCTTGGCAGTTTCTGCTAGGCGGGGAACCAGGTTGTCGTTTTTCACGGGCCCCGGGCTTTCTGCCCGATAAAGCTGCATACCACCGATACCCAGCATGGGCAGTACGGCCACCGCAAGGGCAACGATACCCATACCGCCCAACCACTGTAGCTGTGCCCGGTAAAACAGTATGGACTTGGGAAGCACATCAAGCCCGGTAATGACGGTTGCACCTGTGGTCGTGAGCCCTGAAAAAGATTCGAAAATCGCGTCTGTCACAGAAAGCCGGACATCCAGCGAGAAAAGGAAGGGTAATGCGCCGAAAGTGCTCAATACTGTCCAGAACAACGTCACTACCAGGAAGCCATCACGGGTGCGTAGCTCTTTCTTGGAGCGAAGCGTCACCAGCCAGAGGGTAAACCCGGTCGCAAAGGTGATCATGGCGGAGGTCCAGAACGAGCTCACTTCGCCGTCCCCATACAGAAAAGAGACCAGTATGGAGGGCAGATTGGCCAGCATGCTGAAAAGCATCAGCAAAACACCAAGTATGCGGGCAACAACGGCAAAATGCATAGTAAGTGCTTAACTCCAGATCAGAAAAAGGCAAATCCAACAGCAAAAAGACGCTCTACTTCAGGAATGCGTTTCTTGTCGGTGAGGAACAAAATGACGTGGTCTTCGGGTTCAATCACAATATCGTCATGGGCAATCAGCACCTCTTCGTCCCGAACGATAGCACCTATGGTCGTACCCTGAGGCAGATCGATATCTTCAATAGCACGACCCACTACTTTAGACGACTGGCTGTCACCGTGCGCGATTGCCTCCAGCGCTTCTGCGGCACCCCGGCGTAGTGAATGCACATTAACAATGTCACCTTTACGAATGTGAGTCAGCAGACTGCCAATCGATGCCTGCTGAGGTGAGATTGCGATATCGATTTCACCGCCCTGCACCAGGTCCACATAAGCCGGGTTGCTGATAAGACACATGACCTTGCGCGCCCCGAGGCGTTTCGCCAGCAATGACGACATGATATTTGCCTCATCGTCATTGGTCAGGGCCAGGAAAACATCGGTATCCGCGATACCCTCTTCCTGTAACAGCTTTTTGTCAGAGGAAATACCATTCAGGACGACAGCCCTATTAAGAAACTCGGACAGATAGGCGCAGCGATCCGGATTGTGCTCAATCACTTTAACCTGGTAACGCTCCTCCAGCGCTGAGGCCAGGCGCGCGCCGATATTGCCGCCACCAGCGATGATCAGGCGTTTGTAAGGTCGGTCCATACGGCGCAGTTCGCTGATGACTGCTTTAATGTTTTTGGGAGCTGCGATAAAAAAGACTTCGTCGTCGGCTTCGATGACGGTAGAACCTTCAGGGGTAATGGCGCGGTTGCGGCGGAAAATAGCCGCCACACGAGCATCCACATTGGGCATGTGCTCTCGCAGAAAGCGGATCTCTTGACCGACCAGCGGCCCACCGTAGTAGGCACGAACCGCGACCAGCTGGGCATTGCCATCAGCAAAATCGAGAACCTGCAGCGAGCCGGGCAGCTCAATCAGGCGGCGGATATAGTTCGAAACCAGCAATTCCGGGCTGATGACAACATCGAGCGGTATGGCGTCAGGACGGAACAGGTCATCCTGGGCAATATATGACGCCGAGCGCAGGCGACAGATCTTTTTGGGGGTTTTAAAAACAGAAAACGCAATCTGGCAGGCGACCATATTGATCTCATCGTTTTCTGTCACGGCGATGATCATGTCGGCGTCGTCGGCGCCGGCGGCCCGCAACACATCGGGGTGCGAAGGCCAGCCCTGTGCGATACCGATGTCCAGTCTGTCCTTGAGTTCCCGCAGGGCTTCTGCATCCGGGTCAACCAGGGTGATATCGGTATTTTCGCTTGCCAGGTTTTCAGCCAGTGAGGCACTGACCGCATTGCAGCCCAGAATAATTATTTTCATGTAAAAGCAGGCTCCTGCGCCTTGATCCTTCGTCTGCGTCCGGATGGTGCCGCTGCCGTCAAATTATCCGGCGGGTACCAACCAGATACAAGCCATTAGGCATATTTTCAGTGCACTATTGTTGTTTTTTCAGCAATGCATAATAAAAACCGTCGGGCCCACCATCGCTTGGCAACAGCTGTCGACCAAACCGGCGTCCCGGGGTTTCACAATCAGCTGCCCAAGGCTCCCCGTGATGTTCTGTCAACAGGGGCAGACATTCGGCGTCTGGGGTGCGCTCCAAAAAGGACTCAACCTGTTGAGCGTTTTCTGCCGGAAGAATTGAGCAGGTTGTGTAAAGCATCACGCCACCCGGCGCAAGACATAGCCACATGGCGTCAAGAAGCCGGGCCTGAAGATTCAGCAACTGATCTATATGCTCTGATTTACGCAAAACCTTAATGTCGGGTTGGCGGCGGATGACTCCTGTTGCTGAACAGGGAGCATCGAGCAGAATCCGGTCAAATTGATCACCACTCCACCATGAGTCGGGTTGGCCTGCATCTGCGCAAACAACTGTGACCGGTGCCTCGTGCAGCTGAAGGCGCTGCAGATTCTGGTGGACACGCTGCAGCCGGCGACTGTCACTGTCCAGTGCCAGCAATGATGCCAACTCCGGCTGTGATTCCAGCAGGTGCGCTGTCTTGCCACCGGGTGCCGCGCAGGCATCAAGCAGATGATCGCCCGGTTGTGGTGCCAGTAATGCTGGGATCAATTGAGATGCCTCATCCTGAATGCTTACCCATCCTTCTGCGAAACCAGGGAGCGCATGGACAGACAACGCTTTTTCAAGATAGATGGCGCTGTCGGAAAGCTTGCCCGCTGAAGCACTTATGCCCTGCCCTGCCAACTGCTCAAGATACGCGTCACGGGAAATTTTTGAGAGATTGACCCGGAGGGTCATTGGCGGATGCACATTGCCCTGCTTCAGCACCTCGCTAAATCTGTCAGGCCAGGCCTGCGTGATGGCCGAGCGGAGCCAGACTGGATAGGAGTCAGCGAGTGCTGCCGCATCATCAAGCAGCGAGCCGGTATCGTCAGTCTTATGCTGCTGGCGCTGCCATTGTCTCAATACCCCGTTGATCAAGCGTTTGGCCCAGACTTTTTTCAGGGTGACAGCGGCATTGACGGTCTCATTGATGGCAGCATAATCCGGCAACCGGAGGTGCTGCAGTTGATACAGACCGATCAGCAACAGGCAGTGAATGTCTGCGTCTTTGCGTCGTATAGGTTTGTCGAGCAGGCCAGCCAATTGGCTCTCCAACTGGAAAAACCAGCGACAGGTACCGAAACACAACTCCCTGAGCAGTGCCTGACCATCTGCTGATTCTGTCCCCTCACCCGGTTTAGGCAGCAGGCTGGCCAGAGAGCCTTGCTGTTTTACCAGGCTCGCCAGAATTGTGGCCGCCTGAGCCCGAATCTGGGCGGGCGTCACGAGGGAGTCTCGATGCTGGAGAACTGCTTGCCGGGTTCAAACATGGCGCGTCGAGCATTCAAAAGATCGGTTACAGACATGACGTTCTTGCCGGGTAGCTGAACCTGCTGAAGCGCCAGCTCGCCATCACGACAGGCGATACGCAGCGATTTGAGGCTCTGGCCCTGAGTGGTGCCGGTCGGTGAATCCTCGCAAGTCAGATCGACCGTGCCGAGGATCGTGCCAGGCGACTGATTCTGTTTGCCACTTAGCACCTGTGCACGGATGAACCTTATACGCTCGCCATTTATGAAAGTGTAGGCTGGATTTCTGCCAATACCGGCACGGATGCAGCGGTTAATTTCTTCCGCGGTCTGGTTCCAGTCTATCAGGGCCTCTGACTTGTCCAGCTTGCGCGCATACGTCGTGCCATCATCGGTTTGAGGCTCAGCGCTGGACGCCAATGAATCGAAATTTGCCAGCGTATGTATCAGAGCCTGGCAACCCAGCACGGCAAGGCGGTTTTCAAGGGTCTGACGATCGTCTGCGTCAGAAATGGGCGTCTCAATTTTGTGGATCATGGCTCCGGTATCGAGACCAGCGTCCATTTGCATGATGGTGACGCCAGACTGTTTGTCGCCAGCGAGAATGGCACGCTCTATTGGCGCCGCACCGCGCCAGCGCGGCAAAAGTGAAGCATGCACATTGATGCAGCCGAGCCGCGGGAGGTCGAGAACTGCCTGGGGCAACAGCAGGCCATAGGCCACAACAACCATAAGATCAGCATTCAGAGCTGACAGCTCCCGTTGCGCATCAGCATCTTTAAGTGAGGCCGGCTGAAACACAGGCAGCTGGTGCTGTTGGGCAACCTGTTTGACCGGGCTGGGCTGCAGTTTCTTGCCCCGTCCTGCGGCACGATCGGGTTGAGTATATACGGCCACAATGTTGTGGCCAGCATCAATCAATGCCTGCAGGTGACCGGCGGCGAACGCCGGTGTGCCGGCGAACACCAGTTTGAGTTTTGACATGAGATGGGATCAGCCGTTCGCCGCCAGTTTGTGGGCTTTTTCGAGTTTGCTGCGAATGCGTTGCCGTTTCAGATTACTCAGGTAATCAACAAACAGTTTGCCATTGAGATGGTCCATCTCGTGCTGGATACAAGTGGCCAGAAGGCCGTCAGACACCATTTCAAAAGCCTCGCCGTGCCGATCCAGCGCATTGATCTTGACCTGTCGTGGCCGGCTGACAGTTTCGTAAAAACCAGGCACCGAAAGACAGCCCTCATCGTATTCGGCAAGCTCATCGTCCAGCACCTTGATGGCCGGGTTGATGAAAACCAGCGGCTCGCTTTTGTCCTCGGAAATATCAATCACAATCAGCTGTTTGTGCACATTGACCTGAGTTGCGGCGAGGCCAATGCCGGGCGCCTCATACATGGTCTCGAACATGTCATCAATCAGCTGACTGAGTGCTTCGTCAAATGTATCAATTGGCTCCGCCACGGTACGCAGCCGCGGATCGGGAAACTCCAGGATTTCGAGTTTGGCCATAGTTCACTCCGAAAAGACATTATCGTTTCGGCAGCAGCGCACAAGCTGTGCCATAAACGCTAAAGGACCTTGATGATTTGCAGATTATTGCGAATTGTAGCACAGGCGATGCGCCGGGATGCGCATCCTCAGACGTCATACACGGAGGTAAACGATGATGTCCTGCACAGATCTGGAAAGCTACCTTCTGCTCTACCATGCCCTGGAAAGCCACGCCAATCGCATGCACCGATTGCTGGCCAGGGCCGGCAGCGCCAGAGGCGCGCTGGAATTGCCAGTAGACAGCCTGCAGCAACTCAAGCTGGATGATGACGTTATCCAGCGCATACAAACTGCAAGAGATTCGAATTCGCGGGCAAGACAGGCGCTCGAACAGACCCTGAGGTGGAGGCAACAGGATGAGCACAGTCTTGTATTGTTCGATGACCATCGCTATCCAGCGCTACTGCGCGAGCTGCCAGACCCGCCGCCGGTACTGTTTGTTCGCGGTGATCCAGGCATTTTTTGCCAGCCCTGCATTGCGCTGGTCGGCAGCCGTAACTGTAGCCGGTATGGCAGAGACCTGGCGGGCCGAATAAGCAGGGATCTTGGGCGCGCCGGATTTACGGTGGTAAGTGGTCTGGCCAGCGGTATCGATACGGCCGCACATATGGCGAGCGTGATACAGGACAAACCAACCATTGCCGTATTGGGCAACGGGCTGAATACTATATATCCAAAGGCAAATGCCGAACTCGCGTCCAGTATCAGTCATGGCGCTGGTAGAGGAGCTGTTATCTCTGAGTTTCCGCTGCATTCACCACCAGACGCCTTTCATTTTCCCCAGCGCAATCGGATTATCAGCGGACTGAGTCTTGCCGTATGTGTGATAGAGGCGACGCTGAGAAGTGGCTCGCTTATTACCGCGCGCCTTGCTCTTGAGCAGGGACGCCATGTGTTCGCGGTGCCCGGCTCGGTCAACACACCGGGCAGCAGGGGATGTCATAGCCTGTTGCGCCAAGGCGCCACACTGGCGGAAAATGCCACAGATATCATTGAGCAGCTTGCCCCGATGGTTCAGGGTCAGCTGGAGCTGCAGACCAAAGAAATTCCAGGAAACGCAGTTTCTGATAAAGCTGTGTCGGTTCCCAATGGCTGTACAGACTTACTACGGCTAATTGCAGACGATGGTGTTACCAGTGATGCGCTAATGAGTCATTCACAGTTGCCCCTGTCGTCGCTGAACCTGAAGCTGCTTCAGTTGGAGTTGTCTGGACACATCTGCAAACAGGCAGGTAAGTGGTTTATAAACCGATGAACAATCAAGCCGAGAAAACGCTATGAAAAGACTGGCTGTAGACAAAGCCTGCAGGGTGCTGTCATCCGCGGGGGTCATCGCCTACCCGACCGAGGCGGTCTGGGGCCTGGGTTGCGATCCATTCTCACAGCAGGCCACGCTGCGTTTGTTGCAGATCAAACGCCGGCCTGTTGAAAAAGGTATGATTCTCGTCGCCGCAACAATTGAGCAGCTGGATTTCATTTTATCGGCGCTGCCCACTGAGCAACTGGATGTGCTGAAAAAAGGCTGGTCCGGGCAGGCGAAGTCAGGCCCGGTTACCTATCTGGTGCGGGACTCGCAGGATGTGGTGCCGTGGTGGATAAAAGGAGATCACCCGTCTGTTGCGCTGCGTGTCAGCAGCCACCCTTTGGTCCAGCAATTGTGCAGGCAATTCGGTGGCCCGGTGGTTTCGACCTCGGCCAATCTGGCCGGCAGGCCGGCGATTCGTTCAAGAGTATTGTTAGAGCAGCAACTCGGGGCGCAACTGGATTATGTGCTGCCCGGGTCACTGGGGGGTGCCAGCAAGCCATCGCAGATTATTGATCTGGCGACAGGCCAGGTCATGCGCGCCGCCTGACATTTAAAGAGGAGATCTGGTCATGGTTGATCAATCAAACGAACAAGCAGACCAACAGGTAAATACCGAGGCGGTCAAAACTTTCCTGCTGACTTTGCAGGACAACATTTGCGAACGGCTGGAAGCACTGGATGGGCAGGCGCGCTTTCACGAGGACTCCTGGCAGCGTGACAAAGGTGGCAGTGGTATAACCCGCGTCATCAGCGCCGGTAAAGTCTTTGAAAAAGGCGGCGTAAACTTTTCCCATGTCTACGGTGATGCGCTTCCTCCCTCGGCCACAGCAAGTCGGCCCGAACTGGCTGGAAGACGCTTTCAGGCCATGGGTGTGTCACTGGTCATACACCCGGACAACCCGTTTATTCCGACCTCTCATGCCAACTTTAGGTTCTTTATCGCTGAAGACGACAACAAGTCTCCGGTCTGGTGGTTCGGGGGCGGTTATGACCTGACACCGTACTATGGCAATGAAGAGGATTGTCGGCATTGGCACCGAACGGCAAAAAGCGCCTGTGACGCGCATGGTGAAGACCTGTATCCAAGATTCAAGAAAGAGTGCGACGATTATTTTTATCTGCCGCACCGGAAAGAAACTCGCGGAGTTGGTGGCCTGTTCTTTGATGACTTTAATGAAAAGTCTTTTGAAGACACATTTGCGATGGTACAGGATATTGCCAATAGTTATATGGAAGCCTATGCACCCATCGTGGAAGCGCGCATGTACGTGCCGTTTGCCGCCGAACACAAACAATTCCAGCGCTACCGGCGTGGTCGTTATGTAGAGTTCAATCTGGTGTTCGACCGCGGTACCCTGTTTGGTCTTCAGTCCGGATTGGGTCGCGTTGAATCCATACTTATGTCTTTGCCTCCTGAGGTGAGCTGGATTTATGACTGGCACCCTGCCCCAGGCACTGAAGAGGAGCGCCTCTACACAGAATTCCTGGGCGCTCGGGATTGGGTGTAGGAACTGATGGCCGATATTGATCGATACGCGGTAACCGGCTATCCGGTTGCGCACAGCAAATCCCCCTTCATTCATGCACAGTTTGCCGAGCAGACTGGCGAACGGCTGTCTTACGACCGCCTCGAACTGTCACCGGAGAATTTTGTGGCCGGTGTTCACAAGTTCTTTGCTGAGGGCGGCAAAGGGCTGAACGTGACTGTGCCGCACAAAGAAACCGCCTGGCGACTGGTCGACTGGCTTGCCCCAAATGCAGAGCTGGCTGGCGCTGTAAACACGCTCTACCAATTAGCCGACGGGCGACTCGCTGGCGACAATACCGATGGTACCGGTATGGTTCGCGACATCGAAAAGAACCACGGCGGCAAACTGGCAGGTGCAAACATCATGATAATTGGTGCCGGCGGTGCCGTGCGCGGTGTGTTGCCGCCATTGATCGCAGCCAGGCCCGCTTCGATTACCATCGTCAATCGCACACTGGCGCGTGCCGCGTCGATGGCTGAGGATTTCAGTTCGCAGTATCCACTCAGGGTGCTGAGCCTGGAGCAGCTGCAGGGCCAGCCGTCGCCAGATCGAACTCCTGCGCCGGACTGGCTGATCAATGGCAGTTCTGCGGGCCTGCAAGGAGAGATGCCGGCATTGCCAGGCTGGCTGATATCAGCCGCTACGGGTTGTTATGACATGGTCTACGCCCCGGGCGGGACGGTGTTTCAGCAATGGGCACGCGAGAGTGGTGCGCTGCTGGCGCTGGATGGCAGTGGTATGCTGGTTGAGCAGGCTGCCGAATCATTCCGCATCTGGCGCGGTGTCCAGCCGGAGACACAGCCCGTTATTGCGGCACTTCACGCCTTGCTGGCCAAATAGCGGTCCTTTAGCTCGCAATACTTCTTAGCCGTGTAAAGGAAAAAGGATTTTTCCTGCTCGGTCAGTTTGCGAGCCTGCTTCACCGGAGTGCCAACATACAGGTAGCCGCTTTCCAGAGTTTTGCCGGGAGGAACCAGGCTGCCGGCGCCTATGATCACATCGCTTTCGATAACGGCCCCATCCATGATGGTTGCACCCATGCCGACAAGGACGCGATCGTGTATCGTGCAGCCATGAAGCATTACTTTGTGGCCAACGGTGACATCGCTCCCCACAGAGCATGGGAAACCGCCTGGGTTAAAGGGCCCATCGTGGGTCACATGTACAACCGAGCCATCCTGGATGCTGCTGCGGGCGCCGATGCGAATGCTGTGAATGTCGCCGCGGATGGTTGTCATAGGCCAGACAGAAGAATCATCGCCTATTTCTACCTGACCGATTACAACAGCGGTCTCATCGACAAAAACGCGGTTTCCAAGCTGTGGTTCGTGGGACTCGAAGCGTCTGATGCTCATAAAGCTTCCTTTTCGGCAATGGCTTGCGACAATGATATGATGAGAGCCGTTTTTCTTACTACCCAGACAGGAGTTTTTCTGGATGCCTGCATCGAGTGCCAATCAGAATCCTTTGCTTGCCTTTGATCGACTGCCGGATTTTGCCACCATCCGCGCGGAACATATCGAGCCGGCCGTTCGACAGGTTCTGGCGGATAATCGAGACACGCTGAAATCCCTCGAGGCCGACAACTCGTTGTTAACAGATCCTGCCTGGGATTCATTAATGGGAGTGCTGGATGAGCTGGACGACAGGATTGGCAAAGTGTGGTCAACTGCCAGCCACCTCAACAGCGTAATGAATACGCCTGAAATCAGGCAGGCCTACACCGACTGTCAGCCATTGATTTCGGAGTACTACTCCGCGCTGGGTCAAAGCGAAGCGCTTTACCAGCGCGTAAAGGCGCTCTACGAGGCGGCTGAGGCACTGTCCCTGAATGCATCGCAACGCAAGATATTAAAAGACAGCCTGCTGGACTTCGAACTGTCGGGTGTCAATCTTTCCGGCGACAGCAAAAAGCGGTTCGCTGATATACAAAACCGATTAAGCGAATTAAGTAATCAGTTTGGCAACAATGTGCTCGATGCTACCAGAGCATGGAGCAAGCTGGTGGAAGACAGGGAAATCCTGTCTGGTATGCCTGAGGCCGCCATCAGTGCCGCAGAAGAAGCAGCGACACAAAAAGGGAAAAAGGGGTTTCTGCTGACTCTGGATTTCCCGTCTTACTACGCAGTGATGTCCTACGCCGACAATGCAGAGCTACGCCAGGAGGTATATCAGGCTTACACCACCCGAGCGGCTGAATTTGGCGATAAAAGTCTCGATAATCAGCCAATCATGCTGGAAATTCTCAAGTTGAGAGAGGAAAAAGCAAAGATCCTCGGATTCTCCAACTACGCCGAAGTATCCGTGGCCCGCAAGATGGCCAACTCGGTGGAGCGGGTAAATCAGTTTCTTGGTGATCTGATCCATTACAGCCGTCCGGCAGCCGAGCGCGAGTATCAGGAACTTTGTGAGTTCGCCGAGGAACGCTTCGGTGTGACTTCGCTGAATGCCTGGGACATAACGTATTTCAGCGAGAAGCTGCGCAAAGAGTGTTATGACATTTCACAGGAAGAGCTGCGCTCCTGGTTCCCTGCGGAAAAGGTCAAGGCGGGCCTGTTCCAGATTGTTGAGACACTTTATGGCGTGCAGATTTCCAGGGACACCGATGCCAGCGTCTGGCATCAGGATGTTGAGTTCTACTCGATTCTACGCGACGGTGAGGTGCTTGCCCGCTTTTACCTGGATCTGTATACCCGAGAAGGCAAGCGAGGTGGAGCGTGGATGGCGGATTGTCGCAACCATCGTGTCATTTTCAACGGAGATGCGGTCGTATCGCGACAACTCCCGGTTGCTTACCTGGTTTGTAACTTTGCGCCTGCGACTGCCAGTCAGCCAGCGCTGCTGACGCACAATGATGTGACCACTCTGTTTCATGAGTTTGGTCACGGATTGCACCACATGCTGACACGAGAGCCGTATCTTGGCAGTTCGGGTATCAGTGGCGTCGAATGGGATGCCGTTGAACTTCCCAGCCAGCTGATGGAAAACTGGTGCTGGGACAGTCGGGCTATCGCCATGATCTCCGGCCACTATCAGACAGGTGAAGCTCTGCCGGACGTCCAGCTGGAGAAAATGATTGCCGCCAAGAACTTCCAGTCAGGCATGAGATCCGTGCGTCAGCTGGAGTTCGCACTGTTCGACTTCATACTGCACCAGACTCCCTGTTCAGACGAAAGCGACTTTATTGCTGAAGTGTTGAGCGCGACGCGAACGAAAACCTCAGTCTATCCGGTTCCAGACTATAACCGCTTTCAAAACAGCTTCTCGCATATATTCGCTGGTGGCTACTCGGCTGGATACTACAGTTACAAATGGGCTGAGGTGTTATCAGCAGACGTATTCTCACGCTTCAACGAGTCTGGCGTTCTCAATCCGGATGTAGGGGAGAGCTTTCTTGACAAAATATTGTCAAAAGGTGGTGGTGCGAGTGCACTGACCCTGTTTAAAGATTTTATGGGCAGAGAGCCGGATATGTCAGCTCTTCTGAGGCAGGAAGGGCTCGACAGGCCCGGAAATCAAAGGATTAGTTGATCTAACGCAGGGATTTGGGTGGCAAAGACGTCTATATTGCCCGGCGCATGGAAGGCCAACAACGTGTCAAATGTTGGCCGGATTTCATGGCAATTGAAGAAAAAATTTTTTATAATGCCCGGCGCTTTAATTTGCACCTGAAAATCCTGCCCAAAATCTGCTCCGGTTACAGCCTTTGATACGTCAAGGGAACGTCACGTCCGGGTCCTGGGTCACGCAAGGGGTTACACAAGTCAGCGCAAGTGGAGCGTCTGAAATCAAAACAATAAATACATCTAAAACGTAGAAACAGCCTTTTCTTACTATACGGAGACACGGCGAATGTTGTCCAAAGCAAAGCTGTGGTTAAGCCTTGCCTTCGGCACTCTGCTTATGTGGAGCGCTGGTGCGCATGCAGCCTGGGAACTCAATATGCCCAGGGGCGTAACCCAAATCAGTCGCGAGACCTATGACCTGCACATGACAATCTTCTGGTGGATGATCGCCATCGGGGTAGTTGTTTTCGGGGTTCTTTTCTGGTCCATCATCAACCATCGCAAATCCAAAGGTGCCAAACCGGCAACTTTCCACGAAAGCACGAAAGTGGAAATCGTCTGGACACTGGTCCCCTTCCTGATTCTTATCGCGATGGCCATCCCGGCAACACGGGTGCTGACCGCAGCTTACGACGCGTCCGAATCCGAACTTGATGTTCAGATCATCGGCTACCAGTGGCGTTGGGAATATCGCTACATGGACGATGATCCGAATGCCGAAGAAGTTTCTTTCTTCAGCTCGCTGGCAACATCCCGTGAAGAAATCAGCAATTCAATCGACAAGGGCGAAAACTATCTGCTCGAAGTCGACAACCCGCTGGTTATCCCATCCAACACCAAAGTGCGTTTCCTGATGACTGCCGCGGACGTGCTGCACGCGTGGTGGGTGCCTGAATTTGCCATCAAGAAAGACACTATCCCCGGCTTCATCAATGAGTCCTGGGTAATCGTGGAAGAGCCTGGCATCTATCGTGGTCAGTGCGCCGAGCTTTGCGGTATGGAACATGGTTTCATGCCTATCGAAGTTCACGTGCTTGAACCGGCCGACTTTGAAGCCTGGTACGCCGAACAACAGCAGCAGGCGCTGCAGGTTGCCGAGTTGACCAACGCTGCACTGAGCATGGACGAAGCCATGGCAGAAGGCGCAGAGATCTACAGCCGCAACTGCGTCGCCTGTCACCAGGCCAATGGCCAGGGCATGCCACCTGCATTCCCTGCACTGGCAGGTAGCGCCAAGGCAACCGGTGACATCGGCGTGACCATGGACACACTGGTCAATGGTGTTCCTGGCACAGCCATGGCTGCTTACGGTCGTCAATTAAATCCGATTGAGCTCGCCTCCATCATCACCTACGTGCGCAATGCCTTCGGCAATCAGTCAGGTGACATGGTTCAGCCCGCTGAAGTCAACGAATTCATAGTAGGGGGACAGTAAACGCCATGAGTAGCGCTGCTATCGATCACGCACATGATCACGACCATCACCATGGTCCTGCCAAGGGAATTTCCCGGTGGCTGTTCACAACCAACCACAAAGACATCGGTACTCTGTACCTGTGGTTCAGCTTTGCGATGTTTCTGTTGGGCGGTACTTTTGCTCTCGTAATCCGCGCAGAGCTGTTCCAGCCTGGCCTGCAATTCGTAGAGCCTAACTTCTTCAACCAGATGACCACCATGCATGGTCTGGTCATGGTATTCGGTGCGGTCATGCCAGCGTTCGTGGGCCTGGCCAACTGGATGATTCCGTTGATGATTGGTGCGCCTGATATGGCGTTGCCACGCATGAACAACTGGAGTTTCTGGATTCTGCCATTTGCGTTCACGCTGATGGTGTCCACCCTGTTCATGGAAGGCGGTGGTCCCAACTTCGGCTGGACGTTCTACGCACCGCTGTCGACGACCTATGCTCCCGATTCAGTGACTTACTTCATCTTTGCCGTCCATATCATGGGTGCATCGTCCATCATGGGTGCGATCAACGTGATCGCGACCATTCTGAACATGCGTGCGCCTGGCATGACCCTGATGAAAATGCCACTGTTCGTATGGACCTGGCTGATCACTGCCTACCTGCTGATCGCGGTTATGCCGGTTCTGGCGGGTGTGGTTACCATGATGCTGTTCGACATCCACTTCGGTACCAGCTTCTTTAACGCGGCTGGCGGTGGTGACCCGGTACTGTTCCAACATCTGTTCTGGTTCTTCGGTCACCCTGAAGTTTACATCATGATTCTGCCGGCATTCGGTATCGTGTCTGCGATCATCCCGACCTTCGCCCGTAAGCGTCTGTTCGGCTACGACTCAATGGTATACGCAACTGCGTCAATTGCTTTCCTGTCCTTCATTGTATGGGCGCACCACATGTTTACCGTCGGCATGCCTCTGGCTGGCCAGCTGTTCTTCATGTACGCCACCATGCTGATCGCCGTTCCGACAGGAGTGAAGGTGTTTAACTGGGTTGCCACCATGTTCCGCGGTGCCATGACCTTTGAAACGCCAATGCTGTTTGCAATCGCGTTCGTAGTGCTGTTCACCATCGGTGGTTTCACTGGCGTCATGCTGGCGATTACCCCGGCTGACTTCCAGTATCACGATACTTACTTCGTTGTTGCCCACTTCCACTACGTACTGGTACCAGGCGCAGTATTCTCGCTGATGGCGGCCGCCTACTACTGGTTGCCTAAGTGGACCGGCTACATGTACGACGAGACACTGGGTAAGCTGCACTTCTGGATGTCGTTTGTCGGTGTAAACCTGCTGTTCTTCCCGCAGCACTTCCTGGGTCTGGCTGGTATGCCCCGCCGTATCCCGGACTACGCGCTGCAGTTTGCCAACTTCAACTGGATCTCCAGTGTCGGTGCATTCCTGTTTGGCTTCTCGCAGCTGATTCTGCTGCTGGTTGTCATCAAGTGTATCCGCGGTGGCAAAAAAGCAACTGCCCAGGTCTGGGAAGGTGCTCAGGGTCTGGAATGGACTGTGCCGTCTCCGGCGCCATACCACACCTTTGAAACGCCGCCTGACCCCAGCCTGATCAAGGCTCAGTAAGGGCAAAGAGGTACTGTCAAATTTACGATGTAGTTGTACCGGAGTAGATGAGATGACCAAGAACGTAGCGAAAGGTAATAACAAGAAACTAGCCGTAAAATTGTTGTTTGCCGTGGTAGGTATGTTTGCATTTGGATTTGCTCTGGTACCTCTGTATGACGTGATTTGTGACATCACAGGTTTAAACGGCAAGACTGGCGGACGCGTGGAAGTTGCGGAAGCCGGTCAGCTGATTGAAGAAGATCGCGAAGTAACGGTGCAGTTCATTGCGCACCAGAACGTCGAGATGGGCTGGGAGTTCAAGCCCTCTGTCAATCAGATGCGCGTCAAGCCAGGTGAGGTTCATGTAGTTCATTACCGTGTCAGCAATCCACGAGACACCTTGATGGTAGGACAGGCGATTCCGAGTGTGGCGCCCAACGCAGCAGCAGGCCATCTGAACAAGATTGAATGCTTCTGTTTTGCAGAACAGCCTTTGCAGGCTGGTGAAACGGTCGACATGGCACTGCGCTTTTTTGTTGACCCCAGGCTGCCGGAAGAGATCACCAAACTGACCTTGTCCTATACGCTGTACGACATCACGGAAAAAAGTAAGACAGCGGCAGTAGCCAGCAGGTAAACGAGAATAATATTGTTATTTCTGGAGAGATAAGATGGCCAGCGAAAGCTCCCATAGTGTGTATTACGTACCGGAACAGACCAAGTATCCGTTCTTTGCATCGATTGGTTTGTTCTTCATGGTATTTGGCTTAGGCAGCGTGTTGAATGACGTGTCTGCGGGTGATTCTGTAGCGGTGTCCACCTGGATAGCCCTGGCCGGATTCCTGTTGCTGTCCTTCATCATTTTCCAGTGGTTCGCCACAGTGATTCGTGAAAACCACGCCGGTTTGAACAATGACCAGCTCAAGCGCTCATACGTCTGGGGTATGGCATGGTTCATTTTTTCTGAGGTGATGTTCTTCGCGGCATTCTTCGGCGCCCTGTTCTACATCCGGACACTGGCAGTGCCGTGGCTCGGCGGTGAAGGCGAGAAGGGTCTGGCGGGTGAAGTACTGTGGCCGGAATTCCAGGCTGCGTGGCCGCTGGTCGTCAACCCGGATCCCACACTGTTTACTAACCCGCACGAAGGATTGAACGTCAAAGAGTGGAGCGTGAGCTTCTTCGCTGGCTACCTGCCCTTCTGGAACACGGTCATCCTGATTACTTCATCGGTGACTCTGCACTATGCGCACGTTGCGCTGAAGGCAGAAAACCGCAAGCGTCTGCTCCAGTGGATGTTTGTGACAGTAGCTCTGGGTATCCTGTTCCTGGCATTGCAGGCGCTGGAATATGTAGAAGCCTATGGACACTACGGCATTACCCTGGATTCCGGCATCTACGGTTCTACGTTCTTCCTGCTCACGGGTTTCCACGGCTTCCACGTGACGCTGGGTACGTTCATCCTGATCGTCATGCTGCTGCGTTGCCTGAAGGGCCATTTCAAGCCGAATGACCACTTTGGATTCGAAGCAGCTGCCTGGTACTGGCACTTCGTTGACGTGGTCTGGGTAGGTCTGTTTATCTTTGTTTACTTGCTGTAAACATCAATCGGTCGTCATTCAGTGACATATGACCAGGGACGGCTCGCTTATGCGGGCCGTCTTTTTTTGAGAAGGTTTTTAATTGTGAAAGTGTCAGAGGTTCCAGGGGGTCTGTAGATTCAGCTGGCCAGTACTAAGTCCGTAAAAAACCAGGACCATCAAAATTACCGCCATCGTTACGCGTACACCCAAAGCATACATAACACGCTTGGATCTACCCTGGTCTTTGTAGAAAAAATAAAATCCGGCAGCCAGACTGATCAAAATGCCGATCAGCAAAACAACAATAGCAGCTTGTAACATAGTGGTCCTCTGAAGGATTCCGTAAAGTTCAAATATTGGAAAACCATAATAGCAGCATAGATTGAGGTTGGCTTGTTTCGAATAAACTGGAAACTCACAGTGTTCACTGCCCTGCTGTTCCCTTTGCTGCTAACACTGGGCTTCTGGCAGTTGTCGCGCGAACAGCAGAAGATTGATCTGCAGAACCAGTATGAGCAGCGTCTGCTGGAAGCGCCAGTCACGCTGGACAGGGTAGACTGGCTTCAGCAGGATCTTGGCTGGACCCGTGTTCAGGCGACTGGACGATTTGACGGGCGCCGGCAGTTCTACCTCGACAACCGGATATATGACTCTCAGGTGGGTTATGAGGTACTGACACCATTCGACACTGACTATGGAGTGCTTCTGGTCAATCGGGGGTGGGTGCCGCAGGGCCGCACACGGCAGGAGCTTCCCAGTGTCAGTGCGCCGGAAGGCCTGGTGACGATAAATGCGGTGATCTATGTGCCAGATGGCGAATTGATGATGTTTGCCGAAGATATCTACACGGATTCCTGGCCACAGGTCGTCCAGAAAATTGATTTGCCGAGCTCAGCCGAAGTGCTTGGCCAGGATCTGCTGCCCTATAGCGTTAGACTGGAGACCGGCTCACCAGGACTCCTGCAGCCAAATTGGCAGGCCATAAATACACGACCCGGTGTGCATCGTGGTTACGCTATCCAGTGGTTCCTGATGGCAGCGGTGCTCATCGTCCTATATTTAATGTTCAGTTTCAGACGTTCGGAGAGCTGATATGCAACAAATGACTCGTACCAAACTTAAACTCGCATTTTTGCTGCTGATCGCATTTGTTCCGATCACAATGGCAACATTCGCATTTCGCTCAGCGTCTGAGTCCGGATTTTTTGGCGGAACTGTCAATAAAGGTAATCTGATAAATCCACCAGCCGACATCACCGATCTGGCCATGCTCGACGCGGCAGGTAATCCTGTTTTTCGGTCATTTGACGAACTGGTGGCTGAGCTGGAAAGCGATGATGATTATGAGCCGCAACCCTGGCATATCGTATTCGTAAACACTCAGGACTGTGATGCATCCTGCCGGGAGCGCATTCATTTACTTCGGCAAATGCACATCACGCTGAATAAGAATACGCCGCGAGTAAGGCGCTACTACCTTGAGGCAGGTGACCTGGCTGCGAATATGTCGCCGTTGAGCCAGGAAAGTCGAGATCATTTTCGTGCCGAGTTCCCCAGCATGGGGGTGGCGTTTGCAGATGAGACCAGCGTAGAGAACAATCTGGCCGCTAAAGGTGTGGAATTGAATCTGTCAGACGACAACTACATCTTTTTTGTCGATCCGGTGGGCAATGTCATGATGTATTACGACAGTACCCACGGGATCGACGATATCAAAACCGATCTGGAAAAACTGCTCCGTCATTCCAGCCTTGGTTAATGTTCAACGTGCGCCGGTGCCTGGTTGGCGTCATGCCCCAGGTACTGGACACGGGCCGACTCTGTATAATTGCCCTCTACTGCCATAAAGAAGATCAACAGCAACAATACTATTGGCGGACCAAGAATGGTCATGACCAATGCCATCCGCTCCCACTTTACATGCATAAAGATGGCTAAGATGAATCCGGCCTTCAACGCCATAAAAAGTAATACCAGTGTCCAGCGCATAACGCCCTGCACATCCAGGTAGTCGACCATGTAGCTGAACAAACTCAGCACAAACAGCAAAATCCAGATCTTGTAATAAATCCCCAGCGGGTGTTGTTGTCCTGCTTCAGATGCCATAACCAGGCTCCTCAGATTGTTTTCAGAATATGTTCAGGGTCAATTTCGTCAAACACCAACTCACAATAAGTAGAAGAAGGCGAAAATAAACACCCAGACCAGGTCAACGAAGTGCCAGTAAAGTCCAGTGATCTCGACAATTTCGTAGCCTTTCTTGTCATAATCGCCGCGCGCTACTTTGCGAGCGATAATCAAAAGGTATATGACCCCGGCTGAAACGTGGAGACCGTGAAAGCCTGTGATCATGTAGAAAACCGACCCGAACTGTTCCGCACCCCAGGGATTACTCCAGGGCCTGACCCCATAGCCAATCAGTTTTGACCATTCGTAAGCTTGCATACCCACAAACGTGGCACCCAGTGCGGCGGTAAACAACATGAACATGACGGTCTTGCGCTTGTCGCGCCGATAGCCGAAGTTCACTGCCAGCGCCATCGTGCCGCTACTGGTAATCAGCACAAAGGTCATGATGGCGATCAGAATGAGAGGAATCGGGTCACTGCCGAAAAAGGACAATGCAAAAACTTCCGTGGCAAGTGGCCATGGGTCTGCGGTCGATATCCGCACGGTCATGTACCCGACCAGGAAGCAGGAGAAAATGAAGGTATCACTGACCAGGAAGATCCACATCATGGCCTTGCCCCAGGGTACCTGATAAGTCTGTTTGTCAGACTTCCAGTCCTGTACAAAGCCAGTCATGCCCCCTGCTGTCGGGCTGCCGTTGGCTACTGCCTCGCTCTGACTCATGTTAATTTCCTTTCTGTAGTCCAATTATTCTTTTTTAAGATCCACATCGGTTGCATCAGGTGGTTGATAGCACGTAAAACAGGCCAAACCAGACCAACAGCAGGAAGTGCCAGTACCAGGTACAAAGCTCGATACTCAGGCGGCTGTCGCCGGCTTTCGCACCGCTGCTCATATGAAACAGCGCTTTGGTCCAAACCCATAAACCTCCGGCCAGGTGCAGTATGTGAACCCCCGTCAACAGGTAAAAGAAGGCGTTGGCCGGGTTGCTCTGTAGCGTATAACCGCCCCCTATCAGGATTTGCCATGCAGTGTACTGACCTGCAATAAATACCAGCGTCAGTAAGCCACCCGCCACGAACAAAAGTCCCGCCATTGATGTCAGTCGAATAGCCTCCTGGCGTCGTGCCTGTATCAATGACCACTGCAACACCGCACTACATGCCACCAAAACGCCGGTATTGACCCATAGCGTGGCAGGTTCTGACACTGGCACCCAGTCGCCTGCACCCCAGGCAATTCGCAGGTAATACGAAACAGTCAGCAAGGAGAACAGCACGCATGCCACGATTACAAACAGCACCAGTGCCACTTTCTGGTCGGGTACCTGGAAAGTAGGCCGCGCCTCTATACCATCTGGCAGACCTACCTGATTCCAGGGTTTCTCAGTAACTTGACGATACAAACTCATGAGTGACCTCGCGTATGAAAGGTCTTCTCGTATTCCTCTCCCGGTTCGTTCTGGGGGATGAAGTCCTGTTTGGCGCCCGGCACGCTGTAGTCATAGGCCCAGCGATAAACGGTTGGCAGTTCCGGACCCCAGTTGCCATGCTTGGGAGGGGTGTCAGGTGTCTGCCACTCGAGAGTGGTGGCGCCCCAGGGATTGCCACCGGCGTCTTTCTCTTTGCGCAGGCTCATAAAGATGTTGATGAAGAACAGCACCTGAGCCGTGGCTACGAAAATCGCAGCGATGGTGATGTTGGCGTTAAGCGCCTGAGCGGTTGCAGGCACAAAATCAGTATTGCCCATCTCGTAGTAGCGGCGCGGAACACCCAGGAACCCCAGGTAGTGCATGGGCAGATAAATGGCGTAAGTGCCAAGGAAAGTACACCAGAAATGGACTTTACCCATTGTCTCGTTGTACATGCGGCCGGTCATTTTTGGATACCAGTGATACAGGGCTGCATACAGCACCAGCACTGGAGACACACCCATCACCATGTGGAAGTGAGCGACCACAAAGTAGGTGTCGGCAAGTGGTACGTCAATAATCACATTGCCCAGGAACAGTCCGGTCAGGCCCCCGTGGACAAAGGTAAAAATAAAGCCAATGGCGAACAGCATGGGCGTATTGAGTCTTATATTGCCCTGCCACAGTGTCAGTACCCAGTTGTAGACTTTCAATGCGGTGGGTACTGCGATGATCAGGGTAGTGGTCGCGAAGAAGAAACCAAAATATGGGTTCATGCCGCTGACATACATGTGGTGAGCCCAGACCAGGAAGCTGAGGCCACCGATGGCAATAATCGCCCAGACCATCATGCGGTATCCAAAGATGTTCTTGCGGGCATGGGTTGCGATCACATCGGACACCAGGCCGAATGCAGGGAGTGCCACGATGTACACTTCCGGGTGCCCGAAGAACCAGAACAGATGCTGGAAGAGAATCGGGCTGCCGCCATCCTGAGTTGACTGCTCTCCCAACTGCATCATAGCTGGCATGAAGAAGCTGGTACCGAGCACCAGGTCAAAGCCAAGCATGATTGCGCTGACCAACAGTGCCGGGAAGGCGAACAGACCGAGAACTGTCGCCGTAAAGATGCCCCAGATGGAAAGCGGCATACGCATCAGTGTCATGCCACGGGTACGCGCCTGGAGGATGGTGGTCACATAGTTGAGACCGCCCATCGTGAAGGCCACGATAAACACGGCGAGGGAGATCAGCATCAAAAGCATGCCGCCGCCAGAACCCGGCGTACCGGCCGTTATCGACTGCGGCGCATAAAGGGTCCAGCCAGCACCCGCCGGCCCTCCCGTCACAAAGAAGCTTGCCAGAAGAATGATCACTGACAGCAGATAGAACCAGAAGCTAAGCATGTTGAGGAACGGAAACACCATGTCCCGGGTGCCACACATCAGAGGAATCAGGTAATTGCCAAAACCGCCCAGGAACAGGGCCGTCAACAGATATACCACCATGATCATGCCGTGCATGGTCACGGCCTGATAATAAAAGGCAGGATCTATCCAGCTGATCGAGTCAGGGAAACCCAGCTGCAAGCGCATCAGGATCGAGAGCCCCAATGCGATCAATCCGACAAAGATGGCAGTGCCGCCGTACTGAATCGCGATTACCTTGTGATCCTGGCTCCAGACATATTTTGTGATGAAACTGTGCGGATCATGCAGGGCGTGCGGATCGTCCTGGTCGGCCAATGGTACGTATGCCATGTAAACATCCTCCGGGTGTAGAACCCTGTCCAGCTATTCAAATTATTGTTTTAAAGTCCTGCCCGGTCTCTCAGCGCAGCGAATTGATATAGGCAATGACGTCATTCTGCTGTTCTTCTGTGCGCATCGCCTTCACCATCGATGTCATCTGGTAACCATAATCGTCATCACGGTGCTGGCCGCGAATGCCGCTGCGGTATTTTTCCAGCTGCAGCGCAAGGTACCAGTCGTCCATACCCGCCAGTGCAGGTGCGTCCGTTGCCCAGCTGCCGCGGCCGTCGTCACCATGGCAGGCCGCACAGTTGGCACTGTAGATGCGTGCGCCACGATCGATATCGCCGCTGATGGTGGTCTGGGCAGAGTCGTTACCGGAAAGGGTTTGGATGTACGCCGCCACATTACGTCTTGCTGTATCAGAGTTGACCATATTTGCCATGGGGGCCATGGACTGGCCAGTGGTGTCTTCCGGATTGGCGCCACGCACCCCTTCAGAGTAGTAGCGCAGTTGGCGTTCAATGTACCAGGGCTGCAATCCCGCCAGTGCTGGCGCATTCAGGGCACGGTTGCCTTCGCCGTTCTGCCCATGGCAGCTGGCGCAGACCATGTATGACTGCTGGCCTGCCGCGACGTCGGCAGCCGGTTGCGCCTGGGTTTCGGCAAAAGTGGGCTGATCAGCAAGCCAGCTCTGGAAATCGCCCGGTTCCATGATTTCAACCCGGCCGCGCATGATGTGGTGACCAAGCCCGCAGTATTGCTCGCAGAGGATATCAAAGACACCTGTACGGGTTGGTTCCAGCCACATGTAAGAAACCATACCCGGCACCATGTCCATCTTCACGCGGAAATGGGGTACGGTGTAGTTATGCAGTACATCTCGAGAGCGGAGCAGGACTTTGGCCGGCTCGTTAAGCGGAAGCGCCATGTAGGGCTTTTTGACCACCACATCATCCTGCCCGTTCGGATCGTCAGGGTTGATGCCCCAGGGGTTGGTTTCAGTAATGTGCTGGATATCGGCAGTGCCAAGCTGGCCATCAGCGCCAGGGTAACGGAAGGACCATTGCCACTGTGACGCGAAGGCTTCGAATTCGCTGGCTTCTTCCGGGACGGTAACAAACTGGGCCCAAACAAACAGACCTGGCGCCAGCAATGCAGCAACGCCCAGTGTGGTAATAACTGTCAGGCCAGTCTCAAGGCGGGCATTTTCCGGCTCATATACAGCCTTGCTGGCCTCGCCCTTGCGTTGGCGATACTGATAGACACTATAGGCCAGGAAAAGGTTTACGGCTATGAATACAAAGCCGGTTACCCAGAAAGTGAGATTAACCGTGAAGTCGATGTTTGCCCAGTTTGAGGCGATTTCAGTAAACCACCACGGACTGGCAAAGTGAAAGACGACGGAGCCAACGACCAACAGGACGAGAACAACTGCAATAGCCATACGCGGGATATCCTTGTGAAAGTGCGAGCACGGACAACAGTGGATACAGCAACTGTACAGCGAAAGATAAAAATAAAAGGCCGGATGCACTGCACAGGCAGCAGCATCGGGTGGTGAATGTCCTGGTTACGTCGTTGACATCGAACGTGAAAACAAATGCCGTTCACAACGCGGGTCCCTCCCTTTCTTGTTATCTTTCGGACGGGTACTCAACGGTGTTACATCGTACTTGTTACATCAAACATTCAAGCGGGGATGGCGGGGTAAACCACCATCCCTTTGGATCGTATAGTATTGTTTTAGTCTGTGCAACAACTGCTGTGAAGCAATCAGGCACGGACCATCTGCAGGTCTGCAAATGGGTTCAGGAAGTGAGGGTCAATAGCGGCAAGTTGTGCCTCGGGATGCTTGTTGGTCATCATCTCCTGCACTTTCTTGACCTGCTTTTCCTTCGCGTAAATCAGAACAAGATACTTGCCAGCTTTAATATCGTCGTGGAAGTGAGCGATCTTTTTGTTCTCATTCATCACACCAGTCAGGCCGCCTACCCAGGCACCAAAACAGGTGACCAGAAACACGATGGCCGCAAAGGCGTACCAGGGGATGGATACCGCAAAGGGATCTGTCATGCCGATCAGACCGGCAAACACCAGGCCCGCGACAAAGCCAATTCCAGCGCCTATGAATCCTTCGCGAATAAAGTCCAGGGTTTCAAAATAATTGCTCGAGTGAAGATGCTCTTTGACCAGCCCGCTCTCGTCCTTGCTGTGGATATGCAGAAACCAGTCATCCACGCCGATGGAGTGCAGATCGTCTGAGATCTGATGGGTGCTTTTGAGGGTGGGTGACAAATAATAGATACATCTCATTTAGCTTCTCCTTCTGTTTTTGGATCGCTTCTTTGTACATCTATCAGTCTTGTATACACCTGCTCCGCAATTTCAGATGACACTAAATCAACAGACTGAGACCCTGCTGCCGGTCTTGCTGGGTCGGCTTGGGGCCATTTCCCTTGAGTAGCGGACTTGACCTTTCGGGCCGCTCTCAATATCAATTTACTCCTCCAAAAATAATTTGTCTTGTTTTTTCTATCGCAGACTGATTTACGTTACAATAGCCAACCCCCGATAAATTCACAGTAGACATGCCCGCCCGAAGTCCGTGGCGCAGGTGTATGCAGAGAGAGATCTCCGTGACAGAACTGACGCACAATCAGACCGCAAGCTGGCGCGACTATTATGAAATGTGCAAGCCGCGGGTGGTCATGTTGATGATTCTGACCTCCCTGGTTGGCATGTTTCTGGCGGTGCCTGGCATGGTGCCGCTGGACATCCTGATACTCGGCAATATCGGCATTGCGCTGGTTGCCGGCTCCGGCGCCGTGGTTAACCACCTGATCGACCGTAAGGTTGACGCTGTCATGCGCCGAACCATCAACCGCCCCATGCCGCAGGGTCGTGTTGCTCCGCGGCAGGCCGCCTGGTTTGCAGCGATCATTGGCATAGCCGGCATGGCGATCATGCTGATCTGGGTCAACCCGCTGAGCGCCTGGCTGACGCTGGCTTCTTTTATTGGTTATGCCTTCATCTACACCGGTTACCTGAAGCGTGCAACACCCCAGAACATTGTCATCGGCGGCCTGTCAGGCGCCATGCCCCCCCTGCTTGGCTGGGCCGCAGTGACCGGCACCATTGAGCCCGGTGCATTGATTCTGGTGCTGATCATCTTTGCCTGGACGCCACCGCACTTCTGGGCGCTGGCCATATACCGCAAGGATGAGTACGCCAAGACGGGCATCCCCATGCTGCCTGTCACCCATGGCGAACATCTCACCAAGATCCACATTATTCTCTACACCATTATCCTGTTGCTGGTCAGCATCCTCCCCTGGCTGATTGGCATGAGTGGTCTGCTCTATCTGCTTGCCGCAGTGGTCCTCGGCGTTGGCTTCCTGATCTGGTCGCTGCTGCTGATGTTCCGGCCCAAGCCATCAACGGCCATGGATACTTTCAAATACTCCATCATCTATCTGATGGTGCTGTTTCCGGTTCTTTTGCTTGATCACTACATCACGATCTGACTTTCGCAAACTTTTCATAGCAGGCAGTAAATTATGAAAAAAGGCGTAAAACTGACCCTCATTCTGTGCCTTGTCTGGGTGGTTATCGTTTTTTACATGACCTATGCACGGTACGCTGATAACAATCGCTCAGCTCAGCAGGAGCAGGTTTCTGCAGAAGAGCTGCGTGAGATGGGCGCGATGATTTATGAAGCGCCTGTGGCCATCAGTGAGTTTGACCTGGTAGATCACTACGGTCAGCCTTTCACAGAGGAGTCTCTGCAAGGCAACTGGACCATGGTGTTTTTTGGTTTCACCAACTGTCCCGATATCTGCCCTCTGACCATGTTTGAGCTGACTGGCTTCTATAATGATCTGGAAGGTGACCCCCTGCAGGATGACACACAAGTGGTCATGATCAGTGTTGACCCCTTCCGTGACGACACCGCAAAAATCGCAGACTTCATGCAGGCCTACCATGAGGATTTTCTGGGTCTCAATGGAGAGTATCGCCAGGTATCACAACTGGCCAGCGAGCTTTTTATTGCGCATGGAATCATGCCGGTGCCAGCGCCGGATGGAGGTCAGCCACAAAACTTTATGGTTGACCACAGCGGCAACATCCTGCTGATTGATCCTGAGGGCCGCTACCGCGGTTTCCTGGAGCCGAATATCAAGCGGGACCAGATCAGCGAAACCTACCGGATCATCCGCAACACGCTTTAAACGCGCGTTACCGGACGGGCGTAAATAAGCAGGAAGCAAACACATGCGCAGGCTACAATCGAAGGGCCTGCCGGTGTGTCCAGATAGAACGACAGCGTGACACCGCCTGCCACGGCGAGGCAGCCGATTATTGCGGCGCCGAGTGCCATCTGTTCCGGCGTGCTGGCCAGTCGTCTGGCGGCAGCGGCCGGAATGATGAGCAAGGAAGTGATCAGCAGAACACCCACGATTTTCATGGCCACTGCGATCAGCATCGCAATCATCAGCACCAGCAGTGCATAAAGCCGTTCTACTGGCAGACCTTCGACGATGGCCAGCTCTTTATGAACGGTAAGCGCCAGGAACTCTCCCCAGAAGTGATACAGAAGCCCCGCCAGCACCACGCAGGTAGCGACTATCCAGATAAGATCCTGTTGCGTAATGGTCAGCAGGTCGCCGAACAGAAACGCCATCAGATTCACCTGCACCATGTCCGACAGTGACAGAATCAGCAGGCCGAAAGCCAGCGTGCTGTGGGCGATGATGCCTAGCAGTGTATCAGTGGCAAGCATCTGCCTTTTTTCCAGCAGCAGCAGAATCGCCGCAAACACGGCGCAGCTGATAATGATGGCAAGCTGCAGGTTGATACTGGCGACAATGGCCAGAGCAACACCGAGCAGCGACGAATGCGCCAGGGTATCGCCAAAGTAGGACATGCGGCGCCAGACTACAAAGCATCCCAGCGGCCCTGCGAGCGCGGCTATCAGAAGCCCGGCGATAACGGCGTAAATGATAAAATCATACATGGCGGTGGCCGTCCTTTGGCTTGATGACATCGCCAGCGATATCGTGATCATGGTTGTGGTGGTGAGTATAAACTGCCAGTGTGGCTGCCTGTCTCTTGCCGAATAGCGCCAGGTAGGCCGGATCATTGCTCACATGTTCAGGTTTGCCATGACAGCATATGTGCTGGTTCAGACAGATGACTTCGTCGGTGGCGGCCATGACCAGGTGCAGGTCATGAGACACCATCATCACTCCGCAATGGTGCCGCTCACGAATGGTGTTGATCAGTTCGTACAGCTCCGTCTGTCCATTAATGTCGACGCCCTGGGCCGGCTCATCAAGCACCAGCAGATCTGGCGAGTGGCTTAGAGCGCGCGCCAGCAGAACGCGCTGCATTTCCCCACCGGACAGCGCGGAAACCTGTTGTCTGAGCAAGTGCCCTACTTTGACCTCGTCCAGCACCTTGTTGGCCGCGACCACTTTCAGTCCGCGAGCGCCGAGCTGGATAAAGCGTTCGACGGTCAGAGGCAGGGTGGGTTCGACAAATACTTTCTGCGGCATATAACCAATGCGCAGACCGGGTTTGCGCACCAGCTTTCCCGATTCTCCCTGCATCAGCCCCAGCACGATTCTTACCAGTGTGGTTTTGCCGGCGCCATTCGGACCAATCAGTGTCAGGAGCTTGCCCTTGCTCAGTGTCAGATTCACACGATCCAGAATTTTTCGGCCACCCAGGCTGAGGCTTACATCCCTGGCTTCAACTAATGTTTCATGGCTCATATGAAATCCTTGAACTACCCATGGCGGCTGCATCGATCATTTAATTCAGGCCCTTGGCTGACATCTGCACCAACTGCAGGATACCGGCACGCGGAAGGGTGATGATGGAGCTTTCGCGCAAAATGGTATATGATAGCATTTCTTTTGATGACAGATGATCCCAATGTTACGAACGATTCTGGCAGTCAGTCTTACACTGATGCTCAGCCATGTCGCAGCGGCGCAGGTTACCGTTGTTACCAGTATCAAGCCACTGCAACTGATCGCCCATGCGGTTACCGATGGTGTTTCAGAGCCGGCGGTGCTGATTCCTGCCAATCAATCCTATCACCACTTTGTCATGAAACCCTCCACTGTTCGCGCCATCAGCACGGCCAATCTGCTGGTCTGGGTGGGTCCGGAACTGGAAACCTGGCTGGCAGACACTCTCGCCGAACGAGACACTGAAACTGTTGAAGTGCTCGCCCTGCCGGGCCTGACAGTGCATCACGCCGGATACGACGAACACGACAATGTCGAAATCCTCATTCCGCAGCAGGGTGACCATGCAGGTCATCAACACAAGCAGGGTCACAGCATCGACCCTCACATCTGGCTGGATACGGACAATGCATTGTTGATTGCCCAGGCCATGGTGAGCAAACTGTCTGCTCTCGACCCAGTCAATGCAGGTCGTTACCAGCATAATCTGGCCAGCTTTTCACAACAGCTGATCTCTCTGAGAGACCGTCTTAAGGCCGATCTGATGCCGTTGCAAAGCACGGATTATGCGGTGTATCACAACGCCTTCCAGTATTTTGAGCGCCAGTTCAACCTGAGTCATCAGCTGGTATTTGTGGAGAGCGAGGAGCTTCAGCCAGGTGTGCGCCACATGCTGGCGGTTCGCAGAGCCATTGAAGAGCGTCCGCTGACCTGCGTACTGGAAGATGTCACGGCGCAGGCCAGCACCGTGAATACACTGCTTGGCAATCAGCCGGTCAACCGTATTCAGGCAGATACCACGGGACAGGCCTTGACCTCCGGCCCCCGGGCTTATGTAAACTTGATGGAAAACCTTGCCAATGCCTTCAAGCGGTGTCAGGTTTCATCAAACTAACCAAAAAGGCGGCTGAAAAACGTAATCAAGGCATTGGCAACGTACGACTGCATGGATGCAGGAGGTAGAGCGACGCAGGAAGCCAAAGCCGAGATAGTTTTTCAACCGCCTGCCAAGCACAGCGGACGTCCCACGCCATGACATCAGTCAGCCCTCTAATCCTCATTGACGGATCTTCGTATCTTTTCCGGGCGTATCACGCCCTGCCGCCTCTGGTCAGCAGCAAAGGCCAGCCGACTGGCGCCATAAAGGGCGTCATCAGCATGATTCGCAGTCTCCAGAAAGAGTATCCGGAAAGCCCCATTGCTGTTGTGTTTGACGCCAAGGGCGACACCTTTCGTAATGAGATCTACAAAGAATATAAAGCGCATCGCCCACCAATGCCCGATGAGCTGCGCAGTCAGATCGAGCCGATCCACCACATCATCAAAGCCATGGGTCTGCCGCTGCTGGTGATCCCGGATGTTGAAGCCGATGATGTAATCGGTACCCTGGCCTGTCAGGCGACCACACAGCAACGGGAGACACTGGTATCTACCGGCGATAAAGACCTCGCCCAGTTAGTAAGTGGTCACGTCACGCTGATCAATACAATGACGAATGAGCGGCTTGATATTGAAGGGGTCAACAAAAAGTTCAGCCTGCCACCAGAGCGAATAGTCGACTTTCTCGCGTTGACGGGCGACAAGGTAGACAACATACCGGGTGTACCAGGGGTCGGGCCAAAGACTGCGGTGAAATGGCTGCAGGAATACGGATCCATGGATGCCATTATTGAAAACGCCGACAAAATTGGCGGCAAGATCGGCGAAAAGCTGCGAGATAACATCGAACAGTTGCGTCTGTCCTACGAGCTGGCCACCATTAAACTGGATGTGTCCCTGGATATTTCCATCAGTGAGCTGATCCCCGAAGAGCCGGACCAGACGCAGCTGATGGCGCTGTTCAGTGAATTCGAATTCAAGACCTGGACCAAGGAGCTGGAATCACAGGGTGTAGAGGTCTCCTCCGAGCAGCTGGCTGCCGTGCGTGAAGATCTGGGAGTTACCGACCCTGCCGAGAACGATGGGCCTGATCTGAGTAAGCTGGAGACCTCGCGACAGGATTACGAGTTACTGGCGGACACTGAGGCTCTGAAAAGCACCATCGGGGCGATCAAATCCGCAGGTCAATTCGCGGTGGCTGCGTTGTTTGATGCTAATGAGCACTTCATGTCTGCCCAGGTCATCGGACTGGCCTTCAGCTGGGAGCCAGGTCAGGCAGTATATCTGCCCCTCGCCCACGACAGCCTTGAGTCAGCATCCAATCTCGATCGGCGGGAATGTCTGCAGTTGCTCAAACCAGTCCTGCAGGATCCCTCAATCCACAAAGTGGCACACGACAGCAAACGTCTGGCTCATCTGATGCAGAATCATGACATAGCAGTCCGAGGCTGGCGATTCGACACGCATCTGGCTTCTTACGTCTTGAACTCGGTGGCCAACAATCACAGCCTGGAAGATGTCAGTCACTACTACCTGCAGCAGTCGCTGAAGTCGCTGGATGCCCTGCTCGGCTCGGGCCGAAACAAACTCCCGGTCAGTCAGTGCGATCCGCAGGCCGCGCTTGACTGGCTGGCGCCGCGCGCCGACATGACGTTCCGGCTTCGCCACAAATTGCAGGCCGTGCTGGAAAGCACTGGTGAGCTATGGGGACTTTATCGATACTTTGAACTGGCGCTGAGCCCGGTTCTGCAACGCATGGAACGAACCGGTATTGCGGTTGATCCGGAGCGGCTGCACGAACAGTCAGCTGCACTGTCTGAGCGCCTGGCAGAGCTCGAGGAGCAGGTCTACAAGGAAGCCGGAGAGACCTTTAACCTGGGTTCGCCGAAACAGCTGCAGACCGTGCTTTACGAAAAAATGAATCTGCCGGTGCTGAAAAAGACGCCCAAGGGGCAGCCCTCCACGGCCGAGGCCGTGTTGCAGGAGCTGGCGCTGGAGTACGACCTGCCCAATATGATCATGGAGCATCGCGGGCTCAGTAAACTGAAATCAACCTACACAGAAAAGCTGCCGCTGCAGATAAACCGCAGCACCCGCCGTATCCATTCGACATTTCAGCAGGCGGTAGCGGCCACAGGGCGACTGTCATCAACAGAGCCCAACCTGCAGAATATTCCGATACGCAGCACCGAGGGGCGCAAAATCCGTCAGGCCTTCATCGCGGCTCCGGGTTACCGACTGGTAGCAGCTGACTACTCACAAGTCGAGCTGCGCATCATGGCGCATCTGTCCCAGGACAAGGGTCTGGTAACCGCATTTGCCAATGCTCAGGATGTACATCGGGCAACTGCTGCCGAAGTCTTTGGGGTGAGCGTGGACGACGTCACTGGCGAGCAGCGGCGGCGCGCCAAGGCCATCAACTTTGGCCTGATCTATGGCATGTCAGCGTTTGGCCTGGCGCGGCAACTGGGAATCGACCGTCACGATGCCCAGCTTTATGTTGACCGTTACTTTGAACGCTACCCCGGCGTCCTGGAATACATGGAGCGCACCCGGGAACTGGCCGAGGAAAAAGGCTATGTGGAGACCCTGTTCGGTCGACGGCTGTATCTGCCAGACATCAAGGCAGGCAACGGGATGCTGCGCAAGGCTGCCCAGCGCACCGCGATCAATGCACCCATGCAGGGAACCGCCGCGGACATTATCAAGCAGGCGATGGTTGATATAGATCACTGGTTGCAGACTGGCGTTCTCGACGCCAGGCTGGTCCTTCAGGTGCATGACGAATTGATTTTTGAGGTCGCAGAAGCGGACGTGGATTTGCTGACAGAGGGAGTGCGATTTCGTATGGTCAGCGCTGCGTCACTGGACGTGCCGCTGGTGGTTGATGTCGGTGTCGGTGAAAACTGGGATCAGGCTCACTGATCGACGGCAGGCTCGGCTGGCGCTTCGTCGGCCGGTTCCAGCCAGCCGTCAAGGCGCTGGCTCAGAATGTCTACGCCTTGCCGCTTCAGCGATGAAAACGCCTGAACACTGGCATCGGCCATGCCTTCCAGCTCTTTGCGTGCCTTCATCAGTGCTTCCTGAATGGCGCCGCGCTTGAGTTTGTCTGATTTGGTCAGCAGAACATGCAGAGGCAACTGGTTCTGCCGTGCCCAGTCGATCATCATCAGGTCAAAATCCTTGAACACGTGGCGTATGTCGGTAACCAGTATCAGTCCCAACAGCGGCTCGCGGGCGTTCAGGTAGTGTTCCAGGTGGACCTGCCAGTCGTCCTTCACTTTCAGCGGTACTTTGGCGTAACCATAGCCGGGCAGGTCCACCAGATATCGCCCCTGATCAACCCTGAAATAGTTGATAAGCTGTGTTCTGCCGGGGGTTTTGCTGGTACGGGCCAGCTGTCCCTGGCGCGTCAGCGTATTAATCGCGCTTGATTTGCCAGCATTGGAGCGGCCGGCGAATGCGACCTCGGCCACGCTGTCGGTCGGACAGTCGCGCAGCTTGGCGGCACTTATTTCAAATTGGGCGGCTTGATAGTTCATGGAGCGGCATTCTACCGGCAGAACCGATACTGAGCCAGCAATTCCGCCGCGCCTCGTATCCAGAAGACAGGCAGATTCCATGATGGTCGTACACAATAACGGCAGCTGTGCTATACTCTCCCGCCGCATGACTCATCCGAATTTATAACTGTTCAGGAACTTCGACAATCCATGAAAAGATTAGTATTTACCCTGGCATCTTTGCTGATGGCTGGCGCCAGCCTGACTGCCAACGCTGATGGCGATGCCGCTGCCGGCGAGCAAAAAGTCGCTGTATGTGCTGCCTGTCACGGCGCTGATGGCAACAGTGAAATCAGCTCCAACCCCAAACTGGCCGGCCAAGGTGAGCGCTACACTCTCAAGCAGCTGCGAGACATCAAATCAGGTGCCCGCGAAGTGCCGCTGATGACAGGCCTGCTCGACAACATGAGCGACCAGGATCTGGAAGATATCGCTGCTTTCTACGCATCACAGGAGATCACCCTTGCTGGTGCTGACCCCGAATTGATCGAGCTGGGCGCGCAGATTTACCGTGCTGGTATTGCTGACCTGGGTGTTGCTGCCTGCTCGGCGTGTCATGCACCTGACGGCAGTGGTGTGGCACAGGCTGGATTCCCGGCCCTGGGTGGCCAGCACGCAGCCTACATCGAATCGCAAATGAAGGCCTTCCGCGCCGGTGATCGCACCAACGATGGTGACGCCATGCCGATGCGTAATGTCTCCGAGCGTCTGACTGACCGCGAAATCGAAGCGCTGTCCAGCTACATCTCAGGCCTGAACTAAGACGAAATTGCGCCTGTTCAGCCCTTATTAAGGCGGCAGGCGCTCTAATCGGTGTTACAGTAACGATCCCTAAAGTACCGACTACCTCTGATAACAATGTGGAGTAGGATATGATCAAGCAGTTCCTGAAAGCCACCATCACCGCCAGTGTTCTGAGTCTGCTGGCCTCTGCTGTCTGGGCGCAGCCCGCTCTTTATGTAGACGGCACCCACTATGAAACCCTGCCAGCGCCGGTCCGCACCAATGATGCGGATAAGATCGAAGTGCTCGAAGTGTTCTGGTATGGCTGTGGCCACTGTTTCCGCTTTCAGCCCCTGGTTGATCACTGGGCCGAAAACGCCCCTGAAGACGTAGACTATCTGCGCTTCCCTGCCATCTGGAACGACCTGATGAAGATTCACGCTCAGGCCTATTACACTGCAGAAAACCTTGGTGTGGTCGATACAGTACATGGACCGATCTTTGATGCCATTAATCTGCAACGCAATCGCTTGCAAAATGAGCGCCAGCTGGCTGAACTGTTTGCCGCCCATGGCGTGGACGAAGAAGCATTCTCGCGGGCATTCAACTCGTTCCAGGTGCGCACTAAAGTGAATCAGGCAGAAAGCAAAATGTCTGACTACCAGATTCGCAGCACACCTAACGTGATTGTTAACGGCAAATATCTGGTTACGACCAATGAAGCTGTCCGCACACAGCAGGACATGCTGGCCATCGTTGACTACCTGGTTGAACAGGAGCGCAGCGCCCAGTAATTCGATTGACAGGTCGCCTCAGGTATTCAAGGCCACTCTCTGGATACTGAAACATGCCACAGCACAACTATGGCAATGACAATGGCGGCGACGAGGCGCAGCGCTGGAAACGCAAGTTTCTGGATGCGCTGGAAGACCAGGAGCAGCGTGAAAAGCTGCTCAACAGTCGTATCAAGCTTTTGCGCCGTGGCCTGCTGGGTGTCAGCCTGGCAGGCGATGGTCATGCCCCGCAGCTGGATCGTCAGCTGGCTGAACTACGAAAAACCCTCCGAAATGATGACCGGGAAGTCGGACTTGAGTTGCTGCTAGAGCAGATCGAGAAGTCGATTATTCGACTCGACAATGAAAAAAACGCCAGTAATGTGGCATTGCAGCAGGCCTTTGTCAGCAGCATAGCCGAGCTGGACAAGCTACCCCTGCCGAAAACCACCCGTCGACAACTCAGGAAATTCTCCCAGAATCTCTCCGCGCGCCTTGATGACACACAGCAACATGCCGGCCTGATACGTCAGTTTATTGATATTCTGCGCGAAGCCGTGCAGTCGATGATTGAGCAGGAACAGAAGCGTGAGCAGGCAGCTCGCGGAGACGATTCTGGCCAGTCAGCAGGTTTCTGGAAACGGATGTTTGGCAGCAGTGACTCATCAGATACTAATGCCAGCACCGAGCCGCCTTCGGGCGAGATCGTGAGCAATGCGCTTGACGGCCAGGAATCGGGAGCTGGCAGCCGTGACGAAGCCCTTCAGCTGGATGACAGCCTTCAAGCGCAGCAAAGTGCACCGATGCACAAAACCAGTCAGTCGCAGGAAACGCAGAGACAGCAGAATAGCGCGGCGGCGGCTGCTAACGGCTCTGCAGTTAAACTGCAAAGCGATGGTCTGCAGGCACAAGCTGACCATGAGCCCTCAGATTCAAGTACAACTGCCAATGGCGCCAATGCTCAACAGGATGGTTACCGCGAGCGTGACCATGCTCTTCACCTGCAGGTTCAGGCAGAAGTCGTCGTAGAAGAGGAAGACGACGCCAGCATAGAGGGAGAACTGGTACGCGATCGCTCCGGACTGTCTGAGCCAGCGTTTTCTTATATTGCCGGCCATGTGGAACCTATCCTGCTGAGAATTCTGGAAGCCATCCACATCAGCTCCGAGTCTTATTCCATCGTCGATGCCGTGCGCCGCAATATTCTAAAAGGTCTCAACTGGTACGATTTTGTCGCTGTACTGGAGGAGATACTGCATATCCTGCGAACAGCGGCAGATCAACAGCGTACCGAGTTTCAGACATTTTTAAGCGATGTTACGGAAAGCCTCGCCCAGGTTCAGGCGTTTGTCGATAATGCAAAAGCGCAGGCTGTCAGCAGTGCAGAAAGCGACGCAGAGATGGACTCTCAGGTGCGTGGACAGGTCGAAGATATCGCGCGGGCCGTGCAGAATGACTCTCTGGACATCACAGGTCTGCGGCAATCGGTACAGTCGCAGATTGATGGCATCCTGAAGTCTCTGGACGGGTTCAAGCACCAGCGGAGTCGTGAGCACACAGAAGCGACGCAGGAAATGGGTGACCTGATAGAGCGTATTGCCGCGCTGGAGTCCGAGTCACGCGAATTACGCGTGCACCTGTCGCGGCAGCAATCAGCGGCGGCCACTGATACACTGACAGAATTGCCAAACCGTAGTGCCTACAACGAGCGCATTCGTGTTTTGCTGGGCCAATGGCAGCGACAGCCGGACCGGCCAAGTCAGCAGGAGGATCGCGCCCTCTGCCTGGCGGTGCTGGACGTTGATCATTTCAAGAACATCAATGACAGTTTCGGTCATCTGGCTGGCGACAAGGTGCTGAAGATCATCGCTCGAGAGATCGCCGCTCGCCTGCGCGAGCAGGATTTTGTGGCCCGTTACGGCGGTGAAGAGTTTGTCATTCTGCTGCCTGATATCCGCCCGCCTGACGCAGAATACACGCTCAATCGGCTGCGTGAGGCGATCAGCGCGATTCCATTTCATTTTCGCGAAGAGAAAGTGGAAATTACGGTGTCTATCGGCGTAGTTCCGGCACAGCGCGACGACACCCCCGAGACACTGTTCGACCGTGCGGACCAGTCCCTCTACCAGGCCAAGCAGTCTGGTCGAAACCGGGTCATTCGTCCTCGTTGAATACCCCTGCCAAACTGATAACATCTTGCCAGCAAACTTTCTGCTGCCGTTTTGCGTCAGATAATGGGTAAATAACAACAGGGACTGCCCGATGGGCCTCGATGAGCTTCTGGAAACACTGCGTGCGTGGGGCCGCCAGCACACCGGCGATGCATTGCTGAAAAATATCAATACGCTGCTCATGCTGCATGAGGACGGGGTGTACCTTGTATCCGACGGCCGCAGTCAGTCTGTCAATGACGCATCAGACCCTGATGAACTCGCCGCAGCCGCGCGCGAGCTGATCCACGAGGATGATGCCGCGGCCAATATACTCCTGCTGCTGCCACCTTCAGGTTTTATCACTACTGCTGTGAGTCTGCCGGGTCTGGCACCGGATGCCCTTCGTTCCGCTTTGAAGCTGCAGGGCACGAGCATGCTGCCCGCCTTCGAGGAGCCTCTGGCCCTTGCTGTTGATACTGAGAACCCGGTGCTGGCGCTCTGGATGCCGGAACAAAAGCTCGAGGCACTGTTTAAGGCATTTGCGGCTCAGTCCCTGTTTCTGTCGGCCGTCACACCCCGCGCCCTGGCCATGGGACTGATCGCAGACGAGGGAGCTGTAGTTGTCGACCAGGATGGACGGGATACGGCTCTGGTTGCGAAAACTGGCGGACAATTGAAAGCATTTGTGCAGACTCGTACACAGGACCTTGCTGAGGATGCCTACCAGCGGGAATGGGAAGAGCTGCTGAAGAAATATTCTACCGGGCCAGTCCTTTACGTGAGCGATGCCAGTAGCTGTCTGGCAGCAATCAACAAAGCGGCAGACGGCACGCTGGAAAAGCACCTGGCGCCTTTCATGATGAATCCGCCTTCGGCAATGGCGGCCAGGCGCCGATTCACGAAAGGCAAACGGCGCACAACTCTGTCAACACTGGCAGCCGGTGTGGCTGCATTAGTGTTGTTGCCATTTCTGTTTCAGACCTTTCAGATCAGCCGCCTGGAGTCACGACTGGACACCCTGCGGCAGCAATCGCAACCGGCACGTGAGGCACAGGCCACCGTGCGTGACTTTGAATCACAATGGGGCGTGCTTTCGGAGTTCCCAAGGCAAAATCTGCAGGATGTGCTGATAACCCTGCAGCAGATCGTCACTCCCGGCTACTTGACGTCCATCGAGATCGAGGCAGGCTACATCAGTCTCGAAGGTCAAAGTGAGGACCCGCAAAACCTGCTTGAGGCACTGGAACAGAACCCCATGTTTACGGAAGTGGATTTTGCGCGAGCCACAAGCAATCAAAATTACTACATTGATCTCAGATTGGCGGATGTAAACTTTCCAGCCTATCAGGAATGGTACTTTCCGGAGGCAAGGTGATCAGTAAGTTTCGCCCATTAAACAGCCGGCCGCTGAATAACAGGGAGCGCAATATTCTACGACTGGCGCTGGCCGTTGCATTATTGCTTGTGCTGAGCAATGGCATACCAGCCCTGCAGTCAATGTACCAGGATCGCTCTGTACAGATTGAACAGCTGCTTACCGATATCGAACGTGAACAACGCCTGCTGGAAGAGACTGAGCAATGGCAGGCCCGAGCAGCACAGACCAACGAACAGCGTGAGCGACTGGATGACATGCTGTTTGAGTCCGGCACGGCTCCGATGCTGACAGCGTCCATACAGCGTCTGATACGCCAGCATGCCACACAGTCCGGCATAAACATCACATCGACAGAGCTGGCAGAAACCGAAAGCAGTGGTGACTGGATAAAACTGGAACAGAGTCTGTCATTCGTGATGGACAATCAGCAATCCATCATGAATTTTCTGCGCGTGCTCGAACAGTCCAGGCCGTATCTGGCCGTGCAGGACTTTAGCATGCGCCGTGCGCGTAATCAGTTCATCGGCGACATCACGGTGGTCGGTTTCAGTCGACAGAATAATGCCGGGGGGTCAGAGTAATGGCTCAGACTCAACAGCACCCTGCCCTGTCACTGCCGGTTTTCAGCCAACTGCTTGAGCCCGCCGGCATCGTACCGGCGCATGATTTCAGTCAGACGCATGTATTACTGTGTGAGGTGGCGCCTGACATCGAGCTACGACACCAGATCCGGTTTGTCATGCAGGCAGAAGTGTCATTCCGCGAAGCTGGCGCTGAAGAAGTTCGCCGGCTGATCCGCCACTGGCGCGCAGAATTGTCACCGAATATTGAAACTGGCAACGATGACGTATTTGTTTCCGGCTATGAGGATGATGAAGAGCTGAAGGATCTAGCTTCCGAAGCACCCATCATTCGTCTGGTCAATCACCTGTTTGCACGTGCCCTCGATATTAATGCCAGTGACATCCACTTCGAGCCTAATGAAGAACATCTGGAAGTCAGATGCCGCGTTGACGGCATCATGCATCGCATCGAGCGTCTGCCTGTAAAAATCACCACCGCTGTTGCGTCGCGACTGAAATTGATGGCGCGCCTGGACATTGGCGAAAAACGCCTGCCGCAGGATGGGCGCATCGATTACAAACTGGGCAGCAAACATCTCGACATGCGTGTCTCAACCCTGCCCGGCGTGCACGGCGAGTCGATCGTTTTGCGTATCCTTGATCGCAGTGACACGGCAGTCAGCCTTCAGCAGTTGGGTATGCCAGAGAATATCCTGCGCAGCTATCAGAGCCTGATTAATCAACCTCACGGCATGATACTGATCACAGGTCCTACCGGTAGCGGCAAGACCACAACACTCTACGCCACGCTTGAAAAGATCAATGACCAGACCACCAAGATTATCACCGTGGAAGACCCGGTAGAGTATCAAATGGAAGGCATCACACAGATTCAGGCCAATGCCGCTATCGGCTTGAATTTTGCGGCCGGTCTGCGCTCCATTGTCCGTCAGGACCCTGATGTCATCATGGTCGGTGAAATCCGCGACCATGAAACCGCAGAGATTGCGATTGAGTCGGCGCTGACAGGTCACCTTGTCTTTTCAACCCTGCATACCAACGATGCGGCTGGCGCCATTACGCGATTGCAGGACATGGGTGTGGAAGGCTATCTGATCAGCTCCAGTCTGCTCTGCGTCCAGGCCCAGCGTCTGGTGCGGCGCATCTGTCCTGACTGCGGGCAGCCACATGAATTGACAGCTGATGAAGCCGCAGTGCTTAAAGTTGATACCGCAGACTATCCAATGGCCCGCAAAGGCCAGGGTTGTGAGCGATGCGGTGGCACTGGCTACCGGGGTCGAATCGGCCTTTATGAATTACTGGTCATGTCCGACGCCATTCGTCATGAGATCGCAGTGGGCTCGGACGCCAATGTCATTAGGGAGCAGGCCATTGCCGAAGGAATGAAGACATTGCGTGAAGACGCGCTGGAGAAACTGGCGGCCGGACTCACCACACCTGAAGAGGTGGTACGTGTGACGCGCGCCGGGGCGGTCAGTGGGCTATGATGAATTTCAACTACCAGGCCTGTGATGCCAGTGGCAATGTTCAGTCGGGTCAGCTGTCAGCTGAATCCGAACGTGATGCCGTCCGCGTGCTACAGGGCCGCCAGTTGATCCCGGTAAAGCTTGAAGCAGTGGCCGAGAAAAACACCGATCGTCGGCGCGGCAAAAAAATTCGCGCCAGTGATGTGCTGGATTTCACAAACGGCCTGCGCACACTGACAGAGGCTCGCGTGCCGCTGGACAAGGCGCTGCGGTTGCTGGAAGGCATTACCGAGTCACTGGCCATGCAGCAACTGGTCATGGCCATGCGCAAAGACGTGAAGGAAGGCAGGAGCCTGGCCGACGCCATGGAGCAGCGGCCCGATGTGTTCTCAAAAATGTATATCAATATTGTCCGCGCCGGTGAAGAAGGCGGCATACTGCACAAACTGCTGCCGGGTCTGGCCGATTTTCTGGAGACCAGTGCAAAGAATCGCCAGGCGATAGTGTCCGCCATGGTTTACCCGATTGTGCTGCTCATCACTGGCATCATATCTGTATTCTTATTGCTGGTGTTTGTCATACCTCAATTCGCAGTCATGTTTGAAGACGCGGGGACTGAGGTGCCGGCGTCGGCCGCATTTCTGCTGGCGCTGAGCGATTTCATCAAAAGTTATGGCTGGCTACTGATAGTGGGAGTAGTGGCGCTTGTGTACTGGTGGCTGATGCAGGACCGTGATCCACAACGCAAACTGCGCAAGGACGCCCTGCTGCTACGAGTACCGCTAATGGGCAAGCTGTTGCTTTATCGGGAGTGCGCCGTGTTCGCGCGCACGCTTGGCGCACTGCTGGGCGCTGGCATTCCATTGATTCGCGCGCTACGGGTTTCCAGAGAGGTTGTTGGCAATACCGAACTCAGCCGATTACTGCATCGTGTGGAAGAAGACGTACGTGGCGGCAGTGGACTTGGTATTGCACTTGAACGGGCCGGGGCTTTCCCGACATTACTGCACCAGCTGGTTGCGGTAGGGGAAGAGTCAGGGCGCACAGGCAGCATCCTGGTACAAACAGCAGAGACTTTTGACCAGAACGTAAAGAATCAGATGGCGAGACTGGTTGCAGCATTGCAACCGGGATTGATATTGATACTGGGCATCGCTGTCGGTGGAATCACCATTACGATGTTGTCTGCGGTATTCAGCATGAACGCGGTGGAATTCTGACAGTCAGACAAAATCGCCAATATTGTGAGCAGCCAGAGCAGAACGGTGTCTGGCACAAGGAGAGACAGAAAGTGAATATAAGCTTACGACAGTTCACCGTGCGCACAGTGGCTCTCAGTCTGGCAGTCGGACTGGCTTCATGTGCTGGTATCGATTCGAGTGACAGTCGTTCGGGTGGCCAGAATCAAAACACCACCTCAGGATCCACAGCTGGACAAGCGACAAGCCAGAGCGCGCCCCAGATGCTTGGAAATATGCCGTCTGCCGAACAGGCTGCGGCAGAAAGGCAGGCACTCATTGATGAAATCAATCGGGATGGGCGCCAGGTGTCTGTTTCGAATCGGCTTGAGTCGGTTCCCTCTCCGGTCAATCCGCCAGACCAGAATACTGTAGCACTGAACTATGAACAGGCTGATCTGCGTGAAGTGCTGGAAGAGCTCGCTGACGCACTGGATCTGTCTATCATCATCGATCCGTCAATAGATGTCAGAGTCAGTTTGCGTACTGCTGAAAGCCGGCCGCTAACTTATGATGATGTTTGGCCTCTAATCAGATTACTGACTCGCAATCATGGCATCATACTGGAGCAGGTCGGCAATGTCTGGTACGCAAGATCTGGCACCGATAATGTCCCGGTCGAGATTGCCACGCCCGACTCACTTGATCAGGGGACTGCCGCGCAGATCATGCAGATTACACCGCTGCGTTATGTCTCTGCGGCCAGCGCCACCAACATACTCTCACCGATTCTTGACGAAGAAAACAGCATTGTCCGTATTTCCAACAGCAATACGCTCGCGATTACTGCCACGCGATCTCAGCTGGTGCGTATCAATGAGCTCCTGGTGGTCGTAGATGATGATCCATTCCAGAATCAGGGCCTGCAGCTCTATCCACTCAGTAATGCGCTGGCGTCAGATGTAGCCCAGGAACTGACAGAAATACTGACGATGATAGAAGGCGAAAATCCCTCCTATCAGGTCAAGGGGCTTGAGCGCATCAATGCGCTGCTGGTGACCGCACCGGCCGCTCGCGGTTTTGAAGAGCTGGCGCGCTGGATTCGTATTCTGGATGCCGATCGGGAAGAACAGTCTGAGCAGCTGTTTCAGTATCGCGTCAAGAATCTGAACGCCGTCGAGCTGGCAGAAACCCTCAGTGAGGTATTTCGCCTGGATGAAGAAGAGCAGCGCCCTGCGGGCGACGATGACGATGAGGCCGCCAGGCCCGAGCCTGTCATCATTATCAATGAGCAGGGCGAGCAGGTTGCAACACAGCAGGCGCAAGTGTCTGGGCCCGCTTCTTCAAATGCTGGCAACATGGCCGTGTCGGCCAATCTGCGCGTCAGCATTGTTGCTGATGAACCCACCAACAGCCTGCTGATTCGTGCCAATCCGCGAGACTATCGACAGTTGTTGACCACCATCAGTCAACTGGACACCGCACCGCTGCAGGTCATGATCAATGCGGCGATCGCACAGATTGTGCTGACGGATGAAACCTCATTTGGAGTTGACTGGTCGCGCGTGCTCGAGAATGCTGATGGTACGGCAACACGGGTGCGAACCGAGTTTCTGCCTTCCCGCAATCAGGATGGTTCCGGTGGACTGGGTGGATTGCTGTTCAACCGGGCCTTTCTTGATGGCGCGGCCAGGGTTGAAGCGACGCTGGAAGCCATAGCAATCAACAACGATGTGCGGCTGCTGGCCAGACCCTCTTTGACGGTGATCAATAATCAGGAAGGCCTGATTCGTATTGGCGCCGAGGTGCCTGTGCAGTTGGGTGAAACGATAGGAGTCGGCGGATCCACGACCAATATCCAGTACCGACCAACAGGTATCGAACTGCAGATCACGCCCCGCATCAATGAGGAGGGTGTAGTTAATCTGACAATACGTCAGGAGCTGTCGTCTGTTTCTGGTTCCGCAGGCATCAATCAGAATCCGATCTTCCAGAATCAGGAAATTGAAACTTCGGTCGTTGTCCGTGACGGCGAAAATGTTGTGCTCGGAGGCCTTATCCAGAACACCAACGACCAGCTGAATACCGGTGTCCCCTACCTGAATCGGGTGCCTGGCCTGGGACGGCTGTTCAGCTATCAGCAGGACAACAACGAGCGGACTGAGCTGTTTATCGTACTGCGACCGGAGATGATCAATTTGAACAACCAGACCAACAGTCGCTATCAGGAAATACTCAACCGTTTTGAACTCGCGGCAGAAATGCTGGAAGATATCTGAATACAGGCAGAGGAATTGATATGAACAAGGTTAAAAGCATCAAGCAAGCCCGCGGCTTCACCATTATCGAACTGCTGATCGTCATGGCGATACTGGGAATGCTGGCGGTCATGGTTGCCCCGAATCTGTTTAACCAGGCGGATGGCGCTCGTCGTGATGCGGCGCTGTCGCAGATCTCCTCACTGACCAGTGCACTGGATGCCTATCGACTGGATATAGGTCAGTATCCGGATGAGCTGGAGGGACTGATCGAGAACGACAGCGGGCGCTCCACATGGAACGGCCCCTACCTGCGTGGTGATGTACCCGTGGATCCCTGGGGTAATGCCTATGTTTATGAGTCGAGCGGTCGGGACTTCAGCCTGATTTCCTACGGTGCTGACGGCGCGCCGGGTGGCGAAGACAATGACGCTGATATTGGGGACTAATGATACTCAGCGCGGTTTTACTCTGCTAGAACTCCTGCTTGTGCTGGGTATTGCGGCCATGATGGCCATGCTGATCGGCCCCGGTATCAGTTCACTCGATTCTCCGGGGTTCAACGCACAGGTACGTGAGGCAACGGGTCTGTTGAATCATGCCAGACGCATGGCGGTGGTCCAGGGCGGGACGACCCGGGTGGAGTTTATCGTTAACCCGCCGGATGCAGGCAACAGCAATGGCCCGGATGAACCTGAGGCTGACGACCCATCGGTGGTGGGGCGCTGGGTCTCTGTCGAAACCGCGCTGGCTTTTACAGATAGTACCGGCCGCCAGTCCCCCGTGCATGAACAGCTCAGCATCGAGTTCTTTCCAGAGGGAGGCAGCTCTGGCGGCACGCTCGAATTCTCGCAGGATTCCCGTCGCTTAAAACTTTCAATTGACCCCTTTTCAGGGCGAGTAGAGCGTCTTGATGAAAATGACGAATAGGCGGCCTACAGTCTCAGTACAAACAGTGCAGCACGGATTTACACTGCTGGAAGTGCTGGTTGCGCTGACCATCACGGCAATGGTGCTGGGGGGACTTTTTACTCTGGCTGCCGGCAGCAAGCAGTTGGCTGGTCGTGCGCAGAGCAGTTTAAGTGATACCGTTCAGGCGCGAGCCAACATCAACTTTGCTCTGCTCGATAATCAATTTCGTGACATCGAATCTGTTATTGAAGACGAATTTGATGTTTCGCCAGTAGATGAGCTGGAAGATCCTCTACGACGGACAGCGCCCATGTATGATCTTCTGGAAACCTACCGAATGGTGGACCCGGAAACTGGTGAGCAGATCGAAGGCGTCCGCTGGCTACGTTCTGATCTGCCACGGTGACAAGCAACGTGAATCGAATCCAGCAACAAGCAAACCCATTACATCAGCAGCGTGGTTTCACGCTGCTGGAAATCATCCTGGCGCTGGCACTGACAGCGACATTGATGACCATGCTGACGGCGGGTATGTTTTCAGTTGTGCGTGACTGGGACAATAATGCTTCGACACTGGAAGACAATCTGGACGAATCAATTGCGATACTGCAACTGGAGCGCGCGCTGCAGGGTGCTTTTCCGCACAGCTACCGCGACCCCGAAACACTGGGGCGCCATGTCTATTTTGAAGGTGAATCCGACCAGCTTTCCTGGGTGTCAACAGTGTCCCCTGAGAGGAGGGATGGCCTGACTGCCTGGCGTCTTTTCTGGCGTGGTGATGAGGGAGTCTATCTGCAACTTGCGCCAGCACTCAGTGATGATCCGACGGCCCGGCTGGATGATGCCGAGCCGCGACTGCTTTTGCCAGGCTACCGCGCGAGCTTTCAATATCTGTATGAGGATCTCGAGTTCGACCGTCTGTGGCGTGAAGACTGGCCTGCTTTCACGTTCAGTGTGTTGCCGTTTGCTGTCCATATACATCTGGAACCCATCGACGACCGGAACGTGGAGACGCTGGATATTGTGGCGCCGGTCAATGCGCGGCAGCATCGCAGCATTCGTCCCAATCTGGAGCTGATACCATGATGCCGAATTCGCAACGGGGCGCGGTGCTCATCATGGTGCTGTGGACGTCGGTGGTGTTGACCGTGCTGGTCACCGTGCTGGCGACCAATATTCGCCTGGGAGCCACAACTGCGTTACGGCATAAAGAAGGTGTCAGCGATTACGCGGATATCATGACAGCCATGAACCAGGCTGAGATGGAGTTGATGCTGGAGCGCATGCCCTTGCCGCTGGACGAAGAGCCAGTGCTCAACGACTGGGGTGAGGTGCGGATGTCGACATATCGCTTTAATGGTCAGCCGCTCTCCCTGCACTACCCTGCCCCCGAAAACATGGTGGTGCGGATTTATGACCATGCAGGAAAAATTAATCTCAATCGAATTGAAGTACGACGGTTGCAGCAGATAATCGAAACGCAACTGGGTCCTGACTTTGACCCACGCCAGGTGCAGGAACTACTGGCGGCCTGGAATGACTGGACCGATCTCAACGAATTGATAACTCCTGGCGGTGCCGAGGCTGAGTATTATCAGACGCTGGATCCCCCTTACACGCCACGCAACAGTCCTGATCTGGAATCAGTCGACGAGATTCTGCTGATAAGAGGTTTCGCCGAGCTTTTCGAGGGTGTCAATCTGGAGGCTGCGTTTACTGTTTATGGCAATGAGGCAGTGGTTAATCCCAACATGGCAACACGGGAAGCCCTGATGTTACTTCCTGGCATGGAAGAGGAACTGGCCGAGCAGATTATTGCTTATCGACAGCACCGGGACCTGCGAACCATGCGTGAAGTTGGTGCCCTGATTCCACTTGAGAATATGGTAGAACTGTCACCCTGGCTGGGTTTTACAGCCTCCAGTATATATTCGGTATACGTCTACCCGGCGGCCGAAACTGCCAATGCGGAGCAGGAATCCCAGAGGACAGACGAGGACATATCAGCGGTTGAGGATCCGGTTCGCCAGGGCTACATGCAGATCATGCAGGTCGAAAGCTTTAATCAGCGCGCGCGAGTGCGTCACGTTGACCCTTACGCCATATTGCCGGACACGGCGCCGCCCAGAGCGGAGTTGCCGCCTGGCCTGCTGCGAGTGGATTAAAATAACAGTGAGCAGAGCGCCGCGCTTCGTTCAGAGCACAACAACGTTTAGTTGTGCTCGACCTTCCATTCCGACTTCATGACAAAGACACCCAGCCCTTTGCTTGTTTTTACCGTGATTTCCTTGCTGAGTTTTGTTTCGTACCAGAGCAGTCCACTTGCGTCATTGATACCACCCAGCACATGGAAGTTTCCGACCCGTAATGCCATGGCATCAAGGCGCAATTGCACGGTGATAATTTCGCCTTTGCGGAATGGACCATGCTCGACGTCGGGTCGGTCAGTTCCCAGATAGGCGGAAATAACCTCGTCCAGATCCTTCATCAAGGCGAAGCCGAAATAGCAGATGCTGTTGTCGTTCAGTATCTCGGCCTGCAATTCCAGAATGACTTCCTGAAGGGGCTCAACAGTGTCGATGATCTCGCCATCGGTATTGCGCACCACGGTATGGATGATGCGGGCGTCCTTGGGCGTCTTGTCTTTCTCTGCCTGCTCAGCCTTTACGGCGGAGCTTTCTGATTCGAGCGCTTTGGCCTGTTCTTCAGCCTTGGTGTAGGAACGCCGGCTGTTGCAGTAGTCTTCATAGCGCGCGACGATTTCTTCACTCTGGCCCATTTCGCGTATACGGCCTTTTTCCAGCCAGATAGCCGTGTCACAGAGTTCCTGTACGTGATACATGGAGTGACTGCAGAACACCATGCTTTTGTTCTGTGCGCGAAACTCATTCATGCGCTGCACACACTTGCGTTGAAACGCGATGTCGCCAACTGCTAGCGCCTCGTCAATCACCAGCACATCCGGTCTGACCATCGTCGCGATAGAAAACGCGAGTCGAACATACATGCCGGAGGAGTAGGTTTTGACAGGGCGATCAATGAAGTCCCGCAGCTCGGAAAACTCTATGATGTCTTCTTCCAGCGCAGCGATATCGTCATCCGGGACACCCAGCAGCGAGGCATTAAGATAGATATTGCGACGGCCGGAGAATTCCGGATGAAAGCCTGCACCCAGCTCCAGCAGGGCTGCGACCTGACCTTTGGTGTGTACGGTCCCACTGCTCGGTTGCAGGGTGCCAACCAACAGCTTCATCAGGGTCGACTTGCCCGCGCCATTGTCACCAATGATGCCAAGGCTCTTGCCTTCCATGACATCAAAAGAAACATCCTGCAAAACATGAAATACGCGGTGACGAGGCTGGCGCAGCAACAACTCCAGCAGGCGATCCTGCGGCCGTGCGTAGATGCGAAAATCCTTGTTCAGATTGTTGACCGAAATACTGTGCATTACAAAACGTCACCAAAAGCGTGTTTTATTCTCATGAACAGCCAGCCGCCCAGCAGGTAGCTCAGCACGGCCGATACCACCATCACCTGGAAATGGATGGCAGAAAAATCGCCCAGTAGAATCGCTTCGCGATAGAACTGCACAAAGCTGTGCATGGGATTCAACATCATCAGCGGCCGCACCTGCTCGGGCAGCAGCGACAGAGGATAAATGATCGGCGTCAGGAAAAACCACGCAGTCAGCATCAGAGCCACAAGCTGCTGGATATCACGCAGGAACACACAGAAGGCGGACAGGATGGCGACCAGGCCGATGGTAAACATGAACTGCAACACGAAGGCTACCGGCAGCCAAAGCCAGGCCATCTGCAGATATCCCTGCGTGGCCAGATACACCAGGAATACAAAAATGGCGATGCCATGGACCAGGTAAGGGACCAGTGTGCCAACCATGGGAATCAGCTGCACCGGGAACATGACCTTGGTGATCAGCGGGGCTTTGTCCAGCAGCAGCCCGCTTGAGCGACCCATCGCATCGGCGAAGGCGAACCAGGGCAGATAACCAATCATCAGGAAAATGACAAAAGGCACGTCACCAAAGTTTTCCGGCATGGGCGCACGAAAAACCACACTGAACACGAATGAATAAATGATGATATTGACGATGGGCGTAACAAACAGCCACAGGAAGCCACCCAGCGAGCCGGCGAACTGGCCGCTGAATTCCTGTCGCACGAACTGATGGAACAGCCGGAAGTGGCGAATGGGAGACAATGTCCACTGACGCAGCAGGCTAGATGTCATAGCAGCAATCAACGATGATAATTTCACTCCAGAAGGGCGCAGATTTAACCACGAAAGCGCCTCAATCTCCACAAAACGCTAAAAAAAACCGGCAAAACCGCCTACAATCCGCGCCATGAATCCTGAAAACATATTGGTCCCCTTTCACGTATCCGATCTGCCGCCGGCGCCCTGGGTTGTTTTTGCGCCGCATGCCGACGATGAAACCTTTGGCATGGGTGGGGCGCTGCGCCTTGCTGCGCTGCAGGGTATGGCGACTCATGTCATAGTATTGACAGATGGCGCGCTGGGCGGTGCCACCAATCCTGATGACCAGCAGGCCCTGGTGGCGCAGCGCAAAACGGAAGTGCAGCAGGCCTGCGATGTACTCGGCGTCAGCAGCGTGCAGACCTGGGATCATGCGGACCGGGGTCTGAAGATGGACGATGTGGTGGTAGAGCAGATCGCTGGCGCGCTGATCGATCTGCAGGCAGCCACGGTATTTTTCCCCGGCGTACTGGAGCTCCACCCTGACCATCGGGTCACCGCGCAGCTGGTCTGGGCAGCCGTGCAGCGCTTGCAGCTGCGCGCCTGGCGTGGTCATCTGCCTGAGGTATGGTCCTATGAGATCAGTGTACAGAGCCCCGTTAACCGGCTGATTGATATCACCTCGACCATCAAGGCCAAGCAGCAGGCCATGGCTGTCTACGCCAGCCAGAACAGCCAGAATAACTATCCTGAACTGATTCTGGCCCTGAACAAGGCGCGAACCTTCTCCATGAGTGCGGAGGTGAAGTATGTCGAGTCGTTTAATCGATATGATCCGGGCATGCTGACAGAGTCTCTGGAGGCATTGACCCAGCAGGCAGTAGCCAGATATTTTGAACGTGGGCAAACTAAACCGTAAGCTTGCACGACAAATAAAAAAGCCGTTAACGTAACAATGTTCAAGTACCGCTTGGTCCGGGGCGGTCATGATGTACCCGGACAGTCAGTTCGCTGACAGGAGTCAGAATGATGCTGAGGGCCCTAATGATGATGCTGGCGGCGCTGATCAGCGCTGTGCATGCTCACGCCCAGGAAACGGAACTGTTTACAGACCTGACGCCGGACTCCGTGGCCGGTCAACAGTCGGCTACAGCATCGCCGACGAGCAACGAACTGCTTCGCCTGTTTGAGCCGATCGAGGCAAGCGCTTCTGCAGCAGACTCCCCTGCCCCCGCGCCTGACACGACATCACGCAGCGGTGGACCACAGTTTACCCTGGTCGGTACCAGCCAGTTTGGCAGCAAGCGTCAGGTGCGCCTGCGCCTGCAGAACGGAGAAACCCTGGTGGTTCCGCTGCCGGACGAGTCGAGCGGGTCGATGGACGCGCGCGCAGAGATCCCCGGCTATCCCGGCCACTTTGTGGATGAAGTGGCCAATCGCCAGTTGATAATTCAGCATCCCGCAGGCAACTCCTGTTATGCAGATCCCGATGAAGGTGTCACCTGCGTGGGTAGCAACGTATCCCGCCTGCAGCTGGCAACAGCCGCTCCAATAGCGACCCAGGCACCGGCGCAATCAGCGGAGGAGTCATCTGAAGACAGAGGCGGTCGCCGTGATCGACGTAGTGAAGATAGTGCTGAGGAGCAGCCGGAAAACCCGTTTGCCGCAGCCCTGCGTGCTGCCAGAGAGCGCAGTGACCCGGACGCAGCCGTCCGCCGAACCGAAGAATCGAGATTCCGGCCGCGTCGTATCGACCCGGCCGATGTACCCGAGGGAGCCCGTCTGGTGCGCACTCCCTTCGGCGACCGGATAGTGCCTGCGGAGCCAAATTCCCAGTGACACGCCGACCAGAAAACACTAGCCTGGTGACGGCTGATGCAACGGTTCTCACTGCAGATTCCCTGTCCCCATTGAGATTTCGCGCGACGTGAGCCAGAGCCGCCCTCCCAGACTCTGTGTGTCGATTGTTGTTCATACCCTGGATACGCAGGTATTGCGGCAGACGCTGCAGTCACTGGCAACAGCCGCCCAGCAGGCATTGCAGCAGCGGCACCTTTCTGCCTGTCAGCTGTATCTCATCGATAACGGAGATTCCGACAGTAATGTCATGCCCTTGCGTGATGTGCTGGATGGGTGGCGTGAGACTGGGCTGGAGGGGGAGCTGATCACCGGTCATGGCAATCTGGGTTACGGTCGCGGTCACAATCTTGGGCTGTCGCATGCACAGCAACTGGCTGACGCCGGAAACGACCTGTACCTGATTCTGAATCCGGACGTGATTGTGCAGCCGGACACGCTCTGTGTCGGTGTCGCCTGGCTGCAGTCGCATCAGCGCACAGTCGCAGTGGCGCCATCAATCAGTGACGGTCATGGAGGCTCAGCCTCTGCCTGCAAACGCTACCCCAGCGTGCTCGACTTTCTGCTGCGCGGCTTTGCGCCGGAGGCAGTCAAGCAGCGCTTCCACGAGCGACTGGCGCACTACGACATGCAGGACCTCCCCGACGACCGGCCCAGCGAGGACATTCCCGTTATCAGTGGCTGTTTCATGCTGTTCAGGCTGACAACGCTCAAATCACTGAATGGTTTTGATCCGCGCTATTTCCTGTACTTCGAAGACTTCGATCTGGCGCTTCGAGCGCATCGCCTGGGCAGCCTGACCTATCTGCCGGGAATGCGAATCACGCACCTGGGTGGCAACAGTGCCAAAAAAGGCCTGCGACACATCGGCATGTTCGGGCGCTCAGCGCTGCGATTTTTTAACACGCACGGCTGGCGCTGGACATGAGCTCTCGCGTGCTGGTGACAGGCGGTAGCGGATTTGTGGGGCGACACCTGGTGCCCATGCTGCAGTCTCAGGGTGATGCTGTCAGTGTACTGCAGCGTCCGACTCAGGACCTGACCCGTCCCGAATCACTGGTCACCGTGGTGAAGGGGGTTGATTGCATCTACCACCTTGCCGCCTATGCGCACGTGAATCATGCGCGGACGCAACTGATCTATCAGACCAACGTCGAAGGGACGGTCAATCTGCTGGAGGCCGCCATCGAGGCTGGTGTTTCACGATTCGTGTATGTCAGCAGCATTCTGGCTGATCCCGCCCATGACCAGCCGCGCACTGCATACGGAGATGCCAAATTTCAGGCCGAACAGCAGCTGATGGCTGCCCATGAGCAGGGCAGGATTGCTGTGACCATCATCAGACCAGCCAGCGTGTATGGGGTTGGCATGAAAGGCAATCTGATGAGCCTGCTCAGGCTGATCCAGAAGGGTGTGATGCCTCCTCTGCCGGACTTTCAGCAGGCAATTTCGTTGATCGGCGTTCAGGATCTGTGTCAGGTGCTGGTGCTGGCAGCCGCTGCGCTTGAGCGTTCGGTTCCCTCCCGCGCGCCAGTATATGCGGTTTCTGATGATCAGCATTACACGATCAAGGGTATTGAGCAGGCCATGCGAGACGCGCTTGGCAAGCCGCCCGCGACGTTTGCCACGCCCAGGTGGCTGTTTTTCGCTGGCGCACTGCTGCTGGAAGTGGCGGGTAGGCTGCTGCCACTGCGCAATGCTCCCGGGCTTCGCACCTGGCGTGCGCTATCACGCCCGAATCACGTTGACGGCTCAGCAAGTCGTCAAGAACTGGGCTATAATCCGCGTTTGACTTTCTACCAGTTACTGCCGTCCATCATCGCTGACAGTGCAACGTCACAAGGATAGAACCATGACTCAGTCTGTGCCGACATCGACACATACAACCAAGGGAATAATTCTGGCTGGCGGCACGGGTACCCGTCTGCACCCAATGACCATTTCGGTCAGCAAGCAGCTGATGCCTGTTTATGACAAACCGATGATCTATTACCCGCTCTGCACACTGATGCAGGCTGGTATCCGCGACATCCTGATCATTACCACGCCGGCTGACCTGCATCTATACGAGCATCTGCTGGGTGACGGCAGCCGCTGGGGAATCAATCTGCAGTATGCGGTGCAGCCCAGTCCAGATGGACTGGCCCAGGCTTTTTTGATCGGTGAAGAATTTATTGGCAATGACAGTGTGTGCCTGATACTTGGCGACAATATTTTCTACGGCAATTCACTCGAAGAAAAACTGCAGCGTGCGGTGCAGCAGAAATCGGGTGCCACTGTATTTGCTTACTATGTAAACGATCCGGAGCGCTATGGTGTTGTCGCTCTGGATGAAAACAATACCGCAATCGATCTGGAAGAAAAGCCGGCAAAACCCAAGTCCAACTACGCAGTTACAGGCCTGTATCTGTACGATAACGAAGTCGTGGAGATCGCCAAGACAATCAAGCCCTCCGCCCGTGGCGAGCTGGAGATTACGGACGTCAACAAAACCTATCTTTCCCGCGGTCAGCTCCAGGTAGAGCTTTTTAATCGTGGTACGGCATGGCTTGATACCGGCACAGTCCAGTCCCTGCTCGATGCGGCAAACTTTATTCGGGTACTGGAAGAGCGGCAGGGATTAAAAATTGCCTGTCCGGAAGAGATCGCGTACAGCAACGGATACATTGACGCTACTCAGCTGCGCGCGCTGGCGGCGCCGCTGGCCAAGAGCGGCTATGGACAGTACCTGTTGAATCTGATTCGCGACTGAGTGTCCCAGAACAGCGCCAAAAAATATCGTCAGCCAAACTGCATCAACAAGGCAACGCAATGAAAGTAACCCCTACACATATTCCTGATGTCCTGCTGCTGGAACCGGCTGTTTTTGGTGATCACCGCGGCTTTTTTATGGAAACGTTTCGACAGTCTATCTTCGATGAACTGCTGCCTGGGCTGAGATTTGTACAGGACAACCACAGCAAGTCAGCGCAGGGCATTCTGCGCGGTCTGCACTATCAGCTCCGCCAGCCCCAGGGCAAACTGGTGCGCGTGGTGTCGGGTGAAATCTATGACGTGGCTGTGGATATGCGCGAGGGCTCTCCGACCTTTGGGCAAAGCGTGGGTTGTGTTCTGTCCGCAGACAACAAACACCAGCTTTGGGTGCCGCCTGGTTTTGCACATGGGTTCTATGTGATCAGCGACAGTGCCGAAATGGTGTACAAGTGTACCGATTATTATGCTCCTGAAGATGAGTTCAGTCTGATGTGGAACGACCCGGCACTGGGAATAAAATGGCCGTTGGTGGCTGGCGCGGGTGAACCGGTACTGTCGGGCAAGGACAGCAAGGCGCTGAGCTTTACCGATGCTCCCAAATATCAAAAGCAGGGTTCCTGATGAGCCAGCCACTTAAAGTCGCTTTAACTGGCGCCGGCGGCCAGCTGGGGCAGACCCTGCAGCAGTACCTGTCGGCCGAACGTTATCAGATCATTCCGATAACACATGCGGAGCTGGATATCAGTGATGAAACCGCCTTGCGCAGGCATCTGACGGATATCAAGCCAGACGCCATCATCAACGCGGCAGCCTATACAGCCGTCGATGCTGCAGAGACAGATGACCTGGTCGCGCGTGCCGCAAATGCAACCGGTCCCAAAAACCTGGCACGATGGGCGGCCGAGAATGATACCTGGCTGCTGCAGATATCGACCGACTTTGTATTCAGCGGGCGCAATCACCGCCCCTACACACCAGACGATCAGACGGACCCATTGAGCATCTATGGGCGCACCAAGCTCGAAGGAGAGCTGCATGTTCGTTATCTGGCGCCAAAACACAGCCTGGTTCTGAGAACTTCGTGGGTTTATTCGCAGTTCGGCCGGAATTTTCTTAAGACCATGTTGAAATTAATGGCTGACCGAGACGTTCTTAAAGTAGTAACAGACCAGATTGGCACGCCGTCCTCGACATGGGGTCTGGCGCGTTGCATCGAATCGGCGCTGCAGATACGGCCAGTCGGCACTCTGCACTGGAGCGACGCCGGTGTTGCGAGCTGGTACGATTTTGCTGTTGCGATTCAGGACGAGGCAGTCAAGGCAGGCCTGTTGGACAAACGAATACCAATAGCGGCGATTCCGGCGAGCGACTACCCAACGCCAGCCAAACGCCCACCTTACAGTGTGCTCGACAAGTCACAGACGCTGGCTGTCCTGGACGTGTCGCCCCGACACTGGCGGCATGAACTGGTCGATGTCATTGCCGCAATGGCCTAGCACACAAGACTTTCCCCTGCAGGAGGTAATTTAACGTGTCACTACTCACAATCCGCCTGCGTCAACTCCTGTTATCGTTAGGCCTGTTGTTACTCTCAACATTCAGCACAGCAACAACGATTGAACAGATGCGCTTTGAGCAGGTCGTTGACACCGCAGCGCTGATCTTCCAGGGTGAGGTTCTTGCAGTGGAATCCCGTCAGACAGGGCCACGCAGCATAAGTACCTACGTTCAGTTTCGCGTTGATGAAGTCATCAAGGGCAGCTATGCCGGTGATGCCATTGAACTGAGCTTCCTGGGCGGCCGTGTTGGCAACCTGCAGATGACAGTGTCGGAAATGCAGGTCCCCGAGGTCGGTGAAACTGGTATCTATTTTGTTCACTCCCTGAATGACTCACAGGTTCATCCGCTGGTTGGCTGGACGCAGGGACACTATCTTATCAAGGGCGAAAGTTCCGCTGCACAGGTCACAACGGCAGATGGGCAGTCAGTCACCGCTTTGGAGGCAGGCAATCAGTCCCCTCTTATCATTCTTCCGCATGAGGGAACTGCGCGAGGTGTGCAGGTGCAGGGTCTAAACGGCAATGCGCTGCCCATGACACCAGGGGCGTTCAAGGCACGCATTCGTGATATTGCCAGAGACAGCAGCGGAGGGACTCCCTGATGCGCAAGATACAACAAGCGCTGGCGGCCCTGGTGCTGCTGTCTGCCAGCGGACTGCTGATCATGTCTGCCACCGCCTATGAGTTTGATCCTCTGGGGAATAAATGGCCTGGCGCCAGGACGACAATCTATACCGGTATCCCGGGCGTGTCTGCCAGCGGCGTGCCATGGGCACAGGCTTATCGGGAGGCAGCTGAATCGTGGACCAATCAGACTGCCTTTACCTTCAATATTGTTCCTGACTTTCTGGATCCGTGCGTTGGGCAGACTGGGTCCGGGCAGCCACCTGACTTCAGAAATGGAGCTGCGTTTGGCAGTACCATTTGTGGTCGCCAGTTTAATAGTCAGACAATAGCTGTGACGGTGTTCTTTACCGAGTTCAATACGCTGGGCTCAGCCGATCTTGTCGAAGCTGATATTGTGTTTAACTCGAATGTGCCATTTGACACCTATGATGGCAATCAACGCGTTGACCGAGTCGTTGACTTCCGCCGTGTGGCACTGCATGAGCTGGGTCACGTGATGGGGCTGGCGCACGAGAATACCGCCCTGGCCATCATGAATCCCTCAATCGGCAATACCTTTACTTTGCAACAGGATGACATCGAAGGAGTCAATGTTCTTTACAGTGGCATAAGCAACTGTGAGAACCGCCCTGTAACATTCGGCTGGGTCTACGGAGATCTCAACGTGGGTGACTGCCTGATACAGGATCTGCAACAGGGTGGATCCGACGACAGTTATGTCGATGTCTACACATTGCAGGTCGATCAGCCAATGAGGGTGACACTTGACACTATTACGAGTGGTGGACTCGACAGTGTCTTGCTGCTTGCCGATATGAAACTGGATGTGCTGGAGATAGACGAAAACAGTGCAGGCGCCTGTCGACCGCGTGTCACTGCCAATCTTCCGGCCGGCGAGTACGCAATCCTGGTCAACACCTACAGTAATAATACGCGCCCGCCCTGTGGTGAAACCAATACCGGCAACTACCGCATGTCAGTCACCTATGAAAGCCCATCCATGCTGACCCTGAATGGCAGGCAGAGTTTTCAGGGGGGGCAGGTTAACGCTTTGTTTCGCGGTGGTGTCACGCGCAACAATGGGCAGACGTATATCAATAGAGTGAGCTCAACGGAGCGATTCGATGTTAAAGGCGAAATCACTGTGGACCCGAACCACCGGGGTCAGCCCGGATTTGTGGTGGTGGCAGGTATCACACCTGAGGGTGAGATTCTGGTCAAACACCCGAATGGTGATTTTGTCGGATATCGACCAGACCTGGAGCTGGTGCCAGTCTTTGAACGCAGGACACTGCAGGCTGTGGAATCCATCGACATTCTCAAGCAGTTTGTGGCAAGAGATATTGGAGTAAGCACCATCGACATCGACTTCCTGATTGGTTACGGCGTCGACAGCAACCCGAATGAACTCTACTTCCACCAGCAGCCAATCAATCTGCTGGTGGAGTGATTATTGTCTCGGGAAAAACTGTTATTCGCTGGGCTGCAGGCGTGAACTGATATCAATCAGGTCGTCCGGGCTCAGTGTGCCGGCGTCACGCTGCAGGTTCAATAAGAGGCGGATGTAATCATAACGAATCTGCTGGAGATCGCGCTCCGCAACAAACTGATCGCGGACGGATTCAAGCACATCCACCGTTGTTACGGTGCCAAGTTCAAAACCTCTGCGCCGGGCACGTGCCGACAGTTCGCGCGATTCCAGCAATGCCTCTGCTGCACGAATCTGGCGCTCTGCTGCCTGCAGCCGCAGGAATGCAAAACGAGTCTGCTCACTGACATCCAGATGCACCTGGCGAAGCTCGTTGCGTGCGATATTCTGCTGGCTTATCGCTTCTCGGACCGCAGCGCGATTGCTGCCGCCTGCGAACAGCGGGATAGACACATCCAGACCAACATAGCCGGTGTCCGTGCGAGCCATTGGCGTGTTATCAAAGCCCAGGTCTGAACGCTGCTGTTGCAGGACCAGACTTACCTGTGGCATGTAGTTGCCACGTCGCTCTGAAACGCGCTCATCAGCCGCCTCTACGGCATACTGGCGAGCCTGAATCTGGTGGCTGTTGGCGCGGGCGCGGCTGACCCACTCTTCCAGACTACCGTCTATCTGCGGCAATTCGGTGGTGTCCTGCAGCGTATAAAGCTCACCTACAGCCAGGCCGGTTGCAGATCGGAGAGCTTCTTTTGCCAGTTCAAGTTCACTGCTCAAATACACCTGTTCGGCTGCCACCGCGGAGGCCTGTGCCTGTGCCTGATAAAGATCAGTAACCTGAACCATCTGCAGGTCATGCATGCGTTCAATCTGAGCGAGCTGGTTATTAACCGCTTCCAGCTCGGCCCTGCTGGACTCCAGTGCATCCTGGGCCTGCAGCACATCAAAATATCTTTCTGCCACATCAGACAGATGCGCCGCCAGTTCTGCGTAGTACAGGGCTTCGTACTGGTTTTCTACCGCATAGGCCTGCCCGCGTCGTGCAAAGACTCGCCAGTCAAACAGTACCTGGCGAAGCTGAACGGCATAGCGCTCGCCTCTATAGTCAACGGGAGCGCCGCCGGTGCGCTCCTGGCGGTTGTCTGAAATGCTGGCAGAGGCCGATACCTGCGGGAATAGCTGACCATTGGCCGCTTCGCGACGCGCCGTGCCAATGTTCATCTGCTCTTCAGCAATTTCTAGGCGCGGGCTGAACTCCATTGATGCAACAAAAAAGTCTTCCAGGGTTCGCCCCACGCCGTCATGGCGCTGCATCAGCGATGCCAGCTCCTCGGTCTCCTGCTGGTTGTCACTCTGGGCCAGTGAGCCCATTGAACCTGCCAGAGCCAAAACACCACAGATGGCATGCACCAACAGTGGGCTCGAGCGTCGAGGAGTGTGCTGGATATCAGACATCTGGTCGTTGCTGCTCATATGCCAATCAATCTTCTATGAAGCTGCGCGCCAGCGCATTGGTGATGGGTTTGGTCAGATACTGCAGGAAGGTTCTGGAGCCGGTGGCAATAAACACTTCTGCAGGCATGCCGGGAATTAGCGTCAGGTCGCCCAGGTCTTGCAAGCCTTCTGGTGTGACCTCGATACGAGCAGTGTAATACGTCATCCCAGTGCGCTGGTCAGTAAAGCTGTCAGCGGAAATATGGATCACCCGGCCAAAAATATTGGGTACCGAACTGCTGAAGCTGGAGAATCGAATGGTAGCTTCCTGGCCTATGTCGACACGATCAATGTCAATCGGTGAGACCTGTGCCTCAACGATCAGCTCATCGGACTGCGGAACGATATCAGCAATTTCGGTACGCGGTGGGATGACCCCACCAATAGTATGAACCTGCAGGCCATTGACGATTCCGGTTACAGGCGCCTTTATAACGGTACGGTTGACGACATCGCGCAATGCTCCGATGCGTTCGGTTACGTCTTTTAGATTCGTCTGAGTCTCCGCCAGCTGATTGGCTACTTCATTCTGGAATTGACGACGTTGCTGCAGGATTTCCAGACGTGTCTCACCTATCTGAATTTCTGCTGACGAAATGTTTGCCGTCAGCTCGGCAGCCTCTCCGCGCAACTGCGCCGCGTTGCGTTCCAGTTCGCGAAGGCGGTTCTTGTCGGCAAAACCTTCTTCAAGCAGAGCCCGTACATCGTTCAGCTCTTCATCGAAAGAATCAGCCAGGTCCTGTTTGCTTTCCTGCAAAGCGCGCAGTCCACGCAATTGCGACTGCAATTGCTCAATACGTTGCTCCAGAACCTCAATGCTTCCTTCCAGAGAGGCTTTACGCGTCCGAAAAATCTGGGTCTGGGACAGCATCTCTGCTTGTGCATTGGCATCAAGAGATGAGAGTTCTGCAGGGAACTGAATGGCATCAAGTTCGTCGCGCTCAGCGATCAGACGAGCCTCAAGTGCCTTGAGGGCCACATACTGGGAGTTGGCAATCTGCAGCTGTGCACGGGATTGTGTGTCATCCAGAACCAGCAGGGGTTCGCCGGCCTCGACAACATCACCGTTGCGCGCCAGGATGTCTGCGACGATGCCGCCTTCAAGATGTTGCACCAGCTGCTTGTTGGAGCGCACCGTTACATGACCGGTAGCATGGGCGGCGCCGTCCAGTGGTGCAAAGGCAGCCCACAGGCCAAATACTCCGAACACCAAAAAGAATATCAGTAAGCCAATACGCCGTGGCGCATCCATGCTGGTGTCAATCTGAAAATCGTTATCAGTAGTCTGCTTTTCCACGTTCACTCTCTGCTGGGCGGTGCCCAGACAAATCTCCTGGATGATATTTCGTTCGACAGTTGCTGCTGTCGTATTTGATGCCTGTTATCGCCTGGGCGTCAGGTTTTCTAACGTGAACTACCGATCAGGCATTACCGGCCCGGCGCTGTTCCGATTGTCCCATCAGGCTGGCAAGCACCTCGTCTTTGGGACCGAAGCTCAGAGCAGCCCCCTCTTTCATCACCAGCAGCTTGTCCATGCTATGCAGGACCATGGTGCGGTGTGATATGACAATAATTGTGCAACCGCCAGCCTTGATGCGCTGAATGGCAGAAACCAGCTCTTTCTCGCCCTGGTCGTCCAGATTGGAGTTGGGCTCGTCAAGCACCAGTAATCGGGGATTGCCATAAACTGCGCGTGCCAGACCTATTCGCTGTCGCTGTCCGCCCGACAGGCCGCCGCTGGATCCGCCAATAACTGTGTCGTAACCATCCGGTAGGCGCAGAATCAGCTCATGAACGCCGGCCAGTCTGGCAGCCTCCACGATGCGCTCGGCATCGGCTTCACCGAATCGACAGATATTGTCGGATATGCTGCCGTCAAACAGCTCGATATCCTGTGGCAGATAACCTATATGAGGACCAAGCAGGCCGCGATCCCAGCCAGCGATGTCAGCGCCGTCCAGCCTTACCTTGCCCGCCATGACCGGCCAGATACCCAGAACCGCTCGTGCCAGCGTTGATTTGCCAGACGCGCTGGGACCTACAATGCCCAGAGCCTCACCAGCCGCCAACTGCAGCGTAACGCCGCGGACAACAGGGACTCGTGTGCCCGGCGGCGCAACAGTGACCTGCTCAAGAGACAGGTCGCCCTGCGGTGGCGGCAACGGCATGTGCTCTGCCTCGGGAGGAATCCTCTCCAGCAGCTGCCCAAGACGTTCGTACTGGGCGCGAGCCACTGAAAATCCCTTCCATGTGGAAACCAGCATGTCGATGGGAGCCAGTGCGCGACCGAGCAACAGCGAACCGGCAATCATCATACCGGGCGAGATTTCCTGGCGCAGCGCCAGCCAGGCACCAAGGCCCAGAATCAGGGACTGCACAATCAGCCGGAAAGACTTGGAGATACTGGTCAGCGCGCCCGCAGAACGACTGGCGTCGGTTTGCAATACCAGAACTTCGTTTGACTGCTTTTCCTGCTGACGTCTGATGTCATCTGTCATACCCATGGCGGCGATGACTTCGGCATTGCGCAGGCTGCCATTGACCTGATTGTTCACCCGGTTAGCTTTGGTATTGGCATCCTTCAGCTTGCGTGTTGTTACAGCTTCGTTGATCCAGGCAAGCAGCACCATGACGATACCGGCCAGGATGGCCACCACTCCAAAGAGCGGATGGAAGACGAACATCAAAGCGACATAGATTGGGAACCACGGTGCATCAAAAAACGCGAACAGGCCGTTACCAGTCAAAAACTGCCTTAAACTGGACAGGTCGTTCAGGGGTTGGCCGCCGCTGGCGCCTGAACCGCTAAGCAGCGCGTGAGTAAAAGACGCGTTGAATACGCGTCGTCTCAGCTGCTGTTCGATCCGGTTGCTGGCGGCGATCAGAATCATGGATCGTACCCACTCGAAACCGCCCATAGCCAGCATCAGACCCACCATGAGCAAAGTGAGCATGGTCAGCGTCGATACGCTGCCACTGGAAATCACCCGATCGTACACCTGCAACATGTAGATGATGGGTGTCAGCATCAGTATGTTGACGGCGGCGCTGAATAAGCCGGCATAAATGAAGTAGTGACGAATGCTCTTCAGCGATTCGTTTAATTCTTTGTAAGTGTTTGTTTTTTTCGATGTGTCCATTAAGAGATGCTTGCCGTCAGTGCATGGTGTCCGTTGGGTGCGAATAGACTAGGTGGGGTGAAACATTGCTTGTTTCAACCCCCGCAGCGTATTCGCGGCGATTATATCATGGCCGCCTCAGCGACTATTTTCACGAGAACCAGCGCCTTACAGCTCTTCTGCGCCTTCTGCCAGTCTTTGCAGAGTCACCAGATCGTGCACAATCAGAGCGCCTGGTCCGTCGCGTTTGACAATTTCACGTGCCTGCAGCAACTGAAACACGCGGCTGACACTTTCCCGGCTCAGGCTCAACATGATGGCTATCTCCATGTGAGTCGGCGGGTTTCTGATAATCGTCTGATTGCCTTCGCTGCGACCGGATTCAGGAATCAGCATCCACAATTGGCAGCAAACGCGCTGGCCGACGTTAGGCAGACCCAGCAATGATCGCTGCCTGGTCATCTGACGAACCCGCGCTGCCAGACGCTCCCCCATGCGCTGCAACAGCACAGCGTGCTCACGGGTTACCTGTCGCAGGCTGGCCAGAGGCACAAACACAACCATCGCTGATGTCAGTGCAATGACGTGTTCAGGCTGTGGGCCATCGTCAAACATGCCCAGCTCACCGCAAAAGTCACCGGGTTCCACGAAGTACAGACCCACTTCGCGCCCATCAATGGTAAAATCTACGCCCTGTAAGCGACCTTCAAACAAAAAGCACACCGACTCCTCGCGTACACCAGCTTTGAGTACAACGCCGCGACGGGCAAAACGCTGAACCGTTGACTGCTGTGCAAGCTGCTGCAACAGCGGCAAAGGTAACGGCTTTAAGCTGGGAAATGTGCCGAGAAGCTCAGGTGTAACCAGCATGCGAAAAATTCCGGTATGGTGCGCTGGTTGTTGACATTCCTTTGGACAGCGCTGCCGGGCCATTATAGTAAGGCATGTTGGAATAGCAAACGTGTGACTGCGGTCACTTACCGGGACGGCCGCTTGAGATAAGCTTTGTGCTAATGATGGACCAGACTCTGGATCCAGGAGTTCAAAATTGAGCACTATGACACCACAGCCAGTTTACAGAATGATGACATCTCTGACATTGCGAGCCAGAACGCTCGCAGTGGCGGTCACGATGACCACTGCTTTGGCTGCCGGATCGACACTTGCCCATGCCCAGCTGGAGACAGTCGAGCCGGTGGGTGAAGTCAGCCTGGTGCTGGGAAACGCCTATATTGAGCACGCCGACGGCCGTCGCTCAGCTGCTGTGCCAGGGTCAATTATCGTGGCAAGTGACCGTATCCACACGGCTGCCAATGGGCATGTGCACATCCGCTTTGTCGATCAGGCACTGGTGAGCGTAAGGCCTGACAGCCGGCTGGAAATTGTGCGTTACGATTACAACCCTGATCAGCCGGCCAGCTCCAGTATCAAACTGAATCTGGAGGAAGGTGTCACCCGATCCATATCCGGTCATGGGGCCACAGCTGCCCGAGAGCGTTTCCGCCTGAATACGCCCATCGCTGCCATTGGTGTGCGCGGCACAGACTTTGTTGTGAACGCGTCCAGTGTTGCGGTTCGGGCGCAGGTTAACGAAGGTACCATTGTGATGGCGCCATTTTCCGCGGATTGCACCGCGGATGCTTTTGGACCCTGTCTGGCGAATGCAGTCGAGCTGACTGGCACTTCAATGCAGATGCTGGAGCTGGATGGCAGTACGACCGCCCCGCAAATCATGCCAGCAACTGTCGAGCGAGAGCCCGGCATGATGCGGGAAGAAGTGAGTCAGGCCATTGCGGCGTCCGAAGCCAATGCCGATGACAAGACCGCCGGCACCGAAGTTTACCTGGAAAACGTGACCTCACAGCGAGTCAAGCAGGAAGTTGCCAATGTGGCAAAGCCGACAACGCCACCAGTTACTCCTCCGGTGACGCCACCCACAGTTGCCGATACCAATTTCACGCCTGCTGTCGCGATTGCCACCGAGCAACTGAAACAGAACAACCTGATCTGGGGGCGCTACGGAAGTGGCAAGGGCGACCTTGAGCGCATTACTGCCCCGTTTGAACTTGCCCAGGAAGGTCGTGACTGGATGGTCGGCCTCGGCGAGTATCGACTTTTCCGTGACAGTAACGGGCGCGACCGCGTAGATGCCGGGCTGGGTCCGGTGAGCTTTGAGCTAAGCAGCGCTCAGGCCTATTACAACTCCGGCACTGGAATAGTGGCGATGGCTGTAACGGGTGGCAAGTTCGACATTGACTTCAATACCCGTCAGTTTTCGACTGAGCTGAACATGAAGCACAGCCTCACAGGCAGTGTGGACTTTGTGGCCAATGGCCTCATCAGTGAGACAGGCATCTTCCACAACCGGACAGGCCCGGAGCCCGCTACCATGGCGGGAGCTGTCAGTCTGGATGGCAAAGAGGCCAGTTACTTTTTCGAACAGCAATTGCAAACCGGTGGTATCCACGGGCTGACCTTGTGGAACAAACGCTGATCATGCAAACGCTACGTCATCTGATAACCGTCTATAACCCGCTCAACGTCGCCGCACGGCTGATGCCCATGCGTGGACGTCTGCTGATGCTGGCGCTTGCGGCAGTAATGACATTGTTGCTGATGACACTGTTTTCCGCACCCTTGCAGATTCTCCAGGAAAGGCTCGGTGCTCAGGGCTGGGTAATGTCGGCTGACGACCAGCTCGAAGAACGTATTACGATTGTCGCCATTGATGAGCGAAGTATTGCCGAGATTGGTCCGTGGCCATGGGCCCGAGATGATATGGCGCGGCTGGTCAGTGCGCTGAATGCTGCTGGCGTGCAGCTACAGATACACGATGTGGTTTACCCGGAACCTCGTTCGGGGGATGACATATTGATTGCCGCGCTGCAGGCGTCACCGGGCGCTGTATTGGCGCAGGTGCCAGTGCTACCCGGACAGAATCAGCCCGATGTACAGACCGGTCAGATGACTCATCCGATGCAGGGGGTCGCCTGTGATGCTACAGCGACACAAACAGGAAGCTTTGTTGCCAACCACGCTGGCTTCGCCAGTCTTCCAAAGGGCCACATTGCACCTATTGTCGCCAGCGATGGCTCTGTTCGAAATGTTCCTGCCGTTATCTGCGTTGACGGTCAGACTTATCCAGCATTGGCGATTAGCGCACTGTTGCAGGCAACAACGGCTGGAAGCTGGCAGGCGTCTATCACCCAGGGTGACAGCTGGCTGGCGCCCGAACAGATCATGCGACTGAATGCCTATCCTGGATTGGATATTCCTCTGGACCAGGACGGCAATCTGCGAATCTCATACAAAGACCGTCCAGAAAATTTTCAGGCTATTTCAGCGATTGATGTTATTAACGGTAACTACCCTGCCGGGATGCTGCAAAACGCCTGGGTGTTGATTGGCGGTACCGCGTTTGGCATGGGTGATATTGTGCCCACGCCATATAGTGGCGCGACACCCGGTGTAGAACTTCAGGCGCGTCTGATTGGCAGCCTGCTGGATACCACAATGCCTTACACACCTCGCAGCGCCGACATGCTGCTGGGCCTGATGGCGGTGCTGTTTGCCCTTGCCCTTTATGGCCTGGCCAGTGCCCGCGAGCGTATGGCGGCCTATGGCCTGCCCGCAGCGGCAGTTCTGATGCCGGTGATCGCATTGGCATTGCACTGGCAATTGCTGGCAGCCTATGAAATCTGGTTGGGCTGGGTTGCGCCTGCACTGTTCAGCATACTTGCCGCCAGTGCACTGCTGTTGCTGGAACAGGCACGTGTGCGTGTCGAACGTACCCGCGTATTTGGAAACCTGAACAGCTACCTGCCCAGCGATATCGCTCGCGAAATCGCCTACAGTCTGCCCAGCTCGAGCATCAATGCACGTCGCTGCGACGTAACACTGTTGAGCGCCGATCTTCGCAATTTCTCTGCTTTTGGCGAAGCGCGTCCGCCAGAGGAATCAGCAGCTATTCTGCATTTCTTCTTCAGCAAATCTGCAGAGATTGTTGCGCGCCATGGTGGGCGCATTCAGGAGTTCAAGGGTGATAGCGTCCTGGCGGTCTGGGATGGTCAGAACGAGCGCGCTGCACATGCCGCTCTGGCAGCTGCAAAGCAAATGCAGGAAAGCATCCATAAAGACATGCCACAAACACCACCTGCAGGTCTGGAACCACTGGCGCTGGGCATAGGTATTGAACAGGGCCCCGCTCTGGTAGGTTCCATCGGGCCGGCCCATCGCCGCAGTCATACACTGCTGGGTGACACGGTGACCATCACGCTGCGTATCCAGGAACTGACTGCTGAACTGGCACAACCAATCCTGATGGGCGAGTGCGTTGCCCGTCAGCTGTCCGACCTCAAGCCTGAATCCCAGGGCAGCTACCTGCTGGACGGTCTGCGTATTCCGCACACCCTGTTTGCGCCGGCGAATGATGAGGCTACCCAGCGTCGTGCGCGGCAGGACCAGCTCAACCTCAAGGTGGTTTCGGGCGGCAAACCGTAAACCGGCAGACCGCGCTACCTTTTGCTTATCTCACTTAAAACAATTAACCAGTCTTCTTATTGCCTGCGCGCATGCGATTCACCATAATTGCCCGCATGTCAAAACACCCCTCAAAAATAAAAAGCATTCGCTACAGTCTGGGTCTGGCAGGGGTGTTCCTGGCCTTTTCAGGACTTTCATATGCCCAGACAGATACCGGCTCGCAAACTGCTGGCGCCGGTCAGCTATTGGGCTCGCAAACCTGCCCTGATCTGACGCCCTACTATAATTTGTCTGCCGATCCCGGTTGGTCCGCTCAGGACTGGGATGACCTTCAGGCGCAGCTGTTACCTCTGTTGCCACGTTGTCTTCAGGAGACCTCGTACTTTGCACTGCTGGGAGCCGCACAGCTCAATACCGGCAATTTGAATTCCGCGTTGGAATCGCTCGAGCGGGCATTGCTGCTGGACCCCAACAATGGTGGTGCGCAGATTGACTATGCGCAGGCGCTGTATTTGCGCGGCGATCTGTTCTCGGCTCTGGCCATGAATCGCCAGATTCTGGGGCGGGAAGATCTGCCAGAGGACCTGGCGCCATCTTTGCAGCAACGCCAGCAGCAGTGGCAGGGTCTGACCCGACAGACGCAATGGCATGGTGATCTGCTGCTGGGTTATGACAACAACCTGAATGGCGCGCCCTCGCCAAGTGACATCACGCTGACCCTGTCGGGCGAAGACGTCACACTGCCACTGAACCCGGAATTTCAGCCGAAAGAAGGACCTTATCTAAACGGACGTCTGGGTATGCGATACCGGCAGCTGGCCCCTGAACACCAACACAATGTGGTCGCGGAGTTGCGGGGCCGGGTCAGCGACGATGCAGCCTCTGACATGCTGCAGTTCGACGCGCGATATGCCTTCATCAAGCCCAATGCCGTTCACAGCTGGCAGGCTGTGGCAGGTATCAGCCATCTGATGTTTGGTGGCACACCTCTTTATACAGCAGCAGAAGTTGGTGGCCGCTACATGCCGTCTTTCCAGTTCGCGAGATGTCGCCCCTACTCGGCCGCTGCTGCCCAGCACCAGCTGTTTCACAACCAAAGCTCGCTGAACGCAATTGAAAGCAAGGCATCAATGGGCCTTAACTGTATTCGCGATACAAATATTGGCCAGCAACAATGGACCCCGGAATTCAGTGCGCTGTACAACGATCCTATTCGTAACCGGCGCTCTGGCGGTAGCCGACTTGGCTGGCAGTTCAATCTGGACTGGCGTCTTCAGCTCCCTGACGGAAGCCCCTTGAAGGGCTCGCTGATGAGTCAGATCAACCACACCGAGATGATGGACCAGACTGGCTATAGCCCGCTGCTTGAAGACAATGCACGAAGGAAAGTGCGCCGCAGCTATTTGCTGATTCAGTACAATCACCCGCTGTCGGCTGACACACAGTTACTGATGAACTTCTATCATCAGAAACAGCGCAGCAATCTCGAACTGTTCCGCAGCGTCGATACCACGCTTGAATTCGGCTTCACGCACACCTTCTAAGGCTTGCCAACTAGCCATATAGCTAACAAAAATAGCCGCTTACAGCACAAACTTAAGAAAAATCCTTTTCAGGGCGTTGCCAAGCCGCCGGTCATCAGGTTAATATCCCTGCGCACGTCCGCTTGTGACTCATATTCATGTGGCTCAAGTGTGATTGGTCAGGATGCAAAAGCTTGGTTGGGCTTATTTTCTGTTGTGTGACTCCGGTCACAGGCAAATTTGCTTTACTTGAGTATTCTTGGCACAGCCGATATGCGGTCATTTGCTTTTTAGGCATGTCACAATCGGATAAAACAATTTGGAATAAACTTTAAGGAGTTACAAATGGCGATTAGCACTGAAGCTCGTACCGAACTGCTTACCGTAGTGGTAGCCATGTTCGACGCCGCACCTGGTGTAGGCGTACTGTCTGATCTGTCGGCCGCATATGAATCTGGTGCCACCGTTGCACAGATCGCAGCTAGCCTCGCAGCATCTGCAGAATTCAAGAGCATTTACCCAACGTTCCTGTCCAACACAGAATTTGCTACTCAGTTCGTAGACAATCTGCTTGGCAGCACAGTTTCAGCCACTACTCGCACTTTCGCGATTGGCGAGCTGACCACCATGCTGAACAACGGCATGACACGTTCTGAAACAGTTCTGGCTGCAGTTGCTGCACTGAAAGCTGTTCCAGCCAGCGACACCAACTGGGCGAACGCTAAAGCTCAGCTGAACAACAAAGTTGAAGTGGCAAACCACCACACTGTTGTACAGAAGAAAGCAACCACTACTCTGTCCGCTCTGCAGGAAGTTGTCGCTGAAGTTGACGCAACAACTGCCAGCGTCACTGCTGCCAAAGCAGAAATCGACGGCGAAGTAGCTGCTGGTCAGACTTACAACTTCACCACTGGTATCGACAACCTGACCGGTACGTCCGGCAACGACACCTTTGGTGCAACCATCACTGCTACCAGCGCTGTGCTGGGCGGTCTGGATAAAGTAGATGGCGGCGCTGGCACCGACACTGTTGCCATCACTGACACGTCAACTGCAGCGGGTGCTCAGTTCAGCCTGCCAGGCGTGACCTTCACCAACATCGAAGCGATGGAACTTCAGACCAACGGTGGCGTGAACGTTGACGTTTCTGCCGTAACTGGCCTGACTTCTTTCACTTCAGCAGCAGCTGGTACAGCTAACACAGCTGTAACTGCAGCCACTACAACTGACGTGAAAACCACTGTTACTGGCGCGGCCACTACCACCATCACTGGCGGTAAAGCAATCAACGTTACTGCTGGCACTGGTGCAACCACTGTCAACAGCAACGGCGCGACAACTGTTAGTGTCAAAGGCGGCGGTGCCGTAGACATTAACAACAACTCAGCTGTGTTGGGTAACAACAATGGCTCCACCATGACAGAAGTAACTTTGGACTCTGTGAATGCTGCTGCTGCAGCTGACGGTCGTGCACTGGCTACTCTGAACCTGACTGGTGCAACCAACGCTACCTACACAACCACCATCAGCAACTCAACTACTGGTGGTCACGCGTTCACCATCAATGCTAACAATGCTGGTATCAACAGCGGCAGCGCCACTAACGCCTTCCTGGCTGGCGGTGCAGACGTTGACAGCACCACGGCAACCTCGCTGACCATCAACTCTGGCGGTTCCAAGAACTCACTGGACATCGCTGGCTTCACTGCAGCCAAGTCAATCACCATCACTGGTGGTTCTGCTCTGACTCTGAACAACGGCGTTGCTGCCACAGTAACTTCAGTTGACGGTTCAGCTGCAACTGCTGCTCTGACTCTGGGTACTCTGGCTGCTACAGTAACAACTGTTAAAACCGGTACTGGCAACGACAGCTTCACGCTGGGTGCTGCCAAGCTGACAGTTGAATCAGGTGCAGGTAACGACTCAGTAACTCTGGGTGGTGCTGTAGCCGCTGGTTCAACCATCAATCTGGGCGCTGGCGACGACAGCCTGCTGGTCAATGGCGGTTCAGTTGCCGCAAGCACCTCTACCACTATCGACGGTGGTGAAGGCAATGACACGGTAGCTGCTGGCCTGATCAACGCTGCTAACGCAGCTCGTTTCGTTAACTTCGAAGCGCTGGATCTGTCTACTACAGCGACTCTGGACGTTGAACTGATGACTGGTTCTACCATCAGCTCTCTGACTCTGTCAGGCGGCACAGGTGGTGCTACTGTTTCTAACGTTTCAGCTTCTACAGGTCTGTCAGTTACTGGCAACAACACTGGTACCACCACTATCGGCCTGAAGAGCACTTCTGGCACTAGCGATGCATACACAGTGACTTTTGCTGGTACAACTGGCACCGTTGCAGCTGGCACCGTCAAGACTGATGGCGTTGAAAACGTAACTGTTGTTTCTAACGGCAGCAGCGGCACTAACACCATCACTATCGATGGCAGCACACTGAAGACAGTTACAGCCAGCGGCAGCAAGGCGCTGACTCTGTCCTTCGCTGCAACAGCTGGTGACACTGCTCCTGGTACAGGCGTAGCTGCTGGTGTAACAGCAATCGACGGTTCAGCCGCTACTGGCGTACTGACCATCAACACCACCAACGTTCAGGCTGCTACAGCTGGTCTGACCGTAACTGGCGGTTCAGCGAACGACGTGATCACTCTGGCTGGCAAAGCCACAGTAGTGGGCGGTGCCGGTAACGACACCATTACTACATCTGCTGCAGGTGGCACACTGACTGGTGGCGCTGGTAACGACAAGTTTGACGTTGCTGCCTCAGTTGCTACTGGTGCTACTGCTGCAACAGCTACCAACGTTACTATCACTGACTTCGCAGTAGGCGACAGCATCAAACTGCTGGCTGGTAACACTCTGGCTGCTGCAACACTGGGTGCCAAGACTACACTGACAGCTGCTGTTACTACTCTGGACTCAGCTCTGACGCTGGCTTCACTGACTGATACAGCTAACGAAGTGTCCTGGTTCACCTACGGTTCAGACACCTATATCGTCGCTAACGACGGTACAGCGGGTCTGGCAGCTGGCGACCTGGTAATCAAGCTGACTGGTACTCTGGATCTGTCCGGTTCTACGCTTGACACAGCTACTGACTACCTGACATTCGCATAATGTAATTGCGAATGCTCGGATAGTTTGAGCAACAAAAACCCCTCGCCGCAAGGCGGGGGGTTTTTTTTATCTTGGAATTTTGCAAACGAAATAAGGTAAGCTTCTTTAGATTCGTCTATTGAATTCGACTGACAGGAGAATGACAGGTGAGCAACTGGAGCGCAGGCTACGTAGCCGATATTGGATACACTTTTGGCTACTACGCCGAGCTGAACCCGTTAAGAGTCAAAATGGCATTTCTTAACAAGGGGCTCGTCTTTCCTGAGGTCGGAACAGCCTGCGAGCTGGGTTTTGGCCAAGGTCTGAGCGCTGCGTTGCATGCATCGGCCTCGGTTACCAGTTGGTACGGTACGGACTTCAACCCGGCACAAGCTGGGTTTGCGCAGGAGCTGGCCTCCATTTCCGGCTCCGATGCACAACTCTACGATGAGTCCTTCGAAGACTTTGCCCATCGTGACGATCTGCCGGAGTTCGACTATATAGGCCTGCACGGTATCTGGAGCTGGATATCGGATGCGAACCGTGCCGTTATTGTCGACTTTGTCAGACGCAAACTCAAAGTAGGTGGCGTTCTATACATCAGCTACAACACTTTACCTGGCTGGGCTACGTTTGCGCCTATGCGGCACTTGATGACCGAACATGCAGAGGTGATCGGGTCTGAAGGTCGAGGAATTGTTTCACGTATCGATGATGCGATTGAATTTGCGGAGAATCTGATAGCGACCAATCCGATGTTTGCGAGGGCAAATCCGACCGTCGGCGAGCGACTGAAGAAGTTGAAAGAACAAAGCAGACATTATCTTGCCCACGAGTATTTCAATCGGGATTGGCATCCCATGCACTTCTCGACGATGGCGGACTGGCTGGAAACCGCCAAGGTAAGTTATGCCTGTTCGGCCAGCTACCTGGAGAACATTGACTCGATAAATCTGAGTGCCGAACAGCAGGCATTCATGAAAGAGATCCCGGACAATATGTTTCGCGAGTCGGTTCGGGACTTCATGGTCAACCAGCAGTTTCGGAAAGACTACTGGGTAAAAGGTGCTCGCAGACTTAATCCGCTGGAACTTGCCGCGACTGTAAGAGCGCAAAAAATTGTACTGGCTGTGTATCGCCCGGAAGTCTCACTGAAAGTAAAAACTGCGCTGGGTGAGGCCAGCATGAATGAAGCGGTTTACGGACCGTTTCTGGACTTCATGGCAGACCATAAAATCCGAACGCTGGGAGAGGTCGAGCAACATCTGGCCGGGCACAATATCAGTCTTGCTCAAATAATTGAGGCCACTATGGTATTGGCGTCTTCAGGCGCCATAGCACCTGCTCAGGATGACGCCGTCATTCAAAAGGCCAGAAAGCACACAGCCAGGATTAACGCCAAGCTTAGATCAAACGCTCATGGCAGTAACGATATTTCGTTCCTTGCCAGTCCGGTAACCGGCGGCGGAATTATGGTGCCCAGATTTAATCAGGTTTTCCTGTCTGCCATCAGTGAGGGGCAAAAACAGCCGGCAGATTGGGCGAAATACGCGTGGCAGGTCCTAAGCAGTCAAAATCAGCGATTGATTAAAGACGGCAAAACTCTGGAAACACCAGAGGACAATCTTGCCGAACTGAGTCGCCAGGCTGACGAGTTTGCCCAGAAACAATTGCCAGCGCTAAAGGCGCTTCAGATTGTTTGACCCTCAGATAATGGATGTTGAAAGCAACACGGCTTTTGAAAAGTCGCTGTATTGCGTCGCTTCTCACTTACAGCAGTAGTAGGATCAATTAGTTATGACTTCGTGGATAGCAATTTCCAGAAAAGACCATCTGCACAAGCGATGGCAACCCAGCAAAGGGTTTGAGTTTGTTGCGGACCAGCAGATTGTTCCAATCCTGTTGGCAGAAATAGCCAGGATCGCGCCACATCATGTCACCGGTTTTGTTCAGGCTGAGGATGGTAGTTATCAATACATAGCGCTGGTTGGTGTCGGTGGCGACCGCAACCTGTATGTAAGCAACGACCATCTGTGGCTTGGTGACTATATTCCAGCCAGCCTCAGAGCATACCCATTCGCGGTGCTTAACGACACGGAAGGGAACAAAGTATTCTGCGTGGATCAAAGCCATCTGACTGACGATGAGTCTTTTCCCCGTCTGTTTCAGGATGACGGGACACTTGAAAAAACACCAGCGGATACCGTCAATTTCATCACCCAGTGTGAAGATAACCGTCAACAAACACTTAAGGCATGTGCCGCCTTAGACGAAGCCGGCCTGATAGACCCCTGGATGATCGAGATACCGAGGGGCGAAGACCAGCCACCGCTGACAATTAATGGTGTTCACCGGGTCAATGAATCCAAATTGAACGAACTCGATGCGCAACAATTGATCGCGTTACGAAATGTCGGCGCATTGCCACTAGCTTATGCTCAACTGTTCTCCACGGCACAAATGGATCAATTGATAAAGCGAGCCAACTTCCACAGCAACGCCGACCCCAAGAAGGCACCAGCAGAGCTCGACGGTCTGTTCGGTGAAGGAGATGGCGGCACGCTCAACTTTGATTCACTGTAGGCATCGGTAAGATGGCAGATCAGCATCCGCAAAATTCAAACTTTCCGCTGAGCAATCAGTTCACCATTAGCTACAGCGCGCTGGAGGATCGATTGGTCGTCCGTGCCCAGTTGGCCGGGGCCGACACCGATGTTCACATGCTGCTAAGCAGGCGGATGGTGATGGTCGTGATGCGGCAATTGGTTGATCGCTTGCCGGCGCTCACAGGTCTGGAAAAAACGCCCAGCGTCTATTGGCAGGAAGTGTTGCGTATGGGGCATCAACAGGCAATGCAGGCCAAAGCCGAGGCTGACAAGGCGGCTCAGAAGGCGAAATCGGATGTGCCGGAGGGGTCTGCAACATCGCCGGAAAATGACAGCGCGGATCCAGGGAAAACTGCTGGCCAGAGCGACTCAGATGCTTCACAGCCTTCACTCCGCGGCAAGCTGTACCTGGCAACCGAATTGACAGTGCAGTTACGCGGCGACAAAAATCAGCAGCAATTGCTGCTGGCATTCAAAGGATTACCGATGCCAGACGCAATGATCGAGCGTCGACAGCATCTTCCGGTATTCGCAATCCCGTTGAAGGCAGACAACGTTCATCAATTAATTGAGCTGATGATCAGCAAGTGCGATGAAGCCCACTGGCACCTGCCCCTGGACCTTCCCTGGCTGGCAGACAGCGCTGAAGCGGACCTCGATGGGGTACGACGCGACAACTGAGTAGTTTCACGCAGTAGCACGACTTGCGGCACTTCAGCTATAATACCGTGTTCGAGTGTGTCCGTCCCCGGTGAAAGTTTTGTCGTCAGTGGTCGGGTCTCTATTGTTCGGAGCACCTATTAGTTATCAGTTCAGGAGTTAAGCATGTTGAATCTGGGTTTGAAGTCCCGCGTAGTTAAAATGGGTCTGCTGGTACTGGGCCTTGGTATCGCCGGTGCAGTAGTTGCACAGACACACGAACAGCAGGTTGCCCAGCGACTGCAGCCGGTCGGTGAAGTCTGTCTGGCGGGGGAGCCTTGCGCAACCGGCGGTGCTCCTGCAGCATCTGGTGCCACAGCAGCCGCGTTTGATCCTGCGACGACTTATGATCAATACTGCGCAATGTGCCACAACACAGGTATGGCTGGCGCGCCCCGTCGCGGCGATGCTGATCACTGGGTATCAAGAGTCGGCGAGGCAGGATTTTCGACAATCGTTTCCAATGCCATCAATGGCGTCAACGCCATGCCGCCGCGCGGTATGTGCACCACCTGCTCCGATGAAGACATCGCGTCGCTGGTGGAATACCTGAGCGGCCAGTCTGCCGAGTAAGCCTGTTCATCTGCGGTTCAGTTTGGACCGGAGATAATAGGCCCAGATAGTCCTATTCAATGCGTCAAGCGAGAGGGGAACAAACGTGAAGTTGAGAAATATCGTAAAAACGGGTGCTGCACTTTCTGGTCTGGTTCTGGCAACTGTCATGGCAACCGGTTCAGCTACCGCTGAACAGACACTGACTCTGGCTCAGGTTACTGAAGGCTTCAGCGCTGAACGTACCTACACTCAGAGCTGTGCAGCATGCCACAACAGCGGCGCCGCTGGTGCTCCACGCTTTGGCAATTCAGAAGACTGGTCAGAGCGCCTTGAGAAAGGCCGTGATGTGCTGCTGGAAAGCACCATCAATGGTTACAACAACATCATGCCGCCGAAAGGCATGTGTTTTACCTGCTCAAACGACGAGCTGGCGCTGGTTCTGGATTACATCCTGGAAAACAGCGTTGAGTAAGACGAGTTAAATGAAAAAGGCCCCATTGGGGCCTTTTTTTGCGTATAAATTCCTACGTTCAGCTTGGGCACTGCGGTCCTTTATCCCTCCAGCAAGGCTTTCAGGCCTGCCAGCGCGGCTTCACCTTTCTGACGCTTCTGTTCCGGTGTGGAGTCCCCTCGGCCTTCCCACTGCAGGTGGTCCTGCGGCAGTTCATCCAGGAAACGGCTGGGAGTTGTTGGCACTATTTCACCGAACTGTTTACGTTTTTTGGTTAGCGTAAACACCAGTCCCCGTCTTGCCCGGGTAATACCCACGTAGGCCAGCCGGCGTTCTTCTTCAATATCGTCGTTCTCGATACTGTTTCGGTGCGGCAACAGTTCCTCTTCCATCCCCATAATGAATACCCACGGGAACTCCAAACCTTTGGCGGCATGCAGGGTCATCAGCTGGACCTGATTGTCCACGCCTTCCTCTTCCTGACGCTCCAGCAGGTCGCGCAGTATCAACTTGTTGATAGCTGCCTCAATCCGCGCTTCTTCATCCTGCTCGGCTTCATCGTCGTTCTGCAGACTGCGAGCCAGCGAGTCCAGCAGCAGGTTGATATTGGTGATTGCCCGCTCAGCAGCATTCGGTGTCGGGCTGTTTTGTTGCAACCAGCCTTCGTAGTCCATATCGCTGATCATTTCGCGGATAGCCTTGATGGGGTCGCCGCGATGACAGTGTCGGGAAACGCCCTGCAGCCACTCGCGGAAGGCGCGCAGTTTTTCGGTTTTGGGTTTGCCCAGATATTGCTCGAGGCCCATTTCGTCAATCGCAGCCATCATGCTGACGCCGCGTTCATTGGCGTAGGTGCCCAGGCCCTCAAGAATGGAGGGGCCAATTTTGCGCCGGGGCGTATTGATGATACGCAGGAAAGCATTGTCGTCATCAGGATTGATGAGCAGGCGCAGGTAGGCCATCAGATCCTTGATTTCGGTGCGGGAAAAAAACGAGGTGCCACCACTTAGCTGGTAGGGAATCTGGTGAGCCTGCAATTTGATCTCAAGCAGTCGCGCCTGGTGATTGCCGCGATACAGAATGGCAAAGTCGCCATACTTCAGCTGCTTTTGGACGCATAGTGTAAGAATCTCAGTGCAGATGCGTTCAGCTTCAGCGTCCTGGTCAGAGACCGCCAGCACGCGCATGGGCTCGCCCAGCCCCAGCTCACTCCACAGCGTTTTTTCGTAAATGTGAGGGTTATTACCGATCAGGGTGTTGGCTGCCTGAAGGATGATGTTGCTGGAGCGGTAGTTCTGCTCAAGCTTGACGACTTTCAGGCTGGGGTAGTCCTGCTGGAGCAGCAGCATGTTCTCCGGACGTGCCCCCCGCCAGGCATAGATGGACTGATCGTCGTCGCCCACCACGGTCAGGCCATTGCGAGGCCCGACCAGCAGCTTCACCAGCTGGTACTGACTGGTGTTGGTGTCCTGGTATTCGTCCACCAGCATGTAGTGCACACGGTTCTGCCAGCGTTCACGCACCCGGTCGTGGTCCTGTAGCAGAGTCACTGGCAACAGAATAAGGTCATCGAAATCGACAGCATTAAACGCCCGCAGATGCCGCTGATACTCCTCGTAAACACGTGCCGCAAATACGGTGTCGGCATCCTGCGCTGCATCCATGGCCTGCGGGGGCAGCAAGAGGTCGTTTTTCCATTCTGATATTTGCCACTGAATAAGCCGCAGTTGCTCTTCGGAAATTTCTGCACCCTGTATCAACAGGCTTTTAAGCAGAGACATCGCATCCTGGGCATCGAAAATAGAGAATCCGCTTTTCAGACCCAGGTGCTTGAGTTCATGACGGATAATGGTCAGGCCGAGGCGGTGGAAAGTGGCGATGGTCAGCCCGCGCATATTGTGATCGGTGCCTTTCAGCAGTCGCCCAACACGCTCATTCATTTCCCGTGCGGCTTTATTGGTGAATGTCACCGCAACGATCTTTTGTGCGGGGATCCCGCATTCTCGGATCAGATAGCTGATTTTTTGCGTAATTACGCTGGTTTTCCCGCTACCAGCACCTGCCAGCACCAGCAATGGCGTGCTGATGTATTTGACGGCTTCTTTCTGTTTAGAGTTGAGCTGGTTCACGATTTTGGAAATTGCTTGGTGTAAGAAAGCGCGGGGCGTGGGATTATACCTCATGAGCCTTAATAGATGGCTCAGCTTTAGGAATTTGATAGAATTCGTTATTTTTTGGATATGTGAACTGGATCACCTGTAGTTACCAGATCCAGTGCCGATAACTGACTCTGGGGTAATCTCGAGTTAGAGGGTGACCGCGCAGTGCGCATATTACTTATTTCCGAACAGGAATCGGATTTTGGCTTGATGGATCAGCTATTGCAGAGCATGGCTGACATCCCGGGGCAATTGATCAGATGCCCAGCCGATTCCGCAGCTCTGGCCAAGCGCGATCTATCGCAGTGCGACCTGATGATATGGGGCCAGGTCAGCGATGTGTTGGTAGCCGCCCGCCTGCTGATGGAGCTCAGTCGCCAGAAAATCACCCTTCCTCTTATCGTTCTCAGTGACAAAGAAAGCCCGGAATTCAGCCATCATCGAGATTTTGAAGTGCTGCCCCGCGCAGCGCTGAGCGTGCCATTGCTGCGCAGCGCATTACTACACTTCGGCGCCAATCGTCGCACCGTCATAAATAAGCCGGTTCGAGCGACGGACCCCCTGACTGGCCTGAGTAACCGCCAACAGTTGCGAGAGCAACTTGCCAGCGCTCTGAGCAACGTGCTGGATGAGGCACAGGTGGCGCTGTTGCTGATTGACGTCGATCAGTTCAAGAAGGTCAACGTGTCCTACGGCCAGGGCGCCGGCGATGCACTGATTCAGTTGATCGCTGAGCGTATCCAGTCCTGTCTCGCCACGGGACAGCGCCTGGCGCGAATTGGTGGGAATGAGTTTGCGGTCATCTTCCAGCATGTTGGCGGTTCCGCCGAGGCTGAGGCGTTAAAGCGTAGCGATGCCATTCTGCAGGCCATGAACAAGCCCTTCCCGCTGGCACGACATGCCGTAAAAATGAATGTCAGTCTTGGTCTTGCGATCAAGGAGCCGGGCCTGGTTACTGTTGATGCACTGTTTGCACAGGCCGATATGGCGATGCGGGCCGCCAAACAGGAAAAAGGCAACACGCTGCAGCGCTACAACCGCGCAATGACCGATGCCGCGCAGCAGGAATTGAAGCTGGAGTCCGAGATTCGCCGCAGCCTGCGTAAAGAAGACTTTGTGCTGCATTTTCAGCCTCGCATTGATATCAGCCGCAATCGCGTGGTGGGTGTCGAGGCGCTGGTGCGCTGGCAACATCCGGTGCGTGGTCTGCTGCCGCCAGGTGCCTTTATCCGTATTGCCGAGGAAAGCGGCCTGATCGTACCACTGGGCTACTGGGTAATCCACGCAGCGTGCCGCTATCTGAATGAACTTTCTGCGCGTGGTCTGGATCACATCCAGATTGCCGTTAACGTGGCATTCAAACAGTTCCAGGACAAAAATTTTGTACGTACGGTCGCCAACATCATTCGCAAGCATGACATCGCGCCGGGCCGCCTGGAATTTGAACTGACCGAAACCACCATGATGATTGAGGGCAGCGCGGTCGACCAGAGCCTGCGTGAGCTCAGCAAACTGGGTATCGCCATCTCTCTGGACGATTTTGGTACCGGTTATTCCTCATTCGCACATATCCAGCGCCTGCCTATCTCCGCCCTCAAAGTGGATCGCAGCTTTGTCAGCGGCGTCTGTCAGAGTCTGGATGACGCGACCATCGTCAAGGCTATCATCAGCCTGGCCCACAGCCTTAACATGCGCGTCATCGCCGAGGGCGCCGAGACCCAGGATGTGGTCGAGTTCCTGCGCGAAAACCAGTGTGATCAGGTGCAGGGTTACTACTTCAGCAAACCCATCAGCTACGACGACCTGCTGGTCATGCTGGAGCTGGAACGCCGGCAGGGCTTTGATGAAGTTCTGCCGACACCGGGCAGGTTTCATCAGTAGTCAAATAGATTGGCATCTATATCCAAAAAAGGAAATGAACAGATTGCATCATTCCTCAGGTAAGATGGCAGCTCTGCAATTAAAGTTGGTGGCAGTATCACTTCTTGCCACCGGTCTCAGTTTAGTTATTCTGCTCATAGCTGATTCAATTGCCGCAGGATACCAAAATCGTGCCGCTCAGATCGTAATTGATACCGAACGAATCTACACGCTGGAAGAAGTTGAAGCCTCAGCTGCACGTGCATTGGCGAATATACAGTCACAAATAGACGAGGCCAAAGCTGCGTCAAACGGATTGGTCGCGGAAGAGGCCCGAGTGCTGGCCGCAACTCTTATCTGGATACCGTGGGCGTTAGTACCGTATTTGTTTGGCATTACAAACAGAATAACGGCAGCTCTGCTATTGCTGCCTTCAGTGGCACTCTCGTATGTGGGTGTCTTTACACTTCTGGATTTAGCCCTCTGCTTCATAGCGATCAACATACAGGCGTACTTCATGAATAAACGAACGGCCGAAGTATAGATCGATTTTTGAGAGAATGATTTCTCGAGATTGGATACCACATGGATCTAGCGCAGATTACTAAAAGTCCTGGAATGCTCTTCTTCTGCTTGTTCATGGTGCTCGCCGGCTGCGGAAAGGATAACTTTCCATCTGGCGATATCGCCAGTGGTTTTAAGCTAGCCGATGAGTCGCAACAACGTTTAGTTATGGAGATGATGGAGCAGAGCAATATACCGTTTAGATTCGACGAGCAAGGTTTACTGCAATATCCACTTCAATTCCACGCGGCTGTTCTTGGCATAATCCGGCAAGTAAGCTACGGGGAGGCTCTGAGTCATACCGCTATAGAGTCCATGGTCATACTTGATGATCGCAAAAAGAGTAAATACAGAGCGCAATTCGAATCGAAAGGTATTCCGTTTCAACCTCAAGATATCGGAGGAGTTACTCACATTGTCTGGCTTCAACTACACGGGCCCCAGGTCGACGAGATCAGGCAAGTCGTGGAAATGGAGACAAGACAGGAGCGCAGATTGGAGGCTGTGGCGAAAGGAGAAATGCCAGCGTTCCTGGTTGATCCGGGGTCGTGACATCCAGATTGCTTTAACGGGTGTAGTACGAGATGAGAGCATTGATAGTGCGCAAGCTCGTTTATTGTTGTAGACCTAATGCTCAGGGCAACATCTAGAGGCATTTTTCAATGTTTCATTCAATACTTGTAAATTACCTGGATTGTTATCTTTGTCCCGTTGACGCAAGACATAGTCTGCCATACAAACTGGGCAATCATCTGACCTGTAAACTATAACAACGATAAGAAACACGAAATATCCAGACACCGACATCGTCAGGGAGGACATCAATGTCGCTGTCCGTCGTTTATACACGGGCCAATCAGGGTGTGGATGCGCCGCTGGTGACAGTGGAGACGCATCTGTCCAATGGACTGCCGTCGCTGTCCATGGTGGGGCTGCCGGAAACTGCCGTGAAGGAGAGTCGCGAGCGGGTACGCAGTGCCATCATCAATGCCGGTCTGGAGTTCCCGGCCCGGCGCATCACCATCAATCTGGCGCCAGCGGACATACCCAAAAGCGGCGGGCGTTATGACCTGGCTATTGCGCTGAGCATCCTGGCGGCCTCTGAGCAGATCGCCGCCAGGCGTCTTGAGTCTACCGAAATTCTGGGTGAGCTGGCGCTGTCAGGAGAGATTCGCCGTGTGCAGGGCGTGGTGCCGGCAATCATTGCAGCGCGTGGCAACACACGTGAGGTGCTGATCCCGGCTGGCAATGCAGATGAGGCTGCAGTGGTCAAAGGAGCGCTTTGTTATGGCGCAGCAACGCTGGTCGACGCCTGCCAGCACTTTGGTGCGGGGGCAGGCCTTGAACCCCTGCCTACCGTGTCGCTTTCGCACAATGATCAAGGTCGCAACACTGCTTCGCCACTTTCTGCGATCAGCGGCCAGCAGCAAGCCAAGCGCGCACTGGTGATTTCGGCGGCGGGAGGGCATAACCTGCTGATGGTAGGTCCCCCCGGGACCGGCAAGACGCTGTTGGCCAACGCCCTGCCAAAACTGTTGCCGACTTTGCCCGAGGACTCCTCACTTGAAGTAGCGGCAATCCGCTCAGTCGCAGGTCACCCGGTTGAGGCGGCGCAATGGGGCGAACCACCCTTTCGTGCGCCCCATCACAGTGCAAGCAGCGCTGCCATTGTGGGTGGCGGCCGCAGCCTCAATCCCGGAGAGGTGACGCTAGCGCACGCAGGTGTGCTGTTTCTGGATGAGCTGACAGAATTCAAACGCCATGTGCTGGAGAGTATGCGCGAACCGCTGGAAGCCGGGCATATCACGATCAGCAGGGCGGATTATCGCGTAACATTCCCATCTGACTTCCTGCTTGTCTGTGCCATGAACCCCTGTCCTTGCGGCTACTACGGGGATTCCGAGCGACAATGCAGCTGCACACCCGATCGCATTGCGCGATACCTGGAAAAGATCTCAGGCCCACTGCTGGATCGCATCGATCTGCATGTGGAAGTTGCGCGCCTGAGTTATCAGGAGTTGATGCAGCGCAATACGCATACTGAGCCTGAAGCCGGCCTCGACGTGACGCTGCAGCAGATTGAGCGATGCCGCCGACTGCAGCTCGCGCGAGCTGGCTGCCTGAATGCCCGGCTGAATGCGCGGCAATTACACGATATCTGCCCTTTGTCTGCTGGCTGTGATGCCTTACTGAAAAAGGTGGTGGAGAAAATGAAGCTGTCGGCGCGGGCCTGTCATCGCCTGATCAAGCTGGCCCGGACGATTGCCGACCTTGACGGCCGTGCTGAAATTGAAACGCAAGACATTGCCGAGGCAGCTTCTTACAGGGGGCTCAGTCTTCGTGGCCTGGGTTCGCCGCACGCTGCTCCAGCGCCGTCAGTTGCGCCTCCAGCTCGATAAGCTTTTGTTCCGCACGCTCCAGTGCGCGCTGCTGAGCATCAAACTCTTCCCGGGTCACCAGATCCATTTTGGCAAAAGTCTGCTGCAGCGCGGTGCGCATTCCCTCTTTTGCTTCCTCTCCCATGGCCTGAGCCTGCGGCATCAATCGATTGATGCGCTCGGTCAGTTCATCCAGCAAATTACGATTCAAGGTTGGCCTCCGGCGGCTTAGGACTTGCAATTGGATTATGCCGAAATAAGTCACCTGCTAAAAGCTAATCCTTATCACGGGTCAGTGAACCGGACGTTCTGGTTTCTCCCTCTTTTTGTGCATTGGCAAATCAAGGCGCACCAAAATGGTGCTTTATTGATTCCGGGATCCTGCCATGCCCGCCTAGATGCATGATATTACGTCAAATTACCAATGTGGCACGCGCCATGCATAGACGTGGTCCAGGTGTATCTGGGCTGAATAGGCGGCGCAGGTATTAACAAGAAAGGAGCAACTCATGAAGTTAGTAACGGCGATTATCAAGCCTTTCAAGCTGGACGATGCCCGCGAGGCACTGTCCGAGATAGGCGTTCAGGGGATCACGGTAACTGAAGTCAAAGGTTTTGGACGGCAGAAAGGCCATACCGAATTGTATCGTGGTGCGGAATACGTGGTGGATTTTCTGCCCAAAGTGAAGATCGAAGTGGCCATCGGCGATGATCTGTTGGATCAGACACTGGAAGCCATCACCAAGGCCGCCAACACTGGAAAAATCGGTGACGGCAAGATCTTTGTTTCGGACCTGATGCAGGTTATTCGCATCAGAACCGGTGAAACTGGCGAAGCTGCAGTATAAGCGGCTGTCGATTCCATAATCGGAGGAAATCAAGGTGGAAAACCAAATTTTTGAACTTCAGTACGCGATGGACACCTTCTACTTTCTGGTGTGCGGCGCACTGGTAATGTGGATGGCGGCAGGCTTCTCTATGCTGGAAGCCGGTCTGGTCCGTTCCAAGAACACAACCGAAATTCTGACCAAGAACGTGGCGCTGTTTGCGGTATCGTGCACCATGTATCTGATCAGCGGTTACGCGATCATGTACGGCGGTACTTACTTCCTGACTGGCATTGAAGGCGGCGACACGCTGGTTGCTGATGCGCTGGCAAGCAAGGCTGAAGCAGGCTTTGACGGCGGTTCAGTTTACTCTGGCGCTTCTGACTTCTTCTTCCAGGTGGTGTTTGTGGCAACAGCCATGTCCATCGTCTCTGGTGCAGTCGCAGAACGTATGAAGCTGTGGGCCTTCCTGGCATTCGCTGTAGTCATGACTGGCTTCATCTACCCGATGGAAGGTGCCTGGACATGGGGCGGTAACGCTGTATTTGGCATGTTCACACTGGGTGATCTGGGCTTCTCTGACTTCGCTGGCTCTGGCATCGTTCACATGGCAGGTGCGGCAGCCGCACTGGCCGGTGTACTGATTCTGGGTGCTCGTAAAGGCAAATACGCTGCTGACGGTTCAGTGCGTGCTATTCCTGGCGCCAACCTGCCGCTGGCAACGCTTGGTACTTTCATCCTGTGGATGGGCTGGTTCGGCTTCAACGGCGGTTCTGTCCTGAAGCTGGCAGACGTCGCCAACTCCAACGCGGTCGCCATGGTGTTCCTGAACACCAATGCTGCAGCTGCTGGTGGTCTTATCGCTGCCCTGATCACAGCTCGCCTGATGTTCGGCAAGGCTGATCTGACCATGGCGCTGAACGGCGCGCTGGCTGGTCTGGTAGCTATCACTGCGGAGCCTTCTACTCCGACTGCGCTGCAGGCAACCATCTTCGGTGGTATCGGTGGCGTACTGGTTGTATTCAGCATCCTGTTCCTGGACAAGATCAAGATCGACGATCCGGTTGGTGCGATCTCTGTTCACGGTACCTGTGGTCTGCTGGGTCTGCTGCTGGTGCCAATCACTAACGACGGCTCATCTTTCTCTGGCCAGATCATCGGCGCCCTGACCATCTTCGTCTGGGTATTTGTAACCAGCCTGATCGTCTGGATCGCTCTGAAAGCAGTCATTGGCATCCGCGTGACTGAAGAGGAAGAAGACAACGGTGTAGATATCTCTGAGTGTGGCCTGGAAGCCTACCCGGAATTCACCAAGTAATGTTTGACCAGGGCCGCTGCGCAGTTTGCGGCGGCCCTTTTGCACGACGCAGTAAGCTCGCAAGGAATCGTTTTTCTGCAATAGGCAACAAAGAACACGACAGTGACCACCCCCCAACGGTTCTGTCGTCACTATACGGCCCCTCCATGAGGGGCCTTTTTTTTTATTGGGGTGGAACCACCCAGTCCGGGTCGGCAAACTCGCCTAGCGGGCGGATGTCACACAGGTGCGCAGCGCCCTGAATAATCTCGGCCACCTTGCGGTTGTGCTGCCTCTCCATCGCATCACGGTACGCCTTGCTGTCCCAACTGGCGATAGCGATCAACACATTCGGATCATCCAGTTTTCGATGCAACTCAGTGCCGCGCGCACCTTCAGCCTGCTGAATAATTTCGCTGGCGCGCACCCATGCCTCAGCATATTGCTCGGCGGTGTAGCCAGGTTTGATGTGTACTTCAAAGATATATTTCATGGCGTCCCCTCATGTTGAGTGCCGTTGTGACACCCTAACGCGACAGGAGCGTTTAAGGAAGGTGGGAGATCAGTCCCTGAAGTCGCCCCACTGAAGCTGCAGCGCCGTCAGCGCCACGACCGGAGCAGTCTCTGTGCGCAGTACTCTGGGTCCCAGGCGAACCGGCAACAGGCCCTGGGACTTCGACAGCTTCATTTCCTCAGAACTGATGCCACCTTCAGGACCAATCAGCAAGAACACCTGGTCAGGTGCTGCGCCGGTAAAACCATGACTTCCCTCAGGGTCAAGAATAAAGCCCTGACCGCTGGGTACGCCGCTTAGCCATTCGCTTAGCGCCTGGGGTGGATGTATGGTGGGAACGGTACAGCGACCGCACTGCTCGGCGGCACTGATTGCAACTTTCTGCCAGTGTGCCGTGCGCTTGTCTGCACGTTCGTCACTCAGCTTGACTTCGCTGTGCTCGGTGAACAAAGGACTGACCGAAACGACCCCCAGCTCGGTGGCTTTCTGAATCGCGTAGTCCATACGCTCGCCACGCGACAGCCCCAGTCCGATATGGACAGGCAACAGAGACTCCGGCAGGCAGTTTGGTGACGGGTTGAGCTGCAGATCAATGCCGCGTTTGTCAACCGCCTGAATCTCAGCCAGATACTCACCGTGCTGCTCGTTGAACAAGCGTACCATCTGTCCCACTTTAGCGCGCAATACCTTTCCAAGGTAGTGCGCAGCATCACCTTCCAGGCGCAGCTGTTCCCCTGCTTGCAAGGGTTGAGGTGTGTAGATTCGCGACAGACGCATGATGAGACCTGAGCCTCAGCGCAGATCCAGCTGTTGCCAGATCTGTCGAACCGGTTCAGTCTGGTTCATGCTGTAGAAATGCAGTCCGGGCGCACCGCCTGCCAGCAGATCTTCGCAAAGATGCAGGACAACTTCGGCGCCAAAGGCACGAATGCTTTCCACATCATCGCCATAGGATTGCAGGCGCTGACGAATCCAGCGCGGGATCTCTGCGCCACAATTGACGCTGAAGCGCTGCAGGCTGGTGAAATTGGTGATTGGCATGATGCCAGGTACAATCGGAATCTCGATACCGGCTTTTTCGCAGTTGTCGACGAAATAGAAGTAGGCATCGGGATTGTAGAAATACTGGGTGATCGCGCTGTTGGCACCCGCATCTACTTTCTTTTTGAAAAAATGAATATCGCTGTCGTAGCTGTCGGATTGCGGATGAATTTCCGGGTAGCAGGCCACTTCAATATGAAAGTGATCGCCAGTCTTTTCGCGTACAAACTCTATCAGCTCGTTGGCGTAAAAATACTGTGATGCCGCGCCGGTGCCTGAGGGTATGTCGCCACGCAATGCCACCAGGCGATTGATGCCCATTTCACGATAGGACTCCAGCAGGGCCAGGATGTCTTCCTTGCTGGAGCCGCCAAACGACAGGTGAGGCGCGACGGCCGAACCCGCATGGGAAATTTTTGTAACCGCCTGCCGGGTACCATCCCTGGTGGACCCGCCCGCCCCGTAAGTCACCGAAAAGAAATCCGGGCGCAGGGCGGCGAGTTCCTGATGCACGATCATCAGTTTTTCCATTCCCGCGTCAGTGCGCGGAGGGAAAAATTCAAAACTGAAACGTGCGTCTGGGTTTTTGATGTCCATTATCTTCATCCGTTACTTTGTGAGATTCACAAGGTTTGACAGTCTGTCCAGGAACGTCGTCGCTTAAGCTGAGTCGCACCAGGAATTGCAACATGTCATCCTTAATGCGAGCTCAGCAATACAGCTGGTTCCTAATCAATAGATCAGTACTTGTAGGCGTCAGGCTTATAGGGCCCTTCTACCTTCACGCCGATGTACTTGGCCTGGGATGGTGTCATTTTTGTGATCACACCACCGAAACCCAGTACCATCAATGCGGCGACTTCTTCGTCCAGTTTCTTGGGCAGTACTTCCACACGCAGCAGCTCGGCTTTCTGTTCAGCTGATTTGCTGGCAAAAGCCTGCTTGTACAAGTGGATCTGGGCGATTACCTGGTTGGCAAACGATCCATCCATGATGCGTGATGGGTGGCCGGTTGCATTGCCCAGGTTAACCAGTCGACCTTCAGACAACAACAGCAGGTAGTCTTCCGGATTCTTTTCCAGGTCGCCGCGATAGATCTTGTGGACCTGAGGCTTAACCTCCTCCCAGTGCCAGTTGTCACGCATGTACTTGGTGTCGATTTCGTTGTCGAAGTGACCGATGTTACAGACCACTGCACCTGCTTTCAGTGCCTGCAGCATGTTCTTGTCGCAGACATCGATGTTGCCGGTCGTGGTTACGATCAGATCGATCTTGCCAAGCAATGCAGCATCCACGTCTTCCAGCTTGCCAGTGTTCACGCCGCCCTTGTAAGCAGACACAACCTCATAACCGTCCATGCAGGCCTGCATGGCGCAGATAGGATCGATTTCAGTGATCTTTACGATCATGCCTTCCTGGCGCAGGCTCTGTGCAGAACCCTTGCCCACGTCGCCATAGCCGACGACCAGCGCGTGTCGACCTGACAGCAACATGTCCGTGCCACGCTTGATCGCGTCATTCAGACTGTGACGGCAGCCGTACTTGTTGTCGTTCTTGGACTTGGTAACCGAGTCGTTGACATTGATGGCCGGCACCTTCAGCGAACCTTCAGCCAGCATCTCGACCAGACGGTGAACGCCTGTTGTTGTCTCTTCAGTGATACCGTGAATCCTATCCAGCATCTGCGGGTACTTGTTGTGCACCATGGCTGTCAGGTCGCCGCCATCGTCGAGCAGCATATTGGCATCCCAGGGCTGACCGTCTTTGAGGATGGTCTGTTCGATACACCAGTCACCTTCTTCAACTGTCTGACCTTTCCATGCATAAACCGCGATGCCTTTGGAAGCAATGTACGCTGCCGCATGATCCTGCGTGGAGAAAATATTACAGGAGGACCAGCGCACCTCGGCACCCAGCTCGACCAGTGTTTCGATCAGCACGGCAGTCTGGATGGTCATGTGGATACAGCCAATGATCTTGGCATTGGCCAGTGGCTGCTCGGCGCGATACTTTTCACGCAGTGCCATCAGGGCGGGCATTTCCGCCTGGGCCAGAATTACTTCCTTGCGGCCGTACTCGGCCAGTGAAATATCGGCTACTTTGTAGTCGTTAGTGCTCATAAAAAACCTTTAATAAAAACGATTGAGTGAATTCGTTAACTTACAGTCCGGCGGCGGCGCGCAACCCCTCAGCTTTGTCCGTTTTCTCCCAGGTGATCTCAGCATCTTCGCGGCCAAAGTGACCGTAGGCAGCTGTCGGGAAATAAATCGGACGAATCAGGTCCAGCATCTTGATCAGGCCTTTCGGGCGAAGCTCAAAGTGCTCGCGAATCAGCTCAACGATACGCTGGTTGCTGATCTGTCCAGTGCCAAAAGTTTCTACACTGATGGATGTCGGCTCGGCGACACCAATGGCGTAGGAGACCTGAACTTCACAACGGTCGGCGATGCCGGCAGCGACAATGTTTTTGGCAACATAACGCGCGGCGTATGCAGCTGAGCGGTCAACTTTGGACGGATCCTTGCCCGAGAACGCGCCGCCACCATGACGAGCCATGCCGCCGTAGGTGTCAACAATGATCTTGCGGCCGGTCAGGCCGCAGTCACCAAATGGACCGCCAATTACAAAACGACCGGTCGGGTTGATGAAATACTTGGTGTCTTTATCCAGCCACTCAGCAGGCAGAACCGGTTTGATGATTTCTTCCATCACCGCTTCCTGCAGCGCCTTCTGCTCAATTTCAGGGGCGTGCTGTGTGGACAGAACCACTGCGTCGATACCAACCGGCTTGCCATCCTGGTAGCGGAAGGTGATCTGGCTCTTGGCATCAGGTCGCAGCCAGGGCAGCGTGCCGTTCTTGCGAACTTCAGCCTGGCGCTTCACCAGTCGGTGAGAGTAAGTGATGGGAGCTGGCATCAGTACATCGGTTTCGTTGCTGGCGTAGCCAAACATCAGGCCCTGGTCGCCAGCACCCTGTTCGTGATCGTCGGTTTCGTCGACACCCATGGCAATGTCCGGTGACTGTTTGCCGATGGCGTTCAGAACCGCACAGGAGTGACCATCAAAGCCCTTGTCAGAATGATCGTAACCAATATCAACGACCACTCTGCGGGCGATATCTTCCAGGTCCACATATGCTTCAGTTGTGACTTCGCCAGCCACAATCACCATGCCAGTCTTGACCAGTGTTTCACAGGCCACGCGAGCCGATGGATCCTGCTTGAGCAGTGCGTCGAGAACCGCGTCGGATATCTGGTCAGCGATTTTGTCCGGATGCCCTTCAGAGACGGATTCGGAAGTAAACAGGTGTGTTGTCATAATCAGTTCCTTTAAAACAGTCAGTGTCCAGCGATCAAAAAATTAATTTTTAGTAAATGTGCGCATCTGCACCTGAAAACCATTACGCAGCCCCAGGTATACGCGTTGTCCGAAATGTAGATCAGCCTCGTTGGCCCAGGCGTCGAGGTCTTCTTCAGTAAATCCCAGCCACAGATCACCGCAAGAGTCGCGGACCCAATCCTGATCATGATGGCTGAGGTCAATCAATAACAACGTGCCGCCTCTGTTCAAAAGACTGGCGCAGTCTTTAAAGGTCTCCTGGGGCGACGGAATGTGGTGGAGTACCATGTTGTAAATAATCAGGTCGAAACGCTGAGGGCGTGTCAGTGCAATCTGTGTGTCGCCGTGGATGAAAGTGACATCACTGCGCCCACTGCGCTGCGACAGCATGTTGCGTGCCCTGTTGAGCATTTCCAGAGAGTTGTCGAGCGCTGTAAGGTTCGCAAATCGAGCGGCCAGCTCGCTGAGCAGCGGGCTTTCGCCAGGCCCCACTTCCATTACAGCTGCGTTCTTCGACAATTTAAGGCCGTCAAGCAGGTCACCAAGTGTCTCACGGTAATGCGCGTATTCGGCGACCAGCTCCTGCTTTTCCAGAAACCGCTCTGCATGGCGTTCGAAAAACAGGAGGGACTGTTCGGATCGCTCGTGATGAATCTGGCTGATGCCGTCCTTCAGGGTCTGTCGCAGGCTTAGCTGATCCAGAGCCGCGAATGCCGCTCTTTTGGCATCGTACGCGGGGTCATCCACCAGCAGCAGAGCTCGCCGGTAAAAGATGCTGTTGCCCTCGCGGCGCGTTGAAACCAGCGCGGCCTGGGCCAGGATTTTCAGATGATGGCTCAGTGCCGACTGCCGCACGTCGAGGATACGGCTCAGTTCCAGAACGCCGAATGATTCAGTGCGCAGCAGGCGCAGAATATCCAGACGCAACGGATCTGCCAGTGCTTTGAACAGGCGCGCGAGTGCCTCGGCGTCTCCGATCTCGGCATTGGTGCTATCTGCATGTACTGGTTGAAGTTTGGCACTCATAGGCGGCGGACTATACCAGCTTTTAGACCTATATCAAAATATTTTGATAGAGAGTTGCTGCTGAAAACCGGCGTGAATCCGCAGCACCCCCGTATTTGTCTGGAAAATATAGCCAATCTGCGGGAAAATACGCGCTTTGATACGCCCCTCAACAGGAGTCCCGCTCGTATGTCGAACCGACAGACCTCACGCAGAGATCGCGCCAATGCCATCCGCGCCCTCAGTATGGATGCCGTCCAGAAAGCCAATTCCGGGCATCCCGGAGCCCCGATGGGTATGGCAGATATCGCGGAAGTCCTCTGGAACGACTATTTGTCATTTAACCCGCGCAATCCGCAATGGCTAAATCGCGACCGATTTGTATTGTCCAACGGTCACGGCTCGATGCTGATCTACTCACTGCTGCACCTGAGTGGTTTTGATCTGCCAATGTCGGAGTTGCAGAATTTCCGTCAGTTGCATTCCAAGACGCCGGGCCACCCTGAATACGGTTATACACCCGGTGTCGAAACAACGACCGGCCCGCTGGGCCAGGGGCTGGCCAATGCCGTAGGCATGGCGATTGCCGAGAAAACACTGGCCGCCCAATTCAACCGCCCTGAGCACGACATCATCGACCACTACACCTATGTTTTTGCTGGCGATGGCTGTCTTATGGAGGGTATCTCTCACGAAGTGTGCTCGCTGGCCGGCACGCTGGGCCTGGGCAAGCTGATTGCTTTCTATGATGACAATGGCATTTCTATCGACGGTGACGTTGACGGCTGGTTCACCGACGACACCACCAAACGCTTCGAATCCTACGGCTGGCAGGTGCTGGCGATTGACGGACATGACGCCGAACAGATCATAAAGGCGATTGAAGAGGCACGCGCCGATACACAGCGACCGACACTGATTCGTTGCAAGACAGTCATCGGCTTTGGTTCACCGGCAAAAGCTGGCACTGCCGGTGTGCACGGAGCCCCGCTGGGCCCTGACGAGGTCGCTGCCACGCGCAAGGCACTGGGTTGGGAGTACCCGCCCTTTGAGGTGCCTCAGGCCATCCTTCAGGATTGGGACTGCCGTGAAAAGGGCTTCCAGGCTGAGACGCGCTGGAAAGAAAAACTGGTTCGTTATGAGGAGGCCTACCCTGATCTGGCAATGGAGCTGGTGCGTCGCCTTAAAGGACAACTGCCCGGGCACTTCGAGGAGCAGGCGCGCGAATTGGTTCAGCAGTGCCAGCAAAAAGGTGAAGGCCTGGCGACACGCAAGGCATCCCAAAACATGATCGCTGCGTTCAGCGAAATACTGCCCGAACTGCTTGGCGGTTCCGCAGACCTGGCAGGCTCCAACCTGACCATGTGGAAAGGCAGTGTACCGATCAGCGAACAAAACGATGGCAACTACATCTATTACGGTGTGCGTGAATTCGGCATGAGCGCCATCATGAACGGTATTGCATTACATGGCGGGTTCATTCCCTTCGGTGGCACCTTCCTGATCTTCATGGAATATGCGCGCAATGCCGTGCGCATGGGCGCCCTGATGAAGCAGCACGTCATCAACGTCTATACACATGACTCAATCGGTCAGGGCGAAGACGGTCCGACTCACCAGCCCATCGAACAGCTGACCAACCTGCGTACAACACCGAACATGTCGGTATGGCGCCCCAGTGACGCAGTAGAGACGGCGGTTGCCTGGACCCGTGCGCTGCAGCGAAATGATGGCCCGACATCTCTGGTGTTGTCCCGTCAGGGTCTGCCTCATCAGGAACGCAGCGCTGAGCAGGTTGATCTGATCTCTCGTGGCGCCTATGTGCTGGAAGACTGTGACGGCAGTCCGGAACTGATCGTGATCGCCACCGGCTCGGAAGTATCGGTAGCACGCGATGCTGTAAAAGAGCTGCAGGCATCTGGCGTGAAGGCACGCCTGGTATCGATGCCTTCGGCAGACGTATTCGACCAGCAGGATGCGGCTTACCGTGAACAGGTGCTGCCGAACGCAGTTCGCAAACGCCTGGCCGTCGAAGCCGGCGCTGTAGAGTACTGGTCCAGATACGTCGGCCTTGATGGCGAGGTGATAGGCATGACCACGTTTGGTGAATCGGCGCCGGGCGGTGTACTAATGAAGGAATTTGGATTTACAGCAGAGAATATCGTCAGCCGCGCACAAAAACTGTTGGCATGAAGGATCCGGGCGCACTATGACCAAGCCGTATCGACTGGCAATTAATGGTTATGGCCGCATAGGCCGTTGTGTGCTGCGTGCCATGTATGAACGTAACGATCTGCCCGAAATGCAGATCGTTGCGGTAAATGACCTGACGGATGCACGGACGCTGACGCACCTGACACGCTACGACAGTACTCACGGCCGATTTGTGGGTGACGTGGAACTTGTAGCGAACGACACCATGAATATAAATGGTCAGAGCATCAAGGTCCTCTCGCATCCCGAGATCGGCACACTGCCCTGGCGCGAGCTTGACGTTGATCTGGTGCTGGAGTGCAGTGGCTGTTTCAGTGACAGAGCGACTGCCGCCCAGCACCTGCAGCAGGGTGCCGGCAGGCTGCTGTTTTCACAGCCAGCGCAAAGTGATGTTGATGCTACTGTCATTTACGGGATCAATCACGAGCAGCTGACGTCCGAGCACCGGATCATATCGGCGGCTTCCTGTACGACCAACTGTGTGGTACCGGTGATTCAGTGTCTCGACGAGGCTTTCGGTGTTGAATACGGTGTAATAACAACCATTCATTCTGCAATGAATGATCAGCCGGTCATCGATGCCTACCATCACCAGGACCTGCGCAAAACACGCAGCGCGGTGCAGTCAATCATTCCGGTTGATACAGAGATCGCCAAGGGTATCGGCCGAATTCTGCCGCATCTGGATGGTCGCTTCTCGGCGCAGGCCATGCGTGTGCCAACCGTTAATGTATCAGCCATTGATCTGACCGTTACCGTTTCGCGTCATGCCAGCATGCAACAGGTCAATGATGCCATTCGCAGCGCGTCGGGCCGTTCATTGCCCAATGTGTTGGCCTGCACGGACGAGCCACTGGCATCCTGTGATTTTAATCATGACCCAAGATCGGCTATTGTGGATCTGAGTCAGACACGGGTGAGCGGCGAACATCTGATAAAAGTGCTTGCCTGGTTTGACAACGAATGGGCCTATGCCAATCGCATGCTTGATGTTGCCAACCTGATCAGGCTGCAGTCGCAGTGAAAAAAGCGATTGGATCCAATTGAACAAAGGAGCAGGATTTAAATGACATCATCAGCAAAAACCATTACACGGATGCACGAGCTGGACCTTGCCGGTAAACGCATACTGATCCGTGAAGATCTGAATGTTCCAGTCAAAAATGGTGTTGTGGGCAATGACACGCGTATCGTCGCGGCACTGCCAACTATTCGCCAGGCGCTGGATGCTGGCGCCAGGGTGATTGTGATGTCCCATCTGGGCCGCCCGGAAGAAGGAAAGCCCATTTCAGAACAAACTGAGTCTTCTATGGCGCCAGTAGCAGAGCACATGCAGAAGCTGCTGGGTGTGCCAGTGCGGCTGGTACAGGATTACCTGCAAAGTCCTTCTAGTGCGACACCAGATCAGGGTGAAGTTGTTCTTCTGGAAAATGTTCGGATCAATGTTGGCGAAGGTAAAAATAGCGACGATCTGGCCCAGGCCTATGCTGGCCTGTGCGATATTTTTGTCATGGATGCGTTTGGCACAGCGCACCGCGCGCAGGCAAGTACTCACGGCGTGGCACGTTTTGCCGGCAAGGCCTGTGCGGGCCCATTGCTCTCGGCCGAGTTGGACGCGCTCGACAAGGCCCTGAAGAGTCCGGAACGTCCCATGCTGGCCATTGTTGGTGGCGCCAAAGTGTCCAGCAAATTGCAGGTTCTCGAGAGCCTGGCGGAAAAAACAGATCAGCTGATCGTAGGTGGCGGTATCGCCAATACCTTCCTGTTGGCAGCAGGCTATCCAGTAGGCAAATCACTGGTGGAAACCGATCTGGTAGATACCGCTAAAGCCCTGATGCAAAAAACATCGATCCCTCTGCCGGTCGACGTGGTAGTAGCAAAATCATTCTCTGCGGATGCCGAGGGAACCATCAAGTCCGTCAGCGATGTTGCTGATGACGACATGATTCTGGACATCGGTCCGCAGACTGCACAGAAATTGGCATCTATCATTGGTGAGATGAAAACCATTATATGGAATGGTCCGGTTGGTGTGTTTGAGTTCGACACATTTGCCAATGGCACCAAGGCAATTGCCGAGGCCGTGGCGTCCAGCAAGGGATTCTCTATTGCTGGTGGTGGCGAGACCATTCAGGCCATCGACAAGTTCGGCATTACGGATCAGGTATCTTACATTTCCACCGGTGGTGGTGCATTCCTTGAGTTCGTTCAGGGTGATGTGCTGCCGGCGGTTGCTGTTCTGGAACACTAATTTACTAAAAACTTTTCAAGAGGAAGTTACTATGGCACTTATCAGTTTGCGGCAGTTGCTGGATCACGCTGCCGAACATGGTTACGGCGTACCCGCATTCAACGTCAATAATCTGGAACAGGTTCGCGCCATTATGGAGGCAGCGAACGAAGTCCACAGCCCGGTCATTCTGCAGGCTTCGGCCGGTGCGCGAAAATATGCCGGTTCCAACTTCCTGCGTCACCTTATTCTGGCTGCCATCGAAGAGTTCCCTCATATCCCGATTGTCATGCACCAGGACCATGGTGTGTCACCCGCGGTGTGTCAGCGCTCCATCCAGCTTGGGTTCTCCTCAGTCATGATGGACGGCTCCCTGGGAACCGATGGCAAGACGCCAACTGACTATGACTACAACGTAAAAGTGACACGTACCGTAGTTGAAATGGCACATGCCTGTGGCGTGTCCGTAGAAGGCGAAATTGGCTGCCTGGGTTCGCTGGAAACGGGTATGGCAGGTGAAGAAGACGGCATCGGTGCGGAAGGCAAGCTGACCCACGATCAGATGCTGACTGACCCTGAAGAGGCTGCGCAATTCGTCAGCGACACAGGCGTGGATGCTCTGGCGATTGCTGTTGGCACCAGTCATGGTGCTTACAAATTCACACGTCCACCGACTGGCGACATCCTGGCCATTGAGCGTATCAAACAAATTCACGCCCGTATTCCCAACACACACCTGGTCATGCACGGCTCGTCATCGGTTCCACAGGAGTGGCTGGCCGTGATCAACGAATTTGGCGGTGAGATCCCGGAAACTTACGGTGTGCCGGTCGAAGAAATTCAGGAAGGCATCAAGCACGGTGTACGCAAGGTCAATATCGACACGGACCTGCGTCTGGCATCTACTGGTGCGGTGCGCAAGTTCCTGGCTGAGAACAAATCTGAGTTCGATCCACGTAAATTCCTGACACCGACTGTGAAAGCGATGAAGGGGATCGTAAAGGCGCGTCTGGAGGCGTTCGGGACGGCGGGTCAGATTGATCGGATTGGGAAGGTGTACAGTCTGGAGGAGATGGCTGGTAAGTACGGGCTCTGAGCCTTAGCGCTTCCGGCACCGGATCAGCGGGAAAGTCCTCGTCAAGTTTTCCTCGCTCCTTTTCCCGCTACTCCGATGCCTCGATTGAGCTGTGTCACGCGACGCCTCTAATGGATGGTGTCACGCGGCTCCCGCGCCATCATGCCAGCTAGGTGTAGAGGGCGTAGAGGCGGCCTATGGCGTCCTGGGCGATCAGGAAGCCGGCTATGCCGAGTGTCCAGCCGAGGGCGGATTCGGCGTTACGGCTGATCCACTGATCGACCTTGATCAGCGTGCTCTGGATCTGATCGTGGAGGGCCTGACGCAGTAACAGCAGGACAATCGCCGGCAGTATCATGATCAGGCAGTAGATGGGCATCAGTATCAAAAGCTGGAAACGGCTCAGGTCGGCGGCTGTCATCATGGCGATGGCGCCCAGGTAGGGAAGCATTGTTGCGACCTCTGCCAGTGCCGCCAGCAATGCCAGGCTAATTAATACCCGGGTAGATGTGGAGGCCTGGTGTGTTCGCTGTTTCCAGCGTTCAACCCGTTCTGCAGCACCGGGTTTGCTGCTGTCAAAGCGGAAACTGATCCAGAACAGCCCAGCGCCTACCAGCAGCTGCAAACCAGACAGGGCGGCATCGAGAATGCCGGGTTGCGTTTGCGCGTCTGAGCCGGTCTGTGACGGTTCTGCGGCGAGCAGCCAGTCGGCACCCAGTGCCAGCGTCAGTCCGACAACCAGGTAAAAGCCCCCAATCGTCAGCAGATAAAGGAGCAATCGTGAGCCATCAATCTGACGATGGTCCAGTAGCAGCCAGATTGGAATTAACAGGGTACCGATGCTGGTGCTGTCGATCAGCGCCAGTCCTGCCAACACGACAATCAGTTCGATGCTCAACGCCTGTGCTCCTGTGTGGATAGCGTCGAATTTCCTGGGTTGAACGGCTAGTCTGGTCGCGAGTACCAGACTGGCGGTTCTGATTTATGCCGGATGGATTACCACAGTACGCGGCAGCGAATCGTGCCGGTGATGCCTACGAGTTTGTCCATGGCGATCTCGCTGTGTTCGCGATCGATATCCATCACCACATAACCAATCTTGTCATTGGTCTGCAGATACTGCGAACGGATGTTGATGCCCGCAGCGGAAAACACCGAGTTGATCTGGGAAAGAACACCTGGCACGTTTTCATGAATATGCAACAGTCTGTGCATGTCCGGATGCGACGGCAGGGCCACTTCCGGGAAGTTGACTGAGGTCTGGGTCGAACCGTTGTCGCTGTAGCGAATCAGTTTCTCAGAAACTTCCAGGCCGATGTTCTCCTGTGCTTCCATGGTGCTGCCGCCAATATGTGGGGTCAGAATGCAGTTGTCGAACTTGCGCAGCGGCGATACAAACTCTTCTTCGTTTGAGCGAGGCTCTACCGGGAATACATCAATGGCGGCGCCAGCCAGATGGCCAGATTCCAGAGCGTCATGCAGTGCGTCGATATCTACAACGGTGCCACGTGAGGCGTTGATCAGGATGCTGCCCTTTTTCATCCAGCTGAGCTGCTCGGCACCAATCATGTTGGCTGTCTGTGCGGTTTCAGGAACGTGAAGGCTGATGACGTCGCAGGTTTCCATCAGCTCTTTGAGGCTGCTTACCTGAACGGCATTGCCCAGCGGGAGCTTGGTAATGATGTCATACAGGTAGACTTTCATGCCCATTGATTCGGCAAGCACGCTTAGTTGTGAGCCGATGTTGCCATAACCAATCAGCCCAAGTTTTTTGCCGCGCGTTTCATAAGAGCCGGTCGCCACTTTCTGCCAGTCGCCACGGTGGGCCAATGCGTTCTTCTCAGGAATGCCACGCAGCAGAAGAATAGTTTGGCCAATGACGAGTTCGGCAACACTTCGGGTATTGGAATAAGGTGCATTGAATACTGGTACGCCCTTGATCAGTGCTGCTGTCAGGTCGACCTGGTTGGTGCCGATGCAGAAACAGCCAACCGCCTGAAGCTTGGACGCCGCTTCGAACACACGAGCGGTGAGCTGGGTGCGCGAGCGAATACCAATAAAGTGCACGTCTTTAACTTTCTCGACCAGATCATCTTCCGACAATGAGGTTTTCAGATACTCAATGTTGGTGTAGCCGGCCTCGTGCAGGGTTTTGACAGCACTTTGGTGGACCCCTTCCAGCAGCAGGAAGCGGATTTTACTTTTGTCCAGTGAGGTTGGTTTCATAACAATGCGGTTTCTCGTCTGTGGGAGGCGCCAGTTTCAGGCGCGCTATGTTACCATAAACGCCCTCGGTAACATAAACGCTCTCTTCAGATCGAAACTTCCTGACAAGGTAACTTTAGCAATGAGCTTGATGCAGCAGACTCTCGCCGCCTCACTGGCAGAAATCGTGGGCCCGGACCGGGTAAAGATTGATAATGAATCGCTTCAGCTTTACGGCAGAGACTGGACCAAGGCTTATGAACCCGCGCCAGCAGCCATCGTTTTTCCTGGTTCCATAGATGAAGTACAGGCGCTGGTCCGACTCGCCAACAAGCAGAAGTTTGCCATCGTTCCCTCCGGCGGACGCACCGGACTGAGTGGCGGCGCAGTCGCCACCAATGGTGAAGTCGTGGTTGCTTTCGATCGTATGAACAAGATCCTGGATTTCAGTCCGGTCGACAGACAGGTCGTCTGTCAGCCCGGCGTGATCACAGAACAGTTGCAACAGTTTGCTGAAGAGAATGGCCTGTTTTATCCAGTGGACTTTGCGTCATCCGGTTCCAGTCAGATTGGTGGCAATGTCGGTACCAACGCCGGTGGTATCAAGGTCATTCGCTATGGGCTGACGCGCGACTGGGTGATGGGCATGAAAGTGGTCACCGGAACAGGTGAATTACTGGAGCTTAATCACGGGCTGGTCAAAAATGCGACCGGCTACGATCTGCGTCATCTGTTTATTGGCTCGGAAGGCACCCTGGGTCTGATCGTTGAATTGACGATGGCGCTGGCCACCCCGCCCTGTGATCCGACCGTACTGGTGCTCGCGGTAGAAGAAATGGAAGATGCCATGCATGTGCTGCAGGCATTCCGTGCCAAAGTTGACATTACGGCGTTCGAGTTTTTCTCCGAAAAGGCGTTGAAGCATGTCATGGCCGAGAAAGGTCTGCCGCGTCCGTTCGAAACCGAAGGTAACTTCTATGCGTTGATTGAGTTTGAGAACACCAGCGAGGCTGTCATGGATACCGCCATGAGTGTATTTGAACACTGCATGGAGCAGGGCTGGGTGCTCGATGGCACGATGAGTCAGAATACCGGCCAGGCTGCCAATCTGTGGCGTCTGCGCGAGGACATCTCGGAAACAATATCGCGATTTACGCCATATAAAAACGACATCTCCGTGCAGGTGTCCAAAGTGCCGTCATTTCTCAAGGATGTCGATGCAATTGTAAACTCACGATACCCTGATTTTGAGATTATCTGGTTCGGTCACATTGGTGACGGTAATGTTCACCTGAACATTCTCAAGCCTGAGGATCTGGATAAGACGGCTTTTTTCCAGCAGTGTGGCGATGTCAGTCACAGTATTTTTGAGACGGTAAAAAAGTACGGTGGCAGCGTGTCGGCCGAACACGGCGTGGGCCTGCTCAAGAAGCCTTATCTGCAGTACAGCCGCAGTGAGGGCGAGGTGGGATTCATGAAAGGCATCAAGAAACTGTTTGACCCGGCTAACATCATGAATCCGGGCAAGATATTCGACTAGAGACGAGTATTGAGAGCAATTTCACAGTTTTCGCCCTTTTTCGCTCTAAACTGTATTCCCAGCGACAAAATTAGGCGGTACACTGCTTTGAGGAGTCGGTGTTGACTCCAGCAGTTGCCACAGTTGTCAACTGTGTTAATAAATAATGGGAAGTGTCTGAATCCGCTTCAGCCGAGTCCCTTGGAAATAGCAAGAGAGCAATATGTCACAGCAAGTAGAAGGTACCGTTAAGTGGTTCAATGATGAAAAAGGCTTCGGCTTCATTGAACAGGAAGGTGGGAAGGACGTATTCGTCCATTTTAGTGCCATTAACGGTACTGGAAGAAGAACGCTGCATGAAGGCCAGAAAGTCACTATGGAAGTGACTCAAGGTCAGAAAGGCCCCCAGGCGGAGAACGTCACTCCTCTGTAATACAAAGAACGCAGGGCGTCAAAACCCTGCGTTTTTTTATTCCCGGCATCGCGTCGGGGCGGCCCTACCAGGACAACTACCAAGGCTTTTAATTGGCGGTTAAGGTTCTGAGGCCCTCTTTTGTGCCCAGAATCAGCTTGTCTGCGGGTCGCACAGCAAACAGACCATTGGTTACCACACCGGTGATCTGGTTGAGCTGTTCCTCAAGTTTCCTCGGTTCCATGATATCCATATGATGGATATCGATGATGATATTGCCGTTGTCTGTCACGAAACCTTCCCGATAGACCGGATCCCCGCCCAGTTTGACGATCTGGCGACCGACATGACTGCGCGCCATGGGGATGACTTCTACCGGCAATGGAAACGTACCAAGCACATCCACCAGTTTGCTGCCGTCAGCAATACAGACAAACTCTTTGGCGACAGCGGCGATAATTTTCTCTCGAGTCAAAGCGCCGCCGCCGCCCTTGATCAGGTGAAGATATTTGTTAGCCTCGTCGGCACCATCAACATAGATAGTGACCTCTGGCGCGGCGTTCAGGTCCATCACTTCAATGTTATGGGCCTTTAATCGGCGCGCTGTTTCTTCAGAGCTGGCAACCGTGGCGCGAATGTCGTCGCCGAATTCCGCCAGGTAATCGATAAAGTAATTGGCTGTAGAACCGGTTCCAACACCAATTACAGTGTGGTCGTCCAGTCGCTGTTTCACGTAATCGGCGGCCGCCTTGGCCACCGCTTTCTTTAATTCGTTTTGATCCATAGGGCGGCGCTCTTTTGGAGTTTTGTGTGATGAAGGATATGATTGCGGGCAATCATAGCGCTCGCACTCCCATTTTCCAAATTCATGACGGCAGTGGGTGACCTGACTGGGCAGGTCGCGCGGCAATGATTCGAACTTCCCCAGGTAGGACACTAGCATGGAAAAATACGTTAAAGACATCCTCTCCGCGCGCGTTTACGACGTCGCCATAGAAAGCCCGGTGCATGAAGCAGCGTCTTTGTCCAAACGACTGCAGAACCGCATCATGCTAAAACGAGAGGACATGCAACCCGTATTCAGCTTCAAGTTGCGCGGTGCCTTCAACCGGATGTCACAATTGAGCGAGGAGGCTGCGGCACGCGGTGTAATCGCTGCCAGCGCCGGTAACCACGCTCAGGGGATTGCACTGGCTGGCGCTTCGCTGGGCATTAAAACCATCATTGTCATGCCAGTGACCACACCTGCCATCAAAATTAACGCCGTGCGCAGCCGCGGTGGCGACGTGCTGCTGCACGGTGATACCTACAACGATGCCGCCGACTACGCCATGAAACTGGTGCAGAAGCATGGTTATACCTTTGTTCACGCCTTTGACGACAAGGCCGTCATTGCTGGTCAGGGTACCGTCGGTGTGGAAATCCTGCGGCAGCACAGCGGTCCGCTGGACGCCGTGTTTGTCCCTGTCGGTGGCGGCGGACTGATGGCAGGCATGGCTGCCTATATCAAATACATTCGGCCGGATATCCGCATGATAGCGGTTGAAGCAGAGGACTCTGCCTGTCTGAAGGCCGCCATGGCCGCAGGCCGTCGTGTCAAACTCTCGCAGGTTGGCCTGTTTGCAGATGGTGTGGCCGTGAATCAGGTCGGCAAGAACACATTTGGCATTCTGCGCCAGTGTGTTGATGAAGTTATCACGGTCAATACCGACGAGATCTGTGCGGCCATCAAGGACATCTTTGATGATACGCGCACCGTCACTGAGCCTGCAGGGGCTTTGGGTATCGCCGGCATCAAAAAGTATGTGCAGCAGCATCAGGTAAACGGGCAGACCCTGATGGCTGTCGTGACGGGCGCTAATGTTAATTTCGATCGTCTGCGGCATATCGCTGAGCGCGCAGAGCTGGGTGAGTCGCGCGAAGCCGTGCTGGCTGTCACCATCGATGAACGGCCCGGCAGTTTTAGAGAGTTCTCGAAAATTCTGGGGCGACGCAATATCACCGAGTTCAACTATCGTTACGGTGACTCTCATGCGGCACAGATTTTTGTCGGTGTTGAAGTCGCCGACGGCGAATCGGGCCGCCAGGCACTGCTTAAGGAGTTGTCAGAACGTGGACTTAAGGCCCATGACATGACCACCAACGAAGCCGCCAAAGTTCATATCCGCCACATGGTCGGCGGGCGCAGCCATCAGGTAGCCAACGAGCGCGTTATTCGCTTTGAATTTCCTGAGCGGCCCGGAGCGCTGATGAAGTTCCTCGATTTGCTCGGCGGGCGCTGGAACATCTCCATGTTCCACTACAGGAACCACGGAGCTGCCTACGGCCGGGTGATGGCGGGAATTCAGGTACCGCCTTCCGATGACAAAGCCTTTCTGCAATTTCTGCGGGAGATCAATTACCCCTGGCAGGACGAAACGCAGAATATTGCCTATCGCATGTTCCTGGGCAGCCCCTGACAGCTGAGTGCCCCGAATTTATACCTGTTCGGCAGGCATTGCGCCGTTGCCTGGATCGGCTGACGCAGATGCTGCGCCAGCCGGCTGAAGGCTGTTAACCCAGGTAAGAGCAGCAGTAGTCGGTCACACTCAATACTTTGATGTCAAAGGCTGAATTGGCAGGTACTTCAAAGCTGTCGCCAGCCCCTACTTTGCGCCACAGATCTTCGCCTGGCAGCAGCACTTCAACTTCGCCCGCCTGAATCTCCATGATTTCTTTTTTCTCAGTGCCGAAGCGGTAGTCGCCCGGCATCATGATGCCCAGAGTCTTAATATCGCCATTGGCGAATTCAACAATGCGGCTGGTCACATTGCCGTCGAAGTAGATATTGGCGGCCTTGACCACAGTTACATTCTCAAATTTGCTCATCATTAATGTTCCATTGATGTTGGGAAAACGGCTGTTAAGCCAGTAAAAGTGCTTATCGATCAGTTCTATACGGTGCCCAGCGGCTGACCCATTCGGACAGTCAGGTCTGGATCCATATCCTTTGCGAAGCTCGCCATGCCAGGTCCAAAAACCGCGATCACGGTAGAACCCAGTTTGAAACGACCCACCTCGGCGCCGCGAGCCAGCATGACAGGCGGGCTGTGTTCGGTGTACGAGGTACGCAGCAGGCCATGTCGGGCCGGCGCTGCCTGCCCGGCCCAGACGGTATCGATGCCTGCAACAATCATTGCACCGACCAGCACCAGCGCCATCGGTCCATGGTCAGTGTCAAATACACACACCAGACGTTCATTGCGGGCGAACAGCCGATCGACGCCTTCCGCGGTGACTTTGTTGACTGAGAAAAGACGCCCCGGCACGTAAACAGTTTCACGCAATACGCCCGCCAGGGGCATATGAAAACGGTGATAGTCGCGTGGTGCCAGGTAGATTGTTGCAAACGATCCGTCCTGGAATTGCTCTGCCAGGGCAGCGTCACCACCCAGTAAGGCCTGTAGCGAGAAATGGCGCCCTTTTGCCTGCAGGAGCTGGTCGTGCTCGATGGCACCGAATTGACTCAGCTGCCCGTCGGCTGGACTGACGATGAGACGCTCGTCCGCAGGCAAAGGCCGGGCGTCAGCCTTGAGCGCTCTGGTAAAAAAAGCATTGAAGCAATCAAAAGCCAGGGGATCGGATTGCTCGGCCTCGCTCATATCAATCTGATAGCGATGAGAGAACCAGCGAATAAAGGTGTTTTTGACGGGTGCCCAGCGACATGCGGCCAGTTTGCCAACCAGGCGCGAAATCAGATGCTGAGGCACGAGGTGCTGCAACCATATAAACAAAGTGTCTTTCATAGCGTCCATACTGCCAGATCGTCGGTCGCATCCAAAGGGCGGTAAAGCTTAATGGAATGTGATCGAGTTTGCATCATTGGCTGTAGAAATTAATGATTTCGCGCCAGCGTCCGATGTAATAGAAGCGAGCCGATTGCTTTGATCCCGTGAGGAGTCCGTACAGGTCATGTTGTTTATAATTGGAGTGGTGGTTGTCTGCGCCAGTGTTGCCGGCGGTTATATCATGCATGGTGGCGTACTGGGTGTGCTGTGGCAGCCATCGGAGTTCATCATTATTCTGGGGGCCGCGTTCGGTGCCTTCCTGATCGCCAACAGTATGCACCTGGTGAAAGAGACCGGCAAACGCCTGCCACGTGCGATTCTCGGGCAGGCAGTCAACGACAAGGTCTATCTGGATCTGTTAAGCCTGCTTTTCGATGTATTCAACAAAGCAAGACGCGAAGGCATGATGTCTATCGAGGGCGACATCGAGTCGCCGGCTGAAAGCGGCATTTTTACGCAATACCCCAGCATCCTTAAAGACAAGCGCGTCATCGAGTTTCTTGCTGACAACCTGCGCATCATGACCACCAGTAACATGGCCCCGCACGAAATCGAAGCCATGATTGATACTGAAATCGAGACCCAGATGCATGAGCTCAGTGAGCCCGCACATGCAATGCACCGGATTGCGGATGGCCTGCCAGGCTTTGGCATCGTGGCCGCGATTCTCGGTATCGTGATCACCATGCAGAAACTGGGCGGCCCGCCAGAGGCGCTGGGCGCCAGTGTGGCGGCGGCTCTGGTGGGAACCTTCGTCGGTATCTTCGTGGCCTATGGGTTTATTGGGCCGATGAGTAACCGCCTGCAGGAAGTGGCGGATGCCGAGATCAAGATGTTTGAGTGCATAAAAGCTGCAATTGTGGCCACCTCCAATGGCCTGCCGCCGCAACTTGCCGTCGAATTTGCACGTAAAACGCTGTACTCGGGTGATCGCCCCAGCTTCTTCGAACTGGAAGAGCATATCCGCAGCCGTTGATCATTTGGATATCAGGTAAGAATTTTGGAAAAGTCCGAACAGACAATAGTCATCAAGCGTGTCAAGAAAGGCGGTGGAGGTCATCATGGTGGCTCCTGGAAGATCGCGTTTGCTGACTTCGCACTGGCACTGATGGCCTTTTTCCTGGTGTTGTGGCTGATCGAAAGTACCACTGACCTTGAGAAGATGGTCATTGCCGGCTACTTCTCCGACCCACGCAGTCTGGCAAGCACTGGTGACGGCGGTACGCCCTACGTGCTGGATATGGGTGGCACACCGCTAATGCTGCCAAACCAGGGCACGAATCCAGCCGTTGTCCGCGACGACGAAGAACCCTACGTCGAGGCTTCCAATGAGCTGGAAAATCTGGAGATGATCGAGATGGCGCGTCTGCGCCAGGTCGAAATGCTGGAAAGCCTAAAAGGTCAGGTTGAAAATCTGGTGGCCGGTAATCAGGCATTTGAATGGTTCGATGAATCGGCGACAGTGGAAGTGACCGAAGATGGCTTGAGTATTCAGATCGTTGATCGTGAAAACCGGCCCCTGTTTGCGCTGGGCTCGAGTGAGATGATGCCCTACGCCAGGCAGGTGCTGTGGTCGATGGCAGGTATTCTCGATGAAGTTCCCAACAAGATCAGTATCTATGGGCACACAGACAGCGTGCCCTTTGGTGATAATGGTGGTCAATACACGAACTGGGAGCTGTCGTCTGACAGAGCCAATTCGGCGCGCCGGGCGCTGGTTGAGGGTGGACTCGAATACGAGCGCTTTGCCCAGATCATTGGTATGGGGTCGTCACTGCCTTTATACGATGATGCTCCCGAGGATCCCGCCAACCGCCGTATCGTGATCATGGTATTGAATGAGCTGGCCGAACAGCGCATTCAGGACGGCACGCGTGACTCAGAGCTTAACGGTGTCGCGCCGCCGGATGAGGTGCTGCCTGATGGCGATGCGCCGGAAATTTTCTGATCGGTCTGTCTGATAACCCCACGCCGGGAGGACCTCAACGCTCTTCCCGTAAACTGTCCAGCACCTGATGATAGCTGGCCAGTCGCGCTTCGCTGACCTGCCCGGCATCTACAGCTGCCAGCAGCGCACAGCCCGGTTCATGAACATGCAGGCAGTCCCGGAATCGACACAGCTCGATGTGAGGTCGGAACTCAACATATCCATAAGCCAGAGAATGAGGCTCAATGTGCCAGAGCCCGAATTCCCGAATACCTGGTGAATCGATGAGATCACCGCTGCCTGGAAGATGGTAGAGTCGCGTTGCGGTGGTAGTGTGTGTGCCTTTCTCGTGCCCGACAGACAATTCGCCGACCTCGGCCAGATTGTCAGATTCTTCGCCTCGCAGGGCATTAATCAAGGATGATTTGCCCACGCCGGACTGCCCGACGAACACAACAGTGTGCTCGGACAGTCGTTGCCGCAGAGCTTCCATATCCGATTCGCGACGTGAGGACACCAGCTGGGTTGGATAGCCAATCTGCTGATAGTGTGCCAGCAGGGCCGAGACATTGGCTGAGGTACCGGATGACTCCAGCAGATCCGATTTATTCAGCAGTATCAGCGGCTGCAGGTCCAGGTGTTCAATGGCCACCAGGTATCGATCGATCAGATTGCCGAAGGGTTCTGGGACTGGTGCAATGACAACAACGACGCAGTCGACGTTGGCGGCGATGGCCCGCAGTTCGCCCCGATTGTTGGGGCGGCTCATGGCGCTGTGACGCGGACGCTGGGCCAGTATGACGCCACCACCCTCCCCGTCCGACTGCCAGACCACCTGGTCACCCGTCACCAGCGGTGGCAGATTCGCCCGCTGGAAGCAGCGCACCACTTGACCTTGCTGGTCTCCATCGCTCGCTTCTACATCAAGCTGCTGTCCATAGTGGCAGACCACCAGTCCGTGGCATTCTTCGCCTGTCATACTTGGCTCGGCGTCACGGCTGGCTGTTTTGCCGCGGCGCGATTGTTGAGCGTCGATACGGCGGCGTTGCTGATGATTAAGGCGTCGTTTGGTCATGGACTGGCATTCTATTACAATGGCTGCGCGGTGAAACCTGTCCTCTCCAAAATACATGGAATACTCTCATGCCTGACACACCAAGCAAGACATCGATAGACAAAACCAAGACACTGATCTGGATCGACATGGAGATGACAGGTCTGGAGCCAGATACAGACCGGATCATTGAAGTGGCGACGCTGGTTACCGACAGTGATCTCAACGTGCTGGCTGAAGGGCCGGTAATTGCCGTCCATCAGAGCGAGGAAGCACTGGCCGCCATGGATGAATGGAATCAGCGGACGCATGGTGGCTCCGGGTTGGTGGAACGTGTGCGCAAAAGCACGATTGATGATGCCGAGGCCGAAAGGCAGACAATAGAGTTTCTGAGTCAGTACGCTGATCCGCGCAGCTCGCCGATGTGCGGCAACAGTGTGCATCAGGATCGGCGTTTCATGGTGCGTTACATGCCAGCGCTGGAGGCCTTCTTTCACTACCGGAATCTGGATGTCAGCACAGTAAAAGAGCTGGCGCGGCGCTGGCGCCCCGAGCTCCCTGGCGGCTTCAGCAAGGCGACAACGCACCAGGCGCTGGATGATATCCGCGAGTCAGTCGATGAATTGCGTTACTACCGCGAACATTTCTTCAAGCTGTAACGCCGTGCTGGCGTAAAGCCCACTCAACATGCTCGCGCACCAGCGCCGATGGATGCTGGGCGCGCGACTGCAGGGCATCAATAATCTTCTGGCTGGTCGGTGCGTTACCCAGGCCCACGGCCAGATTGCGCAGCCAGCCCTCGTAACCAGTGCGCCGGATCGCGGATCCGGTGGTACGTTCCAGGAACTCAGCTTCGGTCCAACGGAACAGCTCGCTAAGCTCACTGCTGTCCAGTCCATGACGTGGCCTGAAGTCGGACTCCTCACTCAGGCGGCTGAATTTGTTCCAGGGACACACAATCTGGCAGTCGTCGCAGCCAAACACCCGATTACCCATCAGTGGCCGCAGTTCTTCAGGAATCGCGCCCTTCAGCTCAATGGTCAAATAGGAGATGCAGCGACGTGCATCAAGCTGATAGGGTCCGACGAAGGCCCTGGTCGGACACATGTCAAGGCATGCGGTACAGCTGCCACAGTGGGCACTGACTGGCTCGTCTATGGGCAGTGGCAGATCGGTGAAGAGCTCGCCCAGGAAAAAAAACGAGCCCGCCTGCCTGTTCAGCAACATGGTGTTTTTGCCGATCCAGCCCAGGCCACCTTTTTCGGCCAGCGCCCGCTCCAGCACGGGTGCGCTATCCACAAAAGCTCTGTATCCAAACTCGCCGACCTCACCGCTGATTTTCTCGGCCAGCTGCTGCAGTCGTTTGCGCAGCAGTTTGTGGTAGTCCCGTCCGCGCGCATAACGCGAGATGTAAGCCATGCGCCCATCACGCATCGGAGTGAGTGTTTGCTCTTTGTCAAAGCTGTAATCCATGCGCACTGACAAAACACGTATGGTGTTCGGATGGAGCTGGTCGGGGGCCAGGCGCAGGTCCTTGTGACGTTCCATGTAGTCCATTTCGCCATGGAAGTTGCGTGCCAGCCAGGCCTCCAGGTGGGGCCGGTAGGCAGCCAGGTCGATGTCTGAGACCGCCAGTTGCTGAAACCCCAGCTCGGCCGCCCACTGCCGGATCTGGGACAGGAGCAGGCGGGATTGTTCTGACGATATCATCGGTTTATAGCTGATTGAGAATCTCGGCTGCCTGCTGCAAGGTCGCGTCGTCTTTGCAGAAGCAAAACCGGATGATGCGAGAGTCGGGTGCCTGCGCGTAGAACGGCGACAGCGGAATTGTCGCGACGCCTTTCTCCTGACACAGCCAGCGGACAAATTCCATGTCGGGCACATCGCTGATGGCGCTGTAATCCACACACTGAAAATAGGTGCCCGCCGATGGCGTGAAGCGGAATCTCGATGACTCAATCAGCTTACTGAAAGTGTCACGTTTGCCCTGGTAGAATGCCGGCAGCTCCAGGTGATGTTCAGCGTGATCACGCATGAAATCCGCAATCGCAAACTGTATGAAGCTGGTGGATGTAAAGGTCACGAACTGGTGTACTTTACGGAACTCCGCGCTCAAAGCTGCAGGTGCAACGCAGTAGGCAGCCTTCCAGCCAGTGGCGTGATAGGTCTTGCCAAAGGAGAACACCGCAAAACTTTTTTCGCGCAGTTCAGTGTGACGCAGCACGCTTTCATGCTGCTGGCCGTCGAACACCATGTGCTCATAGACTTCGTCGGACAGAACCAGAATGCCGTGCCCGCGAATGACGTCGGCAAGCTCGTCGAGGTCAGCACGCGTCAGAATCGAGCCACTGGGATTGTGTGGTGAATTGATAATGATCAGCCGGGTGCGCGGGTTGATTGATTCGCGCAGTCTCTGCCAGTCGATCCGCCAGTCTGGCTGAGTCAGGGGAATGTGCACTGGAACGCCGCCAGCCAGGCGCACCGCCGGGTCATAGGAATCATAGGCCGGGTCAAACATGATGACTTCATCATCGCGCTGAACCGTCGCCTGAATGGCATCAAACAGGGCCTCTGTGGCGCCAGAGGTAACCGTGATCTCATGATCTGCATCGGCCGGATAGCCGTATAGATCGTTGACTTTCAGTGCTATCTGCTCGCGCAGCTGGGCGACACCGGTCATGGGCGCATACTGGTTGCAGCGATGATTGAGATAATATGCAACGCGCTCACGCAAGGCCTCCGGGCAGTCAAAGTCCGGGAAGCCCTGTGACAGGTTGATGGCCTGATACTGCTGTGCCATCCTCGTCATTACGGTAAAGATGGTGGTGCCTACGTCGGGAAGTTTGCTGCGCAATGGATCGCCCTCATGTCACTGAAGCTCGAAGTCTACACGAATTCGCCTTTCAAGAAATTGCCATAAGGATACAACGGATGACTCAGGCCTTTGCCCAGACCAAGTCTGCAAAAAGAACTCCTCAGCTTGCCGATAGTGAAATGAATGAACAGTCTGCGGCGCCGCAACAGGAACCCGCATGGGCTGACGGCCGGGCGTTCAGCCTGCCCTTGGTCAATGTGTCTGGCGGTCGTCAGGCGCTTCGGGCCTACTTTGAGAACACCTGGCGCCTGACCGAGACCCTGTTCTCTGCGCTGGTCAGCGATGAGGCCTACTTTGAGCGCCCGTATCACAAGACGCGCCATCCACTGATCTTTTATTACGTTCATCCGGTGAGCTTCTACATCAATAAACTGCTGGTAGCAGGATTGATTGATGAACCCGTCAACAAGCATTTTGAGGCCCTGTTTGAAACCGGCGTCGATGAGATGAGCTGGGATGACCTGCATGACGGAGAGCAGGATGTCTGGCCGACTGTCGCCGAGGCGCGTGAATACCGGCAACAGGTTTATGCCGTTGTCAGTCATCTGATAGAGACGCATCCGGCGTTTGACAAGCCATGTACCCAGGACAGCCCGGGCTGGGCTCTGGTCATGTGTTTTGAGCACGAGCGAATCCACCTGGAGACCTCATCAGTGCTGATGCGTGAATTGCCGCTGAAATTTTTGCGCCAGCCAGATCAGTGGCCACCCCTGCCGACCAGTGCTGACCAGTCACAGCGATTTGTCAGACCGGTTGCCGGCCTGCACTATCCGATGGATAACCCGATGCTGGAAGTGGCGGCAAAAACGGTCGCTCTGGGCAAGCCCGCAGATTGGCCTACCTTTGGCTGGGACAATGAATACGGTGCCGAGCAACACAAAGTTGATGCCTTCAGAGCCAGTAAACGCCTGATCAGTAACGGCGAGTTCTATGAATTTGTGGCCTCGGGCGCCTACCTGGAGCAGCGCTACTGGAGTGAGGCCGGTTGGCAATGGCGCCGATTCCGCAATACCCGCTGGCCCACATTCTGGGTTCAGGACGGCCCGGTAGGTTCTCATCAATACCGTTTGCGAACGATATTCAACGAAATCCCGATGCAGTGGGACTGGCCCGCCATCGTTAATTTCTATGAAGCCAAAGCTTACTGCAACTGGCGCACTGAACAGGACGGCGCTACATCGCCTTACCGGCTCCTTCACGAGAAAGAGCACGTGGCAATGCGCGACGCATCGCAGCGAGGTCTGAGCAACTGGAAGGCTGGCGAAGAAAATCGCCTGCAGGTCGACCCGGTCATGTCAGCAAAAGGGGTTGCCCGCCTCAACCTCAATCTGACGCAGGGCAGCGAGGCTTCCGTTGAGAGCTTTGCCGCCAATGCGTCGGGCTTTCACGATGTGTTTGGCAATGTCTGGCAGTGGTGTGAGGATACCTTCCACCCGCTACAGGGCTTCAAGATTCATCCGTACTACGTGGATTTCAGCACGCCCTGTTTTGATGATGAACATCAGATGATTCTCGGCGGCTCATTCATCAGTACGGGCGATGAAGCCAGTGTCTGGGCCCGTTTTCATTTCCGTCCACACTTCTTCCAGCATGCTGGATTCCGGATGGTGCAGGGTGAGCAGGCCGGGCTTGGCGGGGGGCAGCGCTACGAGACAGATGCGCTGGTCAATCAATATCTCCTGTTCCACTGGGGTTCGGAAGCAGAGCAACGAGACACCGGCATAAGTCAGAACATTGGTCATCCATCTGTACCGCCGTTCATGACTACCATGGCAAAACTGGTTGCTGAATACGCATCCAGCCACGGCAGCGTGCTGGATCTGGGCTGTGCAGTCGGCCGCGCCAGTGTGGAATTGTCCCGTCATTTCCAGCGTGTCGTCGGGCTTGATTACAGTGAGGCGTTCATCAGAACCGCCAAAGATCTGCTAGAGCAGGGGTCACTACGTTATCAACGGCACGAGAGCGGTCGCCATTGGACCGAGCTGCTGGCGACTGTCCCGGACGACGTGGATCGATCACGGATTCAGTTTGTGCAGGGTGATGCCAGTGATCTGGATGCTGCCGGTCTGGGCCAGCCAGGACAGTTTGATGCCGTGTTGCTGAGCAATCTGCTCTGCCGCCTGCCCGACCCGGCGGCGTGCCTTGAACAGTTTGTTGGTGATCACTCACTGGTGGCCGAGAATGGCATTCTGGTGTTGGCGTCGCCAAATTCATGGCTGGAGCAGTACACGCATCCGGAGGACTTCCTTGATGCACCGGACAGTGAATCAGCGCTCGAGAAGCTCGGTGGCCTGCTTTCCGAATATGAGCTGCTCCACCAGCAGGATCTGCCCTTCATGATTCGCGAACACCGACGCAAGTACGAGTATGTCGTCAGTCAGGTGTCTATATGGCGGCGCAGGCCCGGGCACCGATCCTGATGCATTCAAGGCGCTTCTGAAAATCGAAGATATGGGCGCTGAACATGATCTCGTTAACGCCGGTGCGTTTGATGAAGGCAGCGATGCCTTCACGCACCTGCTCGGGGTCGCCGACGACGGCCTCGCGCAGCGCGTGACCTGCTGCCGCCAGCTCAGCCTCGCTGAAATGTCTGTCGATATTCTCGACTGGCGGTTTCAGAGGGCCTGGCGTACCGCGTCGCAGGGCAATGAACTGTTGCTGTACAGAACTCATCAAGTGGCGGGCCTGCTCTTCGGTGGCTGCCGCGTATAGCGGAACCGCTGCCATACAGTAAGGTTCAGCCAGCTGTTCTGAAGGTCTGAAGCGGCTTCGGTACAGCTCTAGAGCCTGCATCAGGTGATCCGGTGCAAAATGTGATGCAAACGCAAACGGCAGCCCCAGAGCGGCGGCCAGTTGCGCACTGAACAGGCTTGAGCCCAACAGCCATAAAGGAACCTCCAGCCCCTCACCCGGGATCGCCCTGACTGCCTGATCCGGTTGGGCGGCTCTGAAGTAATGCTGCAGCTCCTGCACGTCCCTGGGAAACTGATCAACACTGTCGTGATAGCGGCGCAGGGCCTGCATCGTCAGCGAATCTGTGCCGGGCGCGCGTCCCAGTCCCAGGTCGATGCGGCCAGGGTATAGACTGGCCAGCGTACCAAATTGTTCAGCGACCATCAGTGGTGCGTGATTGGGCAGCATGATACCGCCTGAGCCAACCCTGATTCTGCTCGTTCCTTCTGCAACATAGCCAAGCGCCACCGCGGTAGCCGCGCTGGCAATGCCGGTCATATTGTGATGCTCTGCCATCCAGAAACGGCGATAGCCACAACTCTCTGCCTCCTGAGCCAGTGACCTCGCATTGAGCAGAGCCTGGCGTGCGCTGCTGCCCTGTACGATGGGCGCAAGATCAAGCAATGAGTATGCAGTCATTACGGTCTCCTCTGGTACGGATGTGCGTTGGAAATTCGTCCTCAATCATCATGCATGTGTCATGATAAGGCGCGCACGATAACATAGTCACGGAAGGCATTTGTCGTGGCAGAGGGGTGGTGCGATTCTGGGGCTCATATCTGGGCGTTGCCCAACGCTGAAATCTGTCTGGTTATCGCGGCTAACGGCATCAGGCTTGAATAATGCCAGGTGCTGGATTACTCTGCTTGATCCGTGAGCATCTCTATATAACTCTGGCTTATTTGACACGTAAAGCAGCACGAGAATCAGTACGGCAAGGACAAGCTTACCTTAGATCGCGGTTAGGTTGAAAAATCAGGCGCTGAGAATCAATTGACGAAAATTTCTCTGAGGAGATTGATGTGAAAAAACAAACTATTCTTTCTGCTGCGGTTGCAGCGGTGGTCACCGGGGGACTTGCCCTGACTGCCGTGCAATCGACAATGGCAGCCGATGACTACACAGCACCGCGCAATGAATGGGGACAACCAGATCTGCGTGGTGTATTTAACTTCAGCTCAAATACACCCATGCAGCGTAATCCGGAGTACGGCAATCGCCTGTTCTACACTGAAGAGGAAGTACTGGAGCGCGACCGCCGCGTTGCCGAAGAAGCAGCAGCCAGTGATGGTCAGTCCAACCAGGGTGGCGTCGGTGGTTACAACCGTGGCTGGATCGAGGATCTGCCCCAGGATGTGAATCTGCGGACTTCGATTATTGTTTACCCGGAGAATGGCCGCCTGCCGGCCCGTGTACCGGGCGCGCCAATGGCATTTGGTGGCCTTGGGCCGGATTACGACGGTGAGCGTCCCGTTCGCGTTGCGGTCGGCGGTATCGGCAAAGATGGCCCCGAAGATCGTGGTATCTCCGAGCGCTGTCTGCTGGGCTTCAACTCAGTCCCGCCGTTCACGCCCAGCATGTACAACAACAACGTGCAGCTGTTCCAGACTGAAGATCACGCGGTGATTTTCAACGAGATGATCCATGAGGCACGTATCGTTCGCCTGCAGGATGAGCACATTCCGGAGAGCATCACGCAGTGGACTGGCGACTCAGTTGGCTACTACGAAGGCGACTCACTGGTAGTTGAGACCAGAAACTTCAACTACAAGTCACAGACCTTCTTTGGCACCGGCGTTGCTACCAACAAGACACTGATTGAGAAGTTCACCCGCACGGCGGATGACATTGTTGAGTACGAGTTCACCGTCATCGATCCTATGGCATTTGAGGACAAGTTTACCGGTGTTGTCCCGATGTTCCGCAGCGAAGAAGTGCTTTACGAGTATGCCTGTCACGAAGGTAACTACGGCATGGTCAATATTCTTCAGGGTCAGCGTGTTGAAGACGGCACCTGGGACTACGACAACAACCGTGCGATTCGCCAGTGATCTGGTGTTTGTGAGCTAATTTGGACGAAGGTTTTTCATGAAGACACAATTCAAGACGATGTTTGCGGTGGCAGCCACTGCCGCCGCAGTCAGCGCTTTCTGGCTGGCGCAGGATGCAACTGAAGTACAGGCACAAAATGGCATGAGCAGTGCGCAGATTCCGCGTACGCCAGACGGCAAGCCAAACCTTAATGGTATCTGGCAAACCATGAATGCGGCCAACTGGAGCCTGGAGCCCGCAGAGGCCCGTCACGGTCCCCTGGCGGCTCTGGAAGCTGGTGCACACCTGGCATTCCCGCCAAGCGTGGGTTATGTCGAGGGTGGCACTATCCCTTACAAAGATGGCATGCGTGAGCAGCAGCAGGAAAATATGCGCAACTGGCTGCAACGCGATCCAACCACGCAGTGCAAACTGCCAGGTGTGCCGCGCGCAACCTACCTGCCCTATCCTTTCCAGATTTTCCAGGCACCTGATGCAACGCTGATCAGCTACCAGTTCGCTGGCGCTGACCGCATTGTGCACATGGACCGTCCGGACCTGGAAGCACAGGTAGACAGCTGGATGGGTCACAACAATGGCTCATGGGATGGCGACACGCTGGTGATCGACGTCACTGGCCAGATCGCTGACACCTGGTTTGACCGTTCAGGCCATTATCACAGTGGCTGGGACATGCACGTGCAGGAGCGTTACACCATGGTTGATGCCAACACCATTGACTATTCCGCTACCATCACGGATCCGAACACCTTCGAAGAGCCCTGGACCATCAACATGAAGCTGTATCGTCACCAGGACGACAATGCCATGCTGCTGGAGTTCAAGTGCGTGGAATTCGTGGAAGAGCTGATCTACGGCCATCTGCGTGCCCCGGGCGATCCGATTGGAGATGGTGTTACACCGATTTACTGATTCGGTAAGCTGAATCAGCTATTTATAACACCCGGTGAATACTGTATAAATAAACAGTAATCATCGGGTGTTTTTATGTCTGCTACGTTCTCACTGAGCGCGGCCTCGCCGGCTGCGCCCCCAGCACCGGCCTATGCCGAGCTCCATTGCCTGAGCAACTACAGTTTTCTGCGCGCTGCCTCTTTTCCGGAAGAGCTTGTGGAGCGTGCTATTGAGCTGGGTTATCAGGCACTGGCGCTGACTGACGAATGTTCAGTGGCCGGTGTGGTCAGGGCCTGGACGGCAGTACGTTCCGCCACGCCGCAGGGTCAACCCGCGCCAGTCAAGCTGATTGTCGGCAGTGAGTTTCATTCTGATGACGGCCTGCATCTGGTGCTGCTGGCGCCCGATCGCCACGCCTATGGTCAGCTGTCTGCGATGATCAGCGAAGCACGGCGTCGGGCAGACAAGGGACGCTATAGTTTTACCCGTGAGTTGCTGGAGACTCATTTGCCGGCGCGGTGCCTGGCGCTATGGGTACCCCCGGCCCAGCCCTTTCTCAATCGCTATGACCCGGTGGCGGCGCATCAGACTCTGAAGTGGCTGCGCGGCCTGTTTCCGGGCCGCTTGTGGATAGCGGCACAGTTCTATCTGGATGCGGATGATTTCGATAAACGAGAGGCACTGCGGCAACTGTCCGAGCAAAGTCAGGTACCCGTGTGTGCCGCTGGAGGTGTGATCATGCATCATCCGATACGCCGGGCCTTGCGCGATACCTTGACGGCCATTCGCCTGCGCACACCATTGGCCGATCTGGGTTACAAACTACCCCCCAATGCCCAGCAGTTCATGCGCAGCCGCGGCACGCTGGGCCGACTATACCCGGCGCAATGGTTGGCTGAAACCACGCATATTGCTGCCCGCTGCCAGTTTGACCTGGGTGAGTTGCGTTATGAATACCCACGTGAGCTGGTACCGGAAGGATTCAGTCCGGCGGCATGGTTGCGGCGGCTGACACTGGCAGGCATGCAGGAACGCTGGCCGGACGGGGTGCCGGAGACAGTCCGGACACTGGTGGACAAAGAACTGGGCCTGATTGCAGAGCTCGGTTACGAGCACTTTTTTCTGACGGTGCATGACCTGGTGACCTTTGCTCGAAGTCGCGGCATTCTCTGCCAGGGTCGCGGGTCAGCTGCCAACTCTGCGGTTTGTTATTGTCTGGGCATTACTGCGGTTGACCCGGCCCGCATGCAGCTGCTGTTTGAGCGCTTTCTGTCCAAAGAACGTGATGAGCCGCCGGATATCGATGTCGACTTCGAGCACGAGCGGCGAGAAGAGGTCATCCAGTATATCTACCAGAAATACGGCCGGCACCGCGCGGCACTGGCCGCAACCGTCATCTGTTACCGGCGCCGCAGTGCCATCCGGGACGTTGGCAAGGCGCTGGGGCTGACTGAGACGGAACTGGACTGGGCGCTGAACTGCCTGCGCAGCAACTCCCAGGGCGAGCTGGTGGCGCTGGAAGACCCGCAGTTACCGGCGTTTCAGCTGGAGCGTCTGGTTTACCTGGTAGAGCAGTTGACGGGTTTCCCCCGGCATTTGTCCCAGCACGTGGGTGGCTTTGTGATCAGTGAGGGTCGGCTGGCTGAACTGGTGCCGATCGAGAATGCGGCCATGGCTGATCGCACCGTGATCCAGTGGGAGAAAGATGACCTGGAGGCGCTGGGTCTGCTCAAGGTGGATGTGCTGGCGCTGGGCATGTTGACGGCCATACGCAAAGCCCTGGCGCTGATCAATGAACAGGTCACTGATCAGAATCATGAGCAGGCCGGCAAGCCGGGCGCCCGGCCGCTGACTCTGGCCGATGTCCCCGCCGAAGATCCCCAGGTCTACGACATGATCAGCGAGGCAGATACGGTCGGAGTATTCCAGATTGAATCACGCGCACAGATGAGCATGCTGCCGCGGCTGAGGCCTCGCAACTATTACGATCTTGTTGTGCAGATTGCCATTGTCAGGCCCGGTCCTATTCAGGGTGATATGGTGCATCCCTATTTGCGGCGCCGACAAGGTGTGGAAGCAGTTACTTACCCTAGTGCTGAGGTGCAACAGGTCTTGCAGCGCACGCTGGGTGTGCCCATCTTTCAGGAGCAGGTCATGCAGATTGCCATGGTGGCTGCCGGCTTCAGCGGTGGTGAGGCAGACCAGCTGCGGCGTGCGATGGCGGCCTGGAAACGCAAGGGCGGACTGGAACCCTTCCGGGAACGGCTTATTGAGGGCATGCAGGAGCGCGGCTACGCGACCACCTTCGCGGAGCAGATCTATCAGCAGATAAAAGGCTTTGGTGATTACGGTTTCCCTGAGTCCCATTCGGCCAGTTTTGCCTTGCTGGCATATGTCTCGGCCTGGCTTAAATGTCATCATCCAGCCGCTTTTTTATGTGCACTGCTCAACAGCCAGCCCATGGGGTTTTATGGCGCCTCACAACTGGTGCAGGATGCCCGGCGCCACGGGGTGACGGTATTGCCGGTCGATGTGCTGTTCAGTGAGCATGACTCCAGTCTGCAGCCTGTTGGCGACAAACCCGGACAGCTTGCGGTCCGGCTGGGGCTGCACCTGGTCAAGGGGCTTTCCGCCAATGCGATACAACGACTGCTACAGGCGCGCGAGCAGCAGGTCTTCACCAGTGTGACAGATGCATTGCGCCGCGCTGCCTTGTCCGCCTCCGATCGCGACGCGCTGGCGGCTGCCGATGCGCTCAGCAGCCTGGTCAGTGATCGCCATCGTGCGTTCTGGGATTCGCGAGTCGAGCTTAGCCTGCCCCCCCTGTTTGCCGAACATTCACAGGCTCTGCCGGAGAGCGCCGACGCCGGACAGCTGCTGATGTTGCCACGTAGCAGCGAAGCACAGAATATCTATGCCGACTACCAGTTTCTGGGGCTCAGTCTGCGCCGCCATCCGATGAGCCTGTGGCGTGAACATCTTCAGCATTTTCACGTGACGACGGCCGCGGATCTGGCAACACTGACCGACCATCAGCCTGTCAAGATCGCTGGCCTGGTCACCTGCCGTCAACGGCCACAGACCGCATCAGGTGTCACCTTCATGACTCTCGAAGACGAAACCGGGTTTATTAATACGGTTGTATGGCCTTCGCTGTTGAAAAGTCACTATCGCCTGGTACATGAAGCCAGTCTGATTGGTGTCAGTGGCTACCTGCAGCAAAGCGAGGGCGTGACGCATGTGATCGCGGTACAGCTGGTAGATCTGTCCCACTGGTTGCAGGGTATGCCGGTACGCTCGCGGGATTTTGCCTGAATGCAGTCAGCCAGCGGCTCAATAGCGCGGCTTTGGGCGCATCAGCAGAGGATAAGCCAGCACAGCCGCAATAATGATCAGCGCGCCCAGATAAAACCCGCCACTGACCTCCTGCTGTTCGCCCAGTAGTAGCGCTGCCAGGGCAATGGCATAGATTGGCTCGAGATTCACGGCCAGAGCGCTGGCGTAAGCGGACAGGTGTCGCAGTGCCATAAGCGACAGTGCAAACGGCAACAAGGTACAACCGATAGCCAGCACCAGCATCCATAGCAGATCCATGCCCTGAGGCAGCTGGAATACCGCGGAAGGTTCATCCACGATTCCTTGAATTGCGCTGATATCGGCAGCACCCAGGGCTACGCTGAGGATCACCAGAAACAGGCAGCCACTGGCCATTTCAATGGCCGTAACGGTGAGCGCGTCAGCTTTGAGTACATAACGTTTATTGAGAGACGCAAATAAAGCCACAAACAGGGCCGACAGAATGCCCACCGCTATGCCTAGGTTCATTGCCTCTGGTGTGCCACCGACGACCAGCAGGATGCCCGGCAACACCACCAGTCCCAGCAGCAACTCGCGTAGCTGGAAGCGCCGCCCAGCCAGTATAGGCTCGATGACAGACAGAAAAACCGGGACGGTGGCAATGCAGGTAACAGCAACGGAGGCGTTGGCAAGCTTGATGGCGCCGTAGAAGGTCAGCCAATGCAGTGCCACTAGCACACCAATGCCCGTATAGGCACCCAGCAGACCCCGCGGCAGTGTCTTCAACACGCGCCAGATCCGGGGTAGCAAAAGCAGTGCCCCCGCTACCAGCCCCATGCGCCAGATCACCAGCGGCAGTGCCTGCAGCGTGATCAGCTTGCCCAGTATGGCCGTAAATCCCCATAAGACCACACACAGGTGGATCTGCAGCCAGGCAACTCGCGTCTCAATCATGGGGCTTCAGCTCTTTGTTACGTAAGCAAACATTCTAGCACCTGCTAAGTTGGGTAAAACTATCGTAAGATGACATTCTGATGGGAGAGCGTTACCGAAAGTATGATTAAAAAAATTGCCGTCGCTGATGTCGTGCTGGGAATGTATCTTGTGGAGATCCACGGGTCCTGGCTGCATCATCCATTCTGGAAGTCCAACTTTCTGCTGGAAGATCCGGAGGATTTGAGCAAACTCAAATCGTCTGGCGTTCCGTCTGTTTCTGTTGACCTTTCGCGCAGCAAACTGTCGGATAGCAAACCTCGCCCACGTCCGGAAAGTCGCGAAAAACCAGCTATCACGGAACTGCGGCCGGCGCCGGCGGAAAAACGAACTTCCTTTGAGTCAGAGCTGCGTCATGCCCGGCGCCTGTGTGAGCAATCACAGAACGAAGTCTTGTCCATGTTCTCCGAAGCGAGAATGGGGCAGGCTGTGCCGCTGACTCGTGCCGCGCAGGTGGTAGAAGAGATCAACAGCTCAGTGACGCGTCAGCCACAAGCGTTGATCACACTGGCCAGATTAAAAACCTCAGATAATTACACCTATATGCACTCGGTGGCGGTGTCTGCGCTGATGATTGCGCTGGCGCGAGAATTGAATCTGGATGATGGCAAGGTGCACGTTGCGGGTATGGCCGGCCTGCTGCACGATGTCGGCAAAATGGCCGTGCCGGATGCAATTCTTAATAAGCCGGGGAAGCTTACCGACGAGGAGTTCGCTCTGGTCAAATCACACCCGGTGAAAGGCGCCGAGATCCTCGAGCGCTCCAGTGGTGTTGATGACAAAGTTATTGAGGTGTGCCTGCATCACCACGAAAAATTTGACGGAAGTGGCTATCCAAACGGTCAGGCAGCCAACCAGATCAGCGTGATTGCACGTATGGCGGCGGTTTGTGACGTGTATGATGCGATTACGTCAGACCGGCCCTACAAGAAGGGCTGGCCGCCATCGGAATCCATTCAGCGTATGGTGTCCTGGTCAGGTCATTTTGATCCCAAAATTCTGCAGGCATTCATCAAAGTGGTTGGTATCTATCCCGTTGGTTCACTGGTCCGTCTGAAAAGCCAGCGCCTTGCGGTAGTGATCGCTCAAAGTGAAGGCAGTCTGTTGAAACCTGTAGTGAAGGTGTTTTTCTCGACTCGTACCCAGCTGCCACTGCCCCAGCAGATACTGGATCTTTCCAAAAGCAGTGTGGATGATGCCATCGAATGTCGGGAGCCATTGGAGAACTGGAATTTTCCCTATCTGAATGATCTTTGGCAGGAAGCCGGTTAAAAACTATCTCGGCTTCTTTGGCTAGATGCTCTGGCTCAGCAGAAAAATCCATGCAGAAACCAGTCGCCGGTGCTGCCAAGCTCCTGATAGATCCACAACTGTGAACCTTGCCGGTTACGCGCGACATAGTAGTCACGACGTATGCTGTTGCCTGCCCACCAGCGGGTTTCGATACGCTGTGGACCGCTCAATAGCGTCAGTTGGCTTTTATAGATCGGGCGGTTGTGCAGTTGTCGCAGTCGCTGTGCCGGGCGCAGCAACCAGGCTGGTGCCCGGTATGACAACGCACAGGTGTCGGCCAGCAGGCTGGGCGGGCTGTGCCAATGTTGAGTTGCGCTGCTGAACTCGGGAGCATGCTCTTCGGCAAGTTGCAGGCGCAGAACATTGTCAGCGCCAAGGCGAGCACTGAGCATATCTGTCAATCCATTGACCTGTTGATCGGGAGAATAAGGCTGCAGGCTGATTGAGCTCAAGGTCAGGCCGATGACATCAGCAGTAAGTGTATGCTTCTCCAGAGCCAGCTCAAATAAAGCCAGAAACAGACTGGTGTCACGGCTGGCATAACGCGTTATCACCGGCAGGGCAAGCTGCTGTCCATCCGATAGATGCAGCATGAGGTCGAATTGCGCAGACAACAGATGCCGGCGCAGCAGGAACTCCCGGTATTCTGCAAACAGTGACACAACGTGATGCACAATCGCCGCAGTATTATGCAGCGGATACTCTGGATATAGCTCGCGTGAAAACTGCGGCGGGGGCTGCCAGCGTGGAGGCCGCTCGGGCCGCAGGGCCAGCAGGCGGTCCAGGTATTCACTCAGCTCCCGTCCGAAACGCAGGCGAAGCTGTGCGGCAGGAAGGCGCCAAATATCCCTCAAATAAAAAAGGCCGCAACGCTGCAGAGATGCCTTTAACCTGGCAGCTAAAGGTAACTCTGCGATAGTGATTCCAGCGAGCGCTGATCGCAGTTCGCTGCTGTGCGCCACGACTTTCTGCCGAGCGCAACGGGCCAACAGGGTGCTGGCAGCTGGGCTGGGTGTAACGCTGCCTCGATAGACTTCTGGCTGGTGCTGATACAGTTCATCCAGATGCTGCTCAAGCGTTTCGTGGAGGCGTCGCCAACCACCAAAATAACGCAGGCTTCCGCCTATCTCAATCAGCAGTGTCTCGGCACCTGCGGCACAGACATAATCACTTATGCGCAATCCTGCGGGCAGCGTCTGATGTACCGAAAGGCCAGGGTGGTGGATGGCATACCAAAGTGTGCGGCTGCGTAGTACCGGGCGGTTGCGTGGTGGTGCAGAGGTGAGAGAGGAGCCGCCGCGCAGGTGCCGGGCGCCGGCACCCGCGCGGCGTAATTTCAACATGGCAAACGTAACGAGGCCTGGCCCTTATGATAACTGCCGCGCGCCTTGAGCAGGCTGACATTCAGATTGCGCTGAGCCCTGGACTCAGGACTGGCATGCAGATCGCTTACGGCACTGCCAAGTTGCAGCTGCAGCGTGGCAGGAGAATGTAATGTAGCGCGCTGATGGAAAAGTATGCCCAGCGTGTTGCCTTCACTGGCGGCCAGCTGCAGACGCCGGATCACGCGGGCGCTCAACCAGTTCTGCCATGCCAGTACCAGGCCGCACTCGCTGGATTGCAGGGCTTTTTCGATACTCCACAAAGCCTGGTTGCACTGAGTCTGGGGTGGAATCACAAAGCTGTTACTGAGGTTGATGCCGGCCTGTTTGAGAGCCGGGGCATGCAGCGGATAAGGCGGGGCAATCCACAGAATGGACTGCTTGCGCTGACTGCGTTCGCGCAGCAATGGCATCAACAGCTGCAGCTCACCAATACCCTGATGGGGGCAGATCATCTCGACCAGCCCCCGCTCAGGCCAGCCTCCCCGGGGCAGCAGCCGGTCGAGCGCATCAAAACCGGTGGACTGGGCCTTGCCCTCCAGACGTGTCTGCGCGGATGACAGGGTTTGTGCATTGGGGCGGGCCTGATTGCCTGCCTGCACCTGGCTGGTCAGACGGTGCGTGCCTGGACCTTCCTGGATCATGTCGCTGTCAGCAAACAGATCGCCGGTACCGGGTCGGCTGACAGACTGGTGATGGGAGCTGGCAGGACGGTTGGCTGGTTTGCTGCCTGCACGCCACAGATCCGGTGTCTGATTCAATAAAGAGGCAATCATGGCTTCGCGCTGTTGATGAGGCAGTTCATCACATACCAGCTTGTCACACGCCAGCTTGTGAGCCGTGTCGCGATCCTGAAATTGCTGGCTTCTCAATTTATTCAGGCTGTCACTCATATGCTTGCCCTGCTTGATTAAAGTCTGACTGCGACCGGCAGATAAGCTCCAAGGTGTTTTCTGTTTTATGAACCCGATATCACCCTTTGCGTCTGATTTGCAGCCAGCTGCTGTATGGATAAACAGTGGTTGCTGTGAATATATACAGTGGTTTGCGGTATGGCAAGCAAATATTTCACACAGAGGGCGTCACACTTGTAAAGAAATGTAAAATATTTTGCGCCGCTGATTGTCACAATCCAATTATTGTATTAGCCTTCAGCACGTTAGCCCTATTTTCTACTTGGGCTTGTGAAATATAAAACTTAATTAACTGGAAAATAGAATAATTAGAGAACGACATCTCATGAAACGCAAACCTGACATGTTGATGGTTGTTGTACTTCTGTTTGCACTGAGCGTGCTGGTCAGCGGTGTCGCCCAGAGCGGATTGCTCTAGCGCAATACGCGTCTCCCGCTGCAAGCGAATTGGTGGTGGCAGACTACAAGGGCCACAAGCGGCCAAAAGACCAGCGCGGCGTTGCAATCTGATCCATGCGGACATCCCATGGCGCTGGCCTGAGCGTCTCTCCTGATTCCTGACACATATGTCCCAGTCCTATCAGTCTGGGGAAACGTCTGCCTGCTCTGAAAGACAGAGCCCGATCGTAAAATCCCTTGCCCATGCCCAGGCGATGTCCCTGCCTGTCAAAGCCCACCAGCGGGACCAGAATCAGATCCAGGCTTTTGATACTGGCAACTCTGCCAACTGCCGGAACCGGCTCAGCAATGCCCCAGCGATTGCGGTGCAGACGGCTGTGCCGGCTAACACGGACAAATACCAGGCGATGCGGGTGAAACGGATGCAGCACCGGCAGATAACAGATCTTGCCCTGCGCCCAGGCCTTCTTCAGTAGACCAGCCGGATCAATCTCGCCATCAATGGCCTGGTAAAACGCAATGCGACGACTGCCTCGCCAGGTCAATGAGCGATTGATGCGATGGGTCAGGCGGATGGCATTGTGACGTTGTGTGAAATGGTCCAGCTGTCGGCGCCTTTGGCGCAGTTGCTTTCGCAGGGAAGGATTCTTCGTGCCGGATTGACCGGTAGGCTGGTAAGCAGCAGGCATAAGCTTGACTACGATGTATGCGGAAGCCACCCAAGATACCGCCGCCGAAATAGTCCTGAACCCTTTGGTTCAGGTGGTGGCGCCAACGATGCTTTCAGGCTTTCCGTCAAGCGGACATGCACAACCACATCTTGTCGGCGCCTCCGGGGTATTGAATATCGGCTCAAGAACACTTTCAGCTAGCGGATACCCCAGGTGACTATGGAATCAGTATATAGCAGTTGGGAAGGCCTATCGAGGGTTAAGCGCGGATTTTTTGTTACAGCTCCATCTGCCGGGCATTGTGCAGTGCGCGCTCGATTTTATCTTCAAGATATTTGATTTTCTGGGCGCTGCCGTGGCGGGATGTGTTGATCTGATGGTTTTTTTGTATCAGCTCGTGAGTAATATTCAGGGCTGCCATCACAGAGATTTTTTCGAGCCCGTGAATCGTACCTCGCGCTTTGATTTTGCGCATGTTTTCATCCAGATAGCGCGCCGACTTGAGCAGCGCATCCTGCTCTGAGGGCGGGCAACTGATCTGGTATTCACGGTCGAGGATTTTGACGACAACCGTGCTAGAGGCTTCGGGGCTGCTGGACATATCAGGCGCTCTGGGATTGTTCCATGGACCGCAGACGGCTGAGGACTGACTCCAGTCTCGCCTTCGCCTGACGGTTATTCTCGAGGAGTTGCTGGCGCTCAGTTTGCCAGTTATGCTGACTGGCACGCAACAGTTGATTCTCCTGTTTCATGGCAGCGCACAAGGCAATCAGAGCATCGATTTTTTCTTCGAGGGTGTTCAGTTGATCGTCATTCATGATCGTGCCTGCAAGCAGCCGCAGCCTTTTTATACAACAGCCTGTACTATAGAGAGCTGGCACAGGCCGGTCAACTCGTTCGCCTCATCCACCAACAGAGTCAGTTAAACAGCATGAAAGCAGATACTGAATTGCGATTTGCCCAGGCGAAAAAACACCGCCAGGCTTTGTTCAAGAAACTAAAAAACAACAGTGTTGCCCTGCTGTCGGCCGCGACGCTTAAAACGCGCAGCCATGACACCGAGTACAGCTACCGGCAGCACAGCGACTTTTATTACCTGAGTGGTTTTGTTGAGGATCAGGCCATGCTGGCGCTGATCAAAAGGCCAGCCGGCAACAAAGTCGTATTGTTCTGTCAGCCTAAAGACAAGACCAAGGAAATCTGGAGCGGTATCCTGACCGGCCCTGATGCCGCCGTCGGTCAATTGCATATTGACGAGGCCTGGCCGATCGGCGAGCTGGACCAGCGCATGCCGGCACTGATAGACGGCAGCGAACGGGTCTATTACAGCATCGGTCAGGACGCGGCGCTGGATACCCGGGTATCCATGTGGGTCAATGATCTCCGAGCCCGGACGCGTCAGGGTGCGCGCGCGCCGGTCCAGTTTGAGATGCTGGATCCGCTGGTTCATGAAATGCGCCTGTTCAAGGACGCCGCAGAAGTCAAACTGATGCAGAAAGCCGCTGATATTTCGGCTCGAGCGCACTGCCGAGCCATGCTCGCAGCCCGCGATGGTCTGTACGAATATCATCTGGAAGCTGAGCTGCAGCACGAATTTATCAGTTCCGGGGCGCGTTTTCCGGCCTACAACAGCATTGTTGCTGCCGGCGCGAATGCCTGCATTCTGCACTACATCGAAAACAACAAGCCCCTGCGCGATGGCGATCTGGTGCTGATTGATGCCGGTTGTGAATATGAATACTACGCGGCGGACATCACGCGCACCTTCCCGGTCAGCGGCAAGTTCAGCAAAGAGCAGAAGGCGCTATATGACATTGTGCTGAAGGCGCAACTTAAGGCGATCGACGCCATCAAGCCGGGTGTCGCCTGGGATGAGCCCCACAATATTACAGTTCGCGTGATTACCGAAGGGCTGGTAGAGCTGGGTCTGCTGAAGGGCAATGTCAAGAAACTGATTGCGGACGGCGCCTATCGTGACTTCTATATGCATCGAGCCGGCCACTGGCTGGGCATTGATGTACATGATGCTGGCAGCTACCTGAAAGGTGATAAGTGGCGCCCTTACGAAGCGGGCATGGTTACTACCATAGAGCCTGGCATTTATGTGTCACCAGACAACAAAAAAGTCGCCAAAAAGTGGCGTGGCATCGGTATACGCATCGAAGATGATGTTTTGGTGACTCGTAAAGGCAACCGAGTATTGACTCATGCGGTACCCAAAACCACAGCAGAAATCGAAGCGCTGATGGCCGGGCGCCAGTAGGCCTCAGCCATAGTGCTGCAGCGGCGACACAGTGCCCGTCAGGCAGAAATCGCCAACGCGAAGCAGGCTCGGAGAACAGGATTGCAGTGACAGAAAAAAATCAACATTACGACGTCGTGGTCATCGGTGGTGGTCTGGTGGGTGGCAGTTTTGCGCTATTGCTGGCCGGCCAGAATCGGCAGCAAAACCTGCGAATTCTGCTGGTCGATGCAATGCCGCTGGCGACCGCTGCCGGGGAGCCGGACTTTGATGCGCGCAGCACGGCCCTGTCCTGGGGCAGTCATCTCATATATCGACAGGCCGGATTGTGGGACGACCTGGCATCTCATGCATGTGCTATCAAAGATATTCACGTCTCTGACCGTGGCCATTTTGGAGCCGCACGATTACACAACACAGATGTCGATGTGTCGGCGCTGGGATTCGTGATCGAGAACCGGCACCTGGCAGCGACGCTCAACAAACGCCTGCTTGAACATCCGGACATAGAAGTATGCTCGCCCGCCTCGGTGCAACGCGTTCGTCACACTGCCACTGGCATGCAGATCGAGGTGCAGGGCCAGGATCAGGTTGCCAGTACAATTGATGCCTCGCTAATGGTGCTGGCCGACGGTGGCCGTTCGGACATCTGCTCGCAACTGGGTATACAGCTGGAGCGAAAGCCGTATCAACAGCATGCCTTAATCTGCAACGTCGCCTTCGAACATCCGCATCAGGGGCTGGCTTTTGAGCGATTTACAGATACAGGACCGCTGGCGGTTCTGCCATTAAGTGACACAGAGCAAGAGCATCGCGGAGCGCTGGTGTGGACTGTGGCTGAACAGGAGGCTGCAGCAATCACTCAATTGCCAGAAGCGGGTTTTTTACATGCACTGCAGGAGAGGTTCGGCACAAGGCTGGGACGGTTTACCCGTGCTGGTGCCAGGTCTCTTTACCCATTGACACTGATGCTTGCCAGAGAACAGATTCGCCCGGGGCTGGTACTGCTTGGCAATGTAGCCCATACACTGCACCCGGTTGCCGGCCAAGGCCTGAATCTGGCGCTGCGAGATGCTGATGCGCTGGCGCAGGCACTGGCAGAACAGGCGGAAACACATGGGGCAGCTGCCGTTGGCGACTACCTGATGCTTGAGCAATACCTGCAGGCGCAACAGTCCGATCAGAATCTGACGGTCATGTTCAGCGACCTGACCACACGGCTGTTTGCCAATCGCAATCCGGCTATGGCGGCGGGCCGCAATCTGGGACTGCTGTTCATGGACGTCATGCCGCCAGCCAAACAGTGGTTTGCGCGGCAGGCTATGGGTTTGCGATAAGCGAGCGGATCTGCTCAATGCGTTCGCGATTGACACCCATGTCGCTGTAGCCAAGGCGTGAAGCCGACCTTACGTGAACCACTCCTTCGTGTGGGTTGGCCAGAAACTCCACGTCATCGACATAACCCATCAGGCGGCTGGTAAACTCGGCGTGTATATAACCACCAGAGTCTGTGATGATCTCCACGCGCTCCATCTGGTTCAATGCCTGTTTGACTGCTTCCGGCGTGCCTCTGATGGGTTCGATCGCATGACTGTCCCGGGTATCAAAACTGCTCACGCAATTAGGTGAGTCCGGGCAGGCCCGCAACTGACCATCCAGCGGGCCGAGATCGGCTGGCCGATCGCCGGCACAGCCAATAAGCGTCAAGAGTCCCATAATAAGCATGCCTCGCGCAAAGTGATTGGTCTGATTCCTGCTCATGGCGAATACTCCTGTATGTGAAGTGGGTACGACTGATCAGAAAACTGACCTGCAACAGCGCCCCTTGCTCAGCCGGTGATGACCAGCGCCAGTGATTCTGCAATCATCGCTGGTTTCTGCTGGCCGTCTATCTCGACGGTTGCCTGGTTCTTTAACAACCATTGACCAGGGTTTTTTTCCTCAATGCTCATCAATACAAACCGTGCACGTATACGCGAACCAACCCGAACCGGATTCAGGAATCGAACTTTGTCCAGGCCGTAGTTTATGGTGATGCGGGTGTTCTGAAGTCGTACATTGTTAGCTTCTGCACCCAGCATACTGAGCATGGATAATGTCAGATAGCCGTGGGCGATGGTGCCGCCAAAGGGCGTTTCCGCTGCAGCACGGGCCTCATCCAGATGGATGAACTGATGATCGCCGGTGGTATCTGCAAACTGGTTGACCTGTTCCTGGCTGATGGTATGCCACTGACTGACACCAGTTTCTGTGCCTATCAGCTCCCTGGCTGCTGCCGGGCTCAGTTGTCCGGACATATTATTCTCTCCTGCCTGCGTTGCCATATGATGGTAAAGTATCGGCAGTATTCAACAGAATGCAGCCCGCTTCAACTGATCTTTGGCAGCACGTAAATGAGTCAGCAAACGCACAGTCACATACAGCACGAGACCGAAATCGCCGTCGTTGGGGCAGGGCTGGTGGGTGCCACCATGGCGCTGGCGCTGGCTGACGCGGGCGTTAATGTGCTGTTGCTGGACGCTTCGCAGATGCCGACAGCTGAGCGGGAAGCGCAGCCGGGCACTGAGTCTTACGACCCGCGAGTGAGTGCCATTACACATGCCTCGCAACGCTTGTTCCGGCAGTTACAGGTCTGGCCGGCCATCGAGGCCCAGCGCAACTGCGCCTATACCCATATGCATGTGCGCGAAGCCGACGGCACCGGCCAGATCGATTTTGATGCCCGGGATGTGCATACCGACTCTCTGGGCCACATCGTCGAGAACCGGATCATGCTGTCGGCGCTGCAGCAGCGGATGGCAGAGTACCCAAACCTGCAGATACTGGCGCCGGTCACAGTCACTGCCTATCAGCAGGTGGCTCATTCCGGGACAGCTCTGAAGGCTGAGCTGACGCTGAACAATGGGGACACTTTACAGACAGAGCTGGTGATTGCTGCGGACGGTGCCAGTTCGCCGCTGCGAAGCATGGCCGGCATCGCCACACGGGAATGGGACTACGAACATCAGGCAATCGTCACGACCATTTGCACAGAGCAGGCACACCACAATACTGCGCGCCAGATATTCATGGATGAAGGGGTGCTGGCATTTCTGCCGCTGGCCGACCAGGCTGCACCGCAATCGCCGCAACGCTATTGCTCCATAGTCTGGTCGGTGATCCCGTCTGTGGCGGAGTCATTGATGTCCATGGATGACGCTGCCTTCTGTCAGGCACTGTCCAATGCCAGTCAGCACTGGCTGGGATCTGTGCAACACACGGATAAACGCTTTAGTTTTCCGCTGCGCCAGCGGCATGCGCGCCGCTACCATCAAGGTCCGCTGGTCCTGGTTGGTGATGCCGCGCACAGCATTCACCCACTGGCCGGCCAGGGCGCCAACCTGGGTCTGGCAGACGTCCATGTCCTGGCAGAAGAGCTGGTCCGGGCCCGGCGCAGTGGCCGTTCGCCGGCAGATCCGATTGTTCTGTCGCGCTATCAGCGCCGTCGCCAGCCCAACAACCTGAGCATGATGGTGACGATGGAGGCATTCAAGCGCCTGTATGCCGAGCAGCCCCTGCCAGTGCGCTGGCTCCGCAACACCGGCATGGACGCCGTCGACCGTCTGCCGGTCCTCAAACAGTTCCTGATTCGGCAGGCGTTGGGCTGATTGCGGCCAATCGATTGCAATATTTTCTAAAGAATCCCCTTCGGCGGACGATGACCTTAAGTAAGCCTAAATTGCCCCCGAGGATTTTCTCATGAGCCAAGAATCGCCCTGGCCGTTTGATGTCGACCTGAGCGCTCTCGACACTGGCAGTATTACCAATATCATTCTGGATATTGAGAACCATCTGCCGCTGCTGACCTCTGAAAACGACATGCAGGAATTGCTGCGCGTCAAAAAGCTCTTTGAAGAAGAATTGATGGAGGCGCGCAGACTGCACTGATTTGTGCGCCCTTGCGAGCCCGCCACTCCCGCGTTAGCTGAACAACCCCTTCATTCTGGATCCGCCGCGTCTCCCGCTCACCACCGCTGGAGCGCGTTCTCCTGTATTCCTGGCTTAAATTGCCCTATGCTGTCCGCTGCTCTGACATTTGGCGACGAGAGTGCGTATGCAGATACCACGAAGACAGCGTCAATTGTCGGCACAACATCAATAATAATGACTGTGGAGGGTTTTCTGTGAAGAAGCTGGTCAGTTTGTTTACCGTGGCATTGCTGGCTGTTGGCCAGGTGCATGCCGTCGATGAGGCGCGCCTTACTCAGGCTCTGAACAGTGCCGATCGCCCGGCAGCCGACAAAGAGCGCGATGCCTCGCGCCAACCAGTGGCTGTGCTGAGTTTTCTGGGCCTGGAAGAGGGCATGACCGCGCTCGATATCATGGCCTCAACAGGCTGGTATACCGAAGTCCTGTCGTACGCCGTGGGGCCCAATGGCACAGTACTGATGCAAAACAGCCCGGCCTCCCTGGGTATGCGTAATACTGAAGCCGGCGTGCAGGAGCGCCTGGCCGGAAATCGTCTGCCAAATGTGCAGCGCGTGAATCAGGGCTTTGACAGCCTGGGTATCGAGTCCGGCTCGGTGGATTTTGCGCTGACGGCGCTTAATTTCCACGATCTGTACAATGGCAACCCCGCCGCCGCGCAGGCCATGCTGGCTGCCGTCAAGGATGTGCTCAAGTCGGGCGGCATCCTGGGTATCATCGATCACCGCGGCAATGTGGGCGCCGACAATGCATCGCTGCACCGCATCACACTGGATGAAGTGGCCCAGGCAGTGACCGAAGCCGGGTTTGTCATCACGGGTGTCAGTGACGTGCTGCATGCCGATGACGACCCCAGGACAACCGGACCATTTGATCAAAGTCTGGGACGCAATACCGACCGTATCGTTGTGCGCGCCATGAAGCCCTGAGGCGTTGATGGCACTGGCAGCAACAGCGCTGCCAGCAGCGTATAATCGCGGGGTCACAGCCAGCCTGTCTGCAGGCTGGCTGTGACCCCGCTGGTTTTTGGACTGGTTTAACGAACAACAAAAGTAGACGTTTGAAAGCATCTCTCCCCAAATTGAGCCCGTTGCAGTGGCTGACACGCTTCGCATCCGTGTTTCGCTATAGCGGCGTCGCAATAGAAATCGTCTGGCGTGCCAGCCCGGCCCTGACCATTGTCATGGCGCTGGCGACGCTGGCAGCGGGGCTATTGCCGGCTGCCATTGCCTGGGTCGGCCAGCTGATTGTTGACGCCGTTGTTGCCGCCATTGAGGCCGATGGTGCCGCCCGCGATGCGCTGCAGACCCAGCTCCTGCAATATGTGCTGATCGAGGCAGGACTGGTGGTGCTGATGACCGGCGCCCAGAAAATCAACACAGTGTGCCAGTCCATCCTGCGCGCCCTGCTGAGCAACGAAGTCAATGTGATGATTCTGGAAAAGGCATTGACGCTGGAGCTGGCCAATTTCGAAGACTCTGAATACTACGACAAGCTGGTGCGCGCACGACGAGAGGCCTCCAGCCGCCCACTGAGCCTGGTCATTGCGACCTTCGATCTGATTCGTGATGGAATCTCGCTGATCAGTTATGGCTTCCTGCTGCTGCAGTTCTCCATCTGGGCGGTTCTGCTGCTCAGCTTTGCCGGTGTGCCCGCCTTTATGGCTGAGGCCAAATACTCGGGTGAAGCATTCCGCAACCAGCGTCGTCGATCCTCAGAGCGCCGTATGCAGGTCTATCTTGAAATGGTGCTGACACGCGAGGACGGCGTGAAAGAGGTCAAGCTGATGCAGCTGGGCCGCCTGTTCCTGCAGCGCTACGTAGATATATTCAAGAATATCTACAAGGAAGATCGCAATCTGGTCCTGCGCCGCGGGTTTTGGGGTTATATGCTGGGCCTGATTGCCAGCGCGGCTTTCTATTTTGCTTACGGCTGGGTCGCGTTCGCAGCGGTTGCCGGTGCCATCACGCTGGGCCAGATGACCATGTATATTGCGGTGTTCCGTCAGGGTCAGGGCGCGGTCACCAGTTGCCTGGCGTCGATCAACAGGATGTATGAAGACAACCTCTACCTTTCCAACCTGACTGAATACCTGGGTCACAACGTGCCCGAGCCGACTGGCGACAGGACCGAGGGGCCACAACCCGAAGATGGAATCCGTTTTGAGCAGGTCAGTTTCCATTACCCGGGGGCTGAGCGGCCAGCTCTGAATGCCATCGATCTGCATATTCGTCCTGGCGAAAGTCTGGCCATCGTTGGTGAGAATGGGTCTGGCAAGACGACGCTGATCAAACTGCTGACGCGGCTCTACACACCAACAGGTGGTCGCATTCTGTATCAGGGGCTGGATCTGCAGGAGTGGGATATCAACGCACTGCGTGAAAAGCTGGGCGTCATTTTTCAGGATTTCGCCCGCTATCAGCTAAAGGTTGGTGAAAACATTGGTGTTGGTGACAAAGAGTTTATAAATGATCGGCCGTTGATCGAAGAGGCAGCTGAAAAGGGCCTGGCAGCCGAATTCATCAAACATATGCCCGCCCAGTACGATACCCAGCTGGGTACCTGGTTTCGCGATGGGCAGGACCTGTCAGGCGGGCAGTGGCAGAAGATCGCGCTGGGCCGTGCCTTTATGCGTAGCCGCGCCGAGGTGCTGATTCTGGATGAACCAACAGCTGCTATCGACGCGCGTGCCGAAGCCGACATTTTTGCGCACTTTCGCGAATTGACCGCCAATCGTATCTCGATCATCATTTCCCACAGATTTTCGACGGTACGTATCGCCGATCAGATCGTGGTTATGGAGCATGGCCAAATCCTCGAGCGCGGTGATCACGAGAGCCTGCTGGCACTGGGCGGCCAGTACGCCACACTGTTCGAACTGCAGGCCAAAGGCTACCAGTAAACGCCGTCACGGAGCATTCCGCGAATCAGCCAGGTTAGCGAATTTCACCAAGCTTTTTCAAAATCCTTAGCCTAACTCGCCTCTTTACATCTCTTCAGATAAATATAATCAATATATATCAGTGGCTTATAATTCTGGCACGATATGTGAATTGCTCATGCTATCACCCACTCATTTGCAGCGGGTTCTGGACAAATCACAGGCAGTGAGCAATGAACAACACAGGCATTATCGATCTTTTTACCCGACATAAAGTGGCAGCCAACCTGGTGATGATCATGATGATCCTCTCCGGGCTCTGGGCATCGACACGCATCAATACCCAGCTTGACCCATCTGTGGAATGGCCGGTTGTCATTATCAATGCCAACTGGCCCGGCGCCTCGGCCGAGGACGTTGAACAACTGATTGTGGTGCCGGTTGAACAGCAGGTCCGCACCGTGATCGGCCTGCAGCAGATGTACTCCACCAGTACCCAGGGTAGCGCAAACATTCGACTCGAGTTCATGTTTGACACAGACCTGAGCAAGGCGCTCGAGACCGTAAGTGATCGCGTCGCGCAGATTCGCAATCTGCCAGGCGACATGGAGCCGATGGTGGTGCGCCGTGGTATGTCCTACGAGCCTATTGCCTCCCTGATTGTTGCCGGAGGCTCCAGTGTGTCAGAACTGGTACCACTGGTGCGTCGATTCGAGCGCGAACTCTATGCCGCCGGCGTTGACCGCATTGAGTTCAGTGGATTGCCGGAAGAAGAAATGGCCATACAGGTAGGCAGTCGCGATCTGCTGGCCATGAATACCACGCTGGATGCGCTGGCGGGTGAAGTACGTTATCGCAGCATGGACGTACCAGCGGGTGTTGTTGCGCGCAGCCAGGGTGAAATGCAGTTGCGAGGGCTGGATCAGCGCCGTGGGATTAATGAATTCGAGCGTATGGAGATTCAGAATCCCCAGACCGGTGAGCTGATCCGGCTCGGCGATGTCGCCCAGGTAGAGAAGCGCGCCAAAGCCGGACAGCCCTTGCTCAGCAAGGATGGCAGCCCTGCCATCGAAATGAACCTGTATCGTGTAACTAACTCGGATGCTTTGCTGTCCGCTCGCATCCTGCAGCAGTGGATGGACCAGACTCAACCGCAATTGCCCGATGGCGTTACCGTGGAAACCTACCAGGAAGTCTGGGTACTGCTGAAAGAGCAGCTGGAAGTAATCGCCAGTAATGCATGGTCTGGCCTTGTGCTGGTTGTGCTGACACTGTTTGTGTTCCTGAATACACGTACTGCGGCCTGGGTCACGGTGGGTATTCCCGTCAGCTTTCTGTTCGCAACCATGCTCTACTATTACGTGTTCGGCGGCAGCATCAACATTCTCGCCCTGATCACATTCATCATGGCACTAGGTATTGTGGTTGACGACGCGATTGTTGTTGGCGAGGACGCTGTCAGTCTGCACGAGCAGGGCCTGAGCCCCGATGAGGCAGCGTCTGGTGCAGCAAAACGCATGTTCATGCCGGTGATGACTTCGTCGCTGACCACACTGGCCGCTTTTGTTCCGCTGCTTATCACTGGTGGCGAAATGGGGGCAGTCATTCAGACCATGCCGATGGTTCTGTTCTGCGTCATCGTGGCGTCTCTGGTTGAATGCTTTATCGTGCTGCCGGCACACCTCAAGCACAGCTTCAAACAGATGGGTCGTAAACCGAAGTCGAAATTCCGTCAGAAGTTCGATGCTGCTTTCTTTGGATTCCGTGACCGCTACTACAAACCGGTGCTCACCCTGGCGCTGGCGCGACCTGGCACTACGCTGCTGACCGCAATCGGCTGTGTGGTTCTTGCCTTCAGTCTGGTGATCGGCGGTCGGGTGGGCGTTAATTTTGTGCTGGGTATGAGTCTGCAGATGCTGGAAGCAAATGTCAGTTTCACCATGGACGCCACCGAGGTGCAGCGACGTGAGTTCATGCGACACCTGGAACAGTCAATGCAGCAGACTGACAGTGAGAATGGCAATGTCAACATCAATGGTTACTACGTGCGTGAGAATGTTGCCCGTATCAACCAGGAGAACAAGTCAGGTGCCCAGTTCGGTTCCATGCGTGTCGAGTACGCATGGGAAGATGTCTACCAGGTCGCACCACAGGAGTTCGTCAATGCATGGCAACAGCGCGTCGTACGTCCACCGTATGTCGAGCAGGTACTGCTTGAGGTGCGTGGGGGAGCCAACGGTGGTGCGCCGGATATTTCCCTGGTTCTTAGAGGGGACGACATCAACACACTCAAGCAGGCTTCCGAAGAACTGCAGGCGGCCCTGAGCAACTACGAGGGAGTGAGCAACGTCTTTGATAACCTGCCTTACGGGCGCGATCAGATGATCTTTGATCTGACTGCCCAGGGTCAGGCACTTGGCGTCACCACTGCCTCACTCGGCCAGCAGCTGCGTGCGGCCTACTATGGCAACCGCGTGCAGATATTCAACCAGAATAACAGCGAGCTGGAAGTCATGGTCATGCTGCCTGACGAGGAACGTGACCATATCGCTTCACTGGGACAATTCCCGGTGCGAACGCCGCAGGGAGAAGTTGTTCCATTACGCCAGGTCGCCCATCTTTCCACCCGTCGTGGTATCGATGTCATCAATCATAACAACGGGTCGATGTCAGTGATGGTCAGTGCCTCCGTGGACAGTCAGGTGAACAACGCCGAGCGTGTACTGGCCTCCGTGCGCGAGACAGTATTACCACAGATCAATCAGCGGTACGGTCTGAGTTCTGATGTCGGCGGTAATAACCTGCGCAATCAGCAACTGTTGGAGACCATGCAGATGGGTGGCATGTTGACGCTGATCTTCATCTACCTGATTCTTGCCTGGTCGTTCTCTTCATACGTATGGCCACTGGCAGTGCTCACCGCGATTCCGCTGGGCCTGACGGGTGCAATTGCAGGCCACTGGGTCATGGGTGTGGACCTGGGCATGATGTCGATGCTGGCATTCTTTGCGCTGACCGGTGTGGTGGTCAACGACTCTATCGTGCTGGTCAGTTTCCTGCGCCGGGAACTGGAAGCCGGCAAAGCACTGGTCGACGCAGTGAGCAGCGCTGCACTGTCACGTTTCCGCGCTGTCTGCCTGACCTCGCTGACCACAGTGGCAGGCCTGTCGCCGCTGATGTTCGAACAGTTCAGCCTGGCCATCTACATGGTACCGATTGCCATAACGCTGGTGTTCGGTCTGGCATTTGCCACCTTGTTGGTGCTGCTGGTTGTGCCAGCGCTGATTGTGATGATTGAACGCATTAAAAACAGACTCGGCAGACTCAAACCTGCCACCCAGGCTCAGGTGTTCGAGCCAAGTAAAGAGGGACTTTGATATGCAAGGCGATAACAACTACGGGCAACAGATATTCTGGGGGCGTCAGCTCAACAGATTCAGATACATTGGCACTAAAGCCGCGGGTGTATTGATCCTGGGCATGTTTGTGCTGACCAGTGCGCTGGTGGTAGCGACCGGGCCGGAGGCGGCACCTGTTGAACGCGCCGAGCGCGAGTGGCCGGTAGCCGCCAGCGTCGTACAGCCAGCAGCCATGTCACCCACATTACAGGCGTATGGCAGGCTGGAATCCGATCAGCAGGCGACATTGCGTGCCGGCCTGACCGCCGATGTCTCTGCAGTTCACTTCCGTGAGGGCGACTGGGTTAATTCAGGTGACGTTCTGCTGGAGCTGGATCCGCGTGAGGCCGAACTGGCTCTGCGTGCCGCCCAGGCCGCGGAGCGACGGGCCGAGGCCAGTCTGAAATCTGTTGTCAGCGACTACGAATTGGCCGAGACGCTGGCTACCCATCATGAAGATCAATTGCGCATTGCCAGAGAAAAGCTGCAGCGGTTTGAGTCGCTGCACGCACAACGCATGATCGCAGACGCGCAACTGGATGAAGTTCGTCATGAGGCAACCGAGCGCGCCATGGTCCATGCCAGCCATCAGGCAACACTGGCTGACTACCCCAATCAGATTGCCCAGGCCGAAGCAGTACTGGAAGAAAGTCGCGCCAGTCTGGCAAGAGCTGAGCTGGACCTGCGCCATACTCAGGTGGCGGCACCGTTTAATGGCCGCATACTCAGTCTGGGGGTTGCGGTCGGTGACCGCATCAGTGTCGGAAGTGAGCTGCTGCAGGTAGCGGACTACGACCGCCTGCAGGTGCGCGCGTCACTGCCAATCGAAATGGCAGCGCAACTGCGTGGCAGTCTGCAAAACGGCCAGGTAGTGACTGCGACAATTAACGATGTCACATCAGCGACCGGGCAATCTACTCAGGTACTGGAATTAAAGGGACTGGCTGGCAACGTCAAATCCGGACAGAGCGGCATTGACGGCTTTTTCAAGGTGCCTGCGGATGCCACACTGGCACTGGGTGAGGTAGTAAACCTGAATGTGCGTCTGCCGGTTGAGCGAGATGTTGTCGCTGTGCCGATGCATGCCATTTATGACAACGACCGCATCTATCGGATTGATCACAGCCGTCTGGAAGCGGTGCAGATCGAGCGCGTTGGTGAACATATCGATCAGCAGGGTAACTACCATGTACTGGTCCGTTCCCAGTCCCTGACCGCGGGCGACCAGATCATGGTTTCTCAACTGCCCACTGCCATGACCGGCTTGCTGGTAAATCCGGTGACCGAATCGGCACTGGCCGACAGCGCGCCGCTGCAGCCAGGTGTGGCTGCCGTCAGCAGCATCAACTGACGACTGGCCACGCTGGTGCCCTGGCACTGGTAGTGCCGGGCGTGCCAGCGTGGTATTGTCCTCCGTCAAAACTGAACACGCTTGACCGTGCCGCAACTGGGCACGGTCAGTCTGCTTACGGAGGAACAGAGAATGTCACAGCTATTGGCCAATCAGGGCATCATCATTACCGGAGGAACACGCGGCATCGGTAAAGCCATCGCCGAGGCCTGTCTGGCAGAAGGTGCCCGAGTGTTGATCACCGGCCGTTCTGAAGAGAGCGTTAACAAAGCGCTGGAGGCTATCGGTCACGATGCCCTGACTGGCAGCGTCGCTGATGTGGCCAGCGAGGAAGACACGGTGCGTGTCTTCGAACTCGCCATGCAACAGTTCGGTAAAGTCGATGCTGTGGTCAACAATGCAGGTATTGCCCGTGCCGGCGCCATTCAGAACCTGCGCGCCAAGGATTTCCAGATGGTCATGGATACCAACCTCACCGGCGCCTTCCTTTACAGTCGCGAAGCCTTCCGTGTCATGAAAGATGCCGGCGGTGGGCGTATTCTCAATATCGGCAGTATCTCAAGTCAGACCCCGCGTTTCGGTTCAGTCCCTTACACCACCAGCAAGTTCGGTCTGCAGGGCATGACCCGTGCGCTGCAGGTCGAGGGACGAGAACTCGGCATCATGGTAAGCTGTTTGCACCCTGGCAACGTACATACTGACATCTGGGACAAAGCGCCAAAGTCTGTTGTTGATGAGCCCAAAATGCAGGTGGCAGATATTGCCCGTGTGGCAGTGCTGATGCTGAGCATGCCGCCGAACTCCACCATAATCGATGCCACCGTGCTTGATCCCAGACAGCCATTTCTGGGCCGTGGTTGAACCATCCAATTCAAGGAGAAGCAGTTATGAAGTCACGCGTTATCCAATCATTAGTGGTACTGGCAATTGGCGTTGTGGGTGTCCAGGCTTTCGCACAGAGCGATAGCCTGGTCGCCGAAGATGCACAGATCCAATTACTGAGCGATACGTTCACCTTCACGGAAGGTCCGATAGCCGATGAGGCCGGGAACGTTTATTTTTCGGATATCCCTGCCAACCGTATTCATCTGTGGACTGTTGATGGCGAGCTGCAGACCTTTCGTGAACAGACCAATGGCAACAACGGTCTGTTTTTTGATGCCGACTGGGTGCTCTACGGCGCCGAGGGTGGTGCGGGCCGCATCAGCCGAATGGACAGTGAGGGCAATGCCACGGCAGTGATCGATCAGCACAATGGCGCTCCTTTCAACAGCCCGAATGATCTGTGGATTGACCCGCAGGGTGGCATCTACTTTACTGATCCACGCTACGGCAGCGAAGCAAACCTGCCACAGCCGGGTTACTACGTGTATTACCTGGCGCCTGGAGCTTCAGAAGCGGAAGTCATCATTACCGACATGCAGCGTCCGAACGGCATTATTGGCACCGCTGATGGAGAGACTCTGTACGTGGCCGATCATCAGGGTAACCAGACCTTTGCCTACAACATCGATGCCCCCGGTCAGATCAGCGGAAAAAGGCTGATTGCCCCGCAGGGTTCCGACGGTGTCACACTGGATGAGCATGGCAATCTGTATTTGACTGGTGGTAACAATATCACGGTGTACAGTCCGGAAGGAGAGGTGCTGCAGGTGATTGAGTTTCCATTGGCGCCTGCCAATATGACCTTTGGTGGGCCGGAGCGCAATGTTCTTTATGTCACCGCACGCAGAAGCCTGTTCGCCTTGCCGATGAATGTCAGAGGTATGTACTGAGCAACCAACAGGCTGACAAATAGAATCTGTCAGATATAGGTGGTCTGAGCCATCGGGTTAAGATCCGTCTCAGTCCACCACTGGCAATGGAGTGCGATAGAATTCATACCGCCCGCGCCCGGCCGCTTTGGCCTTGTACATAGCCACGTCGGCGTGGTGGAGCAGACTGGAAAAGTCGTCTCCATCCTCAGGTGCAATTGCCACACCCATGGATATTGAGGGTTTGATCGAAACACCATCAAGAACAACTGTTGTTGCAACGGCTTGAATTATCTTGTCCAGCACGCGTTTGAGGTCGTCTGTCGCTCTCAGGCCCCCGACAAGAATCAGAAATTCATCGCCAGCAATTCTTACGAGTTTGTCCGAACGTCGCAACTGCTGAGTGATGGTTTCTGTTACATGCTGCAATAAGGCATCGCCGCGTGCATGCCCCATCGAATCATTGATCTGCTTGAAATTGTCGACATCGACAAACACGAAACCGACGCTGGCATTCTCAGCCTGGCTCTGACCAATCACGTCCACAAACAATTGCTCTGCCATCCGTCGGTTGGGTAGCCCGGTCAGCTTGTCATGATTGGCCAGATGCTCTGCAGCCAGCTTGGACTGCTCTACATCGACCAGCTCCTGCCGTAATCGCGCCAGCAAGAGTAACAGGTCAGACGCCAGCACACGAATCAGGAAAGTGGACGCAGCCAGGACAGCCAGGTGATCAATCATCGTCAGATAACCACGTGTGACTTCTGTGCCGGTGCGCCAGCCATTCATGGTCGCCACGCTGAGAATGACGATGTACAACAACATGCTGACAGAGACAACGTAAAACGATCGCGGACCGACCATGACCATGGCCAGCAAAAGCACCGCAGGGTAAGCGATCACCGCGGCAGAGCGCAGACCGGAGCCGTCCCACATACTCTGAAAAATACAATACAAGGCGACCGCCAGAATGAGGTGGCTGGCCAGCGTTGTCTGGCCTCGCCGCAAAAGTAGCAGTGTGCCACACAATAGAACCACGCAGATCGTCATGTAGACCGTGATCGATAGCTGACCACTAAAGACGGCAACGACCGCCAGTGTTGCAAGCAATAAAATGCAGACAAGAACAAACTGCTGGACTCGCCGATTGCGAATCTCTTCGATATCCCCTTGCAGCCGCAGCAGTCTGTTTTTGTCGGTCATTTCTTCAGTGGCGAATCAAGTAGTCAAAAGCACTCAGTGCTGACCGTGACCCTTCTCCCATAGCGATAACAATCTGCTTATAGGGTATCGTGGTCACATCACCGGCGGCAAATACGCCGGGAATATTGGTCTCACCGCGGTTGTCGATCTCAATCTCTCCAAATTTGCTGGTTTTCAAAGTGCCCTTGACCCATTCGCTGTTTGGCAGCAAACCGATCTGCACAAAAACACCTTCCAGCTCCACAGTGTGCGATTGCTCGCTTTGTCGGTCCTTGTATACCAGGCCAGTCACTTTCTTGCCATCGCCCAATACCTCTGTGGTCTGCGCCGAGGTGATCACCTTGACGTTGGGCAGGCTGCGCAATTTGCGCTGCAGTACTTCGTCTGCCTTGAGCGTGTCGGCAAATTCCAGCACCGTCACGTGAGCGACCAGACCTGCCAGGTCGATGGCAGCCTCAATACCTGAGTTGCCGCCGCCGACAACAGCGACACGCTTGCCCTTGAACAGGGGGCCGTCACAATGCGGGCAGTACGCCACACCCTTGTTCTTGTACTCCGTCTCCCCCGGCACATTCAGTTCACGCCAGCGTGCGCCAGTGCTGATAATGATCGACTTGGCCTTCAGTGATGCACCATTGTCAAATTTGATCTCGTGGAAACCGCCAGGTTCAACGGCAGGCACCAGAGCCGACGCGCGTTGCAGATTCATGATATCCACCTGGTACTGTTTGACGTGCTCTTCGAGCTGTCGCGCCAGTTTCGGGCCTTCCGTTTCCTGCACAGAGATGAAGTTTTCGATTGCCATGGTGTCGAGTACCTGACCGCCAAAGCGCTCAGCCGCGACACCGGTTCGAATACCCTTGCGCGCTGCGTAAATCGCCGCTGCCGCACCGGCTGGGCCGCCGCCCACGATCAACACATCAAATGGATCCTTGCTCGCCAGCTTCTCGGCTTCGCGCTTGGCGGCGCCGGTATCAATCTTGGCGAGAATCTCATCAACTCCCATGCGGCCCTGTCCGAACAGCTCACCGTTCAGATAGATGCTGGGGACAGACATGACCTCGCGCTCTTCGACTTCTTTCTGGAACAGAGCACCATCAATGGCCACATGTTTGATATTGGGGTTCAAGACCGCCATCACATTCAGGGCCTGCACCACATCCGGGCAATTTTGACAGGACAGCGAGAAATAAGTTTCAAAGGCGAATTCACCGTCAATGGCTTTAATCTGGGCGATTTTTTCCTCACTCAGCTTGGGTGGATGTCCACCCGTCTGCAGCAGCGCCAGAATCAGTGAAGTAAACTCGTGTCCCATCGGGATGCCGGCGAACGTCAGATGCATCTCGGCATCGGGCCGTTGCAGGCTGAAAGACGGGCGTCGGCTATCCTGACCGTCCTCACGAACAGTGATGTGCGGACTCAGCGATGCGATGTCCTGCAGCAGTGCGCGCAGCTCCTTTGATTTCGCGCCGTCATCAAGCGACGCGACCAGCTCGAAAGGCCGGGAGACTTTCTCCAGATACGCTTTCAGTTGGGCTTTCATGTTGGCGTCTAACATCACGTTTTTCCTCGATAAATCAATGCACAAGGGCAGTGTTTACACAAATTTCGGGCAAAAGAAAGCCCGGACGATAGCCGCCCGGGCTCTCGGGCTTACTGCAGTAAAGCGTTTTAGATTTTACCTACCAGGTCCAGTGACGGCGCCAGTGTTTCTTCGCCTTCCTGCCACTTCGCCGGGCAAACTTCGCCGGGGTGCGCAGCGACGTACTGAGCAGCTTTGACTTTGCGCAGCAGCTCTGAGGCATCGCGGCCGATACCGCCAGCAGTAATTTCGACTACCTGGATCTTGCCATCAGGATCGATCACAAAGGTTCCGCGCTCAGCCAGACCGGCTTCTTCGATCATGACTTCGAAGTTGCGGCTGATGGTGCCAGTGGGATCGCCGATCATCGGGTAGGTGATCTTGCGAATGGTATCTGAGCTGTCATGCCAGGCTTTGTGCGTGAAGTGCGTATCAGTAGAAACGCTGTAGATTTCAACGCCGCGTGCCTTGAATTCTTCGTAGTTGTCAGCCAGGTCGCCCAGCTCAGTGGGGCAAACAAAGGTGAAATCGGCTGGGTAGAAGAACACAACTGACCACTTGCCGGTCAGATCAGCTTCGGTCACTTCGACGAACTCGCCATTGTGGAATGCGGTCGCTTTAAAGGGTTTAACTTCGGTATTGATCAAAGACACGTAAAGACTCCTTAATTTCCCTGTGCCGAATCCAGTTTGATCGGCGGTTCACTTAACAGCCACAAGAATAGCCCTATTTTCAGCTTAGGTAAAATGAAATATATATTAACAAACGATAGAAATAATAAATGATGTCGCTCGCTGTCGGCGTCTACAGTCAATAGAAGGCAGTCACCAGAACGTAGATCAGCGCGGCACAGAGACAAAAATACAGGATTACTTTGACAGGTTCCTGACGCAGTCTGTCCAACTGCGTTTCGGCTCGCCCGGCGGCCTTGTCCGCTTCGTACTGTGCACGGGACTCTCGCTGGCGCTGTGACTGGTACTCGGCCAGCAGACTGGAGGCCAGGCCGTAGTCGTCATCGTTGCGCAACCAGATGCCAGGCATTGAAATGCCCCAGTTGCCAGCACTGGTCTCATAGAAGTCTATATCATGGTCGTGCAACAGCTGGCGCACGTCTTCGGCTTCATCGTCAGGTACATGGCGCAGTTTGAATATCAGGCGTGACATAGTTGTAATAGAGAATGGACTGGAGTGGTCATGTTACTGGCATCGGCCGCAGGAAAACATAGCCAACCGCAACAAAGGGAAGAAGAGGGAGAGCATTATGTTGGAGAAGGCAGGTTTCACGGCTGCACAGGCGATCGTTGCGCTGGTTCTCGCGAGCATAGCAACGCTGGCGAGCGCGCAGACAGCGGTCTGGCAGGTCAGCAAAGATGACGGCAATCACATTTACCTGGGCGGCACCATTCACCTGTTGCGCGCCAGTGATTATCCACTGCCACCTGAGTATGAGCTGGCATATCAGGAGTCAGACCGCCTGTTTTTCGAGACTGATATCGGGGCCATGAATGACCCTTCGCTTCAACAGCGCATGATGGCCCAGATGACCTACCAGGACGGTCGCACCCTGCGAACAGTGCTGAATGAGGAAGCGTATCAGGCGCTGTCAGATTATGTGGCATCGGCCGGCCTGCCCATCCCGCTGGCCATGATGCAGACTTTCAAGCCGGGTCTGCTTATCAGCACCCTCAGCGTGCTGGAGCTGCAAAAGCTCGGGTTTTCACCCCAGGGAGTTGATATGTTTTTCCATACCCGGGCCATGGGAGATGGCAAGGATCGTGGACAGCTGGAGACGCTTGATCAGCAGCTCGCGCTGCTTGCCAGTCTGGGCGAGGGCTATGAAAGCGATTACGTGATGTATTCGCTGGAAGATTTCAAGGACATGGAGTCGCAGCTTGAAACCATGGTGAGCAGCTGGCGCGCAGGTGACCTGAGTGTGCTGGAAGAGCAATTCGTCGGTTCAATGGGCGAATTCTCCGACGAGCTTTATCAGGGCCTGCTTGTTGACCGCAATCAGGACTGGCTACCGCTTATCGAGGCCATGTTCGAACAGGAGGGTACAGAGTTCGTTCTGGCTGGCGTCGCGCATATGGTAGGAGAAGATGGGCTGTTGGCAATGCTGGAGAGTCGTGGTTACGAGGTGACTCAGGTGATGGCACAGCCGTGATGCCTGCTGTGCCGTGCCCGGTATTAAAGACTTGGATCAGTTGGCAGTTTTGTGACTCAGGATGATCTGGCGAGGGCCGCGGGTGTTGGTTTGACCGCTGGTGCCCGTTGGAATCTGCTGGACCTTGCCGCCGGATTTGAGAAACGCTGCCACCTGGCGGGCCAGATCTTCGCGATCACAAACAGGCAGGTCTTTCTTGGATTTGCTGGACATGACACTAAACCTTGATATCTACCGTAAAAAGTCGATCAGTATACACCAATCCCCCCTTTCCTGTCAGCTCGTCAATTTGTGCCTGCAGCCTTTTATACCGCCGGCAATCTGCTAGAATCGGTCAATCTGTTGGAGAGAGATCAGTATGACCGATAAAACTGCAGCGAAAAAAACAACATCCAAAACCACGTCGAAAGCCAAGTCTGCGGCGACCACCAAGACCAGTTCCGCCAAGTCGACTGCCACGTCGCCCAAGGCGGATACCAAAAAGGCTGCGGTGAAAAAAGCGCCTGCAGCCAAGTCTGCGACCGCCGCCAAGAAAGCAGGCGTGGCTAAAAAAGAGCCTGTAGCCAAAAAAGCGCCAGCCGCTAAAAAAGCGCCGGTAGCCAAGAAGGCGCCCTCAGCCAAGGCAGCGTCTGCAACCAAGAAAGCTCCGGCGACCAAGAAAGCCCCTGCGTCAACGACCAGGACGACCGCTGCCAAGGCGACTACAAAAGCCAAGGCTGCGACAGCTGCCAAGCCCAAAGCCGATTCCAAAGCAAAATCTGCAACAGCAGCCAAGCCCAAGGCTGCTGCCAAGTCTGGAACTGCAGCAAAAGCCAAGGCCGCAGCCAAGCCCAAAGCTGCCGCCAGTCCCAAGGCAGCCAGCAAGCCGAAGACAGAGGCAAAACCTGAGACAGCAGCAAAATCCAGGGCCGCGACCAAGCCTAAAGCTGAGGCCAGGCCCAAAGCGGCGGCTAAACCCAAAGCGGCGTCCAAACCAAAAGCAGCCAGTAAGTCCAAAGCAGCCGCCAGCCCGGTGCCAGATATCACAGCAGCTCCGGCAGAGCCTGTTAAAGAGAGCGTCAAGGGTGCATCGGTCAGCTTCAGCTCGGTGCAGGAGCCGCCTGCTCATTTGACTATGCGAGTCGAGCCGAATCGCGTTGTGGCGTTTCACTATCGCTTGTGCGAAGTCCGCCAGGACGGAAGTTACTCAGCCTGGATTGAAAGCTCATTCGGACGTCAGCCGCTGTTGTACCTTCACGGACACGGTAATGTGGTGCCGGGGCTGGAGCAGGCAATGGCCGGCAAGCGAGCGGGCGACGTGCTCAATATTACCCTGACACCAGATCAGGCCTACGGCCCGAGAAAGTCCAATGAGCTGATCCGTCTTCCCATCAAGCAGTTGCATAATCCACCCACTGGCAAGAATCTGGTGCCAGGTGTCATTGTTGGGGTGAAAACAAACCAGGGTGTTCGCAATGCGTTGGTTGTCAAAGTTGGCAAATTCAATGTGGATGTCGATTCAAATCACCCGTATGCCGGTCGCACACTGCACTATCAGATCGAAGTGCTGGGGGTGCGCGCGGCAGCTCCGGAAGAAATTGCACACCGTCATGTGCACGGACCGGGCGGTCACCGCCATTAATCCGGGCTTGGCTCCCGTCTTCGCATGAAGGCGGACATCGCCCAGTGCTGACTCAGTCAGTGACAAAAAAACCATAACAATAAGCCACCAGGCAGAGGCACAAGATGACAATAGAAAATGAAAGCCGCAGACAGTTATTGAAGGCGGGTGTAGGGGCAGGACTGGTCGCCGCCACAGCAGGTGTTCCATGGTTTGCGCTGGCACAGGGCGAGCGAGTCATGCGTTTCCTGGATGTGCCTGAGGGCTGGGGCCCCGGGCCGCGTCAGCCTGGTGCCACGCATATTATTGACACCCGACAACTGACGGATTTCTATAGTCACGATTTTTATGTGGTTCAACACTACGGCCAGCCCGAACTCGATGTCGCTCAGTATGAGTTGTCGCTTACGGGTCTGGTTGATCAACCCTTGCGCTTTACACTGGATGATTTGCGTGCGCTGCCCAGCCGCGAAATAGACTGTGGCTTCGAGTGCGGTGGCAATGGCGGCCGTATGTTTCACGGACTGGTTGGCAATGCGCGCTGGCGTGGTGTGAGTCTTAAGGATCTGCTGGAGCGTGCCGGTGTGCAGTCAGCAGGTCGAGAGGTGGTGTTTTTTGGTGGTGATATGGGCCGCGAGGAAATCCGCGGTCGCGAAGTCGAGAAGGCTTTCGCGCGCAGTCTGTCGCTGGAAGACGCCATGCGGGACGACAACCTGATCGTCTACGAAATGAATGGCGAGCCACTGCCGGTTCATCATGGGCGTCCGGTCCGCCTGTTAGTGCCAGGCTTCTATGGGGTCGCCAATGTTAAATGGCTGACCCAGATTCATGTGCAGGATACCCGCTATATGGGTCGTTTCATGGGCCGTGACTACGTCACGCTGAAACGAGAAATGGTTGGCGGTGAAGAGCGCTGGGTTGAAAATTCTGTAGCGCGAATGAATCTCAAGTCAGTCATTGTCCGCGTTACCGACCGTGGCGGCAGCCATCGCATCAGTGGGTTTGCTTTGAATGATGGCACCCCGCTGCGCAGCATTGAAGTCAAAATCGACGACGGCCCCTGGCAGCAGGCGACTATCGATCCGCAGGCGAGCCAGTATAGCTGGAAGCCGTTTTATCTGGACTGGCAGGGTGCCAGCCCGGGAGAACATACCCTTGTCTCACGCGTGACCGATGTCAATGGACAGGTCCAGTCGCCAGCCGATCAGCTGCCGGAGCGGGTCAGTTACTGGGAAGAGTTTGGTCAGTTCCCGCGTCGCGTCATGATTGAGGCCTGAAGTAGCGGCCTTGCAAGTGCCGCTGACGCCAGACTGGCGGATGCGGCGGCAAGGACACGGATCATAAGCTGGGTGAGAGTCATATGAAAAGTTATCTGGTGCTGACACTGATTGGCAAAGACCAGCCGGGGCTGGTGGAGTCGCTGGCGCAGATTGTTGCCCAGCATCACGGCAACTGGCTGGAAAGCAATATGTCGCGCCTGGCCGGGCAATTCGCCGGCATCCTGCGAGTCAGTGTTGATCAGGACAAGGCAGACGAGCTGGTCACGGCGCTGGATGCGCTTTCACCCAAACTCAGACTGGTAGTCCAGCGCCCTGCCCCTGGCGAAGATGGCAATGAGTCCAGTGCACCTCGTCAGGCCGTCAGGCTGTCGCTGGTGGGTAATGACCGTCCAGGTATTATCCGGGATATTTCTGGCGCCCTGGCGCGCAATCAGGTCAATGTCGACGATCTGGAGACAGAATGCAGCCCGGCTCCGATGGCCTCCGACATGCTGTTCAAGGCCAATGCCCTGCTGCACGTGCCAGCAGGGATGGATATAGATTCTCTGAGAGCCGAAATCGAAAAGCTCGCCGACGATTTGATCGTCGATATCACGCCTGCCGAAGACTGATAACCGGCCAGCCCATTTTGCTCGCGTGGGCCCGCAGTTTATCATCAGGGTCAACAGCCACCGCTTTGCCAGCAGCTTCCAGCAATGGGATATCATTAAACGAGTCGCTGTAGAACACGCTGTTCTCCAGCGTCAGGCCCTGGTACTCAGGCTGCTTGCTGTTGGTTTCCAGCCATGACTTCAGCTTGGTGATTTTGCCAGCCTGAAAGCAAGGCGCCCCGCTAATCTTGCCAGTCAGCACCCCTTCCAGATACTCCAGATCTGTAGCAATCAGGTCGTGGACCCCCAGTCGCTTGGCGATAGGCTCAGTCACAAAACGGTTGGTAGCGGTCACAATAAGGCAGATATCGCCCTTGTTCTTGTGAGAGTCGACCAGCGCCTGGGCACTTGGCAGCATAATCGGGTCAATGAACTGCTGCATGAATTTGATGTGCAGCTCCGCCAGCCGGGTTTGCGTATAACCCACCACCGGTGACACCGCAAACTCCAGATACTCGGTCATATCCAGCGTGCCCTGCTGGTACTGAGCATAAAAAGCATCGTTCTGCTGACGGTGTGACTCGGCATCGGCCAGGCCTTCACTGATCAGGAACTCGCCCCAGGCATGGTCGCTGTCGCCGGCCAGCAAAGTGTTATCCAGGTCGAAAATAGCCAGGGTTTTCATGCAATGGTTCCTGTTGCTTGGGTTGAGGGGTAATTGCCACGGCGCGGATTATAACCCGAGGCTGGCGCTTTTTTGTGGGACGTTTTTGTGAAACAATGCGGTGCTGGCATGTCTGTGACAGCAACGCCCCTATAGAGTGTTAATCGATCTGGAACGGATCGGAATTTGATCGGAATGCAAACGTAAATGATTGATGCTGAAGGCTTCAGACCGAATGTCGGTATCATCATCTGCAACCCTCGAGGGCAGGTGCTGTGGGCCAAGCGTATTGGTCAGGATGCCTGGCAATTTCCCCAGGGTGGCATCCGCAAGGGTGAGCGGCTGCAGCAGGCAATGTACAGGGAATTAAAAGAAGAAGTCGGGCTTGAGGCCAGGGACGTGGAAATACTCTCAAGTACGCGGGACTGGTTGTACTACCAGCTGCCGCGTCATTATATCCGGCAGAACTCCAACCCGGTCTGTATCGGGCAGAAACAGAAATGGTTTTTGTTGAGTCTGCGCGGAGAAGAGTCACGTATCTGTCTGTCCAATCAGGACGATGCGCCGGAGTTTGATGACTGGCAGTGGGTGAGTTTCTGGTATCCGCTCAGCCAGGTTATCGACTTTAAACGCGAGGTATACCGTCAGGCGTTGCGACAATTGGTCAAGCCTCTCAACCGATACGTGAATTCGTAAACGAGTCGCCAGCCAGGCGAACCATCCTATGCTCGATAGATTGCGTGAAATAGTCCAGGAGGTGAACACCGCCAGGGACCTGCAGACTGCGCTCGACATTATTGTGTCGCGCGTACGGGATGCTATGAACACGCAGGTCTGCTCGGTTTACCTGCTGGACAGCGACATCAATTGCCATGTCCTGATGGCCTCCGAGGGTCTTCGCAAAGAGTCTGTTGGCCACGTAAGCCTGCAACTGGATGAGGGTCTTGTTGGCCTGGTGGCGCGCAACGCTGAGCCGGTTAATCTGGAAGACGCTCGCGCTCATCCCAACTATCACTACCTGTCGGAAACCGGCGAGGAAGAGTTCCGCTCCTTTCTTGGCGTGCCTATTATCCACCACCGAAATGTGCTGGGCGTGCTGGTAGTACAGCACCGGGACAAACGGTCTTTTGACAACGGTGAAGAAGCCTTTCTGATCACGCTGTCTGCGCAACTGGCAGGGGTGATCGCTGCGGCCGAAGCCAGCGGCGCCATTCAGGGTATGAGCCCCTCCGGTCAGCGCCGCGCCGACACCAGTTTTGCGGGTATCTCTGGCGCATCCGGTGTAGCGATAGGCCAGGCAGTGGTGGTGTTCCCGCATGCAGATCTGAGCCTGATTCCCAGCCGGGTTGCTGAGGACATCGATGCCGAACTGGCAGCCTTTGCAGACGCCCTGAATCGTGTACGTACTGACATCAAGGCGCTCAGTGACTCAGTGGGTCAGCAGCTGCGACCTGAAGAGCGCGACCTGTTTGATGTTTATCTGCGTATGCTGGACGACGATGCCCTGGGTCGCGAGGTTAATGACCTGATCTCGGGTGGTCAGTGGTCGCAGGGTGCTCTGGCCGAGGTAGCCACCGACCACGTAAAGGCATTTGAACAGATGAAAGATCCTTACCTGCGCGAGCGCGCGGCGGATATCAAGGATCTTTGCAGTCGTGTGCTGTTTTACCTGCAGGAAACCGAGCGCGACAAACCCAAGGAATACCCGGATAACACCATCCTTGTTGGAGAGGAGCTGGCGCCTTCGATGCTGATGGAAGTGCCGCGCGAAAAGCTGGTTGGTATGATCTCAGTTAAAGGCTCAGGTAACTCACACGTAGCGATTCTTGCGCGGACGATGGGCATCCCGACCGTCATGGGCGCCCTGGATCTGCCCTATAGACGCCTCGACGGCCGCCAGGTCATTGTCGATGGCTACAATGGTACCGTCTATACCAGTCCGTCGGATCAACTGCTGGCGCGTTACCAGGAAGTCATCAAGGAAGAAGAACAACTGGTCCGTGGTCTGGAAGGGCTGATCAATCTGCCTTGTGTCACACCCGACGATCATCGTGTCAGTCTGTGGGTCAATACCGGTCTGATGACAGACGTTGTGCGTTCGCTGGATCACGGTGCCGAAGGCATTGGTCTGTTCCGCACAGAAGTGCCTTTCCTGTTGAGTGAGCGTTTCCCCAGTGAACAGGAACAGGCGGCCATCTACCGGCAGCAGCTTGAGGCTTTTGCTCCCAAGCTGGTCACCATGCGGACACTGGACGTCGGCGGCGACAAGGCCCTGCCCTACTTCCCGATTGAAGAGGCGAACCCCTTTCTTGGCTGGCGCGGCATTAGGGTGACACTTGACCACCCCGAGATTTTTATCGCGCAGGCACGGGCAATGATCCGCGCCAGTGAGGGCCTGAATAATCTGCAGATCATGTTGCCAATGGTTTCCAATCTGCAGGAGGTCACCGGCGCTACCCAGATTATCAAGCGTGCTCTGCGCGAGCTGCAGGAAGAAGGGCTGGATGTTCGCATGCCACCGATTGGTGTCATGATCGAATTGCCGGCGGCCGTTTACCTGACACGCGCACTGTGCCAAATGGTGGATTTTGTGTCAGTCGGCAGCAATGACCTGACGCAGTATCTGCTGGCTGTTGACCGAAACAACCCCCGGGTGGCTGACCTGTACTCAGCCTTCCACCCTGCGGTGCTTAACGCGCTGCAGCATGTCGTCAATGAAGCCCATGCCGAAAACAAACCGGTCAGCATCTGTGGTGAGATGGCTGGTGACCCCGGTGCAGCGCTGTTGCTGATGGCGATGGGATTTGATGTGCTGTCGATGAACGCCTCGACGCTGCTCAAGGTAAAGGCAGTGATTCGTGCCGTCACGCTCAGCACTGCCAAAGAGCTGCTGCAGGATGTCATGAAACTGACCGACGCGCAGAGTATCCGAAGCTGTGTTGACCTGGCGCTTTACAACGCCGGCGTGGATCGACTATTGCGCTCGTCACGCAGCAATTAACACGGAATAGATATTTACGACCTTCAGGAATTTGAAAAGACCCGATGCTGACCTACCCCGATATTGACCCGGTTGCTTTCTCGATAGGCCCACTGACCGTGCACTGGTACGGCATCATGTATATCGTTGCGTTTACAGCCTGCTGGCTGCTGGCGCGATACCGTATCCGCACCGGCCCTTGGAAAGGCGAGTTTACCGACGATCATATTTCCGACCTGGTTTTCTACGGCGCCCTGGGTGCCGTGCTGGGTGGCCGTCTGGGATCAGTGCTGTTCTACAACTTTGATCGCTTCGTGGCTGATCCGCTCTGGCTGCTGCGCGTCTGGGAAGGCGGCATGTCCTTCCATGGCGGATTCATTGGCGTGATGCTGGCGTTCTACTGGTATGGTCGCCGCATCAACAAGCGCTGGTTTGAGGTGCTGGATTTCATCGCACCGTTCGCGCCGCTGGCGCTGGGCATTGGCCGCATTGGCAATTTTATCGGCGGTGAGCTGTGGGGGCGGCCGACGACGGTATCGTGGGGCATGGTATTTCCGCACGTGGACGAGTTACCCCGCCACGCCTCGCAGCTCTACCAGGCATTTCTTGAGGGCGTCGTGCTGTTTGCGGTGGTCTGGTGGTTCTCCTCTAAGCCCCGGCCACGTTACGCCGTATCCGGACTGTTCGGGCTGGGCTACGGCCTGCAGCGCTTTGTTGTGGAATTTTATCGCGAGCCCGACTCATGGATCGGTTTCGTGGCGCTTGACTGGATGACAATGGGGCAGGTACTGTCCCTGCCCATGATCTTTGCGGGAATCGCACTACTTGTCATTGCCTACAGGAAACAGCCGGCGTGAAACAATATCAGGACTTACTGCAGCGAATACTGGATGAAGGCGCCGAGAAATCGGATCGCACCGGCACCGGGACACTGTCAGTGTTCGGCCACCAGATGCGCTTTGATCTGCAGCGTGGCTTTCCGCTGGTCACCACCAAAAAGCTGCATCTGCGCTCGATCATTCATGAATTGCTGTGGTTTCTCAGCGGTGACACCAATATCCGTTATCTGAAAGAAAACGGCGTCTCCATCTGGGACGAATGGGCCGATGAAAACGGCGACCTTGGCCCGGTCTACGGGTTCCAGTGGCGCAGCTGGCCTGGCAAGGACGGTCAGAGCGTCGATCAGATCAGCAAGGTGGTCGAACAGATCCGCAACAACCCCGATTCCCGTCGCCACATGGTGGTTGCCTACAACCCCGCCTATGTCGATGAGATGGCGCTCCCGCCCTGTCATTCACTGTTTCAGTTCTACGTCGCCAATGGCAAATTGTCCTGCCAGTTGTATCAGCGTTCGGCAGACACATTTCTGGGTGTGCCGTTCAATATTGCCTCGTATGCACTGCTCACCCACATGATGGCTCAGCAGTGTGATCTTGAGGTTGGTGAATTTATCTGGACCGGTGGCGATACGCATTTGTACAGCAATCATCTGGAGCAGGCTCGACTGCAGTTAACACGCGAGCCTTTGCCGCTGCCGACGCTGCATATCAAGCGGCGCCCGGGCAGTATCTTCGATTATCAGTTTGATGATTTCGAAATACAGAATTACCAGTCGCACCCGCACATCTCCGCACCGGTGGCCGTTTGACGATGGACGAGACAGACGAATTACCCGAAATGAAAGTGGCACTGATCTGGGCGCAGTCGCAGAATCGTGTGATAGGCCGCAACAATGCACTGCCGTGGTATCTCCCGGAAGATCTGAAATACTTCAAGCGTGTCACCATGGGCAAGCCCATCGTGATGGGTCGCAAGACATGGGAATCCATCGGTCGGCCGCTGCCCGGCCGCACTAACATCGTCATCTCACGTAATCCTGAATTTCAGGCAGAAGGCGTCAAGGTAGTTCCGACTTTTGAGGACGCGCTGGCACTGGCCGAGAAGGTGTGTCTGATCAATGGCGGCGATGAAGTCATCATCATGGGTGGTGCGCAGATCTATGAAATGGCGCTGCCCTACGCTGACCGTCTATACATGACGCAGGTCCATGCCCATGTCGACGGTGATGCCTGGTTCCCAGAATTTGAACTCAGCGAGTGGCACGAGCTGGGCCGGGAAGACCATGCGGCCGCCGACCCGAATCCCTACGATTACAGCTTTGTGATTCTGGAGCGCTGATTGTCACGTCAATGCTTTGCGAAACGCCTTGGAGTTTCGCTGGTAGTTGTAGAGCTCCTGCTTTTTAATCGGAAGGTCTGAAACAGCGATAGGTTTAAATCCCCGCTCCAGAAACCAGTGTGCAGTTTGTGTGGTCAGCACGATGGCATTGCTCAGCCCCATCCGCCTTGCTTCTTTTTCCAGAGCGCGCAGCAGGTGATCACCGCGACCGCTTTCCTGATATTCCTTGTGAATGGCGATGCAGGCGATCTCTCCGGTATTTTCGTCCAGCGGGTAGATCGCGGCGCAGGCGATAATCATGCCTTCCATTTCGATGACCTTGAAATACTCGATCTCGGCTTCCAGCAGTTCGCGCGAGCGATGCACCAGTATGCCGGCGGCCTCCAGAGGTGCGATCAATTCCAGAATACCACCGACGTCGTCAATCACGGCCTGACGCAGCAGCTCAAAATTATCTCGCGAAACCAGGGTGCCGTTACCGTCACGTGTGAACAGCTCTTCGATCAGCGCACCATTGTCCTCAAAGTTGATCAGATGACAGCGATGCACGGTCTTGCTGCTGGCCTTGGCGGCGGCGGCAAGTGATTCGCGCACACCATTCCTTGCCTGCGGGTGGTCGTCACTGATATTGAGCAGCAACTGTTCTGCAGCGACTGGGCTCAGGGTGCTGACCAGATTGTCGGCGGCGTCCATGATGCCGCGCTGTGGCACAAACAGAATCAGTTTTTCCGCCGCCATGGCTATGGCAATCTCGGTGGCCACTTCTTCGGCAGACAGATTGAACACTTCGCCCGTAGGAGAGTACCCCAGGTTGGACACCAGCACGATATTGTTCTTGTCCAGGTGCTGCATGATGGCCGTGGCATTCACTTTGCGCACCACGCCTGTCAGCGCGTAGTCAAAACCGTCGATCACGCCCAGTGGTCGTCCGGTGATGAAGTTGCCGCGACTGACCTTGATGTCAGCGCCGTGCATTGGCGAATTTGCCAGCCCCATGGAAAACTGCGCTTCCAGATCGATCGACATGGCGCCTACGGTCTGTTTGATGATCTGCAGGCTGTCGACATCAGTAATGCGCAAACCCTTGTGATATCGCAGTTCGTGGCCGGCCTGTTGCAGTGAGGAGCTGATCTGCGGTCGCGCGCCATGCACCAGCACCAATTTGACGCCCAGGCTGTGCAGCAGCGTAATGTCATGAACAATATTGCTGAAATTGTCATGCGCAATGGCTTCGCCAGTCAGAAGTACCACGAATACCTTTTTGCGATGGGCATTGATGTAGCTGGACGAGTGTCGAAACCAGTCAATGTATTGAGACAGATTTTCCATGTCGTGTTCCTGTGTTCTTTTTCTTTGTCCTAGTGCTTTTCCAGGCAGTAATGCGTAATAAACTGCTGCAGCAGATCGACGCAGGGTTTGACGCGATCCAGTGACAGATACTCATCCGGCTGGTGCGCCTGGTCGATGTCACCCGGGCCCAGCACGATGGTATCGATGCCAATCTGCTGCAGCCAGGGTGCTTCGGTACCGAAGGCCACTGTTCCCGCTGTGTGTCCAGTCAGCCTTTCGGCGGTTTTTACCAGATCGCTTTCTACCGGGCAGTGAAAGGCCGGTGCGCCCGGGAACAGCGGAGTCAGCTCAAAACCGACCTGCCAGCGCTGTGCCAGCGGCTGGAGACGCTTACGGATCAGCTCGCGCATGTTCTCCACTTCCATGCCCGGCATCAGACGAATATCAAACTCCAGTTCGCAGTGGCCACAGATGCGATTTGGGTTGTCGCCACCATGAATACAGCCGAGGTTCATCGTCGGTTTATCGATGGCAAACAGCGGGTTGTGATACTTCTCCTGCAACTCGGCCCGGAATTTAAGCAGATCACCGATGACATCATGCATGGCTTCCATTGCATTGATGCCCAGGCTCGGATCCGAGGAGTGGCCGCTGCGACCCTGCAGCCGAATCGATTCCATCATGACACCCTTATGGGCATGGATGGGTTTCATGCCGGTAGGTTCACCAATGATGGCGTAGCGTGCCTTGGGACGCCCAAGTTCGGCAATTTTGCGGGCCCCAAACATGGACGTTTCTTCATCCGAAGTAGCCAGCACAATCAAAGGCTGTTGCAGGGGCTTGTCGGCGATATCGCGCACAGCTTCCAGAATCAGCGCAAAAAAGCCTTTCATGTCGGTGCTGCCAAGACCGTAAAGCCGGTTGTCCTGTTCGGTCATTTTCAGTGGGTCAACCGACCACAGTTCCGGGTCCATGGGTACAGTATCGGTGTGTCCGGCCAGTACCAGCCCACCCGGGCCGCTTCCGAGCGTGGCAATCAGATTTGCTTTGGCCTCGCCGCTGCTGCTCTCACAGGGCATGATCTCGCACTGGAACCCAAGCGCTGTGAACTGCTCCGCCAGGTAGTTGATAACCGGCATATTGCTCATGTCCAGCGACGCATTGGTCGAGCTGATGCTGGGCAGACTCATCAAGCTGGAAAAGTGTGCCAGCAGCGGTCGCGTTTGGGACGATTTGATGGTCATTAGCACTGCCTCCCGGTCAATTGTCCCGATTCTAACTGATTTGCACAGCCGCAGATACCGTCGTCCTGCAGGCCGCGCCATTCATGACTCTGCGCGAAAACACCGTTATTTAACGCAGTGCAAGGGTTGTACCCCTGCGGTATAAAGATGGTCGTAAAAATTTGATTCGCAAACATTTTCGACCCGGAGTGATGCTGTATGACGTCCGCAAGATTCCCCAGACTGGCCACATTGGCGGCCGGATTACTGGTCTGTAGTAGTTTGTCCGCCCAGGATTGGCAGCTGCCTGACGAACTCACTGACAAACTGGAGGGAATGAGTCCGAGTCAACAGTCGTTTATCAGCAGTGGTGACTTCCTGACCTACATGCCTGCGCGGCAGATGGAGCTGGAACTGGCCAACCGGGATACGGCAGACATGCAGGCCCTGGTGGCAGATTTGATGGCTGTGGCAGCGGAGATGGGGTATGACCCCCAGCGGGACATGGGAGCCATACCCCTGAACCTGACTGCCAACGGCTTCAACATGGGTATCATCCCGCCGCCTATTCTGCGGGATGACACACGCAGCCCGGGCCCCTTCAGTGTGCATCGCTACCTGTTTCCTGAATCAGGTGTGCCTACATTTGCGGGGGCCCCGGTTGCGATTTTTCCCGAAGACCTGGAGGCGGGTAACGTCGACGTGGCGATTGTTGGAATTCCCAGTGATATGAGCAGTGGCCGCCGCGATGCCGGAAACGGCCCACGTGTCATGCGCGCGCTGAACACCATTGGTGTGCCGGACGTACAGACGCTGATCAATCCGCTGGATGTGCTTTCAGTCGTCGACTACGGTGACTTTTCAGTAGACAACCTGAGCGTGGAGCGGACCGTCGCCCACGTCACGGCCATGGTGACCGAGACAGCCGCCACCGGCACAGTACCGATGATGGTGGGTGGCGATACATCAATGCTTTACCCCGGGGTGAAAGGTGTTGCGCAGGTCCACGGCAACGGCAGCTTTGGCCTGGTGCACTTCAGTGCCCACCCGGATGCCAATCGCAACGGTGTGCATACGGTGTCAGACGATCAGGCGGTGTTTCTGCTGATCAATGAAGGCATCGTTAACGGTGACGATGTCATCACCGTCGGGCTGCGGGGCGAATCAGTGAATGCAGATACCCTACAGTGGCTGCGTGATCAGAATGTCCGTTATCACACCATGGCCTCCATCAATCGCAATGGTTACAGCGAAGTCATGGATCGCGTCATTGATGAGATCGACGAGCTGCCAGACCAGCTGTTTGTATCCATCGACGTCAGCGTTATTGAGCCGAATGACATGGTCGCCGCGGGTCGAGTGGCCACCAATGGCCTGGCCATGCAGGAAGTGACCTCTACCATTCGCCATCTGTGTGCAGCGCGGGAGATCGTCGGTTTTGAAATTACTGACCTGGCACCTGTGCTGGATTTCTCGCGTCTGTCAGCACTCAATGCCAATGCAGTGCTGAATGCATGTCTGGTCGGTATGGCCGCGCGTGAAGCTGGTTTCGAACCAGACGAAGTTCATCCACTGGCGCTTGATCACGGTCAGGGCTAAACGGGAGGACGACGACATGCAAACACGACCATTCGCCAAAAATTCCGGAAGTTTGACAATGAAGAACCTGTACCGAATTCCATCGCTGTCGCTGGCAGCGTCCGTGCTGCTCCTGGCTGCAGCGGTATCCCCGAGCGCTCATGCGCAACCGGCGACGCCGGAGCATGTAACCGGCACCAATCCCTATCCCTTTGAAACACGGGATTTCCGTGACGAAGAGGAAGAGGAACCCGAACTGATCGATTTGCCGGAAGGCTATGACGACAAGCTGGCGTTGCTGAGCGAGGAACAGCTCGAGTTTCTCCGCGGCCCCGATGCGCGGCGGTTCCGTGGTGACGAAGAAAAGATGACCGAATACTTCGACGAACACACCCCGGAAGAAATCGTCGAGTGGGTCAGCGCCATGCAGACTGTGGTGTCCAGCACACGATATGAAGAAGGCCGTGACCTGCCTAATATTCCGCTCAACACGGCATCACCTGAATTTAACGCCTGGCGCATTCAGCGCCCACGCTCCATGGATCCAGAGCGTGAGCCCGGCCCGATTGATCTTGGCCGCTACAATGGCCGCGGCGGTCCGCCCACGTTCGGTGGATTCCCGCTGGCTTTGACGCAGGAAGATCTGGAAGCCGGCGAAGTGGACGTCGCCATTGTGGGTGCACCATTGAACATGGGTTCCGGATGGCGGGACTCTGGCGCTCAGGCAACAACGGATATGCGTGTCCTCGGACGTGCCTTGGGGGGAATGGACCAGTACACACAGATCAACCCAGGCAGCGTGCTGAATATTGTTGACTACGGCGATGTTGCCATGGACAACAACAGCACAGAACGGTCCATGCAACATGTCCGGGAGATTGTGCGGGAAATCGCTGAGACTGGCGCGGTGCCTATCATTATAGGTGGTGACCACTCACTGGAATATCCAAACGTGGCTGCGCTGGCCGATGTACACGGTAAAGAGCGGGTGTCAGTGATTCACTTCGATTCACACTACGACGCCTGGTGGGGCAGCACTCACCTGATCAGCCACGGTGCGCCTGTCTACCGCCTGCTCAATGAAGGTCATGTACGTGGTGCTGACTACATCCAGGTAGGTCTGCGTTCCAGCGGCCCCGATGAGGAAGCGTTCAAATGGATGCGCGAGATCGGCATGCGTTTCCACACCATGGCGGAAGTCGAGCAGCGCGGCTGGGATAACGTGATTGATCGTGTCGTTGCTGAAGCCAGTGAAGAAGGTCGCAAGATCCATATCTCTTTTGATATCGACATCATTGACCCGGCATTTGCTGTTGCAACCGGTACACCAGTATCGGGTGGTATCAACATGCGCGAAGCGATCACAATGGTTCGTCGCCTGTGTGCAGAGTCCAATGTCATCAGTTTTGATCTGGTCGAATTGCACCCGGCACTTGACCCAACGTATGCCACAACCATGAACAGCGCCCATGTTGTGAAAGCCTGTCTGACTGGTCTGGCTCTGCGTGAAGAAGGCTTGACCAGTCCTCATTACCTGAGTCCGATTGCTTCCGAGCACGCCATCGACAACTACTACGGCGACCAGGCCGAGTTCCTGCGTCGTACCGAAGAACTGGAAGCTTCGCGCGAAGAGGAAGAGAACGAAGAAGCGGAAACGGTAGAAGGGTCTGATTCTGATATCGTTGCGCCGATTGACCCGGTTGAGCAGTAAGAAAGCCTGGCCCTGAAAAAAGAGCTGTCGCCTTGAGCCGGGCGGCAGCTCTATTTTGTTGTTGTCTCAGCCGCCTGGCCTGCCGACTATCGGTTGCTGCCAAATAAGCCCGGCGATTGTGCCAGACTGATCAAAAACCCTGTGGGTTGGTACTTTGCCAGCGCCACGCATCCCTCATCATGTCTTCGATACCAAGTTTGGCCCGCCATCCCAGGCCTTCAGCGGCAAAGGATGGGTCCGCATAACATTCTGCAATGTCACCCGGTCTTCTTGCCTCGATCCGATAGGGAATGCTTATGCCTGAGGCTTTTTCGAATGCCTTGATCATGTCCAGCACAGAATACTTTTCACCGGTACCCAGGTTAAAAACTTGATAACCAGATGCGCTCTCCATCTTCTTTAGTGCGGCAAGGTGCCCAAGAGCCAGGTCTACCACATGAATGTAGTCGCGGACCCCAGTGCCATCGTGTGTCGGATAGTCATCGCCAAAAACTTTCAATTCTTTGAGACGGCCGACCGCAACCTGCGTGATGTAGGGCAGCAGATTGGCAGGCACCGTGGTCGGGTTTTCTCCGATCAGGCCAGAGGCATGCGCGCCTACCGGGTTAAAGTACCGCAGCGAGGTGATGGACCATGATGGATCAGCCCGACAGACATCTGACAGAATGCGCTCAACCATGTATTTGCTGGTGCCGTAGGCATTGGTTGTTGCGCCAGTAGGGAAGTCCTCGCGAATCGGGGTTTCGGCAGGATCGCCATAAACGGTTGCGGAAGATGAGAAGATCAGCTTTTTGACATCATGAGCAGCCATTACCCTTACCAGAACCTGCGAACCGTATACGTTGTTCTCATAGTAGCGAAGCGGATAACTGACACTTTCAGCGACCGCCTTCAGCCCAGCGAAGTGAATAACAGCGGTAATGTCATACTTATCAAAGACAGCAGAAAGCGCTGCCTCATCTAGAATGTCGCCTTTTACAAACGGCACTTCCTTGCCGGTGATTTTTGCCACGCGCTTCAGACTTTCTTCAGAACTGTTCGAAAGATTGTCATACACAAGCAGTGATTCGCCCGCGTTCAGCAGCTCAACAACGGTGTGTGATCCAATGTAGCCGGCGCCGCCTGTAACCAAAATCATAGTGCCTCCGTTATGAGCGCTGTAGCATGAATGTTTCGTATTCCAGTTTCGCGAACTTTCGATTCAGGAAGGCAATGCCAACCAGCGTCGAGACCAGCATTGCGATGGCAAACCCGTAGCCATAGAACTGCGGCCCCAATTGTATTGATAACCAGCTGAGACCAAAGTTCAAAACCATCATTAGCGAAATCAGAAACAATGAAATGTAGCGCTTGTCGAGATAGAACAACACATTGAGCAGTGCCATCAGCAAAACCTGCAGCGAGACCCCCACCAGATCCACGTATAGCAGATGCAGATAGGCCTGGTCGATACCCAGGAAGGCAAGTATCTGATCGCTCCAAAGCAGCAGCAGAGCGAGCGTGATGCCCTGTACCTTGAAAATCTGATAAAGACTGTTCCTGGCATCCATCACCATTTTGTCTTTGTACATAAAAATCTCGTCCAGCGATGCACCCGTCCGGACGGCATCGTAGAACTTGCCGTTCGACTCGGCAAAATCCGTTTCCATATGCAGCAGAAACACCGCCATGCCTGGAATGATGGCCAGATAGGCGATAAAAATTGGCAGGTCGTAAATGTAGGAGGCTCGGAATATGGAAATCACATTAAACGAAACGTCTGGGTGAAACCAGAACACAAACTTGTCGACCCACACACCCAGGTTATAAAAGAGTCCACAAAACGCCAGCGAATAGAAAGCTCTCTTGTGATCCAAAAAGTCGAACCTGACCAGGCGTCGGAACCTGAACTCCCGGAACACGAATATCAACAACAGAAAGGTGATCAGCGCCTGCGATCCCACAAATATCTGCAGCAGTCCCAGAAGACCATTCGTCGGCATTAACAAAGATGCGCCCACCATGATGGCGTAGCCGGCAGCCAGCGTCAGGAGGATTTTGTAGTAGGCCTTCATGCCGCTGAGAAAAACAATAATGATCCACAGATTATTCAGAATGACGAGGCCACTTATCATAGTGATCTCAATACTGTTCGGCAGATCGGTCACATAACTGACGCCCAGCCCGAATGCATAAGAGATGGAGGAGATCACCAGCATACAGCCAACAAGATTCGGGACGATGTCCTCAGACGCCTGCTGGAAGATAAGGTCGGAAATAAAACGTGTCAGCATCAACTGGAAGAACCCGCTGAGAATCAGCGAGGCCGACATCAGATAGGTCACCATGACAAGAAACTGAATAATCAGATCCGTAGGGAAAATGCGTCCGATACTGATGATGCCAATCAACAGCAGGGCAAGGATGGACAATGCCCATGGCCCGGAGCCGATAATGGCCGCCAGGCCGTAGGCTTCCAGATAGGAAAACAGCGTGTTCTTCTTCAGAATTTTCCGTAACTCAAATCCTATCCCTGCCATCAGATCAACTCCTCATAGCGCTGTCTGAAGCGATCAAACATCATCTCTTCCTGATAATACTTGATGACCCGGTTGCGTCCATTGTCACCCAGTTCCGCCCATTTTGTATTGGGGTGAAAACATTGTTTGATGGCATCGGCGATCCGGTCAGGTGATGCAATATTGGTAATCCAACCGCATGAGCCGATCTGGCGGTCTTCTTCGGTCATGCCGTGAATGATCTCTGCACTGGCGCCAACATTGGTTGCAATGCACGGAATACCGCAGGCCATGGCTTCAAGCAGGACCAATGGTTGAGCCTCACTGATTGACGACAGTACACAAACCCCAATCTGAGGAAATAACTCTGCCACATTCTTCATACCGAGGAAGTGGATGTTGCTCTCCATATTGAGACTGGTCACCAGCATCTCGCATTCGTGGAAATAGTCTTCGTCTTCTTCCGTGGGTCCGGCAATCCAGCCCTGAATGTCTGGATCCGAGCTGCATGTCACAGCAATGGCACGAATGAAGGTCTTGATGTCCTTAATTGGTACCACGCGTCCCACCAGCGCAGCGATTTTCGGAGGCATCGCAGGTCTTGCCTGATAGGCCTTTTCAAAGCGGCTGAGCTTAATGCCGTTTACTATCACCTGCGTCCGTTCCGCTGGCGCACCGTCCGCAACCTGCCTGAGCCTGTTGCCTTCGTAAAGCGCGGTGATCTTGTCGGCAAATGCGTAACTGGTTCGCCCAAGCTGCTCAAAGAACTTGATCCACATCAGACGGGTCTGTTCATTGGAGCGATGCATGCTGTTATCCAGCACATTGTGTCGTTCCTTGATCCATTCCGCCTGGCTCAGATCGATTTTTCGCTCTTTTGTGTAGATGCCATGCTCGCTTAACAGATAGGGAATCTTTTGATGGTGTTTTGTCAGAGAGCCCAGAAAACCGGCGAAGCCCGTTGAGATACTGTGTATCACCCGTGTTGGCGGAATCTCCCGGGCAATCTCGACAAGCCTGAACAGAGGGCTGTATATGTTTCGAAAAGTCCAGAAGAAATCAATGAAAGACTGGTTGGTGGCGTACTCATCGTAAAGCAGAAGCAGCACCTGCCAGGATTGTTCACTAAAGAGAAAATCCTTGCGGCTGAACCCCTTATCTTTGGCTAGCTGGCCCAGCATAAAATCCAGATCGTCCCGTGACAATGCTTCGCCGGAATCAAAAAAATGTCCCAGCACACTGTACCACTGCAGCATGAAGTTCTCGCTGACCTTGCGTGCGCGCGGCTCAACAGAGGCCTCCGGCTCCATGATGTAATGGGTTTCAATACCGACGACATTGGCAGGAAGCTCGTAGTGCGCCTCGCCAAATGACTCCCGCGTACCGCCAATAAATACCAGATAGAAGCTGAGGTGCGGCATGCCCTGAATAAGCTGGTGCACCCAGCTCGACACACCGCCGCGCACGTAAGGATAGGTGCCCTCCAGCATCAGGCAGACATCACTTTGCTGAGACACACCAGTACTCCTGTAGTTCTTCGCTGTGCTCACCATCGGGGCCGCCGCTGCACTTGCATAACAGATCGTCTATCTTGCCGTACTCGCGTCGCTTGAAGGCGATTTCGGCACGGTACAGGGCAATCGAATCGCGATCCGAGCCCGCGGCTATCGCATTCTCAAAACACATTTCCGCCTCATCCAGATTCCCCAGTGCCAGGTGAACGCGTCCCAGTTTGATGTATATCTGACCTCGCGGGTCCAGAGCGGCGGCTTTGTCAAAATAAATATGGGCAGATTCAAGGTAGTTTCTGGTGATTGCTCCATCGCTCAGCCCGAGATAGTAAAACTCCCAGTACAATTCGCCGAGTTGTACCAGTGTCGACGCCGTCTCCGACTTTTCCAGTTTTACTTTCAGGGTATTAATTTTTTTGGTAAGGGTGTTCTCCATTCTGTCGATAAAGGAAAACGCCAGCAATCGAATGTCGTCCTCCTTGTCGGTAACTGCCAGCCGGAATAGCGGAAGGGCATCACGGTTTGGAATGTATCGACAGGCCTTGACGGCTGCCAGCCGGCGCTCCGGGTCGGGGTGATAAAGCAGAATGTCTTTCAGGCCTGCCACACCAAACATGGAGGTTGTGATTGTCTGCGCCTCGGATGGCAACTCGATGTGATCCGCCCGGCGCCACAGGATGTTCGTCGGTTTTCTCGGCCAGTTGGCGAGCACAACGTAAAGCATTGTCAGGCCAATCATGCCGGCGACCGGCATTGCCAGCGAGATCACGGAAATAAACAGAACAGACTGCAATGTCGGTCGCTTGTACTCCTCCGGTAGCAGTCTGAAACAGGCGAGTGTATACGCGGCTGCAGCAACACCGTGAAACAGCCAGAACCAGACCCAGCTGGTCCAGAGACCCGTCGCCTGACCATAAATACTGAGGGTCTCAGTGATCAGTGTAATCAGAATCAGCAAGATCGTCACTGAACGCTCCAAATCTGATGAGCAGGTCCTGAACCTGCTCCGCCTGTCTATTTACGTACAACGGGCCAATAATTTCGAAATTGTTTTCTGTAACGCCTGGTCGGCTCATTAGGATTTTTCTGATACGGGTCACATAACGTTCAGCTTCAATCAGGTTCGTAATTGGCATCAACACAAATACAGCCTGATTCCTGTTTTTGTCGCGCGTTACCCAGTAGATATCTGCGCCCCGACGAAAGTCAGTAATTTGCTCGATATCAACGCTCTGGTCTTTGCTCTGGTCAGTAAAAACGACGAGCGAACTGTCCACCTGATAGTGGGTATAGTAGTTATCCTGGTTGGAAAGATAATGTAGAAAAAGTTTACGCTGCTCAGGTTGTAGCTTCGGTGTATGCACATCCGTGGAGACCAGGTTGGCAATAAAGCTTGCCAGCAGGTGAACCAGAGCGATGTTGCCCTGGGTCAATTGAATAAAGCGAACCTGCGAGGCGACAATGATCGCTTTGATGTTGCCCATCACGTCGACCAGAGGCACCACGAGCTGATACTGCAGTTTGCTGACACCTCTGAGATTGGTTTGGTCCCCTGATTCCGACAGGTCACGTGCGCCAACCGTTATACGTTGCTCCATTGCATCACGCACCATGAGGTCATCCATCACCAGTTCTTCAACTGTGCCGAGCTGGGCCAGAGGGCGAGTGGAAATCTCGCCATCAATGACTTCATAGAAGCCCGCCTCGTAGATGGAGATGACCTTGTCCAGTACATCCAGGGTCCGGTCCGCTACAGCAGGCGTCAACTTGCCATCAGCAGAGGTAAACTGCTTAATCTCCTGAACAGCTGTTCGCAGACTCATCTGTTGTCCGGCAAGCCGTTGCTCAAGCTGGTCGTGTGACACTTTCAACAGGTGATAACCCTGAGTGAACATCTCCAGTCGGCTATTGGAAAACTCCTGGTTCAAGGTCAGGCGCTGATTAACAAGGTGCCAGCTGTCACGGAACTCCCCGGTAATCATGGTTAATAGCGCCGTGCCCAGGATAACTGAAATGCTCAGCGGTATTGACTCACCAGTCATCGTATTGAGCCCTTCAACCAGAGCAACCGTCAGAAGCAGGCTGATCAATCCCTTGCCGAAACCGTAGCGCAGAGAAACCAGCACCGGCCCCAAGGCTGGCCAGAAAAAGTAGTCTGTCGCCGCGTCGTAGCTTATGGTGTTCTGATATCGCCAGATCAGCACCGAAATTGCTGAGATGACAACGAGCTCAACCCAGCGAATCACCTCGTTTCGCGTACCGATAACGATTTTTGTAACAATTGTCTTAAGTTTCATATGGGCATCATTTGAAGCCTGGTCCAGAGTAATGGGGCTGGCGTTACCGCCAGTTTATTTCTTCCGTGATATCCTCGATGGCTTTAATGCCGATCCGTGTGATCGATTCACGTCCCCAGCCACTGCGTGAAGCCGACCCGCGCCATAGTTCATTCTGGTTCAGTTCACTAATCACCAGTGTCAGTCCGACGGCTGGCTCCCCGTCAATGCCGAACTTGTACTGCCACTCATGAACGGCCCCCTGCACAATGTAGCCCGATGACTGCTGTGCCAGCCAGGCCCTGGCTTCTTCCTGGCGAAGTTCTGGTTCCAGACTGGCCCGTACATCGCTGATGCGGGACTTGGGATACACGCGCACAGTCAGCCCCTGTGACGACAGTACGGACGCCACCAGTTCCTCGACCTGTGACTGTGCCATCGGCATATTGGACTGATTTGAGAACGGCATGACATACAGCGTTCTCGACGGGTCAAGCTCAGGGGAGTCCTCGCTGACCGTTGTGCCACACGCGGCAAGTCCGACCATTAAAAGTCCCGACATAAGACGAAGAACTGTCCTGGGTATTATCATTGCATTCAGTTTGCTTGTCATAATTGCTCTCCACAGCGTTTTCTGGCCTGGCCAAGCCAGCCTGTTTAAAAGTCCATAAAGTATTTAACGTTAATTTGTGTACTGGTTTGACCATTGATGTCGGTATTCTGCCAGCTGCCGGTGACAGACAACTCATCGCCACCGAATACTCTTACTCCCAGGCCAAAACTGATGTTGAAGTCGACCTCTTCCAACTCGAAGTTGTAGCCCAGACTGGTATCAAAAAGGTATCTGGCGCCTTTCACGTCAGGCCCCTGCCGCCCAATGTTGCCGTGAGAGACGCTTTGCCCAATCGCAAATCGGTGGTACTTATCTGACAGAAACGCGCCCGGAGTCACCGTTGTTGATGTATTGGTACGCGACATCAGGCGTGTCAGTTCGCCGTCAGCTATATCGTTCTCCTGCAGGTCGTACTGCATGTATATCTGCCATACCGGGACTCGCTGCCAGATGTCACTGACACGCAAGGAAATCTGTCTGCTGTCGCCAATATGTTCAGAGAAGTCAGTTTCAAACTCACGAGCCTGGATATTGGCGCTGATGCTTGTTCGACTGGTGAGCTGCCAGGCCGTGCCAAGCTGAACCCCGGATTGTCGACCGGCCAGTGCAAGATTTTCACTCTGAGTCGCCGGAGTATTCCAGAACAGAGAGGCCGAAGGTGTTAACCACGGACCTAGCTGCCACTGGGTATCAATCTGCAGGTTTGCGTGGCTTTGGCCATAACGATGCTGGACGCCCAACTGATAATGTTCTTCAGGTGTCTGCCAGCCAATATTCAATGACTGCGAGGAGTAGTCTTCGTTATAAAACGACGGCTGATCAGCTTGTGCGTCTGCCAGGGTCACATGCATCTGGCCGTTGCGAACCGGCCGGTAATACTCCAGCTCTGAACCACCCAGACCATAGCTGGGCGTCCCGGCGAAGGCGTAAGACCAGCCGTGACTGCGATGCCAGTGTTCGTTTGCCAGCAGTCTTTGCATGGGTGACAGTTCGTTGTTGGTCAGGCTTGGATTAAGCGCTTCTTCGCCGTACTGCCAGGCCAGCCTTCGCTCATCGATCTGTGCCAGCGAGGAGGCCCGTTCCAGGCCCGTCAGGTTCTGACCCTGAATGGCAAGATTGCGGATGGCATTCTCGTCCCGCCGTGCCAGAGCAAGTGCCAGTTGCACCGTTTCACTCAGCTGTTCTTCCTCCAGCATGCCGATGGCCTGCCAATAGGCAATACGTTGCAGTCCGTTCTGTGACTGTGTAAACAGAATGCTGTTGATCTCTTCAGCTTCTACGCCTTCCGCCAGAGCCTGCGTCAGCTGCGCGTTCGAATGTGCAGGTCCTACAAAAATGGATAACAGCGAGCGATAACTGATTTCGCCATTCAGCTCTTCTCGCAATTCATCTGCCATTGTGCTGATCACCTGCCAGCGCAGTGCCTGTGCCAGGGCGTCATTACCGTGCTCCTGCAACAGGATGGCGTAAGCAAGTATGTCAGAGGGGGCAGCCAGATCCTGCTCATAAAGTTGTTGATACCAGAACTGTGCATGCAGGGTGTTGTCCAGATTCTGGGCCGCGTAAGCCATCAACTGGATCAGCTCAGCATTGTTGAGCGCACTGGCGAATAATTGTCGGTAAAGTTCCTCCAGCCAGCGCGTATCGTCAAGAGCTATCGCAATCCAGACAGACTCTTCCTTGTAGCGCTGAACGGAAGGGCGCAATGCAATCAGCTGTTGCAGCAACTGTCTGGCCGTTTCGTTGTCTGCTTCGTAGGTCGCAATTCGCAGCCTGAGTTCCTGCATCTCGACAGACTGGTGATCGCGATAATTGTTCAGTTGTTCTTTTATTCGCGCTACATCGGCGCTGTTCTGATCCAGTATCGCACCCTGCAGCATCGAGTCGAGTATGATGCGGGCGGAATCAGGCAGCTGGTTGGCGGTTCCAGACTGATTCTGTCTGAATAGTCGGTAGTATTCCCACAGCCGCTGACGCTCTGAGTCGTCTGACACTTCGTGTGTGGCGATCAGCAGGAACGGGTCGATGGTATTGGCTTCCTGCGCCAGCATTATCTCCTGAATATTGCGCAATATATCGCGCTCGCCAACGAAATAAGCCAGGCTTCTGATATTGTCCAGCTGATCAAGGTTCAGTTCGGTGAGATCAAGAAAGTTGACGGCAGTTGCCAAAGCCTCTTCTGGCTCATTAAGATCCACAAATGCCTGAATAAACTGATTCAGGTTTTCGTAAGCATAGGGTTCCTCGACATTGGGGATATTACCCGGGTGTCGAGACCGCCACAGAGCAACGGTGCCTTCCTGGTCTCCCACAAAATTGTAGAAGCGACCGAGTTCCACTTCGATCAAGCGAAGCTCAGCCTCGGTCAACTGGCCGCTGGCTGTTTCACCAGTGAGTATGGAATTCAGCGCTTCAGCCACGTAATCTGCGCCGTCTATTCTGTCAGCGACGGCAATCCATTCCCGGATCTCAACCAGCGACGCGGCGCCCTGTGCTGCGAGACCGTAAAGGTAGGACTCAAGCACTTCGATATTGATCGCTGCATAAGCCACACGGATGACGTACCGGATCAGCTCTGGAGAATCATCTGGGTTGATGAACTCCTGCATCAAAGCCAGGGCCTCGTCAAACCGCTGCAGACCAACATATAGGTCAACCAGTTGTCGTTGATGCGCACTGCGAAGTGCCGCATTCTCCGCCACCACGCGCTCCAGCCAGGCAGCGGCAGTTTCAAGATCACCAACGGCCAGCGCCAGCTGAGTGGCCTGTAACCAGTCGTCTGGAGAGCTGCTTTGTTCCGCCTTGGCATAGGCCAGCCCCACAGCACTGTTGGCGCTGTTGGCGGACAACAGGAAAGTCATCAGCGCCTGCAGGCAGTTGTTGTCGCAAGTCCCGGTGGCGTGCTGCTGTGCCAGTTCGATACCGGTCTGCCAGTCTGCCAGTTGTTGAACGAACCCGAGGACACGCTGTAAGTTCGCGAATATCGGGTCGTCCCTATAGAGTTGAAGTGCATGCTGGTAGGCCTGGTCGGTGAGTCCGGCCTGTTGCGCGAGCGTCAACAATTCACTTTGGCTTGCGTCTGGTCTCAGTGTCTGCAGTTCGTATGACAACGCGGGAGAGCCAGTCTGAATGGCATAGAGGGAGAACTGGTTTAGTTGATCCTCACTGAAGCTTCCCATGTTTTCAGACAGAAACTCATGCAGCCGGGCAGTTGCTGCGGCGGCGGTTTCGTCCTGCCTCAGCGTTGCCAGCTGCCAGAGGCTACGAGTAAACAGGTCATAAATTTCTTCCTGGAACGGCGTTTGCCCAAAGCGTTCAGCAGGCTCTATCAGCGCTATCGCCTCTTCAAACTCGTTTAGTTGAACGCGCTGTTTGGCAATCAGATACTGAAGTTGCGCGGTCGGTTCATCATCCTCGCGCAATACATTGAGAAACGCCAGTGCAACGGTCGGGTCGTTGGCGTCATCCAGCATGTTTAACAGGAGTTCACGGTTGGGCTGAAGCAAAGTCAACAGTGTCACTGTTGACGCTGTCAGGGCAATGATCGCACGTCGATTAAGAAAAACCTCGCGGCCACTTAGTGACCGGTGCTTGAGCTGAGGTTTTTTGCGATTCGTGCTCATCGCCAGATCCTGATCATATGCACAGCAGGCTAAGCCTGAATCGACCAGGAGAAGAGCTCGCCAGGTTCAGGGTTGCGCCTGATTGTTGTGAGTCGATCTGAGTGTCAGATTGCTTAAGCTGACAGTTCGTTGCCTGTGCAATGGTCATCTCAAGCGGTACGTGGCTTTCCACTTCAATGAGAAGCTCCTGGCCTTGCCATTGCCACTGCTCAATCTGTCCGTTGGCAGTCTGTAAGTAAGGATCACCACCGAAAGGCGAAAGTCGCTCGTCACCCGCAAGGCTCAGTGTCGCTCTGGGCTGTGCCAGTGAAATATAGGTGCCATCTGGCCCCTTGTTCAATCCGGTCAGTCCAACACTATCGGCATCAGGCACAGCTCCAGCGTCGATCCGCAGGCTGCGAACGCCGGTGCTGGCTACCAGCCAGACGGGTGCGTCCGAATCGTTGAGAATGCTTCTTGCCAACCCTGTCTCGTACAGCGAACTGGCTCTCGCGGCAAATTCGCTCAGATACATTGGCGTCACGGGCTGGCTGATAGCCCAGTCATAGACCTGTTGAAGCGCGCGAATTGATGCAGGATAAATACCTGAGTACATGTGGTAGTAGATGCTGATGGGTTTAAGCCTGCGGGGCTCGCCCAGCAGCTGAAAGCTCTCCACAGCGCGAGAATAACCGTTGTAATTGTCCGTCCATAGATCGGTGTACAGATTTTCATTCATCAGGGGGGCGTATACCTGCACTGCGTTTGGATACCAGTTCAGGTGCGGGTAAATCTGTGCAATGGAAAAGTTGCTGTTGACGACATAGGTGTTGCCACCATTGACGTTATAGATGCCCAGCTCGTGAGTTTTTTGTATGACATCCGGTGTCGGATTGGCGCTGCCTGACCACAAAAACACTTCAACTTTTTTGTCGCTGCCGGCAGGGATCAGTTCACGTTCTATATATTCAACGCTGCCAAATACCTCGCGGTCATAATCCAGTTCATAACCAGGGATCTCCAGCGAATCACCGTAGACACGCTCACCGCTGGCTATTCTCTCGTCCCAAAAGAATGGATGGCTGAAGGTGTGAGAAGCAATTTCAACATGATCCAGGCTGAATATACCCCGGGCAATGTTCTCCAGCTCTGCGGAGAATTGAGGGTAGATCCCGTGCGGGGCAACCTCTGCCTCGATGACCGAGACCGTATGGGGTAAAGGGTACCTTTCCAGTATTTGCCGACGAATTTCTTCTGCGGCGAATCCCCGGTTGCCCGTATAGGTAATTGAAGGGAAGCCATCACCGTCAATATGCGCGGTCAGGATCCGCTGCCCTGATTCCGTTGTAACGTCAGGCACCGGAATGGAAGGCAGCCGCAACAATGAGAGTATGTTTTCAAAGGGATCAAGGCTCCAACGTATACGATCACCCATCATTTCCTGCACAGTCAGTGACTGCGTGACAATACCACCCCATGAGGTTTCCATCAGACCAATGCCTTTGGCACCCTGGGCATCGGTAATCTCGACCTTTACCGATACATCAGTACTGTCCACGCCGGGAGCAAGAATATAACGAGGCGTGACATTGAGTGTTGATGTCGGCATCCGGTAACGTAACTGATTGACGTTGGTTGACAGATTGCCCTGGAAGTTTCCTGCGGCCTGCAGATGCAAGCTTTCCAGCAGCGTTCTGCTTTCCGGCAATTCACCAATAAATAGCGATTGTACACTCTGGTTTTGCAGCACCTGCTCAATGAATCTGGCCAGGGCGCTGCTTGTGTAATTGCTTTGTGCCAGCCAATACACGACCCCGGCGTACTTGGCAGGATCAAAATGCAGGCTGTCGATGGCATTGACGTCGAAGCACTCCGGTACATAACCCGCATATTCGATCAGCACGGAGAGAAAGCGGTGGCATGGCGACAGCTTTTTCAAGAACTGATTGCCGTTGTAAAAAGCCAGTATTCGCCGTGGTACTGGATACACGGTCGAGACACCGACATCGGTGAGAAGCCCGTTGGACAGGTAGGGCGTGAAACCCAGTTCGACCAGCCGACGTGCAGCGGCAATCCTTTCCTGCTGACGATCAGATGGCAGGTAGTCGATTACAATCGCTTCGATACCAGCCTGCTGCACTTCCCGCAGGCGGTCGGTGACCCACTGTGTATCAGCGGCAGTTCTTACAGAATAGGAGTCAAAGGCTGCGTCGTAGCCATTGATCATGCTTTCGGCAACCACTGCTGCTGGCTGAAATGACAACCGGCTGATCAGTTCAAAGCCCCGGTTGAGGATCAGCTCGACCTCCGAGTCATCGCTGGCATTTCGAGAAAGTTCGTCCAGCATATCAATCAGTGCAACTTGCTGCGCATCCAGTTCATCGGCGGACAAGGGAGCAAGCATGTAGCTGTCAAGTGTGTCCAGGAAGAGGCCGTCAAAACCGCGGTTGCCCAGGGCCTCGGCCTCCGACAGCAGGTAGTCGCGCCAGCCATTGTCCCGCAAATCCATGACCGAAGCGTTCCAGGCTGTATTCTGTGTCATTACGTTGCTGCCGCCCGGAACCTGACCAAGACTGTTGTCCCACTCGCCAACGCTTAGGTAGCCATAAACCTTGATATTGGCCTTGTGCAACTGGGCAATCTGCCGGTCAGAGATTTGTGTTGGTGTGACCACGACCCGGTCAAAACTCAGCAGCTCACGCACAGAGTCTACCGGTCCGTAATAGAAGACAATTGACGCAGGCGATTCCTGTGATTGCGCCGGGGACGCCAATAGCAGAATAAAAACCAATAAATAGAATGGTTTAGCTGATTTTAACCAGTTGCAGTGGATGATAGGGAGCAGCCTTTTTCTGGTCATTTGAGAAAATATAAACTATTGATAATTATATTAAAAGAGAGTGACAGATGGTTTAGCCGGGAAACTGTAGAGACGCATCGCCAATAGCCTCGATAATTCTACAGACAATCCGTCCGTTCAGTGAGGGATAAATAGGGGCAGAAGCTTGTGTTCGCCAGCGCGAGCAGCTCAGACGCTGGCTTCAGAGCCCGTGCTACGGGTCGACGGTCGAAAGGCATCAAACAAAATAACCCAGCACACTGTTAAGGAAGTGGTAGCCTCTGATCGTGGTCGTGACCTGCTCGTCTGTGGTGTCCATCAAGCCCTGCTTTTGCAGCACTGATACCTTATCGGCTATTACTGTGTAGGGCAGCCCGGTGCGCTGCTCAAACTGGGTTGTTGTGAACCCCTCGCGCAGCCTCAGGGCATTCAGCAAATACTCCAGAGGCAACTCGTCCGCTTCAATCGGCGAGGCATCGGCCAGGTAGGGATATCGGTTGGCCAGGTTCGTACTTTCCTGCGCCAGGCTGTGTTTGGCCGCTGCCAGGTAATGCCCCGGCTGCTTGCGTTTGCGCAGCCGCAATACGCGCTGCCGGTGCGGCTGGCTCAGCTTGGCGTGAGCGCCAGCGCCAATACCCAGGTAGTCGCCGAACTGCCAGTAATTGATATTGTGACGTGCCTGTTCGCCCTGCTTTGCAAAGGCAGATATTTCATAGCGCTGGTAGCCAGCGCCTTCCAATAGCGCCAGGCCGGCATCCTGCATGTCGATCAGCGTGTCCTCTGCCGGCAGCGGCGGTGGCTGCTTGTAGAATGCGGTATTCGGCTCGATGGTCAGCTGGTACCAGGAAATGTGTTCCGGATCAAAGCCAATCGCCCGCTCCAGATCGGCCAGTGCCTGTTCCGGAGCCTGTTGCTGAAGGCCGTACATTATGTCGATATTCAGCCGTTTGAATCCGGCATTGCGCGCATACTCGATGGCACGTTCGGCATCGTGGCTGTCGTGGATTCGGCCGAGATTCTGCAGCTGCTCGGGCGAAAAACTCTGAACCCCAAGCGACAGACGATTGATGCCAGCCAGGAAATAATCTGCAAATTTCTCGCGTTCTGCTGTCCCAGGATTGGCCTCCAGCGTGATTTCAATGTCGCTGGCAAAGGTCAGATGCTGCTGCAATCCCTCGAACAGCCTTTCGTAGGCTTTGGCCGACAGCAGACTGGGCGTACCGCCGCCAATAAAAATGCTCTGAATCTCTCGGCGCTGAACATACTTCAGATCGTGCTTAAGGTCATCCAGCAGTGCCGTGATGTAGTCGTCTTCCGGCAGCTCGTCTGACTCATTCTCGTGTGAATTGAAGTCACAGTAGGGGCACTTACGCACACACCAGGGTACGTGAATGTAAAGGCTGAGAGGCGGCAGGGTCAGCATCAGGCTAACGCGGCGGGCGGTGTCCCGGTCAATTGCTGCAACAGCAGCTGCATGGCAAGGGCGCGGTGGCTGATCTGGTTTTTGCGACCTGCGGGCAACTCTGCGGAACTGCAGTCAGTGGCGGGGACGTAAAACAGCGGGTCGTAACCAAAACCACCCTCGCCTGCCTGCTCATGAAGAATGCGACCGTGCCACTGGCCGTGGCAGACCACCGGTACAGGATCTTCAGCATGGCGCACAAAAACCAGTACGCAGTGAAATGCGGCGGTACGTTCGGCCTCAGCCACATCCCGCAATTCGGTCAACAGCTTGTAGTTGTTGGCGGCATCGCGTGCCGAACGTTCCATGGTGCCCCAGCTGGGCCCGACATCACCGGCAGCATAACGTGCGGAGTAAATACCAGGCGCACCGCCCAGTGCGTCCACGGCCAGACCGGAGTCGTCTGCCAGTGCTGGCAGGCCGGTTTTGGCGCTGGCATGACGTGCTTTTAGAATGGCGTTCTCTATAAAAGTGAGACCTGTTTCTTCTGCATCATCCACAGACATGTCGCCCTGGCTGATCAGGGTGGCACCCAGCGGACTCAGCAGTGCCTGAAGCTCGGCCAGTTTGCCGGCGTTGCTGCTGGCCAGCACGATCTTCTGGTTGTTAAGAAACGTTGCTGTGGATGTTGTGGTGCTCATTGTCAGGCAGCCTCGGACTTGGCAGGTTTGCGACTGAAATGATAGATGGCAATTTCGCTGAGCAGGTTGGGAAAGGCGCGAATAATCCAGCTGTCACGATGTTTGATGTCCACCACTGTTCGGGTGATCACATCGATGTCGCGGCTGCGGCAGAATTCGTCAAAATCCTTTACCGTACAAAAATGGATGTTGGGTGTGTCGAACCACTCATAAGGCATGAAGTCAGAAACCGGCATGCGCCCCTTGAACGCCAGGTAGGCACGGCTCTTCCAGTTGCCAAAATTGGGGAAGGTGACAATGCAGTTCTTGCCAATGCGCAGCATCTCGTCGACCAGTTTGTCGGGGAAATGCACGGCCTGCAGTGTCTGGGTCAGTAGCACAGTATCAAAGCTTTGCGACTCAAAATTCTGCAGTCCCTTGTTCAGGTCCTGCTGAATGACGCTGATTCCCTTGTCCAGACAGCCGTTGATCTTCTGGTTGTCGATCTCCAGGCCGATGCCGTGGATCTGCTTTCTATCACGCAGGTAGGCCAGCAGGGCGCCGTCGCCGCAACCCAGGTCCAGCACCCGGCTGCCAGGTTCAATCCACTTTTGAATAATGTCGAGATCAGGCCGCATGAGAACTGATCTCCAGCTTGACGCGATCAAGATAGGTGGTCAGTGCCTGCATGTAGCGTGGCACTGGCAATAAAAATGCGTCATGACCCTGATCGGCTTCGATATCCAGGTAGCTGACCTGTTTGCCGGCCTTCAGCAATGCGGTGACAATCTCCCGGGTACGTTCCGGTGGAAAACGCCAGTCAGTGCTGAACGACACCAGCATAAAGCGGCAATCGCTGTTGGCGAATGCCTTGCTCAGATCGCCGTCGTAGTCGACGCTGGGGTCAAAATAGTCGAGTGCCTTGGTCATCAGCAGATAGGTATTAGCGTCAAATGTCTCAGAAAAGCGTTCGCCCTGGTAGTGCAGGTAACTTTCCACCTGGAAATCGACATCAAAGCCAAAGCTCAGCTTGCCCGCACGCAGATCACGGCCCAGGTTCAGCGACGCCTGTTTCAGCTGCTCGGACGCCTTACCGAATTTTTCCCGCATGGCACTGTCCGACAGATAGGTAATGTGACCGACCATGCGTGCCAGCATCACACCACGCTTGGGCAGCGTGTTGTGTTCACGATAGCGCCCGGCATGGAAATCAGGGTCGGCGGTGATCGACTGCCGAGCGACTTCATTAAACGCAATGTTCTGTGCCGACAGTTTTGGTGCCACAGCCATCATGATGGCGTGACGGACGCGTTCGGGATAACTGATGGACCAGCGCATTACCTGCATGCCACCCAGGCTGCCTCCAATGACTGCAGCCCATTTGTCGATGCCCAGACGGTCGGCCAGGCGTGCCTGACTGTTTACCCAGTCGCGCACAGTGACCACCGGGAAATCGGGGCCGTACCAGGTGCCGGTATCCGGATTCATGGAGGCCGGCCCCGTGCTGCCGGCGCAGCCACCGAGATTGTTCAGGCACACCACAAAAAAGTGATTGGTGTCGATGGGTTTGCCAGGTCCGATCGCTACATCCCACCAGCCTGGTTTGCGGTCATCCATACTGTGATAACCGGCCGCATGATGGTCGCCGCTCAGGGCATGGCAGATCAGAATGGCATTGCTGCGCTCGGCATTGAGTTCGCCATAGGTTTCGACCATCAGGTCGTAGGCCTTCAACTCTTTGCCGCTGCGCAGCGGCAACGGTTCATCAAAATGATAAAGCTGTGGCGTCACCAGACCCACAGAGTTTTCGGGTAACACGTCGGGCATTGTGTTTAGAGTCCGAGCACGAAGCGTGGATTGGCCTGGACCGGAATGATCAGCACAATGCGGATGATCTGGATGGCCAGGAACACAAAGATGGGTGACAGATCCAGGCCGCCCATGGACGGCAGCAGGCGCCGGAACGGTGCCATGACCGGTTCAGTCAGCTGTCGGACCAGCACCAGTGCCGGGTGTCCGCTGAAGGGCGCGATGAAGCTGGCGATGATGGATATCAGCATGCCCCAGAAATAGATATTCAGAATGAAGCTGAGTATTCCCGCCAGACCCCAGGTCAGAATCAGGCCAAAATTCGGGAACTGCAGCCCGGCCAGAAAGATCAGTGCGTACATGGCTGCGCACTGAAACACGATGGCCAGCACCAGCGATGACAGATCAATGCCGCGGATACCCGGGATGATACGGCGGAAAATCTGCACGCCCGGATCGGTGAAGCGCACGATCATTTGTGTAATCGGGTTATAAAAGTCAGCGCGCGACAATTGCAGCAGGAATCGCAGCAGGATAGCCATCAGATAAAGTGAGCCCAGCGTACTGACAAGCAAGGTTCCGATGTCGCCGATAGTGTTCATGTTTATCCTGTCCCGCTATTTCGTGTCTGTTGAATTTGAACTTATTTGGCCAGTTCGGCAGCGCGTTGCTGCGCGGCTTTCATGGCGGTTTCAACGATGGATTCAAAGCCGTCGCGCTGGAATGACAGCACAGCCTGTTCGGTTGTTCCACCTGGCGAGGTCACGCGCCGGCGCAGTTCATCCGGAGGGACATCGCTGTTTGCAGCCAGTTTACCAGCACCCAGGGCGGTCTGAATGGCGAGCTGCCGTGCCGTTTCGGCAGTCAGGCCCATGGCCGTACCGGCTTTTTCCATGGCTTCCATCATCAGAAAGAAGTAGGCCGGGCCGCTGCCGGACAGCGCCGTGACAGCGTCGATGTCCTGTTCCTGATCCAGCCAGCAGGCAATACCAACGGCCGCCATGATGTCGCCAGCCAGTTGCTGGTGCTGTTCGCTGCATCGGGCGTTGGCAAACAGGCCTGTGGCGCCCTCGCCCACCAGCGAAGGTGTATTGGGCATGCAGCGGACAATGGCCCTGTCGTCACCCAGCCAACTGGCGAGCGAGCTGACCGGAATGCCGGCAGCAATGGAAATAATCAGGCAGTCTTTTTTACCAATCAGCGGACGCAGCGCTTCGCAGACACTGGCCATCACCTGTGGTTTGACGGCCAGCACAATGACATCGGCTTCGGAGGCGACAGAGGAGGTATCACCGGTGCGAATGCCGCACTCGCTGGCGAGTTGGGCCAGCTTGTCACTGTCAATGTCGGTAGCGGCGATATTCTGCGCGGGCACGTCTTTGGCAAGCAGACCTCGAATCAGGCTGTTTGCCATGTTGCCGGCGCCAATAAAACTGATCTGGCGTTGGTTCAAAGCGGCTGTTCCCCGGGGTTGTAAGACAATCAAGCGGCTATTCTAGCGCAGCAGGGCGGCAAGTGCATTCAGCCGTTAAATTCCTTGCTGAAAATGCTCCAGAAGCTCAGAAACAGCGCCGCAATCAGCGGGCCGATGACAAAGCCGTTAATGCCCAGCAGTGCGATGCCACCCAGTGTGGAAAACAGCACCATATAGTCGGGCAACTTGGTATCGCGACCAACCAGTATGGGGCGCAGCACATTGTCTGCCAGCCCGATGACAACGGCGCCGTAGGCAACCAGTATCGAGGCCTTCATCCAGTCGCCGGTGGCGTACATGTATATCGCCACCGGTATCCACACCAGCGAGGCACCCACTGCGGGCACCAGTGACAGGAAGGCCATGACCACCGCCCACAGCACCGGCGCCTGCAGGTCCAGCATCCAGAATATAAAACCGCCCAGGCCACCCTGCACGATGGCGACCACCAGGTTGCCCTTAACGGTGGCGCGGGAAACTTCCGCAAACTTGCTGAACAAGACCTGCCGTCGATCTTCGTTAAGAGGCAGGGCTTTGCGCATCCAGTTGACGATGGTCTCGCCATCGCGAAGCAGGAAGAAGGTGAGATACAGCATCAGGGCAAGATTGAGTGTGAAGGCAACTGTGTTGCGACCCACCACCAGCGCTTCCTGCGAAATGATGCGACTCAGACCCACGGCCGATTCGGACAGATAGCTGCGCAGGTTGGAGGTGTCGATGCCCAGGCGTTGTAATAGTTCGGGCAGGATGGGCACGGCGGTGCCGATCTGGTTAATGAATTCCGAAGGATTGATTTCCCGGCTCTCGATAGACTCATATAGCTGGGCGCCCTCATTGATGAAGGCAAACACAATGGCGATTACCGGGATGACGACCAGCACCATGCCCAGCAGCAGCGTAAACAGGGCTGCCAGTGACTCCCGTCCCTTAAAGATGCGGACCATGCGACGCTGCAGCGGATTAAACAGCAGGCTCATGACACAGGCCCAGAAGATGGCGCTCCAGAACGGCAGCAAGATCAACAGAAACGCCGCTGAGATGCCCGCCAGCACCACCAGAAAACCGCGGTTCTCCATGGTTTCACGCATAATGGTGAGTCCTCACTTGGCCTGTAGGCCTTTTATACACGGCGTCGTCGCAACATGCGCCACACTTCAACGATACGCGGCGGTTGTCCAGTGCGCAGAATGCCCTGCCGGAAGATACGCCCGGACAGCCACAACACAGCAATCGTGGTCAGTACCAGCACAATGGTTGTTCCCACCACATCCACCATGGGTGGCTGCGCGGCGGCACGGTTCATCATCGTAAATGGCGTGAACAGCGGAATCCAGGACATGACGCGGGCCATGGTGCCGTTGGGGTCCTGAGCGACAAAGCTCATCGTCAGCACCGGCACGATCAGAATCATGATCAGCGGCATGATCAGGCTCTGGGCCTCCTTCAGCGTATTACAGAGACTGCCTATGGCGAGGAAGATGCCCGCATACAGCGCGTAACAACACAGATAATAGAACACAAAGTAGGGGATCAGGTCAGAGCTGAGCAGCACGTCAAGAATCTGCACAATGGCGGCCGTTTCAACCGTCTGGTACAGCTGCAAAAACACAAAAAACGAAGTAATCCAGGCCAGGATGGTCGTAATGCCAGTGGCGCCAATGCCGAGCAGTTTGCCCATCATCAACTCGCCAGGTGTCACCGAGGCCAGCAGCACTTCGATAATGCGATTGGATTTTTCTTCAATGGTATTGCTGAGCAGGTACTGCACGCTCTGCATCAGGGAGATGAATATCAGATACACAAAACCCATCGGCGCCCACTGCCGGAAAGTGTCAGCCATGCTGACCTCGGCCTCACCCAGCTGTTTGCCAGGATCCAGACGGCTCAATGGCAGCCGGGTCCTCTGAATGTCGCGCACGGCCTGAATGTCTATGCCCTGTGCGGTAAACTCCTGCTGGCGGATGGTGTTGTTGAGACTGGCCTGAATGGCATTCGGCAAGCGGGTATCAGTCAGGTTGGCAGCCCAGTACTGAACGCCACTGGGCGTACCGTCAGACAACATCAGGCGCTCCAGCGAGTCAGGTCGCACCACATCACCGGCCACATTGGCAGGTACCAGAATCAGGGCAAACAGGGGTACGGCGGTCCCGTCGTGCTGCAGGCGTCGCTCGCCATTCAGATAGGGGCGCATGTATTCCACAATGGTCTGCGGTGGCGCACTGGTGTCCAGATCGGCTGGGGGATCAATGGCAATGAACTGTCGTCGTGGCGGCGTGAAGGGCGGTGCATCTTCGCGCAGGTAGGGCCGGGCCATCTGCAGCGCCATGTCCAGGCCGCCGTTGCTCAGCCAGTCATCAAGCGCAGACACTTCGTCATTGCCAAAATCATCCAGCAGCTGATCGAGCTGGTTTGCTGGCGCCTGTGGCGGCGGTGCGCCGCCCATATCAACGCGGTTTGCCTGCAGATAGCGCATGAACTCCTGCATGACCTGGCGCTGGTGTTCGCGGCTGATGGCCGTGGCGACCGCGCCGCCGTACTCACCAGACTGGTCAATCAGCATGAAATAGCGCGTCGGTGTGGCGGTGGCCAGGCGGCTTGAGATATGGAAGATCAGAAAAAAGACAATTGGGACCAGAAGGACGCCAATCCAGAAGCCCTTGGTTTTGACGTTTTCCATGAACTCGCGCCAGGCGATCAGCAGCGTCACTCTCATCTAAAATTATGCTCCCGGGCTTCCTTGCCAACCAGATGCACAAATACATCATGCAGACTGGCCTGAGTGAAATCGAAGCGACTGAGTGAGACTCCGTTCTCAAAGCAGTGCTGCAGTATCTGTTGCGGGTCGGCCTGTTCTTTTACGTACAGCTCCCATTGCCGAATCCCGTTGGCTCTGGCGCTGCCGTCCTCTGGAGGCTGCTCCTGAACCGACAATACGCCGTCCAGCGCGCGTACCGAATGGATATCACCTCGCGTTTCCAGTACAACGCGGCGCGGAATGATGGCGTGTGCCTCACTGACGGTGCCATCAAACACCTTGCGGCCCTGAGTAATCAGCAGCAGGCGCTGACACAGACGTTCGGCATGCTGCATGATGTGCGTGGAGAAAATCACGGTCTGACCATTAGCCGACAGGTCCTTGATCAGCTGCTCCAGCACTTCCTGATTGACCGGGTCCAGTCCGGAGAATGGCTCATCCAGAATGACCAGCTCGGGTTCGTGGGCAATGGAGGCCAATACCTGCACCTTCTGGCCCATACCCTTGGACAATGACTCGATGCTGGATTCGGCAAAGTCCTTCAGACCGTAGCGCTCCAGCAACTCAAATGCCTTGTGGCGGGCAGCACTGCGCGACATACCCTTCAGCGTGGCAAAGTAGCTGATGATGGCCCAGACCTTCATTTTTTTGTACAGGCCCTTTTCTTCGGGCAGGTAACCGATGCGGTGACGCACATCCATGGCCGAACGGTGGCCCAGCACATCGATATGGCCAGTATCCGGACGGATGATGTCGAGAATCATGCGGATAGTGGTGGTTTTGCCGGCCCCATTGGGTCCCAGAAAACCATAGACAGAGCCCTGCGGTATGCTCAGGTTTATCTGGTCGACTGCGGTAAAGTCGCCATAGCGTTTAGTGACGTTTTCAAGCGTCAGAACCGGTGTGCTCATTCGTCGAGTTTAGCACACGCTTGTGGCAAAAATGTCACTCACAAAAAAGGCCATCATCCGCGAGGATGACAGCCTTTGCTGAGGCAGCCGCAGCTGCCGGATATGGCGTCTTCAGTCAGACAACTCAGCTGGCTTTGGCTTCCTGCTGGCTGGCTGTGAGCTGCTGATCGATGACTTCAGCTACCAGACGACCTTCGTCGATGGCGCGCACCACCAGGGACTGGCCACGGCGGCAATCACCAGCAGCAAACACCTTGGGGTGGCTGGTGCGGAAGCTCTTGTATTCAGCCTTGTAGTTGGAGCGCTGATCCAGTTCCAGTCCCAGCGGCTCGCTGATGTAGTGCTCTGGCCCCAGGAAACCCATGGACAGCAGAATCAGATCGGCTTCCCAGAACTTGGTTGTGCCCGGCACTTCCTTGAAGCTGGAGTCCACTTCGACAGTGTTGATGCCCAGCAGCTTGCCGTTTTCATCACGGACAAACTCTTTGCCGCTGATGGAGTAAACACGTGGGTCGTTGCCATCGCGCTCGGCGGCCTCTTCATGACCGTAGTCAACGCGATAGATCTTCGGCCACAGCGGCCAGGGGTTATCCGACGGACGCTCACGCGGCGGCTTGGGCATGATCTCGAAATTGACCAGCGACTTGCAGCCGTGACGCAAAGATGTTGCGATACAGTCGGTACCGGTGTCACCGCCACCGATGACGATCACGTTCTTACCCTTGGCGCTGATGTAGTTGCCGTCTTTCAGCTCAGAGTCGAGCAGGCTGCGCGTGTTGGCAGTCAGGAACTCCATCGCAAAATGCACGCCATCACCTTCACGGCCCGGAATCTTCAGGTCACGTGCAGTAGTTGCGCCAGTAGCCAGCAACAGGGCGTCGACTTTATCCAGCAGTTCACTGACGTCCAGACCATTAACGCCCTTGCCGCCAACATTTACGCCGGTGACAAACTTGATGCCTTCTTCCTTCAGCAGGTTGACGCGACGATCAACAACATCTTTTTCCAGCTTCATGTTGGGGATGCCGTACATGAGCAGGCCGCCGATGCGGTCTTCACGCTCATAGACAGTCACTTCATGACCGTGCTGGTTCAGCTGCGCTGCAGCAGCCAGTCCGGCGGGGCCACTGCCGACCACGGCGACTTTTTTGCCGGTGCGGAACTTAGGTGGATTCGCCCGTACCCAGCCGTTTTCAAAGCCTTTGTCGATGATGGCGTTTTCAATGTTCTTGATGGTGACCGGCGGGTTGTTGATACCCAGTACACAGGAACCTTCGCACGGCGCTGGACATACTCGTCCAGTGAACTCCGGGAAGTTGTTGGTCTTGTGCAGCCGATCCAGCGCATCGCGCCACTGACCCTTGTAGACCAGATCGTTCCACTCGGGGATCAGGTTGTATACCGGGCAGCCGTTGTCGGACTGACAGAATGGAACACCGCAGTCCATGCAGCGTGCGCCCTGCGTTTGCAGGTGCTCTTCCGCCGGGTCGGTGTAAATTTCCTTGTAGTCCAGCAGTCGCTCTGCCGGCGCACGGTAGGGAACCGTGCTGCGCTCGAACTCTTTAAAACCGGTTGGTTTACCCATGTTAAAACCTTATCTTTGCAATTTTGTACGTATCAGACAGCCACTGCCTGGGTCTGTGACTTGGCAGCCATTTCCGCCAGCACACGCTTATAGTCGGTCGGCATCACTTTCACAAAGTGCTGCAGCGATGCGTCCCAGTTATCCAGAATCTGCTGCGCCACCGTCGAGCCGGTGTAACGCAGGTGATTGCTGATCAGTGTTTTTAATTCTTCAATGTCGGTGGCGTCCTGGACTGGTTCCAGTTCAAACGACTCCATGTTGCACTGACGCTCAAAGTCTTTGTCCTGATCCCAGACATAGGCGATACCGCCACTCATGCCGGCGCCAAAGTTACGGCCGGTTTTGCCAAGAATGACCACACGACCACCGGTCATGTATTCACAGCCGTGGTCACCGATGCCTTCCACTACAGCGCTGGCGCCGGAGTTACGCACGGCGAATCGCTCAGCAACGATACCGCGGAAGTAGGCTTCACCACCGGTGGCGCCATACAGATTGACGTTACCGGCAATGATGTTGTCTTCCGGCTTGAAGGTGCTCTCTTTCGGTGGGTAGATCACGATCTTGCCACCAGACAGACCCTTGCCGACGAAGTCGTTGGCGTCACCTTCAACAGTGATGGTGATGCCTTTGGCCAGCCATGCACCCAGACTCTGACCGGCGGAGCCATGCAACTTGATGTTGATGGTGTCTTCCGGCAGCAGGTCTTCGCCGAATCGCTTGGCGACCTCGTTGGACAGCATGGTGCCGACAACGCGGTTGATGTTGATGACCGGCAGCTCAATGTTGACCTTCTCGCCTTTCTCCAGCGCAGGTGCGGCCAGTTCGATCAGCTGGTTATCCAGTGCCTTGTCCAGGCCGTGATCCTGCTCCATGGAACAGAAAGTACCAGTATTCGGGAACACTGCCTTGGCGGGCGTCAGGATGTTGCTCAGATCCAGGCCGCGAGCTTTCCAGTGGTCTACAGCCACATCGCTTTCCAGCAGGTCGACGCGACCGATCATTTCGTTGACGGTGCGAATACCCAGGCTGGCCATGATCTCGCGCATTTCTTCAGCCACCATGAACAGGTAGTTAACTACATGCTCAGGCTTGCCTTTGAACTTCTTGCGCAGCTCAGGATCCTGAGTCGCGATGCCCACCGGGCAGGTGTTCAGGTGACACTTACGCATCATGATACAGCCCAGCGTGACCAGCGGCGCGGTTGCAAAACCGTACTCTTCGGCACCCAGCAGCGCAGCAATGGCGACGTCACGGCCGGTCTTCAGCTGGCCGTCGGTCTGCAGCGCAACGCGTGAACGCAGATTGTTCATAACCAGTGTCTGGTGTGTTTCTGCCAGACCGAGCTCCCAGGGCAGACCCGCATGCTTGATGGAGGTCAGCGGTGAGGCACCGGTGCCGCCATCATGGCCGGCGATGACCAGGTGGTCAGTCTTGGCCTTGGTAACACCAGCAGCAATGGTGCCGACGCCGATTTCCGATACCAGCTTGACGCTGATACGGGCCTGGCGGTTAGCGTTTTTAAGGTCATGGATCAGCTGAGCCATGTCCTCAATGGAGTAAATGTCGTGATGCGGGGGCGGAGAAATCAGCCCTACACCCGGCGTCGAGTGACGAATACGGGCGATCTGTTCATCCACTTTGCCGCCGGGCAGCTCGCCGCCCTCACCGGGCTTGGCGCCCTGGGAAATCTTGATCTGAATCTCGTCGGAGTTGCTCAGATACCAGATGGTCACGCCAAAGCGGCCGGATGCGACCTGCTTGATCGCCGAGCGCTTGGAGTCACCGTTGGCCATCGGGCTGAAACGGATCGGATCTTCACCGCCTTCACCGGTATTGGACTTGCCGCCCAGTCGGTTCATGGCAACGGCCAGTGACTCGTGGCTCTCCTGAGAGATGGAGCCAAAGCTCATGGCGCCTGTTGCAAAGCGTTTGACGATTTCCTTGGCTGGTTCCACTTCATCCAGCGAAATTGCTTTCTGGTCGGTGCGGAACTTCAGCAGGCCACGCAGCGTACAGGCGCGTGTGGTCTGCTCATTGGTGTACTTGGCAAAAACCTTGTAAGCGTCCGGGCTGTTGGTGCGGGCCGCGTTCTGCAGGTTGAAGATCGCGCTCGGATCCCACATGTGGCTTTCGCCACCGCTGCGCCAGTGGAAGTCGCCCGGGTTGTTGAGTACCGGAATGCGGTTCTCGTCTTTTTCCGGGAAGCCAAGGCGGTGACGACGTTCAGTCTCTTCAACCAGTGTTTCGAAGTTGACACCCTGGACACGGCTGGCGGTGCCAACAAAGCAGCGATCAACTACATCTTTGGCCAGACCTACGGCTTCGAAGATCTGTGCGCCACGGTATGACTGCAGTGTGGAGATGCCCATCTTGGCCATCACCTTCAGCATGCCCTTGGCAACCGCTTTTTTGTAGGCGTAAACGACGTCGCTTTCGTTCGGGTAATCTTTGCCCAGCAGACCGTCCAGCTGTGCCTGCCAGATGGCCTCAAAGGCCATGTAGGGGTTGATGGCGTCGGCGCCATAACCTACCAGCAGACAGTGGTGGTGTACTTCGCGCGCCTCGCCAGTCTCGACGATCAGGCCGATCTTGGTGCGCTCGTGAGTACGAATCAGGTGGTGATGCACGGCACCGGTGGCTACCAGAGCGCTTATTGCAGCGCGATTCTTGCCGATCTTGCGGTCAGACAGTATAACAAAAGCAAAACCATCAGCGATGGCCTGGCTGGCTTCCTGGCAAACGCGGTCCAGACCGGCCTGATAACCATTTTCGGCATTGATGTCGTAAGTGATATCAACCACTTTGCTGCGCAGACCGTTGTGGTCCATGCGGCGAATGGTCTGCAGCTGCTTGTTCGACAGAATCGGGTGCTTCAGGCTCAGTCGGTGGGCGTGCTGTTCGGTGGTTTCCAGCAGGTTGCCTTCCGGACCAATAAAGCATTCCAGCGACATCACCACTTCTTCACGGATAGAGTCGATTGCCGGGTTGGTCACCTGGGCAAACAGCTGCTTGAAGTAGTCGTAGATCATACGCGGCTTGTCAGACAGACAGGCCAGCGCCGAGTCATTGCCCATGGAGCCCAGCGGGTCACGGGCTTCAGTGATCATTGGCAGCAGCATGAACTGCATGGTCTCGGTGGTGTAACCGAAGGCCTGCATGCGCGGCAGAACGTTGTCTGAATCCAGCGAGTGGGCTTCATTACCGTCAGCCAGCATTTCCAGTGTGATTTTCTGGTTGGCCAGCCACTCGCCGTAGGGACGCTTGGCGGCAATGCTGTGCTTGAGCTCTTCGTCAGGGATCAGGCGACCCTGTTCAAAGTCCAGCAGGAACATCCGGCCTGGCTGCAGACGGCCTTTTTCTTTGACGTTGGCCGGATCAACCTGAACCACACCCACTTCCGAGGCCATAATGACCTTGTCGTCGTGAGTTACATAGTAGCGGCTGGGCCGCAGACCGTTACGGTCGAGCACGGCACCAATGTAGTGGCCATCAGAGAATACAATGGAGGCCGGACCATCCCAGGGCTCCATCAGCGCGCTGTGGAATTCGTAGAAGTCCTTCTTGTCCTGCGGCATGTTGACGTCTGACTGCCAGGCTTCCGGAATCATCATCATCACCGCTTCCTGCAGCGAACGGCCGGACAGCAGCATGAACTCAAGTACCGAGTCAAAGGAGCCGGAGTCAGAGACATCAGAGTCGATGATGGGGAACAGATCTTTCAGCTTGTCGCCAAACAAGTCAGTGTGCAGCGTGCCTTCACGTGCCACCATCTGATTGACGTTGCCGCGCAGGGTGTTGATTTCACCGTTGTGGCTCATGAAGCGATTCGGCTGGGCACGGTCCCAGGACGGGAAGGTGTTGGTACTGAAACGTGAATGCACCATGGCCAGGTGTGTTTCAAAGCCGGGGTTGGTCAGATCCTTGTAGAACGGGAACAGCTGACCGGGCGTCAACATACCTTTATATACAATAACTTTGGTCGACAGGCTGCAGGCATACAGCATTTTTGCCTGGCTCAGCGACGCGTCGCCGCGCAGCTTGTGCGTAAAGCGCTTGCGGATGATGTACAGCTTGCGCTCAAACGCCTCTTTATCGAGACCATCTGCAGCGCCAATAAACAGCTGGGCGATGTAGGGCTGCGCCATACGGGCGGCCGGACCAACATCAGCGCCTTCGGCATCAGTCGGCACTTCACGCCAGCCGAGCAGATTCTGGCCTTCTTCGGCGATGATCTTGTTGATCGTCTCCCGGCAGAACTCACGCTCTTTCTCGTTCTGGGGCAGGAAAATATTGCCGGTGGCGTACTTGCCTGCTTCTGGCAGAGTAACGTTAAGCTCGTTCTGAGCAACTTCGGCAAAGAATGTGTGTGGCAGTGCCATCAGGATGCCGGCGCCGTCGCCGGTGTTGGCTTCAAAGCCGCAACCACCTCGGTGATCCATGCGGGAGTTGAGGTGGTAGGCGTCCAGCATGATCTGGTGACTTGGGCGACCTTTGATGTCTGCAACAAAGCCTACGCCGCAGGAATCTTTCTCGTTGGCCGGGTCATACAGTCCGGTCTTCTCCGGAAAGCCAAACATGTGGGGGTATTGGGCTTGATCAGTCATAGTGTTCGCTACGTCTCTTTAATTCGTTTTTAGTGTTTCTCTTCCGGCCACCGTTGAACCCTCCCCCACATACGCTGCATCATGTAGCACTGCTGACAGGGAGATGCGTGAATTAGACATTATTGATTTGCACGGCACGGTGTATTGCCTGCACCCCGGACTGCGTGTCCGGCAAGTTCCAGACGGTCCTAAAACACGTTACGCTGTTTTACGGGGGCTGGACACAATACCACTCAAACAGAATATGTCAAGTTAGCGGGCCGCACCGTGCTTGGGTTTGTGGGTGTCAGGGTGACGTAGTGTCGCAGGTTTTGTCTTGATAAAACGGGGCAGCTGGATTACTCTTCGCCTTCTATATAGCGCCTCTGTTTTCCGACAATCAACGTGACAGGAAATAAAGAGAATCTGCCCACATCAACAATAAGCACAAGTTAACAGCTGAGGGGATATCACGTGGAAATTATAAGAAACAAGCGGGACGTTTGGGGTGACGAGGTCATTCTGGGTGTAGCCTGGGATCTGTTGTGGGTTGTCGCAGTCGCGGCCCTGCTGCTGTTGGCTGGTCACGCCATCGTTATGGCGGCACTGGCCAAGCGTAAAGCCAAGCCCTCAGCCGAAGGCCCCAAAGTACGCCGTCACGATGCCATCGATCGCGCCTTTCACTGGATTATGGCCGCATCAGTGCTGGTTCTGATCGCCACCGGTGTCATGCCGATTCTCGGCGTGCGCTTTGCCTGGCTGAACATTCACTGGATTGCCGGCCTGATACTGACATTTGTGGTCATCTTCCACATTATCCGCGCCACCTTCTGGCAGGACTTCAAGTCCATGCTGCTGACGCCGTCCGATTTTGCCGAGCCATTTGATGAAAGCCGCAAGCCGGGCAAGTACTCCTTCGAGCAGAAGGGTATGCACTGGGCCATGACAGTGCTGGTACTGCTGGTCATCGTGACAGGCGTGATTCTGTTCACCAACATCAACTCACCGTTCTGGGCACGTCCCTCGGTGCAGGATGAAGCCCAGCTGGGTCTGATGTTCCTGCTGCACGGCCTGGCGACGCTGGCCCTGGTTGCCTTTACCGCCATCCATATCTACTTCGCACTGCGTCCTGAGAAGATCTTCTACACCCGCTCCATGGTGAAGGGCTGGATCTCTGAGGACGAAATGAAGCAGAACCATGACGCAAGCAAGTGGAAGCCAGAGGCTGAGTGATAGACGTGAAAGATCTTGAGAAAGAAATAGAAGTCGTTGAGAGCGGCTACGAGTTCCTGCTGGCCTACGCCGCGCAGGGAAGACCGCCACATGATGAAGACAGTTATCCGCCGCCCCACGCACGGCCAACATTGAAAGACATGTTGAAGGCCATGCAGAATGTTGCGGCGGCAATCAACGACGGCAGTTCACAGCATGAGTACGAGCAGGTGATTGCGGATGATATCCGCAAGGCAAGCGCGGCTCTGAGCTTTGTGCTGGCGCAGCCAAAGATGAGTTCAGAGCTGATCGATAATCTGAACGCGTCAATCCATCTGCGCGCCGTATTGACCGATTTCTTCCTCTACAGCGAAGTGTTCCGACCAGTATCCGAGTCTGCGGGCTCGGAGCCAGCCAAGCCGGCATTCGACGCATCTCTGGCAGTTAACGCTGCCGCGCCGAAATCCGACTCCTGATCTGATAAAACAGCTAATCAGCCACTGATATCGACTTCGGTCGGTGTCAGTGGCTGGCTGTTGTCAAATCTGTCCTACCTGCACGTATAGCACGCCCACCGCGATACCCACAGTCAGCAACAATAACAGCCACTTGCCGGCGCCCCCGCGTTTGTTGCCCCAGTTGTAATCTTCTTCCTCCACAAAAATCGGATTGATCTGACGTTTAAATAATCGCATTTCAGGACCTCTACTACCTTGGGTTTTAGCGGGTTCAACAATTGTGACAACAAATGCCCGGCATAATTTGCTGGACTTTGTGGCAATCCGGGGCGCATCTGTAACAAAGTGAAACCGCGGGCATTAATTGATAATCAGGCGGTCAGCCTCGTCAAAACTTGCTGATATACTCGCCCTGCTTTCAAAAACCATAATGAAAATAATCGGGGAACCCGCAGTGATATCACCCATATCCATCACTTCTTTGCGCCTGCCTGCCACATTTGCCAGCATCACCGTGCTGACGATCTGCGCAGCGGCTTATTCCACCCACTCCTACGCCCAGAATCCGACTGCAGAAGGTGTATTGCCATTGACCCAGGTCGACAGCAATACCGCCAATATCGAGCTGGATGGCGCCCTGGATGAAGCTGTCTGGAATACGCTCCCTGCCTACGATGGCATGCGCGTGATCAACCCGGATACGCTGGCGCCCGCGTCGATGCGCACCGAAACACGGATCTTCTACAACGACCGCGGTATTTACGTCGGCGCCATGAACTATCAGGATCCAGACACCCTGGTAGCGCGCATGAGTTCGCGGGACGAAGGCGTGCAGCGTGATGGTTATGTGATTTCCATCGACACCTCAGGTCAGGGCCTGTACGGCTATTTCCTGCGCATAAACCTGGGTGGCACTTTCTCTGATGGCACGATTTTGCCCGAGAAGCAGATCAGCCGTGACTGGGATGGTCCCTGGAACGCTGTGACTCAAGAGCTGGAGAATGGCTGGTCCACCGAGATATTCATTCCCTGGGGCATGATGCAGTTGCCGCAGACCGGTGAGGTGCGCGAGATTGGCATCTACACCGAGCGCATGGTGACCCACCTGAACGAAACCTGGTCCTGGCCGGCGCTGCCGCAGACCAATCCGGAATACCTGTCGGCATTCCAGAAGTTCTCGGTGGCCGGTATTGATCCCAGCACGCAGTTCACCTTTTACCCCTATGCTTCCGCGACCTACAACAATATTACCGACGAGTCCGAGACGCGTGTGGGCGCCGATATTTACTGGCGGCCGACCTCCAACACCCAGGTATCGGCAACGCTGAATCCAGACTTCGGTACCGTTGAGTCAGACGATATTGTTGTGAATTTGAGCGCATTCGAGACATTTTTCTCGGAGAAGCGGACATTTTTCCTCGAGGGTCAGGATATTTTTCGTGCAGGCCCGCGCGCCAGTGGTGGCCCCTTTGGCCCTATCACAGTCCTGAATACCCGTCGTATTGGTGCGGCGCCCTGGATCGATACACCAGCCGGTGTTTCAGTGAGTCCGACCGAGCGCAATGCACCAACCGAGCTGCTGGGCGCTGCCAAAGTTACCGGCTCGCAGGGTAACTGGCGCTACGGTACGCTGCTGGCGGCCGAGGACGACATGACGCTGCGAGGCCGCGATACCGCTGGCAATCAGGTCAACCTGGAGTCTATCGGACGCGATTTTGCTGTCGGTCGTCTGCTCTACGAGGACACCAGCGGCGGTGGTCGTCGCGGCTTTGGCTGGATTGGCACGCGATTGAGCCATCCGGACCATGACGCCACTGTAAACGGCGTCGACGTCTCCTGGTTCTCCGCCGACACGCGCTGGGTGTTTGATGGTCAGGTGCTGCACAGTGATGTGAATGGCACCACAGGTTCAGGTGCGCTGTTCGATCTTAACTACCGCCCCTCGCGGGGTATTCAGCACTCGTTCACTGGCAATTACTTTGATGACACGCTCAACATCAATGATGTGGGTTATCTTCAGCGTAATGACCATGTGATGCTCGATTACCGTTTTAACATCACGGAGTCGGGCCTTGAGAATCTTCGTTCGCGCTCGCGTTACATGATGATCGTAAACCAGTGGAACACCGACGACCGGCCAGTGCGGCTTGGACTGTTCTTCGGCCAGAACATGACCTTTCTGGACAATACCAGTCTGAACATGAACTTCCGCTATTTCCCGCCACGTGTGGACGATCGTCTGAGCCGTGGCAACGGCACCTTCAAGATCCCGCACCGGCTGGCCTACGATCTTGAGTGGAGCAGCGACCGCTCACGTCCGTTAAGCTACAGCGCACGATTTGGCAATGCTCAGGAAGACCTGCAGCGCAGTAACCTGAGCTACGAAGTGGGTGTGCAATGGCAGCCCAATGACCGCTTTAATACCGAGCTGGAACTGGAGTACCGCGATCGTGAGTCCTGGCTTGTGCATCAGGGTGGTCCGCGGCTGACGGCTTTCCGGGCCACCGAGTGGGCGCCACAGTGGAACGCCAACTACTTCATCAACTCCAAGCAGCAGTTTCGCCTGGCGGTGCAGTGGACCGGTATCAAGGCCAAGGAAGACAAGTTCTATCGCATCGATCAGACCGATGTCCGGCACCTGATCCGCACGCCCAAGCCGGATGCGACTCCCGATGACTTTACGGTCAGCCGCATGAGTTTCCAGGCGCGTTATCGTTGGGAGATTGCACCGCTATCGGACCTGTTTATTGTGTACACGCGCGGCAGCAACCTGCCTAGCGATCTGGGTTCCGAATTCCAGGACCTGCTGTTCGACTCCTGGAGCGAGCGCATTACCGACACCTGGGTGGTGAAGCTGCGTTATCGCCTGGGTAATGGTTGATGATCTAGAGGCCCGCCTCATCTGAGGCTGACAGCGGCAGGTCATCTGCCGGCCGCTGTCACCCAATCATCAACAAAATGTCGTAGACTGCCAGCTCCGTAAAGTCCACTTTCAGATAGAAAAAAGGATACACTGATGGTCACTCGGTCGATGTCACGATTGTTGCAAGGGGTTGTGCTCATGTCTGTCATTACTGGCAATGTGCTGCCGTTAGCACCGGCCATGGCGCAAAGCGATGCTGCCGACAAGGTCGTTGTGGCGCACCGCGGGGCCAGTGGCTACCTGCCCGAGCATACCCTGCCGGCGGCTGCCATGGCCTACGCCATGGGCGCCGACTTCCAGGAACAGGATGTGGTCATGACGCGCGACGATCAATTGATCGTCTGGCACGACCTGACGCTGGACCGTAACACCGATGTGCGGCATCAGTTTCCGGGCCGCGCGCGCGACGATGGACGTCACTACGTTATTGATTTCACACTGGAAGAGCTGCGTCAGCTGCGTGTCACCGAGGGTTACCGCCTGAATGATGCCGGCGAAGAAGAGATGATCTACCCGCAGCGCTTCCCGCTGTGGCAGTCCACCTTCACCATCCACACCTTTGCCGAACAGCTGCAGATGATTCAGGGGCTGAACCGCTCAACTGGCCGCGATGTCGGTATCTACCCCGAGCTGAAGTCACCTGCCTTTCACCATGAACACGGCAAGGATATTGGCATGGCCGTGCTCAGCGAGCTGAAGCGCTTTGGTTACACCAGCAAGGACAGTAATGTATACGTGCAGACCTTCGAGTTTGACGAACTCAAGCGTGTTAAAGAAGAAGTGCTGCCGGCATTGGATATCGAACTGAAGCTGGTGCAGCTGATGGGCGATGATGAGGCCTATGCCTGGATGCTGGCACCCGGCGGCATGCGTGAGCTGGCGCAGTACGCTGATGGCATCGGCCCGGAAAAAGGCATGATCATCAGCTATGAGTCGACGCCCAACAATCTTCAGATCAGCTCGCTGGTGCGTGATGCCCATCAGGCTGGGCTCAAAGTACACCCCTATACCTTCCGGGCTGATGACGGTCAGGTGCCCGGTTACGCCGACAATTTTGAACACCTGCTGGAGATATTCCTGTTCGAGGCCAATGTTGACGGGCTGTTCACCGATTTTCCGGACAAAGCGGTGGACTATCTGAACGAGAGATAAGGCCCGTTAAAGGGGACGGAGGGATTTAGCGACCTAAATCCCTCCGCCTCCTTTTAGGAAATCGCTTTCGCCTGCTTACTTATTGCTGTACACTGCGCGCCCTTTTTGTAGAATATCCTCGTTTACCGCACGTCACGCCAGCAGGCACCTATTATGTCCAGCACCACCGCGCCCGATCTCGGCTTTGCCGAGCTCAATCTGCCCGCATTCCTGTTAAAAACACTGGAGCGCGTCGGGTATGAAAAACCCTCGCCTATTCAACAGGCTACAATTCCTGCCTTGCTCGAAGGAAAGGATATTGTGGGCATGGCCCAGACCGGCACCGGCAAAACAGCCGCATTTGCACTGCCGATTCTGGCCAAGATTGACGTAACTAATCCGTCAACCCAGGCACTGGTGCTGTGTCCAACGCGTGAGCTGGCCATCCAGGTGGCCGAAGCGTTCCAGACTTACGCCGAAGGCCTGAAAGGCTTTCATGTGCTGCCAGTTTATGGTGGCCAGGACATGAGCCGACAATTGCAGGCTCTGCGTCGTGGTGTGCACGTGGTGGTAGCAACCCCCGGCCGTCTGCTCGATCACCTGAACCGACGCTCGCTGGATCTGAAAAAAATCAACACGCTGGTACTTGATGAAGCCGACGAAATGTTGCGTATGGGGTTCATCGACGATGTCGAGACCATACTTCAGCAGACACCGTCCACACGCCAGGTAGCGCTGTTCTCCGCGACCATGCCGCCGCCCATCCGTAACGTGGCCGAAAAATACCTGCACGACCCGCAGGAAGTGCGCATCAAAAGCGCAACCAGCACCAACTCTGATATCGATCAGTACTACTGGCTGGTGCAGGGCACCAACAAGCTGGACGCATTGACCCGTATGCTGGAAGTCGAAGACTTCGACGGCATGATCGTATTCGTACGTACCAAAAACAGCACCGTGGAGCTGGCCGAGAAACTCAACGCACGTGGCTTCTCTGCCGCGGCCCTGAACGGCGACATGAACCAGCAGCTGCGCACGCGCACCGTTGAGCAGTTAAAGAACGGCCAGTTGGATATCGTGGTAGCCACCGACGTGGCAGCACGCGGCCTGGATGTGGAACGCATCAGCCACGTGATGAACTACGATATTCCCTACGACAACGAAGCCTACGTCCACCGTATTGGTCGTACCGGTCGCGCCGGCCGCAGCGGCAAGGCGGTTCTGTTTGTAGCACCACGCGAACAGCGTATGCTGCAGTCGATCGAGCGCACCACGCGTAAAAAGATCACGCGGATGGAGCTGCCGACAAGAGGCGATCTGATCCTGAAGCGCAGCCAGCAGTTCAAGCAGACCATTGCTGATGCACTGGCACAGGACAACCTGGATTTCTTCCGCAGTCTGATCGCCGATCTTTGTCAGGAACATGAGTGTTCGCTGGAAGATGCCGCAGCCGCGATGGCCTTCCTGCTGCAGAAAGACCGACCGCTGGAGCCATCTTTTAAAGAAGTGAAAGAAACCGGCTACGGCACGAGCAAGGGTTTCAAAGAAAAAGCGTCAAGAAGCACACAATCTGCTGGTGACGATTTCGCTGGCGAGCGGCCTGCCCGCAAGCCACGCAGCAAAGTCCCGACAGGTGATGAGTATATTGGCAGCCTGCTGGAAGGCGACGACGCTGGTGAACGTGCGCCACGCAAGCGCCGTGAGCAGCGTGACTTCAGTGATGGTGATGATGTGCCTATGGAACACTTCCGTCTGGCAGTGGGGCACGACCATGGTGTCACGCCGCGCGAGATTGTTGGTGCCATCGCTAACGAAGGCGGCATCGAAGGTCGTTATATCGGACGCATCCAGATATTTGATGATCACACCACCATCGATCTGCCGACTGGCATGCCTGATGAAGTATTCCAGACCCTGCAGCGCACCCGCGTGTGCAACCAGGCTCTGAATCTGGAGCGTGTGGCATCTGGCCCGGCGCCTGATCGTGGTCGTCGCTCGCGTCCTGAGGGTGCCCGCAAGCCACGTTCGGCTGGTCCACGTCGTGAAGCATTTATAGAACCCACGCGTCCGCCACGTGCGGCGCGCCAGGATCGTTTTGCCGATAGCAAGCCAGGCGGTGATCGTCCACGCTTCGACCGCTCGGCAGACAAGCCGGAGTCGGACAAGCCACGTGGCGATCGCTTCAAAACCGGCGGTTTTAAAGGCGACAAGTTCAAGTCCGAGAGCAGGGGCAGCAAGTTTGGCGGCGACAAGTTCAATGCTGACAAGCCCAAAGAGAAAAAACGCGGCGCGCCCAAAAAGCGTGTCGACAAAGACAAGGGCAAGCGACGCTCGCCCGTGCGTGGCAGTAAATAACACGCAACAGTCTGCTAGACTGGGCTCCTGAGCATTTTTCCGGGGCCTGATGTGTTAACGCTGGACCTTGCCGGGGCGCTGGCCCTGATAAGCGCGATGCTGGTGCTGGCAGCCCTGCCAAGCATCAGCGTGCTCGCCGTAACCTCCAGAGCGCTGGCCGGTGGCTTTCGTCACGGCGCTGCCGTAAGTGCTGGCGTGGTTGCCGGCGATCTGCTGTTCATCCTGATTGCCCTGTTTGGTGTCACCCTGTTGCTCAATGCTGCCAATGGCTGGGCCAGCTGGCTTAAATTTCTGGCAGCCGCCTATCTGCTATGGATGGCCCTGGGACTGTGGCGCAGCGCTGCAGCTTCAGGTCTGGGCACCACCCCGTCCCCTGATTCTTCACTACCTCCTGAATCAGCGGTTCTGTCAGGGTCACTGCGTGGCAGCTTTGTCAGTGGCCTGCTGCTGACGTTGGGCGACCAGAAAGCCGTGCTGTTCTACCTTGGTTTTTTCCCCGCCTTTGTGGATGTTGCCGCCATCACGTTCTGGGATGTGCTGCTCATCATGTTGATTACCATTGTCTGTGTTGGTGGCGTCAAACTGGTCTATGCAGCGCTGGTGGCCAGGGCAGGGCAAGTGCTGGCAGGCGATCCACGATTTGCCTTCTGGTCCGTGTGGCTGAACCGGCTGGCTGCGCTGTTATTGGTGGTGGCAGCCGGGCTGGTCATTCTGCGATACTAGGGCCATGAAGATCATCTACCACGCCGCTGACATCATGGAAGCCCACATAGTTGCCGGCCTGCTGCGTTCGCACGGTATTGAACCCCATGTGGGTGGTCACTACCTGCAGGGTGCTGTGGGCGACCTGGCCGTTCAGGGTTTTGCCGAGGTCTATGTGCAGGACGATGACATCGATGCCGCAGAACAGGTCATCCGCAGCTACGACAGCCAGGCGGAGGCCCTTAAGGAAGGAGCCGATACCGATGAGTATCAAGCAGATTGGGCCGACCCCGATTCAGGAATATCACACGCTTAATTGCCATTGTGGCGCCGTGCAGATTGAGCTGCACCTGCCCGACGGCGTCGTTTCTCCGCGCCGCTGCGACTGTTCATTCTGTCGCCGCCGCGGTGCGATCATGGGCACCACCAGCCTGCCGGCCATCCGCATCGTCAAAGGTGAAGACGCGCTGAGCCAGTATCAGTTCAACACCCAGGTTGCGCGCCACTACTTCTGCTCCCGGTGCGGCATTTATACACATCACCAGCGCCGCTCCGACCCCAATGAGTATGGATTCAATGTCGGCTGCCTGGAGGGTGTGAATCCCAAAGATCTGGGTGAGGTGCCGACCATGGATGGTGTCAATCATCCTTCGGATCGCAAGCAATAAATCGAGCTCAATCAGGTCTTAGTTTACAGGCTGGCCAGCCGATGGCCGTCCAGACATAACACTAAACAATAACTCTGCCCTCTGGAGGCGACATGAAACGGCTGTATCACTCACTGACCCTTGCCCTACTTGCACTTTTCTCGATATCCGCCATGGCACAGGACTTTGTCTGGGCGCCGGACTTTCCGGTGGGCAGCGAGATCCCGTCGATCAGTGCGCCAGATCAGAATGGCGACGTTCAGACGCTGGCTGAGCTGAGTGGCGAAAAAGGCCTGGTGCTGGTACTCAGCCGTTCCTTCGACTGGTGCCCCTACTGTATCGCCCAGCTGCAGCAGCTGGTGGATGTGGCCGACGAGTTTGAAGCTCTGGGATTCAATGTGGCGACAATGACCTACGATTCACTTGAGACGCTGCAGGGCGCCGAAATCGACTACGAAACCGACTTCCCGCTGCTGCGCGATGAAGATGCCACCCACGTCAGCGCACTCGGCATCCTGAATACCGAATACGAGCCCGGCAGTCGTGCTTACGGTATCCCATATCCTGGCATTTTTGTGCTTAGCCCGGACGGCACCGTGCTGGCCAAGTTCGCGGAGGCGGACTACCGCGACCGACCAGACTTTGACTACGTGCTGCAGGCGGCGAGCGAGCTGTAAACGCAAATCAGCCCCAGTTTGGAGGCCACACCAAGGTGTGTGGTCTCCGACATTTTGATCAACCCGGCAATAAACGTGAAATGGCGCTCATTCGTCACGTATCAGCCCTTTGGGTTATTGCAAAGTCACAGGGATTCTATTAAACAGGAAACACAATCACGCCCGGCTTCACGACCGGGCGAAAACAGGGAGAATGGGTTGTGTTTGTTGTCATATTTCGCGCCACGGTCAAACAGGCCGACGAGCTGTACTCAGCCACGGCAGCACGTCTGCGCGAACTTGCCCTGACCGAATTTGGGTGTCTGGAATTCACCGCGGTCAACGAAGGCGATACTGAAATCGCACTCTCCTACTGGCCTTCCGAAGAGCATATTCTGGCCTGGAAGGCCCACCCCGAACATCGCACCGCCCAGCAGCTGGGCCGTGAACGCTGGTACAGCTCCTATTCCGTTCAGATTGCTGAAATCGGGCGTAGTTACGCCGCGTAGATGCCGAGCTGATATTGTCCGTCATCACGCACGGGCCCAAGTATGCGGTACACCCGCAGGGCGGTAGCGTGCCTGGATTCGCAGAAACCTCTTAATTAATACCCTGTGCGGAGTATCAACTATGACCTCAAAAACCGTTTCCGGAAGCTGCCTGTGCGGTGCAGTCACCCTGACCGTGCCTACTGAAGGGCACATTGAAGCCTGTCACTGCGGCATGTGCCGGCAATGGGGCGGCGGCCCGCTGTTGGCGCTGATGCCAACCGGCAAACCAGAGGTCAGCGGTGCCGACAATGTCAGTGCTTACAGCTCCTCCGAGTGGGCCGAGCGCGCTTTTTGCAATTCCTGCGGCACCCATCTCTACTACCGCATGAAGGAACACAACAACTACGCTATCCCGGCCGGCCTGTTCAAAGACACCGGCGGTTTCAGCATGAAAGAGCAGATCTTCATCGATAAGAAACCCGCCTACTATGACTTCGCCAATGACACGCCGAAGCTGACGCAGAAAGAGGTGTTTGAGAAGTTTGGTGTGAGTTGATTTGGGGAGGGTGCTAACCCCAGTGTGGTTGGAGTTTTTAGTTAATACAAACGTCGGGAGAATGATGTGGTCTATTCCTTTAGTTTTTTGACGCTTTTCGTTATTGCGGCATTTTTTTTTGTTCTTTCAAGATTGGTTTCACTATTAAAGTCCGAGCACCCTGAGATTTACGAAGGTCTCGGCGGTAAACGAATTTGGTACTCGGCACCGGATCAGCTTAAATTTTTCGGCTTCCTATTTGGACTCCGGTACCGGCAACTCGAAAGTAGCCGTCTCACAAGGTTAGCGATTTTATCCAAGCTGCTTCTGGTGGTTGCTACCGTTTTCATATTCACGATGCCTATATACTTTCAGGCTTCAGTTTGAGCGCTCCGGCTAAAAAAAGTAGGCAGAACGTAAATTAAGGATAGATCATGAGTGCAGGCAGGCGCACAAAAAGCGCGTTATAGTGTCACCCGTTTTGCTCGGATGTTAAGACTAAAATATTCCCTCTTCGACACAGTTGAGACTTAGGTCAGGCATATAAAGGACTATTCATGTTAAGGAAGTTTATCGGTGGTTTAGTATTTGGGACTGGTTTCGCAATAGCCCTGATTATTGTATTGAACATTTATTTCAATTTCTTCTTTGAAAGTATGGCGACGTCGGCTGTTGGCCGAAACCAGACGACCATGTCAGAAGCCCCGGGAGTTTCCAATCTGAGAAGCGGATTCTTAGGTTCTCCTGCTACGTATACAGGTGATTTTGAAATCAGCAGTGCTGGAATTCTATCCTCCGGTGCTGGCGAGATAAAAGGCATGGTTTCGAGCAATGGACAGCCTACTCAAGGGCTGAGACTGCGGCTTGCTCTAAACGGTCAAGTTATGAGTCAGTGGGCCACTACAAATGACCTTGGCGAATACGCTATTTCAGTTCCTTATGGGGAATACAAGATAGACGGCTACGAGATTGACCAAAGCACGGCGAATGATGTGTTACGAGGCTTGATTACCAGCCCCATGAACCCACACTTCAGCGGGCTATTCACAGTTTCCCCGGAGGCTGGTGGTGTTGGCATTGATTTTCGATTTGTGGATCCAGTTATAAAAACAACACAGCAGGCCAGTTATAATCTAAATGAACCGGTGACAATATCCTGGGAGTCTTACCCGGGCGCGGTTAGCTACAGTCTACAGGTTTACGAGAAGTCCAACCCCCATGAGTATCAGCGTAATAACACACTGTTTGCCTGGACGAGTCGCCCGCAAGTCAGCGGAACAAGTATAGATCTCAAAGCCTACACACAAGATATTAAGCCTGGTTACTACTACTCCTTTGATGTAGTCGCCATCGGGGAGAATCGTCAGCTACTGTCTGAGACAGCAAGGACTCATAGCGGATACGACTTTAAAATCGAGTAAAGGCCTTGCAATTCAAAACAAACGGGCCAGCGAAATTGCGCCGGTGTTTGAGGCGTTAGAAGAAATAAACTACCTTTCATCGGAGAACCAAATGATAGAGGGAATCCACAAGCACCTACTCTCAGAGCTAGATAGAGCAGGTAGGACTGATACTGTTTTCGTACTGGCTGGTGTTTGCTTTAATTTACTAATTCTTTTCGTTAACTGGATCCAGGCAAGCAGAATAACGAGCGACTACCAAAACAATGACCAGGATGCTCCGTTTATATTTGCTTTGTTTTTACTAGGCACCTTAGTTGTCTCATCAGCATGCCTACTCACACTTGCAAATAGCCGAAATATTTGTGTCAAGCTTCACGAATCATTAATGAAAATATATGAAAAAACAAATGTGGCTGAATTCATTCCTGCTGACATCGGCAGTCTAGGTAACAAACGATTTATTCTATCGTTTATTGTGGTTGGTGGTACGGGTCTGTTAGCTGTGTTGGTTCCTTTCATTACAATTTGGACAAACTAAAAATTCTTCTAACAATTTCTTGCACTGGACCTCCGCGAACTGCGATCGCTCCGGCAAGTGAAGACAGGTTTTAGGCATCCAAGATAGTGAAATCTGAGAATTGGATTAAGGTTGTCGCACTAGTGGAGCTGGTAGCAGCGTTGCCGTGGCCTGGTGTTTACTTATATGGTTGGCACTTCGCTAGGAGGTCAGAATCACTGGATGTTTGGACGATTGCACTTACGGTAGAAGGAGCACTGTTTCTAATTGCTCCGCTTTTAGCTGCAATTGGGACGTTCCTGCAAAAACAGTGGGCTCCCTATTTGTTAATGGTATTTCCGGTCCTGGCATTTATCCATGGCATTTCAGCAATACCATACTTGTCTCAATTAGTCCCTGCAGGTCCGTGGCGCAGTTTGGCGTTGGTTGTAATTAACGGCGGGCTAGTTGCTTTTATCTACAGGCATCGTATGGGCTTCAAGTCATGCAATTCCTAACAAAATTAGGCAGGCGGACCGGCATAGCGCAGGCCGGTTCTAAAGGAGTTAGAGAGCAAATCATGAAAAGTGCCAGATTGATGTTTCTTTTGCTACTGCCATGCATTAGTTGGTCACAAAATGCGTCATTGTCTGATATTGGAAGTGTTTACAAATTACCGACTGATGATGCTATGGATGTTCTCATTCAGCTGGTGGAGATCGAAGCCTTGCAGAACGATAACCAAAAAATTGTTGGATCTATCATTTTGTCTGTACTTCCCGCTTCAAACCCGGAGGCTTTCAATTGCAGCCGTTTTATCGAGAAGCTTGGGAATGAATACAAAGAGCTTCCTGAAGCGATGTTAGGCCCATTCATCTGCGAGGAACCAAATCTGACAGTTGATGAAGCGCTTGAACCGTATATTGATTTTATTACCTATCCCGTTGACTCAAGCGTGAAACTTGATGCTCATTGGGCTTGGTATGCAGCTACTGGTGATGAGTTAGTACTACGAAATCTACTAAATACTTATCTAAGAGTAGAAGAGGCTTGTCGTCATTGTATTGAGTGGTCTTTTAGCTCCAATTTCAACGCGAATTCAGATGTAAGGGCATTTTTTGGGCGCTTTCTAGACGAGCAGGATCCATCAAATAAAGCTAGGCTGCTTGCAATGCCAGGGCTCTCTAACAATTGAATCAAATAGGACTCAGCGCTGAGCGCTGATCCTATTATTAAGGGCGTTAAAAGTACATGAAGAATCGAGTTTGTCCCGACTGCGGAAATTGTGTATCTAGCATGCTAGAGAAATTTAAGGTGGCTGCCGTCGGAGGAAATCTTAGCTGTGAAGGGTGTGGCTCGCATCTACGTGTGTCGGCTAGGTTTCTTTCGACATTGATTGCATCGCTGGCAGGCTCTGTGCTGTTTTATGTTTTGTTCGTTACCGCAATTAGCGGTAATTACTGGTGGGTGGTTTTAACTATTGCTATTGGTTGGGGGCTTTCTTCATCTATAGGTTACTTAGCTCCCCTTAAACGTATTGGCACTAAAGCATTTAGGTTGTGAACAAGAAACTTTTAACAAACCAATCAAGTGTGCTCCCTGCGGTCGCCGGACCTCGCTGGCGCTCGGCCCGCTTATTGGGGCGCTAGTAACCACCAGGGTCTGTCATGCAAGATGAATTAAATCTTATTATTCTCCAAAATCGAGTCATAATTTTTTTGCTGGCTTTTCTGTGTGTTCGCGCGCTGATCTGCAATTTGATTGCTTATCATGATAGAAAGCGGGCTAAGAGCGTGCGTGATGATGAGTTTGGCTTGTCAGCATTATGGGACAAGGACCTACTTGACGATCTTATACGCAAATCAAGGCATCTTCATAGCAGATACCCAAACAGAGTCGATGCGATTTTTTTTCAAGCAAAAGCACTAAGAAAATTAGGTCGCGATCTTGAATCCCGTGATCTATGGGAAAAATTAAAGAAGATTGACCCCAGCTTTGAAGAAGAATGTGATAGACAGATAAATGATATTAATCAAAAACAGGTTACTAACGAGAAAAAACAGACGGACGCTTAGAAGCGCCGCTGTTTTGGGCGTTAAACGGACGGAGAGCACAGTGCTTGCCTTTCACATCGGCGGAGAGGATGCGGAATACATTCGCGTGGAGAACCTTCGCGACAATGGCGACGGCTGGTTCTCCGCTGACGTGAGGCTTTCAGTTGGCGGGTTCGCCGGTAGCTATCCGGCAGATTTCAACTCATGGGCTTTTTCAGATTTTCAGGCGCAGTTGGATAAGTTGTATCGTACCGTTTCTGGCTCTGCATGCTTCACGTCTTACGAATCTCAACTGGAACTGGAGCTGACATGTGATCGCTTGGGACATGTTCTCCTCCGCGGAGAGGCTACTGATGAAGCAGGAACTGGAAACACGTTACGTTTTCGGCTTGACCTCGACCAATCGGATATGCCAGCCATCATTAGTAGTCTGGGAGCGGCACTCAGCCGATATTCGCCACGTGGCGTTTAACAAGGCCAGCCACAGCGACAGCTTTTCCGTTGCGGCTTTGCCTCCACTACAAAGCTGCGCGTGCTAGCGGCGTTATGTGTCTAATTTGAAGTGAGTGGAAAAGTGAACGTAAAAGTAGAGATTTTCAGGGACAGGATGGTGATATCGCACAGCGGGAGTGCGAAGAGCTTTTCCCCTAAATCCAGCTTCAGCACGAATAGATTGCTAATTGGCAATTTCTTTCCAGCTGTCGACTGTTTGAAGCAAGGGCTGCGGGAAGTCGGAGTTCTAGGCTTCTTTAAACTGAGTAAGCCCATGTTGGATATTCATCCAATGGAAATGACCGAGGGTGGACTTAGCGAGGTTGAAATTCGTGTTCTTCGTGAGGTCGCATCAGGTGCCGGAGCTAAGGGCGTAAAGATCCATGCTTGAGCTATCGACACATAACAATTAGTTCAATCACCCGCTAAAGCGGGCTCAGGACAAGTGGCTATGCCACTTGCCTATTAACAAAGGGCGTTATGAATAAATTTCTGCCACTCCTGTGCCTTTCGCTGGTTTTTGCTAGCTGTTCGACACAAACTGGCACCAACCAGTGCGAGATTCCAGTGGAGCATCGGGAAGAAGCAATTGCAAATATGAATCTTGCCCTGCAGGAGTATTCGAATAGAGAGGTGCTCTATGAGGTCGGCACTTACTTCCGAGAAACCGGAAATTTGAATAGGGATAGCGAGGGCTGTTGGTCTTTTATAGCCCCAAAGGCGGTGGAACCAGGCACTGTAATCCACCACGGAGAAGGCGGTATCTATGTTAACCCTCAAACATTGGAGGCGGGTCCAGTATTTTGGTTACGTCACTAATTCATAAAAATAAGCACCAGTTCGCTCCTACGGCGCCGGGCGGCCTAAAGGCCGCCGCTGTGCTTAGGCGTTATGCGGTACACCCTGAGTCAGTCGTATGAGCTACTACCAACCAGATCTTGCTTTCATCCACGATGATGGTTTTGGTCACTTAGCTTTGGCTAGCGCCAAAGTGTTGATTGATGCCCTTGACCGCAACGGGTTACAACGGGGAACCGTCCTCGAACTCGGATGTGGTAGCGGCATCACGGCACGCACGCTAACTGACAGAGGCTATACGGTTACCGGAATCGATTTGTCCGAATCGCTCATCAATATGGCGCGAAAGCGGGTGCCGGAGGGGACCTTTCATATCGGCTCCTTCGTCGACATGGAGGTGCCTCCGTGTATCGCGGTTTGTGCCATTGGCGAAGTGCTGAACTATACATTCGATAACCGCAGCAACTACACAAGTCGGAAGGCGTTCTTTGAGCGCACATTCCGTGCACTTGCTGCAGGCGGCGTGTTTCTTTTCGACGTGGCCGGACCCGATCGGGCGCCTAAGGCCCCGACGCGGACATTCATAGAGGGGCGGGACTGGACAGTGCTTGTAGAAACCGCTGCAGAGGCCGGCCTGCTGACACGCCGGATCGTGACCTTCAAACAATCTGGCCCGGCATACCGTCGTGACTCCGAAGTCCATCAGCTTCAATTGATCGCGCCCGATGAAGTCGAGTCTGAACTTCGTTCCATTGGTTTTGAAGTGGAGCGGATTAGTGGATACAGTGCGGAGCCGTTTCCAAAAGGCTTGTATGGATTCCTGGCGTGCCGTCCTCCAACTACCGCATAACCATCCGTTGCAGCGGACGGCGCTGCTCGCCGCTGAACCGGGCCGTTAAATAGCACCATGCATCGAGCGTTAGCATTCTTAATAGCTACTTTAATGTTCGGGTGTTCGAGTCAAAGTAGCATCGACAGGGCATCCAAGGAACTAATGGATGTTGACCAGTCATATCTTACGTATGAGTGGCGATATACAGGTACAGGAAGTGGTTCCTTGAAAGACGCGGCGGCAGCGTGCCGATATAAAGTCGAAAACGATACTTCTGGCTCTATCTCCAAGCAGCAGGCTGTAGCGCGGATAGAAGCTTGTCTGAATTCCGAAGGCTGGCACCGGGAAGTGATAGAGATCATTTTGCAGGACTAAGCTATCTAACAATCGCGTGTACCGGGACTGGTTTTCCGCTGCTCGCTACAAACCAGCCCGTAACGCGGGCGTTAAGCAGCACTCAGAGGTTGTGCCAATCCTAAGTATATACGTAAGAGGACTGACAGATGCGAGCACTTCTTTTACTCCTTATCACATTCAGTGTTCTGAGTGGTTCCACTTTCGGCCAAGACAATACTGAACTTGAGCAGTTGTATTTATCTGACCAATCGGCTCGCCAAGCCCAACCTATCAATTGGGAAGAGTTGCGTGAAGAGGATGCAGTAAGACGGGAGCAAGTTCTATCAATATTGCGGAATGGCGACATTCAAAGTGCTAGAGACTATTTCCATGCAGCTATGATCTTTCAGCATGGCAATTCCCCTGAGGATATTCGACTCGCTCATTCATTCGCAACAATCGCGGCAACGTTGGACTCAAGCCTGGCTAATGTTAATTGGCTCAAAGCAGCAACCTGGGATAGGTTGCTTTTAAACTTCGATCAACCGCAGTGGTTCGGCACTCAGTTTGTCAGAGATGGCGATGGAAGCCTCACTCTGTATAAAATGGAGCCCGACGTAATCTCCGACGAACAACGAACCGCATGGTCTGTGCCAACAGTTTCAGAGTCACTGCAGCTACTTGAACAAAGGAACAACAGAAACTAATGCTGCTTAACAATTCCAAACAAATGGACGCTTACTGCGTTCGCGCCTTTGTTGGAAGGCGTTAGCTTCTCGAAATAATTAAACATAGGTGTAAATTGACAGTATTAGATTTCAAAGAAATACCAGAAGCACATATCGCATCAGGACTACAAGATACCTTTGAGTTGTTTGCAAGAGATTTTCTATCTTTTATCGGATACAAGATAGTGACAGATCCAGATCGAGGCGCAGATGGAGGCGCCGACCTTATAGTCCAAGAAAAACGGACTGGTGTTGGTGGTGAGACAGTCATTAGATGGCTAGTGAGCTGCAAGCACAAGTCTCACAGCGGAAAATCTGTTTCTCCTACTGATGAGACAAACATTAGAGATAGAGTTGAAGCTCATGGTTGCGACGGTTTTATCGGATTTTACTCGACCCTTCCTAGTACAGGCCTTTCTGCTAATCTTGAAGGCCTAAAAGGCAAGCTCGAATATCAAGTATTCGATCACAAAAAAATTGAGAGTCAACTAGTTCATTCGTCCAGAGGGTTGGAGATTTGCGAAAGATACTTCCCGATTTCTATTGACGCGTGGAAAACAAACAATCCATCTCCTGCCAGAATATTTGCGGAAGCGCCAAGCTTAATATGTAAGGTTTGTAGCAAAGAATTATTTGATCAAGACGATCATGGAGTTATTCAACTTTGGTACAAAATGAGTACAAAGCAAGAAAATGAAAAGCAGCACTTCGAATACGTATATTGGACCTGTCGCGGTAGATGTGACGATGTATTGACACAAGCCATTCGAGGCAAGAGAAGTGATCTCATAGATGGCTGGGAAGATATATCAGATGTCATGATGCCTACCATTTTTATAAAGTGGGTAATGAGCACAATGAATGAGCATCGTGGCGGGGTAACATATTCAAATGAAGCTTTCGATAACCTAAAGGGCTTCATGCTAAGTGTTTTCCCATACGTTTGTCGCGATCTAACAGAAAAAGAAAAAGAGAAGGTAAAGAACCTCGGGATGATCCCTGCGTACATGGGTGGGCTTGGCTATGAAAGCTAACAAGGCCAGCAACAGCCACCCTCTTGCCTCGTGCGCGCTCTGGCGGCGTTAGGCCGGAGCGCAGAAAATCTATTAAATAATTCAAGGGAATCTTGATATGACGAAAAAAGAAAAAGAAGAAAGCGAAAGAACGTGCTTTATAATTATGCCTATCGCTGACATGGAAGATTATGAAGCTGGTCATTTCAATCGGGTTTACACTCACTTAATAAAACCTGCTTGTATTAAAGCTGGCTTTAATCCAATCCGCGCAGATGATGTTGTATCAAGTAATTACATAGTCATTGATATACTTTCAAAGATAGTCGAAAGCGAAATGGTTTTATGCGACTTGAGTGGCCGAAATCCGAACGTTTTATACGAACTTGGTGTGCGGCAAGCTTTCAATTTGCCAACTGTGTTAATAAAGGATATCAAAACAAATAAAATATTTGACATTCAAGGCTTGCGATATATTGAATACAACCAGGCGCTTAGAATTGATTCGGTAGAAAAGCAAATTGAAGTTATTGCAAAATCCATGGTAGATACAGCAGAATCTAAAGGAAAAGACGTAAATTCATTGATTCAATTGTTAGGGGTAAAGCCTGCAACGATCCCACAAAATGTTGAGCTTTCAAATGAAGCCAGCGTTTTACTTTCAGCTATTAAGGATTTATCTGGTCGTATCGGTGCTCTGGAACAACAGGACAATTTAAGTCTCACTTCGAAAAATGCTAATTTAATTCTACGCCGGAAACCAAGAATTGAAAAAATAGGTGATGACCAATTTTCAATTAATGGTGAAACTGTAGCTATAGGTGACACCCTATACATAAGAGGTAAATCTGCCGGCCAGCTTGCCGATGTTCAGCCAGATAAAGTATTCATTAAGCAAAAAGACGGAGCGGTGATATCTGTTTCTTCCAGCGATAATAATTTTAAAGGAATATCGAGAATTCCTTTCTAAAAAAATCAATGTAAAGCCTAACAAGGCGCTGCAAGGGAAATAACTACGCTCCACTAATTTGTGGTTCGCTGCGTTCACTCTACCACAAATTAGCTCGGATCCGATTTCCCCCTGAGCGCGGAGTTAGGCAACAAGAAAAATAGAAAACATGAACTGCAAGGGTCAATTATTGGAAGAAAGGTGTATTAAATGGGAACTTCCATAGAACTCTGCGTTGGTAACGTATCCCTCTCGTATTCCAAAAACTTCATGGGAGAAGATTACGGGTACCTGTTTCAAGAAGGTGATCTCTTACGCCGCAAGACGGACGCAATAAATTACGATTATTACGAAGAGCATCCTGAAGAAAAGGTGGAGCTTGCCGAAGCTGAAGAACTTTTTGCAAGGAAGCTATCTAGAGTTTTGCCTCGCCTTGAGTTACTCGGATTTACTCTTGAAGCTGCACGCGCCGAATATCAGGCGGTAATCGCGGAAGCGGTAGAGATATCGAGCTATAGCGAGTTAGAGGGGTTAAAAAAAGAATATCTCACTTTCGAAGAATTCTGCAATTTGGCGTGCCGCTATCCTCTGAAAGATTTGACAAGTGGTTATGTCGAGTACGAAACGCCGGACAGAGACATAATTTCGCAGGGAAGATTTGCAGCTGATATCGACGTATTTGAACGAATTCCATGGACTGACAAATCTAATACCTATTGGTCCGAAGCTAGTTTCCTTTCCGCGAGAGTTTGCATCCTGAGTGCGGAATCGATGCTCCAGATCTTTGCCCTGAATGCGGCTAATGTTGAAGTTGAGGTCACATGGGAGTTTGGCCCTATAGTCCATGCCGGTTGGGTTCAACGTGAAGCATTCCAGCCAGCTGCGCGGCAAAGGCAGAAAGTTTTGATCGCAACCGAGGGTGCATCGGACGCGCGCATTATTAGACGGTTACTCGATGTCTTACGCCCGGATGTTGCAGATTTTTTTAATTTTGTGGATGTCAATGAACGCCATCATTTCTGGGGAACTGGCAATCTTGTGAAATTCGCAGAGGGGCTATTGCGAATTGAGGTTCTCAATCAGGTCTTATTCGTTTTCGATAACGACGCGGAGGGTGTTGACGCTTTTCGCAAGCTTGAACAGCTGAAGTTACCTGCCAACATGCGCGCGATGCTCTTACCTGATCTTGAGGAATTTAGGGAGTTCTCAACTCACGGCCCGGAAGGCGTGAGCGTTTCTGATATCAATGGGCGAGCCGCCGCGATTGAGTGCTATCTCGACCTACGTTTGGATCAATATCCCGCCGCTCAGGTCACATGGAGTAACTTTAAAAAGGACATCGACGCATGGCATGGAGTTTTGGATTTCAAAGAGTCCTATTCCAAACACTTCTATGAGCAGCCAGACGATACGCTGCTAAACGGTAACTACGATGTTTCTAAACTATTGAAATTAATTGACGCTCTGATCCGACAGGCCGGATTGGTAATCGCGGTTATTTGAGGGTCTACGTTTGTTTTACACAATGAAGCATTCCAAATTATTGCCTAACAAAAGCGTAAACTCGGACTGTCAAAAGTGACGCGGCTTCCGCTAAGCTCCAGCCACACCACTTTTGCAGCCGGTTACGCTTAGCGTTAGGTGACTTAGTGCCATATTTTAATGCAAATTCAGCTAGATCAATTTACATTGAAATGTACTTCAATGATAAAAAGCTGGCTACAGGTACAGGCTTCTTTTGCGAGTCCAATGTAGGGTCGATCTTGTTTACCAATCGGCATAACGTTACAGGAAGGGATAGTTTCACAGGGCAACCACTATCGGATACTTGCGGTACTCCAAATAAACTTCGATTTACTTGCTTGTCTCCAAGAGGTCCTATCGTTCAACAGGTTGATTTATACGAAGACGAGGAAATGACTGAGCCTGTTTGGGCTGAACATCCTGACTTGGGAGAAAAGGTCGATGTCGTAGGGCTTATAGTGGAAAAATTTAAGGGCAAATTCCCCCACTATGTGGTTCCTTTCAAAGATTGGAATAGATGGGATGTTGGAAGCCAAGTACATGTTATAGGTTTTCCATTCTCATTATCTGCTGATGGTTTTGCGATTTGGGCGACAGGCTATATTGCGTCAGAACCTGATGTAGACTATGGGGGATTACCAGTATTTCTAATTGATTGTCGAACTAGGCCTGGTCAGTCAGGATCACAAGTAATAGCTCAGTTTAAACCTGGCGATACTGTAGAGAAGGACGGAAAACTCTATCAGGCTCAAGCACACATGACACATTTCCTAGGCATCTATAGTGGGCGAATTCACAAAGATTCAGATTTGGGCAGAGTCTGGAAGCCTTCGGTTGTTAGGGACATCATTGACTATGCAGAACGTCACCTAACAAATAAATGAACTTCGCACCTACGGCGCCGGACACGGCCAGCGGCCGCGCCGGTTATTAGAGGGCGTTAGGAGTCAATGTGGCCGATAGCCTTTCACAAATATCAGAATTCCTCATTAGTCTGGATGGACTGAAGTTGGTAAACCGTCGGACGTATATTAATGGCGGCGAGCGGGTCGAGAACTCCGCAGAACATTCTTGGCATTTGGCGATGGCGTGTTGGGCATTTTCAGAATTACTTTACGACGACTTCGATGTTTTAAAACTCATCAAGTTGGCGCTAGTACATGATCTTGGCGAGATCGATGCGGGAGATACTTATCTTTATAGCTCTGACAGATCAAATGCCCATGTAGACGAACGAAAATGCGTGGAAAGAATAGCGTCGCATCCAGGAAACTCAATCCCAGATCTAACGCAGCTTTGGGATGAGCAAGAAGCAGGTGCGAGCAAAGAAGCTAAGTTGCTCAAGGTTATAGACAGGCTACTGCCATTTCTTCATAACATGACGAGTGGGGGACGAGCATGGCGGGACAACGGGATCCATAAAAATCAAGTGCTGAAGATGCATCAATTTATTGAGCACGAGCAGCCCGAGATCCATGAATGGGTTGTTTCAAAAGTTGAGTATGCGGTGGAGCAAGGATGGCTAAAAGCCTCCTAACCAAAAATTACACGCAGCCAGCTGCGCTGGAGCGTGAATACGGGCGTTAGGTGTCTATGAAGCTCCAGGTCATAAAAGAGCAAGCTAGAAATATCAGGACACAAACTCTAGCAATCTACTATGCAGCTAGAGATCCACGCATGCCTTTCTTGGTTCGGGTTTTAGCGATCCTCGTAGCCGCTTATGCATTAAGCCCAATAGATTTAATCCCTGATTTCATTCCGATCATCGGCCTCCTAGATGACATCATAATCATTCCTGCTGGCTTGGCTCTTATCATGCGTTTAACGCCACCTTCAGTAATGGAGTCCGCTCGGCTTCAAGCACAAGAGGCAGCCGAAAAGCCTGTCAGTTATTCTGCTGCTGTCATTATCATTACTATATGGCTTTTCCTACTTTGGGTGTTTGCTAGGTGGGTATTTATTGCACTCAACACCTAACGAGTTGCTCAAGTACGTTCCGGCCACAAGTGGCCTCCACGGGACAAACTGCTGCGCATTTTGCCCCTTAGCAAGGCGTTATGTGTCAGGCCGGGCATCGTACTTAGTTTGGGCGACGTTTATTAATTATCAACAAGGAGTGCAAAATTTGGAAAATGTGCGAAAAATATATTGCCTCACCATTTTTTTAGTATTGTCTTGTGTAGGTCAGGTAAGCGCTCAAGCTAGCGAGATCGATAGACATAATGTCTATGGTCATAAAGACGGCATGGCTATGTATTACGATGTAGAAGTTCCGTCGTCACCTAATGGGCTTGGGGTTGTCTTTGTTGTAAGTGGTGGTTTTCTATCCGGCGCGGACAATCTCAACATCGCCAGACCGTTCTGGGAGGTGTTGTTAGAGCATGGCTATACATTGTTCCAGATATATCATCCTGGTATGCCAACCTTCCGCATTCCTGATGCTGTTGAGGCACTGAGAATAGGCATTCAGCATATTAAAGACAATAGCGAGTCGTTCGGAGTTGATCCCGAGCGACTGGGAATTTTGGGGATCAGCTCTGGTGGACATCTAGCGCTTCAACTCAGCATGGAGATTGAGCCAGTAAAGCGGACGGATAGTGATTTCAAAGCTGCGATTGCCATTATGCCCATTACCGACCTCGGCACTATCCCACCCGAGGCAGAGTTATTTGGGGCTCGCCTCTTGGATTTTGATCCTGAGGTGATCCCGGTACTTTCCCCGGTGAATCATGTAACACCAGATGACCCGCCAATTCTAATCGTACACGGCACCAGGGATCAGGCAGTCAACTTTGAAGCCAACAGCGTTAAGTTAGCTGCAATGTTGAAGGAAGCAGGTGTCGAGTCCAAGCTCCTGGCTCTAGACGCTGGTCATGAAGTGTTTTCCGATCAGTTGATGAGCGAAACTCATGCGGCGATGCTTGATTGGCTACAGAAGCATCTTTAGGGGAGACCAAGTGGAGACGCATAACAATCAGTTGCAGACCGACAACGGGCACTACACAACTTTTGTGTTATTCACTGCCGCTCAAACATTAACACAACAGCCGCTCCGTACCCGTCGTGGCTGAACTGGGCGTTAGTTGCCAAAGGTGAGTATGTGCAAGGGTCAAAAAAAATAATCGATAAGAATAGAACCGATTTGATTGCAGCTGCAGGAAAGTCCATCGCAGGTGCAATTCCAGTTGCCGGCCCTCTACTATCTGAGCTGATTGACTACCTTATCCCTGACCAGAGAATTGATCGACTTGCCAGGTACATTTCTGAACTGGAGTCGAAGCTTTCACACATTTCTGAGGAAATAGTTAGGGAGACTCTAAAATCCGAAGAAAATATTTCTCTTGCAGAAGATGGATTTATACATGCTTCCAGAGCAATATCTAAAGAACGAACATCCTACATTGCATCCATAGTCGCGAACGGTCTTTCTGATGCTGAGATTGAGGCACATCGGCAGAAGTACTTGCTTAATCTACTCTCTGAAATCAATGACGAAGAGATCATATGGCTAAGGATGTATCTACATCCAGAGATAAGTGGAGATCACGAATTTCGTGAAAAACATAAAGTAATTCTCGCGCCAGCAAGTGCTTCGATGGACGCTTCAGAGAAAGAGCTGGACAAGTACGCGTTACAAGAGAGCTATAAGGACCATTTAGAAAGACTTGGCTTGGTACGACCGAATATTAGAGTTGATCGCACTACGAAAATTCCGGAGTTTGACTCTCGCACAGGTAAACCTAAGAAATCTTCCACTGATATAACTCATTTAGGGAGAATGTTATTGAGAGAAATCGGACTCGTGGACGTAGTCGACAACTAACGAAAAATTCAATAAAGGACTTGGCTGCCGCCAAGCCTATTAACAAGTGCGTTAGACCGCACAGGGGGAGTGCAGCGAGTGATCGATATAATATTTGAAACGGAGCGATTAGTGGTTCGGCGCTTGCGCGATTCGGATTTGCTGGACCTCATGGCTGTCTATGGCGACGCCGACGCCATGAAATGGGTTGGCGATGGCCAGCCCCTCACTGAAGAAGAGTGCCGTGAATGGCTTATGGTTACGCGCAGCAACTACGAAAAGCGTGGTTATGGCATGTTTGCGGTCGAGCTCAGGTTTACGCCTGGGGTAATTGGCTTCTGTGGCATTGTTCATCCTGGCGGGCAAGAAGATGCAGAGGTCAAGTACGCCTACTTGCGGCGCTACTGGGGGCAAGGCATAGCCACGGAGGTTTTGCGAGGTCTCATCGGTTATGGTGTAGGCACACATGGTTTATCGCGAATGATCGCAACCACTGCGCAAGAGAACGCTGCCTCTCACGCGGTGCTGATAAAGGCTGGTATGGGCCGAGGCGAACTACGAGCAGACGACGACGGGGGCTTTACGCAACTCTTCGAGTACGAGGTGCCCAAGAGTGCGGCCTAACAAGCGCAATGAGTTCGCGCCTCCCGGCGCCGGACGCGGCAAGCCGTGCTGCACTTGCGGTCGTTAGGCGAATAAAATTAGCAGGTATATAAACAATGAAAACGCAATTTTACACTGCCACAAGTCTTGATGGGTTTCTCGCGACTGAAGATGATTCTCTTGACTGGCTTTTCCCTCTTGGGGAACTTAACAATTCTAGTTATCCAGAATTCATATCTGAAGTAGGCGCCTTAGCTATGGGGTCAGCAACCTACGAATGGATCGTGCGCCATGCTGAGCAGGTAGCTAAAGAGACGGGCTCACCATGGCCCTATAGCCAGCCAGCATGGGTATTTTCAAGTCGTAAGCTGCCCACGATTGATGGAGCAGATATCCATTTCGCAAATGGAGATGTACACCACATTCATAGAGAAATGCGGAGTGCGGCCAAAGACAAAAATATTTGGATTGTGGGGGGTGGCGATTTAGCTGGTCAGTTCTATGATGCAGGGTTACTGGATGAAATTATTGTTCAAATTGGCTCTGCCACTCTCGGTAAAGGCAAACCCCTTTTTCCGCGTTGTGTTTTAAGCCCAACACTCCAGCTCGTTTCAGTTCGCCAGTTGGGCGTAGGTATGGCTGAGCTACGCTATGAAGTGCATAAAGGTGTTTAGAGTATATGCGCCTAACAAGGCTATTAACTTCCCGCCTACGGCGCCGGGCGCAGCAAAGCTGCGCCGGTTATTGAAGCGTTATGTGTCTAATTTGAAGTGAGTGGAAGAGTGAACGTAAAAGTAGAGATTTTCAGGGACAGGATGGTGATATCGCACAACGGGAGTGCGAAGAGCTTTTCCCCTAAATCCAGCTTCAGCACGAATAGATTGCTAATTGGCAATTTCTTTCCAGCAGTGGACTGTTTGAAGCGAGGGCTACGGGAAGTCGGAGTTCTAGGCTTCTTTAAACTGAGTAAGCCCATGCTGGATATTTACCCAATGGAAATGATCGAGGGTGGGCTTAGCGAGGTTGAAGTTCGTGTTCTTCGTGAGGTCGTATCTGGTGCCGGAGCTAAGTGCGTAAAGGTCCATGCTTGAGCTATCGACACATAACAATTAGTTCAATCACCCGCTAAAGCGGGCTCAGGACAAGTGGCTATGCCACTTGCCAATTAACAAAGGGCGTTATGTGAACAGGGAGATCAAACATGAAATTTGAGTTTAGAAAGAGCACCCTAATCAAGTTAGGGTTAATTCTAGTACTTATCGCGGTGGCGCCTTTTCTAGTTCCCTTTACGCTGGAGTTCATCATAGTAGCTGACTTAGTGGGACTTGAGGCATTGATCGTATTTCTCTTTGCTTATGGAAAATCGATATTTAACTCATTGAAACTGCGTATCGAAGAGCTTTCCAAAAACATTACCCACACCGCTCGTCTAGTTTCCGAACTGTATATGTTCAAACCAACTATTTTCTTTGGGCACGCTACGGTTAGTAGCATCGTAATGGTTCTCGCTTGCTCAGTATTGCTAGCCTGTTCTGCGTGGGTGCCTGTCATGCTAATGAGCTCGGTGTACATGACATAGATGTTGGCGACCACACTAAATTTTGGGTGTGACGAAGTTTGTTCACATAACAATGAATTCCAAGCGCCCAGCTACGCTGGCGCTTGAACAAGGGCGTTAAATGCATATGAACCTTTTACCAAAATATATAGAAACGCTCGACATTATTGAAGGCCATATTGTCAGAATGAAGATTGAGACAAATGAGGTCTCAGTAAAGTCGGCGGCTACTTTGTTTGCGGTAGCTATTGATCATGCACAGGGAGTGAAGTTTTGCCTAAGCAACAGTGCTTATCCTTCCGCTTTTGCCTTGTTGCGGGTGCTGTTTGAAACCTATATTCGTGCAATGTGGTTAGAAAAGTGCGCTAATAGTGAGCAGCTAGAAAAATATATTAATGAAGACAAGTTGGTTTCAAAAGCTAATGGCAATCTTAACTTTGGTGATATGGTGCTTGAGGTAGAAGCTGCTCACGAACTTCCTGTATATTTTTCTGAAATTAAAAACCATACATGGAGCGGTTTAAATAGTATTACACACTCGGGTGCTATCCAGCTTCAAAGGAATTTTAGCGGCAGCTCAATACAGCATTGTTATGAAAAAGACCACATAAATGAAGCAATCGAGTTTTCAACAATGATTGCATGTATGTCGTTCGCAGCTTTATGTGAATTGGCCACTAATACTAACGGAGAAGTCGACCCGGAAAAGCTTATGGAGTTTGTCCAATCCTGGGCATTTAACAAGTAGCTGCACGCTGACACATACTGCTACGTTCATTTTTGTGTCAGTCGCTACGCTACATTTTACACAAAAACGCTCTACGCAGTATGTGCAGGTGAGCTAAGCGTTAGAGCGCATCAGATGAGCTGCAAACCAAGTATGGAAACGCCTGAGATATATTTACGGGAATTACAGCTGTCAGACGTGGATAGTTGGTATTCATACCTGTCAGTCCCCGAGGTTGTAGAGCACACGAGTTGGAATCTAAGGTCGAAGCAAGACTTGGTAAGTGAGGCAAAGCTCTACAATCTGGAGGATCCAGAGTCACAGATTCGATTTGCGATCATATATAAATCAAGCGGCGATTTAATAGGGACTATTGGATTTCATTCGGTTTGTGAAGCAAGCCGTTCAGCAGAGATAGCGTATGACGTTCATCCTGAATTTTGGGGGCGAGGAATAGCAACACAAGCTTGCCACTTGGTTGTTGAGTGGGGTTTTAAGTATCGGAAATTCACCCGGATTCAGGCTTGTATACTGCCGTCCAATATTGCTTCAGAGATTGTGCTCCAAAAATGTGGTTTCGTGCCTGAAGGCATCCGAAGCTCTTTTCGTTAAGTAGGAGGAGAGCCTAAAGACTTTAAGGTGTACTCGATAGCATAGAGACAGGACGGCGATAATTCATAACAATGATACGCTCTAACCATTACATACAGTGCGCGCCTTCAGCGCTGGACGCAACCTCCGGTTGCGCCACTGATGAAGGGCGTTATGTCCCTCTTCAAGAATTGTGGCTCCACCTGGAGATAGTAAATGCAGATAGTTGGGCTTGATCATGTTCAGCTTGCAATGCCGAGGGGAAAAGAATCTCAGGCGAGAGCATTCTATAGCGATATTCTTGGAATGCCGGAGGTGCCAAAGCCAGCTTCATTAGCTGGACGAGGTGGTGTTTGGTTCGAGCGAGGTGTGGTGAAAATTCATTTGGGAGTAGAAGATGAATTTAGAGCTGCAAGAAAGGCACATCCAGCAATAGTAGTGACAGACTTAGGCGAACTAAAGACAACCCTTGCTGCGAATGGGTATGAGGTTCTAGAAGACACTGGCATTCCCGGCGTGGTTAGAGCTTTTTCCCATGACCCTTTTGGAAACCGTATAGAGTTTATTCAAGATGGAACGTTGTCTGGACATAACAATTAGATCAACTACGCACCTTCGGCGCCGGGCACGAACTGCGCTCGTGCCGGTTATCCACGGGCGTTATGTGACTAGAGCCAACGGATAACTCAACAATGAAACTTTGGCCTTTTCCGATACTGTTGGTCATTCCACTAGAAGCATCACCCGGTGATTTTCTCTCATATGATGACTCCGAGCCTGATACAGTGCTTACAGTAAGAGAGACATTGGCAGGCCCCGTAACTGCTTCAATTATGGCTGGCCCGGAGTATGAAGATGATAATCTGTTTGAACCATCGGAGATCTATTTAAGAATCGAGGGCGCTGATGAGGCATGGTGGGTTCATACCCCGGAGCCGTATGATTCCATGGAAATCATTCAATTTATAAATGATTCACATTTGTTGCTTGCGCTGACTACCCCAGCGTCGACAGCGACTGTGGTGTTCAATCTTGGAGATAGATCACTTTACCGAACTGGCTCTGGTATTGGTGAGGCGATTTCCGGCATTTCCGATGAGCCTCTGATTCGATTGAACGGGCAGATGGTATACTCAGATGATGTATATCGGTATAGCTCTATTACTGATCTGCAGGGGAGAGTCATTGAATTTCTATCGAGTGGAGAAACTTGCTTGCCTATTTCAGAGATCGTCACAGATGAGGCTGATCTAAGTAGGCTCCAGCAACCATTGGACTATTGTGTTGGAATTTCACAGTGAATAAATCGACAGCGTCACATAACAATCACATCAAGTACGCTCCCTTCGGTCGCCTGACACCTGCTGTGCAGGCGCCGCTTATGAATGAGCGTTATATGTACAGTGATTAACTATCGTGCACTACTTTAAGAGAGCTTTATGGATTGCAAGATTTGTCGTTGGAGCGCAGCTCTTCGGCTTCTTTGTAATTTTTGCATTCTTGGGAACCGAGGCACGCACTCCGACTGGCACATTGACTCAGGCTGTAATCGGATATTTTGTAATTACATTGATTCTCTTAGGGGAGATCGCTTGGTTGATTGTTAGAACTAGACGCGCGGAGGCGGTCACTTTGGACCACGAGGGAATGGTTATCGCCGGGGCAGCGATTTATCTGTTTGACGCAATGACGTTGATTCTAGGAACAGTTACTGCGTTTGCAGCACTGTTTATGCTATGTCCAGTAATTGATTCGGAAGCTATAACAGGAAAAGAAGCACTGTACTTCTCAATAGTCACTTTCAGTACTTTAGGTTACGGTGATTTAACTCCAGCAGACGACTTTCAGCTAATCGCGGCTGGCGAGGCACTATTGGGTTTATTAGTATTCGGATTATTAATCGGATATGCAAGTTCACTCTTCGCTAAAAGATCCGGTAGCTAAGTGCAAATGACACATAACAAACAGTTCCTGAGCGACAAAAGCAAGTCGTCATGCCTTTTGCAAAAAGCGCAAAGGCCACGCCAACTTGCTTTGGCGCCAGAACATAGGCGTTAGGTGTATCAGTGATGAATTTTGAGATCAACGATAATTTCAGAGTTCAGGACGAACGCATTACATTCAGCGCCATCGTAAACGAAGGAGCGGTGGAATATTCCTTCACAATCCCAACCGTTGAGCATTATTTTGGTGTAGATTCAGTGGATGATTGTTTGTCGGCATTGAAGGCTAACGTATCATTGATTGCAGAAGTCGCGGAGTGCTATGCACGGCTCAACCCAGGTCTTTCTAAAAATATCATTACATTTAGAGATCTGGATGAGATACGTCTAAGCATCCTGCCTGAGAAATACAGAAACCTGTAAGAGAGATGACACCTAACAATAAAATCAAAAAGGAAACAGTTTGCTACACTCCAGCTTATGAATGGACTACGGCCAGTTTTTCACAAGCTTTCGTTCCATAAAACTGCTTTATTATGACGAGCGTTAGGCGAAAGGCATGCGAGTTTACTACTACACCGCCGAGAAATATGCGCTCTCAAATATAATCAATGAGCGCATAAAAATATCTATGCTAGATGAACTCAACGATCCATTCGAGTTCCTAGGGGTAAATCTTTCAGACAAGAAGTTCAGAAAGGCATTCGAAGCAGGTAGAGATGCAGCAGCAAAAGACTTTGGGATTATCAGCTTTTCAAGAGGCTGGAAGAACCCATTGTTGTGGGCACACTACGGAGACAAGCATCGAGGTATTTGCTTAGGCTTCGACATAGATGATGCTCACATCAAGGAAGTTAAATATTTTCCGAAAAGAATGATCGCTGAAATAGATATGGAGAAAGAATTTGGCGGCATTACGGAAGAGCTTATAGAAAGTCTATTATGCGCAAAGTATGTTGGATGGAAATATGAAGATGAAGTCAGGGTTATTGTTCCTCTAAAACAGAAAGACACAACAGGCTTATTCCTTACCGATTTTGACGGCAACATGGAACTGAAAGAGATTATTTTGGGGCCGAGATCCGAGCTAAAAATAAGCGATTTTGCGACGCATCTGCGTTCATATAAACATGAAGTCAAAGTCACAAAGTCAAGAATTGCTTTTACCAAGTATGACGTCGTTCAGAATATGGCGATTAAAGTCTATGTCCATCGCACCTAACAATCGCAGTCACAGCGACGGCATATCCGTTGCGGCTTCGCCTACACTACAATGCCGCGCGTGCTGCGGGCGTTAGCTGCACACGATGACTGGGAGTTAAATGAATGAATTGGAAAAAAGGTCGCGGAAAATTAGGCATCTTTGATCCGCTAATTGGTTCCTGGCTTGCCGAATCTAGTTCAGATATGGGTCCTGTAGTTGTCCATCGAAGTTTCTCAAAATTACTTGGTGGGAAATACATCGAACTACGAGTCGAATGGAAATTTGTGAAGTCGTCCTATGAGGAACTAGCACTATTCGGAATTGACCGGGATAAATCCTTCAGATTCTGGTCATTCACTTCTGATGGAAAGCATTCGGAAGGAGTGCTTACCGACGCCAAAGATGTACATGGGGATTCTCTGGCTTTTGAAGCCCAAATGCCAGGCGGAGTTGCGAGACAGGTCTATTGGCCAGATCCCGATGAAGGATTTAATTGGGTAGTGGAGTCAAAAACCAAAAAAGGTTGGAATCGATTTGTTGAACACCACTATAAACAGATTGCCGGCAGCTAACAAACAAGTCAATAAAGGACACAGCCTGCTCCGCACGTCTTGTGAATGGCTTCGCCATACTGTCACAAGCCGCGCTCCACAAACTGTGCCTATTACTACGGGAGTTAAGCAATTGGAAGGATCGAATAATGAATATGAATCAGGTGACGTTGCCCGTTTCAAACATGGACGAAGCAACAGATTTTTATAGACGAATGGGATTCCTGCAAATAGTAGATACCCCTCATTATGCTAGATTTGAATGCCCTGAGGGGACGTCCACATTTTCTCTTTCCCTCGAAGATGGAAAATTTCTAAATGGTGGTGTCATTTATTTTGAGAATAAAGAATTAGATAAACTGGTAACTGATCTAAAAGAACAAGGGTTTAAACTTGATCAAGAACCGATGGATATGCCGTATCTGTGGAGAGAGGCAATATTACACGACCCATCAGGTAATAAAATCAAACTATATTGGGCTGGTGACAATCGTCTAAATCCACCATGGAGGGTAGAGAGAAGTGCATAACAAAGCCGTCAACAGCTGCCCTTCAGCCAGGACCACCTTTCGCTGCGCTCCAACTGGCCCTTTGGGGCGGCGTTATGGCTATTGGGCCTGGATGAGCGACTCAATATGAACGGACCTGCCCGATACGGTGTTATCATGTACGACCGAGATATTTAGAGCTTATCTAGTTTTATGTCGATTTCTTCGGCATGAACCTGGCCCGTGCTACTGTCGCTGACTATGGTGGTTCAGTGATGGAAGGAGAATGGGGCAACCCGATTTTCAAGGTCTGCAATATCTCCGACCCAGAGGGTAATCACATACAGATCCGTGAGTTCAGGCCATAACACGCGGCGGGAGTTGGGCCGCCAATAACGCAAGCCGGACGCCTACTTCGTTCGCGCCGATAAGTTGAGAGTAATGTGTAACCAGGTATGGACGATATTTTAAATAAGCTAACAGGCTACACGCTTGCCTTAAGAGATGCTCTGGAGCGCACAAATGAATCAAATGAGCGGCCTGTTATCACCAGGCATTTGGCTGCGTCTGCTGAAATATATGCGCTTCTACATATGCACAAAACCAGTGACGCAATAGCTCACATTGTGAAAGCGGAGAACCGAATCCACGGCTGGTCATCTCTATCCGGTGAGAACGGGAAACGGGTCGCCAGGAAATGGGTAGAGTTTATTGATGTCGCAGGAGTCGAGCTATGATACTCATACCTATCAAAATAACTATGCTCCGAGCGGTCGTCAGATGCCCGGCATCGCTGGGACCGTATTCGCAGCATTGGCTGAAGGCGGGTATGCGACGAGGCCTGCTGAGGGAAGACGACGAAGGCAGATTTAACCAACTCTTCGAGTATGAGGTGTCGGGAAGTGGAGCCTGAATCTTCGCAAAGGCACGGACCCGTTTAGCACGAACGTTACAGAAATAGTGGCGGTACGACACGGTGATACTGGTAGTAGATCACAGCCCTGATTGGGCTAGAAATTTTGAGCAAGAAAGCGACAGGATAGGTCTGGCATTGGGCGATCTAGTGTTACGTATCCATCACATCGGAAGCACGTCGGTCTCTAGCACTAAGGCGAAGCCGGTTATTGATATGCTGCTGGAGGTGGCCTCGTTGCAATCCTTGGATGAACGAAGCTATTCAATGGCGGCACTTGGCTATGAGGTCAAAGGGGAGTTCGGGATTCCCGGCCGTCGCTATTTTCGCCTGGACGATGAAACGGGGCGAAGAACGCACCAGGTCCATGCCTTTGAAGCCGAAACTCAACAAGTGATTCGCCACATTGCATTTCGGGACTACATGAGAGCTCACCCAGATATCGCTGTCGAGTATGGTGAGCTGAAAGCACGTCTTGCAAAAGAGAATCCGAACGACATGCAGGCATATGTAAACGGCAAGGATGCATTTGTTAAGAAGCATGAGCGTTGCGCTGTACTCTGGATGAAAAGCAACCATAGACAGCAATCCGCATAACTAGCGGCTGCCACCCATATCGGTAGCCGATAAGGAAACATATTGAATACCATCAGCATTCTAGGTAGTGGTTGGCTTGGCTTACCTCTGGCACAGCATTTCTTACAAGCGGGTTACACAGTCAATGCGTCTACGACATCAGACAGCCGAGTCGCTGACATAGAATCTATCGGTGCCAATCCATTTATAGTCGACATAGATTCGTTCGCCCAAAGCATAGAAAATTTCCTCAAGGCGAATATCCTGATAATCAACATACCATCAAAGAACATTGATGGTTTTAGTCAATTGCTACATGAGATAGAAAAATCCGACATTGAGAACGTATTATTTGTTAGCTCTACTTCAGTCTATCAAGAGACAAATACGACCATAACAGAGTCAGATGGTGTCGAATCCGTCCAAAGTCCCTTGCTGAACATCGAAAACCTGTTCAGAAGTAGCGGCAAGTTTAAAACGACAATTGTCAGGTTTGGTGGGCTGATTGGCTACAGTCGCAAGCCCGGCATGTTTTTTCGCAAAGGTAAGTCTGTTCGTAACGCAGATTCAAATGTAAATCTGATACATCATGACGACTGCATCGGCATCATTAATGGAATTATCGAACAGGAAGTTTGGGGCGACGTTTTTAATTGTTGTGCTGACACCCACCCGACAAAAAGAGAGTTCTATACGCTTGCCGCTGAGTCTATTGGTCGCCCTGCACCTGAGTTTGAGAGTCAAGATACCAGGTCTTTCAAGATAATCAGTAATCAGAAAGTGAAGCGTGTTCTGGGCTACACGTTTAAATATCCGGATTTGATGAATATTGAGTTCAATGAAAGCAGATAACTAGTGCATATAGCCAGACTAAAAGCCAACTGCCACGGTCGATGTATACGCGTTTAATCAGTGCGGGGTTAAGAGGCTTCGAGGTGTGAATCGCATCTAATAGTCAGCAAGAATGGAATATTTAACGTCGTGAGATCGTTTGATAAGGTACACGCATGGCAAAATAGCTTGGGCGCCTAATTCGCTAAAGTTTGAGGAATACTATGAAACATTTTCATGTAATTGTTGCAGCCGTAATCTTGACTTTCGGTTTAAGTGATGGCGCACTTTCCAGTCAAGAGAAAAAGAAGGAGTTACCCCCAGGTTTGCAAAAACAGGTAGAGAGGGGTAGGGAACTGCCTCCGGGCTGGCAAAGGAAACTTGTGGTAGGCGAGATTGTCGATCAACATATCTATGACCGAGGACGAATCATTCTAAGAGAGGATGGTCACGTTACAATTAATGTAGAGGGTGAGATATTCAGAGTCATAGAAAACACCCGGGAAATTGTTGAGATAATCCAGCGCTCATTCTAAATAATACGCCGTAGATGAGTATTGATCTCGTAGTCTTACTGCCAAACCACACATCGCCATTAATTGACCCTTGAATGGAGCCTGGACAGCAGAGCGGGCATGATCGCTATCGCAAGCATGATGCTGGCTGGGATTAACCACTGAGACAGGCGGAACAAGAGTTCCTGGTGGGTCCATGCAGGCAAGAAACTATTGATGGACATGAGTGAGGAGTTGAGAACAGGAAGGATCGAAAAAAATACTGTCAGACCTGTCAGCCAGCCAATGGAAAGCACCAGGTATCGCAAAAAAACCTTGCGTGAGATCCGAGTGGCCACTTTTTCAGAAAAGAGATCTGAATCGATGTTTGAAAACTCAGCTGAAAGCGCTTGCTCAAGCCGGGCATCAATTGATTCATGGTCAGACATTGTGGTTCTCCGTCAATTGAGGCTCCAGTAGATCCCGCAGTTTATCTTTTCCTGTTTTGATGTAGGTTTTCACAGAACCCAAAGGAAATCCACTGATGTCGGCAACTTCTGAGTGCGAATATCCCATCGTGTAGCACAGTGTCAGGCAGATGGTCTCATTCTCCGAAAGCGTTTCGAAGGCCTTCTCCAGGTCCAGGCGCATATCAACCGGGTCGTCAATGTGACTGCTATCAGTTTCCAGAGCCTGGAATTGCTGCCACTTTTCAGCGCGCCTGGAGTGCAATCGTTTCTCTTGAAAGTAGCAACGCTGGGCAATTTTCAACAGCCAGCCTGAAAACTGCCCGCTCGGCTGGTACTTGCCGATATGGCGGAACGCCAGCAGAAAACACTCCTGTGCCAGGTCGTCGGCCTGATCTTTGTCCTGGCATAGCCGTCTCAGAAAGCCACGCACCCTGGCGTTATGTCGCAGCACCAGGGCTTTAAAGGCAGCCTGATCGCCCAGAAGCTGAACGCGGTTTACCAGATTCATATCAGATAAATCGTTCAGCTTGGACATGTGACGAGCTTTGTTGTCTGGCAAACCGTTGCCGCCTGGGTTGGTAAACAGATCAGTTTTCTTTAAGGCGCGATGCGATGAGATAGCTTATGCCAATGCTCAGGGGCAGTAAACTTAACAGGCTCAGTCGGGCTGGGTTGCCAAACACTTCAAACATCAGCATTAAAAAGATAGCGCCACCAATCGTCAGGTAGAACACAGCCATGCGGATGTCGCTGCCTGGCGTGCTGGAATTGGGTTGATTGAGCACAGCCAGCATTTCGGGTGTGACCTCCCGATTAGCGTCCAGCATCTTTTCGATGATTTTCAGCTTTTTGCTACGGTACTTCAGGTAAATATAAAGCATCGCAATCGGGCTGCCGAACAAACTGATAAACAAGGTCATGGCAATAAGTGTATCTCCGCCCATCGTATGTATCCTCAGTGCATGGGTTAAAATCAGGCTTTTCAGCCACTCTTACCCTGACAATGCTCTGATTCCGGCATTTGGATGTAGGGATGAACGATTAATTTTGAGATATCGCTGTTGAGCCAGGCAGCTAAAGGGTCTTGAATGTAAACTCGTTTACTGTGACCCTGAGACAGTGAGCAAACAGGGAAAGCGAAATCGAATGAATCGAACAGATATACGCCAGGCGTTGCTTATCACTAATCCCAAAGCCCGACAGTGCGCCGGCGCACAATTGGACGAAGGCATTGCAAAGCTGGAGCGGGCTGGCATGGCCGTTGAGCGATTGGTGTCCAAGAACCCTGAGGAAAGCCGCCGCGCGGTGCTGGATCGTAAAGAAAGACTGGATCTGGTGATCGTCGGCGGGGGCGATGGCACAATCAGTTCCATGGCTGGCACAATGCATGAGAGTGGCCTGGTGCTGGCCATATTGCCCCTGGGTACGGCCAACGATCTGGCTCGTTCGCTAGGGCTTACCGGCGAACTGGACGAAGCGTTTGATGTCATTGTGTCGGGTGTGCGTCAGTCGATTGACCTGGGTATGGTAAACGACCACTACTTTTTTAATGTCGCGCATCTCGGGTTGGGAGTGCAGGTTACCGAAGAGTTAAGCGATGAAGTGAAAAAGCACTGGGGCGTTTTTAGCTACCTGAAGGCATTCTTTTCGGCGCTGCTGCGAATAAAGCAATTTAAGGTCACCATTACTGCCGATGACGTTCCTCACCGCCAGCGCTCTATACAGATTGCGGTTGGCAATGGACGCTACTATGGTGGTGGCAATGTGATTGATGAAAACAAACGCATCGATGATGGAAAGTTATCATTGTACAGTCTACGCCCGCAGGGGGTTTGGGAGCTGTTAACGTTGGCGCCTTTACTGCGTGATGGTCGGCAAAGATACAACGCACGGGTGTTCAATCTGCAGGCCGAAAGCATCACCCTGACAACAGGGCGGAAAGTGATGGCTATTCACGCCGATGGCGAACCGGTGACTAGCACACCGGCACATTTTAAAGTATTACCAGATGCACTCGAAATTCTAGCACCCAAACCGATATCTTTGGTTGAATAGAGGTTGCTGATTTATCGTCGGCGGGAAAAACCACATTAAGGGAAATGAGTATGAGCTTATTGCGCAATGACCTACAGGTTGCACTGAACAACTTACATGTTGCGCTTATAAGCAGTGACGAAGACTATCGTGACGCTGCTGAGTTTGTGAGTGACAGTGCGGTCAAGGAACTGTTTATGCAGCTTGCAGAAAGCCGACAGGTTCTGGAGAAATCAGTAGCAGTGGCCATCCGGGCCAGTGACGACCTGCCCTCGGTCCCCGATCCGGACCGACAAACGGGCCAGCATTTATTGCAGCGACTGGAGGCGGCATTTTCTGCCGATCAGACAGTCGAAATTATTGACCAAAGACTTGCTGAAGAATCTCAACTCGAACAGCTTTTAAACGATTCCGAAATGTCTGTGATCGACAAAGAGTTTCCGTCGTTACGGGCAGAGTGTTTGACAAGTATCAGTGAAGCAAAAGAGAAGCTGGAAAGAGCTAAGATGAGTTGAGCGAGGGCGGAGATGTGCTTGGTTCTAGTGCAGTAATCTCAAAAATCATCATTCTCGCGCTCCTGCTGGCATCGCTCCCAAGTCTGTCATCCGCGCAGAGTCAAACCTCAGCAGGCGGGGAGTCATTAGACCTCGAAGCTTTTGCCCAACAGCTCGACAAACTGCGAGAAGCGGCCAATATTCCCGGAATGTCTGTGGCTGTCGTGAAAAATCACGCAGTCGTCCTTGCGTCAGGGCTTGGTTATGCTGATGTCGAAAATGGCATTCCAGCTACTGCCGCTACCGTTTATGACGTCGCATCTGTCTCGAAACCACTCTCTGCCGTCCTGGCTCTCCGGCTCGTGGAGAAGGGTCTACTTGATCTTGATACGCCAATCAGTACCTACAGTGATTGGTCAAACTTTTGCGCAGAGTTCAGCCAACAACCGTCCATCTTTGCACAGGAGCTTCACTGCCAGCCTTCCGACCACACGCTTCGACACCTGTTGTCTCACACGGCGACGGGAGTCCCCAATACCCGTTTCTCGTACAACCCCATTCTCTATTCATGGGCATCGCGTCCCATCATGGCAGCCGCTGACGAGTCTTTCTCGACTCTTATCCAGCAGCATATTTTCGATGTGGCTGAAATGGAGCAGTCGGCGCGCAGGCACAGGAACCTGCCGCTACGTGACGATCTGGCTCAGCAGTTAGCCCCTCCTTATCGAATTGACAGTTCTGGAGCGCCGCAGCGCGCGCCTGCACCTCCACCTCAGGGTGACGGCGCTGCCGGAGGAGTCATCACCACCGTTCTCGATCTTGCCAGGTTCGACATCGCGCTTGATCAGGGGGTGTTAATCTCAGCAGAGTCGAAGGCAGAAATGATGGCGGCCACCACGTCGCGCAACGGTGAGCTCTTCCCGTATGGCATTGGCTGGTATGTGCAGGGGTATCAGGGGCACAAACTCGTCTGGCATTCGGGATGGTGGGAGGATGCCTATTCAGCGCTGTATCTTAAGGTGCCTGCCCAGGGTCTTAGTTTCATTCTCTTGGCCAACAGTGAGGGTGTCTGGTGGGACAATCCACTTGACCGGGCCGAAGTTCAGCGCTCGGAATTTGCGCAGGCATTTCTTCGATCGTTCGTTTATTGAAATGATCTATATGGCTGAACGTCACCACTCGAAAGATCATGGAACAGCGCGCCTGGTCTTATAACGGCTTCTATAAATTAAGTAAGCAGCATTCAGAATATCTAAACGAGACCAGGCAATACTTTGAGATGGGTATGCGTGATGAGGCACTGTCCGTAAAGGCACGGATCCGAAAAATTTTGAAAAAAGGTTTCTAACAAGAGATTGCAGGGAGTAATAAAGCATGTATGTGCCAGCTCATTTCAGGGAAGACGACATCGGAAAGCTTCAGCAGTATATTCGTGACTATGGGTTTGGTCTGTTGGTGATTGCGGATGATGCTGGCATTGAGGCGAATCATGTTCCCTTCCAGTTAGTTGCTGATCCAGAAGGTTCTCCTGGCAAGCTTCACTGTCATCTGGCTCGCAACAACCCCGCCTGGAAGCGACTACAAGAAGGGGGACGCGTACTTGTGGTCTTCCAGGGGCCACATGCCTACATTTCACCGTCGTGGTATGAGACGAAGGCAGAAACAGGCCGGGTGGTCCCAACCTGGAACTATCTTGCTGTCCACGCGGAGGGCAGCGCCCGAATTATCGAGGACAGTACCTGGCTGCAACAGCATCTTCATCAGCTGACAGATCAGCATGAGTCTGGTATGAGTGATCCCTGGTCTGTCGATGACGCGCCATCGGAATATACAGATCGGCTGATAACGGCAATCGTTGGTGTTGAAATCACCATTGAGACTTTGACTGGCAAACTAAAAGCGAGTCAGAATCAGCCAGAAAGAAATCGTGCTGGTGTTAAAGCAGGACTCGAGGCCGGGGATAGAGCACACAGCCGTGAGATGGCAGGGCTCATCAGCTAACATGAAGGGCGCCATATGTGTGTCATCTGAAAAAAACAGAAAGGAATTCTATGACCAGGCATGAAGGGTCTTGCCTTTGCGGCACTGTGAAATTTGAAGTCCTTGGAGACTTCGACAGCTTTTACCTTTGTCATTGCAGGCACTGTCAAAAGGATACGGGTTCTGCCCATGCGGCGAATCTATTCTCACAGTCGGCAGAGTTGAAGTGGCTTGCCGGTGAGTCGGCTGTGAGCTCCTTTACGCTTCCGGGTACTCGTCACAACAAAAGTTTCTGTAAGTTTTGTGGTTCCGCGCTGCCAAGCGAGGACACAACAGATCTGGTAGTCGTTCCGGCCGGGTGTCTGGATACGGAAGTAGCTATGTTGCCAACCGCGCGTATCTTTACATCAAGCAGAGCGCCGTGGAGTGATTCGATTGGTGACGCGCCAGAGTTTGAGGGTCTGCCGAAGTAAGTTGACGCAATGTAGCAAACCGTCGAGCACTTTACGTTGATTACAGACGGTCAGGCTTACGAGGCCGAGATGACAAAAGTAAAAATCAATTACATTGAGCTGCCGGCCACAGATATCGATGGTGCCAAAATGAATACGCGATATGCTCGGAGTGAGGAGGCGCTATGGCCGAAGGAATATCATTAGCATTTTTCATTATAGCATTCGCCTGGGTTTTTATTGCAGCGTTCACGAAACGCGGCAAAGGTGTCCTCTTGGGTGGTAAAATAATCAAGACGTTTGATAGCGTTTCCTCCAAAAGAAAAATAGTTTCCCACGAGGTTAAAGTACACGCTGTTGATGGTGGGCCAGTGCGACTTGTTGGATTGGAAATTTCAACGACCTCATTGGGAAGTATGAGAGGGTATACCGTTTCGTTTCCGGCAGGCGAAGCGCGGGAGCTGGCAGCCCTGCTGATTGAGGCTGCGGATTATCAAGAAGATAAACTACAGGCCTAGTCAATGCCGCCTAAAGGCCTCATCTCGTCCTTCCAGTAAGCTGCCGGATTTCTATTGTAATCTCGGATTCGGAATGCTAGACAAGTAATTTTTGACTGGAACTCTAATCATGACAGGATCATCACGCGGACAATCCCCAAGACTGCAAAGCCGTCGCCGGTTCTTGCGTCAATCCATACAGCTGGGTGCCGTTGGTGCTATCGGTGCCAGTGGTCTGTGGCTGCCCGGCCGTGTTGCCGCGCAAAGCTCACCCTCATCGGTCGTGGAGATCGACACTGGCAGAGTGCGTGGTTATGTCAATGAAGGGTGAGCGTGTTCAAAGGCATACCCTATGGCGCGTCCACCGCGGGAGAGAACCGCTTTCGTCCACCACAGCCAGCGACTGCGTGGACGGGTATCCGGGAGTCGGTCGAGTACGGACCCACAGCGCCCCAAACATTGGGGAGCAACGGTCAGCTGGCAGCGGGTCAGAGTGAAGACTGTCTGGCGATCAATGTCTGGACGCCGGAAGCCAATAGCAACCGGAAGCGACCAGTGATGTTCTGGTGTCATGGCGGTGGTTTTACCAGCCTCAGCGGTTCCAGCCCCAGCTACGATGGCACCAATCTTTGCAATCGTGGTGACGTGGTTGTCGTCACGGTCAATCATCGCCTCAATATCATGGGCTTCACCCATCTGGCAGAGCTGGGTGGCGAGTCATTTGCGCATGCCGGGACAGCGGGTATGCTGGATCTGGTCGCGGCACTGCAGTGGGTGCAACGCAATATTGAACAGTTTGGTGGCGACCCGGACAACGTGATGATATTCGGTGAGTCCGGCGGTGGTCGCAAGGTCGGTACATTGCTGGCCATGCCTGCCGCCAAAGGGCTGTTTCACCGTGCAGTGATTCAAAGCGGACCCACCATTCGTCTGGCCTCGGCAGAGGCCGGCACACGTCAGGCTACCTCGCTATTTGAGGAGCTGGGTCTGCAAACCGGTGATATGCAGGGCCTGCAGAACGCCCCGGTCGAACGTATTATCGCCGCCTATCAGGCCATTTCACGAACCAGCAGTTTTGCGCCGGTTGTGGATGGCGATGCCCTGCCTGCCTCACCGTTTCACCCGACCGCCTCCGCTGTGAATCCGGATGTGCCCCTGATCGTGGGCGCCAATCGCACTGAGCTGACCCTGCAAATGCGAGGCGACACTGAAGCATTTAACCTTGATGAAGCCACGATGATGCAGCGGCTAGAGTCAATACTGGGAGACATGACACGTGAAGTCGTTGATGTCTATCGCAGCGCCGAGCCGGATGCCTCGCCCAGCGAACTGTTCTTCCTGATTGTCAGCGATCGCGCTTACGTAGTGCCTTGCACGGTTATTGCTGAACGTCGTGCTGCATTGAATGCTGCGCCAGTCCGTTCCTACTATCTGACCTGGGAAACCCAGACGCTTGATGGTCGGCTGATGACACCCCATGCACTGGACATTCCATTTGTCTTTGACAACACTCATGCTGAGCGTACGGTGTATGGATTCACAACCGGCACCGCCGAAGAGCGCGCGATGGCGGACAAGATCAGCGACAGCTGGATTGCCTTTGCGCGTAGCGGCAACCCCGATACTGGCAAGCTGCCTGACTGGCCTGTATACACTGGCGAATCGCGTCAGGTCATGGTGTTGAACAACGAGAGCCGGGTCGTCGAAGACCCGATCCGCGAGCGTCGGCAGGTAATGCAGCGAGTCATGAATCTGACGTAAGGTAACTCAGGACATTTGATGAAAAGAACCTGGACAATTGTTGGCGTTGCTGACGTCGCCAGAAGTTATCGCTGGTATCAACAGTTGTTTGGGCAGTCTCTGGGAGAGCCTGCCCACGACTACTTCGGGCAGATTCTGGATGACGATGGAACCGTGCTCCTTTGTCTGCATAGATGGGGCGATCATGATCATCCCACGCTCACCAGCCCGGCCAGCGCCACGCCTGGCAATGGACTTTTGTTGTTTTTCAGAGTTGACGACTTTGACGAAGCGCTAGCGCGGGCCCGGACGCTGGTTCCCAGTCTTGAGGAGGAGCCCAACACAAATCCTGCCACTGGCACGCAGGAATTCGCGTTGCGAGATCCTGATGGGTACTACGTCATGATTAGTGACCTTGGCGTTGCATAGCTGTCAACAATACTCTTTAACGCATGACTGAAGGTTGAAGCGCCACTCATGGCCTCTATGAAAGTCAGAGTCATAAAATCATACAAATCAGCCTACCCCGACCCGATCTCATTTGAGGTCGGTGAGGCCGTCAGTCTAGGTGAGATGGATGACGAGTATCCGGGCTGGATAAGGGTAACGACAGCAAATGGCAATACTGGTTGGGCGCCTTTGAAGTATCTCGTCAGCTCAGGGCCGAATGATGCCATTGCAAGATCGCAATATTCGGCCCAAGAGCTTAGCGCGGAAGCCGGTGAGAGCTTAGAATTAATCAAACAGCTTGATGGCTGGGCGTGGTGCCTGAACGACGAAGGCAGACATGGTTGGCTGCCATCAGCACTATTGCAACAGATTTAACCGGCATGGCAACTCCCCTCACCATAGATCACCTGCGCCGCTACGCCATCTCGCGCAGCCTCTTTAAACCGACCACCCTCTCTCGTGCGATTGCCAGGCTGGGTTTTGTCCAGCTTGACCCGATACGCGCGCCTGCGCGAGCCCAGGATCTGACACTGCGCCATCGCGTTGACGACTACCATGCCGGCGATCTGGAGGCCCGGTATCCGCGCTTGGCTGTTGAAGAAGACTTCTTTGTTAACTACGGCATCCTGCCGCGCAACACGCAGCAGCTGATGCATCCGCGCACGGCGCGCAAGGAGTGGTCATCTGCACGTTGGGAGCAGGCTCAGGCAGTGCTGGAATTCGTAAAGAGCGGCGGTGTTGTGCATCCGCGCGAAGTGGACGCGGCTTTTCAGCATGGCACCACAAAAAACTGGTTTGGTGGTAACAGCCGCGCCAGTACGCAACTGCTTGATGGTATGCACTATCGTGGCCTGCTGCGTGTGGCGCGTCGTGAGGCTGGCGTGCGCCTGTATGCGCCGTCTTTGTCTGAGGCTCAAGAGCCCGTTGCGGCAGATACTGTGCTTGATGTATTAATTGACGTCGTAGTGGCCAAATATGCCCCACTGCCTGCGGCTACGCTGGGCCGTCTGATAAGCAGCGTGTGTTCTTCGGCAGTCCCTCAGTGGCGTGAGCGACGGGGTGAGGCTCTCGCGCGGGCCAGGGCTCGTCTGCCGCAGGCAACAGTGGACGGTAGCAGCTGGTTCTGGCCAGTTGGCGATAATCCGGGTGCTCGCCGTTTCGCCCATGATGAAAGTCTGGATGAAAAATTGCGCCTCCTGGCGCCTTTTGATCCGATAGTCTGGGATCGAGATCGCTTTGAGCGGTTCTGGGGTTGGGCCTACCGCTTCGAGGCCTACACACCGGCGAGACAACGAGTGCGTGGCTATTACGCAATGCCGATGCTGTGGCGTGGCCAGGTGATCGGCTGGGCCAATGCCACGATCCATGACGGGGCTTTGGTGTTGGAGCCTGGGTATGTCAGTGGGCGCGCCCCCAAAGAAGCGGGCTTTAAATCAGCGCTGCAGGATGAGCAGATCAGTCTGGAGCGTTTTCTGTCGCTGGACCGGGCCTGAATCAGGGAGTGTCATGGCATGCATGACGTGAAGCAAAAATACCTTGAGCGTCTGACAGACGAGCCTCGGTGGGTGGAAACGCGCGATCTTTTGGCTTCAGATCGGTCACTGGCCCTGGAGAATCCGACCCAGGATGGGTTCATCGTCTGGAGCACCGAAGACGATATAGGCTCTGTGGTTGGTCGGGTAGATCCCGCGCAGCTGTTACGTGCGGCTGAGGATGTGTCTGAGTTACTGGCTTTTTCTGACAACGTTGCACAGGCAAACCAGGTGCTGAAGGACTTTCGAGCTGAGATCGCCACCATATTCATCTCGCCAGGTGAGCTACCCCGGACCATCCAGCACAATTGCCGCTTGATGGGGCACGCAGATGCGGCCCTGCTGGAGCACCTTCCTGAGGGCCTAAAGGAAGAAATCTGTGATGTATTGGGTGATAAAGTTCAGGTGGTGGCTGCATTTGATGGTGCTTTGCCCGTTGCATTCGCTTACGTTGCGTCCGAAACTGAAGCCCTGTGGGACATCTCTATTGATACTCTGGCAAGCCATCGACGCCGAGGCTTTGCTGCTTCTGCGGTGACCGCGCTCATGGGCATTATGGAGAAGCGCGGTAAAACGGCAGTGTGGGGGGCGCTACAAAGCAACCCGGCCTCCGTAAAGCTGGCTCAACACCTGGGCTTCCGCGAAGTTGATGAACTCTGGGTGTTAAGCCGCGAGGATACTGGCAGCTGACATCTTTTTCTTGCCGGCGTGCGTAAGAAATTAAGAGACAAGACCTCAAACCGGCTGACAGGGCGGTATTCTGAGTCGCCTGTTTGAGCAACCCATTTGCAACACAGGGAGCTTCCGAATGAGCAACCCGATCATCGCTGACAACAAGCCGATCAAAGTCGAACTCAAAGAGGGTTCCGAATATTACTTTTGCATGTGCGGGCGTTCCAAGGATCAGCCTTTCTGTGATGGGTCGCACAAAGGAACGGATTTCAAACCCAAAGCCTTTAAAGCAGAAGAAAGCGGCGACGCCTATTTGTGCCGATGCAAGCATACCGCCAATGCGCCTTACTGCGATGGCACGCATAAACAGTTCACGTCAGAACAGGTCGGCAAGGAGGGGCCCGGCGCGTCGGATTCCGATTCCGAGGCCCCGGCTCCCAAAGCAACCAAAGAAGAACCCACAGTCGAATTTATTCATCAGTTGGCGCGCGAGGGTTTGTCCAAAATGGGCCACCATGGCCCGATGACCGCGATGGGTGTGCCGCGGCACACTTTACCCCATTGGGATGACCTGCAGTTAATGGTCGCGCAGATGGCTACTAAACCACTGATGGAAGATGCCGCGGTCACGACCGAACTGGTCATCGGCCCGGAAGCCAGAAAGCCACTGGTATTAAAAATCCCCCTGTTTGTCTCCGACATGAGTTTCGGCGCTCTGTCAGAAGAAGCCAAGATTGCACTGGCCAAGGGTGCGGAGCTCGCAGGAACCGGCATCTGCTCAGGTGAGGGCGGCATGTTGCCCGAGGAACAGGCGGCGAACTCCCGTTATTTCTATGAGCTTGCCAGTGCCCAGTTTGGCTATAAGGAAGAACTGTTAGAGAAGGTTCAAAGCTTCCATTTTAAAGGTGGCCAGGGGGCGAAGACCGGGACTGGTGGGCACTTGCCAGGTATCAAAAACAAGGGAAAGATCTCTGAGGTACGCGGGATTCCGGAAGGCGAAGCGGCTGTGTCGCCACCCACGTTCAAGGATCTGTCCACGGTCAAGGATTTTGCGCGCTTTGCTGGCCGCGTGCGTGAGATTACCGGTGGCATACCGGTTGGCTTCAAACTGAGCGCCAATCATATCGAACGTGATATTCAGTTTGCGCTGGACGCGGGCGCCGACTACATTATTCTGGATGGTCGTGGCGGTGCCACGGGGGCTGCGCCGGAAATGTTCCGCGACCACATCAGTGTACCAACCATTCCGGCCCTGGCGCGTGCGCGCCGCTATCTGGATGCTCAAAAAGCCAGCGGCCGCGTGACGCTGATTATCACAGGTGGCTTGCGTGTGCCGATTGATTTTGTGAAGGCGATGGCCCTGGGTGCCGATGGTGTTGCACTGGCAAACAGTGCCATTCAGGCGATCGGCTGTGTCGGCGCAAGAATGTGCAACACCAACAATTGCCCGGCAGGAATCGCGACGCAGCGAGAGGACCTGCGCAAACGCCTGGACGTCGACGCGTCGGCAGAGCGGCTCAACAACTTTCTGCGAGCCTCGGTAGAACTGATGCAGGTGATGGCGCGCGCCTGTGGGCATGATTCGCTGGGTAAGTTCAATCCGGATGATCTGGCGACCTGGAACCGGGATATGGCGTTGCTGTCGGGTGTGCGCTACTCAGGCGCAGAATCGATTTATCCGGATAAATAACAGCCAGGCGCGTGTCGAAATAAGCCTGTCATGGACGACTACAGAAGGATCAACACAAAGGAGCTGTATCAATGTCAAAAGTGACGCCGTTTTTAATGTTTAATGATCGCCTGGAAGAGGCGATCAGGTTCTATACTGAAACCTTTCCGGATTCCCGAGTCCGGAAAATGGCACGCAATGGGGAAGACGGCCCGATTACGTCTGCAGAGTTCGACATCGGTGGTCAGTCCTTCATGGGTTATCAGGCCGGAGGTTCTTACTTCAGCTTCTCCCAGGGTTTCTCACTTTATGTGGACTGTGAAGATCAGGTGGAACTCGATGGTTACTGGAACAAGTTCATCGATGCGGGTGCAACACCGATGCAGTGCGGCTGGATTACAGACCAGTTCGGACTGACATGGCAGATTGTTCCAAGGCGTTTCATGGAACTGATCAACGACGGGAACGCCAACAAGGTTCAGGCTGTGATGGGCGCCATGATGCAAATGGTCAAGATTGATGTTGCCGCGCTTGAGAGAGCATATGATCAGGCATGACGGTAGCCAATACTGGTTTGATCAGGCAATAATCAGACTTCTATAACAAGGATATATAAATGAAGCTGCCGCTGAATCTGTTGAAAGACTTTGTTGTCATGAGCCCAAACAAGGCTGCTACGGTAGAGCGCTTTGATCCGGGGCTTTACGAACGGCTCGATAAAACTTACGGCAGCTTCGAGGGGCACGACCTGATCTCCTGTCATGAGTTTGATGTTGACTGGCCAAGCTGGGAGATGCATCCGCATGGAGACGAAATTGTCGTACTGCTGGCTGGCTCGACAACGTTTCATCTGCAAGCTGAGGACGGTGATAAGACGATTGAGCTGTCGGAGCCCGGGCAGTATGTGATAGTGCCAAAAGGCATCTGGCATACTGCAAAAACACCGGAGTTCTCACGCGTGCTCTTCATTACGCCTGGACAGGAAACTCAAAACAGAGCGTTGTAATCATGGAGCTGGCGCTATTTGTCCTCGTCTCATTGGGCCTGATCATAGTTCCGGGTCCCAATGTGATCGTGATCATCACCACCAGCGTGGTGCATGGCAGGTCAAGAGGCATGCAGACAGTCGCGGGAACCAGCGCAGCGATGATTATCCAGTTAATGGTCGCCGCGCTGGGAACAGCCTGGTTCGTCACGGCGATAAGCGAAGGGCTGAGGTGGCTGAAATGGCTGGGCGTGGCTTACCTGTTGTATCTTGGATTCAGGCATCTTAAGGCGTCTTTGCAACGCGTGGCGGCCACGCCACCCACTGCCCTGGGCTCATTTAACAGAGGGTTCTGGGTGTCCCTGACGAACCCCAAGACCATCCTTTTCTTCGGCGCGTTCCTTCCCCAGTTTGTCTCCCCCGGCCAATCCTACCTGGCTCAGGTTGCTGTCCTGTCATCGTTATTCTGGGTGATGGCAGTCACACTGGACTCACTTTACGCGTTGCTGAGCAGCAAAATCGCGAGCAAACTTAAGTCTCTGCCGGACAGTCGTGCCACAGGCCTCTTTAGTGGCGGTTCGTATCTTGGTGCGGGCGCCGCACTGGCGACAGTGGGGCGCGAATGACGTCGGCATAAGCCTATATAAGTAAATCAACAGGGACGGGTATATACATGATGAATAGACTACAAAAGGCTGGATTGGTTATTTGCCTGGTATGTCCAATGAGTGTGGTGCAGGCCGATCAGCTTACTGACACGGGCTTGTATGTGAGCGCTGGTGTTGGGCAGAACTGGATACAATCCGGCCTTCCTGAAGAGAACACCACTGTTTTAAAAGTCGCAGCCGGCTGGCAATTCAATCCTTATCTTGCCCTGGAGCTTGGGTACAAGGATTTGGGTGAATATCCTGCGCCGAACTCGTTATACAGCGATTTTGATGTCACCGGTGCAACAGCTTCTATCATTGCCCAGTTTCCCTTGTCCGAACGACTTGCAGTCTATGGCAAGGTGGGCAATTTCTGGTGGAGCGCTGATTCCTCCTTCTTCTTTTTCAGTCGGAATGGCGGGGAGAATCAGTTAACTATATTGGAGATTGATGAATCCGATATCGTTTACGGCCTGGGCCTCAGCTACGAGCTCTCGCAGACCCTGGAGATTGACCTGGAATACAATGCATTTGACCTGGAATTTTCAGATTGGCCTAATCTCAACAACAAGAGTTCAGCGTTGACTGTGTCACTGAAATATGAACTTTAGGTGAGGGTCTGCTGACGTAGAAAGGGACTGAGTGTTGGATCAGTATCATGTGTTCGCGTTTTTTACGACAGTCGTTACTTCTGTAGCGGCTGTGATGCTTCACTACGAAGCCTTCATTGTGTTTAGTCGTTTTATTGCCAGGTCCTCACTTTCGCATCGACAACGTATCCTGCTGCTATTGTTTGGCATACTTATTATTCACGTCGCCGCTATCTGGATATTCGGCATCAGTGCCTGGTGGCTGGTAGAAAAAAATGACGTGGGTGTTGTCAGTGGTTATGAGGTGATGTCATTTCTGGACTATATCTTCATGTCAGCGGTGACCTACACCACGTTGGGATATGGTGACATGATTCCCATGGGGCCAATACGCTTTCTTTATGGCACACAATCACTAGTGGGATTCGTGCTGATCACATGGTCAGCGTCATACACATTCCTCGAGATGCAGAGAAACTGGAACAAAGATTAAAGGGAACTGACATGTTTACAAGTATGGACGAGCTGGAAAAGGGCTTGAGTGACATCAAGAGCTCACCCAAAGAAGTTGGTACGGTGGAGTTGATCGTCCGTAGGCCGGAAACCGGTGAGCGTGAAGTTCTGGCGCACGCCGAGCTGGATTCAACTCACGGGCTGGTAGGTGACAACTGGCTGACCAGAAGTGATGGCAAGGGCAGAAGAGCAACTGCCAATCCGGATATGCAGATTAACCTGATGAACTCACGCAGTATCTCAGTGATTGCACAAACCAGGGACCGTTGGCCGCTTGCGGGCGATCAGTTTTATGTGGATCTGGATCTGAGTGCTGAAAATTTGCCCGCCGGCACGGTCCTCGAGATAGGGACTGCCAGGTTGGAAGTCACCAGCGAGCCGCACCTGGGATGCAAGAAGTTCAAGGAACGTTTCGGCAAAGACGCGGTTTTATTTGTAAACTCTGATGAGGGAAAAGCGCTCAACCTTCGAGGGATCAATGCGCGGGTTACGGTTGCAGGCGTCGTAAAGTCGGGAGACACTATCAGAAAAGTAGACTGACTTTGCTTGTCGAATTTGACCAAAAGGTGATCGTATGTCCAGTCTATCTGGCGGACTTGTGCATGACATGCCGACAGACTTCCTCGCTGCGCTGAAGAGAAGTGACAAAACCGTTGAACTCTGGGAAAGCTTGACGCCGATTGCCCGCAATGAGTTCATATGCTGGATTGAGGATGCCAAGCAGGAAAAAACACGACTAAGGCGAATTGATCGCGCTGTGGATGAGCTGCTCGAAGGAAAGCGGCGGCCGTGCTGTTGGCCGGGCTGTGTCCACCGGACGGACAAGAAACCGAGCCCATGGCAGCAGAGTCAGGGAAGAAAGGCATGAATATCCGTCGCTACCGGCCAGGCGAAGAACACAGGCTCTTTGATGTCTTTCACTCAGCCGTCCACCTGATTGCCAGTCGAGATTACACTCCACAGCAAATACAGGCCTGGGCGCCCGATGATCTGGATCCTGAGCTATGGGTGCAGAAGATTCGAGGGATAAAACCCTTCGTGGCTGAGTTAAACGGACAGCTGGTGGGTTACGCAGATATACAGCCCGATGGATATGTGGACCATTTTTTTGTCTCAGGGCATCATCAATCCAAAGGCATCGGCAAACTTCTAATGTCAGCGCTGCTTGGCGAAGCGGCGGCACTGGGGCTCAAAGAAATGACAGCGGACGTGAGCCGCACGGCACAACCTTTTTTTGCAAAATACGGTTTTTGCATCGTCGAGCAACGCTTGCCGGAAGTTCGCGGTGTTGTTGTTCCGAATGCACGGATGCGGAAATCGTTGCCTGACTGAAACAAGAAAATTTAAATGAACCCGCCAGCCATTCGCATCGTCTTAAGAGATGAGTGAATCGGAGTGACGAATGCAACAGGCTGAAGAAGAGCTTTTGGTGCTGGAAGCTCAGGATGGCGACAACAGGGCTTTCCAACAGCTTTTTCAGCGCTACCAGAACGCTCTACTGCGTTATGGTTACAAAGTAAGCGGTGATCGTCAGATAGCACAGGATGCAGCCCAGGAAGCCTGGTTCAGACTGGCCAGAAACATTCGTCAATTAGATGACCCCAAAGCGTTCAAGAGTTGGATGTATCAGCTGGTGCACTGGAGTTGTATCGATCTGCTCAAAAAAACCAGAGGCTCGGATCAGCAACTTGACGTGTCGGATGTTGAGCCCGAGCTCAGTGATGATAACAGTGAACAACAAGAATCGCTCAATGCCGCGATCAATCGACTGCCTTCGCTGGAGAAGCAGATGATCCACTTGTTCTACCTGGAGGAAATGTCCGTCAGGCAGGTGGCGCAGGTGCTCAGGATATCAGAGGGCACAGTCAAGTCGCGGTTGAATCGGGCCCGAAGATTGCTGAAAGAGCGGTTTGACGTATAAGCCATTGATTCAGGAGAGCAGAGAATGAATCTGGACAATCGTATTAAAAATGAACTTGAAAGTGATGCGGCAGAGATTGATAAGGCGATGGCAGAAAAGGAGGGGCTGATTCAGTTTGCTGCCAGTCCGTTTAAAGGTGGGCTGCGGCATTGGATGGTGGTTGCCTACGTGGCGATAGCCGTGCTGACCGTGGTCCTGATCTGGTGCGGGTATCGCTTTTTTATGGCAGAGAGTGTCGACCAGCGGGTCTTCTGGGGGGTGTGGTTCGTCATGACAGTCAATGCTCAGGGGATGTTAAAGCTGTGGAGCTGGATGGAGATGAATCGAAACTCCGTGATACGTGAAATCAAGCGCCTGGAAATCGCAGTTGGCAAGCTGCATACTGGCAACAGCTGAACCACGTTGAAGAGGCGGAGAGAACTATGAAACTGGGTTGCTTTTCCATCAGTCTGACAGTCAAAGATCTGCAAAAGTCCAAAGCTTTTTATGAAAAACTGGGTTTTGAAGTCTACGCTGGCGCAGAGTCACACAATTTTCTGATCATGAAAAATGGCGAGACCAACATCGGATTGTTTCAGGGGATGTTCGACAAAAACATACTGACATTCAATCCTGGATGGAATCAGAATGCTGAGAATCTGGAAAGCTTTGAAGACGCACGTGAGCTTTGCCGTCAACTGGAGTCCAAAGGAATTGAAATAGTTGAGCCGTCCATTTCGGGTGATAAAGGACCGGCGAGCTTTACGGTATTTGATCCGGACGGTAATCCCATTCTGATTGATCAACATGTCTAAGCCGGATAGTCAGTTATCCAGGTTGTGTGTTGATGGATCTTTTTGATGAAGGACACAGTGAATCACTGGCGATTGATGACGCGGAGATTTTGCTTTGGCGCCATGTTGATTTCGGCGAAGACAAACAATTGCTGGAGCGGCTGATACGGGAGACCAACTGGCGGCAGGATCGCATCACCCTCTGGGGGAAGTCATACCTTCAGCCCCGCTTGCTTGCCTGGCACGGGGATGCGGGAGCGGAATACTCGTACTCCGGCATAACACTTGCGCCCGAGCAATGGTCTGATCTTTTGCTGGATATCAAATCGAAAGTTGAAGCACTGAGCGGCGCCTCGTTCAACAGTGTACTTGTCAACTATTATCGCGACCATCGGGATAGTATGGGGTTCCATGCCGACGATGAACCGGAGCTGGGGGCGCAACCGGTCATCGCATCTGTCTCATTTGGTGAGGAGCGGCGCTTTGTGTTGAAACACAGGCACCGCAAAGACATCGAAAATGTGGTATTGCTGCTCCCTTCCAGCAGCCTTTTATTGATGGCGGGAGAGACACAGAAAAACTGGAAGCATGGTATCCCGAAAGAAACGCGCCCTCGCGGACCAAGGGTCAATCTGACTTTCAGAACGATAATCACGCCGTCTTAATGTGAACTCTCTCTGTGCCAATATGGTCGTCTGCATGATAGCGCAGGCCTTATTTAGTGCCGAATTTTTCGTGCTCTCCCAGATCAGGCTGCTCACCTTTGGCCTTTGCAGCCGTGGTTTTGATGCTTTTTACCATTTTGCTGCTGTCACTGTTCCAGTGCTCGCCTTTGTGAACCTTGATTTCCAGCATGCCAACATTGGGCGACTCCTTCCCTTCCGGAAACCAGGCGCCAATGACTGAATTCCAGTATCGATCGATGAGTGTTTTATCGCGCGTGGCACGGCCAGTGCCGGTCAGCGAGACGTAGACATGGTTGTGAGGATCAGAGAAAGACACGCAGACATCGTTGTCATCCTCAAGTTCAAATACTTTCTCTGAATCCAGGTCGGTGAAGAACCACAATGTTCCGTCGTATTCATCCTGTACCAGCACCATTGGCCGCGAGCGCAGCTCCTCACCATGACGTGTTGTCAGCATGGCGTTCTTGATGTCTTTGATAAGGTTCCAGATCTTCTGTTTGTGCTCGGGGCTGGACATAGTCTTTCTCCTGTAAACTTCGATGAAAGTCGATGTCACGCATCACGCGCAACAATAAGCTCCATAGTGGCCTACGACTCGAACCTTTAAGTGGTTTGGTCTGATCTGATCCGGATTCACGCCAATTTGACTTGCGTTGTTTTTGTATCTAAAGCAACATTTGCATTAACGGCGCGATAACACCTACCTTGCGATTGTTAATGCTGGTACGGGTTGCCTCCTGAAAAATTTCGAAATCCTGCCAAGGAGTTAACCATGATTGCTGCCCCACTGCCCGCCGACGAAATTGAGCGTCTTTCACAGCTAAAGTCGCTAAATATTCTGGATACGCCCCCTGAGGAGCGCTTCGATCGTGTCACGCGCATGGCGCGGCGGGTGTTTGGAGTGCCCATTGCCCTGGTCAGTCTGATCGATGAAAATCGCCAGTGGTTTAAATCCTGCCTTGGACTGGAAGCCAGCGAGACCGATCGGCAGATCTCCTTCTGTGGACACGCCATCCTGAACTCAGGCGCGTTTGTTATCGAAAACGCCTTGGCTGACGAGCGCTTTGCGGATAACCCACTGGTCACCGGGGAACCACATATTCGATTCTACGCCGGATATCCGTTGCGAACCGTCAGTGGACAGCCCATGGGAACGCTGTGCATCATCGACCGTGAACCACGAACGTTGGAGAAGGACGATATAGAGATGCTGGCTGACCTCGCAGGGATGGTAGAGCGCGAGCTAATGGCTGTGCAGTTGGCGGTGTCGGATGAACTGACACGAATTTCGAACCGACGGGGCTTTCTGACGCTCAGCAAATACAGTCTGGAATTGTGCAGACGGCAGATGTTTCCGGCGACGCTGGTCTATTTTGATCTGGATAAATTCAAGCAAGTGAATGATGTCCATGGGCATGCGGAGGGTGATCGGGTACTTCAGCTTTTTGCGGACCAGATGCGCTCCTCATTCAGAACCTCGGATGTGTTCGCCCGACTTGGCGGCGATGAGTTTGTCGTCCTGATGACCAATGTTGATCCAGGTACCATTAGGAATCTGATAGAACAGTTTCGTGAGCGACTGCAGGCGCAGTGTGAAAAGCTGGCGCTACCTTACGAGTTTGGGTTTTCCTATGGTTTGGTTGCTTATGAACCACTCAAACATGCGTCAATTGAGGATATGCTGCACGAGGCGGATGCGGCGATGTATGCGAACAAAAAGGCGAAGCGTGCCGCTGACTGACACTCCAGGGCTCCAGTGATCGCGATGTGACCCGACGGACACGCCTGTCCGTGTGATCAATCAGGAAAGGAGTGATCAACTTTGCCGGCTATCTGCCGCTATTACTCGTATACCCAGTCACGATGTTATAGCGATCTGATTCATGCGAGACAATACCAGCCCTTCTTCACGTGCATTTGAAAATCTTGTCCTGGCAGCGTCAGCGCCGCTATTGTTTTGTTCCCAGCTGCACGCAGAACCACTCAGTACAGAGCTGATCTACACTGGCGAGCTGTGGTCCAATCAGAGCGGCGGAATCTCTCAGGACGAGGTTTATCTGGATAATCTCGACTTGACGTTGACACTGGACGCGGAAAGGGCCTGGGGCTGGGACGGTGTAACGGTGTTTGCCTATGGTTTGTACAATAACAATGACACGCTGTCTGACAGGCTAGTCAGCTCCGTGCATGGCATCAGCAATATCGATACGACCTCCATGCTTGGTATTTTGGAACTGTGGATCGACAAAACCTGGCCATCTGCGCACTCTCTCCGTTTTGGTCTGTATGATCTGAACTCTGAGTTCGATGCGATCGACACAGCGGGTTTTTTCCTCAATCCCGCTCATGGGATCGGTACGGACTATGCTCAAAGTGGTGAGCGCGGTCCGTCTTTATTTCCCCTGACATCGCTGGCTCTGCGCTGGCAGGGCAGCGTGTCGGAAAGCATGTCATACCGTATTGCCATTCTGGACGCCGTGCCGGGAAATCCGGAAAACGACAACCACAGTGGCATTTACTGGAGCAGTGATGAGGGGTTACTGCTGGCGGCGGAAGCTGACCGACAGTTTTCGCAAAGCCGCCTGGGACTGGGCGCCTGGTTCTACACGACGGAAACTGAGACACTGGCCGATCCGGTGCAGCGAGATCCGTCAACGCGCCACAATAAAGGGCTGTACGGATTTATCGATCATGCGTTTGCTCCGGTTGACTGGCTACCCGGGCAGTTAAATGGTTTTGTTCGAGTCGGTATTGCCGACAGTCAGATAAATCAGCTGAGCGGGTACACCGGCGCAGGCTTGGTGTTAAGCGAATTTTTGGCGGCCCGGCCTGATGATGCCGTGGGTTTGGCGGTGGCCACGGGTGTGACGGGCGCAGACTTTAAATCGCTGAATCGTCTTGAAGGAGTTGATACGGCTGCCCACGAAACCAATTTCGAACTAAGTTATCGTGCACCATTGGGGGACGTAGTTTCAATTCAGACCAATTTGCAATACGTGGTCAATCCGGGTGCCGAACGCGACTCAGACGATGCTCTGGTATTTGGTCTTCGCTTGGAGCTGTCGCTGATGTAGTTGACTCTCTGCGCTCTCCCGCCGACGTCGACAAGCCACAGGCCTACAACCGGAATTTTGAGACCGCCTTTGTCAGTTCAGAGGCAATATCCGCCACGGCAACCGCGCTCTGGCTGGTGCGCCCCAGGCCTTCGGTGGTGATGTGTGACTGCCCGTCTATCTGCTCCAGAGATCTGCTGATATCTTCAGACACCGTGCTCTGCTGCGCAGCCGCGTCGGCGATCTGCACGCTCATGTCTTTTATTTCAGATACCCCGCGCACGATCGCCTCCAGCGAGGCCCCCGCACGGCGCGCCTGCTCCATCACTTTGCCGGATTTATTGCGGCTGCTCTCCATTGCCTTGACCGCTGACTGGGAGCCGCCCTGCAGCTTCTCGATGGTCGCCTGAATCTGTCCGATGGACTGCTGTGTGCGGCTGGCAAGCGTGCGAACTTCGTCGGCGACCACAGCGAAGCCACGGCCTTGTTCTCCTGCACGAGCCGCTTCAATGGCGGCGTTTAGTGCCAGCAGGTTGGTTTGTTCGGCAATACCGGTAATGGTGCTGAGTACTCCGGAGATGTCTTCGCTGTCCTCATTGAGTTGATTGATGACAGCGGCAGACTGTTCTATTTGTGCCGCCAGATCGCGCACGTCACTGATTGTGCCGCGGACCACCTCAGTACCAGCGGTGCTTTCCTGGTTAGCAGCAACGGCGGCATCCGCAATGCGTTTGATATTGTCGGCAACTTCCTGCGATGTGGCGGTCATTTCGTGCATGGCAGCGGCAACCTGGGAGATCGCCGCCTGCTGTTGATCAACACTGCCTCGGCTCTTGGAGGTGGTTGACGTCATGTCATCTGAAGCAGACGACAGTTGTTTGGCCGAGTCTCCAATGGCAGCTACCATGGTAGACAGATTTAAGCGCATCGTTTCCAGAGCTCTGGCTGAGTTGGCGATTTCCTGACTGCCATTAATCGTAAGAGATGTACCCAGATTCCCGGTGGCGGCTATTTCAGCGTTGGCGAGCAACTCGTTTAATGGTCCAACAATGCTGCGACTGATCAGCCAGGCGAGTGCAACCATCAATAGCACACCAACACCCAGACCAAGGCTCATCAACATGTTCGATGCTATAGCTGTCTCATCGGCTTCAGCCTCTACGGATGCCGCATTTTGCTCGATGAGTCTGGTCAGGCTCTCCATCTCATCCGCCAGACGGGCATATGCTGCCCGAAAGTCGTCCAGCTCGGCGAGGGCCTGCGTTGGCCGGGCTTCTGTCACAGGCTCGACAACGGTTGCTGCGGCATTGTTTTGTTCCTGAGGTTCATCGACCGTCAGAACACTGGCAGTCAAGGCTGGAGACGAACTTAGCGCCCGAGACAGATTGGATTCAGCGAGCGAAACGATACGGTCGGCCGAGTTGATGTAGTCGGTTAATACAGGCAACACAGTCTGTAGAGCGGTGGCTGTTTCCGGGTCCGTGATAAGCGACTCATTGGCCGCCAGCATGTCGCGGAAGGTCTGGGCGTGCTCGCGCTGATCAGCGCGCGCTGTCTCAATTGCCTCGCGATCACCACTGCTGCTCGCCACCACCGCGGCGAGCACGTCAGAACTAAGCGCATCGTGCATCATGTCTGCGGTCAGGTGGTTGCCAAGAATGTTGGACTGAAGCTGTAAATGACTGGTCGATTGGTTTAATTGTGCAATGCCCGTGAAACCGAAGCCTCCAACAATCAAAAGTAGCAGAACTGCGAGGGCAGCCATGCCGATGAGTTTCTGTTTAACGGACATGAGGGTAAGCCTTTTTTACCGACGATAGAGATTTTGTAGATGTTACTATCTGGTTATCGGCACCCTGTGGATAAGTTTAGAATTCAATTCTTGTGCGTCAATAAGAGAAATTACACCCCGCGAAAAACCGACTATCTCCCGATTGCGTCTGCCCTGAATCCTCGCCGGCAACCGCAAGCGTGAAGTTGCAGCGCGTGTTGCCACGAAACTGCAGGGACATTCCCAGCCCTGCATCCCATAGTGTGATGCTGCCGCCGTTCTCGAATTCCGCCGTGCCTGATTCTACGAAAGCGGACCACTGCACGTTCTGGATCAGACCATACAGGACTGGGCGGCTCAACGGTGGGAAATGCAGCGTCTGGTTGATGAACGCACCACGGTCTCCGGCGCCTTCACTGGATTGATAGGCGCGCAGGATGCCGGGCCCTCCCAGTGCAAAATTATCACTGCCTGCCAGCTGGGTGATGGCATATTGTGCGGAGATCTGAGTCTCGGTACGCCAGTTGCTCCAACGATCACCAAGCACGCCGAGTTGCTGCATGTGGGCAATACTCAGGCTGATATGCGTGCTTTCAGGATCACCATCGGCGCTGTTGTAGAAGCGGCGATAGTTTTCCGCGTTGTTCAGGTCGGTTATACCGGCGAGACTGTTAAACACAGTCGCCGAGATCTGGTTGGAGCTGAATTCTCGCTGCAGGTTCAGCGTCAGCCCAGCGGACAGTTGTGCGCCGTCATACTCGGCGCCACCCACTTCAGTGCCACCAAACAGGCTGGCGCGTTCAAATTGTTTTAAGGAAAAGGCCGCGTTGCCAGACAATTCCCAGCTGTCACCGCGTCGCAAAGGTACACGGTAGTCGGCAGTCATTTGAAGGGATGTGCTGGCTGAATCGATGCCGGGAATGGTGCTGGATGCCGTATCAGAATAGTTGGTATTTAATGTAAATGTATGTCCCCAGCGGTTCGGAACGGTGAACACTGCTGAATAATTACTGAACTCCTCAATACTGTCGCCGAAGGTGGCGTTTAGCGAGAGTTGGTTGTTTTCCCCGAGGATGTTGCCCAGGGTGGCGCTGAGGGAGTATCGGTTAGTGCCGGAGCTTTCCGTGGCATGATTGTTATAGCCGCCCTGAATACTCCAGGGGCGCTGTTCGTCAATCTGCACATTGGCAATACTCTGACCCAGTTCCGTGCCTGGCTCAAACACCACTCGGGCACTGCGGAACGGGCTGCGGTTAAGCTGTTCGACGGCATCGTCCAGCGATTGCTGGTTGAGGATAGGCGCCTCAAGAACGGGCTCGAAGCGCGCCTGAATTTTTTCAGGATCACTCCAGCGAGGGTCGCCGTCGCTATAGTTGCCATCACCACGACCATAGCTGAGCCGCACCTCTGCCAGCCGGAACTCGTTGACCTGCACACGCAGATGATTATTGGCGATCTCCTGCGGAGGAACGATGACAGACAGCAATGGGTAACCGTTGCTACGATAGGCATCAGTAATGTCCTGCTGAATGAAGCGCACATCGCCCAGCGTCAGTGGCAGTCCCTGATGCACGGACAGGGTTTCACGAAGCGCCCCATACAAGGCATCGCGGTTAGTGTCGTCAGCGCGACTCTGACCCAGAATGTCGACAAATTCGCCCTCCTGGCGACTCTGCCCGGTGCCCAGTATCTCTATCGTGACGGCGTCAAAGCTGGGCATGATTTCAATGCCATCATCGGCGCCAGGCGCACTGATCAACGATGGAAAGTCGATCATGCCTTCTGCGGACCCGATCGGGAGTACCGGCGCATCATAACGTTCCACCGTGGATTGTGGACCAATCACCTGAACGCCGGACTCTGACTGCTGGGCCGTGGCCGGCAAAGCTGCCAGCAGGCCCAGGCTTAAGCAGATAGACCATGGTTTAGTGTTGTTCATGATCCTGCCCTCCAGGCGTTTGCGCGTGCGGCGAGTTCTTCCGGCGTGCCGGATACGGCCTGCAGCTGGCGCTGGGCAGCACCGGCCTCCTGTTCCAGGTTGTTCTGGACATACTCACGGATCACCTCGGTGCTGGCCTGGCGGGTGACCTGGTATTCCTGCTCGCGGCGTGACTCTACCTTGGCGTTCAGCACATACTGGCTCACCTGGTCTTTGGCTTTTTCAACGCCGACCGCCAGACGGTATTTGGATTCAGCGACTGCACGGGCCTGCTCGAGGTAGGCCATAATCGCCTGATCTTCAGCCTGTTGCTGCTCCAGTTCAGCCACACGAGCCTGCTGTGCTACAAAAGCCTGGGCCGCGGCGATTTCTGCATCGGACGGACCACCACCGCCAAAGCCGAACAGGTCACCGGCAAAGTCGATGGCGCCGCCGACAATGTCTCCGCCCCAGTCAGCAATGGTGGTCATGGCCTCGCCGACGCCACCGAGCGGACCCGCCAGGACTTCCAGCTGATTGCGTGCTGTGTTCAGCGCGCTGCTGGCCGCACTGACAGCACCGCTGCCGACGATATTGACAGCCTCCAGTGTGGCACCTTCCGGGTTAGAGAACAGATCTTCACCCAGTTCAAGCAATTGGCCGGCCGCAGCTTCCGGATCTTCCAGCGCATTGAGAGCCAACTCTTCCGGGCTACCGCCAAACACGGCGGCGAACTCGGCATCAACCGCGCCGCGCACATCGTTAACCGCTCTCAGCGTACCTGTGCGATCAGCGACCTCGGCCTGCGTGATTGCCGCGTCCTGCATGGCCAGCCCAGTGCGACCGGCATTCGCTGCATCGCCCGTGTTGTTGATGGAAAGTGGATTGTTGCGGCCGCCCGTTGAGGAACTGGCCACCATTGCCAGCAACTGATCGGGTGGCGCGCCATTGCGCATGCCTTCGATAACGTCTCTTGCCAGCGCTGCCTGAGGCATGTTGTTCTGCAGGTAGAGCTCCAGCATTTCCTCGGGCGTGTCGGCAGCACGTGCGGCATCTGCCTGACCATTGATATAACTGATGAGCATTTCTTCGGGTGTCTGACCATAGGTATCGGCAAACGCCTGCTCAGCGGCGGCTTCGATATTGTTGACTTCGGCCAGCGTGCCCGTTGGATCCTGGGCGGCTGCTTCCTGCATGGCGGCGTCCTGAAGGGCGCCATCAAGCCGGACGCGGGCCACTAACATTTGCTCGGCCACATCAATGGCACTGTCCCGATCGGTTGGTACCAGATCTGCTGCTGCATTCAAGGCAGCATTGGGGTCATTCAAGGCCTGAGTGGGTGTGATGCCAAATTCACGTCCGACCGCCGCATCAATGCGTGCCTGGTAACCACTGGCCGCCGAACCCAGCGTGCCGGGGTTGGCGGCTGCCGCCAGGTCGGTGGCACCCTGGCGGGCCAGCATCCCCAGCGCAATACGCTCCACCATGGGCAATGGGTTGCCACTGGCGTCCACGGCTGGAATGGTGCTGAGGTCAACACCTGCAAGTTGTGCAATGCGACTATTCATCCGCTCGCGCGCAGCAGCAACCATTGGCAGATTGTCAGCCTGGGCACCAGTGACGCCCAACAGAGTGCGCGCCGCATTTCGGGGGCCAGCAAAGAATATGTCCTCAATGCTTGTCATTGCGGACTGCTGGGCAGTCATGGCTGACTGGTACTGGGTCTGCAGCTGGTTGAGTTCAGGTACGCTGTTGACCAGGCCGTCTCGCAGTTGCTGCGGGTTGACGCCCAGGCCCTGACCAGAGGTCGCCTGCTGTGCCAGTTGTTCCGCGTAATTGAGTGCTCCGGCACCCAGGGTCTGCGAAATTGTCTGGCCTACCGCATTTTTCGCGGCGGTGGCCTGCTCACGTCCCGCCAGCGTTGCAACAACCGCTGGGTCGGTATCCACCAGGCTGGCGGCAGTGCGCTGCGCCAGGTCTGATGAAACGACCGCTTGCAGATTATTTACCTTGGCCTCGGCTTCCTGGCGGGCCTGGGCAAGGTTGCTGGCCCGCTGTTCGTAAGCTGCCGCACCTTCCGCGCGTGCGGTCTCCATTTCCTCGCTGGCCTCAGCGATTCCTTCTCGCAACGCGCTGGCGCGCTCTGCGGCCAGTTGCACTTCGATTTCGGTGTCACTCATTTCGGCGCTTAGCACCTGGCTTTGCTCTTCCAGCTCAGCGATGCTCTGGCGCGTGCTCTCGATTTCCTGCTGCTGCTCTGCAATCAGCTGTTCTGTTTCTGCGCGTTGCTGCAGCAATTCGTCTTCCTGATCGATCAGTTCCTGTAAACCGGCTTGCATCTCGCGGTACTGCGCAGCCTCCGCGCCGCGACCTGTGGCCAGAGCTTCCTGTTCCAGTTGTGTGTATTCCGCCAGTCGCTCGCGTGCTTCCTGAATTTCGGCCAGATTCGTATCAAGATCAGCCAGCGCAGCGGTGGCTCCGGCGATGGAGGATTCAATCGCGGGAATCAATGCAGACGCCACTTGAAGATCCCGTTGCACCTGATTGAATGTCTGTGTCAGTGACTTCAGGTATCGAGCTTCGCTGCGATAGCCGGTTTCCAGGGCCGCGTACTCCTGCTGACGTTGTTGCAATGTCTGCGCTGCCGCCACATAGGTCTGAGTGAAAGTGTCCTGTTGCTCGGGTGGTGTTGCCAGAATCGAATTGTTGACAGGTGCAGCTGCCACGCGCTGAAATACGCTGGCGGTCGCCGCTTCATATTCGACCACAGTTACCGCGTCCGCCTGTGCGTTGACCATTGCGGTCAGCGTTTCCCGTTGTGCTTCCAGATTCGTGTCGGCCTGGGCACGCAAGACTTCCGGTGGTACGACATCGGTGATCAGCTGTAGCTCACGCTTAATGTTGCCGGTGGTGCTTGGTGCGTCACCCAGTGAATAGTTTCCTGCATCGCTGCCCGTCAGATCAAAGCCTGACAGAATAACGGGTTTGTTGTCGCCAACCTCAGGGTCGGCAAACTCACCACTGATATTGGCACCGACCAGGCCAACATCATCGCCGCTGATCACGCCCTGCAGGTTTCCGCCGCTGACGGTTGCTGAGGTATTGCCGTCAAAGAATTTGTCAGCTACCTGGACGCCGCTTATCTCCAACAGACGCTGGAGAATATTGACAGTAACCCCTTCGGGTTCTGCTAAAGAGTAGTTTGTAAAATCTGCGCCAGTGACTGAGAAGCCCGCCACTGTGACCGGTTTGTTGTCACCCGCATCAGGGTCGGACAGCGTGCCTGTGGCACCGGCAGCTGAAAGTTGCACTGCATCACCGTCAATCATGCCTTCAAGATTGCCACCTGATACCGATACGGTTGTTGTGCCATCATAGACCCTGTCTGCTGCGCTTATTCCTGTGATACTCAAAGGCTTTGGTGTAATTGATGCAGTGAGGCTTCCTGGCAGTTGCAGCAGGTAGTTGCCGGCATCTGTTCCGCTGAGTCCGCCGCCTTCCACGGTCACCAGTTTGCCGTCACCGACATTCTTGTCACGGAAACTGCCGCTAAGAATAGACGCGTCAAAATCCACGGCGTCGCCGGAAACCACATCGGGTAGTGTTGCAGTGCCACTGAAGGAAGCAGCAGTCGTGCCGTCATAGACTTTATCCATGGCGGTAATGCCACTAACTGTCAGTGTCCGCGGTGTGATGGACGCCTGCAACTCTGGAATAGTAAAGATGTAATTATTGCTGCCGCCGCCGGACAGACCCAGGCCGCTTAGCGTGACAGCAATGGAGTCACCAACATTCTTGCTGGCGAACGTCGCAACAGGCTGTCCACTGACAGTAACAGAATCCCCACCCAAGGGACTGACAGACAGGCTGCCGCTAAGAGGCGCCACTGTGGTGCCATCGTAGATTTTGTCGTCGGCGACAACGCCCTGCAGGACGAGTTGGTAGGGTGAAATCGAGGCGTTCAATGGCTCAGGCTGTTTCAGCCGGTAGTTGCTGGCGTCATCTCCATCCAGCTCAAAGCCTGTGACGTTCACTGTGCGTGCGCCGACGTCTTTGGAATCAAACGTGGCGAGCGGCGATCCGCTGATGCTCACAGCATCTCCTGTTTTAAAGGCGGCACTGGGGGTGCCGGACAGATCAGCAATATTGTCGCCATTGTACTCCCGGTCCACCGCCGTCAGGCCGACAACGGTAAGCTCCAGAGGCGTGATATTTGCGCTAAGCGTAGTCGGCAGGTTCAGTGTGTAGTTGCCAGCGTCCTGTCCGCCCAGGGTGACACCGCTGACGGTCAATGCTTTGTTGTCACCTACATGTTTGTCGTTCATGTTGGCGACTGGTGTTCCGAGCAGGGAGAGATCGTCTTTGATGCTTTTTAGGGTGCCAAGTGTGCCAAAATCAAGCGTGCTAACACCGTCCAGATTCACCAGCGTGGTTGCGTCATACACACGGTTTATCGCCGTGAGACCTGTAAGCGATACAGTAGCAGGTGTGATGGAAGCGGTTACGTCGCTGACCGGCGAAATTACGTAGTTGTTGCGATCATTGCCAGCGAGTGCCAGGCCAGAGACAGTGACGACTTTGTCCTCCCCGACATGACGGTCGGCAAAACTGCCCGAACGGGCGCTTTCATCAAGTGTGACCAGGTCGCCATCGATACGGCCGGCAATCACGCCAGTGCCAGTCAAGGTCGCTGATGTGGTCAGATCGTACACTTTGTCGCTGGCGCCAATCCCGGATACTGTCAGCGCCTTCGGTGTGATAGATGCAGTAAGACCGGTCGGAGTAGCGGCTGAATAGTTTTCAGCGTCGGCGCCGCTGAGTGTGACACCCGACATGGCAACTGGCTTGTTGTTTCCTGCATTCTTGTCAGCGAACTGTACATCGACCTCACCGACATTGATTGCCAGGTCGTCCCCAGCTATCGCACCGCCAAACGTCCCAGTACCGGAAATTTCTGCTGTGGTTGTGCCGTCATACACTTTGTCCGCGATAGTCAGACCGTCAACTGTAATGTTGCGTTTACTGATGGTGCCAGTCAGGGCGCCTGGCTGATTCAGTAAATAGTTGCTGGCATCATTGCCCTGCAGGGTGAAACTGCCAGTCAAGCTAAGGTTTTTGTTCGCTCCGGCGTGTTTATCAGCGAAGGCAGCGCTGACTGCTGATCCATCCAGGCTGACGTCGTCTCCAACAAAAGCGCTGTCCAGACCGTTGTGACGTAAGGTGGTAGATGCCTGGCCATCGTATGTCTTATCGCCATTGAGACCAGTGATGTTAAGAGTATGAGGCGTGATGCTGGCATTCAGAGTCAGTGGATTAAGCGCGTAATTTCCTGCACTGCTGCCGGTCAGGGAGAAGCCAGCGATTGTTACGGTCTTGTTCTGGCCAACATTCTTGTCCGAAAAGATGCCAAATCTCTCAGACACCAGCAGGCTGAGGCTGTCACCAGTCAGGATGCCAGTAATGCGACCACCTGTAACGGTAGCACTGGTTGTCCTGTCGTAAATTTTGTCGGCAACATTAACGTCGAGCAGGTCGAGCAGACGCGGAGTGATTGATGCGACCAATCCGGCATCGGTTGCATCATAATTTGCGGCATCTGCGCCACTGAGTGCTACGCCGCCAATGCGTACTTTTTTATCTGTACCGACATTCTTGTCAAGAAAGTTTAGCGTGAAACCACTGCTGTCGATGCTGAGATCATCACCGTCAAGCGCGCCGCTGACTGCCGCATCACCGGTGAAACTGACGTTGATGGTTCCGTCATAGGCGCGATTGCTTATTGTGATGCCACTTACGCTCAGAGGTCTTGCCAGAATGCTGGCACTCAGCCCGCTGGGTTGCAGCAGGTTGTAGTTGCCTGCGTGAGCACCGGTCAGGCTAAAGCCATTAACAGTAACAGCTTTATTGCTACCAACGTGTTTGTCCGCGAATAGGGCCGTGCCGTCACCCTGCAGCGTAACATCGTCCTGACCAAAAGTGCTGATACCGGCATTGCCAACTAGCCTGGCCGCGGCAGTGCCATCATAAATTCGGTCGACAACGCTGAGGCCAGTGACCACCACGTCCCTTGGGGTGATGCTGGCTGTCAGCCCGGTCGGTTGCAGCAAGGTGTAATTGCCCGCATGTGCGCCGTGCAGCGTAAAGCCGCTGGCGGTAACAACTTTGTTGGTGCCGACGTGGCGATCCGAAAACTGGAAAAGAGCTGTGCCGCCCACTTGCACCTGGTCCTCGCCCAGTGCAGTGACGGTGGCAGTGCCCGTCGTTGTGGCTCTGAGTGTCTCATCGTAAACCTTGTCCTGCGCGGTCAGCCCGGTCACCTGCAGTTCGCGGGGACTGATAGAGGCAAACAGGGCATCAGAGAGGTTTAATGTGTAGTTGCCTGCGTCGGCGCCGTCAAGCGTCAGGCCGGTGAGCCGGACCGGTTTGTTGATACCCGCGTTCCTGTCAGAGAAACTGCCGCTGACGGTTCCTGCCAGGCTGACGTCGTCGCCCTGAATCGGCGCAATTGAGGGGGTGCCGCTGAGACTGACCTGGGTGGTGTTGTCGTACACACGGTCGGCGGCGCTGAGGCCCGTAGGATTCAGGGCCAGCGCCGTAATGCTGGCAGTCAGGTTCGGGAGTACCAGAGCATAGTTGGGCGCATCAGCGCCGTTCAGTTGCAGTCCGCTGATGGTGACGGGCTTGTCGTTGCCGACGTGCTTGCTGGCAAAACTGGCAGTCGCTGTAAGTGTGCCACCCAGCGAGATGTCATCCCCGGCCAGCGGCGCAATCGTGGCAGCGCCACTGAGAGTCGCACTTGCAGTCGCGTCGTACACCCGGTCCTGTGCGCTCAGGCCGGTAACCTGTAATTGTTGTTGCACAATGGTCAGCAGGCCGTCGACCAGCGTCACATCGTAGTTGTTGTCTGCGCCGCCACCTGCAACCAGGTCAAAGGGCTGGGGGCGCACATCCGTATCCAGAGCCGCGTCAGTTGTCACTGTCAGCGGCGTGTCAAATACTGACACGGTATCGCCTGCCACCAGGCCTGCGCCGTCATCCTGCAGGTTTTTGAAGGTAAATGTGAACTGAGGATTTGCGGTGCCGTACTCGCGCGTCACATTGTCGACGATAGCGCGAATCGATTTCTTGGTGACCGTCAGATCGCCGGCTTCACCTGCCGTGACGTCAACCCCGAACAGGCTGCCGGTCGTAACATTCTGGCGTAAGGTCGCGATCAGGCCGTCCGTATAGCTGCCAACCTCGGCAAAGCCGCCCGCTGTTTTGCTGACATGATCGGCCGGGGCTGTCTTGACGACAGTCAGTATCCCGGATGCCGTGATACCGAAAGCGTCAGCATCAATGTCGTTGCCATCCAGCGTTGCCGAGTCCAGTTGAAGTGTGGCAACGGCTTCATCACCGAATGTTGCTGTAGAGTCTCCTACGGAGACCCGTATCGACGGACGAATTGTATAGAAGAATCCGCTACCGGTAGGGAGATCGTCAGGAATCGGGTTGGAATAATCGAACGTCTTGTTGTAGTGCACAAAGTCGCGGCCGGTAATATCCAGGTTCTTTCGCAAATTACTGGGCGAGATGGCGCCTGTGTTGTCTGGTGTCTTTGAGAATACGCGGAAGACGCCGGGATTGGTTGCATCAAATCGGAAGATGTTGTTGGTCAGTGCGCGGTTCTCGAAGCGATCCGGCGCGTTGATCAGCAAATTGCCGGAGCCCAGATTGAGCGTGGCAGAATTGTTATTTGAATCGGTGCCGACCAACACGCGCGCTTCGCCGCTGTCACGATAAGTAGCATTGGCATTGGGAGAGCCAGCCAACAGGTGCAGGTCCCCGCTGTCCGTGGTGATCGACGCATTCACCAGAATCGAACGCCCAGCCTCCAGGGTCAGCTTGCCGCCGTTGCCATCAGGGTTGTTCACGGTGATTGCATCAATGACGTTGATGTCGTTGTTGGCCTGCAAGGTGATATCGGTGCCCAGGGACAGCGCACCAGCGAGCGAGCTGGCCTTCAGGCTGAGTGTGTCACCTGGCTGGTTGCCGAAAGCAAATCGGCTTTCGACGTCAAATGGGCCCTGATACAGGAAACCGGCCCGCCAGGGATTCGAGCCAGGCGCGGTTGCGGGCGTGCCGCCAGATACGACCTTGTCACCAGAAATTGCCAGGCTGTACCCGATGCTGGATCTGTCGCTGCCACCGCTGCTGGCAGCAGCCAGTGACGCGATCAGATTATTGCTGCCGTCCTGCCAGCCGCCCTGTTTCTTGAACAGGTAAACTGCGCCTCCGACACTATTGTTGCCCGGAAAGGCGCTGACCCCGATCAGACCGTTGTCTACGGCCACTGCAGCACCAAATCCAGTATGATTTACCTGCAGACGCGCTGCCGGCTGGCTTGACGCGGCCCAGCTGCCTTGTTTTTCGAATACATAGGCGCCCGTTGTACTGGATTGCTGCACATTGCCGAATTGTGTACCAAAACCTACCACTGCGAGATTGCCGTCCAGCGCGACGGAACCACCAAACAGACCAGACGAGAGGTCATTGTTGGCACCGAGACCACGGTTCAGAATGGTCTCTACCGCAGTGGACCAGTCATTGGAGGTGTTTTCGAATATAAATGCACGCTGCGTGATGCTGTTGTCAGTCGAAGCCTGTCCGACCAGCAGTGTATTGCCGTCCAGCGCGACGTCGATGCCAAAACCATCGCTGTTCTGGGAGGTGCTGGGCATCAGGCTGGCAAGAGCGTTATCGAGGGCGCTCTGCCATCCCGTACCACTGTTCTGGAACAGTTTCACCTGCCCCGGCGTGGTTTTGCTCTGATGGGTGAAACCAACAGCAAGGAGGTTATTGTCCAGCGACAGACTGTTGACTGTGTTGCTGCCGAAGAATTTATAGCCGGTCAGATTGGTTGTGCCGTTCTTCCAGCCAGCGCCTTTTTCAAAAATGTAGGCGTCGCCCGGACTGATGACTGCCACTGTCGAGCCATCGATGCCGACGTCCAATCCGAAACCATAAGAGCTACCGCTAATGAAGCGTGGATAACGACGACCCAGCCTGGCGGCCAGGCTGCCATTCTCGAATATGTAGGCGGCGCCTTCATTTGTGGCATTGAAGGCCACCGATGAGTCGCCAACGACCCAGGTATCGCCGTCGATGGCAACGGCGTCACCAAATTCTGTTGTATAGTCAAGCTGGGTAGCGCCCAGCGTTTCGCCATACCCCCAGGTGCCATTGTGGCGAGTAAATATGTTGATTCGGCCGGCTCCGGAGGCCCAGTCTTGTTGTCCGATAATAGCGAGGTCTCCGTCCAGAGCGAACGAATTCGCCCTCTCACCACTGAGTGTGATGTTAAGGCTGTATGCGCAGTCGGACTCCGGGCAGCTATTCCAACCTGCAGACGGCCGTTGATAAATCGCATGTCTTGTACTGCTGCTTGTGGAGCCGTTCTCCACCAGCAGGGTGTCGCCAGAGACCGCAATCCGATTTGCTACCCATAGATTGACGGGTTTGGCTATAGTCCACGCTGCGCTTTGTTGGGCCTGTGTCCCACTATCGCCAAGAGACAAATCAAATTGACGGAATGAGTCCCCGGAATTTACCACCAGGGTTCTGTCATCAACGTCAAACCCGCCGATACTGCCGAAACCCTCGATAGTCAGATTAAGCCGGTTGAAGCCAACGAATACATCCAGCTGATTAGTGGCAAGTGTAGGGTGGTACGATTTAGTGCTGCCTATCGCAACGACATCGCCATCTGCAGCCAGGCTTGTACCGTAGCGCTGATCGGCGACCTTGGTTTCAGCCGTGAGCTCCCCGGCGGATCCACAGAATGTGGGGGAGGAACAGCTGTAGACCAGCACTGTGCCAGCGTCCTCGCCATTGATTGAATTCAGATCTGCCAATGGATTGCTGATATAAAAGTAGGTGTTGCCGGAGCGCTCGGCACCGACCAGTGCAGCGCCCCAATCATCAGTCGAAAAATCATTAGTCTGCTTGGAATAGGGGTTGTACTGCTTGCTAAGCAGGCTTTGGGTGCCGTTTTTCCAGCCATCTCCCCGGTGAAAGAACGAGATCGAGCCCCGATACTGAGAGATGGTACCTTCAATTGTTTGGCGGTCACCGGGCGCAGACGCTGCAATAAAATCCCCGGCTATGGCGATGGTCTTACCGAAATCCACAGTGCTGGACAGTCCACTGGTCAACAAGGCTGAGAACCTGCCGTCCTCAAATACATACACACCGCCGGCTGACCTGCCCTGCGCCGTGCTCTCTCTGGTCGAGACGATAAAAGTATTGCCACTGATATCCACGTCCTGCCCAAAATTCCAGGTCGTGTAAGAGGCAGCACGGGCGCCGGGTTCGTTAAGCACCCGGCGGAACTCCTCCAGTGGTGCGGCAGTTTCGGAAATCGTTATGTTTTTGGGGTCCAGCAGCCAGGCGCCGTTGGTGCCGTATGGCGCGCGTGCGCCGGCATCAACATCGCCGGACACGCCAAGGCCGTCCAGCCCGGATGTTTCAACCATGCCGCCATCGCCGCCCAGCAGGCCGCCGCGGGCGGTGATTTTGCCGGCAAACTGCGTTATGCCATCAGACCAGGCGGCGACAGTACCGCCTTTGCCCAGCTGTCTGGCATCAACGCTGATATGACTGGTCTCGCTGAGGTAGGTGGATTGTGAGTTGCTTGTCTCGAGCAGTGCGTTTCCTTGCCAGATGTCCCGACCCTGCCAGCCGCCACCCAGATAGACCTCACCCCCGAGTGCGCCACCCTCTGCCAGGATGCTGCCGCCAAACATCGACACACTTTGGCCCCAGAGACTGACACGGCCACCCTGCAGGCCTCCAGACACGTTTATCGAGCCGGACAGGAGGGTTTTGCCACTACCACCATCCACGGCAATCTCACCGCCAGATGCTGAGCCTTGGGCGCTGATGCTGCCGGCGGAAGTTAACAGGGCCTGGTCCTCAGCTTCCAGCGTGATAACGCCGCCATCACCGTCCGTACCATCTGCGCGCATTGTGGTATCGCTGATGATGCTGTCCGCGGTCAGGGCAATGCGACCACCGGTGCTGCCACTGACGTCCTGCACACCACCGTAATTCTCAATAGTCTGTGCGGATATCTCGATATCCCCGCCGCTGCCATCGGCTTTGACAGCCGACACGACACCGCTGCTTTGCACCAGGCCGTCTTCCGCCGTCAGAAAGACCTTGCCGCCCTCGCTGCGCACGCCGGTTGCCTGAATAAGGCCGGTGTTATTGCCTGCCAGCGCGTAGATGTTGCCATTGTGGGTGCGCAGCTCGGCGACCATGGCCTGGATGCGGCCTTCGTTACTGACAGAGCTGTCGCGCTCGCCGAGTTTCACGGCAAAGGCACCGCCGGCCCAGCTCGTGTCGGTCAGCACATCTACCCGGGTACCCGCGGCTAAACCGGCATGACCCTGCGGCGCGCTGATCTCGCCGCGGTTTTCCACGGTATAGCCTGCCAGCAGGACATTGCCGCCAGAGGAGGAGATTTTGCCCAGGTTGGTGACCCCGCTTGAGGCCTCGCCAAACAGCGAGAAGCCACCGCCATCCAGGAAATCACTGTCCTGGATATCGAGCGTGGAGCCAATGAAATGCCCGCCGGTCAGCACCTGGCCGCCTTCTCCGATGACGATGCCATTGCTGTTAAGCAGGTAGACGCTGCCGCTGGCCGTGAGTTGTCCGTAAATGTGAGAGACATCTGTGCCAGTGACACGGTTGAGTGTAGCGCCGCTGCCATTGTCGAAGTCAACATGATAGCCAGCGCCGATGCTGAAGGTGTCCCAGTTAACAATACCGTACTGGCTGCCCTGCTGGACCTGCATGTGCTGGCCCTGTACGTCGATGTCTATCCGGCCGTGAGTTACATCTGCGCCCTGTGGCAGATCCTGAGCGCGACTGGAATGCATGGTGAGGCTGGCGGCGCATATGGCGACGGCCAGTTCGAGACGTTTGAATCGGCTGGGAGGCACGTGGCTTACCTGTTTTATTGTGCGTTTCTTGGTTTGTTACCAAGTATTACAGGAAAAGGCTCGAACGATAGCTCGACACGCTGAAACAATAGGGCCAAAATAGGGTTAAACAAACAGCAAGATTTTGTTATTACGAGAAAAATGACACTCCACTCAAGACCAGGCTCAAAATGGTACATCCGCACTCTTTTAGTGCTTACTGCCCTTTTTCTTACAGGAACATTCTCAACCGCCTGGTCCCAATCGGTCAGTATTGGGCCGGAAGTGGAATCGATCACACTGGCTGAGCATGTGTTATTGCTGAAAGATGACTCTGCTTCGCTATCGTTTGAGGAGGTGTCGAGTCCCGCCTCAGCCTCACGTTTCAGTCGTAACTTTCCAGAAGATCTCGATTTCGGGTATACCGATACCGCTTTGTGGTTCAAGCTCGATCTGGACTGGGAGGCTGGATTAGTTGACGAGGCTACACCCTACTTGCTGGAGATCGGCCCTCCCAAGCCCACCGATGATGTGTTCGTCTGGATTCTCGACAGTGATGGTGACGTGCTGGAAAGCATGTACATGCACAACAATCAGACCGAATTCCATCCAAGAGAGGTGCGGACACTGCCCGGGGGCTTCGTGGTGCGTCTGCAGCCGGAGTCCGACGCGACCATCTATATTCGTGCGACCTCGTTCCGCAACTTTCATGTGCCACTGACACTATGGTCCGAGACCGCGTTCAAGCGTAATGAAGCTCAGGGAATACTGATCATGGGCCTGTTCTACGGCACCATTGGTATCATGATTCTATACAACTTATTCCTGTATCTGACCGTGCGCGACAGGAATTACATCTATTATGTGGCTTACGCAGCAGCGGTGTTGCTGGTTTACCTGGGCATAAACGGCCACATGGTGTTTCTGGATTTGAATGACAACTATGTTATGCGTCACCTAAGCGGCGCCTCTGTCGCGCTGCTCAGTCTGACCCGCCTGCAGTTCACGCGATCGTTTCTGGACATAGACTCCTATCACAAAGTGCTCGGCAGGGTTTTTAGCGTACTGATTGCGATTGCAGTGCTATTGCTGCTTCTTGCTGTTGTTCCGGAAGATTTTGGCCTGTTTCAGAGCAGTTCGCTGATTTTCAGCTTTTTTGCCATAGGTGCCATCATTTACGCCATGGTGGATGGTGTAGTGCGAGGACACGCGCTGGCCAAACTTTATTTGCTGGTCACCTTGATAGGTGAAATTGGTGTTATTGTTGGTTTCGGCACCTTAGTGCTGGGTGTCTTTCCGCACAATTGGTTTACCGATAACGCCCTGTTCCTGGGGTTGATGGCGGAAACGGTACTGTTTTCGTTTGCCCTGGCCTGGCGATTCAGGCTGCTGGAGCGCGAAAAACAGCTGGTGCTACAGGAAAAAGCACGCCTTGAGTCCGAGATACAGCAGTTCCAATTGGCTGAGCAGCAACTAAAACAGTCGCAAAACCGACTGCACCAGATACTCGAGCACAGTGATCTCAGCCTGGTGGCGCTCAATGAAGCGGGCTACATCACTTTTGCGTCCCATGGGTTCTGCAGTCTGCTGGGGTTGAACAAGGCAGATTTACAGGAAACAGAATTCGCCAGGTTGCTGGCAGATTCCTCAAATCCGGAGCAATTTGTGTTAGGCAACCTGTCAGGCCAGGATGATGACAGCGAACTTGCGATGACAATCGAAAATCTGGCACTTCAAGGTCGGGATGCCGAGATTGTTGTCCGAGGCCAGCTAGCCCAGATTGGCGTAGAGGATGCATTTTACTTACTGGTTCTCAATGACCCTCGCCATGAAGAAGGATCCGGTGATCCGCTTCTGGCCTTCCGCATGATGGCTCAGGCCAGAGACAGACTGGGTTCTGTCTCCAAACAGCTGCAGTCACTGGAACCGTTGCTGATCGACGCAGCGCCACAGGTTCGCCGGGAATTGCAGCAAGTTTTTGAGAGCTTAAACTCACTGACCGGCAATGGCTCAGATTCGCCGACCAGCCACTCCCTGAAGTCGCGACTGATTGAAACCATGCGCCTGGCGGTGGAGTGTTGGGAGATGTACACCTCTAAAACCAAAGTGGAGCTGGCGCAGGAGAGCAAGCTGTGGGCTATTGTCATCGACAATGGACGCCTGCGGACTCGTACGCTGGATCGTTATCTTGGCGAAGAATCGTTTCCCAAACGACCAAGGTGGCGTCAGGTCGCCCGCACTGGATACTTTGTGCTGGCTGCCATCAAGGACAAGCAGAACCTGCCTGCAGAAACCCGCGAGGCCCTGAAATATTCGCTGTTGGAGCTGCAGGCACTAACCAGCGGTGAGCGCAGCTGAACGCTTGTGCAGCCATGAAGCCTACTCAGCGCATCAGGGTATTTGACAGTCATCTGCACATTATCGATCCCCGTTTTCCACTGGTGGCCAATAATGGTTATTTGCCAGATGCCTTCACCGCTGAAGCCTATCTGGAGAGGGTTTCACGATTTGATGTGTGTGGCGGTGCCATTGTTTCAGGCTCTTTTCAGGGTTTTGATCAGACCTATCTGCTTGCTGCACTTGATGTTCTTGGCGCTGGTTTCGTAGGTGTGACACAGCTGCCCTCTGATGCACCCGATTATCAAATCATCGAATTGAACAAAGCCGGTGTCCGCGCACTTCGCTTTAATCTGTATCGCGGCGGTTCTGAAGATCTTCGCCACCTGTCTTCAATGGCCAGCAGAGTTCATGAACTGGTGGGCTGGCATGTGGAGCTGTATGTCGACGCCAGCAATCTCGGACAATTGGCAGCGACGATACATCGATTGCCAGCTGTCTGTATTGACCATCTGGGCTTGAAGAAGGCTGGTTTGCCAACACTCGTGAAGCTTGTTGAGGCCGGCGTCAGGGTCAAGGCGACAGGATTTGGCAGAGTCGATTTTGCTGCGGCCGACGCTATCAGTCTGCTGCACGATGCAAACCCGAAGGCTTTGATGTTTGGCACAGATCTGCCAGGCACCCGCGCGCCGATTCCCTTCCAAGATCATGATATTGAGATTATCCTAGAAACGCTGGGAGAAACAGCCGCTCAGGCGGTGCTCACTGACAACGCGATTGCATTCTACAAACCGCAAAATCAGCCATTAAGCGGTTGACGGGCGAAAGGCCAGTCCTGGCCGCTGAGGAGTGACTATGTTTAAGGTAGAGCGAGTTGGGCCCAAGCGCCTCAATATGGAATTCAGTGGCAAACTGGATTCCACCGAAATGGAAATGGCACTGGACGAGATCATCACGCATTCTGAAGGCATCGAAGACGGCGAGATGCTGTTTGAGATACCCGAGTTCAGATTTCCTACGCCCAGTGCCATGGCTGTGGAATTTTCCCGACTGCCAGCCATGTTTCGTGTCATCAGACGTTTTAGCAAGGCGGCGGTACTCGCAGACGAGACTTGGGTTCAGCGCCTCAGCGAGCTGGAAGGCATGCTGATACCGTGGATGCGCATCAAGGCCTTTAAACTGAGTGAGAAGCCGGTGGCAGAAGCCTGGCTTTCCGCTGACTGAACTGAATCGCGCAACAGAGTGGGAGTTAAATCGTGAGAGGGCTCTTCAGACTCAGGGATGCAGAGAAAGGCCACCCTGAGGTCAAACTTTGGTTTGAGGCACATGACAGCGAACTGGGTGGCATTGCTCTCAAATGGTTCGACGCATTGCGCATGTGTGGCGATGATGTCACCGAGGTGCTGCATGACAATCAGCCAACAGCCTGCGTCAACAAGACTGCATTCGCTTACGTTGATGTGTTTAAAGCGCATGTCAATCTGGGCTTTTTTCATGGTGTTGAACTGCCGGACCCGGACGGACTTCTGGTTGGCACGGGCAAGTTCATGCGTCATGTAAAGCTTTCACCAAAATTCAGCGTTGATGAGGACGCGCTGCTTAAGCTGGTGCAGGCGTCTTGCGAGGATATCCGACAGCGTCTTGAGGCGGAGCACGCCTCTTGAATTGGCACGAAGCCAACAAAGTTGTGCTGCTAAGGTTTTGAAATAAAAGAAGTGTCGCGTTAATTTCGTCATGATGTCGTGTTTGTGTCGTTTTAATTGAGAAGAAATTTGCCCAGTCTTGCATTGCCTCAAGCAGTGATACGGACTCAGCAGGGCTCCGATGGGCCTAATAAGGACTGTGTAATGATTATCAGGAAATTACGTCTGAAAAATGGATGGTCGCAAAGCCAGCTGGCTGAAATGGCGGGTGTTACGACGCGAACAATTCAGCGTATAGAGCAGGGCCACAAGCCGAGTATGGAGACATGCAAGGCACTTGCTTCCGTGTTTGAGGTGGATCTATCTCATTTACAAGCGGAGGATGAACCCATGCAAGACGATTCGCAATTGAAAGCAGACGAACAACAGGCATTGCTTTACGCCAAAAGGATGAAAGAATTCTACGAATTTCTGGTGACCTATGTAGTACTGGCGGCTGTATTTCTGGTTGCCTTCCACGGTGAGCCGGTGGTTTATATTATTTTTGCCGGCCTCGGCGCCGGGCTTGTCGTGCAGGGCCTGATTGCTTTTGAAGTGATCAGCTTTATGAGCCCCGGCTGGGAGCGTCGGCTGGCCGAGCGCAAGCTGGGTCGCAAATTGTAGTTCTCACTGGATTATGACCATTTGATAGACAGGCTGGCTTCACTTAACTCGAATGAGCGAACTCGTTGAGATCATACTGCTGTGCTTTATGGCTGGAATCGCGATGCCCTTAGGTGCAACGATTGCGTCTGTTGAGAGAATTCGACCACAGTGGTTAGAGACGGAAGTCCGTCACAGCGTGATTGCCTTCGGTGGAGGCGCACTGTTGGCCGCAGTAGCTTTGGTGCTTGTTCCAGAGGGAATCGAAAACCTGTCTCTGTTGCTGATTGTTGTGTGTTTCGCGGCAGGTGGGATTACATTCATGGTGATTGATATCCTGCTTGCGAAATACAACACGCCCTTCAATCAGCTGATAGCCATGCTGTCTGACTTTATTCCGGAAGCCATGGCGCTGGGCGCCACTTTCACGGTTTCCAGTGATGCTGGATTTCTGTTGGCAGGGATTATTGCGCTGCAGAATCTGCCCGAGGGATTCAACGCTTTTAGAGAAGTCAGGTCATCAACTGAATATCGGAGCTTGCGCATCGTACTTATCTTTACAGGACTCGCTTTATTGGGGCCTGCCGCCGGCGCTATTGGACATATTTTTCTTGCCGAATACACGGTGGTGATTTCCTGCATCATGCTTTTCGCAGCGGGAGGCATCCTGTACATTGTGTTTCAGGATATCGCGCCACAGGCACAACTGAAGCGGCATTGGGCGCCTCCATTGGGCGCTGTCGCGGGCTTTATGCTGGGCTTGCTGGGACACGTGGCGGTTGTTTCCTGAAGCGAAATTGTATGGTCAACTGTCCGTGTGTGGAAGCTGTGATCGATGTCTGGCCAGTCAGGCTATGTAGCAATAGGGATTTATCATGTCAGACGCAGACATTGCGCAATATCTGCAGGCGACCACAGATCGCCCGACACGGGACGACCTGAAGTTCGCTGTCAGCAGAGTCGACGGCGCCAGAACCGCCATTGATTGCGGTTGTGGCGCTGGCGCAGACATCAGTTATTTATTGGATAGCGGTTTTCGCGTATATGCATTTGATATGGATGATCAGGCGCTGTCAGTCTGCCAGGGTCGATTCCAGGGATCAAAAGACGTGGTCCTGTCCAAGGCATCGTTTGAGACGTTTGACTATCCGGCAGCGTCATTGGTAGTGGCAGACGCCAGTCTGTTTTTTTGCCCACCAGATCACTTCAACACTGTCTGGGATAATATCTACGAATGCCTGCTGCCAGGTGGAATATTCTGCGGATCTTTGCTGGGGCGAGAAGATACCATGGCGCAACCGGGAGACAACCCCAGCGTGTTCTGGTCGCATGTCTCAGCATTCGATCAATCAGACGTCGAAGCTATACTCAGGCCGTATGAAGTGCTGCGGTTTAAGGTGCATCGTTCAAGCGGCAAGACGGCAGGAGGTGTTCCTCACAGCTGGCACATTTTTCAGATAGTGGCTCGCAAGCCCGCCAGCTGAATATCAGGGCGATACATCCACCATGGGCACTACCTACTGTTTATCCTCCATCAGATTGCTCGCGCACGCTGAGTTGAATGTGGCGATAGCCATTCATGCAGTTATGCAGGCTGCCTACCAGCAGGAAGCAGACTTGCTGGGTGTGACTGACTTTCCGCCGCTAAAACGAACAGCCGCCAATATTGCTGGCGACACGGGGCGCTACTACGGAGCCTTTGCCGATGATCATCTGGCGGGTGTATTGCATTACAAGCACGGCAATATTGATTCTCTGGTAGTGCACCCCAGGTTTCAGAGACTGGGGCACGCTACTCGTCTGCTTGGTCAACTGCTGGCAGAGACATCTGGCCACAGCGTGAAGGTGTCAACAGCAAAATTGAATGTGCCCGCTACAACGCTCTATACAAAATTTGGTTTTAGTCTGGTATCCGCAGAACGTAAATCAGGGATCGATCTGGTTAACTATGAATTAAATTCGGTGTAAGCTCAGTGCTGAGTCTGTTGCCGGGGCCGCCGCCATGTCAGGGAAATACCCCAATCGAATAAAACAGCTGCCGTTGTACGACGGGAGATTTGACGCTTACAAACTCAAAGCAGACGGTGCCGAGGTGCTGTTTGCATCCTATCCGGCTGGTACCACGATTCCGCCACATACCCACGACACGGATAATTATGGTGTCATCACGAGGGGCGAGTTGATCCTGATCATGAATGGGACAACTGAACGGTTTGGCCCCGGCGATTGGTATCACGTGCCTGCTCATGCGGAACATGCAGCAACATTTGATGTGGAAACCGATGAAGTGGAATTCTGGTTTCAGCCAGCGGGTTGATAAAACCGGCAGAATGAGAATACGCATAGGGAAGTTATAAGAGCGTGACTAAAAGTAATGATGAGGAAGTTGTTGTCTCCCGCGATGCCGATACCCCATCGGTAGTCGATGACCCGGGGCTGAGTGGAACGGAGCGGCGCCTGGTTCGCCTGTCATTCTGGCAGACGGTGTTATCTGTGGTGGGTGTTTTTATCGCAGTCCTGGCGCTTTATGCGGCATTGACGGAGTCTCAGGCAGTACGTCAGCAGACGGCGGCAGCGGTCTGGCCCTTCGTCCAGCTGTCAGTTGAAGATTTTGATACCGGCGATAGAGCTGGCTTCATGTTGTCGGTGACCAATTCCGGAGTTGGACCGGCACTGGTACGTTCAGTGCGTGTGGTTCTGGATGGACAGGCCATGCGTGACTGGGAGCAGGTAGTGACGCAATTGGGTGGTGAATTGAATGAGCAGGTTGGCAGAAGCACCCTGAGTGATCGCGTGCTTAGCCCAGGCGTACGACGAGACTTGATCACGGTGACAGAGCAGAGCCTCGCGCGACAGTTTCAGGCCATGATTGCGAACCCGGAGAATTCAATTTCCTACTGCTATTGTTCCATTTTTGACGAATGCTGGGTCGCAGACAGTCGCCGCCAGGCCCTCGAGCCGATGACTGTACAGTCGTGCCCGGACTATGGCGACGAGGCGTTCCAGAACTAGAGCGTTTAAGGCGTTAACCAGCCACACAAAATCAGGTTGGACGGACTGTTAAAAAGGATAGGATATGAATAAGCGCTGGCTGATCGTGGCGGTGGTTGCAAGTTACCTTATCATGCTCTTCGGTGGTGCCCTCCTTAAACCGGGATACTCCCACCTTGGACAATACATAAGCGAGCTCAACGCGGCCGGCACGCCCTATGCGTCGTTGATTGGCTGGTTTGGTTTTGTGCCTTTTGCAGTCCTGTCGGCGGCACTGCTGGTTACCGCCGCTCCGGTGGTCCCTGTGAAGGGCGTCAGCCGCCTGGGGTACTGGCTGCTGTTATCAGAGCCGATTGCCTACCTTGGATCGGCGCTTGCGCCCTGCGACATCGGTTGCCCGGCTGAAGGCAGTGCCAGTCAGATGATTCATAACGCGCTTGCCATAGTGACATACCTGACCACCACCGTGGCCTTGGTGCTTTTGGCCTTTACCCCACGTATTTCAAAATTCATGCGTGTTGTCTGGGTGGCCGCCGCCATGGTCTGGTTGACACTGTTTGGCATGATGGCTGACCCTGGACTCTATGAGTGGCGTGGTCTGCTGCAGCGTCTGGCAGAATGGATAGTCTTTGGCTTGCTGCTGGCATCTGCCTGGTGGTGTATAACAAGACAGCAAGATTCGGGTCGGTCTGGCGAGGCAAAGAATTTAAGATGATGCTGTAGAGTATACAGAGGCAGCATCATGTCCGATTATGACCGAATAGCACGTGCCATGACCTATATTGTAGAGCATGCGACAGACCAGCCAAGCCTGGAAACTGTGGCAGCCCACGTGAACCTGAGTCCCTATCATTTTCAGCGTCAGTTCAGTCGACTGGCAGGCATTTCGCCAAAACGTTTTTTGCAGACAGTGACACTGGAGCGTGGCAAGTACTTGCTCAGACAGCGTCGCTCCCTGCTGGATGTGTCTCTTGATCTTGGACTGAGCGGCAGTTCCCGCCTGCACGATCATTTTGTGCAACTGGAAGCGGTGACGCCGGGAGAGTTCCGAAGCGGCGGAGAGCAGCTGTGTATCCGTTATGGTGTGCACGATAGTCCACTTGGACAGCTGTTTGTTGCGGTTACCCCGCGTGGTGTGTGCCGACTGGCGTTTGTCGATCATGAGCCAGAGTCGGAGCTGTTGTCGCGTCTGCAAAAGGATTGGCCAATGAGTGCCATCATTGCGGATGTGGCCGCCACACGGCCGGTGATTGAAGGCTTTTTTAAGCACGCATCGGCGCACAACAACAACCCGCTTTCCCTGCACGTGAGTGGGACCAACTTTCAGCTCGCAGTCTGGCGCGCTTTGCTGAACATACCGCATGGAGAACTGGCCAGCTACCGACAGGTCGCCGCAGCGATAGGAGCACCAAGGTCAGCCAGAGCTGTTGGCAGCGCAATCGGTGCCAATCCGGTTGCGCTTTTGATTCCCTGCCACAGAGTCATACAACAGAGTGGTGCGCTTGGCGGGTATCGCTGGGGCGAGAATCGCAAGGCCGTGGTGCAGGCATGGGAAATCGTGCAGAATCTGGAGCAGGCTGTTACTGTCACGACTTGATAAACATGTGGAGAACAAGCGGGCATGACCGAGTTTATACGGACACCTGATGCCAACTTTGCTGACTTGAATGATTTTACGTTCGAGCCGCACTACCACCAGTGGCAGGATCTGCGTCAACACTATATTGACGAAGGACCGCGCGATGGTCCTGTCATGCTGTTGATGCATGGTATGCCGACCTGGTCCTATCTGTACCGCGACATGATTCCATTGCTGGTGGCTGCTGGGTACCGCTGCATAGCACCTGACCATCTGGGATTCGGGCGATCCGACAAACCCGTCGACCCTCACTGGTATACCATTGCCAGGCATACCGAAGTCCTCACCAGTTTGATTGCCGAGCTTGATCTGCAGCGCATCACCCTGGTGTGTCAGGATTGGGGTGGCCCCACTGGTCTGGCGCAGGCGGCAATGATGCCCGAGCGCTTCGACAGGTTGTTGATCATGAATACCTGGTTGCACCACCCAGGGTTTCACTATTCGGACGGTATCCGAAAGTGGTTCAATCACTGGCGCTCAGGTGGACTATTCGATCGACCCTGTCCCGACGTCGCGCTGTTGCTGTTGCTAAGCAGTGGGCTGGCGCCACGTGACATTGTTATACCTGCGCTGGTCAATCGCAAAACACCGCCGCTTGAAGACGGCGCCCAGAGCATGTATCGAGGATTCTCAGCGCCCTATCGGGGATTGCCCGATGAGGCTTTTAACGGCTACCGTCGGTTCCCGCTTTCTATTCCGGCACTGGACTACCATAGTGGCAATGCCGCTGCGCAAGCCCTGCATTATCGGTTGCTGTTGAACTGGCAGAAACCGGTGTATTTCATCTGGGGCTGCGAGGATGACGTATTCACAGAAACATGGGGACGCGAGTGGGCAAGCCAGTTGGGCGCAAGTTTTGATCCTTTGCAGGATGCCGGCCATTTTCCCCAGAATACTCATGGTGAGAAAATCTGCCAGACACTGCTGGAGCGAATCGCCTCCGAACCCCGGCGATAAGCGGGTGCCTGGCAAGTTCACCGAAAAACAGGAGACGTTCATGTCCCAGATTCAAAAATATCCGATCGGATGGCGCGTGCTGCACTGGTTTATGGCAGTCATGGTGCTGACTCTGCTGCCAGTCGGTTTGTGGATGGCCTCCCGGGCGGAAGCCAATATCTGGGGCTCACTGACCAACACTCTGTACAGCTCACACAAGGCTCTGGGTTTTACCGTCCTGTTATTGATGCTGGTTCGTATTGGCCTGAAAATTCGTGTTGGTGCCCCGCCGTACCCATCGACCTTGCCGCGGTCTTTACAGATAGCAGCCAAAAGCCTGCATCACTGCATTTATGTGTTGCTGATCATCACCCCAATGCTGGGATGGGCTGGTGTTACTGCCTACCCGGCGCTGATCATTGTGGGTGATTTCTATCTGCCCGCCATGCCGGGAGTGCCCGAGGACACAGAGCTGGCAGAACGGCTTTTTGCGATTCACGGTGTTTTCGCGTTGATGTTGGCCGTGTTGCTGGCAGGACACATCGCGGCGGCCATGCGACATATGCTACGTGGCGATGGCATATTCAGGCGAATGCTTTGAAACGCGAAACGTTTGAGAAGTACCAGGTCTATTTATACCTGTCCGCCATCAGTGCCGGGCTGCTGGCAGGGCTGAATTATCCCGTGCTGGAATCAATGCTGCCGGCATTGTTGTGGCCCCTGTTGGCAGTGATGATTTATACAACCTTCACACAGGTCCCGCTCACCAAGCTACACCAGGCTTTCTCGGATAGCCGGTTTCTGACAGCTGCGGTTATTGGCAACTTTATCCTGCTGCCCATGGTGGTATGGCTGCTTCTGCGCCTGGCACCAGAGCAACCGGCGGTACAGCTGGGCATTGCACTGGTGCTGCTGGTGCCGTGCACGGACTGGTTCGTGACATTTACGCACCTGGGTAGAGGAGACACGCGTCACGCTATCGCTTTTACACCGGTGAGCCTGCTGCTGCAATTGTTGCTGCTGCCGGTGTACCTGTGGTTATTTCTGGACAATGAAATTGCTGGTAATGTCCTGCGTCAGGAGCTGGTGATAGCGTTTCTTGGGCTGATTGTTTTGCCACTGTTTTTTGCCATGCTTACCGAGCACTGGTGCAGCCGGCGCGACGATCGCGCTGTGCTTCTTGGTCGCCTGGCATGGTTGCCGGTACCCCTTCTGGCACTGGTTGTTTTCTGTATCGCCGCAGCACAGGTGCGAACAGTCATTGCGGCCTGGCCGATTCTGGCGCAGCTGGCGCTGGTTTTTGTGCTGTTTCTGTTGGCGGCCGCGCTGCTCTCCAGGCTGATCAGCCACTGGTTCAGGCTGCCTTCAGGGCAGGGCCGGGTGCTTGCCTTCAGTCTGGGCAGTCGTAATTCCTTTGTTGTGCTGCCGCTGGCGTTAGCGCTGCCAGCGTCGTATGAGCTGACAGCTGTGGTGGTTGTTTTTCAGTCCCTGATAGAGCTGGTTGGCCTGGCTTTTTTTGTCTGGTGGGTGCCGCATAAGCTGTACCCGGTAACTGGCAGCGGCGCCTGTCCGCTGGACTCTTGACCTCGTGCGCATTATGCTCAAACCATCACACCGATGATGGGGAGACCTAAAATGGCATCACACACAGACAAAGCCAAGCACCTGAAACTGCCGGCCATGTCCAGGCGCAGCCTGCTGCTGGCATTACCAGCCATGCCTCTGGCTATGCGCGCGATGGCGCAACAGGCGGGTGCGCAACCCATACCCACAACGGGTCTGCACAGTTTTGAGCTCCGGGTCAGCGACCTGGACCGATCCGTGGAATTCTACCAGGGCCTGTTTGGCTGTCCTGTCCTTACCCGCATCGGCGACACAGTCTCGCTGGGCGTAGGCAATGACGGGCAGTATTTCACGCTGGCTCAGGTCCGCGAGGGTGAGCAGCCCAATATCAGTAACTTCGGACTGCGAGTTCCCGGATACACCCGTTATCAGTTGCAGAGTCTGCTTTCTGAGCATGGCATCAATCGTACCGTGGACAGTTTCTACGACAGTCGCACCTCTGCAATGCAGCGCGCCAATATGACCTGGCTGCGTCGACTGCCGGGTGAAAGCGATACCATGCTGGCGGACAATCACGAACTTTTTGTGGCGGACCGCGATGGTGTACCAATCAAACTTTCCAGCCCGGATGACTGCGGTGCCGGTGACGAAAGCTGTACACCAGAACCTGCGCCCACTGAAGGCCTGATCGAACTGCGAGAGATCAATCATTTGACAACCTTTGTCGCCAACTATCAGTTGAGCAACGAGTTCTATAGAAGGTTGTTCGGACTGGAGAATCAGGCTTTCCAGGCGCAGTTTCCAACCTTGGGTCTTGGTAATGGCACGCAGTTTCTGATGTTTGTGGGCGGCATGCAGGATGGCGTACCGGCACAAACCGGGCGCATCGATCATGTCAGTCTAAATATGGAAAACTTCACAGTAGCCTCGGTACTGGAAAGGCTCACCGAGTACGGCCTGTCGCCACGCGGCGACGGTGAACCTGCTCCGCTGCAGCATTGGGTAACCATGCGTATGCCAGAGCGTGGGGGTGCAGAGCCGGATGGTACTCCGGAAGTGTATTTTTCAGACCCAGATGGATTGCACCTGCAGCTTCAGCATCACACTTACTGTGGTGGCGGCGATGAGTTTGGGGGAACCTGTAACGCCTGAAACAGCGCTGCGGTTCACGTAAAAAATAACGTCCGCCACACACAGGGAGACGGATGGCGAAGCCAGCTGGGCCACTACTGACTCTTTATAGCGCCTTTGCGATTGCCTGGGCAGCTTACGCTGCCTGGGCTCTTCTAGCCCTGAGCAATGGGCAAACCCGGATCTATGCCGAATACGGTCTGCTTGAGACGACTCAGGTGATCTTACTTTCGGCAGCCTGTATTGCCTTTATCGTCACGCTATCGCGCAACGGTCGATACAACACGCTACTGATGCTGTCATGCGCGCTGTTATGTTACAGCTTTATTGTGCGCGAGCTCGATGTTGAAGATTTCGACCTGCCGCCAGCTGTTATCACACTCACCTCGGGCACTGGCCGCAATATCCTGCTGGCAGTGGCTTTCTGCGCATTACTCGCCTATGCGCTCTATGTTGATTTCAGGCATTACCTTAAAGAGGCCCTGCAGTTCGCGGTTACGCCGGCGGGTATGATGCTGGTCGCAGCCGGACTGCTTCTGTATCTGGCGGCCTTCTTTGAAGGCTATCAGGGCGTCGAACACCCAGCGTTTTATGAAGAACTTACTGAGGTGACGGCCTACACTCTGATTCTGCTTTCCTCACTGACCAGCTCACTCACACACAAAACTACTTGCCAGATTCAAAAATCCCAATAGAATGCGCACTTTTTCCTGTGCGTGCGCGCAAACATGAACCTGGTGTCATTCGACGTCTTCCGAACTCTCGGCTTTCCCAATACAACCGTTCTTAAACCCCAGGATATTTTTCAGCACAAGGAACTGCTGAGCCACGCTGACTGGGTGTTGTATCCCGAATACTGGCAACTTAACGCTTTGGTTTATGGCCTGAATTGCCGGGTATTTCCCAGCGAGGCCAGTTATCGTATTGGTCACGACAAGGTTGAGATGACGCGCGCGTTTGAGCTGGTTGCGCCGGCGCACACGCCATGGACGATCATAGAAAATAACTGTGCCGAAGCGCGCGAGCGGCTCTGGGATCTTATGCCACTGCCGTTTGTTGCCAAGCTGCCCAAGGCCAGCATGGGCGAAGGTGTCTGGCTGATCAGCAGCCGTCAGGACTGGCAACAGTACTGCGAAAAAACATCGGTACTTTATGTGCAGGAGTATCTGCCCATAGACCGTGATGTTCGTGTCGTAATTGTGGGTGACAAGGTCATTACTGCATACTGGCGTACCCAGTCGGATCGAGGGTTCTACAATAATGTGGCGCAGGGTGGCCGCATAGACCACAGCCCGGTGCCGGCGGCAGCGACTGATCTGGCGTTAAGGCTGGCGCGGCAGCTGGGCGTTAACCACGCCGGTTTCGATATAGCGCTGGTAGGTGATCATCCTTACGTTCTGGAGTTCAATCGCCTGTTTGGCAACCAGGGCCTCGAAGGTGGTCAGGCGTTGAAAGCAGCCATCCTGGACTACCTGCAAACTAACGCCCAGCCTGACGACAGCGACCCGGACGGCCCGCAACCAGTCTGGCCGATTGCGGTTTGATATCCACCGGGGTATAACAGCCTCAATGAGGACACTGTTATGACCATCGAAACTGAGCAGGATTTAAAAGCACTGCAGCGCATCGGTCGAAGTGTTGACTTCCGGATGTATTGACCTTGGTCTGAGCCAATGACCTATCCTGAAAAACACAGAATCAATCGCAGCGGCTGGCTGCGAGCGGCGGTTCTAGGTGCTAACGATGGTATCGTCTCCACCGCCAGTCTGATTGTGGGTGTTGCCGCCGCTGGCGCAGACGCCAGAGGTATTCTGATCGCGGGGCTGGCTGGCCTGGTAGCGGGTGCCATGTCGATGGCTGCTGGCGAGTATGTTTCAGTCAGCTCGCAGGCTGACATTGAAAAGGCTGACCTGGCTCAGGAGCGAAAGGAGCTGGCCGCCGAGCCAGAGCAGGAGCAGGCTGAGCTGGCAGGGATCTATCAGGCTAGAGGTCTGGAACCGGCACTGGCCCGGGAAGTTGCTCGACAATTAATGTCACGTGACGCTCTGGCTGCGCATGCAAGGGATGAACTCGGTATTACAGAAGCGGTGAACGCCCGTCCTTTCCAGGCGGCTTTGACTTCTGCGCTGACATTTTCGGCAGGAGCTGCGTTACCGTTACTGGTGGCTGTCATGCTGCCGTTGACAGCACTTACCCTGGCCGTCAGCCTTTCGGCACTGATGTCACTGGCTGTGCTTGGTTATCTGGCAGCCCACCTGGGCGGTGCCGCGCCATTAAAGCCGGTGTTGCGTGTTGTATTCTGGGGTGCTGCCGCGATGTTGGTAACCTATGGGATTGGTGCGCTGTTTGATGTGGTCATCTAATCGAATTCAGGTTCAGCCGTTGCGAACTCCACGCAATGTTTCCAGACAGTGCGACCGGGCGCTCTGCACAAAACTCTGCAGGTAGGCAGTGTTCTCCTGCTCCGCGCGAACGGCGGCATACAGCGTTAACCAATGACCTGCTTTCGTGGCTGGTAAAGCCACGACCAGACCTTGTCGTACATACTCATCCAGGACCCAATTTGGCAGGGCACATACTCCCCGGTGATTCGCAACCTGCTGAATCATCATGACGGTCAATTCTGTGGTGCGCACCGCTGCAGGTTCCACGCCGGCTGGATTCAGAAAGGCATTAAACACGTCTAATCGCTGACGCTCCACCGGGTAGGTAATGATGGTCTCCTGTGCCAGGTCGCCGGGTGATACAAAAGCCTGACCGGCAAGCGCATGATCAGGAGCCACTGCGATCTGCATTTCGTACTGAAAGAGCGGCAGGTAAGCCAGTGATTTGTAGTCGCGCGGATCAGATGTGATGACCAGATCGAGCTCCCCGCTGTGTAAGGCTGGCAATGGGTCGAACATGAAACCACTTGAGAAATCCAGGTCCACAGCCGGCCAGTTGCTGCGATAGGCTTCGATGGTGGGCATCAGCCAGTTGAAACAGCTGTGACATTCGATGGCCATGTACAGTCGGCCCGCGTCACCGTGCACCATGCGCTGGATATCATGTTCGGCGCCGGTAATCAGCGGCAGAACCTGTTCTGCCAGTGCCAGTAATCGGCGTCCCGGACCAGTTAATTGCAGTGGCCGGGTCTTTCGCAGGAACAGCTCGCAGCCGAGTCGGCTTTCCAGCTCCTTGATTTGATGTGAGAGGGCCGATTGCGTCACACACAGACGTTCGGCCGCATCGGTCAGGCGACCCGTGTCGCGCAGTGCCTGCATGGTTTTAAGGTGTCTGATTTCTACTATCATGAATAAAATTCATATTGTTTCTGAGAAATATGAAGTTTATTCAATTTATTGGCATCGGCACAATAGCGCCCCTGACTTTACAGGGGATTGTTATGCATTTCACAGACACGCGGCCATCAGAGCCGTCACAGATTGTACGCCACACGCTTGGATATCCTCGCATCGGCGCACATCGGGAATTAAAGACCGCGCTTGAGGCCTATTGGCGTGGCGACAGCAGCCAGCAGGAACTGTTAGCGACTGGCCGCCAGATCCGACAGCAGAACTGGCAGGCGCAGCAGGAAGCTGGCCTGAATATGGTGACCACCGGTGATTTTGCCTGGTACGACCAGGTATTGACCATGTCCGCCACGCTGGGCCACCTGCCAACGAGGCATCGCAGCCAGCGCTCAGACGATGGCGACGATATTGATCTGGACACGCTGTTCCGGGTTGCCCGAGGCCGTGCACCGAGCGGCGAGCCGGCGGTTGCTGCCGAGATGACCAAATGGTTCGACACCAACTATCACTATCTGGTGCCGGAGCTGGCGTCTGGCCAGACATTCGCCCTGAGCTGGACACAAATCATTGATGAGACCCGGGAAGCCGTGGCCGCCGGTTATACAGCCAAGCCGGTCATCATTGGTCCGCTGACCTATCTTTGGATTGGCAAGTCGCAGCAATCCGGATTCGATAAGCTGAGCCTGCTGTCTGATTTGTTGCCGGTTTACAAGCAACTGCTGCAGGCCCTGGTGGATGCCGGGGCGGACTGGGTGCAGATTGATGAGCCCATTCTGACGCTGGATCTGCCCGGTGTATGGCACAAGGCATTTGAGCAGACATACCACGCGCTGCGTACGGTGCCAGCCAAACTGTTGATAAGTACTTACTTCGGTGCGCTGGACGAGAATCTTAATACGGCAGTGAACTTGCCGGTCGCCGGGCTGCATATTGATGTGGTCCGTGCCCCGCAACAGCTCATCACGGTGCTGGATAATCTGCCAGTGCATCAGGTGTTGTCGGTGGGTATCGTGGATGGTCGCAATATATGGCGCAACGATCTGGAGAAATCCCGTGATCTGCTGCGACGTGCTTACGACAGGTTGGGAGCAAGGTTATGGCTGGCGCCGTCGTGTTCTCTGCTGCATTGTCCGGTCGACCTTCGCGAAGAAACTGCGCTGGACCGTGACCTGTTGGGCTGGCTTGCGTTTGCCCGGCAAAAACTTGATGAGCTGACTTTCATATCCAGTCTTTTGACGGCGCCCGATTCAGACAGGGCCAGACAATGGCTGCAGGAAAGCCGAGACAGTGTGCTGGCACGGCGCCAGTCCTCACTGATACATCGGCCGTCAGTTCAACAGGCTGTGAGGGACATCAATGCAACAGATTTTCAGCGGCATAGTCCCTTTGCCGACAGAATTCGGAAACAGCAGGCGCATCTGTCGCTGCCGCCGCTGCCAACGACAACCATCGGTTCATTTCCGCAGACGCAGGAAATACGCAAAGCACGCAGGCAGTTCAAACAGGGTGAAATAGGCGTTGAGGCGTATGAGCAATACATGCAGGATCACATCGCCGATGCCATCCAGCGCCAGGAAGCCCTGGGACTCGATGTGCTGGTGCATGGAGAGGCAGAACGCAATGACATGGTCGAGTATTTTGGCGAGCAGCTCGATGGCTACGCTTCAACTCGCAACGGCTGGGTTCAGAGTTATGGCTCGCGATGCGTCAAGCCGCCGATCATTTTTGGTGATGTTCAACGCCCTGCCCCCATGACAGTCAAATGGGCGCGCTATGCGCAGTCGCTTAGCAAAAAGCCGGTCAAAGGCATGCTGACCGGGCCCGTTACCATGCTGCAATGGGCATTTGTCCGCGATGATCAGCCACGCGAAAAAACCGCGTTGCAGATTGCGCTGGCACTGAGAGAGGAAGTGCGTGATCTGGAGGCGGCTGGCATCAACGTGATACAGATTGATGAGCCGGCTTTGCGTGAGGGTTTGCCACTGCGTCGACAGGCGCACGCTCACTACCTCGAATGGGCCGTTAATGCATTCCGTCTCAGTGCTGCAGGCGTGAGCGATACGACGCAGATTCATACGCACATGTGCTACTCGGAATTTAATGACATCATGCCGGCAATCGCGGCACTGGACGCTGACGTCATCACGATTGAAACCGCGCGCTCCAACGGCGATCTGATTCAGGCCTTCGAAGACTTTGACTACCCGGCGCAGATTGGGCCTGGGGTTTATGACATACATTCGCCGAACGTTCCGGAAGTGGACGCGATCAAGGCCATGTTGAGACGTATGGCGCGCAAGTTGCCGATCCAGCATCTTTGGGTCAACCCCGACTGCGGCCTGAAAACCCGCGGCTGGCCAGAGACAGAGGCGGCGCTGCAGCAGATGGTTGCTGCCGCCACCCAGCTGCGTCGAGAAATGGGGCTTGCCGCGGGCTGAGCACCTGTTTGACTACCCGAGACTGTAGTATGCTGAACACCGGCTATCTGCCTTGATGGCCGGTCTATCGCAGCCAGCCCCTGCAGATGGTGCCAGTAGTTTGCCCAGGCAGGCAGCCCAGGCAGTCAAAGGAGAAGCCCATGGCCGAGCAGTTTCCCGCGTTGACTGAAACGCATATTGAATTTATCCAGCGTCAGCATCTCTTTTTTGTTGGCACTGCGGGACCAGAGGGTCGCGTAAACGTATCGCCTAAAGGCATGGACAGTTTTCGAGTGCTGGGGCCCAAGCGGGTTGCCTGGCTTAATTTAACCGGCAGCGGTAACGAAACCGCCGCGCACATATTGCAGAATCCGCGCATGACGCTGATGTTCTGCTCCTTCGATCGGCAACCTTTGATACTGCGTCTTTACGGGCAGGCAAGCGTGATTCACTCGCGTGATGCGCAATGGGGCGAGCATCTGGCGCTGTTCCCCGAGTTTACCGGTGCCCGTCAGATATTTGAGGTTGAGCTGGATCTGGTGCTGACATCCTGCGGCTACGCGGTTCCCTTCTACGAAATGACCGGCGAGCGCCCCACTTTGACAAAATGGGCTGACAATCGCGGTCGGCCCGCCATTGAGCAGTACTGGCAGGAGAAGAATACGGCCAGTCTGGATGGTTACGAAACCGGGATTCTGGACTGATTCATGCGACGTCGCCTGGTAGGCCTACAGTGATCGATGAACTGCTGACGCTGGATCGTGGCGAGTCGCCACGCGTGATATTGCGCGGCGACTGGACGCTGGCGAATTACTCACGGCTGAGGCGTGTTCAGATGCCGGATGTCGATCCAGCAAACGACACCAGTCTGCAGTTGGATGCCAATGAGGTCTCGGCCATGGATACCTCGGGCGCCACCATATTGCTGAATCTGTTTGGTGCCGAGACGCTTGCAAAACTGACCCAGTCTGCCAACGGGCTTTCGCCAGAACGTCAGGCCCTGCTCCAGGCTGTCGCGCAGGCCGTTGCGTCGCAGAAAGCCAGCCCACCTCCGCAGCGCTGGCGGCTTACCGACTCGCTGGCCGATCTGGGCGCCTGGACAATGCGTGGGTGGCGTCAGGTATTACAGTTTTTGGACTTTCTTGGCGTTACGCTGGTAACCCTTGCCTCATTGATCCCGCGCCCCTGGCGCTGGCGCTGGACGGCGCTGACCGCGCAGATGCATCATGCCGGCCTGAATGCGGTGCCCATTGTCATGCTGCTCAATTTTCTGGTCGGCGCTGTTGTTGCGTTTCTGGGCGCCACTGTTCTGGCCGATTTTGGCGCCACCATTTATACAGTGGATCTGGTTGCCTACGCCTTCATGCGGGAACTGGGTGTGCTGCTGGCCGCAATTCTGCTGGCGGGTCGCACAGCCAGCGCATTTGCAGCACAGATCGGCTCCATGAAAATAAACGAAGAGCTGGATGCGCTGCGCGTTCAGGACCTCAGCCCGATTGAACTACTGGTGCTGCCGCGGGTCCTGGCACTGGTCATTGTCCTGCCTCTGCTGACCTTTCTGTCGATCATGGCCGGTATGGCGGGCGGGGCTGTGGTCGCCGCCGCTTCACTGGATATTTCTCTCGCGCAGTATCTGACGATTGTGCAGGATATACCGATTCGTCATATGCTGCTGGGTATCAGCAAGGCGCCGGTGTTTGCCATGCTGATAGCCCTGATTGGATGTCTGGAAGGAATGAAGGTTGCAGGCAGCGCGCAGTCAGTTGGGGAGCACACCACCTCCGCTGTTGTGCAGTCCATATTTGTGGTGATCCTGCTGGATGCGGTTGCCGCCCTGTTCTTTATGCAGATGGGATGGTAAAGATGAGTTCGTCTGAAACCTCAGTGATCACAGTGCGCGGGCTGGAGAACCGGTTTGGCACCCATGTTGTGCACCAGAATCTGGATCTTGACGTGCGGCGCGGCGAAATCCTGGGAGTCGTTGGTGGTTCTGGTGCCGGCAAGTCAGTGTTGCTGAGGTCGATTGCAGGTCTGCATCAACCTAATGCGGGTACGGTGTCCCTGATTGGAAAATCAGCCGATATGGAGCCCCGCATCGGTGTGCTGTTTCAGCGCGGTGCCCTGTACTCGTCGCTGACTGTTGAAGAAAACGTCGCGTTGCCATTGATAGAAACCATCGGTTTGTCGCGAGCAGATGCCAATGACATTGCCCGGGTCAAGATTGCGCTGGCCGGCTTGCCCGAACATGCCGCGCAATTGCTGCCCTCAGATCTTTCCGGTGGCATGGTCAAACGAGCGGCGCTGGCCCGCGCGCTGGCGCTGGATCCGGACATTCTGTTTCTGGATGAACCCACTGCCGGTCTTGACCCAATCGGTGCTGCTGCCTTCGACCGATTGCTGGTTACCGTCCGGGACGCGTTTGACCTGACTGTCTTCCTCATTACACACGATCTGGATACGTTGTACACTGCCTGTGACCGGGTGGCTGTCCTGTCGCAAAAACGAGTCCTGGTTAACGATACACTGGATGTGGTTGCGGCTGTGGATGACGCCTGGATTCAGGAATATTTTCATGGGCCGAGAGGCCGTGCAGCGGCAGCCGCCGTTGCTGCCAACGAGCGAGGGAACTGATGGAAACGCGGGCACACTATATTCTGGTTGGCCTGTTCACCCTGGGTGCAGGTGCTGCCTTGCTGGGCTTTGCATTGTGGATAACCGGTGCCGGCGCCGACCGGGAAATAGACTACTATCAGGTACTGTTTCGCGAGCCCGTATCCGGACTGTCGGTCGGCAGCCCGGTGCAGTACAGCGGCATCCGTGTCGGCGCTGTCGAGCGGCTGGATCTTGACCCAGTAGACCCACGCATTGTTCGCGCCCGTATCTGGGTTGAAGCCGACACGCCCATCAAAGTGGACACAGAAGCCAGGCAGACACTGCTGAATGTGACCGGTGCGTCTTCCATTGAACTGAGTCAGGGGCTGCCGGAAAGCCCGCGACTGACCGCCGACAATGGCGACATGCCCGTCATCGAAGCGACGGCTTCCTCGCTTGCGCAATTACGCTTGACCAGTGAGCAACTGTTGCTGGATATGTCGACATTGCTGGAGCGCGCCAACAGCCTGCTCTCAGAAGAAAATGCGCAACGCATATCGAGTGTGCTCGACAATGTGGAGGCTGTTACGGGCGCGCTGGCGGATCAGCAGGATAATGTGCGCTCGGGTATAAGCGATCTGGCTGATGGTGCCCGCGCGATGAATGAGTTGATGCAGCGTGTCGATGCCACTCTGGATCGTTACGAGGAGCCCATGCTGGGTAGCGCCAGTGATGCAATCGCCGAACTTAGAATGACAAGCGAGCAATTGAATCAAATGCTGCGGGAAAGTGAACCAGCGCTGCGCGCCGGTGCCCAAAGTTTTGCTGAACTGGGACCAGCCATGCGCGAGCTGCGCAGCATTCTGAACAATGTTGATGCCATCACCCGCCGCATCTCTGATGACCCCGCCAATTTTGTGCTGGGTAGTGACAATATCCGGGAATACCAGCCATGAGAAACATTTTTACCCTAGCACTTATAATGTTCCTGGGGGCCTGTAATGTGTTGCCCGAACGCGAACCAATTGATCTCTATGAACTCCCGGCCAGCACAGTGCGAACGGCAACCGGTGGTGACGGCGTCGACAGTCTGCGCATTGATCGCCCGGTGACCAGTGAGGCGCTGAGTGGTAGCCGTATGCTGGTGGCACTGTCGAATGGTCAGATCCAGGCCTTGCCACAGGCGCGCTGGATAGCGCCCGTGCCACTGCTGTGGCGAGACTGGGTGCTGGATGCTTTCTGGCGTGACGGCCGCGTGGCTGGTCTCAGTGCTGCCAGCGAAGGACTGCAGTCGCGCCTGGAGCTGGGCGGCATGCTGCGCGCGTTTCAGATCGAAGACGGTGCCAGCCCGCAGGCCCTGATTCAATATGATGCCTTGTTGATCAGCACGTCCGATCGACGAATCATTGCCAGCCGCCGCTTCGAAGAACGTGAGCCGTTGAACACAATTGAGCCGGCAGAGTCGACACGCGCGCTGGGTGCAGCTGCTGACAGACTGGCACGTGATCTGATTGACTGGGTAGTCCTGCAGTCGCAGCCGGGTGCAACAGGGGAGCCGACCGCACAGCGCCGGGTGTCATTTTCCTGTGAAAACGGTGAAGAGATAGAAGTTCGCTTCTTTGCATTGCAGGGTGTTGCCGTGCTGGTCAGGCAAGGCGAGACGCATGAACTACAACAGCAGCGCACTGCGTCTGGTTTTCATTACACCAATGGTCCGACTGCGGTGCGTGGCCAGGGTGACGAGCTAAGGCTCGAGATTGGTCGTCGGGCACCGATCCAGTGTCGCGCTGCCTGATTGAAGTAAAGACCCTGTAACAACAACGCAGGACTGCGAGTGAGTGTTATGGCTGCACAGGATAAACTTGACGACTTGTTGCGACAACTCAGGCAGACACGCGATGAGGTGGAAGCCGAGATTGATCGCCTGCTTGAGGGTAAACGGGAACAATTCAACTACACACTCAAGCGTGGACGGGTTGTTTTCGATCGCAACATACGCAAGCTTCACCAACAGGAACGACTCGGAAGTCTGCGGTTTATAGCGCGCGCCCCGATTGGCAAGATCCTGTCTTCTCCCGTCATCTATGGCATGATCATTCCGTTGGTGCTTCTGGATATTACAATCACGCTTTACCAGCACATCTGCTTTCGAATCTACAAGATCCCACGGGTTGTGCGCAGTGAATATATTGTCATTGACAGACATCGGCTGCCTTATCTGAATACCATACAGAAGATCAACTGCCTGTACTGTGAGTATGGCAACGGCATGATCGCCTACGCCCGCGAGATTATTGCTCGAACGGAGCAGTACTGGTGTCCGATAAAGCACGCCCAGCGCGCTCGTGGCGTCCATGATCGCGAGCAGCGATTTTTCGATTATGGAGACGCGGATGCCTGGCGCAACGAACTGCAAAAGGTGCGTTGTGACTGGGAAACCCCGGATGCAAGTGAGAGTAAGACTTAATGCCAGAACAGACATTGATCCAATAATAATGAGCAAGGAGAGTTGTTATGAAGAAAATGAGTAAGATCGTTTTGACAACAGTGATGTGGCTGGGTGTCAGCGCTTTTGCCAATGCCCAGAACTTTGTACTGACCGTCCATGGTTTTGATGATGGTGGTGACATTCCGGTGAGATTCTCCCAGGCTGCACCGGATGCCGCTCCCGGCGGTGGTACCTCACCGCAGCTGAGCTGGGTCAATGCGCCGGCCGGAACCCAGAGTTTTGTGGTTAATATGGAAGACCTCGACTTCGCACCAAACCAGGGTGCCCGCAATCAGGCCCACTGGGTTGTCTGGAACCTTCCAGGTGATGCAACAGGGCTTGCAGAGGATCAGCCGGAAGGGATGCAGTTGCCCAACGGTGCCTATCAGGTCAGTGCAACCGGTCGCGTTTACCGGGGGCCAGGTGCGCCAGCGACGCGCCCCAGGCATCACTATATGTTCGAAGTATTTGCGCTGGATACCACACTGGATCTGGAGTACAGCGACGACCCGCTGGAAATGCGTGATCGCGTGATGGCGGCGATGGAGGGGCACGTTCTTGGCAAATCAGTGTACATCGGGCGTTTCAACCGTCCGCAGTAAGCGAGAGCAGCGGGCTCAAATGTATCACCTGGCGCCGCAGTGACTGAAAAGCTGATTGGTTTTCCGCCCCGTTTTACAGATCAGGCCACCATCCTGGTGCTTGGCAGCATGCCGGGGCGGGCGTCACTGGACGCCAGCGAGTACTACGCGCACCCGCGCAACGCTTTCTGGCCAATCATGGCCCAGGTGTTCGGCTTTGACGCCAATCAGCCTTATGAGCGGCGGGTGGATTCGCTACTCCAGCACAAGGTGGCACTGTGGGATGTGGTGCATCGATGTGTCAGAACAACCAGCCTGGACAGCGACATCGTCAGTGATACCGTCGAGGTGAACGACTTTGGTTCGCTGTTTGTATCGTGCCCGCAAATTCACAGGGTGTGTCTGAACGGTCAGGCGGCCGCCAGATTGTATCGTCGCCATGTACTGCAGGAACTGCCGCGGGCACGGGAAATCGAATGGCAGGTATTGCCGTCAACCAGCCCGGCGCATGCGGCCATGCGCTTTGAGGAAAAATGCCAGCAATGGCAGCAGGCTCTGTTAAAACAATGAAGATACTCATCATTTATACCGGTGGCACCATCGGCATGAAACAGACACCGTCAGGTCTGACTCCGGCAGGCGACCTGGCCACAGACATGCGTGCGCTTGCCGAGCTCGGGCCGGCCTTCCAGCGCCACGCGCCGGAACTTGATGTGCTTGTATACGATCCGCTGATCGACAGCGCGGACATGACGCCGGCGCTCTGGATAAAGCTGGCTGCGGATATCGAGTCGCGCTACGACAGCTACGATGGTTTTGTTGTGCTGCACGGCACCGACACGCTGGCCTACACAAGTTCCGCGTTAAGCTTTTTTGTGCGCCGCTGGGGAAAGCCAGTGGTGGTGACTGGCGCCCAGCTACCATTTGGTTTTCCCCGCAGTGATGCACGCAGCAATCTGATCTCGGCAATCGAAGTTGCCTGCACTATGCCGGCTCAACAGGCTCAGGTCTGTGTTGTATTCGGACCACGGATTTTGCGTGGCTGTCGTGTCACCAAGGTTTCCGCCAGGGCCTACGACGCCTTCGATTCACCACGGTTCCCGCCGCTTGGCCAGATTGGTATCGAGATTCGTTACCCGGGTGCACGCCGGCAGGTCATTGGCAAACAGCCCACCAATAAGGCCATCGACGTTCCTGCTAATGATGCCGTCGCCGTGCTGCAATTGTTCCCGGGGATCAGTGACAAGCTTTTTTCTGCCGTCGCGTCCATGCCGGGCCTGCGGGCTATTGTGCTTACCGCCTACGGTGCAGGTACAGGTCCATCGCGTGATCCCGCATTCCTTGACGCCGTGCGCAAGGCTGTAGCGAGCGGTATTGTTGTGCTGGTCGTGTCGCAGCCGCTGGATGGTGTGGTGGATTTCACTCGCTACGCTGCTGGCAGTGGTCTGGCCAGTGCAGGTGCCATCTGCGGACATGATTTGACGACTGAGGCGGCAGTCACCAAACTGTATTATCTGATTGCCTGCGGTTATGATGCTGAAGAGATCGCCAGATATGCGCGACATCCACTGGCGGGGGAAATGACGGTATGAAGACCATCGGATTATTGGGCGGTATGAGCTGGGAATCGACCCAGACTTACTATCGCGCCCTCAATGAGGGTGTTCGCCAGCACCTTGGAGGTTTGCACTCGGCCAGGATTGCCATGATCAGTGTTGATTTTGCAGAGATCGAAGCGCTGCAGCATGCTGGCAACTGGGACGAAACTGCCGTCATTCTGTCAGAGGCTGCCGAGGCTCTTGAGCGTGCGGGGGCTGACTTCATACTTATCTGTACCAACACCATGCACAAAGTGGCGCCGCAGATTCAGGCGCGCGTGTCACTGCCCCTGCTGCACATTGCTGATGCCACCGCCATGGAGCTCAAAACTGCTGGCGTCAGCCGTGTTGGCCTGCTTGGAACGCAGTTCACCATGGAGCAGGATTTTTACAAAGGCCGCCTGCAGGATCACGGTCTGGAAGTTGTTGTCCCAAACCAACTGGGCTGCAAGCGAGTACATGACATTATTTATCAGGAGCTGTGCCTGGGTCAGATCAAAAACGAATCGCGCCAGGTGTATTTGTCTGTGATCGACGAGCTGGTTGAAGAGGGTGCACAGGCGGTCATTCTTGGCTGTACGGAAATTGGCTTGCTGGTTGAGCCGAAGCATACTGATGTGCCGTTGTATGACACCACAGCCATTCACGCGCGCATGGCTGTAGAAGCTGCCATTGTTCCTGACGCCTTGAACATTTTCAGCAGCAAACAGAACATCAGGGTGGGCGAGTAAATGTGGGAGCAGATCCAATCCACTGTCAGTAATTTTGTAGTCTCACACTCTCTGCTGAGTCTGATCACCAGTTCGGTGATACTGATCGTTGGTGTCATCGCACTGCGTGCGCTGGTCAATCGCTACATCGTCAAACATGTGTCATCGACGGAGATGCGGCGCCGCTGGATGGTGCAGACCCGCAGTGCAATGGTGCTGCTGCTGACGCTGGGCCTGATCATTATCTGGGGCGAGGAGCTTAGGACACTCGCGCTGTCGATCGTCGCGATTGCTGTAGCCTTTGTGGTGGCTACCAAAGAATTGATTCTTTGTATGATTGGCTCAATGGTGAAAACCATTTCCAGTTCATTCGACCTCGGGGACCGAATACAGGTCAAGGATTTCCGTGGCGATGTGATTGATCAGAACCTGCTGGCGACGACCATCATGGAAGTCGGGCCCGGCAAATATACCCATCAGCGCACCGGGCGCACCGTGGTCATCCCGAATTCCATGTTCGTATCGGATCCGGTGATCAATGAAAGCTTTACGCATGATTACGTTTTTCATGTCTTTACCGTGCCTTTTCGCCGCGAAGATGAATGGTATGAGGCACAGCAGGCATTTCTGGCCTCGGCACAGCGGCATTGTGGCAGTTATCTCGAAGAGGTACGCCGCTACATGAACCGCATCAGCATCCGACGGGGGCTGGAAGTACCGTCCGTTGATCCGCGCGTAACAATTCAGGTACCAACCGCCGGAGAGGTGCATCTGATTGTCAGGGTGCCGGTGAAATCGGGCGAGCGCGGCTTTGTGGAACAGTCGATATTGACGGACGTGCTGTTGAGTCGAGACTTCAGTCGAGGTGATCAGACCTTAAACGATGCTGCAGCGGAAGGCGAGGACGGTCAGGTTTCAGAGACATCACAGCGGCGACGCTCTGCGGCGTCAACCAGACAGGCGCGTTCGCAGCCAGCAAAAAAGACCACTAAAAAACCAGCCGGGAAGGCTGATCCCGATGCCTGAATCCGCCCCAGAACAGATGCGCCCGATTCTCGTTGAAGCGGCCCAGGTGGTTGATGCGGAGCAGATTGCCGCGATTTATAACTACTATGTCGCCAATACAGTGATCACCTTTGAAGAACAGCCGGTCACTGAAATCGAAATGGCGGGTCGGATCAGTGATGTAGCCGCACTGGGTTTGCCCTGGCTGGTTGCACGGTCTGCTGGTGAGCCTGGTAGCGAACAGTCAGTCGGGATGATTCTGGGATATGCCTATGCAACGCGCTGGAAGCAGCGTGTGGCCTATCGGTACTCGGTAGAAATAACGGTTTATGTGCATCGTGACTGGCACGGCCAGGGTCTGGGCAGGGTGCTGTATACCCATTTGTTTGAGCGACTGCAGGCCGCTGGCGTGCATGCGGCCGTCGGTGGGATTGCACTGCCCAATGCCGCCAGTGTCGCATTGCACGAGTCCATGGGTATGACGCAGATTGCCTGTTTTCGTGAGATTGGCTTCAAGGCAGGGCGTTGGCTGGATGTTGGCTACTGGCAGAAAGTGTTCTGACAGTTCAGGGCCCTGACTAATCACGACCAAAGAGATACGCATATGAACGAACAGAAAGTGGCACTGGTGACTGGTGCAGCAACCGGCATCGGCAAGGCCTGCGCAGAGGCGCTGGCGACACGCGGGTTTATCATCGCCGCCAATTATCGCAGTCGCCGCGAAGAAGCAGAGCAGATGCTGACGACGCTGGACGGTACCGGACATCAGCTGTTTCAGGCGGATGTCTCTGAGCCAGAGCAGGCCAGTCGGCTGATGGACGAGGTTGTGTCATCGCTGGGGCGGATTGATGTTCTGGTGAATGCGGCAGGACAGTTCACCAATCAGACCATTGACGGTGACATGTTCTCACAGTGGCAGCTGTCATGGCAGCACAGTATGGCGCTGAACCTGATGGGCCCCGTCAATCTGGCTTTCCTGGCTGCCCAGTCCATGATTAAACGCGGTTCTGGCCGCATCATTAATATCACCTCACGTGGCGCCTTCCGTGGTGAGCCGACCGCACCTGCCTACGGCGCCGCCAAATCAGCATTGAATTCTGCCACCCAGTCCCTGGCGCAGGCTCTGGGACCCAAAGGTATCTGTGTATACGCCGTGGCACCCGGCTGGACAGAAACACCCGCCGCCTCCCCGCGAATCCGCGCACAGGGCTGGGATGGTGTTGCCGCGCAGTCGCCATTGGGGCGTATTGGGCGGCCAGACGAAATCGGCAGTGTGGTAGCGTTTCTGGCGAGTGACAATGCGGAATATCTCACGGGCGCCATTATCGATGCCAATGGCGCTTCGTACCTGAGGAACTGACATGTCTCCCGCCATGACCATTATCGTGATCAATGGTGTGATTCTGCTTCTGTGCTACCTGGTGCTGTTCCCCGTTATCGTCCGTGACAACCTGCAGAAGCTGGCGGTGAATGATCTGTTTGCTTTTGTGGTGGCGATGACCGTTGCCGGCTCCCTGTACATGGACACCAACGTCGAAATCATGGTGATGGGGCTGTCGTTCAACTGGTTCTGGTTCGCGCTGTGCTGTTACATCCTGCTTGAGCTGCCGCTGGCCCTGTGGTATCTCAACAGATATAAACTGTGGCCACCTGCGCCCTGACCCTTATTAATTGTTTTTTGCCTGGAGATCGCGATGTTGCGCCGCCTATTGTTTGCCCTGATGGTTGTTTTGAGTCTGCCTGCCACCGCGCAACAACCCAACATGGCAGTGTTTGCTGCCGCTGAAGCGCAGAAAAATGACTTCATATCGACGCTTCAGGAAGTGGTCGAAATTGAATCGGGCAGTGGCAATTACGAAGGGCTGGTGGAACTGGGCAATCTGATCGCCGGACGCCTGCGCGAGATGGGTGGTGAAGTCGAGCTGCTGGATGCCAATCAGGATGTCTACCGAATGTTTGATACTCCGGAACAGATTGGCCCGATGGTACATGCCCGGTTTGAAGGCCGGGGCGAGCGCGACATCATGTTGATAGCGCATATGGATACGGTCTACCCGGCAGGTATGATCGATGAACAGCCCTTCCGCATTGATGGCAACCTCGCCTATGGATTGGGTATATCCGACGACAAGCAGGGCGTGGCGGTGATTCTGCATGTCATTGCCATGCTTCGCGATATGGGCTTTGATGAGTACGGCACGCTGACCGTATTGATCAATGGCGATGAGGAAATCAGCTCGCCAGGTTCGCGCAGCACTATCACGCGACTGGCAACTGAGCATGACGTTGTGTTCTCTGTTGAACCGACGCGCATGGATAACGACTCCCTGTCGCTGGCCACCAGCGGCATCGGGGCAGCGACAATGACGGTTACGGGTCGGGCCTCGCATGCCGGCGCTGCACCCGAGCTGGGTCGCAATGCCCTTTACGAAATGGCTCATCAGATGTTGCAGCTGAGGGACCTGTCGGACCCGGAGACCGGTTTGAAGGTTAACTGGACGCTGGCCGAATCCGGCACGGTGCGGAATGTCATACCGGCGGAAGCCGTGGTAACGGCAGATATCCGCATGCTGCGCCAGGAAGATTTTGAACGCCTGGAAAGCCGTATTCAGGAGCGTATCGCCAATCAGCTGATCCCCGACACTCAGGTTGCCGTGACCTTCGAGAATCGCCGCCCACCATTGACCGCCACTGAGGCCTCCCGCAGCCTGGCCGCTCATGCTCAGCAGGTTTATGCTGAAATGGGCATGACACTGGTTGTGAATGATGAGGCAGAGGGCGGTGGCACCGATGCGGCATTCGCGGCGCTGGAAACTCAGGCGCCGGTCATCGAACGCTTTGGTTTGCGCGGATTTGGTGCCCACTCCAACAACGATGAGTATGTCGATCTGGATTCGGTAATTCCGCGGCTGTACCTGCTTAGCCGCATGATCATGGACGTCTCACGTGGCAGTGCACCGCTGCAGTGAGTGGTCGCCATGACGGCCGCAGCGGTCCTGAAACAAGCCCTGCGGCAGACACTCTGGTACACTGTGCGCCCTGAAAACATCGCAACCGAATACGGTCACACAGGATTGCACTGATGGCTGACATACTGATTCGTCCCGCCGTGGCCGCTGATACGCCGGCCATTTACCACTTTATTCGTGAGCTAGCCATCTACGAGAAGGCCGAGCACGAAGTCGTGACTACCCCAGAAGAGCTGAAAGCCAGCATTTTTGCCCCGGACTCGTCGGTGCGTGCTCTGCTCTGTTATCTGGACGACCAGGTAGTGGGATTTGCTGTGTACTTTTTTAACTACTCCACCTGGCAGGGCCGTAATGGCCTGTATCTTGAGGATCTTTACGTCTCGCCGCAATTCCGTGGCGTGGGGGCGGGCAAGGCTTTGTTACAATATCTGGCCCGCGAGGCGGTAGCGCTGGGTTGTGGTCGATTCGAGTGGAGTGTGCTGGACTGGAACGAACCCGCCATCAAATTTTATGAGTCAATTGGAGCACGCCCGCAAAGCGAATGGATTCGTTATCGACTGGACGGAGACGCACTGATGTCATTTGCGGCAGGAACGGAAGCGAACCCAGGCACTGTGCCGGGTTCTGATATTGAGGACAAGTCATGATTATAAAACCAAAATACCGCGGCTTTATCTGCACTACGACCCACCCGACGGGCTGTTATAAAAACGTACAGGACCAGATCGCGACCACACAGAAGGAAGTTTCTGGGGCCCAAAGTGACGCTGGACGTCCGCGCAAAGTGCTGGTGATCGGTGCTTCCAGCGGCTATGGTCTGGCTGCGCGTATTACCGCGGCCTTCGGCTATCAGGCAGCGACACTGGGTGTTTTCTTTGAAAAGCCTGGCACGGAGACCAAACCCGGTACCGCCGGCTGGTATAACACCTGGGCGTTCGAGGAAGAAGCGCATAAAGCCGGCCTGTATGCCAAATCCATCAACGGGGATGCCTTCTCGCACGAGGTGCGTGAGCAGGCCATAGATGTGATCAAACAGGATCTGGAGCAGGTCGATCTAGTCATCTACTCGCTGGCCTCGCCGGTGCGTCGCCTGCCTGATACCGGCGAAGTGAAACGTTCGGTGCTCAAGCCTATTGGTCAGGTATACAAATCAACCGCGATTGATACCAACAAAGACCAGATAATCCACGCCGAAGTCGAGCCAGCCAGTGACGAGGAGATCGCCGATACCATCGCCGTAATGGGCGGTCAGGACTGGGAGCTGTGGATGCAGGCACTGGACAAGGCTGGCGTGTTGGCAAAAGGCGCCCGCACAGTTGCCTTCAGCTATATCGGTACCGAAATGACCTGGCCGATTTACTGGCATGGTGCTCTTGGCAAGGCCAAGGAAGATCTGGATCGTGCGGCCCACGCCCTGGATAAATCTCTGTCCGAGAAATACGACGGGGGTGCCAATGTGGCGGTGCTCAAGTCTGTGGTGACACAGGCTTCGGCAGCCATCCCGGTAATGCCGCTGTATATCGCGCTGGTTTACAAGGTGATGAAAGAGAAGGGCCTGCACGAAGGTACCATCGAGCAACTGAACCGCTTGTTCACCGAGCAACTCTATCGCACGGATGGCAATGCGCTGGACGTCGATGAGGCTGGCCGTCTGCGCATGGACGACAAGGAACTCCGTGACGATGTGCAGGGTGAGTGCAAGCAGCTTTGGGAAAAAGTGAACAACGACAATCTGTTCCAACTGACCGACTACGCCGGTTACAAACACGAGTTTCTCAAGCTGTTTGGTTTTGAGCGCAGCGACGTGGACTACGAAGCCGACGTGGCGACAGAGGTCAATCTCAAGACAGTCTAGCTTTTATGTGCTTTGCACTGACTTGAACTGTGAAGTCTTGCACCCCGGCCTGAGCTGGCCGGGGTGTTCACTTTAAAGCCGGAATCGCGCTACCTGTGTACCCAGGCCGGTTGCCAGCTGATGCAAAGATTGCGCGACGTCAGCCGCACCTGCTACCGCGACACTGTTCTGCTCGGACATCCCTGCAATGCGCTCCACATGACGCGATACATCCAGCGTGGCTGAGTCCTGCTCCTGCAGCGCGCCGGAAATCTGATCTACAACCTGCAAAACTTCATCGGCACTGCGACGGATCTGCACGATGGCATCGCCAGCTTCCTGGGCCTGTTCAACGCCGGAGTTGACCAGCTTGACGCCATCGTTCATTTGTTTGACAGCGTCACGTGTACCAGACTGGATCAGCTGAATCATGTCAGCGATTTCATGAGTTGATTTGCTGGTACGTTGTGCCAGCAGTCGAACCTCGTCTGCGACCACAGCGAAGCCGCGTCCCTGCTCACCGGCACGGGCTGCTTCAATGGCGGCATTCAGGGCCAGCAGGTTAGTCTGCTCGGCGATCTCCTGAATGACTCGAATAATGCCGGAAATCTGCTCGGAGTGTTTGCCCAGTACTGTAATGCGTTCAGCGGTCTGCTGGACTGTGCTGGCAATCTGTCCCATGCCATGAAGCGTTCGCTGGATGACCGCACCGCCCTCTTCTGACTTTTGCCCGGAAACCGAGGACAGGCGCCGCGCCTCAGAGGCGTTCTCGGCGACATGACTGATACTTACTGTTAGCTGCTCTACCGTGGCCGCCATGGTGGTGGCTGCTTCAGCCTGATCCCGCGTTGACACAGAGAGTTGGGTTGAAGATGACGAGACCTGCTCGGCGGCCAGCAACAGCTTCTCGGCATTGGCGTGTATGTCAGTAATCATACTGCACAGTCTGTTCTGCATGTGGCCTACTGCATGCGCCAGCTGGGCGATTTCGTCGTGACCGCTCTGATCAGCCTGAACGTCCAGGTGCCCATCGGCGATTTCGCGGGTGACAGCAACCAGCCGTGACAGGCGGTTGATGATGGATCGGCTCAGGCCACTGGCTACCAGAGCCGCGAGAATGATGGCGAATACACTGGACCCGAGCAGGATGTAGATGGCCTGTGACTGGCTCTGAGCCATCTCATTACGGCGTTCAGACAGAAGCGCCTGCTCGTCTAAGGTCATGCCTTCCAGCAACTCACGCATGCGGTCCATTTTGACCTTGTCGCGCGCTTCAGCGATACGGTCGGTCATGCGTTGCGGGTTGAAAAAGCCATGTTCGATGCGGCGGCGCATGTCGATAATGGGGTCAATATCGTTGGCAAACCAGTCTTCAAAGACTGTGCTGATTTCGTCGAGTCGCTGCTGCTGGGCCGTCACACCGGCGGTTGCCTGCTGCAGACGCTGCATGGCTTCACGAAAATCGCTGCTGCCCTGGTCCAGTCGCTCCAGAAAGGTCTCATTACCCGTCAGCGCAAAGCCGCGCATCCCCGACTCAATGGTGACAATACTGGCCAGCAGGGTCGATTTGTCGTCGAGAATTTCGTAGCTCTGAACATTGAGAGAGATATTGTCGTCGATTCTGGTCAGACTGCTCCAGCTGCCAACGGCCAGCGCGACGATGACAATCAAAATGAGAGCAAAACCAGCAAACAACTTGGTGGTCAAAGAGGCGCGCGATAGGGTGAGCCTGCTTCCAGCCATATCTTAAACTCCTGAGACATTCCGGACTAATTGTCCAGAGACAACAACCTCAGCCTAGCTTAATGGACTGGTGTGGCAGTTTGATGAATCAGCGCGCGCCAGGCTACTTGAAAGCCTGGCGCGGCTGCCTGTGTTACAAAGGGTGTAAACGAACTGGCAACTCAGTGTAACCCTTGACGAAGCTGGAGTAGATGCGGGTCGGCTCACCAGTCACTTCGACCGTATGGAAGCGCTTCAGGATCTCCTCCCAGAGAATGCGCAGTTGCATTTCTGCCAGGCGGTTGCCCATGCAGCGATGGATGCCAAAGCCAAATGAGAGATGCTGTCGCGCACGCGGACGATCAATGATAAAGGAGTCGGGATTTTCTATCGCGTCGCCATCCCGATTGCCCGAGGCGTACCACAACAACACCTTATCGCCCTGGCGTATCTTTTGGCCATTGAGCTCGGTGTGGCATTTGGCAGTGCGGCGCATATAGGCCAGCGGCGTCTGCCAGCGAATGATTTCTGACACCATCGAGGGAATCAATGCGGGATTCTCACGCAGCTTCTGATACTGGTCGGGGTTTTCATTCAGGGCCAGCACGCCACCGGTAATCGAGTTGCGGGTGGTGTCATTGCCGCCCACAATCAACAGTATCAGGTTGCCCAGAAACTCGCGCGGCGGCATGTTGCGGGTGGACTCACCATGGGCAAGCATTGAGATCAGGTCATTGCCTGGCGGCTTGGCGGCGCGCTCGCGCCATAGCTCACTAAAGCGTGCCAGGCACTCCTGCAGGATCTGCAGGCTTTCTTCATAACTGTCGACAACGCCAGCACCGGGAATGGCAGTGGCAACGTCCGACCAGTAGGGCAGCTTGTGGCGCTCCTCGAATGGAAAATCGAACAGCGTTGCCAGCATCTGTGTGGTCAATTCACGCGACACCAGATCAACCCAATTGAAGGTTTCCCCAACAGGCAGGCTGTCCAGAATGGCCCCGACACGCTGGCGGATAAGGCCTTCAAGATTCTTGAGATTGGCCGGTGCCACAACGCCCTGTACCGTCTTGCGCTGCTCGTCATGTTTGGGCGGGTCCATGGCAATGAACATCGGCAGGCTGTATTCGGGCAGCACGTCAACGATGCCAATGGTTGGCTCAGAGCTGTAAATATGCGGAGCAGCCTCGACGGTCATGATGTCCTGATATTTCATCACTGACCAGTAAGGGCCAACCGCCGAGTTCGGACAATAGTGGACGGGCGCATCACGACGCATGCGGGCCATGAAGGGTAAAAACTCGTTGGCCTGCCAGATCCCTGGATGCGCCAGATCGATCTCGTCCAGGGGAATGCTCCATGGGTCACGCCCTACCAGGCTGCGGTTTTGACGCTCTGTGTTCGGGCGGGTCGCGGTAGTCATAAGAAGGCTCCAGGCAATGACTCAGAACTGAAATTCGGGCAGGCGCACAACCAGGCCGTCAAGCTCCTGATTGACATCGATCTGACAGGACAGGCGAGAATTGGCCGCCCTGTCAGGGTTCAGGTCCAGCATGGGCTCTTCGAACTCACCGGGCGGGCCGACTTTGTCCAACCAGGCTTCATCGACAAACACATGACAGGTGCCGCAGGAACATGCGCCACCGCAATCAGCGTCGATGCCGGGTACCAGATTGTCGATGGCGGCACTCATGACGGTGTCGCCCGGAGCTGCGTCGACGTAGTGTTCCTTGCCGTTGTGTTCGATGTACGTGATCTTTGCCATGCTACTTCCTGAACTCCTGTCGTTTACTTGTCTGATGACTGTGATACAGTTCGGAGACTGATCCTAAGTGAAAACTGAACGCATTACAACTTTTCGATATTAGACAACAAAAACAGGTACATACGATGATTGATTTGATGCGTAACTCAATGCGAAAAGCATTGGCATTGGCGTTTCTGGGTGGGTTGATACTGACTGGAGTGGTGGCCTGCGGCAGTGACACCACTACCGACACCGCCACGGAAACAATGACCGGAAACTCAATGGATCATGGCGAACACGAGATGGCGCAGGCCAATTTCGAAGGCCTTAGCGAAGGCTGGAATGCCATTGCACCAGCTGGTAATACCGTCTGCTCCGATGGGTCCGCGTATCAGTTTTTTGTCAAACAGGGAGATCCGGCCCGCGTGATGTTCTACCTCGAGGGCGGTGGTGCCTGCTGGGAAGGTGGCAACTGCGACCCGGATATCCAGCCCAGTTATCAAGTGAACCTGGTGAACACCGATCCGTCGCGTGCACACGGGATTCTGGCACTCGATCAGGTAAGCAATCCGTTGGCTGACTATACAATGGTCTATGCTCCGTACTGTTCGGGTGACGTCCATCTTGGTGATACCGAACAGCATTACGAGATGCCGGCTTTTGACCAGCATGCGGCGCACGCACTGCATATTCGTCACCGTGGCATGGTCAATGCCAACGCGGCTTTGGACTGGTTATACGAACATGTTCAGGGCCCCGCACAGGTGTTTGTCACGGGCTCCAGTGCCGGCTCCATTCCGTCACCTTTTTATGCCGTGAAAATAGCTGAACAGTACCCCCAGGCTGACATTGTGCAGCTGGGTGATGCCTCAGGCGGCTACCGTGGGTTTGCCAACTTCAGCCCATATGATGTCTGGGCAGTGGATCGGGTGGTCAGTGACCTGGACTATATCGCCAGCATTCCCGCTGATGAGTTCAGCTTCCATCACCTGTATCTTGGAGCACAGCAGGAGAATCCGAATATCCGCTTTGCCTCATATGACAATGCCGAAGACAACGTCCAGAAGCAATTCCTGGCGCTGGGCGGAACACCAACGGAATCTCTGCAGCCTCTGCTGATGCAGAATCTGCAGGAGATCAGTGCGGCTATTCCTGACTTTAGATTTTATGTGGCAGGTGGCCCCATGCACACCATCCTGTTGCGACCGGATGTCTACACCTACGAAGTGGATGGTACCCGCTTTGTCGACTGGCTGGCCGGACTGCTGCAGGGTGCGCCTATACCGAACGTGATGTGTGAAGAGTGCAGTGAGCCGCCAGCAGGCCAGGTGTCCGAATAGCAGATGTGTCTGATTGCGTCTGATGCGGCCGCCAGTTGCTGCCAGTTACCGGGCAGGCTGGCGGCCGCATCAGACTCAGTCCGTCAGCTCAGCAGATGCACGCTGCAATGTCATGCTGATATCGGCATCAAGTTTCAGCGTGGCCAGCTCGTCGGCGCGTGTGCGACCGCGGGTCAGGATAGCCAAAGGCTTGTTTGTCAAACTGGCATGCCTGGCGAATCGGAAACCGGAATACACCATCAGGGATGAGCCGATCACCAGCAGGGCCCGGCTCTCATCGATGGCCTTAAAGCACTCGTCAACTCTGGGGCGCGGCACATTATCACCAAAAAATACTACGTCGGGCTTCATGATACCTTCACATTGCTGACAGTCCGGTACATTGAAACCGGAGAAATCCATTTCCAGATCGGCGTCGCCATCCGGGGCAACATCTGCCTGCAGGTTTCCGAAGTGCGGGTTGAGTGAGGCGCATACCTGATGCCAGTCATGACGGTTATGCCGCTCGCCACATGACATGCATATCACCTCATCAGCCCGGCCATGCAGATCGATGGTCCGCGCGCTGCCCGCCTTCTGATGCAGGCGGTCTACATTCTGGGTGATTACCTGGTGCACCATGCTCTGCTGCTCCAGCGTCTGAATGAACAGGTGTGCGCCATTGGGTGCGGCGTTCTGCATGACCGGCCAGCCGACCAGGCTGCGTGCCCAGTAGCGGCGCCGAACGTCCAGGCTTTGCATGAACTCCTGGTGCTGAACCGGTTGTTTGCGTTTCCAGTTGCCGTGTTCGTCACGGTAATCCGGGATGCCAGAGGCGGTACTGATGCCGGCCCCTGTCAGGATGGTGACCGGTGAATTGTCTCTGAGAAATTGTGCCAGCAGCGCTCCCTCATGTGCCATTTCTGGCGCGGAGAGTCCTACCGGATCAATGGTGGAACGCTGCTGGCGCTTGTGTTGAGGTCGTCTATTCAATGTGGATACGGCTTCTGGCATTGGGTTCATTACGGTTTCCTGACAATCAATGAGCAACGGGACCGGACCAATAGCAGATTTGTCACGTGCGACTGCCAAATGATCAACGGACGCGATTGTATGCCAACGATAGTGACGTCAGGATTACAGACGCTGGCATGGTTCGCATTACTGGGATAATCTGCAGAATTCGACGATCACCCCGCATGCTGGAGACCTGCCAATGAGAACTATAAACGTCCCGCGCCTCGCCCTTGGCCTGTCATTGTGTATCAGTTGCCTGAGTCTTGCCACCACCGCTCTTGCACAGCAGCCTCGCTTTGTTGACCCCGCTGATGACGATGCCAATCTGCCGACTGGCGGCAGTATCCTGTTCTGGCAGGGTGATGAGCAGATTGCTGGCTTTAGAAATACTCATCGGCTTAGCCCGGTTCGCCATATCTACAAAGGCGACGAGGTACTGGAGCTGCCTCGTGATCCGCGCGATTTCTCCATGCTTCGCTATCAGGTGGAGGGTAGCGAGTACTCACTTGAGGATTACATGGTGATGAACCATGTGGGTGGTGTGTTGATATTAAAGGATGGCGAAATAGCATTGGAGCGCTACGGACTTGGCAATGATGAGGAGACTCGCTGGGTGTCGTTCTCGATGACCAAGTCGGTGGTGTCATTGCTGACCGGGGCCGCCATACAGGATGGTTATATCAACAGTGTTGATGATCCGGTCACCGATTATCTGCCTCAGTTGCAGGGCACATCGTATGAGGGTGTGACAGTCAAGCATGTGCTGCAGATGGCGTCGGGTACCGACTGGAACGAAGACTATGCCGACCCGCAGTCGGATGTAGCGACCTCGCCTGGGGACATGCTGGAACTGATGAAGTTCATGGGCAGCAAACCGCGTATTGCGCCGCCAGGTGAGCGCTTCAACTACAACACGGGTGAGACCAATCTGGCGGGTGCCATCGTACGCGCCGCCATTGGCAATAACCTTTCCGCTTATCTCACCAACAAAATCTGGCAACCCTGGGGTATGGAGGCAGACGCGACCTGGATCAGTCATGGCCCTTATGGTGGCGAGCTAGGCGGTTGCTGTATTGCCCCGGTCCTGCGCGACTGGGGTCGGTTGGCACTGTTAGTCCTGAATGATGGCCAGCTTCATGATGGGACCCGAGTGGTACCTGCGAACTGGATAGAGGATTCCACAAGTCCTTCGCCCGGCAGCGACAACTACGGCTATCTTTGGTGGCTGAATGGCGACGATACGTTCCGTGCCAGCGGCATTTTCGGTCAGGCGATCTATCTTAACCCTGAACAGGATCTCGCCATCGTGATACAGGGAGCCTGGCCCCAGGCCACCGGCGCCATGTTTGCCCGTCATCGTGACGCCTTCTTCCGGGCAGTTGATGACATGCTGGCAGACTGAGCCAAATGCCGACGCCAGACTCTCAGGAACGCTCGCCGTTACATAGCCCTGGCTTTGGGCAGAGCCTGGTATGCTTTGGCGGCATACTGATAATCATCGCTGTTGGTCTGTTTGCCTTTTCGATCAGCCTGCATAGTCTGATGTTCCTGTGTCTGATGTGGACAGCCGTTCATGTGCGCCTACTGGGTTATGACTATCAGGCCATTCGCGAGATGATGAATGCAGGCATTGTGCGTGCATTGCCCGCCCTTTATATCTTCATGCTGATTGGTTTTCTGATTGCTGCGCTGATGCACAGTGGCACGGTTGCTGCGTTGATCTTTCATGGTCTCAATCTATTGCAGCCCTCCTGGTTTCTGGCGGCTGGCCTGGTGTTGTGCAGTCTGATGTCAGTTGCAACCGGGACCTCGTGGGGGACGGCAGGCACGCTGGGCGTGGTGTTGATCGGTATTGGCTCGGCTTTGTCCATTCCCCTGCCTCTGGTAGCCGGCATGGTGGTTTGTGGAGCGACCTTTGGCGACAAGATGTCGCCAGTTTCCGATACCACCAATCTGGCGGCGATGAGTGCCGAGACAACGCTGTTTCGCCATATAGGTGCCATGTTGTACACCACGGTACCGGCCTTTGTAATCAGTTTTCTGGTGTTTCTGTGGCTGGGAATGCGTTATGCCGGTGAGGACCTGCCACAGGCCAGCATTGTCGAAATTCAGCAGGGACTGTCGTCCCAGTATTCGCTTGGCCTGATACCAACGCTGCTGCCCCTGATAGTCATGCTGGGTCTCAGCCTGCGACGCTACGCCGCCGAAGTATGCATGTGTGCAAGTATCGTCACCGCCGTCGCAGTGGCGATGATTTATCAAGGTGGCGATCCTGCGACTGTCCTCAACAGTCTGTGGAGCAATTCACCGGGGCAGACCGGTATTATCATGCTTGATGAGTTGCTGGGCCGCGGCGGGCTGTTGAGCATGAGCTGGACACTGCTGCTATCCATTATGGCGCTGGCGCTGGGGGGGCTGCTGTTTCAATCAGGAATCCTGCCGGAGCTGCTTAAAGGTGTCATCGCCCGTCTGCGCAGCAGGCTTGCACTGATCGCCGGAACTCTGGTGTCCGGGGTCGCCTCGAATATGGCCATGGGTGAAGCCTATATCAGCATCATTCTGAACTGCCAGTTGTTCCGCAAGGCATACGAAGCCCTGGGGCTGGATCGTGTGATGGTGTCGCGCACAGTCGAAGAGGGGGCGACAATGAGCACCGGTCTCATTCCCTGGACGACGGCGGGCGCTTTTTATGCGGCGACGCTGGGAGTGCCGGTGCTGGACTACCTGCCTTATGCGTTTCTTAATTATCTCAACCCGATCGTTTCGTTAATTATGGCAGGCCTGGGCATCGGTTTGCTGAAAGCGAAAATTAGCTGAATTAAAGGTTGACAGCTTTTGGCATCGGGTTTTACTCTGAGTCCATGTTCAACTGAGAAAGAAGAGGAGGTGATCCAATGTCTAGTGATATGGCTACGGTTTCAATGGATGTTGGTGGTATTAAATTGGCAGGAAGTAACGTCCTGCTGGGTTGATAACACTCCACTCTTGACTCAGTGGACAACGGATCATCAGCCATCCGATAATATGTGGTAAGCGGATGACACGTAGTTTGCGAATCAAGAGTTGGTTCCATTGGAACCAGGCGTCACGGAAAGGGAGCTTCGGCTCCCTTTTTTGATCGGGTTGAGGCTGTTTTTTGATGTGCCAGTGACCCTCCCAATGTTGATGCCTTGCAGTTTATGCTCCACCCGCCTGTGTCTTTTGCTCCCAACTTTCCGCCTGGAGCGTCCATCATGATGCAACTAATCAAACATCTGTTTTCACGATTTACTTTCACTTCCTTTGCCCGATTGCCGTCGTCACGCGCGAGTCTGTCACTGACAGGTATACGCAAGCCTCTGGCGCAGTTTTTTCTACTGGCTGGCCTGGCAATGGTGTTGGTCGCCTGCGGACCCTCAGAACCAGAATCGAATGCACCGGCTGTCGAAATCAGCGAACAGGTGGCCGACGCCGCCAGTGATATGCGCACGGGTGCAACAGGTAGTCCCGCAAGCCAGGAGTTTGAGACTTTTCTGGAGGATGTCTTCCAGCAGGAGCTGGAAGCCTCACCGCTGTTCAAAACGCAGATCGGCATGATCGACGATGACCTTGAAGCCTACGGACAGTGGGACGATTTTTCAGATCAGGGTGCCATTGATGCGCACCAGCGCACACAGCGCTACCTGGCTGAGATGCGTGAGAATTTCTCGCTTGAAGCGCTGACGCCACAGGAGCAGTTGACCTACCGGTTTATGGAGTTTGAATGGCAGATGGACGATCGGCAGTTTCAGGTGCGAGACAGTCAGTATGCGTTTTCTCCAATGCAGGATGTGCTGTCGAGTCTGGTCACGTTTCTGATCAATAACCACCGTGTCAGCAGTGAAGCGCATGCCGATGCCTACGTGTCGCGGCTGCAGGGCCTGGATACTGTCATCAACAGCGTGATTGAAGAAGCGGAGCGGCGTGCCGCAGAGGGCGTCCTGCTGCCATCCTTTGCTTATCCAAGGCTGCTGAGTTCTGCGCAGGCAATGGTAACTGGTGCAGAGTTTGGCAACGCTGAGGAGCCTAGTGCACTGCTGGCAGACTTCAATGCAAAAGTAGATGCGCTGGATGTAACTGAAGAGCGTGCGGAAGAGCTCAAGACAGCCGCCAGTAGCGCCATGACTGAGGTATTTGCACCCGCTGTGGAGCGTTATATGGCATCGCTGCGTGACATGGAGTCGCAGTCCGATGGTCGCGACGGCGTATGGAAGCTGCCCAATGGCGAAGCATTTTATGCCAGCCAGCTGAACCTGTTTACCACGCGTGATGACTTGAGTGCCCAGCAGATTCACGATATTGGTCTGGCTGAAGTCGCACGTATCCAGGACCAAATGCGCACGATCATGACAGAGGTCGGATTTGACGGCACGCTGGCGGAATTCTTTGAATACCTGCGTACTGATCCGCAGTTCTATCTGCCCAATACGCCGGAGGGGCGACAGCAGTATCTGGATGATTCAACCGCAATGATCGAACAGGTCATGGAAGTGGCGCCGCAGTACTTTGACACGCTGCCAGAAGCAGCGCTTGAAGTGCGCGCAGTTGAGCCTTTCCGTGAAGCAACAGCGACGGGTGCATTTTATAATCAGCCGGCGCTGGATGGCTCGCGACCAGGTTACTATTACGTCAACCTGTCCAATATGAATGACAACCCGACCTACCTTATGGAATCGCTGGCCTACCATGAAGGCGCCCCAGGTCACCACTTCCAGCTGGCATTGGCGCAGGAGCTGGAGGAGCTGCCCATGCTGCAGCGTCTGACGTTTTACTCTGCCTATGTTGAAGGTTGGGGGCTGTATGCCGAGCAGCTTGGCAAGGACATGGGATTCTTCACGGATCCCTACAAGGATTTCGGGCGCCTGAGCTACGAGATTTTCCGTGCTGCGCGACTGGTCGTAGATACCGGCATTCATCATCTGCGCTGGACCCGCCAGGAAGCGATTGATTACATGATGGCCAATACTCCGATGACCGAAGGTGATATCACGCCCGAAGTGGAGCGTTACATCGTATGGCCAGGCCAGGCGGTGTCCTACAAGATCGGTATGATGACCATTCTGGAGCTTCGCGAATTGGCCCGGCAGGAGCTGGGAGACGATTTTAGCTGGGGTGGCTTCCATGACGCCGTGCTGACAGCGGGCTCACTGCCATTGCCCTTGCTGGCTGAACGTGTCGAAGCCTGGATCGAATCAGAACAACAGCCGTAATAGTCGGCAGCAATTAATCAGGGAGTTGGACCATGAGCAGTCAGGAGCGCATCGTATTTCTGAACGGCGAATATCTGCCGCAGTCGCAGGCCAGAGTTTCTGTGTTTGACCGCGGTTTTCTGTTCGGTGACGGAGTCTACGAGGTGATCCCGGTCATTCGTGGCAAACTGGTCGACGAAGACTACTCGGTAGAGCGGCTGAACCGCAGCCTCAATGAAATTGACATGGCCTGGCCCTGCGAGCCAGAGGCCTATCTTGAGATGCTGCGGACACTGATCGCGCATAATGAGCTGGTTGAAGGCAGTGTTTATGTTCAGGTCACCCGCGGCGTGGCCGAGCGTGATTTTGCCTACCCGGCCGACACGCCAACCTCCCTGATGGCTTACACGGCCAGGCGCGCGCTACTGGATAATCCGCTGGCGGCCAAAGGCGTCAAGGTCGTGACAGTGCCAGACTTGCGCTGGAAGCGTCGTGACATCAAATCGCTGAACCTGCTGGCGCAGTGTATGGCCAAGCAACAGGCAGCGAGTGCGGGCGCCTTTGAAGCCTGGATGGTTGAAGACGGGCGCATTACCGAAGGCGCTTCGTCGTCGGCGTTTATCGTCAAGGATGGCTGTATCATCACGCGCGCATTGTCCAACAGCATTCTGCCGGGTATCCGTCGCCGGGTTATTCTCGAGCTGATCAATCAGCACGGCATGGCGCTGGAACAGCGTCCCTTCTCTGTCGAGGAAGCTCTTCATGCGGATGAGGCTTTCCTGAGCAGCGCCACGACCCTTGTGTTGCCAGTGACTCACGTGGATGGCACTGCTATCGGCGATGGCAGACCGGGCGAAATTGCTGCACGTTTGCGCGAGCTGTATGTTGCCAGTCTGCTGGCGGAAGCGGACGGAAAATAGTATAACCTTGTCAGGTTAGGGGGCTAACCTTCAACTGACGAGGTTGTTATGCAAAAGAGTCTTTTAGCCCGCGCATTTGTCATTGCGCTGGTTGTCCTATTGCCGGTCACATTGTTCGCCGAAGGAGGTCGTACCCCGCTTCGCGTCGAGAATGGCATCGTGACCAGCGCGTCTCGCCTGGCGTCAGAAGTAGGCGTTGATATTCTTCAGCAGGGCGGCAATGCCGTTGATGCTGCCGTTGCGACGGCATTCGCACTGGCCGTTACCTGGCCGACAGCGGGCAATATTGGTGGTGGTGGCTTTATGGTCTACCACGGAGCTGATGGGCACGCAACGACCTTCGATTTCCGCGAGAAAGCACCGCTGGCCTCTACTGAGCGAATGTACGTGGGCGCCGACGGACAAAGTACCAACATGCAGCACCGCGGCTTCCTGTCGGTTGGTGTGCCGGGCACCGTTGCTGGACTTGTGCTGGCACATGAGAAGCAGGGTAATCTGCCATGGGCGGCGCTGGTAGAGCCGGCGATACGGCTGGCGCGAGATGGCATTCCCGTCACATACGCTTTGTACGATGGTTTTAACCGCAATCAGGCCAATTGGGACCTGTACCCTTCCTCTGCCGCCGTCTTCCGCAAGGCAGATGGCTCACATTATCAGCTGGGTGACACCTGGGTGCAGCCAGATCTGGCGCGCACGCTGGAGCGCATCCGTGATGAGGGACACGATGGCTTCTATCGCGGTGAGAACGCCCGCATGCTGGCCAGCTTCATGCAGGCCAATGGTGGTCTGATTACTGAGGAAGATCTGGCGCGTTATGAGGCTATTGAGCGCGAACCGGTGCGCGGCAGCTATCGTGGTTATGATGTGATTAGTATGCCGCCACCCAGCTCCGGTGGTGTTGGTATCATCCAGATGCTGAATATTCTTGAGGGCTTCGACCTTGCCGAGATGGGGCATAACTCGGCGCAGTATCTGCATGTGCTGACCGAAGCCATGCGTCGCTCCTACGCCAGTCGTGCCGAATTTCTCGGTGATCCGGACTTCAATCCTGATATGCCGGTAGACCGTCTCATCAGTAAAGACTACGCTGACAGCCTGCGTGCCAGCATTGATATGGATCGTGCCTCAATCAGCGATGAGAGTCGCTTCTCCCAGGTTTATGTGAGCGAAGACACGACCCACTTTTCTGTTGTGGACGCCGAAGGCAATATGGTCTCGCTGACCTACACGCTGGAGCAGAGCTACGGCTCACGAATTGTGGCTGAGGGTGGTGGTTATCTGCTCAACAATGAAATGGGCGACTTCAATCCAGTGCCAGGTGTCACCACCAGAGACGGGCAGATCGGTACGCCGCCCAATCTGCTGGCGCCTGAAAAGCGCATGCTGTCCAGCATGTCTCCTACCATCGTCGCACAAGGCGGGCGTCCCGTGCTGGCCATCGGCAGCCCGGGTGGCCGCACGATCATCAATACGACGCTGCAGGTGATCCTGAACATGATCGATCACGACATGAACGTGGCGCAGGCTGTTGAAGCTGGCCGCATTCATCACCAGTGGCTGCCCGATGTCACCAGCATGGAAGAGCTGATGTTCTCACCGGATACCATCCGCCTCTACGAAGCCAAAGGCCACACTGTCCGCGTGCGAGGCAGCCAGGGTTCTGCAATGGGTGTCTATCACGACTGGGAGACAGGCATTGTGCACGGTTCAGCAGATTCGCGTCAGGGTGACAGCGCTGCAGTGGGCTATTAAGCGCCGTTAAAGCCTTTAGCCACCAGATACACCTCCCGTGAACGAGCGCGGGAGGCATCTGGCTTGCGGATTACAACTTTGTTGAAACTGCTGCGTACATCCTTGACGTAGTCGTCGTAACCTTCGCCGTGAAATACCTTGGCGACAAAATCACCCCCAGGTTTCAGCACTTCACGGGCCATATCCAGTGCCAGTTCCACCAGGTACATCGAAGCTGCCTGATCAGCCGCATTCACACCACTGATGTTTGGTGCCATATCCGACATCACCAGATCGGCCTGCTGCCCGCCCAGGCTGGCCATGATCTGATCGAACACTTCCTGTTCAGTGAAGTCACCCTGAATAAAATCAACATCAGCGATGGAGTCCATGGGCAGGATATCGGAGGCTATCACGCGGCCTTTGGGTTCGACCATTGGTGCGACCACCTGTGACCAGCCGCCTGGCGCTGAGCCAAGGTCCAGCACCAGCATGCCAGGCTTGATAAGCCTGTCTTTGTCGATCAGCTCTATCAGCTTGTAGCTGGCTCGCGAGCGATAACCGTCGCGCTGGGCCTGTTTGACGTATGGGTCGTTGACATGCTCATTGAGCCAACGGCCACTGCTTTTGGATCGGGCCATAATTTACGTTCGAAGAGTGACTTTTGACGGGTCAGAGCATAGCATATCCGTCTATAAACCTCTGCCGGTGTCGCCGGCCAGGACTGATCATGATTCGCTTGACTGAACTTGCTTTGCCGCTCGACCATGCCCCCGAGGCCCTGCCAGCCGCCATCGCGCAACGACTTGGCATCCCTCAGGAGGATCTCCTCAATATCGTTGTGTTCAAGCGCAGTTACGACGCGCGCAAAAAGAACAGTGAAATTACCTTTGTCTATATTGTCGACGTTGAAGTGCGAGATGAGGCCGCTGTATTGGCTGCTGCAGTCAATCACACGCATATCAGGCCAGCACCGGACACGAACTACTATCAGGTTGCCAGCGCGCCTGCGAATTTGACCGATCGCCCCGTCATCGTTGGTTTTGGCCCCTGCGGCCTGTTTGCGGCACTGATTCTGGCGCAGATGGGCTTTCGGCCCATCGTGCTGGAGCGTGGCCGCAATGTTCGTCAGCGCACACAGGACACCTGGGCGCTTTGGCGCAAGCGACAACTGACGCCTGAGTCCAACGTCCAGTTTGGTGAGGGCGGTGCCGGTCTGTTCTCTGATGGCAAGCTGTACAGTCAGATCAAAGACCCAAAATTCTATGGTCGCAAAGTCATGCAGGAGTTTGTGCAGGCCGGCGCACCTGAGGAGATACTGTACGTCAGCAAGCCGCATATCGGCACATTCCGTTTGACCGGAGTCGTGGCAGCCATGCGTAAACAGATTGAGTCATTGGGCGGCGAGATACGCTTTGAAAGCCGGGTAGTGGACTTTCTGACAGGCGACGACGGTATGGAAGGCGTGGTCCTGGAGTCGGGCGAACAGATCATGTCCAGGCATGTTGTGCTGGCGCTTGGTCACAGCTCGAGGGACACTTTCCGTCAGTTGCACGCGCGTGGTGTATTCATGGAAGCCAAGCCGTTTGCGATAGGCTTCCGCATTGAGCACCCGCAGTCCCTGATCGACAAGGCCAGGCTGGGCAAATACGCGGGGCACCCGGCACTGGGTGCGGCGGATTACAAGCTGGTTCATCACGCAAAAAATGGACGGTCTGTTTACAGTTTCTGCATGTGTCCGGGTGGCACTGTGGTGGCCGCGACCTCAGAGACCGGTCGTGTTGTGACTAACGGCATGAGCCAGTACTCACGCAATGAGCGCAATGCCAATGCCGGTATTGTTGTTGGCATCAGTCCGGAGCAGGATTTCCCGGGTGGCCCGCTGGCAGGGCTTGCCTTACAGGAGGCTCTGGAAACTCAGGCCTATCACCTGGGTGGCGAAGACTACAGTGCGCCGGCGCAACTGGTAGGAGATTTTATTCGCAGGAAATCATCCGAAAAATTGGGTGACGTGATCCCTTCTTACAAGCCTGGCATTAGATTAGGCTCGCTGGACAGTGCCCTTCCTGAGTATGCGATTGATGCAATTCGCGAGGCCTTGCCAGTGTTTGGGCGACAGATTCGTGGTTTCGATCGGGACGACGCTGTGCTGACGGGTATTGAATCAAGAACGTCATCTCCGGTCCGGCTGACACGCGACAAGCAGAGTCTGCAGAGTCTGAACACGCGAGGCCTGTATCCGGCGGGAGAGGGTGCCGGTTATGCTGGTGGTATTCTGTCGGCTGGTGTGGATGGTATCAAGGTTGCTGAAGCAGTCGCGTTGGCGATGACACAGGGACACAAAGGCTGAGTGCTAATGGGTGAATTGACGACAGACCTGATCAGGAAGCTGCACCAGAAAAAGTACCGTCAGCAGGCGGGATATTTTCTTGCGGAGGGTGAGCATCTGGTTCAGGAGCTGGAGAAAGCTTCTGCGTTCAATGTTGCCCTGCAGGCGAGTGAATTGCTGGTAACAGAGCGTTTTGAAGGCTGGCCAGGACGTCTTCGAAAACGTGTGGTCAGCGATGCACTCATGAGCAAATTGTCAGATACGCGCTCACCGCAGGGAATCATAGCCTGTGTGCCAATAGCCGCGATTCAGTCTTGCAGTGGGGCAGCGGAAAAAGCGGAACGCTCAGTCTACTTTCATGAAATACAGGATCCCGGCAATTTGGGCACCATACTGCGCACACTGGCGTGGTTCGGTGGTTTTCGTTGTCTGCTAAGTCCGGGCAGTGTTGATCCATTCAATAGCAAGGTGGTTCGTGCCAGCATGGGGGCAATCTTCCATGTGCCTGTTGAATGTGACATTACGCCCGGGCAGCTGCAGCTGCGCCACGCGGATATCGCCTGTCTCGGCATGCAGGGCGAGTCGCTGAAGTCGGCAGCGTTCCGACACAGCCGTTGCCTGGTATTTGGAAATGAGGCACGAGGGCTGCCATCGGATTTGATTTCAATGACAGGTGCGACCGTTTATTCGATTCCGGGCAGTGGTGCCATTGACTCACTAAATCTTGCCAGTGCGGTCAATATGAGCATCTACGAACTTATGCGCTGATCTGTTTGTGGTCAGCTCCCAGGCGCTGTACATCATTGTGTCCTGCTACACTGACTGCATTTCGACCGGTCCGTTTGCTGTGGTACAGAGCGCTGTCAGCACGCGCCACCAGAGCGTCGACGGAGCCATCTTCAGGCTCACGGCAAGCGACCCCGGCGCTGATTGTGAGAGAGAATTCCTGGCCGTCGGTAGAACTGTATTTGTGATCACTGATTGTCTGCTGAATGCGCTGAGCTGCTTCCACGGCATCCTCCAGTGCGGTATCCGGCAATAGAACAGCAAGTTCTTCACCGCCGTGGCGCGATGCTAAGTCTTCTGGGCGAATGGATTGTCTTATCAGCGTAGCTGCCTGAGCCAGCACTTGATCGCCGGTTTGGTGCCCGTAGGAATCATTAAGTTTTTTAAAGTGGTCAAAGTCCAGCAGTATCAGAGAAACCGGCTGGCTTCTTCGCTCGCTCCGTGACCACTCTTCCTGCATCCGCTGGTATAAATGACGCCGGTTGGACAGCTGCGTCAGATCATCCGTGTGGGCCTGTGCCTGCAATCGGCTGTTTAGCGATTCCAGGGTATGTTGTGTTTGTTCAACCGTGTGTTGCAAGTGTTTATCCCGAGTGATGTCTCGCAACAGCACGATCTGACCTTTGGCCGGTCCGTCCAGACTCTGGACTGGGCTCATACGTATATCAAGCCATCGACCGTCTGTCAGTCGGGTCTCGCTGTGATCCGTTCCCGTTGCTAATGCACCCTTCGGCAGGGCATCTGACAGAGGTTTGCCAAACACGATAGCCTCAGCGCCGAGCAAGGATTTTGCTGCGGCATTAGCATCGGCGATAAGCCCCTGATCATCAATGGTAATGACACCATCTTCGAGTTTGTCGAGGATGTGCCGCCTGGCGATTGGCAGGACAGAGAACACTTTGTGCTTTAGCGCTGACATCAGAATCAGGCTGGCAAGGGCGAACCCCAGAGGCGTCGGATCTATGGGTAGCAGCTGCACTCCGAAAATGAAGGGCAGGTTAAGTGTGAGGACCATCAGAGGCGCTGAGATCACGTAAAAAAACTGCCGCCGGTGACCCGGCAGAAAACCAATTCGGTTGGCCAGAATCACCGTACCTATGGTGACCGCGCTGTAACTGTAGGCGACGTAAACTTTGAACCAGGGGCCGTAGGTGATATCCAGGCCTACCGAGTCGGTTCGCGGCTGAAAATCAGCCCAGAGCTGACCGTGATAGCTGTTGGTGAACGCCAACAAAATGGTGACAGCGGGTGGTATCCAGATCAGAGGGGCCCAGCGCCTGACGATCCGGTCATAGCCGGCGTAACACAGCGACGCGGAAAACCAGAGCACTGGCACTGATGCAATGGCGACATATTGCAGCTGTGCGATGAAATAGCGGTAATCCAGGTTCTGCCACAATAGACTTGCCCATTGACCTGCGCACCACCAGGCTACCATGCCACCCATGGCGGCCATGTACTGTCCGGCGGGAGGCCGCATGAACATGCTGGTTTGACGGGTCACGTACAGACAGATCACCGTGCCCAATAATGAAGGCAATATCCACCAGGTCATAGGTGCTCAGGTTTACAGGTTTATTGATGGGTGCAGTCTTACAGACCCGCAGGCCTACGTCAATTTGTTGAGAATTGTAAATTGGCAAGGCGAGCGTACAGCGCGTTAGTTGCCATCAGTTCATCGTGACTGCCAAGTGCCACTAGTTGTCCTTTATCCATGACCGCAATGCGGTCGACATTCCTGACCGTCGCCAGACGGTGAGCGATGATGATGGTGGTGCGCCCGGGCATCAACTTCTCAATAGCCATTTGGACGTTTGACTCGCTTTCGGCATCCAATGCACTAGTAGCCTCGTCCAGCAAGAGGATGCGGGGGTTTTTCAGGATGGCGCGGGCGATGGCCAGGCGCTGCTTTTGACCGCCGGACAGCCGAATACCCGCCTCTCCCAGATAGCTGTGCCAGGTGTCTGGCAGCCGTTCGATAAACTCGCTGGCATAGGCCGCCTCGGCTGCCGCGTGAACCTCGGCATCACTGGCATCAGGACGTCCATAACGGATGTTTTCCATCACAGTGCCGGTAAACATCGCCGGTTGCTGGCTTACCAGAGCGATATGCTGGCGAAGATCAAGTGGGTCAACATGACGGATATTGATGCCGTCGAGCAGAATTTCACCACTGTCAGGGTCGTAAAAGCGCAAAACCAGGTCGAGGAGTGTCGATTTGCCGGCGCCGGAGGGTCCGACCAGTGCAAGGCTGGAGCCCGCCGGGACGCTCAGATCCAACCCGTCGATAGCTGGCTGTCCAGGCCGTGTCGTGTAAGTAAATTTCAGTCTGTTGATGGCCAGCTGGCCGGCGATCTCTGCGGGCAGCGGTACCACCGGGTCTGGCGTGGTAATCAGCGACTCGGCGTTCAGCAGCTCCATCAGTCGCTCGGTTGCGCCCGCAGCTCTCTGCAGGTCGCCAATTACCTGGCTGATCGCGCCCACGGCAGAGGCCACCATGACTGCGTAAACAACAAAGGCGGTCAGTTCACCTGCTGTCATGCGTCCGCTGATCACGTCCCGGCCACCAACCCAGATCATCGCCGCCAGCGCCGCAAACACCAGGGTCATGACCAGAGCAATCATGATGGAGCGGGCTTTAACCTGTGCCAGTGCGACATCAAATGCCCGTTCGACGTATTCAGCAAAGTGACGTCTGTCAGTGGCCTGGTGGTTGTAGGCCTGAACGGTTTTTATCTGCTGAATGCTTTCACCAACGTATGCCCCAACGCTGGCGATCTCGTCCTGCGTGTGACGTGATAGCTTTCTGACGCGTCGACCGAACAGGACAATAGGACCGATTACCAGAGGTATGCACAACAACACTACTGAAGTCAGACGTGGGTTCGTAATGAACAGAAAGATGACACCACCGATCAGCAGCAAAAGATTGCGCAAGGCGATGGAGGCAGAGGAACCTATGACGGTCTGCAGCAAAGTGGTATCTGTCGTAATCCGCGACTGTATTTCGCCACTGCGGTTATCCTCAAAATAACCCGGATGCAAAGACAGCAGGTGACCGAACACTGCCTGGCGAATATCTGCCGTCACCCGCTCACCCAGCCAGGACACCCAGTAAAAGCGAGCAAAGGTGCCGAATGCCTGCAGCAGGGCGACCACAACAAACCCGGTTATTGCCGTGCCCAGTGATTGACTGGAGCCTGCGACAAAACCTGCATCAACGATGATGCGAACATACTGCACCAGGCCCAGTGTAATGGCTGCCGTGAAGATGAGTGCCAGCAGAGCGAGCAGAATCTGGCGTGAGTATGGGCGTACAAACCGAAGAGCTTGTAGTAGGGGAGATTGATTACGATCAGGCGGGTTTGTCATGGCAGAAGTCTGTCATGCAATGTTCGGCGCGGCAAGCTCCCCTTTGGTCGCAACTCGGCTGAACCAAGTTGAGTCGCTGGCAGCGCTGCACTATGCTGATTGCGTCACTCATTAAGGAGACCCGATCATGTTAAAACACACTTTGCTTCAATGGCGCGCACCAGCGATATTGGCATCCGCTCTTTTTGCCCTGACACTCAGTCATGTGTCTGCCGCGCAGGACCATCAGATGTCAGCGATGGCCGAGATGGAAGACACGATCACTGTGGGCAGCAGTGCATTCGATCACCATGGCACCATACCGCTGGCCTATACCGCCTATGGCGACAATCTGGTGCCACAGATTACCTGGGCTGATCTCCCGGAAGGTACTGAGCAGCTGGCCCTGGTAATGGACGATCCGATTGCACCGACGCCCCAGCCATTTGTCCACTGGGTTGCCTATAACATTCCCGCTGCGGCTGGTGAAATTCCTGAAGGGCTGCCGCGTGACGCGCAGGTTACTACGGTTCCCGCCCTGGCCGGTATGATCAACGGTATCAACGGCATACGCCAGACTGGATACTTTGGCCCGCGTCCGCCGGTGGACGGCAAGCTGCACGCCTATCACTTCCGTATCTATGCGCTGGATACCGCTCTGAATCTGCCCGAGGGCCTCAACAAGGCTGACTTGCTTGCGGCGATAGAAGGTCATATTCTGGGCACCGGTATGCTGATGGGACACTATCAGCGCGAAGAATAATGCTGAACGTAGAATGATGCTTGAAGTGGTGGCTGTCAGTGCGGTCATCACTGGCCTTCCTGCTCGCTGCAACAGCCCATAACAATAACAGTAAATGAGGTAAGCATGAACGAGCACGATACCAAAGCCAGTATGCGCAAAGTCGCTCTGACCTCGCTGGCGGGTACATCCATCGAATGGTATGACTTCTTTTTGTACGCGTCCGCAGCGGCCATTGTTTTTCCAGTACTGTTTTTCCCCTCTGATATGCCACCCACGGTGGCACTGATTGCCTCCTTCAGCACCTTTGCCATAGGCTTTATTGCCAGGCCACTCGGCGGAATCATTTTTGGTCACTTTGGCGACCGCATCGGTCGTAAGCGGGTTCTGGTGATTGCGCTGATGATGATGGGCGTGGCGACGACACTGATTGGCCTGCTGCCGAGCTACGAAACGGCTGGCGCGCTGGCGCCATTGACGTTGATCATCCTGCGCTTTGTACAGGGCCTGGCCATCGGCGGTCAGTGGGGAGGTGCCATGTTGCTCGTTACCGAGTCAGCACCGGCAAATAAACGTGGCTGGTATGGAGCCTATGCCCAGGCTGGTGCGCCGATCGGGGTCATTCTGGCGAATCTGGCTTTCCTGAGTATCAGCTATTCTGTGTCTGAAGAGGCCTTCATGAGCTGGGGCTGGCGGGTGCCGTTCCTGGCCAGCATTGTCTTGATAGGCATCTCCATGTATGTCCAGCTGCATCTTGAGGATACACCGGCGTTCAAAGAGCTGGCTCGACTGAAGCAGCAACGGGCAAGCCAGAAGTCCAGCCTGACCAGCGGTGAGCCGCTGCAGTCACCCGAGGAAGCACTGGCGGAGGTGATTGCCGACAGTCCGCCCGGGCCCGTTCGTTCGCCCGTGCTAGAGGCCCTGCGACTTTACCCTGGGCGCATCTGTCTGGCGGCGGGTGCCTTCCTGTCTATCCAGGTCACTTTTTATATTCTTATTGCGTTTGTTGTGGCCTATGGCAGCAGTCCTGATGGCGTGGGGCTGTCGCGCAACACCCTGCTGGCGGCGGTACTGATTGGCTCAGCCATTCAGGTGCCATTCCAGTTCTGGGCGGCCGGTTATTCTGATCGTCATGGCCGGCGTCGAATATTCATGCTCGGTGCACTGTTGACCGGGTTGTGGGGCTTTGCGCTGTTCCCTCTCATAGATACCGGTAACTTTGCCATGATTCTGCTGGCTATCACTGGCGGCCTTGTCTTCATGGGGATGCAGTATGGACCGCAGGCAGCGTTTTTTACCGAACTGTTCTCAACGCATGTGCGTTACTCGGGAGCGTCGCTGGGTTACCAGATTGGTGCCATCGTCGGCGGCGCGTTGGCACCCACGATTGCAGTCCTGCTATGGACAGAGTATGGCGTGTTTTTTGTCTCTGTCTACATTGCTTTGGCTGGTGCGTTGACGCTGGGATCGGTGTGGCTGCTGACGGAAACCCACGGCACCGATATTCACAGCTAAGCCACTATATGACGTAGATGGACAGCAGCAGGAACACGGCAACCACGGAAGTGACAATCAGGCGCGTGCGGAAATAGGTCTTACTGATGACCGCACGCAGCCTGAGTCGTGTATCGATATACAACAGCCCGATAAACACCAGCAGTGCGAGCATCAGGAAAATGTCGACGGGCAGGATCAGCCAGGCGACCCACAGCATCACGGTAAGGATGTTGCTGATAATGAACAGGTTGGTGAATTGTCCACTGGGCTGCTGGAGATACTGCCCCCAGTGGACGCCACACATAAACACTGCGATTACCAATGTATAACTGCTCAACAGTCCCGGCACGCTCCCCAGAAATGGCAGGCTGAGGATGTCCAGCGCAAGAAAAATGGCGCACAGCACAAACGGCAGGGTGCCCAGCAGCGCCAGTTTCGATGTCATTGGCAATGGCATTTTCATAGCAGACCCTCACTGTGAGTTTCTCACAGTGTGCCCTTAAACCGACCGGGTTGCCAGTGCCGGTGTTATGCCAGCGGCGCTCCGCGCCGGTCCGATAACCGCCAGTTGCCCCAGCAACAGCAGCGCCAGCATACCTATCGGTGCATAGAACCAGTCGATACGCGGCATGTTAAAGGTCTGCACAAGAAACATGTTGAACCCGACAGTCATGATGGCGCCAAGCGTCACGCCTGCCGCGCTGATGATCAGGTTCTCGGTCATGAAATAACGCAGAATACTGAAGCGCGTCGCGCCCAGTGCCCGACGTGTCCCGATCTGTTTGCGACGTCGATTGATACTGAATACTGCCAGTCCAACGATTCCCATCGCGGTAATGAACATCAATGTGCCGATAACAACTTTCAGAATCGTGGTCATCAGGGAGTCAATGCGATAGCTCTCGGTCCGGGTGTACTCCAGCGACTGGTTGTTGCGCAATATTCGCTGATGTGGCGCGGCCGCGAGACGCTCTTCGACCTCTACCATCAGTTCATCCCGGTAGCCTGGTTCGGTGCGAACCAGATAGGTGGTGCTGTTATCAAGTGTGATTTCGGGCGTCAGCATTGAATTTTCAACGTAGGTGAATGTTGGCCACGGTGCCTGTAATCGATCAACGATGCCGACCACGCGCAGTGCCGAACCATCAGGTCCGTAGATATTCTGGTTGAGCGCCTGCCGCCAGTCATCAGGATACAAGGACTCGGCCATTGCCTGAGACAGAATTGTCTCAGTAGGCTGACGCTCGTCCGTGGGTGTGCGTCGCACAATCTGTTGCGGTGTGAATGGGACACCTGCAACCAGGCTGAGATCCATGGCCTCCAGAAAGTGATCATCCACACGGTAGATGGCGGCGGGTACCAGCATATCGCGTCGGCCCGGCTCCAGGCTGTAACCGCTTGAAGAGCCGCTGCCGCTGACCGGAATCTGATTGGTGACCATAGCATCGATCACGCCGGGCAGTTGCCGGATCATATTCAGGTCTTCATCGACGACGACACTTTCATTAAAGCTGTTGCCGTAACCGATACTGCTGATATGAAAGGTGTTGGCTTCGTCCAGACCGCTGGGGCGCGCCATATTGGCAGCGCGGTCACTGATGATGTAAACCGCATTGACGATGACTGTCATCGTAAAGGCTATCTGCAGCGCAATCAGGATGACACCCAGCTTGTTGCGCAGCAGTGCGCGGGTAATAGGTCCCAGTTCCATGTTTGTCTCCTATTGCGTCTTCAGATGAATGGCGGGGTTGATATTGCATGCACGCCAGATCGGATACAGCCCGGCGATAATCGTACTGACAATGGCCAGCAGGATGGTCACGGCGATTACCGTAAAATTGATCGTGATCCATTGCGTGGGCGCTTCCGGCCCCAACAATATCTTGATGCCTTCCAGGCCGATGGCAGCCACGCCCAGGCCCAGCACGCCACCCAGGGCGCCAATAAAGCCTGCTTCAATAGTATGCTGTATGAACAGCGATCCCTTGCCGGCTCCCAGAGCCTGACGGACACCGATTTCACCAGATTTGCCGAGAAACTTGGAGAGCAACAGCCCGACTGTGTTCAGCAGACACACCGCCAGCAACATCGCTGCAAGTGCTGAAAGTATCCGTGTTTCATCTGGCTGCACTTCGTTATAGACCATCCACTCGTTGACGTCGTAAAGCCGCTTGTCTACCGGGAACTGCATACGGCCGAACTCACGCTGCTGGGCAACATAATTATTGACCAGGTTCTGGTAGCGGTCGAAAGTCTGCTGGTCCGGCAGCTCCACCCAGAACTGAACCCAGGCACACTCGGCATTCAGGAAGGCTTCGAAGCTTGAGTTCTCCGGCGCTGCCCAGCAGTTGGTGTTGCCTGAGCGACGCAATTGCTGACCGGCGATCAATGACCAGGGGATGTAGGCTTCTTCGCCAATGTCGATGGGACCGTTATTGACATCGTAGAACTTGGGTGTGGGTGTCCAGTAGTCCAGCACGCCAATAACGGTAAAGACCAGGCCGTCCATGTTGATGGTTTCACCCACCGAGTCGGCACCGCCAAAAAGTCTCTCGTTAAGTTCCTGGCTCAAGACAACTACCTGGCGCTGGCCGTCATCCGAGGCGCGATCCCAGGCATTACCATATTGAAATGGGACGTCGAACATCGCAAAAAAATCCGCCGAGCTACCACGGCCATTCACAAAAAATGGCCGCAGATCATTGCCCGGCGGTTCAAGGATGGCGACAAATTTCGACGTGGCAGTACGTCGCAAATCGTTGCTTTGCTCCAGCATCTCAACGGCATCACGGTAGGTGAGCTGAGGTGGTGGCTCAAAATCGACGACGTCAGGATCGCCGTAGTCGAACTGGATGTGGTAGAGCTGGTCACTCTTGTGCGGAATCGGGTCGCCCCCCAGCACGTAGTTCAGTGTGAACACCACCATATAGGCGCCAACGCCGACCGCGACCGCAAGCACCATCAGTGAGCTGAGGATCGGGTTGCGGCGATAGCTGAGCGCGGCGAGTCTGACATAGTACATGAACATGGCTAGTCTCCCGGTTCAGGCCGCGCGGGCTTTGCTGTTGCGATCATCGCTTTTTATCTGACCGTCCAGAATATGAACATTGCGATGGCTTCTTGCTGCCAGTGAAGGGTCATGTGTCACCATGATTATGGTGGTGCCTTGCTGATTGATCTGCTCCAGCAACTCCATGACGCCTTCGGCGGTATTGGAGTCGAGGTTGCCGGTTGGCTCGTCGGCCAACAGGAAGCGCGGCTCGCCAACCAGGGCTCGCGCGATGGCGACTCGCTGCTGCTGACCACCGGAAAGCTGGGACGGCAGGTGGCGCTGGCGATTAGCCAGGCCGACAGCTGCCAGGGCATTCTCGATGCGCTCCTTGCGGACTTTTGCACTGACACCGCGATAACGCAGCGGAACATCGACATTGTCGAACAGATTCAGATCAGGCATCAGATTAAAGCTTTGGAAGATAAATCCTATTTTCTGATTGCGCAGTCTTGCCCGTTGCGCATCACTGAGACTGGAGACATCTTCACCGTCCAGCAGGTACTGTCCCGATGTGTAGGTTTCAAGCAGGCCTGCCAGATTGAGGAAGGTTGTTTTGCCGCAGCCCGAAGGCCCGGTGATCGTGACAAACTCACCCTCTTCGACGTGCAGCGAAAAATCGCGCAGGGCATGGGTCTGGACTGTGTCAGTTCGGAACACCTTGTTTATGCCGGTCATTTTGAGCATGTCTTGTTCTCCTTAGTTATTGATCAGTACTGTATCCGCACCATTAAACAGATCGGTGCTGGATACCACGATGGTGTCACCCGCTTGCAGGCCGTCGAGTATTTCAATGCTGCTGAGGCTGGTTGCGCCCATCACGATTGGCGTGCGGTACGCCATTCCATCGCGCACTACGTAGGCAACGCGTCCGTTGCCGCTTTCCACAAACTGTCCTCTTGGTACCATCAACACGTCCTGCTTCTGCTCAAGCAGGATACGTGTGGAAAGACGCTGGTTCTGTCGCAGGCCGTCGGGAACTGGCTGTTCAAAGCGAAGTCTGGCGGTGACCTGGTTGTCGATAATCTCGGGGGATATCGCTACCAGGGTGGCGTTGTTGACCTGGTTGCCACTGCGCACGTCAGCTACCATGCCGATTGCCAGGTCGTCCACGTAGGACTCTGGTACCAGCACCTCAATTTCGAAAGCAGACAGATCTACAACACTCATGACCGGTTGATTGCGAATGACATTGGTCTTCTGATCGACCAGCAGGTTGCCGACAATGCCGTCGACCGGAGATATCAGGGTTAAGGAGTTGACCTGGCGCTCAACGTCCTCCACCAGCAGTTTTTGCTGGTCTACGTCCAGCTGGCGGGTCTGCAGTTCAAACTCAAGTCGATTATTGTCCAGTTCGGCATCCATCTCGGCGTGACGGTGGAGAACCTCTGCCGTCTCAAGGTCATCCCTGGCTCTGTCGAGTTCCACCGCTGTATAGGCGCCCTGGTCAAAGGCCTGCTGCGCGCGTGCAAGTTCGCGGCGCGATGCTTTAAGTGTGATACCTGCTGAATCCAGAGCTTTCTGGTTCTCCAGCTGTTGCTGCTGGGTGCTGATATTCTGTCGCTGATATTCAACTTCCAGAGATGCCAGGCGTGATTTTTCCTGCAGAAGGCGATTCTGTAGTTCAGGGCTATCGATGGTGGCGAGGACCTGACCACTTCTGACACTGTCTCCAGATTCCACGGCAAAGGTGATAGTGCCCATGTCACTCGCATATAAAACGGGGCTGACCGCTGCCACGACGCGGCCCTGCACGGAGATATCCCGTACAAAGTCGCCACGGGTGACAGTGGCCAGCCTCAGGCGGGACTCGGAAACAGATTCTTGTGCCTGGCTCCAGCGCTGAATTGCTGGTGCGGTCATCCAGACGGTCATCAGCAATACTGCAGCACCAAAGGAGATCCACAGCAGTCTGGTGCGTCGCGGACGTGGCTCCAGGATCGTATCCTGGGAGGTTGTATCGGAAATCTTCATCAATCTCTCGAATTTTTATTGAACATTAGCGATAGACGTAGCTATTGCCGGAAACGTTTAACGACTGGTAAAAAAGTTTCTGCTGTATCGATTGACTGATGGTGCTTCATCGTCTGGTCGGAATCAGCAGCTTGATGCCAGCCTCTGCATGATAGAGATAGCAAGATCGGGGCCAAAAAAATAAAGTTAGGGAAAACAGATTCTTAGACGATTTTTAGTAAAGCCGAGAGTGGTGGGATTGACCAAAAGTTGTAATGCAGGCCAATGCTTTAGCGAAAATGAAAGATAAAAAAAGGGGCCCTTAAGCCCCTTTTTGTTGAGTGATTCGATACGAATCAGTTGCTAATGGCCTGCTGTACCACGCGCTGTGCAGTGCTGTTGTCGAACGGTGCGCCACGGGGGCCACCACGTTTCTGCTCCATGTAAATCATGAAGTAGTCGTTGTAGGGGTCAACCGCAAACAGTGTGCCGCCTATACCGCGCCAGCCAAAGTTGCTGCCGGCATCAGGGTTGGCCGGATCATTCGGTTGCAGGTGGAAGCCCATGCTCCAACCACCGCGATTGCCGTAAAAGAAGTATTCACGGGATACATCAGGCGTGATGCGCTCTTCTTTCATCCACTCGAGCGTTTCTTCTTCCAGTATGCGTGCACCGCGATACTCACCATCGTTCAGCAGCATCTGCGCAAAACGGACATAGTCCTCAGTAGTGGAGTTCAGTCCGCCGCCGCCAGACAGATGGGCGCGAGCAACGGTATTGTCCGTCATTTCCCCATGGATGGGCTCGGCGATGCGAGCCGATTTTGCAGGGTCCACGAAGAATGTCGTTTCGTCCATGCCCAGCGGTTCAAAAATCCGCTCATTAAGGATCTGATCCAGAGGCTGACCGGCAGCCACTTCCAGTACGGCGCCCAGCGTATCTGTCGAGTGCCCGTAGTGCCATGCGGTGCCTGGCTCAAACAGCAATGGCAACTGACCGATGGTGGCACCGAACTCGCGGTTGCTCAGGCTGCCATCAGCGGGAAGTGCCTCTTCATACATTTCTCCAAGCCGGGTTCCGGCCGCGAAAATTGACTGAACCAGTCCCGATTTATGAGTCAGCAGGTGTTCAACCGTCATCACGTTTTCGGCCGGACGCAGCTCGCCGGTTTCATTGTTGATGACCTGCATTTCTGCGAATTCGGGAAAATACTTGCTGACCGGGTCATCAACGCTAAGCAGGCCGTCTTCGACCATGGACATGGCGGCGACACTGATGATGGGTTTGGTCATCGAGTAAATTCGGAAAATGGTTTGAGCATCAATGGGTGTATCGTCGCCCGGACCCTGAGTGCCGACGGTTTCCAGCATGCCTACGCCGTCGTCATTGCCAACCAGCAAGAGGGCGCCGGCGATATGGTTGCCATCAACGGCTGCCTGCATCTGCGCACGAATCTCGGCAATTTCCTGATCGCTAATGCCAAAGTTATCGGCGTCGATCATCTTGATTGAGCTGCTGTCCTGTGCCGCGGCCCACGCCGAACCAAGCAGCAGGGCGGTTGCCAGCGCCGTGTGGCGCAGCATCTGAGGCATTGATAGTGCTTTCATGAAAGTTCCCCTGTCATTATTGTGAACTGATCATAATCCACCCTTTGATCAGACTCAATTGCAGTCGCTGGCAATTGCGTTGAACGGCTTATCGGGTGCCGTAGCGCGTGGTAGTATCGACCGGTCTATTCTAGAAACCGACTCCAGGAACCATAGTATGAAGCTCATCATTAAACTGCTGGCCGGCATTGTGCTGGGTATATTGCTGGGGCTGCTGGCGCCGCAGGGTCTGACCCGCATTCTTGTCACGGTCAAGGATCTGTTTGGTGAGCTGCTGTTTTTTACCATTCCGCTATTGATACTTTTTTATATCAGCAGCGGCATTGCCGCGCTACCGCGAAATTCCGGCCGGATGCTGGGACGCTCGCTTGGCTTTGCCTATCTGTCGACGCTGATCGCAGGTACGGCCGCTTTTATTGTTGCTGCGCTGATTGTGCCTGGTCTTACCTCCGCGCCCGATGTGCTGAACGGGGACGGCGCCGTGGTTCTGGAGCCCTACGTCACGGTGACTATCCCGCCGCTGTTTAATGTAATGACGGCCTTGATGCTGGCGTTCATCATGGGGCTTGGCATCAGCGCAACGCGTGCTGAGGGCCTGCAAAAGCTGGCTGATCAGGGGCGGGACATTATTCAGTGGCTGCTCGAGAAGGCGATTATTCCACTGCTGCCAGTATACATTGCAGGTGTGTTTGCCGAGATGGCCGCCGCAGGCACGGTGTTTGTCACCCTGCGAACCTTCGGGGTGGTGTTGGCGATGGCGGTGATTCTGCACTGGGTCTGGATCGTGACACTGTTTTCAATTGCCGGGTTGCGCACGGGTCAGTCACCGGTCAGGTTGATTCGCAATATGCTGCCAGCCTATTTTACTGCGCTGGGTACCATGTCCAGTGCCGCCACCATTCCGGTGTCATTGATGTCCAGCAAGCGGAATGGTGTGCGTGAACAGGTTGCCGATTTTACCGTGCCGCTGTTTGCAACCGTGCATCTGTCAGGTTCGACAATCACAATCGTCAGTTGCGCCGTAGCCGTCATCAGCATGCAGAGTGGTCTTGATATTCCACCGCTCTCCCTGATGATTCCCTTTGTACTGACGCTGGGTGTGGTGATGCTGGCCGCACCGGGTGTGCCAGGCGGCGCAGTGATGTCGGCGGTCGGTTTGCTGGGGTCGATGCTTGGATTTGGGGAAACTGCACTTGCGCTGATGATTGCCCTTTACATGGCACAGGACAGCTTTGGCACGGCCTGCAATGTCACCTGTGATGGAGCTCTGTCATTGCTGGTGGATCACAGCGATGGTCCGGTTGAGAAGGCACAACCGAGCGTATAGATGTATTGCGTTGCAGCTGTTCGTCACCTGGAAGGTGCATTCAGCCACTGCTCGTCTGTAGCCAGATCGCCGTTCAGCGCATCAAGAAACGCTCGTAATTGACGCTTTTCAATGGCCCGCAGATTCAGAGGCTTCGCTTCATTGTGACCGATGACAGCTATGTCGGCGGCGACGTAGTGATCAATCACCTCTTCCAGTGTCGCGATCTGCCCGGCATGCATGTAAGGTGCCGAGTCTGCCAGGTTGCGCAGGCTGGCAGTTCGCTGTGCCCCAATCATGTCATCGCCGCCGCGTGCAAACTCCAGTTCGATACACTCGCTGGCATCTGCGTCACTGAACTTGCCTGTGCAGTTGAACGGGTCGCTGCGGGCCAGTCTCAGCCCTTCGGAGCGGCCCGCCGCCGGCAGGACGCCAGGTGCAGACAGCACAGCGGTGTTGTGAAAGTCATTGTTTGTGAACAGGGGGCCGTTGTGACAGTTGATGCACTGAGCCTTGCCGATGAACAGTTTCAGTCCTGCCAGCTGCGCGCGAGACATGGCTGAACTGTCAGTAACGCTGCTGCTATGCTGCAGGTCAGCAACGTAGTGATCGAACGCGGCTGGGCCAGGCAGCAATTTGCGCTGATAGGCGGCCAGCGCTTTGCCAATATTGGCAAAAATCAATGAGACCTCATGCCGGTCAGATTCGTCCATCCGCTGCCAGGCCAGTTTCGACTGCTCATCTCCCAGCGGCGAGGCCCGCGACGGAAAGCGGTCACTGTCTTCCAGAGCAGGCAGTTCGCCGAATAACTGTTCGTAGCTGTCACGATAGCTGTCAGTGGAGCTGATCAGTCGTGCCACTTCCATCCGGGTCGTACCGTGTTCGCGTGCATCTTCCAGCGGTGCCAGCGCCTGCGACCAGAGACTGTCCTTGCGTCCGTCCCAGAAATACCAGCGGCTGTAGGCAGCACCTGCCAGCGGCATGGTATTGCGCTCGGTTGCGCTGATACCAACGGCAACGCGTCTGCCGTCGGTGAACCCGGCTGTTGGCATGTGACAGGTCGCACAGGAAACTTCATTGTTGGCACTGAGACGGGTGTCGAAGAAAAGCTGGTGGCCGAATCTGGCGGCCAGCGGGTCATCAGCAACTGCATTCCCGGTATCATCCGGCAGCGGCGGCAACTGCGAGAGTGCCAGAGATTCGATCAAAGCGCGTTGCTCATCACTCCAATGTGAAGGCAATGGCACAGGCACCCACTGCCAGGCCAGATAGGTGAGCGCAGATAATAACAGGACGCCGACGAGTTTTGATTTCCGGGGCATTACGGTACCTGCCTGTTCACAAGTTCAACTCGACTTGTGCCCGATAGGTGGTCTCCTCAATTTGAATCAATAGTTCCAGTTGCCATAGGCCGGGCATGTGAAAGCGTACACCCTGCAATAAATACTGCCCGTCGCCGAGCTGCTGTGTTATACGAGGAGTGGTGGCAAGGCCATGGTCGTGTGTCGGCATGCCCCCAGTGACAGTTATATCGGCATTGTTGACAGCCTGGCCCTGTGTGTCGGTCAACGATATGACCCAGTCATGCATCTGATTGATTGTCAGCGGCTGCAGCTGGCTCTGCATCTCGATCTGCAGGCCGCTGGGTGTGGATTGTGTCTGCACAGTCGCGGCTTGTGCCGTAGATACAGCCAGCACCAGAGCAAGGCCTGTCAACCAATCCCTAATCCTGTTGGCGGTCATTAGCGAACTCCCCGTGTGTTTCGGTATCGCCAGGCGAGAAGCAATAATCCGGTTACGATCAGTACCCAAAGCCAGACTGGCAGTGCCGGGTCGCCCACACTGAATGGAAAGACGGCATGATACATGCGGTCCTGCTGCGGGTGTGGTGCAGAGACCACACCTATGAAATCGCCCGCATCCTGGAAGCTGTGCATTACCGTCAATACGCCATCTGGCTGGGGGCCAACGGACTGGTAGAAAACCGTGATGTCGTCAAGGTCGCCCAGTGCCTGAACGTCCGTTAGTTTGACAAAGCGGCCCAGCTCAGTGGTATTGCGAATAATCCTGAATTCGACGGGTACCTGGCGCAGCGAGTCATGCAGATATTCCATGACAAAAACGCTCTCACCTGTTGCCGGCAGATCTTCACAGTATTCACGATGGCCAGACCGCTCGGGCTGAAAGACGGTAAAGTGCGCGCTGTAGAAGTCCATGAATATGGTACAGCCCTCGCCAGCATCCACTACGCTGCCATGGGCGCTCACTCGTGCGGAGGGAGCGACCAGTATCATCAGTAACGCGGTTAACCAGAGCCCTTTATACATAGGTGGTGTTGTCGCATTTAATGTCTGTAGTGAGTTTTTGTTCCCTATTGAGCAGCAGATCTGTAATCAGATGACCGGACGATACGCCCGGGTCGTGCACCAGTCATTGCGCCATCATTCAATACCAGCTCGCCGGCGACCAGAACGTGGGCCGCGCCCTCCGAATATTGATGGGGATCGGCAAAGGTGGTCAGTTCCCGCACTCGGGCAATATCGAGCACGGCAATGTCGGCAACAGCACCTGGTTCCAGTATGCCACGGTCTGTCATATTCAGGCGCTGCGCAGGCATCTGCGTTACTTTGTGAATGGCAGTGTGCACGGGAATCACTTCCAGATCGCGGGCGTAATGACCAATCAGTCGCGCAAAGGTGCCGTAGTTGCGGGGATGTACCGCACGGCTGGAAGGTCCTTCCACACCGCCGTCCGATGCAATCATGGTGCGTGGATGGCGCATGATATTGTGCACATCCTCCTCAACCATGGCATGAAATACGGCGCTGCAGTTGCCTGCAGCGACCAAGTCCATCAGCAGTTCGGCCGCGTTGGCCTTGCTGACCTCCTGGCCCTGTTGAAGCAGAACCTGACTAAGATTCATGCCATTGAGGCTTTCGTCGTGCGGGCAACCTGCCAGCACAACATTAGCCGGGTCGTCTCCGCCACGATCTACCTCTATGTTGTAGATAATGTCATTGCGCAGTCGCTGCCGCTGGGACGGGTCGGCCATGCGGGCCAGCAGAGCTTCGCGCCCGCCATCCAGCGCCCAGCCGGGGAACAGGATCATCAGATTGGTGGACGACGCTGTGTAAGGGTACTGGTCTATGGAGACATCGACGCCGCGCTCAATGGCTTCGTCAACTAGTCGCAGACTGTCTGCTGAGGCACCCCACATGGGGGCTCCTACGACCTTGTGGTGGGTCAGCTGTGTGGGCAGCCCCGCTTCTTCACCGATCAGGATTGTCTCTGCTACGCTATCGAGGAGCGCCAGGCCCTCCTCGCGCATGTGGCTGATGTACATGCCGTTGTATTGCCCGGCGACACGTGCCAGCTCCACCACTTCGTCGGTGTCGGCGAAACGGCCGGGTGCGTAGATGAGGCCCGACGACAGACCAAACGCCCCCTGTTCCATGCCGAGCGCAACCTGTTCGCGCATCAGTTCGAGCTCTTCCTCGGTGGGTGGTCGGTCGTCTTCGCCAACGACCAGCGCTCGTATCGAACCATGGCCGATAAAGCTGCCGAAGTTGATGGCCGGTGGCAGCGCTGCAATGGCTTCAAAGCTGGGTTCGAGAGGTACGGGCGAGCTGCCGTCGTTGCCTTCAATCACCGTTGTGACGCCCTGGCGAATCAGGTTTTCGGCATCAGGCCAGCCAAAGATGCCCTGATCGGGCTGATCCGACAGTGCATGACTGTGAATATCGATAAAGCCAGGCATGACGGCCAGACCAGTTACGTCTATCGCCTGCGTCGCCTGGTATTCACCCAGATTGCCGACGGCTGCGATGCGGTCGCCGTTAATTGCGATATCACCAATGAAGGGAGGCTCATCGGCGCCGGAGTAGAGCGTGCCGCCTTGCAATACCAGGTCGTACCGGGCTGGACTGGACGTAGCTGAGTCAGGCGCCGGGCTGTCGCCGCAGGCAACCAGGAGAGCGGCCACAATTGAGAGGAGTACTGAGCGATGTATTTTTATTATCATGTCTGAAATCTACGTTAAAATCGGCCATCGGTCTAGAGATGGTCACGGGATATGAAACACACTACCACAACTGAGCAAACTGGCCAGTCCGTCGAGCTTGATGTCGAGGCTCTCGAGCTGGAGCATATTCTCTACGGCAGCGACGCCTACTACCAGACGCTGGAGTTACGTGACCAGAGTCTGCGAGCACCCCTGGGTCTGTCAATATGGGACGAAGACCTGAAACAGGAATCGGGGCAGCATCATTTTGCGTTTCTGGATACCAATGACCGTCCGCTTGCCTGCCTGGTCGCCGTCCCCCTCGGTGAACAACGCGTGAAACTACGTCAAATGGCGGTAGCTGAGATCTGCCGCGGCATGGGCCTGGGTCGCGCCCTGATGCAGCAGGTAGAACAGTTAATTCGTGACGCAGGTATGCTGGAAGCCAGTCTGCACGCACGAGTGAGTGCACAGGGGTTCTACGAACGCATGGGTTACAAGGCGCTTGGTGACGTGTTCACCGAGGTCACAGTCCCGCATGTGTTAATGGTCAAACAACTGAGCTGAACCGTTGTTATCAGCGCCCAACCGTTTTATTCTTGGCGGGATTCCCGAATTTTTCCCGGAGCTGAATAACATGTCACTGTCCAATTCATTGTCCGCCGAATGCTCAATTCGCTTTCGGCGCTGCGCACGAGCCACACTGCTGGTCGCAATTGCATCCTTTTCCGCTTCTGCCTTTGCGCAGCAGGTTCCAATCATCCAGCCAGGAGCGCCTGGCCAGGACAGCCGTGAGCTGACGGCCGCTGAGGCGACGAATCTGGCCACCATGGAGTACGTGGAGGCCGACGTGCGCTTCATGCAGGGCATGATTGCGCACCACCAGCAGGCCATCGAAATGTCTGCCCTGGTTCCAGATCGTGCGCAACGTGATTCAATCATGCAGCTGGCTGAACGTATCGCCCTGTCTCAGGACGATGAAATTGCCCTGATGCAGGACTGGCTGGAAGAACGCGGTGAGCCGACCGAGCTGCCTGACGGTGGCCACGGCATGCACCACGGACGCAATCACACCGGTCTGATGCCCGGCATGATAACCGAGGAAGAAATGGATCGGCTGGAGGCAGCCGAGGGCGCCGAGTTTGATTCGCTGTTCCTTGAATTCATGATCAAACACCACGAGGGTGCGGTTGCCATGGTGGAAGACCTTCTGGACCAGCGGGGCTCGGCACAAAGTTCCGTGCTCTTTGAGTTCGCCAACGAGGTCACATCGGATCAGACCGCCGAGATCGAGCGAATGGAATTAATGCTGGCCGGATTTTCCCCCGACCCACGCGTCAATCTGGCTGCTGGCTTCCAGGACGCTGGTCAGGCCTCCATGAATATGAATCTGGTTGCTGCTCTGTCCAAGCCTGAGGGTTTCTATGATCCCGAGAATCCGGCCGGCCTGCCAATGAGCCGCGTGAGAGCGCTGGCATCTGGTGGACAGCAGGTTGCTGCCGAAGATGATGACGAAGAAGCCGAACCACGTCCCAGCCTGCTGGACTTTGCCAATACTGACCTGGCGTTCTCTGGAAATCAGGTGGTTGCAGGTAACTATCACGGCTTCAATATCTACAATATCGATAATCCGGTATCCCCGGAATTGCTGGCTTCAGTAGTCTGCCCGGGCGGTCAGGGTGACGTGACACTGTTTGAAAACCTGCTGATCATGTCAGTGGAGCAGACACGTGGTCGACTGGATTGCGGATTGCAGGGCATCGCCGATACGATCAGTGATGAGCGCTTCCGTGGTCTGCGAATTTTTGATGTCAGTGACATCACAAGACCACGTCAGGTGGCGGCCGTACAGACCTGTCGCGGCTCGCATACTCATACAGTGATACCTGACCCCGAAGATGACAGCCGCATTCTGGTTTACAACTCAGGTACCAGCGTCGTCCGAGATGGCGAAGAGCTGGAAGGCTGTGCGAATGACAACCCCTTCGAGAATCCGGAGACATCACGTTTCCGCATCGATGTGATCGAAGTGCCACTGGCCAGTCCGCAGGACGCGCGTGTTGTTAACAGTCCGTTCATTTTCTCTGACCCGAATTCGGGCGTGCTCGCCGGTCTGTGGGAGGGTGGCGATCACGGCCCCGGAACACAGCGCACCGCCGAGACCAACCACTGCCACGACATCACGGCCTACCCGGAATTGGGCCTGGCAGCAGGTGCCTGTTCAGGCAATGGCATCCTTCTGGATATCTCTGATCCGGAGAATCCCCAGCGACTGGACCAGGTGGTGGACACCGGTTTCGCCTACTGGCACTCGGCCACATTCAATAATGACGGCACCAAGGTGATCTTCACTGATGAATGGGGTGGCGGTTCACGTGCCCGTTGTCGTGCGCAGGATCCGGACACATGGGGTGCCGATGCTATCTACGATATCGTTGATGGCAAGCTGCAGTTCCGCAGCTACTACAAGCTGCCAGCGCCGCAAAGCGAGCAGGAAAACTGTGTAGCGCACAATGGCTCGCTGGTGCCTGTGCCGGGCCGCGATATTCTCGCGCAGTCCTGGTATCAGGGTGGCATTTCAGTGGTGGACTTTACCGACTCCTCCAACCCAGTTGAAATCGCGTTCTTCGATCGTGGTCCAATCGATGAAGAAGAGCTGGTAATGGGTGGTTACTGGTCTGCGTACTGGCACAACGGTTATATCTACGGCACTGAAATTGCGCGAGGCCTGGATGTATTCGAGCTGGCCCCCAGTGACTACCTGTCTGAGAACGAACTGGCGGCAGCCTCGCTGCTGTCCAGCGGCGGTATCGTCAACGTACAGACGCAAAGCCGTCTGGAATGGCCTGCTGAGCCGGTTGTTGCGCGTGCCTACCTCGATCAGCTGCAGCGCAGCAATGTGATTGACGCGGGTCTGGCGGCGGCGCTGAATGACGCTCTGGCCCAGGCTGATTCGGCTCTGCAGTCCGGGAACAACAGCGCTGATGCTGCGCAGCAGTTGACCAATCTGGCTGCCCGCTTTGCAAGCGCTGCCAATGACAGCAGTGGAGCCACTCAACGCCGCTACGACGGCCTGGCTGATACGCTGGAAGGTATCGCAGCACGCCTGCAGTAAAGCACCGAACTGGCGCCGTGGCGGCTTCGTCACGGCGCCAGTTACACCCGTCATGGCAGCAGTGGTAACATGGCTTCCATGATACCCTCCTCAAACGATTTCTGGTTTTTACCGCTGGGCGGCTGTGGTGAAATCGGCATGAACCTCAATCTTTATGGCCATGCCGGTCAATGGCTGATGGTCGACTGCGGCGTGACCTTCGAGAAGCAGTCTGGTGGCCTCAACCGGGTTGAAATGCCCGACCCCCTGTTCATCAGCAATCGCACTGAGCGTCTTGCCGGTCTGATTGCCACCCACGCTCACGAAGACCATATAGGCGCCATCGCCCACCTTTGGGATCAGTTTCGCTGTCCTGTCTACACCACGCCGTTCACGCGCCAGGTATTGCTGAGAAAGCTTCGCGAGAAAGGAATAGAGGCGCCTGTGTACACGGTGCTGCCAGGCGAGGAGATATCGATAGGTCCGTTTCAGGTGCGCTGGATCTCCATAACTCATTCAACGCCTGAAACCTGCGCCTTGCTGATCAGCACCGAGGCTGGACAGGTGCTCCATACTGCCGACTGGAAACTGGATGCTGCTCCTGTTGTGGGGCCGGCTCTGGAGCGCAGCGATTTTACTAAACTGGCTCACCGGGGTGTGGATGCCATTGTGTGCGACTCAACCAACGCCCCGCAGAAGGGACATTCGCTTTCGGAAGCAGAGTTGTTCGAGGACCTGCTGGCAACTGTCAGGGATGCTCCCGGCCGGGTAGTAGTGGCGTGTTTTGCAAGTAATATTGCGCGCTTGCAGACCATGGGCAACGTAGCGCACGTTGCCGGTCGTTACCTTGGCTTGATGGGGCGCTCTCTGCACAACATGGTTTCCTGTGCCCGTTCTGCGGGTTATCTGGATACCTATTTCAATCCGGTTGATGTGCGGGACCTGGCATATCTGCCAGCCAGCGATGTCCTGGTGCTGGCCACGGGCAGTCAGGGCGAGCCGAGGGCCGCATTGCACCGGCTGGCCGCAGGCGATCATCCGGATCTTGAGCTGACATCTGGAGATACTGTCATCTTCAGTGCCAAAACGATTCCGGGCAACGAGGGTGATGTCGAGGGTCTGATTCGTGCGTTGACTGACAAACAGATTCGCGTTGTCCATGCTGATCACTCAGATCGTGCCTTGCACGCTTCGGGTCACCCCTATGCTGATGAGCTTAAACAGATGTATCAATGGGTGCTGCCACGCATCGCCATTCCCGTTCATGGTGAACGGTGGCATATGAAATGCAATGCTGATATCGCACAGGCATCAGGCGTCCCATTTTCATTACTGGGGCAGAACGGCGACCTTTTCGATGTTGTCAATGGCCGTGTGGAAAGAGGATTTGCGCCAGTAGGCCGGCTCTGGCTGGATGAACGGCGCGCACAACTAAACAAGGTGGAGAGACCATGCTGACCAGCGTGTTGATAGGTGGATTTGTGGGATTGCTGTTCGGTGGCCCGGCAGGTTTTGTGTTTGGTGCTGTCATCGCGCTGCTGGTGCGTGCCTGGCTGCAACAAAGTGCCGGGCCCAAACTGATTCAGGTACAGTCTGCGTACCTTGACTCCATGTTTGCGGTAATGGGCGCGCTGTGCAAAGCAGACGGTGTTGTTACGCAGAACGAGGTCAAAGCTGCAGAGACCATGTTTGGTCAGCTGCGCATGAATGCCGACCAGCGCCAGTCAGCGATTAAGGCGTTCAATCGCGGCAAACAGAGCGAGTTCGACCTGGATGGCGAGCTGCGCCAGTTCCGTCAGATTAGCAGGGGACACCCAGCATTGCTGCGCATGTTTCTGCAGGTGCAGATCAGTGCCGTCGCTGCAGATGGCCAGGTACATCCGGCAGAGCATCAAATGTTGCTGCGTATTGCTCGCGGGCTGGGCCTGCCCGAGTCTCAGGTTGCTCAACTGGAGTCCATGCTGCGTATGGGGCAGGCTGGCAGTGGCGGTGTATCGACGCGCCAGAAACTGGCAGATGCCTACCAGGTTCTTGGTGTGCCCGAATCGGCCAGTGACGCCGAAGTGAAACGTGCCTATCGCAAGCTCATGAACGAGAATCATCCTGACAAGCTGGCCAGCCAGGGCCTGCCCGACAATATGCGCGAAATGGCTGAGCGCAAAGCACGCGATATTACCAATGCCTATGACATTATTCGTGATGCCCGAAAAGAGCAGTAAACCAGATGTTTGATGTCACACGATGAATTGACAAGCGGTAAATAAAATCGCAGTCTTAAATAGAGAATAACAACAATGATGGACGAACGATAAAAAATGGCGCTGGAAAATAAATCAGAGAATTCAGGTGCTAACAACGCGGCTACTGAAAGTCCGTCGTCAGACAGGGAAGCAAATGAGTCAATGCTGGACAGTTTTAAACTGTCGCCCGGGGACATGATTCAGATACAGACACTCGGGGTGGGTAAGCCGGAGCGTTATCAAGCTAAAGTCATAGGTATTCATGCGCCACTGAGTGTTATGGCTGCAACCCCAAAAAGTAACGGCAAACTGCTTTTTTTCAGGGAAGGCCAGCAGGTTCTGGTTCGCTGCTTTATCGGGCGTGATGCTGTGGCTTACAGAAGCCAGATCCTGAAATCCAATCTGTCCCCGTTCGCATACCTGCATCTGGCGTATCCGGAATCCGTTCAGTCAATGCGCATAAGGGAGTCGGCCCGAGTCGCTGTTGACATAGTGGCGACTATCGAGACTAATGCGGGTAAACATTCGGCTCGTATCGTCGATCTGAGTAGTGGAGGGGCCAGACTGATTTGCCGTCAGGATGCCATGGTGCTGGAGGATGAAATCAAAATTGCCTTTCGCATCAATCCTTCTGGCATGGATGTTCTTATGAAGATCCAAGCAAGAGTCAAAGCGATCAATGCGGGCGAGGCTGACACAGCCTATGGGGTGCAGTTTGTTGACCTCAGACAAAAAGAAAAACTGTACCTGACGAACATGGTGTACCAGAATCTATTAAAAGACAATTTGTAACCCGTAGGATATCTGTTATGAAACCTGCTTACGCAATTGCTAAATATGTATTTTTGCTACTGAGTGTTGCCGCAGCAGCCCAGGCTCAGAATCCTGCCGATGCCCGGGCAGAAATGGATTACTACCTGCCGGAAGGTGTCAGCTACGATCCGGACATACCGACGCCGGAGCAGGTGCTGGGCATGGTGCCAGGCGAGTGGCACGTGCGTCATGATCAGGTCGTTCGATATATGGACGCTGTCGCACAGGCTTCTGACCGGGTTACGATCGAACGAACCGGGCGCAGCTACGAAAACCGTGAACTGCTGTTGCTGACAATTACCTCGCCCGAGAATCATGCCAATATCGAGTCGATACGTCGCAACCACCTGGCACTCACTCAGGCTGACAGTGACAACGATATCAGCGATATGCCGGTTGTTTTGTACCAGGGTTACAGCGTGCATGGTAACGAACCCAGCGGCGTCAATGCAGCGCTGCTTTATGTGTACCATCTGGCGGCAGCTCAGGGTACGGAAATCGAGCGTCAGCTGAACGAAGCCGTGATTCTGGTAGACCCTGCATTCAACCCGGATGGCATGGACCGGTTTGCCAACTGGGTCAACAGCCGTCGTGGCATACAACTCAGCACCGATCCCGAGAATCTTGAACAGAATGAGCCATGGCCAGGTGGGCGTACCAACCATTACTGGTTCGACCTCAATCGCGACTGGTTGCCACTGCAGCATCCAGAAAGTATCGCCAGACTGCAGAGTTATTATCGCTGGCGCCCGAACGTGTTGACTGATCACCATGAGATGGGGTCGGACGCAACATTCTTCTTTCAGCCTGGTATCCCCTCGCGAACTCATCCGATCACGCCGCAGCGCAATCAGGAGCTTACCGGCCAGATTGCGGAGTTCCATGCCGATATTCTGGAAGCCGACAAGCGGCTGTTCTACACTCGCGAAAGTTTTGATGACTTCTATTACGGTAAAGGTTCCACTTATCCGGATGTGACCGGCGGTGTTGGCATTCTGTTTGAGCAGGCGAGTTCTCGCGGACATGCCCGGGAGACAGAGAACGGTATCCTGCGCTTTCCGTTCACTATCCAGAACCAGTTTCTGGCCTCACTGTCGACCCTCGAAGGCGCGGTAAGCCTGCGCGAAGAGCTGCTGAGCTATCAGCGGGCTTTCTACGAAGAATCGCGTGAACTGGCGGCAGATGCTGAGGTACGTGCCTATGTATTCGGTGATGCCCGTGACCGTGCTTCTGCCTATCGAATGGCCGAGATACTGCGTCGGCATCAGATAGATGTATACACGCTGGCCAGTGATGTAGAGACCGGTGACCAGAGGTTCGAGGCAGGCGGCGCATACGTTGTGCCACTGGCGCAGGATCAGTTCCGGCTGATCGAGTCGGTATTTGAGTATCGCACTGAATTCCCAGACAACCTTTTCTACGACATCTCCACCTGGACATTTCCGTCTGCATTCAACACCCCTGTTGCGACACTGTCAGGTCGACAGTTCGGCGAACAGCTGTTGGGTGCGGCCGTCGAAGTGGAGTCGCCACCGCGCGGAATGCTGGAAAGCGCAGCCGATGCCTATCTGTACGCGTTCGAGTGGGACGAATTCTATGCGCCACGGGCCGCGTTCCGACTGCTCGACGCCGGCGTTCGGGCAAGAGTTGCCAGCGAGCCTTTCACAGCACAAACGCAGAACGGTCAGCGACGCTTTGACTATGGCACCATTCTGGTCGCTGCTGGGCCTCAGGACGTGGATGGTGCCGCAATTCGTGACTTGATGCAGACGATTGCCGAGCAGGATGGCATTGACGTCTCGGTGCTCAACGGTGGCCTGAGTGTAGATGGTGTCGATCTTGGCAGCCGCACCCACATGGCTCTGCGCAAGCCCGAGGTTGCGATTGCTGTCGGCGACGGTGTGCGCTCATCCGAGGCAGGCGAAGCCTGGCATGTGTTTGACCAGAAGCATCAGATTCCGGTCTCACTGCTGACTCTGCCAACCATTCGCGATGCAGATCTTGATCGCTACAATGTGCTGGTCCTGCCAAGCGGCAATTACAACTCCCTGCCAACGGATAAAATCAAGGAGTGGGTGTCTGCGGGTGGAACCCTGATCGTTTACAAAACCGCATTGAGCTGGGCCGCGCGCGAGGAAATCGCCAACATAACGCTGCTGGAGCCGGAAGATGAGGACGCCGGTCGTCGACCGTACGCATCGCAAGAGCAGGTCAGCGGTGAGCAATTGATCAGTGGCAGCATATTCAATGCGGAACTGGATCTGACCCATCCGCTTGGTTACGGCTACAATCATTCCGGCATCAAGCTGTTCCGTGACAACGCCCAGTTCATGGCGGTGGCTGACAATCCCTATGCAACACCGCTGGTCTACACAGATGATCCTCTGTCCAGCGGTTATATCTCCGAGCAGAATCTTGAGAAGATTGCGGGAACCGCAGCCGTTGTAGTCAGTCGACACGGCAGTGGTCGCGTCATTGCGATGACCGACAATCCTAACTTCCGTGCCTTCTGGTACGGCACAACCCGGCTGTTCATGAATGCTGTGTTCTTTGGACACACCATCAACGCGGCCACCACCGAATAGGAAGATCAACGCTCGCGCGATGGCTGTCATAAAGCTGTCGCGCGACGCTAATAGATTGACAGGTCTCTGCTTATTGCCTTGAGATCAGGAGACTTGTCATGAGCACCCCCATTCGATTCAATCGCCGCCATTTTCTCTGGGCCACAACTGCCACGCTGGGTGTGCTGGCGCTGCGTGGATTCCCGGTAAGCGCAGCGGCGGCAGCACATTTTACGCATGGTGTTGCCAGTGGCGATCCACTGCAGGATCGCGTCATTCTGTGGACGCGCGTGCTGCCCGGCAGCGGCGAAGCAGAGCGCCTGTCTGTGCAGTGGCAGGTGGCAACAGACGAGGCATTCGCCAACATTGTCTCCGAAGGTGAGGTGCAAACTGATGCCACTCGGGATTACACAGTCAAGGTCGATGCCGATGGTCTGTCAGCGGGTCAGTCCTACTACTATCGATTTACCGCAGGTGGGGTGTTCAGCCCGGTCGGCCGCACGCGCACCCTGGCAGCCACTGGCGTTGAGCGGATAAGTCTGGCGGTGCTGTCCTGCTCCAACTATCCGCAGGGCTACTTCAATGTCTATCGCGAGGTAGCAAATCGCCAGTATGACGCCGTGCTGCATCTGGGCGACTACATTTACGAATATGCCGAGGGCGGTTACGCCAACCCCGAAATGCTGGAGAAGGGACGCAATGTTCAACCTGAACACGAGATCGTCAGTCTTGAGGATTACCGCACACGTTACGGCCTGTATCGTATGGATGAGGATCTGCAGGCAGTGCATCTGGCGCACCCATTCATCTGCGTATGGGATGACCATGAGATAACCAATAATACCTGGCACAGTGGTGCCGAAAATCACAACGATGGCGAAGGTCCGTTCGCGGACAGACGGCGAGCGGCTATACAGGCATTTTATGAATGGATGCCGATCCGCGAGCAAGGCTCACTTGAACGGGGCATCATCTACCGAAGTTTCGACTTTGGTGATCTGGCCTCACTGATCATGCTTGACACCCGCCTGGTCGGGCGTGATGAGCAGTTGACCCATGAGATGTCGATTGATGTACTGCGCAGCCAGCTGAGCGATGACAGCCGCACGATTATGGGAATTGAGCAGGAGCAGTGGCTGGAGAATGAGCTGAGGCGTTCCGCTGAGGCTGGAATTCCCTGGCAGGTGCTGGGGCAGCAGCTGCTGATGGGCAAATTATTCGTGCCTCAGTTTGCTGACAGTGAGCTGCCGCTGGATAGTCGCGATGCGCTGATCAACGGTCGATACGGCATGCTGCGGGCCCGCAGCCAGATGGGGCTGCCGTTCAATCTGGATGCCTGGGACGGCTACCCGGCCAATCGCGAACGTGTTTTCCAGGCGATAGAAGAACATGCCAACAATGTTGTCGTACTGGCAGGAGATACGCATAGCTCATGGGCCTTTGACCTGCATAACGACACTGGCACACCTGTGGCTGTAGAGCTGGGCACCCCCAGTGTCAGCTCGCCAGGGTTTGAGAATTTCCTGCCTTTGCCGGATGCGCAGGTTGAGCAGGCAACTCTGGCCGCATCGCCAGAATTGAAGTACATGAAAGCAAATGGTCGAGGCTGGCTTGAGGTGGGTATTACTCCAGAACAGGCAACAGCCAGCTGGCATTTTGTTACGACAGTGACAGAGCGTGAATATAGCGTGCAGCCGGGTGCAGTACTGACGACTGCTGCAGGATCTCACCAGCTCACGCGGGTGTAGCAGGCTTTCGGTAAGCGCAGGCCTGGCACTGGCGTTCGTAGGCCAGCCGCAGCGCTGCCTTTTCGCCGGTCAGCATGTCGGGCACAGTGCCGGTCAGGCGCAGCAGACGCTGCTCCAGCTCAAGCTGGGACTCCAGCTCGCCCTCATGCAGGATGTGCTGCAGTTTCCGGCCTTCCAGGTGCTGCAGCGCCCAGCCAACCAGCAGGCTTCGGTGGCAGATAGCCGGATCCTTGCAGGCGCAGGTCATGGCGATACGAAAGCCCTTGCGGACACCGTCGGACAGGCGTTGGACACCCTGCCGGAACAGCTCAGACTGCATCAGGCGGTCGAATTGAACCTGACCGGTGCCATCGTAGTGCGCCGGGTCCTTTGAGCGTGGTCCCAGCTCCGGCCCCAGATGCACATAACGAATCCCTGCGGCGCGCAGATGTTCGCGCAGCGCATCCTGGTGATAGTCAAAAAACGCTTTGCTGAAGGGAACCGAGCGAATGTCGGCGACGACATTGATTCCGTAGCGATGCAGCTGGGCAATGTACTGCTCAATGGGTTTGGTGGCGTATCCGATGGTGAACATGGTTCAGGAACAGCAAGGCTGCTCCCAACCAGTAAATTGCTGGCTGGGAGCAGCAGGCTCTAAAGCGCAGCTCTGCTGGGCCGAGGTCCAAGCAGCAGAAACAGAATCAATCCAATGAGTGGCACGAACAACAGCAGCAGTATCCACAGCAGCTTCGCCAGGCCCGATGCTGAACTCTGGGCTACCTTGATGATTGCCCATATGATGATACACAACCAGATCAAACCGAGCAGACCACCGACTTCAATTCCCATGTCCTGTCTCCTTTATAGTGACGAGTCGTCTTTGTGTCGCGTTCGAGTGGTGGGTGCTGACCCACGGGGATAAGCTACCAGCTCAAGTACCCGATTGTCATGACTAATTCGTCTCACCGCATTGCGGTGGTCCTGGTCTCGCCAAGCGACGTATTAATGGTGCATTATAGGGATTCCGAAAAGTCGGGACCGCATCAGGATAAGTAACTGATTGTGAATGGCATAAGTTCACAAGCCGGGCCCTGAAACAAGAATTCACGATTAACCCTGTTGTAACCAACCAAAGAAAGGTGAATGAATATGTCACGTACATTGGTAAAAAAGGCGCTGGTCATCGGTCTGCTGACCGGTATGTTCAGCTCGGCTCAGGCCCAGAACCTGGAGCCATTCGAGGGTGTCCAGCCATCTGTGCTGCACGATTTTCGCGTTGTCCCTTACGCTGATGGCGTCATCAGCCCCTGGTCAATGAACTGGTTGCCCAATGGCGACATGCTGGTCACCGAGAAGTACGGCGACCTGCGGATTGTCCGCAATGGCGAGGTACTGGAGGGATCAGTGCCTGGTGTGCCGGAAGTATTCTCGCGCGGGCAGGGCGGCCTCTTTGATGTGTTGCCGCACCCGGATTTTGCCAATAACCAGTTACTCTACCTCAGTTTCTCCAAGCCCCAGGGTGAAGGCGCGTCCGCCACGGCGATTGTGCGTGGCCGTTTCGTCAACGACGAACTGGTGGACGTTGAAGAGATTTTTGTTGCCGATCACCAGGGTGCGAGTCACTACGGTGGCCGCCTGGCTTTTGATGCTGACGGCTATCTGTACCTGACTCTGGGTGATCGCCAGGCCCCGCCAAGTGGTGACCTGGAGAGCCATCCAGCGCAGGTAACCACCAATCATCAGGGCGTGATAGTGCGTCTGAACGATGATGGTTCAACGCCGACCGACAACCCCTTCTCGGGAATGTCCGGTTACGCACCTGAGATCTACAGTTATGGCCATCGCAGCCCACAGGGGCTTGCGTTCCATCCGGTTACCGGCGTCATGTATATGACTGAGCACGGCCCCCAGGGTGGCGACGAGTTGAATGTCATTCAGCCTGGACAGAACTACGGCTGGCCAGTGGTTGGCCACGGCGTTAACTACGGTCCGGGTACACCCATCCACGAGACGCTGAGTCAGGAAGGCATGGTTGACCCGATTCACTACTGGGTACCTTCCATCGCCACCTCGGGCCTGATGATCTACAACGGCAGCCAGTTCCCACGCTGGAACGGCAGTGTTTTCTCTGGCGCGCTGCGCGGCGAGCAGGTTGCCCGCATTACGCTGTCGCCGGATGGCAGTGCCGCGGTGACGGAAGAAACCCTGGTGCCAGGTATCGGGCGCGTGCGTGACATCCGTCAGGGCCCGGATGGTTATATCTATCTGGCTATTGAAGACCGCTCACGTCAGCCAACTGCCATTGTGAGGCTCGAACCAGCGAACTGATTTGCTGAAGGCCAGGCGAATAAACAAATAACCCCCGATCCGGTGCCGGATCGGGGGTTATTTGTTTAACCAGACCTCAATATTGATCTGTCTTCCCATCCTGTGGCTGTGATTATGTGGAATAAAAACCCTGCGTGACTCGTTACGGTTTCAGTATCAGCACGACATGGATCATCATCAAATGGAGAGAGACACTATGAAGTACAAGACACTTTTGGCACTGAGTGTAGCGTCACTACTGGGCGCAACGGCCGCTGCGGCGCAACCGAGCTACAATTACCTGGGTCTGGAATACACCCAGGGTGAGTTGCTCGGCGAAGATTTCTCAGGTTATGGCGTTGAGGCCAGTATCGGTCTGGGGCAGTCGCTGTTCCTGAAGGGCACGGCATCAACCTCAGAAAACGATGAGGACTATTTCTTCCAGCAGTGGACCGGCAAGCCAGAGCTGATGAACTACAGCGCCGGCCTGGGTGTGCACGCGCCCCTCAGTGAGCAGGCAGATGTGGTCGTCGGTGCCAAGTATATTCGCAGTGAGCTGGATATCGGTGGCAGTACTGTTGAAGCCGATGGTTTTGGTATAGATGCCGGCATTCGTGCCATGCTGACCGACAATGTTGAGCTGGAGGGTATGGTGAATTATATCGATGGTGACGATTTCGAGCAGGAAATTGGCTATCGCGCCGATGCACGATTCTATCTGACGCCTGCATTCTCGCTTTCTATCGGCTATTTTGACGGTGATGAGGGCGACGCAGCCGAAGGCGTGATCGCTGGTCTGCGCCTGAACTTCTGATTCGCCTCTTGTAATGACTCCGCCTCAGGGCCAGCCGCATACCGCCGGCCCTGATGGTGGCGAGTTCCTGGCAGCCGCAGGGACGCGGCGGGGCTTGTCGCCGAGCGCAAAGGGCTATACCCTCAACGGATTACGTCAACGTATCATCCGCTGCAGGAAAATGCCCTGTTATGAAATTTCCTCTGTTACTTTTGAGCCTCTCAATTCTGGTTGCCTGTTCCGAGCAGCCGTCTTCGCCTGATTCAACATCTGTAAACGACACACCCGCTCCCGACCAGCAGGCGCCAGTCGATGGTGCGGCGGCATGGCCACATGGTTACATGGCCGCCGTCGCCAATCCATACGCCACCGATGCTGCTGCACTTATGCTGGAGCAAGGCGGGCATGCTGTTGATGCTGCGATTGCTGCCCATGCAGTGCTTGGTCTGGTTGAGCCAGAGAGCTCGGGACTGGGTGGTGGTGGCTTTATGGTTGTTTACGAACAGGAAAGTCAGCAGGTGCGATTCCTGGATGGCCGTGAGACCGCGCCTGCTGCCGCGACGGCAAACATGTTTACAGAAGCCGGTGAGCCACTCGGATATCTTGATGCCTGGCAAAGCGGTCGCTCAGTTGGCGTGCCTGGCACCATTGCGCTCTACAAACTGGCCCACGACACTTATGGCAAATTGCCATGGGCAACTCTGTTTGAACCAGCCATCGAGCTTGCCTCCCAGGGTTTTGTGGTTTCGGAAAAAATGGCCGGTTACCTGCCACAAATGGCACAGATCACCAACCTGGATGAAAACCCCGGGGCCGCCGAGTATTTTTATCCCAATGGTGAGCCTTTACAGGCTGGCATGGTGATACCCAATCCGGAGTATGCGTTGACATTGCAACGTGTAGCTGATGAAGGACCAGCAGCTTTCTACTCAGGTGAGATTGCCGAGGCGATGGTGGCTGCAGCTCAGGCTGCGCCACTGGGTGGTACAATGACCATGGATGACATCGCGGCCTACCGCGCAGTTGAGCGACCTGCCATCTGCGGGCCCTGGCGCGATCTGAATATCTGCTCTGCCACGCCACCCTCATCGGGCGCCATGCAGATCATGGTAGCTAATCTGTATGACCATCTGCTCCCCGACAATGCCACGCAACAGGATCGTGTCCGCGCGTTTGTTGATGCCCAGCGTCTGGCCTATGCGGACAGGGATCATTATTTCGGCGATCCCGATCGCATTGATGTGCCGCTGGACCTGTTGCTCGATCCGGAATATCTCGAACATCGTGGCCTCAGCCCGGCTGAGCCAGGTGCGACTCCTATGCATGGTGACCCGTCAGCAGTGCTGAACACGGATGTGGTGGCCGTGTGGGCACCTGACCGGACGCTGGAAGCGGCCGGCACCACACATTTTTCCATTGTGGACAGCGAAGGTAATGCAGTCTCCGCCACGATGACTGTTGAGTCACCGTTCGGCTCCAGTCGCTGGGCAGCTGGTTTCCTGCTGAACAACGAAATGACGGACTTTTCCAGAGACTACCGACCAGATGAACCTGAACAGGCGAACATGATTCGTCCTGGCGCGCGGCCCCGTTCTTCCATGTCACCCACGGTAATTCTCGATGCAGATCAGCAGTTGTACATGGTGACGGGATCGCCGGGCGGTAATTCAATTCCTGCGTACACGGCTAAAACAGTCTTGGGAATTGTTGACTGGGGCATGAGTGTGCAGGAGGCCATCGACTTCCCGAACATTATTGCCCGCGGCGAGACTGTGCGCGTGGAAATTGGTGTTGAACCGGGCCAGCAGCTTGCCGACCAGTTGCGTGCTGCTGGCTACAATGTGCAGGAAAGTGAGGGAGAGAACTCTGGTCTGCATGTCATTCTGGTGACCGATGATGGTCTGGTCGGTGCGGCCGATCCACGACGTGAGGGCACCGTGGCGGCGGGTCAACCGGAGTGATGATAACTGCGCTCCCAACGCTGGCATAATTCGCGCAGCCAGATTTGTCTGCGCGATATTACGGGCCAGGTGTAATACTAAAGCCTGGCGAATTGCCTGAACAAGTCAGCGCTGCTGCGTTGCCAGCACGTTAAAGCTTATACTGATCCGGTCACGATCACTCCTGTTCTCCTCCACGCCATGTTCCAGCCAGCCCGGAAATATGTATAGCCGCCCTTCCTCCGGTTTCATCTGGATTTCTTCGGCAGTGAATTCTGAAAGCTGGGTGACTGGATAGGTCATCATCCGTGATGCAACTCTTGGGTCGCGAAAATAAATGCTGCCGCACTCCGGTGCTTTCAGGCTGACGTAGTAGACGCCACTGAAATGGCAGTTGGCATGGTAGTGGATCTTATTTGAGGCACCTGGCGGACTGACGTTGACCCAGGCCTGATGCAGGTAGCTTAGGTTAGGCATAAAATGAATCGATTCACCAATTCGCTGACATGCCTGCAGGATGCGTTGGTTAATTGGATTAAACTCTGGCAGCGTCTGCAGGTTGTTGGGGCTCTGCCAGCCTTTGACGTTGGTGTTTTGCACGCCCGCCGGGTTCTTTTCCTGCATCTGATGTATCAATTTCATCAACTCGGCGTTGAGTGTTGCATGGTCATCGAAGCGAGTGCTCCAGACCATGCTTGGAAACAGTGGCTGCGGAATTATCTGCAAGATTTTTTCCTTATTTTTGTGTGTGATACGTGGTCTTCCAAGACCGCTGATACGTGTGGAAGAAGATATAATTGAAACGGGCGCTCGTCCAGTTTTTCATCTCTCTATACATACATCTGTGGCAATAAGCAGACACATTTCATCTTAATTGTTACAGGCTGTTGCAATTATTCCTTTATTGGGGGATTATTCAAGCGTTCCAGAAGTTTGTGGTAGGAACTGGCGTTACGATTGGTGACGGGCTAAAGGTTTGCTACCCACGACCTCCGCACTCCGATTGTCGCGTCCTGGCAGTATAGATACGTCTCAGACAATAAAAATACTAAGGAGTGATATATGCGATTCCACGTGCCCCATCGGCGCAGACTTCTCTGCACAGCAATCTCCCTTTCATTACTTCCGCTGGCTGGTCAGGGCTTTGCTCAACAGCAGGAAAGCGGTGTCGAAGTGGAAGAGGTGGTTGTCACCGGTTCCTTTATCCGTCGAAGCGAAGGTTTCACCCAGGCCTCCCAGGTCACCCAGATTTCGGCTGACGATCTTCAGGACGAAGGTACCATGAACCTCGGCGAAGTTATTCAGAACATGTCTTTCGTCGGTGGTCCTTCTTCATCCGTTACCAACACTATTCAGGGTACCAGTTCACGCAGCACCAACATTGACCTGCGTGGTCTTGGCCCTCGCTCTACGCTGACCCTGATGGACGGCAAGCGTATAGCCAACGAAAACGTCAACATGATGATCCCCACGATCGCCATTTCGCGCATTGATATCGTGGCTGACGGTGCTGCGGCACTGTACGGCAACGAAGCGGTGGCCGGTGTGGTCAACTTTGTTCCGTTTACCTCTTACGATGGCGTCAAGATTGAAGCCTATGGTGAACAGGATTCCCGCGGTGACTACGATGAAGAGTCACTGCAGATGCTGTGGGGTACCGACATCGGTGACCTGAACCTGGTGCTTGCCGGGCAGTACCGTCAGAACAGCCGACTGGGCTGGGATGAACGGCCCTATCTGGCTCAGGCCGGTCTGAACTATTCGTCTAACGCGCCAGGTAACTATGTGGTGCCTGTGCGAGATGCCAACGGGCAATACACGGGCGCGCGCGCGAACCGTCCTGATCCTAACTGTGCGCCGGCATCGGAGCGTCAGTCATATGTCGCTGGCGCTAACAACAACCCGTACGGCATGCTGTTCGGCACCACCTGTTTCTTCGATTTCGGTGACACACGTAGCTACCGGGAACCATCACAAACCGGTTCCATCTTCGCTAATGCCACCTGGGATGTCAGCGACGACCTGACTCTTCGTGCGCAGTATTTCAATACTCGTATGGCTGAGCGTGCGTTCACGTCAACCTCCAACCCGGGTAACTCACGGATTGGTGAACTGATGACTATCCGGGGTGAGATACCGGGTAACCCCTTCATGGCCAGAAACTCGGCCGGTGCGCAGCTTTACGGTGTGGACACCAATGGCGATGGCGTGCCAGATCGCGGCAGCGTTGACCGTAACAACGACGGCTTGATGGACTATATTGTATCTGGCACCACACCAAACGGTGTGCCACTGCGTGAGGACGTGCGTCCACGTACGTTGCGTCCGATCAACAAGACGCATACACCATCAGACGGTCATACCCAGGACATGGACAACATCTCTGACCTGACAGACCATAACAGCCGCTTCATGCTGCAGGCCGACTTTACAGTGCCCATGCTGGAAGGCTGGGAAGGTATGGCGGCATATGCCCAGAACTACAACAAGATTCGCTACATGTCGAACCAGAACTACGACATCACCGCGATGAACCAGGGACTTGCCTGTGACGTGGTCAACGACCGCGATGCCTGCTACAACCCCTTCTTTGTAGTGGATCAGGCCAACAACAACTCTGTTCATGTGATGAATGCCATTGCTGCACGTTCCAAGGAAGAGAGTGAAGAATGGCTGAACACCATCGATATCGTGTTGAACGGTGAAATATTCCCAAGCAGCCTGCAGCTGCCGGGCGGTACCATTGGTGCCGCGGTGGGTTATCAGCGTCGTGACGATAAGTACACCAACACGCCGTCAGTTCATGAGATTCGTGGTGTTACCTGGATCGGCAGCCCGATACCAGAAAACGTCACATCAGGTAGCCGTGAGGTGGATGCCTACTTCCTCGAGCTGGCTCTGCCAGTCTTGAGCAACGTTGAAGTGGAAGCGGCGGTACGTCGCGAAGACTTCAGCACAGGTCAGGAGTCTACCGACCCGAAATTCGGTGTGACATGGGCGGCTACTGACTGGTTAAGCCTGCGTGCCACCACCGGTGATGCGTTCATCGCACCAACTATTGCCCAGTTGCTGGACCCGGTTAGCTGTGGTCTGTCAACGGTAACAGACCGCTTCTCGTCGTTCTCGGCGTTCACCACGGCCTGTTCGGGTGGTAACCCCAATCTGGAGAACGAGGTGTCTACCTCACAGCAGCTCGGTTTCGACCTGGCATTTGGCAACTTCGACATGTCAGTCACCTGGAACGAGACAGACTTTGAAAACCGTATTGTGGGTATCACTGGCCAGCAGGTCATGAATGCCGACTTTGAAGCCTTCAAAGCCTGGTCCGGATTTACCGGAAGTGGTGTAGGTGCGGCGAACCAGCCATCACGTGCGCAGCTGCAGGCGTGGCTGAACAGTGGTCTGAGCAACCCGGACATCATTCGTGACCCGAACGACCTGGGTACTATTCTGCAGGTTACTTCACCTGGCAGCGTGAACGCTCAGAGCGTGAAAGTAACCGCGTATGACATCCAGGGTAACTACAATATGAGTCTGCGTGACTGGGGTGATCTGCGTTTCAACCTGCAGGCTACCTATATTGATGAGTTCCTGTATCAGGACGACGTTGATAGCCCGGTCATTGATGGTGTTGGAAAAACCAACCTGTTGACCGGTACCGCACCGGCGCTGCCCGAGCTGAAAGCCAACCTGCGCATTGGCTGGACGCTCGACAATCACGCGGTCACGGGCACTGTACGCTACGTCGGTGCTACGGACTGGGACGGCACTGACTACACACGTATCATCGCCTGGTTTGCCAACACCAATCCAAACCCGTCTATCGTAGGCGGTGAAATCCGCGCCTGGACAGACTTCGACCTGGCTTACACCTACCGCGGCTACAACCTGTACGGCGGTGAGCTGGCGTTCACACTGGGTTCACGCAACCTGTTCGATCGTCAGGCTCAGCGTACTCCGGACTTCGCCGGCGTCATGGGTGAGCTGCAGGATCCAATGGGTCGCTCAATCTACGCCCGCGCGGTATACGAGTTCTAATACCGCAAGTGATGGGCGTCTGATCTGCAATGGTCTGATCGGGCGCCCACTGACTGCGAGACGTAAAGACTCATGCAAAAAGGCCCCTCGGGGCCTTTTTCATTTGGGTGTGGTACAAAGATATAATTTTATCGTGAGAAGAAAGTGTCGGGATTTCTCTGCCTGACAGCCTGGTCTCAGGGTTTGATAAGTCCAGCCCGTATCGCGATGATTGCCAGCTCGGCACTGTTCGAGGCATTGAGTTTCTGTTTGATGTTGTACAGGTGAGTCCCGATAGTGCGGGGACTCAATGACATGGCATCGGCTATTTCCTGCACGGACCGACCTTTGGCAAGTTCCAGAAAAACCTTGAACTCTTTTTCGCTCAGCGCATCCAGTGGATTCTTTGAACCTGAGACCTGCTCAACGGCCATCGCCTGGGCAACCTCCGGTTCCAGATAGACCTGACCCTTGTACACAGCACGAACCGCCTGCATTAATACATCAGCTGCCGATCGTTTGGTCACATAGCCTGACGCACCCGCTTTAAGTACACGGCGGGCATGCATGATATCTTCATGTGCTGACAGCACCAGAATTCTCTGTTGCGGATATTTGGCAAGCACTCTACCGATGGCTTCCAGCCCGCCCATGCCTGGCATGGAGATGTCCATGATCAGAACATCGGGAGCCAGTGTCTGAAGCTGTTTCAGCGCATCTTCGCCGCTCTGGGCTTCCCCGAGTACCTCGATATCATCGGAGCCTTGCAGCAATAGCTTGAAGCCCATGCGGACGACAGCATGATCGTCCACCAACATGACACTAATCTTTTTCATGGCTTCATTTCTTCCTGACCCACGGGTAGTTCAGCGCGGATGGTTGTTCCGCTCTCAGGCTTGGACTCAAAGCTGACTTCGCCGCCGAAAGCCTGCACGCGTTCCTTGATACCTGCCAGACCGAAACGGCGAGTCTCTGCAAAGTCCTCACTGAGCCCTTTGCCGTCATCGCGGATGACGATCTTGAGGCGATCCGCCTTTTGCGCCTCATGCTTTTCTGCCTGCATCGACAATGACACCTGGACATTTACGGCATCGGCGTGTTTGACCACATTGGTCAGCGACTCCTGCACCACACGATAGACAGTGATATTAACGTTTTCATTATACTGATTAAGTGCATCCTCAGTGGTCAGCACGATATTGAGTTGAGGATGCTGTTTCTGATACTGCGAGACCAGGTCGTCGATGGCATCATTCAATCCCAGGTGATCCAGCGCGCTGGGTCGTAGCTGGCGGATCATCGAGTGAACCACATCATAAATATGTGATGCCACCTCAATAATGGTTCTTGCATTGCGTCGGGTTTCTTCGTTTTCAGAGTCGCTGCGGTTGGCAATGGTGGTGCCGACCGTCTTGATGGCAGTAATGCATTGTCCAAGTTCGTCGTGCAGCTCTCTGGCAATCGCGCGGCGCTCTTCCTCAAGTTTCACCTGTATCAACTGCGTGAAACGTCGGTTCTGTTCCAGCTCTTTCTCTGCAGCCAGACGCTGCTGCTCTTCCCGGGCGAGCCGGGCATTTTCAATCAGTGCCTCCTGCAGCGACGAGGCCATGCGATTAAAAGTCTGAGAGATCGCATTGAATTCAGGCAGGTCGTAGTGCTGAAGTCGGACATCGTAGTTGCCTCGTTCCATTTCAGTCAGAGCCGTGACGATGTCGTTCAGTGGTTTTAGCGTGCGGCCCAGAATCTGGTAGACCGCAATATTCAGCAGGATTATGATGGCGAGCACAAACAGAGCAAACTGCCAAAGCTCATCCCAGGCGTCGAGTACGGATCTAGAGGAGTCGGGTGTAATCAGTATGGAGCCGCCAGGAACTGGCAGCCTGACTTCACTGGTATCCGGAGCCACCAGGGCACTGAACCAGTCGGGAGCCCACCGGCCCTGCTTGTAGTCCGAGGGCGGGGACTCGTATATGAGTTGATTATTGGTGTCATAGATGCGTACTTCATTGGCGCGCACACGACCGACATTTCTCATGTAATCAACCAGGCTGGCCATGGGGTCTGATATTTGTGCCAGCTCCAGCGGTGAGGGCGTGATAGCCTGCAGCAGTTGAATGGCAACCCGGGTGCCGGCCTCAATCTCCTGGTCTATTGATCGGCGCTTGTAATCAATCAGCATATAGGCCATGACCGCCAGGCAGGCGATGCCGACCAGGGAAATACTCAGGCCAACCCGAAAGCGCAGATTCATATCAGCCTCTTATTCATTGATTCGCAACAGGTCGCGCATCGCATCTGTTTCTTCGCGTAATGCGCTGGCCATGCTATCGGAAAGTCCGCTATGCCCGGCCTTGCCTACCAGGCGAAAGCGGGCGTTAGGTAGTTGCTCGCTCAGTTGCCATGCGGTGATCGGCGGACAGACCATGTCCAGCGCGCCCTGAACGATTGTCACGGGCATGCTGAGAGACGCTGCACTGTTCAGCAATGAAACATCCGCCATAAAACAGTGATGCTTTAGGTAATGCAACTGGATTCTGGCACGATTCAATAAGGCCTGACTCGGCTGCAGTTCCGTTGCCGAAGATTGCCCGTTTGACTCAACACCGATGCTCATAATCTGCATTTCATAGTTTACCCAGCGCACAGCTGCCTCGCTCGCGAGTCTTTCATCACTGCTGAACACGGCTTCATGATATGACTGGATCAGGTTGTCTGACATACCGTCGGTCAACTGCTGGAATGCGGCTGGAGCAAAGCGTGACAGGCCGTTGGTGAACCACTCTACTTCCTCGTCTGTCGCCAGGAACACGCCGCGCAGAATCATGGCAGCCACATGTTGTGGAAATTTTCGCGCATAGGCGAGTGCCAACGCGCTGCCCCAGGAACCGCCAAACAGCATCATCCTGCCTTCGATGCCAAGAATCTCTCTCAGAGCGTTAATGTCTTTGATTAGTGCCTGAGTGTTGTTGTCGCGTGTTTCCCCCGCCGGTCGAGACTGCCCGCAGCCGCGCTGGTCGAACAGCACAACGTCGAAGAACTCGGGATCGAAATAGCGTCGGTGATTGGCGTTGATCTGACTGCCGGGCCCACCGTGCAGGAACACAACAGGGTACCCGCCTTTGCGTCCGCAACGTTCAACGTAGAGTGAATGGCTTGGCGATACCTGGATCCATTGTTTCTCACAGGGCTCAATATGTGGATAAAGCGTGTTGATATGACCCCCTGGCTATTCGGAATGGCTTGTAAGTTGTTATGAAGACGGCACTTTTTTACAGGGTTGAGATGGTTTTGCCAATAGTGGGCGGCGCAATCTAATGAAAATCATGAGTCGCAATTGCTGATAATGCGGCTGCCTGAACACTCCCGTCAGGGCAACAATCGAGATGCTTCAGACGCCGGTCGATGTGTTCTTCTGGCGCCGTAGCCCCGCTTAGCCGGGAAAACCCATTTACCACGGAGATTACACTATGTGGACTAAACCTGCTTACACCGAAATGCGTTATGGCTTTGAAGTCACCATGTACTTCGCCAACCGTTAATTTTCAATTAATGGTGAAACCACAAAGAGAAAGCAGCCGGCGCCAATGACTGCTTTCTCTTTGTTTTTGGCCAAGGATACCCTATGAGAGTTCATGTCCTGGGTTCCGCTGCGGGCGGCGGCTTTCCGCAGTGGAATTGCAACTGTCCGAACTGTGATGGTTTGCGCAAAGGTACTATCAAAGCCACAGCTCGCACCCAGTCTTCAATTGCGGTCAGCAGCGATAACATCAACTGGCTGCTGTTCAATACATCACCCGACATTCTGGCGCAGTTTCAACAGTTCCCTGAGTTGCAGCCTGGGCGCGCGATTCGCGACACCGCTATACGTGGCATTGTTTTGATGGATGCGCAGATCGATCACACCACTGGCCTGTTCATGCTAAGGGAAGGCAAAACGCCACTGGATATCTATTGCACGGACATGGTCCACGAGGATCTGACCAGGGGCAACCCGATATTCAATGTGCTGGGGCATTTTTGTGGTGTGACCTGGCATCAGATTCCCACAGCAGCGGGCAGTAGCTTTGAAGTAGAAGGTATTGATGACATCCGCATTACGGCTGTGCCACTCAGCAGCAAGGCGCCGCCATTCTCTCCGCACCGTCACGACCCGCACGAAGGTGACAATATTGGTATCCAGCTGGAAGACACGCGCAGCGGCAAGAAGCTTTTTTATGCGCCCGGGCTGGCATCAATTGAACCACATCTGCTGCCGTTCATGCAGCAGGCCGATTGCCTGATGGTGGATGGCACCTGCTGGACGAACGATGAAATGCAGGCACTTGGGATCAGCAATAAACTCTCTCTTGATATGGGACACATGCCTCAGTCAGGCCCGGACGGTATGATCGAGGCATTGAAACAGTTTTCTGCCTCAAAAAAGATACTTATCCATATCAACAACACCAACCCTATCCTGCGCGATGATTCACGCGAGCGAGCGATGCTGCAGCAGGAGAAAATCGATGTGGCCTTTGATGGCATGGACTTCAGTCTTTGAGTTCCACGTTTCCGATTAATGCAGGAGTTTTCCATGACAGTTGATACTGCTGCACCTTGGTCAGTAGAAGAGTTTGAGGCCCGCCTGCGTGCCAAAGAAAAGAATTACCATATTTTTCATCCATTCCACATTGCCATGAACAGTGGGCAGTGTACAAAAGCCCAGGTGCAGGGGTGGGTGCTGAATCGTTTTTATTATCAGGTCATGATTCCCATAAAAGACGCAGCTGTGATGTCGAACATGCCTGACAAAGAGCATCGACGTTTGTGGGTGCAGCGCATTCTCGATCATGATGGTTTGGAAGGTGAAGACGGTGGCATCGAGGCCTGGCTGGCATTGGCTGAAGCGGTTGGTCTCGCGCGCGATGACGTACTGTCGCTTAAAAAAGTGACACCCGGCGTTAAGTTTGCTGTTGATGCCTACGTCAACTTTGCCAGAAATTCTCCCTGGCAGGAGGCAGTGTGTTCCTCGCTGACCGAGTTGTTTGCACCCACCATCCACCAGAAGCGACTCGACAGCTGGCCCGAACATTATCCGTGGATCGATGCCAGCGGATATCAATATTTCCGCAAACGACTGTCTGAGGCGCGGCGTGATGTTGAGCATGGCCTGCGGGTCACGCTTGCTCACTTCAGGACAAGAGCGGAGCAGGAAAAGGCACTGAATATTCTGCAATTCAAACTCAATGTGCTCTGGACCATGCTGGATGCCATGCAGGTTACTTACGGCATTGGCGAGTCCAACACTGGTGCAATTGCGAGGATGAGTCAATGAGCCTTGATACCAGCCAGCCACTTAAGCTCGCCAGGCAATACAAACTGCAATGGGAAAAAGTACAGGATGCCTGGGTACTTTTGTACCCCGAGGGAATGGTCAAGCTGACCGGCAGCGCCGGTGAAATTCTTACGCGTATCGATGGCGAGCGCAGCGCGCAGGACGTAATTGCCAATCTTCAGGCAGCATTTCCTGGCGCTGATCTGCAGCAGGATGTCATCGATTTTCTGGAGCATGCCCATGACAAAGGCTGGATCACCCCTGTCTGACACCATAAAGCCGCCACTGTGGGTCAATGCAGAAATCACCTACAAGTGTCCGCTGCATTGCGTGTTTTGTTACAACCCGCTGAATTATGCCTCGACTTTCGAGAAAGAGTTGTCGACCGCACAGTGGCTGAAGGCCTTGCGCGAGGCGCGTGAGCTGGGCGCCGTGCAGCTGGGTATTTCTGGTGGTGAGCCATTAATGCGTGACGATTGCGAAGAGATCGTCGCTGAGGCCAGCAAGATGGGTTATTACGTCAACCTGCTTACTTCCGGGATAGGGCTGACTGAGGAGCGCATTGCGGCATTCAAGGCGGGTGGTCTGGATCAGATCCAGTTGTCCTTTCAGGATTCCACCAAAGAAATGAACGATTTTCTGTCCAGCACGCGTACCTTCGATCTTAAGCGGAAAGTCGCACGGCTGATAAAGCAATACGACTACCCCATGGTGCTTAACGTCGTACTGCATCGTCTGAACATTGATCACATAGAACAGATACTGCAGATGGCCGAGGAAATGGAAGCCGATCATGTTGAGCTGGCCAACAGCCAGTACTACGCATGGGCGCTGAAGAACCGTGAGCAGCTGATGCCGAGTCGCGAACAGCTTGAACACGCCGAAGCCGTCTGTAATCAATTTCGCGAGCGCCTGGGTAACAAGATGAAGTTGTACTTCGTGGTGCCGGATTATTATCAGGACCGACCCAAAGCCTGTATGAACGGCTGGGGTACCGTGTTCCTCAACATAGCTCCCGATGGGCTTGCCTTACCCTGCCATGAAGCGCGCATGTTACCGGGGCTGGAGTTTCCCAATCTGCGCGACCACGATGTGCGCACTATCTGGTATGAATCGGAAGCCTTCAACGCCTACCGGGGCGACAGCTGGATGAAGGAACCTTGTCGCAGCTGCGATGAAAAGCACAAGGACTTTGGTGGCTGCCGCTGTCAGGCTTATATGTTGACGGGCGATGCGCGCAATGCAGACCCTGTATGCAGTAAATCCCCACACCACTCGATCGTGACCGATCAGGTCGCGCTTGCTCAAAGAGCGCAGTCAACAGACGAGGAAGTGCGTCCGGTGATCATCTTTCGTGACGATAAAAACTCACGAGCATTTGTGGACGAGTGACGATCCAGCCACTCATTCCGACCGCAGACAAACGTAAAACTTAGGTGCATACTGCGCGGTCAGGCATCACCCAAATTCCTGGTAAAAACTCGGAGATCTTTTTCGTCCATGGATCAGTTGAGTGTTCTGGTCATTCTTTTCCTGTGCGTACTCGTCGTGGCAGTTGTCCTGTGGCTGTTTGTTTATCCAGCCTGGCGTCGCCAGCGCCTGGAGGCAACACCCTTCCCTGTAGAGTGGGAGAAGATCGTGAAGCAGCGACTGCCATTCTATGGTGCGATGTCACCAGAGTTAAAAAGAGCACTGCAGGTCCGGATCGCACACTTTATTGCTGACAAGCGTTTTGAGGGCTGTGCCGGTCAGGTGATTGATGATGACGTCAGGGTCAGTATTGCAGCTCAGGCCTGCCTGCTGATTCTCAATCGGCCCAGTGACTACTATTCAGAGTTGCGCACCATTCTGGTATATCCGGCAGGGTTTGTAGTTCGGCACGACAATGTCGACGAGTTTGGGCTGGTATCAGTTGATGCGCACGCGCTGTCTGGTGAGTCGTGGAACAATGGGCGTATCGTCCTCTCATGGGAAGACGTCAAAACCGGCGCCAGTGACTTCAGAGATGGTATTAATGTCGTCCTGCATGAATTTGCACACCAGCTCGACCATCAAAGTGGCGCCACCAATGGTGCGCCGCTGTTGGCAGACCGTCATTCGAAGCAGCAATGGGCAAGCGTTTTCAGTGCGGAATTTGGGCGTCTGCAGGCACTGGCAATGTCCTATGACACTGATTTCATTCAGACGATCAATGACGAAGTGCTGGACTTCTATGGCGCTACTGAACCCGCAGAATTTTTTGCAGTGTCCACCGAAGCCTTCTTCGAGAAGCCAGGGCAGCTAGCCATGCAGCACCCGCAACTCTTTGAACAGCTTGAAAATTATTACGGCATCGATCCGCGCTCGTGGGGACACTGACGCCAGTTGGCAGTGCCGTCGGGTGAGGCGCCCTGCAGCATAGGCATTCTGAGGCCACCAGGCAGGGTCGGCAGCTGCTGGATGGATGCAAAGACGTTGGATTTGCTGTATAACTTGTGTCGCAAGCGATATAAATTGCGAATCACCCACACGATTTTGGAAATCGCCAACAATAGAGAGAATTCAAATGAAAAAGTTGATCAGCCTGACAGCGGTGTTGCTACTGGCAAATTATTTCGTTGCTGCGGTGCCGGCAGCAACCGCACAAAGCGCGAGCATGGCAAACGCCGCCCCTGTGCCCGAATTCACCATTTATCACCTTGAGGGGCGCCGTTCAGAGCGTCTGGTCTGGCTGATGGAAGAGCTGGGTCTGCCCTACGATCTGGAGTTCACGCGTGGCGATCTGGGAGCGTCCATGGCTGCCATTCGCGCCATCAACCCTGACATGCCAGTGGCACCTACCGTTGTATACGATGGCCAGGTGCTGGTTGAGTCTGGTGCCATTATCGAAATGATTCTTGCGCGCCATGGTGGTGGTCGCCTGGTTCCACCACTTGATTCACCTGACTTTGCGACTCACCTGATGTGGATTCATTACTCTGAGGGTTCACTGGCTGCGCGCGCCATCGCCGACTATCGTGTCTGGCAGATCCAGCCACCAACAGCCCGCTCGCCGCTGGTTGATTCAGAGGCTGTGGTACAGTTTGCGGAGAACTTTCTTGATGACAAGCCCTGGTTTGGCGGGGACGACTTTTCCGCGGCCGATATCATGATGCTGTTTCCATTGAACTTTGCCTTTGTGCTTAATATTGTAGACAGCACACAGTTTCCCAATATCAATGCCTGGATGGAAAAAGTCACATCCCGGCCGGCCTATCAGGCCATGCTGGACAAAGCACGTCCCGATGGCATGATTGGCTCATTGCCAGCGCTGCCCGCCCATGCACCGTCGGGACCTCGCTAGAAATTTACCGTGCGCAATGGCTGACGGGCTGGGTTAGGCTTGTGTCTAACTTGGCCCGGTTCTGCCGGCCATACAGCCATCAATCCATTAACCGATAATCAGTTAACAGGACAATCATGACAGTACCTTCTACTTATCTGCAGATGTTTTCAACACTTACTGAGTCTGGCGAACTGCGCCTGGAATTGATCGAAAAACCTGTACCCACGCCCAAAGCCAATGAGGTACTGGTGCGCATCGAGGCGACGCCAATCAACCCTTCAGACCAGGGAGTCATGTTCGGCTGGGCCGACATCAGCGCCGCCAGCACCTCCGGAGATGGCAGCAGTGCCGTTCTTAGCGCTCCTGTCTCCGAGCAGGGAATGCGTGTCATGAAAGCACGCGTGGGACAGGCGTTGCCGGTTGGCAATGAGGGTGCCGGCACAGTCGTAGCCACTGGCGATTCCGAGTTGGCGAGCAGCCTGCAAGGCAAGGTCGTGGCTGTCATGGGCGGCAGCATGTATGCACAGTATCGCTGTGTTGATGCTACCACCTGTCTGCCTTTGCACGACGGGCACAGCGCCAAAGATGGTGCCTCCTGTTTCGTGAATCCGCTGACCGCGCTATCCATGATCGAAACCATGAAAATGGAAGGGCATTCGGCGCTGGTCCATACAGCCGCGGCATCCAATCTCGGGCAGATGCTGGTGCGTATTTGCCAGGCGGATGGCGTTGAGCTGGTTAATATCGTACGTAAAGATGAGCAGGCTAAGCTTTTGCGCGACATGGGAGCCAAGTATGTTGTTAACTCCAGCTCCGATAATTTCAAAGCAGAGCTGACCGACGCCATTCACGCTACTGGTGCGACACTTGCGTTTGATGCTACCGGCGGTGGAACACTGGCGTCTGACATTCTGGCCTGCATGGAGGCAGCGGCTTCACGCACCCCCGGTGCCTACAGCATTTATGGCTCGGTAAAGCACAAGCAGGTTTATCTGTACGGTAACCTCGACACATCTCCTACTGTCTTGCAGCGCGCCTACGGCATGGCCTGGGGCGTGGGTGGCTGGCTGTTGCCCAACTTCCTGGCCAAAGCTGGAACAGAGGTTGCTGGACGCCTGCGAGCGCGTGTGGCCAGTGAGCTGAAGACAACGTTCGCCAGTCACTACACTAACGAAATTTCCTTGGCCGAAGCGCTGGATGCCGATACCGTCCGTCAATACTACGCCAAGCACACTGGCGAGAAGTTCCTGATCTGCCCGCAGAAATGATGGTAGTGACGGGAAATCAGCGCTGAGCCAGACTCTCACGCACGCTCTTCACATGCGAGCGTGAGAGCGGACAGCGCTGCTGGTGGGTCAACAATAGCTCATACTTGCCGGCGCCCAGCGATCGAAGTTCGTGAACCGCATCGAGGTTGACCAGGTGAGAGCGGTGAGCTCTGATGAAGTTTGTCGGTAGAAGGGTTAGCAATTCTTTCAAGGCGCGATCATCGAGGATCGTCTCGCCACTGCTCAGCCGGATCTGGGAATAGTTGCCGGCCCCCTGTATGGTCAGAATATCTTTACAATCTACGACCCGTGTTCTGCCGGCGGAGCTGACCAGCAGACTGGCTGGCCTGGGCTGGCTGCCAGTGGCCGCCACGGGCCTGCACATCGCTGCCAGCAGCGGGACCATGGCCGCATACAGGTATTGATCAAAGAACAGGTCTTTGTCCAGACTCAGACTCAGCAAAAGGCAGCCCAGCGCTGATGTCTGAAAGAGTCGGTCTGTGTGAGTCGTGTTTGGTGATCTCCATACCAGGACGATTGACGCCGGCACGCAAACCCAGAGTGCAGCATGGACGATGTCCTGAGGTGGTCCAAGCCACAGGGTGGCCGCGATACCTGCTGTAACCAGTGCCAACAGTCCGCTGACTGGCAAGCGGAAACCTCCGCGCCTGGCAAAGTAGAATGGCAAGGTGCAGGTAAATACCATCAGTGCACTGGCAACCAGCCCGAGCCGCAGCATGTGTAATCCGTAAGGGTAGGCGTAGAAGGCGCGGAAAAGTTCTGCGCTGGCGGCTACCAATAGGCCAATGGCCATGACCATTGCCAGGCGTCGCTCGCAGATGTTGGCGCTCACTATCACGAAAGTCGTAATAAGCAGAAGAACGAAGCCAAGCAGCGGGGTCGCGTAGTAGCCAATCGGTCGTCGAATCTCGGAGGAGTAGCTGGCCAGTCGCAGGCCCGGCAGTATCTCACTGCCGTGAATTATTGAGTTCAGGCTGTGTTGCCGGTAGTGACTGGAAAGCTCCAGCAGGGCGATGTTATTGCCGGGCACCACGGTGTCGACAGGCAGATGGATGATGGCATCAATAGGCCCGGCTGACTCACTTTCGGGCTCTTCGGCAGGTAAACCTTTAAAGCCGACTTCATGGTCATTCCAGTAAACGCGGGCGGAGAAAGTGCCAGACAGATAAAGACCAAGCGGGGGTGCATCGGGTCCGGCACTGGCGACTGGCACGGTGAACACGGCGCGCAGCCAGCCATGATCATCACTTAGCTGCAGCGCGTCCAGTTGAGCTGGCCGCCATGGGCCGGATCGCTCGTCAGCCAAAGAGACGGAGATCAGTCCCAGTGCGTTCTGAGTGCTCGTGGGTTGCAGAAGCTGCGGTACTGCAAGCATCAACGCCGCAACCAGGTAGGGTGCGATCACCCAGGCGGCGAGGTATCGATCGAAAGCGGGAATCTGCAAAGCGGTTCCAGGTGCATTTCACATGGGAATAATGACGTTTCACGTATTATGCCTTGCTGGCGCCAGAGGCTTCAAAGACTATTGTCACTGGAGTCATAGCACTATCTCAGGAGTAATTATGCATTTCAATCGTCTGTCCAGGCTGCCATCGCTTACGCTTTTCATCAGCCTTGCCCTGACTTTGCCCGCCCAGGCACAGCCACATCAGGCAGCGTCATTGACGGGGCAGCAGGTGACGCAGATGCTGTCGCAGGCCGAGTCCATGTTCTCTCGACAGCAACTGGTGGGGCTGCAGGCAGCCATTTATGACGGACAGCGCGTGCATGAGCTCAATCTTGGCTATGCCGATATCGAACACCGTGTGCCTGTAAGCTCAGAAACACGATTCGAAATTGCATCTGTCACCAAGGCGTTTACCGGACTTGCCCAGCTACTGCTGGCAGAATCGGGAGAGCTGGATCTGGACAAGCCCATTCAGAGCTATGTGCCGGAGTTCCCGGTTTCGCCCGAAGGAACGCTGACTACTCGCCAGCTTGCCGGCTCTACGGGAGGCATTCGCCATTACCAGTCGGAGCGGGATGTTGAGTTTTACTCGACACATTACGATTCGGTTATTGATGCGCTGGCGCTGTTTAAGGACGACGCACTGGTCGCAGCACCCGGTTCTGAAAGTCATTATTCGAGCTACGGATTCAATCTGATGGCTGCAGTCATCGAGCGAGCTGGCGGCAAGCCGTTTACGGAAATCATCCAGTCTCGCGTACTCACGCCCATGCAGCTGGAAAACACCGGATTTACCGACGTCCGGGCGCCAATGCCGCACAGGAGTCGGCATTACACGTTCATCGACCTTTACAGCCGCGAGGTATTGCCATCTCTGCAGGTGATGCCCACCCTGAATCACAGCTATAACATGGGTGGTGGCAATATGTACTCAACGGCGAGCGACCTGGTCAGTTTTGGTCGCCAGTTAATGGAGCAGGAGCTCTTGAGTGACCACGTTCGGGCTGAGCTCGAAGCGACGCATTTTACGTCCGGTGGGCAGCCAAGCATGTTCAGTGATGGCTGGGTCATGATTGGACTGCAGTCGCAGCCACGCTTCCTGATGGCAGGCGGCAGCTATCCGGGAACACTGTCTTTATTGCTGGTTTTCCCGGAACTGCAGGTGGTGGCAGCCATGTTGACCAACACCTGGGGCAAAGATGGGCCGGACGTGATGGACCAGCTGATCATGGCCTGGACCGACCCGGTCTTACTTGCTCCAGAAGACTAAGCGACTTTGTCTGTCAGCGGCCCGTAGCCATTAACCAGCACGTACAATAGCGGCGCAAACGACCCCAGCAGCAGCGTCGCCAGCAACCACGGCCAGAATCTAATCTGTCGTCGCTGCGCGTCTTTCCATAGAAACATCAGGACCAGAATAAGCGCCGCAGCCAGATCAACAAACACCTGCCAGCCGGCCGTGCTGTCAATCAATAATCGGAAAATTCCGATGTATCCAACGTCAGCCAGGGCGAGAATTGTTACAGCACCCAGTGCAAGCAATAGCACCAGCGATACGATACGATAGGCGTTCATAAGGTTTCTCCTGTAGCAAGTGCTACATAATAACGAAGTAGTGTAGCGAATGCTACATACAGAATATATGACCGACAGAAAACACACGATTCGCGCGGCTGTTGCAGCCCACCTGATTGAGACAGGCTTGACTGGTCACGGTATTCGCGCCTTGGCCAGGGCCGCCAATACCAGTGATCGTATGCTGATCTACTACTTCGGGAGCAAGGAAGAGTTGCTACGCGAGTCGCTGATGCTGGTTGTGAAGGGTCTGTCCATGCAGCTGGATCAGGAGCTAGGCAATGAGCGACAACGCAGCGCTGACCTGCTTGAAAAACTGACAGTTGTTTGCCAGCGGCCGGACTGGCGGCCCATGACAAACCTCTGGTTTGAGATTGTAGGACTCGCGGCCAGGGGGAACGCTCCTTATCAGCCAGTGGCGTGTGAAATCGCTGACGCCTTCATCGACTGGATAGCATCACACCTCATTGATGCTGAACGGCATCAGGCCGCTGATGTGTTCGCTCATCTGGAAGGCCGCATGTTGCTGGCAGTGATCGGGCGCTGATCAGAAAGGCCAGAGAATAATAGACCAGATTATTCCAGTACCGATCAGGCTGAACAGCACTGCGGCTGAGCCGATGTCTTTGGCGCGACCGCTGAGCTCATGATATTCGTGTCCGATGCGGTCTATTGCCACCTCGATGGCGCTGTTCAGCATTTCGGTGATCAGCACGATGAGCAGCGAAGCAACCAGCAGGGCACGTTCAGCGGGACTGACATCAACCAGAACGATGACGGGTGTCAGCAGGACCACCAGGCCCACCTCCATCCGGAAGGCCTCCTCGGAGTGCCATAAGGCTTTCAGGCCCTGCATGGAAAAACGCGTTGCGTTAATCAGTCGCCTGATCCCTCTGGCCTGCGGTTTCATCGGGCTACCTCAATCGTTCAGGAAGAAGTATTCAGCTTGCCTGCCAGGACGGAAGCAGCTCGCGCGCATAATATACTAAAAATACCCGCTACGCTTCTTGCGCTCCATGGAGCCCGCCAGCGCGTAACCTCACTTTCCAGAGATTTTGATAAAGGGAAAAGTTGCAGAAATCTGCCTGACAGCCGATACAGGCCAAAGGCCGGTTATCATGTCTGAGCTTATCCTTTTGACGCAGTTGATAGAATGCGATGAATTCCAAACTGAAAATTATTGACAATCTGGCGCTTGCCTCCCACGACCAGGGAGAGCAGTTAGTTGAAAAGGCGGGCTATTATCAGGGTAATAGCTACCTTGAATTTGAGGCCAGGCGCCTCTACTCCGCGTTCCAGCCCATCTACAGCATTGCCCACAAGCGCATTGTCGGGCTGGAGGCGCTAGTACGCGCCGTCGATGATAAGGGCCAGGCGGTGACGCCAGCCGCGCTGTTCAGCAGGCGCCAGGGGGAAGCCATCCACCAGCTGGACCTGATCTGCCAGCAAGTACACCTGCAAAATTTCCATGCGCTGGACCCGCCCGATGCCTGGTTGTTCCTCAATGTTGACCCCTCCACTCTCAGTCGGTGTGCCCGCTATACTGACTTTCTGAACGATCTTCTTGTTCGCTACAACTACACGCCAAACCGTGTGGTGATCGAGATTCTTGAGTCCAGTATCGAGGACGAAAGCGAGCTGGAGCAGACTATTGGCCAGTACAAAGACCTGGGGTTCCTGATTGCGATTGACGACTTCGGTGCCGGACATTCCAACTTTGAGCGCATCTGGCGGATTCAGCCGGATATCGTCAAGCTGGATCGAGGGATGCTCAAAAAGGCTGGCCAGGATGACAGTGTCAAAGAGTTGCTGAAAGGCATTACCAGCATGTTGCACAACTGCAAATGTCTAGTGCTGGCTGAGGGTGTTGAAACAGCCGAGGAAGCCCTGGCGGCAATGGACGCTCAGGTCGATCTGATTCAGGGTTATTATTTCGCGCGCCCATTTCTTTTATCCGAGTCGATAGCGACGCGCCGCGGTCTGTGGAAAGAGCTCTATAACGAGTTTGACGAGCTGAATCTCTTTATTCAGGAGCGCAAGCGTGAGAGCCTGGAGCCTTACCGGAATCGATTTGCGGCGCTGACGGTTGGCGCACAAAAGAAAAACCAGCTTGATGAAATTGCTCATCTAATGTTCAAGCTGCCCCACAGTATCCGTCTTTACCAGTTGGCGCTTGATGGAGAGCAGTGTCACGCCAATATAAACAGCCCCACCATCCAGATTAAGGGCAGAGACCGGCTTTACGCGTTGGCCAATGCGCAGGGGGCAAGCTGGAAGCGTCGCGACTACTACGTGAACGCGGTTAACAATCCCGGCAACGTGCAGATGACACAACCCTACTTCTCAGTATCCGATGGTACGCTTTGTATCACGCTATCAGTCCTCACGCGGCTGCAGGGAGAAGACTTCATTCTGTGCTGCGATATTTTGCCGGGCGATTAGTCGTACCGGACTAGCATGTAATCAGAAACGATCTTTTTGCCAGGTCTTTACGTAATTAATTGCGAATCGACTCAATGAGCATTAATTATGCCTGGCAAATTTATTCTGGCTTTATCATCTCTGGTCTTTATCTCTTACGGGTTGGTTAGTCTGATCAATCCTGCGGTGCCTGCTGGCTTCGCTGGACTTGTCATCACTAATGGCAATGCCTATGCGGAAATTGGTTCCATGTACGGGGGGCTGCAGACAGGAATCGGGCTTTATTGCCTGCTGGCACTTTTCAGTTCAGAGTACTACCGGGGTGGGCTGGCTGTGCTGGTCATTGGCCTTGGCATGCTGGCGATCGCCAGACTGATTTCTGCGCTGGTAACCAGCGACCCTTTGACCATGTACACCTGGGGTGCCCTGATTTATGAGGCTGTCACTGTGATGATAGCGGCAATTGCGCTTCGGCAGTCCTACAACTCTGTTGCGCAACCATGACGCAGCATGAATACATTTCCATCGCCATAGCCATCATTCTGGGCCTGGCGATTACTCGACTGCTACACACCGTGGCGTCGCTGATCCGCTATCGCGAGCATGTCGTCTTTCACTGGGCGAGCGCGGTCTGGGGGCTTAGTGTCATGGTGTACATCCTGCAGTTCTGGTGGGTCGGCTGGGAACTTCGAGGCGTTGATGAATGGCTGTTTCCACACTTTCTGGTGATGGTGCTTGGATGCACGTTCCTCTATGGCGCTGCAGAGATGGCTCTGACAGAGCCAGGTGCCGGCGCCTATGACATGGCACAGCATTCCCAGCAACTGGGCAGGTTGTCCGCGTTGTCGATGTTGTTTTATTTTCTGGTCGGTCCTTATGTCAATATCGTCATGTATGACAATCCAGTGTTGCCCTCAGTAATTGTGCCGCTTGCAGGCATTGCTGTGATGCTGCTGATGATATTCATGCCGTCCCGGTTTCGACTCTGGTCTGTGTTGTTTGCACTGCATGCGATTGTGGTATTGCTGCTCACGGTCTGAAATCTTTCTATTGCGCCGCACTGCTAAAAAAAACGACTGTTCCAGCACAAAATCGTCTACGTACAATAACGCAGGGTAAGGATTAATGCCGCGTTCGGCGTTACATAGCTTTGTCCGGTTCACAGAGCGTGGCATACTCGAAACAGATGGCAAGGCATCACTCTCTCACTGCCGCTGGAGAAAACCGTATGGTCCGCGAAACATCATCACATCTGAAATCTATATTTACAGTCTTGCGATGTCGATACCAGCGAGTAATTTCGACGTTTGTTTTGCTAATGCTGAGCTGGCAGGTCGCAATTGCGGATGACCTCGATCTTACAAGCGCGACTATCGTTGAGCTGAATGCGGCGATGGATGCAGATGCATTAGACTCAGAAATGCTGGTGCGAATGTATCTGACGAGAATAGAAGCTTATGACAAACAGGGCCCGGCCATTAACGCAGTATTGACGATGAACCCAAATGCGATTGCCGAAGCGCAGGCGCTTGATCAGGAACGGCTGTCGCAGGGGCGCAGATCGCCCATGCACGGAATACCGGTTGTTATAAAGGACAATCTCGACACAGCGGATATGCCTACGACTGCCGGATCCTTCATGTTAAAAGGCTCACTGCCACCAGATGACGCATTCGTGGTCAAAAAGCTCCGTGACGCGGGTGCCATCATACTGGCGAAGCTGAACCTGAGCGAGTTTGCCTCAGGCGACGCCAGCAATTCCATTGGAGGTGAGATTGGTAATCCCCATAGTGACTCGCGATCCCCCTCCGGCTCCTCCGGCGGCACTGGCGCGGCGATCGCAGCCGCGTTCGCGTCGGTAGGGTTGGGAACCGATACGGGCGGCTCGGTTCGTATGCCGTCCAGTGCCAATGGGGTAGTCGGCCTGAAGACGACTCATGGTTTATTGAGCCGGGATGGTGTAGTGCCATTGGCACTGAGTTTTGACACCGTCGGACCAATGGCGCGCAGTGTCACAGATATCGCGATTGCGCTGGGTGTAATGACGGGCATCGACACTGCCGATGCGTCTACGGAAAAAAGCGAGGGCAGGTTTGCCACCGACTACAGGCAATATTTGGATGCCGATGCCCTGGCGGGAGCGCGTATTGGCGTCGCCCGTGTTTTCATGAAAGGGGATGCAGAAGTCGACTGGGTGGTTGAGACCGCACTTCAGTCAATGCGAGATGCTGGCGCAGAGATAATAGATGTTGAGTTTCCGCAATGGTTGCTGGAGTCGCGCGGCGAGTTTTATCGCGCGATTCGATACCCCGAGTTTCGTGCGCAGATCGCTGACTATCTGGCCACGTTGAGCCCGGAGTATCCCAAAAGTCTCGATGACCTGATTGCACGCGCCATGCAGCTGACCGCGTCAAGAGAAGATGGATCCATTCCCAATCCCAGTCGCTGGGCGTTGATGCTGGAGGAGAACAAAAGCACGGGTTTGGACAGTTACCAGTATACCGCTGTGCTGGACCATGCACTGCCGCTGATTCGCGCCACGATTCAGGGATTGTTGGACGCCGAAAATCTTGATGCCATTGTTTACCCCACGAGCCCGACTCCGGCAGATCTGTTAGAGAGTCCGCCACGAGGAAGCGTCTCTGCGGGCAGCGGGGAGTCCCCGGTGATATTAGCCAACCTGTCTGGTTTTCCGGACATCATCATACCTGCCGGTTTTACCAGTCGCGGGCTGCCGGTGACCGTGTCATTTCTGGGGCCTGCTTTTAGTGAGCCAGCACTGATCTCGCTGGGTTATTCCCTGGAGCAGCGGCTGCAAGCCATTCGCTTGCCCCACCGGACACCAGCGCTGCCCGGTGAGACCATCAGCTACTGAGTGCACAGGTCCCGACTCGTCCGAACAGCTAAAGCTGTCTATTCTTCGCTGGCCAACACCGAGTCAGGTGTCACCAACCTCGGCGCCCAGTTCTGCCAGCGCGTCCTGAATCTGTGACAGAACCTCGGCGCTGCTCCTGTCCTCGCTCATGCCTTCCGACTGTGCGGTTAGTAAAAGCCGCGCATCGTCATCCCAACGGCGCAGGATTTCTATTTTCTCATCCCGGCTGAATTGTTTATTTGATACAACCTCAGCAGGTTTGCCGAAATTGTCAGCTGGATCTTTCAAAATATCGTCGAATGTCTTCATGATAAGTCTGGCCTCTCTCCGTTAGAAGTAGGGCGCGGCATGCGCGTCCGAGGATGACTTTAGTTTTACTGCTTGGTCACTGTTTTACATGAATCGAGGACGTCTATCTACCCGTCTTCTGCAGTTAAGCATGCGCCGAATCGAGGCGCAATGCACTTAATTAGCGCCATTGTGCTGCTTCTGTCATCCACTGCCATCAGCTGGGCCGCAGCAGGTGGTAGTCCGCAGTCAAAGATTTGCTTTGGCATTCTTGATGCGTGAGTTATTGATGCAGGTCGGCAATGCCTTGCGCGGTAAAGGACATGAACTACGTGTCGTCGATGGGAGTGCTGTCGGAGGCTACAATGCCATTCTGTTCACGCCACTTCCTGGCTCAATGCCGCCAGCAGCAGATGATTTACTGTCGCCGGTTAATGGAGTTTATCGAGCCGGTTCAGATCATCGCAAGGATGGTCAGGCCGTGGGTTGGTAATGATCGTGCAGGGGGAATTCCAGAGCAGGTGGAAAACCCTCCAGCACGCCATAATGGAACGCAACGGCTGTCGCCATTGAGCGGTTGTGGACCCCCAGCTTTCTGTAGATATCCTTTACGTAGCCATCCACTGTGTGGGGGCTGAGGCTTAATACTCGCGCGATTTTCTTGTTGCTGTTGCCCTGGGCCAGCACCCGCAGAACATCCTGCTCACGAAGTGTAAGCGGCAGCGATTGCGGGTCTTGATTACCGTTATTGCCTGTTCTGCTGAGCATTCGACTAACCACGTTTTCGGCTGGGATTGTCGAAGATTCTCCACCCTGAACAGGGGGCTGACAAATGAAAAAACACCGGCCTTCGAGTTAGTTTTTCTTATCCGACCACTCCTGGGCAATAATCTTTCCTACCCATTCATAAAACGCGTTGATGACTTCGTCCTCGGCATGGTCCGTGCGGTATGCCAGAAAACACTCGCCGTGGCGAGTAACCTTGTCAGGCAGGGGCAGCACCAGCGTTTCATCATTGTTCATGAACTGATAGGACGTGGGCAGGTATCCCATCGCTACCCCGATATCATTTTTTACAGCAGCGATACTTGCCTCCACCGTGCTGACAACAAGCTCATCCGATGTTTCGGTGTGTGCACTCCATTGTGTCTGCCAGCGGGGCCATTGATATGAATCTCCTGAGATCTTGATCAATCGGCAGTCATTAAAATCGCCTTTAAGTAACCCTGGGTGCTGTTCCAGATAGTTTTTGCTACAGATCGGTGTCAGCGAAATTCGCACCAGCGGCTGGTAGCTTAGTCCCGGCTCGTTGCCACATTCGTGACGAATGGCGACTGTTGTCTCCGAGTGCTCAAAGTCGATTCGGGATATATCGGAGTCAATCTGGATATTCAGTTCCGGAAATCTGGATTGAAACTCATGAATATTCGGGAACAGCAGCAGGCTGGCAATATTGGGCAGTGTATTAACAACAAAACGCCGCTTCTTTTTCTGTTTGCGAACAGCCAGTGTTGCACTGTCGATCAGGTCAAGCCCGCGTTTGATGTGAAGATAATAGCGCTTGCCTTCGGTGGTTAGCGATATTTTGCGATTCTCCCGCTTGAACAGGGTAATGCCGAGATGCTCCTCAAGCGCTTTTATCTGATGGCTCACAGCAGGCGGAGATACAAACAGCTCATCCGCAGCATCCTTAAAGCTAAGACGACGTGCCGCAGTTTCAAATACTCGAATTAAGTTCAGCGATGGCAAACGTTGATTGGACATTAGTCAGAGTTGCCCTGATATGGCAGGCGAGGCAGTTAATAAGCCTTCTACTATAAGCGCATTGAATACTGGTCATCAATTATTAGCGATATCCCAGAGTGTTGAGGAAATCCGTTTCAGCCTGCGTTTGATCAATATCCGAAGCAATTCGGCTTGACGTACTGATTGCAGGCGCCCATATTTAAGTTGAATAGCGTAAATATTATCTGATACGCGCCGATAAGCTGGTGTTAATCATGGTTTTTCGTCTTATTTCGGGTAGTGTAGTGAATAATTTTAGAAGCTTTGCCACGGCCTGTGTTTGTCTGGTTTCGCTGGCCTCGGTAGTCGTGTTGCAGCCAACAGTTTCGGCGCAACAGCCTGATCCGCAAGCCGAATCCATTGAACTGGCGATTGTCGCCCCATTGGTTGGTACCAGCTTCTCGATAGGTATGCAGTTCCGGGCCGGTGTGTACGCTGCGCTGGCATCACTGGACGATGGGGCACTGCTTGGACGACCGGTACGTGTGTCAGAGCATGATGACAGCTGCATCAGGACCATTGCCGAAAGTGTCGCGCAGAGTCTGGTTCAGAATCCTCCCCATGTGGTCATCGGGCATTCCTGTTCAGCCACTACAGTTGTGTCCGCTCCAGTCTACGCCCGCCATGGTGTTTTGCAGATCACGCCATCATCGACGGCGCCTCTGGTGACGGAAATGGGTATAGGCAGTATTTTTCGAGTGATCGGGCGCGATGACCTGCAAGGTGAAATGGCCGCTGAAAAACTTGCTCGTGATTATGGAGATCGGCGCATTGGTATACTGCGTTATCAAAGTGATTATTCAATGGGACTAACCCAGAGTGCCATCGAGAGCCTGGCCCGCCGCGGTGTGCGCCCGGCGTTTGTGCTGCAAACCTCAGCCTCGGCGACATCCTATCTGGACGAGATCATGCAGTTGATCGATAACCAGGTAGACGTTGTCTATCTGGTCGGTGGGGCGCTGGACAGTGGTGTGTTTGTGCGCCAGGCGCGGCAGATGGCAGCACCGTTTGAGATCATAAGCAGTGACACCCTGGTCTCTCCGATCTACACCGAGACTGCTGGCCCAGCAGGCGATGGTGTCGCGTTCACCTCTCCCTCCGATGCGGCCAGGCAGATTGAAAACGATCTTTCACGGGCGGCAAACGCGGCGATTCGTGCACAGGGAATGGAACCAGATGGTTATACCCTGCTCGCCTATGCAGCCACCGAAATCTGGTTTGAAGGCGTAAGACGTGCAGACAGTCTGGAAGCAGCTGCGGTGGCGGCAGCAATCCGTTCGGCACCACTGGATACCGTGCTCGGTCGAATCAGTTTTAATGACAAAGGAGACATCCAGACCGAATACGAGCCATTCTCCTGGTATGTCTGGCAGGATGGGCAACGTGTCGCCATCGAGTGAGGAAGAGGCCGCGCCGCGCGGCAACCCCAGTCTGTGGGGCAAATTCAAGGGCCTGGGTATTCGCAACAGCTTTCTGGTTGGTTTTGCGGCGATGGCACTGTTCATGGTCGTCGTGATGATCACGGCGCTGAGCACCAGCGCCGCCATGTCGCGCAGTGTCACGCAGATTCTGGAAGAGCAGTTACCCGTGACTCTGGCCACTTTTCGGGCCGCCAGGGCAGCGGATGCGCTAGCGACCAGTGGCGCTTCGCTGATTACGGTGCGCACTGCTGCAGACCAGCAGTTGGCGTTTCAGCGTGTGGCGTCGGCACAGCAGATACTGGAGCGGACGCTGGGCGAGTTAACAGGTGTCACAGAATCGCCTGACGTGGCGGATATCATCACGCAGGTTGCAGAGCTCAATCAGAATCTGGACAGTTTGAAGTCGCTGGTCGATGAACGATTGAGTTTAATTGATGCTCAGCAGCGAGCCCGCACTGAATTGATTGCCGATTTGCAGGCTTTCCAGCAGGAGTTGACGTTCAGGGTCAGGATTCTGGAGGCCGACAGTGACGTCATCAATGCTCTGATGCAGCGGCCTTCACCGCCTGTAGAGCAGATCGCGCGCATGTCTGGCAATACGGTTCCGCTAATTCCGTTATCGCGATTCTATGCAGAAGTGGAGTCTATAGGCAGTCGGTTAATGGCTGCTACACAGGATCGAACCCTGGCCTCACTTGCGGTTACCGAGCAGATAATAAACCACAGGCTTCAGATAGCCAGCGAAACACTCGAGAAATTGCCACCTGATGTAACGGGCACATTAAGTCGACAGTTTGTAGCGCTGCGTGCATCAAGTCTGTCGCCAGACGGATTGGTTGGTCTTCGTCAGCGCGAATTGAATCTGCTTGCTAACGGCGAAGCACTGAATCAACAGAACCAGCAGATTATTGCCCGTGTTGATCTTGCCATCGCTGCGCTGGTCGACAACAGGCTTGGTCAAATAGACCAGGCTGCGGATATGGCAACATCCGCCAACAGCAGATCCCAGCTGTGGTTGCTGATTATCACTGGTGCGGGCCTGGCCGGTCTTGTCGCATTCTTTTACCTGCATGTGCTGCGCCGCCTTGTACCCCGGTTGACAGATCTCAGTGATACGCTGCTAAACCTTTCTGCCGGCCGCTACGATGTGCCGATGCCGACAGAGGGCAATGACGAGCTCGGCCGACTTGGAAGCGCGGTCCATCAGTTCCGCCAAATGGCCCTGGAGGCAAGCAGGCGGGAAGAGGAGTTGCAGGCAAGTAACCGCAGGGCGGAGGAAGCCGTAAAAGAGCTTGAGCAAAAGGCAACTGAGCTTGAGCGGGTAAATGGCAGGCTGGAAACTCTGTCCTTGTCTGACGGGCTGACTGGCCTGGCCAACCGGCGTCGATTCGACGATGTACTGGCCGCTGAGTGGGCGCACTCTGCGCGTACCGCACAATCAATGTCGGTACTGATGCTGGATGTCGATTACTTCAAACTTTACAACGACCAGTACGGTCATCAACAGGGCGATGATTGTCTGCGCCGTATTGCTGGCGTCTTGAAAACGCGCATTCACAGAGCAACTGATCTGGCTGCTCGCTACGGTGGCGAGGAATTTTGCGTCATTCTCTCATTCTGTACCGAAGAAGATGCGGCAACAATTGCAGAGCAGATGCGGTCTCAAGTGGAGAGACTGCAGATTGAGCATCGCCTGGCCGATGCTGGTGTTGTCACCATCAGCATAGGTGTGGCCACAATGGTTCCAACGGCGGGCTCTGCCGCGGATGAGTTAGTGCGTCAGGCAGATATTGCTTTGTACAACGCCAAACGCCTGGGCCGCAACAGAGTGGTCTGCTCGAGCAAACATGCCGATTAGCCATGTGGGCAATCGGCTAGATCGCTTTGTTTGGCTGATCGGCATCCTGCGCTGCAATAAAGCGGCGAATCGTTGGTATTTCTGTTCAGGAAAGGGCCGGGTGGCACATATATCGCTACGCCCATCTTGCCGACATTATATCCGGGCAGTTTATAGTGCTTGAAATAAAACTGCTGGGAATCTCTAAATAGTTGTGAGCTTCTACCTTTGCCTGCGGTACCGCTGGAGAAGGGAAAAGGCTATCTTCAAAAAATGATTCGAGGAGTCGCAGTCCAAGCTGAGGCAGCGCTTGTCGTCCGATGAACCTGAGTCATTATGGTCCGCTGAAAAGTTTTTGATTCACTGTCCGCAACGTAAGTGAACTGTGATTCAACAAATTGGAATCAAATTTATATGAATTTGACTTTGATATTATAGTGCTGCTCTTCAAAAACGACAGATAGCTTGCTGAATGACATGGTATTTCTGTTTAATGTAATAATACGTCAAAAAATTGACGATTTCGTTGCATATCTGCCCAAAAGGTTTACTCTGAGTTATGTCGGGCGGGAGTATATTGCATTCGGCGTATATTCGACCGTTATACATCTTAAAAATATCAAATGGTAAAAGTAATATTTTCGAGAATGATAATTATAAAGATGAGGAATAACGATGATTACTAAATACCAAAAAACGCTTGGGCTGGCTGTTGTTTTCGCGTTAGCGGCACCTGTCGTGAACGCTCAAAAGAACGCACCAGGATCTAATGGGGCCGAAAATGGTCGTAGTTTCCAGTCATTGCAGGAGCAGATAGATGCAAGTAACGCTGCGCTGGATGCATTGGCTGCCAGCAACGACGCCTCTATCCTGGCGATACAGACCGATATTGATGTTATACAAAGCGAGATTGACAGTCTGCAGAGTCAAATCGACAGCAATGCGGGAGACATCGATGCGCTGGAGGCTGAGCTTGATGCGCTATCCGCTGAACTGGCGCAAAAACAGGACGTACTAACCGGGTCCTGCTCGCCCGGCACTTCCCTCCGTGTCATTAACCCTGATGGCAGTTTTCTCTGTGAATATGATGACCAAGGGGGCGGCACATTATTTGTTCCACGCGTAGTGGCCTACGGCTCATTTAGCTGGTTTGGAAATGCCTCTTACAGTGAGTATGGCTACTCAACTGCCATGTGCCCGAATGGCTGGCGCGCTACCGGGGGCGGCGGTTTAATGTATTATCAAGGATATAGCGGTTACTCAGGTGCATTGTCCGACAGCTCGCCGTGGGGTAACGGCTGGAGAGTCACGGCGACGATGGCTGATGAATTCGTATATGGCTACAACGCTGTTCGCGCTGTCGTAAATTGCGAGCCTATCTACCTATAACAATACTTGATTCGGGCAGTGGAAGAAGCGGGCTTCCTTCGAGGGGATTAGAGGAATCAGATGGAGGTCCACGCCCTTGGCGCGAACAAGCTGTTCACCACGAAAGGCGAGCAGCTACTCGCACTTCATCAGCATGCAGGGTGAAAGTCCAGCCATTGCGTTCACAAAGCCGTTCAACAATACCCAGGCCCAGCCCGTAGCCGTTGCCTGGTGACGCTTCGGTTTGCGAGTGTCGATCATCCAGGCCAGTGCTTAGCTCATTGGTAATAAACAGCTCGCGCTCTTTGATGAGAATCTTGATGGGACCCTGCCCGCCAAGCGTGTGCTCGAAGGCATTGCGAACCAGATTGTTGACCGCGATAGAAAAAGCCTGCGGGTGGCCGTAGACTCTTGGATTTGACAGATCATCGACTTCAACATCAACGAGCTTGCCGCGCAGCAGGTATTGCTGCTGATCCATAGCCTGACTCACCAGCGGTACTACCAGAAACTGTTCGTCATACAGGCCGTCATCGGTTTCGCGAGCCAGGCACAAAAACATTTCGATGGTAGCCTTCATGTCGCGGGTTGCTCGTCTGATTCTATCCAGAGCTTTTGCATCGCTGGATTTCAGCTCGCTTTTTTCCAGCAGTTCAAGCGCTCCTGTAATCACGGTAATCGGCGTTCGCAGCTCATGGCTTGCTGAATCGGTAAAGTATCTTTCACGCTCGACAAAGGCACTGATACGCTCAAGTGTTTTTTCGAGGGTTCTGGCGAGCACACCCACCTCATCATCGCCGAAGCGGCCAGATGCGATGCGTTTGTGGTCTTCGGCGGATAGTTTTTCAGGGTCAATATCAGCGACCACCTCGGCGAGTTGCACGACCGGGGCAACGGCCCGGCGCATTACAAAAACGCCGAGGCTGAAACCAAGAGCACCGAGAGTACCTACAACGCTGGTGATTAATAGCAGCCACAACCAGTCCTCCGATGACGCGGCTTCGATGCCAGCGACGTCAAAAACCACAAACGCTTTTTGCTGTTCATTGTCGACGGCGACTACTGCGACATGCAGCTGCTCGGCAGGGAACTCATGCAAGCCCTCAGCGGGGTTGCTCTGTGCCCATTGGTGGAGAGATTCGGGCAGGCTATCAACGTCTTCGTAGCCCCGAAGGTTTGTTGTAAGATTAGGGTAATTCTCTGCGGCACGTTGTAGCTGACGTGTCATTACACGGTCTTCACTCAGCCGGATTGCTGAAAAGAAAGCCAGGCCCCAGACCACGCTTAGAACGGCAACACACACGGCAAAGGCGATTGCGACACGCTGGCGTAAACTGTAACGGTACACTATTTATCACCTTCTGCAATGCGGTAGCCGATGCGATGCACAGTATGAATAAGCTGGCTGGAGAACGGTCTATCGATGGCCTGACGCAGTTTATACATGTGTGAACGAAGGGCATCACCATCAGGGCGTTCATCCTCCCACAACAGTGTTTCGAGACTTTCACGAGGCACTACCGATGGCGCCTCCTGCATCAGGCGTTGCAGCAGTCGCATGCCAGCAGGCGTAAGATCGATTTGCTGTCCTGCACGATGTACCTGCAGTGTGGACTTGTTCATGGTCAGGTCACCTACTGTAAGCAGTCTTACAGACCGTCCATGACCACGTTTGTACAAGGCCTGCAGTCGCGCTTGCAGCTCCTGCAATGCGAAGGGCTTTATCAGATAGTCGTCGGCGCCTGCCTTAAAACCCTTCAGTTTATCGTCCAGAGTGTCTCTCGCGGTCAGCATCAGCACTGGTGTTTCCAGGTGTGCTTCAGCGCGCAGCTTTTGACAGAAACTCAGGCCATCCATCCCTGGCAGCATCAGATCCAGAACAATGACATCAAATGGATTCGTCAAAGCCAGATGCATGGCGCTTATCCCATCGTAGGCAAAATCCAGGATATAGCTGTGCTGTTCTAGGTACTCGGCAATATTCTCACAAATGTCGCGGTTGTCTTCGACAACCAACACTCGGACCGGTGCTTCGTTCAGCACATTTACCATCTACTATTCCTCTTTTACCAGGCGTAATCCAGTCGCAGGCCAATTAGCGGCTCGGCTTCGCTATCGTCCTGCACCTGGACACCACGGCGGTAGTCAAACTCTGTGTCATCACCAGATGATGCCGCCGTGACGTTGATGACATCAAGAAAAGCGGTGACATCAATAGGCCCGAATGCGCGCCGATAGTCCACACGGACATTCAACAAACCCGAGCCGTCAGTACGGCCGACATTGCGTTCGGTAATTTCTTTTGAGTAGCGTAGCGGCTGGCCATCGCCCAGTACGTCCGAGTGAATAATAAATCTGTCGTCCGGTCTGCCGGAAAGGTATTTGTAGCGACCGGCGACTTTCCAGCGGTCGCTGATTTCCCAGGTCAGGCCCAGCGTAGCAACATGTTCGCGATTGAATTCGTCAACAACATCACCGCGGCCATCTTTCCGGTCGACAACCGCATCGTTGTAAGAGTAGGTGGCGGTAGCATAGATGCCTTCGCGTATGGTGCCGGTCAAGACAGTATCGACGCCATACGATGTACCGTCGCCGAGGTTCGCGAAGGTTCCGTTCGCACGATCAAGGTCTACCACCAGCTTGTCCAGGCTTTGATGATAGGCTTCAACCAGCACTGACCAGTTATTGTCAGGAAAATATTCCAGACCGACACTGCTGTGAATGATTTCTTCAGTCTCAAGCTTGTTGGATTCATTGGCGGCAAGTTCCAGATAGCGTGGCGACTGATGAAATACTCCGGCAGTCGCAAAATATCTGATCGCATTGTCTGGCCGCCAGTTGACGCTGAACCTTGGCGATGCAAAACTTTCGTCCGCAAAACCGTCTCGCTCCAGTCTCAGACCGGTGCGGAAATCCCAGGCGCCGCTTTCAAAAACCTGTTCCAGGTAAGCCGCATAATTCGTCTCTTTCTGATTCAGCGACGAGTTTATGTTGGCAGGTGTAAGCACGATGTATTTCTGATCGGGATCGGGCCTGAAATCATCGTCGTCGTAAACAAAACGGATCCAATCGCCGTCCAGAATGGTGTCGTAGTCCAACTCGATCTGTGTTGCTCGTATGCCGGCACTGAACACGCCCCACTGGTTGACAGTTTCGAAGTCGCTACGCCAGCCCGTCTCGGTCTCACCCTCGCCGATAGTGATGATGTCTTCGCGCACCGGAAAACTGGAAGCCGGCGACCCTTCAGGAACAAGATCCGGGAAAGATTCGCCCTCTGAGCTGATCTTGTCGCTGCTACGGTAGTAAACCCGGTTGGTCCACACCGACTGCGCACCAATCAGAGTCCGCAATGTCAGGCCGTACAAATCACTATCCTGCTCAGAGTCCTGCAGTGCCGCATCCTCGAAATTGGGCGAGGCAAAAACGTGTGTCACATCGCGGGTATAATCTTCGTGTGTATCGATCAGCAGCACCTCCAGAGTGTTGTCCTGACTGAGGGGTATGACAGACTTTACGATGAAATCCCTTAATACCGGCTCACCAATGTCCAGTTCCTCGATCGTTTCGAACAGGGCCCCGAAGTCCAGGCGCCGGGCCGATACCAGCAAAGTGGAATCCTCAGTGATGCCAGCAGGGCCGTCATAACCCACCTCGAAACCAGCCAGGTCAAAGCGCAGGCTGGCTGACGGGCTTGGGTTACCATCGGCAACTTCCAGCTTTAGCAGGGAGGCTGCACGACCGCCATAGGCCGCACCCCATCCACCGGGTGAAAACTCTGCGCCACTGATGACATTGGGCGCAAAAATCGAGAATCGACCACCGCCACCGACATCTTCTTCCTCACCCAGCGTTGCATCAAAGTGTATCGCTTTATCAAATGGTAAATCATCAACAAACAACAGGTTATCTCTTGGTCCGCGGCCGCGCACACTGAAGCTGGCAAATTCACTGGCGGATGCCAGGCCAGGCAGGCCATCCAGAGAGAGTAGGGGGTCGGCACCGCCGCCTACAGCACTTCGCAACGCTTCCCTGTCGAGGTAGGTGCTGCTGGCAGAGGCGTAGGCATCTGCCTGACGCCCCTGAACCACGACTTCCTGAACGGCGACAGCCTCCCGGAGCTCAAATTCAATCCTGGTGTTTTTGCGTGTCACGACACGTATGCTGGGTTCGTAGACGGAGATAAAGCCATCTTTAGCAAGATTCACTGAGTAGAGGCCGGGGTCGAGCTGTTCAATGACCGTCCGACCTTGCGAGTCGGTTTGCACAGACTGTGTGGCACCGGTTTCCCTTTCCGTAAGGGTGAGCTGCACGGTTGGAACTGGCCGCTCCGTGACCACGTCATTGACAATGATTGTAAGCGCACCAGGGGCTTCCGCCGCATGGCTGGCAAGTGGAAGCCCCATAAGCAGCGCCAACAGGGCCATCCACAATACCTGATCTAACCGTCTTCTCAGACTGCTCATACCGCTATACCTCCAGGGGTCCACTGTATCTGATTGATGACACAGGGAGGTTAGCAGCGAGAATGTGACTGAAACGTCGCCAAGATGTGGATGCTGGATAATTCAGTGCGGGAGTTGCAGTTTACATGGGGGCAGGCCGTTATCGATAACAGAGAAGTGCTCCGGTTGTTGATTGAGCTTTCTCAGCAATATCAGCGGTTCGCATTTCGGCTGATAGTTCCGAGCTCTGATAGCCGATATTGTTGCTTCGCAAAAAATTCTGGGAGATATCAGCGGTAATGGCAAAGTTTACATTCTGCGGGATGTTTCCGGATTGTTGAGCAAAGTAATCCTGATTTGCCGTTGAAACCACTACGCCAACGACGGCACCGTAACGATCGAATACTGGGCCTCCGCTATTGCCAGGCTGAATTTGCGCTGAAATCTGGAAGGTGGACAAATCGTCATTCAACCCAGAAAGTGCGCTGACAACACCGCTGGTCAGGTTGCCCTGAGAGGAAAGATCTCCCAATAGTGGAAAGCCATAAACAACGATGTCGTCGCCCAGCCGAACGCGGCGTTGACTCTGAAATAGCGTAGCATCAGTGGAGATATCGGTCTTGAGTAGCGCTAGATCAAAGCTCTGGTTGGTTGCCAGCACCTCAGCATTGACGGGTATCGATCCGGGTAGCTGGAACGTCAATGCACGACACCCATCAATGACGTGATAGTTTGTCAGCAAATGTCCTTCTGTGGTGACTGCAAACGCGGTGCCAGATCCTGCGAGCTCTGGCTCAAGACCGGCAGTCTCTGCAATGCTGCCCGAGACTTCGGAATCAAACGAAAGCAATTCGGTGAGCTCAGTTATGTAAAGCTCTGCCTCTGAAAAATTATCATCGTCGTCATAAACACCCACCCATATGTCGTAGATGCCTGCCAATGGCTGTTCAAAAGTGAGGCCGGCAGCCAGACCCAGCCCATCGCCGTAGTCATCGTTACAATGCCACTCGCCATCAGGCGTGTTGATCAAAAGGACAGTATCGACGTCGGAGTCTGTAAAGAAACTAAGGGCAAACTCTGCGGCGGTGGTGTCGTATTCAAGCTGGTAGTCAGGCGCTTCGCTTACGAACCCTGTACAGTCGAAACGCGAAGACTGGGAAAGTTCTACCGAGCCACCGGCAAGCACCCTGATGATGCGTGGGTCGTCATCAAAGCCGGCCGAGAGCGAAATCTCTCCGAAGGTGGCCTCGCGTGAGACGTCCTGTGCGATTAATGCCGTGGGGCAAAGGATTAGCAGCAGAAAAAGAAGGATATAGCGCATCGACAAATTCCCTTAGTCGCGAAGAGAGGTGCTGACTCTTCAACCTGTACATTATTTGCGCAGTGCAACTGAACCTGCCGGGTTGTAGAGTGCCGCGCTGCTGAATGGCATCAATGATAGTAGCTGCTGGTGCGCCAATTCAATAATAAAGGGGAGATTTGATCAAAAAACTGAAAAGCTCCAATTTTGATTAGCGAGAGTTGCAATATATTGTAACTTCACTATGCCCTCCTTGCGCATTGCGATAACTTCAAGACCTCGAGGTATAAAACCGTTTGGCCGGTTCAGCAGCGATTAGGCCTTCGTATAAGGCCTGATCTGAACAATAAAAATAGAAACAAACAGATCATGTGTCCTTACGAGAGCTAATATGAACCCTCTGCATCGATACCTTTTGCCTGCCAGTCTTGTTGTTTTCACGCTATGTGCGCTGGTTCCTGGTGCCGGTAGTTACGCCCAACCATCCGTCCCACAGCTGCCACGACTGGAGCAGGTCGATATAGACCTGGACGGTTTTCTTGATGAGGCTGTCTGGAATGATCTGCCCTACGTCGACGGCATGCGGGTGATCAATCCAGATACACTGGCGGAAGTGCCCTACGAAACGCATATCCGCGCCTTCTATACCGAACAGGGTATCTACGTTGGCGCCATGAATTTTCAGCCGGCTGACACGCTGGTGGCGCGAATGACTTCACGCGACACACAGCTGGATCGGGACGGTTTTGTGGTCGGCCTGGACCCGTCAGGGGGCGGCCAGTACGGTTATTTCCTGCGCATCAATCTGGGCGACTCGATGACCGATGCCACCGTTCTGCCGGAGCGCCAATTGAACCTGCAGTGGGATGGTTCCTGGAATGCCCGTACCCAGGCGCTTGAAAACGGTTGGAGCGTGGAGTACTTCATCCCCTGGGCCATGATGCCTTTGCCCCAGGCGGCGGACGGGTCACGGCAGATCGGCTTTTATTATGAGCGCCAGATAGGTCATCTTGGCGGGGAGACCTGGTCTTCGCCGCCTCTGCCACGTACCGTCAATCAATTTCTGTCGGCGTTCGAACGTTATGAGCTCGAGGATATTGAGCCACGACGCCAGTTGACCTTCTATCCGTTCGCGGCAGCCGGTTTCGATGGTCTGCGTGACGAGCTTGATACGAAGGTTGGTGCCGATATCTACTGGCGCCCCACCAGCAACACGCTGTTGTCAGCGACCCTGAACCCTGATTTTGGTACTGTGGAATCGGATGACGTGGTGGTCAACCTGACTGCGTTTGAGACGTTCTTTCCGGAAAAGCGTACATTCTTCCTGGAAGGTCAGGACATATTCAATACCCATCCGCGCTCCAGCGGCGGTGGTGGTCCTGGCGGTCCGATCCAGATTCTAAATACCCGGCGTATTGGCGGTGCTGCCGGTTTCGATATTCCCGGCAATGTGAATGTTTTGCCAACCGATGTCAGCCGGCCCACCGAGCTGCTGGGTGCTGTCAAATACACTGGCCAGATCGGGAAGTGGCAGTACGGCACGCTGTTCGCGTCTGAGGATGATCCTGAAATCCCGGGTACGTTGCCAGATGGCACGCCGGTGACCGTGCAGGCAAAAGGCCGCGATTTTGGTGTCGCGCGCCTGCTGTATGAAGATACAAGCGGGGGTGGACGCCGCGCGATTGGCTGGATGGGCACCACGGTAGAACATCCCGATATTGACTCTGTAGTCAACGCTGTGGACATGCACTATTTTTCCCGCGACAACCGCTGGATAGTCGACACACAGTTCATGCACAGTGATACCAGCGGCGTTAGCGGCGTGGGTTTCCTGGGAGACGTCAGCTATCGTCCGGAACGCGGTAAACAGCACAGCATTAACGCCACTTGGATCGATGACAAGCTGGACATCAATGAACTTGGGTTCCTGACCCGAAACGATCAGATGAACCTCTCTTACAACTACTTTGTAAACGAGTCTGACATTCCGGGTCTGCGCAACCGTACGACTGGTTTTATCGCCACCAATGAATGGAACACCGACGGTCTGCCGGTGAGGCTGCGAGCCGCACTGCAACGTGGTTATACGTTTTTGGACAACAACAGCCTGAATCTGTCGCTGCTGTATTTCCCGGCGCGATACGACGATCGCCTGGGCCGCGGGACCGGGGCATTCCAGTTGCCTGTCCGTTACGGGGCGGGTATCAGCTATGAAACCGATCGCGCCCAGTCGCTTTCCTACAATCTCGGCTTGAACGTAGATCCTGAGGACCTTGGTTCCACACAAGTACAGGGCCGTGCTGGCGTCGCATGGCGGCCAGTGGATCGCTTCTCCGTTGATCTGAGTCTGAGCTACACGGATCGCGAAGCGTTGTTGGTGCATCGCGGTGCAGGCCAATACACCAGCTTTGAGGCGCACCAGTGGGCGCCACGACTGGAGGTGGATTACTTCATCACGGCCAAGCAACAGATACGCATCAGCACTCAGTGGACAGCGCTCAAGGCGTTTGAAGACCGTTTTTACCGGGTCAATACAGAGAGGGACGGGCAGCTCATACCAACGGCCAACCCCGATAACCAGCCGGACGATTTCGTGATCTCACGGCTGACCTTCCAGGCACGCTATCGTTGGGAGATCGCGCCCCTGTCTGATCTGTTTATCGTCTACACCCGTGGCTCCAACCTGCCGCGTAACAGTCTGTTCGAGTTCCAGGAACTGTTCGAGCAGTCCTGGAATGACCGGATCGTTGATCAGTTCGTGATCAAGTTGCGTTATCGGCTGGGGTCTTAAAAGTGCTGCTTCTGAGTTCATCGCCGACTGCGATGTGACCCTCTTGCAGCACACGGGCCGTGATGCCACCATGGCCCCGCATGGCGTTGTATCCGCCTGGGCCAAGCAGAGCTTCCATTTTGCTACAGGGATCACAGGGGCCGGTATACTCAAGAATTGCCTCGCCAATGCGGAATGTTTTGCTTTTTAATGCAAGCAGATTGATGCCTGATACCACTACATTGCGTCGCAGCATTTCCGCTGTCACTGACGGTTTGTGGGCCAGTGCAGCGATAGTTGCAAGGTGCTCATGCTGGATCAATGTGACCTGGCGCTTTCCACTGCCGCCTTTGCGGCCCTGGTAGCGGTCGCCCTCCAGGCCACTATCGGGCGCTGCGTGCACTCGAGCCACCGGGACCATTTCTGCGTCGCGTCCCGGGCGTAGCCCGATCCATTCAACACGACCGACCTGTGGCAGGGTATCGATCAGCACCTTAAGTGGAGAGTTTCTCATCTTATGCGGCACTCAAAGTTGGCCGCTACCCAGTTGGCAGGCTCATCCGCACCCTCCGCCGGGCCTATGTAATGGGCCTGTTGCGGGTAGGTGCAGAGAGGTCGTTCATTATCCACCAGACCGTCGGTTTCGTGGGTGGCGATGATGCTTTCCGGGGCATGTCCATTCTCCACCCATTCCACCAGAGGCGCCAGTTTGTCCCAATTGTTGAGTCCGGGTCCGCCGGCGCAGTGACCCATGCCAGGTGCCAGGTAGAGTCGCGCATGTGCCTGCGCTTCAGCCAGACTACCAGCGAAGGTGGTGTCCACCACCTGCTGGTAATAATCGATCGTGTCAGTGGCAACGATCAGCGTGTCCATCAGCCCGTGATAGAGAATCAGTTTGCCGCCGCCCCTGACAAAGCGATGCAGGTCGGGATCATTGGCGTCGGTGATGGATTTCATCAGTTCGCCGGCACCTGAATGGAAATCATTGATATCCCAGTGAAACCAGTGGAATTCCGGTATTACGGCATCAGTGTCTGGTTCATAGTCAATATCGCGCAGATCGGGCACGGCGATGCCGGGGTCCACTTCGTAGAACAGATAATTCATGTGGTCTACGGCGACGCCGGTGAGTTTTCCCGGTGCCATATCATTACCCTGCCAGGGAATGTAGTAGCCAGCCCATTGTGGTTCGGAGCCCAGCATCTTGCCTGGATACACCTGACGTCCGGAGTCATCACGCGGGCCATTGTAGAAGTCGCTGATGGTCTGTAACTGGGCTGGCGTGAAGCACTGGTCGGAAGCAGTATCGGAGGGACACATCAGGCCGGCGAGATCGGCAGTCGGTTCGAAGGTACAGGCCAGCGGATCGCTCACCAGTCCATCACGTATGCCGTCCAGCGCGTCACATTGAGCCAGTACCTGATTGTGCAATACATCCATCAGGGCAAGGCTGTCAAAGCTGCCATCGCCATCGGTGTCCACTGCCAGGTTGCCGGCCAATCCGTCACGGAACATGCGCTGCAGGTTCCAGGTGCCGGCAGCATTCAGGCCCTGATAGTTGAATGCCGGTGCTCCGGCAACGATGCCGTCAAAATCATCCGGGAAACGCTGGGCCGACATCAGTCCCTGGCGACCGCCCTGGCTGCAGCCCTCAAAGTAGGAATAGTCCTGCCGCCTGCCGTAGTACGCTGCGACCAGACGCTTGCCTGCGGCGGCTGTCAGGTGCACGGCACGGTAGCCAAAGTCGATCTCTGCCTGACGGTTGTTGAAAGCGAATGATGCTCCCGGCTCGACGCCACTGTCATGGCCGAGATTACTGTTGGCCACCGCATAACCCTCCGCCAGCCGCTGCGGCGCAAAATCAAGATCGCCGTCCTTACCACCGTCACCCCACTGCAAAAAGCGGCCGTTCCAGTTTTGCTGCAAGGGCAGCTGCACATGAAAATGAATAGCTGGCGAGATGATGCCGCGCACATAACAATAACTCGCGCCATCGGCGGAATTGGCCCGTATGTCTGCGTTCAGGATGGTCATATCGCGCAGCTCCTGCAGCGCCTCGCAGCGAGCGATTTCGGTCAGTGAGGGCTGGGCTTGCGCTGGCAGGCTGGCAAGCGCTAATAGCGCTGCAGTCGGTACAAAGAGGGTTATCAGGTGCGTCCCGCAGGGAGATTTCATGGCATTTCTCTTCTTGTAATTGTGTTGATGCTGGATAAAAAGATCAGGGTCTTGAGACTTTACCATCCCGACATGCAAAAGCAATGCGCAGCGAAAAACAGCCCAAGCGCGCAGGTTGAGAGCAGCAGTATTTATATTTTGCAGCGGGGATTGTTTTTGTCAGACACCACAGATAATCTGCGCTAGCCAATCATCAATGGCAACCAGGCCCGCCAGTCATCCATAGTTTGGCCTGGTATACGCAGAACACAGTCCTTGTGTAACTATCATCAAGAATCTTTTTGCCTTCAATTTACGTTGCTTCCATCTGTCGGTGTGGCTTTGTCCATCATCGCAGGGTATGACATTCAAGTGAAAGAGACAGACCCCTGATTTTCTTGCGTGAAACTATTTATTGCGAATGGGCAGTTAGCAATTTTTCACGACGCGAGTTCAGTCTCGATACAATGGGAGCGCAGTGTAATGTTCATGGGAATGTTGCGGGTCAAGCCGATTGTAGCAGCACCACACGTAGATGCCGGTGAGCCTGTCGAAGGCAGCCTGGAAGGCGAGGTGACGCTCAGGCGCACGCTAAGCGCGACCCAGCTGGTGATGCTTGGTATTGGTGGTGTCATCGGCGCCGGTATCTTCGTACTGACCGGGCAGGCGGCTGCTTTACACGCCGGCCCGGCAATCATGTTGAGTTTCCTCATGGCCAGTGTCGCCTGCGCGCTGGCTGGATTCTGCTACGCAGAATTTGCGTCGATGATGCCAGTCTCAGGCAGTGCCTATTCATACTCCTACGCCACGCTGGGCGAGTTTGTCGCCTGGTTTATTGGCTGGTGTCTGGTGCTTGAATATCTCTTCGCCGCTGCCGCGGTTGCTGTGGGCTGGTCGGGTTACATGAACAGCTTTTTGGGCACGCTCGGTATTCCTTTGCCTGAGGCGCTGGCGACTTCCACCTTTACCGTCACCGAAGGGCAGTTCACGCGCACGGGTGCGCTGTTCAATCTGCCGGCCGTGTTTATTGTCGTGGCTATCTCGACGCTATGCTACATCGGCATCCGACAGTCGGCCTTTATGAACACGATTATTGTGACCATTAAAGTTGGCGTCATCCTCCTGTTCGTCGCCTTCAGTCTGCAATTCGTCAACCCGGATAACTGGGTTCCGTTTATCCCGGACAATGAAGGCCCCGGCCGTTTTGGCATGGATGGCGTGGTGCGTGCGGCGGCGATTGTATTCTTTGCCTACATAGGTTTTGACGCCGTCTCTACCGCCGCCGCTGAAGCCATAAACCCACAGCGAGATATGCCCATCGGAATCCTGGGCTCACTGGCGATCTGCACCGTGTTTTACATTATCGTGTGTGCTGTGCTGACCGGCATGCTGCCGTATCAGCAACTGGGTACACCCGAACCCGTTGCGACCGCACTGCAGGCCTATCCCAGCCTGCTGTGGCTGCGCGTGCTGGTGGAACTCGGCGCGATCGCAGGCCTGTCCTCGGTAATCTTGGTGATGCTGATGGCGCAGCCACGCATCTTCTACACCATGGCCAATGACGGACTGATACCCAGGGTTTTTGGCAAGGTCCATCGCAGATACCACACGCCTTATGTTGGCACTGTCGTTGTCGGTGGCATTGCCTGTCTGTTGGCCGGGTTTCTACCGATCGGTCTGCTGGGTGAGCTGGTGTCGATGGGTACTTTGCTGGCATTTGCGACCGTATCGGCTGGTGTCCTGATCCTGCGTTACACACGTCCTGAGCTCTATCGCCCATTCCGGGTGCCGGCGGCCGGTATCATTTGTCCGCTCGGTGTCGCCGCCTGCCTATACCTGTTCTGGCAACCCTTCCGCGTACACTGGGAGCTGTTTATGAGCTGGACTGCACTCGGCATGCTGGTTTATTTCGGCTACGGGTACTGGAACAGCCGTTTGCGAATAACTGGCCGGCTCTAAGACATACGATTACTTTGCTCTGCGATTGATGTACAGGTAAAACAGGTTTTGTTTATGAAACATCCGCTGCTCAAATGGTCTGCCTTTCTGTTCGCCCTGTTTCATGTTTATGCCAATGTGACCGCTGCGCTTCCAGAGTTGTGGTTCTCAGCCATTCACTTTGGTGGTTTTGCGGCGCTTTGCGCATTGTCTGCCAATGAATCCGGCCCAGCGAACAACCAACCGGCATTGGCGATGAGAGTTGTCAATATTATGCTGGCCATACTGGCGGTATTGGTGGCGGCCTATATCATCCTGTTTGAAAATGCCCTTTACGCTCGCGAGGCAGAATTTATCTGGTCGGACTATCTGGTCACCGTGACGGCGGTGGTATTGGCGGCCGAGTTCACCCGACGCACCACCGGCTGGTTCATGCCGATTCTGATTGCCGTTTCTCTCAGCTATATCCTGTTCCTGGGCCGCTATATTAACGGCGTCTTTTCCTTCCCGGGTTTAAGTCTGGAAACCGTGCTGTACCGAACCTACTTCGGCGAGGAGGGCATGTTCGGATCCACGGCCAATATTTCTGCCACTTTTGTCTTTATGTTTATCCTGTTCGGATCCTTCCTGCTGCGCTCCGGCGCGGGCGATTTTATCGTCAATTTTGCCCGCTGCCTGGCAGGACGTTTCACCGGTGGGGCTGGCATTGTGGCGGTTGTGGGCTCCGGCTTGATGGGATCTGTTTCCGGCTCTGCGGTCGCCAACACGGTTTCGACCGGCTGCATCACGATACCGATGATGAAGCGCTCCGGGTTCAGTCCAAAGTTTGCAGCGGGTGTAGAAGCTGCCGCCTCTACCGGCGGTGCGCTGATGCCACCCATCATGGGGGCCGGTGCTTTTGTGATGGCCGGGTATACACAAATTTCGTACCAGACCATCATTGCTGTGTCGCTGCTGCCAGCGCTTTTGTACTACCTGACAGTATTCTATTTTGTGCGTATCGAAGCCCAGCGCCTGGGGTTGAAAGCTGATCAGAAAGGCGACCACGAAAGCATGTGGCGTGTGGTCAGGCAGGGTTGGCATTTCCTGATTCCATTGGGCAGCCTTGTCGTCATGTTATTCGTTGGTTATACACCGATTCGAGCGGCAGTCGTGGCCACCGTGCTGGTGATAGTTTCCTCCTGGCTGTCGGCGACACCCATGGAGTGGGAAGATATTTTTGAAGCGACTGTGGATGCTGTGAGAACCGCCCTGTCTACCGCGCTGCTGTTGGTCGCTGTAGGTATTCTGATCAGTGTGGTAGTGACCACCGGCGTGGGTAATGCATTTTCACTGATGATTGTGGAGTGGGCCAACGGCAGTCTGTTTGTGGCGCTGGTGCTGATAGCGCTCGCCTCGCTGGTGTTAGGCCTGGGATTGCCCGTCACTGCTTCCTATATCGTTCTGGCAACCTTGTCCGCGCCCATTCTGTTTGACCTGATCGCGTATGAACAAATGCTGCAGGCGCTGACGGCACCGGATCTGCCAGGCAACGTTATAGCCACACTTAATCTGTGGGGTGGCGATGCCGTGGTTGCCCTGCGTGAAATGCCGCTGGAAATGCGCCAGTTGCTGCGTGCCGAGCTTCTCAGTCCGGCACTGGTGACTGGCATGTTGCTGAGCGCCCATCTGATTATTTTCTGGTTGTCCCAGGACAGCAACGTAACGCCTCCTATCGCGCTGGCGTCGTTCGCCGCTGCCGCAATTGCCGGTTCGAAACCGGTGGCGACGTCAATTACATCGTGGAAGCTTGCCAAAGGGCTTTACCTGGTGCCACTGCTGTTTGCCTACACGCCACTGATTACTGGCAGCTGGCCACAACGGATCGAGATATTCGTCTGGGCGTCAATGGGGCTCTACGCTATGTGCGCGTTGCTACAATGGCGGACATCGCGTCGGCTAAACCTGGTTCAGGCTGCGATGCTGGCAGTGGCTGCCTATCTGCTGATCTGGGCACCATTGTCCTGGATGTGGCATTTGGGAGGAGCCAGTCTTTTGGTAGGAGTGATATTTTGGCAGCACTGGCAAAACAAAAAGGAGTTACTACAGAAAACTGCAAAAAAGATGGTGGGCCCACCTGGACTCGAACCAGGGACCAACGGATTATGAGTTAGTTGATCTGGCTATTAGCTCACCTAAGCCTGACTAAACACGCCCATATAAAACTATATAAAACAGTAATATACGTATTTACTTCTCTAAATAGTCATTTGCAGATCTATATTGAAACCTCTTACACTAGCCCTTACACGGTGTCATGAGGGTAGAAGCATGTCTGAGGCTAAGAGAGTTAAGCTGTCAAACAAGGCGGTTGAGGCCTTACCTGTTCCTGAAAAAGGGCAGAAATTTCATTGGTGTAGCAGCTTGGGCGGCTTCGGTGTAAGGGTCACCGCAAAAGGGTACAAGTCGTATGTCGTTCAAAAGGTTGTAAGGGGTACGGGGAAGGAGAAACGATTCACAATTGGTCCCTGTCATCTGCTTGATTGTGGTGAAGCTCGAAAGCGGGCGTTGGATCGCATGAGCGAGATGCACGACGGGAAAGACCCGCAGACGGAAAGGCGGCAGCGTCAAGCTCAGAAGCTGACTCTCCGGGACGTCATGGAGGACTACATTGAGAACAAGCGCACAAAACATGGTCCGCTTCGCCCTCGCAGCAAAGAAGACATTGAAAAGTGCGTAACAAAGCGTCTCGCTGACTGGGCTGATAAACCTGTGGTCAACATTACGCGTGACGCCTGCGCGAAGCGTTTTAGGGAAATGTCCAAGATAAGCCCAAGTCAGGCTAATCAGGTGTTTCGGAATCTTCGCGCGCTCTGCAACTGGGCGCGCGAGACGAATATGGCCCCGGACGGGTCTTATCCGATCCTACCATTCAACCCAGTCGTGCAGGCATTCAATAGTACCAAATGGAATGCCGAGCACGCCCGCGAGGAGATCCTCCCTCTGGAAAAGATGGGTCAGGTGTGGCAACTACTAACCACACGCACGGACACGGAGCGCTTCCACCCCGCCGATGCTACCGCTGCTCATCTTGTAATGTTTCTAATCCTCACAGGGGCACGAATTGGCGAGGCGTCGAAGCTAAAATGGGGGCATGTGAATCTCGATGACGAAATACCTTGCTTCACTTTCGTGGAGACTAAAAACCACAACGTAATAACCATCCCAATGAGCCGCCAGCTCCACGCTATATTGTCGGCTCGGTATCAAGCTCGTAGGGAGAATCAGGAGTATGTATTCCCGTCGCGGGCTAAGTCAAAAGTCGGATACATGCAGGACGCATTGGGCACGATGCGAATGGTCAGCGAAGTGGCCGGGTTGCACCTGCGCCAACACGACCTCAGGCGCACTTTCAATGCGCTTGCTATCGAATGCAGGGTGGAGCTGTGGAAGGCGGAGCTGCTCAAAAACCACAAGCCGCAGTCGATCACGCTCAAGCACTACACGCAGTCGAAGAACTTACGGTACCTGCTGCCGGACGTTCAAACCATCGCGGATTGGATCGAGGCGCAGGCGCTTAAAGCAACTAAAGAAGCCTGACAGGGTGTGCAGATTCTTGATGAAGTACTCGACTTGGTTTAGAGTAAAAATAATCAAACATGGGCGCATTTAGTTTGGTATAGTTGCCCCAACTAATTTTTCCGCTTCCCGTTCCAGCGTGACGCTACACCCGGTCGAGTATGACCAGGATGGAACGAAACTACGAGAAGCACTGCATGGGCAGTGTGGCGGGTATCAGGTATCTGGAAACAGATGCCGGTGCCTGCCGCACTGCCCATTTTAGTTTGTGCAGTCGGTAGGTCGATCGGAGATTATCCGCAATGACCGACTTTACCACGCTCAATCCTACCGACCGCCTCAGTCGCCGCGAAGCCGCCGAATATCTCGGCAATACCTACAACACCCTTACTGTCTGGGCCAGCCAGAAAAAAGGGCCTCCGTACTACAAGAACGGCAAGTGCTGCACATACAAGGTGGCAGACCTTGACGCCTTCCTGGAATCTCAGCGCGTCGAGTTCGAACAGGTTCCTATATAGAAGCTGTTCGACGCTTAGAAAGTTGAAGCATTACAAGCGCTGCGCGGAGCCGCCAACGCCTCGTGTAAGACGCAAATAAGACAGGTAGGAACCAGCCGGTGTTGGCGCACCGGCTGGTAGAGGGCTTACTAATGGACAACCCCACTATAGCAAACGCACGTTTAAGAGTCTTGGATTATTCGCAAGCCGAGCAGCAGCACCCACAGGCCCGCGCACAGGGTAGCCAATACCCTTATGGCGCCACGGTCGCGAAAGCGGCCCCAGCCAGCGGCAGCGCGACACAGTCGCGGGAGGTGCTGCATGGGTAAGCGTACTGATAACCCGAGCGCCGGTATCTTCTGGCAAGACAGCGGCGTAACAATCAACAGGGCTGCCTTTGAGGCAAAGTCGAAGGAAGTCGAACACAGGTATGAATCTCCCGTTATCGAGGATGCGCCCGCCACAGCGCCCGCACCAGAAGTCGCTCTCCAACTACCTCCGGGTAAAGCAGGGGAGATAGCTCAAGTCATTTACCACAGTGCTCCTCGACCCGTGTGGGAGGTGGCGATCGTGTCAGCGCTGGGACTGCTGGCCGGTGTCTGCGGTCGATCATGGCTCACTCCAACGGGAAGTGGCCTTAACGTCTATGTCGTGCTGCTGGCGAGGAGTGGTATTGGCAAGGAGACTATGGCAGAGGGCATTTCACTTTTTGTCAAAGGTGCCAACCGCTGGGAGTCCAATGTTGGAACCTTCTATGACTTTTCGGATTACGCATCAGGGCAGGCTCTGATAGGAGCGATTTCCCGCAGTCCATGTTTCACACATATTGCAAGTGAGTTCGGACGGAAACTAAAGCGGATGAGTAATCCGAAAGACTCTGCACTGCAAGAGCTACGGACGGTGATGACAAAGCTATACGCGAAATCCGGTCCGCAGTCCGTGGCTGGAGGCATTACCTATAGCGACGAGAAAAACAACAAACCGATATTGGGCGGCGCCGCATATAGCCTGATCGGTGACTCAACGCCAGGTACCTTCCACCAAGCGCTGACGGACGACATGATGGAGGACGGCTTTATGTCGCGTCTTACCGTCATTGAATATAACGGAGAGCGCCCCCGAGCCAACAAGAACCGGTTGACCTCTATCCCTGAACAGTCTGGGCAGTGGTTTGCAGGGCTGGCCACACAAGCCCGCACGCTGCGAGAGCGGGACGAATACCAAGCAGTCGACTCTGACGCCGCAGCGTGGGATATGTTGGATGCTTTCGACATTGAATGCGACGACGCTATCAACGCCACTGACGATGAAGCGCGTCGGCAGATGTGGAACCGCGCCCATTTGAAAGCACTACGGGTCGCTTCCCTTCTGGCGGTGGCTGACAACCATCTTCACCCCGTTATGACCACACTACACGCGACATGGGCCATCGATCTTGTCAGGCGTGACATCGCTGTTTTTACGAGACGGCTTGAAAGCGGGGACGTAGGCGAGGGCGACCAAGTGCGTGAATCCAAGATACTCACCATTATGAAAGACTATCTCAAAAAGCCACCTGCCATTGGCTACAAGACGTCTGAAGAGCTTCGAGTACGAGGCATCATCGAGCGTAGCTACTTGCAGAAACGTACAGCATCACTACCAGCATTCTCAGGACACCCGTTACGCGCAACTAAGGCTCTGGATCAGACATTGCAAAGCCTATGTCTAAGCGGCTATATCATGAAGTGTAAAAAGGAAAAGATGTTTGACGACTTTAAAGAACATGGTGAATGTTACCGAATCATGAAGATCCCATAGGGACTGATGACGTTTAGTCTTTCTAAAAAGTTAAACAGCTATCTAAACAAGTGATCGGCTACCAACTGCGGAAACGCTGGGCATTGCATTAAATTTTAGAAATTTAGAAATTTAAATAGGGTAATTGTTTTCAGTGTTTACTGGCCTCATTGCGGCTCTCTAAATCTTTAAATTTCTAAATAACTCAGCTTGGCTCGTAAATTCATGCCGCTACTGCTCGGGCGCGATAGCTGCAAGAAAATATTCGTGCTGGCTAGGGTATAGCGCTGTAGATTGCGCTGCACCAGCGGCGGCAGGGGCCACGTTCGCAGTGTAGCTGGTGCATTGGTGCTGGCGACACCGTATAGCGGCTCACGGCGTGGCTGCTTTCGCGCCGAAAATTGTGGTTATCAGGGATGGGTTCCAGAACAACTAACAGGTAGTTACTTGTTATTTGGTGGCAACAAATTGTTTTATTAGTAGAAGTTTTTGTTTTTGCCATATGCTGTAAGGGAAAAGTAATTAACGGTAAATTTTATCAGGAGATAACACAATGTCAGAAGTGGATATTCACGAACAGATCACGCCCGCGCTTCATCCTAAGAACGTCGAGAGTCTCGAAGGCTATGACGAGACAACTGCCCCCTACGTTGGGCCAGTTCAAACTGCATTTTCGGAAGCGTATGAGGGGATACATTCAATTCGTACGGCGAGGGAGTCAGCTCGGAAACACCCATCATGGAACGAAGCGGCGCAGATTATGCACACAGATACCCATGCTCAGAGGATACTATCGAAAGTGACCCGGCGCTTCGATAGTGTTAGAGCGAACCTGGAGAAAGCAGTGCAGGCAACTGAAGCTCAATTGTCCGGTCCGATTCAGCAGACTGGTAGTAGCAGCATTTCTCAGGAAATTCGCGCTCATGTAAAATCGCTGAGTTTGGATAACCGTACTAAATTTCTAGAGGAAGCGCAGCGCAATGGAGATGTGGTCACGCTGTCAGCAGTTCTCGCAGCGCCTTCCTATTTGTCCGGATTGAACGAAACCGAACGTCAATTGCGAGCCAAGATGTTCCACGAGGCACAGTCGCCCGAAGTTGCACGCAAGCTCAAAGTTATGAAGGCAGCCAAGTCTCTGATTGACACTCGTTCTGGCCTCGTTTTCAAAGAGGTAGAAAAGGCAATCGGCGTTCGTTCTGATGTAGTTCAGGCACTACGCCAAGCGAAGAACGATTCCGAAGCGGCATTCATTATCAACGGTGAGAAGAGCATTTGATAAAACCGTGATATATCAAAAAGAGGTAGCCACATATGGACGCATCCGCATCACCTGACTGGTTGGCGGTACACCAGCATGAGAAGAAACAACAGAAAGGTAATCCGAACTGGAAAAGAGGTATGAAAAGTCCCAACCCTTCCGGCAGACCTCGTGGTATTTCGAATGCACGGGCGAAGCTAAATCAAAGACTCCTGAGCGATACACAAGGCATCGTTGACAAAATGGTCGCGCAAGCGCTGGACGGCGATGCTCAATCCGCAAGCCTGATCCTTTCCCGAGTTATGCCTACATTGCGGGCGCAAGTGGAGCGTGTTGAGTTTGACTTTGACTCGTCCGCACCACTGGCCCAGCAAGTCCAGTCCGTATTGCAGGCTATAGCTGGTGGCGAGGTTTCCGCTGACATTGGGAAGCAGATCATCGAAGCCATTGGAGCGCTTGGTGCAATTAAACAGATTGACGAACTGGAAGATAGAATTTCACGATTGGAGGGGAAAACATGAGTATTATTCGAACAGGGCGTAACCACATTGCTGACATTAAACCGCTGACGGGTGACGTTGCCTTGCTGGTGCGTATAGGGAAGATGAAGTTTGTGTTCCCAATCCATCAGCATGATGAAGCGATTGAGTTTTGTAAATCTCTAACTGATGACATGGCTGCTCATACCGATGTAGTCCCCATTGATGCAGATGAGTTGCTAAGGGTAACGGGAACCACGAATACAGAAATCATGGCAAGCCTGTCAGAGGCGGACCGGGAAGACATACGGCAGGTTTGTATAGCCACCAGCCTAGACGTGATTCGTAATTGCAACGACCCTAAACTTCTTCGACAGGCCCGCACCATGTTAAGTCATATGGATGCTTGCGCAGCGGCCCACTGACCATGCGCCGGATACCAGCCACGCTCCTAAAGCGGTTGGAGCGGGTGGAACAGGCTCGGAGTAACACCCGGCCCCGCGCAGACTTTCTGCCGATCATGACAATTGAAGCATGGACGGCTGAGGCTGTGGTCAGTCAGATAAAGCTGCAGGAAGCAACCTGGGAGTTTATGGACAAGCCTGCTAATGACCTCTTCCCTACTCAGCAGGAGAATACCCAAGCGGAGCATGAACGGCTGTACCGTGACCACAAGAAGCAGCTAGATGTGGGTCAGCGTGACTACCTGAAGCACAAGCGAGAACAGGCCGAATCAACCACACGATAGTCAAGGACATTATATGCAATCTAGCGCTAAAGTCTGCTGAAGTGGTTGCGTAGAATCTCGTTCACCAGGTCTGATTGGTGCTGACCCTTACTGTCTGCAAGTCTTTTGATTTGGGCTTTATTGTTGTCATCAATAATGATTGACTTGTAAGTTTCAGGGAAAGCCCAAGAGCAAACGTAACAGTTAAGGTCGCAACCTTGGCAAGATGAGCTTTTCAAGTTGTTGCATTGTTCACATAGCGGCTGCCAATTGCTCTCTTCATTCCCGCCACCTCTCGATCTGGGAACTCTGTGGTCCGGACTCAATTTAACGTCAGGAGCTTGTTTGCCGCAGTGTAAGCATTTAAAGTTAGAGGCTTCTTGAATCTGTCTCCATAGGCTAGCTGAAGGCTTTTCCCTAGGTGTGCGCTTTGAACCCACTTCAAGTGATTGTAACTGGTATTTCGTTCCTTCCTTGACTATGCATGTGAAACCCTCTTCTCCTTGCAGCTCCCTGAGACGTCGGAACGGATCTATATAGGCTTCTTTACCTTCTTGCTCTCTCGCCTGGTCAATAACTGCTCTAACTTCCGACTGAGGGATGTGAGGGCCAGGGATTCCGCTTCCCTCGGGCCAAAGAAGCTCAAGAATCATCCTGTAGATTATCTTGTTTGATTGCCCGTGAGCCACAAAATTGGCATTAGCGTTGTCGAGCCATTGTTTCCTGCGATCTGCTGATATGTTTGCAGTTGTCGCTGGCGGTAAAAGGAACCCCTTGCTTGCCCTGCTTCGTGCTACCATACAAATCAAAATACTCGTTTGCTAGATGCTATAATGTCTTGAATAATAAGCCATCAGCAACTTATATGAAAGTAGTCGAATTAACCTATGAAATTTGCATCGTTCTTTGCAGGAATTGGAGGCTTTGATCTTGGTTTCCAGCAGGCTGGCCTGACTCCAGTCTTCCATTGTGAAATAGACCCGTACTGTCAACAGATTCTCAAACGGCATTGGCCGGAGGTACCTCTCCATGGCGACATCACTACCCTCGAAATCGACGCAATCCCGGAAGCAGATGTCTGGGCAGCGGGGTGGCCTTGTCAAGACCTCAGTCACGCCAATTCACAAAGAGAGGGACTCTCTGGGGCGCGATCTGGACTCTTTTACCGTATTACCGATCTTATTAGACAAGCTACGCCAAGATGGATTGTCCTTGAAAATGTCTCGGGACTACTCAGCGCCGACGGAGGGGAAGCCTTTGAGGCAGTTATCGACGAGCTCCAAAAGATCGGGTATATGGGGACCTGGTTTTCGTGCAACACTCTCAGCGCGGGTCTTCCCCACAACCGAGAGAGAATATTCTTTATCGGAAGTTATCAGTCGGAAAGTGCCTATAAGTTCTATCTTGACGGCGGCCAACTGCTTAGGAGTGATACGCCGAGAGCGTCGAGCGGGACGGGGCGGAAAACTCGATCCAATTTTCAGAAAGAGTTTATTTCAGACGCTCCGCTTTTGGTTCAACGTCGCGGAGGCTTCGGGTATACCAAGGCACGAAGCTATAGCCCCACGATACGCGCCCAAACTGGAAAGCATCAAGGAGGCCATACAGACCGACCAATACTATGTGGCCAGAAACTTGACATGGACAGAGTGCGAGAAACTGATGGGGTTCCCAGAGGGCTGGACGGTCGCCGAGGGAGATTCATTGGCAACGCAGTCTCGCCTCCCATAGCTAAGTTCATAGGTCAAATGGTCATGGCAATTGAATTCGGAGAAATAACTCTAGAGGAGGCCAGTTCTCAGCTTGCCTTGGTGTAAGTTCAGCTTGCTTTGGTGTAAGTATAGCCGAGAGCCTCAGGCCATGCGGCAAGAGGCTTTGAATTGGTGGGCCCACCTGGACTCGAACCAGGGACCAACGGATTATGAGTCCGCTGCTCTAACCAACTGAGCTATAGGCCCGATAAATGACTTTCTCTTACACCTGTACTTACTTGGCTGCGGCCTTCTGCATGTAAGGTATTGTACCCATTCTGCATTATTTCATCAGGCCGGCGTATTATGAGTCCGCTGCTCTAACCAACTGAGCTATAGGCCCGTTTTGAGCCCCCACGAGCGCGGGGGCGAAAACGAATGGCGGATTATAAAGGCCAAACCCGCAAGTTGCCAGTGATGGCGATTAACCCCGGGGCTCTGCCAGTCCGCGGTGATTGCCACGGTGTGGATTGGGGCGCGCCATTGAGCCGTAAATCATGCCGGCCAGGCTGAAGGCCAGACCCACAAATTGAGGCTCAAACGGAATTTCCGGGTACAGGATTTCCAGCAGCAGCCAGCTTCCCAGGCCAAGAACAATGGAAAGCGTGCAGCCAAAGTTGCTGGCGCGGCGCCAGAACAGGCCGGCTGTCAGCGGGATGAATACGCCGGCCAGCGTGATGCGGTAGGCGTTCTCGACCATTGCATGAATGTTGCCGTCCGAGGCTGCGGCATTGATGATCACCATGATAGTGAACACAAAAACTGTCAGTCGTGTGTAGAGCAGCAACTGTTTGTCCGTCATGTTCGGCATGAAGTTGCGAAGAATGTTTTCGGTAAAGGTAACCGAAGGGGCCAGCAATGTGCCGGATGCCGTGCTCATGATGACTGACAGCAGGGCGCCAAAGAAGACCACCTGCAGCCAGAAGGGCATGTGGGTGAACACAAAGCTCGGTAACACAAGTTGGGAGTCCTCAGCCATCAGGACCTCTGTTGCGGCTGGGTCGACCATGCTGGCGCTGTAGGCCAGCAGCAGGGGGATAGCTGCGAAGAAGAAATAAGCCACGCCGCCGAGAGTTGTACCCCAGACAGCCACGCGCTCATTCTTTGATGTATTCACGCGCTGAAAAACATCCTGCTGTGGAATGGATCCCAAGGCCAGGGTGAACAGCGCTGCAGTCCAACCCAGAATGTCGATCAGATCCATGGCCGGCAGCCACTCGAATTTGCCTTCGGCAGCAGCAGCGGCCACGACTTCTCCGACACCGCCGGCCATGTTGGTGGCGGAGCTGGTAACCAGCAGCAGGCCAGCAACAATCACCACCATCTGCACGGTGGTTGTCACGGCCACTGACCACATACCACCGACCAGTGTGTATATCATCACAACACCGGCGCCGATAACCATACCAGCCGTCATGCTTACCGAGCCTTCCGACAGGACGTTAAAGACCAGACCCAGTGCGGTGACCTGAGCAGATACCCAGCCCAGGTAGGAAAGCATGATGCAGGCGGACAGCACCATCTCGGTTTTTTTGTTGTAGCGATAGTAAAAGAAGTCACCCAGCGTCAGCAACTTCATACGGTAGAGCGGCAATGCAAACACCAGGCCGAACAGCACCAGACAGGCGGCAGCGCCGAGCGGGTCGGAAATCAGGCCTCGAAAGCCCTCGTCCAGAAAAGTCGCTGAGATGCCAAGTACAGTCTCGGCACCAAACCAGGTGGCGAAGACCATGGCAATGACCATGAACATCGGCAGGCTGCGGCCGGCGGTTATGAAGTCACTGGCCGAGTGAACTTTGCGCGCAGCGGCGACACCGATACCAATGGAAACAAGCAGATAAACTACAACCAGAGCTAGCAACATAGGCAACCTCGGGAAACAGGTTGTGGATACAAGGTCAGTTTAAAGGCGTTTGTGTGACCACCTGCCAGAGGTGCAGGCTCTGTTGCCGCCAAGCGCGCATAATAAAGAAAAATTCCAGAAAAAAAAGTATTTTTTAGCGGCAAAGCTGTCATATACGTCATTTTGGCAGGTGTTGTTGATTCTCCCTGGTCCAGTGCACCGTTTTGATGCCAATTTCCTCAGAAATGAACAGACCTCCACCTTTCTTGCGGTAGTGCTCCAGGGCGGCATAAACCATCGGCGCGCCGAGCATCAGAATTGGAATGTTCAAATACACCATAATGATGTTGGTCAGGTCGGTGATCGCCCAAAGATTGCCAAGATTCAACCCCGCCAGCATGGACAGTGCTCCGAACGGGACAAAGACCAGGGAGCCAGCGATACGAATTCCAGTTATGAAGTGTGGCGAGCGGGAAATAAAATTGGCTGATATTTCGGCGAATGAAATCATGCCAAGCAAGGTGGTGAAGGCAAACAGGCAATAACAGACGGCGAGGATAATGGTGACTGTGCCGGTAAGTGCGGCAGGCAGTAACGACTGCACTGATGCCAGATAGGTTCCGAAACGTGATGCACTCATCGCCTGCCAGGCGGCGCTATCGTCAGCACCGCTCCATACCTGAGCCAGTACGACGATGAAACCCGTCAGTGTGCAAATGACAATTGTGTCGAAGAATACACCCAGGCTTTGCACGAAGCCCTGTTCGCAGGGATGTTTATTGTCTGCGGCCGCAGCCGCCATGGTGATGGTGCCCTGGCCGGCTTCGTTGGACATCAGCCCGCGCCGCACGCCCTCGGCCAATGCGACTCCCATGGCGCCGCCAAACAGGGCGTCAGGCGCAAAAGCCCCTTTAACCACTGCCACAAAAAAGCCGGGTACCAATGGCGCATTGATCAGAATGATGAGCATTGAAATGCCACAGAAAATCACAGCCATCACCGGGACCAGCACGTTGGTGTAAGCCGTGACGCGACGAATGCCCCCCATGATCATCCAGGCGCAACTTAGGACCAGTAGTATCGCAATGCCATAATAAAGTGGTGACTGAGGGTTGGACTCCAGCCCGGTAGCCGTCGTTGCGATGGTGCTGACTGCAGAGAATACATTGAAGGTCTGGGCCGGGACGTTAAACAGCGCATAGGTAATAAAGACGACAGTTAACAGTATGCCTGCCGCGCGACTGTTGCCCAGGATATAACGGCCATAGAAGGGCAGGCCACCGACAAACTCATTATCCTTCCGTTCTTTAAAGAGCTGCGCCAGGACGGACTCCATAAAAGCGGTAGCCATACCAAACAGTGCTGCTACCCACATCCAGAACAAGGCGCCTGGTCCACCGACGGTGATGGCACCGGTGACTCCAACGATATTGCCGGGCCCGGCGCGCATGGCAAGGCCGAGTAGAAAAGACGCCAACGCGCTGATGCCAACATCGTGATCCTGCTTGCGCAGCATGATCGGAACGGCCTCTCGAAAGCTCAGTATCTGAACAATACCGGTGCGCCAGGTGAACCAGACGCCCATGCCCAATAGCAGCAGCACAGCAAACGACATTTGCCCCAGCAAAGGAATCTGGCTGTAGATGCTGAACTGAGTGGGGAACGCCCAGACGGCGTCGGAGATGGGGCCAATAAATGAGAAGAACTGGTTTATGCTTTCAAAGAGTCCCTGCACGTGGTCTGGCCCCGGATTTTGTTATTGGCTGTGGCCAGACTTTATCACCAATGTGCCGGTTCCCGTAAGGCCTGCGCGGTACAAGCTTGTGCCACGTAGAATGTTGAGCCAGTGCCCGACTAGCTCGAAGACGCAGCATTTGTTGGATCCAAAAAAATGGCCGCATCCATGCGGCCAGCCAGTGCGATTCAACTGGACAACCTTCCCTGGTCGAAACTCCTCCAGGCCTTGGAACAAGGCTCTGGAGTCAGGCGAACTGATTCATGGTGTTGTCCTTGCCGGATGCCTTAAGCGCATTGTCTCCAGCGAAGTACTCCTTGTGGTCGTCACCAATATTCGATCCGGCCATGTCCTGGTGCTTGACACAGGCCAGACTGCGGCGAATCTCCTGCCGCTGAACTTTCTCAACGTAGGCCAGCATGCCCTGTTCTCCAAAGTAGCCACGTGCCAGGTCATTGGTGGACAGAGCTGCGGTGTGATAGGTCGGTAATGTAATCAGGTGATGGAACACGCCTGCCTCGGCTGCGGCATCACGCTGAAATTGCTGTATCAATTGATCCGCCTGCTGTGCCAGATCGGTCTGATCATAGGTGTCTTCCATCAGGCGATCGCGCACATAAGCACTGGTGTCGCGTCCCTCTGCCTGCCAGGCGTCAAAGACCTGCTGGCGAAAGTTCAATGTCCAGTTGAACGATGGGCTATTGTTGTAAACAAGTTTCGCGGATGGCTCGATTTCCCGAATACGGGAGACCATGTTGGCGATCTGCTCCAGGTTGGGTTTCTCAGTTTCTATCCAGAGCAGGTCAGCGCCATGCTGTAGCGCGGTCACACAATCGAGTACTACACGATCTACGCCTGAACCGGGTTTAAACCGGACCAGACCATTCGGCATGCGCAGGGGCTTAATCACCTCAGCGCCCTGTCGCAGCGCCATCTCGCCGGCGGCCAGCTGCTCCAGTGATTCGATTGGCTCTCCATCAATAAAGGCGTTGTACTGATCAGCCAGATCACCGGGTGCTTTGGAGACGGGAATCTTCTGTGTCAGGCCAGCGCCGAGTGAGTCGGTTCGCGCCACGATGACGCCATCATCAACGCCGAGCTCAAGAAACGCATATCGCACTGCATTGATCTTGGCCAGGAAGTCCTCATGTGGAACAGTCACTTTGCCGTCCTGGTGACCACACTGTTTTGCATCCGAAACCTGGTTCTCAATCTGGATACAGCAGGCGCCGGCTTCAATCATGCGTTTAGCCAACAGATAAGTAGCTTCTTCATTGCCAAAGCCAGCGTCTATATCGGCGATGATGGGTACAACATGGGTCTGAAAGTTGTCGATCTTCCTTAAAGCCACGTGCTCGGCGACCTGGTCGCCGGATTCACGGGCGCTATCCAGCTCCTTGAACAGATGATTCAGTTCGCGGGCATCAGCCTGTTTCAGGAAGGTGTAAATTTCCTCAATCAGCGCGGGCACAGCTGTTTTTTCGTGCATCGACTGGTCCGGCAGGGGGCCGAACTGTGAACGCATTGCCGCGACCATCCACCCAGACAGGTAAAGGTAACGGCCACGTGTCGTGCCGAAATGCTGTTTGATGGCAATCATTTTCTGCTGTGCCACGAATCCATGCCAGCAGCCCAGAGACTGTGTGTACTGGGCTGGGTCCCGGTCATAGGCTGCCATGTCTTCGCGCATGATGTTCGCCGTGTAGCGGGCGATATCCACGCCGCTGCGAAACCGGTTCTGCAAACGCATGCGCGTGAGGTGCTCCGGGCTAATAGTGTTCCAACTGACCCCTTGCTGGCCGAGAATGTTATTGGACAGTTTCATTTCCTGCTGATAATTCATTGCTGGTCTCTCCGTGTGCAAATTCAATGCTTAAAGTGTTTATGGGTTTATTTTGGATCTATGCGCTACGCAGCTGCTGTTTGGCCAGCTTCCGGTAATGATGAAGAATGGGTTCGGTATACCCGCTGGGTTGATCGGTGCCTCGCATGATCAACTCGCGAGCGGCCTGAAAGGCGAGACTGTCCGCGGGGGCTGGCGTCATGGCACGATAGTCGGGGTCGCCATGGTTCTGCTGATCAACCAGCTCCGCCATCTCTTCCATGATGGATAAGACCTGATCCTGCGTGCACAGCCCATGCAATAGCCAGTTGGTAATATGCTGGCTGGAAATACGCAGAGTGGCTCTGTCTTCCATCAGGCCAACCTGATGAATATCCGGAACCTTGGAGCAGCCAATGCCCTGGTTTATCCACCGTACCACGTAGCCCAGAATGCCCTGGATGTTGTTCTGGAGCTGGCTGTGTATCTCTGTTGCGCTCAACTCGCGACTGATTCCAAGAAGCGGAGGCGTCAGAATATCGTCCAGTGAGGCGCGTGTTCGGGTCGTCAATTGATCTTGCATTGCGGCTACATCCACCTGGTGATAGTGCAATGCATGCAGCGTCGCGGCCGTGGGCGAGGGTACCCAGGCGGTGCTGGCGCCCGCGCGGGGATGGGCCTGCTTGCTGGCCAGCATCTCAGCCATGTTATCCGGTTTTGGCCACATGCCTTTGCCAATCTGACCACAGCGGTTCAGCCCGCTGGCCAGGCCAATATCTACATTGCGGTCCTCGTAGGCCTGAATGCAGCGGCTCGTTTTAATTTCATCCTTGGGCAATATGGCACCAGCCTGCATGCAGGTATGTATTTCATCACCGGTTCGGTCCAGAAAGCCCGTGTTGATGAAAACCACGCGATGTTTTGCCTGATCCAGGCACGATGCCAGATTGACGGTTGTACGTCGTTCCTCATCCATGATGCCGAGTTTGATGGTGTGGCGTGGCAATCGCAGCAGATCCTCAACCCGGCTCATCAACTGATCGGTAAACGCCACCTCCGCAGGTCCATGCAATTTGGGTTTGACGATATAAATGTTTCCGCACTGGGAGTTGCGTTTCTGATAAGGGCCACGGATATCAAGCGAGCCAATCAGGGCTGTGACAACCGCGTCGATGATGCCTTCCGGCACCTCGTTGCCAGCGCGATCACGAACAAGTTCGCTGCTCATCAGTAAGCCGACATTACGGATCAGCATCAATGAGCGACCGCGCAGTGTCTGTCTGGCACCATCGCGTGCGGTGATCACACGATCACAATTGAGCGTGCGTATATGACGGATGCCGTCTTTTTCAAAGCTTGCTGTCAAATCGCCGCGCATCAGGCCCAGCCAGTTGCGATACACGTCGATTTTATCTTCAGCATCAACGGCAGCAACGGAATCTTCGGCGTCCATGATGGTTGTCAGCGCCGACTCCAGCATGATGTCCTGAATGCCCGCCAGATCTTCCGCGCCAGGGCTTGTGCTGCGATCAATGCGAATTTCCACATGCAGACCGTGGTTGCGGAGAAAGACTGAACGCAGTGTTGTATCAGCGCCGATCGTGCCTACCCACTGCTCTGGGTGTTTTAAGTGTGTTATCCGGCAATGCTGCAGTTTAACGGCCAGTTCACCATCTTTGACCAGATATCTGGTGGCTTCGTGGTGCGAACCTTCCACCAGCGGGAAGGTCGCGTCCAGGAAATCCCTTGCCCGCTCAATGACAGCCGCGCCACGTAGAGGATTGTAGTTTTTGCCAGGCTCAAGATCGCCCGACAAATCAATGGCGTCAGATCCGTACAAGGCATCATAGAGACTGCCCCAGCGCGCATTGGCGGCGTTAATCGCGAAACGGGCGTTCTTCAGCGGGACTACCAGTTGCGGTCCGGCAATCTCGGCGACCTCTTCGTCCACGGGTGTTGGGCAGACTCTGAGTTTTGCAGGTTCAGCCTGCAGGTAGCCAATGGCGCTCAGAAAGTTTCGGTACGCTGCTGCATCGTGTGTTTGATGGCGGTGATGTTTATGCCAGTCGTCAATCTGTCGCTGCAGTCGATCGCGTTCAGCCAACAGTTCCTGGTTCTTTGGCGACAGCTCTTCAATTAGCGCCTGAAACTCCTGCCAGAACGCCTCTGGCTGGAGCCCCGTCAGCGGCAGAACTTCGTCTGTCAGAAAGGTTTTGAATGCCGGATCGATCGCGCTGAAATCCTGGTCCGCTTGTCTCAATGCATTTTCCATGAGTCATCTCCTGCTTGTGTGGAACGGCAGGTAGTGTATAAAATCATTTAATGGAATTTCACAATTAAAATTTCACATTGTGAATTTCACAAATCGGCGAATTTTACAGGCCTCAGAAACAGGCTGTTTAAAGTTTGAATTCAGGAGTTTGCAGCACCGTCATGCCTGATTTGCAGGCAGGGAGACGCTCATGGTTACTGGTCAGACACTTACCCGGCGCTCGCATTTTCTGGGCACCAAGATCCGCAATCTGCGTAAACGCAACCGACTGACCATGGAGGATCTGTCAGCACGTTGTGTCAAGGTGGATCCTGAACTGGCACCTTCAGTGTCCTATCTGTCGATGATCGAAAGGGGGAAGCGGGTTCCAGCCAGAGATACACTGGCTGTGATTGCCGCGGTGTTCCAGAAGGATCCGCAGTGGTTTATGGATGACGCAGAGGCCGAACAGGAGATAAGGCCCGACAAGTCAGGCCGGGGTGGTATTGCCGGTATTGCTCTGGAGCCAGGGTTTCTGTTCTCGCAGGAAATACTTCAGATCGCAATACCCGAGATGCTTGCGCAGACCGGCACCAGTGGCCGACAGCTTGCGCATCTGCTGATAAGAGCGCATCAGGAACATCACCGCAATCATTTTCCGGATATTGAACGTGCCGCCGAAGAAGTAGGGGGCAAGCAGCTGCCCATTCACGTCGACGATATGCTGGCAATCATTCGCAAAACAGGAGTCAAAATAAAATGGTTCTCCCGAGCGCCCAAGGAAGTGAAAGATGAGGCTGGAGTAAAATCTTTAGGAACGGTGCGTTCTTTCTTTGATCCTCCGGGAACCCTGTATCTGAATGAAATGCTAAAAAAGCAGACTGGAAGATTAAAGTATGACCTGGCGCTACATATTGGCCATTTTACATTGCACAATAAGGATGGTTTAAAAAGTGTGCTGCTGGCGGGTAGAAGCCAGAGCAACAACAGTTCTGGACGGCAGACAGGTTCGGAGCTGGATGCACAGGATATTCTTAATGCCTGGCGGGATTTTGAGTGCAGTTTTTTCGCTGGTGCACTGTTGTGCCCTAAAGTGCCATTTCGGCAGTTGCTGGACAGAAACAGCTATGAGGTCAGTGTCCACAAACAGCTTGATGTGTCACCTTCAGTTGTCATGCGGCGAATGACGGCAGTCTCACCGTATCCTCACTGGCACTACTTTGATGCTTATGCGCCGGGTACCCTGAAGGCGGTTTATCGCGGCAACGGCATTCCGCTGCCGTGGGGGAATATGCGTCAGGTGGAAGACCCCTGTCAGCACTGGTCGGTGTTCAGAATGCTGGCGGATAGTCAGAGAGGTGCCTCTGCACAGATATCAGTCCTGGACACACGCGACGGTCCGCGGATCTACTGCTGCGAGTCGGTGCCGGACCGGGATATGGCGGACAATCCTCATGTGCTGTGTGCTGGTATTGACCTCAATCCGGCTCTGGATGCCGCGGGAAGCCCTGCCCGCGAGGTAGCTCAGGAACTCAAGGATGCATGTGCACAGGGTGGCGGCGACAGTGGTGTTCCCGCCAATGTGCGGCGCGCCATATTGAGCGCCGGGCGAATACTCAATATTGCCTGGGTTGAGCGGGGGCTGGCCAACCCTGCCAGGTTGATATGCTCTCGAGGGTCAATGTGCCCACGTATTCCAAGCTGCTATCCGGCAGCAGAGTCAGCTGACACGATGACGGTCATGGAGCGTATGCAGCAGGAAATTCGCGAGGAGACCTAGTTGTTAGTAATTTTGAGATTTTCGGGAAGGGCTGAATGAGTGTCGCAGAGAGGGAGCATGCGGTAATACTGTCTGGGGTGAGCAAAGCCGGGGACGGAGTGACACTCCGTCCCCGCTGATATTACTCGTCGAGGAAGCTGCGCAGATGATCCGAACGTGTCGGGTGACGCAGCTTGCGCAGCGCCTTGGCTTCGATCTGACGGATGCGCTCACGGGTGACGTCGAACTGTTTGCCGACTTCTTCCAGAGTGTGGTCGGTATTCATATCAATACCAAAACGCATACGCAGCACTTTGGCTTCACGCGCGGTCAGGCTATTCAGCACTTCCCGAGTGGCTTCTCGCAGGCCTTCCTCAATGGAGGAGTCAACCGGTGACTCGACAGTAGAGTCTTCGATGAAATCGCCAAGATGCGAATCTTCATCGTCACCGATTGGTGTTTCCATGGAGATGGGCTCTTTGGCGATTTTCAGCACACGACGTACTTTATCTTCAGTCATGTCCATACGCTCACCCAGTTCTTCCGGGGTAGGCTCGCGGCCTTTCTCATGGACCATCTGACGGCTGATACGGTTCAGCTTGTTGATCGTTTCGATCATGTGTACCGGGATACGGATGGTACGTGCCTGGTCTGCAATTGAACGGGTTATGGCCTGACGGATCCACCATGTCGCATAGGTCGAGAACTTGTAGCCGCGACGGTATTCGAATTTGTCCACGGCCTTCATCAGGCCGATGTTGCCTTCCTGAATCAGGTCAAGGAACTGCAGTCCGCGGTTGGTATATTTCTTGGCAATCGAGATAACCAGACGCAGGTTGGCTTCCACCATCTCTTTCTTGGCGCGACGAGACTTGGCTTCGCCGATGGACATGCCGCGGTTGATTTCCTTGATCTCGGCGACGGTCAGGCCGCTTTCCTCTTCCATGGTCTGCAGCTTGCGCTGGGCGCGCACAACTTCTTCAGCCACATCCTGCAATCGTTCAGCCCAGGCTTCTTTGTTTTTGGCAAACTGCTTGATCCACTTTTCGTCAACTTCCGAGCCGGGGAATGTCGTGACAAAAGTCTTGCGTGGCATGCCGGCATTACGAATGCACAGCGTCATGATGGCGCGTTCGTGGCGACGCACACGGAACAGCGCGACGCGAGCCTGGTTGACCAGGTGATCAAACAGCTTCGGTGTCAGTTTGAATGTTTTAAACATGTCGCCCAGCTTGTCCAGCTCGGCGACAGATTTCTTGTGTCCACGGCCGTGTTTTTTCAGCGCTGCTTCGGTGACCGCATACTGTGCACGCAGTTCTTCAAAACGCAGACGTGCCTCTTCTGGATCCGGTCCCGAGGTGGTTTCTTCATCATCCGTAACGGCGCTGACAGAATCGTCATCGTCGTCACTGTCGGAGTTGCTGCTGTCGTCATCAGACGATGTATCATCACTGCTGTCTGCAGCGGTCGCCGCCGGTACCGTGTCATCATCAACTTCCAGGTATCCGGTAATAATGTCAGTCAGGCGACGCTCTTCGGTGGCCACCAGGTCGTATTCAGCGAGAACGTGATCAATGGTGCCGGGGAAGCTGGCCATTGATTTCATCAGCTCGCGCAGACCTTCTTCGATTCGCTTGGCGATGACGATTTCGCCTTCGCGGGTGAGCAGTTCAACCGTGCCCATCTCGCGCATGTACATACGAACCGGATCGGTCGTGCGACCGGCTTCGTTTTCCACAGCCGCAAGTGCTGCCGCGGCCTCGGCGGCGGCCAGCTCGTCTGTGCCACTGTCATCATCACCATCGTTGAGCAGCAGGGCATCGGCGTCAGGTGCTGTTTCAAACACCTTGATGCCCATGTCGTTGATCATCTGGATGATGTCTTCCACCTGATCCGGATCCGAAATAGTATCCGGCAGGTGGTCGTTGACCTCAGCATAGGTCAGATAACTCTGTTCCTTGCCTTTGGCGATAAGGGCTTTTAAGCCGGATTGAGTGGCATTCGGACGCGAATCAGACATAGCTTCCCATTCGGTTAGACAGGTGACATTGTGGAAATAAAAATCAGCCGGGCATTATAGCCGTTGAGGCTACTCTATACCAGACAGAAATTTAGTCCATTGGTTCGTTTTTAGCAGACCGCGACAGCGGTTTTAATCGTTCAAGCAGCTGTCGGCGCATGGCCTGTTTCTCTGCTTCGTGCTGTAATGACTTGATAATAAAAGAAAACTCGTGTGACCTGCCGGCCTCGGGAGTGATCTTTTCATTTTTGAGCAACTGCGTCAGGCGATTTCCCTGCGGGGTGCCATAACAGTGTCCCAGCAGCGCATACGTACCTGTATTGGGGTGGCTGCGCGCAAATTCAAGTAACTCCAGCAATAAACTTGTGTCCGGGTCATCCAGTAGACGAAGCTGCTCGACATTTATTTCAGTTGACTGCGCAAGATCCGGCTGGTGCAACAATAGTTCGAGTGCGGCCAGTGCGGCCGGTTTCTGCACGCGTTGTTTTGGTCTGGTGTTGAGGACAGGTTCCGCAGCTGACTGCCTGCCTGGGCCTGGCGGCGAGTCCGGCCATTCCGGCGGAGCTGGCGGTTCGGGAGAACTAGTCGGCTCTGGTTGTGAAGGCGTGTTGTTCAGCAGCTCATTGATGGTTTCACGCTGGCTCTGCGTCTGCCGTGCCAGTTCATCCAGCATCAACTGCTGAAACAGGCCGCGCGGCAGCTGCTTGATCAGGGGAATCGCCTGGCTGAACAGCTTGGCGCGTCCGTCCATGCTGGTCGCATCCAGCTCTTCCAGCAGGTGTTCGAAGAAGTAGTCGGAGAGTGAGCGGGCCTTGTCCAGTCGTGCCAGAAAGCCTTTGGAGCCCTCTTTGCGGACCAGCGTGTCCGGGTCTTCGCCTTCTGGCAGAAACAGAAAGCGAATCTGGCGTCCGTCTTCCATCAATGGAAGGGAGGCGGCAAGTGCTCTCCATGCGGCTGCACGGCCTGCGTCATCGCCATCAAAACAGAAAACGACCTCTGGCACCAGGCGGAACAAACGGGTCAGATGCGTGGCATTGGTCGCGGTGCCGAGTGTCGCAACGGCAAAGTCGATGCCGTGCTGAGCGAGCGCCACTACATCCATATAACCTTCAACGATAAGAAAGCGCTCTGGTTTGCGAGACGCCTGACGGGATTCATAAAGCCCATACAGTTCCCGACCCTTGTGGTAGATCGGCGTTTCCGGGGAGTTAAGGTATTTGGGTTTGTCATCACCCAGTACCCGACCGCCGAATCCAATCACGCGGCCGCGCGCATCCCGTATCGGAAACATGATGCGATCACGAAAGCGGTCGTAGTGACTGTCGGTATCGCTTTTGCGCTTGGCGGTTTCGCGGGCGATCACCAGGCCGGCTTTTTCCATGGTGGCCCGATCAATGCGGTACTTCTGTTCGAGTTCCTGCAACAGGTTTTCCCAGCCGGGCGGGGCCAGGCCGATACCAAAATGCTTGGCTATCTGGCCGGTCAGTCCACGGGACTTCAGGTAGGACACTGCGCGCTGCCGTGATGGATGGTGCCGCAGCTGCTGCTGGTAGTACTGGTTTGCCTGTTCCAGGGCAGCGACTAAGGCGTCATGTTCGCTCTTGCGGCGGGCATCCTGCTGGCCGGATCCCTGCTCGCGGGGAACAGTCAGGCCCAGGTCATTCGCAAGCGTCTCGACCGCCTCCGGGAAATCCTTGTGATCAAAGTCCATCACAAAGCCCAGCGCGTTGCCGCCCGCGCCGCAGCCAAAGCAGTAATAGAACTGTTTGTCAGGCTCAACGCTGAACGACGGAGTTTTTTCCTGATGGAATGGGCAGCAGGCGGAGTAGTTCTTGCCGGTCTTGCGCAGTTTGACGCGCTTGTCGATGACCTCAACGATATCGACCCGGCTGAGCAGGTCGTCGATGAAGTGTTGGGGAATCAGACCAGCCATGTCAGCCCCCGGAGATGATCAAGCGTTGGAGAGTCTGCTTTTGATGGTCTGGCTGATGGCGGCCATGTCGGCGCGGCCTGCAACCTGGGGTTTAACGGCGGCCATTACTTTGCCCATGTCCTGCATGGTTTTGGCGTCAGTGTCGGCCATAGCCTGGGTGATGATGGCGTCAACTTCCTGCTTGCTCAGCGCTGCCGGCATGAAAGTCTGCAGTACATCGATCTCAGCCTGCTCGGTGTCGGCCAGATCAGTGCGGCCTGCGGCTTCATACTGACGGATGGACTCTTTGCGCTGCTTGATCATTTTTTCCAGCAATGAAAGCACGCGAGCATCGTCTGGCTCGATACGCTCGTCAACCTCTACTTTCTTTACCTCAGCCAGTGCCAGGCGGATGGTGCCCAGGCGGGCTTTGTCCTTGGCGCGCATGGCGTCTTTCATCGCTTCTGTAAGCTGATTTTTCAACGCACAATCGGCCATGACAGATTCCGGTATCGAAGTAGGGGTCTACAGGTTATAGCAAAGCTGTGGCGGCTAGGCCAGATATTGATCAGTCCGGGGACTGATCAATATCAGTACAGGCGCTTGGTGCGCTTGTTGTCGCGAGACAGCTTCTTCAGGTGACGCTTCACGGCTGCAGCGGCTTTGCGCTTACGGGCAGCTGTGGGCTTCTCGTAGAATTCTTTGCGGCGTACTTCAGCCAGGACACCTGCTTTCTCACAGGAGCGCTTGAAGCGACGCAGAGCCACATCAAACGGCTCGTTTTCTTTCAGTTTTACCATTGGCATAGTGTACAGACACCTTTCCATTCAATTCAAAGGGGCGCATATGTTAATGCGAGTTGTCGGCAAATGCAAAAGTTATCTGCATCCAGGCGGGCGCCGGCTGGCTAAACCGCCGAGGCTGCCGTATTATTCACGTCTTTTTCGATAAATCAATGGGTTTTTATGCGAATACTGGGTCTTGAGACCTCCTGCGATGAAACAGGTGTCGCAATCTACGACAGCGAGCAGGGCCTGCTGGGTGATGCACTTTACAGCCAGGTAGACATGCATGCGCGCTACGGCGGCGTTATTCCAGAGCTTGCTTCTCGCGACCACATCCGCAAAACACTGCCAATGATCCGGCAGCTGTTGGACGAGAAAGACATCGCCGTTTCTTCCATTGACGGCATTGCCTATACATCCGGACCTGGCCTGATTGGCGCTTTGCTGGTTGGAGCGGCGCTGGGGCGTTCACTGGCGATGGCGTGGAATGTGCCTGCGGTTGGAGTGCATCACATGGAAGGACACCTGCTTGCGCCAATGCTTGAGGAAGATCCACCGCAGTTCCCATTCGTGGCATTGCTGGTATCTGGCGGTCATACCCAGTTGGTGGCAGTGCAGGGAATCGGTCAATACACATTGCTGGGTGAATCGCTGGACGACGCAGCTGGTGAAGCTTTTGACAAGGTCGCTAAAATGCTGGGGCTGGCGTATCCAGGTGGTCCCCGCGTGGCGGCACTTGCCCAGAAAGGTCAGGCTGGGCGATTCAAGTTTCCAAGACCCATGACCAATCGCCCGGGACTGGATTTCAGTTTCAGCGGACTGAAGACCTTTGTTCGCAACACACTTGAATCGTTGGCGGATGCGCCTGGCGGGCTGACGGAACAGGATCGTGCTGATGTAGCGTTGGCCTTTGAGGAGGCGGTTGTGCAGACACTGGTCATCAAGTGTCGCAGAGCCCTTGAGCACACAGGCATGAAGTCCCTGATCATCGCTGGCGGTGTCAGTGCCAACATACGTCTGCGCGCAGGTCTGCAAAAGATGGTTGAATCCCAGCGCAGCAAGCTGTTCTATGCCAAACCAAGATTCTGTACTGACAATGGCGCCATGATTGCCTATGCTGGCTGTCAGCGGCTGATGGCCGGGCAGCGCGAGGGGCTCGCCATCAGGGCGCGGGCACGCTGGCCAATGAGCGCATTGCCGCCTCTGTCGGCATTCAACAGGCTGGTTGATCCAGCATCCGGGCTGTCTGTACCTGTAAATGCTGATCAGCAGCCAAGTAGCAGCCGCAATGCGAGGGCGGAATAGTGGATATCGTTTATATAAGAGAGCTTGAAATACAGACCGTCATCGGCATCTACGACTGGGAACGCAAGATTCGTCAAACAGTCAGCCTGGACCTGGACATGGCCACCGATATCAGGGCAGCCGCCAGTACCGAGGATATCAGTAACACGCTGGATTATAAGGCTGTCTCTAAACGGCTGATCGCGTACATTGGAGAAGCCGAGTTTTTGTTGATTGAGACAATGGCAGAGCGGGTGGCTGAGCTGGTGCTTGCAGAGTTTCCAGTGAACTGGCTGCGGCTGCGAGTGGGCAAACCAGGCGCGGTCACCGGAGCGCGGGATGTGGGTGTGATCATAGAGCGGGGCGAACGGCCGCAGGCCTGATTCCTGTCACAATGTATGGGAGCTGACGATACGGGGCGTCCATATCAGTCAGAAACCCACCAGTAGAAAAAGGATAGTCATGACTTGCCTGACACTTGGACTGGGCAGCAATCAACAGGCGCACTTTCACATGCGCCAGGCACTGGATGGCCTTCAGCATCATTTTGGCGATCTGTTGCTTTCCAGCGTGTTTGAAAGTGAAGCTGTCGGGTTTGATGGCAGCAACTTCCTGAACATGGTCGTGGTCTGTGACACCAGGCTGTCGCTGACCGGCATCAATGACATTATCAAGTCACTGGAAGATGCCAATGGCCGTCGCAGGGGCGGTCCCCGCTTCGCATCCAGAACACTGGATATCGATATACTCACCTATGATGATCTGCACGGCGAATATGAGGGTGTTGTTTTGCCGCGTCCGGAGATAACGGCCAATGCCTTTGTGCTATGGCCAATGGCGCAGGTGTGTGGCAGCAAGGTCGATCCGGACTCAGGTCTCAGCTATCAGCAGTTGTGGGATGCCTATGACAAGAGTCGGCAGCGGCTGTGGCCGATTGATTTTGAGTGGCAGGGGCGTCGCGTGTCCCGCGCTACCCCTGCCTGACTCTCCATGCCTCAGGGCGGGCTATCAACCCGCCCATCACTTATTGATTGCCGGATTCCGCTTCCGGGGCGGGTTCGACAGGACTTGAGGTTTTTCTGAGAAATACATGTGGCCCTACTACGACAGCGATGGTCGCCAGTCCGGCCAGCAGACCTGTCCAGGGGTCAAACAGTGCAAAGGCCATCGCGGTAAGCACCATGGCGCCGCGTTCGGTACTGTCAGTCACCGTGGTCAGTGCCAGAGTTGCGCAGGCAAAGCCTGTCAGCAACAAAGTCACTGCCAGTGCGATGGGCAGCAGTGGCTGCAGTAGCGTCACGATCGGCAGGACAATAAACAGCGCCGGGAATCCATAGACATAGTAAGCAGAGATGCCATCAAAAATGGAGTCCATTTTGTCGCGGCCAGATACCCAGCGCTTCAGAACGATAACCTGAATACCTGTCCACAACACGCCCTGTGTTCCGAAGAAAGGTGCCACCACCGCCATTGCCGCGTTGCGAATGCCAGTGGACATATGCAGGCGGTTGCTGTTGACGTCCAGCTTTTCATCCTTACGCATGGGCTGGGCGTTCTTGATCATTTCCTCGCCGGTTACGACATCACCAAAAAACAGAATGTAGGTGATAAATGCCAGCGGCAATGCTTCGATGAACATGCTGGGTGCCGGCCAACCGATTACCAGTGGTGATGCCTTTTGCCACAACGAGGCTGTCAGAGCCGGAACATCCAGGAAACCACTGCGGATATTAAAGTCCATTTCGCCGGTAAAGAAACCCACAAAACCTGCTACCAGGAAGGCCGGCAGCAGCCCGAGGCCAGCGATCTTGGCAAGGATTGGCATCTGCGCCGCCTGTCGCTGGAATGGCTTGGAAAAGGTCAGGAACATGCACAGCGCCAGCGACGCAACGGCTGCGATTGGTGTCAGGTTCAGGGCGCTGGCGGCATCACTGGGGTCGAAAATACGGATGAAGGCTGCCACTGCTGCGCCAAGAATGATGCCGCCTTTGAGCACGTTGGGCACCCAGGCGACAAGTTTTGCCCCGAAGCCGGTCACCCCCAGAATAAACAGCAGTGCCGCAAAGTTTAGTGAGAGTGCAGTCATCAACTGGAACTGCTCTTCAGGTGTATTGCCGCCACCAAGTACAAAGGCAAAGATGAATGGCAGCGCCGGCGTCAGCCAGCCGGGTGCGACTGGGTCGCCAAAAATCAGCCAGGCGGCAGAGATGAGCATGGTGTGATACATCGCCATGGTGACCGCTTCTTCAAAGGTCAGGCCAAACGATGCGGTCATGACAGGAACCAGCGCCAGACCAGTTGCTCCGGCGACGCAGATTCCCTGCAAAAACTCCGGCAGCGCAAACCGGGCGTGGATAAATGGAATGCGCAACACAAAGGGGCCCCATTTGATCCCGGGTTGTACATCCCCTTCTCGTCGATTGGTCAGCATAGTCGGAGTCTCTTTATTGTAGATGTTATTAGGTGACCGCCTGATCTTAACGAACTAGTTTGGCCAGGGCAAAGGTATTCGTCGAGAAATTGAATGTATTCATCTAGTGAATGATTGTAAGAGATGGCAGTGATGCTGAGGGGCTCAGGCCAGCGCGCGACCGCCATCGACACGGATATTTTCACCCGTGATGTAGTGTCCGTGAGTGGCCAGGAAAAACACGGTAGCCGCGATATCGTCCTCTGTTCCCAACCGCGCTGCAGGTATGCCTGCCAGGATCTGCTGACGCTTTTGTGCATCCTCGTCTGCATCACTCGCGTATTCGGGCCATAGAATCGCGCCAGGTGAAACAGAATTGACACGCACCGCAGGAGCCAGCTCCCGTGCCAGGGACTGGGTCATGGCCAACAGTGCCGCCTTGGCCATGGTGTAGGGAGTGAAGCCCGCCATGCCCCGCTCGGCGTTCATGTCGGCCAGGTTGATAATACAGCCGCGAGTTTCGGTCAGCGCTGGCGCCAGTGCCTGGCTTAGAAACAACGGGGCAAGGGCATTGCTGCCCATCAGTTGATGCCAGTGCTCTATTGTGATTGTGCCCAGCGGGGTCGGAAAAAAGCTGCTGGCATTGTTGACCAGTACGTCCAGGCGACCAAAGGCTGCCAGTGCCTGCTCTGCCAGCTTTGTCACTTGTTCAAAGTCATCCAGGTCGGCCTGCACAGTGACGGCTGATTCTGGCCGAACGCGATTAAGCTCGGCACATAGTGACTCCGCAGCCTGTAGAGACCGGCGATAATGAATGATCACTCTAAATCCCTGGTCATGAAAATACCTGGCTGTGCGTGCACCAATGCGTTGTGCCGCGCCGGTAATCATTACTACTGGATTAAGTTGTTGTGGGTCGCTGTGTGTCATTTGTCTGGCTCGCTGCTGTTTCTCTGTGACACACCCGCGATGGCTAGCTGACGTGCCTCCTGGAGTTTTTGTCGAATCTGTTCGCCGCTGGGACGTTTCTCGCTGTTCTTCAGCAGTTCAGCAACCCTGACTGCATTGGCTGCCTGGAATGCGGTGCGAAGGTAGTCTGCCTGAGGGTAGTCACGTGCCTCAAAACCGGTGCGCCCGCGTGCATCAGACTCGCAGGCAATCAGGAATGGTTCCAGCCGTTCCGGTCTGCGAAACACATCCAGTGCATTAAAAAGTTTCAGGACTGTCGCCGGCTTGAGTTCCAGAGCGCGATGGCAGTGTGTGTGATATTCGCAACAGTGTCGCGCCAGCGCCCGATAATCATTGGGAACCCGCAGCCGGTCACACAGCTCGTCGATCAGCGCCAGACCGCGGTGTTCGTGGGCGATGTGGCGCGGCCAGTCAGGTTCTGGCGTCAGCCCCTTGCCGACGTCGTGAACCAGCACGGCAAACCGGACAATCGGGTCGTCGCTTAGCCGGCAGGCCTGGCGCAGACTCATGAGGGTATGAATACCGGTGTCGATCTCCGGGTGCCAGGTTTCAGGCTGTGGAATGCCGAACAGGGCGTCGACCTCGGGTAAAATCTGTGCAAGAGCATGGCTGTCGCGCAAAACTTCTATAAATACTGCAGCGCCAGGCTGGGCCATGGCCAACTGGACCTCGCGCCAGACCCGCTCCGGGGTCAGCGATTGCAATTCGCCACTGGCAGCCATGTCACGCATCAGCTGCATGGTGTCGTCGGCAACGCTGAAGCCGAATGGTTGGAAGCGAGCGGCAAAGCGCGCCACGCGCAATACCCGCAGCGGATCCTCACTGAAAGCTGGGGAGACATGGCGTAATTTGCGATGCTCCAGGTCTCTGGCGCCGCCCCATGGGTCGATCAAATTGCCTTCGGCATCCTGCGCCATGGCGTTGATCGTGAGATCGCGCCGCTGCAGATCCTGTTCCAGTGTGACATCGGGAGCTGCGTGCACTACAAAGCCTTTGTAGCCCGTGCCGGATTTTCGCTCGGTGCGCGCCAGAGCATATTCTTCTTTGCTCTTCGGGTGCAGGAAGACCGGGAAATCCTTGCCAACCTGCTGGTAACCCTGTGCCAGCATGTCATCCACGGTAGCACCGACCACGACCCAGTCACGGTCATAGCCAGTCAGGTTCAGCAGTTGGTCGCGGACGGCGCCGCCGACAAGATAGGTTTGCATGGCGCTGAGTCTATCAGACGCTGTAGAGTTTGTGGTCTTCCAGACACATCATGGTCAATTCGCGGCCCCACACACAGCCGGTGTCGAGTGCAAAGACATGGTCCTTACCGGTAATGCCCTGCAGCGCCGCCCAGTGCCCGAACAGTATATTGACCTCAGGGCTGATCTGCTCGTACTCGAACCAGGGCCGGAAACCCTCTGGTGCGTTATTGGCCCCTTCTTTGATGGTAAAGTCCATCTTGCCTTTGGCATTGCAGAAGCGCAGTCGAGTCATGTAGTTGGTGATCAGGCGCAGGCGTCGGTAGCCGGTAACCTCATCACGCCAGCGGGCCGGCTTGTTGCCGTACATCTTGGTGAGGAACTTTTTAAAGTCGCTGCCGCGCAGCACCAGTTCTACTTCTGCGGCAAGATCCAGTGTTTTCTGCAATGTCCAGCCAGGAGCAACGCCCGCGTGCACCATCAGATAATGCTCCACACCCTGCTGCGTCGGGACGCAGTCATAGTGCGCCAGAGGCTTTTGGCGCAGCCAGTCGGCCAGCTCGCCGCAATCTGGCGCGGCCAGCAATTGATCGAGGGTGTGGCGGTTGCTGACATCATCAGGTGCGCAGCCATAAAACAGCGCCAAAAAATGCAGGTCGTGATTTCCCAGCACGATGGTTGCTGACTCACCCATGTCCCGCAGGTAGCGCAGGGTATCCAGAGACTTCGGGCCACGATTGATCAGGTCACCGACGCACCAGAGTTCGTCGGTTCCGACCTTGAAGTCCACCGCCTTGAGCAGCTTGCGCAGGGGCTTGTAACAGCCCTGTATGTCACCAATGGCGTAGGTAGCCATCAGCATCTATCCCTTTTGTTCGTGTCAGTGCCAGGTAACTTCATTTATCGTCCGCTGCTTTTTGTCTGATCAGTGCATTCGACAGGTTTACGTAGTCTGCCAGCGACAGGTTCTCCGGGCGAAGCCCAAGATCGACGGGCAGGTCGCTCACACCAAACTCCTGCATCACGCGCTTGAGTCCATTGCGCAAGGTCTTGCGGCGTTGCGAAAATGCGTCACGCACTACGCGCTCGAACAGCGGGATATCAGCCGCCACGCATGGTTTCTCACGCCACGGGCGAAGCCTCACAATGGCTGAGGTTACTTTTGGCGCTGGTCGAAAAGCGCCGGGTGGAACATCAAAAAGATGGTCAATCTGGCAGTGATACTGAGCCATGATGGAGAGTCTGCCGTACTGCGGATCTCCGCTGGTGGCAGCCAGTCGTTGAACCACTTCAAGTTGCAGCATGAACAGCATGTCGTCTATCAGCGGCTCATACTCCAGCAAATGGAATATGCAGGGAGTCGAGATGTTGTAGGGCAGGTTGCCAACGATACGCAGGCTGCGCGCCTGATCGGAGAGCGTGCCGAGGTCAAATTTAAGTACATCCTGCTGATGCAGGGAAAAGCTCTGCTGGTCAGCGAATCGCTGCGTCAACCATTGCGCCAGGTCGCGATCAAGTTCGATAGCGTCAACGCGGGCGCCACTTTCAACCAGTGGCCCGGTAATGGCAGCCTGGCCCGGACCGATCTCAACAATGTGCTGGCCAGCCTCTGGCGCGATCGCCAGCAGGATGCGCTGTATGACATTCTGGTCATGCAGAAAATTCTGTCCGAACCGCTTGCGTGCGCGGTGCTCCGGCAGAGACATGGCGGGCGTGGTCATAGGCTGGCTGCCGCTGGCTTGGCCTGCGAGATGGCATTCACCATTTCGCAGGCGGTGGCAATCGCGGTCAACAGGCTGCCGGTATTCGCTTTGTCTGTGCCAGCCAGATCCAGAGCCGTGCCATGGTCCACTGAAGTACGAATGATTGGCAGCCCCAGGGTGATGTTGCTGGCCTGACCAAAGCCGCGGTACTTCAAAACGGGCAGGCCCTGATCGTGGTACATGGCCAAAACAGCATCGGCATCCTCCAGGTACTTGGGCGTGAATAAGGTGTCGGCCGGGAGTGGGCCGCGCAAATCAATACCCTCTGACTGCAATCGGGTCAGCACAGGTTCAATGATTTCTATTTCCTCACGTCCCAGATGACCACCTTCTCCTGCATGGGGGTTCAGTCCGCAAACAAGAATGCGCGGATTTCTGATGCCGAACTTTTGTTGCAGGTCCTGATGCAGAATCTTGATCACCCGTGTGAGACGAGGCGCCGTAATGGCTGCAGCCACGTCTTTGAGAGGCAGGTGAGTGGTAACAAGTGCCACTCGCAGCCCGGCAGTGGCGAGCATCATTACTGTCTGTTCAACTCCACAGAAGTCAGCCAGGAATTCAGTGTGCCCGGAGAACGCGATGCCGGCATCGTTGATGACGCCTTTGTGCACGGGAGCTGTCACCATTGCAGCTGCCTGGCCGTCAAGGCAGGCCTGCGCGGCGGTTCGCAGTGTCGCCAGCACGTAGGAAGCGTTGTCAGTCGTCAGCTGGCCTGGGATGGCCGGGCTATTTAATGACACGGGAAGCACGTTTAGCGTGCCCGCCTGTGCCAGGGCTGCGTCCTGGGAGAGCGCAGAGTCCGGCGTCCAGGTATTCAGTGTCAGCGGAAGCTTCAGCATCGCCGCACGCTGTTGCAGCAGCAGAGGGTCTGCCACCGCAACCAGCTTTACGCCGGCTGGCAGTGCCTGCGGTTCCTGCATGATGCGGACCAGCAGGTCAGGGCCAATACCGGCAGGCTCACCGGGTGTGATTAGCAGGGGAAGGCTCACCATCACCGCCGTCAGTCAATATATTCGACGTAAGCTTCGTCGCGGATTTCCAGAATCCAGTTCTCCAGCTCAAGGTCGAACTTACGGGCACGCAGTGCATTTTGAGCCTGCTGTCGACGGTAGTCGCGACTCAGATCCTGTTCGCGGCGCCCGGTGACCTCGGCCACGTGCCAGCCAAAGCTGGTACGGAAAGGTTCGCTAAGTTCGCCGACCGGCAGATCCGCTACCTCTGCGGCAAACTCGGGAGGCATGCCACCGTCACTGACCCAGCCCAGGTCACCACCGGCAACGACAGACATGGTGTCATCTGAATATTGGCGGGCCAGTACGTTGAAATCCTCGCCGTCCTGAATGCGCTGGTGGATTTCATTGATCAGTCGGCGGGCCTGCTCTTCGGTGCGGATTTCATTTGGTGCCACCAGGATGTGTCGCGCCTGAGTCTGCTCGACCAGGCGATTTGAATCGCCGCGCACGTCTGACAGTTTGACAATATGCATGCCATTGGCGCTCTGCACGGGTTCCTGCACATCACCAATGCTCAGGTCCGGAACAAATTCGGCGAACAGCGATGGCAGTTCCTCACGTTTGCGCCATCCCAGCTCACCGCCGCTGACGGCAAAGCCCAGTTCGCTGGCACGCTGCTGGGCTTCCATGCGTAGCTGGGCGAAGTCCTCGCCATCCTCTGCACGCCGGTAAATGTCCTGCACCAGGGCCTGCTTGGCGGCTGTCAGCTGCTGGGGGTCGGTATCGCGAAACGGAACCAGAATCTGATCCACCAGATAGTCTGGTGCCATTGCGGTACGTCCAGCTTCGGAGTTGAGGTAGTTTTCGATTTCCTGGTCAGTAATGCTGATGCGACGGTTGACCAGGCCACGCTGCACTTCATTGATCGCCAGTTCACGGCGAATGCGTTCGCGTGTGTTCAGGTACATGCCCTGTGCTTCGAGCAGGCTGACGTATTGATCGAAACTCATGTTGTTCTGCTGGGCGATGTCGGCAATCACGCGGTTAAGCGTGTCGTCATCGAAGCGGATACCCACGCGCTCAGCCATTTGCAGCTGGAGGTTCTCAACAATCAGGTTTTCCATGACCTGGTTGCGGAGGTCTGCAGGCGGAGGCAACTGCATGCCTGTTTCCGCAGCACGTTGCTGAATTTCGGCAAGCCGCTCTTCATATTCGCTTTGCAGAATGACGCCGTCATCGACGATTGCTATCACTCTGTCCAGGACCTGACGTTCTGCCGCCTGAGACGGGATCGTGGCAGTCATCAGCAACAGGAGCGCGCTGCCCAGCAGGGCGGCACGGCTCAAGTGATCGCGTGACTGCCCTGCCAGTCGGTTCATAAAATCAATCATTAACATCGTACTCCTTAAATCCGGGTATGCCGCGCGTGAGCAGATTGCTCAGGCCGCCTCCGGTCAGATCGCCCAGGCCGAGCAGCGTGAATTGGAAGAAAATGCCACGGTTCTGGCGGCTGTCCTGCGCAAAAAATTCGTATTCGTCCACCCAGTCGCGAGCGACCAGGCGCATCGTGGAACAACAATTACTGTATTCGACCCCTGCAAACGTTTCAAGGTTCCGGCTGTTGCTGTGATCGTAGTTCCAACGACCGAAGACGCGCCAGTTATCGTTCACCGGCCAGACTGCAGAGATGTCCGTCTGCTTGATCACTGGGTCCAGCAGCGGCGGAGCCTGCAGAAACACATCAGTTCGTTCCCGGTAACGGAAGGCTGCGTTGATTATGCGTTCGTCGTCCACCCGGAACTGTACAGCAACACTGCCTTCATCCACATTGCTGTTTTCCTGGTCCCACTGCAGGTCGGCCATCATCTGCCAGCGCTGTGCCGGACGATAGCTTCCTTCCAGAATCAGTGCAGATCGCTCAGTGTTCAGTGGCTGCAACAGCAGCCAGCTTTGCAGCGGGCTGTCCAGCGAGACAGTGCGATCCTCGAAATAAAATATCTGGCCGGCGCTGAAGCGCGCCTGCTCAATGCCGCCGCTGTCGATAAATCGTGTCGTAACGGCGGCGCTGACCTGATTGGCATCCCCCACTCGATCAGGTCCGCTGAAACGATCGTGGCGAAACAGCTGGTTAAAATTGAGATTGAGCTGGGCAGTGTCAAAGCTTGGCAAAAACTGCTGGTCTTCGCGCTCGCTGTACAGGTAATAGAGGCGTGGCTCCAGCGTCTGAGTCATGGTCTGTCCGCCCAGCTGCAGGTCACGTTCAAAGACCAGTCCGCTGTCCAGACTGAAAACACCTACACCGCGATCAGGATTGGAGGGTGTCTGCTGCGCCTGCTGGTCCAGTTGCCAGGAGGCATAACGATAGCGTGCGGTAGGGACGACGAAGTATCCGGGAGTTCTCAGTGGCAGACTGACCCAGGGCTCTGCCGTCAGGCGCTCACCAGTCACCAGGGCGCCCTGGTTGACCTGTTCATCGCTGAGCAGCTCGCGACTGAGGGAGCGATCAAAGCTGACATGGCTGCTGTCAAAGCCGTATTCCAGCATTGAGCCGGCTTCGAAGCGTCCGTTCAGCTGCAGCTCAGGGAGGCGATCAAAGGGCTTGTTGATGTCTATCGATGCCACGTACGGATCCAGCACTTCGATGCGTTGGACACGACTCAGAGCCTGCCACTGGCTGTTCTGCCAGGTCACAACACCCTCTTTGTTCAGATGGGTGCGGCTTTCCACGTTCAGGTCGCGGCTGCCCAGGTCCCGAAAATAATCGGCATCGCTGACGGAGCTGTAGTCCACGAAAGTGCGCCAGTTCTCGCCCAGCTGACCTTCGTGCTCAAAGCCGGCAAACCAGCGCTTTTCCACCGATGGTGTGTCGCTTCCTGGCTGGGCAGCACGTGCTGCGTCGTAGGTGTTGTCCTTTGGCAGCAGCGCCAGATTGACCGTATTCATGGACCAGTCTGCCAGGTAGCGAAACTCGCCGCTCAGCATCAGGCCGCGTTCGGTCATCAGGCGGGGCGTCAGGGTGGCGTCATAGTGCGGTGCCAGATTGAAATAGTAGGGCACGGCAATATCAAGACCGCTGTCGCGACTGTTACTGATGGATGGCGGCAGTATTCCGGAGACGCGCTGGTCGCTGATCGGGAACTGCAGTGTCCACGGGTAGTAAAAGACGGGTATGTCGCTGATTCGAAGTGTGACATTGCTGGCATAACCAACGCCTGATGCGTTGTCCAGACGCAGATTGCTGGCCTGCATGACCCAGAACGGGTCCATTGGTTCACAGCGGCTGAAAGCACCATTATCCAGCGTCAGCATGCCGCTTTCACTGTTGTAGCTAAGCTGGTCAGCGCTGCCGTGAATCTGTGTTTCATGCATCACGTAGGCAGCTTGAGAAATCTCATTGTCACCGGTGTTTTGATCAAGCACTGCGCCTTCACCGGTGATCAGAAAGCCAGGCTCGCGAAACAGCACGTCGCCCTGCAGGGTCAGGATGTTGGTCTCTTCGTTCATGTGCATGCCATCGCTGGCTGTGAGGCTGCGATAGCCTTGCTGCACATTAACGGCGCCGTCCACGTAAAGCTGATATGGCTCGGGCTGGCGGACACGGGTCTGAGTCTGCACTTCGGTGGGCGCCTGATCGGGTTCCAGGTCGATGTACTCGCCGGTCAGCTCTGGTTCCACGAACATGCCGCAGCACGCGCTGCGTAACTGCTGCAACAGCTCCGTCGGCAGTTCACTGCGTGGCGTCCAGTCACGCATAATGCCGGTGCCAGCAGCACCTGGAGCGGTATTGGCGTGCTCGCTGGTCGGCGTCTGAGCAATGGTCTGGCCAGCTGTCATCATGGCTACCAGGCTGCCGAACGAAAGCGCTGTGACCGTGACGGGTCTGACAGAGCCTGACGGCAGCAAAGTGAACAACGAAGGGCGTGGCATAGTGTCAGGCAATCCAGTCGGCAAAAAATCCAGTCGGCGAAAACTCGGCGAAAAGGCGATAATAGGGCGGCTTCATCCGTGCCCGATGGCGTCGGCAGTAGCGCCCGCATGATAATTCATTGGGGTTTTGATATAAAGCCGGGATAGTTTCGGTGGAGACAGAATGAATACAGTAAAAGCGGATGTTGACGCCATTCAGGCCAGGCGTCAGGAGCAACTCGAGAACTGGGCGCGACAGGCCATAACAGAGCGCGACGGGCGGGACCCTGGGCCGTTGCATGCCCATTCACTGGGTGGCGACGCCAGTTTCCGGCGATATTTTCGCTGTAGCATCCTTGCCGTAACGCGCTTGCTGGTCGACGCGCCGCCAGACAGGGAAGACAACCCGGCGTTTGTGCGTGCTGCCGCAGAGTTCAGCCGCGCCGGCATGCGCACGCCCGAGATTCTTGCCCAGAATCTTGAACAGGGTTTTCTGGTAGTGGAAGACTTTGGTGATCAGCTTTACTGGCCGGCGCTTCTGGAAGCCCAGCGCGACGGTGATATGGAACGTGTAGAGAAACTATACGGTCAGGCCATGCTGGCGCTGCTCGATCTGCAGGCAGACCAGCATGCAAGCGAATTGCCGCCCTATGATCGTGGTCGGCTTGAGCAGGAAATGCGCCTGTTCGACGACTGGTTCTGCGCTGAAATGCTCAATTGGCCAATATCAGACAGTGAGCGCACGCTTTTGCAGAAGACTCGGCAGCTGCTGTGTGATGCGGCGCTACAACAGCCGCAGGTCCGAGTCCATCGCGACTACCACTCCAGAAACTTGATGATCCCCATTGACGCCGAAGGTGTCCATCACGAGGATCAGCCCCCCGGTGTGATTGACTTTCAGGATGCCGTCATTGGTCCGGTGACCTATGACCTGGTGTCGCTGCTGCGCGACTGTTATGTGGCATGGCCAGCCGCGGATGTGCGTCGCTGGGTAAACAGCTATGCCCAGCTGGCACGCCAGCGCGGTGTAGTGCCTGCAGAATACACCGATGCGGATATGCAGCGGGATTTTGACCTCATGGGGCTGCAGCGGCATATCAAAGTGCTGGGTATTTTTTGCCGGCTGGCGCTGCGCGATGGCAAGCAGCGCTATCTGGCTGATCTGCCGCTGGTCATGCATTATGTTTCTACAGTTGCGGCTGAACATGCCGAGCTGGCGGAATTTGTGGACTGGTTCCGGCGTGGACCGATGCCGGCGATGCAGCAGAAATTGAGCGATCTGGGAATCTCATGAGTGCGACCGCAACGAGGGCAATGATTCTGGCCGCCGGTCTGGGGCAGCGCATGCTGCCGCTGACGGAAACGACCCCCAAAGCCCTGCTGCCTGCTGGCGACCGCAGGCTTATCGAATGGCAGATCGCACGGCTGCGTCAGGCCGGTGTACAGGATATCGTTATCAATCTTCATCACCTGGGGTCACAGATCGTGACTGCGCTGGGCGATGGCAGCCGTTATGACGTTCGCTTACATTTCTCAGACGAACCTGAGCGGCTTGAAACTGCTGGAGGCATAATCCGCGCCATGCCCATGCTTGGGGATCAGCCATTTATCCTGACCAATGCCGATGTGTGGACCGATTTCAACTACCAGCGCCTGTTGCCAATTGCCAGACAGCTCGGCCCTTCGCGCCTGGCGCATCTGGTGCTGATTCGCAATGCACCTCACAATCCTGCAGGAGACTTCTGTCTGAGCGACAGCGGCATAGTATCAGAGCACGGTGAGCCAAAACTGACGTATGCCGGAATCAGCGTGCTACATCCACATTTGTTTGCGGGTGAGTCTGAACGTTTTCTGCCGCTTGGGCCGATGTTGCGCAATGCCATGCAGGAAGGTGGTGTGACGGGTGAAGTGTTCGAAGGCGACTGGCAGGACATTGGCACACCCGAAAGACTGGCGGCGCTGAACCACCAGCTCTCTGTTGAGAAGAAGGCAGAGAGTGGGTCAGACAATTTACTGCAATAGAGAAGTTAAAGGGGACGGAGGGATTTAAGCGTAAATCCCTCTGTCCCCTTTAAAATGCAGATGTGGGTCTGCAGGTGTGTCTTACCAGGATTTGCCGATTGAGAACACAATGCCTTCGCCGGTAGTCGGGCTACCGCTGGAGTTTAACTCGTCAGACAGCTCTTCGCTGTTGATGATGCCCGCGATGCCCATATCGAAGTCAGCAAAGCTGAAGCCGTAACCCACTTCCAGGTATTCGCCGTCAAACTCGTCACCCCAGATGCCCACTGTGGCGTACAGGCCAGATTCGCCAGTGATGGTCAGGTCGAGGAAGTCGTAGTCTTCGCTGGCGCCGAAACCATCCCATTCACCTACCGAGTAGCCCAGGCTGAACATGCCATAACCCAGCCCGAAGTTGATTTCCTGGTAAGTGTCGTCGAATTCACCGGTGTAGAAGTAGCCGGTGTAACCGATGCTGGCAGAAACGCCAGATTCAGTTTCGATGCCGTAACCAAAGTAACCATCGACTTCCAGGCCATCGCCCACGTCTGCTGCCCAGCTGCCCACATAGAAACCATCGGCCTCGTAGTCGATGCCAGCGCTGGCAGAGGAGCTCTTTTGCAAAACACCGCGGAAGTAGTACTCAGATGCATAACCGATGTTGTAAGAAACTTCGGCTGATGCGCTGGTGGAAGCTACCAGTGCGCTTGATGCCAGTGCCAGGCCTGCTGCGAGTTGGGTCAATCGTTTCATAAGTTTTCTCCAAGATAAATCTTTGCTTGATGGTAGTCTGTGCTGCGTTATTTCTACGCTTTCGAAAGTAATGACTTTCTTGATTTGATGTTTTGCAAGGAGCGGGCCAATGTTGAAAACTGCGGCCAACTACGCCATTTAACGGACTGAATGAGTATTTCGGGCACAGGTTTTGCACTAAGTTGGTGCGGCTCATTATCGGCTTGCACAAGAATGTGACACAATCGAATAAGTGCCGAGCGAATATGGGTCAAACAAACGCCCCTTTACGAGCGCTTGTCGGATAACCTGCCCATTTCATGTTGCTCACTCTATGGGAAATCCCCCCTGTTCAAGCTGAAATGCCCACGATTTCCTGCTGAATGAGCCCGCTGACAATGACGCGGTAGAAGTTTTCGATGGCGACTGGCAGGATATTGGCACACTGGAATGGCTTGCTGCGCTGAACCACCAGCTCTCTGCAGATAATAAGGCGGAGAATGGGTCAGGCAATTTGTCGCAATAGACGTTAAAATGATGGTTTTTTAACGCGCTGTCCGCAGGGATCATCCATTATGAAAGACTTTCTGATCGCCCCTTCGATTCTCTCCGCTGATTTTGCCCGCCTGGGTCAGGAAGTGGACGATGTGCTCGCCGCCGGAGCCGATGTGGTGCATTTTGATGTGATGGACAATCACTACGTACCCAATCTGACCATCGGGCCGATGGTATGCCAGGCGCTGCGCAAGTACGGCGTAACGGCGCCCATCGACGTGCACTTGATGGTTTCACCGGTGGACAGCATGATTCAGGATTTCGCCAAGGCTGGCGCCAGTATCATCAGTTTTCACCCGGAAGCCTCGCAGCACGTTGATCGTTCTCTGCAACTGATCCGTGATAGCGGCTGCAAAGCCGGGCTGGTTTTGAACCCGGCCACCGGACTGGAATGCCTGGAGTATGTGCTGGACAAGGTGGACCTGATTCTAGTGATGTCCGTCAACCCCGGTTTCGGCGGTCAGAAGTTCATTCCGTCGGCACTCAAAAAGCTGGCGCTGATCCGCAGTCTGATTGATGAAAGTGGTTATGACATTCGTCTGGAAGTGGATGGTGGTGTCACGCCGGCCAATATAGGTGAAATCGCACGCGCTGGAGCCGACATGTTTGTTGCGGGTTCGGCCATCTTCAACAGCGATGACTATCGCTCGACGATAACCGCCATGCGCGAGCAGCTGGCACAGACACAGACCGCGTGACAGGAGATTGATCCGGCATGAGCGCCAAGCCCACCCAACAAGATGTTCCCGCAATATCGGCACGCAGTCTGGATGAAAGCCGCTTCACGCAGCTGGCGGCCCAAGGTTACAACCGTATTCCAGTGGTGCGCGAAGTGCTCGCGGATTTTGAGACACCTCTGAGCACCTACCTCAAACTGGCTGGCGGCGAATACACATACCTGTTTGAGTCGGTACAGGGGGGTGAGAAGTGGGGGCGCTACTCCATGATCGGTCTGCCCTGTCGCACAGTGATCAAGGTGCGCGATCATCAGGTAGAGGTGGAAACCGACGGCAAGCTGGTCAGCAGTGAAAGCTACGATGACCCGTTTGTTTTTGTTGAGTCGTTTCAAAAAGAGTATAACGTGGCGCCAATATCCGACGTGCCACGATTCAGCGGTGGCCTGGTCGGCTATTTCAGCTACGACACTGTTCGTTATGTGGAGCCGACACTCGGTGCGGCGACTGGCACCGACGAAATCGGCACGCCAGAAATTGTCCTGATGGTGTCGGAAGAAGTGGTGGTGTTTGACAATCTGCGTGGGACTATCGCCATTGTCTGCAACGTCGACCCCTCACAGCCTAATGCCTTCAACAATGCGATGAAACGCCTCGATGATATTGAGTCCCGACTGGCGCAGCCGCTCAGCCAGCCGATCATCGAACAGCAGATGCCCGATGCCCAGCTGCAGGAGCAGGATTTCAGATCCAGCTTTCAGCAGGCACCTTTCGAAAGTGCGGTTGATAGTATCAAGGATTACATTCTGGCTGGCGACGTCATGCAGGTGGTGCTGGCGCAACGTATGTCGGTACCTTTTGTGGGCGACCCGATACATGCCTACCGGGCATTGCGCTACCTGAATCCATCGCCTTACATGGTGTTCTTCAATATGGGCGACCACCATATTGTCAGCGCTTCGCCCGAGATTCTGGCCAGGGTTGAAGATGGCACGATCACGGTTCGCCCACTGGCAGGTACGCGCAAGCGTGGCCAGACAGAGGAAGAGGACAAGACGCTGGAGCAGGAGCTGCTGGCCGATGCCAAGGAAATCGCAGAGCATCTGATGCTGATCGACCTGAGTCGAAACGATTCTGGTCGAGTGTCCAAAACCGGTAGCGTGACGGTGCCGAAAAAAATGTTTGTGGAGCGCTATTCCCACGTTATGCATATCGCCTCGATTGTTGAAAGCGAAATGCGAGACGACAAGACGGCACTGGATGTGCTGAAGGCGACCCTGCCGGTAGGCACACTGAGTGGTGCACCCAAAGTCCGCGCCATGGAGATCATTGACGAACTCGAACCTGTCAAACGAGGGGTTTATGGTGGCGCAATGGGCTACATAGGCTGGAACGGCAATATGGACATGGCAATTGCGATTCGCACTGCGGTGATCAAGGACCAGACGCTGTTTGTGCAGGCCGGAGCCGGTGTGGTGGCTGATTCTGTGCCGCGCTCAGAGTGGGAAGAGACCATGAACAAGGCGCGTGCCATATTCCGTGCAGTAGCCCTTGCGCAGCGCGGGCTGAAACTTGAGCCATCCCGCGGCACATGAAGGTCTGAGACAAATCAGGTATGATTGCGGTCCTGTTTTGTTCCAGGTGCAGCAACACCGTAATCCACAGGATACTCGTCAATGAGCAGTAACAAGCGCCCACCATCCATCCCCAGCGGCAGCAAGTTCCGCAGTGAGCATGGCATTGCCGCCATCAAGGATGGAATCAAGGCATCATCTGGCAAAGCGACGGTCATAGAGCCGACACAGCGCAAGCCTCAGTGGCTGCGCGCCCGGATGCCCGGTGGTGAGCGGTTTGATGCCGTGCGGCAGAACGTTCGCGAGCACAAACTCAGTACTGTCTGCGAAGAATCACATTGCCCGAACATCGGCGAATGCTGGAATAACGGTACGGCCACAATTATGGTCATGGGGTCAGTCTGCACGCGCGCCTGTCGCTTCTGTGCCGTAGACACCGGCAACCCGAATGGCTGGCTGGACAAGGACGAGCCGGCCCACGTGGCGGAATCCGTCGAGTTGATGGGCCTGCGCTATATCGTCCTGACGTCTGTCGATCGTGATGATCTGAACGATGGTGGGGCGGCACATTATGCAGCCTGCGTCACAGCCATTAAGCAGCGCACTCCGCAGGTGGTGGTAGAGGCCCTGACGCCTGATTTTGGCGGCGATCTGGAGGCGGTTGCGCGTGTCGTGGATTCCGGGCTGGAAGTGTTTGCCCAGAATGTAGAGACCGTAGAAAGACTCACGCATCCGGTGCGCGACCCCCGCGCAGGCTATCAACGCACGCTCGATGTACTGGCCTTCGCCAAACAGCACCGCCCAGATGTGCTGACAAAAACCAGCCTGATGCTGGGTTTGGGCGAGACCGATGAAGAGATTCTGCAGACCATGGATGACCTGCGTGCCATCAATGTTGACATCCTGACGCTGGGTCAATACCTGCAGCCCACCCGAAACCACCTGAAAGTGGAGCGCTTTGTCACACCCGAGGCGTTTCGTCGGTATCGGGACATTGGCCTTGAAAAAGGTTTCATGGAAGTCGCGTCCGGTCCGTTGGTCCGTTCAAGTTACCGGGCAGATCGTGTATTCGAGAAAAACAATCTGGGTATTCCATTGCCTGACATGCCGGAAGTTGCCGTGGCTGAGCCGGCTGCTGATGCTACGCAGGCTGACGGCCGCATCCCATTGACGCAGATTGGCTGAGCGACAAGCGGCAGCCTCAACGCTGCAGATAAATACTCAGTTCAGGAATGGATCTTCATCGTCCGGATCAACAACGATGATGCAGTTGCGTCCGGCGGCCTTGGCCCGGTAAAGAGCTTCGTCGGCTCGTTTCAGGGTCTGCTCGATTCGCTCGCCCGGATAGTATCTTGTTAATCCCTGCGACACGGTGACCCGTTGACCATTGGGCAACTCTGGTATCTCCAGCGCAGCCACGGCGTCCTGCAATCGCTTAACCGATTGCTCTGCCTGTTCCAGGCTCGACTCTGGCAAAATTACGACAAATTCTTCTCCGCCAAAACGTCCTACAAAGTCACTCTTGCGCAAGGCGTTACTGAGAGTCTCGCTGATGCGTCGCAAAACCGTGTCGCCGACATCGTGACCCAGCATGTCATTGATTCGCTTGAAGTGGTCGACATCAAGCATGCTGATACACAGACTGCTCGGCTCTGGCGTGCGGCGCTCAAAACGCGACATCTCGGATGTCAGACGTTCCATCAGGCAGCGGCGATTGGGCAGTTCCGTCAATGGGTCGCGAATGACCAGTTGCTCCAGACGATGATTCTGCTCACGCAATTTGCGGCGCATGCCTGCAATAAAACTGGTCAGGTACGAAATGGTGACAAGCACGGCGAAGTAGGAAAACACCATGACACTTTCCACCTGCCAGTTGATGCGTTGCGGCGCAAACAGGGTCAGCGAAACAAGCAGCAGCAGGTAGGCACCCGCAATCAGCATGCTCAGGATCAACATGCCTGAGCGCGTCAATGCGAACATGCCAAACACCAGGCCACTGGTCGCGGTTAACATAAAGGCCGTGCGGGCCTGAGGATCGGTGACAAAAAACATGACAAAAATGCTGGGCAGCAGCGGGACCAGAATCTGCCCAGCCGTCATGCTGGGATCTTTGAAACGCAGGTTTGTATTGGTCTTGAGCAGGATGAGAAAACCGGAGGAGGCAAGGAGGGTGACAGACAGGTAAACGCCTACAACCCAAGATGGAAGCATGCCATAAGAGAATAGAGCTACCACGATGAAAATCGTGAGCAACTGTGCCGTAAATCCCCAGAGCATGCGTCTGAGACGTAGCTGCTGGAATGATTTGATAGTCTCGTCCGTGTGAGTGTTGCTCTCCACTCGGGGCCCCGCTTCTGACATATTATTTTTGTAACAGCAAACTTCAAGTATATGTCAAATTGTAACGCCCCAGCGAAAGTTTTTTGTATCAATAGTCCTATATAGTCTGGCCTTGGGAAGGCTGCGCAAAGCGCCGCCGATAGTGCGCTGTCATGCGGCCTATTGCGATGCCCCCTATCACTCCGGGGCCAACCCAGAGCAGGATGCTCATGCCAGCAAATGAATCCGGTATCCAGGCCTGAAGCAATCGGGCGCCGCCAAACACAAAAAATGCAGTATAAGCGGCTATACCAGAAGCGGTGAGCGCTGCCAGATGCTCTGTCCACCACTCCCTGGGATGTTGAAGTGTTGCCTTGAATGCATAGTGCAGACAGCCAGCAGCCACCCAGACTTCCAGTGCACCGAAAGCCAGCAGCAACAGATCGTAGCCTCTAAGTCCCACATAAAGCATGACCAGCCCGGCGGTCATCAACAGGCTGCACAGTGCCACGTGCAGAGGTCTGCGGAGCGGAGCGCGGTCTTCACGCTGAAGAATGGTCAGCCAGCCATGTCGGGTTGTCACCAACACCAGTATGCTGAGTGACCACAGGAAGCCGGCCGTGTAGCGTACTTCAGCAATTCTGCTCTGAGACTGTGCGTCGCTAAGGGGGGTGGACGCGGGGTGCATGACCAGCGGCCAGGCAAGGTCCAGACTCGCCATGATCAGACCGGACGCTGCCACCGTATACATGATTCGCGCGAACCAGCGCCCGATCTGCTTGTGTCGCGATGAGCCCTTGCGACTCAGCATAGGCACCCAGAACAGGATCAGCCCCGCACAGCCGGCCGTGATGTGAACATAGAACGCAAGTTCGTGAATCAGCACAATAAGGCCCTCTTGAATGTCTGGCTACAGTATGGCCCTGTCAGGTTTAAGCCAGCAGTGCCGGAAGCCACTAAACTGGCGATGACTTAAGACCTATCCCCGGCCAGCCGAAGCCTGTGTCATAATGCGGGCCAGCAATTGGCGCGGTAAGTTTGCTGCGGTATTGCCTGAACCAGCAGTTGAGCAATAAAGTGTCTTTAAATCAACAATTACAATACTGTGTAGATTAATGACGTCTGAACAGACAAAAATTCGTGTGATGATCGCCGAAGACCAGAACCTGGTTCGCCTGGGTATTTGCAGCCTGCTTGAATTGAGCGAGCGCATTGTGGTTGTCGGGCAGGTTGAAGATGGTAGCCAGGTTGTTGATGGTATCCGGCGATTTACACCGGATGTGTTGCTGATGGATATCCGCATGCCCAAAATGACCGGCATCGACGCCCTTCGTGCAATGAGTGAAGCGAACTGCATGGTGCCCAGTATCATCCTGACAACTTTTGATGACAGTCAGCTTGTACTGGAAGGCATTCAGGCTGGTGCCAAGGGTTACCTGCTGAAGGATGTGTCGCTGGACAGTCTGGTAGGCGCTATTGAAAGTGTGCACGCCGGTGGCACGCTGGTCCAGCCAGCAATTACCGAACGCATACTTAAGGGTCTCTCCTCGATGGAGCCCGGTTTCGACAATTCCACTGCGCCCGACGCCCTGAGTGAAAAAGAGATAGAGGTGTTGCGATTAATGGCGGGTGGTTTCAGTAACCGTGAAATTTCCCGCACGATTCATAAATCAGAAGGTACCGTAAAGAATCAGGTGTCTTCCATACTCGAGAAGCTGGGTGTGCGCGATCGCACCCAGGCAGTGCTGCGCGCGATCAACCTGGGTCTTCTATAGACTTCAGTGACTTGAACGCGTCGAGTGCAGCGACCCGCGATTCCTTGAGATCGACTATGGCTTCCGGATACGTCTCCCCAAGCACAATCCCCGCTTTTTCCAGTTCACTGCGCGGTGCCTGCATTGGGGCGTGCAGCCAACGATCCGGCAGTTTGGCGATCTCCGGCACGTAGCGGCGGATGTACTCGCCCTTTGGGTCAAATTTTTCGCTTTGAGTAATCGGATTGAAAACCCTGAAGTACGGTGCTGCGTCGGCGCCGCAGCCTGCTATCCATTGCCAGCTGGCGCTGTTATTGGCCAGGTCAGCATCCACCAGGCAATCCCAGAACCATGCCTGTCCGTGATGCCAGTGCAGTCGCAGGTTCTTGACCAGAAACGAGCCAACCACCATGCGTACACGATTATGCATGTAGCCGGTTTGCCATAACTCGCGCATTCCGGCATCGACCAGCGGGAAACCGGTCTGGCCACGCTGCCAGGCCTTCAACAGGTCCTTGCTGGCTTTGCCGCCTGCCCATGGAAAGTGGCGGAATTTCTCCTGAATCGGGTTCTCTGGCAGATCAGGGTTGAAATACAGCAGCGAGTGAGAGAATTCACGCCAGCCCAGCTCACTCAGAAAGGTCTCAAGATCTTTCTCCCAGCGCGCACTCAGGCCGGCGGCCTTGGCCCTGTGCCAGGCCTGTCGGGGCGATATTTCACCAAAATGCAGGTGCGGCGACAATCGTGAGACATGCGCCAGAGCCGGGAAGTTGCGCCCGTCCCGGTAGCCGGGCAGGCCCTCGTCGAGAAACCAGTCCAGACGCTTATCGGCGGCCTGCTCGCCAACTTCCCAGGCATCTGCCATCGATTCGTACCAGGGGATGTCCGGCATCAGTTGCAGGCGATCCAGCGCCCTGTCTCCAGTTTGATCCTGCAGTTTGCCGCTTTCCCAGTCGATTTTTCCAAGCGGCGCAATATCGATGTCCCGTGGCCGGGGGCGGGGCGTTGGTGGTTCGCCGGCTTTCAGGCATCCGTTGCGGTAAAACGGCGTAAAAACCTTGTAGGCTGTGCCGTCGTCTTTCAGCACTTCCCACGGCTCCCAGAGCAGGGAGCCATTAAAGCTTCTGACCTCAATGTCAGAGCTGCGAAGCGCATCCTTGATGTTCTTATCGCGTGTTATGCGCCAGGGCTCGTAACAGCGGTTCCACATGACGTGGGTAGCCTGACACGCACTGGCAAGTTGAGGCAGCAGCGTTTGCGGATCGCCAGCCAGCACCACAAGATTACCCTGCAGGCCTTTGGAGAGTGACCGCAGCGACTGGTGCAGCCACCAGCGACTGGCGCCACCCATGGCGGCATCGGCTGAATTGGTGTCGTCAAGAATATACACCGGCACGATTTTTCCCGTCTGGCAGGCAACCGCAAGGGCCGGATTATCCGCCAGCCTCAGGTCCTGTCTAAACCAGACCAGGATTTGTGAGTTTTCGGCATGCTGGCTCATTGGATATCACTACTCCCTGTATTGGTTGGCTGCACGCCGGTGCGTGCATCTCGCGTATTCATATTTAGCCTAGATACGGTGCATGCGAAGCTCAGGATCAGTCCCGCACCGTGCCAAGTCACATGGAATTCTGATATCTTAAACTGTTCAACTAAGCTGGCCGGGGAGTGGCATCAACGTGAATATCTGGGTGGACGCAGACGCCTGTCCGGTAGTTATCCGGGACATTCTGCTACGAGCTGCAGAACGCACAGGAATTCAGATGACGCTGGTCTCCAATCATGCCTTGAATCTGTCGCGGCGCAAGAATGTGCAGCTTGTGCAGGTCGCCAGCGGCTTTGATGAGGCTGACAACTGGATCGCTGCGCGTGTGCAGCCTGGTGATCTGGTGATCACCAGCGACATCCCGCTGGCTGACGAAATCATTGGCAAAGGTGCACTGGCGCTGAGCACGCGTGGTGAAGAATACACTGCCAGCAACATCAAGGCCCGACTGAATATCAGAGACTTCATGGAAACAATGCGCAGCAGTGGCATTCAGAGCGGCGGGGCAGCACCATTAAATCATGGCGATCGTATGCAGTTCGCCAACGCCCTTGATCGCATACTGGCGAAGTCAAAGCAAAATCAGAAAAGCCGTGAATCCTGAATGATGCTCAATGGATCCAGAAATGACAGTAAATAGTAGTGATGTGCAGACATTAGACATAAAGCAGCTGCTGTCACCGCGACATGCCGACAGCTGGACCCACACTCGAGCCGGTGAGCCACGCGGTCATATTGACGCGGATCAGTTGCGAGAGTTGTGGATTCACACCGGCACAGCATGCAATCTGGCCTGCCCTTTCTGTCTGGAGGGCTCACACCCAGGTGACAGCCGGATCCCGGCGATGACGCTTGAGCAGCTTAAACCGTTTATTCATGAGGCGGTTGAGATGGGCGTGGAGCAGTTTTCTTTCACTGGCGGGGAACCCTTTGTAATCCGTGAGTTTGTCAGCATTCTGGATTATGCCAGCCGCCATCGGCCCTGTTTTGTGCTGACCAACGGGACACGCGTCGTCATGCAGCGATCGCATCAGATACTGCCGTTGCTTGCCAATCCCAATCCAATACATTTCCGTATCAGCCTGGATTATCCTGACATCAAGCGTCACGACGCCGGCCGTGGCGATGGATCGTTCCAGGAATCTCTGCAGAGCATCAGATGGCTGCATGAAAACGGATTCAAAGTGTCAATCGCGAGGCAGAGCGATCCGGACGAAGATCTTCACCAGGTGGAAAGCCGCTTTCGGGAGGTTTTTCGCAAGCACGACGTACCGGAGAATCTGTTGTTTACTTCCTTTCCTGACCTTGGGACACCTGGCACAGAAAATGGCAGTCCGGAAGTCACCGCCAGCTGCATGGAAAAATACCCGACGCGGGAAAGTCGTGCGCACTTCATGTGCACCTATACGCGCATGCTGATCAATACCAATGCCGGCGTGCGTGTATACGCCTGTACACTGGTGGATGATGACCCTGATTACGATCTTGGTGCAACGCTGACCGAGAGCCTTGGCAAGCGCATCATGCTGCGTCACCCGCGCTGTTTCAGTTGTTACCGGTTTGGCGCCTCATGCAGCGCGCCGGCTGGATGAACGGATTCAGAATAGGTATTCTGGCCTATTGTCAGATCGCTTGGGGTGGCTATACTCAAAAAACAATCACAATAAAAAAGAGGCCGACCGTATGACCATGCTCAATGGAACACCTCGTAATTTCCTGCGTTTAGCCCTGAGTGGATCGGCAATGCTGGCCTGTACTATTGCCCTTGCCAACGATTTCGAAGTGCCCAGAACATCCTGGGGAGTGCCTGATGTGCAGGGTATGTGGGACTACTCCTCCCGCACCAGCATGGAACGCTCGCCGGTATTCGAGGGTGCGCTGGTAATCAGTCCGGAGCGCATGGCCGAACTTGTCCCGAGTTTCGAGCAGTGGGCAGAGGCCCTGGAGGCCACCGGTGCAGAGGCGCCGGGCCCGGACAATGTTGGTGCCTACAACTCGTTCTGGATTGATATTCGTGATGGCCTGGGCAGTGTGGACGGCGAGCTGCGCACCTCCTTTGTCATCTATCCCGAAGATGGCCGCATTCCCTGGCGTGAAGATGGCCGGGACAACCGCAATGCCCAGCGCGCCCGCATGAACTACGATCACATCGAAAAAAACGCAGGTCCCGAAGGTTTTCCACTCTCCGAGCGCTGCCTGATCAGTTTTTCCAGCGTCATCCCGTTTACCCCCTCTCTGTATAACAACAACATGCAGATTGTGCAGTCGCCTACTCACGTGGTGATCATGGCCGAGATGGTCAACGACGCCCGTATTGTGCCGATTGATGCCGAGTTCTCCAAAAACATGATTCCCAAGTGGCATGGCAACTCCGTTGGCTATTATGAAGGCGATGAACTGGTGGTGGTCACCAAAGGGTTTCATCCACTGCAGGTTGCCCGTGGTGGCGGCTATACCTCGGAAAATGCCACCATCACCGAGCGTTTTCGCATCAGCCGCGAGAACGTGTTGAATTACAAGTTCACCATTGAGGATCCTGACCTGTACCGGGAGGCCTGGACCGGTGAGCTGGAAATGAAGCAGAGTGAGGGTATCTACGAATACGCCTGCCACGAAGGCAATTACGCGATGCCCGGCATTCTGGCCGGGGCGCGGCTGGAAGAGGCGGCTCAGGCGCAGAGTTCCAACTGAGGTTCTGATTCCTGGGGAGCGCTCCTGCTCTCGCCGTTAATAATATACTGCCAGTACTGTAGACTCGCGCTCATATCATGTGTACTTGCACTTGTATGTTGATCAAGGAGTTTTCTGATGAAATCACATGTGGTCCTGTTGCTGATTCTGCTACTGGGCTCGCTCACTAGCGCATCGGCACAGAGTGAGGACACGGACTGCTCACAGGCACGTCTGTTTACTTTCAGTTGGCAGTTCTCACCGGCCTGTGACATGCAGGTGCGCGGGGGCACAACACAGGGTGCAGAGCTTGAGCTGGCAGAAGCGCCGAGCGATGCATGGCAGGCGCTGCAAAATGACGGTCTGGAAGACTTTGAGCGCGACCGGCTGGCCATTCTGGCAATGGCGGGGGGATATCGGGTCAGCTTCGATTTTCTGGAAACCGTCGGTTACACGCCCGGATTCGAGCCCGACCGGCCTTATCAGTCTTGGGCCACTGAATATGTCTATGTGATTGAAGACCGTGATGACTTTATCAGTCTGCAGCACATTATGGTGATGCAGTACGTAGACGAGTCGGGGAATGTGTCAGCGCCGATGGTGCAAAAGCACTGGCGGCAGGACTGGCAGTACGAGCCGTCCAGCATTCGAGTCTTTAATGGTTTTGATGAATTCGTGTCGCAGCCGCTGGTCGCGGAGGAGATGGAGGGCGTCTGGTCGCAATCCGTCTATCAGGTTGATGACTCGCCACGATACGCCGCTGTTGGTCGCTGGCAGCACGATCACAATATCTCCTCGTGGCTCAGCTCGACTACCTGGAGACCATTGCCGCGCAGGGAATCCAGTGTTCGGCAGGACTATCAGGTTCTTGTGGGAACCAACCGGCATACGATCACGCCCACTGGCTGGGTGCAGGAAGAAGAGAATTTCAAGGTTGCACTGGATGCGCCCGGTCAATTGCGCGAATCGCAACCCTACCTCTCCAAGGAGCTGGGCGCTGCGCGCTATGAGCGTCTGGCGGACTTTGACTTTACGGCTGGCGATGAGTACTGGCAGGCAACCGAGCAATTCTGGCGCGACGTCAGAGCCGTCTGGCAGGAATATATTGATGCTGATGAGGCATTCGCCTTTTCGGAAACGGCCAACGGCATGCCACTTTTTGTATCTGTGTTCGGGCTTGCTGGTGAGGCGGCAGAAGCGACGACTTATGATGCCAGTGCCAGTCGGGCTCAAATCCGCGCCCTGTTGGCAGACCATATCACGCAACAGCCTTGAGTCAGGCCTGCGAGCTCTGATGGACCGGCGACCCGGCACTGCCCAGACGCTCAGGCAGCCGCAATTGTGTTTCAATGGTTTATGTTCTGCCCGATTTCAGCGAAAATAGCCGGCTGGAACACTGAGGGCCGCCGCGCATGATATTGATGATCGACAATTATGATTCCTTCACCTGGAACATTGTGCAGTACCTGGGTGAACTGGGAGCGGATGTCCAGGTGTACCGTAATGACGCCATCTCCTTGGCTGATGTTGAAAAGCTGGCGCCGCAGAAAATCGTCATTTCACCGGGCCCCTGCACGCCCTCTGAGGCGGGTATCTCGATTGATGTCATCAAGAACTTTGCCGGAAAAATTCCATTGCTCGGCGTTTGCCTGGGTCATCAGGCAATCGGGCAGGCCTACGGCGGTGACGTCATTCGTGCTCGTCAGGTGATGCACGGCAAGCTGTCTCCGGTCTACCACCAGAATGTTGGCGTATTCAGCGGACTGCCCAGTCCTTTTACAGCGACCCGCTATCATTCACTGGTAATTGACAGTAAAACCCTGCCGGACTGCCTCGAAGTGACGGCATGGACGCAGCTGCCTGATGGCAGTGTCGACGAGATTATGGGCGTGCGTCACAGAACGTTGGACGTGGAAGGCGTGCAATTTCACCCGGAATCCATCCTGAGCGAACACGGTCATCAGTTGCTGCAGAACTTTCTGGAAAGAGGATAACAGCCACATGGATATCAAACAGGCGATACGGCACCTGTCAGCAGGTCAGGATCTGGATGCAGGCCAGACAGCAGAGCTGATTCGCGAGATGATGACCGGCCAGTGCACGGATGCCCAGATCGCTGCCTTCCTCGTCGCCCTGCAGATCAAGGGCATAAAAACAGCTGAATTGCTGGGTGCGGCACGCGTGATGCGGGAGCTGGCAACGCCTGTTGCAGTGCCGCCGGACGCGCATCTGGTGGACACCTGCGGTACCGGTGGTACGGGCACAGACACCTTCAATATTTCTACATCGGCGGCCATGGTGGCAGCCTGCGCTGGCGCCCGGGTGGCCAAGCATGGCAACCGTGGAGCCACCAGCAAAAGCGGCAGCGCTGATCTGCTGGAGGCGGCTGGCGTCAACCTTGGTATCAACCCGGAACAGGTCGCGCAATGTATTCAGACCCTGGGAGTCGGTTTCATGTTCGCGCCCGGACACCATAGCGCCATGAAGCATGTAATTGGTCCGCGTCGTGAAATCGGTGTGCGTACTATCTTTAATATGCTGGGGCCATTGACGAATCCAGCGGGTGCTCCGAATCAGGTGATGGGAGTATTTGCTGCGGAATGGATCGAGCCGATACTGGATGTCCTTCAGGAGCTTGGCAGCCGGCATGTGCTGGTGCTGGCCGCTGACGATGGACTGGATGAAATCAGCCTGTCCGCGAGTACGCAGATCGGTGAATTGCGAGATGGACATATCACACGGTATACCGTGTCGCCAGCGGACTTCGGCATGCAGCAGCGCAGTGACTATCGTGCCCTGCAGGTGGAATCTCCACAGCAGAGCCTGGAGCTGGTGAAAAAAGCACTGAGCTACCAGGACGAGGCTGCAGGAGATATTGTGGCTTTGAACGCCGGTGCTGCCATCTACGCGGCCAACCTCTGCGACGATCTGCCGGCAGGTGTGGCACGGGCACAAGAGATACTGAAAAGTGGTGCTGCGCTGGAGAAACTGCAGCAGCTGGCTGAAATGACACAAGGGTTTGCCAAGTGAGCACAAGCACGATTCTGGAAAAAATACTCGACCGCAAGCAGTGGGAGATTCAGCAGAACAGCCAGCAGGTCAGCCTGGCCATGCAGGAAAAGCTGGCGCGCGACACCATGGACGACAGGCGGGGTTTCATTAGCGCACTGCGAGAGCGCATGGATCAGCAGCAAACGGCTGTGATTGCCGAGATTAAAAAAGCGTCTCCGAGCAAAGGCCTGATTCGCGAAGACTTTGACCCGGCACGTATTGCTGCTCAGTATGCGGCAGCTGGCGCCAATTGCCTGTCTGTGCTGACCGACGAACATTTTTTTCAGGGCAGCAATGAATATCTCAAGCAGGCGCGCGCGGCCTGTGACCTGCCTGTTATTCGCAAGGACTTCATCGTTGACCCCTATCAGGTGGCAGAAGCTGGCGCCATCGGGGCTGATTGTATCCTGCTGATTGTAGCGGCCCTGAACCCGGTGCGCCTGAAAGAGCTGTCGCAGTGCGCCGCAGACTTTGCCCTTGATGTGCTTGTTGAAGTTCACAATGAGACCGAGCTGGATGTAGCCCTGTCTGCAGGTTTCGATCTGATAGGTATCAACAACCGAAACCTGCATACCTTTCATACCGATCTGGATACCACGCTGCGCCTGGCAGAGCGGGTGCCGGAAGATAAACTGATTGTCACCGAAAGTGGTATCAGCACGGCCGCTGATGTTAAACACATGGTGTCACGTGGAGTTTATGGATTCCTGATAGGTGAGACATTCATGCGCGCCGACGATCCGGGTGAAAAGCTGCGCGAATTGTTTGACTGACTAAACATTCCCTGCGAACAGCCGATACCAGTCACTATGAGAACGATCTCAATAATGACGACTCGGGCCGTAAATGTTCGTACCCAACCTGCTGACCATCTTCTTTTTGCTGCTTCTGCTGTGGGCGGGGTTGCTGCTGGCCAAGTGGGCCTTGCATCATCAGTCCGAGCAATACTGGCGGCTTCGCCAGCTGGCAACGGTGGATGAGCGGCGACGTCAGATATACGAAGCCAGTCGTGCCCTGCTGCAGATGGACACCGATCCTGAAATCCTGCAGCCGCTCTACGAAACCCTGACTAACGACATAAAAACCATTCAACGCCTGGATCCGTCCCGGCGTGACCTGGATGCTCAGCTAAAAGAAGCGGAGACCTCCGGCCGCAAACGCGGCAGCGGTTCGGCTGGCGGCAGTGCTGCGGTGGCAACCGAGCAGGAGCTGAGTGTTGCCCAGCGACACATACAGCGCGCGTTGCAGATATTCATGGATTTGTACAAAGGCGAAAAAATCAGTGCCAGTCAGTTTGAGTCAGCCCGTGACAAACTGCGAACACTGGGCCTTCGGGTAGCGGTTAATTCCAGTTTGCTGATGGCTCAGAAAGCAATTGAGCATGAGGATGGCATTCGGGCCATGTCATGCTATCGGCGTGCCGAGAGTCTGTTGGGCATGAGGGGGCTGCCGCAGGATGAAAAGCGCGACAAGCTCGCCTACATCAAGGCCGAACGGGAGAAACTGTTTGCCAATGGTGGGCGCGGCCTGTTGATGCTGGCTTCCGGCGAATAATCAGCGGGTTCCAAAAACCACAATGGTTTGTCCGTGAACCGAAATCAGCTGCTGCTCTTCGAGTGTCTTTAAAACACGTCCGGCCATTTCCCGCGAACAATTAACCAGGCTGCCCAGCTCCTGTCGGGTAATTTTGATCTGCATGCCATTGGGGTGGGTCATTGCCGCCGGTTCTTTACTGAGCTCAATCAGCGTGCGCGCGATGCGGCCCGTCACATCATAAAAAGCCAGATCACCCAGTTTTCGTGTCGTATGTCGCAGACGGTTGGCCATCTGCTTGCCAATGGTGAAGAGGATTTCGGGGTGGGCCCGCACATAGCTGTTGAACCTGGCGTACTCAATTTCTGCAATTTCGCAGCCGGTGCGGGCGCGGCAGAATGCGCTGCGTGACTGCAGGGAATCAAACAGGCCCATCTCGCCAAAGAAGTCCCCTGGGTTCAGATAGGCTATGATCACTTCCTTGCCTTCCTCTTCTTCCAGATACACGGACACTGTGCCCTTCATGATGTAGTAGAGCGTAGTGGGTTCATCACCCGCGTAGATGACAGTCTGACCTCGCTCATACTTGCGGATCTGGCAGAAGGCCAGAAAATTGTGCAGATCATCAATGTGGGGAGTGATGGCCATCAGCGCCATATCGGTGCTCTCCTGGTTGTTGGTCGGAATTCCCTTGTCCGGATGTCACTTGATTGTAACGCAAGCCATGAGCTCACGGCTAACTCTGACGCACAGGCTGTGGTAATCTTTCGCACCCGCTGACAGGAGTACAGGAGCAAGTGATGAAAGCAACAGTTCGTTGGGTTAACAACGCGATGTTTTTGGGCGAATCCGGCAGTGGCCATACGGTGGTCATGGATGGTCCTGAGGACAGCGGTGGCCGGAATCTGGGTGTGCGCCCGATGGAGATGCTGTTGATCGGCACCGGGGGATGTTCTTCATTTGACGTGGTCAATATTCTTCGCAAGTCCCGGCAACAGGTGACTGATTGTCAGGTCGACATGCAGGCCACGCGCGCAGACGCTGTGCCGGCTGTGTTCGAAAGCATTCACATGCACTTTATCGTGACCGGCAAAGAGCTGAGTGAGAAACAGGTTGAGCGGGCAGTGTCGCTGTCGGCTGAAAAATACTGTTCGGCTTCCATCATGCTGGCTGGCGCTGGCGTAAAGATGACGCATACCTTCGAGATCGTTGAAGCCTGAACCACTCTAGCGATGCAGCAGCTGCAGCTCGATTGTCTTGAGCAGCAGCTGCAGGCTGAGTGTGGGAATGTCCTCATCAGGACGCTCGCTGTTCAGGTAGTCGCAAAGTCCAGCGAAATTAACTCCCTGTTGCAGTCTCTGCAGAAAACCTGCCATCAGTTCGCTGATACGGTGGAACTGCATCCGATAATCTGATCTGCGCACCAGATACCATGCACAATCAGTATCCGTAAACTTCATTGCAGAGAAGCTGGTTTCTCCTGGCACAGGGTCCGGAGAGTTCATGTGTTGCTGCATCTGACTCCAGTACTGTTCCAGGTCAAATGCACTGCTCATGATGGCCCAATCCTGTTTAACCTGCCAGCGCGTCTCCGGCCACTGATCAGGCGGCAGACACTGAAGCTGCGCCTGGGTGTAGGCAGGTTCGTCAGCGCGATCGAACAGCTCGATCAGCAGGCTTTCCAGCTCGATGATGCTGATCAGGGCTGGCAGCTTTCCGAACTGCTGGTGTTGCCGAACGAAAGCCAGCAGGTTTTCGCCCAGCAGGCCCATAGGCCCGGGGCGCGGTGGTGAGCTTGCCAGGTACTCGATCCAGAGTCGGGTATACACATCCTGACCCAGGGTGTGATGGGTCACTGGGAAAAGCTCGGAGGAAATTTGTATCAGTCGCTGGTGGTAGGCGTTGTTGTAAATCGCCAGCGCTTCGACCTGGCTTATTTCCCGGTGAGGTTTGAATAGCTGCTGGATATCATCGGCGCTCTCGCGCAGGTCCTGCGGCCGGGTTATCCACTTCCAGAAAGCTTCCTGTTCCTCTGACCAGGTCATCAGCCTGCTCTCCACGGGCACGATGCTGCGTATGTCATTGGGTGTCCAGCGCCTGCTGCTGAATCGCTCTGGCCTGTGCCAGTTCAGCAATCAGCTCCTGCAGCGGGGGTATATTGTCGTCCCGTTCCAGCAGGGTTGCTGTGGCACCGAATCGTTTGCAGGCTGCGGCATACAGTTCCCACACAGGGTCGCTGACGGCCTGGTCGTGGGTGTCGATAATATGACTGCTGTTATGCGTGTGCCCGGCCAGATGGAACTGCGCAACACAGTCTGGTCTTAGCGCCTGCAGGGACTGATAGGGATCAAGCCCCAGGTTGAAACAGCTGACATAGAGATTGTTTACATCCAGCAGTATCTGACAGCCGGTTCTCTCCACCAGGGTGTTGATGAACTCGGCCTCACTCATACTGGCAGACCGGAACTGAATGTAGACTGACGGGTTTTCCAGCACGATGTGGTGGCCGAGGTAGTCCTGAATCTGGCTTACTTTACCGGCAACCTGATCCAGCGTCTCCTGATTGTAGGCGATGGGCAGCAGGTCGTGTGAGGTTTTGCCGTGCAGTCCTGTCCAGCAGAGATGGTCGGACACCCAGGCCGGTTGTACTTCTTTAATCAGCGCCTTGAGTTGCTTCAGGTAGTCAAAGTCGGGCGCTTCGGCTGTGCCAATGTTGAATGACAGGCCATGTAAAACAACAGGGTAGTGTTCGCGAACCTGGCGCAGAATCGCGCGCGGGCGCCCGCCGGGGGCCAGGTAGTTCTCGGTTATCAGCTCAAACCAGTCGACGTCGGGCCACCCAGTCAGCACGTCATTGTAGTGCTGACTGCGAAGACCCAATCCGAAGCCAAGCATGGCAGGGGGTGGCTTTACAGCGACGACAGCACCGTGCCGCCAAGCTTCTCGCACAGTGAGTCAGAGATGTCTTTGCTATCGCTGTATACGCCAACAAATCCGATGCCATGACAGGTGTTCTGACCCGCACAATTGGCGTTGGCATTGCCCTTACAGGCACTGAGACCTGCGCAGGTGAAAACGTCATTGCAGTAAGTCACCTGTACAGCGTCCGATGCCAGGTCAGTTCCTGCAGCTGCTGTCAGCGCTTTGGCCTGAGTACCGCCCATGACCTGACACATGACTGAGGAAAAGTTTTCATTGCCGGTGCTGACGGCGGCAAAGGCAGTGTCCGGAACGTCCTGACACACGCTGACCTTGACCGGCTGGTCCGGGTTGTTATCCAGCGAATCGAAGGCTGAAGCCGCGGCGGTACCGGACATCAGCAACGCGGCCGCCGCGCTGGCGAGTTTCCAACCTTCTGACTTATTTGCTGCATTCATACTGACTCTCCTGAACATTTCTATAATTCCGGACTGCGTTGACACCGCAACAGTCCGATAACCATATCGTTATGTGGCAACCATTATGCGCGTAGAGCAACTTAATGGCGCCTTAATATTGTTACGAATGGCAACGTTTCCCGGATTATCGCATCTACATGCGCGCAAACAAGTCACTGCGTCAATATGTCACAGTGGGGTTGATGTCACGATTTCCCTGATGGAGCTACTGTTTTTCCAGAAAAAGCCGGGTACGGGCCTCCAGACGGTCAATGCGCAGGCGCAGATCGTCAACTCTGGACTGAAAACCGGCAATTTCATGTCGGCTGGGCAGCAACGCGGCCTCCTGTTGCAGGAAGTCAGTGGTGTCCTGCCGCAGTGACGAAATCGTCATCTCTGTCTGCTGGCGGGCTTTTGTGAGTGCGGAGGCAGCCAGGTGGAATGCCGGATTGTCGAACAGATCCTGCCACTGCAGCTCAAGTTGCGTCACCGCGCGGTGCAGTGCCTGAATCAGATGCACATCACCACTGAGCTGCAGTTCCGGATGGTAAAGTGCAGCAGCCGGGTCATCGCTTTGCAGCAGGCCCAGCAATGCGGCACGGGTGCCACGAATAGTGGCATCAATTGGCTCTTCGGGTTCGACAAGCAGGTGAATGCGATCGGCGCTTATTTGCAGTGCGAGTGAAAGGCGTGGGGAGCTGGTACACTCCAGCTGAATCAGCTTGTCGGGCGCAACCTTGTGCAGTGAGGCGATGATATGGGGGTCCCGCTTGAGAAACAGGTTCAGTCCCGCCTCAATGGGCTGCAGCATCGCAAACTTCAACAGTGCGCTCATGGCAGGCTGCCTATTTGTAACCAATATGGATGGCGCTGATTCCGCCCAGCAGGTTGTGATACTTGCAATCCCGGAAACCGGCTTCCTGCATCATGGACTTGAGGGTTTCCTGATCTGGATGCATACGAATCGATTCCACCAGGTAACGGTAGCTGTCGGCATCGCCGGTGACTGCTTTGCCTGCTACCGGCCACAGCGCTGACCAGGCATCGTAGGCCTTGCCAAGAACCGGGTTGACCGGTTTTGAGAACTCCAGCACCAGCGCGCGGCCGCCAGGTTTGAGTGTCTGGTACATGGAGCGCAGCGCGGCATCCTTGTCAGTGACGTTGCGCAAACCATAGGCAATAACAATGCAGTCAAAACTTTCCGGCTCAAACGGCAGGTGTTCGGCATTGACCTGCGCGATGCTGATATTGCCTGTCAGCCCCCGGTCCAGCAGTCGATCGCGACCCACCTTGAGCATGGAATCATTGATGTCAGCCAGCACCACCTGGCCGCTGGGGCCCACCAGCGGGGAAAATTTCATGGAAAAATCCCCCGTACCACCGGCCAGGTCGAGAACACGCTGGCCTGTCCGCACGCCGCTGAGCTGTACCGTAAACTGCTTGATGACACGGTGCGTGCCCATGGATATCAGGTCATTCATCACATCATAGCGATTGGCGACTGAGTGAAATACCTGGCCCACACGCCGGGTTTTTTCCGCGGGACTTACAGTCTGGTAGCCGAAGTGGGTACCCGCTTCGCTATCCGCATCCGCATGTGTGCTGTGGGAATCGTTATGTTGGTGGTTGCTCATGAGTGATTGGTCCTGGTCGGATCTGTAATGGTAATCACTTGTGCATCATCACGCAATCGACCCGCCCGCCTCAGGCGTTCAAGATAGTCCTGCCACAACTGTTCCTGACGGGAGCAGAGGTCGAACAGATAATCCCAGGTAAAAATGCCACTGTCGTGTCCATCATCAAAACTGAGCTGTATGGCATAGTGGCCGACGCCGCGAACGCCGGTCACGCATACATGGCGTTTTCCCCATTGCAGGACGGCCTGTTCTGGGCCATGACCGGTCACTTCAGCAGAGGGGGAGTGTACGCGAAGGAATTCAGCGGGCAGTTGGTAAGCGGCGCCGTCAGCATACGCGAGCTCCAGCACATTGCTGGTTTTGCGAAGTCGGATGCTGACGGGCGTCTTGTCCATTACAGGATGAAACGGCTCAGGTCTTCGTTACGCGCCAGGTCACCCAGTTGTTTTTCAACGTATGCGGCATCGATGGTCAGGTCGCGGTTTTCGCCAACGCCCAGATCTGCAGCAGTGAATGATACTTCTTCCAGCAAGCGCTCCATGACAGTATGCAGGCGACGGGCGCCGATGTTTTCAGTGCGCTCATTTACTTCCCAGGCGGTCTCGGCCAGCTTGGCAATGCCGTCGTCGGTGAAGGTGACATTCAGCCCTTCTGTGGCCAGCAAGGCGCGATACTGTTCTGTCAATGCTGCATTAGGTTCAGTCAGAATGCGCTCGAAGTCTCTGGCACTCAGCGCGTCAAGCTCTACACGAATTGGCAGACGGCCCTGAAGCTCGGGGATCAGGTCCGAAGGTTTGGACAGGTGAAAGGCGCCAGATGCAATAAACAGAATATGATCAGTTTTGACACTGCCATACTTGGTTGTCACGGTTGAGCCTTCTATCAATGGCAGCAGGTCACGTTGCACACCTTCGCGAGACACGCCACCGCTGTGTCCGCTCTCACTGCGTTCGGTAACTTTGTCTATCTCATCGATGAATACGATACCGGTCTGTTCTGTGACGTCAATGGCCTGGTTCTTGATTTCTTCTTCATTAACCAGCTTGGCCGCTTCTTCTTCCTTGAGCATGCGGAACGCGACCTTGATGGGCAGTCGACGCGTTTTCTTGCGACCCGTATTCATCGAAGAGAACATGTTCTTTAGCTGGCTGGTCATCTCTTCCAGTCCCGGCGGCGCCATGATCTCGACGCCTGCCGCATTGTCGCTGACGCTGATTTCAATTTCCTTGTCGTCAAGCTGACCTTCGCGCAGTTTTTTGCGGAACATCTGCCGACTGGCAGAGTTGTTGGTCTGAGGCTCTGACTCATCCTGCGCGACACTGCGCGCTGGCGGCAGCAGGGCGTCCAGGATGCGCTCTTCCGCAGCATCTTCGGCACGGTGCTGGACTTTGCGGATCTGTTCTTCACGAAGCATTTTGACAGCGATGTCCACCAGGTCGCGGACAATGGATTCCACATCACGGCCGACATAGCCCACTTCGGTGAATTTGGTGGCTTCAACTTTGATGAACGGCGCATTGGCCAGTTTGGCCAGGCGTCGGGCGATTTCAGTTTTGCCGACGCCGGTCGGGCCGATCATCAGAATATTCTTGGGAGTAATTTCCTGGCGGATCTCACTGCCAAGCTGCATACGCCGCCAGCGGTTGCGCAGGGCTATGGCAACAGCACGTTTGGCCTTGTTCTGGCCAACGATATGGCGGTCAAGTTCGGAGGCGATTTCTCGCGGAGTCATGGTTGTCATGTATTAAAATCCTGTCGCACTAATACTCAAGTTCTTCAATCACGTGCTGCTGGTTGGTGTAGACGCAGATGTCGGCAGCAATTCCCAGGCTTTTTTCCACAATGCTGCGAGCGTCCATTTCGGTGTTGTAATAAAGTGCACGGGCTGCTGATAGAGCGAATGAGCCGCCCGAGCCAATTGCCATCAGGCCGTCTTCCGGTTCGATGACATCGCCATTGCCTGTAATGATCAGTGAAGCATCTTTATCTGCAACAACCAGAAGTGCTTCGAGGCGGCGCAGAGATCGCTCTGTGCGCCAGAGTTTGGCCAGCGCCACTGCGGCACGGACCAGCTTGCCCTGGTGCTTCTCCAGCTGTTCCTCGAATCGCTCAAACAGCGTGAATGCGTCGGCGGTGCCGCCGGCGAAGCCGGCGATCACCTGGTCTTTGTAAAGCCTTCTGACTTTGCGTGCATTGCCTTTCAGGACGGTGTTGCCCTGAGATACCTGGCCGTCGCCACCGACCACGACAGTGTTGCCACGGCGCACAGATAAAATAGTTGTTCCACGGAATTGCTCCAAACCGCATCTCCTTTAAACAGGCAGGAATGTTTAAATAATTAAGTGGGGATGCAGCTGACTGGTTTCAAGGCCGGTTGAGCGTTATGCGCATGGTATCGATATTATTGCCGCGCAATGTGCTTTCGGCCTGGAGCATCTGCTCGCGGGTGTCATAGGGCCCGGCCTGTACCAGGTAGAGTGTGCGGTTGGGCATGTTTTCCTGGCGGATACGAGCGTCCAGGCCGAGTGCCAGCAGCCGGTTGAGTTGCGCACTGGCAGCTCCCTGCTGCTGGAAGGCTCCAGCCTGCAGGAGGAAGGCGCCGTTGGACAGGCTGGGTGGCACGGTTTCTGATGTGGCCACCACGGTTGCAGTAGTTGATTCAGCGGTCGCTGGAGCGTTTGAAGACTCAGCGGGCGGCTCAGTTGTTGGATCTGGTGTGCTACGCTGGGACGCTGGCACCGGTAGCGGGGTGACATCAACGACTACTTCGTAGTTTGGTAGCTCCTGATAAAACTCGAGCTGAAGTCGGGCTGCTTCCCGCTCCTGCTCCGCGGTCAGGCCATCCTCGGCGACGGTGGCGTCATCCTGGGTGAGGAACTCTGAGTCTCTCGGCGTTGCGTCTGCCATTTGCTGGCCCGGTGCCGGCGGCAGCATACCACTCATATAAATCAGCAGACCCAGGAACAGGCCAATGACAACGCCGGTCATCAGGCCGGTCAGCAATAGCGCCAGTCCCGATGATCGGGGGGGAGGGCTGGGCTCCGCCAGCGGGGTTCGAATACGGCGCTTTGCAAAATCCTGTTCCATGAATCTTATTATCCTGTCGCGGATGAGTCCGGGTCAATTTGTCATTCCCCGATTTTCCAGTGCCTTAAATCATGTCCTGCGGATCAACGTCAATTGACCAGCGCACCCGTCGTTGCCCGGGGTGTTGTTCGAGCTCATTACACAAGTGAGTCAGCACCGATTGCAAGTGCTGTCGCGAATGGCTGCGAAGTGTCAGCTGCTGCCGAAAACGGTTCGCCTTGCGCTCCATTGGTGCGGGCAGCGGGCCATTCAACTGAATCTTCAAGCGTCCGGCAGCACCTGATGGTGACTGATGCATTTGCTCAATCATCTGCCTGGCGTCGTTCAGAAACCGGGCCGGGGCTGACGCGTTAATTGCTTCTGCGCGAAGCACAGCCATGTAGCTGAACGGAGGCATGTCGCTCAGCTGCCGCTCCTCCAGGAGTGCGCCAGCCAGTGCATGATACCCCTCGGTGACCAGAGTCCGCAGATGCTGATGGCTGCTGTGACGAGTCTGAATCATCACCTGGCCAGGCTGCTCGGCCCGACCCGCACGACCGGATACCTGTGTGAGGAGTTGTGCCATGAATTCCGGCCCACGAAAATCGGCGCTGAACAGCCCGCTGTCGGCATCGAGTATCCCCACCAGTGTAACGTTCGGGAAATGATGGCCCTTGGCCAACATCTGCGTTCCCACCAGGATACAGGGCTCTCCGGTCGCCACCTTAGCCAGCAGTTTATCAAGATCATCTTTTCGGCGCGTCGCATCGCGATCGACACGGAGTACCGGTATGTCCGGGAAATGCTGTTGAAGGGCGACCTCGCATCGTTCTGTGCCGACGCCGGTGGTCGTCAGCGCTTTGCCCTGACAGCCGGGGCAATGACTGTGCACTGGCTCGCGACGATCACAGTGGTGGCAGCGCAAATGTGGGGGATGTCGATGCAGCGTCAGGCGCGCATCGCAGTCTCGGCACTCTGCTGTCCAGCCGCAGTCCTGGCACTGCAGCACAGGCGCAAAGCCACGCCGGTTGATAAAAATAAGTGCCTGATTACCCCGGCGCAGATGATCCTGCAGGCAGCTTAGCAGTTCCTGAGTCAGCCCGTCTGGCGCCGGTGGCTGGCGCTGCGTGTCTATGAGCATGTAATGGGGCATGGTGGCAGATCCCGCCCGTTCAGTCAGGCGAAGATGTCTGTAGCGACCAGACCTGGCATTCAACAGACTTTCCAGTGATGGCGTCGCCGAACCGAGCACAATCGGGATGGACTCACGACGCGCCCGCATAACGCCCAGGTCCCGGGCTGAATATCGAAACCCATCCTGCTGCTTTAGGGAGTTATCGTGTTCTTCATCGATGACGATCAGGCCCGGGTCTGCCAGTGGTGTAAAAATCGCCGAGCGAGTGCCAATTGTGATGCGTGCACTGCCCTGAGCTGACTCCAGCCAGGCATTCAGGCGTTGTCGGGGCGTCAGGCCAGAATGCATGATGGCAATCGGGACCTTAAAGCGTTGGCGGAAACGAGACACGGTTTGTGGTGTCAGGCTGATTTCCGGCACCAGGACCAGCACCTGTCTGCCCCGGTCCAACGTCTGCTGGATAGCCTGCAGATAAACTTCAGTCTTGCCGCTGCCCGTTACCCCATCCAGCAGAAAGCAGTTAAACCGCTGCGGTTCTGCAACAATGGCATTCACTGCCTGTTGCTGCATGGTGTTCAGTGAAAGTGGTTGATCAGGTTGATCCTGTCCGTCGCGCAGATCTGATTTTCGCCGCTTGATGGTGGCTACGCCCTTATTGCGAAGGCCGGCTGGCAAAATGGTGTGCAGCGCTTCACCGATCGGGTGCTGATAGTATTGTGCCGCCCATAACCACAGCGAAAGCAAATGGGGCGGCAACAGAGCCTCCTCGTCCAGTACGTCCAGTACATCCTTGATCTTGTCTGACGACACATCCGAGCTCACTGAGACGTCCACTACGATACCGGTCAATTCGCGCGAACCAAACGGGACACGAATCCGTGTGCCGGGCTGGGGAGTTTCAAAGCTATCAGGCAGCCGGTAATCAAACAGCCTCCGCAGGGGTGAGGGCACAGCAACCCTGAGGATTCGATGTTGTGATTCTGGGGAAGCGGACACGCAGCAGATCCGGAGTTGAACAGAGGGCGGATTGATTGCCAAGTATAACTGGTTTTAGCGGATGGCTGCTTCCATTATACTGTGTGCACTAATGCCCAATCGGTAGAGAGAACAAATGAAACAGGAATCAGCGCCCACCGATGCTTCTGTGGCGGAGCAGAAAACTGACGGGCAGTCGTCCGCCGAGCAACCCTCGGTCGAATGGAGTCCGGCAGAATGGCAGGCAGAGCTGCTTGAGTTGCGCAAACAGATCGATCGACTGGATCACGGGCTGGTGCTGATGCTGGCAAACCGTTTTGCGCTGACTCGCCGCGTCGGCAACATCAAAGCAAGGGTCGGTCTGCAGTCGTTCGACCCAAAGCGTGAGGCAGAGAAACTTGCCGATATTCGTCAGCTTTGCGAACGGCATGGCGTAAACGGCGACCTGGTTGCCGAGATGCTTGCCCAGATAATGCGTGAGACGGTCAAGAATCATGACCGCATTCGCTCCGGACTGGAGTCCGGGCGCTGAATCTACTTGCGTGCCTTGCATTCTCTGATACAATGACGCCCCTTTTTCCACGGTTCACCAGTGTGAATGCATTGGTTGACGCTACAGGTATGGTGCACGGCAGGGGCTGTGTGGCGATGCCAGTATTGATGAGGTAATACCAATGAAAGCGGATATCCATCCAAAGTATCAGGCCATGAAGGCCACCTGCAGCTGCGGTAACGTGATTGAAACCCGATCCACTTTGGGTAAAGACATGATGCTCGACGTGTGTGCAGCCTGCCACCCGTTCTATACCGGCAAGCAGAAGATCGTAGACAGCGCCGGTCGTGTTGATCGCTTCAACAAGCGCTTCGGTAACCGATCACTCAAGTAATCGCTGCCTGACCGCTGTTTTTAGCGGGTCCGAAAAGTCCGGTCCCGCTACCCAATGCCCTGTCCGCCCTGATCAGAATATGATCTCGGTCGACAGGGTATCTTCGTTATTGCGCTCTTCCACTCTTTCCGGCTGTCGCGGTGTATCACGCACTGACGGTGCGTTCTCGGCCAGGAATACCTCAAACATGGTGTTGGCCTGACCCGGTCTGGCCACCTGACCGGAATCCTCGTCTATTAGAATATCAACAAGCCCTTCGGGCCTTGTCACGCCCCGTTCAGGCTGACCCTGCAAGGCTTTGCTCATGTAGTCGATCCAGATAGGCACGGCAACGGTTGCACCTTGTTCTGATTCGCCAAGCGGTTCCGGCTGGTCCAGACCCACAAATACACTGGTGGCGATATCCGCATTGAATCCGGTGAACCAGAGTTCGGCCGGACCATTGGTGGTACCTGTTTTGCCCATCAGGTCGGAACGGCCCATGTCGCGGTTAACGCGTCGGCCACTGCCTTCCACTACAACGGAGCGCAGCAGTGTGCTGAGAATGTAGGTGACGCGTGGGTCAGTGACAGGTTCCACGTCGCAGTCCAGGCAGGGCTCTGGCGCTTCATAGAGGACGCCATCAAATGTTTCGATTTTCTTGATCAGGGTTGGTGTCAGGGGTTTGGCGCCGTTTGCGATCATGGCATAGCCGGTTGCCATTTCCAGCGGCTGCACATCCTGACTGCCCAACGCGATGGTCAGATCGCCGCGCGGGAAATTGCGGGTATCAAAACCAAAGCGGTCGGCAAAATCGATGACTTTTTCCCAGCCCAGCTGGTCGATCAATCTTACCGCCGGGACGTTGCGGGAATCCTTTATCGCAGTGCGCAAAGTAATCGGACCCACAAAGTTACGTTCGTAATTTTGTGGGCGATAATCGCCGCGTGCAAAGGGTGCGTCATTGATCAGTGTGGCTGGCGTATAACCTGCCTCCAGCGCCGCCCCGTACAGGAAGGCTTTGAATCCAGAGCCTGGGGGGCGACTGGCCAGTGCGCGATTGACCTGGCTGTGTCTGAAATCGTAACCGCCGGTCAGCGCCAGTATGTCCCCGGTATGAGGTGATACAGACACAATTGCACCCTGAACCTCCGGCACCTGACCGAGTTGCCAGTTGCCATCAGGCCCCACGCGAATGCGAATGCGATCGCCGACTTCGACTATATCGCTGGCCTGCTGGGGTGGTGGCCAGGCATTGTTGCGCGTGATGAATGGCCGTGCCCACTCCAGGCCGGGCCACTCAATAGTGGCGATCGAGCCATCGCGCCTGAGCACATCAATGGCGCGCTCCCGAACGCGGGTCACAAACGCAGGCTCGTGATTGCCCAGCGTCGGCACAACATTCAGTTCACTTTGCCAGCGTTCAATCGGGTCATCGCCAACCGGCGGGATATGAGCTTCCGGACCGCGATAGCCATGCCGGCGGTCGTAGTAGTTCTCCAGTCCATTTTGCAGCGCGCTGGTGGCTGCGCGCTGCAGTTCACCGCGGACACTGGTGGTGACTTCGATGCCCATCCGGTAAATTTCGTCGCCGTACTGCTCAAAGAGTTCCTGGCGAACCATCTCCGCTACGTAGGGCGCGCTGACTTCGGCGTTGCGCGTATGGCGGCTGGCCTGGATCGGCTCGGCAATCGCTGCGGCGTGCTCGGCGGCTGTGATCATGCCCTGGTCGCGCATTTTATCGATAACATTATTGCGGCGTCGCTCGGCTCTGTCTGGCGAGCTGACCGGGTTACAAACGGACGGGCATGGCAGCAGAGAGACCATGGTCGCCATTTCGCCGATGGTCATTTCACTGACCTGCTTGTCGTAGTACACAGCCGCCGCCGCGCCAATACCTTCCGCACCCTGACCAAAAAAGACCAGGTTCAGGTACAGTTCCAGTATTTCTTCTTTGGTCAGTTCCTGCTGCAGGCGCAAAGCAAACGGGATCTCCTTCAGTTTTCGCGAGTACACACTGTCGCTATCAAAGGAGATGTTGTTGGCCAATTGCATGGTGATGGTGCTGCCGCCGCCGCGATTTACCCCGGTCACAAAGCCGATAAAGCCGCGAATAAGACCGCGCAGATCCACGCCGGGGTGCGAGTAAAAACGTTCATCCTCGTTGGCAATCAGCGCATTGACCATCATCGGCGGGATGTCTTCATAGCGCAGCGGGTCGCGTCGCACACCAATTTCCTCAATCAGCATGCCATCAGCGGTGAGAATGCGCAGCGGCGTCTCCAGCTGCACATTTCGATAGGTTTCCGCAGGCGGGAGTTGTGGGGCCAGGTATAAATAGCCGGCTGCGGCAACCATGAAGATGCCACAGGCACAGAATACGCCGAACAGGAACAGGAATTTGACTAACTTCTTCATAACAGGCCAGTGAGACTGCGGCTAACCAGTATATAACGGAAACGGAATGATTTTCTTCCCCATTAGACACTAGCCATGCACTGTGCACAACCGCCACATTTGGTCTACAACAATGAAAACATACAGACAAGGATGTCGAGATGTTGGGATTGGATTTGCGAGGCCGGCGTATCAGGGCCGTGGCCATGTGTCAGGCACGGTGCCGGTACAGTCTCCCGGGTCGAATGCGCAGCCCCGGCGATGGCTGGCGTTTTGGAGCTGCTGTGGATATTCCCGGCTCAGAAAACGCGGACAATATGGCGCAGTTGCTGAGAGACAGGGTAAGGCCATTGCTTGGCGAACTGCCCTGGCATCAGCGCCGCGTTGCGCTCTGTGTACCAACGTCCTTCATGCTGACGCATACGGAAAAGGTACCGCGATCCTTCACTGATGAGGATCTGCAGGCGCTGGTCAGGGCAGACTGCGGGCAATGGCTGGGCGTTGATCGTGATGAGCTGCTGATTGACTATCTGTTGGCGGAAACTCAGGCCGAGCGGGGTCTAGGTCGATCGCTGTCTGATGAGTCTGAAACTGCCACCCTGCACATCTATGCCTGCCGCAGGCAACAGCTGCAACGATGGCTGGAGCTCTGCGGCGAGGCGAGACTGCAGCCTTCGGTGCTGGACGTGGAGGGCCTGGCCCTGCTGCGATTCTCTCGACTCTCTGGCGTCGACTATACGCAAAGTCTGTTTCTGGAAATTGATGCTGACGGAATATCCGTACATTTGCTTGCAGAGCAGATGTTGAGCTTCAGTCGCCATTACCCGCTCGGCAATGCGCTTTCGAGTGCCATCGCTGCAGACAGCCCGGCTTCACTGCACTCTGATCAGGGAGGTGGGCCGGAGAGCCAAACCGGCAGACGGATCGCTGCAGAGCTTGGCAAAGTGTTGCAGCGGATCGGGCTGCATACCAGTGTCAGCAAAGTTACCAGTGTGCTGGCCATGGGTGAATTCGCAGCCTTGCCTGTGGTGAGGGCGACTGTTGAGGCACTTGGCCTGCAAGTCTCTGTTGTCAAACGTCCGGCACTGGCGCTGGCGACAGCGGCGGCGATGCGTCGTGGTGTAAATGGCTCGCAGTGGTTCAGATCCTGATGTCTGCCACCGAAGCTGAAATCGAGCTCAACCTTTTGCCCTGGCGGGCGCAAGTGCGCCGGATGCGGCGCATTCGGTTGCTGATTGTCGTGGTCGCCAGTATGGCGGGGGTTGGGGCAGTCGTGGCCTGGGCAGGGACAGAGCTTTGGCGGCAATGGGTGATACAGTCAGCAATCGTCGAGCAACTGCAGGATCGAGAGCGGGCGATGCGGTCGTATTTGCATGAGCAGACCCAATTCGCTGCCGAGGCTGACGAATCTCTTAGCCGTGCTGCGCAGCGCCTGCGATCACGCCGTCGATCAGCGCAGGTATCACAGTTGTTTGCCTTGCTTGCGCCTTTCGATAACGCGGCAGTATTTCAGACAATAGACTGGCAGGACTTTGAGCTCACGATTACAGCATACATCGAGAAGCCAGAAGACCTGCCCGGGCTGCGAAAAGTGCTGGAAACCTGGGCATCGGATGCAGGCTGGCTTTTGCAGACAGAGCCTCCTGTCTATCAGCAGGGCACAGGTGTGCATCTCGATATCCGTGTGTGGAAAACATGAGCAGGGTGTGGGTGCTACTGCCAGCTGCGGTGCTGGCAACTGTGGCCACTGGGCTGGCCGGGCTGTTCCATTGGCTTATGCTGGAGGATCTGGAAGCGGAGCGAATCGGACTTGATAAGGCGCTGTTGAATTTGCAGCAGGAGCTGCAGGCGCAGCTGTCGGACAATGCCGGGCGCCGATCACGCCTCACGCTGACAGGCTGGGCAGCGTCGGCCTGGTTTCCCGGAGCTGGGTACAGCTCACGAAAAGAACCCGCTTCGCCACTCCAGGGCGTCATGCATATGGCGGACCGCCAGGGGCTTAAGCTGCATTCGGTGATGCCAATGCGCAACGAGGAATCCGAAATACAGGCAGGCGAAAGGTCGGGTCTCACTCACACAGAAATCATCAGACCAACCGAAACCATGCTGGTTTTGGATCTGTCTGGATCGCTTGCGCAGACAGCCAGCTTCCTGGCGATGTATGCAGGAGCTGATGCAATCGGGGCACAGACGGCTGTTTTGCATCATTTGCAGTTTGCACGGGACGTCAGCGGAGCTTCAGCTCGCGCCGGACGATGGCAGCTGGTCATGGAGTTTGCACCGCTTACTAGCGATCGCATGGTGCCTGATACAGCCATCGTGAACAGTCATGACCCAAGGTCTGCAGGCGCGGTGCGCCGCGGCAGCCAGAGCTGGTATCTGCTGGTCGATGCTGAGGGTCAGTGGCAGTTATCTCCGCTGTATAACAAGAATGTTGATCACAGGGACGATGCCAATGAGGTCAGGTAAGCGCCGCCGGCGCGAGAGAGCTATAAAGACGTGTTGCCACCTCATACTGCTCCTCATGTCAGCGTCTGTGTATGACGTCCTGTCGGGCAACCGGATGCTGTCAGCGCAGACGGCTGATATTGCCGGGCGAGGGCAGGACTCGGCAGTTGCCGATGAGCACCTGACGCTCGAGTTGACAGCTACGCCTTTGCGGATCGTGCTGGAGATGCTGGCACAGAATCAGAATCTCCAGCTCCATGTCAGCGGTGCGCAGTCTGTCCTGAATCAGGAGGTGGATGTGTCTGCCGGAGCCGCGACATTCGAAGGCCTGCTCTCTCAGCTACTGGAGTCAACTGGATTGAGCCACCGTGTCGATGACGGGGTTCTCTATATTTCAGATTCGGCAGATGTGCAGATCCGTTATATCCAGATCAACTACGCCGACGCTGACGAGCTGCTGGAGCTGATTGCAGGTAATGGCATTCTGAGTGATCAGGGTTCGGTGATGCTGGACCGTCGCACCAATACGCTGATCGTCCGGGATCAGCCCGCAGGTCTGGCTCAGGTAGATGTGCTGTTGACCGAGCTGGATGTGCCAGTCAGTCAGGTCCTGATCGAGGCTCGTATTGTCAGTGCATCGCTGGACACCGGAAGGGAGCTGGGTGTGCGCTGGGGTGCCACAAGTTTGTCGGCAGCGGCAGGTTCGATCGTCGACAATTCGCAGTTTGCCCTTGAGCTCGGGCATCGGGATGCCGGCTCGGTGACAGCGGCTTTGATACGTGACTCGCGGCTGCTCGAGTGGGAGCTCTCCCTGCTTGAGCGGCGCGGCCAGGCCGAACTGATAGCCCGACCCCGGGTCATGACACAGGACAACTCGCCAGCGAGTATCAGCTCAGGTGTGCGAATACCCTATCAGGCCCAGGCGGGCGGGACTGCTGGTGGCTCGATAACACAGTTTGTTGATGCGGTGTTGTCTCTTGATGTCAAACCCCTGATTACGCCCGATGGGCGAATCATCATGGACCTGAGTGTGAGGCAGGACTCCGTGGCTTCAGGCAGTGGTGACACGCCCGCCATTGACACAAACACCGTGCAAACCCGTGTCCTGATCGACAATGAGGACACCCTGGTGCTCGGCGGTATTTTCCGTGAGGAGCAGACCGAGGCCGTGACCGGCACGCCGGGACTGCGTTCAGTTCCTGTCATCGGTCCGCTGTTTCGACGTACCGTAGCGTCGGAGCGACGCACAGAATTGCTGATATTCATCACGCCGACCATCATCCCGGCACCTTAGCGCAGGGCCGCGTTTGTACATGCTTTTGCTTGAGTTTGACAGGCATGCGGGTTAGATTGCGCGCTTGCGTGGCACAGGTCGACGGGTAATCCATGAGCAAGCAGACAAATGTGTTTTTGATAGGGCCCATGGGGGTCGGCAAGAGCACGATCGGACGAATGTTGGCCGCTGCTCTGCATAAACCCTTTCTGGACTCGGATCGCGAGATCGAAGCTGTCACGGGTGCTGACATCCCGTGGATATTTGACGTCGAGGGAGAGGCCGGTTTCCGGGTTCGTGAGGAGCGCATGATCGACACCTTGAGTGCGCAGGACGGTATCGTCATGGCCACAGGTGGTGGCGCCATTTTATCAGCGGTGACCCGCCAGCACCTGAAGCAGCGTGGCACGGTTGTTTACCTTAAAGCCAGTATCGCCCAGCAGTTTGAGCGCACCAGCAAAGATCGCAATCGCCCTCTGCTGCAGACTGCCGATCCGCTGGCGCGTATCAAAGAGCTCATGGCCATCCGTGAGCCGCTATATCTGGAGACCGCTGACCTGATCATTGAAACCAGTCGGCGTGGACCTCGCACGGTCGTGAACGAAATCGTCAATCGCCTGAAAACCGATGGAAATGAAACAAGATGAATGAATTGACTGTCGAGCTGGGTGAGCGCAGTTACCCGATTCTGATAGGTCCCGGTCTGCTTGGCCAGCAGGGCCTGCTGGCGCCCTACGTTAAAGGCGGCCGCGCGCTGGTTGTCAGCAATGAAGTTGTTGCTCCGCTGCATCTGGAGAAGCTGGAGCAGTCTCTGTCGGGCATCGATTTTGATGTGCTGGTGCTGCCTGACGGTGAGCAAACCAAGAACCTTGATACCCTGAATCAGGTGTTTGATCGCCTGTTGCGTGATCGTCATGAGCGCAGTACCACACTGATCGCGCTGGGTGGAGGTGTCACCGGGGACCTGACCGGCTTTGCAGCGGCCTGCTATCAGCGCGGCGTTAACTTTATTCAGGTGCCGACCACGTTGCTGGCGCAAGTGGACTCTTCTGTGGGTGGCAAAACGGGGGTCAATCACCCCCTGGGCAAGAACATGATTGGCGCCTTTTATCAGCCACAGGTGGTGCTGGCTGATATTGATGTGTTGCACACGCTGCCGCCAAGAGAGTTGCAGGCGGGGCTGGCGGAAGTCATCAAATACGGGCTGCTCGGTAATTTCGCATTTTTTGAGTGGCTGGAACAACACATCGATGAGCTGTTGAAGCTGGATGGCAAGCTGCTGTCCGAGGCCGTTCGTATCTGCTGTGAGGAAAAAGCACGGATAGTTGCGGAAGACGAGCGCGAAGGTGGCAAACGGGCCCTGCTCAACCTTGGTCACACATTTGGGCATGCCATCGAAGCGGCCATGGGTTACGGAGTCTGGCTGCACGGCGAAGCTGTGGCTACTGGGATGGTAATGGCCGCTGATCTGTCCTGGCGACTCGGCTGGATAACGCAGGAAGATGCGCAACGAACGCGACGATTGATAGAAAGAGCCGGGTTGCCCGCCGTGCCGCCATCTGAGATCAGCGTCGGGCGCTTTGTCGAGTTGATGTCAGTTGACAAGAAAGTGCAGTCAGGAAAAATTCGCTTTATTTTGCTGCGCAACCTGGGTGAGGCCGTGGTTGATGGCGACGTTCCCGCAGAGCTGCTGCAGCAGACACTGGCGGCCGGCGACGCGCTTTGTCGATCGTAACCGTGTAGAATAACGACCCCTTAATTGCATTACGGACTAGAGGCAGGAGTTGCTGGTGACACCGTTGAAGAATGACAGATTTTTGCGAGCCCTGATGGGACAGGACGTAGACGTCACCCCAGTATGGATGATGCGCCAGGCGGGTCGCTATCTGCCTGAATACCGCGCAACTCGCGAGCAGGCGGGTAACTTCATGAGTCTATGTCAGTCGCCCGAGCTGGCATGTGAGGTCACGCTGCAGCCGCTGCGCCGCTATGCTTTTGATGCTGCCATTCTGTTTTCTGACATTCTGACCATTCCAGATGCGATGGGTCTGGGCCTGTATTTCGAAACCGGTGAAGGTCCCCGCTTCCGCAAAACCGTGCGCAGCGAACAGGACGTTGCGGCCTTGCCACTGCCAGATGTGGCAAGAGATCTGGCCTACGTGACCGATGCGGTTTCTCTGATTCGCCGTGAACTGAATGGTTCAGTCCCGCTGATCGGTTTTTCCGGCAGCCCCTGGACACTGGCTACGTACATGATCGAGGGCAGTGGCAGCAAAGATTTTCGTCATGCCAAGGCGATGATGTACAACCAGCCAGAGGTGCTGCATGCCCTGCTGGACAAGCTGGCACAGACCGTGACTGCCTATCTGAATGCACAGATCGCGGCAGGTGCCCAGGCCGTGCAGATATTCGATACCTGGGGCGGAATTCTCAGCACGCCTGCGTACCAGGAGTTCTCGCTCTCCTATATGAAAAAGATTGTCGCCGGGCTGACGCGCGAGGCAGACGGTCGGCCGGTTCCCGTTATCCTGTTCACCAAAAATGGGGGTCTGTGGCTGGATGAAATTGCTGGCTCAGGTTGCCACTGTGTGGGTCTGGACTGGACCATGGAGATTGGTCGGGCGCGCGAACTGATAGGTGACCGTGTCTGCCTGCAGGGCAATATGGACCCGGCAGTGCTGTATTCATCGCCGGCAAGTATTCGCGCAGAAGTGTCACGCATTCTGTCGTCCTTTGGCTCCGGCAATGGTCATGTCTTCAACCTGGGTCATGGTATTACGCCTCACGTGGACCCGGATAACGTGTCTGCATTTGTTGACGCTGTCCATGAGTTGTCTGTCGACTACCATCGCTGATTGGCTTCGCCAGTCTGGTCAGTCGACAGATCAGGCGGCGGGGCTGGCCCTGATCGGGCTGGGTGCCAACCTGCCTTCTCTGGCAGGTGGCCCGTCAGACACCCTGGTTGCGGCAAAGCGGCATCTTGATGGCCTGTCTGCCATACCTGTTCTTCTATCGCCAATCATGACAAGCCGGCCAGTCGACTGTCCGCCGGGCAGCCCTGACTTTTGCAACGCAGTTGCTGTTGTACTGCCCAAAGGTGATTGCACTCCGATGCAGCTGCTGTCAGACCTGCACAGTATCGAACAGGTCTTTGGCCGCCAGCGCTCCGGCCTGCGTAATGAGGCAAGGCCTCTCGATCTCGATCTGCTGGCCTTTGGTGGTGCCGTCGTCGATGACGATAAACTACAGCTTCCGCATCCCCGGGCGACTCAGCGCGAGTTTGTGCTGATGCCCCTTTCCCAGATCTGGCCGGACTATCGATTTCCGGGTTCCGACCAGACCGTAAAATCCCTGCTGACAGCGCTGTCAGACTCTTGATACTGGATTGCAACTCTGTATACTGAAAGGCCGATTGATAAAAACCAAAAGCCATTCGGCCTGGACATGGAACCACAGAAATTGACTTCGCGAGCACTGCGACATATTGCCCGAACAGGGATCGTGACAGCTATGATGCTGGTCGCGCCGCATGTGTTCGCGCAATCTCAGCAGCTCAATCATGCCGAACCAGGTACGCTGCAGATCGCAGACAGTCTCTCCAGTCTGTCTGCCGTGAGTCAGGAACAGGCCAGCACACAAGCAGCCTCACAGGTGGATTCATCGCCTCTGGGTCAGGTGGCTGAAGATCTGTTGATTTCTCCGGCCTTACGGCTGGATGCATTCCCGGCGCTCAGCGCCACCGACAACACCCTGCAGGCAGTTGATGTCAGTCATGAGCGTGCCTTGCTGATTGGTAATGGCCAGGTACCGGGGCTGGATGTGAGCGCCTCCTACGTCTGGGAGTCACCACGCTTCGGGCAGTTTGTTGTCAGCACCAATACCAGTTATGTATACAACACCCGCATCACTGATGCGGTCAGTGACACGGTGGCTGCGCGCACTGCTCCTGAAAACGCCGCCCTGTTTGGCAAAACACCAGAGCTGCTTAGCAGCGTAACGCTGACCTGGCAGTTTGGTAATCACTCTGCCACAGCAGTGACCAGCTACAATGACCGGCTTGATCACTTCGGGCGTCTGAATGTCGGGCAGCTGAATCTGGATCAGCTCAACGAGCTGGTCGGACAGATGACCACTGTTGATCTGCGCTATGGCTATAATCTGTCAACAGGTCGACAGAGTAATGCCTCATTCTCATTGGGTGTGCGCAACATGTTTGACCGCCGCCCCGTAAACTCTCTTCGCCCGGGGTCCGTAACTGGCGGCAACCCGGAAGGCTCGGAACATGTTGCCTACGGTACAATCAAGTATCAGTTCTGATTAACGCCCTGTTTGGCTCCCGCTGTCTATTTCCGCCACGACTGTCCGAATCGCCCCGCACAACAAGTCCAGCTCTGAATCAGTGATGATATAAGGCGGCATGATATATATCAGCCGGCCGAATGGGCGTACCCACACGCCCAGTTCCACAAAGCGTTGCTGGATCCAGCGCATATCAACCGCTTCCTGCATTTCCACCACGCCGATCGCGCCGAGGACTCTTACATCGCTGACGGCATCATGGTGTCGGCACGACTCTAGCGATGACCGCATTCTCGTCTCGATCGCAGTGACCTGATCTTGCCAGGGATTTGCCAATAACAGCTTGATCGATGCGCAGGCCACGGCGCATGCCAGTGGATTGCCCATAAAGGTTGGGCCATGCATGAACGGCAGCCCTGCCTGCCCGATAGTGTCGGCCAGCTTCTCCGTTGTCAGCGTTGCGGCCAGCGTCATGTATCCGCCCGTCAGCGCTTTGCCAACACATAGTATGTCTGGCGTAATGCCGGCATGCTCGCAGGCGAACAGCTTCCCACTGCGGCCAAAGCCTGTGGCGATTTCGTCGGCGATCAACAGTACATCGTATTGATCACACAGGATACGGGCCTGCCTGAGGTATTCTGGCGAATAGAAAAACATGCCGCCAGCGCCTTGTACCACTGGTTCAAGAATGACGGCGGCCACTTCTTCGTGATGTTGTTCCAGCAATGACTGCAGGCTTGTGATATCGGTCTGATCCCACTCGGCTTCAAAGCGACAGCGCGGTGCGTCGGCAAACAGCTGTTGCTTGAGCGTGCTGGAAAACAGGGTATGCATGCCGGTGACCGGGTCGCAGGCTGACATGGCGGCAAAGGTATCGCCATGGTATGCGCGGCGCAGACTGATTAATCGATGCCGCTGCGGCCGGGCTTTGGCATGCCAGTATTGCAAGGCCATCTTGATGGCGACTTCGACCGCGATCGAGCCAGAGTCAGCCAGAAACACCTTGCTCATGCCGGCCGGGCAGATATCCAGCAGCTGTTGTCCAAGCCTGATGGCTGGTTCATGAGTCAATCCACCAAACATAACATGCGACATTGACTGAAGCTGTTCAGCGGCCGCCTGGTTAAGTGCCGGGTGATTGTAGCCATGAATGGCTGCCCACCAGGAGCTCATTCCGTCAATCAGTGTCCGGCCATTGGCCAGATGCAGTTTGCAACCACTGGCCGCGCTTACCAGTTGCGCAGGCAGCGGATCAGTCATCGAAGTGTAGGGGTGTAAAATGTGTTTGCGGTCAAAATCCAGCAGTTGCTGCGATTCGGCGTTATAGCTCATAAGTGTGAGTATCAGACAGGGTCAGGTTTCGTTGGGCCAGCGCCCAGACATCGATTCGTCGGGCGCCGGCATCACGAAGGACGCGGGCCATATCCCGAGTGGTTGTTGTAGTCGTCACAACGTCATCGATGATGGCGACGTGCTTGCCATATGTCAACCTGCATGATTCATTTGTAGTGAACAACTTGCCCAGATTGGCGAGTCTGGCTTGAGAATTCAGTGCGCGCTGGGCATGTTTGCCCGGCAATCGTTGGCAGGCCTGTCGCAGAACCCGTATCCCCAGCCGTCGCCCTGCACAATCAGCCAGAATTGATGCCTGGTTGAAGCCACGCATACGCAGGCGTCCTGCATGCAGGGGTACTGGCAGCAGCAGCCCGGGCTTGGTGGAGGCAACAACCTGATAGTGTACCGACATGGCGTCAGCCAGCAGTCTGCCCAGCACACGCCCCGCCTGGAAAGCTCCGTTATCCTTTAACCGCGAGATCTGGCGCGATATGGGCTGTTGGTAGCTGAACACCGCAAAACATCTGTCAAATGGAGGGGGGGCGCTGCGACAGCGATGGCAGAGAGGTTCCTGCTCGCCATCGGTTTCTGACACGACGCCACACCGGAGACATCCCGGCGCTTGCCAGGGAAGTGAGGCGAGACAGCGATCGCAGATTCCTCGATCAACGCCCTCGAGTCCCAGGCAAAACAGACAGGGTTCGCCCAGGAGGGTGCTGGCCGCGCGTTGAAGTCGCTTGCTGATACTCCTGAAATGAAATGGATTGTAAATCAAAGTGCACTCATCTGGTTGACAATGTTCTGTCCGGACTTAGAATTGGACGCTTTCCAATCGAGTATAGCCAGCGACCCGCCATGTCGCTGTGGCACAAGGATTTCACCCATTATGACTGATAAGGTACAAGCCATCCGCCAGGCATCACTGTCCGACAATGCCATGCCAGCGACAGGGCTTCGCAATGACTGGACGCGCAAAGAGATTCAGGCGCTTTTTGACCTGCCTTTTATGGACCTGCTGCACAAGGCTCAGACCATCCATCGTACCCATTTCGATCCCAACAAAGTGCAGATGAGTACGCTGTTGTCGATAAAAACCGGCGCCTGCCCGGAGGACTGCAAGTACTGCCCGCAAAGCGGCCACTACAACACAGGTCTGCAGAAAGAGAAGCTGATGGAGGTCGAAAAAGTCGTGGCGCAGGCTCGTATCGCGCGCGATCGCGGGGCTTCGCGCTTCTGCATGGGTGCTGCATGGAAGCATCCCTCGGAAAAAGATTTTCCCTATGTGCTGGACATGGTAAGGCAGGTGCGAGAGCTGGGCATGGAAACCTGCATGACACTGGGGGCACTGAGCAGCGAGCAGACTGCTGCGCTGGCAGAGGCAGGGCTGGACTATTACAACCACAACCTGGATACCTCACCGGAATACTACGGCGAGATTATCACTACTCGAAGCTACCAGGAGCGCCTGGAAACCCTGGGTCGAGTCCGGGACGCTGGTATGAAAGTATGCAGTGGTGGCATTGTTGGTATGGGTGAAAAGGCCGAGGATCGCGTCGGGCTGTTGCAACAATTGGCCAATATGCCAGTGCACCCTGACAGCGTTCCGATCAACAATCTGGTCAAGGTCAAAGGCACCCCGCTGCAGGATGTCGAGGAAATTGACCCCTTCGATTTTATCCGCACCATTGCGGTGGCGCGCATCCTGATGCCACAGTCCTACGTCAGGCTGTCGGCCGGCCGGCAGCAGATGAACGACCAGACCCAGGCATTGTGTTTCATGGCTGGTGCCAACTCGATATTTTATGGTGACAAGCTGCTCACTACGCCGCTGCCGGAAGAGCACCGGGACATCGCGCTGTTTGATCGTCTGGGCCTGCAGCCTGAACGACCGATTACGGGTGACCATCGCTTTTATTCTGCCGTTTGAGCGGCCGGTTAATGCCTGACATGAGTAATCATTCCAGGGGCTCTGCGCTGCTCCTGTCGCGCCTGCAGTCCAGTCTTGCCCAAAGGCGCGAACAGCAATTACTTCGCACGCACCTGGTCCGTGGCAACGCGGATCAGGTCACCATGAGTGTCGATGGTGAGGAGCTGCTTGGTTTCTGCAGCAATGACTATCTGGGGCTGGCCAATCATCCGGATGTTATTGCGGCACTTCAGAAGGGGGCGCGCGATTATGGCGTTGGCAGCGGTGCTTCGCATCTGATCACAGGTCACTGCCGCGTTCATGATCAATTGAGTGAAGAGCTGGCGGCATTCACTGGCAGAGAAAAAGCCCTGCTGTTCTGCAGTGGTTACATGGCCAATGTGGGCGTCATAAACGCACTGACTGAACCCGATGGACTGGTGCTGCAGGATGCATTGAATCACGCGTCCCTGCTGGATGGCGGCTGGCTGAGTCGTGGACGCAGCATCCGTTACGCACACAGTGATACAGACAGTCTGGAACTGGAGTTGAGGCAGGCCGCAGCCGCCCCATCCAGGCTGATCGTTACTGACGGAGTCTTCAGCATGGATGGCGATTGCGCGCCGCTGGCGCTGCTGGCAGAGATCGCCGATGAGCATCGCGCCGCATTGATGGTCGACGATGCCCATGGGCTGGGTGTGCTGGGTAGAAATGGCAGTGGCACGGTGAGCGCAGCGGGTCTGTCCCAGACGCAGGTGCCGATTCTGATTGGGACACTCGGTAAGGCATTTGGTACTGCCGGTGCATTCGTTGCCGGTGATGCAGTGCTTATCGATTATCTGGCACAATTCGCCAGGACTTACGTGTTTACCACGGCGATGCCGCCAGCTCTGGCAGAGGCGACCCGGGCCAGTCTGAAGCTGGTGGTCGGCGAGCAGTGGCGGCGCGATCGTCTGCAGCAACTGATTTCAGGTTTCAGGCGCGGGGCCGCAGAGCTGGGACTTGTTCTGCTGCCATCGGAGACGCCGGTACAGGCAGTCATGATGGGTTCTGCCGAGGCGGCCGTCAGAGCCAGCCAGCTGTTGCGCGCTCAGGGTGTGCAGGTCAGTGCTATCCGGCCACCAACTGTGCCGCAGGGGCAGTCGCGACTGCGCATTACTCTGTCAGCAGCTCACAGTGACGAACAGCTGTATAGGTTGCTGCATGCTCTGGAATCAGTTCAGCGGCAATTGTTTTCAATGGGTCAACCAGCTGCGCTTACTAAGGCTGGTCAGGAGGTGCGGATTTGAGGCGAGTTGCCGTTTTTGTGACTGGAACTGACACCGAGGTGGGCAAAACCCGAGTAGCTGCAGCATTGTTGGCGGCGGCCAGACAGCGTGAGCTGAACACGGCGGCCATGAAGCCGGTTGCGTCGGGTTGCGAGGAGATAGACGGGGAGCTGCGCAACGAAGATGCCCTGACCTTGCAGCGCTTCTGCAGTGCCCCACTAAGTTATCAGGAGATCAACCCGGTCGCTCTGCGATCGGCAATCGCACCACATCTGGCAGCTGCCGAGCAGGGCCGAAGTCTCAGCCTGTCCCGCCTGGTGGGGCTGGCGCGCGGCGTTTTGATGGCGCCGGCAGATTTTACTGTAATCGAGGGCGCTGGTGGCTGGCGTGTACCTCTGAACTCGCGCGAAATGCTGTCATCGCTGGCGGTTGAGCTCAAGCTGCCAGTTGTTCTGGTGGTGGGCATTCGTCTCGGATGTATCAATCATGCAGTGCTGACGGCAGAGGCGATCCGGGCTGACGGAGTACCGTTGGCGGGCTGGGTCGCCAATCATCTGAGTGAGGCGGACGAAGTTGCTGATGCCAACGTGGCAACTCTGCAGTCGCTCTTGCCAGGACCGTTGCTGGGGGTCCTGCCGTTTGAGCCAGGCGCAGACCCCGGGCAGGTTGCCCGTCATCTTGATCTGGACCCGCTGCTGAGCTGAGCTGCGTCCGACAAGTTGACGTTGACGTTAACGTCAGGTCTCGGTAAGTTATCGACTCGCATTCCCTTTCAATCCAACGTTCCTAAGTGAGTGGAGTCACCTGTGCCAGATTACAAAGCCCCCGTGCGTGATATGAAGTTTGTCCTCCATGAGGTGCTGGGCGCCGAGCAACTGTTGGCGTCAATGCCAAAAACCAGTGAGGTAAACGCCGAGCTGATGAATACCGTTCTAGATGAGGCAGCAAAAGTTGCAGAGACACTGCTGGCGCCACTGAATCGGCAGGGCGACGAGATTGGCTGTCGCTTCGAAGAGGGCAAAGTGACAACGCCGCAAGGCTTTGTGGAGGGATATCGCACCTTTGCTTCCGGTGGCTGGATCGGTCTGTCTGGTGACCCGGCTTATGGCGGCCAGGGCATGCCCAAGATGCTGTCAGTCTGTTTTGAGGAAATGATCATGGGCGCCAACAGCTCGCTGGCGCTGTACGCTGTCCTCAGCGCTGGCGCGACACTGGCGCTGGCCCGGCACGCCAGCGACGAGTTGAAGCAGGCCTATCTGCCGAAACTTTACGAAGGCAGCTGGAGCGCCACCATGTGCCTGACTGAGCCACATGCGGGCACCGACCTGGGTATTATCAAAACACGCGCAGAGCCGCAGGCAGACGGCAGCTACAAGCTGACCGGAACCAAGATTTTTATCACCGGTGGCGAGCATGATCTGACTGACAACATCATTCATATGGTGCTGGCCAAGCTGCCTGATGCGCCCCCTGGTCCGAAAGGCATCTCACTGTTTCTGGTCCCCAAACTGATGCCTGATGCTGACGGTAATCCGGGTGCAGCCAATGGCGTCAGCTGCGGTTCGATTGAACACAAGATGGGTATAAAGGGGTCGGCAACCTGCGTGATGAACTTTGACGACGCCACGGCCTATCTGATTGGTGAGCCGCACAAGGGCCTGACCTACATGTTCACGATGATGAACTATGAGCGACTGACTATTGGGCTGCAGGGTCTGGGTCTGGCAGAAGCCTCCTACACCACGGCAGCTGAATATGCCAAAGAACGAATCCAGGGTCGCTCGCCGGCGGGCCCTGAGCAGCCAGAGAAGGCTGCCGATCCGCTTCTGGTTCACCCCGATGTGCGACGCATGCTGTTGACCATGCGGGCCTATACCGAAGGTGGCCGTGCGCTGGCTGCCTATGTGGGTAGCCAGCTGGATATCGCCTACTTTCACCCGGATGCGGCGCAGCGTGACCGAGCCAGTAAACTGGTCGCGCTGTTGACGCCAATTGCCAAAGCCGCCTTCACTGATCGTGGTTTTGAGGCGACTGTGCTGGGGCAGCAGGTTCTGGGGGGGCACGGCTATGTGTCCGAATGGGGGCAGGAGCAACATGTAAGGGATGCCCGAATTGCGCAGATTTATGAAGGCACTAATGGCATTCAGGCACTGGACCTCATGGGCCGCAAGGTGGTTTTTGATCGTGACGGCCTGTTGGCCGAGATGTCAGCTGAAATTCGCGCTTTTGTGGAGAAGGAAAAGAGCGGACGGGTTGCCGCTTTTGCAAGCGTCCTTGCTGACGCCGTTGATTGTCTGGAAGACACTGCCAACTGGGTCAAACAGGCCAATATCGATAATCCGCATGAAGTTGGTGCTGCATCAGTGCCGTTTCTGGAGCTGATGACTCTGGTGCTTTACTGCTATATGTGGGCGCGGATGGTTAAAACTGCTGAGCAGGCACTGTCTGACAAATCAGGGGATACGGCGTTTTACAATGCCAAGATCCATGTGGGCTGCTTCTTCCTGGATCGGCTGATGCCGCGCTATAAAGCTCTGTCGGCAGAAATCAAGGCGGGCAGTGACGTGCTGATGGCGATGGATGCCGAACTGTTCTGATTGAATGGTCGACGATGAGGGCCGCACCTGCGCGTCGGGCGCCGGTGCGGGCATTATCAGATGTCAGATTGACCAATGCAGATGGCTGACCATTAACTGCTCATAATAGTCCAGCGATTCGTTCTTTTCCCCAATCACTGCAATATTGCCCTGGCTCAATGGGATGATGCGACCCTGAAACCGCTCGTCTTTCAGATTGACGCGCGTGCTGACCGGGGTGTTGTCTACAAAGATGATGGATACTGGCCCGTGTTCGCCGCGGGCTACCAGATGGGCGCCATGCTGCGCGCCGCCAAGTCCGCAATAGTTGGCAAAGGTCATGTGCAATGCCCGTGTCGCATCGTCCATCACCAGAGAAGCGCCCGCATCAGTCAGTACCCGTTCGACCTGCTCCCAGGCTATAGCGTCGCTGTTGCTGAAGCTGGGGGCTTCGCTGTACAGGTGTTCGACAAGTTGATCGTGAAACTCCAGGTCCTGCGCGCTTGGGCGGTTCGGCAACAGGCTCAAGCCAAGGCCGGCAGTGATCACCATGCTGGCTGCCAGCGCATAGGCACCGCGGCTGCGGAATCGCCACCAGGGCTGGTTTGCGGCTGGGATGTCGCTAACGGTGTTGCTCCGTGAAGCCTCACCGTGGGTCTGCTCAAGCAGCCGCTGACGCAGGCCGTCAGGTACCCTGATAGCGCTGACACTGGCCAGCAGCTCATCGTCCAGGGCGCGCAGTTCTGCGACTAACTTCTGTCTGGACGGGTCAGTGGCAATTGCCGAGATAAAATCCGCCCGGTCGTCCCTCGGATTGCTGTACGCCCGGGTCCGGAATTCCAAATCATCCATAGTTGTTTGTATGCTCTCTGATGTTCGCCGATCGTATTGTTGTTTTGCTGCTCTTGAATGCCGGATCAGTCGACAGTGACATCCTCGCCGGTGTCTACTGCTTCGTCATCCTGTAACACTGCCTTTAGCTTGCTACGTGCCCGGAACAGCCGAGTCATGACCGTGTTGTTATTAAGATCGAGAATTTCGGCAATTTCTTTCCCGCTAAAGCCGCCGATTACCTGCAATAACAAAGGGTCTCGATAATCCTTGTCCAGCTGCATGATGGCCTGATGCAGCTCCACCTGTTTTTGGCGCTGGTCTGGCTCCATCTCATTTTCTTCAGCGACAGACACATCCTCTATATCGACCAGCTCGGGGCGGTAGCGCTCATACATGCGCGCATTCTCGCGCCGCAAAATAGTGAATAGCCAGGCTTTGGCTGCTCCCTGGCTTTGCAGGCTGTCGAAAGACCGCCAGGCGCGCAGAAAGGTCTCCTGCACCAGGTCTTCAGCGACACTTTGATTGCGTGTCAGCCAAAATGCGTAACGATAGACATCCTGATACAGCTCATCAACCATCGCCTGATAGCGTTGACGTCGCTCGTTGTCGGGTCCTGAGACCGTAGATTTACTCATTTTATTCCGTGCTGACTCCATATTCGGTTTCTAGCTTAGCTGACTGTCGTGCCGTTGACCATGGCAGCGACCTATTAGTGCCCCGAGGTGTTATCGCGTTATACTTCCGACCTTCATTCCGTCCATTCCAACATGAGTAATATCAAGTCAATGATTCGTATAGCAATTGCCGGCGTCGCAGGGCGCATGGGACGCACGCTGGTACAGGCCGTTGTCGACAAGAACGATGTGGCAGTCGTGGGAGCCGGTACAACACTGCCGGACGACCCCCAGCATGGCCAGGATATCGGCCTGATTGCAGGCACCGGTGTATTGGGAGTGGCTGCAAGCGCCGCGCTGACCGACTGCGTGCAGGACTTCGATGTTCTGATCGACTTCACCTCGCCTGAGGCGACGCTCGAACATCTCGGCATCTGCCAGGCGGCTGGCAAGGCCATCGTCATCGGCACTACCGGTTTTACGCCGGATCAGAAGCAGCAGATCAGCGCCGCGGCTGGCAGCATGCCGGTGGTAATGGCGCCCAATATGAGTGCTGGCGTCAATATCAGTCTCAAATTGCTGGAGCTGGCGGCACGGGCGATGGGTGATGATGTGGACATCGAGATCGTCGAAGCCCACCACCGTCACAAAAAGGACGCGCCATCCGGTACTGCACTGCGCATGGGTGAGGTGATTGCTGATGCGCTGGGTCGCAAGCTGGACGAGGTGGCAGTATACGGCCGGGAAGGTATCAGCGATGAGCGTGATCGCAAGACCATTGGGTTTGCGACCATTCGCGCAGGGGATATTGTAGGTGATCACACCGTCATTTTCGCGGGCAACGGGGAGCGACTGGAGATCACACACAAGGCCAGCAGTCGCATGACATTCGCCAGTGGCGCAGTCCGTGCTGCCATCTGGCTATCCGGAAAATCTCCGGGGCTGTACTCAATTGATGATGTGCTGGGACTTAATGTCGGATAAAGGCCAGATTCGTCATAGACAGTATGGCATCGGTTTCCGTATAATTACGCCTCAGTATGATTAACACTGAGCACAACACTAGACAGATTTTTTGAAAAAGCGGAATGAGAGACAGCTTTCATTCCGCTTTTTTTCGCCTGTCTACTTATCCGGGAGATCACATTGAATAATCCAGCAGTTCTGGCCCTTGAGGATGGTAGTGTCTTCAGAGGCAGGGCTATCGGTGCCCTGGGTCTGGCGAGTGGAGAAGTGGTATTTAACACGGCAATGACCGGTTATCAGGAAATATTGACTGACCCTTCCTACGCGAGACAGATTGTTACACTGACCTATCCTCATATCGGCAATACCGGCACCAATGCCGAAGATAATGAATCTGATCGCGTCTGGGCCGCAGGCCTGGTCATCCGCAATCTGTCAATGACTGTCAGTAACTGGCGCAGCGAGCAGAGTCTCGAAGAATTTCTGAAAGACCAGAATGTTGTGTCGATTGCAGAAATTGACACGCGTGCACTGACGCAGCTGTTACGCGACAAAGGTCCTCTCAATGGCTGTATTCTCAGCGGCGACATGCTGGCTGAGAAAGGTGAACAGTATGCCATCGACCAGGCCAAGGGTTTCCCTGGGCTGAAAGGTATGGATCTGGCCAAAGTGGTGTCAGTGAAGTCACCTTATGAGTGGACGCAGGGTGAGTGGCGTCCGGGTGGCGAAGGTTATCCGGAAATGCAGCACGAGAAACCCTTCCATGTGGTGGCCTTCGATTACGGCGTTAAGCGCAATATTCTGCGCATGCTGGCGCAGCGCAACTGCAAGGTGACAGTCGTGCCGGCGCAGACTCCGGCCAGCGAAGTGCTGGCCATGAATCCCGATGGCATATTCCTGTCCAATGGCCCCGGTGACCCGGAGCCCTGCGATTACGCAATCGCTGCGATCCGCGAAGTACTGGAAACAGATATTCCGGTATTCGGAATCTGTCTGGGCTGTCAGCTGCTGGGCCTGGCCTGTGGCGCCAAAACCGTCAAAATGCAGCTGGGGCATCACGGCGCCAACCACCCGGTACAGAACCTGGACGATGGCACGGTGATGATCACCAGTCAGAACCATGGTTTCGCCGTGGATGAAAAAACGCTGCCGGCTAACCTGCGGGCAACGCATCGATCACTGTTCGATGGCACCCTGCAGGGCATCGAGCGGACAGACAAGCCAGCATTCGCATTTCAGGGGCATCCGGAAGCCAGTCCCGGTCCGCACGATATTGCACCGCTGTTCGACAAATTTGTTGACCTGATGGAAAAACGCGCCGCGCGATGATCCGCCGGCCAACACAACATACAGATACGGTTCAGTTATGCCTAAACGTACAGATATCAAAAGTATCCTGATCATCGGGGCCGGTCCGATTGTCATCGGCCAGGCCTGTGAGTTTGACTACTCGGGCGCCCAGGCCTGCCAGGCGCTGCGCGAGGAAGGTTTCCGCGTCATTCTGGTCAACTCCAATCCCGCAACCATCATGACCGATCCGGCGATGGCCGATGCGACCTACATCGAGCCGGTAACCTGGCAGATCGTGGAAAAAATCATCGAAAAAGAGCGTCCTGACGCCATATTGCCAACAATGGGAGGTCAGACGGCGCTCAACTGCGCGCTGGATCTTGAAAAGCATGGCGTGCTGGCCAAGTACAATGTCGAGATGATTGGCGCGCGCGCCGAGTCAATCGACAAGGCAGAGGACCGGGAGCTGTTCGATGACGCGATGAAAGCCATCGGGCTGGCAACGCCACGCCACGGCATTGCGCGCAGCATGGAGGAGGCCTTCAAAGCGCTGGATGAAGTGGGTTTCCCCTGCATTATTCGTCCCTCGTTCACAATGGGCGGCACTGGTGGTGGTATTGCCTATAACAAGGAAGAGTTTGTTGAAATATGCACGCGTGGTATGGAGCTGTCCCCTACCAATGAGCTGCTGATTGATGAGTCGCTGATTGGCTGGAAAGAGTATGAGATGGAAGTTGTCCGCGATAAAAATGACAACTGCATCATCGTCTGTACCATTGAAAACTTCGATGCGATGGGTGTGCATACCGGCGACTCTATCACGGTGGCGCCGTCACAGACCCTGACGGACAAAGAATTCCAGATTCTGCGAAACGCGTCGATTGCGGTACTTCGCGAGATCGGTGTGGAAACCGGTGGTTCCAACGTTCAGTTCGGTATGTGCCCAAAGACCGGCCGGCTGGTAGTTATCGAAATGAATCCACGCGTGTCGCGTTCATCGGCGCTGGCGTCCAAGGCAACCGGCTTCCCGATTGCCCGCGTTGCAGCCAAGCTGGCTGTGGGATTCACACTGGATGAGCTGCGCAATGAAATCACGGGTGGAGCCACGCCCTCCTCATTTGAGCCATCCATCGACTATGTGGTTACCAAGATCCCGCGCTTCACCTTTGAAAAATTCCCGGAAGCCAATGACCGCATCACGACCCAGATGAAGTCGGTCGGTGAAGTCATGGCGATAGGTCGCACCTTCCAGGAGTCGCTGCAGAAAGCCTTGCGTGGACTGGAAGTAGGCATCAATGGTCTCGATCCGATTCTGGATACGGGCGTCAGTGATGCCATGGATATCCTGAGAGGCGAGCTGATGGATGCGGGCAGTGACCGCATTCGGTATGTGGGCGACGCTTTCCGGCAGGGCTGGTCAGTTGATACCGTGGCTGAGCTGACGGGCATCGACCCCTGGTTCCTGGCGCAGATCGAAGACCTGATCAAGGATGAGCTGAACATAACGCAGCTGCGCCTGCAGGATCTGAACAAGGAACAGCTGTTTGCGCTGAAACGTAAGGGTTTCTCGGATGCACGCCTGGCTGATCTGCTCGCTGAGACCGAACAGGCTGTGCGCGAGTGCAGGCATTCTCTGGGTGTGCGGCCGGTCTACAAGCGCGTTGACACCTGTGCCGCCGAGTTCAAGTCAACAACCGCTTACATGTATTCATGCTACGAGCCGGAGTGCGAGTCACGGCCCAGTGACCGGAAAAAAATCATGGTGCTTGGCGGTGGTCCGAACCGCATCGGTCAGGGCATTGAGTTTGACTATTGCTGCGTGCACGCGGCACTGGCGATGCGGGAAGACGGTTACGAGACCATCATGGTCAACTGCAACCCGGAAACTGTTTCTACAGACTACAACATCTCCGATCGCCTGTACTTCGAGCCGGTAACGCTGGAAGATGTACTGGAGATTGTGGCAGTCGAAAAACCAGTGGGTGTGATAGTTCAGTTTGGCGGCCAGACACCGCTCAACCTGGCGACCCGACTGGAGCAGGCTGGCGTACCTGTCATTGGTACCAGCCCGGATGCCATCGATCTGGCCGAGGATCGTGAGCGCTTCCAGAAACTGATCCAGAAGCTGGGCCTGAAGCAACCACCGAACTGTATCGTGCGCAGCGTCGAACAGTGCATCGCAGAAGCCGAGCGTATTTCCTACCCGCTGGTCGTGCGTCCGTCGTACGTGCTGGGTGGTCGCGCGATGGAGATCGTCTATAACGAGGAAGAACTCAATCGTTATATGCGCAACGTCGTCAAGGTCGGCAATGACAGTCCGGTGCTGCTGGATTACTTCCTTAATGCCGCCATCGAAATCGATGTCGATCTGGTCAGCGACGGCAAGGATGTCGTCGTCGGTGCCATCATGCAGCATATTGAGCAGGCCGGTGTTCACTCAGGTGACTCAGCGTGCTCGCTGCCACCGTACAACCTGCCGGCGGATGTTCAGAATCTGATTCGTGAGCAGGTTGCCAGCCTGGCAAGAGAATTGAACGTGGTTGGCCTGATGAATACGCAGCTGGCCTACCAGGACGGTGAAATCTATGTGATTGAAGTCAATCCGCGTGCCTCGCGTACCGTGCCGTTTGTGTCCAAGTGCATCGGTGTGTCGCTGGCCAAGGTTGCGGCGCGCTGCATGGCCGGTACATCACTGGCGGAACAGGGCTTCACCAAAGAGATCATACCGAAAACCTATGCAGTTAAAGAGGCTGTGTTCCCGTTCAACAAGTTCCCGGGTGTAGACCCCATTCTGGGTCCGGAGATGAAATCTACCGGCGAAGTAATGGGTGTTGGTGAGACTTTTGCGGAAGCCTTTGCCAAGTCGCAGCTTGGTGCCGGTGAAGAAATTGCCCGCAGCGGCACGGTCTTCATCAGTGTTCGTGAGGCAGACAAACCCAAAGTGGCGGCGGTTGCCAGACGCTTCCATGAGCTGGGCTTCTCGCTGGTTGCGACGACAGGCACGGCGGCGGTCATCGAGGCAGCGGGTCTTGAGGTCAAGCGTGTCAACAAGGTGATGGAAGGGCGTCCTCATGTTGTTGATATGATCAAAAATGAGGAAATTGACCTTATCGTCAATACAACCGAAGGCAAGCAGGCGATCGCCGATTCATCAACGATTCGCCGGACTGCTCTGCGACATGATGTGTTCTGCACGACGACACTGGCCAGTGCCAGCGCAGTGTGTGATGCATTGGCATTCGGTGATCAGCTTTCCGTCTACACCCTACAGGAGCTGCATGCGCGCCTGACGGTGAGCTGATTCCTGGTGGCTGGACAACGCAGTCCAAACTAAGCATTATATAGAGTCGAGAGTGCTGGCGGGGCTTCCCTGGGGAAGTCCCGCCGGTATTTTTTTTATTCCTTGATTTTAGATTCCAGGGGAATCTGTGAGAGTGATATGAGAAAAGTGCCCATGACCATTGGCGGCGCGGAGAAACTGCGCGCAGAACTCAATGAGTTGAAGACGGTGAAACGACCAGCAATCATCCAGGCTATTGCGGAGGCGCGTGAACACGGCGATTTGCGCGAAAACGCGGAGTACCATGCTGCCCGCGAGCAGCAGAGCTTCTGCGAAGGTCGCATCAAGGAGATCGAGGGCAAACTCGCCGATTCTGAGATCATTGATGTTACGACCATAGCCGAGTCTGGCAAGGTCATCTTTGGCTCTACCGTGACGCTGCTGAATCTGGAGTCTGATGCGACCGTGCGTTACCAGATCGTGGGTGAAGATGAGGCTGATGTAAAAGCCGGAAAAATCTCTGTTGCCTCACCGATCGCGCGAGCCATCATGGGTAAGGAAGAAGGTGACGTTGTGGTGGTCAAAGCACCATCAGGCGACATCGAGTACGAGGTGGATCAGGTAGAACACCTCTAATCGCTGGCGGGCCGGGCCAAGTGCCTGGCCCTCCAGATTGGTGACGGCGCCCCGATTACTGCGGAGTTCCGCCAAAACGAAGCAGATTAGACAGTTTGGGATCGGGTTTGGCGGCAGGCTTTAGCAGCACCACAACATTGCCGATACTCTGCACACATTGCGCGCCGGTTTGCTGGCACACCTCTTCGGTTACTTCCTGACGAGCATCCCTGTCTCCGACGCTGACTTTTATTTTAATCAGTTCGTGCTGTGCCAAAGCCCGGTTTATTTCCTTCAAAACGCCCTCGCTGAGCCCGTTCTGGGCGATGGTCACGACTGGTTTGAGCCCGTGTGCGATAGCGCGAAGCTTTTTAAGTTCCTGATTACTCAGTGGTTGCTTGCGATTGCTCATAAAAAATCCGGGTGATTTGAAGAAAGGACGCGCATTGTAGGTCAGCATTTCTTGGACAATCAAGAGTTGTATCTTGTAATATCGAATCCGGTCCCCATCTTAATAACGTATCAGATAGTGAAAATCCAGCCGGCGAGACGCGGTTGTCTCATTGTTGCCAAGCGCAGCAGTCACGAACTCAACAATAATGACGTCGGGATCTGAGGGAATGGCAAAGGCCGTTTAGGCGGTCTTATCAGTTTGAAAATGACACATTAAAAGGGGGTCTCCCTTGAACGACATGGCGAAGAATTTACTGCTTTGGATGGTGATTGCAGCGGTATTGCTGACAGTGTTCAACAATATCAATCAGGAGCCGGCAACTTCGCAGGTTAATTACTCCGAATTTATTCGGGAAGTCCGCAGCGGGCAGGTAGAGTCGGTCAATATTTCCGGCGTATCCGTCAGTGGCGTCCGTACTGACAACAGCCGTTTCACCACCACGATCCCGATGATCGGTGACGATGAACTGATGTCTGACCTGTTTAACAATGGCGTTGAGATCAGGGCCTCGGAACCTGAGCGGCAGAGCCTGTGGACGCAGCTGCTCGTGGCCAGTTTCCCGATTCTGATCATAATTGCGCTGTTCTTTTTCTTTATGCGGCAGATGCAGGGTGGTGCTGGCGGCGGCAAGGGCGGTCCCATGTCATTCGGCAAGAGCAAGGCCAAACTGCTGGGTGAAGACCAGATCAAAGTGACATTCTCGGATGTGGCTGGTGTTGAAGAGGCCAAGGAAGACGTCAAAGAGCTGGTCGACTTCCTGCGCGAGCCCGACAAATTCCAGCGCCTGGGTGGCCGCATCCCGCGCGGCATTCTGATGGTCGGTCAGCCGGGTACCGGTAAGACATTGCTTGCAAAAGCCATCGCCGGTGAGGCCAAAGTGCCATTCTTCTCCATCTCGGGTTCTGATTTTGTCGAGATGTTTGTAGGTGTGGGTGCGTCTCGTGTACGCGACATGTTTGATCAGGCCAAAAAACAGGCTCCCTGTATTATCTTCATCGACGAGATCGATGCAGTAGGTCGTCACCGTGGTGCCGGCCTTGGTGGTGGTCACGATGAGCGCGAGCAGACATTGAACCAGTTGCTGGTTGAGATGGACGGTTTCGAGGTCAACGACGGCATTATTGTTATCGCAGCTACCAACCGTCCTGACGTGCTTGATCCGGCTCTGCTGCGCCCTGGTCGTTTCGACCGACAGGTTGTCGTAGGGTTGCCGGACATTCGTGGTCGCGAGCAGATTCTCAAGGTGCACATGCGTAAAGTGCCGATCGCGGACAACGTTGATGCAGCAGTGATTGCGCGCGGCACGCCCGGCTTCTCCGGTGCCGACCTTGCCAACCTGGTTAACGAGGCTGCATTGTTTGCAGCGCGTGCCAGCAAGCGCCTGGTCACCATGGAGGAGTTCGAGAAAGCCAAAGACAAGATCATGATGGGCACAGAGCGCAAGTCCATGGTCATGTCCGAGAAAGAAAAAACCAATACTGCCTACCACGAAGCAGGTCATGCGATCGTGGGGCGCCTGGTGCCGGAACATGATCCTGTCTATAAAGTCAGTATCATCCCGCGCGGCCGTGCGCTGGGTGTGACAATGTTCCTGCCTGAAGAGGATCGTTACAGCATCAGCAAACGCGCGATTATCAGCCAGATATGCAGCCTCTATGGTGGTCGTATCGCGGAAGAGATGACTCTGGGTGAGGAAGGCGTTACTACGGGTGCGTCCAACGACATCCAGCGCGCGACCGAGATGGCCAGAAACATGGTAACCAAGTGGGGTCTGTCCGAAAAACTGGGACCACTGATGTATGCCGAGGACGATGGTGAAGTGTTCCTGGGGCGCTCAGCTGGTGGGTCGCAGACTCAGCATTCGGGCGAAACCGCAAAACTGATCGACGAAGAGATCAAGCGTATCATTGATTATTGCTATGGCACTGCCAAGCGCTTGCTGGATGAGAACCGCGACAAGCTTGAGTTGATGAAAGACGCCTTGATGGAGTACGAAACCATTGACGTTGAGCAGATCAATGACATCATGGACGGGCGCAAGCCCCGTCCACCAGCTGACTGGTCTGACCCGAGCAGTGGGTCCGGCTCTGCGCGCTCTGATGCGAGCGACGACAAGGTCAGCGATGAAAGCGAGCGGACTGACAATCCGATCGGTGGTCCGGCCAGCGAACATTGATCGTCCTTTCATGAGTGGCAGCTAGTCGGCACGAATGACAACTGATAGATCCAATCTGGCACGCCCCCGGCAACGGGGGCTGTGTTGTTCAGGCCGCTGGCTTGATCTCTCTACGCCTGTTGTCATGGGCGTCATTAATGTAACGCCTGACTCCTTCTCGGATGGCGGTCAATTTGCCGCACGAAAAACCTCCTTCTCCGTATCAATCGACAAAGTACTGCGCCAGGCAGAGTCCATGGTCGCGGCGGGTGTTGCTTTGCTTGATGTTGGCGGTGAGTCGACCCGGCCTGGCGCCAGACCGGTCTCAGAGCAGGAGGAGCTCGACCGGGTAATACCGGTTGTTGAGGCGATTGCCGGAGAGCTGGATGTCATCATCTCGATCGACACCAGCACGCCGTCGGTCATCACCTCGGGAGCTGCATCGGGTGCGGGCATGGTTAATGACGTGCGGGCCCTGCAGCGTGAAGGTGCACTCGCCGCTGCCGCCGCCAGCGAAATGGCCGTCTGCCTGATGCATATGCAGGGCCAGCCATCCAATATGCAGGATCAGCCGAGCTACCAGAATGTTCTCGAAGAAGTGGATGATTTTCTCAGTCGGCGCGTTATCAGTGCAGAGGCCGCAGGAATCGACCGATCACGTTTGTGTGTTGATCCTGGTTTCGGGTTTGGTAAATCTGACGAACACAATTATCATCTGCTGGCACACTTGAGCTATTTTCGGGGGCGGCACAATCTGCCGGTGCTGGTCGGTATGTCGCGAAAATCGATGATTGGTCGTGTCGTGGATCGGCCGGTTGATCAGCGTATGGCGGGCAGTCTGGCGGCGGCAGTCATAGCGGCTGCGAATGGCGCAGACATCATACGTGTTCACGATGTGCCAGAGACAGTCGATGCCATGCGGGTTCTGGCGGCAACAGTACAACATGGCTAGCGCGCTGATGGCGTTCGCTGGCTGAATCTGCGGCAGTAAACACTGATGGCAGATATCACAACGATCAAAGAACAATAAGGAATCGTCTACGATGCAGGAAAAACGATACTTTGGTACTGACGGAATTCGCGGGCACGTAGGTGAGTATCCCATCACGCCTGATTTCATGCTGAAACTGGGATGGGCCGCTGGCAAGGTCTTTGCGCGGGAGAGTGGTGGTCGTAGCAAGATTCTGATCGGCAAAGATACGCGCATCTCCGGCTATATGTTCGAGTCGGCGCTGGAGGCGGGGCTCGCCTCCGCAGGCGTAGATATCCACATGCTTGGTCCGATGCCAACGCCCGCTATTGCGTATCTGACACGAACCTTTCAGGCGCAAGCAGGTATCGTCATCAGTGCTTCCCACAACGCTTTCCAGGATAATGGCATCAAGTTTTTCTCTGGGGACGGCGCCAAGTTGCCTGACGAAACCGAGCTTGCCATCGAGGAATACCTTGAGCGCGACCTGACCACGGTTCCTTCCCAGCAGCTGGGCAAGGCGTCGCGAATCTCTGATGCGGCTGGGCGTTACATCGAGTTCTGCAAGCGCACGATTCCTGGTGGCAGTGTGCTGCGAGGCCTGAGGATTGTGGTCGATTGTGCCAACGGTTCAACCTATCACATTGCCAACAGTGTATTTTCTGAACTGGGTGCCAGTGTCAAGGCAATCTCCGTGAAGCCGGATGGTTTGAATATCAATGAGGGCTGCGGCTCCACAGCGCCCGACCAACTGGTTAGAGAGGTGCTGTCCGAGAAGGCCGACCTGGGTATTGCCTTCGATGGTGATGGTGACCGTGTCATCATGATCGACCACCTGGGCAACATCGTTGATGGTGATGAATTGCTGTTTATCATTGCGAAGGACCGTCGACGACGAGGCGTCAACCTGGGTGGTGTGGTTGGCACACAGATGAGCAATCTGGGTCTTGAGCTGGGCCTGAAGTCACTGGCAGTGCCGTTTGTGCGCAGCAGTGTGGGCGACCGGTACGTAATGGAGGCTCTTAAGCAGCACCAGTGGCAGCTCGGTGGGGAGTCATCCGGCCATATCATCTGCCTGGATGCGACGACTACTGGCGACGGCGTCGTCTCTGCGCTACAGGTTCTGGCGGCGATGGTGCAGACAGGCAGTTCGCTGAACGCGCTGTGCACTGAAATGCAAAAAATGCCGCAGACCATGATCAATGTCCGTATTGCGGACAAGCAGCGGGTGATGAATGACATCAATGTGATCAATGCAGTCAAGCAGCTCGAATCTGAAATGGCTGGTCGTGGTCGAGTGCTTCTGCGCCCGTCAGGGACCGAGCCTCTGATCAGGGTCATGGTCGAGGGTGAGCAGGCTGAGCAGGTCAGCCGGTATGCCACACAATTGGCAGATATCGTGCGTGCTGTCGAGTAGGTCAGGTGCAGAATCATGCCTGTATTGAGTCTGCTTGCATGCCTTCAGCAAAGTGGTTATAGTGTCGCCCCCGCTCTGTCGAGGACAGGCAGCCGAAGGATAGAGGGTTGAGCGTATGCGACGGGCGCTGGTGGCCGGCAACTGGAAAATGAATGGCTCGCGAGCCGATATCAATGACTTGATGCAGGGTCTGCTGACCGGTCTGTCCGAGGGAGTCAACGGTGTCGATGTCGTTGTCTGTCCGCCGTTCCCTTATCTGACACAGGTGACCGAAGCCGCACACGGCAGCGAACTGATTGTTGGGTCCCAGAATGTCTGCGAACAGTCTTCGGGGGCTTACACAGGCGAGGTTGCTGCTAGTATGTTGCGCGACTTCAATGTGCGCTATGTGATCGTAGGGCATTCGGAGCGTCGCCAGCTGTACGGCGAGACCGACCAGCTGATTGCCAGCAAGGTCGGGGCAGTATCGGAAGCGGGAATGATTCCGGTTTTATGCGTGGGTGAGACGCGTGAGCAGCGCGACAGAGGTGCTGCTGAAGAGACGGTGCTGGCGCAGATTGCGAGCGTGGTAGCGGCACACGGGGTCTCCGCGTTCGCTGATTCGGTGATTGCCTATGAGCCAGTCTGGGCGATAGGAACGGGATTGTCCGCAACCAGTGAGCAGGCGCAGCATATGCATGCAGTGATCCGGCAGTACCTGGCCAGACATGATGCAGCAGTCGCCGATGCTGTGCAGATTGTCTATGGCGGTAGCGTCACAGCTGATAACGCTGAAGAGCTGTTTGCATGCCCGGACATAGATGGTGGTCTGGTGGGTGGTGCCTCGCTGAACGCGCAGGCCTTTATACGAATTTGTAAGAGCGTGAGTTAATTATGGAAACGCTGATAGTTGTAGTGCATGTCATCGCCGCGATCGCGATTGTCGGGCTGGTGCTTTTGCAGCAGGGCAAAGGCGCAGACGCCGGAGCGGCGTTTGGTAGCGGATCCTCGCAGACGGTGTTCGGTGCGTCCGGAAGCGGTAACTTCCTGACTAAATCCACAACCGTGGCTGCTGTGATATTTTTTGCGACCAGTCTGGTTCTTGCGATTTACGCAAAGCAGTACAGCATTGGTGCAGGTGCGGAAGACGGCGCGCCATTGGTAAATCCGGAGTTGCTGCGTGAAATGGAGCAGCAATCAGATATTCCGCAGGTGAGTGCGCCTGTAGATTCGTCAGATATACCGGCGGTCCCGGAGTCGGAGCCGCAGTAAACCTTTAGCCGAAGTGGTGGAATTGGTAGACACGCTATCTTGAGGGGGTAGTGACCTTTTGGTCGTGCGAGTTCAAGTCTCGCCTTCGGCACCAACTTACCGCAAAAGTAAAATCGGGCTTGACTATTTCTCCGGCCCGGCGCTAGAATACCCACCCTCAGATGATGGCAACGCCAGAAGCCATCTGGGTGCAAATAGCGAAGATCTTTTGCATCAAATTGAAATAATTAAAGTTTTGTTGCGGGGTGGAGCAGTCTGGCAGCTCGTCGGGCTCATAACCCGAAGGTCGTAGGTTCAAATCCTGCCCCCGCTACCAATTCGCAGCCGCCGAGCCGTTTGCCGGCGCTGCTACAAAAGGCCCCATGATGGGGCTTTTTGTTAGGTGGTCTGAAACAGGTCGTCCGAGAGCGGACGAATTGTAACTGGCTGGCCCCGAAAGCAAGTGATAGCATTCTTCAAAGTGGGCCGCAGGCCCACTTTTTGTTTGTGCAGTCGATATGGATTGGCGGAAATTTGGCGACATCAACTGACAAGATTACACAGCTGCTGGAACCGACGGTTAAGGCCCTTGGCCTTGAACTGTGGGGTGTGGAGTACCTCGTCAGAGGGCGCTCATCACTCCTGCGTATTTATATCGACAGCCCGGAGGGTGTCACAATCGACGACTGCGAAAGCGTCAGTCGACAAGTCAGTGCGGTACTTGACGTTGAAGACCCCATCCCTGGTGAGTATACATTGGAGGTTTCCTCGCCCGGCCTCGACCGACCGCTGTTTACGCTCAAGCAGTATCAGGAATTCCTTGGTGAGGTAATCAGTTTGCGCTTGCGTGGTCCGATCAATGGGCGACGTAAATTTAAAGGTTTATTGCAGCACGCTGAAGCGGGCAATATCACCATGATCGTCGATAACGAACCGGTTGAAATCCCGTTTGACCAGATTGACAAGGCCAACATCGCGTTCTGATTCGCGTGTTTCGTTTGTAAGGTGACACTACTATGATGAGTAAAGAAATTCTGGCAGTTGCAGACGCGGTCTCTAACGAGAAGGGAGTGTCACGCGACGTTATTTTCGAAGCCATTGAGACTGCTCTGGCGACTGCGACCAAAAAGCGTTTTGAAAGCGAAGAAGCCAGCTGCCGGGTTGCCATTAATCGCAAGAACGGTCAGTACGAAACATTTCGCACCTGGGATGTAGTGGCTGATGAAGATCTGGAAGAGCCAGGTCATCAAATGACTCTGGATCAGGCGCGCGAAAAGAACCCGGATCTGGACATCGGTGATGTCTGGGAAGAGAAAATCGAAAACGTAGAATTCGGTCGAATCGCTGCCCAGACCGCCAAACAGGTTATCGTGCAAAAGGTGCGTGAGGCTGAGCGCGAACTGGTCGTCAGTGAATACCGCGATCGTATCGGTCAGCTGGTGTCGGGTACTGTCAAGAAAGTTACTCGCGAAAGTGTGCTCGTCGATCTGGGTGGCAATGCAGAAGCGATTCTGCTTCGTGATCAGATGATCCCCAGAGAGATGTTCCGCACTGGTGATCGCATTCGTGCGTTGCTTCAGGATGTCCGTCAGGAGATCCGTGGGCCTCAGCTGTTTCTCAGTCGTACCGCTCCGGCCATGCTGATCGAGCTGTTCAAGATTGAAGTGCCGGAAATTGCTGATGGTGTAATCGAAATTCGCGCAGCAGCGCGAGATCCTGGCTCGCGCGCCAAGATCGTCGTCAGTACCAATGATGGCAGGATCGATCCGGTTGGTGCCTGCGTAGGTATGCGCGGTTCACGCGTGCAGGTGGTCTCTAACGAGCTGGCCAATGAGCGTATCGACATCATTCTGTGGGACGACAACCCTGCGCAGCTGGTGATCAATGCGATGGCGCCTGCCGAAGTGGCGTCTATCGTCATGGACGAAGACAGCCACACAATGGATGTTGCTGTTGAAGAAGACAATCTTGCACAGGCAATCGGTCGCAACGGTCAGAACGTGCGTCTGTCCGTTGAGCTTACCGGCTGGGCGATCAATGTAATGAGCATTGAGGAAGCGCAGGACAAACAGCAGCGTGAGGCAAGCACCTACATCACTGCATTCATGAACAAGCTGGATGTGGATGAAGATGTCGCCGAACTGCTGGTCAGTGAGGGTTTTACCTCACTGGAAGAGATTGCCTATGTTCCGATGGACGAATTGCTGAGTATCGACGGCTTTGATGAAGATATCGCTAAAGAACTTAGGGATCGTGCCCGTGATGCGCTGCTGACACAGGCGATAGCATCCGAGGAAGGACTGTCCAGCGCCAATCTGGAAGCAGACCTGCTGAACATGGAAGGCATGGATGATGCGCTGGCGATGTCGCTGGCAGAGAAAGGCATCCTCAACATGGAAGATCTGGCTGAACAGTCGATCGACGAATTGATGGATATTGACGGCATGACTGAAGAGCGTGCCGGCAAATTGATTATGACGGCTCGTGCACCGTGGTTTGAATAACCAGGCGGCAAGAGCAGACAGGAGTAACTAGATGGCAGATGTAACAGTCGGTGAACTGGCCAAAGTGGTCGGTGTGACCACAGAAAGGCTTCTTGCCCAGATTAAGGAGGCAGGTCTCCCGCATAAGCGTGCGGAGGAGCCTATTTCCAATGAAGACAAAAATACATTGCTGCTGTTCCTGCGTCGCAGTCATGGAGCCGCGGCCAGCGCCGATGCTTCACCGAAGAAAATTACGCTGAAGCGAAAGACGGTTGAAACCCTAAAAACCGCCTCCGGTCAGGGGCGCGGAAAAACCGTCAGCGTTGAAGTACGTAAAAAGCGTACCTATGTAAAACGCAGTGAACTGCAACCAGAGAAGCCGGCTGAAGAGGAACTGATTGTTCCACCAGAGGCGCTGGATCAGGAACTGGCAGCAGCAGAGCCTGCAGTTGAAGCGACGACTGATTCTCCAGCAGAAGAATCTGGTAAAGACGCAGACGTGGGCAGGAAAGATGCTGCTACTGATGCATCCCCGGCTGAAACTTCCGACGCCGCGGAGCCGGAAAAGGCACCAGCTGCTGATACAGCAGAGGCTAAGCCAGCCGCCCCGGTTGCCGATGTTCCGGCTCAGGATCCAGACAGCGCCAAACCCGGTCGTGGTAAAGCGAAACCCGCTGCAAAAAGCGGGCGTAAAGCTGATGTCGATGACAAGGATGAAGAAAAGAAATCCGGTTTCCGCAAAAAGGCGGTTGCTGGCAAGAAGCCTGGTAAAGCCAGGATTGATGATTTTGTGCTCGAAGATGGCGAGTTCGACGATGGTGGGCGTGGTCGTCGCGGCGGTCCCCGCAAGAAGTCGCGCAACAAGCAGCACGGTTTCGAGAAGCCCACTGAGTTTATTTCTCGCGAAATCACCATCGGTGAAGCCAATACCGTTGGCGACCTCGCTCAAAAAATGTCAGTCAAGTCGGCTGAGTTGATCAAGGCGCTGTTCAAGATGGGTGTCATGGCAACCATCAACCAGGCTCTGGATCAGGATACTGCGACACTGCTGATTGAAGAGATGGGTCATACCGCAAAATTCGTCTCGGCGGATGCAATCGAAGACGATCTGTACGAGTCACTGGTCTATGAAGGCGGTGATGAAGCAATCACACGCGCACCTGTGGTTACTGTCATGGGTCACGTTGACCATGGTAAGACATCGTTGCTGGATTTCATTCGCAAAGAATCTGTTGCTGCCGGCGAAGCCGGTGGTATTACCCAGCACATTGGCGCCTATCACGTTGAGACAGACCACGGCATGATCTGTTTCCTGGATACCCCGGGACACGCGGCCTTCAGTGCCATGCGGTCACGCGGTGCCAAGTCAACTGACGTTGTAGTACTGGTGGTTGCAGCAGATGATGGCGTCAAGCCGCAGACTGAGGAAGCAATTCAGCACGCCCGCGCTGCGGAGGTGCCAATCGTTGTCGCCATTACCAAGGTCGACAAAGAAGATATCGATATTGATAAAGTGACCAGTGAGCTGGCTGCCAAAGACGTGATACCGGAAAGCTGGGGCGGTGACGTCCAGTTTGTTCAGGTATCTGCTCATACTGGCCAGGGTATTGAAGAACTGCTGGAAGCCATTCTGCTTCAGGCTGAGCTGCTGGAACTCAAGGCCTTTGTCGATGCACCAGGCAAAGGTGTTGTGATCGAGTCACGTCTGGACAAGGGGCGTGGCCCGGTTGCGTCAGTTCTGGTTCAGAACGGTACGCTGAATGTTGGCGACACTATTCTTGCCGGCTACGAATTTGGCCGTGTACGAGCACTGATTGATGAGGCGGGTCGCCAGGTTAAGTCGGCTGGACCCTCCATCCCCGTTGAGGTGTTGGGTTTCAATGGCGTTCCTGAAGCAGGCGATGAATTTGTTGTTGTAGCTGACGAGAAGCGCGCCAAGGAAGTTGCTGAATTCCGCCGTGAAAAGCACAAGGAAAAGCAAAACGCACTGCAACAGGGCAATAAGCTGGAAGCCATGTTTGCCGGTATCGGCAAAGCGGGTAAGAGCATCCTCAACGTCATCATCAAGGCAGATGTACGTGGCTCGATGGAAGCCATCGTCGGCTCGCTGCAGAAGCTTGGTACCGATGAGGTAGAAGTCAACGTGGTAGCCGCTGGCGTCGGTGGTATTTCCGAAACCGATTCGCACCTGGCGGCAACCTCCAATGCGATGCTGATCGGCTTCAACGTCCGTGCGGATAAGTCTGCCCGTGATGTCATCGAAAACGAAGGCATCAACCTGCGTTACTACAACGTCATTTACGACGTGATTGATGACGTGAAGGCCATTCTTGGCGGTATGCTTGAGCCTGAGCTGCGTGAAGAAATCCTGGGTGTGGCTGAGGTTCGTGACGTGTTCAATTCACCAAAGTTTGGCCAGGTGGCCGGCTGTATGGTGGTGGAAGGCACGGTATACCGCAGCCGTCCCATCCGTGTTCTGCGTGACAACGTGGTGATCTTTGAAGGCGAGCTGGAATCTCTGCGCCGCTTTAAAGACGACGCCAGTGAAGTCCGCAACGGCATGGAATGTGGTATCGGCGTGAAGAACTACAACGATGTCAAAGTAGGCGACAAGATCGAGGTTTACCAGACCATTGAGGTAGCCAGAACACTCTGATGAGTAATACATCTCCGCGCGCACAACGGGTAGCCGATCAGATCCAGCGAATTCTCGCGGATCTGATCATGCGCGAAATAGGTGATCCCCGGCTTGGCATGGTTTCGGTAACAGGTGTTGATGTAAGTCGTGATTTTGCGCATGCCACAGTATTTGTGACTGTGATGACGCGCGACGCAGTTGGTCTGGACAGCCAGCTTAAAGATATGGGCGAGCTGGACCGCAAGCAGATTGATGACAGCCTGGCGGTTCTCAACAAAGCCTCTGGCTATCTGCGCAGTCTGCTGGGCAAAGAATTGCGCCTGCGAACAACACCCGCCCTGCAGTTTCGCTACGATGAAAGTATTGCCCGTGGGCGGTACCTCTCCAGCCTGATCGACAGGGCGCTTGAAGAGGATAGCGAGCACGGTGAAGGTGCGGACACCCCGGATACGGGTGACAGTCAGGAAGAGAGGCACTGAATTGGCAGCTGGCAGAAAGCAGAAAGGCCGCCCGATAAGCGGTATTCTGCTGGTAGACAAGCCTCAGGGTATTAGCTCCAATGCCTGTCTGCAGCAAGCCAAAAGGTTGTTGCAGGCCGCCAAGGCAGGACATACCGGGGCGCTTGATCCTCTGGCTACCGGCGTGTTGCCACTGTGTTTTGGAGAGGCAACCAAAGTGTCGCAGTTTCTGCTGGAAGCGGACAAGCGATATCTGACACGGGTAAAGTTTGGAGAAAGGACTGACACTGCAGACGCTGAAGGCGAAGTAATCAGTCGCCGACCGGTCTCGGTCAGTGAGTCAGATGTTGTCACGGCGCTGACACAGTTTGTCGGTCAAATTGAGCAGTTGCCACCGATGTACTCTGCCCTGAAGCACAAAGGTCAGCCCTTGTACAAACTCGCCCGGGCGGGGCAACAGGTGGAGCGGACACCACGCCTGGTGACGGTTCACGAGCTTCGGCTGAAGTCGTTCGACGGTGACAGTGCTGAACTGGAAATACGTTGCAGCAAAGGAACCTATGTGCGTACCATTGCTGACGACTTGGGAGAAAGCCTGGGTTGCGGCGGGCACGTGACGGAGCTGCGAAGACTGCAGGCCGGCGTTTTTGGAATTGACGAGTGCGTGACGCTCGACGCCCTGAAAGAGCTGCATGAAGCCCGGGGGCTGGAGGCTGTTGATGCGTTATTGCGTCCAGCCGACAAGGCCATTGAGCACTTGCCGGCAGTCCACATGCCAGCAGCGACTGCAGTCTACATGAAGCAGGGACAGGCCGTGATGGTCAGACATCTTCCAGACACTGGTCTGGTGCGGCTGTACGATGAAGAAGAATTCTTCGGTATGGGAGAAGTGCTCGATGATGGTCGAGTGGCTCCACGCCGATTAATGAAGGAAGACACCAGGTAACTGTAATTATGCACGGTTATGCTGGCTGACAGGATGTCATTAAACATTAATGCATATTGAACTGGAGATTTTAAAATGGCTTTAACGACTGAACAGAAACAGGCAATTGTTAACGAATACGGACGCGGCGACAACGACACGGGTTCTCCCGAAGTACAGGTTGCGTTGCTGACTGAGAACATCAATCTGCTGCAGGATCACTTCCGTGAACACAAGCACGACCACCACTCGCGTCGTGGTCTGATCCGCATGGTAAACAGCCGCCGCAAGCTGCTGGATTACCTGAAGCGCAAGGATGTTGACCGTTATGCCGATCTGATCAAACGTCTGGGCCTGCGTCGCTAAGACGCATCGCAATTTCAAGACGATGAGACAGTGAGAAGAGACTCTTGGTAAAACGGATGTTGCTGCAATGCTGCCCGGGTCTCAAATAAAAAACAGGAACAGAGTATGTTTAATATTGTAAGTAAGACCTTCCAGTTTGGTGACCAGACGGTCACTCTGGAGACCGGTAAAGTTGCACGACAGGCTACTGGCGCTGTGATTGTCACCATGGGTGGCTCTCAGGTGCTCGCCACAGTCGTGGGCAAAAAGACGGCTGCCCCTGGCGCCGACTTTTTCCCGCTGACTGTCAACTATCAGGAAAAAACCTACGCTGCCGGTAAAATCCCCGGCGGCTTTTTCAAGCGCGAAGGGCGTCCCACCGAGAAAGAGACGCTGGTTTCGCGATTGATTGACCGGCCTATCCGCCCCTTGTTTCCATCGGGTTTCAAAAATGAAGTACAGGTCATCTGTACTGTCATCTCTGCAACCAAGGACGAAGATCCTGATGTAGCAGCCATGATTGGCGCATCAGCAGCTCTGGCTATCTCGGGTATCCCTTTCCACGGCCCCATCGGCGCAGCACGCGTCGGTTTCGACCCGGAGAATGGATATATCCTGAACCCGGATGCCAAACAGCTGGAAACCTCATTGCTGGACATGGTTGTGGCAGGCACTGAATCCGCCGTGTTGATGGTTGAATCAGAAGCCAAGCAACTGACCGAAGACCAGATGCTGGGCGCGGTATTGTATGGTCATGAAGCCATGCAGGGCGCTATTCAGGCAATCAACGAGCTTAAGGCAGAAGCCGGCAAGCCGGTCTGGGAATGGCAGCCAGAGCCAGAGAACGAAACACTGGTCAAGGCAATTGCCGATGCGTTCACTGCTGGTATCACCGACGCTTACCAGATTTCTGACAAGATGCAGCGTTACGATGCATTGGGTCAGTTGCTGGAGCAGGCCAAACAGCAGTTCGTCAGCGAAGAATCAGGTGTCACATCTGACGACGTGAAAGGCGTGTTCGCAAAACTTGAGAAAAAAGTAGTTCGCAATCGCGTGCTTGACGGTCAGCCACGTATCGATGGTCGTGATAGCAAAACGGTTCGTCCAATTGCGATCGAGACAGGCGTTCTGCCCAAAGCTCACGGTTCAGCCCTGTTCACGCGTGGCGAGACTCAGGCACTGGTAGTTACCACTCTGGGTGCTGTTCGTGATTCACAGATGATCGAAGGTCTGGAAGGCTCCAAAAAAGAAGCCTTCATGTTCCACTACAACTTCCCACCCTTCTGCGTGGGTGAAACTGGCTTCATGTCAGGTCCCAAGCGTCGCGAAATCGGCCACGGCAAGCTGGCCAAGCGCGGTGTGCAGGCAGTAATGCCGAGCGAAGAGGAATTCCCGTACGCTATCCGTGTGGTATCGGAAATCACCGAATCCAATGGCTCCAGCTCCATGGCCTCAGTATGCGGTAGCTCACTGGCCATGATGGATGCGGGTGTGCCACTGACTGCCCCGGTCGCTGGTATCGCAATGGGTCTGATCAAGGACGGCGAGCGCTTCTCGGTGATCACCGACATTCTTGGTGATGAAGACCACCTCGGCGATATGGACTTCAAAGTGGCGGGTACTGACAAGGGTGTGACCGCCCTGCAGATGGACATCAAGATCCAGGGTATCAATGAAGAGATCATGGAGATCGCTCTGAATCAGGCACTGGAAGCGCGTCTGCACATTCTCGGCGAGATGAACAAAGTACTGGCTACTGCCCGTCCGAACGTTTCCGAGAATGCGCCATCCATGGCAACGATGAAAGTCGATTCCGACAAGATTCGTGATGTGATTGGTAAAGGTGGTGCCACCATTCGCTCTATCACAGAGGAAAGTGGCGCGTCTGTGGATATCGACGATGACGGCAATATTCGCATTTATGGCGAAGATGCTGATTCTCGTGACAAGGCCATTGAGCTGATTCAGCGCATTACAGCAGAAGCCGAAGTAGGCAAGTTGTACATGGGCAAGGTTGCCCGTATCGTTGATTTCGGTGCCTTTGTAACCATTCTGCCGGGCAAAGACGGTCTGGTTCACATCTCGCAGATCTCTTCTGATCGTGTTGAAGATATCAGTGAGTATCTGAGTGAAGGACAGGATGTGCTGGTCAAAGTCATGGACCTTGATGCACGCGGCCGTATCAAGCTGAGCATCAAAGAAGTGACCGACGAAGAAAAAGAAGCCTTTGCTGCAAGCTGATTGCGGCTGATGAAGCCAGCGTCGTGCATTAATTGACGACGCTGGTACATCATCACTCCCACCTATATGGACTCGCCATGGCTCGACAACGCTGCAGCCGGTGTCAGAGACCGATCCCTACCTGCCTTTGCGCAGACATTGTAGCCACAACCAATACCTGGCCGCTGGTCATTCTGCAGGATTTACGCGAAGCGACACACCCGCTGGGTACAGCCCGGCTCGCGTCACTCAGCTATTCGGATTGTCTCCTTCACACGCTTGTCGTGCAACCGAACGCTTTGCCATCGTTACCAGGGGATTGTGTACTGATCTACCCGGGCGATGAATCCCGGCCTGTTGAAGAACTTCGCGGGCAAAGTCCCAGGCCATTGGTATTTCTTGACGCCAGCTGGCGGCGCAGTCGCAAAATGCTGTACACGTGGCCTGTGCTGCAGTCTCTGCCAAGGTTCAGTCTCAATGCCGTGCCAGCCAGTCGATACCGCATCCGCCGCGCAAGCGAACCCGACGCCTTATCGACACTGGAGGCGATAGTGTATACCCTGCAGGAACTGGAAGGTCACAGAGTTGCCCATGACAGGGTGCTGCAGGCCATGGATCGCATGATCGACAGACAGATTGAATACATGGGGTCTGATGTCTATCAGCGAAATTACCGGTAGAATTCCCACACCCAGGCCCCGACGCAATAATCACGTGTAGATAAAGTTGTATGGGCAACGGCGCGGTAGACTGATCGTCATTTTCAGGGAGCAGGCTGGTCCAATAGCGATGTGCGACAAGACGTCACTTTTACGTGCTGGATTTCTGATCACATTGGCGGTGCTGGCCAACCTGATGTCAGTAGCTTATGCACAACCGGTAACCAGTGTGCTGCGTGTGGGTGTTTACGAAAACCCTCCAAAACTGTTCCTGGATGAACAGGGCAGCATCTCAGGTATACACGGAGACCTGCTGCGTGAGATTGCCAGAGCCGAGCGTTGGCAGCTCAGACCTGTACCCTGTCAATGGAGTGAGTGTCTGACGCTGCTGGAGCGTGGCGAAATCGACATCATGCCGGACGTCGCCATTGATTCTGACAGGCAGCAGCGGTTTGATTTTCATCAGCAGCCAGCGTTGCTGAGCTGGTCTCAGGTTTACGAATCGCGTGGTCAGGGCATTCTGGGAATTCTGGATCTGGACGGAAAACGTATTGCTTTGCTGCAAGACTCCATTCAGCAAGCCTATCTTGAGTCACTGGCAGAAAATTTTTTCCTGAACGTCGACTGGATGCTCTACGATAATCAGACACAGGCATTCACCGCTGTCGCCGAGGGGGCTGCCGATGCCGTGGTGTCCAGTTACCACTCTGGAGATATGGAAGCCAGTCGCCTCGGACTGACGCCCACACCCATCCTGTTTCAACCCAGCCAGTTATATTTTGCCGTACCCGCTGGCAGACATGGGGTTATCCTTACGGCGATTGATAACTACCTGACTCGATGGCGAGCTGACCCCAGCTCGGTTTATTATCGGATTCTGGAGCAGTGGAACTATCAGAATGACCGCGGATTCCCGGGCTGGATCGTCTGGGGCTCAATAGCAATGGGGCTCGCATTGCTCGTGGCAATCGCCTTCAGCCTGGCGTTGAGCTACCGGGTCAAAGTAAGGACCAGAAGCCTGCAGGACAGTGAGCAGCGACTGAACATTATCCTCAATAGTGTCGATGCATATATATACATCAAGGACTACAAGCTTCGTTATCAATACGTAAACCGTAAGGTCTGCGAACTGTTCGGGCGGCCGGAAAGTGAAATTCTCGGCAAAACTGACGAGTCATTTTTTGACAGTCGTACCTATGAGCAGATACGACAGAATGATATGCGTGTCATACGCCAGGGCGAGCGAGTTGCCCATGAGGAGCACAGTGTTTCCCGCGATGGCAAGGACGAATACACACTCCTGTCAGTCAAGATTCCATTGCGCAATCCGGACAATACCATCTCTTCTCTTTGTGGTATTTCGACTGATATTACCGAACACCGAAAAATGAACAGCCAGCTTCAGCAGCTTGCTTCGTTTGACTCGCTGACCGGGCTACCCAATCGTCGTTTAATACTGGAGCGGCTGGAGCACGCCCTGGGGGGGCACGAGATAACTGGGTATCAGGGCGCGTTAGTGCTGATCGATCTGGACAACTTCAAGACTATCAATGACTCACTGGGCCACAATCATGGGGATGCGCTTCTGAAGCAGGTGGCACATCGAGTAGAGCGTAGTCTGTTGCCTACTGATACAGCGGGAAGACTCGGTGCAGACGAGTTTGTCATCATAGTGGAAGACCTGGCACTTGAGATTGATGATGCAGTCAATCGTGTCAATGACCTCGCCGAGACTCTGCGCGTGCAGTTGAGTGATCCCTTTGACCTGCATGGGCATGAAGTCACCACATCAGTAAGTGTTGGTGTGGCGATGTTTTCTGACGCCGAATCTGTCGATGAGCTGCTAAAGGCGGTGGACCTGGCGTTGGGCGCGGCGAAGAACGCCGGGCGCAATACCGTGAAGTTTTTTAACCCCGCCATGCAGATTGAGGTCACCAGACGTACCAGCATCGAAAAAGCCCTGCGGCGTGCACTTGATGGCACTGGTCTGGACCTGCACCTGCAGCCCCAGGTTGATGGCGACGGCAAAGTTATTGGTATGGAGGGCCTGCTGCGCTGGGAGGATGCCATTCTTGGGCGCGTCTCGCCCGGAGACTTTATTCCAGTCGCAGAGTCGGCAGGGCTGATCGTTCCTCTTGGCGAATGGGTGATCGCCGAAGCCTGTCGTATCCTCAGGCGCTGGCAGCAGCACAGCGCGACTCGGTCAATGACGCTTGCCATCAACATCAGCTCGCGACAATTTCGCAGCCCCAAATTTGTACGCCAGATTGCCGACTGTATTCAACAGTCAGGTGTGGATGGAAGGCTTCTGGAACTGGAAGTTACCGAGAGTCTGTTGATTGAAGACGTGCAGTCGACAATTGAGCGCATGCAGGAGTTGCGGGCCATGGGTATCAAGTTTGCGCTGGATGACTTTGGTACCGGCTATGCTTCTTTGAGTTATCTGAAGCGGCTGCCACTGTCGCAACTGAAGATTGATCAGTCTTTTGTGCGGGATCTGCTGGATGATGTTAACGATGAGGCCATCGTGAAAACCATTATAGCGCTGGGTGCCAGTCTGGACTTGCGGGTAATCGCCGAGGGTGTGGAGACGGCAGCGCAGGCCGAGCGTCTGACGGCGCTCGGCTGCTACTTTAAACAGGGGTACTATTTCGGAGCACCACAACCAGAGGAAGACTGGCAGCCGGTGTTTGACCAGGCTGCGCCAGAGCTGCCGCGTTTGCCTCAGTCGGGCAATACCGCGTTGTGATAAACATTCTGGACGTCATCCAGATCGTTCAGCATATCCATAAAGCGCTCGAAGAGTGCAACATCGTCACCGCTCAATTCGGTCTGCGTCTGTGCCAGAAACTGAATTTCATCGGCTTCAAACTCGACATCAGGGAAAGCGTCGCGTAATGCCTGGCGTGCCTTTGCATACTCTGTGTGAGGTGCAAAGACCGTGATACGGCCGTCTTCGTTTTCAATATCAGTGACGTCGACGTCGGCGCCCAGCAGTGCCTCCAGCACACTCTCTTCATCATCACCCATGATGGCCAGAATGGCACAGTGATCGAACATGTGGCTGACGCTGCCTTGCGCGCCAATTTTCGATTTGGTCTTGGTAAAACACTGACGGACATCACCGAAGGTTCGATTGGGATTGTCGGTCAGGCACTCAACGATGACCATGCAGTTTCCAGGACCGAACCCTTCATAGCGTGCCGGCGAAAAATCTTCCCCGCCGCTGCCCCGGGCCTTCTCCAGCGCCTTATCAATCACATGGCTGGGGACCTGGTCTTTCTTGGCACGATCCAGCAGGCTGCGCAGAGTCAGATTGCCATCGGGGTCTGTGCCGCCAGACTTCGCGCAAACGTAAATTTCACGCGCATATTTGCTGTAAACTTTGGTTTTCGCCGCCGCCGTTTTGGCCATCGACTCTTTACGGTTCTGGTATGCTCTGCCCATCTTTGGTTCCTGCAACAGATCGATTTGCAAAAGCCGAATAATACACGCAGGTGTACGCTAAAATCCATTCCGGGGAAAGTTTCAGGATAGTCTCAGTATGCAGCAAGTGATAAATGGTATGAACCTGCCAACAGTATGGTTTTTGTTCGGCTTGTCCGGAAGCGGCAAGTCATTTGCCGGTGATGTTTTATCCCGGCACTACGGCTGGCCTGTGTACCATGCTGACGATGACATCACTTCCGCCATGCGTGAGGCTCTGAATACGGCTCAACCTTTTACCGACGCAATGCGTGATGAGTTTTTTGCGGTACTGCTGGAAACCATCCGTCAGCGGGTGTCCGCGGCGCCTGACAAGCCCCTGATTGTGACCCAGGGGGCCTACAAACAGCGTCATCGGGACTGGTTACAGGCAAGATTGCCACAGATACGGTTTATCTGGGTGAAATCGGACCCACAATTAATAGTTGATCGGCTACGCAGTCGTCGCGATGGGATCAGCGTTGCCAGCGCATCTGCACTCACCAATGATTTCGAGGCCCCAGACCCGACGGCAGAGGTGCTGGTCAATGATGGCAATGCAGATGATATTCTGATTCAGTTTCAGGTCCTGTTGCGTGGTTGACGGCAATTCAGCACCTGCTATGATCCACAATCACTCTCTTGCTGGCAGCAGCCGCTACAGCAGGTGAAATACCGACAATAATAAATAATCTGCGATACCCAGCTGCGTCTATTTCAACCATGCAGCTGTTCCATGCAGTCATAGGGCAGTCATCATGTTATTCAAGGCCACCGACTCAGCGCTGACGCTTCACCGCAGCCTGGTGCGCGTGACAGCGGGCACGCTCGCGGCGTTATTGCCGCTGCTAGCCTCGGCTCAGCTGTCGCCGCGCTATGAGGACAGCGACGCCGATCTGGTCGCTGACCGACCGGCGGACCCGGAGGCATGGCGCGACCCACGAATTCTGGTATTTGCCTACACTCCCGTAGAAGACCCGGCACTGTACTCTCAGGTATGGGACGAATTTATCACCCACATGGAAACCCTGACTGGAAAAGAGATCCGCTTTTTTCCGGTGCAGTCCAATGCCGCCCAATTGGAGGCGATGCGCGCAGGCCGCCTGCATGTTGCCGGCTTTAATACCGGGTCGACACCGGTTGCCGTCAATTGCACAGGATTTGTGCCGTTTGCCATGATGGCTGCCCAGGACGGCAGCTTCGGATACGAAATGGAGATCATCACCTATCCCGACAGTGGTATTAACAACGCTGCTGATCTGCAGGGACGCCAGCTCACATTTACATCACCAACATCCAACTCAGGATTCAAAGCACCGTCGACACTGCTGGACCGGGAATTTGGGCTGCAGGCCGATCGCGACTACACGAGCACCTACTCTGGCAGTCACGATAATTCGATCCTGGGCGTTGTTAACGGCGATTATGAGGCGGCAGCCATTGCCAATGAGGTTCTGCGCCGAATGGAGGGCAGGGATGTTGTCAGTGCTGAGCAGTATCGCAGCATATATCGTTCGCTGACATTTCCCACCACAGCTTATGGTATGGCACACAACCTGGCGCCGGAACTCGCCGAAAACATTCGCCGTGCCTTTTTCAGTTTTGACTGGGAAGGCTCGGCACTGCAGCAGGAATTTGCCGATGCGGGGATGGCCCAGTTTATTCCGATCAGCTATAAACAGCACTGGCAGGTGATTCGGGATATCGATGAAGCCAATGATACGATTTACAATTGTGACTGAGGGAGATCACGCAGCATGCTGACACTATCAGGCGTGAGCAAACGCTACCAGACAAGTGAGCTCGCCCTCAGCGATATCGATCTGACCATACCTGCGGGCCAGGTCATCGCATTGATCGGACCGTCAGGCGCAGGCAAAAGCACACTTATTCGATGTGTGAACCGTCTGATTGAACCCACTGATGGAAAGGTGCAGCTGGACAGCGAGGACATTACCCGGGTCAGGGGTGCGAGGCTGCGGCAGGCACGCCGCCAGATCGGCATGATATTCCAGAATTACGCTCTGGTTGAGCGTCTGTCCGTGATGGAGAATGTATTATCTGGGCGCCTGGCCTATGTAGGGTTCTGGCGCAGCTACTTTCGTCGCTTCCCTAAATCCGATATTCAGCAGGCCTTTCATCTGCTGCGAAGGGTCGGTCTGGAAACCATGTTCGACAAACGGGGAGATGCGCTGTCGGGTGGACAAAAGCAGCGCGTCGGCATCGCCCGCGCCCTGATGCAGAATCCCAAGCTATTGCTGGTTGATGAGCCCACGGCCAGTCTTGATCCAAAAACTTCCAGGCAGATCATGCGACTGATCTGCGATCTGTGCCGGGAGCAGCAACTGGCGGCCATCATCAACATCCACGACGTTGTGCTGGCCCAGCAGTTCGTCGACCGGGTTGTCGGATTGCGCGCTGGCAGGATCGTGTTCGACGGCTCGCCGCAGGACCTGAGCCCCGCCATTCTGACGAGTATCTATGGAGAAGAGGATTGGGAGGTTCCCGCGGACAATGAGGACGATGACGAGCGCTCCCCGCCAGAGGACAGAGTGCGTACACTGACGGTGGATGCACACCCATGAGCCTGAACGGTACTTCAGCGGCGGATGTCCAGCGTCTACAACAGCTGCAGCAAGGTGTCTGGTCACCCCTGCCTCTGATTAGACGTCGCTGGCTGCGTGTGTCGCTCAATCTGGGTGTCCTGGCCTATGTCATAGCGGCCTGGCTCAGTGTTGATGTTAACTGGGATCGGGTGGCCCAGGGCATGGATCGTGGCGTCGAGTTTGTAGCCTCGTTCATGAGTCCGGACTTTGTCAGCCGCAGCGGCGAGATATTTGTTGGCCTGCAGGAAAGTCTGACGATGACTTTTACGGCTACCATCATCGGCGTCCTGCTTGCGGTCCCAGTAGGCCTGGGCGCAGCGCGCAATATTGCGCCAGCACCCGTGTACTACATCTGTCGCACCATCATTGCCCTGTCGCGAACGTTTCAGGAAATCATCATCGCCATTCTGTTTGTTGCCATGTTTGGTTTCGGTCCTTTAGCCGGTGTCATTACCTTGGCATTTGCGACAATAGGGTTTATGGCCAAGTTGCTCGCGGAGGATATAGAAGACGCCCAGCGAGAGCCGCTGGAGGCGATCCGGGCGACGGGTGGCACCTGGCTGCAATGGGTCAACTATGCGGTGCAGCCCCAGGTCATGCCCAGACTGATAGGTTTATCGCTGTATCGTCTGGATATCAACTTCAGGGAGTCGGCCGTTATCGGCATCGTTGGTGCCGGTGGTATCGGCGCGACGCTTAACACTTCGATCAATCGCTACGACTATGACACCTCGGCCGCCATACTGTTGCTGATCATTGCCATCGTCCTGCTGAGCGAGTATTTCTCTGGTTATGTGAGAAGGTGGACTCAATAATGCCTATCCGCGAAAAAGACGGCCTCAAGGAATGGCAGCGGCGTGAACCGGCAAAGCAATACGCGATCTGGGCAGGCTGGATGCTCGGTGGCATGCTGTTTGTGTGGTGTTGGGCGTTAATTTCCGAGAATACCATCTGGGAGTTTCTGTACGATGCCGACGAGCAGGCTGCCAGCCTGATTGGCCGCATGATCCCGCCCGACTGGAGTATTACCGGCTCTTTAATGATGCCCTTGTGGGATACGATCAATATCGCAACGGTTGGTACCGCGCTGGGTATCCTGATTGCCTTCCCGCTGGCGTTTCTGGCCGCGCGTAACACGACACCTCACGCGTCTCTGCGCGCGGTCGCACTGGCCATCATTGTCAGTTCACGATCCATTAATGCTCTGATCTGGGCAATGCTGCTGGTGACAATTGTCGGGCCTGGCATCTTTGCCGGAATGCTGGCCATCGCGTTGCGCTCGATTGGTTTTGTGGGCAAGCTGCTGTACGAAGCTATTGAAGAGATTCACCCGACCCCTGTTGAAGCCATCACGGCGACTGGTGCCAGTGGCCCGCAGGTGCTTGCTTACTCCGTCTGGCCACAGATCCTGCCGGCCTTTGCCGGCATCAGTGTCTATCGTTGGGATATTAATATTCGTGAAGCGACAACTCTTGGACTGGTCGGGGCTGGCGGCATAGGGCTGCAAATGAATGCCGCCATCAACAACCTGGCCTGGGCGCAGGTCGCTACCGTATTCGTGCTGATATTTGCGACGGTGGTGCTGTCTGAGTGGGTGTCTGCAAAAGTGCGTCACGCCGTACTCTGATGGCTGAATCAACTGGCTTCGGCCAGTTCTGATTCAAGAGGCAGATATATATCGATAACAAAGCCGCTGTCTGCATACCAGCGAACATCACCGCCGGCTTCCTCAACACGCTCTTTGATTCCCTTAAGCCCGTTGCCAGGTGTCACAGAATCGCGGCATCGGCCATCATCACGGATCTGTAGATGATAATGGCTGTCTGTGCTATTGAAACTGATATCACATCTGCTGGCGCCGCTATGCCGGAGGATGTTGGTGAGCGCTTCCCGTGTGCACCGCAGCAGGGTCTCCGCCTGGTGCATCTCGCCAAGTGTTGAATTGAAGTTCAGGTGAATGTCGATATTCGGAACACCAATGACGAGTTTTTTCACCGCATCTCGGAAATTGATTGGTTCGTCCTCGCGCAGCTCACTGACCGCTGTTCGCAGGTCGCTGAGCAGCAGTTTGCCAAGTGCCAGAGCCTGTTCGACTTTCTGTCGGCCAGTGCCATCGGTGACATGTGTTGCAACCTCCAGTTGCAGAATCTGTGCGGTCAGGTGATGTCCCAGCAGGTCGTGCAGATCGCGTGCTATGCGCAGGCGTTCGGTCTGCCGCGAGTGCTCGGTCAGCAATTCGCGTGTGGCCAGCAGCTCACGGTTGAGCGCGGCCGTTTCCTCGCGTAATTCCTGTTCGCGTTTGGCGCGATAGGTTGCTATGACGGCAAACAGATGAAACAGGCTAAGCGTGATGGAGCCGGTCAAGGCCAGCATCAGGCTACTGTCGTTCCAGTGGAAGATCTGCGTGAATGAAAAGATGCTGACCGCCGCCAGTAGTATCCAGCTGGTTGTGCGGATCGGGAACAGTTCAGTGATCTGAACCACCCAGATAATGCCCAGTATCGCCACAAAACTGATGCTGACCAGGAAATAGAGACTGACAATAATTGCCGCTTCCAGCCAGATGACCACCATCATCCGGTGGCGCTGTTGCTGAGCCCAGTCTGACGTCGACAAAAAGAAACAAACGATATTGACCAGGAATAAACCGGCGATCAGGCTCAACTCGGCGGACCATGGGCCGCCCTGCGACAAAAGATAAACCGAAAGCATGGACACGATAACCAGCACGGCTGCGCCGATCAGGCTCTGCGTCCGATCACTGTTCCAGAAGTCTTCCATCAGTAATTATCTCTACTATGAACCATGCTAAAAACCGGGCCGGGGCAGCGCTTTGCCGGCTATCCAGACCTGGTCGATGCTGCGGGTATTGCGAATATCTTCGAGCGGGTCAGCTGACAGAACCACCAGATCGGCCCACTTGCCCGCCTCGAGTGTGCCGAGTTCGTCGCTGATACCCATGCAGTGTGCGGCATCTCCGGTGGCAGAGGTGATGATCTGCATCGGCGTCAGGCCTGCATCCTGCATCATCCACATTTCCAGGTGCTCAAAATATCCCTGAAAACGTGCGGCGGGACCACTGTCGGTGCCCATGGCTATTGTCACGCCGGCGTCGGCAAGTATCTTGAGATTGCTCATTGCGATTGGCAGTGCTGCCTTGTATTGCTGTGCCATGGCACTGTCGCGAAGTCGCTGCTGGCGCGCAGGTTCCCGCAGCGTGTCCAGAATTTCGCTATCAACACCAGCGAGGAAAAAGGGGTCGCTGAAGAAATCGGGTTCCGACTCATAGATATAGGTGGACACTTCCCGCGTCAACGTCGGGCTGTAGCAGATATCTGCCGCTATGAGTTGATCGGCAAATGCCTGGTCGACATGTCTGTCTCTTACACTGTGGGCGACAAAGTCGCCACCCGCCTCAATTACCTGTCGCGTGTCATCCAGGTAATAAATGTGTACTGCCAGTGGAAGGCCGTGATGGTCGGCGCGATCGCTGAAAGCCTGATAGACCTCCGGTGCCATCTTGGCGGTGCGACCCAGGTTGTCATCCACTCGAATCTTGATGAAATCGGGATTCGACCTGGCAACTTCGTCGACCAGAGCTGCCGCCTCGTCGGGCGAATCGGCTGACAGGACGGGGCCCGCAACGTATATCCGTGCCCGGTCGAGAGCGGGAGTTTGCTGGGTGTCGCGAAGCTCAAAAGCCTCACGCTCATCGCCGCCCAGGCTGATGACCGTGGTTACTCCATAGCTGGCGTACAGATTCAGCTGACGCAACAGGTTTTCTGTGTTGTAGTGGCCGGACTCGAGGCCGAGCACGTCACTGACATGACCGTGTGCATTGATCAGGCCGGGGATAATGGTTTTGCCAGCCATGGACACCACATTGGCGTGGTCAGGGATGTCGATATCGTTTGAGTTGCCAATAGCAATAATCCGGCCTGCGTTGATAATTATGACGCCGTCGTCAACCGGGGCTGTGCCGGTGCCATTGATGATACGGGCATCCACCAGAGCCACAGTGTCTGTCTGCGCGGTCGTCATGGAAGAGGCCATCAGCAGAAGCACAGCCTGACATATGGTTCGGCCTGTTCTAATTGTCGAGTGCAATCTCGCGTGCAACATCATACTCTCCTGGCAATACGTCTGCGTCCGACAGACAACACAGCTATTTTCAGTAAATTGACCTGGCACAGCGTGCGAAAAGTCATTATGCGGTCAGACCGGCGGCGAGACAAGCATGGCAAAAAGTTGTTTGACAGCCGCAGTTGATGTGTAGGTTAATGTTGCGAAACAGGCCATGTCGTCCGTGTCCATCAAGCCTTCCGGGAGTCAATAACAACTATGGAATCACTAGAGAATCTTAACTTTTCAACCGAGGTATTCATCAGCTACGCGTTGACCTACGGTCCACGAATTGTTGGTGCGCTGGCCACTCTGGTGCTTGGACTGTGGGTCGTCAGCATCCTGGTTGGCCTGGTCAAACGCTTATTGAAGCGCAGCAAAGTTGATCCATCACTGGCTTCCTTCCTGGCCAGCCTGATGTCGATATTGATGAAGGTACTGGTATATATCACGGCACTGGGTGTGCTGGGTGTTCAGATGACATCCTTTATAGCCATCCTTGGTGCGGCTGGTCTGGCCATCGGCCTCGCCCTGTCAGGCACGCTGCAGAACTTCGCTGGCGGCGTCATGATCCTGTTTTTCAAGTACTTCAAGGTCGGTGACTTTATTGAAGCTCAAGGGCATATGGGAACCGTCAAGGAGATCCAGATCTTTGTCACCGAGCTGACCACTCCAGACAACAAAACGATATTTGTTCCCAATGGGCCTTTGTCCACGGGCTCTCTGATCAATTATTCAGCACAGCCTACGCGACGGGTCGACTGGACCTTTGGTATCGCATACGGCGACGACGTCGACACGGCATACGGTGTTCTGGGGCGTTTGATTGAAGCCGATGATCGCATCCTCAAAGACCCGGCCCCTTTTATGGCCGTGTCGGCGCTTGCAGACAGCTCTGTCAATATTGTCGTACGGGTGTGGGTGAACGCGGCCGATTTCTGGGGTGTCCATTTCCGTATGAATGAGCTGGTCTACAAAGAATTTGATAAAGCAGGTTTGAGTATTCCGTTCCCGCAGCGGGATATCTATGTCCACCAGGTACCGCCCTCGGAATAATTCCGGTGGCTTGCCCGTTGAACATAGATGTTCGATAGCAGTAAATTTTGTTTTCAATGAAAAGGAGTCAGTCATGAAAATCAGAACACTTAAGTCCGTCACGACCTGGATGTTGGCTACAGTTTTTGCATTCGGAGCAATGTTCCAGCAGGCATACGCTGCGCCGCAAACCATGGTAACTACCGAACAGCTGATGCAGGAGATGCAGGTCGCTGATCAGCGAGCCTCGGTAAATAACTTTCTGAGTCGAGCCGATGTGCAGGCTCAACTGGCCGCTCGTGGCGTGGATGCTGCGGATGCCCAGGCGCGTGTAAACGCGATGAGCCAGGCGGAACTGGCAGCGCTTTCAGCACAGATAGATGAGCTGCCTGCGGGTGAGGGCCTGCTGGAAACCGTTCTGTTCCTGCTGGTAATCTTCATGCTGCTGGACATCGCTGGCGTTACCGATATTTTCCCGGGACTCTGATGTCAATGCGATCAGGCACCCGCTTGCGGGTGCCTTTTCTCCTGTTTCTCGCCTTCCTGCTGGTAGCGTGTGCTGCGACACCACAAAGTCAGCAGCTGCTGTCCCGTCCGTCTGACCAGTTGCCTGAGGGTGTCGAACTGGTCGATGTCCCCTTTTTTCCTCAGGAGCTTTACCAGTGTGGTCCGGCCGCATTGGCGACAATCCTGCAATACAATCAGGTTGCCGTGCAGCCAGATGAGCTCGTTTCCCACGTTTATATTCCATCAAGGCAGGGCTCTCTGCAGGTGGAAATGCTGGCGGCGACGCGAACGTTTGAGCGCATTCCATACGTTATACCGGGCACGCTGACTGCCATCATCAATGAACTGGATGCAGGTAACCCGGTGCTGGTGTTTCAGAATCTGGGACTAAGCGTGTTGCCACAATGGCACTATGCGGTTGTTGTTGGATTTGACCCTGAACAACAGGAGTTAATTCTTCGCTCAGGCACCGTTCGTGAACATCGGGTGGCGCTGCCGGTGTTCGAGCGGACCTGGCAGCGAGCCGAGCATTGGGCTTATGTAGCGCTGACACCAGGAGATCTACCAGCCTCGGCGGAAGTGTCAGATTATTTTATGGCAGTGGCAGATTTTCAGCGGCTGCATCCGGAACTAAGCGGAGCAGCCTGGCAGGCGGGCTACCAACAGTGGCCTGATCAGGCTGTTATCGCGATGGGCTATAGCAATTGGCTCTATCAACAGGGTGACCTGGCCCGTGCTGCCAGTGTGCTGGAACAGTTACTGTCGATTCAGCCCGATTACCAGCCAGCCCAACAGAACCTGTCTGCCATCCGCAACGAGATGCAAAGCTGAGCATCGCCTGGCGGAATACTTGTTTTCCATGCCAAATTCCTGCATCGTCTGGTCTCCGTCAAAATCAGCAGAATAACAGGAACTGGACATGAGAAAGACGTTGAAAACGCTCCTCGTTGCCGCCGTTGGCCTGTGGGCCGGCGCAATCGTAGCGCAACAACCCACTCAGACAGCATTGGTCCGTCTCGACACGCCTCAGGGTGCGCTGCTTGGAACCGCTTCGGAGCGGCATCCTCAGGTATCCATCTTCAAGGGCATACCCTATGCAATGCCACCCGTAGGTCAGGCACGCTGGCAGGCACCAAAACCCGCACCCTCCTGGCAGGGGGAGCGACTGGCTGATAGTTTTGGTCCGGACTGCCTTCAGCAGCCCTATCCAGAAGGTTCTTTCTTTTACCGACCCGCACGTGTCAGCAGCGAGGACTGTCTATACCTCAATGTGTGGAGTGCAGCAGAACCCGGGGCCGACCGGCCTGTCATGGTCTGGATTCACGGCGGTGCGCTGACGCGTGGCTCAGGCGCGATCGAGACCTACGACGGCACCAACCTGGCCGCCAAAGACGTGGTGGTCGTTACGATCAATTACCGCCTCGGTGTGTTCGGCTTTTTTGCTCATCCTGAGCTGGTTTCCGAATCACCAGAGTTTTCAGCAGGCAATTACGGCATCCTTGACCAGATAGAGGCACTTCGCTGGGTGCAAGAGAATATCTCTGCGTTCGGCGGCGATCCGGACAACGTCACAATCTTCGGGGAGTCAGCGGGTGCCTGGTCGGTGAATCTGTTAACAGCCAGTCCATTGACCGAAGGGCTGTTTCACAAAGTAATTGCCCAAAGTGGGGCCCGTCTTGATACCCGGGTTGCGTTGGATCGTCAGACCTCAGCGGGCCCTCCCGCCATCAATTCAGGAGTTGAACTGGCAACGCAGCTGGGCGCAGCCAGCCTCGCGGACCTGCGCAACATGCCCGGCCGGGAACTGCTGGACAAGGCGATGGCAGCTGGATTCCGCACGGACGGCATTGTGGATGGCTGGATCATTCCCGCCCAGCCGTATGAGATTTTTTCTGAAGGCAGACAACGCGCAGTTCCCGTGATGGTGGGGTTCAACAGCGACGAGGGCACTACGCTGGGGGCGGCGGCCAATCTGCCATCAACGGCCGAAGCCTATCGTGCAAGACTGCAGGCGCAGTTTGGCGACTTCGCTGACCTGGTGCTGGATGTTTACCCTGAGGACAATATCCGCGAATCAGTGCTGGCCAGTTTTCGTGACGCCACCTTCGGCTGGAATATGGTGACCTGGGCAAATCTGACTCGACATGTTGGGCAGCCCGCGTACCTATACTACTTTACGCATCAACCACCCGGTGCCGCTGAAGCGAACCTTGGGGCCTACCATGCCTCTGAAATTGCCTACGCATTTAACAATGTCCAGACCTTGTCATCGCGTGGTACAGCCCTGGATTATCGTCTGGCAGACATCATGTCCGATTACTGGGTCAACTTTGCTCACCATGGTCAGCCGTCTGCGCCTGGCCAGGCAGAATGGCTGCCCTATAGCAATGCCGAGCGCAATTATCTGCTGATAGGCACTGAGGTCAGTGCTGAAACAGATCTGATGCCTGATAACTGGGCTGTGTTTGACCGCGTGATGGATCGTCGGCGTCAGCCAGTTTCCGACTGATCACCAAGCGATTCGATGAGTAGTCGGGCCAGCGCTTTGGTCGCTGGTCCGACGCTGTCAGCCGCCGCCATCACAAGATAGAGAGGCAGACGCCGCTCGGCGCCCATACTTAGGCTTAACTGCTTCAGTTCACCACTTGCAAGCTCTCGCTTCACCCAGTCCGTGGGCAAGAAGGCGAATCCAAGTCCGGCACGCAGCGCTTTGATCGTGGTAGAAAAGTGGCTGACAGTCCAGCGCTGTTCCGAACCTAGCCAGCCGGCATCCTGTTCACGGCGCTGACCACTGTCGCGCAGCACAATCTGCCGCCAGCTGCGGAGCTCAAAATCATTGATTCCCGTGGATTCATGCTGCTGCGCCAAGGGGTGATCTGGATGCGCGACCGGAATCATGCGCACCACTTTGAGCGGGGTTCCCATGTAGCCCACGGGCACCTGGTGACTGATAACTACATCAGCCTTGCGCTCCAGGATGGCTTCTTCCGTGCCTGACAGCTGCGTTTCCAGGATTCGCAATCGGGTCATCGGAAATGCCGCTGAGAACTTCTCCAGAGTTGGCAGTAACTGCCCCGGTTCCAGCAGGCCATCGACGGCCAGTACAACCTCAGGTTCTGTGCCACGTGCCAGTGTGGCTGCCACTTGCTCGGCAGTCTGTGCCTGTTGTAACAACTGCTTGGCACGTCGATACATGACCTTGCCTTCACGCGTCAATGTGGCTTTGCGGCCGGACAGTGTCAGGACGGCAGTGGGTAGCAGCTCGTTGATACGGGAGATGGCATAGCTGATACTTGACTGACTTTTGTTGAGTTGCTCGGCAGCCCGGGCAAAGCTGCCTTCATCGACCACAGCAACAAATGCTGCCCACTGTTCCAGGGATATACGTGGCTGCTTCATAGTTATATCTAAAAATTTAATGTATGGGTCGGTTTTTTTGCATCATAACATCAAATTGTTGCGGCTATTATAATGGTATCTAAAATGTTGATCGATGCGTTCACAGGAGATTGATCATGACGGCGAAAAAACTGGAAGAACTGATTGTCGCTCGCCCTTCTTCAGACGGCGATGGGGTAAAACTGCTCCGAGTGTTCGGAGGGGCCGGTGATCCGGCGCGGTTTGACCCTTTCCTGATGATGGATGAATTCGGCTCCGCTGAGGCAAGCGACTATATCGGTGGTTTTCCACCGCACCCGCACCGGGGTTTTGAAACTATTACCTATATGTTGCAGGGCCATATGGAGCATCAGGATCACATGGGCAATGTAGGTGATCTGCAAAACGGCGATGTGCAGTGGATGACTGCGGGCGCTGGCATCATACACTCAGAGATGCCCAAGCAGACTGAAGGGCGTATGCGCGGCTTTCAGGTCTGGCTCAACCTGCCGGCACACAGCAAGATGCAGGCGCCGGACTACCGAGATATTCCTTCGGCAAGCATTCCGGAATACGCCGGTGCCGCAGTCTCCGGCAAACTGATCGCAGGGCGTGCACAGTTGGACGGAGAGTTGCTGGAGGGGCTGGTCTCCAGGCCTGACACAGAGCCGGTATACCTTGATCTGCATTTCGACAAGGCGTCGGATACGCACACCATTGAAGTGAATGACGGCGCCACAACCCTGATCTATGTCTATGAAGGCGAAATAGCACTGGGCGAGCAGGGCAGTCGTGTGCAGCGAGGCAAGCTGGCAAGAATGTCTCGAAATGGCAGTCGCATTGATCTGCGCACGCTGGCGGACAACACACGTGTGGTGGTACTTGCGGGTCAGCCATTAAACGAGCCGATCGTCCAGTACGGGCCGTTCGTAATGAACACCCGTCAGGAGATTGAGCAGGCGCTGGATGACTATCGCCGCGGTGTTTTGGCACAGACTTTTTAGTCTCAAAGTCGATTTAATTATAATTAAATATTCTTTTATGTAATATAAACGCTGCTCTATACTGCCAATCCGTTCCTTCCCTCAATGGGCTTTCAGGTGAATTATTATGGATTGGCAGGCATTGTTGTCTCTCGGGTTGACCGCCGGCGTTCTGCTGGCGCTGATCACTACTCGATTGCCCGCTCACGTGGTACTGATGACGGCCCTGGCAATCCTGAGTCTGGCCGGGGTTCTGACGCCGACTGAGGCGCTTGCAGGATTCGCGAATCCCGGGCTGATTACAGTCGCGGCAATGTTTGCGGTCGCCGCCGGATTGCATGGTTCGGGCGGCATCGACCTGCTGGTCAATCGTTTTCTGGGTAAACCACAGTCCATAAGAGGCGCCATGCTGCGCCTGTTTTTGCCCGTGCTGCCGCTGAGTGCATTTCTCAATAACACACCCGTCGTGGCCACCATGATACCGGCCATCAATTCCTGGTCACGCAAGATAGGTATTGCGCCTTCGCGCCTGCTGATACCTCTTAGTTATGCTGCCATCGTAGGTGGAACACTGACCATGATCGGCACCAGCACCAACCTGGTTGTATCTGGTCAATATCAATCGCTCACAGGTAATGATGCGTTTGGCATATTCTCCATCACAATGATTGGTCTGCCTGTTGCATTGGTCTCCGCTATATTCATGCTGCTGGTCCTGCCAAGGGTTCTGCCCGATCGAAGTGCCCGCAGACCGTTTGCCAACATGCGTGAATTTACTGTTGAGGTAGCTGTCGACCCCCATGGTCCTCTGGTTGGACTGACCGTTGAAAAGGCAGGTCTGCGAGATCTGGAGCGACTATACCTGGTGGAAATCAGCCGTGGTGATTCGGTGGTTACTGCCGCGCCATCTGAAGAGACATTGTTGGCGGGTGACCGATTGGTATTCGCCGGGGAAACAGAGGCCGTGACAGATCTACTACGCATTAATGGCCTGACGGCATCTGCCGGCGAGAATACCCTGATGCAGCAGGACCGCGCAGAGCGGCGGCTGATAGAAGTCGTTGTTTCCCAGTCATGTGCGGCAGTTGGCGAGACCATTCGAAGCTCGCGATTCCATGATCGCTATGGTGCGGTTGTCATGGCACTGGCCCGAAACGGTGAGCGTATAGAGGGCAACCTGGGCAATATCATTATAAAACCAGGTGACACGCTGTTGCTGGAGGCCCGTCCTGCGTTTGTTACGCGTCAGCAGTACAACAAGGACTTTCTGGTCGTCAACGATCTGGATAAAGTCGCGCCGAGGCACGAGAAGGCTGGACTGGCCTGGACCATCCTGCTGCTGGCAGTAGGCGCGGCCGGAATGAATCTGGTGAGCATGCTGGATGCTGCACTTATTGCAGTCGGTGTCATGATGGCCACAGGCTGCCTGACAATCAGCCAGGCGGAGAAAAGTCTTGAATTGCCAGTGCTGATCACTATTGCCGCTTCATTCGCCCTGGGTGCGGCCCTGCAAAAAACTGGCGTTGCGGCGGCGCTGGCCCTGGCTATTGTGGAGTTGAGTGGTGGGCGTCCATGGTTGCTGCTGGTGCTTATATACGCAGCGGTCTCGTTGCTGACCGAGGTAATCACCAACAATGCGGCCGCAGTGATCATGGTGCCTTTGGCGCTGGCCATCACGCAGCAAGCGGGGCTTGATCCAGAGCCTTTCATGTTCGCGATCATGGTAGCGGCATCGGCCAGTTTCGCGACGCCACTGGGTTATCAGACCAACCTGATGGTTTACGGCCCAGGTAGCTACCGGTTTTCTGACTTTTTGCGTGCAGGTATCCCGATGAACATAATTGTTGGCGTAACCACCCTCACCGTTTTACTGTTGTTCTACCCGTTGCAGTAAAATCTGCTCCCGGACTGCTGGAAACGGTAACAAGTTGCTTTTGCGTGTTACCGACTTCCAGCGGACTTTGCAGCTCAGGGTAGAGCAAACACGTACACGGCATTGCCGCTACGCGGTGGGTTAATGTCAGTTGCTACCACCCGTGGCACCATTCTGGGACTCGTGCCACCATTCGCGGTTGTAACTGCTATGTATTGCTTGCCGTCGATGCTGAATGTCAGAGGATGGCCCTGTACAGCTGTGCCAAGCCGGGTTTCCCAGACAATGTCCCCTGTCTCGGCGTTAAACGCGCGGAAGCGTCGGTCCAGGTCTCCCACAAATGCCAGATTGCCGGCAGTGGAGAGCACGCCGGTTATGAACGAGGCGCGCTGTTCGTAACTCCAGCGCTCTTCCATAGTGTCCACATCGTAGGCTGCGAGCTTGCCCAGGTTGCCGTTGGTATCAGGCATTTCATAGAATCGACGGTTGCTGGCCAGTCCGCCGGAGCCAGGTTCCAGAGCGACTTCCCGGGCACGGTTGTCCAGACAGGTCTGGCTCAGGGGTGCAATCAGAGAGTTGCTTGGTGCGTGGTAGCTCATGGAGTGCCAGTTCTTGCCACCGGCGCTACTGGGGCAGGCCGGAATCCACTCATCAAGCTGTGCGTTGACGATATCCTCCCGATAGGTCACGGCACCGGTCTCAGGGTCGATGTGGCTGAACACGTTCTGATACATGGTTTCCTTGAAGCCCAGGAACTCGCCTGTTTCGCGATCGTTCTTCCACAGGATGCCGTGCTTGCCCAGCGACAGCACCAGCTTTCGTCCATTACGGTCGACAAGAACGCGCTCGAACACTTCATCCAGGTCCAGGGCTTCGCCCGGCACGTGCTGGAAATGCCAGGCCAGCTCGCCGGTATCGACATCAATCGCGAGGGTGGAGTTGGTGTAGAGGCCAGCATCGTGTATGGACATGTGGCGGCTGGGTGGCGCCCAGGGTTTTGCCTGCGCAACCCCCCAGTACGTCAGGCGTGTTTCCGGGTCATAGCTGCCAGTGATCCAGGTCTCACCACCAGCACGATAAAGGTCATCCAGATCACCCCAGGTGTCGCCGCCAGGTTCGCCAGTCTTGGCAATCGTATTGAAGCGCCACTGAAGCTCTCCGGTATCCGCGCTATAGGCGCTGATATAGCAGTCCTCAGGGATGTAAGTTGCGCAATTGGCCAGGCCCACGATGACTTTGTCGTCTGCAATCAGCGGGCCGCTTGAGTTGGCAAAACCTTTGCTGCTGTCGGCGACAACCTGTTCCCAGACCTGTTCTCCGGTTCGGGCATTGAGTGCGACCAGGCGGGCATCGGTGGTTGCCTGAATGATCTTGTCGTCATAGATGGCAATGCTGCGCATATCTTCGCCACTGTTGGGTCCGGCCGCATGCTCCCAGATCAGCTCACCATTTCGCGCATCCAGAGCCTGAATGACATTGCCGGGGTTAATGAGGTACATGATCCCGTCATAAACAATTGGCGCTGGCTCTGAGTCGCCTTCATGCATATTCCACACCCATTCCAGCCGCAGCGAGTTGACGTTGTCTACGTTGACCTGGTCCAGAGCGCTGTAACTCCAGGCCTGCGGATTGCCGCGCCACATCAGCCAGTCTTCTGGAGAAGGGTTCATCAGCTCTGCGGAGGACAGCGGCGTAAAGTCTTCTACTGTGCCGGCGACGGTCACTCCCAATTCCTCCTGCTCAGCAGACCCTTGCGGGAACACGCTGTTGGCAGACTCTGTGGGGGCAGCGGCGGCGGCAGTACTGCGCGGAAAATCACTCAATGTGTAGCTGCTGTCAGCCACAAGGGCCTGTTCACCGGCCAGAATCTGATTGTTCTGCAGTATGTAGGCGGTAACGTCCAGATAGTCCTCCTGGCTCAGGTCCGAGGAACCTGCCGGAGGCATGCTGGTGCTGATCAGCTGGACCAGCGCACTCATGGACTGGTCTGACCAGCGGCTGTCAAATGCCTCGCCGCTCAAGGCTGGCCCCGCGCCACCGCCCTGCAGCGCTGTGCCATGGCAAAGAGCACATTGCGCCTGGTAAACCATGGCGCCTCGCTCAGCCTGTTCGGCATGGTAGGTAGCGATACCTGCTTCGGAGGCGTCTTCAGACGGGCTGCACGCAGCCACCAGACCGATCAGGCTCAGGCCAAGCGGCAATGCGGAGATTCTGCCAGACATGATGTTGTTCATAATTGATGGGCTTCGACGGGCTTTTGATATGGGCATGATGCTATCCGCTGGTATTATTGTTGACATAAACTCTATATGATTCGAGTGGTTGAGTATACCCGACAGCGTCACAGGCCCGGTATGGAAACCAGAGAGCATTGCGATAACTACAAAACCGATTCCAGAACGGTGAGTGCGGCCGCTCATCCTGGGGAAATTCACCTTGGGGTGATGTTCCTGCTATGGGCAATCCTGCTGCTATTGCTGTTCGCCAGGCCTGTCAGCGCTCTGGATCTGGACAGCTTTGGCGGCGGTATGGTGCCAGGTTCCGAAATGCTGCTGCTGGACGATGCCGAGGGCGAACTGAGCTTTGATCAGGCACGTCTGCAGCTGGAAACGCAGGGCCAGCCCTGGGTTGCTCCAGGACAGCCAAATCTCGGTTATCGCGGCGGTGCCCTCTGGGTGAGGGTCGATCTGGATAATCGCTTTGACGAACCGGAACAGTGGATTGCTTTCACAACCTTCACGCAACTGACTCGCGTGGACTTTTACTTTCAGGAAGAAGGTGAATGGGTACAAAAGTCAGCCGGCGCCTCCTTGCCATTTCGTGCCCGCGATCGTGCACACCGCAGTATCAACTTTGAATTCCCTGTGTTGCCTGATCAGGCGCAGTCAATCTATTTCCGGGTAGAGACTTCCGGCTCACTCCAATTCCCACTGATGCTGGGTGATGAGCAGTTCTTTGCATCAGAGTCCCAGCGATCCCTGTTCACCTCGGGTCTTTATTTTGGCCTGATGCTGATGATTGCGATCTACAGTTTTACTGTCTGGCACACCAGCCGTGAAACAGGTTTCCTGTACTTCGGTCTGATCGTGCTGTTCGGCGGCCTGTACTCACTGACTTCCATGGGGCTGGCCTATCAGTACCTGTGGCCAGAAAGTCCTCAGTGGTCCAATAAAGCCACCGGAGTCATCGCATTACTGGTCTGTCTGTTTGTCATGGCCTTTGTCCAGCGCTTCCTCAATCTGCCACAGATTGACCGACGTATCGACCGTGCGGCCACAATCTATATTCTGGTGGTGGCGGCTGCCATCGTGATTTCATTCGTGCTAAACGCGTCGCTGGTTAATCGTATGGCGTTGACAGCAACGGCCTTCAATATGCTGATCATCTCGATTGGAGCACTGCGGGCGCAGCGGCGCGGTTCTCGGGCAGCGAGTTTTTTCATCTCTGCATGGATCATACTGCTGGTCGGTGTGTTGCTGGAACTGACTCAGCGTCTGGGTGTATTGATTCCGCCACTGCTCGCCTACAACGGCATTCAGCTGGCATCACTGCTGGCGATCACCGTGCTGGCCGTCGGACTCAGTGATCGACTGCAGAACATGATGGAGGGCTACCGCGCGGCTCAGGAAGACCTGCTGAAGGCCAATCAGTTAAAAATTGATGCTCTGCAGCAAGCCGACAGCGTCAAAGAAGAGTTTATCGCCAATGTGTCACACGAGTTGCGCACGCCACTGACTGGCATCATCGGCCTGGCCGAAATCATGCTGGCAGATCAGCAGTCGACCACACTGACAACATCGCAGCGTGAAACATTGACCTTGATGAAGGTCAGCGCGCAACGGCTCTCAAGTCTGGTCAATGATGTCATTGACTTCTCCGCCATGAAAAATGGACAGCTGGCGCTTAATCGTAACGACACTGACCTGAAAGAGGTTTGTGAGGTTGTGGTCCGCATGACGCGTCCTTTGATTGGTGAGAAACCCATCAAGCTGGTTGAAAATTATCCGCCGGGGCAGGTAATTGTTGAAGGAGACGAGGATCGGCTGCAGCAGGTGTTGTTCAACCTGGTGGCCAATGCCATCAAGTTTACGCCGCATGGCAGTGTCACTATTGCGGTTGAAGTTCTGGATCTGGATGTGCGGGTTTCCGTTCGTGATACCGGTATCGGCATTTCGGCTGAGGATCAGAAACAGATATTCCAGCGTTTCTACCAGGTTGACTCTGCCGAGGCACGAAAAGCAGGTGGAACAGGGCTTGGACTCTCTATTTCGCAGCGCCTGCTTGAACTGCATGGCTCGGAGATTGTGTTGCGCAGCACGCAGGGCGAGGGATCACTGTTCTACTTTGATCTCCCACTGAAGAAGGCCCTGCCTGAAGGCAAGAAAGCAGCAAAGCAGGACAGTGCCCAGGCCAGTAAGGACCTCAGTGTTGATATAAATGCTCCGGCTGAGCTGTCTGCGGCGCTGAAGGCAACCGGTCTGAATGTTGATCGACGTCGGGCATCTGACGATGCATCAGATACGACTGTAATGGAGAGTCCTGCCCGGAACCGCAAGTCACGCGGGCGTATTCTGGTGGTTGACGATGAGTATCTGAACCTCAGGATTGTGGAATCACACTTGTCGGAACACTACGACCTGATAACGGCTCTCAGTGGCGCAGAGGCGCTGGAGAAGCTCAGTCAGGTCAAGCCTGATATGGTGATACTGGACCTGATGATGCCCGTCATGACCGGCTACCAGGTATGCCAGATCATGCGTAAACGCTATGACGCGGATGAACTCCCAATTGTGATTCTTACTGCTAAAAACCGCGCTGAGGACCTTGTCAAAGGTCTTAGTCTGGGCGCTAACGACTACATCACCAAGCCTTTCAGCAAAGAAGAGCTGCGAGTCAGAATTGATAAACAGTTTGAGCTGATGTTGCTGCAGCAGGTCCGGCGCGACAACCAGCGCCTCAACTGGCAATTGCAGCGATACGAAGAAAACGAGAAACGATTGCGCCAACGAGAGCAGCGGCTTGCAGCGCTGCTGGATGTGACAGGTGACCCATTGCTTGCGGTTGATGAAGCCGGGGTTTTGATCTATGCCAACGAACCTGCCCAGCAATTGCTCGATATCAATAGTCAGGACTATCTGCAACAGTCAGTTAATCGCGTCGCTGATGCATTGATCAATCGTTCACCGGCGCTTGCTGATGCGGTTCATTTTCCGTTTAACGAGGCGATGATTTCGCGGCGTGAGGACATTGAATATTTCGACTTTGAGCTTGCGGGAGAAACAGGTCGTTTCTGTCTGCTGACTATTGATCAGATGGATCAGGAGTTTTATCTGATCGTATTTGAAAAAGACAGATCGGCAGCTATGTCGGCGTCTCCTGATCAGGAAACGGATAATAATGATCCGGAGTCGCTCAGCCTGCCGCAGATTGTTGCCGAGATTAACCGCAACGTGGAGCGGACACAGACCCTTGGCGAATATCTGTCGAATATCAAACCCGAGGATCTGCACAAACACAGTGAGCTGGTCGACGAGCTGAAGTATATAGACTCGCTGATCTCCAAACTCTCTACCACACTCAGTGTGGATAATGAGGACAGCGAGGAGGCTTATCGCGAAGCTTTGGTGAAAGTCATGCAGGACTGTCACTACTACTGGCAGAAAATCACCGGCGAGTCCATTATTGATCTGGCAGAAAAGAGCCGAATCTGGAGTGTCAGCGTCGATAACGGGCGTCTGCGTACGCGGTCAATGAATCGTTACCTGTCGCTTGAGAAACTACCCTCCAATCCTAGATGGCGTCAGGTGGCCCGTACTGCATACTTCGTTTTGTCCAAGGTTAATCATGATGAAGAGGCCAGAGATGCCCTCGAGACGTCGGTCGGACGTTTGCAGGAGATTGTGGAACAGCGTGCGCTCAACTAGCTCACGGTCATCCGGTGTTCTGCTACTGATGGCGCTGGCTGTCCCGGCGGGGGCGCAATATGGGGCCCCCGATGGTGAGTGGCACACCTGGGGTGGTGATCAGGGTTTCACTCGCTACTCGAACCTGTCGCAGATCAACGCCGAAAATGTTCATTCCCTTCAGGCCGTGTGGCGCTGGCAAGCCCTGCCATTGGGCGATCGGCCGGATCGAAACCTGAAAGCAACACCGCTGATGGTGGATGGCGTTCTGTATGTGCCAAGTGGTCAGCACCAGGTGGTTGCTCTGGACCCGGCAAATGGCGAGGTATTATGGCAGTACGATCCACAACCGGCGTCTGTGGATGACCGCGGCCTGGGACTGGGTAGTCGATCATTGGCGTACTGGACGGACGGCGAGCAGGCGCGAATATTTCACAACACTCTCGATGGGCGTCTGTTGTCCATAGATGCCAGGACTGGACGGGCGGACACGGCTTTTGGCGAAAACGGCGCCGTGTTTTTGAAAGAAGGTCTCTACCCTGATGGATCTGATGCTGATTCCGTAGGCTCGTCATCGCCTCCTGCCATTGTTGGCGATGTGGTTGTGGCTCAGGTTGTCGGTACAATCACCGCACCCAATGTGGCCGCAACGCCGGGTCATATCCGCGGCTTCGATGTTCGCACAGGTGAGCTGCTCTGGCGCTTCAATACAATACCGCAGCCTGGTGAACCGGGGCACGAGACCTGGGAGAGTGACTCCTGGCGCTATGCAGGAAATACCGGTGTCTGGTCAATGATGAGCGTCGATGAGGAGACGGGCTATATCTACTTGCCGGTAGAAGCAGGGTCCAATGATTTTTATGGTGGTCATCGACACGGTGACAATCTGTTTGCGCAGAGTCTGGTCTGTCTCGATGGCCGCACTGGAGAGCTGGTCTGGCACTATCAACTGACGCGACACGGGCTGTGGGATTATGATCCGCCAGCTGCGCCGATCCTTGGTGATGTGCTTGTGGATGGGCGCCACGTGAAGGCTGTTACCCAGCTGACGAAGCAGGGCATGTCATTTGTATTCGACCGCATCACCGGTGAGCCATTGTGGCCGATAGAGGACCGTGCGGTGCCTCAAAGCGAAGTGCCTGGCGAACAAAGCTCGGCGACACAACCCTTTCCGACCCGGCCGCCACCTTATCTCTCTCAGGGTTTTCACGAAGAGGACCTGATCGATTTCACTCCCGAACTACGCTCAGAGGCCCTGGCGATTGCGGCCCAGTATGTGACCGGCCCCATGTATATGCCTCCGACTCCAATAAGAGAGGGTGGTACACAGGGCACCTGGGTTAACCCTGGCTATCAGGGCGGCTCCAACTGGAATGGCGCTGCCTTCGACCCAGAGACGGGCATGATGTTTGTGCCGTTACGCAACGCGCCGATGGCGGCTGGTCTGCTTGACCCGGAGCCAGGTCGCACTGACTGGCGGTTCCTGCGTGCACCATCAGTGTTCATTCAGGGTCCGCGCGGTTTGCCTGTTACACGTCCACCATGGAGTCTGATAACCGCAACGGATATGAACCGTGGCGAGCACATCTGGTCGCGCAGCATTGGTCCGGCTTCTGACTACATTAAGGAACACCCGGCCCTGCAGGGTCTGGATCTGGACTTTGCCAATATGGGGCACCCCATGATCCGGCCATCGCCTCTCCTGACGGCCGAATTATTGTTTCTGGCTGAGGCAGGCCATCTGAGCGGAGACCCTGGCGGGCCGATGTTCAGGGCTTACAACAAAGCAACAGGGGAAGTATTGGCGGAGCTGGAGCTGCCCGCTAAAGCAAGCGGCGCCCCGATGACGTATTTTCATGATGGCTTTCAATACATCGTGATTGCGGTAGCAACGGCAGAGCACCCGGCCGAACTGGTTGCGCTGGCACTGCCGGGCGCGCCGGTGGCCGACTCTGCAAGCGGTGCAGGCACAACGGGCTCCGGGACTGCAGTGACCACTTCCGCGTCCGCAAGTATGGCGGTGGTTAGTTTGTCTGAAGAAGAACGACAGTCTGCAATGGCTCTTTTCGAACAAGCCTGTGCGGCCTGTCATGGAAATGCCGGAGCGGGATTGCCCGGCGGCTCGGCGCCATCGCTGACCGGTCTTGTTGACCAGACCCGGGTTCAGCGCATGATCAGCGATGGGGGTGTGGAAATGCCAGCGTTTGCGCTGCAACTGAATGACACGCAGATTAACCTGCTGAGTCGTTATGTTCTGTCTTTGCCCTCATCAGCCCCGGAGTGACCCGATGACTATCAATATCGGTATCTATATTTATGAACGGGCGGAGGTGCTGGATTTTTCGGGCCCTTTTGAGGTGTTCACAACCGCCACTCGTATTGCAGGACGCGAGGCTTTCAAGCACGGCGAGCCAGTCTTTAATACCTGGCTGATCAGCCAGCACGGCGGCCTGGTGACTGCGCGGGCTGGCTATCAGGTCATGTCAGACTTCAGCATGGAGGAACATCCACACCTTGATGTGCTGCTGATTTCCGGAGGCGACCACACAGATGAAATGCACAAGCGGCCAGTGCAGCAGTGGCTGGCTGGCGCTGCTGCCACAGCCGGGGTGGTCGCTTCTGTCTGCACCGGCGCCTTTCTGCTCGCGGCGGCAGGCATATTAAAAAATCAAAATGTAACCACCCATTGGGAAGACAAAGCCGATCTGAAACGCCAGTTCCCGCATCTGCAGGTCGATCCCGACCCGGAAACACGCTGGGTCGTTGCTGACAATATTGTGACCTCAGCGGGGATTACAGCAGGCATCGACATGAGTCTGTATCTGGTGTCGCGATTAATATCGCCGTCCCTGGCACGGGCCACTGCAACCCAGATGGAGTTCAGCAGCCCTGCTCTGGACCTTATGCCCTGATCCTCACGGGGTCGGATGAGCCGGCTGCTTTGACCAGCTTTCCGCTGCTGGCTCCGTCTTCGCCTGCCAGTCCCAGTTGCCGGGCTCGTCGCCAGCCCAGGGTTGAGTCACCTGGCTCATACACGCGCAGTTTGCCATCAGGCGCTGCAAGATAGATCGGGATCTGCCATTGCTCTGCCAGTTCCGTGTCAGTAGTAGAAAAGTAGTTGCGGGTCCAGTGTGGTGCGCCATGTGTATGCCAGAAAGCGACTTTCTGTGCACCGGCCGGCACCTGGATAGTGACGGTTACCTGGTCATGTCCAGCATGGCCTGCACCCACCGTGTAGCCGTACAGCGTAATCCCGTTGCTTGTCTCGCTAAAAATGATGCCCATGAATTCACGATCTTCTTCGACAGACACCGGGTTGTAAATATTTGCGGCATGGATCACCGCCTGTGTTTCGGAAGTAAACTGCGCAGGCATAATGATTGACGATTGGCCGGCATGGGCAGCACCCGCAACCAGCATGTTGACGCCTGCCAGAATCATGGCAAATGAGAAGTTCAGACTCATACCTGGTACCTCGTGGCTGATTGATCAGTGAGGTCAGGATCTCAGTCATTACTTCGCAGAGCCTTTGGGTATCCGGAAGAATGCTTCGGAAAACCTTCGGATTACGTTCGTACGTTGACCCGAAGAAAATTTAGGCGTATTTAAACCTTTCAGTGCACTCGTGCGTCAATGTAACTGTCAAACAAGTGCCGGAGAGCTAATAATGAAGAATGATCGGGAAGGATTTCGACTGGGGGAGTGGCAGATAATTCCGGAGGCAGGAGTATTTGTCAAAAACGGGCATCATGTTCATGTTGAGCCCAAGCTGATGGATTTATTGCTGGCACTGATTGCCGCACCCGGCCAGTTTGCCAGCCGGGAGCAGTTACTGTCGCAGGTATGGCCGCGCGTGGTGATCAATGAAGAAGTGCTGACACGTGCCGTGTCGGAACTGCGAACCTTGCTGGGAGATACCAGCAGAGAGCGACGTTACATCGTCACTGTGCCCAAGCGAGGTTATCGTCTGATCGCGCAGCCGCAGGCACTCGAATGCGACATCAGCCAGGCTAAGGTAGCCACAAATTCGTCGCCAACAGCACGTTCCTGGCCAGCGCTGCGCATGCCAGCCTGGGCTCTGGCAGCAGTGCGTGTGATGCACGCCACCGCCATGACAGTTGGCTACGTCTTCCTGGCTGCAACTGCAACGCTTACCTGGGAGCTTGCCGATAACGGCATGCCAGAGGTGTCGCTGGCCAAAGTGGTATCCGACAAGGCAGAGACATTACTGATGCTGCCCGTGCAGGCGTCGCACGACTATGACTCTGGCTGGTTGACCCGGCGTGTTGTGTCGGTTGTCACGGATGGCAATTCAAGCCAGCAAACGCTAGAGTGCAACGCAGTTGACGAAGAGGAAACCCACCTCCACTACGCAGGTGAGCGCTCCACAACGGTAGGGCTTTATAACAACAAACTCTCCTGATCAGTTGACAGACTTGTCCGCGCCTGCAAAAGTGCCAACCCAGACGATTGCAGGCAGGATGAGGCGCCCATGGACCAGCAGATGATGAACCTGTTTGCCGTACCGGTTTGTCGGGCACAACTGGGGCGGTCATTCAGTGAAAGCGAACAGGCATTTTTTCGGGAAGCGCTGCAGCAGCCAGTGGCGGCCATCTCCAATTTCTCTTCTCAGGACAAACATGTTCTGAACGCACTACCGATGCAGCAGATCAAGGCCATGATCGAGACACAGCTTGCTGCGTATATGGATACCGTATTCAAGACTTCCAATGACGTCCGCCTGAAAATCACCCAGTCCTGGCTGACCCTGTCGGGCAAGGATCAGTCGCACCACATCCACACCCATCCCAACAGTGTCGTAAGCGGTGTTCTCTATATCTATCTGGCTCAGCGTGACGGTATCAATTTCTATCGCAATGAGGATCAGCTGTGGTTTGAATTGATGCGCGAGCAGGAAACCTATTACAACGCAAAGCACTACTTTATTCAGGCCGAGCCGGGTGATTTGCTGCTGTTTCCATCACACATTCGACATGGTGTGCCTCCAGTGCAGGAGGATATTCAGCGCGTCAGCCTGTCGTTCAACACATTCTTCTCCGGCAAGCTGGGACGGGATGAGTTCTCCAATGCTTTGAACATAGAGGTGTCATGAAGGAACAGACCAGTATTGATATCAAGCAACTGATGGCATTCAGTCAGGCCATTGCCCGACAGGCAGGCGCAATGATGCTGGCGGAGCTTCAGGCACAGGGTGGTCCGGAGAAATCCTATAAGCATGCCGGCCAGGAAATGGTGACTGAGGCTGACATCAAAGTGGATCGGCTGATCTGTGATGCCATACGTGACAGATATCCTGACCATCAGATACTGGCTGAGGAGTCGGCGCCGGATATTAATCAGCTCAGCAGTATCACCTCGCCTCTGTGGATTATTGATCCGATCGACGGCACCGTGAACTATGCCCATGATCATGACCATTCTGCCGTTTCTATCGCGTGGTTGTCAGAGGGAAGGGTGATTAGTGCGGTCGTCTACAACCCTTTCAGCGATGAAATGTTTCACGCCATAGAAGGCCAGGGTGCCTTCATCAACGACACAGGCATAAAGGTTGGCGAGAAGCAGGATTTGCGCCGGGCACTGTTTGCAACGGGTTTTCCCTACATCAAAGAAGACATGCAGCTACTGGTGCAACGCCTGGACGTCATGCTGCAGCACTGCGCGGATCTGCGTCGGATTGGATCGGCGGCTCTGGATATCTGCTGGGTAGCCATGGGACGGCTCGATATCTATTACGAAAACCTCAGTGTCTGGGATTTCGCGGCAGCTCAGCTGATTGCCCGCGAGGCTGGTGCCCAATACGGACATTTTCTGCCAGTACCAGAGGGGGTGAGCCCTGTGCTGCATAATAAAAACATCCTGGTGGCGAATCCGGTACTGTTCGAAAAAGCCCGCGAGCTGCTCGCTGAAATTGGCTGATAGCCTTCTTAAACTGCTGGCGTCCGTCCTATTGATCAGGACCATAGTGGCTGAAGTTCCCGGCACCATCCTCCTGGCACAGAGCCAGCCAGTTGCGAATACCTGCCGTTCGATACTTCTGCTTGTGAATAATAAAGTAGAACTGGCGCACCCAGTCGCGATGGGGCGCATACAGCGGGAGCAGGCTGCCACGCCGGAACGCTTCCTGCAGCGTAATACGTGACAGACAGCCAATACCCAGGCCAGCCTCGACAGCACGTTTGATTGCCTCGGTATGCTGCAGTTCCAGTCTCACATTGATGCGTGGCATCAGGCCGTACATCGCGTGTTCAAAGCCCTGTCGCGTACCGGAGCCTGCTTCACGGATAATCCAGTCGGCGGTCCGCAGGTCATCATCATCCAGCGTCGGCCGTCCGGCAAGCGGATGGTCTGGCGCGCAAAACAGGGCCAGTTCATCCTGATACCAGGGGATGACGTCCAGATTGTCGTCCTGTTGCTCACCCTCGACCAGGCCGACATCAAGTTCGAAATTCAATACGCGCTGGGTGATCGCACGTGTATTTTCTACAGTCAGATCAACGCGCGAGCCCGGGTAGCGATTCATGTACTCCGCCATGATGGGGACGGCCAGATAATTACCAATTGTCAGTGTTGCACCTACCTGGATATGGCCTATTTCGCCACGCTCGGCCAGCAGATTTTCGAATTCGGCGGCCTGGGCGAGCAGGGCTTCAGCGCGCGGTCTGAGACTTTTGCCGAAATCGTTTAGCTGCAGTCGTTTGCCGATACGGTCAAACAGTTGTATGTCGAATCGCTGCTCCAGCTCTTTCAGTGAGGCGCTGGCCGCGGACTGCGACATTGACAGGGCGTCGGCGGCCTGGGAGACATTCTCATGCCAGGCAATGGCGAGAAACACTTCGAGCTGTCTGATGGTGTAATGCATGGCAGATCTCCGTCTTATCCGCGTCGTGAACCTTATATCTATAAAATCGATAAAGGATATTTTATTAAATCATTTTATTTATATTGATGTCGACCTTACCATGGCGCCATCTAATCCATCCTGTATGAACGACGAGGAAGTGAAGTTATGGCGGCAATATCAAAACAGAGTGTTACCAGTGTTCATCACTGGAACGAGTCCCTGTTTAGTTTTACCACCACACGTGACAAGGGCCTGCGTTTCGAGAATGGCCATTTTGTCATGGTTGGCATGGAAGTCGATGGACGACCCCTGATGCGCGCATACAGTATCGCCAGCGCAAACTACGATGAAGAGCTGGAGTTCTTCAGCATCAAGGTTCCGGATGGTCCGCTGACCTCACGCCTGCAGAACATCAAGGTGGGCGACGAGCTGCTGATCAGCAGCAAGCCGACCGGCACGCTGGTTGCCGATCACCTGCTGCCTGGCCGTAACCTGTATCTGGTTGGCACCGGCACTGGCCTGGCGCCTTTCATGAGCATCATTCGCGACCCTGAAGTTTATGAGCGATTTGAGCGTGTTGTGCTGGTGCACGGTGTTCGTCGTGTCATCGACCTGGCGTATCGTGACTACATCACCAATGAGCTGCCCAACAATGAGTTCTTCGGAGATATCGTTCGCGAGAAGCTGGTCTATTATCCGACCGTGACGCGTGATCCGTTTGAAAACCAGGGGCGTGTAACTGATATTCTGGAGAATGGCGCACTGGCCGAAAAAATTGGCCAGCCCCAGCCTGACCCGGAGCATGATCGCTTTATGCTGTGTGGCAGCCCGTCCATGCTCAAGGATATGGTCCGCATCCTGGAAGCTGCCGGGTTTAAAGAGTCTCGCCATGGCATTCAGGCAGATTATGTAATTGAGCGCGCTTTCGTGGAGTGACGGCGAGCCGCATGACTCTGTGGTCATGACTGCACGTACCATCTGCTGAAAGCCCAATAAAAAAGCCCGTTGTCATATAACAACGGGCTTTTTTTGTGCCGCCGTGAAATTCATTCGGTCACGGCCTTCGCTGCTGACCACAGTGGGCCAGCCCAGCGATATCAGCTAAGGAAGTAACCAACCAGACAGCCTTTGGCGTCCGGGATGTCGTTCATGTTGACGGATCCGCCGGCCATGATGGTATCCAGCGCATCACGCAAATAATGGTTCTCGGTGGTCACGCGCTGTGTCTCGTAGCCCAGCGAGTCATCGATCGGGCCCCGATAGTGCACTTCGCGTGTGCGAGGGTCGATGATGAATACTTCTGCAGTACGTTCCACACCCAGCGAACGTGCCACAGACTGGTCAGCATCCTTCAGGATCGGGAATGTGATATTGAACTCTTCAGCTTCTTTAGCGATGCGCGGAATGTCATCCTGCACAAATGCGTTCAGCATGAGGAATTCAATGTTCTTGTCCATGTATTCCTGACGAATTTCCTGGTACTTGGGTACTGACAGGCGGGCGATTGGACAGCCGGAGCCGTGCACATACATGACAACATATTCCTTGTCTGCGTATTCATCCAGCGTGTGCATCTGACCCATATGGTCCTGCAGCTCAAATTCCTTGATGGTTTTCAGGTAGCCATCTTCCTGGGCCATGCTAAGTGACGACCAGCCCCCCAGCATCGCCAACATCATTACTGCCGTTATCAGCTTGCGCATGGTTTAAACTCCTTTAATGACATTGTCAGCCTCACTTTATACCGCTCTTCTCATGAATTAATTTCATGGTACTCCCAAGCAGCGATATTTTGATAGCTGTTGTACGACTTACACACCCTAATAGACCAACAATCTTGACCTGCATCAAGGCTCTAATTGTGACGATTTGTGAGATATTTCAGTAAGTAGTGCAACAGATCGAGCGTTCGACGAAGATAGCAGAGGGCTGGGGGCGGCACCAGTGCTGGCCGTCACCGATGCTGTGCTCCAATCCAGTTGGTACGAAGTGCCCGTAACAGGGTATAGTGCTGCCACTGTTCAGACTAATGGCCTTTCAAGGAAGTTGACCTGTATGCGTTCTGCTGTATCGCGATTCTATTCCCGTCTGGTATTCGACAAACCCTGGCTTGTTATCGCGCTATTGTTGGTGATAACCGGCGGGTTCGCCTGGTATGCCCAGTACTTTCGGCTGGATGTTTCGGCGGATTCCTTGATGATGGAGGATGATGAGGACCTCGAGTACTCACGAACCATCAATCAGCGTTATGGAGTGCGCGACTCGGTCACGATCGCATTTACGCCACGGGATATGGACCTGCTTAGCGACGAATCGCTGGCCATCATGGCGTCGATCCGTGATGAACTGCTGGCCATGGAGCGCATTGTCTCTGTCGACAGCCTTCTTAACGTGCCAATTTTTGGGGATACCCCGCTGACCGGGATATCCGAGGATTATGCCACCGTGACCGATGATGACATCGATCGCGAGGCGGCACGTCAGGAGCTGCTGAACAATCCCGTATTTAACAATGCGATTATCAGCCCTGATGGTCAGACGGGAGCCATGCTTGCGACGTTCCAGCAGGATGAGCGCTATATTGAACTGATAAATCGCCGTACCGAGCTGCTTAACAAGGAGGCCGCGGAAGGGCTCAGTGCGCAGGAACGCGAAGAGCTGGCGCAAGTCAGTGCAGAGTTTGATGCCTATAGCGTTGAGACAGCCGAATTGCGTCATCAGGATATCGCGCAGATACGCGAAATCCTCAATGGCTATCAGGATGAGGTCCAGCTTTACCTGGGCGGAGCGCCGATGATCGCCGACGACCTGGTCACCTTTGTCCAGAATGATCTGGCGACATTCAGCCTTGGCGTTTTTGCCTTTATAGTGATTGCGTTGGGGCTGATCTTTCGGCGTTTGCGCTGGGTGTTTCTGCCGCTGGCCTGCTGTGCCATAGCCGGGCTCATCGTGGTCGGTATCCTCGGTGTCATGGACTGGCGGGTGACAGTCGTTTCATCCAATTTCATGTCACTGCTGCTGATCATCACCATCTCGCTGACAGTGCATCTGATAGTGCGCTACCGCGAGCTAAGGGCATCGCGGCATTACAGTCCTCACGATCGGCTTCTGCGCCACGCGGTGCTGGTCATGTTCAGACCCTGTCTGTACACGGCGCTGACCACTATCGTGGCGTTTGGTTCGCTTGTAGTCAGTGGTATCACGCCCATCATTTCCTTTGGCTGGATCATGGTCATGGGCGTGCTGACAGCGCTGATCGTAGTGTTCCTGCTGTTCCCGGCCTTGATGAGCCTGCTACCCAAAGAAAAGCTGGCTGACAGACCCATGCGCAAACTGAATGTAACAGGCGCACTGGCGACACTGACTGAGCGTCACGGCAAAGCCCTGCTATGGGTATACGGACTGGTATTTGTTGTCAGTGCAGTGGGCATCTCGAGGCTGCAGGTGGAAAACAGCTTTATTGATTACTTTGATGAAGAAACCGAAATCTACCAGGGCATGAAGCTGTTTGATGACAAGCTGGGTGGAACGCTGTCTTTTGATGTGCTGGTCCAGTTGCCTGAGGTGCAGGACAGCTTCGATGATGGGTTTGATGACGGTTTTGACGATGGTTTCGACGACGGCGGGTCTGATCAGGACAACAATGCGTACTGGTTTACTGCCGATAAAATGAATGAAATCAGACGTATGCACGAATACCTCGACGAGCATCCGCGAACCGGCAAAGTGCTTTCATTTGGGGCTGTTGTGCAACTGGCAGAGCAGCTGAATGGCGGAGAGCCGGTAGATAGCTTTCTGTGGGCGCTTTTGTACACCATGCTGCCGGAGAACCTGCGCTCCACGGTGCTGACGCCATTTGTGTCCGTTGAGCACAATGAGGCGCGCTTTAATGTCCGGGTGATTGAATCCGACCCGGAATTGAACAGGGACCAGTTGATCAGGGAAGTCCAGCAGGGCATGCAGGAAGAATTTGGCCTGGAGGCCGATGAGGTGCGCGTCACCGGCATGCTGGTGCTTTACAACAATGTGCTGCAAAGCCTGTATCAGTCGCAGATCCTGACACTGGGTGTGGTCCTGGGTGCCATCATGCTGATGTTCCTGGTGCTGTTCCGTTCGCTGAAAATTGCTGTGTTGTGCATCATTCCGAATGCGATTGCAGCGGCGCTGGTGCTCGGCATCATGGGATGGCTGGGAATACCGCTGGATATCATGACCATCACCATTGCAGCTATCTCGATTGGTATTGGTGTCGACAATACAATCCACTACATGCATCGTTTCCGTCGCGAATTCCATCGCATCGGCAACTACCGCGAGACCATGCACTACTGTCATAACAGTATTGCCCGTGCCATGTACTTCACATCGCTGACGATCGTGGCCGGCTTCTCGATTCTGGTGCTTTCAAACTTCATACCAACGATGGTATTCGGTCTGCTGACCAGTGTCGCCATGGTGGTTGCATTGATTGGTGCGCTGACACTGCTGCCGCAGCTGCTTATCACATTTAACGCGCTTGGCGACGAACAGCATCCTGACGGGGAGCATCGCCAGGCCGTGGTATGATATTGCGCTGTTTTGTTTGCCTATCGCAATTTGTCAAAGATACTTGGAGAGTCTGTTATGCAAGAAGTGTTGTCCGCCCCTGAAGCGCGGGAACCAGCCACTGGGCGTTTACTGGATGAAAAGCTGTTCCAGGCCCGCGCGGTTACCATTTTTGGCGAAATCAACGACAAGTTGGCCCGACAGGTAACCGAGCGTCTACTGGCGCTGGCTGGTGAGAATGACGATCCCATCACACTTTACATCAGCTCCCCGGGCGGGCACGTTGAGTCTGGTGATGTTGTTTACGACATCATCAAATACATCAGGCCTGAGGTGCGGGTTGTCGGAACCGGCTGGGTGGCCAGCGCAGCGACAAATATCTATCTGGCGGCAAGGAAAGAGCATCGTTTTGCCCTGCCCAATACCCGCTTCCTGGTACACCAGCCCTCAGGTGGTTCGCGAGGCAGTGCGTCGGACATCAAGATTCAGGCTGAGCAGATTGTCAAAATGCGGGCTCGTATCAACAAGTTGATTGCCGAGGAAACCGGTCAGCCAGTAGAGCGAGTTGCCAAAGATACTGATCGCGATTACTGGATGACGGTTGATGAGGCAATTGAATACGGTATTGTTGGAAAGTGCATCCGTTCCATGGATGAACTGGCCTAGGTTGGCCTGAAAGGGCTCAGTCGCTGCCTTCCAGCTTGATAAAGCGCGCCTGCTGGTTACTGACCAGCGTGCAGATCACATGATAGTCTGGCTGGCAGCTCATGGGGCGAACAATGGCGCTCAGCGGGCTTTGCAGTTGCACGAGTACAGTTGCTGAAACGCCCTGATAATGCACATCAACCGTCGCTGAGTTGCCATTTATGCGTCCCTCGCTGGCTTGCCATTGCAGGCCGGCCGGGGTCCGGGGCAGCAGTTGAAAGCGGTCACCACTTGCCTGCAGTTCGAGGCTGAACAGCGTACCCTCCGCAAGCCACTGCCCGTGCCAAACATCTCCGGAGTAACTGTCATCAGCTGCCTGTGCCAATGCTGACAGCAGCCACAGACATCCCAGCGTGCCGATTGCCAGCCACGTACGTCGCGGATTAACTGCAGACAGGCACTTGTCGAAAAACGGTCGTTGCTGCATATCAATCTCCATTACGAAGCTGGAAAGCCAGTATATCAGTAAATCCTGTGGCAAAAAAAAACCGGAGTGCTTTGGGGCACACTCCGGTAATGAGGGATCGTTGTTCAATGAACCTTCCTAAACGATGGTGAAATCATACGTCGCGGCAGTGAATAGATAAAATGAATTAAATATATTAAACTGATATGGTAAATGTATCGTTAACGGGGAGACTATGAGTCATTTGCCGACCACTAAACAGCTGCGCTATTTCGTTGCACTGGAGCATCATGAACACTTCGGAAAAGCAGCAGAGTCCTGTTTTGTGTCGCAGCCTGCGTTCAGTGTGGCGATCAAAGAACTGGAGAACATGCTCAATATTCAGTTGGTCGATCGCACTAACAAGAATGTGACCATCACCAGTCTCGGGCGCGATATCGCCAGGCAGGCACGTGTGGTATTGAGGGATCTGGAAGACCTGGTGGAAATGGCCAGGGGAAATCAGGCTCCACTGACCGGTCAGCTGAAGCTGGGGGTTATTCCGACCATCGCTCCATTCCTGCTGCCTGCGCTGTTGCCAGCTTTACGCGAGGCCTACCCCGACCTGAGGCTCTATTTGAAAGAAGACCTTACCGAGCGTGTCTACGAGCGCTTGATGGAGGGTGAACTGGATCTGCTGCTGGTTGCATTGCCGTATGAGCTGCGCAATGTGGTGGAGATGCCCTTGTTTGATGATCATTTCTTTCTGGCACACCACAAGCGCAGCCGATTCGTCAGCGCCGACTACGCCAATGTCAGCCTGCTGCCCAGTGACAGTGTGCTGTTGCTGGAGGACGGGCATTGTCTGCGCGATCATGCGCTATCAGCCTGCAACATCAAAAACGCCGACAAAGTCAGCAGTATTACCGCCACCAGTCTTTTGACGCTGGTACAGATGGTCGATGCGGATCTGGGTGTCACCTATCTGCCGGAGATGGCCATCCATAGTCCACTGCTCAAGAATACCCAGATTGCGACAGAGCCGCTGGAGCCGGGCAGTTATCGTCAGATCGGCCTGGTCTGGCGTAAGGCCAGCACACGCCACGACGAATTTGCCATGCTGGGTGATTTTATCCGCAGTCACTATCGTCCTGCCGCGGAAACCTGAACAACGTCGCGCGTTTCCTTGCGTGACTTTTGACCGATTGACGTTTATGGGCGGTCTCTGTTCTAGTACAACGTGTATGAATCCATTCATTTTTGTTGTTCTGGGTAAGAGGTTTTCCCATGAAGTTTTCTGACACCCTGAATTCCCTGCTGACGACCAGCTGCATGATGCTGGCGCTGGCGGTCACCCCAGCGGTGGCCCAATCGAGCGATCAGGACGCGATGCGCGCTGCTGATTTCACCTTGATGGATCAACATGGCAAGGCATTCAATCTCCACTATTACGGTCAACGCCGCGCCGTCATCCTGTCGGCACACAGTCACGATACCGGGCAGTCAGCAGAGGTCGCCCGGACTCTGCAGGCGCAGCCATGGCTGGAGCGCGGAGTTCCGATTGCGCTGATCAACCCCGTCCCGGACACGGCCCGGGAAACACTGCTGGCGCATGCCGAGCAGCAGAATATTGAATTACCAATCCTGAAAGACGATGCCGGACTGATTGCGCATACTTATCAGCTTGATCTGGTAGGCGAAACGCTGGTGATTGATCCCAATCGCTGGGAAGTCAAATATCGCGGTCCTGCGCTGGCTGCCGATGGCTCTGTGCATCCGGAACTGAGGGCTTCTGTGGCCCAGTTGCTGGAGCAGCAGCCCGGAGACTACCGAGAGGTGGCCATGACGGATGCAGTGCCATTGCCTCGGCACGCAGCGCAGCCTGCTACCGCAAGCTACAGCGACACGATTGCGCCAATGCTGATAGAAAAATGTGCGGACTGTCATCGCACTGGTGGCATAGCTCCCTGGGCAATGACCAGCCATGCCATGGTGCAGGGCTTTTCACCGATGATTCGGGAAACGGTACTCACGCGCCGCATGCCACCATGGCACGCAGACCCGGAAATTGGTGAGTTTGAACATGATCTGAGCCTGAGCGTTGATGAGAAGCGACAGCTGGTCGGCTGGATAGATGCAGGTTCACCGCGTGGCGAGGGGGCAGACCCCTTGACGCAGATTCCGGCAGCAGAAACGGAATGGGAGCTTGGCGAGCCAGATCTGATTGTTGATTTACCTGCCTTTGATATCCCTGCAACTGGTGTGCTGGATTACCAGTTCTTTGAGGTTAAAAACCCTCTGGACAGAGACGTCTGGGTGAAGGCGGTGCAGATATCACCCGGCGATCGTCAGGTTGTACATCACGCGATTGCAACCTTTGGTGCCAGCTCCACGCTGGGCGCTGACTCTGACAGTGGAGAGTCTTTGTTCCAGCCGCAGTTAATGACGTTCGTACCGGGTAATGAAACCTACATTTACCCAGAAGACACGGGTGTTTACGTACCTGCCAACAGCTCCTTCTTTACGCAGATGCATTACACAACCTATGGCCGTGCAACCAGCGACCAGACCCGTATCGGCCTTTATTTCGCGGACGAACCGCCGGAGCATGTACTTCAGCACTACTCGATTTTGAACCTGGAGCTGGAGATTCCGGCAGGCGAGGCTGAGCACCAGGCTGAAGCCTACTTCGAGCTGCAGCGTGATGCAGTGATTTATGCCCTGTTCCCGCATGCGCACTATCGAGGCCGGGCGTCCGAGTTCGCGATCCGTTATCCGGATGGTCGTGAGGAAGTGGTGCTATCGTCGCCTGATTACGATTTCAACTGGCAGCGTTACTTCCAGTTCAAAGATCCTATCGAAGCGCCAGCCGGTACCAAGATCATTCACCGGACGACCTACGATAACTCCACGGCAAATCTCAGCAACCCTGATCCCAGCGTGGATGTCACCTTTGGTGAGCAGACCTGGGAAGAGATGCTTTATGGTGGCGTTTCGTTCCGCTACGCCGAGCCCGGCGAAAATGATTTCGAGATCAATGTGGATGACTACATGACTTCCATAGTCATGGGTTACATGGACACCAACATGGATGGGCAGATTGCCCTGACAGAAATGCCCGAGGGTGCCCGTCAGTCCATGGTTCTGCCGTTCACCATCCTGGACAAGGACAAGTCGGGTGGGCTGGATTTTGACCAGTTCCGTCAGTTTATGGTTCAGACTGGAATGTCACAGAACCGCTCCCTGGTTGAGTGACTCCAGAGGGTCGGTGGCCGCAATGCGCGACCATCGACCCTTCTATCTTTTCTGATCAGGCGCGATTCGCGCCACGCTCTTCCGGTGTTGGCAAAAACTGATAGTGCCGCAACGGCAACTCCCTGACCCGCTGACCCGTCAATGCGTACAGTGCATTGGTGACGGCAGCGGCAATTGGCGGGGTGGCTGGCTCACCAAGACCGCCGACCGGGGCACCCTCCGTTTCCAGAATTATGACCTCAATTTCCGGCGACTGTGCCAGGTGTAACATTGGGTAGTCATGGAAGTTGCTTTCCTTGACTTTGCCTTCCTCAATTGTGATCTGGCCATAAAGTGCTGCGGTCAATCCATAGATGATCCCGCTTTCAACCTGCGATGCAGCGTTGTCGGGGTGCACCACTCGTCCGCAGTCAATGGCACAGACCACTTTTTCAACTTTCACTTCACCCGCCTCGGTCAGGCTGACTTCAGCAACCTCGGCAACAATGCTGCCAAAACTTTCCTGCAGGGCGATGCCGCGCGCGCGGCCAGCCTGCGGTGGTGTGTTCCAGCCAGCCCGACTCGCAGCCTCTCGAAGCACCCGCTGGTGTCGGGGTTTGTCGCTGAGATAGTCCAGACGGAACTGAAGAGGGTCGCGTTGTTGCTGCCAGGCCAGTTCGTCTGTAAACGATTCCAGGAAGAATGTGTGCTGGGAGTGCGCCACACTTCGCCAGGCGCCAAATGGCACGTGCGTCGGGCTTTCCACATAATCGATTTTCTGGTTGGGAATCTGGTAGGCAATATGAGCAGCCTCGGCGGGTTCATTCTTGCCGATGTAGGCATTTTCCCACGCGATCAGCTTCCCGTCGTTATCGAAACCGGCGCGGAAACGACTGGCAACCGCTGGACGGTAATAGTCGTGGCGGGTATCTTCCTCGCGGCTCCAGAGGGTCTGCACGGGCACGTCAAACTGCCGGGCGATCTGTGTTGCCTGAATAATGGTGTTGGTTGATGTTGGCAAACGCCGACCAAAGCCACCACCCAGGTAAAACGGGTGCACTGTCACCTCTGTCTCATCCAGCCCGGCGGCGCTGGCGACCTGACCCCGAATGCCCAGATTGTCCTGCGTACCGGTCCAGACCTCACAGCGGCCGTTCGCAAAATGAACGGTGCAATTCATTGGTTCCATGGCGGCATGGGCCAGATAGGGTACGCGATAGCTGGCGTCAACAACGCTGGCAGCGCTCTGCAGCGCCCCAGACGCGTCTCCGACGGCAACGTCTTCATTACGTTCACCAGATTCAAGCGCGGCATCATACTCTGCAAAGATGTCGGCACTGGAGCGCTGATCGTGTTCGGTGCTGGTGAAGTGCGGGACCAGCTGCTTCAAAGCCTCACTGGCGCGCCAGTAATTGTCGGCGACAACAGCCACGGCGTCTTCCAGTTCGACCACTCGGACCACACCGCGGCGTTGCATGACGGCATCAATATTTTCCACCCGTTGCAGCTGGCCACCGAATACCGGTGCTGTGGTAACGGCGGCGTAAAGCATGCCTTCTGGCCGGGCGTCGATCCCGAACTGGGCAGTGCCATCTACCTTGGCTGGAATATCGACGCGTGGAAGGGACCGGCCCATCAACGTGAATTGCTCGGGGCGCTTGAGTACCGGACTGCGAGGTGGTTCATAAGTGGCAGCCAGCGCCGCCATTTCTCCAAAGGTCGCGGTACGGTTTGATCCGGGATGCGAAATTACGCTGTTGGCGACCTGAATCTCGTCCTCGCGTACCTGCCACTGCTCGGCAGCAGCCCTCACCAGCATCTGTCGGGCTGCCGCACCGGCTGTCCTCATACCCATCTCTCCGGTGAAGCGGACTGAACTGCTGCCACCGGTGATCTGCATGTTCATGATTTCAGCGGCTTTCAATGTCAGAGCGTCCATACCGCGATCAAGCAGAGCGGGCACGCTGAAGCCCATTGAGGCGGCGAAGCCTTTGATCAGGACGCCGTTGGCAAACAGGTCATCTACCGGTGCCTGCTCAACGCGGACCAGGTTCCAGTCGGCATCAAGTTCATCGGCAGCCATCATAGGCAGCGATGTAAGTACGCCCTGCCCCATTTCGGAGTGGGGCACGATGACGGTAACCTGATTGTCCGGGTCTATTCGCAACCAGGTGGTCAGAAATGTCTGGCCCTGTGCGGCGTGGTTTTCATTCGCGAGACTCTGGCGGCTTGGACGGCTGGCAGCGTAACCTACCAGCAGAGCGCCACCGGCGAGGGCGGTGCCAAGCAGAAAACGACGACGATTAAGTTTCATACGGTTTCCTCCTGGCTGCGGCTGGTTTGTCTTGCCGCGATCAGATCGCGCACAGCTCGACTGATGCGCGGGTAAGTGCCACATCGGCATACATTGCTAAGACTGTTTTTTATGGCCTCTTCATTGGCGTCGGGCTGGCTGTCAAGCAGAGCGCTGACTGCCATGATCATGCCAGACTGACAGTATCCGCATTGCGGAATCTGATGCTCGATCCAGGCATTCTGCACATCTGTGCGCGCAGCGCTGACGGAGCTCTGTCCGGCACTATGACTAGTGGCACTATGGGCCAGTCCTTCGATGGTGGTAACATTTGTGTTTTGCACAGCGCTGACGGGTGTTACGCAGCTGCGCACGGCGCGGCCGTCCACATGGACTGTGCATGCGCCGCAGGCGGCAATACCACAGCCGAATTTGGTGCCGGTCAGTCCCAGCTCGTTGCGTAGCGCCCAGAGCAGGGGCATCTCCGGTTCGATGTCCAGCGAGTGTTGCTGTCCGTTGATAGTGAGCTCGATCATTGAGGGCCTCGGCAAGTAATGTTTCGGGTGCTTGAGAAAGGTATTCGTGTCAGGGAAGATAAGAGAATATAGCAGAATATGAATTGCTTCAATTTTCGCGGGATTGCAGGAGATTTTTATGCGGCAGACAGAGCTGCAGGTGCCGCAAACCGTGCATGCATGAGGGCAGTTGCGTGAAGGCCGGAATGTATATTCAGACTACCCTCGCACAGGTAAGCTTTGGCATGCCGCTGGCTGAATCATTGCCGGTCACGCTTGGGCAACTGGAACGCAGCGGGCAGTCCGCGAATCGGGTAATGGCGTTTGTTTCTGCAACGCTGCAACGCAATCTGAATCTGGAACAACAGCTGAGAAGCATCATAGGTGACCGGCTGGTAGCCTGTCATGATGGAATTCCGGCGCACTCACCCAGACCGGCTGTCTGGCAGGCCATGCAGATGGCCAGACAGCACGATGCTGATGTGCTGCTGTCGATCGGGGGCGGATCCATTATGGATGCCTGCAAGCTTATCCAGCTTTGCCTGAACGCTGATATTCAGGACGAAGATGAGCTGCTGCGTTATGCTCGACGCGGAGATGGCAGTACGGGAGATCTTTATGGAGCCTCGGCTGATAAATCGTCCAGGAGTGCTGTTTGCCAGATCGCCGTACCCAGTACCCTGTCTGGCGCCGAGTTCAGCGAGAATGCTGGCATTCTGAATCCCGTAACAGCCAGTAAAGAAGGATATCGCGGTGCTGGATTGAGTCCACGTGCCATTATTTACGACCCGCACCTGGCTCAGCACACCCCAATGTGGTTATGGCTGTCTACAGCTGTCAGGTCACTGGATCATGCTGTGGAGGGTTACTGCTCTGCGGATGCCTATCCGTACCTGCAGGGGCAGTACCTGGCCGCCATGAGACTGTTTTCAAAGTCGTTGCCTGATGTCCTGCGATCACCGCAGGACGGTGAGCTGCGGACAGTTTTACAGCAGGCTGTGTGGCTGGCGGGTGCCGCACTTGGAAAAGTGCGCCATGGCGCCAGTCATGGCATTGGGTATATTCTGGGCGCACAATGTGGTGTGCCGCACGGGTATACGTCCTGTGTCATGTTGCCCGCGGTGCTCAAATGGAATGCGCAGGAAACAGTCATTCAACAACGTGAAATGGCTGAGGCGATGGGTGCCGGCGAGACACCATTGGGAGACTGGCTGCAGGACTGGGTTAGAGGCATGGATCTGCCAGCCAGCCTACGGGACCTGGGCGTCGGCAGAGAGCAGCTGGCGCGGATCGCAGAGTCTGCTGCGCGACATCCGGTCGTGCGCAACAACCCACGCAGCATCCAATCATCAGATGAGGTCATGCAAATACTGGAGTTAGCCTGGTAGAAAAATTGTGAACGATTGGCGGTTTTCGGAAACTGCCAGGTATCTGTCACGGAAATCGTCTAATCCAACGAATTAGGCGTTGACGGCCGCGCCATTCGGGATCAAAGTAGGGCCGCATATTTAGCGATGTGGTACAGCAATTATCTTAATTTTATGCTTATTGAAAAGAAGGGGAACTCATAATGATCAATAAAACAGGAAAGCTGGTAGCGGGTATGCTGGTAGCACTCTTTTTGGCAGCCTGTGCTGGTACAGGCCCGCATCCGGCAGTGGGTGAGTGGGTAATTACCATCGATACACCCATTGGTGCCATGAACGCCGATCTGACTATCAATGAAGATCTGACTGGCAATATGAGCTCGCAGGATATGGGTTCATCCCCGATTCACTCTGTAGCGATCGCCGGTGACACGCTGTCATTTGCTACCGACATTGACGCCCAGGGTACCTCCATGACGCTGGCCTTCACCGGCACAGTTGACGGGGATATGATGAGTGGTTCGTTTGATACCGACTTCGGTCCGATCCCTGTTACTGGTCGTCGCGCCGCTAACTGATTGGTCTAGCGTCCAGCTTGCCACTAATACATCGAAGCCGGGTCTCGCCTGAGGCCTGGCTTCGATGACAATTAACGTTTGCCTGCACCTGCACCTGCTCCTGCGCCGCGCCCGATCGTTCCGCTATTTCTTTCACTTCTCTGTTGTCCCTGCTAACCTCTGACTAGATGTTATCGACATCGATGACAAGCTTGAGCTGTGCACAATTAAAAGAACTATCAGGGGGAGTCGCGATGCACCGCACACCATGCAGCGCCATGCTGCGTAATCGCTGTAACAGGGCAAAGGGGCCTCGCGGCATCATTACACTGCTGGCGCCATTCATACTGACGCTGGGATTTGCCGGGACAGTATCGGCTCAGCAGCCCGCCTCACCGGAGTTGCCACGCCAGCTGGCCTGGACAGCCTACAATCTAGGAACAACCGGATACAATCAGTCGGTCGCGATTGGTGCGATGTTGCGTGACCGCTACAACATTACGCTGCGGGTCATCCCCGGTCAGAATGATGTGTCGCGACTACTGCCTCTGGTCAGCAACCGCGTCCAGTTCTCTGCCAACGGGGTAGCGACCTATTTTGCACAGGAAGGTGTTTATCAATTCGCCGATCCCCAGTGGGGCCCACAGGCGCTGCAGTTATTGATGACCTCCAACGGCCTGAGTAATCAGGCTGTTGCAGTGGCGGCTGATACTGGCGTTACCAGTTTCGCAGAGTTGCGCGGGCGTCGTGTGCCCTTTGTCAGGGCGGCGCCCGCGCTTAATATCTCCATGGAGGCCTACCTGGCCTGCGGCGGTTTGACCTGGGAAGATGTTGAACGCGTTGACTTTCCTGGCTACGAGGCCATGTGGGAGGGCGTCATCAATGGCGATGTCGATGTTGCCTTTGGCACAACAGTGTCCGGCCCGACCCGGCGTCTGGAAGCTTCGCCAAGAGGTATTGCCTGGCTGCCTGCGCCTCATGATGATGAGGCATGCTGGCAGGGCATGCATTCGGTAGCTCCATACTTCACGCGCCATATGGCAACCCGTGGTCCCGGCATCAGTGACGAGCAACCGCAGGAAGCAGGCACCTATCCCTATCCCGCATTGATCGCCCAGTCCACCCAGGATGAAGAAATGGTGTACTGGATGACCCGAGTGATTCATGAAAATTTCGATGATTTCAAGGACGCTGACCCAGGTGCAATAGGTTGGCAGCTGGAGCGGCAGGTGTTTGACTGGGTTGTTCCCTATCATGCGGGTGCGGTTCGCTACTGGCGTGAAATCGGTGTCTGGACCGACGAGCTGGATGCGCATAATCAGTCATTGCTGGAACGGCAGCGTGTGCTGGCCGAAGCCTGGGAGGAAGCAGAATCAGCCGGTATCCGAGACCGCGATGAGTTCAGCGAGCACTGGCAGCAGCTGCGTGCCCAGCGGCTCGAGGCAGCCGGTTTTGATCCTGTATGGGAGACCTGGGACTGATGTCGCGATCCACAACCGAGATGCCAGTTGCGGTACGCTGGCTGCTGGCACTGTCAGCGATACTGTGTATATTCCTTGCCATGGATTCACAGCGACTGCTTTCTGAACAGCCACTGATGGATTTTGTGATTACTGTTCAGAATCATTATTACTATGCTCTGCTTGGGCTGTTGTTGCCGCTGAGTTTTCTGGTGTTTCCCCCATTTGCCAAAGCTCGGCGCTACTGGTACGACATCATCCTGTCGCTTGTCACGTTTGGGATATGTGCTTTCTTCTTTTTCAGTGCAGAGACCATGCTTGACTATGGCTGGGAGTTCGCCGCACCGACCCATGCGGTCTGGATGGCTTACGCGCTCTGGGCACTGACCCTGGAAGCCGTGCGTCGCTGCGGTGGTACAACCCTGTTTGGACTGGTGCTGGTATTCTCAGTTTATCCGGTTTTTGCTGAATTGATGCCCGGTCCGATCTCTGGAATGTCATCAACTCTGGCCAATACTGCCTCGTACCACGTGATGAGTATCGAGAGTATCCTGGGTCTGCCATTTAGAGCCTTTGCACAACTGGTGATCGGTTTCCTGATTTTTGGTGTAGCTTTGCAGCATACGGGTGGTGGTCGTTTTTTCATTAATCTGGCGTTTGCCCTGTTTGGCCATGTCAGAGGTGGTTCAGCCAAAGTCGCCATCGTGTCCAGTGGACTGATGGGTTCCATGAGCGGCAGTGTCATCACTAACGTTTTAACGACTGGCCAGATGACTATTCCGGCAATGAAGAAGGATGGTATGTCACCAGCTTACGCCGGTGGGGTCGAGGCCTGTGCCTCAACGGGTGGCGTGCTGCTGCCGCCGATCATGGGCTCCACCGCGTTTGTCATGGCTACATTTCTGAATGTGCCCTACACCTCGGTAGCACTGGCGGCGGCAATACCTGCGCTGCTGTACTTTTTTGGACTGTTTGTGCAGGTGGATGCCTACGCTGCCCGCACCGGCCTGAAAGGCACGCCGCGCGAGCAATTGCCAAAACTGGGCGAAACGTTTCGGGATGGCTGGTACTACATCGCGTCATTCGCAGTCCTGATTTTCCTGTTGATCGTCATGCAGCGCGAAGCAGCTGCGCCGTATTTTGCGACAGGCATGCTGCTGGCACTGAATCAACTGTCGCGTGTTCATCGCTGGAACCTGGCGGCTACAGGTCGATTCCTGGTGGCAGCTGGACGCTTGCTCGTGGAGCTGCTGGCCATTATGGCTGGTGTCGGCCTGATTGTTGGAGCCCTCTCCGTCACCGGGCTGTCAGGCACACTGGTTAATGACCTCTTGTATCTGGCGGGTGACTCCATCTGGTTGCTACTACTGATGGGCGCACTGACCAGTTTTGTACTTGGTATCGGCATGACAGTGACTGCAGCCTACATCTTTCTGGCCATTGTGCTGGCGCCAGCGCTTGTGCAGGGCGGTCTCAGTCCGATGAGTGTGCACCTGTTCATCCTGTACTGGGGCATGCTGTCATTCATTACGCCACCTGTGGCACTTGGCGCTTTTGCGGCAGCCAGTATCGCTGGCGCTTCGTCGTTGACCACGGGTTTCAAGGCCATGCGTCTGGGAAGTGTGATCTATTTTATTCCCTTCTTTTTTGTGCTCGATCCGGCATTGATCCTGGAAGCTAGCTGGTGGCAGGTGATAACAGGTACGACAACTGTGGCGCTTGGAATCGTGCTGATCGCGGGAGCTTTGCAGGACTACCTGCCGGGATTGGGTTTTCTGGATCGTACTGGGGTGCCTGGCACTGGCGGGCGCCTGCTGACAGGTCTGGGTGGGATTTTAGTTGCCTTGCCCGGCCTTGAGACTTTCGGGCTGGCGGTCGGTGATGCGACGCTGCTTGGCGCTGGCGTTCTGCTATCGGCCGTCGGCATCCTATTGTGCAGACGGCCGTCACAGGCTATTGAAAATAAGGGCGCCCTGTCCTGATCAGGGCTGATAGCGATTGACTGGAGACGGACCGAAGGATAACCAGGTTTGGGTACTGGTTTGTCCCACGCCCGGCCGGCTCCAGTCGCACACCCCTTCCGGGAATATGCTCTGCAGGCGATTCATCTCAGCATCAGTAAACGTGACCGCATAATCACTGATCTCTATTGGTTTAAGCTGGCACTTCATGATGTCATTGCTGAGAGGGCCGCCGGCCACCAGTCGCAGACCCGCATGTGGCGGATACAATTGATTGCAGCGTCCGGCAGTATTGTCAAACAGTTGCTGAGTATCGAACTGTGCTGGCTCAACAATTCGCTCGCCGTCAGCGGCAAAGCAGTCGTCCAGCAATTGCGGTGGGCGTGCTGCCACGATTCTTTCTAGCAAGGGGGTCGACCCGTCCTCACGATCGATATTGCTCAACCACTCATCCATCAGGGACAGATTCTCATCCGCCAGTGATATTTCGCTGCCATGGCGTCGGATGACATAGTTATCAGCATGACCGTTATCCCGCTGCAGGCGTGCCCTGGTGGTGAACGAGTAGACGCTTGCGTGGAAGTTTCCCTGATCGTCCAGGTAGAGGCGATCGTCAATGATGGGCACACGTGCCAGACCGGCATCTCCGCTGGTGATTCGTCCCGTTTCATAGGCGATACGTATCGCGTCCGGGTCACCTTGTGTGCGTTCCGGGGTCAGCTGATAGTCGATGTTCCAGCCGCCGAAATTCTCATTGATATCCAGAAACTGCTGTTTGGTGATCCGGCCGGCGTTCAGTGCCTCCAGTCCGTACTGCACCCCTGTGTTGTCGTGCGGGCTGCGGGCTACCTGGCGCTGTGTGGGAATCGAAGGAAAGGACTTTTCTCCAAATATGTTACGCATGCCGTCGTAGATTGAGCAACGAACGCCGTCCGGATTCTGCTCGGGATGATAGTGCATGGCCTGCGGAATTTCGGCGGGACAGTCGAACGGTGAAATTCGGTCTGGTCGATCCCCCAGCGACTCATCGCACAAATACCAGTTTGGCCAGCCGCCAACCACCGTGCGTGTTGCTTCATCGAGGCCATTATCGGGATTGTTTGCATACTGGCGCCATGGTCCGCTGCATTCCTGGGCATCTGTGAAATATGTGACCGCATCCGAAAATGTCATGCCTACCAGAAGCCCATCAAGAATGCCGGGGTAGGCGCCGGCTATCAGTAACTGTTGCATGGCGCCGCCAGAGGCGCCGCTGCCGATCGTGTGCACCGGCACACCGTAGTGCTTACTGAAGTGCTCTTTCACCATCATGGCTGTCTCTGCTGACAGGACATCGTTGCAGCCGCCCTGGGCATTTACATTGAGCGTTGACGATGCCACGGCATAGCCTTTCGCCAGAATGCTCTCTCTGAGAACGCCTCCTGTGCTGGTACCCTGAAAATAGCCAGCCTCGCAGCCGCCACCAAAGGTGTATACCAGTCTCTGATTCCATCCATCAGGAGCGGGCTCGACGGCACTCACGGTCTGTCCGTGCTGATACAGTGTGGCAATCTGGTAGATGGCCCGGTTAATGGAGCCGGTTTCCAGTCTGACGATGAATGGTAGCTGCTGGCCTGAAGTTGTTTCAGTGGTAGCCACATCGGTGGGTACCCGGGTCGGGTCTTGCAGCGGCTGAAAGCCTTCGTCTGAGACGCTTTTGTACAGGTAATCGACCCGGGTGGGTACAGAGCAGTCGCCGGCGGACTGACTAGTTTCGAGATACTCTCCGTTGCCGATTGCGAAGCGCCGCGGCTGTTCACTGCCGTCCTCAGCCTGCCGCGGGGCGAGTTCAGACAGACACAGGTAGGGCTGTTGATGCTCGCCTGAGATGACGGGTCCGGTTATCGGATAATTGACCAGAGTAAGGGCAGCCTTGGCCGCGCCAACGGTCACCCGCACCTCATTGTCACCGTTTTTCAGACCCTCGATAAGGACTCTGGCGGTCTGCAGACCGTCAGCATCTGCCGGAGCGGGCCAGGTAAATGCATCATTATTGACATGAATCTGTGGCAGGGCGCCCTGGCTGTCGTAGACAAGTTCTACCAGCGCTGAACCACCGGTGACCAGATGCGGCGCGCTCGAAAGCATCTGCACATTGACTGACTCTGTGGCCGTTTGCTCTGGGCCAGAGCAGGCTGTCAGCATCAGGCCGGCAATGCTAAGGGCCAGAATCGAAGGGGTTCGCGAAGTGGTGAATGCCTGGGGCATGGCTGTTCTCCCGGTGTTACTGTTGTTATTGTTTAGGTTGAATTATTTGGCAGCTTACACCAAACTGATGAGCTGAACACCCTGTCGTCTCTGGCAATTGAGCTGATAAATGTCCATTCGAAAATACAGTGTTAAGTGGGTGGCCGTGTTGTCTTTGCTGGGCATGCTGCTCTCACCTTTCCTTGATGCCCAGCCACTTCTGGCGCCACCGCCCGAGCGTTCGCCGGGCCAGTCGCAGCTGCCTGAAGATGCGCCCGACCTCGCCGGCGAATTCGCGTTTGTCAGAGTGCAATACGACTCATATTACCGGGGGGGGTTCGGATATGGTCCCTGGTCTGTCGACTTTCCGGCAGCCGACCGCAACTTTCTGAGAGGCGTCTCACGGCTTAGCAATATCAGGGTAATGTCCGAACCTATCGTCCTGCGACTGGACGATGACGAGATCTTCGAGTATCCATTCCTGTACATGCTCGAAGTCGGGCGCAATGGTGGCCCATACTTTTCTCCGCCTGAGTTGCAGAACCTGCGGGAGTACCTGCTGCGAGGTGGTTTCCTGCTGATCGATGACTTCTGGGGTACGCGCGAATGGCAGGCATTCGAAAACTCGTTTCAAATGGTTTTTCCTGAACGTGACATTGTTCAGCTGCCGCCGGACCATGAGATTTTCCGTATCTACTACGATACCAATGGGCCGCAGATGATACCGGCGCTGGGCAACCCGGAGAATATTCCCGAGCGGGATGCCAGTGTCGCGACAACGCACGCCATACTCGATGATATGGGGCGCGTAATGGTGTTAATCAATTTTAACAGCGATATGGGTGATGGCTGGGAGCACACCTACCACCCGAATTATCCAACGCGGCATGCAAATACAGCGTATCAGCTCGGTGTCAATTTTCTGATCTATTCTATGACGCACTGAGCAGCGGCGTGACTAGACTTTTTTGGGATAATCAATCTGCTTGAGCTGCGCTTTGCCAAACTCCAGGCGCGCCCAGCTGTCCACCTCAAACGTTAATTCTGCCACGCAACAGGTTGGCATATTGTCCAGTCGCGCTGATTCGCACAGATCGTTGAACAAATCTGTCAGTGCCGGGTTGTGGCCGACCAGCATGATGACGTCTATATTTTCATCCTGATGTTGCAGCAGATGCAGCAGGTGGCCGCTGCTGGCCAGATAGATCTGGCGCTCCATGTGGATCAGTTCGTTGGGAATGGACAGGTGAGTGGCAAAAATTTCTGCGGTCGAAACGGTTCGCAGTGCGGGGCTGCAGATGATTCGCTGCGGTTGCGTGCCGCGGGCCAGCATTCTGTCAGCCATCATGGGAGCATCATGGCGACCACGCTCGTTTAATGGCCTGTCGATGTCGCGTTGTGTCTGATCATTCCAACTGGACTTGGCATGACGCACCAGAATCAGCGTTTTCATACAGATGAACTCCAGCCATCTTAATTTCTGGCATTGTATCCATAAACTCGCGCAAAAAACACCATGAATCAGTCGGTTTGCTGGCTGGACAATATCGGCCTAATTGCTCAGAATCATCGACCTGACGCGGTCTCGCAACAACATCGTTCGATTATGACAGTTCCCGGACTTGAATCGGACCAACGCTAATGAGGCCAGACCTGAACAATCGAGAGGATGAAGTTATGCCTGGAATTTACCGCAACAGCGTGCGAGTGGCACTGTTGACCCTGGCGCTGTTTGCGCTGCCCCTGCAGGCCCAGACCTGGGACCTGGCCAGCGAGTTGGAACTTGGTGCTGTCTACACCTCAGGTAACACGGACAATGAAAGTCTGCGGTTTCGGGCTGCATTTGATGCCATTCGTGAACAGTGGTCCTATCGGCTTACGCTGGATGGTTTCCGCTCATCGAAAGATGACGAGCTGGCTGCGCAGCGACTCTATACGGTTGGTAGCGCCACCTACAACTTCGATCCTGATAATTTTGTCATGACCAGGGTGGCTCATGAGACTGACAAGTTCAGTGGCTACGACAGCCAGTCTGATGTATCGGTGAGTTATGGTCAGGTTGTATTCCGCGATCTCGAAGACATGACACTCAGCTACACAGTAGGTGCTGGTATGCGTGTTTCCAGAGGTTCCGACAGTGACGAAGGTGACTTTGAAGAAGCCATTATCCGACTGTCTGCAGATTATAGCTGGGACCTGTCTGACAATGCGCGCTTCCTGCAGACGCTGAGTGCCGATGTTGGTGAGCGCACTACCATTGCACGATCTGAGACCGCCCTGGAGTCAGATATACTGTCAAATCTGTCTATGAAGTTTGCGATCAATGTAAAGCATCAGACGGAAGTCCCGGTGACCCGTGAGAAGACAGACACTGAAGCTTCCGTGACCCTGCTGCTGCGATTCTGATTGGCGCATAATGGAATACCTGGCGCCCACATCTATTGTTGAAGCTTTGCGCAGTCTGCATCAACACAGGGGCAGTGCCAGGGTTCTGGCGGGCGGCACAAGTGTGCTGCCCGCCCTGAATGATACATCTACAGCACTTGCCGGTGGCGACAAACAATCAGGCTCTGCACCGGTTCTGATCGATATCAAACGCCTTGCCGAACTGAGATCAGTTACGGTTCTGGCTGACGGTGCCCTTATTTTGGGTGCTGCAGTCACCTGTCAGGAGGCTTCGAGTCACCCGGCCATTCAGAAAAGCTGGCAAGGTCTTGCCGAAGCGCTGGCTGCGACAGGACCTGCTCAGATTCGATCCCGTGCGACAATAGGCGGTAAGTTATGTCAGGCCGCCTCGACAGCGGACGCTGCTGCTGCGTTGATGGCAATTGACGCGTGCTGCCGGGTTGTCAGTGTCAGCGGTGAGCGACTCATTCCTGTTTCCGAATTGATTTTGTCACCAGGTCGAACCTGCCTGCGGACGGATGAGCTGCTGGTCAGTATTGAGTTGCCGGCGCCTTGCGCAGGTACTGCAGATGCTTACGCCAGAGTAGCTTCACGTTCCAGTCTGGGTAAAACTTATGCTGGTGTCGCAGTCGCCCTCACCCTGAAAGACGACCGTATTGACAGTTGCCGTGTCGCTTTGGCCGCAGTGACTTTGGTGCCGGCATTGGCTGAACGTGCGGCCAGTATGTTAATCGGCAATCGGCTTGAAGCCGATGTGCTGGCTCGTTTTCGGAGACAGGTCGCCGGCGCCTGTCGCGGTGGCACTGATTCCATGCAGACTGCTGATCATAAGGCCCATGTGGCGTCAGAACTGGCCATCAGTGCAGCGCGAACCGCCTGGCAGAGATCTGTCATCAGTCGTTCTGGAGATTCCGGATGAGCATGCATGTGTCATGTGTGATCAATGAGCAGTCGGTAACGCTGGACTGTCAGCCGGGACAGACACTGCTGTCGGTGCTGCACAAGGTGCTGGGAATGACTGGCACTAAAATCGGCTGTGAGAGTGGTTCCTGCGGCGCCTGCACCGTTTTGCTGGAAGGCGATCCGGTATGTGCCTGCCTGGTCCTGGCTGCAGAAGTACAGGGAAAGCATCTCACCACAGTTGAAGGTCTGGGCTCTGATACCAGGCTCCACCCACTGCAGAAGGCGCTGGCTGAACATCAGGCGTTAAGCTGTGGAGCCTGCGGCCCCGGTATGTTGATGGCGGCAGCGGCCCTGTTCAAAAAAGATCCACAGCCGGACAGTTCAGCGGTCGCTGAAGCGCTATCGGGCAATCTGTGCGCCTGTTCGCGCTATCCGCAGATCGTCAGTGCCTTGTCGCAAGCCGTAAAGACATCGACCGAGCCAGGTGGTTGCAGTCGTGCGGCGCTGGCACGAGTAAAGGGGGCAGCAGTGTGCCAGGTGGAGCTGCGGCCCGAGGCTGCCCTGCAGGGGGCAATCCTGCGAAGTCCGTTCGCACATGCCCGAATCTTGCGAGTGGACCTGAGTCGTGCGGCACAGATGGATGGTGTTGCAGCGGTTCTCAGTGCAAAGGATAACCCAGAACTGTGTGGGAATTTGCTGGCGCGGGACAAGGTCCGGTATCAGGGGCAGCCGGTTGCCATTGTGGCCGCGCAGGATGCTGAAACCGCAAAACGCGCTCTTGCTGCGATCGATATAGAATATGCGCTTTTACCCTCTGTTACCTCTGTACGTGCGGCCATGGAGCCAGATGCGCCGCTACTTGATGAGACACTGTTCACACAAGGTGTTGATCCGGCGCCTGCGCAACCATCAAATATTGCCCGGCGCCATACTTCCCGAAAGGGCCAGCCCGACAAGGCCTTTGCCCTTGCTGAGGTCATGCTGGGTGATGAAATCGAGTGCCTGCCGGTGCTGACTGGTGGTTTTGAGCCAGCTGTCAGCATTGCCTTGAATGAAACTGGGGAGGACCGGGTCGGCTGCGACGACGATAGTTCGCCCCCAGCCCGTTCGCTGTCCAGGCAGGTATTGCCTTTGGCCGAGCTGTTGCGCCTGCAGACAGGACAGCCTGTCTGCATCAAGTCACATCCTGCATCGGTGCTCTCATTGACGCCGGCCGTTTTTGCCAGCTTTCGTCTGGGTGCGCTCAATGATGGCACTCTGAAGGTTGCGGAAGCCGTGTTTTGCTGTCAATCGGGGGCAGCGGCGGCACCCCTGGCAGCTGAAATATGCGCACTCGCGTTTGCCAGTTATCAATTGCCGAATCAGAACCTGATCGCCTACGACGTTATTGCCAATACGCCGCCGCAGAACCTGCATCTGGAAGCAGCAGCTATGGCCGCACTGCTTGTTACCGAAACCGCGATGGATGCATTGTCACGCAAGCTGCGGATCGACCCTCTGGCCTTGCGTCTGCAAAATGCCAGGCAGCGCGACTCGCTGATGGCAGCAAGTGAGCACGAACAATATCGGCAGCCAGTGGCTGCAACAGGTGGGCGGGGTATCGCTCACGCCATGGGCTGCACGCATGTGTGTGACGTCGAGCTGGATGCCCTGTCCGGGCAGGTCAGGGTCACGAGATATACTGTGTTCGTGGGCGCTGCCGATGCAAAAGCCGGTGGGGATGACAATCTTTTTCAGCAGGCGCTGGCCGAGGCATTTCGTCAGATAGTGAACGAAGCGGTCATGTTCGACGAAAATGGAAGTTTGCACGATATTGACGTCATGCATTATCGTATGCCGGCTGTGCTGGATTTGCCCGCAGTCGAGGCCGTGTGGCTGGCCAGCAGTGAAAACACAGAACAAGCAGAGCCTGGTGCCAGCACACAAAGTGCATTGGGTGTTGCCACGGCTGTTGCGGCAGCAGCGATCGCGAATGCGGTAGCCAACGCTGTGGGTGGCAATCTACGCGAGTTCCCCATCAACCCTGCCTCTATACACAAGGCATTAAAACGAGCAGCGCTGCGGCGACGATGATGCATTCCCCCAAACGTAAACTCTTTCTGGATCTGGTGCGCGCCGTTTTCCGGCTTAACGGACTATTGCTTGCTGATGGTGACCGAATGGCCGAGCGGGTTGGTCTGACAAGCGCCCGCTGGAAGGTTATTGGTATCGTGGCGTTGTCGAACTCTGGTGTCACGGTTCCTTCCATCGCCAGGTCGCTTGGCCAATCGCGTCAGGCAGTGCAGCGAATCACTGACGTCATGGCGGCTGATGACCTGCTTGCCTATGTTGAAAATCCGCGCCACAAACGCTCGGCACTGGTACAGCTGACCGAACACGGGCAGGAGGTCTATAGCGCCTTGCGGTCACTTCAGGACCCTTGGGCCATTGGGTTGACGGATGACGTGCCAACAGCAGAGCTGGAAACCAGTCTGCGTCTGATTCAGCGACTGATCAACCGGATGGAGTAGGCCATTCATGGCGGAGCTGCTCTACAGTACCGACCAGATTCGGGATATGGATGCCAGAGCCATCGCCTCCGGCATTGATGCGTTTGATCTGATGTGTCAGGCCGCCGCCTCAGCATGGCGACAGATGCAGAAACTGTGGCCCGATGCCGAGCGGATTGCCGTGTTGTGCGGTCCAGGCAATAACGGTGGGGACGGCCTTGTGATGGCCTCACTTGCCCGTGAACAGGGGCTGGACGTGACAGCGTTCCTGATGGTCGACAGTTCAAGGTTGAAGGGTGCTGCTGCTCAGGCGTGGCAACTGGCAAGGCAGTCTGAAGTCGCCATTAAGCCCTGGCAAGATGATGATTTTTATAATTATTGCCGCTCCGAGTCGGCGTCAGTGGTGATTGTTGATGCCATGCTTGGCAATGGGGCGCGCGCTGGCCTGACGGGTGACTTCCTGGCTGCCACTGAATGTGTCAATTCACTGGATCTTCCTGTGCTGGCCATCGATCAGCCCACCGGCGTCAATGCCGATTCAGGGTCGGTCAAGGACGTGGCAGTTCGCGCCAGCGCGACCATCAGTTTCATCGCCCGGACTCAGGGGCTGTATACCGGGGATGCTGTCGACTACTGCGGAAGGCATTGCTTCGACAATCTTGGCCTGCCTGAACGTCTTGGTAACATGACAGCGAGCTGGCCACCAGTCGCGCGCGCCATTTTCGCTGATGATGCTCTTGAGGCATTGCAACCCCGCGCAAAGAGCGCCCACAAAGGTGCGGCTGGCCGTGCGGTGGTAGTCGGAGGCGATGACGGTTTTGGTGGTGCTGCGCTCCTGACGGCTGGCGCTGCAGTCCGGGGGGGAGCCGGCACAGTAACCCTGCTGACGCGAAGCCAGCATCGAACAGCGATGCTGGTACGCCAGCCCGAGGTAATGGTTCAGCCAGTGGATGACTGGCATGTCCTGCAGGGCGCAGCGTTGCGATCACTGCTCACTCAGGCCAGCGCACTGGCAATTGGCCCCGGGCTCGGAAAAAGTGATTGGTCAATCAATGTATTGCGCGAAATTCTGGATTGGGTGGCTGACGCTGGCGCACCGCTGGTTCTGGATGCTGATGCGCTGAATCTGCTGGCTATGCAAAAACTGGCCTGGGGTGATCTGGCGCCGGCTGAGGCGCGAGCGCGCTGGGTCATCACGCCTCATCCTGGCGAGGCCGCCAGGCTACTGGGCTGTAGCGTGGCGGAAATCCAGTCTGATCGTTTCGCCGCGGTTCGCAAGTTGCAGTCTTTGGCGGGTACGGTCTGTCTGTTGAAAGGAGCGGGATCTCTTCTGGCTTTCCCCGATTCGGATGTGATTGATGTATGCATGCATGGTAATCCGGGCATGGCATCAGGCGGCATGGGCGACGTGCTGTCAGGGTTTATGGTGGCGCTGCTGGCTCAGGGACTGCCCTCTGCCGACGCCGCCCGGCTGGCGGTGTGTCTGCACGCAAAGGCAGCAGATTTGCTGGCGGCGCAATTCGGCGAGCGCGGCCTCCTGGCCAGTGACCTGCCCGCCACTTTCCGCAAGCTGCTCAATAAAAAGCAGGATAGCCTGGCATGAATGTGAGTAGTTACTATCTTGAAACAGAAGGCCAGACCGAGAAGTTTGGTGCTGTGTTGGCCAATGCGATAAGTGTCAGTGCTGCTGCCGGACATGGCGCTGTTGTCTACCTGCACGGTGATCTCGGTATGGGTAAGACGACACTCAGTCGCGGACTGATCAGGGCCCTCGGGCATCAGGGCGCAGTGAAAAGTCCGACCTACACGCTGGTAGAACCTTACGAAGATTTTCAGTTTCCCCTCTATCACTTTGATCTGTATAGACTATCAGATCCTGAAGAGGTAGAATTCCTGGGCGTTGACGACTACTTCCAGCCGCCCGCGGTCTGCGTGATCGAATGGGCTGAGAAAGGCAAAGGATTTTTGCCGCTGCCGGACATCGAGTTGACCTTGTCCAGTGGTCCGGGAGTGAAACAGCGCGGACGGCAGATTCAGTGTCGTGCAACGACGCAGGCAGGTCGAGAAATTATGGAGCGAGTCGTGTGGCCGCATAGCCCCGCTCGCTGAAGCAGCTATGAGCAGGGTTACGGTCGATGCGATCGCAGGCAGCAGTTTTCCAGTGTCATGTCAGAAACGTCAGAGGCCATGTCTTCTGTCGTTCGAATCATGCTGACCGAAAATCTGCAGCGTCCCGCCTGGTTTTACTGCTTCTGTCGGCTCTGATGAGCGGTGCGGTATTGGCCGCTGATATTGACGATCTGCGCGTCTGGCAGTCACCTGACTACACACGGGTCGTGCTGGACCTGAGTGAACCAGCCCAGTACTCAGTGTTTGTACTTGATAACCCGCATCGTGTCGTGATCGACATCGAACGCTCCCAATTGCGAGTCGATACGGGTCGCGTTCCCCTGACTGATGTACCGGTGCGCAATATCCGCAGCGCTGCGCGCAACCAGACCGACACCAGAATCGTGCTGGATATGGCCGAAGCGGTTAACCCGAGCAGCTACTTGCTGCCGCCTGATGTTGAGGCCGGCGACCGGCTGGTGATCGATCTTTACGGGCTTGATCGCGAAGTGCCGCCGCCCGCACAGATGGTCAGCACGCCAGCAGCCGTTGAGCAGAACACGGTGAGCCTCCGGGATATCGTCGTGGCGATTGACGCCGGACACGGTGGCCGCGATCCCGGTGCCATCGGCTATGATGGGCGAATCCGCGAGAAAGACGTGGCGCTGGCAATTTCGCAGGCAATCAGTGATCGCCTGCGCTCACTGCCGGGCTACCAGCCGGTAATGATTCGCAATGCAGATATCCATGTGCAGCTGCAGGAGCGCCCGATGCTGGCACGTGACAATCGGGCCGACATATTCCTGTCCATCCATGCAGATTCCTACAGCACCTCCCGAGCCGAGGGCATAACGGTCTACGCGCTGTCGCAAACCACCGCCGAAGACGAAAATATCCGTCGGGTCACCGAGAAAGAAAACTCTGCCGCATTGCTGGGTGGCAGCGCCGGTGACACCAGTCTGCGCGACTTTGAGGATGATCTGGCATTGACGCTGCTGGATATCTCCATGTCCTGGAGTATTGAGCAAAGCATGGCGGCCGGCTCCTACATCTTAAATTCTCTGGGTCAGGTCGCCACCCTGCGTCGCGACAAGCCCCAGCAGGGCAATCTTTGGGTGCTGCGCTCGCCAGACATCCCGTCACTGCTGATCGAAACCGGCTATCTTTCCAATCCGAGCGAGGCTCGAAAACTCACCTCGCCTGCTTACCAGCAGCGTCTGGCCGACGCCATCGTCCAGGGTGTCATGAACTATTTTTACGAACGCCCGCCGGAAGGCTCGCTACTGGCATGGCAAAAGGCCAATAATCAGGGGCCGGATCGGCAGTATGTTGTGGTCCGTGGCGACAGTCTCTCCATGATTGCGCAGCGCCACAATATCGGTCTGGCCCAACTGCGTGCCGCCAACAGCCTGAGTGGCGACACTATTCATGTTGGTCAACGCCTGCTGATTCCGGGCGGCGGGCCGCAGACAATCGCGCTGTCTGCGCCACCGACCGTTTACGAACACACCATCAGCCGGGGTGAGACGCTCTCCGGTATTGCCGACCGCTATCAGGTCAGTCTGTCGCGATTGCGCGAGGCCAATCAGCTCAGGGGTGATACAATTCGGGTCGGTCAGATCCTGATCATCCCGGCATCGTAACAACAGGTTTACCCATGAAACGCATTGCACTGCTCAGCCAACGTCTGGCCAACCAGATTGCGGCCGGCGAGGTCGTCGAGCGCCCAGCCTCGGTCGTCAAGGAACTGATGGAGAACAGCCTCGATGCAGGGGCCAGCCGTGTAGATGTTGAGGTCGAGCAGGGCGGCAGCAAGCTGATCCGGATTCGCGACAACGGGACGGGCATTCCCCGCGACGACCTGACGCTGGCGCTGAGCCGTCACGCCACCAGCAAGATTGTCGAGCTGGACGATCTGGAGAACATAGAAAGCCTGGGCTTTCGTGGTGAGGCTCTGGCCAGTATCAGCTCGGTTTCGCGACTGATGCTGGTCTCCAGGTCTGAGCACGCCCAGGAAGAGGGTGGCTGGCAGGTCGAAGCAGCAGGACAGGAAATGACTGCCACGCTTAGCCCGGCGCCACACCCGCAAGGTACCAGCGTTGAAGTTCGTGATCTGTTTTTTAATACACCGGCGCGCAAAAAATTTCTGCGGACTGAAAATACGGAGTTCGGCCGGATTGATGAGGTTGTCAAACGTATTGCGCTGAGCCGTTTTGATGTCGGAGTGACCCTGCGTCACAACCAGCGCACGGTGCATCAACTGCAGCCCGCGCAGACTATTCAGGAGAAACAGCGACGCATTGGCCTGGTCTGTGGGCCTGCATTTCTGGAGCATGCTGTTTTTATCGAGATGGAAGCATCCGGTCTGCGTTTGTGGGGCTGGGTTTGTTTGCCGACGTTTTCGCGCAGTCAGCCAGACCTGCAGTACTTTTACGTCAATGGCCGTGTGATACGCGACAAGCTGGTCTCGCATGCTATCAAGCAGGCGTACCGTGATGTGCTGTTTGGCGGCCGGCATCCGGCGTTTGTTTTATACCTGGAGCTGCAGCCATCGCTGGTCGATGTCAATGTTCATCCGACCAAGCATGAGGTGCGATTCCGTGACCAGCGCCTGGTTCATGACTTTCTGTTCCGCTCATTACACAAGGCCCTGGCCGATGTGCGCCCCAGCGATCACATGCAGGGCTCGTCAGATCGCGACGATAATGTCATGGGGCAGTCGAGCGCTGACAACTGGCAGAAGCCGGTTGAGCAGGCATCCCTGGGCTTGCGTGTTGATCAGAGCACGGGCGAAATTCTCCATACTGATTCTGCGCCGGTGTCGCAAAACAGTGCTCAGCGCTTTTCCAGTTACAGCGGGGCAAGCAGCAACAGTCGCGTCTTGGCTGACCAGGCGGCGCTCTATCAGAGCCTGGGTGAAGACAAGGAAGTTCCGCCACTCGGATTTGCCCTGGCGCAGCTGCACGGCGTCTACATTCTGGCGCAGAATGCTGAAGGGCTGATTGTTGTGGATATGCATGCTGCGCACGAACGCATCACCTATGAACGCATGAAAACCGCCTGCGACACGCAGGGCATCAAGGCTCAGCCGCTGCTTGTGCCGGTCTCTCTGGCGGTCAGTCGCGCCGAGGCGGATTGTGCTGAGGAGCAGTCACAGTCACTGGCCGAGCTGGGTTTCGAGCTGGAAAGAGTTGCCGAAGAATCGATTGTCGTGCGCCAGGTACCGACTCTGCTGGCCCGCGCAAATGTTGAACAGCTGGTACGCGATGTGTTGTCTGATATTCGCGAGCACGGCCAGAGTGAACGAATCAGTGCCTATCGTGACGAGTTGCTGTCGACCATGGCCTGCCATGGGTCGGTGCGCGCCAATCGGCAATTGAGTATCCCCGAGATGAACTCACTACTGCGCCAGATGGAGCAGACCGAACGCAGCGGACAGTGCAATCACGGGCGTCCCACCTGGGTCTACCAGAGTATGAGTGACCTGGACAAACTTTTCCTGCGTGGCAGGTAGGCCAATGCCAGTCACCAAAATTGATCTTGCAGGTTTTCAGCCCGAAAACTGTCCTGCCATTTGCCTGATGGGACCCACCGCTTCCGGAAAGACCGCGCTGGCAATAGAGCTCGTCCAACGACTGCCCATGGAAATTATCAACGTCGATTCGGCACAGATATTTCGCGATATGGATATCGGCACGGGCAAGCCAGATGCGGCGACACTGGCACTGGCGCCCCACCGGCTCATCGATTTTCTGGATCCTGCGCAGAGTTATTCGGCAGCTCAGTTCTGCATTGACGCCCGCCGGGAAATGCAGGACATCCGCGAACAGGGCAAAGTGCCATTGCTGGTTGGTGGCACCATGCTCTACTTCAAGGCCTTGCGGGATGGGCTGGCAGACATGCCGGCGGCTGATCAGGCGGTGCGTGATGAGATTATCAGGATTGCTGATGCAGAGGGCTGGCCCGCGGTCCATCAGCGTCTGGCCGAGGTCGACCCTCAGGCTGCTCAACGCATTCACCCCAATGACCCCCAGCGTCTGCAGCGGGCGCTGGAGGTTTTTATGGTCAGTGGTCGCCCCATGTCCGAGCTGCACGAACAGCAGGCTTCGCCGGCTACATCAGAGCCGTTGCTGTTCCTGTCGATCCAGCCGTCACAGCGCAGCGTATTGCATATGAAAATCGAACGACGCTTTTTGCAGATGATTGCCGACGGCCTGGTGGCAGAGGTAGAGCGGTTGTACAGGCGCGGTGATCTGGACACCACGATGCCTTCGGTCCGGTGCGTGGGATATCGTCAAGTATGGCAGTATCTCGATGGCGAATTCAGCTATGATGAGATGCTGGAAAGAGGTATCATTGCGACGCGGCAACTGGCTAAACGGCAGGTAACCTGGCTTAGAGGCTGGGCCGATCTGACGGACTTTGACAGTGAAAGCAGCGACGTTTTGGACAAGGTCTTGAAAACCATCCAGGCTGCCTCCATATCTTCGCTTAGATGACATAGCCGTGACGGAACTTAGTTCGGCTGGACGGATCCCAAATGCTGGTTAACACGGTTTTAGCGTAAATTTTAAGGAGAATAGCAATGTCAAAAGGGCATTCCTTACAAGACCCTTTCCTGAATGTGCTCAGAAAAGAGCGTATTCCCGTATCCATCTACCTGGTCAGTGGCATCAAGCTGCAGGGCCAGATCGAGTCTTTTGATCAGTTTGTGATCCTGCTGAAAAACGCCGTGAACCAGATGGTCTACAAGCACGCAATTTCCACGGTCGTCCCGGCCCGAACGGTCAAGATCCCGACCCAGGGCAGCGACCTGAACCAAGATGACGATGAGTCTGCACCAGGTAATATTGCCTGAATCGAGGGCATGATTGTTTTTTGAGCGTCCTGAAGGAGGTGAGACCTCCGTTCTTGTTCATATCGACCTGGATTCCGAGCGAGAACAGGAAGATCCGATAGAGTTTGAAGAGTTGGTCAGGTCGTCCGGTGCCGATCCAGTCTGCTTTATTAAAGGCAGCCGGAAAACGCCGGACGCGCGGACTTTTGTGGGTCAGGGCAAGCTCGAGGAAATAGCGGCTGCGGTCAGGGAATATGAGGCAGCACTGGTGCTGTTCAATCACGCCCTGTCCCCCAGCCAGGAGCGGAATCTTGAAAAAGCGCTCAAATGCCGGGTGCTTGACCGCACAGGCCTGATCCTGGATATCTTCGCTCAGCGTGCCAGAACCTACGAGGGCAAACTCCAGGTCGAGCTGGCGCAGCTGCAGCACACGGTAACTCGCCTGAAGCGTGGCTGGACGCACCTTGATCGCCAGAAGGGCGGCGTGAACCTGCGTGGTGCGGGTGAAACCCAGCTGGAACTTGACCAGCGCATGATTCGTCAGCGCATCAAGAATATCAACAAGAGCCTGGAGAAGGTGCGTGCCCAGCGTGAACAGGGTCGTCGCTCGCGCAAGCGTGCCGAGGTTCCGATTGTTTCGCTCGTTGGGTATACCAACGCGGGCAAATCATCACTCTTCAACCGCATGACATCAGCGGAAATTTACGCCGCCGATCAACTGTTCGCGACGCTGGATGCGACGCTGCGACGCATTGACGTTCCCTCCTTCGGCGAGGCGATTCTGGTCGATACGGTTGGCTTCATAAGTCATTTGCCTCATAAGCTTGTCGAGGCATTTCGTGCGACGCTTGAAGAGACCAGCCAGGCGGACCTGCTGCTTCATGTCGTTGATGTCGCCAATGAAGATCATGATTATTACATCGAACAGGTCCATGAAGTTCTTACAGAAATCGGTGCGGATGAGATACCCACAGTGCAGGTTCTGAACAAAATCGACCTGCTGGACGGATTCGTACCGCGCATCGATCGTGACGATCAGGGGCAACCCCAGCGTGTCTGGATGTCAGCCCGCACTGGTGAAGGTGCTGATCTGCTCTTGCAAGCAATCAGCGAAATGCTGGGTCACGATATAGTCAATCAGCATTTGACACTGGCGCCTGATCAGGGGCGGCTGCGAGCCAAGCTTTACGCGCGTGGGGCCGTGACCGCCGAACGCGTCGATGAGCAGGGTCAGGTTGTGCTCGGGATCAAGATGCCACGTGCCGACTTCGAACGGCTGCTGCAGGAAGACGACAGGCGCTAATCACCGGCAGTAATGCTGGGTTAATAGACAATAATTCGTTAAAATCGACCGGCATTCGCTGGGTATGGAGTAAACGATGGCTTGGAACGAACCTGGAAACAAAGGTAACGACAACGACCCCTGGGGGGGTGGTGGTGGTGGCGGCGGTCGTCGTGGCGGCGATCAGGGTCCGCCCGACCTGGATGAGGTGCTGCGTAATCTGAGCAAAAAGGTAAACTCGCTGCTGGGCGGCAAAAGTGGTCGGTCTGGTGGTGGCTCCTCAGGCTCCGGTGGTTCCGGCGTATCTGCCGGCATGCTGGGCGGAGTTATCGTACTGGTAGCCGTGGTCTGGGCTGCAATGGGCTTCTACACGATCGACGAAGCGGAGCGCGGTGTTGTTCTCCGATTCGGTGAGTTGCGTGAAGAAGTGGTGATGCCCGGTCTGCGCTGGAATCCCCCGCTGATCGACGAAGTTACCAAGGTTAACATCTCGCGTGTAAATACCCGTTCCTACTCAAACGACATGCTGACCACTGACGAGAACATCGTAACTGTGTCTGTGTCTGTGCAGTATGTGGTAAATGATCCGGTGCAGTATGTTGTGCAGGTTCGTGAACCTCAGCGCGGTCTTGACCAGGCCGTCGAGTCCGCGATTCGCCACGTGGTAGGTGGAACCACCATGGACCGTGTTCTGACTCAGGGTCGTGCAGACGTCGCTGCCGAAGTTCGCGAACGCACCCAGAGCTACATGGAGAATTACCAGACCGGTATCATGGTTACTCAGGTCAACGTTGAAAACGCGCAGCCGCCGGTTGCCGTGCAGGCAGCGTTTGACGATGTGATCCGCGCCCGTGAAGATGAGCAGCGTGCCCAGAACCAGGCACTCGCCTATGCCAACCGGGTGATTCCGGAGGCGCGCGGTGAGGCGCAGCGAATCATAGAGCAGGCAAATGCCTACCGTGATGAAGTGATTGCCCGGGCCGAGGGTGAATCCTTCCGCTTTGAGCAATTGCTGACCGAGTATCAACAAGCCCCATCGGTAACCCGTCAGCGACTTTACATCGACGCCATCGAAGACGTTCTGTCGAATACCAGCAAAGTGCTGGTTGATGTGGAGGGCGGTAACAACATGATGTTCCTGCCTCTTGATCGTCTGATGTCAGGCAGCATGGATTCAGCATCTGGCGAGCAGCAGTCAGGACGACTGCAATTGAACAGCCAGCAGCTGCGTGATCTGGCTGACCAGGTGACGCGTGAACTCAATGCCCAGGCAGGGTCGGATCGCTCGCGAGTCCAGAACCTGCCGGTTAGGAGGTAACAGTACATGAAGAATATCTTTGTTGGAGCATTTGTTATTGTTGCCGTGTTGGTAGGTGCCAACTCGATTTTTGTGGTCAAGGAAACCGAGCGTGCCGTGATGCTGCGTTTCGGTAACATCGTTGAGGCAGATATCCCACCGGGACTGCATTTCAAGATTCCCTATGTGAATACCGTTCGCAAGTTTGATGCGCGGGTACTGACAGTTGATTCGTCTCCCCAGCGCTACCTGACGCTCGAGCAGAAGGCATTGCTGGTGGACTCCTATGCCATGTGGCGAATTTCTGATGTGCAGCGCTTCTACACGGCAACATCTGGCGACGAAACACGCGCCAACCAGCTGTTGGCGCAGCGGGTGAACGACGGTCTGCGTAACAAGTTTGGTGAGCGCGACCTGCAGGAAGTGGTGTCCGGTCAGCGTGATGCGCTGATGATGGAACTGACTCAGGAGCTCAATACCTACGCGTCCGACGAATACGGCATTGAGGTTATTGATGTGCGCGTCAAGCGTATCGACCTGCCCGATGACGTTCGCTCATCTGTTTATGAGCGCATGACCTCGGAGCGTCAGCGTGAAGCGCAGCAGCTGCGCTCTCGTGGTAACGAGCTGGCCATTGGCATCGAAGCTGATGCTGATCGTCAGGAAGCAGTACTGCTGGTAGAAGCTTACCGGGACGCAGAGCGAATCCGCGGTGAGGGAGATGCTCAGGCGTCCAATATTTACGCATCAGCATTCACCAAGGATGAGGAGTTTTACGCCTTCACGCGCAGCCTTAACTCCTACCGTAATACGTTCTCTTCAAAACAGGATGTGCTGTTGCTGGAACCAGACAGCGATTACTTCCGCTACATGAGAGAAGACCAGACGCCATGACTGCTTGTCCCGGCCCGGATAACCCGGCCGGGACTCGTCGGGCAATGCTTGAACACAGGATGACATCATGACACGCGCTGACCGCTGGCTCTTGCCGGAAGGGGTAGAGGAATTATTGCCCCCGCAAGCCCAGAAACTGGAAACTCTGCGTCGCGAAATTCTCGATCTGTACCGAAGTTGGGGTTATGAGTTCGTCATGACCCCTCTGATCGAATATCTGGACTCACTTCTGGTTGGATCCTCTCACGATCTGGATCTGCATACCTTCAAATTGACTGATCAATTAAGCGGGCGAATGATGGGCCTGCGTGCTGACATCACCCCACAGGTTGCCCGCATCGATGCCAGAAACCTGCATCGCAATGGCCCGGTGCGCCTGTGTTATGCCGACAGTGTTGTGCACACACGTCCTCAGGGACTACTCACCTCACGCGTGCCGATCCGGATTGGCGCGGAGCTGTTCGGTCACCAGAGTGTCGCCTGTGATATTGAATTGATTGCGCTAATGGCACGTACGCTGCAAGTGGCTGATGCCGGGTCGATTCACATTGTGCTTGGGCACGTGGGCATTTTCCGCAGCCTGGTTGCTGCCGCCGGCCTTAGCAAAGAGCTGGAGATCGAACTGTTCGACGCCATGCAGCGCAAGGCCTACAACGATATCGATGAATGGGTTGATGCGCAGATAGCCAATCCCAATCATGCGCAGATGTTACGCACACTGGCGCGCCTGAGTGGTGGTCGCGAGGTGCTGGATCAGGCGCGCGAAGCGCTGGCACACGCTCCACCTCAGGTGCGGGAAGCTTTGGAAGAAGTCGTGAGTATTGCCGACGCACTGGGCCAGCGTCTTGATCCATCTATTTCAGTCGGATTTGACCTGTCGGAGTTACGCGGGTATGAATACCATACCGGTATCGTATTTGCGGCTTACACCCCCCAATATGGCAAGGCCATCGCCAGAGGCGGGCGCTACGATGATATCGGACAGGTATTCGGGCGAGCACGCCCTGCGTCGGGATTCGACGCAGATCTGAAGATTCTGACGCGGCTCAGCGCCCGGGAAATGGCGACTGGTCAGCGCGTTCTGGCGCCTGCCAGCGTGGATCCGGCGTTGCTGGCCCAGATCGAAACACTCAGGGGCAGTGGTGCAATAGTCATCACACAGCTCGACGAGGCAACTGTTTCGGAAGAATTACTGCATGAATTACAGTGCACACATCGTATAATTGCCGCGCCGCAGGGTGGCTGGCAGTTGGTCGCACTGACATCCACTACCGTTTGAAATTTTTTGCACAGAGATTAGTACCATGGGTAAAAGCGTTGTTGTTTTGGGCACACAATGGGGAGATGAAGGCAAGGGCAAGATTGTCGACCTGCTGACTGAGCAGGCGGCGGTAGTGACCCGCTTTCAGGGCGGACACAATGCCGGACACACGCTGGTGATTGGTGGCAAGAAAACAGTTCTGCATCTGATTCCCTCTGGTATTCTGCGCGAAGACGTAACCTGTGTTATCGGCAATGGCGTGGTAGTCAGTCTGGAAGCCCTGCTCAAAGAAATCGGGCAACTGGAAGCGCAAGGCATTCCGGTGCGCGAACGCCTCAAAATCAGTGGTGCCAGCCCTGTCATTCTGCCATCCCATGTGGCCCTGGATCAGGCACGTGAACAGCGACTTGGCGCCGGCAAGATCGGCACCACCGGTCGTGGTATTGGCCCGGCCTATGAAGACAAAGTAGCCCGGCGCGGTATTCGTATCGGCGAACTCTTTAATGCTGAGCATTTCGCGGAGCGTCTGCGTGAAGTCATGGAGTACCATAATTTCATGCTGACTCAGTACTATCAGGTCGACGCCGTTGACTATGACAAGACTCTGGCAGACTGCCTGGCATACGCTGAGCAGGTGCGGCCGATGCTGGCGGATACCGTGGACCTGATTCACGCTCACCGCAAGGCCGGTGATAACCTGATGTTCGAAGGTGCACAGGGCTCTTTGCTGGATATCGACCATGGCACCTACCCGTTTGTAACTTCATCCAATACAACCGCAGGCGGCACAGCCACTGGTAGTGGTTATGGCCCGCTGTATCTGGATTACGTGCTTGGTATCACCAAGGCATATACAACCCGCGTGGGGTCCGGTCCCTTCCCGACCGAGCTGTTCGATAATGTCGGTAAGCATCTGGCAACAGTAGGCATGGAGAAAGGCGCTACAACAGGACGTGATCGTCGCTGTGGCTGGTTTGATGCCGCAGCCGTCAAGCTGGCCATTCGCATCAACAGCGTTTCGGGTATCTGTCTGACCAAGCTGGACGTGCTCGATGGACTGGAGTCCATCAAAGTCTGCACCGGCTACGAGGGCCAGGATGAAGCACAGAACGGCCTGATGACCGTTGATCGCTACGAGCAGCTGAAGCCGATCTACAAGGAATTGCCGGGCTGGAGCGAGTCGACTGTCGGCATTCGTTCTCTGGAGGAGCTGCCGGAAAATGCCCGAGCCTACATCAAGTATATTGAAGAGGTGATTGAGGCGCCGGTGGATATTATCTCCACAGGTCCGGATCGTGATGAGACCATCATTCTCAGACACCCCTTCGGCGCCTGATACCGCCGGCATTGTCCTGTACCCTGACTGTCTGCAAAATAAGCCCTGGCCAACTTCACGCATGATGCGGTTGGCCTGCTAAACTGATAGTCAACGCTAAATCGACAGCCCGGGGTAAGCATGGATTTTCTGTCCATCAACAGTCTTTTTCTGATTGGCGCACTGCTGGTGGGTTTCAGTGTGCTGGTCAGTGCCCTGTCATCCCGGTTGGGCATTCCCATCCTGGTCATCTTTCTTGGTGTTGGCATTCTCGCGGGTGAAGAGGGAATAGGCCGCATACAGTTTGATGACTATACCCTGGCGTTTATCGCCAGCAATCTCGCGCTGGCCGTCATCCTGTTTGACGGTGGTATGCGCACGCGGGTGGCAACCTTTAAAGTCGCACTCGGTCCTGCTCTGTCACTGGCTACCCTTGGCGTTGTCATTACTGCCAGCCTCACCGGCCTGGTGGCCGCGTGGCTATTTGAGCTCAGCCTGTTACAGGGACTGTTGATCGGTGCCATCGTCGGGTCCACTGACGCCGCCGCAGTTTTTTCGCTGCTGGGTGGCAAACACATCAATGAGCGAGTCAAGGCCACGCTGGAGATTGAGTCGGGCAGTAACGACCCGATGGCAATCTTCCTGACGGTCACGCTGATTGGCATGCTGGCGCAGGTGCAACAGGCAGGACAGACCTCGGTGCTGAGCTTTGCCGTTCAACTGGCACAGCAGTTTGGTTTCGGTATTGTGTTCGGCATTGCGGGCGGATGGCTGCTGCTCAAACTGATCAATCGCTCCACGCTGGCCAATGGGCTATATCCGCTGCTAGCGGTAAGTGGGGGCTTGCTACTGTTCGCTCTGACCAACTATGCCGGTGGCAGCGGTTTCCTGGCCATTTATCTGTGTGGCCTTTTTCTGGGCAATCGGCCGCTGCGCAGCCGCGTTTCCATTCTCAGTGTTCTGGATGGTCTGGCCTGGCTCAGTCAGATTGGCATGTTCCTGATACTGGGGCTCTTGCTGACTCCCAGCGAGCTGCTACCCATCGCAGTGCCTGGCATGCTGCTGGCACTGTGGATGATTCTGGTTGCACGACCGCTGGCCGTGATGCTGAGCCTGGCATTTTTCAGCCGCTTCAAATGGCGCGAGCGCTGGTATATCTCCTGGTTGGGGCTGCGTGGTGCGGTGCCCATCATTCTGGCTGTGTTCCCGGTAATGGCAGGGCTGCCGGAGTCGCAGCTATACTTCAATCTGGCCTTCTTCGTGGTGCTGGTGTCGCTGCTCGTCCAGGGTGCCTCCATTCCGATGGCCACCCGCCTGGCACGGGTGCAGGTGCCTTCACAGCCTCAGCCGATCTCGCGTTCTGGGCTGGAGATACACCCGACCAGTGAATGGGAGCTGTTTGTTTACCGGCTTGGGGCGGAAAAGTGGTGCATTGGGCGAGAGCTGCGCAAATTGCGCATGCCCGAGGGCACACGTATTGCGGCGCTGTTCCGCGGCCGTGAGCTGCTGCACCCTACCGGTAGTACACGACTTCTGGCTGACGATATTCTGTGTATTGTTGGTCATGAACACGACCTTCCAGCGCTGGGCAAGCTGTTCAGCGAAGCACCCGCTCGCGGCATGGATGACTGGTTCTTCGGTGACTTCATTCTGGACGCCGCCGCCCGACTTGCCGATCTGGCGCCGGTCTATGGTCTGCATCCAGGCACTGATATCAGCGAACAGACGATTGGCGAGTACCTTAACCGCCGCATGGGTGGTAAGCCAGTACTGGGCGATCAGCTCGAGTGGCAGGGATTTGTCTGGACCATCGCTGCAATGGACGAAGGACAGATTAAGCGGGTTGGCATGAAGCTGGCGCGCTGAGCGGCCACCTGTCAATTGATCCCGTTTCAGGTACACTGAGCTACCCTGATACATACGACTACCAACTATAAGAATTGAGTAAAACAGGAGACTTACATGCCCTTCCGTAAACTGATAACCCGTCTGAGCGTCGCGGCAGCGATGTCGGCCGGGCTGGCCTTCCAACCTGTGTTTGCGCAGGAAGGTTATACACCACCGGATGAGCCGCCAGCCGACTGGGGCCCCGTGTCGGAGATGATGGAGGAGATTGAATACCCCCATCCAGTCGAATTCATGGACATCGAGCATTTCAGCCAGGAAGGTGTGATGGCATACATGGACGTCGCACCAACTGGCACGCCTAACGGTCAGAATGTGATGCTGTTCCATGGTATGAACTTTGGTGGCATTGGGTTTGCGCCGACTATTGACGCCCTCTCCGAGGCAGGCTTCCGGGTGGTCGTGCCGGATCGTGTCGGTTATGGTAAATCATCAAAACTGGATATCCCCTACAATCTGAGCATGTTCGCCGCGGACGCCAAGAAACTGCTGGATCATCTGGGAATTGAACAGACCGCCATCGTGGGCCATTCCATGGGTGGCATGCTGGCCGCGCGCTTCACCATGACCTATCCGGATACCACCACACACATGGTGCTGGTCAACCAGATTGGCATGAGCGATCAGCGCCAGGGTCGCCCATGGCGCGATATCCATGAGGCGGCAGAGGGTGTGAGAACTGGCACCAGCTATCAATCCATTCTCGCCAACCATATGCGGTACTACAATACTGAAATACAACCAGAATATCTGGAATTCGTCCGGATGCAGTACGGTCAGACCCTGATTGACTCATGGCCAAAGCTGGCCCGCATTCGTGCATGGCAGCAGGGTATTCTGTACTTCGATCCTGTTGTTTATGACTGGCAGCACATCGATACCAAAGCATTGGTGCTGGGTGGTCAGGATGACCGTCTGACTCCGAACTTTGCCGAGCAGTCACAGCATATTGCCAATACGCTGCAGAACGCTGATATTCATCAGTATCCGGGCATCGGCCACAACCCGCACTTTGAGTATCCCGAGCAGTATCATGAAGATCTGATTGCTTTCCTGAGCTCAGACCCTGATACGGAAGCAACTGATTGGTAAGAGTTTTTTAAAAAACTGTAAAAAAGGAGCCCCGGTGGCTCCTTTTTTATTTGCGCTATACTGAGTTCTTGCCCGTAAATTCTGAAAGCTGCATTGACGCTCATAGCCAGCTATAATGTCCGAGCGATCGTTCAGTGTGTTGGACGTCATAGAGTCAGCTGGATCGCGGGCATTGCAGCGACAGTGTCGTTAACTTTTTTACTGTGAAGGATCAGGAAGGAATTCATGTCAGACGACTCTTTCAAGGACAGCGCACTGCGCTACCACGCCGAACCTGTCCCCGGCAAACTGGCCATTCGTCCCACCAAGCCACTGGCGAACAATCGGGATCTATCCCGCGCCTACTCACCCGGTGTTGCGTTTGCGTGTGAAGCTATCGTGGAAGACCCCACCGAAGCTGCGCGTCTAACCTCGCGTGGCAATCTGGTTGCGGTTATTTCAAATGGTACCGCCGTGCTGGGACTTGGTAACATCGGGCCGCTGGCCGCCAAGCCAGTCATGGAAGGCAAGGCGGTATTGTTCAAAAAATTTGCTGACCTCGATGTTTTTGATATCGAGATCAATGAGACAGACGTCGACAAGCTGGTTGAGATCATCGCATCACTGGAGCCGACATTCGGTGGTATAAACCTCGAGGACATCAAAGCACCAGAATGTTTCCTGGTCGAGCGCAAGCTGCGCGACATCATGAAGATTCCGGTATTCCATGATGATCAGCACGGCACGGCAATCGTGGCGGCCGCGGCGGTCTATAACGGACTTAGAATCGTCAACAAGAAGTTCGAAGACATTAAGCTGGTTGCTTCAGGTGCGGGCGCTGCAAGTATTGCCTGTGTCGAGTTGCTGCTGAGCATGGGCGTGCGCAAAGATAACGTACGGATGCTGGACCGCAATGGGGTGATCTATAAAGGTCGCCAGGAAGGCATGAACCCCTGGAAGGAAAAGTTCGCTGTTGATACCGAAGATCGTACTTTAAGTGATGCAATCAAAGATGCAGATCTGTTTCTGGGCCTGTCGGGTCCAGGTGTCATGGATGCGGAGATGGTCAAAAGTATGGCACGTGACCCTCTTATTCTGGCCATGTCCAATCCGATTCCGGAAATTATGCCTGAGGAAGCGCGTAAAGCCCGCCCTGACGCCATTCTTGCCACCGGTCGCTCAGATTATCCGAACCAGGTGAATAACGTTCTGTGCTTTCCGTTCATCTTCCGCGGCGCACTCGACTGTGGCGCCACGCATATCAATGATGAAATGAAGCGAGCCTGTGTGCGGGCGATCGCTGACCTTGCGTTGCGGGAAGTATCCGAGACAGTTGCCAAAGCGTATATTGACGAGGATCTCAAGTTCGGACGCGAGTACCTGATTCCCAAGCCATTCGATCCGCGCCTGATCGAAGAGGTGCCACTGGCTGTCGTGAAGGCGGCCATGAAAAGTGGTGTCGCTACCCGACCAATTGAAGATCTGGACGCCTATCGCAACAAGCTCAGTGCATACGTAAACAGCAGTCGTCTGTTCATGCAGCCCAATATAGACCTGGCGCGCCGACACCCGGCCAGAATCGTTTATGCCGAGGGTGAAAACGACGATGTACTGCTTGCCATGCAGGCAGTGGTGGACGAGGGGGTCGCCAAACCCATTCTGATCGGCCGGCCTCCGGTCATTAATGACAAGATAAAAAAGATTGGTCTGCGATTGGAGCCGGGCAAGGACTTCCAGGTATTCAACTCTGAGGAAGCTGACGTCCACGAACGCTACTGGCAGTTTTATCATCAGCATGTCGGCCGTTCAGGCGTCTCGGTCGAGGCAGCCAAAACAGCTGTTCACAGCAACACCACCGTGCTTGCAGCCCTGATGGTGGCACTTGGTGAGGCAGATGGCATGGTGTGTGGCAAAGTAGGGCGGTTTGATACGCACCTGCACGATATTCGGCCCATCATTCGATCTACCAAGGCGGGAGGCCGCCTCTCTTCCATATGTGTATTGCTGATGGATGATGGCCCCCTTTTCTTGACCGATCCCTTTGTTAATGTGGATCCGACCGAAGAGGATGTTGTCGAGATTGCCAAGGATGCTGTCCGTTTTGTGCAGCAGTCATTCGACATCGAACCGGTAGTAGCACTCCTGTCACATTCAAACTTCGGAACTTATGAAGATAGTTCGGCGATCAAGATGAAGCGCGCTGCGCATCGTCTGCGCATGGAACTGCCAGAGGTTCAGATAGACGGGGAAATGCACTCGTTGACCGCATTGAATCCTGAGATGCGCGCGACTGTGTTTGACGGCGCCAATATCAAGGGGCGTGCAAACATTCTGGTCATGCCTAATATGGACGCGGCCAGTATTGCCCTGGGGTTATTGCGTTCGCTGACAAACGCCCGCCTGATCGGACCTTTCCTTAACGGGCTGGAGAAGCCAGTGCACATCCTGATTCCGTCAGTGTCAGGCAGGGGCATCCTGAATTTGACTGCGCTGGCATCGGCAGATATCTACCAGCGCGATCAAAGCAGCCATTCGGGCGCCTGATTACGGGCGCTCGACGATGGCGGCAACTCCCATGCCGCCAGCGGTGCATATTGATATCAGGCCACGGCCGCTGCCCTTCTCCTCGAGGATGGCGGCCAGTGAGCCGAGAATGCGGGCACCCGTTGCGGCAAAGGGGTGACCAAACGCCAAAGAACCGCCTTTGATATTCATCTTTTCCCGATCGATAGCGCCCATGGCCTTGTCCCGATTGAGTCGGGAGCGGCAAAAGTCGTCATCTTCCCAAGCCTTGAGTGTGCACAGGGCTTGAGCGGCAAAAGCCTCATGAATCTCATAACAGTCGAAGTCCTGCAATGACAGCCCTGCCTGCTGCAGCAATTCACTGACGGCGACCGCAGGTGCCATCAGCAGGCCTTCGCCATGCACAAAGTCGACAGCACTGCTGCGGCCGGCCGTCAAGTATGCCTGTATGGGCAAATTGTTGGCTTTAGCCCATTCTTCACTGCATAGAAGTACTGCTGCAGCACCGTCGGTCAGTGGTGTGCTGTTGCCAGCAGTCAATGTGCCGTGTTTGCGATCGAATGCCGGCTTCAGCGATGCCAGTTTTTCCAGCGATGAGTCAGCCCGCAAATTATTGTCGCGAGCAACGCCTTCATACTGACTCACCAGATCATCAAAGAATCCGGCATCGTAGGCTGCGGCGGCTTTCTGATGGCTTTCCAGTGCCAGTTGATCCTGCTCTTCGCGTGTCACTCCCCACTCTTGCGCCATCAACTCACAATGCTGACCCATGGAAAGACCGGTTCGCGGCTCTCCATTGGCAGGCGGGCGTGGTGCAAGTTCAGAAAGTCCAAAACCCTTGAAGGCTGCAAGCCGCTGCTTGAAGGTCCGGGCCTGACCCATTTTGATCAAGCGGTGTGCAAAGCGTCGCTGAAACACGATCGGCGCATCACTGGTGGTGTCTGTTCCTGCGGCGATCGCACAGTCGATCTGGCCGGTGGCTATTTTTGCTGCAGACATCAGGGCCGCCTGCAGCGAGGTGCCGCATGCCATCTGCAGAGTAATGCCGGGTGTGGCCGGTGACAGATCGGTGCTCAGCACTGCCTCACGTGCCAGGTTCCAGTCTTTGCTGTGTGTGGTTACAGCGCCTGCGACTACCTCGTCAATCTTTTTACCGGACAGCTCGAAGCGGTCACTGAGCTTTTGCAGTGTGTCAGCCAGCATGTCCAGATTGCTGAGTTCAGCATAGGCCGTGTTTGACCGACAAAATGGCAGCCGCACGCCGCCAGCAATGACTACTTTGCGAAGGGACGTATTTGCATCAGCGTTATACACGGGTTTCGGTCTCCTGCTCAGGCTCTTCTGACGCGTTGTCGTCGGGCGTTTTTTCGGATGTCTCCTGATTCGAAGGCGATGCAATCCGATATTGCTCGTCCTGGTGTTCCAGGTAATAAAGTGGCCCACCCCTGAACGGCGCAAAGCCAGTGCCGAATATCATGCCTGCATCAAGCAGGTCTGCATCACTGACTACTTCATCATTAAGTGCCGCACGGCACTCGTTGATGTAGGCATCGACCAGCTTCTCGGCGAGTTCGGCCAGGTTGTGCCCGGACACATTGTTGCTGTTTTTCTGGGGTTTGTCTTTTTCCCACCGGTAAAGGCCATGTCCGGATTTTTTACCCAGTTTGCCGTCATCTACCAGCTTCTGGATAAATGCTTTTTCCGGGCTTTCAGGCAAACCGTCGTCCTGGTCGGATTGAAGCACATCGGTAACCATCAGACAGACATCAAGGCCTACTGTGTCGGCGAGTTCGACAGGCCCCATCGGCATGCCAAAGGCCTCGGCGGCAGCATCCAGCGCCTCGGCTGGCACACCTTCGCGATGCAATCGCAGGGCTGTCATCATGTAGGGCGCAAGCACACGGTTAACCAGAAAGCCGGGGCTGCTTTTGACGGGCAGTGGGAAACGGCTGATCTGCTGGCAAAAGGCTGCTCCTTTCTGTGCTTCTTTCTGAGAGGTTTCTGGCCCGGATACAACTTCTACCAGTGGCATTTTTGCGACCGGGTTGAAGAAATGCAGGCCGATAAGACGACTTGGGTCGTCCAGCACGCTGGCCAGCGTCTCAAGCGGAATGGCGGATGTATTGGTAGCCAGTACCGCGCCTGATTTCATTTTTGGCGCAATATCCTTGAACAGTGACTGTTTGGCTTCGGCGTTCTCGAAGATGGCTTCGATGACAATGTCGGCCTGACCCACAAATTCGGCCTCGACATCGGGACGCAATCGATCCAGCGCTGCCCTGACCTTTGCAGTGTCCTTCAGTTTTTTCTGGAACTGCTTCTCGGCCCGCTTTATGGCTGCGCTGACGCTCTTCATGTCGCGGTCCTGCAAAGTGACCGTCAGGCCTCGCAGAACACACCATGCGGCGATATCACCGCCCATGGTGCCAGCTCCCACTACATGAACGTGACGAACGGCAAAATCGACATTCTTGCCCTGAGATTTCAGGCGTTCCATCAAGTGGAAGACGCGACGCAGACTTTTGGCTGTCGGCGATACCATCAATTCACCGACAGCCCGTGCCTCCTCCCGCATCATCTTCTTGCGGTTACCGCCATAGGTCTGCCAGGTATCGATCAAGCGAAAAGGAGCAGGGTAGTGTTCGGGACGCGCTTTGCGCTGGGTCTGCTTGCGTATCTGGCCTGCGAGAATCGATCTTACCGGCCAGACGTTGCTCATGCTGCGCATCAGGCCAGGCCCGCGGTGCTTTTTGCCTTTAAGAACGGCGTCACGGGCCGCCCAGAGCAGTTCTTCGTGACGACCGATCACCTGATCCACAAGGCCAATCGAGCGGGCCGCGCGCGCACTGATCTGGCGAGCCGTCAGCATCAGTTCCATGGCCTTGATGCCGCCGATGGTCCGCACTGATCGCACCGAGCCGCCGAAGCCAGGGAAAATACCCAGTTGTGTCTCAGGGAATCCAAGCTTGGTCGACGGCACATCTTTGGCAATACGGTAGTCACAGGCCAGCGACATTTCCAGGCCGCCGCCAAGGCAGTAGCCCTCAATTGCGGCGACGGTGATGCACTTGAGTTGTTCAAGCCGGTTGAACATCTCGTGGACGCGCTCTATTTCGCGTGTCACAGCGCTGGCGTCGTCGAAACCTTCAAATTCCTTGACGTCGGCGCCGAACACAAAGCCAGTGGTTTTGCCGGACATCAGCACCAGGCCGCGCGGCGAAGACGTCTCAGCCAGCGCGACAAGCTGCTCAAACTCCTCAAGCACGGCGCGGGAAAGCGAATTGACGCGCTCTCCCTCACGATCCAGATAGGCATAGATGATATTGTCGCGATCACGCGACAGACGCCAGTGTCGGAACTTGTTGGCATTGGCGTCTACGGCTTCGGGTACTGACGTGGCAGACGTCTCTGTCATGGCGACCTCACTCAGTCTGAAAAGAACTTCCTTACCTCATTCTGCCTGAGCGGGCCAAGACTGACAAATGCTTCTACCAGCCCAGCGCGTGCCATTTCCGGCAGCGAGGGTTCAGTGATGTCAGATGCCTCGCCGCCTGCAGCATCAGTGATGGTACCTCATTGCCCATGGATGAGGCGCAATCGGCCCGATTGACATGCTGGTTAACGCCGATAAGACCAGCACGTGTCTTGATGCCGCTCATCATGGCTGTCATGGTGCCGGCACAGTCCGGTGTTTGCTGATTGGTGTTATAGGTCTTGGAAAGTGCAACGCCAGCGCCTGTTCCAGAGCCCGCCGGCCGCTGTTCAACCAGTATTCAGGGGTTTCGTTCGCAGGAGCGGGGTATGGGGCAGTCTGCAGATTCCGGGCGGTGAGCACTAGTGGGACGCACAGGCCCAGCAGAGCGACTGACAGTTTAGCAAGAGCGACCATTATTACTCCTGGACGGAAAAACAATGGTGTTGTAAAAAAGTGAATATATTCATAAAGACGATCGGTCGTTTAATGCGTACAATGTGGATAACACGTTTTTGTTCATTTGTTGTGACAAGGTGAGAGGAAGCTATGTTTGGTGCAATCATGAAGTTCATGCGCGACAACAATGTGCTGCCGCGTATCTCCGATACCGAACGACAGGCACTGGAGGCGGGCACCGTCTGGGTGGATGGCCAGATCTTCTCCGGTAATCCCGATTTCAGCAAGATGCTGGCTGAGCCCTATAACCAGCATTCCGAGGAAGAGCAGGCATTTATCGACGGGCCAGTCGAAGAGTTGTGCCGCATGATCGACAACTATGAGGTTGTTACAACCCGGAAAGTGCCCGATAAAGTCATCAAATTCCTGAAAAAGCAGGGTTTTATGGGTTTGTTGATTCCCAAGCAGTACGGTGGCAAAGAGTTTTCGACACTGGCCATATCCTCCATCATGGCCAAGATTAACGCTTACAACCCCACCGTGGGTACGCTCGTAGTCATTCCAAATTCGCTGGGTGCCGCCGAGCTACTGAAGCACTATGGTACTGAGGAGCAAAAGGACGCCTATCTGCCCAAACTGGCCAGTGGTGAGTATGTGCCATGTTTTGGCCTGACAGAACCAACAGCTGGCTCTGACGCAGCATCCATCAAGGCTGAAGGTGTGGTCTTCAAGGACGACGACGGGGTCATCAAGGTTAAGCTGAATTTCCGCAAGCGCTATATTACGCTCGCGCCGATTGCCAACCTGATCTCACTGGCCTTTCAGATGCACGATCCGGAGAACCTCCTCGGCAAAGGCGAGTATCCTGGTATTACAGTGATGCTGCTTCATAAAGGCACGCCTGGCCTGACCACCGGCAATCACCACCTGCCCATCGGCATGAGCTTTTACAACGGCCCCATCATTGGCGAAGACGTGGTGGCACCCGTGGATCAGATCATTGGTGGTCCAGAGTATGCCGGGCAGGGCTGGCGCATGTTGATGGAGCAGTTGGCAGGTGGACGTGCCGTGTCCCTGCCAGCCGGCGCGATTGGAGGTATGAAGATTGCCGCTGCGGCAACAGGCGCCTACTCGATGATCCGGAATCAATTCGATATTCCGATTGGCCTGATGGAAGGCGTGCAGGAAAAAGTTGCCCGCATCGCCGCATTTGCCTACCTGTTTGAAGGCGCGCGTATCTACTCGTGCTCCGCACTGGATGCCGGAGAGCAGCCACCGGTGGTGTCTGCCTTGCTGAAGTCCAGCAGCACTGACTACGGGCAGCGCAGCCTGATCGACGGTATGGATGTGTTTTCCGGTGCCGGTGTCATGCAGGGGCCGAACAACATCCTGGGTGGCGGTTATGCGAGTGCACCGGTGAGCATTACGGTGGAAGGTGCCAACATCATGACGCGGACGCTGATCACCTTCGGACAGGGTGCAACCCGCTGTCATCCTTACGCTCTGCCGCTTGTGAAAGCGGTTGAAGACAACGACGCAACGGCATTCCGCAATAAGCTGCTGGGTTGGTTGTGGCACACGACCAGCAATTTTGGTCGCAGCAAACTGCGGGGCCTGACGCGTGGTTTCAGCGCCGGCAGCCCGGAATCAGGTCCGGTGGCCACCTATTATCGACGGCTGGCATGGGCCTCATCGCGCTTTGCACTGCTCGCCGATCTTGCACTTTACCTGATTGGTGGCAAGCTGAAGGCACGCGGAAGCCTGGGCGGGCGTTTTGCTGATGCACTGACCTGGCAGGTGCTGGCGCTGGCCGCACTGCGCCGCTACAAAGCGGAAGGCAACAAGCCTGAAGACCTCCCATTGGTGCAGTTCAGCTGTGAATTCGCCCTGGCGCAGATTCAGGAGGCATTTGAAGGCATTCACGCGAATTTTGACGTGCCCGTTGTAGGCTGGTGGCTGCGCGGACCTTCCGCCCTGTTCCTGCGCCTGAACCCACTGTCACGTGGGCCTTCAGACAAGGTCATGAAGCAGGCAGCAGCGTCCATTCAGCTAATGAACGAGCAATACGCAAGAGTGACGCAGGGAATCGCGCCATTCGCCGAGGACGCCCCCGGTATGGGGCGTCTGCTGAAGGCCTTCCGCTTGTACACAGAAGTGCAACCCATCGTGAAGAAAATCGTCAAGGCTCAAAAAGAACGGAACCTGCCGCGCGGCACAGCGTACGCACTGGCTGATCAGGCTGTGTCAGCAAAGGTCATCAGCAAGGCTGAGGGAGAGGCATTAAAAGCGGCCAATCAGGCGGCGATGGATGCCATCGAGGTTGATGAGTTCAGGCCTGAAGAGTACTTTCAGATACAGCAGACGGCAGCCAGAAACGCTGCCTGAGTTGTAGGGTCCGGATTGGTCGCCAAGCAGGTAATAGTGGACTAAGGTGCTTTTGATGCCTTAGCTACAATTGCCTGTCTGCTGCCGGATCCACTCATCGATCAGCAACAATCCGCTGTCGTGGGTCAGGCTGCGTCCCACCTCCGGCATCAATACTCCGACCTCATTGCTTTCGATTCTGAAACTCAGAATCGAATCTTGAGGGTGACCTGGTACTATTGAGTAAGGTCGCCCTCCCGAACCTCGGCCCGCTGCAACGGGTGGTTTGCATACCCCAAGTTCCAGAGGCTTGCTCGCGCCAGAGTGCAGAAACAGGCCGGATGTGTCGCCGCTACCGCCAGGCTGATGACAGTGTGCACAATTAACATCCAGATAACTTCGGGCGCGTTGCTCCAGATTATCAGTAGCGCCCGGTTGCCATACTGCCGCGGCAGGCAGCTCGTTGACAGCAGGCTCTTCATCAAGCCATTGTCGCGACCATAGCGCGGCCAACTGATTTTCCGCAGAGCCGTCGGCGACCATTGCGTGATTCAGATTGGCTACCGAGGGGCCGATTGGCGAGAGTGTGTCCTGATTCTGATCCAGATTGTGACAGGCGGCACACTCGTTGCGATTGGGAACCACGTAGGCAAATGATTCAACCGTCGCGCGTGGATTTTCGTTGCTGTGTAATCGCAGGCGCTTGACGGCCCCGGTTATCTGCAGCGTTGCGTCAGTCTGCTCCTCATTCCACACATAGGGCAGTGCCTGCCAGCCATCCGCCTGATGAACCAGCAGTCGGGTCTCGATCAGCCGCACCTGGTCCAGTGCCAGACTCGCCCCATCAAATGCAACAAGTCGTTGTTCGGTCAGCTGTACATCCGCGGCGTCGGCGGCGTCGCGGGCGCGCGGATAGTAGAATGTTTTGCTGATCACCGTGCCAACCGGGAAGTCCAGGCTGCCGGTGTCGGTCAGCTCGGCAGTGGCACCGTCGGGCAGCCACAACGTGCGGAGTTTTAATGCATAGTCACTGAACAGCGGGGTCGCCAGATCGTAAGGAAGAACGGCAGCATTCAGGATCAGCTGTCGGTCCGCTACCTGCGCAATCTGCCAGTCAGACAGTTGGGTCGGAATACTATCGCGGGCATACAGTTTCGGTGCCGACGGATCCTGGCAGGCGCCTAGAACCAGCGCCGTCACCAGTAATGAAAAACGCCAACTCATCGATCTTACATATCCATGGTGGTCGGCAGGCTGACAGCAGGCAGTGCCGAATGCCGGCACTGGTGCGCTTCACCACCCATGTGTGGATTGGCACTGTTGTTGGCAGCATCTATATTGAGTAACTGAGCCTCGCCATTGTCGATACAGATTGCGTACTCTGCCGCCATCCGTTCCGGATGGGTGACTCCGTCCCAGACAACATCAGGCAGACGACCCTGCTCACCAAACATGGCGAGCCGCAGTGCATCCAGTTCCGGTCGGGAAGGTGATGCGCCGCTGCTGCCGAATTGATTGTCATAAATGAAAATCGTTTCAGGGTAGGGGTCGAAAGCTTCAGCCATTTGCCGGTCTGAATACCCAGCACTGAAATAACTGGAGATCAGAATGTTGGCAGTGTCATTGTTGTCGAACTCGTTATTGAAGATCTCGACTTTGTCGTTGGAGTTTATGATCAGTCCAGAACCTGCCGGCACGCTGGAAACAGCGGTCCCCGGTGGTGCGAAATTCGCGGTGTTGTTATCCCGGATATCATTTTCATAAACGCGGGTGGTATGGCCGGCGACCGGCAGGTTGGGCATGTTAAATACCAGTATTCCGCCGGTGTTGTTGATGGCAGTGTTGTTATAAACATCTGCACCAACTGTGTTCTCAATCTCTATGCCTGCCACGTTATATTCTGCCCGATTACCACGCACAATCACGTTTTGGGACTGGCCGACATAGATGCCAGCGTCAGAAGCAGCGATTGCCACAGAGTCTTCAATCAGTGTGTGTTGTGTCTGGACGGGATAGATTCCATAAGCGCCATTACTGGTATCGGGGCCGTTGGTCCACTCAGTTCTGACGCGACGAATCACGATATGATCGCCTCTGGCAATCTTGAGTGCGTCGCCCAGGGTGTCCTCGATAGCGATATCCTCGATTGTAAAGTTGCTGGCGTTGACCAGCAGACCTTCGGCTCCGGCCACCTGATCCTGAAATGTGAGAATCGTTTCGTCCATTCCGGCGCCGCGCAGCGTGATTCCGTCAGTGTTCAGTGTCAGGCTGCGATCAAAGCCATAACGGCCTGCGGGCAATGTAATGACGGAACCTGGTTCTGCTTCCAGGAGCGCCAGTTGCAACTCTGACACAGGATCATTGATTTCGATGTTTATGGATGCAGCAGAGGGCGGGGAATCGGCAGGCGGCGAACAGGCTGCCAGCACTGAAGCAATAGCAAGAAGCAGAAGCCGGCTGTGAGCAGGGATCGTAAGTTGCTTCGGTGTGAAATCAGATACGCGGCTTGTCAGGCGGGTCCAGCATGTTCTTATTGTCATGGAACACCTCAGGTTAAGCTGTAGTGACCTGCTAAAGCTACGCCGCTCCAGTATTTTTTGCAACTTGTCGGCACCTTCGCATCGGGCTATGCTCCGGGTCATGACTAAGAGCAACGATCAAAGAACGGCTGCTGGTGCCGAAGAAGACTGGAAAACCCTGTTGTATGAACGCCTCGCCGAAGATGATGAGGGGCGGGTGTGCAAGGATATCAGTGATGACGCCTGTCGCGAGACGCCAGGCAATTTTCTGGCCACTCTGCTGGCCAATACCTGCAGCAGCATTGCGGACAAGCTGGCCAGCGCCAAAACTACGCTACCCTGGTTGTTGATGCAGCTGGGTGCGCCGGCCTGGATCATCAGTCTGCTGGTGCCTATCCGTGAGTCCGGCTCCATGCTGCCGCAGATGCTCATTGGCGCTGTGGTCCGTCGACAGGCGGTGCGCAAATGGGTATGGGTGGCAGGTGGTTCGGTGCAGGGTTTCTCCCTGCTGCTGATGGTCTGGTGTGGTATGACGCTTGAAGGCCTGCAGGCCGGGCTGGCAGTTACCGGGCTGCTGATACTGTTCAGTCTGGCGCGTGGTGCCTGTTCGGTAGCCTACAAGGACGTGCTGGGCAAGACGATTCCCAAAACCCGTCGTGGTCGCCTGTCTGGCTGGATCAGCGCCATCGCAGGACTGGCAGCGTTTGCCGCCGGTCTGGCACTGGGTGCGTTTGGGCAGGGCGAGGCCGCTTCCGGCCTCTATCTTGATCTGTTGGCGGTGGCTGCCATGCTGTGGTTTCTGGCAATAGCCAGCTACGCACGAATAGTCGAATTTCCGGGCGCCACCGATGGGGGGGCGAATGGGTTTTCAGAAGCGTTTTCGAGTTTGTCCCTGTTGCGCGATGACGCACCCTTTCGCAAGTTTGTTATCGGTAGAGCCCTGGCCATGGGCTCCGGTCTGGTTGCGCCATTTTATGTGACGCTGGCCAGAGAGGATCTCGGTAGCGCCGCCTCATTACTTGGTATATTCATCGCCGCGGAGGGGCTGGCAGGGTTGGTAAGCTCGCCAGTGTGGGGGCGCTGGGCAGACCGTTCCAGTCGCCAGGTGTTTGCAGTTGCCTGCGGTCTGGCAGCGTTGACATCGCTGGCGGTAGCGGCCTGGTCGGTTGCAGGGCTGCCAAGTGAGGCCTCCCTATGGTTTTATCCACTGGCATTTTTTGTGCTGGGCATCGCGCATGCCGGGGTCCGGCTGGGGCGCAAAACCTATCTGGTCGACATGGCAGGCGGTAACAAGCGGACCGACTACGTGGCAGTCAGCAACTCGGTTATCGGTGTGTTGTTACTGTTGACCGGGCTGCTGGGGGCGCTGGCAGCTGTGATCTCGGTGCAGCTGACAATCGTTTCGCTGGCGATTGCCGGACTTCTGGGAGCGATTTTGAGTCTGCGCTGGCGTGAAGTGTCGGGTTGAGCCCCTATTGCTCCGGCAAAGGATTTAACGATAGTGCTGAGTTGGAGTATCTGGGGTCTGCCGATACTTCGCGGCCCAGCCACTCCGGTTTACTGAATCGGGCATTCTCTGATGTCAACTCCAGCTCTGCCAGCACCAGCCCCGCATTGGCACCTCGAAACTCGTCGACTTCCCAGCGATGCCCATCAAACAATACCCAGTGGCGTGTCTTGTCTATCAGCGGACCCTGGCACTGTTCCTTGAGCAGCTGTTCGGCGTCTGCCAGCGGTATTCGATATTCGAATTCGCTGCGGCTGATGCCGGTGGTGGGTCCCTTGATCGTCAGCCATGCCTCATCGTCAGCCCGTCGGACACGCACAGTGGTGGCTCCACGGCACAAATACCCCTGCTGGATAACGATCTGGCGGCAGCTGTGAGCGCGCCAGCTGTCGCTAACGACCAGAAATTTGCGCTCAATCTCTGTAGCCATATCCCTTACAGGGCCTGCTGCAGAAACTGTCGGATGTCGTTGATGCCAGAGGGCTGCGATAGCTGACTCTGAGCGTTGCCCTCAGCATCAAACAGTACCAGATCGCCGTCAGTGACCCCATGCTCAGCCGCAAAATTCTGTCCCGTCGGATTACCGGTATGGACGACCAGAAACACCATGTTTTGCTCGTAATCGGGGTAAATTTCCAGCATATGCTCTATCACACGGTCACCACCGACAAAATTTACCTCTCGCAGCATGACCAGGGCCGGGCGGCCCTGACCGACCTGGCTCAGATCGCTGGAAAACGCCGCTTTGGGCAATAACTGCCAAAGTATGGTCGCGACAACGACCAGGCAGGCGAGAGTGACCAGGACACGGACCAGGCGAGCGCGCGCAGAGGGCTGAGCAGAATTATTCATGTAACTGGCTCCTGAGAGTCATCAGATTTGTTGTTACTCAATACGGACTGCATTATAACCACACAGTAAGTCGGTTTATCAGGGCGATTGCATTGTTCGATGCACCAGAGTTGCTCATGTATACTGCCGACACGAACCAAGACCAGAAAATCGGGTGATCACTTGCTGAATCGATCAATTACAAATCTGCTGCGCTGGTCCTGGCGCAGAAAGCAGGTAAAGCAGGGTATCTCTCTGAATCGGGAAGATACCGAGCAACTGGATCAGATTGCCCGTAGTGTACGACGGGTGCGAATCTCCCGCAGCCTGCTGGGGCTGGCCTGGACGGCAGGTCCGGTGACTGCCCTGGGACTTTACGGCGGTTACTACATAGGCTTTGGTCAGGCACCGTCCAGACAGCAGTTAATCTATTTCGTCAGCTTCACGGTTCTGAGCGGGCTTATCGCGCTGATTGCCAAGATTGTCTATGACAGTACCTGGGGCGTCAGATCGGAGCAGGCACAGCGCTCTGTTGTTGAGGCAATCGATAAACTGGGTGACTTGATACTCTCGGTAAAAAACCTGGTAGTGGCCAGCTATGAGGGTGAGATACGTGAGCGAGAGGCAGCCATCCAGCTGCTGCAGCGCGTAGATCTGTCACCTGGTGGTGTGGCGATGGCGGCAGAACAACTGACCAGTGATCCGGCTTTCAGCCAGATGCTGGCGAACATCGACAATTTTCGCAGGGCCGGGCTTTTCTCGAGAATCCGCGATATTCATCGTGACTGGGATCAGCGGTTCGATATTCTGATCACGGAGCTGTCCACGACACTTCCGCAGGCGGTGGAGGTGCTCAGGCATCGATACCATGGTGATATTGCCACGCTGCGTCATGGTGTGCCACGCACCGAGCATTTCATCGCCAGGGTCCTGGCTGCAATCGAACAGGATAATCTGCTGTTGATTACCATGCAGGACGTGGAGTCGATGCTGGTGCTGGCATTCGAGCTGATCAATGGTCGCGAGATACCCACGCTGATATTCGATTACCGAGGCCGCTGGCGGCTGGCCGCGGCGCTTGACCGAATGGAGCGCAAGCGAAGTCGATACCGTATCGCGCAGGCGGCCGGCAGTAATCGTATTCGGAGCCTGGCTTCCTGGCTGGTTGAGGTTGACGTCATGAAATATGAGGACGTCCCCGAAGGAGTTGCAGCAAACCTGCTTACGGATCGCGTAATAGCGGCGCTGGATGACCTTGCCGATACCATGAAGCTGCTGGTCGAGAAGGTGAATGATGGTCAGGTCGAGTACCGTGCGCAATTGCGTGAGTACGCAGAGATCATGACTGCCGCATTGAGACTGTATCGCAACGCAAATGACTCGTTTCGTCGGATCGGTGAGCTGCACGCTGAATTTCTGCTTGCAGCGGAAGATTGGAACCGTATGCTGGATTCGGTCGAGCTGGATACCGCTGAGCTGCGTATTGGGCCGCGCGGTCGCGGTGTGCATATTCTGGAGAAAGTAATTCGACTGGATGACGAAGAGCGCAAGGAGGTCTGTCAGCACCTGGTGCGTTACATGCGTCATCAGCACCTGGAGTCACACGAAACCAAGGGACTGTTTAAACGCCGGGCGGAGCGGGACAACCCACTTACATTCGATTCAGCACGTCAGCTTGCAATCGAAGTTGCTCTTGCTCTTGAACCACACATCCATCTTTCGTATCCGGAAGTTCAGCGTGGCATCAGTGCGACTCTTGCTTCTTATCTGGGTGGGCTGGAGCCAGGGATGAGCGCTCAGGATAAAAAGCTTCTGGGTGAGTCCATGGCTCAGGATGTTGAAGAGGATATGAGTCAGGCGGCTGAATACCTGGCCGTTGCATTGGTACGCCACTACCGCGTCAGTCTCAGCGATGAAGCGCGCAGGTTTCTTTATGAAACCTATGGTGCACGTGAATCAGTGCTGGATATCCTGGTTCAGTACCAACAGACCGACAATCCGCCTTCACAAAGCCTGCTGACGGTGCGACCTACCGCGGTGCCCAATGCACATCGCCGATGGTATCGCAGCCTTGTACTGGCGCGTCGTCTGGTCGGCGACGAGTGAGCGTTATCGCTGCTAACTCTCACTGCGTCTTCGACTGACACTCATGCTGATACAGATGGGCGTTCATACAGACGTTCATGCCAGGCGCGCAGGTTCTGCTGCTCTGGAGTTATACGTTGCTGAATCGCTTTGTTGAAGTCCAGCGCACACAGCGCATTGATGTCGGCCGCTGTAAACTCATCGCCGCAAAGATATCGAGAGTCGCTCAGTGACCTGTCAAGGAAATCAAAAAAGCGCGCTGCCTGGCGCTTGCATTCTTCACCCCATTCAGGGTACGGCGTCATGCGATCCTTGAAGAAGCCAGTCGTATGCTGAAACGCCATCCCGGTAGGCATCATGAAGTAGAAGTCGATCCAGCGTAGCCACTGCTCTACATGTGCTTTTTCCAGAGCCGTTGTACCCAAAAGCCTGGGCGTATCGGGGAATGCTTCCTCGACGTAGCGGCAGATGGCCATCGTTTCTGCGATACAGGTACCGTCCTCCAGTTCCAGCACCGGAACTTTTTTTAATGGATTGCGAGCGGCGTATTCGCGGGTCAGGTTGTCACCCTTCTGCAGATCCACTTCGATCAATTCGACCTGATCAAGCAGACCTTTTTCTGCCAGAAAAATCCGCACTCGGCGGGGATTGGGTGCAACGCGGGTTTCGTAAAGTTTCATCATGATGGCTGACCTGTTTATGTCGCTGATAGCTTGTATTTTTGTGATTCTGAGTTTGGCACAGCAATGGCGTCGAAACCAGATGTGTCAGTGTCAGACTGCTTCGTTGTGGGCATGCATACGTTGACTCGCGCGTGCGACCACCTGTTGCATGTTGTCGTCTGGCTCCAGCATTGTCCATCCGACCTGATAACGAATCGGGATGCGATGATAGAGGCTTTGCGCCGCGTGATGGAAGCGACTCAGAACCTTCTCCGGGCCGGGTGGTGCAGTATCAATCAGTAAGACAACAAAATCATCATCGCCGTAGCGCGCGCTCAGATCCGAACCCCGGAAAACCCTGCCAAGCAATTGGCCGAATTCGCGCAGAGCACGGTCGCCTGCCGCCGGTCCATGCTCCTGATTAAACCGCTTCAGATCGATCAGATCAATAAGGAATAGGCAGGCACGCAGGCCAGATCGTTTGCATATGTTGATCACATCGTCACAGCGCGCATCGAATCCGCGGCGGTTGAGCAGGCGCGTCATCGGGTCTATATGAGCCAGATAGTCTCCTGCCAATTCACTCTCTATCATCACGCTCATATTCTTGAGCAGCATGCGACCGTCGTCATCGAGCGTTCTAGGCTGTTCAGCAATCAGACACAGTGTGCCAAGCCGACTGCCCATGCCTGCGCGGACCGGGCTTCCTGCGTAGAAGCGTATATGCGGTGTTCCGGTAACCAGGGGATTATTCTGAAACCGGGTATCAAGCCAGGTGTCTTCGACCACCATGACCTGATCATTCTGAATGGCATGACTGCAAAAGGAGTATTCGCGCGGGGTCTCCCGCACGTCAGTGCCGGTGTGGGATTTAAACCACTGCCGGTTCTCGTCTACCAGGCTGAACAGGCCGACAGGAACATTGAACAGACGAGTCGCCAGACGGGTTATGCGGTCAAAGCGTTCATCAGTTGGAGTGTCAAGCAGCCCCAGGCTGTGAAGCACTCTGAGTCGGTGTTGTTCGTCATCCCTGTGCTGGCTTCTTAACCATTCATGTATGCCCTGGGCGTCCAGCGGTTCCTTGATGGCATATCCCTGCGCAAGATCGCAGCCGATGCTGCGCAGATATTCCAGTGTTTCGAAACTCTCGATGCCCTCGGCTGCAGTATAAAGACCCAGACCGTGCCCAAGGTCGATGATGGCTTTGACAACGGTTCGTGACTCTTTGTATTTCGAGAGAGTGGTCACAAAAGATCTGTCAATTTTGATCTCGGAAAAAGGTAACCGTGCCAGCTGTACCATGGAGGAGTAGCCAGTACCGAAATCGTCAATCGATAATTGAAACCCTTTCATGCGCAGGCGAGTTAAAACATCAAGCGCCGTCACCGGGTCTTCTGTCGCGCAGCTCTCGGTCAATTCGAATATCAGCCGCTGCGGCGCAATTCCTGTCGCGTAACATAGATCTTCAAGAGTTTCGAACAGGTTAAGGTTGCTCAGCGATCGATTGGAAATGTTGATTGCCAGAGAAACCTCGTTCAGTCTGCGCACCAGGTACTGGTGCTCGGGGAGCACAAAAAACTGGTCGGGCAAAGCAGCCAGCCAGCTGAGCGCCTCGGCAACGACATACTCGGTTAGCGGATCGATCAGACCGCTCTCCTCCGCCAGGGGAATGAATGTGTCGGGTGGGATCAGTCCATGCTCAGCGTGGCGCCATCTCGCGAGAGCTTCAAAGCCTGCCAGCAGACGGGTTCGGCAATTGATCTTGGGTTGATAGGCGACGTGGATTTCCCTGTTTTGCAAGGCAAGCATCAGCTCCTCTTTGCTAGGAATATATGGCGCCTTCTCGGTTTGTTGGACAGGTGCAGCGTCAGTAGATGCGGCTGGCAAGTTCCGTCGCAAAATTCCCCTCAGCTTGGCCGGTGAGAATGGTTTGGCCAGCACGCCCAGTAACTTGAGTCCGTGTTCGCTTGCCGAGCGGGCTGCGGCGTCAAGTACGCGTCCACCCACACCGCTGGAGATGATGATCCCAGCCTCACAGTCGAGTTTTGCCAGTTCGATAAGCACCTGCACGCCATCCATTCGTGGCATGATGAGGTCTATAGCGATGAAGTCAGGCTGCCAGCTCTGCACCAGCCTGAAAAACTCATCGGGCATGTCCGTGAATTGCGCCTCAATACCTGCAATGCGAGCCATATTGAGAATGGTTTGCCCGGTCAGCGCATCATCGTCGAGAATCAACAGGCGTTCGGGTTTTTCGGCAGGTGTGGTAGGCAACATCGTAGAGGCCGCTGTACTTGCACGGAATTTATTATGATCCAATCATTGTAGCAGCACGTTAACACAGATAGTAAATCGTCTCACAATAGTGAGACGTTGTTCGCAATTTCACTACAGCTGAAGGGGAAACAAGTATGTCTGAGACATTGCAAGGAGCTATCAGTCAACTTCACAAAGCAGCCAAGTACACCGAAGTTCCAGACGAGATCCTGGACATCCTGCAGTTCCCGGCAGAAGTCCTCAGTTCACGTCTTACCATTCGTATGGATAATGGCGCCCGCCGCTCCTTCCAGGCCTGGCGCTGTCGTTACGACGGCTCGCGGGGGCCAACCAAGGGCGGTATCAGGTTTCATCCTGATGCCAACATGGACGAGGTAGTGAGTCTGGCGTTCTGGATGACATTCAAATGTGCCGTAATCGGTGTCCCTTATGGTGGTGCCAAGGGCGCAGTTAAAGTGGATACCCGGGAGCTTTCCAAGGCCGAGCTGGAACGCCTGTCACGCGCCTATGTACATGCCTTCGCGGGTCTTATCGGACCGGACCGGGATATCCCGGCTCCTGATATGTATACCAACCCCATGGTCATGGGCTGGATGATGGATGAGTACTGCTCGCTGGTGGGGCAGCATGTGCCCGGGGTGATTACTGGCAAACCTCTGGCCATAGGCGGCTCTCAGGGACGCAGCATCGCAACGGCTCTTGGTGGTTTCTACGTGCTGCAGCAGCTTTTGAAATCCCTCGATCTCGACAAGTGCGAAAAGCGGGTTGTGATCCAGGGTTTCGGAAATGCCGGGGCTACGATGGCGGAGATGCTTCATAAAGACGGCTGGAAAATTGTGGCAGTATCAGATTCGTCGGGCGGTATCTATTGCAAAGAGGGACTGGACCCGGTCGCGCTGGCCGAGCGCAAACGCAAGAAAGGATCGGTTCGTGACTACGATAAATCTTGCGGCGGTGGCAAGATTGAGTCGATTGAGCGCGATGAGATGTTCGAGTGTGACTGTGACCTGATCATACCTGCGGCGCTCGAGTCCCAGATTACCCGTGACAATGCTTCGGCAATCAAGGCCCGCGTGATTCTGGAGCTGGCAAACGGGCCTGTGACCTCGGATGCCGATGAGATTTTGCAGAAAAATGATGTAATAGTCGTGCCGGATATTTTGGCTAACGCGGGCGGTGTTACTGTGTCATATTTTGAATGGGTACAGAACAAGCAAGGCTATTACTGGATCGAGCAGGAAGTATACGACCGCTTGAAACCAATGATGGAGACCGAGAGTCAGGCGGTTTGGGATCTCGCTGAATCCAAGAAAATTACCCTGCGTACTGCGGCGTATGTTCTGGGTCTGGAGCGGCTTGTTGATGCCATCAAAGCGGTGGGGACTCAGGCATACTTTTGTCCATAAGCTGACTCAGCTCATGCAGCACCAGTCGCGTCCGGGTGCCGTGTGGCGTGCTCTGCCAGTCGATCTGCGCGTCGATTTCGACTGCCCTGGCGCGCAGGTTACTCAGGCCATTGCCCTCACTGCGTGACGTCATGTTGTTGGCGCCAAATCCAACGCCATCATCCGTGATACTGATAACCAGTGAGTCATCGGATATATCAATATCGATTTTCACAGCATGTGCCTGGGCATGACGAATAATATTGCTGACCAGTTCCTTCATGATGCGATTGATATTGAATGCCACCAGCGATGGCAGCATGAGCGCCGGCATCAGGTTTGGTTGGTGCCAGTCAACGAGGTGCCCGGCACCCTGCAATCGGAGCGCTGACTCCTCGTTGATGTCATGCAGCATGTCCTCCAGCAGTTGATCAGGAGTGTTCGCTCTGGAAACCGCCTGGCGAAGGCTTTCCAGAGTGGATCGTGCCATGTTGCCTACTTTTTGATCGTCGCTGGCATGGATCATTGACAGCAGACGGGAGCCGACATCATCGTGAAGGTCACGATAGATTTTCTGGCGCTCCTGTTCGGTTGCCTGCTTCATCTCCAGCAACCTGCGCTCTTCAAAACTCTTGGCGATTATCTGACGACTGACTTCGACTTTATTTTCGAGTTCACGATTCAAAGATTCCGCAACCTTCAGTGCCTGTGTGAACCGATGTAACAACACTGCGGCAAAGATCAATAACAGCACTGGTATGCCGAAGTGCGCGTAGACCAATGTCCCATCCCAGCCGGAGCCGCCCTCAAAAAACATCTGAAAGGCATTGGTGAGAAAGAGCATTATCTGGCCAACGATGGCGACAGACAGGATGACCGCCTCTGGCTCGCGCCGGCGCCACGCAATAACTGAGACACGTCCGATCAAAATGAGCAGTACTGTCACACCGACCAGGTGCGCCAGGTAAGCGCTGTACCAGAACAGCTGCGCTGGCATCAGAGCATGCGCAATACAGGCTGCCAATGTCCATGCGAAAAACAGGCGTTCACGAGCAGGTCGTCTGGCACGCGCAAGTCTTCCAATAAAGCCATAGAGGAAAAAGATGGTCAGGTCCATGGCCGAATGCACAACCGGCAGCCAGATGTCATAGCTAAGCGGATTGTAGAGAATCACGGTATGAGCAGCGCCAGTTGCCCAGGCAAAACATATGCCGCTAAACCACAGGTAAACCGTATCAGACCGGCGTATCACCCACAGGCCCAGAGTAAACAACCCCATCGAGAAAGCAAACGCCAGCAATATGCGGTTGATATCGACCTGTTGAAACAGGCGCTGTTCCTGAATCTGCTGTAGCTCGGCTTTATTACCCAACAGAGGCGGTGCCAGCAAGCCGCCCCATTCCGAAACATTCAAGCGGATCAAAACCTCGTTGGCTCCCGGCAGCCACTGGTCATCGTCAATGTTGGCAAGTAGAGGCCGGTTCCATGCTGTTGTAAGCCTGCCTTCGCGATAGGCATTGCCAGCTATTTCAACTCGATTGAAATATACAGTTAAAGAATGATTGTATCGCCACAATAGCAGGCTGATGTTGGGGCTTTGTGTCGGTCGTTCGATCCGGAAACGCAGCCAGATGGCACCTTCCTCTACCGCCTGTTGCCAAACATCAGGCTCGACATCAATGCCCCTGAATGGCAGTCGGGTCGGCTGCCAGTCGGCACTGACCGGTGGCAGCCCAGCGCCGGAGAACACCAGCTGGCTGGCACTTTCCAGTTCAGTGATATCATCTGTCTGTGGCCAACCGGCAGCGGCCGCTAGCAACAACACCCAAAAAGTCGCGATTCTCAACACGTGTCAGTGAATCCTGGTAGCCGGTTTTGGTCTGGACGCTGCGAGGTGCGCCGCAGGTATTCAAGGTATCTGTTCGCGTCCCCCTCATTGTGGGGTATACAACCGTCAGGTCATTGTCTACAGTCGGCACGGAAAAGCAATGCTTGAGACCAAGGAAAACGCAACATGTGGTCGTCAGAACACGCCCGCGCACTGGTAGTTGAAGACAATGCCGAGACTCGGGCCTGGCTGGTTTCGTGCGTCAATTCGGCATTTCCCGAGCTGCAGGTGGTCGATGCGGCCAACCTTGCATCCGCCATGGAGCTTGTTTCGACGGGACAGTTTGATCTGGCGCTGGTGGATCTTGGCCTGCCTGACGGCAGTGGAATGGATGTCGTACGGGCTTTGCAGCAGGCGTCTGGTGCCTGCTATGTCGTGGTGGCGACGATCTATGACGACGACAAAAACCTTTTCTCTGCGCTCAAGGCAGGTGCCAGGGGCTATATCCTGAAGGATCAGGATCGAGCCCGGATTGTCAGCTATCTGCAGGGCATCAAGAAGAATCAACCGCCACTGTCGCCAGCCTCTTCACAGCGACTGATTCAGCACTTCAACAGCAAAGGCGATGCGCTGCAGGATGCCAGACTCACGCCGCGAGAAACGGATGTGCTTTGCTTGATTGGCAAAGGTTACAGCGTGGATGACAGCGCGCAGATGCTCGCGCTGTCGTCCGATACCGTGAAGGGATACATCAAGAGTATTTATGCCAAACTTGGTGTATCCAACCGCTCAGAAGCAACCCTTGAGGCTATCCGGCTCGGTATTATCGACGCCGATTGACCGGACGGTCCGCATCAAAACGTGAATTTTCAGACGACTGACGGCCAGGGCGAGACTGGGGGCGTCTTCGCCTTGCTGCCGGTGCTTTTCGAGCCGGTTTGTCTTCGGCCGCCACCGCTGGTCTCGCGCTGGGCTCAAAACCAGGGATGACAGTGCGAGGCAATGAGCGCTTCAGGACTTTCTCGATGGCCTTGATCTGCTTGGTCTGGTCTTCTGACAGCAGTGATATGGCCTCACCGTCCGAGCCTGCGCGGGCAGTTCGACCGATCCGGTGGACATAGTCTTCTGGAACATCGGGCAGGTCATAGTTGATCACATGTGGCAGTTGTTCAATATCAATACCGCGGGCCGCGATGTCGGTTGCGACCAGTACCTGCAGGCCACCATTTTTGAATAACTCCAGTACACGAGTCCGTTGCGCCTGGCTTTTATTGCCATGGATGGCTGCAGCGTCAATACCATCGCCTTCAAGCATTTTGACCAGTTTATTGGCGCCATGTTTGGTACGGCTGAAAACCAGTACCTGATACCAGTTATTGCTGCTGATCAGGTGGCTGAGCAGTGCTGTTTTACGGGACTTGTCGACCGGATGAATACGTTGGTCAACGCGGTCTGCAGTAGCATTGGCAGGTGCCACATTGATTTCCACAGGCTGATTCAACAAGCCTTTGGCCAGTGCCTGAATTTCAGTCGAGAAAGTTGCCGAGAACAACAGGTTCTGCCGTTTCTTTGGCAGCAGCGCGAGGATTTTTTTAATGTCCCGGATGAACCCCATATCCAGCATCCGGTCGGCTTCGTCCAGTACCAGTATTTCCAGCTGATCAAAGCTGACTGCATTTTGCTGGTGCAGGTCCAGCAGGCGCCCGGGTGTCGCAACCAGAATGTCCAGGCCGCCGCGCAGAATACTGATCTGCGGGTTTATTTTGACGCCGCCAAACACCACCGCGCTTCGCGTGCGCTCATATTTGCCATAGGTCTTGATGCTGTCGTGAACCTGGGCGGCCAGTTCTCGTGTCGGTGTCAAAACCAGTGCCCGAATGCGTGTTCGTCCAACAGTTTCTCCGCCACTCAGACGCTGGATAATTGGCAGCGTAAACCCTGCGGTTTTTCCAGTGCCGGTCTGGGCCGAGGCCAATAGATCGTGGCCCTGCAATACCGCCGGAATGGCTTTTTCCTGAATGGGAGTAGGTTGGGTGTACTGTTGTTCGGCAACAGCCTTCAAAAGTGCCTGAGACAGGCCAAGGTCATTAAAAGTCATTAAATATCCGGGAATTAGGAAGCTCAGGACTTGAGCATCAATCGAGTCAGGCAATGATTGCCCGCTGTGCAGTTAAATCGACGATCGAAGATTGTAACACATTGGCGCAACTTGCCGATACAAATTGATTGCCAGAGGCAGCCATATTGCTTAAGTTACCGGGTTTTTAACCAACCAATAACTAAAAAATAATGAGATAGTAATAATGCGTTTTTCTGTATTCCCCCGCGTCGTACTCACCCTCACGCTGGCTGCAGCACCTGTGTTGCTGCAGGCTCAGGAGACCAGCGCTGAAGATTCCACGGTAGTCTACACATCAGAGTATTTTGCTCAGTGGGCTCCAGTAACCGCTCAGGATATGATCAATCGTATTCCAGGAATCGGGTCACCGACAGGCGGTAACTTTGCCAATAACAACTCTGGCCGTGGCCTGGGTGGTGGCGGAGGCAATCAGATTCTCATTAACGGCAAACGCGTGGCAGGCAAGAGCAACGAGGCCAACAGCCAGTTGCAACGTATTTCTGCCGACAAAGTACAGCATATCGAACTGATACGTGGTACCTCCGCCGAGCTGGATGTGCGTGGCGACCAGATCCTGAATATTGTCCTGACAGAAGCATTGTCGAGTCGCAGCTATGCGTACGAAATCAACACTGATCGTTACATGGATAACCATGTCCAGCCGGGTGGCAAGTTCTCTGTCAACGGCACACAGGGTGGGCTGAATTATCTGTTAAGCGCTGAGGCAGAGCCGCGCCACGATTATCGTCCCAGCCGCGAATCAAGTATTCTTGGCGACTTCACACCAAACGACCGGATTGTCGAAGAACGTACACGCGATCAGTATACCTATACCTACGCGGCTAACCTGGCGTACGACATCAACGCCGACAGCAGCGCTCGCCTCAACATGCTGTATTCCGACTTCGATAATACCCTGGAAGTTGATCGTTCAATTACCGATTTGACTGTCAATCCACCGCAGACAAATCTGCAGCGGGAAGAGACGCCCGGCGAGAACAATAACTGGGAAATAGGCGGAGACTATGAACTACGTCTTGCCAACGACCATCGTTTCAAGATTCTTTTTATTACCAACCAGCGCAATGAGTTCAGTGAACGTGAGCGATTCCAGGTAGCTGCTGATGGCTCCGAGCAGAAAGATCTTTACGTAAGCTCGGACTCCACTCTGGAAGAGAAGATTGTCCGTACCTCGTATTCGCTTGGCGTTGCTGAAACACAGGATGTTGAGTTTGGTGTCGAGCGCGCTCAGACAACTCTGGACTCTCTGCTCAAACTTGGTGTTGCTGGCTCAGGTGCCGGGTCGCCCAGTCATGGTGGATTGACGCCAGTCGCAGTGAGCAATGCCGACTCTATGGTTGAAGAGATCCGTTACGAACCTTTCGTTGTTCATAACTGGCAGATCAGTCCGCGCATGTCGCTGGAAACCTCTGTTATCTATGAAGCCTCTGAGATAACCCAGACTGGTGATGTAAATAACCAGCGTGATTTCAGCTTTGTCAAACCCAAGCTGGACTGGCGTTTCGACATCATGCCGGGCATGCAGCTGCGTGCTTCGGCTACTAAAGCGGTGCGGCAGCTTAGCTTTTCGGACTTTGTTGCTTCCAGTGACACTCGCGATGATGATGCTAACACCATGGCCGGAAATGCCAACCTGCGTCAGGAGCAGGTGTGGAATTTCAACGTCGGCGGTGAATACCGTCTGCCCAATGACCTCGGCGTAATTGATGGCAGCGTTTTCTACATGGAGCACTACGACGTCATTGAGCGTGTTGACGTGACACGTCAGGGTGGTTCCCTGCAGTCCGCCAATGGCAACATCGGTGACGGCGAAATGTGGGGTATGGAGCTGAACGCCAGTATCCGTATGGCCATGATCAACATGCCAAATCTGATGATCACCAGCCGGTTCAATGTCAAGGATTCGGAGATTACCGATCCGTTCCTGGGCATCACCCGTCGCTTCCAGGACTATGATCGAGGTCGATTCCAGCTTGGATTCCGTCATGACATCCCGGAGTGGCGCATGAATTACGGCCTGAACTGGAACAATCGTCTCGATGGCAATATCAAGCGCTATGATATCGACAATATCGAGTCGGTTTATGGTGATCCGAACGTTACCGCATTCCTGGAGTTTGTCACAGCCAGCAATATTCGAATCCGCTTCGACGCGCGCAATGCAACCAACAATGACCAGTGTCGCATTCGTACCCGTTATGATGGACGCATCAGCACTGGCAGCATCCGCGAGATTGAGAACTATTGTTTTGAGGCTGCGCGAGTTGTATCAATCAAGATCAACGGTACGTTCTGACCGGAGCTGACCATCGATCTGAACAGACCTGACCTAAGAAAAACGCCCCCGGATGGCTGAATCATCCGGGGGCGTTTTGTTTTGGCTCGTGCAGTATGAGCTGTGAGTCGCCTTGCGAATCACCGTCTATCGATCAGATCCTCGGCACAGGCGTTGCTGCTCAGCCGCGTGCTATCACGCCACGCAGCTGCAGCGACTCAACTGAGTGCCGGCATACCCCTGCGCGTTGAATCAGTTTTGCTTCACAAACGTCACAGCGCACGCACTCCTTGAAATCGATTGCCTCCCTGCGGATCGCTCCGGTTGGACAGCTGTGTTCGCAGACTTTGCAGGCTGTGCATTGCGGGACGCGTTTGATGCGTTTCAGGCTGATCAGTGAAAGCACACCGAGTGCGGCGCCCAGCGGGCATACGTAGCGGCAGTAAAAGCGCTTGATCACAACTGAGGCCAACAGGATGGCAATCAGGATCGCCCACAATACCAGTGAGGTGCTGTAGAAAAAGAGTGTGCCGAAGGGTTCAAAGTACTGAAAAATGCTGACGCTGCCCTGCACGATAGCCATCACCACGATAAGGCCAAGGAATGCATATTTCAGATAGATCGCTTTGTCATGGATGTGTGCAGGTACGGTAATCTGCCAGCGCTTTGGGCTCAAGCGGGTAATAAAATCCTGTAAAGCACCGAATGGGCAGACCGTCGAACAGAAGATGCGCCCCCATATCAGCGTTGTGATCAGCGTAAACAGGACCATGATCAGCAAAGGCGTATCGCTGAGAATCATCGATGGACCAAGGTTGATGGTATTGGTGATATGCGAGACTGACAGAAATCCGCCGGTAACAAAGCCAAGATAAACCAGGGTTGCAGACAGCGTGACCCAGCGCAGTTTTGCACTTTTCCGCCAGAAGGTGAGCGTGACCAGGCTGAGTATGGCGATCAATCCGGCAACCCGTACCCAGTTGGTATCACTGCCCGAGTCTGCTGCCAACTGCGCGTTCGGGTCAGGCACTTCCTGCCCCAGCGCCAGATTGCGCTGAACGCCCAGAATCTCGACGTCTGCACTGGCAGGAGGCTGTCCATTCTCCGGATCGTAGTAGACAGTAAACGGTTGGCTGAAATCCATCGCTGGATCCAGCACCATGGCAACCGCAAACGTGCCGTTCTCCATCTCCGCAATTTTGCCGGCGTTCGCACTGCCGGCATAGACCGTGCGCAGTCGCGGCATCGGATAAACGGTATCTCCCTGCGTGATGGATAAACGCTCCTGACGGAAGGGATCGGATGCATTGCCCGCTATGCCCACCAGAAACAGCCGGCCGTCGTCAAAGCGGGCGCTGGCGGCGCGCTCTGCAGTCGAGTAGGCATCCAGCCCGACAAGAATTTCACCCAGCACTTCATTGCCCATATAGGTCATCGACAAGGTCAGTTGTGTGCCATCGGGGTAATCGTGCTTAAGCTGTCTGATCAGGCCTGTGTCGAGCATGTCCTGCCAGCTCAGCGGTTCGAGAATGGTGCGCACTCGCTCGGCGTCATCGGCTTGGGCAGTCACACCACTGTCGGGTAGGTAAACGGCGGCCACACGTCGCGCCGCGTTGTATACGCCGCGGGTGGTTGCCCAGCTAGTGATGGTTGCCCGGGAAACGCCGTCGATGTCCCGCCCCACGCGGAAGTCGTCACTAAGTGGTTTCTGGCGGAATTGACCATGGAAAACCGGCCCTCCCATAAAGTCACCACGACTTGAGCGAAATGATTCGTGGTAGTCGAGAACCTTGATAGCGGTCACTGTGGCCGAGTTGTCCAGACCCACCAGCACCTCAATCGGCGCGCTGAAGCCGATCTCCTCAGGTGGCAGGTCGGATGTCTGGAAGACATAACCAAGCACAGGCGGCGGCTCGGAACCCTGGGAGGTGCCATAAGCGGTGAACACGGGTGGTTCACCTGCTTTTGCGCTAAAGCTGCTGGCAGCCGGGAATACCTGTCTTAGCAGCTCCTCATCTACCTGAGTGGTAAAGGGTGTTTGAGCCAGAGCGGTATGATTCAAAAGCGAACTGATGACTATCAGGCAGGTCGCCAGGAAGGGTCGCAGGAGAGATCCTGGCGACAGGATATGAAGTGTCATGTTTTATTATTGTTCCCGGATCAAAAGGACCACACACCGCGTCAGGCAAATGCTGTCCGGACCAGCCAGGCGGTGTACATCAGATAAACCGCCACAAGAATAGCGCCTTCCCATCGATTGATACAACCCTGACGGCGCTTGAAACCGAAACCGAATACGAACAGTGACAGGGTGAGTCCTACCATGACCAGCATGTCACGCGTCAGCACCTCGTGACCCACCGCCATTGGGTGGATGGCACCGGCAATACCCACCACCGCAAGCGTGTTAAACAGGTTGGATCCGAGGATGTTGCCAACGGCCATGTCATGTTCGCCTTTACGAGCGGCGATGATGGATGAGGCCAGTTCGGGCAGTGAGGTACCCACGGCGATTATCGTCAGGCCGATGATGAGGTCGCTGACACCAAGACTCTGCGCGATTGTTACCGCACCCCAGACCAGCAGTCGGGAGCTGGCAATCAGCAGTATGAGTCCAACAACAACCCAGATGATGGCCGTTTTGAGCGGCATCGGGTGGGCAGTGGCCTCGCTGACGTCATCCGCCCAGGCATCGTGAACCGGGCGTTTTTGATCCTTCATGCCCTGAATGATGGTGAGCGCCATCAAAACGGCAAACAGCACCAGCAGGATGATTGCGTCAATGCGGCTGATATTGTCATCAAGCATCAGCACAGCAGACAGCAGGGTCACGATGGTCAACAGAGGCAGTGTGCGGCGCAGGACCTGCGAATCTACAGCAATCGGTGCCAGCACTGCGGTGATGCCCAGAATCAGACCGATGTTGGTGATATTAGAGCCGTAGGCGTTACCCAGTGCGATACCCGGATTACCTTGCGATGAGGCAAGCGCGGAGACCACCATTTCTGGGGCTGAGGTACCGAATCCGATAATGACGATACCGATAAGCAGGGCGGGCACGTTGAAATGTCTGGCTGCACTGGCGGCGCCATCAACAAAGCGGTCTGCACTCCAGACCAGCACCAGCAAACCGGAAACAACTGCAACAACGGGTAACAACATAGCGCTCTAACCTGGCAAAACAATCCAGAAAACTGAACCTTGCAGTGTATGCTGAAAGGACGCTGGCTGTCAGCTTTAACCGGAGCGGAATGACCAGTATTTGTGCCCGAGGTAACTGGTGAATACAGGCACCACGATGCCGGTAGCATGCGCCAGCTCTGGCGCGAGCAGGTCAATTTGCAACGCGGGCAGCACCTGGTAGAGCATCAGCAGGCTGATGGCCCAGGTCTGCACAATGGCCAGGACATTGACCAGCACAAAAAAGGCAATCGATCGATACAGAGGTTGAACGCTGGTCTTGAACACGAATGCGCGGGCCAGCACATAGGCAGTCACCATGCCCGTCATGTAAGCAAGTAATACGGACGTGGAGAATGCAAGCCACTGGTCGTAAATGATACGGGAAACAAAATTGACTAGCGCTGCAGTGCCGCCGGTGGCCAGAAAAATCAGAAATTGACGTGAAGCAAACTGTCTGATCATTGACTGTTCCCGGTATTGCCGGCTTCGCGGCCCAGCCTGCGGCCAAAGTCTATGCTTTCAGAAATGCCGCGGTCGTAGGGATAGTAGTAGGAAGTGTCTGCTACCCACAGTCCGTCGATGCAGCTGCGGTAGGGTGGCAGGCTGTCCAGGAAACCCGGCTGACAGACTGGCTGCGCGTAGCGATACCGGCTGGCGCGTATATCAATAAAGCTGTCGTCCGTTAATCCCGGATTGATTGTTCTCAGGTAGCTTTTTACCTTGTTTATGAAGTTGCTGTCTGGCTCCTGAAACTTGGGATGATCGCCAGGCAGGTAAAATGGCACATAGACCACATGCTGATCCAGAGGACGCAGATTGCTGTATTCAACGAGTCCCGGGATGTCCATCTCAGGGTCGTTGATATTCAGCCAGAACTTGTCGCTAAGCGGCTGGTCCAGTTTGACGATCACACAGACCACGGCGATATTGTTCAGGGCCTGATACTGCTGTTGTACTTCAGCAGGCAGGTCCGGGATCAGCCTTGGCACAAATGGCAGCGGTATGGTGCTGACTACCCGGTCAAAGGCTTCAAATTTGTCACCAGTCAGCTGAATCCCTGCGACCGACTGACCGGAGTCTGCGCTGACCACCTGCTGTACAGGGCAGGACAGGTGGATTTCCCCGCCAGCTGCTTTAATGGCCGCTGCCATCGCCTGCAGCAGTGTCTCGGATCCACCCTCCAGATAACCCAGTTTTTCCCGCATCAGGCTGTATCGTGATCGGCCAACGCGGTTGATTCTGCTCCATATCCAGGCAGCCGAAAGGTTGTCTGCGTACTGATAAAACTTGTAGTCAAACAGTGTGCGCCACAATACGTCCCAGGCCGCCGTACCCACCCAGCGTTTGATCCAGCCACTGGCCTCGACACGATCCAGTGGCTGCCAGTCACGACGTTTGGTTGAAGCGAAAGCGTGCAGCCCGTAGCGTAGTTTGCCGAGCAGTCCAAGTCCCCTGAATTTGAGCAGGGCCACCGGGTTGCCCCAGTCCTGCAACAAACCACCGTACCAGTACCCCATGCGCGTTTCAGTCCAGCGCATCGACGACGCAATGCCGAGTTCATCCAGCATCTGCAAAAAGCCGCGGTCCGAGGTGCAGTGAAAGTGGTAATAACGTTCAATACTCAGACCCGAGAAATCGAAACTCGCCGTCATGCCGCCAAGACGGTCATCCGCCTCGTAGACAACCACCTGATGGCCGTCGCGTGTCAATTGGTAGGCTGCGGCCAGGCCCATCGGGCCGGCGCCAATGACGGCTATCCGCATTTAAAACTCCAGTACTATGTCGCTGTAACGTGAATCGTGAAAGGTTTCTTCGAGTGCCTGTGCAAAAGGCGTGAACTGAACACCAAACAGTTCAGGCCAGTCTATGACCTCGAACTCGTCCCGGGCGACCAGTGCCTCTAACTGTTGGGTAGTAAATGGCGGTTTGCGATCGAACAGGGCCCACACCCACAGCAAGGCGTAGAACAGCCGGTAGGGGATCTTGATGATGCGTGTCTTGCTGCCCGTAACCCGCTTTATCAGGCGAATCATGTCGATATAGTCGATTTTTTCATGCCCGGAAATATTGTAGATACCCTGTTCATGGCGGCTGCGAATACAGCTGATGATGATATCGCAAAAATCGCCAACGTAGAGAGGCTGTCGCATATAGCGGCCGTGACTTGGGATAGGGAAAACCGGTACTTTTTGCATGAAACGTGAGAGCCAGCCCAGGTGTTTTCGGTCAAACCATCCAAACATCAGTGTTGGCCGTAAAATGGGACAAGTGATACCGCTATCGAGAATCAATTGCTCCTGCGCGCGCTTGCTGCGCGTATAAAAGTCGTCGGCTACCGACTCGACTACCGAAGAGCTGATATGCACCAGGTAGGGTTGTTCGGTAGCGTCCTTTATCGACTCAAGAATCAGCTCGGTTGCTGTGACGTTATTGCGAATGAATTCGTCGTAATGCAGCCCACCGATCTGCGCCTGCAGCATGACAACGACATCTGCGCTGCGAACGTGCTCCTGCCAGGGACCTGGCTCAGCCAGGTCTGCATATTCACAGCAAATTTCCGGCTGAACCTGGCGCAGGATGCTCAGATTTGCTTCATGTTTGTCCAGCACGACAATATTGTGGAAGCCCTGGTCGCGCAGCCTTGCTACCAGGTTCTGGCCGACCAGGCCGGCGCCGCCGGGGAGCACTATTCTGGCCTCCGTGCCAAACTTTACTGAATTGTCTTTTTCAGAGGGCTGAGCTGTCATTGTATTTACTCTAACAAAGTGGCAGGTATGTCGACCTGCAAGTCGCAGCCGACATCAACACCACTGAGTATCATTTGTGGCTGGCTGTATTCACGGCGAATATAACCACGGAAGCCTGAGCGTCCAGCGTCGTCGTCAACTGCTTCGGCGACGTCCGGGCGCGGCTGGCCAGTGAGCGCAAAGCCGCTTATTTCTCCGATCGGGTTACGTATCTGAATGAGTTGAGGCGCGCTGTCCTCAGTGTTGCTGAAGAGCCAGCCGTCAACACGCAGGTAGTTGGTATCACCATCAATGGCGCTGACCTGATCAATATGTCCCTGACAGCTTGCCGCTTCACCAGCTCGAACAATATCCCCCAGTTGCGGTGCCAGATCCCGCCATGGGAAGCGATCAAATATGCCGATATTATATTCCGAAGCGACTGCAACGGTATTGAACAATCCCTGGTCCATGACATATACCGAGTTGATCTGTTGCTCATCCCTCACTCTGAGTTCCAATGCGAGCGCAGCCACTTCGCGGTTGAATACCACTTGCTGTTGTGGCTGCAGAGCAAGTGTCTGACGCCATAGCATGGCTGCGCCGAGGCAGACTATCGCGATCAGCGCCACCGGCCGGTATTGCCGCCAGGCACGCTCCACCGCAGGCAGAAAAAGCACCAGCAATGCTGCCCATGCCATCAACGCAGGTGTGGTGTAGCGGTTAGTGGCAGCCTGTTCTACGCCGAACACCAGTCGACCACCACCGGTTCCCAGCGCCGTGCCAGCGATGTACGCAATGTAAAACACCAGCGCCAGTGCAAGCAGGTTCTGCGTCGGAGAGCGCAGGCTTTTAACCAGAGCGTAAACGGTCAGTGCCGCCATCACCGCAGTGCCTACGGCGGCAAAGCGCATGCCGACATCACCGCCGGTCAGGAAGTAGAACGGCGTACCAAGGTAGAGTAAAACATAGTAGACGAGGTCATCGGGCTGACGCAGAAAGGTTTCCAGAATCGAACCATGATTGCCTGGCGAGCTATAGCCATAAAAATACAGCGATAATGCGAACAGGGTAAGCAGGGCAAGAGTCAGACTGCGCTGCCATGGGAAACGTGTGAGCAGGGCATACACTGTCATCAGTGGCAGGGCAATGACGCCGTTTGCCATGGTACCTATACACGCAAACCCAGTGATGCAGGCCAGGACAAAACGATTGCGCCCAGCCGCGTCAGCCTGTCGCGCAGCGCTTAACAAATAAAGAGCGACCAGTGGCAGCAACTGTGCCAGAAAGAACTGGCTCTGAAATCCCCAGGCCAGATTTTCCCACTGCATCCAGTGGTAGAGCCAGGCGACCAGGAAGGCCATGGCAGCCCATACCGTGACGTCTGCTGACTGATTGCCGCCAGACACATCCCTCATGCGTTGTCTGACGATACGGTAAAAGGTCAGCAATGCCAGACCAACAATCACGAAGTTCATGATGATGAGAAATACGCTGGTCCCGCCGAACAGGGCATAGTCCAGCCAGAACAAGAGTCGCGACAGTACGATGCGGTGCTCATTGTGTTGTGCCCACCAAGCCGCCGAATTACCGTCCAGCGCAGCGGCGATGTAGAAACCAAGCGTGCCACCCCACATGTCCCAGTACGGCACTACCGAAAACGCACGAATTGCGCCGATGACGGCAAGCAGGACAATAATGATTGCGAACGACCAGGCAGCGGTCATCGCGGGATTGCGGCGCATCCATTGCAATTGCATGAGATCAGATATCCATTCTGTTGAAAATAAAACGTGGCAGATGGCGAATGATCATCATGATCAACGCCCATTTTGATGGCGTGTAGATTACCGGTTTGCCTTTTGCTATGCCGTTTACGATGTCGTCAGCGACATCCTCTACGCTGGCCAGTGCGGCGCCATTCTGCTTCAGATGCGCAGTCATGGGGGTGTCCGTCGGGCCTGGTTTTACCAGCACCACTTTAAACCCGGAGCCGGCAGTGCGGTGTTGCAGACCCTGCACATAGCGGGTCACCAGGCCTTTTGCCGAACCATAAACATAATTGGACTTTCGTCCCCGGTCACCCGCAACTGAACCAATGACTGCCAGAGTGCCACGATCTGCCTGACTCATTAATGTCGCAAACGCCTCGGCGAATAACACCGGAGAAATGCCATTAATCTGTATGGCCTCGGCAGTCTCTGAAAGTGAGGCCTGGCACTGCTGCTGGTCAGGAAGATTGCCATGCGCAATCAGCACGATATCTGCCGCCTGCGTCATGATTTCAGTTACCTGCGACTGTATGGCTGCAGGGTCAACAAAATCGCCAACGGCTGTGACGATTTCCGCCTGCGGTTGTCGTACTTTCAAATCTGCCGCAATTGCCGACAGCTTCTCCTGATTACGGGCCAGCAGGTAGAAGTGCGTGGCGCCCTGTTCGGCCCAGCATCTGGCGCAACGTTCGGCTATTGCCGAGGTGGCGCCGACGATGACAATTCGCTGTACTTTATTGGCAGAGGGACTGCTCATGAGTGGAGTTCTCCGTACCGTTGTTTTAACTGCCCATCAGCCGACGTGACATGTCGGAACTGATGCCAGGATCTCGGTAGTTAGTGAATTCGGACAAAGCAGGGTACGCGCGCAGGAACATATCCGCCGGCATGCGTGCGTCTTTGGCAGCATAAAGGCGGCCGCCAGCCTGACTGACGATGTCATCCAGCCTGGTAAACAATGAAAGTGTTTTTTGCCCCTGATTGGGGAAGTCCAGCGCCAGTGTCGCGCCTGGCATAGGGAAACTCAGCAGGCCGGCCGCTGGCCGCTTGCCAAATGTTTTTAGTACAGCCAGAAAAGAACCCTGACCGCTGCGGGCAATGGCAGTCAGCATTTCGCCTATCGCTCCATGCATGTTGTCCTCTGGCACCACACACTGGTACTGATAGAAGCCGCGTGGGCCGTACATTCTGTTCCAGTGACCGATTGCATCAAGTGGATAAAAAAATGGCTGGTAATGTGCGATACCGGCACCCTCTTTGCGTTTGTTAAGCGCGTAGTAGGCAGTGTTGAAGGGCCGCAGGCTAAGACGGTTGACCAGAGACACTGGTGGGACCAATGGCATCTGCAGGCCTGATTTTTTTCGTGAAGACTGTGATTTATGATCAGGGGGTACCTGTTCCCGGTGGTTCGCTCGCAGAAAAATGCCCCTTGGCGTGTCCCCGGACAGGCAGTCGATCCAGGATACAGTATGTTCCCAGTCTGCCTCCGACGCCTGCGACAGTTCAAAAAATTCGGGTAGCGACTGGTAAGCCAGTGTGTCTGTGTCCAGCCAGGCGGAGCCGACCGGCCGCAGCTTCAGGCTTGCCTGCAGAATGACGCCCGTTAATCCAAGGCCTCCGATGGTGGCCCGGAACATATCGGCATTTTCCGCAGAGCTGCAGCGCAGCAGCTGGCCATCGGTGCGCTGCAGAATCAGCTCCTGCACATGCTCGCCGAAGGTGCCGTGCACATGATGGTTTTTACCATGAACATCATTGGCGATTGCTCCCCCCACGGTGATCAGCTGGGTACCAGGTGTCACCGGCAGCATCCAGCCTCGGGGTACCATCAGATCCTGGATTTCCTTTAGCAGGGCTCCTGATTCGCAGACGAGCACGCCAGTCTCTGCATCGAATTCAATCAGGCGGTCCAGACCGCGAGTCTGCCAGCTTATTCCCTCTCTGTTCAGGCACACATCCCCGTAACTGCGCCCCATGCCATAACAAATGCCGGGCTGGAACTGTTCAAGCTGGCCTGCCACGCTGCTGCGGTCGTTTAAGGCAATACAGGTATGCGGCTGACGGCTAAGGCGGCCCCAGGAGCTGAGTTTTATCATGGCCACCCCAGTGTTGCCAGCGCCAGAACCAGAGCAAACGCCGCGCCTGCCATCAGACTTGTCTTGTCTTTCACGGCAAAAACCAGGGGATCGTCGTTCATATTGCCGCGGTTAGCCTGCATCCACATCCAGCTGATCCAGAACAGCAGGATAGGGATGGCGGCCCAAACCAACGCCGTATTCTGGTAAAGGCCAAGCACGGAGTCGCTATTCAGGTAAAGTGCCAGTACCAGCACCGCAATGAATCCTGCACTGATCCCGAGGTTCTGAATCAGCGGCGCGTCGCTGGTCAGGTAGCCGCGACCATGTGCCTGACTGGCACCCGCCTTCGACTGCAGTTTCAGTTCCGCATAGCGTTTGACAAAAGCAAGCGACAAAAACAGGAAAACGGACTCGGTCAACAGCCAGAAGGTCAGGGCATTTTCGGAGGCTGCCGCGCCGGCGATAATTCGCAGCGTGTACAGCATTGCCAACACGAGGCAGTCGACGATCATCAGGCGCTTGAGTCCGAATGAGTAGGCCAGCGTCAGCAGGAAATATACTGCCAGCCAGCCTAGAAACTCCATGCTTACCAGGCTTCCGATCACAACGCTGCCGAGTAGCAACATGGGTGACAGCAGCACACCTTTCCAGGCTGCAATCGCACCTGATGCAAAGGGACGGTTGCGCTTGCGTGGATGCAGGCGATCACTCTCCAGGTCAGTCAGGTCATTGGTAATGTAAACCGCTGACGCACAGAGGCTGAATGAGCAGAACGCCAAAGCCAGGACCCCCAGAATCGCCGGGTCGTTGAGGTCGTGTGCGGCGATAGCCGGAAAAAATAGCAGAAGGTTTTTCAGCCACTGGTGAGCACGAACTACTTTCAGCCAGGCCATGATACCGGTGGGTGCAGGAGGGAATACCGTCTCTACGCGCGCACACTGTTGGGCGCGTTCGGTGACTGCCGTGGAGGCATTCACCACAACAGCCTGATGCGCGCTGGCCCAGACAGGCAGGTCTTTGGTTGAATTGCCTGCATAGTCAAATCCCTGTTCGCCATAGCGATCAACCAGTGCCTGAGCTTTTTGTCGCCCCGACAGGTTTGTCTGACCGTCGCTGGCCAGCACGCTGTCGAACAGCCCCAGCTGCTCAGCGATAGCCTCTGCGAAACGCTGGTCGGATGCGGTGCACAGCACGATCTCACGACCCAGCTGCTTTTGTTCGCGCAACCAGTCAATCAGCGTCTGGTTATAGGGCAGGACGCCAGCGTTGAACGCGGTGCGCTGCGCCAATCGTTGTTTCAAGACGGCTTTTCCCTGCAGCAACCAGACAGGCAGCAGCAAGGCGCTCCAGGGTGATTCCCGGAACACCTTCAATGCTGATTCGTGCAACATATCGGTATGAATCAGCGTGCCGTCGAGGTCAACTACCAGTGGTCGCAATGTCTCCAGTCCCTGAAAAGCGCAGGCATACGTATCCGCCAGCCATGTCTGATGAGGCGGTATGGTAGCAGTAATCATAAAATCCGTGGGAATTTTTTACAGACCGGCGTAAGATAACGGTTTCAGCCACTACACACATAGTGATCTTGTACATGGAAACGTTCGCTGCTGCTGTCACTCTGTTTCTGATTATGGATCCTCTGGGCAATATACCCATATTCCTCAGCGTGCTGTCGAGGGTGCCTGAGCAACGTCGCAGGCGAGTCCTGCTGCGCGAGCTGCTGATCGCCCTGGGGCTTATGCTGTTGTTTCTCTTCATGGGGCCAGGCATTCTGCATTTGCTGGCCCTGTCACGCGAGGCCGTTTCCATCGGCGGCGGTCTGGTACTGATGATCATAGCCGTACGTATGATTTTCCCGTCGCGGGGCGGTGTCATGGGCTCCGATGACGATGATGGCGAACCATTGGTCGTGCCACTCGCGGTTCCCCTGATTGCTGGCCCATCGGTGCTTGCTACGCTCATTCTACTCGCCGAATCCGGCCCCGACCGCAGTGTTGACTGGCTGATCGCGCTGGGTGGCGCGTGGACTGTCACGGCCATCATCCTGATGATGTCGCAGCGACTTTACAAGGTGCTGGGCGCCCGTGGTTTGAAGGCCATCGAGCGCCTGATGGGCATGATCCTCATTTCTGTATCGGTGCAGATGCTGCTCAATGGCATTGCCAGTTATCTGAGCTCAGCTCCGGCATAAGGCACTGATGTTAAATCAGTGCCGGGTCTCACCATCAGCCTGTTCTTCAGCCTGCTTTACCTGCTTGTCCATGCGCTGCTCCCAGAAAGTCGCGTTCTTGATGCCAAGCTTTCTGGGGTCGAAATGAATGGGGCCGCCAGCAGCGCGCTGCTCCTCATAGTCCTTGAGGCATGCCATGGCAGGCCCTGACACAAAAAAGATGGCCAGGATGCCAACGATATTAATCCAGGCCATCAGGCCCACGCCAATGTCACCAATCATCCAGATATAACCTGCACTGTTCACCATGCCATAGCTGACCATCATCATGATCACAACTTTGACCAGAACCAGTGGGATGCGAGCCTTGAAATAGCGATTGAGGTAGGCTGCATTCGTCTCGGCGATGTAGTAGTAGGCGAGTATGGTGGTGAAGGCAAAGAAGAACAGGGAAATGCCCACAAAGACGGGGCCAAAGTTACCAAACACACTGAACAGCGCCATCTGTGTAAAGGCGGCAGAGGCTATCTCGGTGTCAGCAGGCACATTCTGCAGGACAAACTGACCGGCTTCCAGGGTGCCCTGAATATTGTATTGTTCAGTGATCAGTATCATGAATGCGGTTGCCGAGCAGACAAACAGCGTGTCGACATACACGGAGAATGCCTGCACCAGGCCCTGTTGGGCCGGGTGGTCGACTTCAGCTGCAGAGGCAGCATGCGGCCCGGTTCCCTGGCCAGCCTCATTTGAATAGATGCCGCGTCTCACGCCCCAGCCTATTGCCGCGCCAAAACCGGCCTGGGCAGTAAACGCATCGCCCACGATCAGCGCAAATACACCCGGAATCTGGTCAAAATTGATGAACACGATGATTAGCGCCATGATGATGTAACCCAGCGCCATGAACGGAACAACGATCTGGGTAAAATGGGCAATACGCTTGATGCCGCCAAAAATGATAAATGCCAGGATCATCAGGATGACTGCCAGCGCCACCAGTTTATTGGTGCCAACGTCGCCAAACTGGGTCGAAACAATGTTGCCCTCGCCAAAAACCTGAGTGACGGCATTGCCGACGGCATTGGCCTGAACACCCGGCAGAAACACACCACAGGCCACAATGGCGGCAATTGCAAACAGGACGGCCAGCCAGCGCTGTCCAAGACATCGCTCGAAGTAATAGGCAGGGCCACCCCGATACTGGCCATCTTCCTCGACTTTATAGAGCTGGCCCAATGTGGATTCTGCATAGGCTGTGCTCGCCCCGAGGAATGCCACGACCCACATCCAGAAAACAGCGCCGGGCCCGCCGAATCCTATGGCTGCCGCGACGCCTGCAATGTTGCCGACGCCAACACGACCCGACAGGGAAACCGCCAACGCCTGGAAAGATGAAATGCCCTCGGCTGATTCACTGCCCTGAAACAGCAGGCGCCACATCTCTTTGAAATGTCGAAGCTGGGCGAAGCGAGTGAGGATGGAGTAGAAGAGACCGGCACCCAGGCACAGGAACACCAGTGCCGGACTCCAGACGATATTATTGATCGTGTTGACGAGAGCTTCCATCTAAGTACCCTGTGTTATTGTTAGGCCGCTGCCAAACAATAACCGAGGGGGTGGGTGTATTCAATCCCGAATTGGTTCTAACGTGCCTTGATTACTGCCATGGTCAGGCGCGAAATGCACACTGCCTTGCCTGCTTCATTACTGATCTTGATTTCCCACACCTGTGTGGTGGCTCCGATATGAACCGGGCGGGCCGTGCCATACACCCAGCCGCTGCTGACAGGGCGGAGATGGTTGGCATTGATGTCGAGACCAACCGCTGCCTGAGTCTCAGAGCCAAGGCACAGATTCGCGGCCATGCTGCCCAGCGTTTCGGCAAACAGCACCGAGGCGCCACCGTGAAGAATACGATGTGGTTGCACTGTGCGATGGTCAACGGGCATACGCCCGGTCAGAAAATCATCGCCAATCTCTGTAATTTCTATGCCAAGGTGGGCGACAGCGGTGTTTTTAGCGTTCTCGGCAAGCCGTTCCAGTGAGGGTGTGCGCTTCCAGATGGCCATGGGTATTTACTCCTGTTACGTCATGCAGGGTCATCAACTGTGCTATAGGCAGGCCATGGATAATACGCGGGCAAGGTGGCGGCTGCCAAGCCGTGGGTTGATGGATTGCAAATGACAGGGCTGAAAGCGGGCTCGCTCAGGCCTGATTGTGTATTATTGCCATTCGATTAAGTCAAAGGGGGCCCAGGTGCTGGATTTCGAACATACCATTGTCATTAATGAGAAAGGGCAGCCTGATCATCAGCGAATTTCCCGCGAGTCCTTATGGAAGGGTTTGCTGTTTCGCGCACGTTATCCGGGCCACTTCAATCCGGCCATCAAGTGTCGGCTTGTTGATGAACATGCTGAGGGGTTTACGCGCCGGATCTTTGCCGGTGAACTGGAGTTTACCGATGTGGTTACTGTCATCGAAGACCGGGAGATCAGAACGCTGATCGACGGTCGCGATCAACCCATGCATGCCGAGAGTGTAACGCGCATTGAGTCGGCGGGCGCCGGTGAGCTATTGGTGCGATTCCGTTACCGGCGCGACTCCATCAGTGGTGCCGATAGTGGTGTGGATGCCGACGAATTTCTGAAATCGGCCTACGTGCAGAATGACCAGGAAGCCATTGAAGTCATACGTGAAATGATTGCAGAGGGCTGGTCGGACGCTCATATGTAATCGCGTGCACGTGATACAGGGTCACAGGGAAACAGGAGACAGGAATGCATCCGCTGGATGAAGCTATAGCTATGCAACCCGTGGCGCCGGGCATGTTTGCCGCCAGTACACATCCGGGCTACGCCAACGCTGTCGGGCCATTTGGCGGTATAACTGCGGCGCAACTGCTGAATGCGGCTCTGCTGCATGAGGAACGTTTAGGTGAACCCGTATCGCAGACCGTGCACTTTGCTGCACCGATTGCTGATGGGGCTTTCCGTATTGAGGCGCGCCCGGTTCGTACCAATAGGTCCACACAGCATTGGCTTATCAATGCCATTCAGGACGACAAACTGGTGGCCATGGCGACAGCTGTGTTCGCCATTCGTCGCCCGACGTGGTCCGGCACAGATGCGAAGTTTCCTGATGCGCCGGCGCCGGAATCGGTAGCTGCCATGAACTGGGACAAACGCCCGGAGTTCACGCATCGTTACGATCTGCGTTATAGCGACGATTCACTTCCGAAAACGTTTACCGAGCCGGAAAGGGAAAATGGCGCATCTCAACTCTGGGTGCGCGATGTGCCAGAGCGGCCACTGGATTTCCCGGCGCTGGCATCCATCTGTGATGTGTTCTTTCCCAGGGTCATGATACGACGCCAGCGCTGGTCTCCCATCGGTACCGTAACACTGACTTCATACTTTCATGCTGACAGCCAAACACTTGGCCGAGTGGGCAGCAGACACCTTCTGGGTGTCGCGCGCGCGCAGGCTTACCGCGACGGGTTCTTCGATCAAAGCGCAGAGGTCTGGTCACCAGAAGGTGAGCTGCTGGCCACATCTCATCAAATGGTGTATTTCAAGGACTGAGCGCGCGGCGGTGCCGCCGCGCAGGTCACCCGGCAAAGTACTGCAGAATAGCATTCAGGCTGTAGGCACCGCCAAAAATGTAAATGGCGCAGATAACACCTTCCCCGATCGAAATGCCGAACAGGGTTTTCCAGACACTGACGCGCAGAACACTGCACACATAAACAATCATGTCGCTGGGCACAAACGGCAGGAACCCCCAGGTGGAGATCACCGTCAGCTCTGCTTTCTTGAGGAGCCCGCTCAGCTGAGCGACCTGTTTTGGATAATGCGCATGAAAGTAGCGATCGAATCGTAAATGTCGTGCCATGTAGTACACAATTGCAGACGATGTGTATACGGCCAGCTGATTGACCAGCCATAGCGGCAGGGGCGGAAATACCAGGATGCCCGCCAGCACAATTGGCGTGGAGGGGATCAGCGTAAAGCCGCGCAGTGTAGAGATCACGAAATAAATAAACAGTCCACTGACCAGATTTTCACTGAAGAACTGACGGATAAACTGGGGTTCAAACAGGTCGGGTCGAAAGAAGTACAGTGACAGGCAGATCGTCACCAGTCCCAGCCAGGTGTACAGGCCAAAAAAGTTCAGGTGTTCAAGTTTTTCTTTTTCCATGGAGTTTCAGCGATCCGCTTGGTCGTTGTTGGCTTTCAGTGGGACGGATGCCTGCACGGTTTCATGACTCACGAGCTTTCATTAAGAGGCGCCCGATCGAGTACAGCCGGCGTTGCCATGGCTGCTGGCTTGGACATTTGATACACAAAAGCTGGCAGGATATTCAGAGGCACGAAGCTGACATCATCCATGGATTTGCCAAAAACCTGCTCGATATCGCTCTGGTTGCTCTTGAAGTATTGATATTGCAGGTACAGGCCGCCTTCCCTGAGACCATACTGCACAGCATTCAGTATCTGGTACAGGAAGGCGTTGGCGCTGGCTGCATCCTCAAAATTCTTCAATGGCAATGAGGAAATGATCACGTCATAGTGGCCGGGGCGGGTCAGCAGCTGGGTCACACAGCTGTTATAGAGAGCGACCTGTTTATCCGGATGGGATGCCATCAGGCGGTGAATCGAGTCGTTGTACTCAGACTTGATTTCACAGATGTCCAAACTTGAACCGTTCGACATGCGTTGAATCAGCTGATCGGTAATGGCGCCACGGCCACTGCCAATTTCGAGAATACGCAGGTTACGGGAGAAATCCACCCGCTTCAGCATGGCCGATACCAGAAATCGGGAACTGCTTACGATCAGGCCGTCTTCTTTGATATTGCGCTGGATGTGGCGGTACAGTTGAATCAGCATTGATGCTCAGGTCACTCAGTCAGGTCGAGCATCATAACCCGAAGCGTCGCCCATGCAAACATGCCCTTAGTCACGTATGACGCTGGGCCAATTGGCAATTTGACGGGGCGAGCCATATACTGGCCCGCATCCACAATAATAATGCTTGCCCGGAGCGATGAACCTCAAATGTCAGCCCCCGGCTAGCCTCAGACAGGAACTACGACATGACCCTCAATGGCACAACCAACCGTAAATCTCAACTGCTGGCCATGGCTGTCAGTGCCACGATTCTGACCGCCTGTGCAGGCGGCGGCATGACCGGGCAGAGAGAGCATGATGCACGGACATTCGCGCCTATGGCTGTGCTGGCCTTTGATGCGCAGCCCGGCGCACGGGCGTTTTATGGCACCTATGAGGGTTTGCAGGGTTCAGCTGTTTACACCGCAGAGTTCCCCGCTGGCTGGGACGGCGACGGTCTGGTCATGTACACCCACGGGTATCGTGGGACGGGGGCTGAGCTGGCGCCATCCTTGCCACCTGCCGCGTTTCGCGAGGCAGTGCTGGCGGCTGGTTATGCCTGGGCCGCTTCATCCTACTCGGCCAACTATTATGATGTACGCGCCGGTATTGAAGATACCAACAAGCTGGCGCGTGAGCTTACCAGCTATCTGCAGCGCGACTGGCAACAGCAGCTTGCCGAGCCCGCTCAGTACCTGATTTCCGGCACGTCGCTGGGCGGACATACGGCTGCTGCCGCTGTAGAGCGGGAAAATATGCAGCGCACCCTGTATCCGGTGCCCTATGCCGGTGCCGCACCATTCTGTCAGGCGGAACAGAACCAGTTTCAATGGCTGGGGGACTACAATCGACTGGCCATGACGTTGGCCGGATTCAGTTATCTGCCATATTCAGAGTTCCCACAGCTGGTTGGCACGCCCGATGCCCCTGGTCCGGTAGTCCGCAATCTGTTCGTGATTGATCCGGCCACTGGCCAGTCCACCTGGGAGCCAGCCAATATCAATGGTGAGCGCCTGATGGCCATGGCCATGAATCTGACAGGCGGTGACCGGCCCATCTTTGAGTACGGCTTCCAGTCCCGCTATCAATACACTGTCATGGGCAGCGGAGGGGATGACGGCTCTGTGCGCGGGATTCTCGATCGCAATGTTTACGATAACGCCGATCGTGTTTATCGCTGGACTGACAATACAAGTCCGACCGAAATGGAAGTGTCATTCAATGACATCATGATGCGGGAAGAGGCTGCCCGCGGTGTCAATGCCATCCGCAATGATGGCGTGCGCTGGCTGCCGGAGATACACGGCGACTTTTCAGTCCCGGTGCTGACACTGCATACCCTGGGTGATTTCTATGTGCCGTTTCGGCACCAGCAGCTCTACCGGCAGGGTGCGATTCGTAATGGCAATGATGAGCTGCTGGTGCAGCGCGCGATCCGGGCGCCCGGTCACTGCGATTTCTCGGCTGACGAAATTCGCACTGCGCTGAGCGACTGGCTGATCTGGGTCAATGGTGGGCCCAAACCCGCCGGTGATGTGGTGCTTGATCCTGAGGCCGTCGCGCAGGACAGCTATGGATGTGCATTCACGACGCCGGATCGCGAGGGCCTGCCGGCCTGCTCGCGTCCGTGACGGTGTTATATCCTCAGCCCATGGGGTAGGGGATATCTTTATGGACCTGGTCGCAGGCCTTGAGCGTTTCTTCGCTCAGGGTCACATCCAGTGCCGCCAGTGAGTCATCAAGCTGATCTGCGGTGCGCGCGCCAATGATGGTGGATGCCACGAAATCAAAGTTCATGCTCCAGGCAGTCGCCAATGTGGTTGGTGTGATACCAGCTTCTTTGGCAATCTCTATATAGCGGGCCGTGGCGGCCAGCGTTCCGGGATTCAGGAAGCGGTCAGCCATGGCACGCTGGCGCGGGTTTTCCAGCTTGAGATACTCGCTGAAACGAGCCACTTCCGGATAATTGTCAGTATTGTACTTGCCGCTGAGCACACCGCCCCCAATTGGCGAGTAGGGCAGCAGCGATACTTTTTCGCGACGGCAGACGGTGGCGAGCTCATCCAGAAAGCGGCGATGCAGCAAGGAAAAGTTGTTCTGTATTGACTGGAAGCGCGCCAGACCTTCGTAGTGGGCCACTGTATTGGCTTTGGTAAGTCCATAGGCGTTTTCGTTCGATGTGCCCAGATAGCGGACCTTGCCCGATTCTACCAGCCGATCCAGTGCCGCCATGGATTCCTCAATCGGTACCACGGTATCGGGCCAGTGCACCTGGTAGAGATCAATGTAATCAATGCCCATGCGTTTCAGGCTGCCTTCAACGGCGCGCTCAATGTGATGACGATCAATGGCCGTCAGGCCGTGGCGGATTGGCGGCACAAACCAGCCAGAAGCGGCGCCGGCGACTTTGGTCGCGATGATCAGGGAATCGCGGTTGCGGGTCTTGATCCATTTGCCAAAAATGGTCTCGGTGTCGCCAACGGTCTCCTTGCGCGGCGGTACTGGATAGACCTCGGCGGTATCGTAGAAATTGATACCACGCTCGTACGCCTTGTCCAGGATACGAAAAGATTCTGCTTCGTCGCTCCAGCTGCCAAAACTCATGGTGCCCATGCAAATGGGGCTGACACGCAATCCACTGTTGCCTATATAACGATATTTCATTGTTGTTCCACCATGTTGATCATCATCCAAGCGTCCGATTATGGCATTAGTGACTTGTGGACTGTCAAACGCTGAGCGTATCGGATACGATTTGAGCACAGTAACAACAACCGAATGGAGATCAACATGAAAATCACCCAACTGACGTCCTGGTGTGCAGCGGCTATTCTGGGGCTGGGCGCGAGTTTTGCCCTGGCACAGCCACCAGCGGCGACAATCGAAGACCTGGACTGGATGACGGGCAACTATGCCGGTCAGCTGGGCCCGAATGTGCTGGAAGAGAACTGGATTGGCGCTGAAGGTGGCTCCATCGCCGCAATGGTCCGTATGACTGGTCCCAATGGCACCAGCATGTTCGAGATGATCACCATTGAAGAAGTAGATGGCTCGCTGGTATTACATTTGCAGCAGTTCAATCCGGGCTTTCAGCCTCGTACGCCCGAGCCCATGAAAATGGAGCTGGCCATGATCATGGACAATCATGTGCATTTCAACAATGTCGGTGAGACCGGCATGCGCTCGCTGGGTTATACACTGGATGGCGACACGTTCACCATTCACATCGAGCAGCCGGACGGTTCGAGAACCAATCTGCAACTGACCAAACGCAGCCTTTGGTAAGAGTCAACGATTGCCGCTGGAGAGCACGCGTCGAACTTTGCTCGCAAGCTCCTGGCGGCGAAAGGGTTTTTGTAGCAGTTGCACGCCAGGGTCCAGACGACCGTGGTGAACAATGGCATTTTCGGTATACCCCGACGTAAACAGAACTGGCAGACCCGGTCGTATGGCCTGGGCCCTGTCGGCCAGCACCTTGCCGCTTATGCCACCTGGCATGACGACGTCAGTTAATATCATGTCGATACTCGAATCCTGCTCCAGTATCACGATTGCATCTGCGCCATTGCTGGCGCTTAAGACGCTGTAGCCCAATGATTTCAGCAAGCCTTCCACGTGACGACGAACCAGGTCGTTGTCTTCCACCAACAATATTTTCTCATGTCCGGTAATGATGCCGGATGTGTTTGAAACCGCTGCGTCGTCATGGTCAATTTCATACGAGCGGGGCAGGTACAACTTTACAGTTGTACCGTGCCCAGGTTCAGAATAGATCCTGGCATGGCCATTCGACTGCCGGACAAACCCATACACCATGGCAAGACCAAGGCCACTACCCTTGCCTGTGGCTTTCGTTGTAAAGAAGGGATCAAAGGCATGGGCGGTCGTGTCGGCATCCATCCCCGTGCCTGTGTCGGAGATGGCGAGCTGCACGTATTGGCCTGCATTCAAGTCGTTCAGATCAGCATAGTGGTCATCGACGGCGACATTCGCAGTCTCTATGGTTAAGCGGCCGCCCGCCGGCATGGCATCCCGGGCATTGATGGCAAGGTTAAGAATGGCGTTTTCAAGTTGAGATGAATCAACCATGGCGCGCCAGAGGCCTGCACGTTGAACGACTTCAATCTCAATACTTTCGCCGAGAGTCCGCCTTAATAGCGGTTCAAAGTTGCTGACCAGGCGATTGATGTCCGTTACGCTTGGGTCAAGTGGCTGACGCCTTGCAAATGCAAGTAATCTGTTGGTCAACTCCGCGCCGCGTGTCGCAGCAGTTTGTGTAATCTCAGCCAGCGCCAAGAGTGAAGGATTGGATGTCAGCTCCATTGCCAGTAACTCTGAGTTACCAAGGATGACAGTCAAAAGATTATTGAAATCATGGGCAATACCGCCCGTCAGTTTGCCGATCGAATCAAGCCGTTGGGCATGATGTAGTTTCTCCTCCATGGCCCTGCGTTCACTAATATCGATTAGTGAACCAATCGCACGGATTGGTTTGCCCGTCTGATCTCTGATGATATGGCCTCGGTCCAGCACGTACCGGTACTTGCCATCTTTGTGTCGCATGCGATATTCGCCCTGCCAGTGATCCAGGTCGCCATCAAACGCGCGTTGTACGCTGATTTGGAGCTGCTGCAGGTCATCGGGATGAATCAGTTTCAGCCAGGCGTCGGAGCTTGCTGTCAGTTCAGCCGGATCGTATCCGAATTGGACCTTGATGCCGTCACTCCACCACAGGGAGTCATTCACGATATCCCAATCCCAGACGATATCATGGGTGCCTTGTGTAATAATTTTAAGTCGCTCTTCTTGAAGCTTCAGTGCCTGGTGTTGCTGGCTGCGCTCGATTGCAAGTCGGACGAATTTCGCTATGCGTTCGATAGTCTTCAGTTCTTCATAGGCTGGCGACCTTGGGGAGTCAAAATAGACGGCAAAGGTGGCGATACATTTGCCTTCTGTATCGAGCACTGGCACAGACCAGCATGCCCTCAGGGGGGTGCCCTCAATCATGTGCTGGTAGTTCGTCCAGAGCGGATCCGTTCGAATATCCGTTACAATGACAGTCTCGCGTCTGTAGGCGGCAGTGCCACAGGATCCGGCCGACTCACCAATTTCCAGCCCGCTGAGTTCCTGACACAAGGCTTTGGGCAGGGCGGGGGCGGAACACTGCGTGATGTAACCGTCCGCGACCAGCAGTATGGAGGAGCGAGCACCTGACATTGTGTGATCAACGGCGAGGGTAATCTCATCCAGAATGTCGTTAAGCGGATCATCACGGCTGATTTTCGCAAGTACCCGCGCCTCCAGTTCTCCGATTTCCCTATCTAATGTCAGTCGTGTTTCGGCTGAAACGCGAGCGTGCGTGTTTGTGGTGGTGCCGACCCATCGAATAATGGTGCCTGTTGTATCACGCTGTGCACGGGCATGTGCCTCATGCCATTCATAATCACCTGAGTTGACAGACAGGAGGCGAAACCGAGTATCGTATGGCGCGCCGCTCTGCACGCTGGCGTGCCACTTGATAAGAATGTCATTCAGGTCATCTGGGTGAATTGTTCGAGTCCACCCATCTCCCAGCAGGACAGAAGGTGGTTCGCCGGTCTTGTCGCTGATATCAGAAGAGATGTAGGAGATCTTGCCGTCTGCGCTTGCTATCCAGACAGTAGAGGGCAGTACTTCTGCCACCAGATCCAGCAATGCCTGCTGGTCGGTATCGAGCTGACTTTGGTCGTGCGTCATCATGACAATCAGGACACCCGCTCAGATAGTAATATTGTAATTGGTTTAATCAATCCAGCGTGTCTCTAAACTCATTCTTCACCGATTTTGTGCAATTGTCCAGTCCAGGCTGAAAACCGGTGCGTAACGTTATGTATTCATCAGTGATTGTTTTACAACGCATACACTGTTGTAATCCGGTTAGGGAAAAAGTAAGGAGTCTGTTATGCCGTCTAAAAACAACCCGGCAAGTTACACGCCACCAGCTGTATGGAAATGGGACAAACAAAGCGGTGGCCGCTTTACCAGTATCAATCGGCCAATAGCTGGAGCGACGCATGAAAAACCACTGCCCATCGGTAAACACCCGCTGCAGCTTTACTCGCTGGGTACACCCAATGGTGTAAAGGCAACCATCATGCTGGAGGAGTTGTTGGCACTGGGCCATGCAGGCGCGGAATATGACGCCTTTCTGATCAACATCACCGAGGGAGATCAGTTTGGCAGCGGGTTTGTGGGGATTAACCCAAACTCCAAAATACCGGCATTGCTGGACACCAGTGCACAGCCCGCACAGCGCGTTTTTGAGTCAGGTTCCATCCTGCTCTATCTGGCGGAAAAGTTTGGTGAATTATTGCCCTCAGAGCCGGCTGCACGGACCGAAACACTTAACTGGCTGTTCTGGCAGATGGGGTCCGCGCCTTATCTGGGTGGAGGATTTGGACATTTTTACTGCTACGCACCCGAGCAGTGGCAGTATCCGATTGATCGGTTCACGATGGAGATCAAAAGACAGTTGGATGTCCTCAATCGCCAGTTGAAAGACAATCGCTTTATTGCCGGTGACAGCTATACCATAGCTGATATTGCCATCTGGCCCTGGTATGGCGCTTTGGTGCTTAACAAAGTCTACAATGCTGCCGAGTTCCTGGAGGCACATACCTACACACACGTAATGCGCTGGGCCAATGAGATCGCTGAACGACCAGCCGTGCGACGCGGCCGTATCGTAAATACAACATGGGGCAAAGAGGAAAACCAGCTGCGTGAACGTCATGACGCGGCTGATATAGATGCCGTACTTGGTGGGCGCTGAGCGCTGACGTACATACGTGATATAATCTGCGCCTTTCAAGTCTGCATGATTGGTAGGAATGATTGCATGAAGCGGGTACTGGGCCTATTTGCATTGTTGAGCGTCAGTGTTAGCGCATACGCTGATATCTTCGCGGTATTTCGCTATGAGGACGGGCGCACCAACTGGCAATACATTGCCAACACCAGTGCCAGCCTGCTGATCATCATCCTCTTGATTGTCATGGGGTTTTTGATTCGAGCTCACCTGAGGGCACGCCGCTCCAACCGGGCGCTGACCGAGATCAAGGCCACGCTCGAGGAGCGGGTTGCGCAGCGCACCCAGGTGTTGCAGGAAACCGCCGAACAGCTGCGCAAGCGAGAAGCCTATATCGCCAGCATCGTCAACTCGATGCCGGTGATGCTGGTTGGTATCAATGACAAGCTCAAAGTTACCCAATGGAATAAAACGGCAGAAGAGTTTACTGGCCGGCCCTACGCGGATGTAGTGGGAGAAAACCTGTGGCAGGCCTATCCTGGAATCACCCTGACGGAAGAACAGGTCAATGACGTGCTTGAGCGTGGCGAGACACTGCAGCTCAAGCACAGCCAGCGCGGCCAGTACACCTATGACATTACGCTGTACCGTCTCAAGCACAATGACGAGACAGGCATCGTGATCCTGATTTCCGACGTCACCAAGCAGGTGAACGCCGAAAACAAAGTTGCCGAGCGGGACAAGCTCTCGGCACTGGGCGAACTTGCATCGGCAATGGCCTACGATATCAGCAGGCCGATTGACGCCATACTGCAGCGCGTGGACCGCTCGCGCGAGCGCCTTGATAGCAGCGACCTGGGCGATGTAAAAACCTTCCTGCTACGCGAAGTTGATGTCGTTGGTCAGAGTGCTCGGCAAGCCAATACTATTGTCCAGAACCTGCTGGATCTGTCGCGTGGTCACCGTGATGTCAAACAGACTGCTGCCATCCCTGATATCGTTGAACGCAGCATCGAGCTGGCATCAAAACTGCTGGTGGACGTTGACGGGCTGGACTTTACTGATGTGGATATTCTACGCGACTATGGCAGTGATGTACCTGAAATTGCCTGTTATCCCAATGAGTTGCAGCAGGTCTTCCTGCGTGTGCTGCGCAGTGCCTTCTATGCGCTGAAATCCGACTCACTGGCGGAGGGACAGCGCCCTCAGATCAAGATCGGTATCGGCAAGTTTTTTGATTCGATATGGATCAAGATCGAACACAAAGGACAGGTGCTAAGCGAGCAGGCTCAGGTCTGTATTTTTGAGCCCTTCTTCGCGTCCGCCGATGGCGCAGAGGCGTGCCCGGTTGAACAGCGCCTCTCGTATCCGTACTTTATTGTCACTGAGCATCATCGGGGCCATATGTCCGTCACCTCGGATGAAAGCCTCGGCACCACATTCAATATTCAGTTGTCACTGGTCTAATATCGGCGCGCGACGCTGTGGCCACGCCTGCTCGATGGCATGGCCAATCGACAGCAGGCGTACATCGCTCATATAGCCGCCCAGCAGCTCGATTCCCATCGGCAGGCCATCTGCGGAAAACCCGACCGGCACAGAAAGTGCCGGGTAGCCCGCGTTAGCACTGAGACTGCAGTTGTTGCCCGGCTGGCTCTCACCTGTCAGCACTGGCAGTGCGCCAATGGGTGGGTAGGCAATCACGTCCAGGTCATGCATTGCCATCACGGAATCAATGGCCGCCTGCAAGGGCTGACGAGCTACCAGAGCCTGGCGGTAAGCTTCCGGATTCTGTTCGCCGGCGGCGCTTCGTTGCAGCAGGTTGGCGACGGCTTCATGATACAGGCCACTTTCCACTATGCTTTGCAGCGTCGGGTAGCGCACACTGCCAAAGGTCTGGAGGTAGTGGTTCAGGTCAGCTTCGAATTCGTGTCCAATCAAGCCTGAGGCGCTGATCAGAGCAGACATGTCTTCAATCGAAATATCAATTATCTCCGCCCCTAGCCGGTCAAACTCGCTGAAAGCCTGCGCCATCATTTGTGCAACTTCGGGAGTCGCGCTATCCATATAATTGCTCAGACGGCCAACACGCAGCCCCTCGATGTCTGCTGTATTCAGGTGACGCTGGAACTGCGGACGACTGCGGCTCAGCATGACAGCGGTTGCCTCATCAAGTGGGTCGTAACCTGTGGTCAGGTCCAATACGATGGCCAGATCTTCGATATGGCGAGCCAGTGGACCGCCGACATCAGGGGTGCTGGCAAGCGGCATGATGCCGTAAATGCTGCTCAGGCCCTTGCTGGGACGCAACCCTGCCAGATTGTTAAAGGCCGCGGGAATACGAATTGAGCCACAGGTATCCGAAGCAGTCGCGATAGTTGCGAAACCGGCAGCCACAGCTGCTGCTGAGCCACCGCTGGAGCCACCTGGCACTCTAGATGGATCGTAGGGGTTGCGCGACTGTCCTCCCAGCGAACTGATGGACGTAATACCGTAGGCAAATTCATGCAGATTGGTTTTGCCCAGTATCACGGCGCCGGCTTCCCGCAGCAGCCTTAGCTGCGTGGCTTCAGCACTCGGGGTAAAGTCTGCCAGTGCCTGCGATGCGCCGGTCGTTGGCATATCTGTTGTGTTGTAGTTGTCCTTCAGTAGTATCGGGATGCCATGCAACAGGCTGCGCGGTCCACTGAACTGACGTTCTTCGTCCAGTCGTCGTGCCTGCGCAACAGCATCCGGGTTTAGCGTGATGATTGTGTTAAGCGCTGGGCCCTGATCATCGTAACGACTGATTCTCCCCAGCATGTGCTGGGCAAGCTGTTCCGCGCTGAGCGTGCCAGTTGCCATCCGTTGCTGCAGGCTCAGGATGGATTGTTCTCCGAGGTCACTGGTTTCTGGTTCAACTGCCGCCTGTGGTGCAGGCAGTGGACGATTTTCAGTGGCCAGGATTGTGCGCAAACGGTCAGGGTAATCGGTAATGATGCCATCAACGCCGATGCTTATCAGATGTGCCATGGTGGCCGCGTCATTGATGGTCCATGGGATCACTCTTATTCCCAGCGTTTGCGCCTGCGTGACCATCTCCGGCGTAGTGAAAGGCTGGTAGTTGGCTTCAGTCACGCTGGCATCCTGCGGGTGCCCGTGCACAGGAGAGATTGCATCAGCGCCAAACGACGCGGCAGCGGCGGGCAGATTGCAGTCAAAATCGTCCATGTCGATGCCGCCAGTCCACGGCGAGGCGCCGGGCATACCGCACTGCAGGAAGGACTGCTCATTGGACAGTGCAATAATGGGCAACTCAGGAGCCAACTCACGCACATGCATCAGGGCGCCCCAGTCAAAACTCTGGATGCTGACCTGGTGCTGCATATCGTGCTCGTAGATCTGGTCAATGACTGCCTGCACGAAGACCTCACGTGGCGCTGTTTCCTCAGGTGCACCAGCCTCGACCTTGGTCTCGATGTTCAACATGACATCGAAGGCGCGATGACGCTTGACCAGATCGAAGACTTCGCTGAGCAGAACCAGCCGCGCACCAGGCACCGTCTGTTGACTGGCATGGGCAGATGCCCGCTGTGAGCCACAATCCAGTGTTCTGACCTGAGACCAGCTCAGGTCGTTGATGTATTTGCCTACGTATGGAAACTGCGGATCGTCAGCTGTGGCAGGGGCAGTATCCAGGCATCGGTGTGGCAGCACCTGACGATCATGAGTGACAACCACATAACCGTCGGCCGTTACCTGAGTATCCAGCTCGAGCGTGCTGACACCCAGCTCAAGCGCATTAGCAAAAGCCTGCAGCGTGCTTTCGGTCACCAGCCCCAGACCGCCGCGGTGGGCCTGTAGGTCAAAATCAGTGTTGTCGGACGGCTGGGCGACGACCAGGGTGCTGGTTGTCAGTAGCAGGAACAGCGCAGATGTCGGAAGCAGATTTGGCATTGTCTTGGCCTGAGTTGTGATTTTTTTTGGGCAATGTGCTGCTGGCTAGTCTATACCACTATTGCAGGCTTCATTAATACACAGGGAGTAAGTGTGATGAGAGAGTTAAGTGTGCAGGAGGTTGGAATGGTGGGCGGTGGCGGTGATGAAGGGCCTCCGGAGACCATGGGGGTAGATTGCTTTGTGTCACTGATTGGGTTTGGAGTATCGCCTTTTTTCGGGCCAGCGGCGATTTTTTACTCGGCAGTGGGGGCGGTTGCTAGTTGTTACGGAACTGATTTTGGCTCCTAGACGAGTTTAACGAGATGCGTTGCGCCTTTACGCCTATTACGTAGGGCGCCACGCTATATCCAGGTGAATCGATTGAAAAAATTTTTTGAGTACTTTTTCTTTCTCGAACTTAAATCCGCCGCCTCCAAGAACTTCCGTGTCAATTTGACCGTAATGTTCATCGGTTGTTTAGGGATGTCGCTTCTATCGATATTTGTCCTTGCAGACAGCGGGTTTGGTTTGCTTTTCGCTGGTCTTGCCTTCTGGCACCGCTACGTGATGCTGAAAGTGTCCAAGGTATATCTTGATGCCATGCCAGCCGGATCAGATGACCATGGTTCGGACGCCGGTGGTACAAGCAATCAATAATAAGCAAGACGAAGAAAGCTTTCGAGTTCAACAGGCGCTGCGAATGGCTTCTCGCGGGCCGAATGCGGTCTGGCTGCATTTGCTGTTTCCACTATCATTGTTATTCGGAACGGCGCTTTTTATAGGTTTACCATTACTGCTTGCGATAATAGCCTCACCGCCATTTGCAGAAAATGCCTTGAAATACCTGGATTGGTGCGTACCTTTGTGTGTGGCTGGAACATTGACCTTCAATCACTGGGCTCGCGGGCGGCTGTTGAAACCCTATCTGGAACAGGTGGCAAATCTGCCCGAGAAGAAGAAAACAGATACAGAGCAATAACAAAATCAATCAGCCAACCACTACCCGGTCTCTACCCTGTTTTTTGGCACTGTACAGCGCATTGTCGGCAATGTGTATTAACGCATCACGATCGCTCGCGTGCATCGGGTATGCTGCGACACCGACTGAAATTGTGATGCGGGGCAGCGGCTGTCCCTGGAAAGCCAGTGACAGGTTTGTCAGTTGCTGTCGTATTTCCTCGGCACGCATTTTGGCCTCGTCGGCCGAAGTGTTGGGCATAGCGACCAGAAATTCCTCACCGCCATAGCGGCATGGGATGTCCTCCCCCCGGACCTGTTTGCGCAAAACCTGACCAAATTCTTTTAGTACATGGTCACCTGCCTGGTGGCCAAACTGATCGTTAAAGGACTTAAAGTGGTCGACATCCAGCATCATGATACTGAGTGAGGCTTTACTGCGTTCGGCTCGCGTCAGCTCCCTTTCCAGCGTGATTTCCAGATAACGCCGATTGAAAAGTCCGGTCAGCGGGTCACGGATGCTCTGTTGCTGGAGCGCCTCGCGCAGGATAATGCTGGCCAGTGCCGCACTGGTATGTGTTGCGACCAGTTCGGCGCGAACCTGTGACTCCACAAGCAATCGGGGGTTTTCAAACCGCAGGGTCAACAGGCCTACAATGTCACTTTGTGCCAGCAAGGGAATGCAGATGCTGGAGGCGTCAGACTCATGGTGGGGGCAGGGCAGCGCCGAACGGCGATCCGGCATGATGTGTGATTTACCAAGTCGCAGTGCCCAGCAGTCATTTGGTTCGATCGGATCCGGCAAGCCGGTGATGTCACCCCAGGAGGCTGATAACTGCAGCAGATTACGCGATGCACGAAGCAGATAGATCCCGCCACTGCTGGATGGAAACAGCCGCAGCAAATAGTGTTGCAGTACCGGTACGCTCTCAGGCAGCGAATTGCATGATTGCAGGCTGCTACTGAGCTGATTGATATGGGAAATATCATCAGTTGTGCTTTTCGCTTTGAACATCAGCGTTGAGTTTTTGCGAAGCGTATTGCTGATCGCCAGAAAAGCACCTGAGAGTAGAATGAGATTCAGAGCAGCCACTGATGCTAAAAGCCATGTAAGCTGATCTGTATGGTCACTTGAGAGAGCACTGCGCGCCTGCAGCCCGTCCCGCTCATTGGCTGTCAGTTCCGCAGCTACGGCAACGATCTGGTCCATCAAAAACTTACCTTCGTAAGCATGCAGACTTTCTGCGGCGGCCGCGACACCACTAGACTGCAGGGTCTGACTGATACGATCCATCAACGCCAGGCGCTCATTCGTCAGGGATACCAGTTCCTGCGCCGTGCTGTCATTGCCTGATGTACTGTTGGTCTGAAAGGGCACAAGTAAGGACTCAACCACTTGCCGCCGACTTTGATGCTCCAGGAAATAGACATTGTCTTGAGTCACCAGCAGCGCTCGCTGGCTGGATTCGGCCTCGAACAGGGCTGTCACTAGGTTTTCAATCTGCAGAATACGTTGATAGGCATCACTTGCCAGCGCGTGGTTGGTGCGCTCCTCGCGCGCCTTTGATGCGGCACTGACGGTGATAAAGACCGTAATCAGGCATATAATGCTGAATAGAATAGCAAGCAGACGTTGCAGCTTGGGCATGATAAACGAGACTATCAACGAGGTAGTCATCACATTATGAACTGATAATGGTGATGGCGACAATCCCGGCTTCTCAAAACCGGTTTTTGCCCGGGGAAAACGCTATAAACGTCATAAACGGAACGCTAAGAGAACGATTAGTATGCCAAAATCACTCGCCGACCAACTTTTGAAAGCCGGCCTGGTTGATCAGAAAAAAGTCAAGCAGGCGCAGAAAGAGCAGCGTCAACAGAACAAACAGCCAAAACAGAAAAAGGGCGTTGCGACTCCAAATGACACACAGCTTCGTATTGAGCAGCAACGTGCGGAGAAAGCCGAGCGCGACAGACAGTTAAACCTGCAGCGAGTCGAGGCCGAACGACAAAAGGCCATGCGGGCGCAGGTTAAACAGATGCTGGAGCACAGCGGTATCAAGACAGATGGTGATGTCCGGTTTAATTTCACGGATCCTAACACCAGTAAAATCAAACAGATCTATGTCAGCCAGAAGCAGCAGGACCAACTGGCTGCCGGTATGCTGGCAATCTGCAGTGACGGCACACGCTATGTTATCGTGCCAGCGACAATAGCGGACAAGATAGCCGAGCGTTTCGCGGATGCGGTTATTTTCAGAGCCGACAAAGCAACGGACGGTGCGGATGATGACGATCCTTACAAGGATTACCCGATTCCTGATGACCTGATGTGGTAAGCAAGTAAGCTAAAGGATATTGGCTATGAGTGCGGCAGATTTTCTGGTTGCCTCCAAACGGTGCGAAATACAGGGATTGACAAGTTTTCTTGCGCTGGGCGAACTCGTGTCAGCTATCGGTGCGCTGGTGCATGCTTTGCAGAGAGAGCGCGGTGCATCGAATGTGTATCTGGCTTCAGGCGGTCAGGACTACCAGGACCGTTTGCAGGTCATTCAGAAGCAGGTTGACAGTGAAACAGGCAGTTTTCACCTGACACTTAGCCGCGCCAACGCTGAGCTGGGCGTGTTTCCGGGCGGCGCACGCCTGTTTAGCCGGATAGCCAGTGCAGTGCACCTGTTGACCGGTATTGCAGTGCTGCGTGACCAGGTGCTGTCGCGAAAGCTTGCGCTGAATAAAGTGACAGACGCGTATTCGCAGGTGATTCAATCATTGCTGGGGGTTGTGTTTGAAACAGCAGATGCCGCGTCCGATCCTGCAATTACGCGAGGCCTGGTCGCTCTGTTCAATTTCATGCAGGGCAAGGAGCTGGCTGGTCAGGAGCGAGCTGTCGGCTCGGCTGGTTTCGCAGCCCGCCAGTTCACCGCAGATCAGGTAAGCCGGCTGCAACACCTGGTTGAATCCCAGGAGCGCTGCTTTGAAGTCTTTGCCCAATTTGCCGATGAGCGTTCATTGCGCCTATGGTCTGAGCTTGGAAGCGCAGCCATTATTCCTGAGTTAAAGGGCCTGCGAGCGCTTGCCGCCCGCGGTGGCAGTCTTGGTGATGAGTCGCTGGCTGATCGATGGTTCCGGATAGCCACCGAGCGCATTGATGCCATGTATGACATTGAACAGAAACTTCAGTTGGCATTGAAACAGTTGTGCCAGGTGCAACTCTCTGAGGCCAGGCAGCTCTTGGACTGCAATCAGCTTGCGCTCGAAGAGCTGGATAGGCAGGCTGGCCCTGATAATACCGTTTTTCTGGTGCCGGTCAGCGCGGCAGACGCCAATAGCTCAGTTACTGAACAACCTCCTGTGGGACGCTCAATGATGGAGTTGCTGCAATTTCAGGCGCGGCGCCTGCAGGAGATGGGAGCCGAGCTGGATGCAGCCAAATCGGCGTTGGAGGAGCGCAAAGTGCTCGAACGCGCCAAGCTGATTCTTATGAAGCATCGAGGGCTGAATGAAGATGAAGCTTACCGGGCGCTGCGCCAGGCCGCGATGAACCAGAGCCGTCGCCTGACAGATGTGGCACGTTCAGTGATAGAGATGGCCGACATTCTGCAGCCGTAACCGTGCCCGGCGGTCAAGCTGCCAAAGTATTGGCCAGCGCTGCCGGCCACTTAAGGCTGGTCAGGCTGCAAGTTCCCGCTGGCTGTGGCCGCCATACAGAAACTTGAGTACTTCCTGGCGATAGTGGTTGTATTGCGTGTCGTTGGCCATGGCCAGACGATCACGTGGTCTGGGCAGCGCTACATCCAGAATATTGCCAATACGCGCGTTTGGACCAACCGTCATCATGACGATTTTATCCGAGAGCAGCACGGCCTCATCGACGTCATGGGTGATCATGATTACGGTGTTGTTGAGGCTGGCATGAATGCGCATGACCTCGTCCTGCAAGTGAGCGCGTGTCAGCGCGTCGAGGGCACCAAATGGTTCATCCATCAGCAATACTTTGGGTTCCATGGCAAGTCCACGTGCGATGCCAACCCTTTGCTTCATACCGCCGGAGATTTCGTGCGGATACTTGTCCATGGCATGTGTCATATGAACCAGGTCAAGGTTGTGTAAGATCCAGTCCCGAATCTCCGATGGGCTGCGCTTCCCCTTGAATACCTGTGCAACAGCAAGTTCAACGTTTTGATAGACCGTCAGCCACGGCAACAGCGCATGGTTCTGAAATACCACCGCGCGATCGGGCCCTGGCGCATCAATCTCTTTGCCCTCCAGAATGACACCGCCTTCAGTTGCCTGATAAAGACCAGCCACAATATTCAGGACCGTCGATTTGCCACAACCGGAGTGGCCAATCAAGGATACGAATTCACCCTTGTTGACATGCAGATTGACTTTATCCAGAGCACGAAATGTACTGTTCTTGGAGGTGAATTCGATACTTACGTTGCTGAGTTCCAGATAACTTCTCATGAGTCTCTCCTGTCCTTTTTTGGTGATGCTCTACCGCAATGCCGTGGTTTTGTCCCAGCTCATGCGGCGCTGCAACAGCAGCATCAGTTTGTCCAACAGAAATCCGATCAGGCCGATCGCGAGCACGGCCACCATAATTCTTCCAAGTGAGTCCGAGCTGCCGTTCTGGAACTCATCCCAGATAAACTTACCCAGCCCCGGGCTTTGTGCCAGCATTTCTGCCGCGATCAGCACCATCCAGCCAGTCGCCAGTGACAGACGCATGCCGGTAAAGATCATCGGAATGGCTGATGGCAAAACGATCTTTCGCACGTGCTGAAGTGCCGGTAACTGTATGACCCGACTGACGTTGATCAGGTCCTTGTCTACGCTGGCGACACCAACAGTTGTATTGATGACCGTAGGCCAGAGGCAACAGAGGGCAACAGTAATGGCGGAGGTCAGAAATGCCTTGCTGACCAGCGGGCTTTCCGTAACGTACAGGGCGCTGACAACCATGGTAACCAGCGGCAGCCAGGCCAGTGGAGACACTGGTTTGAATACCTGCACCACCGGGTTGACGACACTGTACATGGTATTGCTGAGGCCACAGACGATGCCAAGTGGTATCGCTACCAGCATGGCAAGTGTGAATCCGAATGCGACGGTGATCAGACTGGTTTTTACCTGATCCAGGAACGTGGGTCTGCCTGTGTAGTCGCGGAACTGAACCTCTGCATCCGGGTTGGCTGCCAGGCGTTCGGCGTTGCGCTGGTCCTGTCGCTCATAAAAGTCCTGGCGCCGCTCCTGTTCTCGCACATGATCATCATACAGACTCTGGGTCTGGCTCCATACCTGCTGAGGACCCGGGAATTTACCCAGTGCCGTATCGATACGGCTGGCGCCCAGCTCCCAAAGCAGGACAAAGGCAATGATGCCAAATACGGTCAGCGTCCACGACCTGAGCAATGCCGACATGTCGACGCCAGACATGCGGTTGAGAAGTTCGCTGGTCATTACTCGGGCTCGTTGCAACATCGTTACTACCTCTTACAATATTTCGTCTTTCAATCCGATGGACAGTGACTGCAGATACGCATTCGGCTGTTTACCGTCGTAGGGGATACCATCTATAAATTCGTCCTGAGTGGGTCTGTAACCGGACTCGGTGGAGAAGTCAGGAAAATCTTCAAGGCTCAGAATGCCCTCGTTGATCAGGTCTTCAGCGGCCTGTTGATAGATGTCAGGCCGATAGACTTTTGCTGCAGTTTCAAAGTACCACTCATCACTTTTGGGTTCGCTGATCTGACCCCAGCGACGCATCTGGGTGAGATACCAGATCGCATCCGAGTAATAGGGATAGGTCGCATGATGTCGGAAGAATACGTTGAAGTCCGGGACTGATCGAACCTCGTCCTTTTGATACTCAAAGGTGCCAGTCATGGAGTTTGCGATGACCTCATAGTCGGCCCCTACATATTCACTGCGAGACAGAATTTGAGCGGCCTCTTCCCGGTTTGCATTATTCTCCGCGTCAAGCCATTTGCCAGCGCGTAGCAGCGCCTTTACCAGTCTGACGGCGGTGTTCGGATTTTCACGTGCGAACTCCTCTGTCATGCCGAGCACTTTTTCCGGGTTGTTCTTCCAGATTTCGTAGTCGGTGACTACCGGTACACCGATTCCGCGGTAGATAGCCTGCTGGTTCCATGGCTCGCCAACGCTGTAACCCAGGATCGTGCCCGCGTCCAGAGTGGCAGGCATCTGCGGCGGTGGTGTCACTGAGAGCAGAACCTCGGCACTTAGTGTTCCAGCGGTATCGCCTTTATGTGGAGCATAGAAGCCTGGGTGAATGCCGGCTGCCGCCAGCCAGTAGCGCAATTCATAATTGTGCGTCGATACCGGAAATACCATGCCCATATTGAAGGGCATTCCCTGCTGGCGGTAATGGTCGACTACCGGACGCAACGCGCTGGCTGAGACTGGTCGCTTGACCTCACCATTCTCGGTTTCCAGATGTGGCAGCATCTTTGACCAGATGTCGTTGGAAACTGTGATGGCGTTGCCATTCAGGTCCAGGCTGAGCGGTGTGATGATGTTTGCCTGAGTGCCATAGCCGATTGTCGCTGCAAGTGGCTGCCCGGCGAGCATGTGGGCTGCATCCAGGCGCCCGTCAATCAAGCCATCCAGCAGCACACGCCAGTTTGCCTGTGGCTCGAGAGTGACATATAAACCTTCGTCCTCGAAGTAGAATTTCTCATAGGCAATTGCCAGGGGTGCCATGTCGGTCAGTTTGATAAAGCCAATAGTAAGCTCTGCTTTTTCTGGCCAGCCAGTTTCAGCGTGAGCAATACTTGCTGTCCCTGCACCAGCTGTCAGTGAACCCAGTAACAATGTAACTGCGCGTATACTTTTGATGAATCGGTTCAGAATTTGTGCTGGTTTTCCTTGCTGCTTCACGGTAAACCCCCTCGCTATAAATAAAAAAGCGCCCACAGTCGTCAGGCGTTTTAAGTGCCTTGCGTCTGTGGGCGCCATTGCCCGTTATCGGATCGGCTGGCCCTTCATTGGACTACCGACAAATGTCAGGAAGGGCAATGCAGGAAGTGTGCCAGAGCCATGGCAAGACTACGGGTATCACACTTAACTCATTGTCCAGGCGGAAACTTGATCCGGAATTGGGCTGCAATTCAGTGACCCGGTATGTGTCTCTAATTCGGCAGGAATCCGCATTCTTTTGGTGCGTCATGCACAAAAATCAAGCATCAGTGGACTGGGGAAATGTGATTTTTGCAAACCAGGAATAGTCAGTACAAAAGGACAAGGGCAGGATTTGATCCTTTATACACAGGATTTTCCGGCAATTGAGACTCTCGATCTGATGTAGTCAAAACATCTGGCACAGGAATTGCTGGCGTCATAGCAGGATTCATTTAATCAGTCCTGCTCAACGGCGAGCAGATACTGCAGACAAAAGTACACCGGGCAAAGGCGCTCATGACACGAACATTCGTGTGATGAGCGCCTTTTTTGTTTTCTGGCTTACAGAAAATCGAATGGCCCGCACGAGCGCAGGGGAATAGAGATGCAAACGAAACAGCTGGTAGTGATCGGTAATGGCATGGTAGGGCAGCGCTTCCTGGAAGAGCTGGTCGCCATGGATCAGGATTTTCAGATTACTGTTTTCTGTGAAGAGCCGTGTCCAGCCTATGATCGAGTCCAGCTCAGCAGCTGGTTCAGCGGCGCCACTGATGAGGATCTTGCGCTGACAGACCTGGCCTTTTTTGAGCGCCACGGTGTTCGCCTGATCATTGGCGAAGCGGCAGCAACGATCGACCGGGCTGAACGCAAGGTCTCTGGAAACAAAGGAACTGTCGTTGACTATGATGTACTGGTCCTGGCAAGCGGTTCCTATCCCTTTGTTCCGCCAATCCCAGGGCACGACCGTGAAGCCTGTTTCGTTTACCGCACACTGGAAGATCTGCGCCAGATCAAGGCGGCTGCCGAAGGCTGTCGTCGAGGGGTAGTCATCGGCGGTGGCCTGCTCGGGCTTGAGGCAGCCAAGGCATTGAAAGACCTGGGCCTGACGACCGATGTAATTGAATTTGCACCACAACTGATGGCGGTGCAGCTGGATGCCCGGGGTGGTCAGTTGTTGCGAGAGAAAATTGAAGCACTCGGTGTGAATGTTCACACGTCGAAGGCTACTCAGCGTATCGAGGCGGGTGATAAGGCCCGGCATCGGCTGGTGTTTGCTGATGGTGAGCTGGAGACCGATATGGTTGTCTTTTCAGCCGGTATACGTCCTCAGGACAAACTGGCAAGAGACTGTGGCCTGACCATAGGCGATCGCGGTGGTGTTGTCATCGATGATCACTGTATGACATCCGATCCTGCCATTTTTGCCATCGGCGAAGTGGCGCTCTGGCAGTCTCGCATATTTGGTCTGGTAGCACCCGGTTACGACATGGCACGCAAACTTGCCGGCCATCTGTGCGACCAGGGCGAGCCTTTCAGTGGCGCCGACATGAGCACAAAGTTAAAACTGCTAGGCGTAGAAGTGGGATCTATCGGTGATGCTCACGGTAATACCGAAGGGAGTCGGGTGTGCGTTGTTGAAGACAGCATCAAGGGCTTCTACAAAAAACTGGTTATCAACCAAGACGCTACCCGCCTGTTGGGTGCCGTGCTGGTAGGTGATACCAGTGACTATGACATGTTGCTGCAATACGCCCTGAATGGACTTGATTTGCCTGAGTCTCCCGTCAGCCTGATACTGCCTTCGGACAACAAGCCTGTGTTGGGTGTGGATGCCCTGCCGGCGCAGGCCCAGATCTGTAGCTGCAATAATGTGTCGAAAGGCGCCCTGTGTCAGGCAATAGAAAGTGGCTGTATGACAATCGGCGCGTTAAAAACCGAAACACGAGCGTCAGCGACCTGCGGTGGCTGTGCCACACTGGTCAAACAGGTTCTCGACGCCGAACTGAAGCGTCGTGGTGTCGAGGTCAATGATCACATCTGCGAGCATTTTGCTTACAGTCGGCAGGGTCTCTACCATCTGGTGAGAGTGAACAAGATCCGCAGTTTCGATGAGCTGCTTGAAAGTCACGGTACCGGCCGCGGTTGCGACATCTGCAAGCCAGCAGTGGCGTCCATTCTCGCATCATGCTGGAACGACTACGTCCTCGACCCTAAACACGTTGGTCTGCAGGATACCAATGACAACTTCCTGGCCAACCTTCAGAAAGACGGCAGCTACTCTGTCGTACCTAGAATTCCTGGTGGTGAGATTACCCCGGAGAAGTTACTCGTACTGGGACAGGTCGCACAGAAATATGACCTGTATACAAAAATTACCGGCGGTCAGCGTGTTGACCTGTTTGGTGCACGTGTAGAGCAGCTGCCACTTATATGGCGTGATCTGGTCGACGCTGGTTTCGAATCGGGCCACGCGTACGGTAAAGCGCTGCGAACAGTGAAGTCCTGTGTCGGATCAACCTGGTGCCGGTACGGCGTACAGGACTCTGTCAGCATGGCCATCTACGTTGAGGAAAGATATCGCGGACTGCGATCACCGCACAAACTGAAGATGGCAGTTTCCGGTTGTACACGGGAGTGCGCCGAGGCCCAGAGTAAAGATGTTGGCGTCATTGCGACGGAAAAAGGCTGGAATCTTTACGTTTGTGGAAATGGCGGCATGCGGCCCCGGCACGCCGAGCTGTTTGCAAGTGACCTCGACGACGAGACACTGATTCGATACATCGACCGCTTCCTGATGTTTTACATTCGCACCGCGGATCGCCTGCAGCGCACGTCAATATGGCGCGACAACCTCGAGGGCGGGCTCGAGTACCTGCAGGACGTCATCATCAATGATTCGCTTGGCATAGCCGCTGAACTGGAGGCACAAATGCAGGGTGTCATTGATACCTACGTGTGCGAATGGAAACGAACTATCGAAGATCCGGTGGCGCTACAACGCTTCCGGCCATTCCTGAACGACGACAATCCCGATGAACAGATCGTTTATGTGCGCGAGCGCGGTCAAAAGCGTCCCGCGCGGGCAGAGGAAAAAGACAAGGTAGAACTCGTGGAGGTAGTGTGATGAGTCAGCAAATGGAAGCGGCTGCCGTGCAGCGCAGCGATTGGTTTGATATCGCGGATATCGATCAGATAGTCCCGGGCACAGGTGCTGCAGCACGCCTGGGCAAGGCGCAGGTTGCCATATTCAATACGCGGGATGGAATCTTCGCGGTTCAGAATCATGATCCTTTCAGTGGCGCCAATGTTCTTTCGCGCGGGATTGTCGGTGATATAGGAGGCCGGCTGGTTGTGGCTTCTCCAGTCTACAAGCAGCACTTCTGTCTGCGCAGTGGAGAATGTCTTGAAGATGGTTCTGTCAGGTTGCAGACCTTCGCTGTGACAGTTCGTGATTCACGCGTCTGGATCGCAGCCGGGGAGTAGTTATGTTGGTCTCATCCAGAAAGCGACTGCTGATTGTTGGACATGGCATGGCCGCGACCCGGCTGGTCCGCGATCTTGAAGAAAAGTCTCCGGGGCAATTTGCCATAACCATCGTTGGCGACGAGAAGCTTGGCGGCTACAACCGCGTCCTGCTGTCATCCTTGCTTGCCGGAGAATCGGATGAAGCCGCACTGGCCATGCAGGACCGGAGCTGGTATCGCCAACATGATATACAGCTGATCGCCGGTGATGCAGTCAGTAGCATCGAACTGGACACACAGAGCGCCACCACTGAAAGTGGACGGAAACTGAATTGGGACTATCTGGTTCTGGCAACTGGTTCGCGTGCGGCACGCTTACCTATCCCCGGTACTGATCTTGATGGCGTCATGACGCTGCGTACGCTCCAGGAGGCAAAGCAGCTTATCGCCCGCTCGCGAGACGCTGGCAATCCAGAATCTGACAAAAATGCTGTGGTGGTTGGTGGCGGTCTGCTTGGCCTGGAAGCGGCGTGTGCGCTGCAGGCTCGCGGCATGCAAGTGACTGTCGTGCACAATGAATCCTGGCCAATGAATCGCCAACTGGATGGTGAAGCTGGTGAATTGCTTCGGCGCACGCTGCAGCAGCGTGGAATCGGTTTTAATCCAGAAGCAAACTGCGTGAGATTCGAGGCGGACGCCACGGGTGAGACTGTCTCTGCATTGTTACTCGCTGACGGCCGGCGCCTGCCGTGTACTACCGCCGTCATGGCGCTGGGCATTATTCCGGAGGTATCGCTGGCGCGTCAGTTGGACCTGGTAGTAGAGCGTGCAATAGTCGTTGATAAGTGGTTGCAGACCAGTGATGAGCGTGTATTCGCTCTGGGTGAATGTTGCCAGATTGAAAGTGAAATGTTTGGGCTGGTAGCGCCAATCTATCAGCAGGCCGACATTCTTTCCGCAGTGCTGCTATATAAAGCGACAACTGGCACTGAGAGAATCTCGCCTGATGTCGACAACCATGCCAGTGTGCTCCCTCATTACCAGCGTCAGCCGCTGCCAACACGCTTAAAAGTCAGCGGTGTGGACGTTTTCTCTGCTGGCATGCTGGCGTCACCGGACAACAGTGCCCCCTTGCGCAGCATGGCAATGCGTGATGGTCGCACTGGCCATTATCGACGTCTCTGGTGGCGTGGCAGTCAGCTGGTTGGGGCTGTGATGTTTGGAGACATAGGAGACAGCAGTCACTATCTGCGTATGATCGAAGATGGGTGCAAGGCTGATTCCAATCCTGCCACGCTGTTGGCGCCGTCAAGCCGGGCTGCCTCATGAACAGTATCAGAACGACATGCCCCTACTGTGGTGTGGGATGCGGTCTTCAAATGGATTCGAAATCCAGTGAATTGCTTGGAGACACGCAGCACCCGGCCAACGGCGGCAGGCTGTGTGTCAAAGGCAGCGCATTGGCAGAGACTCTTGGATCGCAGAGCCGACTGCTGCAGCCTCGAGTAGACGGTCTGCTGGCCAGTTGGGATCATGCGACCTCCGAAGTTGCCAAACGGCTGGAAAAAACACTCAAGCGTTACGGGCCTGAATCGGTTGCGTTTTATGTATCAGGTCAATTGTTGACTGAAGACTATTATGTTGCCAACAAGCTGATCAAAGGCTTTCTGGGCTCCGCCAATATTGATACCAACAGTCGTCTGTGTATGTCGACAGCGGTGGCAGCGCATAAACGGGTATTCGGCAGTGATACAGTGCCGGGATGCTATGAGGATCTGGAACTGGCTGACCTGGTCGTGTTGACCGGGTCCAATATGGCATGGACACACCCAGTGGTATTTCAACGACTGATGGCGGCCAAACAGCAACGTCCGGAAATGACGATAGTTGTCATCGATCCAAGACGCACCGTGACAGCAGAACAGGCTGACCTGCATTTGCAGATTGCACCTGGCAGTGATGTGTGGCTGTTTGACGGCTTGCTTGCCTATCTTGGTACTCATGATGCGCTAGACCGTCAGTACATTGACCAGCATACCAATGGCATGGATGACATGATCGCTGCAAGTCAGGCGCGCAGCGGCAACCTTGGTGAGATAGCCGGCCGCTGTGGTTTGACAGCTGAGGAGCTTGCGGCGTTTTATCAGAAATTTGCGCAAACGCAGTCCACAGTAACCGTGTTCTCCCAGGGCATTAATCAGTCTGCGCATGGCGTTGATCAGGCCAGTCTGATTCTTTACTGCCACCTTGTCACGGGCCGTGTTGGAAAGCCTGGCAGCAGCCCGTTCTCCATCACTGGGCAGCCCAATGCCATGGGTGGGCGCGAGGTCGGCGGCCTTGCCAATATGCTCGCTGCGCACATGGACATTGACAATACAGAGCATCGCGCGCTGGTAGGTGAATTCTGGCGCAGCGACAAACTGCCAGAGAAACCCGGACTAAAAGCGGTGGACATGTTCCGCGCAGTCGCCGATGGCAAAATAAAATTTATCTGGATCATGGCAACCAATCCGGTCGTGTCCCTGCCCGAATCAGACACGATTATTCGCGCCCTTGCCGGATGTGATCATGTAGTGGTGTCTGACTGTGTTGCGGATACAGACACGCTGCGTCTGGCGCACATTCAATTGCCTGCAGCAGCATGGGGTGAAAAGAATGGTACCGTCACCAACTCGGAACGGTGTATCTCGCGACAACGCGCCTTTCTACCATTATCTGGCCAGGCTTTGCCGGACTGGCAGATTATCAGTCGGGTGGCCGAAAAGCTTGGCTATGGACACGCCTTCGATTACCACTGCGCAGCCGATATCTTTCGAGAGCACGCAGCCCTGTCCGGTCATCAGAACAACGGCAGCCGCGATTTTGATATCGGTGCGCTAGCCACACTGTCCAATGCCGAGTACGACCAGCTGACACCTATTCAGTGGCCCGTCCCTGCTCACCAGGCAAGCGTTTTTCTGACACAACTGCAGGGCACATCAAGAATGCTTGCTGATGGCCGCTTTTTTACCCGCGATGGCCGCGCCAATGTTGTACCGGTCAACATCCCGGCAACGCTTGATGTGACTGATGTCGATTTCCCGTTCGTGCTCAACACCGGCCGCATCCGTGATCAATGGCACACGATGACACGCACAGGTCTCAGCTCCCGGCTGCAGCGACATATCTCAGAGCCATTTGTTGAGCTGAACCCTGAGGATATGGCAGAGCTGAATATTACTGATGGCGCGATTGTCAGAGTGTCCAGCGCCCAGGGGAATTGCGTCGTTCGCGCGCGTCCGCAGCCAGGGCAGAAAGCCGGGTCCGCCTTTATGCCCATTCACTGGAATGATTGTTTTGCCAGTCAGGCAAGAGTGGGTGCTCTGGCGCCTTCTCGCGTAGATCCGTTCTCGGGTCAGCCGGCATTCAAGCAGATACCGGTGATGCTGCAGGCTGTAGAAGTTGACTGGTATGCCCTGCTTATTACCAGGACGGAGCAGCCACTACCTGAGAATAAATATTGGAGCCGGCGACAAATGGGTGACTGGCAGGTGGTAACGCTGGCAGGCACCGAACCTGTCAGTATGAATACGTGCCGGACACTGTGGGGTGAGCATGTCACAGCCTGGACGGAAGTGGAGGATGATGACGGCGAACACCTGCGATTGCTGGGTACTGGTGAAAACGGTGCTCAGCTGTGGTTTGCCAAAGCCCCCCAGCCTCCACAGATCGACGAATCCTGGTTGCTTGACGCACTGCTGGCAGAGGACGCTGCTGCAACGAGCATGTCGATGCCGGCGCTACTGCTGGGTATTCCTGCCGACCAGTCTGCACAACAAGCCGGACCCCTGGTCTGCAGCTGCCACAACGTTTATCAAAGTACTGTTATGGCTGCGATTGATGCGGGTTGTGACGAAGTTGAAAAAGTAGGCTCATGCTGTCGGGCGGGTACCAATTGTGGTTCCTGCATACCAGAGATCAAAAGATTATTGGCTGAGAACCAGCCGGCTGAAGCCGAGGAGGCGGTATGTTGTCACTAGTACAGAGTGATATTCACAGGGTAGGTGAGGTGTGGTTGGTTGGCGCAGGCCCGGGCGACCCGGAGCTGATCAGCGTGCGTGGTTTACGCCTGATCCGAGAGGCGGACGTGTTGGTCTATGATCGTCTGGTCTCGCCACAGTTATTAAAAGAGGCGCGCGATGACGCCGTCATGCTGGATGTTGGTAAACGGCCGGGCTTTCATCGGGTGCCCCAACACGAAATCGAGGCGCTGCTGGTCAAGCATGCCCGCCGTGGTTGCAAAGTGGTCCGGCTAAAGGGCGGTGATCCATTTATTTTCGGTCGCGGCGGCGAGGAAATGTTGACTCTGCGCGCAGCGGGGGTCCCCGTACATGTCGTGCCGGGAATCACAGCTGCGGCTGCCTGTGCAGCGGCATCGGGCTTTCCGCTGACACAGCGTAAGGTCGCCGATAGCGTTTGCCTGACGACCGCTCACCACAGTGACGATGGGGATGACACCGACTGGGCTTCGCTGGCTGCAGATCCGCAACGCACGCTTGTCTTTTACATGGGGCTGAGTTCCCTGCAGCGAATTCAGAAGAACCTTGGCTCTCATGGCATGTCGCCCGATACACCGGCCGCGCTAATCGAGAACGGAAGCTACGCACATCAGAGAACTATTACTTGCAAACTTAAGGAAATCGAGCAAATGGCAAAACAGCACAATCTTCAGACACCCTGCCTGCTGGTGGTGGGCAAAGTGATCACCCTGGCCCAGCAAGCGAGGGCTGCCGTTGAACAGGCATCGCATCAGGTGTCTCGCAGCAAAATGGCACTGGGCAGAAACGTCGCTGCTGCCATGATGCTGACAACAGCGCCAGCATTGGCAGGCGCTGCAGATTCAGACAGTGTCGCCGAAGCGCTGGCGCAAGGTAGCACGTCAATTTCATTCAGGGCGCGAAGTGAACAGGTTGACGACGATGCTCTGCCCAGAGATGCAGTGGCCAATACGCTGCGTACCCGACTGACGTATCGAAGTGGAAGCTGGCAAAGCCTGTCGCTATTGGTGGAAGTGGACAATGTCAGTTATCTGGGTGACGACAGCTTCAACAACACTCGTAATGGCATGATAATGCGACCAGTCATTGTTGATCCGGACGGGACCGATCTTAATCAGGCTGCGTTGCGACTGGAACGTGACCGGCTGACCGTGACGGCAGGCCGACAGCGCCTGCTGCGGGAAAATCAGCGAATGATTGGTGGCGTCGGCTGGCGTCAGAACGAACAGACCTACGATGCCATTGATGTTGCTTATAAACCCGCTGAGCAGGTGCAGCTCAACTACGCCTGGGTTGACGATACTCAACGTATCTTTGGACCCGAGTCAGGTGTGCCGGCAGCATCGCTGGACAGCGATCATCATATTCTGAACGCACGCTGGACGGTCAGCCCGGCTATTGATGTGGCTGCCTATCATATCGCGCTGGATTTCGACGATGCAGCTGCATTGTCCTCTGCAACCACGGGTCTGATCGTCAGCGGGGCGTTTGATGCCAGAGAGAATCTGCGGCTGGATTATAGAGCTGAAGTTGCACAGCAAACGGATGCAGCCAATAACCCGGCCAGTTTTGACGTGAATTACCATCATGCGGGCCTGGGGCTTACACATGCCGGATGGCGGATTGGCTGGGCGCATGAGTCGCTGGGCGCGGACAGCAGTGCTGGCGTTGCCATGCAGACGCCACTGGCGACACTGCACGCTTTTCAGGGCTGGGCAGATAAATTTCTGACGACGCCCACTGCCGGCATGCGGGATAACCAGTTCAGCGTATCGGGTGTCGTCGCAGGATTTGCTCTGCAGTTGCATCATCATGACTATCAGGCGGATGTTTCTGGCCTTGACTACGGTAAAGAGTGGAATATTCAGCTTGGCCGAGCCTTCGGCACGCGTTACACGCTGACAGCCAAGTACGCGCGTTATCAGGCGGAGCAGTTCGCCCGGGATACCAGCAAGTTCTGGTTGATGGCAGAGGCGCGGTTCTGAATGTTTGACGGCAACGGCCGATACGATCTGGCGATTCTTTGTGGCGGCGCCGGGCAGCGAATGGGCGGGCAGGATAAAGGTCTGCTCGGCCTGCGCCTGCTAGAGCGTCAGGTCACATTTGTCGAGATGCTTGCGGATCGATTTCGCTGTCCCGGCTTGCCAGATACTTCTGTGATTATCAGCGCAAACCGAAACCTGAGCATCTACGGGCGCATGCCGGGGATTGTAGTTGCTGACCTGAGACCGGTGCGTGTGGGGCCTCTGGGCGGCATTGAGTCAATCTTGGCGGTCGCCTCAGGCAACATACCCTTGGTGATTGTTCCCTGTGATATGCCGTTGCTGCCTGCGCTGCTGCCGCTAGAGCTGGTGAGCAGCCTGTGCTCACCGGACACAATAGCGGTGTTGCACGATGGCACACAGCGGCAGCCTTTGTGCCTGGCGTTGAATCCGGGGCACTGGCGAGCTGATCTGCGTGACTGGCTGGATGCTGGCGGCCGCTCCGTTCACCGCTGGCTGGAACATAAGCCTGTAGTCGAGGTGCGATTACCAGGGGTCGATGCTGTTCAGTTTGCCAATATCAATCACCCGCACGACTATGCCGCCGTTCGCGGGCAACCACAACATAGCGATAGATTCGAGATACTGACTGGCTGAAAGCGCCAGTGTCGTAGGGCTAGGCAAAAGACCGTGCCGCCTGGGCCAACGCAAGAGGTGCTCAACGCCTGACACGGGCAATGGGTGATAATAAACCAGCCCAGGGAAGTCACATTTCCGCTGTTGTCAGTTTATTGCGCCCAACTCTGCCATTGCCTGGTTGACTCGATCAGACGACTTTTTGATGCTATCAAAAACAGAGGTTACCTGGCTGATCAGTTCCTGCTCCTGGTTGGAGTCAATGCAGATAGTGTTTATTCGTTCCAGGATAACGCCGGTCAGCCCGTTGTTGGTGTCCACGACATTTTCTATTTCAAGCGTGGAGCTGCTGGTGCGAGATGCCAGTTGCCGCACCTCATCTGCAACAACAGCAAATCCACGGCCATGATCACCGGCGCGTGCGGCTTCGATGGCTGCATTCAGGGCCAGCAAATTGGTCTGATCCGCAATGCCACGGATAGTATTGACGATTTTAGATATTTCCCGTGACTGAGTGTCTAACTTGGCCAGAATATCGGAAGTGGAGGATAGCTCGTCCACAATTCGGTTTGTATTGCCTACAACTTCGTGAAATAGTTCGCTGCACTTTACCCAGGCCGAAGCATTCTCGGTTGAAACTTCTGCAGCAACTTGTGAGGTTTGCATAATTGCCTTGCGTTGATTGGCTTTGTCGCTGACATCAGATGCGAACTTTACTACTTTAACTACTTCGCCGCTTTCTCCGAACACCGGGTTATAGCTTGCTTCGAGATGAATTTCCCTGCCCTGGCTATCAAAGCGCATGAACTGACCGGATTCAAATCTGCCTTTTGCGAGCCGGTCCCAGAAGTCAGGGTTGTCACGATAGAACCGGTCATCGCAAAACATGCGATGATGCTTGCCGACGATGTCGTGCAACTTGTATTTCATGGTAGCCAGAAACAAAGCGTTTGCTGTGATAACGGTGCCATCAGGGTTGAACTCGATAACTGCCTGTGAGCTATCCAGTGCTTTTAGCAATGCCTCATATTCGCGCTTTTGACGGGTTTGACTGGTGACGTCTTTGGCAATTTTTACAATCTTGATTACCTGATTGTTTTCAAGCACTGGAAAATAGGTAGCCTCCACCCACAAGGTGCTGCCATCTTTGTGAAATCTCTGAAAATTACCGTGATGAGAGTGGCCACTGGCGAGCCGCTTCCAGAAGTCACCATAAGCGTCGCTGCTGGTGTATTCCGGGCTGCAGAAGATTCGATGATGCTGATCTTTGACTTCCTCCAGCGTATATCCAACCACCTTGAGAAAGCGAGGACTGGCGTGCAGAATTGTGCCCTGTGGTGAAAACTCGATACAGGCCAGGTGCGTTTCGATTGCTGTGATGAAATTGCGCTGAGATTTCAGTTGTGCCTCGAGTTCGGCTGCTTTTTGTTTGTTGTTGCCAATATTAAACACAATTGTCTCCGCAACAGGTTCTCGGTGTTGTTATTCGGTAATATCGATCATTGATCACAAAACTTTTGTGGGGAATCTCAAAGAACGTTAAACGGGCGCTGGAACAAGATAAAGTGAGCTGCTGTCAGATGTCCCGATACCGGACGGCGCCAAGAATTTTGGCTGGCGGGAGTGGACTCGCGCCTTCCCTGGCGCTCGGTGCTTCGCACCGCCGGCAAGCGGCGTCCAAAACGGCTGTCCTGCCGTTTTGTGATCCCGGGCGTATTGAGATCAACAGCGCGCATATCCCTGGTTGAAAAAGCAAAGGGGCGGTATCGCGAGATACCGCCCCTTTGCTTTTCAATTGGTGGAGCTGGCGGGAGTTGAACCCGCGTCCGTCAGTCCGCTGTCCTCGGATCTACATGCTTAGCGTCGTCTATTGAGTTAACCCGTACCGGCCCGACGGGCAGGGCGGTTTGGGCGAGCCTGGTGAGTTTTAGCTGCTTTGCGCCAGGCACACTCCACAGCGATCCTGTTCTATATGACGATTGCGATCACTGGTTTACAGGCATCCCGGTGGCAATCGCTCGCGGCTCTATTTAGGCTGCGAGAGCGTAGTTTTCGTCGTTGGCAACTATAGAAGTTGCATAGATTGATTTACGAGAGTCTATACCCTCTCGGCATGCACCTCGGATTTTGATACCGGCGTCGAATCCAAATCAGCCCCGAAATGACTTTCAGTGTATCACATAAGACAGGTAAGCCCGTTGATTTATTTCACCGTGGGTGGTTGTCAGCGCAGCAGGGCCTGAAGCTCTGCCATGTCGCCAGTGATCGCGATGGGCTTGTGCGCCGCCAGGGCTTCGGACTCATGAACGCCCCAGGTCACGCCGATGGCGGGCATACCAATTGCCTCTGCCATGGCCAGGTCGTAGACAGTATCTCCGATCATGACCGCCTCATCTGGCTCGATCTGGAAGTGTGCCAGTATTTCCAGCAGCATTGCGGGATCCGGTTTGGAGCGTGTTTCATCCGCACAGCGACTGAGGTGAAACCAGTGTGCCAGCCCGCTGGCCTGCAGAGCGAGATCGAGTCCGCGGCGGCTTTTACCGGTGGCGATGGCGCAGAGGCGGTTGCTGCTGTGCAGTGCTTCCAGAATGCCGGTAATCCCGGGAAATACGCGCTGATTTGCAGCAGAGGTTGCCATAAAATGCCGGCTATAGGCCTCACGCATGCTGCCCATCTGCTCAGCTGTTATGCCGGGATAAAGCTGTTTCAGTGCCTCTACGAGCCCCAGGCCGATGATGTTACGGTAAGCGGCCCGCTCCAGCGCTGGAAAGCCAATGGTAGTGGCGGCGTGATGCAGGCAGTCAGTGATGTGTTCGACGGAGTCGACAACGGTGCCGTCCCAGTCGAATATCGCCACCTTGAAGGGCTGGGTTCTCATGGATTAATCAGTGTCCGGGCTTCAACGGTTCTGATGGCGAACGACACGCTGTTTCTGAATCGCCCATTCGCGATCCTTGATCGTGTCACGCTTATCGTGATCCTTCTTGCCTTTTGCCAGCGCTACCTGACACTTGACCAAGTGTCCCTTCCAGTAAAGCTTGGTGGCGATGCAGGTGTGGCCCTTCTGCTGCACGCTGGAGAACATCCGTGCGAGCTCCTTCTTGTGCAATAGCAGCTTGCGGGTGCGATCCGGATCGGCAACTACATGTGTGCTGGCGCTGTTCAGCGGGTTAATGCGACAGCCGATAATGGATGCCTCGCCATCTTTCAGAATGACATAGCTGTCCACCAGCTGCACTTTCCCCTCGCGCAGACTTTTTACTTCCCAGCCTTCCAGTGCCATACCGGCTTCAAAAGTGTCTTCCACAAAATAGTCGTGGAGCGCCTTTTTATTGCGGACAATGGTAGTATCGGGGACTTTGGATTTCTTTGCTTTGGCCATGGCGGCGGATTATACATTTATTTCCATGCCTTCGCTAAAATTGCCGGCCTATATTTGCGGTTGCTGGGCAGACTCCCTAAAATCCGCAGATCAACAACAAGAGGACACATCATGGCAATAGATCGGGGTCAGTTCAGTTCACGCCTGGGTTTCGTGCTGGCGGCAGCAGGTTCGGCAGTTGGTCTGGGCAATCTGGTTGCATTCCCGGTCATGGCATCGAAAAACGGCGGTGCTGTCTTCCTGATGGTCTATATTCTCTTCGTCGCCTTGATCTGTTTCCCGGTATTGCTGGCTGAAATCGCTATCGGGCGCCATACACGGCGAAACCCGGTTGGCGCATTTTCTGCCCTGACCAACAATAGCACTGGCTGGCGTTGGGCGGGAAAACTGGCCATAGTCACTCCATTCATGATCGCCGTTTTCTACACGGTCGTGACAGTATGGATTCTCATATTTCTGTTTCGTGCGCTGACCGGTGGTCTGTCGGAGCTCGCTACCGATGCCGCATTTGGAGAAATGATTGGGTCCCCAGGCATTTTCCCCTGGTTTGTACTGCTTCAGATTCTCGTGTTCGGAGTGCTGCTCGGCGGCGTCAAAGGAGGCATCGAGAGGCTCGCACGTGTGCTGATGCCTACTCTGGCCTTAATGCTGGTGGGACTTATACTTTTTGTCATGACACTCGATGATGCAATGCTCGGGGTACAGTACTACCTGGTGCCTGACTTCAGTCGCCTGAATGGTCAGGTGATCAATGCCGCTTTGAATCAGGCATTCTTCTCGCTGTCTCTGGGCATGGGTATCATGATTACTTACGGCTCCTATTTCAGCCGGGAGGACAATATCCCCAATTCAGGCAAGATGGTTGCCATCGCTGACACCTCGGTTGCCTTTATGGCAGGCCTGCTGATATTGCCAGCAATCTTTGCTTTCAATCCCGCCACTGATCCGGATGATCTGTCTACCAGCAGCGTGGGATTGATCTTTACCTATCTGCCGCAGATATTCCTGTCCATGCAGGAGGCGGTCGGTTACTTTGGCGCCAGCATGGTGGCCACGGTGTTTTTTGCACTTGTGTTTTTTGCTGCCGTAACTTCTCTGGTGTCGATCCTGGAGATCCCGATTGCTTACATGATTGACGAGTTGAATTTCTCACGTCGCAAGGCAGTGCTAGTGCAGGCAACACTGGTGACTCTGTGTGCCGTGCTGGCGGCGCTGTCATTCGGCATGTCACCGATGCTGACGGATTTTATCCCCTATGGCGGTGGTCCGAAGTCATTGTTCGATCTGATCGCGGATACCTTCTCTGAAGTGATTCTGCCGCTGGTTGGTTTCTTTGCCTGTATCATCTGCGCCTATCGCTGGCGTGACGGTTTTGCCGCCGAGCTAAGCTCTGGCGATGCGGGTTTCAGCAGTTCGGGGCTGGCCCGCTATCTGACATTCTCTTTGCGTACCTTCGTGCCTGTCGTGCTGTTGTTTGTATTCATCAATTCAGTGGCGGCGAAGTATTTCGCTATTGATCTGATTGCCTTTTTGGCGGGCTAGCCGGGAGCCGGAGGATGGTAAGCATAGAGCGCAGTGCGCTGGTCAATTATTCCGCCGCCCAGATGTATGCGCTGGTGAACGACATCGAACAGTATCCCAATTTCATGCAGGGCTGCATTGCGGCAGAGATTCTGGAGCGTGACGAAGATGTGGTGGTGGGTAAGCTGACGCTGGGCAAGGCTGGAATTCGCTACAGTTTCACTACTCGCAATACTCTCGTGCCCAATGAGTCAATGCATATGAAGCTGGTTGAGGGGCCGTTCCGAAGCTTTGATGCGACATGGCGCTTTACCTCGCTGTCCGATTCGGCCTGCAAAGTCAGTCTGGAAATGCATTTTGAGTGGTCGGGATCCTTGCTGGGTGCCGCTATGGAAAAGCTCTTCCAGCATTCGGCCAATTCGCAGGTCGACTCGGTCATCGCACGTGCACGGGTACTCTACGGGTAGTTATGCTTGAAGTAACAGTGATATACGCATTGCCGGATCAGCAGCATAAGGTGTCCCTTGAGGTACCTGATGGCACGACTGCATGGCAGGCAGTTGGGCTTTCCGGGCTGTTGCAGCAGTTTCCGGAAATCGACCCGCAGACAGTCAGAGTAGGGATTTATGCACGTCTGCTCGATGGCCGTGGCAACCCTACAGCAGAGCAGTACCAGCTCGCCAACCACGATCGCGTAGAGTTGTACCGGCCATTGATCATTGATCCGAAAGAGGCCCGGCTTCTCAGGGCGAAACGCGCGAAGAAAGTCACCGCAAGAAGATCGACGGAGAAATCATGAGTAAGGAGTCGCCCGGCAGCTTTTTCAGGCAGCTGGAGAAAGGGCTGCGAGAGTTTTATGTGGCGCCCTATCGCCAGTCGTTTGCGCGTGCTCAAAGAGATGAAGACGATCTTTTTATGCTGATGGTGTTTGCAGAAACATTGGGCGTACCGAATCCGGCTGCCTACTACACGCTGGAACTGCTGCCAGTGGTCTACGACCGTTTCCATGAATGGCACCATCGCATGGGTCTTGAACACTCTCCATTGGATCACATCAAATGTTGCTGAAACTTGCCAGCTCACGGAAGATTCTTTTTTTTGGTGGTAAGGGTGGTGTCGGGAAGACCACTGTTTCCGCAGCGACTGCATTGGCTGCAGCGGACCAGGGCAAGAATGTGCTGCTGGTCTCGACAGACCCCGCCCATAATCTGGGTCATCTGTTTGATCGACGCATCGGCCCCAAGCCGGTAAAGCTGGCTTCAGGGCTGGACGGTCTGGAGCTGGACCCGGAGAAGACTGTTGATCGCCACCTTGAGGAGGTAACTGCTGCGTTGCGACGTATGATGCCGGCTCATTTGAGTGGTGAAATTGACAAGCACATGGAGCTGTCCCGCGATGCCCCCGGGATGCAGGAGGCTGCCATGCTGGAGCGTATTGCAGAAGTGATTGAACAGGCATCGGACTATGATCTGGTGGTGTTTGACACGGCGCCTTCAGGTCATACGGCCCGCTTGATGGCATTGCCGGAAATGATGTCCGCGTGGACCGAAGGTTTGATCAAGAGACGAGACAAAGCAGACAGCTTTAGCGCCGTCCTCAAGAGTCTGGCCCGTGACTCCAGTGTTGGCGCAAATGCGCTGGGGGATGAACCCGCACAGCAGGACCAGGATCGCGAAAGCCGGATCCGGCGCCTGTTAAATCGTCGCAAGCAACGTTTTGCGGGCTTGCGTGATGCGCTCTCCGACGCCGGCAAGACAGGTTTTGTGATCGTTCTGGCGGCGGAACGCCTGCCCGTGCTGGAGACGATAGAGCTGCATGCGCAGCTCGTTCGCGCAGGCGTGGATGTTGCCGGTCTGGTGGTGAATAAACGGCTGCCAGATGGTCTGCAGGGTTTCCTGGCAGAGCGAAAGTCGCAGGAGGATATCCATCTTGCAACATTGAATGACAGTCTGGGGCAGGTGACACGACAGGACCTGCAACTGGCACCGGCTGACGTGCTTGGAGTTGACGCGCTGCGGGCTTTTGCGAGTCAGTTCTGAGGGCGGCTGGGGAATGGTTGTAATGCTTGCGTGTTACGCATAGCATTGGTTTGACTGATTGATCCTAAACTGACAGGAGTTGGCAAATGCGGCACGATAATAATGAAAAGCTTGCAGGTAAAACCTTGGCAGCGATTGCCCTGATGGCCACACTGAGCGCTTGTGGCGGCGGCGGTGATGGCGGTGGCAATACGGTGGTCAACCAGTTGCCGGTCGCTTTTGATGCAATCAAGGTTGCCTTGATCAATAAGGCCTCAGACCCTTACTGGTCCGCTACCTGGAACAATCCACAGACTGACCGCGACTTTCGAGAGCTGGAGCATCTCGCCTATCAGGTTCAGCTTGGTGGTGAGTTGCTGCAAGTGCCAGGCACGGGGCAGGCCGATTCTGAGCTTGCGGCAGATCCTCGCTGGCTGGAGTTGGCGGAACAGCTGAGCCAGGACGGTGCCCGTGCGGTCAATGCGGTGCGTAGTCGCAATACAGATTTGATGCAGCGTGCAGGTGGGCAACTGATTGAGACCTGTGAAACCTGTCACCGGGAGTTTGCTCCGGAGCTGCCAACACTGGATCAGTTAAGCAATGCTACACCTGCGCCGGGTGTATCTCTTTAACTGGTTCTTCTGACCCCCAGCTCTTCAGTTGAGCTTGAGTGTAGCGCCAGCCCGCTGGCAGGCGCTACATATGCCCCTGAATTCAAGTTGCTGGCGGGCCAGTGTGAATCCAGTGTCTTTGATATTGGCGCTGAGCTCGCTGAGAATTTCTTTGCGGATACCTACTTCCTCTACACCCTTGCAGCTGTCGCAGATCAGGAATTGCGGCACCTCGTGGTCGTGCTGGCAGCGGATATGTGAACATGGCAGGTACTGGTTGGTAGTCTCCAGGCGATGGACCAGCTCATTGTCCTTGAGGAAGTTAAGCATTCGATACACAGACATGACGGACAGCGTCTTTCCGTAGAGATCTCTATAGTTGTCGGCTATCTGGTAGGCGGACAGTGGCTCTGCCGATTCCAGAACAACCTGCAGGACACGACGGCGCTTCTCGGTTAGCCGCACACCCTGTTGTGTACAGATCTGCTGAGCATGTTCAAGCGTTTTGTCGATGTCGCTGATCATGAATTAAACCCTTCGCTTGAGTGGTTTCGAATAGCTGGTGGAAATGCTCAGGAAGCTTCCTGGGCTTCGCTGACACTGTGCCACGCAGCATCCGGGCCTGGCTCAAAGTCGCCTTCAAAGCGGACCAGTTCATCGTTTTCGAAGTACAGTGTCAGGCGTTCCTGGCCACGTTCGCCGCCGCCTGGCTGGTAATTGTAGACGTAATCCCAGCGCTGCTGATTGTATGGGTCACGCACCAGCGGTGAACCCATGACAAAGATCACCTGCCGGGGCGTCATGCCAGGTTCAAGCTGGTCAACCATTTCCTGGGTAATGATATTGCCCTGTGCGATTGGAATCTTATAGACCCCCGGGAACTGTGGCACGGGCAGGGAGGAGCACGCGCCCAGGATGAGGCATGCCATGATGGCCATTGGCGCTAAGCGCCATTTTGGATGGCGGGATGTATTCATATGATCAACCATGGATAACGGGTCCAAACTTTTAACTCACCTGATTAGAGTGCATAATAGCGTATGCAGTTGCCTGCGGTAAAACAAGGCAGGATAACACCTTTAGCCAAAAACTGTGCGAGAATCAAAATGTCCTCAGAAAATCAGGAACTACGCAAAGCGGGCCTCAAAGTCACATTGCCGAGGGTAAAGATTCTGCAATTGCTGGAAAGTTCCGAAACCCGCCACATGAGTGCTGAAGATGTCTACAAGGCATTGATTGAAGCTGGTGAGGAAGTCGGCCTGGCTACGGTGTACCGCGTGCTGACCCAGTTCGAATCGGCTGGCCTGGTAATGCGACACCGCTTCGAGGGCGGACATTCTGTTTTCGAACTTCACACAGCCGAGCACCATGACCACCTGGTCTGCAACAAGTGTGGACGTGTAGAAGAGTTTTTTGATGAGGTCATTGAGGATCGGCAGGACAAGATTGCCGCCGAATTTGGCTTCGAAATAACCGATCACAGCCTCTACCTGTACGGCATATGCTCTGAGTGTCAGCGCTCTGCCTGAGATCTGCCTAACGATTCTTTCAACTGGTACTGATAGCCGTCAGTTCCCGAGCATGGGCAAGCGACTCTTCGCTGGGCCGGCCTTTCGATCCGCTGTCGCCGCCCAGCATTCTGGCGATTTCCGTCAACCTGTCCTCTTCTTCCAGCAGCGAGACACTCGATTGTGTCTGATTGCCTTGCGTCTGCTTGCTGACAAAAAGGTGTTGATTGGCCTGGCTGGCAACCAGCGGCTGGTGGGTCACGCACAATACCTGACTGCGCGCTCCAAGTTGCTTGAGCAGCCTGCCAACAGTCCGTGCGATAGAGCCTCCAATGCCTACGTCGACCTCGTCGAATACCAGCGTTGGTGTGTCCGAAGTCATCGCCGTGATTACCTGAATGGCCAGGCTGATGCGGGACAATTCGCCTCCTGAGGCAATCTTGGCCAGAGGTTTGGCGGACTGCCCGGTGTTGGTGCTGATCAGAAACTCCGCCTGTTCCAGGCCGAAGGGCTGCGGGTGGGCGCTGTCCTGTGCGACCAGCTCAACTGAAAGCCGCGCGTCTGGCATGGCAAGTGCGGCGAGCTGCTTATTGACGGCCTCTGAGAGAAGGTCGGCTGCCTTTGAGCGCGCGGCGCTAATCTGGCTGGCCTGATCCTGCCACTCGCGCTGCAAGCGGTCGGCTGCTTCCTGTAAGTGAGTGATTGCTTCGGCGCTGCTCGCCTGAGATTGAAGTTGTTGCTGCAGCTGTGCCCGCATCTCGACCAGTGACTCGGGTCTGACTTTATGTTTGCGCGCCAGTTGATGAATCTGTCCAAGCCGTTCGTTTACTTCATTCAGTCGTTCCGGGTTGATCTCGATACTGTCCAGATGACGGTTGATCTCGCTGGCGGCCTCTTCAACCTGTATCAGGGCGGTGCTGAGCATGTCCTGAATATTCTGCAGTGCGCTGCTCTGCCCGCATTCGGCGGCCAGTGCCTGGCTGTGCTGAAGCATCTGCACAATATTGGCTTCGTCATCCTCTCGACATAGCTGAAGCAGCGCCTGCAGTTTGGCCAGGCGCGATTCGGCGTGAGTTAACTCATCAAGTTCCTGGTCGAGGCTGTCCAGCTCGTCGTCCTGCAGGTTCAGCTGGTCCAGCTCCTCCAGCTGGTATCGGGCAAGTTCAAGTTGAGCAGACTGTTCATTACTGTCATTCAGCAGGCTCTCCAGCTCTTTATGCGTCTGGCGCCACTGCTCTGCCAGTTCGCGCAGCCTGGTCGTTGCTGGCGCATGGCCAGCGTAATCATCCAGCAGCTGCTGATGGGTAGCCTTCTTGAGCAGAGAGTGATGCTCATGCTGGCTGTGTATGTCCATCAGCAGAGCGCCGAGCTCGGCTAGCGACTGCAGAGTTACTGGTGCCCCATTGATCCATGCTCTTGAGCGCCCATCGGCTGATACGCTGCGCCGGATAAGGCACTGGTCCGGATGGTCCGAATCCAGAGCGTTGTCCGCCAGCCATTGGCGCGCTGCCGTCAGTCGGGAGACATCAAACTCGGCTGTGATATCGGCACGGTCGCAGCCGCTGCGAATTGCGTCGCGGTCGGCACGATCGCCGAGGATCAGGCTCATGGCCCCCAGGATGATTGACTTGCCGGCGCCGGTTTCGCCGGTAATGGCGGTCATGCCCGCCGACAGTTCAATATCCAGGCTCTCGGCGATGGCGTAGTTGCGTATGGACAGAAGTATCAGCATTTAATTTGATTATAGTGCCTGGTTTGAAAAATCGCTGTGTTGATGCCTTGAATCATATCACGACGCCCCCATATTGAGCAGATAGCCCGCGTGGCAGAAATTCGATGAGCTACAGAATCAAGATTGCAGAGGATTGAGGTTGCATAGATATGAGTGAGCAAACGCCTGAAACCAACAAGCAGGATACAAAGGAAGAAAACTTGCAGCCGAATGACGAGGGCGTCGAGCAGGCTGCCGGCACTGAGTCTGATGGCGCACAAGAAGCCTCCGCAGACAAGCAGGATGCGGCCGGTAATGACGGGCTGACCCTGCAGCAGGCACTGGACCGCCTGGCAGAGGCGGAGGAGAAAATGGCGGCTCATCAAAGCGAAGTTCTGCGCCTGCATGCTGACATGCAAAATATTCGGCGCCGGGCCGAACAGGATGTAGAGCGAGCGCACAAATATGGCCAGGAGAAGCTGGTCTCTGAACTGTTGCCTGTCATTGACAATCTGGAGCGTGCGCTGCAGGCGGCAGCGGACAAGGATGATGAGCTGGTAACGGCACTCAAGCAGGGTGTGGAACTGACGCTGAAGAGCTTCACCAACTGTCTGCAGAAGTTCAATGTATCGGCGCTGGATCCGGTGGGTGAGCCCTTCAACCCTGAATTCCATCAGGCCATGGGCATGATGGAGAGCGATACGGCAGAGCCCGATTCCGTGGTAGCGGTTATGCAGAAAGGTTACACACTCAATGGTCGCGTGCTGCGCCCTGCCATGGTCATGGTCGCCAAGGCGCCATCAGGCGCTGGCGGTCACGATGGCGTCAGCGTCAAAGCCTGAACGGGCTTAAATAAATTTGCTGCAGCCCTTGAAATCAGCGGCTGTGAACCAATATAGAAATCAAAGGTTTTCTGGAGAGGATATTATGGGCAAGATAATCGGTATTGACCTCGGTACAACCAACTCCTGTGTCTCCATTATGGAAGGCGGCAAGGCCAAGGTCATTGAGAATGCGGAAGGGGATCGTACAACGCCGTCCGTCATCGCCTACACTAAAGATGGCGAAACGCTGGTGGGTCAGCCCGCCAAGCGCCAGTCGGTCACCAACCCCAAAAATACGCTGTTTGCCATCAAGCGATTGATTGGCCGGCAGTTTAAAGACGAAGTTGTTCAGAAAGACATCAAGATGGTGCCTTACGAAATTACCAAGGCAGATAATGGTGATGCCTGGGTTCGTGTGAACGACAACAACATGTCACCGCCCCAGATTTCAGCCCAAGTGCTGAAAAAGATGAAAAAGACTGCTGAGGATTATCTGGGCGAACCAGTCACTGAGGCGGTGGTGACGGTGCCTGCCTATTTTAACGATTCACAGCGCCAGGCAACCAAGGATGCTGGCAAAATCGCGGGCCTCGAGGTCAAGCGCATCATCAATGAGCCGACCGCAGCGGCGCTGGCTTATGGTATGGACAAGAAGTCCGGCGACAGCACCATTGCAGTATACGACCTGGGTGGTGGTACGTTTGATATATCCATCATCGAAATTGCCGAAACAGATGGTGAACATACCTTCGAGGTACTGTCGACCAATGGCGATACCTTCCTCGGTGGTGAGGATTTCGACCTGCGTCTGATCGACTACCTGGCGGATGAGTTCAAGAAAGAGTCCGGCATGGATCTGCGCAGCGATCCGCTGGCACTGCAGCGTCTGAAAGAAGCTGCTGAGAAAGCCAAGATCGAGCTGTCATCGTCACAGCAGACAGAGGTGAATCTGCCTTACATTACTGCTGATGCATCAGGTCCCAAGCACCTTGTGCAAAAGCTGACCCGTGCCAAGTTCGAATCACTGGTGGAAGCGCTGGTTGAGCGCACACTGGAGCCGGTTCGTACCGCACTGAAAGACGCTGGTCTGGATGTTGGCAAAATCAACGACGTCATTCTGGTGGGTGGTCAGACACGTATGCCTCTTGTGCAGAAAAAAGTCGCTGACTTTTTCGGCAAGGAAGCACGTCGTGACGTTAACCCGGATGAGGCGGTTGCGATGGGCGCCGCAATTCAGGCTGCCGTACTGTCAGGCGAAGTGAATGACGTACTGTTGCTGGACGTAACTCCGCTGTCTCTGGGTATCGAAACACTGGGCGGTGTAACCAGTGTGTTGATCGATAAGAACACAACGATCCCCACCAAGAAGACACAGGTCTTCTCGACGGCGGACGACAACCAGACTGCGGTGACCATTCACGTCGTGCAGGGTGAGCGCAAGCAGGCTAACCAGAACAAGTCTCTGGGCCGTTTCGACCTGAGCGATATCCCGCCGGCACCGCGTGGCATGCCACAGATTGAAGTAGCATTCGACCTCGATGCCAACGGTATTCTGAACGTATCTGCCAAAGACAAGGCGACGGGCAAAGAACAGTCGATTGTCATCAAGGCGTCCAGCGGTCTGACCGACGAAGAGATCGAGCGTATGGTCAAGGATGCCGAAGCTAACGCAGCGGAAGACAAGAAGTTTGAGCAACTGGTGACAGCCCGCAATACAGCCGATGGTCTGATCCATGCCACCCGCAAAACACTTGCTGATGCCGGTGACAAGGTGGACGCTGATGAAAAGGCCAAGATTGAGTCTGCCATCAACGATCTGGAAGAGGCCATGAAAGCTGGCGAGCTTGAGCAGATCGAGGAAAAGACCAAAGCCTTGACCGAAGCATCATCAGGCCTGGCTCAGAAGATGTATGCTGAGCAGCAGGGTGCCGCCGGAGCTGCAGATGCTGGTGCTGATGACGCTGGAGCCAACGACAAGTCCTCAGGTGCGGATGACGCAGTGGATGCGGAGTTCGAGGAAGTGAAGGACGATAAATAAGATACTGGCTGACGGACTATGTCGAAAAAAGATTATTACGAAGTACTGGGTGTAGCCCGCGATGCGTCGGAGGCCGATATCAAAAAGGCCTACCGGCGCGTTGCCATGAAGCATCACCCTGACAGGAATTCCGGCAACAAAGAGTCGGAAGAACTGTTCAAACAGGCCAACGAAGCATTTGAAGTGCTGTCCGACCCGGATAAACGTGCCCGCTACGACCAGTACGGGCACGCTGGTGTTAACCAGCAGGGTGGTGCTCATGGAGCCGGTGATTTCGGTGATATCTTCAGTGATATCTTTGGAGACATCTTTGGTGGAGGCGGCCGCGCTGGTGGCGGCCGCAGCGGTGTCCGCAAGGGCTCGGATCTGCGCTACAACCTGGAGCTGAATCTGGAAGACGCCGTCAAGGGAACAACGGTCAAGATTCGCATCCCAACCGCGGTCACCTGTGATAGCTGTGACGGCACAGGCGCCAAAAAAGGTTCGGCGCCCGTTGACTGTTCAACCTGCAACGGCCTGGGTCAGGTTCGAATGCAGCAGGGATTTTTCTCTGTGCAGCAGACCTGTCCACGCTGTCATGGCAGTGGCAAGCAGATCAAGGATCCCTGTAACTCCTGCCACGGCCGCGGTCAGGTTGAAGAGCAGAAGACTCTCTCGGTTAAAGTGCCTGCGGGCGTGGATGAGGGTGACCGAATCCGTCTCACCGGCGAAGGTCAGGCCGGTGTAAACGGAGGACCTCCCGGCGACCTGTACGTGCAGATTCACATGCGCCCTCACAAAATATTTGTGCGTGAAGGCCGAGACCTGCACTGCGAAATTCCGATCAGTTTCGTTGATGCGGCTCTGGGAGGGGAACTTGAAGTCCCGACTCTCGATGGCCGTGTCAAACTGAAAATTCCTGCCGAGACACAAACCGGGAAATTATTCCGTCTGCGTGGCAAGGGCGTCAGTTCTGTCAGAGGTGGTGGCCCGGGCGACCTGCTGTGTCGGGTTGTGGTGGAAACGCCAGTCAAACTGACGCGCCGCCAGAAAGAATTGCTGCAGGAGTTTCAGACCATCGGAGATACCGAAGGTCAGCAGTCTCCAAAGAAAACCAGTTGGTTTGATGGCGTGAAGAAGTTCGTCGACGATCTTCGTGCCTGAATCGTGACTGTGCTGCCCGGCCCGCTGGCTAAACGCCTGCAGGGCCGGGCAAGTTGCCATCCGGGCCTACACTCAGTGGCCCGCTGAAAACAAGTCCTAGTTCAACTTCTCCAGCAAGCGTAAGTGCTGCTCCGGATCCAGTCGTGGGCCGAACTCAGTGACCACCGTTGCTGATGCCAGACTGGCAAGTTCACCGGCTTTCTGGAATGACATGCCCTGTGTGATGCCATAAAGAAATGCACCGGAAAACATGTCTCCCGCCCCGTTTGTGTCCACCGCCTTGACGCTGTGTGGCGCAATATCAATGTAATTCTGACCATCGAATAATAATGCGCCTCTGGCACCACGTGTAATCACAAAGCTAGTGGCCACTGTGGCAATTTTTTTACAGGCTTTTTCGAAATCGTCTTCGTCGGCCCAGATCTTGGCCTCCTGCTCATTGCAGAACAGCAGGTCGACGCCATCACCAAGCACTTCATTAACCCCATCTTTAAAATACTCGACCATCGCAGGATCGGAGAAGGTCAATGCCGTCTTGACGCCATGCTGCTCTGCGCAGGCCTTCAGTTTTTTTGCAGCCGCGCGCGCCGAATCAGATGTAACCAGATAACCCTCGATATATACGAATTTGGCCTGAGCCACGATTTCTTCCTGAACGTCTGACGGGGAGACCTGTGATGAGATGCCCAGGTGTGTCAGCATGGTCCGTTCAGCATCAGGTGTCACCATGACCAGGCAGCGGCCAGTAATACCAGGTTCGCGCTGAGCGCCCAGATTGGTGCTGATGTTATGGTCGCCAAGGGCGCTTACGTAAAAGTCGCCTGTCTCATCATTGGCTACTTTGCAGGCATAGAATGTTTTACCACCAAACTGGCTTACGGCGTATAGCGTGTTGGCAGCGGAACCGCCACCGGCCTGCTTTTTCAACGGATAGCGCTGGCTCAGCAGGTCCAGAATGACCTGTTGGGGGTGCTCATCCATCAGTGTCATGAAGCCTTTCTCGATACCTGCTTCGACAAAAAAGTTGTCGTCTACTTCGAATTCTTTGTCGACCAGCGCATTGCCGATGCCGTACACGTCATATGTTGTCATTGATAGTTCCTGATTTTGGTTCCTGATGTGTCACAGAGCGGCAAAAGCTTTTTTGGCAGCTGCCAGAGTCAGTTCGATTTCTTTGTCGCCATGCGCAGCTGAAACAAAACCAGCTTCAAAAGCAGATGGCGCCAGGTAGATGTTATTTTCCAGCATCAAATGGAAGTAGCGCTTGAATTGCTCCACGTTGCAGGCCATGACCTGGTCGAAACGTGTTACCTGCTCTTCCTCCGAGAAGAAACATCCAAACATGCCTCCCACCTGATTGGTTGTGAAGGGTATGCCAGCGGCGTCTGCCAGTTCCTGGAGGCCGGCCAGCATCTGCGCGGTGCGTGCGGTCAGCTGGTCATGGAAACCGGGTCGCTGGATCTCTGTCAGCATGGCCAGGCCAGCCGCCACTGCGAGCGGGCTGCCCGCCAGTGTGCCGGCCTGGTAAACTCCACCGAGTGGAGCAATACAATTCATGATCTCGGCCTTGCCACCGAAAGCGCCCACCGGCAAGCCTCCGCCAATAACTTTGCCCAATGTAGTCAGGTCGGGTGTCACACCATAAACCGACTGGGCTCCACCCAGTGCGGTTCTGAATCCAGTCATGACTTCATCAAATATCAGCACTGCGCCATACTTGGTGCAAAGCTCGCGCATCGCCTCCAGGAATCCGGGCACTGGTGGTACCAGGTTCATGTTGCCGGCTACTGGCTCCACAATGACGCAGGCAATTTCCTCGCCCCGTTGATCGAATAACTCGCGCATCCCGTCGATATCATTGTAGGTCAGCACAAAGGTCTGATCTGTGTACGATGTCGGCACACCCAAAGAGTCAGGCTCGCCAAGTGTCAGTGCCCCTGAACCGGCTTTGACCAGCAATCCGTCAACATGGCCATGATAGCAGCCCTCAAACTTGACCACCTTGTCGCGGCGGGTGTAACCGCGTGCCAGGCGAATAGCGCTCATGGTTGCCTCTGTACCGGAGGTTACCAGGCGGACCTTTTCTATGGACGGAACCAGCTTGCAGATGGTTTTGGCGATCTCTACTTCCGCTGCTGTTGAGGCCCCATATCCGAGGCCCTTGTTCAGCTGCAGCTGCAGTGCCTGAATGACGGACGGATGGCAATGGCCGAGAATCATGGGGCCCCAGGCGCCAACAAAGTCTACGTAACGGTTTTCGTCTTCGTCTATCAGGTAAGCACCCTGTCCGCCACTGAAAAAAAGTGGCGTGCCGCCCACACCGCGGAATGCCCGGACCGGTGAATTAACGCCACCGGGGATATACTGTTGAGCTTCTTCGAACAGGGCCGCAGAGCGTTTGGGGTCGTGGTGGGGTACGTGTGATTCAGTCATATCGGGTTTAATCCTTCTGTCTGGATGTTCTGTCAGGCAAATAATTGGGCCAGGGCTTCGGCTCGTTTTTTTACATCTGGCTTGGCGAACAGGTAATGAATGACTGCCAGCATGTCGGCACCAAGATCCAGCAAAGCGCCGCCATTATCAGCAGTGACACCGCCAATCGCGACTATTGGCAAAGTCGTCAACTGTCTTACGCGTCGCAAGTCATTCAGGTTTGCAGCTGGTGCATCAGGTTTGGTCTCTGACGGGAAAAACCGGCCAAGAGCAATATAACTTGCACCTTCCTGTTCTGCTTTGACTACAAGCTCGTCCCGATTGTGGCAGGTGATGCCGATAATGGCATCCGGGCCGAGTGTGCGTCTGGCCTGCACAAGGCTGGTGTCACTCTGGCCAAGATGCACACCGGCTGCGCCGGCCGCCAGGCACAATTCAATGTCATCGTTGATCAGCAGCATTGCGCCGAATTTGCTGCAGAGGGCCTGCAGGCTCGTCGCTTCGCCAAGTCGCACTGACCAGTCTGCACTCTTGTTACGGTACTGGACCAGGCTCACACCACCTGCCAGGGCCTCTTCGACTGCAGGAAGCAATCGCTTCTCGCCGAGCAGCTTTGCGTCAGTGATTGCATATACGCCGCGAAGCATTTGCGCCTGCTGGTCGGTCAAAAGTTTAATCCTGGGTTGTCTGCACCGCCCGCCATTCTAGCAAAGCAGGCGGCCGTATCATATCTCAAGCGGATACCGGCGATTGGGAATGAGCTGTCCGGCACCAGGCTGCCAGCCGTACTTGATGGCTTGCCAGGTGAAGTCCTGCGCCAGGCTGGCGGCGTCTGTGACGATATGGCCCTGAGCAAGATACGACGCCAACGCTGCGGCCAGTGTGCATCCGGAACCGTGATACTCCCCGGGCTGGCGTGCCCATTGCCACTGAGAGGGTTCGTCGCCCTTTTGGCCAGAGTAGAGGCGGTTGGTGATCAGCTCGCCGGGTTCGTGACCGCCCGTCACAAGTACATGTTTCGCACCGGCCTGCAGCAATCTTTCGGCCGCCTCTGACTGAGAATCAGATCCCTTGGCGAGCCGGAAAAGTTCATGGGTATTGGGAGTCATGATGGTGGCGTGAGGAGCGATCTGTTCGAGATAGAGGTCGATAATATCGACGGCGCCAAAATCATAGCCGCCTCCCGCGATCAATACCGGGTCCGCAACCACTGGGACGTCGCGCAACTGCTTGAGAATGTCCGCCACCACACGGACATTGTCGGGACCATCAAGCAGGCCGATCTTGACTGCCGAAATGCTGAGGTCGGACAGGAGTGATTCGACCTGGTGACGCAATATTTCGCCGTTAACGGGCTGTGTGGCCTGCACGTTCTGGGTGTTCTGAACCGTCAGTGATGTAATGACCGGCAGGCAGTGTGAGCCGGTCATCAGCATTGCCTCCATGTCCGCCTGAATGCCGGCACCACCACTGGGATCCAGTCCGCTCAGACACAGCACCATGGGTTTTGTATGCGCTGACCTGCTCAAAACGGTTTTACCACGGCCAGGATGACAATCGCGACCAGGGCGAACACTGGCACTTCATTGTAGATGCGAAAGAACTTGTGGCTGTGAGTGTTGCGATCGTCGCGAAACCGTGCCCAGAACCAGCCGCAGCTGATGTGGTAAGCGATCAGCAGGGCAACGATGACGAGCTTCACGTGCAACCAGCCCTGGCGCAGATAAAAATCCGGTGCGCTATAGATCAGCCAGGCGCCGAAGAACACAGTGGCCACGGCAGATGGCGTCATGATGCCCCTGTACAGCTTGCGCTCCATGATAACAAAGCGCTCTTTGCTGATGGGGTCGTCGCTCATGGCGTGATAGACAAATAGCCGCGGCAGATAAAAAATACCTGCAAACCAGCAGATTACCGAGATCAAATGAAATGCTTCCAGCCAGGCCATGTCTGTCCTTCAAAAACTTGGATTGATGAATTCACGATTATGCAGATGGCAGCAGCCTGAGTACAGCCGCATCCGGCAAAAAGCTGCTCGCTGGTGTTAGAATACGGAACAAAGCCATTATTGGGATCAGGAGAAAGTTGTGATCAAAGTCGGAATTGTCGGTGCCACCGGATACACAGGCGTTGAATTGCTGCGCTTGCTGGCGCTTCGCGATGACGTGCGAATAGACGTTGTCACCTCGCGCGAGCTTGAGGGGACCTCTGTAGCAGACCTGTTCCCTAATTTGCGGGGGTATCTTGATATCCGCTTTACGGTTCCTGACGATGATGCGTTGGCTGCCTGCGATGTGGTGTTTTATGCCACACCCCATACCGTTGCGATGAAAAGTGCGGCAAGCCTCATGGCGCGCGGCGTGCGGATAATCGACCTGTCGGCCGATTTTCGCCTGAAAGATCGCGAGCTTTGGGAGAAGTGGTATAAAGAGGAGCATGAAAGCCCGGAGCTGATCGAAAAGGCTGTTTATGGCCTGCCCGAAGTCAATCGTGCCGCGATTCGCGATGCACAGCTGATTGCTGTTCCGGGTTGTTATCCGACAGCTGTGCAGTTGGGCCTCATTCCCTTGCTGGAAAAAGGCCTGGTAGATCCAGCGCATTTGATTGCCGATGCCAAGTCGGGTGTCAGCGGCGCTGGCCGCGGCGCCAAAGTGGGCAGTCTCCTGTGTGAGGCATCAGAGTCGATGAGCGCCTATGGCGTGGCGGGGCATCGTCATTTGCCCGAGATTTCTCAGGGTTTGCGAAATGCGGCAGGCACGGATGTTAATCTGACCTTTATTCCACATCTGACACCAATGATTCGCGGCATTCATGCGACTCTTTATGCCAGGCCGACCTCTGAGGTGACGGCGCAGCAACTACAGAGTCTGTTTGAAGATCGCTACCGCGATGAACCGTTTGTAGATGTGATGCCAGCTGGCAGCCATCCAGCTACACGCAATGTCAAAGGCTCGAACCGTTGCCAGATAGCTGTTCACTATCTGGCTGACAGCGATACCATTGTGGTTCTATCGGTCATCGACAATCTGGTTAAAGGTGCCTCCGGGCAGGCGGTGCAGAATATGAACATCATGTTTGGTCTCAGTGAGCGCAGCGGTCTGGACACGCTGTCGCTGTTACTGTAAACGACACGCTGACTGGCGATGCCTGGGGCCGTCAAGGGTAGCAAGCAATATCGGATGCGGGTTGTCAGGTATCGGCCATGGCAGCCGTATATCCTCGGTCTGGCTGCTCTGGTTATTATTGCCCTGGCCGCTGCGGCTGGCTACTGGTATGGCAGCGACGATCGCCAGCAACTGGCGCAGCAGCTCGCCCAATTGCGCGCGATGGAGCCGGAGAATGCCACCCAGCTAACGAACCTGCAGGCACAGCTCGCCGTCAGTGAACGCAATCGCGAACTTGATCAGCAGGCACTGAGCCAGGCACAGACGACAATCGCGTCCCTGCGTGAAAGCAATATCGAGTTGCAGCGTGACAACGGGCTCTACCGACAGGTAATGAGCCTGGCAAGCAGTGCGACGCCCGCGCTGACTATTGTTCAGTTCAAGCTCTCGGATGTAGCGCAGGTAGAACGTGGCTACGCCTATCAATTACTGGTTGCAGTACATGGCAATCAGGATGCTGTGGTGGACGTAGAAGCCAACATAGTTATCAATGGTGAGCTGGCCGGTGAGCCGCAATCGTTTGATCTGGATACCATCGCAGTGCTGCCTCAGGAGCTGAAGGCAAGCTTTAACTATCTGTATCGCTTTTCCGGCAGCATTGTGTTGCCCGAGGGGTTTGTACCGACAGCGGCAGAAATAAGTGTTGCGGATGCGAGCGCGACACTGCCTGCTTCGTCTATCAATGCCGAATGGCAACAACAGGGGCCCGTTCATGTTCAAATCGAATGACAACAAGCTGGTATCCAAAAGTCGAACCGACGCACATACGCTGATTTCGGTAGATACCGAGGTGACCGGTAACCTTGCCTTCAAGGGGGAGTTGATTATCGAAGGGCTGGTGGTTGGGGACATCAAGGCTGCCGATGATAGCGCGGCCGTATTGCGAATAGCAGAGACAGGACGGGTCAATGGCAACATCAGCGTTCCCAACGCTGTGGTTAATGGCGAAATAGAAGGTGACGTCAAAGTTGCCTCCCACCTTGAACTTGCAGCAAAAGCCCGCATTACTGGCTCGGTGCAGTATCGATTGCTGGAAATGGTGGCGGGCGCCCAGGTGAACGGCAGTCTTGTCTGCGGTGATGAGGCTAAGTCTCAATTGAGAGCCCTGACGCACGATGATGGCGCCCATTCCAGTGTCGCCCAGGGCAGCTAAAGCTGCAGCACAATAGTTGACTAAAATACTCGGATATGTCCATAATTTCGTGAGAAATATTCTGCAGTTGTTTTGAGTAACTTGAAATATGTCCACGGTACAGACACACGATCCGGTCATTATTGCGTTAACAGATAACGCGGCCGACAAAGTAAAAAGCCTGATCGAGGAAGAAGGCAAGCCATCCCTGAAGTTACGCGTATTCGTAACCGGCGGCGGTTGCTCAGGTTTTCAGTACGGTTTCAGCTTTGACGAGGAAGTTGGGGACGAAGATACCGTGGTGGATCACAAGGGGGCAACCCTGCTGGTTGATCCATTGAGTTATCAGTATCTGGTCGGCGCGCGCGTCGACTATGTCGAGAATCTTGAAGGCTCACGTTTTGTTGTCAACAATCCAATGGCAGCCACTACCTGTGGTTGTGGCTCGTCGTTCTCCATCTGAAACGACCTATCTCTCCGACTGATAAATACCACCCAGAATCACGGGGCTGCGTGATCCGGTCAGTTTGCTGCAGTCTAAGGCAATGCCGCCGATAGTATTGCTGGCCAGCCATGCAAAGGTCGCAGCCTCTACCCAGTCGGCCGGCATACCGAGATGATCGCTGGAGACTACCTGATAGGTCGGGAGTTCGGTCTGCAATTGCGACATCAGGCTGCGATTGTGGGCGCCTCCACCACACACTGCGATTATGCCTGCATCTGTTGATTGGTCTACGCAGCCCGCGACAGCTTCGGCGATACTGAGAGCTGTAAGCTGCAGTAGAGTGCGTTGTACATCCTCTGGTGCATAGCTGGCGACGCCCTCCAGCTGCAGAGCCTGTTGCATCGCACTCCCAAGCCAGCGAGCGTTGAACAATTCTCGACCGGTGCTTTTTGGGGCTGGTAGCGAGAAATAGGGTTCCGCCATCAAGACCGAAAGCAGTGCTGGCAGCACCTGACCACTGGCGGCCCATGCGCCATCAGCATCGTAGGGCTTGCCGTAATACTGCTCTATCCACAGATCCATCAGGACATTGCCGGGACCGGTATCAAACCCTGTTGGACAGGCAGCAGGATTCATATCCACAACTGTAATATTGGCCATGCCGCCAATATTCAGCACCAGGGTGTGCTGCTCTGGAGAATGAAAGAAGTGCTGATGAAACAGGGGAGCCAGCGGCGCACCCTGACCTCCCATCGCCATGTCGCGCTGGCGAAAATCGGCAACGGTTGTCACGCCAGTAAGTGCAGCGATGGTGTTCGGGTCCCCCAGCTGAAGACTGAAGGTGTGAGTGCCTTGCGGCTGGTGATAGATGGTCTGTCCATGACTGCCTATGGCGACTATCTGACCTGCGGTCAGTCCTTCCTGTCGCATCAGCGCATTGGCTGCCGCCGCAAAGGCCTTGCCGATTGCGACGTCGGTGTCGCCAAGATCCGATAGTGATACCTGTCCATCATGGCAGATGGCCAGAATCTTTGAGCGAAGCGCGGGCGAGTATTCGAGCGCCTGCGTGGCCAGCAGCTGGGTACCCTCAGGACCGGTTTCAATCAGAGCGCAGTCAATGCCGTCGACACTGGTGCCGGATATAAGCCCAATATAAAGCCCGGCCGGCCCGTGGCGGGCTGAACTCGAAGGATCCGCCCGGGTGCTCACTAGTGTTCCAGCGACGGCAGTGCTGGTCCGGCCAGTGTCAGCAGGCGACTGTCGGCACTGGATGGTGGGAAGCGCTCAATAATTGCTCTTGAACGCTCCAGGAATCTCGGCATTTCAGCAGGCTCCAGTGTAACGGCTTGGGGCAGCTGATCGACGATAGTGCGTGGGTCCTTGTGAACGCCGCTCACCAGGAATTCATAATGCAGGTGCGGGCCAGTGGCGCCGCCAGTGGCACCAACGTAACCAATTACCTGGCCTTGTCTGACCCGGCTGCCTTTGCGAATACCATCGGCATAGTCATTCAGGTGCGCGTACTTGGTCTCGTAGGAGCCGTGATGTTCAATAACGACCAGCTTGCCAAATGAGCCATTGCGGGCTGCCCAGGTTACAGTGCCGTCCGCAGTTGCGCGTACTGGTGTTCCAGTCGGTGCTGCGTAGTCGGTGCCCTTATGCGCACGTATGGTGTTCAGAATTGGGTGGCGGCGGTTCGGGTTGAAATTGGAGCTGATTCTGAATACATCCAGCGGGTTCCTGAGGAAGGCCTTCTGCATGCTTTCGCCAGTTGGGCTGAAGAAGCCGCTTTCACCCTGGGTGTTTTCATATCGGACCGCGATATGCTCGCGACCGCGGTTGATGAATTGTGCACCTATTATTTCACCAGGGCCGACGTATTCGCCGTCGAGATACTTTTCCTGATAAATGATACTGAAGCGGTCGCCCTGTCGCGGATCGAGCAGGAAGTCGATTACGCCACCAAACACATCGGCCATACCCATGATGACATTGGCGGGGATATCGGCTCGTTGTGCGGCCAGGAACAGGCTGTCTGATATCTCGCCCTGTCTGACGACTTCCCGGATATCTGGAGTCCGCAAAACCGGCTCAACTTCATAACGTGCGTCGTAGCGCTTGTAGACAAAGCCTTCCAGTGGGGACGTCAGAACCTGCAGTTGTCGCAGTTCGCCGGGGCTGGGAATGTGAAAGCTCAGTTGATAGCCAGGCCGAAGACGGTTCAGCACAGTGGCTTCATCTGTGGTGTCGATCAGCCGGTGCAGCTCCTGAGCCGAGAGGCCCACTTCGTTGAAAATAGATGAAAGTGTGTCGCCGGGGGCGACCGTCAATTCCGTCCAGCCGTGATTTTTAGGCTGCATGGGGCCAATCATTGGTTGCGGCCCGACCTGATCTGCCAGCTGGCTCTGCATCGAAGCCAGTCTTGGCAATTGCTGGTCGGATGCCAGTCTGTCCCCGTGGGCGGACTCTTCCGGCATCATTGTTGTGACGGCAAACAGCACTGCGCTGAGTATGCTCGCGAGCACAATATGCTGTCGGGGAATCTGTTTCAGGCTGAGACGCTTGCCCTGCTGGGGCCCGGGTATGGCGCTGGCTTGGTATCGCTTCTGAAGCGTTGGCTTTTTGCGAGGTACGGTTGTTCTTTGGTGTATCGGTTCCATGGAATTCTTGTTGTCTCGATATTACTGGCTGGCGGACCAAATTATCCCCCAATTCTTAAGGCTTTCACGGGCAAGGTCAAGTCTTATTCCAACGTATGGTGTAGAATTGTCCGCCTTGTAGAAACTCGATGATTGGAATGACCGATATGTCTGTAAATAAAGTGGAAATTGTTGCCGATCTGGAGGCGCGTGGTTTGATCGCCCAGACGACTTCCGGAGATGAATTAAAAGCGCACCTGGCGGGTGGTAGCCGCACTCTGTATAGCGGCTTTGACCCGACGGCAGACAGTCTTCATATTGGCCATCTGGTTCCATTGCTGGTGCTGCGCCGCTTTCAGCTGGCCGGCCATAAACCCCTGGCTCTGGTCGGCGGTGCGACTGGCATGATTGGTGACCCCAGCTTTAAGGCGGCCGAGCGGCAGTTAAACTCTGTTGAAGTGATCAGCGGTTGGGTGTCCAGCCTTAAAGCGCAGCTGGAGCAGTTTCTCGACTTTGACTGCGGTGCTGCATCGGCAGTGGTGGTAAACAATCTGGATTGGACCAAGCAGCTCAGTGTGCTGGATTTTCTACGGGATGTTGGCAAGCATTTTTCGGTCAATGCAATGATTCAGAAAGAGTCGGTCAAGCAACGCATCGAAAGAGAGGGCTCAGGCATCTCCTTTACTGAGTTCAGTTACATGATTCTGCAGTCCTATGATTTTGCGCAGCTCTATCACCAGCACAACTGTACTTTACAGGTCGGTGGCAGTGATCAGTGGGGCAACATTACCGGCGGTATTGATCTGACCCGCCGGCTTTATCAGGGGCAGGTGTATGGCTTGACTGTGCCGCTGGTCACCAAGGCCGATGGGCAGAAGTTCGGCAAGACTGAAACGGGCACTGTGTGGCTGAACGCGGAAAAGACATCTCCCTATGCTTTTTATCAGTTCTGGTTAAATGCCGCAGATGCGGACGTCTATAAATTTCTGCGCTACTTTACGTTTCTGACGCCGGCACAGATTGATGAAATCGAGGCCGCCGATGTGGGTGCCAGCGGTCGGCCGCAGGCGCAGGGCATTCTGGCGCGCGAGGTGACTGGACTGGTCCATGGGCAAGAAGGTGTAGAGGCGGCCGAGCGAATCAGTTCGGCTCTGTTCTCGGGCAGGCTGGATGATCTGCGGGAACAAGATTTCGAGCAGCTGCGTCTGGATGGCTTGCCAGCCACAGATATAGGTGGCGAAGCGCTCACGCTGGTTCAGGCACTGGTGGACAGCGGGCTGGCGCAGTCCAATCGTGTCGCCAGGGAGTTTATTAATGCCGGTGCCGTGTCAGTGAATGGGGAAAAGATCTCCGACCTTGAGGCGAGCATTGGTCGCGAGCAGGCTCGCTTTGGTCGCTTCATTATCCTCAAGCGCGGCAAGAAGCAGTTTCATCTATTACGTATTTGCTAGTGTTGCGGCGCGATTTAAAGAAAATGACAGTGCTGTCATAAAAATCGCTTGCAGGCATCAAAAACTGTGGCATAATGCGCGCCCCTGACAGCTGAAGGGCAACTTCAGCAGGCAGGCCCGGTA